>NZ_JAGGOJ010000009.1 GCF_018614575.1 Streptomyces sp. ISL-10
ACGACATCACACAGGCCCTAGCGGGGTGTAGGAGCCAGTGTGGCGGTGGTTTCGGGAGCCGCTGGTTTGGGCGGCGAGTTTGGGAGCCACCCGGTGTGATGGTCGGGGGCATGCCACTGTTGGCGTAATGGGGCCTTTGGGCTGTTGGGCCGCTCAGGCTGTGCTTGTTGCGTACGGTCGTGTCAGGAGACCGGCGTGTACAGGTCACGTGGGTGGATCTTTGAGCGGATCCGCCGGGACAAGCGGCTGGATCCGACGGTCGCTGGCGAAGCGGTATCGGGTGTCGCGGAACACGGTGGCGAGGGAGGACGCGCTGATCGACGAAGCCTGCCGGGACCTGCGGCTGCGACGGACGTCGCGGTCGGCGATCTCGACCTGGAGCAGGTCCAGGAGGAACTGCTTGTAGGTGGCCTGCTCGCGACGGGCCGCGGTGGCCAGCTCGATGAACCGCTCGCGGAAGGCGGGTCGCGGACCTGAAGTCCCCGTACTGGGTCCAGCGGGGCCGCACCCTGGTCCTGATCGGTGACTCGGGCACCGGCAAGTCCCAGCTGCTGATCGCGGTCGGCACCGCGATCGCCGAGGCCGGCCTGTCCGTCCGCTACACCAGCACCTCGGCCCTGGTGAACGAGCTGGCCGAGGCCGAGGCCGGACGCCGACTGTCCTCGGTGATCGCCCGTTACAGCAAGGTCGATCTGCTGTGTCTTGACGAGTTCGGCTACCTGAACCTAGACAAGAAGGGCGCCAAGTTGCTGTTCCAGATCTTCACCGAGCGCGAGGAGTGCAAGGCGACCGCGGTCGCGACGAACTCTCCGTTCCCCGAGTGGGACAAGCCCTTCGGCGACCCGCGGCTCTGCGCGGCCATCGCCGACCAGATCCCCTTCCGCTGCACCCTCATTCACACCGGCACCGAGTCCTACCGGTTCCGGATCACCGAGGCACGTGGGAGCCGGTGATGAACGACAGCCTTCAGACCGACGACCCGGCCCTGCCCGACATCTGCGACCTGTGTCGCCGGGCGATCCCCGCCGGCGAAGCGGCCTACGGTCGTGTCCCTGACTCCTCCTGGGCCGACCCTGTCGACCGAGAGCTCGACGGCTGGCGCCCCATCGTCGCCTGCGGCATCAAGCACCTGGCAGACATGCAGCAGTATTACCGCCAGCGGCCGTTCGTGAACGAAGAACTCTGGGCCATGAAGATCGACCGCGCCCAGTCGGCTCAGCATCCGCTACAGCTCAACCAGGAACAACTCACCAGGGAAACGGGGCTCAACTTGCTGCAAATCGAAGCAGCCGCACGCTGGGGAGCGACGAAGACGACCCGGGATCCCGACATTCACCACAAGCCGAAGACACCGCCAGCCGACTGAACGAGCGCCGGGCTCTTCCGCGCCGCGCCTGTCAGGGACACGGACGGCAGGGCCCGGGTTCACCACGCTAGTGGCTTCACAGCAAGGTGGCTCCCGAAACCGCCGCCCCAGTGGCTCTCATTCACCCAGCCGAAAACACAGGTTCCTGCCGTACGCGGCCCGGGGTTAGCGGTGCGCTTTCCCGGCATCAGATCGGCCGGTGGGCCGCCGGCAGACGGCCGGCCGAGGAATACCAACGCGTACCTGGTGGACTCCGGGGGAGTAGTGAACGATCGGTTCGGCGCTCGAGTGGGGCAGACCTGCTGCCGTCGTGAGCGTCTGGGCGAATTCCTCGACCGCCGCGGTGTGCAGCGGCCACGGCTCGTGCCACACCGGAGTCTCCAGCAGTACGCCGCAGTGCCGCGAGTACACGCGCCAATGGGATGTGAGGCACACCTCCAGCGCGGACGGCTCGAGTGGCGCGCCGGGACGGATCCGCAGACGGTATGCCGGCTCGCCACCGCGCCGGCACCCGGCATAGGCCAGCACCGCGGCATGCTCGCTGACGCTCAGGTCTCCCAAGTGGTACGGGGCCCCTGTACCCGCCCGAATGATCACGCTTATGGCGGCGCTGCCTGCCTCGACGGACAAGAACCACAGTCCGTCCCGACCGTCCGGGCCGCGCACATAGGTACGCAGATTGGTCTCGGGAAACGTGGTCAGCCGACCTGTCACTTGCAGGGCCGGCAGGACTGCGGGCCGTACTCCCGCCATGACGAACGGCGTGAGGCTGACCCACGCCCGTCCTTCGTACTCCTCGACTATCAGGCCTCTCGGGAGGAGCCTCTGGACCGCGGCAGGGTCGAAGGGCCAGTGCACGAAAGCCTGCCTACACCAACCCATTCGCAGGACGGGCAGTCTCACCTTCTCCTCCGGCTCCAACGATGCCATGACCTCCCGGTACCCAGGTCATCGACGGCCATGTCCCTGTCCACCTGCGAGACACCCGTCCCGGTGACAGCGGCTCCGCGCTGGTGTCAGGCGGCATCCTCTGCCTTTCCGGCTCTCGTTTCGTCAAGGCGCAAGCACGCTTCGACGTGGCCGTCCGTGATGCGCGTGTCGAAGGCTGGCTGCGGTGCCGTGGCCGGGCCGCGGACGTTCCAGCCGTCGGCAAGACGGAAGACGCTCCCGTGCCACGGGCACTGAACACAGCCGTCCGCGACGACACCATCCGTAAGAGGGCCACCCATGTGGCTGCACCTGTCGGCCCAGAACATGAACGGTGTTGCCGCTCTCGCGGACGACCAGCACACTCACGTCGTCGATATGGCGCCGGACTGCCTGTCCCACGGGGAAGTCGGCCACCGCGCCGATCTCGTGCCAGCCGGGCGTCACCAGGTGGGGGACGACTTCGGAGTGATTGGTCCCGGCGGCCCAACGCATAGAGCCTCCACCGATCTCGGAGCGGTTCATTCCGTGAAGGACGCGAAATCGAGCTCACGGATCGCCGCCACCGTCGTTCCCGAGCCTGCAGTGTGAACAGAGACAAGCTGGGAGCGGTCTGGTCAGAGTTGGCTGAGCATGCCGCTGCGCAGTTTCTTCAGGATGCGGGTCAGCAGGCGGGAGACGTGCTCTGGGAGAGGTCGAGTCGGGTACCGATCTGGGCCTGGGTCATCTCCTGGCCGAACCTCAGTTCCACGATGGTGCGCTCCCGGTCGTCCAGTTCGGCGAGGAGCGGGGCAAGGGATTGCAAGTCCTCGACGAGTTCCATGCCGGGGTCGTCGGTGCCGGTCAGGTCGGTATAGGAGCGGCCGCTGCTGAGAGTGGCCGGGGTGTCCTCGGAGTCGGCGGAAGTTCGCGCCATGTCGCTTTTGTGGGGGTGTCGCCGCCGGTGGCCCGCCGTCCGGCACGGACCGGCAGACCCGGCCGACGACGCCGCCCGCCGCCGACAGGCGCGGACGAAGTGGCGGACCGTCGGGCTTGAGCTGTATCCGGTCCTTCACGGGGACGGTGGCCACTGCGGGCTCCTGCCCGGTTACCGACTTCCCGACCGCGTGCTACCCGACTGGTGAGCGTGGCGCGATGTGTGCGACGCGGCAGCGCAGGCGGCGGTTTGGCGCGAATGCCGCGGGGTACCCAGCCGCGAGTACTTGCCCCTCCGGCCTGCTGGAGTGACGGCCGAAGTGGGGAGGGACGCAGTGCTGTGCCGAGATGGCCGTGCAGCCGCGACTGTGATAGCGACTGCGCGACACGATAAGGGATGGTGAGCGCCGCATGATGCAACTGCCCGGCAGCTATGAGTCGTACTGGATGAAGTCCGAAGCAGGTGCTCACCATCCCGCCTTGGCAGCCGGTCTCGAAGTCGACGTGGCTGTGGTCGGCGGCGGCATCGCCGGCATCTGCACCGCGTGGGAACTGGCCGGAACCGGTCGCAGCGTCGTCCTCCTGGAGGCTGACCGCATCGCCGCAGGCGTGACGGGATACACCACCGCGAAGCTCTCATCTCAGCACGGACTCATCTATTCCCATCTGCACAAGTCACTTGGAGCGGAAGGTGCGCGACTGTACGCGCGCTCGCAGCAGGAGGCGGTCGAGCACGTCGCCGAGGTGTCTGCGCAGCTGGGGATCGACTGCGAGCTGGAGCGTCTTCCGTCGTACGCCTACGCGGAATCCGCGGAGCAGGTTGACCAAATACAGGCAGAGGCCGAGGCCGCGCGCGAGGCGGGTCTTCCGGCTTCATTCGTCACGGAGACGGGCCTGCCGTACCCCGTCGCGGGAGCGGTCCGCATCGACGAGCAAGCGCAGTTCCACCCGCGCAAATACCTGCTCGCGCTCACCGCCGACCTGCTTGCCCGCGGCGGACACATCTACGAACGCACACGCGTCGTCTCCCTCCATGAGGGCGAGCCGTGCCGGCTCACCACCGAAGGCGGGGCAACGGTCACTGCCCGCGACGTCGTCGTCGCCACGCACTACCCGGTATTCGACCGCGCGATGCTGTTCTCCCGCCTCGAACCGAGTCGCGAGCTCGTCATCGCAGCGTCGATCCCGGCCGACCGCGACCCACAGGGGATGTACCTCACACAGGAGCAGAACACCCGGTCGGTACGGACCGCCCCGTATCGCATGGGGCAGCGGCTGCTCATCGTCACGGGGGAGAAGTTCAAGCCGGGTGTCGGTGACGTGAGCCAGCGGTACGAGCAACTCGCCGCGTGGACGCAAGACCGCTTCCCCGGAGCATCGATCACATACCGGTGGGCCGCGCAGGACAACACGACCACCGACCGGGTGCCGTACGTCGGACGTTTCCATCCAGGTGCGAAGCACGTCTACGTGGCAACCGGCTACGGCGCATGGGGCATGAGCAACGGCATCATGTCCGGCCGCCTCATCACCGCGCTCATCACCGGCCAGGAACTACCCTGGAGCGGTTTGTACGACCCGCGGCGCCTGCATCCCGTGAGGGAGGCAGCTTCTCTCCTCAAGTTGCAAGCGTCGGTCGTCAGGCACTTCGTCGGTGACCGGCTTCCTGTCGCCCATGCCGACAGCGTCGAGGACATCGCTCCCGGCACAGGCGCCGTCGTACGCGTCGACGGACGACGCTGCGCGGTCTACCGCGACGAGGACGGCGCCGTCCATGCCGTGTCCGCACGGTGCTCCCACCTCGGTTGCATCGTCCATTTCAACGATGCCGAGCGCGCCTGGGAATGCCCTTGCCACGGCTCCCGGTTCGCCACCGACGGCACGGTGGTCCAAGGCCCTGCCAACCGGCCGCTCGAGCCCCGCTGCGTCGAGGCCGGCACGCAGGACAGCAACCGCTCAGAATAGAAGACCCTCACTCACGTTGCCTCCACATGCTGACTCATTGGTATGACGGCCACAGTCAGCAGACCCGGGACCACCTGAATTGATGGCGAAACAGACAGACCCAGTCGAAGGCAGGCCGTACGTGCGGTGCTGGGTGGCCGCCGGGTGCCCGGCCGTCAACCGTCACGGACGGACACTACCCGCGAGGCGCGTCACCGGCTTCGATCTGCAGCACCCCGGACCTCACCACCCTTCGAAGCGGCTGTGTGGCCGACACACAAGCCGTCGTCGGTCGCCCGGATGCACGCGCGAGTCGGCCGCACCAACAAGACCTGCGCCGGCATCGAGGTTCGATCTGAACATGCGGGGCTGCTCTGTTCGGGTGACTGTGGAACTACAGGTTCCTGCTGCCCGAGGTCCTGGTCGGGGGTCTCCTGATCTGGGGGTCGAGTCGTGGCACCGATGAGGGTGGAGCGGCGTCCGGGCTCGCCGCGCAGCCGGGGCGGCGTTCCACAGCGAGGAGGAGTGGCTTATGAGTGACGCAGGACATGTTCAGCAGGCCGGGCAGGCGGCGAAGGAGCAGGCGTCGGCCACGACGGGCCAGGTCAGGCAGGCGGCTGGTGAGGTGGCCGGTACCGCTGCGGAGCAGGCCCGGACGGTGGTCGGTGAGGTGCGGGAGCAAACCGGCACGATGGTGCGTGACCTGCGGAGATGTGTGACGAGCGACGCGGAGGGACAGGCCCGGAGGGCTGCTGGAACGTTGCGGCAGTGGGCGGATGACCTGGGCGGTCTGGCGCAGAACGCGTCTGATGGTTCCCCGGCTCGCTCCCTGGTGTCGCAGGCGGCCGATGGCGGGCACCGGGCGGCCGACTATCTGGAGAAGAACGGTGTGGGGGGCCTGTTGGAAGACTTGCAGGGTTTCGCGCGCCGCCGGCCCGCTCTGTTCCTCGGGTCAGCGGCGCTGACGGGATTCGTTGTCGGCAGGCTGGCCAAGGCTGGCCACGGCAGGTCAGGCCTCTCAGCAGCCGCAGCCGCAGCGGTTGGGTCCGGCCGGCGGTGAGGACCTCCCCCCTGGTTTGCCCGAGGCCGGTATGCCGCCTGAGAAGCCGGTTCCTCCGGGGGTGTGAGATGGCGTCGATCTCCCCGCGGTCACCGGAGCCGCGCGGGTCGGACGAGTCGGTCGGCGAATTGCTGTCGAAGGTGACTTCGGATGTTCAGGAGCTGTTCCGGCAGGAGGTGGAGCTGGCCAAGGCCGAGGTCCGCCAGGAGGCCACCAAGGCGGGCAAGGCCGCCGGAATGTACGGAGGGGCCGGCTTCTCCGGGTACATGGTGGCCCTTTTTGTGTCGCTGGCAGCGTTGTTCGGCCTGGCCAACGTGATGGACGCCGGCTGGGCCGCGCTGATCGTCGCCGCGGTGTGGGCGGTGATCGGAGCGGTGCTCTACGTCATGGGCCGCTCGTGGATGCGGGAAGTGTCGCCGAAGCCGGAGCAGACCGTGGAGAGGCTGAAGGAGGATGCGCAATGGGCACGTCACCCGACCAAGTGAGGGCCGGCATCGAGTCGACCCGCGAGAAGCTGTCCCAGGACGTGGACCGGCTGGCCGACCGGGCCAGTCCCCGCCGTGCGGTACGTCGGCGCACGGCCCGGGTCCGCGGCGCGATGACGGGGGTTCGGGAGCGGGTCATGGGCACCGCTTCGGATGCGGCGGGGCAGGCCAGGGACCGCACGCAACAGGCCACGCAGTCGGTGCAGCAGGGCGCCGCGCAGGCGACGGACGTTGCGCGGGAGGCGGCCGAGGAGGCCACCGCCTTCGCCCGGCAGGCCACTGACACCGCCCGGCAGGTCGCCGGCCAGGCCGGCGAAGCGGTCCGGCAGGCCCCTGAGCAGGGAAAGCGGCGGGCCCAGGGCAACCCCCTGGCCGCAGGCCTGATTGCCTTCGGCGCCGGGCTACTGACCGCCTCTCTCCTTCCGACCTCCCAGGCCGAGGAACAGGCAGCCTCCCGGATCACCGAGCAGGCCGACGAAGCACTCGAGCCGGTCAAACAGGCAGCCATCGAGTCCGCGCAACAACTGAAAGAGGACGCCACTCAGGCCGCCCAGCAGGCAGCCCAGGAGGTTAAGGCAACCGCCGCCGAGGCCACGAGGACCACCACGGAGGAGGCCCGCGACCAGGCAGGGCAGGTCGCCGAGCAGACCCGCGCATCGGGGCAGCAGGTAGCTGACGAAGCCCGCCGACAGGCCCGCGACTCCATGTGATCCCTCAGCGGCCGCCCACCTGGCTCCTCCTCCATGGCAGCGTCCGGGTGCGCACCCAGCAGGTCAGCGGTCCAGCCGCTCGTACACCACAACCCTCTTGCTTCGCGCCCATCGGGCGAGAGCCGATGCGGCACTCGGGCCGCCGCTTTCATCCTTCGACGAGCATCGGGCTCTGACGGAGGCGAACGAACGTCATGACCGCAGAAGCGTCAGAGGGTCGCGATGTCCACGCTGATGTCGCCGTCGACGCGGACGGCGACATCGAGGTCCGAAGCGAGGGCGAGGCGCTTTTTGAGGGTGGCTTCGATCCTGGATTCGATCTCAGCGGCGATGGCAGCCTCGAGTGCGGCGTCTGCCTCTACTTGCGTGTTGGTGACGACGGTCAGCCGGATGTCGACGCTGCCGCCCAGGATGGCCCGCGCGACGGCACCTACTGTGACGTCCACGTCGAGGTTCTTCTCGAGAACGGCTTCCACGTCGGCCGCGATGGCCGCTTCGAGTGGTGTGACGACCCGCTGCTCGGCCGAAGCGGCGGCAGGCGACGCGATGGCCGCGGCCGGAGCGGTGGAGGACGCGCCCAGCGTGAGGGCGAGAGCGGCGACGGGGACGACTGATGCCTTGAAGGCTTTACCGCCAATGAGTGACATGCTGTGAACCTTTCGTGAGCGAGGAACGCCGTGGGTGCCTGCCGGTCGGACAGACCGGCCTATTGATTCCCTCACTTGCGGTTTCGCCACCCGTTATGGCGTGAATGCGCTGATTAGGGTGAACGTGCCGAACGCCGTGAACACGCCGAACGCCTGAGCGGCCTGAACGGCAGGTTCGGCCCGTCGGGTCGTCGGCGTCCGCTCGACGCATGACCGGTCACCGGGGCGGACCCAGTGTGGCTCGGCCGACCGGGAACGCGATGTGGCGAGCGTTGAAGCGGGCCAGGGGCGGAGGCGCGCTCGATGTGGCGGAGGCCGCGGTGCTGTTGCGGGCGCGGTGCGCGTCGGTCGGGGGTCGGCCCGCCTCAACGCAGGCGGCCAGAAAGGCGGTGGTCAGCCCGTTGTGGATGTCCGGCAGTTCGATGTGCACGCGATCGTGACCCGTTGCAGGCAGGCGAGAGAGCTTCCGGGCCCCAGCCCGGCGCACCCAGTTTCTCCCAGGTCAGCAGGTCGGGGGCGCTCCTCGGACCCGTGGCTCTGTGCACGGCAGTGTGCACGGCGCGCGAGGCAAGCGCCCCACAGAGAGCGGGGTCAGCGGAAGTGCTCGGACGGGGGGTGTGACGGCCTCCGCCCGAGCACACCACACCATGGCAGATCGTCAGCCGACTGCTGGTGAGGCACACCGTTGCGCGCGAAGCAGCAGCGTGGGGATGCCCGTCTCGCCAACGATCCGGTGCGCGCCCGCAGCAGGGCGTCGTCCAAGGCGTCACGCAGACGCGGCTCCGTGGCCAGGTCGAGCTCTCCCTCAGCAGCCACCACCGCCCGGCCGCCGGTGACTTGGGTGAGCACACGGAACTCCTCCGGCGTACTCACTGCCGCCGCCTGTCCACGCCATCGGCCTGGGCCAGCCGGCCGCGTACCGTCTCCTGTGACAAGCCGACCGCGTTCCCGATACGCCGCAGACCCCAGCCCTCATCCCGGGCCACGGCCATCGACGAGCTCAGGCTTCCGGAGCCAGCCGGAGGCCATGTCGCGGTTGGAATTCCATTTCTCCCTCACCTGCACTCGCAAACGGGTGATTGCCGGGCGGCACGGTCGCCGTCCCCCACACCTGGGGAAAGCCTCGTGCGAGGCTGATGGTGCTCCCTTGCATGGGGGCAGCCCCTCGCAGTGATCCACCCCCGCGGGATCAGGGTCCGACGAAGGTGGCGCGAAGCAAGGTGGGCGGTTCCCGGTAGGGAGGGAACGGCCGTCAACGCTTGGCGATGGCCATACCGAGGAAGATGCCGACCAGCAGCGCGGCGCTGCCGGTGCCCATCACCGCCCACGTCCCGGTCTGCGTAGCGGCGAAAGTCGAGGTCATCCCGGCCTGAGCCGCGGCCTGCGTGGCTTGAGCTCCAGCCATGGATGCTTCCTGTGCGGCCAGAGCCGTCTCCAGCTTGTGGACCTTGCTCTCCAGCTCAGATGTCTCCATCGTGGTTCCTTTCTGCCGTTGTGCCGGATGGTTCCGGCGTCAACGTCGATGCGTTCCCCACCGGCGTGACACTGTCGCGCCGGAAAGGGGTGGAACACCCATTTGCGGACGTGTGACCGGATGTGGTGACGAAGTGACCTCTCGCCTGCGCCCCGGAGCCCCTACGGTGATGACGGCGACCTGCGGCGGGCGATTCCGGCCGCCGGCCCGCGCCGACAGGACCGGCCCGCCGGGCGCTAAGAGATCGTTTTCTCCCGTTGTTTCATCCCGAGACGCGGCTTTGATCCGTTCATGTCGGGTCGCGCCAGAAGATGGTGGCCTCACCGGCGAGGCGGCGGGCTATCAGGTCGGTCATGACGAGATGAATCATGGCTTCGGAGCGGGCGGCAAGCGTCTCGTAGTCGCTCGTGAGGTGGCGGTGGAGCATGAGCCAGCCGTAGTTCGGCTGGACCGTCCACCGCTTCGCGATCGGGGTCAATTCCCTGATTCTGGGAGCGCGTTGGGCGATTTCGAGGTCGATGCCGAGGGCAGCGGCGTGGTCGACGAAGTGCTTGCGGTAGCCTCCGTCGACCCAGACCTTGCGCAGGCTGGGGTGGTCGGCGGCGGCCTGATCGAGGAGCTGTCGGCCGGCGATGGAGTCCTGGACGCCAGCCGCGGTGACCAGCACGGCGAGAAGCACGCCGAGGGTGTCGGTGATGATGCTGCGCTTGCGGCCCACGATCTTCTCGCGTCGATCATGCAGGCCGACGGCTGTGCATCACGGGGAGCAGCGTACGTCGCAGGAAGCCACCTGGATGGTCAACCCTGGCCCGCGTAGGCAAGAAGGGTGTCGAACGGCGATGAGGTTTTCTTTGTGATCTTCTGGGCCGTGATCCTCTACTGGTGGTTTCGAGGACCGTCGCGTCGGCGTCGTATGCGCAAGTATGGATGGCGTCGGTGCGGGAGCTGCGGCGGCAGAGGCGGGGAGCATCCCCCAGCGAACCCACTTACTGGCGAACTTGCCACTACTGCAAAGGCTCGGGAAAGATCCCGAACTAACCAGCTCGTGCATGGTTGGCGGCGAGGCGTCGAGAACGTCGGCCGGGCCTCGGTGTTCACATCTCGACCACCCGGGCCCTGCAGTTGGTGAAGGACAAGACGCCCGAGCCGGTACTCGACAAGGCCGGGCACGGCGTCCACGTCGCGCCGGAGAACCGCATCGCGCTCCTCGCGGCCGCAGCCACGCTGGTCATCTTCCTGTTCGTGCGCGGTTGTAGGAAGCGCCGGTGAAACCCGCCAAGATCGCATACAAGCCCGCCGGCCTGGCTCTGGGCGCCGTCAGCGGCCTGCTGGCCGGCATGGTGTTCAAGCCTGGAAGATGCTGGGGCACGACGAGGACGCCCCTGACGCCACCGACGAAGACCGCACCTGGCAAGAGGTCCTGCTCGCCGCCACCCTGCAGGGCGCAGTCTTCGCGGTCGTCAAAGCAGCCGTCGACCGGGCAGGTGCCACCACCCGGCGCCTGACCGGAGCCTGGCTCGGCTGACCCGACTCCGGACCGCATCCGTGACAGAACACCGATGCTGTCGAGGGAGGAACAGTGCCCTCCCCCCATGGTCTGCATGCCGTAGCTGCAGCGGCCGTCACCGCCGCAACCCTGGTGGCGCGTTGGTGGGCGACCTCCGAGATGCGCCGCAGGCGGCGACACGGCGCCAGCACCGCAAAGGCACCGTGGCGCCGCATAGCCCCCACCCCGTCGCCCCCCGCTTTCCCGGCGAGACCGCGTGGCGAAGCTGCACGCCTGGATGCTCGACCCGAAAGCCAACCTGGCCCTGCGTGAGATCGAAGAACACCTTGAGCAGCACTGGAAACGGCTTCAGCCCCTCTATCCCAAGCTGCGCGAGGGCACTGACTAACGCCATGAGACCCGCCCGCGATGAGACCGTCCGAGCCGGGATCTTCGGCGGGGCCGACTGCTGTTTGGCGGGGACATGCGGGGTACCCGCCGGGAGAGCGATACGGAAGTGCCGGTTCCGTCGATTGGTGTCCGCGGGCCGGGCAACCAGGGGGTGCCGGGCAGGGCGCCACACGGCGGGGTGTGGCGTCGGCAACTGAAGGAGGAATGGCTTATGAGTGATGCCGGACGCGTTCAGCAGACCGGGCAGACGGCGAAGGAGCAGGCGTCGGCTACGGCGGGCCAGGCAGGTCAGGCGGTCGGTGAGGTGGCCGGGACGGCTGCCGAGCAGGCCAAGGCGGTCGCCGGCGAGGCACGGGAGCAGGCGGGCACTGTGGTGCGTGATCTGCGTGAGCGGGTGAGGTCGGAGGCCCAGGGCCAGACCGCGCGGGTGGCCGGCACGGTGCGGCAGTGGGCGGATGATCTTGCAGGGCTGGCGCAGAACGCGCCGGACGACTCACCGGCCCGCAGCCTTGCTGCCCAGGCGGCCGACGGAGGCCGTCGTGCGGCGGACTACCTCGACAAGAACGGCGTGGACGGCCTGATAGGTGATCTTCAGGACTTCGCCCGCCGCCGGCCGGGCGCGTTCCTGGGCGGTGCGGTACTGGCCGGACTGGTGGTCGGCAGGCTCGCCAAGGCCGGCGCCAAGACAGGCCAACCGTCCCAGCCGGCCCATCGAGGCGGTGCGCAGCAGGGCCTGGAACGCGAGGAGAGCAGCCCGCTGCCTCCCGGGGCGCCGGTGCCGCCGCCGGAACTGCCGTCGGTGCCCGGCTATCCGGCTCATCCGGGGGTGTGAGATGTCGTCGATCCAGCCGCAGTCACCGGGTACGGGCGGCGAGGAAGGCGCGGGTCAGGACCGCTCGGTCGGCGAACTGCTGTCGGCGGTGACCTCGGATGTGCAGACGCTGTTCCGTCAGGAAGTCGAGCTCGCCAAGACGGAGATCCGCGAGGAGGCGACCAAGGCAGGCAAAGCCGCCGGGATGTACGGCGGGGCCGGGTTCGCCGGCTACATGGTGGCCCTTTTCCTGTCCCTGGCTGCGGTGTTGGGCTTGGCCAATGTGATGGATGCCGGCTGGGCCGCTCTGATCATCACTGTTGTGTGGGCGGCGATCGGCGCCGTGCTGTACGCGACTGGCCGTTCCCGGATGCGTGAGGTGTCACCGAAGCCGGAGCAGACCGTGGAGAGCTTGAAGGAGGATGCGCAATGGGCACGTCACCCGACCAAATGAGGGCCGACATCGATTCGACCAGGGAGCGGCTGGCCGAGGACGTGGACCGCCTGGCCGACCGGGCCAGCCCCGTCCGCATGGTGCGCCGGCGGCAGCAGCGGGTGCGCGGTGCGGTGTCGGGGCTTCGTGAGCGCGTCATGGGGACCGTGGCCGACTCCGCCGGGACGGCCCGAGGCCGAACCCAGCAGGCCGCTCAGTCGGTGCAGGAGGACGCTGGGCAGGCCGCGGACACTGCTCGTCAGGTCGCGGAGCAGACGGGCGAGGCGGTCAGGCAGGCGCCTGAGCAGGTGATGCGGCAGACGCAGGGCAATCCGCTGGCCGCGGGCCTGGTTGCCTTCGGCGCCGGACTGCTGGCCGCCTCCCTGCTGCCGACCTCGCAGGCCGAGGAGCAGGCGGTCGGCCGCATCTCCGAGCAGGCCGGTGAGGCGATCGAGCCGGTCAAGCAGGCGGCCCTGGACTCGGCCCAGCAGCTGAAGGAGGACGCCACCCAGGCTGCTCAGCAGGCGGCCGAGCAGGTCAAGGACACCGCCGCGGACGCCGCCCGGACCACCGGCGAGCAGGCCCGCGACCGGGCCGGACAGGTCACCGAGCAGGCCCGGCAGTCCGGTCAGCAGGTGGCCGACGAAGCGCGCAGACAAACAGGCCCCTGACTGAGATCACATGGATACGGCCGTCAGGCCGGCAGCGGCCGTTGGGCGGGCCGGGTTCCTCCTCCTACCGGCCTGCGCAGTGGCACAGGAGGAGAGGCGGTGTCCCATGGCTGGGAACCGAGCAGACGAGAACGGGCCTTCCCGCCCCGGCGAGGGCGGCCCTTCCCGCACCGGGCGTGATGAGCGGCCGGCGCCCAAGGCGCCGACGGACATGCCCAAGCGGTCCTGGGGCGGGGTGCTCAAGCGCACCGTGAGGGAGTTCAAGGAAGACAACCTGACCGACTGGGCGGCCGCTTTGACCTACTACGGCGTGCTGTCCATCTTCCCCGCCCTGCTGGCCCTGGTCTCCATTCTGGGTCTGCTGGGCAGCTCCACCATCAAACCCCTGGTCGACAATCTCGGCAGCCTTGCCCCCGGCTCGGTCCGCGACATCTTGAACAGCATGCTGACCCAGCTGCAAAGCAGCCAGGGCAAGGCATCAATCGCCCTGATCATCGGCATCGTGATCGCCCTGTGGTCGGCCTCCGGCTACATCGCCGCGTTCATGCGCGCCTCCAACGCCGTCTACGGCATCGGCGAAGGACGCCCCGTCTGGAAGACCCTCCCCACCCGCCTGGCCATCACCGTCGTGGTCATCGTGCTGCTGGCCGCCATGGCGATCGGCGTCGTCTTCACCGGTACCCTCGCCCAGAAGACCGGGCAGATCCTGGGCATGGGCGACACCGCCATCACGGTGTGGAACATCGCCAAATGGCCCGTGATGATCATCCTGTTCAGCCTGATCATCGCCCTGCTGTACTGGGCGTCCCCCAACGTCAAACGCGGCTTCCGATGGGTCAGCCCCGGCAGCATCCTTGCCGTCATCATCTGGTTGATCGCCTCGGCTCTGTTCGCGCTGTACGTGGCGAACTTCTCCAGCTACGACAGGACGTACGGCAGTCTGGCCGCCGTCATCGTCTTCCTGATCTGGCTGTGGATCTCCAACATCGCCATCCTGCTCGGCCTGGAATTCAACGCCGAGCTCGAACGCGGCCGCGCCCTCGAAAGCGGTCACCCCATCGACGAAGAGCCCTACGTCGAACCCCGGGACACCCGAAAACTCTGAACCCCGACGCCGGAATGCGGCACAGCCGGCCAAGGGAGCGCCATGCGTGAGGTGCCGAACGCTGGGAGCGGCAGCAGATGCGCCGTGTAGCCATCTGGGCCTCGGCCCTGGGGGTCGCTGACCGCTGTGGAGTGGGCGAACCGCATCAAAGTGTGGTGGACCGCCGCGGGGGTGTCGCACCGCTATGGGGCGACGCCTTGGCCGTCCCCGCCGCCATGGCCACCGTCGAACGCCTCGCCACCGGAGCCCGACGCCAAGGGCGCCATCGTCATCGCCGACCAAGTCCGGATGCGCCGGGACCTGATCGAACTGCGGCCGGACGGCGAGCACGCAATCGAATGGGCCTCGGCCGGTTGCTTGAGCGCGGCCGGCTGTACAACCCGTACGGCGCTGTCGGGCAGCGGGCTGGGTATATCCCCCTTATCGGGTGAGTCGATAGGCTCGGCGAGGTTCCGCCAGGTGTCTCCTGGAGAGACGGTTGGGAGAGTGTTGTGGCAGGTGATCCGGCGATCGAGACGACCGTCGTGGGCCGCTGTGTGGTGGTCAGGGTCAGCGGTGAGATGGACTATGTGACCGTTCCGTTCTTCTGGGAGCGGTTCCTGGAGGCGCTCGCCGGCCGCGACCGGTTCCTCGTGCTGGATCTGTCGGGTGTGTCGTTCTGCGACTCGGCCGGGTTGAACGTGCTGCTCAGGGCTGGCCGGCATGCTCGGGTGAGCGGGGTGGAATTGGTATTGGCCTGTGTGCCGCAGCATCTGCGCCGGATTCTGGGGATGACGGGTGCCGATCGGTTTTTCCGAGTCCGTGAGACCGTCGCGGAGGCCGAGGCCGACCTTGGCGGCCGAGGGAATGCGACCTTAAGCCCGCTTGAGTGCTTGTGAATCTCGGGTCGTACTAGGGCCTGTGTGATGTCGT
>NZ_JAGGOJ010000010.1 GCF_018614575.1 Streptomyces sp. ISL-10
CTTGGCGAGCGGGCCGAGGTACTTCTTCTTCAACTCCTCGGAGCCGGAGAGGATCACCGGGAGCGAGCCCAGCTTGTTCACGGCCGGGATCAGGGACGAGGACGCGCAGACGCGGGCCACTTCCTCGATCACGATGACGGTGGCCAGCGCGTCGGCGCCCGCGCCGCCGTACGACTCCGAGACGTGCACCGCGTGGAGGTCGTTCGCGACCAGCGCGTCCAGGGCCTCCTGCGGGAAGCGCGCCTCCTCGTCCACCTCCGCCGCGAACGGCGCAAGCTTCGCCTCGGCCAGCGAGCGCACAGACTCCCGGAGCATCTCGTGCTCCTCGGAGAGGCGGAAGAGATCGAAGTCATGGCGCATGCGGGGGTACCCCAGTCTGTCCCGGCCGCCCACAGGCTAGCGACGGCAACGAAGATGGCACTCAGTACCCTAAAGTATGCACACTCAGTGCCATGAATCCAGTCCCTGCCCTGGTCGCGTGGAGCCGGCCGCAGGCCACCCGAGGACGGTTCCGTCCGGTGCTATGTTCCCGGCATGAGTGAGGCACATGGACACGCTTCGGGGGGCGGCGGCAATTCCGTGAAGCCCTCGATGCGCGATGCCCTGATCGCGGCGGCGTTCGAGCTGTTCCTGGAGCGCGGATTCGAGCAGACCACGATCGACGACATCGTCGGGCTCGCTGGTGTCGGCCGGAGATCGTTCTTCCGCTACTTCCCGTCCAAGGAGGACGTGGTCTTCCCCGATCACGAACGGTGCCTCGCCGAAATGACGGCGTTCCTGCAGCAGGAGGGCGGCGAGGAAGAACCCGTGGCACGGGTCTGCGACGCCGCCCGCCTCGTCATGCGGATGTACGCGGATGACCCCTCCTTCTCCGTGCAGAGATATCGCCTGACCAAGAGCGTGCCGGGGCTCCGCAGCCATGAGTTGTCCGTGGTGTGGCGATACGAACGCACCCTCGCCGACTACCTGCGTCGACGCTTCGCCGGCTGGTCCGACGGGACCCTGCGGGCCGATGTGATTGCGGCCTCCGTCGTCGCGGCCCACAACCACGCCCTTCGGTCGTGGCTTCGCTCCGGCGGGCAGGGGGACGTCGCGGCCCGCATGGACCTCGTCCTCGAGTACGTACAGAGTGCCTGGGGTCCGGAAGTGGAGGCTCAAGGCGCCGGCGGGCGCGAGGCAGAGGGTGTCGTAGTCCTGATCGCGAAGCGCGGAACGCCGATGTGGCGCGTGGTCCGCGGGATCGAGTCCACCCTCGAGGAGAGCTGACCCCTTGGGTCGCCCACACCCTCCTCTAAGGGAACTCAGTTCCTTTACAGGTGGCACTCAGTGCCATAGTCTCTCGCTGGCGCGCCGCCGTGTGGCGGCCTACGTGCCACAGCCGTGACCGGGATGGTCCATTCACCTCCTGTCGCGGAACGCTTCGGATACCTCCGGCTGCGCGTGCAGGGAGATGACACGGTGTTCTATGCAGCGACCGAGACCTCGGACGACGATCCCCTCCGAGGGAATGGCGTTTTGAGCGCCGAACCTGCGCCGCCCGGGGACTCGGATCAGCCAGGTCGAGATTCCCCGGACGGGGTGCGGGGCGGCGAGCTGTACTTCCAGCGCTGCCGTTGGTGCCGTACCGCGGTCTTCCGCCGCCTGCTGTGCCCGGTCTGCGCTTCCACCGATCTGGCATGGGAGCGCAGCGCCGGCACCGGCGTCGTTCGCCACCTCGCCGTCGCCGGCCGGAACACCGGTACTCCCCGAGTGCTCGCCATCATCGACATGAGGGAGGGGTTCTGGCTGCGCTCCAGGATCGTCGGCGTGTCACCAGGCACCGTGCGGGTGGGAGCCGTGGTGCGTCTGGCCGCGGACAGCGGACCGGGACCGCAGGAACTCGCCTTCCGACTCGGCGACGTCTCCCACGGTGTTGAGCCGCAAGCCAAAGACCGGGGGATCTTCTTCTCGTAGCCGGGGTCGATACGCTCCATCCAGCCGGCGTCGTCCCGGTTGCGCAGTCCGCAGGCCAGGTACGGCTCGTGCAACCGGGCCAGCGCGTCGCGGTCGCGTACGACGCCCAGCCCCGGGCCCTTCGGCACTGCACCGGTCCGTCCTCGAAGGGCAGCACGCCGCTTCGCCTGCCGCCCGGCACGGTGGCAGCCGTTCTGATGAATCAGGAGCCTGCGCCGCCGGCCTGGCTAGCTCGGAGCGCTCGGAGCGCTCGGCAAGCATCACGGGGAGGTGCGCCAGCCGGTGGCCTTCGGCATAGGGCGCTGCATCCGGTGCAGTGTGCCGTAGGCGGCGGAGGAGGCGCTGGTGGCCTTGCAGGACATGACGGAAAGGTGACGCCCCCGTCGCTCTTTGAGAGAACAAGGAGAGACCGGTCGCCAGGGCACCCACCCAGACGTCGCCGGTGGGCTTGTCGGGGGTGCATCCCGTGGCCGGATGCGTGGGCGCGAAGACCTTCCGCAGGCAGTTGACCGCTCCCGGCACCGCCCCCTGCCCGGCCAGCGCGTCGGCCACCTGGCGCACATCGAGGACCCGGGTTTCCCCCGGCCGGACTGGCTGGACGCCACCACCGGGCCAGGCTCCCTCTCCGCGACCCCGGGCCGCTGGGCGGCGGTCGCGGCCGCCGGGCCGGGTCAAGAGTGAGGGTCGAATTTCGGACGCTCAAAGGGTTGACACGTGAGTAACATGCGCGCAAAATCGCGGAACCGGACGACATTGCCGAACGACGTTCGGATCATGACCCAAGGGTGACGCCCCGGCCCTATCTCCACGGATGGCCGCAAACAGCGCCGAAGTCCCCGGAGGCAGATCGGGCACGCCCATCAGTCATCTGCAGCCACGGTCTGTGGTGTGCACTCCCGTTCCCCCGAAAGGGCATACTCGTGCTTGGCCTGCGCTCGATCCTGACCGTCCTCGCACTCGCGGTCACCACCATCGCCTGCCCGCTTCCGTCCGCCGTCGCCGACACCACCGACGTTTCTCCGCCCGGCGCGAATGATTGGTCCTGCAAGCCCACCGCCGAGCATCCCGACCCGGTCGTGCTCGTGCACGGCACGTTCGAGACCATGGCCAAGAACTGGCCGACGCTGAGCCCCGCGCTGAAGCGAGAGGGCTACTGCGTCTTTGCCCTCAATTACGGTGACAATGCCATGGGACCCATCGCCGAGTCGGCGAAGGAACTCGACACGTTCGTCGACGCGGTACTGGGGGCCACCGATGCCCGCAAGGTCGACCTCGTCGGGCACAGCCAGGGCGGAATGATGCCCCGTTATTACATCAAGAACCTCGGCGGAGCTACTGAGGTCGACGACCTCGTCGGGATCGTTCCGTCCAACCACGGCACGAAGAACGCCATCCCCCGGCCGGTTGAATTCCAGAACAGCCCCTGCCCGGCCTGCGACGAGCAGCAGGCGGGGTCGCAGTTCCTGACCGACCTGAACGCAAAGGACGAGACGCCGACCGGCCCCGACTACACGGTCGTCACGACCAAGTACGACGAGGTCGTCACGCCCTACACCAGCGCGTTCCTCCAAGGCCCGGCTCGCGAGGTCACCAATGTCACCCTCCAGGACGCCTGCCCGCTGAACACAATCGAGCACGACCAGGCGCCCAACGATCCGGTGGTCCACCAGTGGGTCCTGCACGCGCTGGAGCGCACCGGCCCGGCCGACCCGGCCTTCCTGCCCTCCTGCATCGTCTGACGCTCGGCTCTCTTCCCGGCAAGAACCGCACCGGGACGGATGCCTTGGTATCGGCCGCCGGTTCCGGGGCTCCCGCCGTTCACGGTGACAACACTTGCGGGCGGCACGCCATGATCACGGTGCGACGCAGGCAGCCAGGCAGCCAAGGGTCGGGAAACGGCAGCGCGTCCGTGTCCAGCAGCCGCGGAAGCGCAACCGGTCACAGCGGCTGCCCACTCCCCGAAGACCCGGACGGCGAGAAGAGCCTGTCCGCCGCAGCAGGCGCCGGCGCGTTTCCAAGCCAGCGCGAAGCCGACTTCCAACGGGGGCGGCCAGCACGTCCCATCGTCGTGCGTCGTCGACTCCTGCCACCGCTCGAACGTCCTCTTCTGCCGATGTGCGTGCAGTCAACTGTCGGACGTGACCGCGGTGCCGGCTTCAGCTGTCGTGCCCGGCGGTTCGGCGCCGCTGGGCACGGTGGGTGAGCGCATCGAGGATGCGTTGCCACGCCGGTGATGCCTCGGAGATCCGGGAAACGACCAGCTTCAGGTACCTTGGCCGGCTGCTGTCTCGTTCGTGTTTGATCTCCCATGCGTCCAGGTCATCGATGAGCCGGTCCAGGCGTGGATCGTGCGGATCCCAGTCGACTGATTGATCACAGGCGAGATACAGGCGCGTCGTCTCGGGGTCGTCGAAGCCGGCGTTCTTGTCCCGAATCCGCTGCGGCATGGCGCTCGGATCCAGTGCCTGCATCAGGATCCACGAGTCGCGCTCCAGTCGTACCCGCTGTTCGCTGACCCCAAGACCGCGCATCCGGTTCAGGATGGCGACCACCTCGGGGGGCAGGACAAGCCTTTCGCCGCTGGCCAATTGAGCGATCCGGCGGCGGTAATCGGTGAGCTGGTCGATCTTGCGCTGCAATTCGGCGTCGATGTCGGTGATGGCCGAGACGAACTCGGTCGGCTGTGCATGCAGCAGCGCGTCGATACGGGCCAGCGGAACACCGGCATCGGCGAGGGTCCTGATCCGGATGAGATCCACCGCCGCTTGTGCGCTGTAGCGGCGGTAGCCGGAGGCATCGCGCTCGGGCTCGGGCAACAGGCCGACGTGGTGGTAGTGGCGAACGGTGCGCACGGTCACGCCGGCGGTCGCCGCGAGTTGGCCGATCGTGAGCACCGTCCTCCTCGGGTTCGTAATACGTGATTGTGCCGAGTCTAGGGGCGAGCCGCCCGGGCGACGACGTCGCGGATCGCCTGGACCACGGCATCGGGGCGGTCGAAGCAGAGCCGGTGGTGGAGGGTGTCGGAGAGGATGCGTTGTTCCCCGTGCGAGACCGCGTTCACCAGGGCCGCGTCCATTCTCGTCTTGCCATCATGCATCTCTTGCAACGTCCGCTCCGACGTCAGCGCCTGCTGGGCGGGGTCGATGCCCAACACGGTGAGAGCGACCACCGGTACGTCAGGGATGTTCGGTCCGGCCCGCAGTTCAGTGGCGAGTTCGGCCAATGTGCCGCGCTCGGCGATGCCGACGTGGATCCATTCGTCACTCTCATGGGCATCGATCAGCGGTTCCCGCACATGCTCCGGGTAGTCCGCAAGCAACTCGCCGCGCATCTCGCGCAGGGCCGGGCGCATCTGTTCGAGCTGCTCCAGATCAGGTGCCATCTGCTCGCAGGCGGCGAGATGCATTGCGGGCGGCAGGAAGTTGTCCCAGTCGCGATGGAGGGCGTCCAACCAGACCAGTCCCGCCACGTCCCGCGGGTACAACTGCGCGAACCGATGCGCGTAGAAGCCGCCGAGGGAATGTGGCACGAGAACGTACGGGCCGGCGATGTCCTGGGAGCGCAGCAGCTCGTGCAGTTCCGTGGCGACCGCGGCGGCAGTGCGTGGCAGCGGGAGGGGATCGCTGTAGCCCGTGCCGCCGCGGTCGTACACCACGGCGGTGGTGAACTGCGAAACCCCTTGCTGGACACCGAAATAGTCCAGGCCGACCGCGCTGGCGCCCGGCAGGAACACGACGGCCGGTCCGCCGCTGCCCGACCGGTGCACGAAAAGACGGCGGCCGTCGATCTCCTGGAACCCTCCGAGCGGCGGAGCGGGCCGAGCCGAGGGAGTGATGTTGTTCGTCATGCGACAAGGCTCCAACCCTGACGCAGGGGCAGGGTCAATCCCTTCCGCCGCAGTACCCGAAAGGTGCGCATCTGTTCAACGCTCTGCCATGCGGCTGACCGGAAGTCCATCGCGACGGTTGGGCAGGGCGCTGATCGGGAGCGATTCGTCCCGCTGTGGCTTGCCGTGCTCACCGGCTCGTGCGGTCGGTCGGCGGAGGCAGGGGTGGCAGCGCTCGGCGGCCCGCTGGCGTGCTCGCCGAAGCAGGAAAATGGAACGTCCGTACGCCAGTGCAAGGAGCGGCCGCCTCTCACGGCCGGCAAATTGATGACACCGGAGACGGACCCGCAGTACGGGCCCGTCTCTGGACTCGGGTTACGAGTCGAGCTCTGACCGGTCAGTGACTGGCAGTCGCAGGCTCACCGCTGTTGTGATCGGCGACGGCGGGCGTGAAGGTGACGTCCAGGCGTGTGAGACCGCGGAAATTGAGACTGCGCTGCCACTGCAGCGAGGAGCCGTCCAGGCGCAGATCGGGCAGCCGGGTGAGGAGGGTTTCCAGGACGACAGCGCCTTCCAGGCGGGCCAGCGCCGCTCCGAGGCAGAAGTGCGGCCCGTACCCGAATGCGACGTGTCTCCCGCCGGATCGGTGAAAGTCCAGCTCGTCGGGGTCGGGGAAAGCGTCTGGATCCCGGTTCGCGGCGCCGCACACCAGGAGCAGCACCTGTCCGGCGTCAATGGTGCGCCCCGCCAGTTCCAGGCGGCGCCGCGCCCGACGCAGCAACAGCTGAACTGGGCTGTCGTACCGCAGAAGCTCTTCGACCGCGGCGGGAATCAGGTCGGGGCGCCGGCGCAGCTGGTCGGCTGCGCCGGGGTTGCGGAGCAGCGCCAGTGCGGCATTGCCGATGAAGTGGGTGGTGGTCTCATGTCCGGCGATGAGCAGCAGGGCGCAGTTGGCGAGGAGTTCGTCGAAGTCCTGGTCGGTGTCCTTTGCCTGCGTGGTGAGCAGAGCACGCAACGTGTGGGGCGCGGGGGCATCGTGACGGGTGAGGAGTATCCGAAGATAGGCGAGCATGTGGGCCATGCTCTGCGAGGCGGCACGACGTTCGTCGGCGTCGAGCCGGGAACTGCCGATGGCCGCGGCGATGGGGTCGGACCAGGAAGACAGCGCAAGTCGATCCTCTTCCGGCACATCGAGGAGATCGCAGATGACGGTGAGGGGCAAGGGGCGGGCGAGGTCTGCGACGACGTCCATCCGCCCGGTCGGCGCGATCTTCATGACGATCCGCTCGACAGCCTCACACATGTGATCGCGGAGCACCGCCACGGCCCTCGGGGTAAAGGCCCTGCTGAGCAGGGCACGCAGCCGGGAGTGATCAGGAGCGTCGCTGTAGAGCATTTGCCGGCTCAGGACTTGGGCCAGTGGCCGCAACTCCTCCGACACGGACTCGATGTCGGGATAACGCACCGACGACAGCCGCGGGTCACCAGCGGCGCTGCTGACCACCGCATAACTGGTCGCGACCCAGGCATCCAGACGACGGTCCCAGAAAAGGTCATCGGTGCGCCGTAGCTCCTCATAGAAGTCGTAGAGGCGTTCTTGAGTCCGGGGCCGCATGGCCAGCAGCAGGGATGCCGGCGACGAGTGGGTGCGCATCGGCCCACGCTAGCGCCGCGTCAAATCGCATCGGTCCGATTGTCGTTTTCTGTCCGATCGGCGGCCTCGGCGGGGCAGGTGATGGCCGGGGCTGTTCCAGTGGGACTCGCTCTGCACTCCCCCCGCTTGGGGCAGTCCGGACACCTGCCCGGACCACTGGTGAGCACCGCCTCCACCAGCAGGGCGTTCGCTGACGCGCTCCACTCGCACATCGATCCCGGGGAACGGCACGTCGCGACCGTCTTCCAGGCACCCACGGTGTCATCACCCGCTCGGGGCGAGTGCTGGGTACGGGAGTGTCAGGCGTCGCGTCGGTGTACGGCTCCCCAACCGGCCAGTAGCGCAGCTGCCGCCCACAGCGCCGTCACTGCGAGACCCGCCCAGGGGCCGACGCCTCCCGCCGGGTCCTGGTACAGGACTTGTTGTCCGGCACGGTCCGGGAGATAGGAGGCAGCGCCCTCGGCGATGTCTCCGACCACGAAGGACACGATCAAGATGAACGGGACAAGCAGGCTCAGCACGGCGACGGCGCTGCGAAGCAGGAAAGTGAGTCCCGTGGCGAACAGGGCCATCAAAGTGAGGTAGGCCCCTGCGCCGATGCAAGCCCGCAGCGCTCCCGGCTCGTTGAGGCCGATGGCGTACTCCCCCAGGAACGCCTGGCCCGCGAAGAAGGCGGCGAATGCGGTTGCAAGTCCCACGACGAGGGCGGCGGTGGCCACGACCGCCGTTTTGGCTGCGTAGAAGAGACCCCGGTGCGGCACGGCCGACAGTGAGATCCGCAGGGCACCGCCCGCATACTCGGATGACACGGCGGTTGCCCCGAAGGCGATGGCGGCGATCTGCGCGAAGTTGATCCCGTAGAAGGCTCCGAAGACAGGATCCCCGCCGTTTTCCGCCTCCGCTCGGCCAACGGTGGCGAAGACAAGCAAAGTGATGGCCAGCGTGGCAGCGAAGACCGCGACCAGCGATCCGAAGCTCGCCCTCACCGACCTGATCTTGATCCATTCGGAGTGGAGCACTGCGGCGACGGACATGGTCAAGCCTCCTGCGGTGTGGTCGGGGACATGGGAGTTGTGCCAGCGAATTCCGTCTCGCCCGTCGTGAGAGCGAGATAGGCCTGCTCCAGAGAGGCACGCTCGTCAGTGAGTTCGAGAACGGGAATACCCTCACGGGCGGCGACGGCTCCGACGTGCTCGGCTTTGGCGCCTTCCACCACCCATCGGCCGTCGTCATCTCCCACAACCGTGTATCCCTTGGCCAGCAACGTGGCCCGCAGCCGGGCGGGGTCGCTGGTGCGTACTCGTACGCGCCCCTGGCTGTGCTGTTCGAGGAACTCCTGCATGGGGACATCGGCGAGGAGTCGGCCCCGGCCGAGGACGACGAGGTGGTCGGCGAAGGTCGCGGTCTCGTTCATCAAGTGGCTGGAGACCAGGACCGTGCGGCCTTCGCGGGCGAGCCGGCACAGCAACTGGCGGATCCAGATGATCCCTTCTGGGTCCAGGCCGTTGGTGGGCTCGTCCAGCATGAGGACGGGCGGATCCCCGAGGAGCGCGGTGGCGATGCCCAGGCGCTGGCGCATGCCGAGCGAGAAGGTTCTGATGCGGCGGCGTGCCACGGTGGCGAGACCGGTGTCCTGAAGGACCTCATCCACGCGGCGGGCCGGGATGCGGTTGCTGACGGCGAGGAAGCGCAGATGGTCACGGGCGGTGCGGGAGCCGTGGGCTGCCTGCGCGTCCAGCAGGGCGCCGACAGTGCGCAGGGGCTCGCGGCTCCCGTGGGCACGGAACCTGACGCTGCCCTACGAGGTGGGGATCCCGCTCCTCGACCGGCTCTTCGCGGACCCCACACGCTACGTCACCCGGTCCGTGGCCAACCACGTCAACGACATCTCCAAGAAGGACCCGAACCTGGCGCTCGACACCCTTGAGCGGTGGCAGAGCTCTGGGCGCCGGCGTCCGCGCGAGATGGGCTATGTCATCCGCCACGCCGCGCGGACCCTGGTTCGCGCCGACCATCCTCGCGCGCTGGGCATCGTCAGGTCATCCCTCGTCGAGGCGCGACAGGCGACAGGCGAAGATGAAGAGTAGCCTCCCCACCACGGTTGAACATGCGGCGCTGGGTCTTGCCGGACGACGCCTGCAGCGGGCTGACGCCGCGGAGTGCGGCGAAGGATGACTCGCTGCCCGCCGGCCGGGCCGGACACCATGGCCGCTCAAGCGGCAGAACCCACGGCCGCGCCGGCTTCGGATGTCACGCCCTGCTCGTCAGCCGACCACCGCTTCACGCATACCGAGCGCCCTGTCTACTGGCCGTCTTCACCGCCCTGCGCCGCCAGACTCCGTACGTGCGCCACGGCCTCGCCGAGAAGTTGTGCGGGGACGAGCCAGTAGTCGTAGATGCCGCCCTGCGCGGAGTTGTAGCCGCAGAGCACGGCCACTCCTGTGCCGAGGTGGTCCTTGAGCTCGCCGGCCAGCCACCCTACGAAGCCGCTGTTCTCGGCTGCGGCCGGGAAGTGAAAGGAGAAGACGCCGAAGACCTCCGCCTCGTCACCTTGCGCCGGCTCGAGGATCGACCAGCCTTCCTCGTCGCGCACCAGAGCAAGCGCGTCGGCGGACGGCTGCGGCATTGGCCCCGCGGAGTGCTCGTGGTACGCCCAATGCCCCGGCAATACTTTGAAGACGGCCCCTGCAAGCACTCGGCGCAGCCGCGTGCGGGTTTCCTGTGGTGTTTCGTGGCTGATGCTGACCATGTGCCGTTCCTTATTTGGTTCCGGGGCGTTCGTCCACTCCGCAGGATTCGCCCCCTGGGCGTGCGGCCGTCGTGCGCGCCATTGCTCCCGGGGGGCCGCCCCACCGAGGCCCCCGGTGCCGAGCATGGCATGCCGCCATGGCGCGTGCCTCGTGGGCGGGGGCAGTCGTACGTTCCCGCAGCGCGGTGACGATCGCCCCGTGCATCAGCAGAACGAACTGCCGTGCGAGTTCTGCGGCTTCAGGGTGACCGCTGTCCGCCAGCAGGCCGGCGACATAGGCCGTGACGCTCTCCTTGTGCTCGGCCGCGACCCGGTAGGCAGGGCTGCCGGTGTCGGCGGTCTCGGGTCTTCCGTCCAGCGCCCCCTGCGTCCGGTCCCGCCACCCGGGCTTGCTCGCGCCATCTGCCACGGCGGCCGGGGCCAGATCCGGCAGGCACACCGCGGCGGGCAGGGAGATCAGTTGGCCGGCCTGGGACTCGTCCTCAACGCCGTGGTGCTCTGGAACAGCCGCTGCCTGAACGCCGCCGTCGCCCATTGGAGTCTGGGGATCTTGGGACGTAGGTTGGCGGCATGGTGGAGGGGGCGAAGGCCGCGGCGGAGTTGGCGTCCGCCGGTGAGCAGACGGAGGGGCGGCACGCCGCTCCACAGGGTGGGGCGAAGGGCGGACTGGCGCGTTCGTCGTTGCTGATGGCGCTGGGCACGGTGGTCTCCCGCGCGACTGGGCTGATCCGTCAGGTGCTGCAGGCAGCGGCTTTGGGCACGGGGCTGCTGGCCAGCACGTACAACACTGCGAACACCGTGCCGACGAGCCTGTACACCCTGCTGATCGGCGGAGCGCTCAATGCCGTGCTCGTGCCTCAGTTGGTACGGGCCAGGTCGACGCAGCCCGATGGAGGGCGAGCTTACGAGCAGCGGCTGGTGACTCTCGTACTGTGCGTCCTGGGTGCGGGGACAGCACTGGCGGTGTGGGCCGCGCCGCAGATCGTGGGCCTGTACATGCGTGACACCCCGGAAAGCCACGAGGCGTTCGAGCTGACCGTGGTGTTCGCCCGGTTCCTGCTTCCGCAGATCTTCTTCTACGGCCTGTTCAGCATCCTCGGCCAGGTGTTGAACGCGCGAGAGAAGTTCGGCGCGATGATGTGGACACCGGTGCTGAACAACATGGTGCTGATCGGCATGTTCGGCGTGTACCTGGGGCTGATGACGATCCCGGACCAGGTGGAGGACATCACCGCCACGCAGGTGCGGTTGCTGGGCCTTGGCACCACGGCCGGTATCGCCGTGCAGGCCCTGGCACTGATTCCCTTCGTGCGTGCTGTGGGTTTCCGGTTCCGGCCCCGCTTCGACTGGCGGCGCACGGGACTGGGCAGGAGCATCCATGCCGCGAAGTGGACCCTCCTGTTCGTCTTGGTCAACCAGGTGGCACTGGCCGTCGTTACCAACTTCGCCAACGCTGCGGACCAGGAACTGCCGCATGCCGGCACGGGCTACTCGGCCTACATGTACGCGCAAACCATCTGGATGTTGCCGCAGTCGATCGTGACTGTCTCCCTGGTGACCGCGATGCTTCCGCGCATGAGCAGGGCCGCTGCCGAGGGGCGCATCCCCGACCTGCGGGTGGACCTCTCGCAGGCCCTGCGAGTCACCGGTGTCGTCATCGTGCCCGCCGGGTTCCTCTTCCTTGCGCTGGGCCCGCAGATCTCCACCCTGCTGTTCGCCCACGGCGCGGCGGACGCCGCGTCCGCTCAACCGCTCGGGCACATGCTGCAGGCGTTCGGGCTCGGACTGATTCCGTTCTCCGCTCAGTACCTGCTCCTGCGCGGCTTCTACGCGTTCGAGGACACCCGGACCCCGTTCTTCATGGCGGCCTGGATCGCCGCGGTGAACATCGCGCTCGCCATCGCCTGCCATGTGCTGCTGCCCGCGCGCTGGGCGGTGACCGGCATGGCGGGCGCATACACCCTGTCCTATCTGGCCGGGCTTGTGCTCACCGCAGGACTGCTGCGCAAGAAGCTTGGCGGTCGGCTCGACGACGGAGGGCTGCGCCGCACCTACGTCAAGCTGCTGATTGCCGCCGGACTCGCCGCGGGTTCGGGCTGGGCCGCTGCTCGGGCCTGTGCAGCCATGCTCGACACCGGCACCGGGCCCAATGCGATCACTCTTGCCGCTGGAACGATCGCGATGACGCTGGGATACCTGCTTTTCGCCAGGCTGATGAGGGTCAGCGAGCTGCGAGTCCTTCCCGGTGTGAAGTGAGAGCCTGCGCCGAGCATGACGGCTCGGCGTCACGCGCATGGCGCGCCTCCCTTTCCGCCGCGGCGAGTACGGAAGCTGTCCTGAACAACGGTGAGGGAGGTGAAGGCTGGATCCGTGCCGTGCGACCCTCAGCCGGCCCACCGGCGCGGACGCCTCCGCCTCGATCAACTCGCGGTGGAGGTCTTGCGCCAACGGTCTCCTTGAAGGTGTGCGGCACAC
Source organism: Streptomyces sp. ISL-10 (assembly GCF_018614575.1). Taxonomy (GTDB): domain Bacteria; phylum Actinomycetota; class Actinomycetes; order Streptomycetales; family Streptomycetaceae; genus Streptomyces. The sequence goes on from NZ_JAGGOJ010000010.1 coordinate 12,658, forward strand.
CGCTCAACGACTCAGAGATGGTGCAGTCAACACACCAGCGGCGCCGGCAGTTGGCGAACTGCGAGACGGTGCAGGGTGGAAGGTGCGCATCTCACCGCGCATCCGGCACATCGCGCGAACGATGACGCGGCCCTTGTTGGCGGTGCGGATGTCGTGGATCCCGATGGTGCGCACCGAGACTCTTAGCCGTCGCTGTCGATGTAGAAACCTCGCGTTGCTATGCCGTCACGTTCTCGACATGAGCCCTCCGAACACGGCTCGGTTGTAGAGCCGCTGGTGCCACTCGTTGGCGTCCGATCCGGGATCCGTTTTCAGGACGGGGTTCGGGCCGGTCTCGATGAGGTGCAGAAGCGTCCAGGCGGCGCCGTAGCAGTCGTCCGGACCGAAGCAGGCGACCAACGCCTTCGCTTCCTCACCTGTGACTGGCCTAGTGATCGCGTGGATCTGCTGATCGCGCCTGTCTATCTCCTCTTCGCTCGCGTCCCAGTCCGGGAGCGGACCATCGGCGACGAATTCCTGCACTTCGGGTCTCATGGACGAATGATCGGCTGTCGTCGCCGGCATGGGCAAGGCGTCTTCCCCGCTGGTCACGCGGCTGTGGCGTCTGCCAACGACGTCGCAGGGAACGCGTGCTGCTCGTCGAAGAGTTCGCGCTTGTTGAAGTAGTGGGAAAGCTGCCCGATCATGCGGTTGAAGAGGTTGCGCTGGGCGGCCGCGCGCCGGTCCCCTTGTTCGCGTCGTCGCCGGTGGTGGGCGTTTGCCCACCTTGATCATTGTCGAGACAGACATCTACGACGCCCGCAGAGGCTTCAACGAGGTGTGACAACGGTCACGAGGCTCGCTGTTCGACAGGTGCGCCGGGACGCCCCGGCACGGCAGCGCACGCTGCGCGCGGCCCCTCCCTTCGAACTCGGCACCGCCCTCGACGGCAGCGCCATCGGCGAGGTGATCGCCTCCCGCGCCGCGTCCGTACCGGTCGGGGCGACCGTCTCCCACTTTCTGGGCTGGCGCGAACACGCGGTCCTGGACGCGACGGCGGCCACCGTCGTCGACACCGCGCTCGCCCCGGCCTCCGCGTATCTCGGCCCGCTGGGCACCACGGGCCTGACCGCCTACGCGGCACTCACCCGAACCGCGCCAGTGGGCGAGGGCGACGTGGTCTTCGTCTCCGCCGCGGCCGGCGCGGTCGGCAGCGTCGCCGGGCAACTGGCCCGGCAGCTGGGGGCGTCCCGTGTGATCGGCTCGGCGGGCAGACCGCGCAAGACCAAGAAGCTCCTCGACGCGTTCGGGTTCGACGCGGCGGTCGACTACCGCCAGGGTGGGTTGACCGAGCAGCTCTCGGAAGCGGCCCCCGACGGCATCGACGTCTACCTCGACGCCGTGGGCGGCGACCACCTGCACGCGGCCATCGGGGCGATCCTCGGGTCGGGCATCTCCTCCTTCTGCGGCATCGAGGACGCGTCGGTCCACTTCGTGTACGACTCCCTCAACGCGGGTGAGGCGGCACTCACCTCCCCGGACGCCGCGCTCGACGCCCTCGTCACGTAACAGGCGCCGGAACGCCGTCGGGAAAGCCGGGCGCCGCTCCCATCCGGCAGGCCCTCAGGCAGAGGGACCGAACCCGTCCCATGAGACCAGTGCCGACGCGCGTACCTGCACATCGGACGCCGACCCACAACACAGCCAGTGGCCCAGAGCCTTCTGCCACCGCGGCTGGGACGCCGCTCCGCGTACAGCGCTGCCCAGCCGGTCCACCGTCATCGGCCCTTTGGAGCCGCATCACTGGTGGTGGACGCACTGGGGCGGGTGGCTCGATCCTGGTCGATCTGCGCACCACCCACAGCGATGACCACCACGACGGAGCCGGCGAGCACCTGCATGCCGGTGCTGATGACGGCCCGGAGCAGGTACAGCAGCGGAGCAGTCAGTAGCATGACGCCGCCGGCGATGCCCACGTACAGCCAGTTGGGGGTGAGAGCGATGTCGGAGTTGTCCGCGCCGGGATCGAACGGCTTCCAGCCGGTGTAGTCGATGCCGAGCAGGAAGGCCGCTACGGCCCCGATGACATCGAGGACGAGCAGCCAGACGGCCAGGGCGATGTCCCCGACGACGGGCAGCCACCGGCGTCCGGTTCGCGGGGGCGGCACGTTGGCACCGCGGAACTGCGGGAGGCCGGAGGGCTGTCGAGAGGCGGGGTCGGTCATGGGTAGAAGCTTCCCTCGAAAGCCGGGCCGGGTCGTGAGTACAGAAACTCAGGACCCGGCGTCGTGCACATGTCAGCCGTGCACCAGCGGCGAACCGAGAAGTTCCTTGAAGGGTCGGTGCCGCGTCGTTCCACGCCGCAGGCGTAAGCCCTGAGATGCCGGAGCATCCCGGCTTGCGCCGAAGGTGCCTCGAGGACGTGGCTGCCAACTCGGCTGATGCCATCGGTATTCAACGGGGCACGGTTCGTGAAGAACCCGATCGCCCACCGGAGCGACATGCCACGCGGTGGCGGGCCCAGGACGGTGACGGACGAGCAGGTCGCCGCCGGTCGTCACCAGGACGCTGGAGTCCACACAACTGCATGGGGCTGCCAAGGCCCCCGCACAGGCCGGTCGTTGCGTCCATGGACTCACCCCCTGCCATGAACCGCGGAGACCGAGGCCCTCACCGCTGCACGCGCTTCCTGCGCATCCGACGCCGCCAGGGCGATCGAGGCGAGGCGGCGGCACTCGTCAAGGGTGTGGGCCGCCAGGGCTGCCCGGACGTCGGCCAGGCAACCAGGTGCGGTTGACAGGCTGGTGACGCCCAGTCCGACCAGGACCAGGGCCAGCAACGGATCGGATGCCGCCTCCCCGCACACCCCGGTGGGACGGCCGTGTGCAGCGCCGGCCTCGGCAGTGCTGCGCACCAGGTCGAGCAGGGCGGGCTGCCACGGGTCGAGGAACTCGGCCAGACTGCCGAGCATGCGGTCGGCGGCGAACGCGTACTGAGCCAGGTCGTTGGTGCCGATGCTGAAGAAGTCGCAGCTCTGCGCAAGGGTCCCGGCGCGCAGGGCTGCCGCGGGCACCTCCACCATGGCGCCGGCCGTGCGCAGTCCGTGCGACCTCGCCAGGTCGGTGAACTCCGCCGCTTCGGCCGGCAGGGACACCATGGGCGCCATCACCCACACATCGGCCGTGCTGTCCTCGGCCGCCGCGGCGATGGCGGCCAGTTGCGCCGCCAGCAGCTGCGGATCGCGGCGGGCGGTGCGCAGTCCGCGGACGCCCAGCGCCGGGTTGGGCTCGTCGGGCGCGGTGACGAACGGCAGGGGCTTGTCGGCTCCGGCGTCCAGAGTGCGTACCACGACACGGCGCCCGGCGAACGCCTCGAAGACCTTGCGATAGGCGAGGGTCTGTTCCTCGGCGGTGGGAGCCTGGGCGCGGTCGAGGTAGAGGAACTCCGTACGGAAGAGTCCCACGCCCTCGCTGTCGGCCTCTGCGGCCGCCGGAAGTTCGGACAAGGCGCCCAGGTTCACCAGCAGCTTCACCGCGTGACCGTCCGCCATGCGGCCTGGTCCGCTGACTCGTGCCGCGTTGCGCCGCCGGTGTTCCTCTCGTGCGGTCGCTTCGGCGACAGCGTCCGGCTCCGGGTCGGCCACGACCGTCCCGGCAGCGCCGTCCACCAGCACCAGCTGTCCGTCCGTGAGCGCGGCTGCGTCTGCGCAGCCGACGACGGCGGGCAGCCCGAGGATCTTCGCCAGGATGGCCGTGTGGCTGGTCGGCCCGCCCTGCTCGGTGACGAGGGCGAGAACCTGCGTCGGGTCGAGGAGGGCGGTGTCGGCGGGCGCGAGGTCGTCGGCGACCAGGACATGGGGACGGCCGGGGGCCGGCAGGCCTGGCATGGGCAGCCCCAGGACGCGAGCCACCGCGCGGTTGCGCAGGTCGTCGAGATCGGCGGCGCGTTCGGCGAAGTAGCCGCCGGCCGCCAGCAGCGAAGCGCGGAACCCTGCGAACGCGGCGTCCAGCGAATGCGCCGCGTCGCTGCCCTCGTGCACGAGCGACTCCGCCCGGTCGGCGAGGGACGGATCGGCGGCCATCATCGCCTGCGCGGACAGGACCTCGGCCGCCTCACCGGCCACGGCCGCGGCGCGCCGCTCCAGGTCGGCCGCGACGTCGGCCAGGGCGTCGCGAGCCACGGCGGCTTCTGCCGGGGCGTCGACCGCCTCGATTCTGCGGGGTGCGGGTAGAGCGGGTGGGGGTGCCATGCGGGCGACCGGGCCGTAGGCGGTGCCGCCGCCGACCCTGATACCGCGCATCAGCATGGGCGTCACGCCGGTCGTTCCGGTCACTGCTGCCCCTTCGCGTCGAGGTCGGAGGCGACGAGCGCGGCCAGTTCGTCGATCGCGGCATCGGCGCCGTCGCCTTCGGCGGCCAGGACGAGCAGGTCACCGTGCTCGGCTCCGAGGGCGAGCACGGACAGCAGGCTGCGGGCGTCGACCGGAGGCTGTCCGTCCCGGGCCACGGTCACCTTGACCGGCTGCCGGGAGGCGGCCTGGACGAAGAGCGACGCGGGGCGGGCGTGCAGTCCGGAGCGCGAACCGATGGCGACTGTGCGCTGAGACATGGATGGCCCTCCTACAAGAGGTTGCGGGGACGTGGTGTCCGGTGACGTGTGCGACGGGTCAGCGGGGCACGACGCTGTGCCCGGGACGACCTGGTCTGTTGCCCAGCGCTTCGGGACGCCTCGGCCGCTTCGGGCAGCGGCGGGAGCATTCGCCCCGCGGGCGGCGACCGGGCGTCGCAGAGAACGCCGACGCCCTCGCGCGGGGCGCGCAGAGCGGCTCCGCCGTCTGTCGGTGCTCCACCAGGTACATGTTGATTTGAATCCGTTCAATGACCGAACCTGTGGTTTTCAGGGATGCTACGCACTTCATCGGGGCGAAGTAAAGAGATACGGGCATGAAACATGGGGTGGTACGTCGATCAGGGCACACGATCGGACAGCGGACGGACACAGCCGGGCATGCGGCTGGAGGCCTCCGGGGCGAGCCCGCGCAGCCGTCTCCCCCAGGCCCTGGCGGCACGCCCCGTAAAACGTCCCGCGCCACGCCCGTCAGATGTCCGGCGACGGGTCTTCGCGGTGTCCGTCAGCCGTCCGAAGTCACCAGGCAGCCCGGCGGAGCGGACGAACGCGCCCGTGACCTGTCCGCGTACGGCCGCGGCCCTCCTCCCCACGAATGGTTGGTCCTGAACCGCCCGAGACGGAGCAGAGAGCTTCTTCGATTCCTTACGGATAGGGTCCGGCCATGACCGGTGAGTGGCGAAGGGATCGGATCGGTGCCGCTCTGCGGGGCGAGAACCCGACCGTGCTGCGAAGGCTCGATTCGGGGTTCGCGGTGATCGGCGACGTTCAGTTCCTGCCGGGTTACTCGGTTCTTCTGGTGGATGAACCGAATGTGCAGCGGTTGAGCGACCTTCCGAAGGTCAAGCGGTCGTCGTTCCTGTCCGACATGGACCGGCTGGGCGAAGCGGTCGAGCGAGCGTGCCGGCGGCTGGACCCGGCTTTTCGGCGGGTCAATCTGGAGATCCTGGGGAACACCGACCCGTTCTTGCATGCGCATGTCTGGCCTCGGTTCGAGTGGGAACCCGCTGAGCTGGTGCGCCGCCCGGTGTGGCTCTACCCGCGTGACAGGTGGAGCGACGAGCAGTACAGGCTCGGCCCGCACCACGACGCCTTGCGGGATGCGATCGGCGGCGAACTGGATCAGTTGCGCTCGACAGCCTGAAGGCATGGTCTGTCGACTCGTCGGGGCACGGCCCTCACGACACGCACCGGTACGGAGCCGTGCGAGCCGTGCCAGGCCGTCCCCCACGCGCCGCCTCTGCGGTGCCACCACGGAGGTTCGGACGATGCAGCACACCCGCGCCCGGCACGCCGTTCTCGGCGTGCTCGCCGCGCTCGTTCTCCTTCCGCCCGCGGCCTGCGGCGGCGGGTCCCCGGCCGGTCAGGGCGACTCAATGGACCCGGCGCCTTCCCCGTCCCGACCGACGTCCCCGGCCGAGGAGCGCCTCTCGGTCCGCAGCCCCGGCCTTCATCCTGACCGGCGAGAACATCGACAACTGCGCCCGGTTCATCGGGCCTGATGACAGCGACTCGGCACCCTGCCCCGACAGGGGCCGGCCCGGCCGCCTCGACGCCCAACAGCAGCCCGCGCGAGGAGGTGGTCAATGGACGACGTCGAAGACGTTCTTCTGCAGGCCGTTGGCGTAGACCTCGTGCTCGACGAGCTTGAGCTTCTGGGTGTCCTTGTCCGTGTCGCTGAACAGACGCTTGCCCGCGCCGAGCAGGAGCGGGTAGACGAGCAGGTGGTATCGGTCGATCAGGCCGGCGTCCGAAAGGGTGCGGTTGAGGGTGGCACTGCCGTGGACGATGATCGGGCCGCCCTCTGTCTGCTTCAGCGCGGCGACCTCCTCGAGCGTGCGCAGGATCGTCGTCTCACCCCAGTTCGACACCAGGTCGTTCTCGGTGAGGGTGGTGGAGACGACGTACTTCGGCATCGCCTTGTAGCGGGCGAACTCGTCCATGCCCGGCCACACCGGGCTGAACGCCTCGTAGCTGACCCGGCCCATCAGCATCGCCGTGGCCTCCTCCTGCTCCCGGCCCTTGATGTCGAACGCCTCCGGGACGAACTCGATGTCCTTGAAGGTCCACCCCGAGTTCCGGTAACCGGGCTCCCCGCCCGGGGCCTCCACGACGCCGTCGAGCGAGACGAAAGCGGTGCTGATCAGGGTGCGCATCTCACAACTCCCAGGTGTTTCAAGGCTGTGGGTCAACAGAATCGGTCGGTGCTTGCTTCGACCTCGAGGCCGGAGTGCACCACCTGTCACTGACTGACTGCCGACCGCGGAAAAACTCATCGGTCGCTGATCATATGGCCGGCTCGCACAGGCAGCAGGCCCTCGGGGCCGTGCGGCCGCGGCGACGCCCTGATCCGGTTGAACGTACTGCGGGGCAGCCCGGCCGGGTCACCCTCGAATCGAGGGCGACCCGGCCGTCACCGTGCCTGGCGCTGTCAGCGCGCCGCCGGGTTGACCACGGTGACCGTCAGGTCGTCACCGGCGTCGCCGGTCACCGTGACCTGCACGCCGTGGCCCGCGACCTTGACGCTGGCCTGCGGCGCCGACGTGTCGTAGTACGCGTTCGGGTCGGTGTCGTCGAAGACCGGGATGCCCGGAACCGACGGCGCGCAGGCCGCCTTCGTCACGACGGTCTGGTTCGGTCCGTTGCCCGACAAGACCTCCTTGTGGAGGCAGGTCGCGTCGGTGGCCTCCAGGCCGAAGGTCGCGTCGAACGGCTGGCGCCGGTTGCTCGGCGCGGTGCCGTCGTCGTAGCGGAACGGCGCCGGGCGGGCGTCGACGGCCATCGCCGAGCCGCCGCCGGGGTGCGCGCTGACGTTGTTGTCGTCGAAGGACCGGTCGACGTACCAGACGAGCATGCCGTTCTGGTACGTGAAGAATTCGACCCAGTCCGGTGCCGTGATGCCCTTGCTGAACTGGTAGGGGCCCTCGGCGAGGAGCTGGTCGCTGCCGGTGTACTCGCGGTTCTCGACGAGGTAGTAGCGCGGGTACGTGGCCGTCTCCGTGCCGGTCGAGATCTTCCACCTGCCGGTCGCCGTCCAGCCGCCGGCGCCCTGCTCGACGTCGTCGGTCAGCAGCGTGGTGCCGCCGGAAGAGAGCGTGATGTCGTCCAGGAACGCACCGGCGAAGTGCACGCCGCCGTCGGTCTGGTAGCGGAAGCGGAACAGCGATGGCTTGCCCTGGGAGTCGTACGTGTGGCGCAGCGTCGTCCACTTGCCGGCCGAAGAGCCGTCGACGGCCGCGCCCGCGCGCTGCCAGTTGGCCCCGCCGTCGAGGGAGTACTCGGCGAAGAGGTAGTCGAAGTCGGCCTCGATCTCGTACCAGGCGCTCGCCTTGACGGTGACGCGCGAGGCGGCGGGGACGGAGCGGGTGAGGGACTGGTTGAGGCCGTCGGCCGAGCCGGTCCACCAGGCGTGGGCGCCCGAGGTGGGCGTGGCGTACGAGGTGCTGCTGGTCTTGTCGGGCAGGGCGACGCGGACGGCCTGTTCCTTTCCGGTGACGTGGAGCTGCGCCGGGTTGAGGGTGAAGCTCCCCGACGTTCCGAGCGGGGCGTCCGCATAGTCCAGCCAGCCCAGGAACAGCTTCTCCTCGGCCCCCATCAGGCCCGGATGGGTGCCGATGCCCGCGTTGGCGGCGGCACCGTGGCTCAGCCAGGAGCCGGAGCTCATCAGGGTCCAGAAGGCGGTGGAGTTCTCGCCACCGCCCGTGTCGTAGTAGTCCGGCAGGCCGAGGTCGTGGCCGAACTCGTGGCAGAAGACGCCGAGTCCGCCGTTCTCTCCCTCGGTGGTGTAGTCGCCGAGCCAGTACTTCGACTGGCCGATGCGTGCGCCGCCCGCCTTGTTCCGGGTGCCGGACACGTCCGGGCCGGTCAGGCCGTAGTCGTCGCCATTGACGTACCAGCGGTGGGACCAGATGGCGTCCTCGCCCTGCGCACCGCCCCCGGCGTCCTCGCCCATGCCGGCGTGGACGGCCTGGAAGTGGTCGATGTAGCCGTCGGCCTCGTCGAAGTTGCCGTCGTGGTCCCAGTCGTTGCGGTCCCAGACGTCGAACTGGGCGAGGTGGGCGTCGATCTCGGCGGGGGTCTTGCCGGCCGCGATCTGGGCGTCCCACCAGGCATTGCCGGTGTCCTGGACGAAGGCCCACGAACCGCCGTTGTCCTCCACGGCGTTGTCGCCGTACCAGGAGGCGTTGTAAGGGACCTTGACCCAGTCCTCGACGGTGTTGGTCACCGAGTAGCGGCCGTTCGACAGCTTCTCGTAGTACGTCTTCATGGACTCGCCGGAGCCGTTGAAGAGGTTCTCGTAGTACGCCTTGTCGAAGTCGGCGGTCCAGGCGTTGGAGTTGTCCACGCTCCGGTCGGGCTGGGCGATCTGGTTGTGCAGCGGGCCGGGGACGGTGCCGTACTTGCCGGCGCTCTGGTCGCCGAACTCGGAGAGGATGGTGAAGATCTTCTCCTGGCGGACGGCCGTGGTGGTCTCGGTCTCCACGAACTTGCCGGGCGCGACCTCGACTACGCCACGGGCGTTCGCCTTGGCCTTCCCCTTGGCGATCCTGTCGATCGCCTGCTTGCGCAGCTCGGTGCGCTGCTTCGTGAGCGGTCCGGGACGGTTGTCGGAGCGGGGCGCGGCAGCGGTGGCTCCGGCGGTCTCCGACGAGGCATCCCGGGCCTCCTGCGCGGCGGCGGGCTGTTGCCCCGCGGCGAGGAGGGCAGCGAGCACCGACCCGAGGGTCATGCCCACGACAGATCTCTTCACGTTGCGATCCCTTTCGCATGTATGCGTCGCATGGTTCGCGTGATTCCGTGTGGTGCTTGGGGTCTCCCCAGGCCCGCATGGCCCAGGGGAAGGATCGCCTGGGGGAACGATCGCCGCAGAGTCTGGCATGAAGAGAGGCGTCCCGAGGAGAGGGAAAGACCGTAATTCCGCGCCGACTTGCGCGGTACGACGCAAGGACGTTGCGCACGGCGACCGGATGGCCGGATGGCCGGATGGCCGGATGGCCGGGCGCTCAGGGGGCGCCTCGGATGGACCACGCCTGCAGTGGGGCGCGCAAGGATTCCGAGGAATCCCACGATGCCGGTGCGTCCCGACCTACGGGTGGCCCTTGCCTCGCCGCGGCGCACGGTCGAGGGCATCCTCCGCGTCGCCGAGGCCGAGCGCGGCGGCGGGGCCCGGCCTGCTCACCGGCGGGGTGCCGGGTCCATCGCCGAGTCGACCGGAAACCCGGTGATGGTCTCGACGGTCCGCTGCCTCGGCGAGGTGCTGCGCAGCGGCATCCGAGTCACGCGGACGAACGAGGCGCGACGGGGCGACTTCATCGAGGCGGTCAGGCAGGAGCACCACGCCATCGTGTCCGCGATCGAGTCCGGCGACGCCGAGGCGGCCCGGGCCGCCGTGCGCCGTCACACGGGGCACGCCGCCTCGCGGCTGCGGGACGCGGACGAGGGGTTCTGGAACCAGACCGGGGCATCCACGTGGATCTCGACTCCGCTCCCTGACGACACAGCAGCAGGCCCCGAGCGGGTGCCGGGCCGGTGCACGACCGGCCCGGCACCCGCTAGGCCACGTCCTGGCCGGTTCGGCCGGTGTGGCGTAGGCCGGCGAGCCCCTGCTGCCGAGGTGGATGGATGTGGCCGTCCGTCGCGGGAACACCGCCGAGCTGCCCGACCCGCAGGTCGGCGGACGTTGTCGCAGCCCTCTCCCCCGGCTGACCCACTCGGCTGGCCCACCGGTCCGCCGAGGTTTGGCGGAAGGTGGACTGGACAACCGCACAGTCGGGGCCTGGGTACGGGATGGAGGGATGCGCCTCCCTTCGGCGGTCCCACGAACCCACACGGGTACGAGGTGCTGACCATGACGCTTCCGATCCGACGCGGCGGCACGGCCGAAGAGGAGCGGACCTGAGCGACGGCCTCCGCATGGGGCGCATCCCCGAGCACGGAGGCGTTCGAGCGGCGCAAGGTCAAACAGAAGAGTGGTGCCGCACGAGCCCAGGAGACACGAGCCCAGGAGGCGCTCTCCCGGCTTGCCGCCGGTCGCGTACCTGCTCGTGGGCCGGTCGGCGGCCACGTTCGGGCAGAGGGGTCAGGAGGTGTCGCACGTGGCGTCACGTCTGCGGTTGACTTTGCTCGGGGTGGGCGCGATGAATTCGCCGCGCTACGCACCGGCAGGTCTGCTGCTCCGCCACGGACGCCGCTCGGTCGCCTTCGACGCCGGGCCCGGTGCCGATCCGCCGCCGCGCCTGGACGGCTGGCTGGTAACCGACGAGCGGGCCGAGCTCAGGTCGGCCCTCCGCCGCACGGCGGCGGACCGTGACGTGCCGCTCCGCATGGGCGACCTGGACCTGGGCGACGTGCGTATCCGCGCGTGTCCGGTGGTCCACACCTCGCATCCCGCCTGCGGATACCGGATCGAACTCGACGGGATGGTGGCCGTGTGGGCGCCGGAGTTCTGGACCTTTCCGGCCTGGGCGGCGGGCGCCGACCTGATGTTCGCGGAGGCGGCCGGCTGGGATCGGCGGATCCGCTTCCGCGGCGGGGTCGGTGGCCATGCCCACGTACAGGAGATCGGCCCCGAGGCGGTGCGGCACCGGGTACGGCGCCTGGTGTACGCCCACATCGGCCGGCCGTGCCTGCGGGCGATGGACGCGGGGCGACGCCCCGAATGGGGCGAGTGGGGCCGCGAGGGCAGGACGTACACGCTGCCATCAGCCGGGGCCGGCGTACCGGAGCAGACCGCGGGGCGGCCGACCCCGGCCGACTCCCCCAGCGACACCGGCGGCGAGTCCGCGGGCGACAAGGCCGGACCGGCGGCCGAGGAGGAAGTCGTACACATCCACGCGGAGGACGATGCCGACGCACCCCCACCCGGGGAGTGACGGGCCACGAACCGGTGAGGGGCAACGGGCATCCCGCCTCTGGACCGCACACCATGGGAGGCGAAAACGCCATGACCGAGCCGCTCACCGCCTCGCACCAGCTCATCGCAGCTCATCTGGTCGACGGCCGGATGGCACCGGGCGAGGAGATCGGCCTGCGGGTCGACCAGACCCTGTGCCAGGACGCCACCGGCACGCTCGTGATGCAGGAACTGGAGGCGCTCGGCCTGGACCGGGTGCGTACCGAGCTGAGCGTGCAGTACGTCGACCACAACATCCTCCAGGCCGACGAGCGCAACGCGGAGGACCATCTCTTCCTGCGCTCCGCCGCGCAGCGCTTCGGCCTCTGGTACTCCAAGCCCGGCAACGGCGTCTCCCACCCCACCCATATGCAGCGTTTCGGCGTCCCCGGCAAGACCCTCATCGGCTCCGACTCCCACACCTGCGCCGCCGGCGCGCTCGGCATGCTCGCCGTCGGCACCGGCGGCCTCGACGTGGCACGGGCCATGGCCGGCGAGCCGCTGTATCTGCGCATGCCGCACATCTGGGGAATCCGCCTGGAAGGCGAACTCCCCGACTGGGTCAGCGCCAAGGACGTCATCCTCGAACTGCTGCGCCGCCACGGCGTCAAGGGCGGTCTCGGCCGGATCATCGAGTACCACGGCCCCGGCCTCGCCGCACTCACCGCGATGGACCGGCACGTCATCGCCAACATGGGCGCCGAACTGGGTGCCACCACCAGCGTCTTCCCCTCCGACGAAGCGGTACGGCGGTTCCTGCGCGCGGAGGGCCGCGAAGAGGACTTCAGCCCGCTCACCGCCGAACCCGGCACCCCGTACGACCTCACGGAGGTCATCGACCTCTCCGCCCTCGAACCGCTGATCGCCGCGCCCACCTCCCCCGGCAACGTCGTCCCGGTCGGCGAGGTTGTCGGCACCCCGGTGAGTCAGGTGGTGATCGGGTCCTCCGCCAACCCAGGCCTGCGCGACTTCGCCGTCGCCGCCGCGATGGCGAAGGGCCGTCAGACCCACGGCGGGGTCAGCTTCGACGTCAACCCGAGCTCGCGCGAGGTGCTCCAGGACCTGACCCGGACCGGTGCCACCTTCGACCTCATCGCCGCCGGGGCCCGTATCCACCAGGCCGGCTGCCTCGGCTGCATCGGCATGGGCCAGGCGCCGGCCGCCGGGCGGCACTCGCTCCGTACCTTCCCCCGCAACTTCCCCGGCCGCTCCGGCACGTCGGACGACTCCGTGTGGCTCTGCTCTCCGGAGACCGCCACCGCCTCCGCGCTCACCGGGAAGATCACCGACCCCCGGGCCTGGGCACTGCGGCAGGGGGTCGAACCGCCGCACCTGGATCTGCCTGAACGGGCCTCGGTCAACCGCGCGATGCTGGAGGCCCCGCCCGCGCCCGAGACCTCCGCCGCGGTGTCTCTTGTCCGCGGCCCGAACATCTCCGCGCTGCCCGACCTCGACCCCCTGCCGGACGAACTCGACGGACCCGTGCTGCTCAAGGCCGGTGACGACGTCTCCACCGACGAGATCTCACCGGCCGGTGCCCAGGCCCTGCCCTACCGCTCCAACCTCCCCAGGCTCGCCGACTTTACTTTCACCCGCGTCGATCCCGACTACCCCGACCGCGCCCGGCGCGCGGGCCCTCACGTCATCGTGGCGGGCGACAACTACGGCCAGGGCTCCTCCCGCGAACACGCGGCAATCACGCCCCGCCTGCTGGGCCTGCGCGCCGTCATCGCCCGGTCCTACGCCCGCATCCACTGGCAGAACCTCGCCAACTTCGGAGTCCTGCCCCTGGAGTTCACCGACCCGGCTGACTTCGACCGGATCGACCAGGGCGACCGACTGTCCCTGACCGGTCTGCGGACCCGGCTCGGCGACGCCCAGGAGGCTCATCTGCTGGTGCACAACACCACCAAGGACGAGGACTACCACGTCACCCACCGGCTCACCGATCGGCAACGGTCTGCCGTCCTCGCGGGTGGCGTCATCCCAGCCCTGGCGGCCCGGCAGGCGTCGCCCTCACCGGCGCGTCCGGTCCGCTCGCATGACGGTTCGGGATGAGCGGGTCGCCGGCTCCTGTAGGGGACCGACGAAATGCGGCTCGCGAGGTGACGGAATGCGCCTGGTGGCCGAAACCTGCCGGGAGATCTCAGCGTTGCATCACGGTCCTGCTATGTCCTGGGTTGGTCCGTCTGCGGCTACCGTCGCATCGTGGCAACCTTCCGGCCGCAGGGCGGCAAAGTCCTGACGGGGACATGCCCGGCGACACCGTCGGGGTGAAGAACGGCTCGATGGCGGCCCACGACGACCAGTTGGCGTTGAGAAGACAGCAGCGACGGCGACGATGGCGTACGCGGATTGGTGAATCGCCGGTCGACCGGTGTTCGCCCCGTCCTTACTTCCGCACAGCGGCAGTGGGGCTGCTCGTGGGTAGGGATATGGCTGTCCTCGGCTTCACGGTGATCGACAGAGGGGGATCTTCATGCAACGCGGTCTTGCAGCAAAGAGCGCCGTCGCGGTGGTGGCGGCGCTTGCGCTCGCGGCGTGCCAAGCGTCCGGTGGCGACGGATCGGAGGGCACCGGGCACAACCGCGGAACGGACAGCAGAGCCTCCGGTACACCCACTCCGAAGATCCGCGGTGTCAAGGCCCCGGAGCGGTTTTCGATCGAGCGGGCCATCGCCCTCCCCGAGTCCGCAGGGGCGGGCAATGTCGCCATCGCCGGGGTGCGGAACCCCCTGCCCATCGCCCTCCGCAAAGGCGTGGCGTACATCGCCAGGCCTGACGGAATGGAGATCGCCAGCGGGTACTCCCGGAGCGACCCGGTGCGGATCACCTCCGAGCGCGAACCCCTCACCACACTCGACCGTTTGGGACCGACGGTAGGCGGCAACCCCGCCCGCAGGCCGATCATCACCCAGCACGGGGGCCGGACTCTGGTCCTGAGCAGCCTCGTCGCCAGGGTGCCGGGATCCGGCACGACCAAGGGGCACGACGCGTTGGAACTGATGGCCGTGGACGCCGACAAGACCACCAAAGTCTGGTCGGTCGAGATCCCTCTCGCCGAACACGACTTCGGCGTCGACGAGGGCCAGAGCGAGGTCGTCGGACGCAACGGCGACATCGTGGCCGTCCTCGCGCACGGGCAGCTCTTCGGCGTGGACCTCGGCAGCCACCGCAAGGTGTGGGCGGCGCAAGGCACGTACGGCGAGGGTGCCGCCCTGGCCGGCAGCACTCTCGTGGCGCTGCGTCGGGTGGACGGCTTCAACCCGCCCCTGGTGGGGATCGACCCGGCCACCGGCAAGCAGAAGTGGATCTTCGACGGCATCACCTCCTCCACAGTCGCGGCGGCGGGCCCCGACACGGTCATCGCGAGCGGGTACGTGCGCGACGCCGAAGACGACGGTGCCCTCCTGCTCGACGCAGCGACCGGCAAGAAGGTGCGGCAGTTCCCCGACGACGCACCGGCATTCGGAAAGTGCACCTACGACAATCTCTTCACGACCGTCTGCATGTCCTTCGATGGGGTCGCCGCCTATGACCCGGCGACCGGCGAGCAGCGGTGGGCGCTGCCCGACAAGGCCGGGAGGCGTGCCGCCCCCAACGTGACGCTGGTCCGGGAGGGGCTGGTTTACGGCACCACCGAGAACGGCCCGGTGGTCCTGGACGCCACCACTGGCGAGGACAAGGAAGACCGGCCCGGCATCGCGCCCTACATCAGCGACGGTTACATCGGCATCGCCCTCAAAAAGCCGGACAACACGGTGACGGCCTACCGAGTCCAGGACTGAGGCCCGCGCTTCATCGGGGGCGTCCACGCGGGACACACCGCATTTCAGGGGCGACCGGGCCAGCCACCCGACCATGCTGCTCGGCGACGACCTCACGGTCGTCGCCGCCGCGCTCAGAACTGGTGGCTACGCCGCAGCAGGGGGAGCTGCCGGTGGGGACGGAAGCCCAGCTTCCGCCCCCAGCCGGGTAATGAAATCGCCGATGGTGTCGGGGTCGAGTCCGCCGTGTGTGAGGGCAACCGACGAACTCGGCACGTGAGGTGACGGTTGCCTGCCGGCAGGCTCAGCGAGCCGGGCGGCCGCCACGAGCCCAGTGACGCTCACGCTCCGATGCGCGCCCAGTCCGCGAACGCGGAACTAGCTGGGCGTGGTGCTGCCGCGGGCGTCGCGCTCATGGTCCCGCCCCCTTCGGTCAGCGCCGCTCGGGCATCATGTACGTCGGCAGGTCGCCGGTTCCCGTCACCTCAAACCCGCGGCCGTTGTTGTCGAGGACCTTGCTTCCGCGCTCCCCATCGGCCACCCACTCCACTTCGACCGTGAAGCGTACGTGCCAGTCACCGGGGTCGAGTTCGAGGCCGAGCTGCTCGGGGTCACTCTCCGAGACCTTGAGAGGGAAGTCGACGGTCGTACCGTCGTCCGCGGCTCTCGGCAGGACTTTCACCGGATACTTGGAGAGATCCACGTCGAAGGGACGGGTCATCATGGAGCCCCCGCACGCCCGTTCGACGACGATGACTCCGGAGTTGGGCACCGCTGCGCGTTTCAGGACCTTGACCTTCACTCCCGTGACCACAACGGCTTTGGGCGTCGGAGTCTGCAAGGTCAGCACCAGTTCCGGTGGATAGCCTTCGCCGTCGTACGCATCCACTCCAGGGTCGGCGGTGCCGTAAGGGTTCCGCCTCATCTCGTCCAGCGTCGCGTCGGTATATCTGACACACCCGACGATGCCATAGCTGTGGTGCACCGTCACACCGGGCGGCTCCGGGTCGCTGACCTTGCCCCACACCCAACCCCACCAGCCCAGGAGCACCGTCGGGACCAAACCGGCCAGCACGGCGAGCCAGAAGGCGATCCACTGTGCTCTGTGCCGTGAGGGCGACGGCGTCCGCGGCGGATAGGGCGGCATCGGTGGAATCCCGGCCCTCCCGGGGCCAGGAGGCGTCGGTGGCTGCCCGCCCGACGGCACAGGTGCGCTTCCCATCCGTGGTCACCCCCAGCTCCGTGCCTCTCAACCGCGGTATCCGTGCGCGTGTCCACCATGTCCCAACCCGTGCCACCGTGCCGGTCACTTCACAACTTCTCTTCCATGCCGTCCCGTCTTGAGGTGTCCAGGGCGCGCTCCCGTCGCCCCGCCTCCTCCCGCGCGCGTGTTCGGGACGGGTTGACGTGGCTCCGCTCTGAGCGTGATCGGCACTGAATGTGGCCCCACCTGGGCGGGAGGGCCTGTGGGGCATCCGGCATGCCGGATGCCCCACAGGCCCTGGTTGCCGACCCGGACCGGTCGGCCAAGCCGGCCGTCCAGCACGCCTCAGCCGAGTACCGCAGCAGTGCGCCCGCGATCCCGGCCCGCTCGGCTGAGGCCGAGACCGAGACCGAGACCGAGGCGCAGAAGGCGTGCACGGCCGAGACGCGCAAGCACCGGCACGCCACCGATACCGCTGCCCGGGAAGGCGCGGCCACAGCTGCTCACGCGGCCCGCGACGGCACCGGCCACCACGGGGCTGCCCCATCGAGGACCGACCTGCACGTGCCGAACTGTTGACGTGGCGTGCAAGGAGGCTGTTGCGCCTGGTGAGGAACGCCCTGGCGCGAAGGTGTGGCCCGGCGTGCCTTACCCGGTCACCAGGTGTGTGCGACGTCCACGATGAGCTTGTCGCCGGACTGGAGCACCCGGAAGGGAAGTTTGGCGCGTACGCCCAGGCCGATCTGGGTCTACCCTTCGAAGCTCGCCCCGAACTTGGTGTCCGTGAAGGTCTTGTATCCGGTGATCTTAACGCCCGGTAGCGGCTTCCCCGCCTTCGCGGCGTACGTCGGCTTGGTCGTCGCCGGGTCGTAGCTCGGCGCGGACACGAAGATCTGCAGGATGCCGCCGCCCTTGACCGGGATCTGCTCGCCGGAACCGTCCTGATGGAACTTGGCCACGTAGCCGACGTGGTAGCCGATCTTGCCACTCACGCCTTTGACGTCGAAGACCATGCGGTCGTAGCAGGTGCTTTGGCTGGTCGTGATGTTCTTCAGCGGCTTGGAGTCGGAGTCCGTGGCCGACTTGGTGCCGCTGCCCCAGGCACTCGAACAAGCCTCGGCCAAACCGGACTTGTCCGCGAGACCCGTTGCGGCGCTCGCCGCCCCGGCCGTGCCGACGAGACAGGCGCCCGCCAACACGAGCACCGCTGCAGTTGTTCCTAACTTTGGCATGACGTACCTCAGAGAAGATTGAGTACAGGACCATACGGAGGGGGCAGCGCCCCCTTCCGTGATCTGCACCCTTTCGTCAGGCCAGGCCAGTGTCCATCCGTCCTCGTACTCAACTCGCCTCTAGGTACCGCGCGGCTTCCCCAAGGTCTGCGGGGCATGGATCTCCATGCTTGCGGCCGGGACGGTTGTTGAGGGGCCTGTGCTCACCTGACGTCGGACCCGGCGATGACACACTTTCGGCGGTCGCCGTGCATGACGTGGGGCTGAGGTGTCCCCCTCGTGCGGTGACCGGTCGATCGAGCCGTCGGTGTCTGAAGCGGCTCGCGTGGCGACAGAACGGGGATGAAGCACGGTCCGTTGCCGTCCTCCGACTGCCCGGTGAGCAACGTCAGACGGCGGCGACTTTCCGACTCCCCATAGCCTCGCAGGTTACTGTCCGAACTCGCGGAACCTGAGAGCGCGGTCAGCCGGCGCCACGCCAACTGCTCGGCCGGATCATCGCTGTTCGCGCGGATTGAGGACTGGTGATCGGCCGCAGCCATGTCCGTGAGTTCCACCGCCAGCGCGGCAACGTCGCGCGCCACTCTCGACTCCCTGGTCATGTCGGCGCGTTGTGCTCGCTGACCGCAACCCTAAAGGCGCATATCGGGTGTAAAGATCATTCCGGAGAACGGTGACAGGTGCCTCCGCGCACCGGGATAATGGATCTACGCGCGAAGGCAGAGCCGGATCGCTGTGACGGTCACGGTTGCCCTGGAAGACGTAGAGACGCTTGGCGTATGGCGTGGCCACCGCCTGAAACGCCTTGCGGGCGTTGATCGTCAGCTCGACTTCGTTGCGGCGCTTGCAGATCTCCTTCCGAGGCACCGGCTCAGCGGCGCAGGGCGGTCTCCCGTTGCATGTGCGACAGCTTCTCGGGATTGCGCACGGCGTAGAGCCCGGTGACGAGGCCGTCGTCGATGCGCACCGCCACGACGGTGTCGATCGCGCCGTCGAACCGGAGAATCAGCGCCGGGTAGCCGTTGACCTGCGCCGGCCGCAGCGAGCCCGCGGCGGCGATCCTGCCCAGCCCGGCGGCCAGCAGGCGGCCCACCTTGTCGGCCCCCACGACGGGCCGCAGGACGGCCTGCTTCACTCCACCACCGTCCCCCAGGAAGACGACCTCCGGCGCGAGAATGTCGAGCAGGCTCTGCAGATCACCCGTTTCGGCCGCCCGTTGGAACGCATCGAGCGCGTCTCGGGTCTCGGCCGGGGAAACGACCCCGCGCGGCCGCCTGGCCGCGACGTGCGCCCGTGCCCGGTGTGCGATCTGGCGGACCGCGGCCGGGCTCTTGTCGACGGCTTCGGCGATCTCGTCGTACGCCAGATCGAACACCTCGCGCAGCACGAACACCGCCCGCTCGGTCGGCGTGAGCGTCTCCAGCACCAGCAGCATCGCCATCGAGACGCTGTCGGCCAGCTCGACGTCCTCGGCCACGTCCGGGGCGGTCAGCAGCGGCTCGGGCAGCCAGGGGCCGACGTAGGACTCCCTGCGGCGGCCGAGCGTACGCAGCCGGCTCAGCGCCTGGCGCGTGGTGATCCGGACCAGGTACGCACGCTGATCCCGCACCGTGCCGAGATCGACACCCGCCCACCGCAACCAGGTCTCCTGCAGGACGTCCTCCGCGTCGGCGGCCGAGCCGAGCATCTCGTAGGCGACGGTGAACAGCAGGTTGCGATGGGCGACGAACACCTCGGTGGCGGGGTCCGTGCCCCCGCCGCCGGTGAGCTGCCCGGCCGTGTCCTCTGTGCGCTCACTGTGCGCGCTGCGCTCGCTCTTCACCGGCTGCTCCTGCCTGCTCGCTCTCGACGGTGCCACGCGCACAAGACGCCGGTCCCCGCAGCTTTGTGACACGCATGAGCCGTGGCGCACGTCACACCACCGCGGCGTCACAAGGAGCGGGTCGCCGGCATCTCGTGTTCGTCCAGTGCAACACCACGAGTGAGGACGAAGTCATGGACGTCCGATTCAATCTGTTCGACAACGAGATCGCCGCCAAGTTCACCAAGCGGTTCGCAGGCGCCGGCCTGGTGATCCACCAGTCGCCGCTGCCGAAGTCCACGCAGGAGCTGGTGTCGCTGCGTGCCAGCCAGATCAACGGCTGCGGTTGGTGCATCGACATGCACACCAAGGAGGCCGCAGCCGCCGGTGAAACCGCGGTCCGGCTGAACCTGGTCGCCGCCTGGCGCGAGTCCACCGTGTTCACCGAGGCCGAGCAGGCCGCGCTGGCGCTCGCCGAAGAGGGCACCCGGCTCGCCGACGCCCACGACGGCGTGTCCGACGAGACCTGGGCCCAGGTGCGCAAGCACTACGACGACGACCAGATCGCCGCGCTGGTCTCCTTGGTCGCCCTGATCAACGCGGCCAACCGGCTCGCCGTGATCGTGCACCAGCGGGGAGGTTCCTACGAGCCCGGCATGTTCGCCGCCGCGGTCGACTGACGGCAGACGAATCCGGCCCGGCCGGGATCATTCGATCCCGGCCGGGCCCGCGCATGTCCGGTCGCGACTACGGCGACCCTGACCACACGGCTGAAACCGGCGACCTGACCGGCCGGGCAATATCCGGGTCAGGGCCTCGTGATCATCCCACAGGCGGGTCTTCCGGCTCGGTCATGGCGAACTCCCCCTCCGTCTGGCCGGACGGCGTCAGATGCGCCAGGAGCGGATGCGGTCGGCGGCGTCGTACGCGTCGGTTCGGCCGGCGTCGATGTCGCGGGCGAGGTCGATCAGGGCGCCGTACGGCGGGTTGATGCCTTCACCGGTGGCGTCCATGTACGCCACGGCGATCGCCGCGCCGAACAGGGCGTTGCGAGCCGGGAGAGGCTCCAGCCGGACGAGGGCGTGCATCAGTGCGGCCGCGCGCCAGGCGTTGTCGACGGTGACACCGACCTGCGGAGTGTTGACGCGGTGGCGGGCGACGGCAGCCACCAGGTTGGAGAAGTCGTGGATCGAGGGCTGCTTGGGCAGGACCTCCGCCTGGCGCTCCAGGAGCCACCGGATGTCGATGTGGAGGTCCACGGTCAGGCCGCCCGCCGCGAGGCGTCCAGCCGGTCGGGGGCGTCATCGGGGAATGCCTCGTCGAACACGGCAGCGTTGTCCGTGACGAAGGCGCGGAAGACCTCCGCGGCGCCTTCCAGACGGGGGTCGCGGACCGCGTTGCGCGCGGCTTCGGTGATGAGCGAGGTAACCGTGGTGCCTTCGGCTTCGGCACGCGCCTGCAGTTGCGCGTGGAGCTCTTCGGGGACTCGGATCGTCACTGGTTTCGACATGCTCCGAACGTACAGCAGGGCGTACAGCACGGAAACCGGCTCGACGGAACTGAACCGATACGAGTGACCTTCCCGAGCACCCGGCCTCAGACCCCAGCCGCCCGAGTGGCTCCAGGCCACCCGGGAAGACGGCGGACCCAGGACCCAAGGTCCGGCCGCCGTGCCGGGTCCGACCCGTCGGCGATGACATGGGGCCGTCCGATCGGTGGCACAGGTATGTGCCCAGCAGGAGAAACAGGGGGCTGATCGCGCAGATGACACGGGCCGCGGCTGGTCAGGCCGGGGTGCGGGGCCTGCCCTCGTGTCACCACGGAAGGCGATGCCCCGGGCGACCGCTCGGGGGGTGTCACGCCGTCGGGCCGTCACGCCGGAATCGCCCCAGCACGGGGCTCCTGACCCTCTTCGGCACTCAAAATGCATCCACTTCGGATATTCCGGGCGAGTGCTGTCGCGTGGCCGGATGGCGGCGTGACAGGCGATCGGGACGTCGCGACGGTAACGGAGAGTGACGGCGGGAGGCGTGATTCACAGGTCCCCCAGTCCCCCGCTCTGCTCACAGGCACTGTGGATCTGCCGCCAGGTCCCAGCCGGACCAAGTCCAGCAGCTGGTTCGCGGGCCACCGGGTGATGTCGCGCCGGCCGCGGTGGCCCAGAGGACGCCCACCGCCGGCGATACAGCGGGCCCGATCGTCGCGGCGGTCCTCCGTGCGGGGGGCTTGAGAGCGGGGGCTGGGGAACGGCCGCACATCTGCCGCCCCTAGTGTGGGGCACCTCTTGGTGAGGAGCTGGGGGAACGGCGAACGGCGGAGGACTTGTGGGCAAGAGAAGGCGCGCCGCGCGCAGGAGAACGCACCCTGCGCTGATCGGCGGCGTGGTCGCGGTGGTCGTGGGCGGCGCGGGGTTCGCCACGTACAGCATGTACGGCGCCGTGGCGGACGAGGACACGACGGCGGGCGGCACTGCGAAGTCGGTCAAAGCAGGCCCGGTGACGGCCGCGGAAGCGAGGGCGACGACCGACAGGTTCCTCACCGCGTGGCAGCTGGGCAACGCCGCGCAGGCCGCCGCGTACACCGACGACACGGCTGCGGCGCAGACCGCGCTGACCGCGTTCCGCAAGAACGCACACATCGACCATGTGACGCTGACCCGTGGCGAGGCGTCCGGCGCGACGGTGACGTTCAAGGTCTCCGGCATCGTCTCGTACAAGGGCAAGAGCAAGCCCCTGGCCTACGACTCCCGGCTCACGGTCGTCCGCCAGGCGAAGGACGGCAAGCCACTCGTCGGGTGGCAGCCGTCCGTCGTCCACCCGGACCTCAAGCAGGGCGACACCCTGGTCACCGGTGAGGCCGGGGACCCGCCCGTCAAGGCAGTGGACCGCGACGGCAGGGAGCTCACCCAGGCGGACCACCCCTCGCTCGGAACCGTCCTGGACGGGCTGCGGGAGAAGTACGGCAAGAAGGCCGGGGGTACGGCTGGGATCGAACTGCGGGTGGTTCGGGGAGGCAGCGCGGACGTCTCGCAGAAGGACGACGGCTCGGGAACGAGCGAGGAGAGTGACGACGAGACCCCCGACAAGACGCTGCTGACGCTGTCCGACGGCACCCCGGGGACAGTGAAGACCACGCTCAGCGCGACCGCGCAGGCCGCCGCCGAGCGGGAAGTGGGTAAGCGCGAGCGGGCGTCCGTAGTCGTCATGAAGCCGTCGACCGGTGAGATCCTCGCCGCGGCCAATTCGAGCCATGGCTTCAACACTGCACTCCAGGGGTCCCTGGCGCCCGGCTCCACGATGAAGATCGTGACGTCGTCGATGCTGCTGGAGAAGGACCTCGCGTCGATCGACAAATCGCACCCGTGCCCCAAGTACGCGTCGTACGGCGGCTGGAAGTTCCAGAACGTGGAGAAGTTCGAGATCAAGAACGGCACGTTCCGATCGAGCTTCGCCGCCTCCTGCAACACCGCCTTCATCACGCAGGCCGAGAAGCTCGACGACGACGATCTGACCAAACAGGCCCAGCAGGTCTTCGGTCTCGGGCTCAACAACTGGTCGATCGGGGTGTCCAGCTTCGACGGGGCCGTGCCAGTGCAGAGCAATGCGCAGATGGCGGCGTCGCTCATCGGGCAGGGCGGGGTACGGATGAACCCGTTGAACGTGGCGTCCATCATCTCCACGGCCAAGACGGGCGTCTTCCGGCAGCCGTACCTGGTCTCGCCCGACGTCGACGACCGCACGCTCGCGACGGCCGCGCGCAAGCTGGACGCGTCCGCGCAGACGCAGCTGCGCGAACTCCTGAACTACACCGCGACGTCGGGCTCCGCCGCTGAGGCCATGGCGGGCGTCGGATCGGACATCGGCGGCAAGACGGGCTCCGCGGAGGTCGACGGCCAGACCAAGCCCAACGGCTGGTTCACCGCATGGAGCGGCGACCTCGCCGCGGCGGCGGTGATCCAACAGGGCGGCCGCGGCGGCAAGTCGGCGGGGCCGCTGGTGGCGGCGGTGCTGAAGGCGGGCAGCTGACGGCCGCCCACAGCGGTGAGGGAACGCACTCGCGTGCCCGTACACCCCTTCGGCAGATCTCGTTGTCGAGATCGGCGACGGACACCAGCCCCCGCTTCTCGCCGATTCACTCGGCGAAGACGGCGACCCGGGAGCGCTGTACGGATCGGCGTCCGCGCGCGGCGTCAGGTGGTCGAGCCCGGGGCGGCAGTCACCGACGTCGAGGGAGGTTCTTTCGACGTGCTGGGTGTTGCACCTCTGGCCGTGCGGCCCGGCGGGGCTGTTCGGCCTGGTGCTTCTTCTCGTACGGGCCGAAGCGGATCGGGTCGAGCCCGGGCTGATCCACGCACTCGCGAGTGAGATGAAGCTCGAGGCGGCCCGGTGAGGACGACGGCGTATCCGAACGGGTCGGTGTAACGGACGGGCCGGTTGACTCGCGGGCGAATCAGCTCTCGGAGCGGGTGCGGAGGGCTGGCCGACCGGTTGCTGCACGGCCCGGCCGTCGCCCACAGAGCGTTGGGCACCATCGGAACGGGGGTTCGTCGCTGTAGCCGCCGGCCGCTCCGCTCCGGAGATCACCGGCACAGCGGGCCGGGGGCGGGCTCGTACGCCGGGTCTGCGACGAGTCCGGCGCCCGCGGCCATCAGGTCGTCCTCGACACGGCGCTCCAGCAGGGAGTACGGGTGCTGGTTGGCCGGCGGGGGTGCCGAGCGCCGTGAGGATCGCGGCGGCCCGAGCGGTCCGGTCGGGACTGTCGTTCGACAGGCCGGTGCAGAGCGCCTTGCGATGGCGCACGGCCGTGTCCAGCGCACCCATCGTCACCTCGAGCGAACCGCCCGGATCGGGCCGGTGTACGTGGAAGACATTGGCATCTGGCCAAGGCCAGAGGCCCTCAGGCATCCCGTGCGAAGCGGTCGAGCAGTGCGTCCAGCCCTGTGGCCAGCCCCTCCAGCCCGCCGTGCTCGGCGATGGCGGGGGCGATCTCCCGGAGTCGGGGAAGCTCCTGCGCGGGCATGCGGTGCAGGCCGAGCCGGAATGCGGGATCGGGTTCGTCGGGATTGTCCACCATGGCTCGCAGCTCCACGAAAACGTAGCCGAGGACCCAGCTGGTGAAGGCCCGGAATGCGCCGGCGACCTCGCTCTCGTCGAGGCCGGCCTGTTCGAGGAGGGCCAGCACACGCTTGTGTTCCTTGAGGACGGCCCGCATCCGCGTGGCCAGGAGCGGTACCACCCGGGGGTGCGCCAGGGAGACCCGATAGGTCGCCTCGGCGGCCCGGTGCAGCTCGATGCGCCATTCGGGATCCTTCGCGGTGCCGCCCGGGGCCGTCGCTTCCTCGCCACCGGCGGCGAGGAGGCCCTGCACCTCGAGATATAGCTCCTCGACCAGCCCGTCCAGGAGTGCGTCCTTGCCGTCTGCATACCGGTACAGGGTCATGGCTTCCACGCCGAGCTCGGCTCCCACTCTGCGCATACTCAGCGCCGAGAGCCCCTCGCGGTCGACGAGTTCCAGGGCAGTGGCCAGGACGCGTTCCCCGCTCAGCCGACCGTAACGGCCGCGGTCCCCGGCGCGCCGACCCCCGCCGGACTCTGAGTGCTTCATCGTGCCTCGCCTCCGGATGCAGATCGTTCCTGGTTGGTCCGAGCGCCTTGACCCCATGCACACATCGGCGCAAGATGTACATATACGACGTAAACATACGACAACAGGATACGGCGCATACCGTGCCGTTCCCGCACCATCTTTCAGGACGTGTCTCATGGAGCGATTCGCATCGGAGGCCGACGGCGGCACCGACCGCATGGTTCCTGCCGGCGAACGGGAGCAGGCGGCCCTCGAGGCGCAGATCCGGCGGCTCTCGCGCCGCAACGTTGTGCGGATCACGGGCGACGGGCCGGTATTCGCCCATCCCCCCCGCTCCCGCGTGCCGAAGCGTGACACCTTCGTTCCCGTGCTCGGCATCCGTGACAGGGCGATGGTCGCCGCACTGACCATCGGCTGGCTCCTGTGCTTCGTCTGGTTCTGGCTCTGGTGGCTGCAACCGGAGCACCGCGTCGGCTGGGCCGGGCTGATCGTCAACAGCGTGCTCCTGCTGTATCTCGCCTCTCTCCCGTGCTACTTCCTCATCGCGGTCGGCCGCCTGCGCCAGGTCACGCCCTCGCTGGAGATTCCGCGCACCCCGGTGGCGTTCGTGGTGACCCACGCTCCGTCGGAGGAGTGGACCACGGCACGCCGCACGCTGCAGGCCATGCTCAGGCAGAAGTTCCCCCACCCCTATGACGTCTGGCTCTGCGACGAGGACCCGACACCGGAGAGCCTCGACTGGTGCCGTGAGAACGGTGTCCGCGTCTCCTGCCGACGCGGAGTCGCCGCGTACCACCGGGCGACCTGGCCACGTCGCACCAAGTGCAAGGAAGGCAACCTCGCCTACTTCTATGACCACTGGGGCTATCGGCAGTACGCCGTGGTGTCCCAGCTCGACTGCGACCACGTGCCGAGCCCGACGTATCTCGCAGAGATGGTCCGACCGTTCGCCGATCCCGCGATCGGCTATGTGGCCGCGCCAAGTGTGTGCGACGCCAACGCCGCGGGCTCTTGGGCGGCGAGGGGAAGGCTGCACCGAGAGGCGCCGCTTCACGGCCCCTCCCAACTCGGACTTGCCTACAGGCTTGCTCCGATGTGCATCGGCTCGCACTATGCGGTGCGTACCCGGGCCCTGCGCGACATAGGGGGCATCGGCCCGGATCTGGCCGAGGACTTCTCCACCACGTTCCTGCTCCACTCGGCCGGATGGCACGGAGCGTTCGCCATCGACGCCGAGGCGCACGGCGATGGACCGCTCACGTTCGCGGACATGGTCACCCAGGAGTTCCAGTGGTCACGCAGCCTCACCACCATGCTTCTGGGTCTCCTTCCACGGCATCTCGGACGGCTGCCGTGCGTGCTGCGACTACGCTTCGCGTACGCGCTCTCGTACTACCCTCTTCTCGCGCTGACGATCAGTGGCGGCCTCTTGCTCTCGCCCGTCGCGGTGGCCACCGGGCTGCCGTGGATGAACGTCAACCTCATCGACTTCCTGCTTCACTTCTGGCCGTTGAGCGCCTGGATTCTCATGACACTGCTGCTGATGCGGCGGCGCGGGCTCCTACGCCCGGCCGCGGCTCCTGTTCTGAGTTGGGAGGGCTGGCTGTTCGCCCTCGCGCGCTGGCCCTTCGTCGCCTGGGGGGTGCTCACGGCAATACGGCAGAAGGTCCGGCCACGGCCGGTCGTCTTCAAAGTCACCCCCAAGGTCCGCTGTGGTCTTGAGCCGCTGCTCACCCGGCTGGTGGCTCCGTTCGCCCTTATTGCTCTGACGCTGTCCGCCGCCGCCCTCTACGGCGAGATGACCAGTCCTCAGGCGGGCTACGTCTTCCTGTGTCTCCTCGGTGCGTCGGCCAATGCGACGGTCGCCATCGCGGTGCCGTTGCTGCACGTGCGGGAGACGTCCCGAGCGGCGGGCACGCCCGTCCGCTCGGCCCTGGCGACCGCTCGGCTGCCGATCTTCACCGGCGTCGTGGTTCTGCTTCCGCTCGCCCTGGCTGTACGGGTCTACCCGCCGTATCTGGGCGCGGTCCTCGGCTGGTGAGGCGCTGAGACATTCACACGACATCGGCCCTGCGACCCCTGAAGGAGAAAGCCGTGACGAATCCCTCAACGATCATGGTGACCGGTGCCACCGGTTTCATCGGCAGCCACACATGCGTCGAGCTGCTCGACCACGGCTACCAGGTCGTCGTGGTCGACGATTTCTCCAACAGCTCGCCGCAGGTCGTCTCACGGATCCAGCGCCTGGCAGGCCGCTTCCTGGATGCCGTCTACAAAGTGGACGTGCGGGACCGGCGAGCTCTGTCGTCGGTGTTCGACCGTCACCGCGTGGACGCTGTGGTGCACTTCGCCGCGAAGAAGGCCGTCGGGGAGTCCGTGCGTCTGCCTGTCGAGTACTACGACGTCAACGTCGGCGGGACGACTGCGCTGCTGGCGACGATGCATGAGCACGGGGTGCGCCGACTGGTGTTTTCTTCGTCCTGCTCCATTTACGGGGACGTCGACACGAGCCCTCTGACCGAGCAGGACCCGGCCCGGCCCAGCAACCCCTATGCCGCTTCCAAGTGGACCTGCGAACAAATGCTCGCCGATGTGTGCCGTTGCCGCCCGGACTACACCGTGCTGTCACTACGTTACTTCAACCCCGTGGGAGCGCACCCCAGCGGACTGCTGGGAGAAGCCCCTCTCGGGGAGCCGGACAACCTGATGCCGTACCTGGCTCAGGTCGCCGCCGGCAGGCGCGAGCGGCTCAGGGTGTTCGGCAGCGACTACGCAACAGCGGATGGCACGGGCGTCCGCGACTACATCCATGTGATGGATGTGGCGGAGGCCCACCGCATCGCTCTGGAGCACCTCGGCGACAGTACGGGCCTGCGGGTGTTCAACCTCGGCGTCGGCTCCGGCACGTCGGTCTTCGAACTCCTGACGGCGTTCGGCGAAGTGTCCGGAAAGACCATCCCGTACGAGGTTGTGGACCGCCGCCCGGGTGACGTCACGGAACTCGTCGCCGACCCCAGCGCGGTGACCCGGGAATGGGGCTGGCGCGCGAGCCGTGATCTCGCCGCGATGTGCCGCGACGCATGGCGCTTCCAGCGGCTCAACCCGACCGGCTACGCGGCGGGCTGAAGCCCACGGGTACCGGCACCGACCGGGCGGCTGCCTCCACTTTCGCCGACCCGGCAGCATGATTCACCAAGGAGATCGACATGCGGATGACAGTCATCGGAACCGGATATGTGGGCGTTGTGCACGCCGCCTGCATGGCAGACATCGGGCACGAGGTCCTCGGCCTCGACATCGACGCCGAGCGGATCGCCGCGCTGTCCGATGCCAGGCCGCCGATCTACGAGCCCGGACTGCGGGACCTGCTCGCCAGGACCGTGGCATCGGGCCGGCTGCGCTTCACCACTGACCTCGTCGAGGCGGCGGCTTTCGCCGAGACGCACTTCGTCTGCGTGGGCACGCCGCAACAGCAGGATTCCTGCGCGGCCGACCTGCGGTACGTCGACGCAGTCGTGGACGGCCTGGCGCCGCGTATGCGCCCCGGGAGCCTGATCGTGGGCAAGTCCACGGTCCCGGTCGGCACCACGGCCCGGCTCGTCCGGCGTCTGCGCCGGATCGCGCCCGACGTCGAGATCGCGTGGAATCCGGAGTTTCTGCGCGAGGGGTTCGCCGTCCAGGACACCATGCGACCGGAACGACTCGTGGTGGGCGTCGCATCGCATCGCGCCGAGGCGGTGCTCCGGGAGATCTACGCGCCCATGATCCACGCGGGCGTCCCGTTCTTCTGCACCGATCCCGCCACCGCCGAACTGGTGAAGGTGGCGGCCAATTCCTTCCTGGCCACGAAGATTTCGTTCATCAACGCCATGGCCGAGGTGTGCGATGCGGCGGGCGCCGACGTGGTGACGCTGGCCGAGGCCATCGGCGAGGATTCACGGATCGGGCACCGCTTCCTCCAGCCGGGTCTGGGATTCGGAGGCAGCTGCTTCCCGAAGGACATCCGTGCCTTTGCGGCCCGCGCGGAGGAGCTCGGAGTCGGCGAGGCGGTGGCCTTCCTCCACCAGGTCGACGAGATCAACACCCGGCAGCGCCGGCGTACGGTCGCGCTCGCCCGCCGACTCATCGGTGGATCGTTCGCCGGCCACAATGTCGCGGTCCTGGGAGCGGCCTTCAAACCGGACAGTGACGATGTGCGCGACTCGCCGGCTCTCGCGGTCGCGGCCGCCATCAGGAGCGAGGGCGCGCGGGTGCGCGTCCATGACCCCGAGGCCCTCGACAACGCCCGGGCCGCCTTCCCCGAACTGCAGTTCACGCTCGACGTGTCAAAGGCGTGCGAGCAGGCGGACCTCGTGCTTCACCTGACCGCGTGGCCCGAGTACGGCGACATCGACCCGAGCGAGCTCGCGAAGGTGGTAAGCCGCCCGGGGATGCTCGACGCGCGCGACACCCTCGACGCGGCGGTGTGGCGATCGGCCGGCTGGACGCTGCACGCGCTCGGCCGCCCGCAGCCCGCCCTGACCTCAAGGAGGAACTCATGCGTGTCGTCGTGACCGGTGGTGGGGGATTCGTCGGATCGCATCTGTGCGATGCCCTGCTGAGCAGAGGAGACTCGGTCTGCTGCCTGGACGACTTCTCCACGGGAAAGCCGGAGAACGTCGCACACCTGCTGGGCACGGAACGGTTCGAGTTCATACGTGCCGATGTCACCGAGGGAATGGACGTATCCGGCCCGGTGGACGTCGTGGCACACCTCGCCAGCCCGGCTTCACCGCCCGACTACCACCGTCTGCCGCTCCAGACGCTCGCCGTGGGCAGCCGGGGGACGGAGAACGCTTTGGGATTGGCCGACCGGCATGGAGCCCGTTTCGTCCTGGCCTCGACGAGTGAGGTGTATGGCGACCCGGAGGTTCACCCCCAGGAGGAGGCGTACTGGGGCCATGTCAATCCCATCGGGCCACGCAGTGTGTACGACGAGGCCAAGCGCTTCGCGGAGGCGCTTTCCGCGGCATACCGGCGCAGCCTTGGGACCGACGTCGGAATCGTCCGGATCTTCAATACCTACGGCCCCCGCATGCGGCCTCATGACGGTCGTGTGGTGTCCAGCTTCATCCGCCAGGCTCTGGACGGTGAGCCGCTCACCGTCTACGGGGACGGTAAGCAGACGCGGAGTTTCACCTATGTCGACGACCTGGTCCGGGGCCTTGCGGCAGTGATCGATTCGACTGAGTACGGGCCGTTCAATCTCGGGAACCCAGAAGAGCGCACTGTGCTGGAACTGGCGGAGCTTGTGCTGAAAGTGACCGGATCGCGGTCGGAGATGCGATTCCTTCCCCTGCCTGTCGACGATCCTGTCCGCCGACGTCCCGTGATCGGGCGCGCCCGGATGCGGCTGGGCTGGCGCCCGGAGATCGTGGTGGAGGAAGGAGTGCGCCGCACCGTCGACTGGTTCAGGTCGCGAGCGGCGCGGAACCTGCCCACGAGCCCGGTCCGGGCTCTGGAGGAATCTGTGGAGTGCTGATGGCTGAACGGGTGAAGAGCCTGTGGCCGGCAGCCCTTGCCGTTGCGCTGGGAGTCCTGCTGGGAAGCGGATGCGTAGACGTTCCTCACTACACGCCCCAGCACGTTTTCTATGTCGCCCCGGACGGCGACGACAACAACGATGGCGGGTCGCCCGGCACGGCATGGCGGACCCTCGGCCGGGCCGACCGCGAAACATTCAAGCCGGATGACCGGCTGCTGCTCCGGGCGGGGGCCATTTTCCGGGGTCAGCTGAGCCTGAGGGCCGACGAGGCGGGCCGGGCGGGCAAGCCGCTGATGATCGGCTCGTACGGAGACGGGCGTGCCACGATCAGAGCTGTCGGCGCCTCGGGCATCGCCGTCCACAACACCGCGGGGGTGGAGATCCGTGACCTGAGGATCGTCGGCAACGCCGACAGCTTCGCGCGCGGGAGCGGGATCAGTTTCTACGCGGACGACCCGGGCGGCCGGAAGTCGAAACACGTCCGTGTATCAGGGGTTGATGTATCCGGGTTCAGGTATGGCGTGGTGGTGGGTGGAGGAGGCAGTGGCGCGGCGGGATTCACGGATGTGCGGGTCAGTGACTCCAGACTGCATGACAACAAGGATGCGGGCCTGTTGACGTACGGTCCACGATTTGATGCCGAGTCACCGGACTTCGCCCATGAGGACGTCACGCTGTCCCGTGTTGAGGCGGATCACAATCCCGGTGATCCCACGGCGCATGACCGCCACACGGGTAGTGGCATCGTCCTGGGCAGTGTGCGGGACGGGAAGGTGGAGCGGTCCACGGCGCACGACAACGGGGCGGACTCGGCCACCGACGCGCCTGAGGGGCCGTTGGGGATCTGGGCGTACGATTCGACCCGCCTGGTGTTCCAGCGCAACGTGTCCTACCGGAACCACACGGGCTCCCAAGTGGACGGCAGCGGCTTCGGGCTGGACCAGAACACCTCGTTGTCGACGATTCAGTACAACCTCTCGTTCGGCAATGACGGTGCCGGTTATCACGCGTACACCGGACTCAAGAACGGCGCGCATCATGGAAACACCATCCGTTTCAACATCAGCAGTGAGGATGGGCGCAAACTCGCCGGCAACGGCGGACTGACGGTGCACGGCGCGCGGATCGAGGACCTCCAAGTCCACAACAACACGGTCGTGCTCACGCGTGCCGGGCCGGGGGAGGCGACAGTCGTCCGTGTGTCGGGGGGGCCGCACGGCGTGGCGCTGCGCAACAATCTGTTCGTCAGTCCCCAGGCCCCGTTCATCGACGCCGCGAAGTCGTACACACCGGCCGAGATCGTCCTGCAGGGCAACGACTACTACGACGCCGCCGGGCCGTGGACCGTGCGATGGGGAAACAGGACCTTCACCGATCTGGCGGAGTGGCGCTCGGCCATCGGCCAGGAGCGGCACGGTTCAGCACCGACAGGCGTGCGGGCCGACCCTTGCCTGGCGGGCGGCGGGGATCCGGTGATCACGCGCACCGGCGGTGCCGCCGCCATGGTGCCCGAGTGCGACAGGCTGGCAGGAAAGGGCCTGGACCTGCGGTCGTCGTTCGGAGTGGACCCGGGGACAGTGGACTACTTCGGCCAGAGCATCACCGAAGCGCTTCCGATCGGTGCCGTACGGCCGCAGCCGACGGGCTGACCGGGGCAGGCACCGGCTGCTCCGTCCGAGCACGATGCCTCGGACGTGATCCTGATCCTCGATGACGACGACTCACCTGCGCACTGTCCAGTCCGTCGATCTCAACGACTTCAAAGCGGTCAAGGACAAGAGGGGCCACTCGGTCGAGGGCGCACTCCTCGTCGCGGTGTCACACGACGGTTGACCGGGACGCTGTCGGGCAGTGACACGGCGGCGCGTCTGCGTCCTGGCCCCCTGGGCACCTCTGCGTCCGGACCCCGAACTCCAGCGGACTGACCATCGTCGAGATCCCCTCGCAACGGTGCGGACCTCGAGGCGGTCGGGAACTTCCTCTGGGATCATGAGATCTACGCCGCGCCGGCGGCCTATCCGCTCGCCCGCTTGACCGCGTCGGGTCCGCCGCCACATCATCGCCGCGAACACCGACGACGACTTCGTTCGGCACCCCCACCGCGCTGTCCGTCATCGCTCTCGCCCCGGCCGTCCCGCGGACCGCTGGTGCTGGTCGGCGGTGTCGCCTCTGACCGGTTCGGCCCTCGCAAGGTGATGCCGACCAGTGAGCTGGTCCGCGGGCCAAGACTGGCAGTGCTCTCTGTCCGCGCGCTGACCGGACCCCTTCAGCAGTGGCACGTGATCTGCGTGTTCGCGCTGTACGGCGGTCGGCGAGCAACTGGCCGACTTCCCCCCAGGCTTTCATCCATCTCGCGCTGATCATGGCCACGGTGGCCCTCGACGAGGCACTGGACTGCGCCGAGGCGTGATGCCGGCGCCGCACCGACCGGCGCCGCGTGGGCACGATGTCGGGGGCCGGCCGGTCCGCCGCGGCTTCAGGTGCACACCGGCTCGGGGTCGACCAGTTCTGGGCGTCGGGATGCGGGCGTTCTTTACCGATGATCAGCCCATCCCCCCGGGCCGGCCCTTGAGGCAGTCGCCGTCGAGTTCGGCGACCCAGGCGCCGTCGCGGAGTTCGCCGTCGGGCTCTACGGCCGCTGTCCACGAAGCCCGGGATGGCCGGCGCCGCGGTGTCGATGGCGTCGGTGAGGGGCATGCCGACCGAGTACGACGGCCTGCGCCCACTCTGGGAAAACAAGACGACGAACTCGTGGGTGCCGCCGCCGGAGTCGGTACGGATCAGCGTCTGGCGTCCACGCCGTAAGCGCTTCGGCAGCTGTGCCAGGGCCGGCTGCGTGGCTTCGACGCGGTCTGCGGCGGTGGCTGACGCGGCCGACGCGACCGGTCTCGGCGGGCCGGGAGTGGGCAGACCGGAGAGGCTGCGACCAGCCGGCGGACGGTTCTCTGCCGCCTTCAAGGTCTGCCGATCACGCACGGCTCCAGCCTCGTGGATGATGTGACATGCGCCATGCCGCGTTCCGCTCCAACGATGCCTGTTAGCAGGAGACTCCCGACGAGATATGCACGCATACCTCTCGTAACGGGCATACGTCACATTCACGAACACGGCATGCGGCCCGCTCGGCGCTTTCGCCGCCCCGCACGCGATAACAGTGTTTTCACAGCGCCACAGACGCCTTCCCCGAACCCTGGCTCCGGGACAGCACGCCTGTGAGCCCATAGGCAAGGCCCCTTCCCTCTACGAAACCGCTTAGTAGCGATCTCTTGTTGCCCTGTATGTGCGGCCCTCCTAAGAATGACGGGGCCGCGGGGCGACCCGGGTGGCTCAGGCGCAGCCCAGCGCCGGAAGCCTGGTCGGTAAGTCGGTAGGGAAGGACGAGAATGAAGCGAAAGATGGCGACGATACTGGCCATGGCGGCGGTTACCCTTTCGCTCATGGCCGTGCCGTCCGAGGGTGCCGTCACCCCCTCCCGCCTGGGTGTCTATGTCGGCCCGGGAAAAACCGATGCAGTGAAAAACTTCCAGACGTGGCTCAGCCGGTCGCAGGTTCATGCGACCGACTATGCGGACCCGTCCGAGAACACCCAGTGGAATCAGTACGCGTTCAAGTACTGGGGTGACTGGAAGAGGACCGAAGGCCATCGGCAGTTCATACTTGGTCTGCCTATGCTGCCCAAGGGCGGCAACTTCGCGGACGGGCTCGCCGGTAAGTACGACAGCCAGTTTCGAGACCTCGCCGACCTGATGGTCAAGAACGGCTTGGGCGACTCGGTCGTACGCCTCGGGTACGAGGGCAATAACAAGATCATCGGTCCATGGCAGGGTACCGACGATCCGGCAGCTTATCGGGCGATGTTCCGACGCGTGGTCACTCTTATGCGTGCCCGTACCGGAGCGGCTTTCCAGTTCGACTACAACATGGCCGTCGGTACCTCGGGCAAGGTGACGTCATTCGAGACGCTGTACCCCGGCGACTCCTACGTCGACATCGTCGGGTTGAACATCTACGACGTGTGGTGGGGGCACCCGGGCGCTACGCCGGCTCAGCGGTGGAACCACACTCTCACCACCGCCATGGGAGTGAACGAGTTCAAGGAGTTCGCCGCCGCCCACAACAAGCCCAAGTCCTACCCGGAATGGGGCCTGTACCTGAAGGGTGACGACTATGCGGGGGGCGGCGACTCGCCCTACTTCATCGACCGGATGGCCGAGCTGGTCCAGGACTCGAAGTACCAGGCGTATTTCAACCTGGACTGGGGCGGCGGGACGCTGGACAACTTCCCGAACGGCAAGGCGCAGTACAGGCTCCGCTTCGGAGGCTAGCCTCGATCGTTCATGATGGCCCGTCAGTTTACTGACGGGCCCTCTACCGTGGCTCTACGACGCCGCCATGGACGGAATCGACGCGGAGCGGCAGCACAGTCGCTGGGTATCGCCCCGATGGCGCTCGGATCATGGTTCACGCCTTTCAACGAAGGACGGTACGTCCGCCCTGTGCCGCCGGCGAGTCCGGAGGACGCACGGTCACACGCGTCACGGCCGCCGGCGGAGTTTGGGCCTCCGCCTCGACCTGGACGCCGAGGCGCCGAGGACCGTCACCGCATTGCTGCCGCGCTCACTGCGCTGGCGCGGGTCAGCCGTGGCAGGGCGAGGAAGACCGTCGAGGCAGCGAGCAGGGCCGCCGCGCACGGCACCCGGTAGCCCGCCGAGGCCCCCGCCGCGTCGACCACCCACCCGGACGCGGCGTAGCCCAGTGCGACCCCGACGGAGAGACCTGAGACGATCCAGGTGATGCTCTCGGTGAGCTGGGCGGCCGGTGCCAGGAGGCCCACCAGCTCCATCGTGATGGTCATGGTCGGCGCGATGGACATGCCCGCCACGAAAAGCATCCCCGCCAGCATCGCGAGATTCGTCGCGAACAACAGTGGTGCCATCGTCACCGCCATCACCCAGACGCTGACCAGCAACCGCCGCGGAATCGCCCCCCGCGGCCTGATCGCGCCGAAGACCACGCCCGCCAGGCCCGAGCCGAGCGCGAACACGCCCAGGAGAAGGCCGGAGAGGGCCTCGTGGTGGTGAGCGTCGGCGAACGCCACCGTCACGACCTCCACGGAACCGTAGGACGCGCCCACCAACATCAGCGTCAGCACCAACAGGACGAGTCCCGGGATGCGCAGCGCCCAGCCCCCGGCGCGTTGCGGCTCGGGGCGCACCGGCGGTTCCGTACGTCGCTGAGCGGCGAACAGCAGGACGCCGACGGCGAGCAGGACCGCGGCCGCCAGCGGGCCGGCCTCGGCAAAGCCCCTCGTCGACAGCGTGATGGCGAGGATCGGCCCGACGACGTAGATCACCTCGTCGAGCACCGACTCCATCGAGTACGCGGTGTGCAGCAGCCGCGGTGACTCCCGGTGGATCTCCGCCCAGCGGGCCCTGACGAGCGCGCCCATGCTGGGCATGCAGCCCGCTACGGCCGCCGCGACGTACAGCGTCCAGACCGGGGCGGCGTACCGGGCACACAGCAGCAGCGCACAGATGGCGGCGACCGTCACGGCAGTCGCCGGGAGGACGACCCGGCGCTGGCCATGTCGGTCGACCAGCCGGGAGATCTGCGGCCCGATCACTGCGGTAGCAAGCGCTTGCGTGGCGGAGACCGAGCCGGCGAGCGCGTAGTCACCGCCGAGCTGCGACAGCATGGTGACGATGCCGATGCCGATCATCGACAACGGGAGGCGTGAAATGAAGCCCGCGGCGGAGAAGAACAGACTGCCTGCAGGAGAAAAGATCCGGCGGTAATCGTAGAGCATGGGGACTCCACGCTCCGTCAGGAGCCGAGCGTCACTGGGTGGTTCCGGTCCGCTTTCCGCGTCCTCCATTCTGACGCATGGCGCGGTATCCCGCGACCCGACGCGGCATCGACGCGGCATCGCACCGTGCGCGTGCGGGAAATGGCGAGCCGAGTAATCTGGATGGAAGACACGTCGATGTCTCGGCGAGAAGGAGCCCGTATACCAGCGACCGTGTATACCGGCGATCGTGTTCACAGGCGACCAGGGACGAGTCCCGACCGACCCTGGAGAATTCTCCTTTATCAGCCCGATCTCACGGGCTCTTCGACGTCGCCCGGTGCCGTTCGCCCAACTCGGTCTGCCTGACGAGTGGCCCTCCCAGGAGGTGACTTGGGTGAAGGCGCGACTGCGCAGCCAGGCCGCGATGGCCGCCGTCACTGCATGCATCGTCGTGCTGACCGCGGTTTACTACACATTTCCGGAACAGCGGCTGATCTACGTCTCCATCTCAATGACCGGAGTCATCGGTATTGTCCTGGGTGTATTCCTCAACCGCCCGGCGCATCAACTCTCCTGGCTGTTGCTGGCTGCGGGAAACTTGACCTTCGCCGCGGGCCAGGCCACTCAGATCTTCCTTCTCCAGGCGTACCAGGAGGAGATGCCGTTCCCGTCGATCGCCGACGGCTTCTATCTCGCGGCATATCCGCTCTACGCGGCCGGGCTGCTGGACTTCGTCCGCTGGCGCACGGCCCGGCGCGACCGCGCGAGCCTCGTCGACGCGCTGATGCTGACAGTCGGTCTGGCACTGCTGTCGTGGCTCTTTCTCATCGATCCGTACGCCCGGGTCGCGGATCTCACGTGGGTACAGAAGGCGTTCTCCATCGCCTATCCGCTCGGCGACGTCCTCGTTCTGGCGATGCTGCTGCGCCTGCTCGTCGGCGGTGGCGGCAAGAGCCGCTCCCTCATGCTGCTCACCGTGGGCACCGTCGGCCTGCTCACCGCCGATGTTGCTTACGGCCTCATACAACTGAACGGGACCTGGCGCACGGGTACCGCGGTCGAGCTCGGCTGGGCCGTCCTGTACGGCGCCTGGGCGGCCGCCGCGCTCGATCCGTCCATGCGGTCGCTGACCCAGCCGGCGGAAAAGCGCGCCGATACCGGCAGGGGCCAGCTGAGCCTGCTCATCCTGGCGTCGCTGATCGCACCGGCGCTCCTCCTGACGCAGGCGGTGCGCCGCGTGAGTGCCAATGTCGGCGTTATCGGGGTGTTCTCCGCGGTGCTCTTCGCCCTGGTGCTCTACCGCCTGGCGGGCGTGGTGGCGACGCACCGGCAGGCGGTCGGCCGGGAGAAGGTGCTGCGCATCGCGGTGTCGTCGCTGGGCGGAGCGGGCGATGTGCGGGATGTGGCCGCCGCCGCCCACTCCGCGGCGATGAACCTGATGCAACACAGCTCGCCGCGTTCCGCGCTGCTCACCCTGCCGGACAACATGCTCTGGCTGGACGGGGACTGCGGCGGACGCGGGCCTGTTTCCGTGCGGGTGACCGCAGCCGTACGGGAACTGATCGCGTCCGGCGAGAACCGCCTGGTGGCCCTCGACGGTGTGGGGCCCTATCTTGCCGCCGACCTCGCGGGCGACGAGGAGTCGGCCCGCCGCGGCCATGCGCTCGTCTGCCCGCTCACCTCCCAGGATCATCCCTCGGGCGATTCGCTGATCGGGGCGCTCATCGTGGCCGGCGACGAGCAGGACCTGCTCGTGCTGCGGGAAGCGCTGGCGACCCTCGCCGCGCAGACAGCACTCGCCGTGGCGCGGGTCGCCCTCGCCGAGGAGGTCAACCGGCGTAACAGCGAGGCGTACTTCCGCACGCTGGTGCAGAACGCCTCCGACGTCATCCTGATCCTCGACGACGACGACCGGGTCCGTTACGCCAGCCCTTCCGCCGACGAGATGCTCGGCATTCCGGACCTGGAGGGCACCCACCTCCTCGATCTGGTGCCGCCGCAGGACAGCCGCGCGGTGGTCGAGACGCTCGGCAGAATGCGGAGCCGGGAAGGCCAGACCAGGCGTGAGCACTGGCGCATGGCCCGCGCCGACCGGGCGTCCATCGAGGTCGAGGTCAGGTGGAGCGACCTGCGCGAGGAGGCGACCGTCGGTGGGGTGGTGCTCACCCTGCGGGACGTGACCGAGCAGCGCAAGCTCGAACGCGAACTCACCCACCAGGCGTTCCATGACTCGCTCACCGGTCTGGCCAACCGTTTGCTCTTCCAGGACCGGGTCAGCCACGCCCTGATCCAGGCTCAGCGCGACGGCACGGTGGTCGGCGTGCTCTTCCTCGACGTGGACGACTTCAAGGTCGTCAACGACATACACGGCCACAATGTGGGCGACGAACTCCTGGTCGCGCTGTCACTGCGGCTCCAGACCGCCGTCCGTGCCTCCGACACCGCCGCGCGCATCGGGGGTGACGAGTTCGCCATACTGGTGGAGGGCTCCGTCCTGCCGGCGGGCGTGGAGCGGTTCACCGAACATGTGATGACGATCTTCGCCGAGCCGTTCCGGCTCAGTGTGGGGCCGGTGAGTACGTACGCCAGCGTCGGCGTCGCGACGACGGAGGACAGCATCGACTCGGTCGAACTGCTGACACACGCCGATCTCGCGCTCTACGCGGCAAAGACGGCGGGCAAGCGCCAGTGGCGCCGCTACCACCCGGATCTGCAGAGCGGCATGGCGGAGCGCGCCAGGATGCAGGAGGGCCTGGACAATTCGCCGATCGAGACTGCGTTCATGGTGCTTTACCAGCCCATCGTGGAGCTCACCAGCGGGCAGATCGCCGGCTTCGAGGCGCTCGTTCGCTGGCCGCACTCCACACGCGGCATGGTGCTGCCGGATGACTTCATCACGCTGGCCGAGGAGAGCGGGCAGATCGTGCCGCTCGGCGCCTGGGTGCTTGACCGGGCCGCGAACGAGGCTGTCCGGTGGCAGGGCTCCGTGCGGCGCACCGGGATGGCCGACCGCATCGCACCGTACGTCAGCGTGAACGTGTCGCCGCGTCAGTTCCGCGACGAGGCTTTCTATCAGGTGATCCGGCGCGCCTTGGATCTCTCAGGCATCGAACCATCGTCTCTCGTCCTTGAACTGACGGAGAGTGTGTTGATGTCCAACGACGAACGCATCCGGTCCGAGATGGGTTCGCTCACCGACCTCGGGATCCGCTTCGCGATCGACGATTTCGGAACGGGCTACTCGTCGCTGAGCTATCTGCGTGAGTTCCCGATCTCGATACTGAAGATCGACAAGTCGTTCATCGACGAACTCGGGCGCTCCCCCGAACAGTTCGCTCTGGTCGAGGGCATCACACATCTCGCGGACACACTCGGCCTCACGGTGATCGCCGAAGGAGTGGAGAACGTGGGGCAGCAGCAGTTGCTGATCTCCATGGGCTGCCGCTTCGGTCAGGGGTACCTCTTCGCCGAGCCGGTCAGCGCCGAGGAGTCGGAGCACCTCGTCCTCGCGCCGCCACTCGGCCGCCTGGCCGGATGGCCCGGTGCGCCTGCGGAAGGGAAGCCGTGATGGCGGCCGCCCTCTCCCGCGAGAAGCGCAGGTCATGCTCCGCAGGACGTCGCGCGAGGCAGGAGACCCAAGGTGACAGAACGTGATCACCCGCCGGGTGAGTCGGCTGCGCTCTGCGTCGTGCTGCGCAACGACGAGGAGCAGTACGCTATCTGGCCCGCCGATCGCAGGATCCCCGCCAGGTGGCGTCGAATCGGCGGACCGGCGTCCGCCGCGTGGTGCGAAAGCGTGGTCGACCGCCTGTGGACCGACATGCGGCCCGCAAGCGCCCGCGCCGAGCGGCAGCACCCCGGATCCGGGTCAGGCACTGTGCCCGAGCTGGTCCGGGAGCGGGCGCGGCGTGAGCCGTCCGCTCTCGCCGTGCTCTCGGACGAGGGTCAGCTCAGCTACACCGAACTGACCGACCGCGCCGACCGGCTTGCCCACCAGCTGCGGGAGTCGGGCGTCGACGCAGAGTCCGTCGTCACCGTGTGCCTCGACCGCGTGCCCGATCTGGTCGTTGCGCTGCTGGGGGTGCTGAGCTCCGGCGGCGCGTTCCTGCCCCTCGACCCGGCCACTCCGCGGCAACGGATGGTGGGACTGGTCGCGGAGACCGGGTCCCGCCTCATCGTCTCGAGCCGCGAGCACGCCCCGAAGTTCGCCGGGTGCGAGGCGCGCATCATCGACGCCGGGGAACCGGACAGGAAAGCGCCGGTGGAGGCACCGCGGCCGGCACGCGGCCCCCGGCCGGACGACCTCGCCTACGTGATCTACACCTCCGGATCCACCGGACCCCCCAAGGGTGTGATGATCACCCACCGGTCGTTGGCCCACTCCCTCACCTCGGTGGCCCGGGCGTACGAACTGGCGCCCGGCGACCGAGTGCTGCACGCCGCTGCGCTCGGCTTCGACACTTCAGTGGAGCAGATCTTCGCCACGCTGATCAGCGGCGCGACACTCGTCCTCGCAGGAACACAGCCGTGGGCGCCCACCGACCTGCTGCGCCGCCTCCCGGAGTACGGGATCACCGTCGCCGACCTGACCCCCGCCTATTGGCAGCGGATCGTCTCCATCGCGGACCGCGGCGAGATCCTCGCGTCGCTGAGGCTCGTCATCGTCGGCGGCGAGATCGTCACCGCGAAGGACTGCCGCGCCATTCTGCGCCGGATCCCCGGCGCGCGGCTCGTCAACGCCTACGGACTCACCGAGACCACCATCACCTCCACGCTCTGCGACCTGAACGAGGAAGTGCTCGCCGCGCCGGACACCGCCGTCGCCCCGGTCGGCAGGCCCCTGGAGGGAAATCACGTCCATGTCGTCGACGCCGAACTGCGCCCGGTACCGCCGGGCGGGCGCGGCGAGATCTACATCGGCGGCCCGGGGCTGGCGCGCGGTATCTGGCGGCAACCCGCCCTGACCGCCCAGCAGTTCCTCCCCGACCCGCACGGCTCCGGGCCGGGGGACCGGATGTATCGCACCGGGGATCTGGGCCGCCGGCGCTCGGACGGCAACCTGGAAGTCCTGGGCCGGGTCGACGACCAGATGAAGATCCGCGGGTTCCGGGTCGACCCGGCGGAGATCGAGGCCGCACTCGTCTCCCACCCGGAGATCGGCCAGGCGATGGTTATGGGTCGGACACGCGACAACGGCGAGCGGGACCTCGTCGCGTACTACACGCCGGCCGCGCCGACGACCGGCAACGGGGCGGCGCTGCGCTCACGGCTGCGGTCGGCGCTCGCCGAGCTCCTGCCGGGTTACATGATCCCGGGAGCCTTCCACGAGGTGGACCGGCTGCCGGTCACGCCCAGCGGAAAGCTCGACCGCAGGGCCGTGCCGGAACCCAGGGCGGCGGCGACGACGGCCGGCGCCGACGACCGTCCGGTGCTGCACGGGATGGCCCAGTTGTGGGGCCAGATCTTCGATGTGGATTACGTTCGTCCGCACGACGACTTCTTCGAGCTGGGTGGCAACTCGCTGCTGGCCATGGAGATGCTCGCCCGGACCCGCATCATCTTCGGGATCGGCGTCACGCAGATCCGCGATCTGACCCGGTCGCTGCTGCTGTGTCCGACGCTCGCCGCGTTCGCCGAGTCCGTGCGCCGGGCACGTGCCGGCACACTGGCCCACCCGAACGGCGGCAGCGTCGACTTCGCCGCCGAGACCGATCGGCACCTTCCGGCGATAGGCCATGACGCGCCGACTCCGGACCCCCGGCACCCCGGCGACGTCCTCCTCACCGGGGCGACGGGATTCTGCGGCGCGCACATGATCGAAGAGCTGCTGCGCAGGACGACGGGACGGATCTTCTGCCTGGTCAGGGCCTCCGACGACCGGCACGGCATGGAGCGGATCCGCGCGAGTCACCAGCGGTATGTCCTCAGCGATCTGTCCAGCGAGCGCGTCCAGCCGGTCGTCGGCGACCTGGGCAAGCCCGGACTGGGCCTGTCTCCCGGCCGGTTCGAGGAGCTGGGATCGACCATCGACGCCGTCTACCACTTCGGCGGCCAGGTCAACTTCATCTACCCGTACCACGAGTTGCGCGCGGCCAACGTCGACGGAACATACGAGATCATCCGCCTGGCCGCCCGAAGGGCCGTCCCCGTTCACTTCGCCTCCAGCATGGCGGTGCTCGCCGGATTCGGGCCCGCCGGGGTGCGCGAGGTGACAGAGAGCACGCCGTTGCGCTTCGCCGAGTATCTGTCGGTGGGATATGTGGAGACCAAATGGGTCGCCGAGGCGCTGCTGAAGAAGGCGTCCGACGCGGGCCTGCCAGTCGCCGTCTACCGTCTGATGGACATCACGGGCAACAGTGGAACCGGCGTGATGAACACGGGCAGCGAGATGTGCGCCCTCATCGGCTTCATCGCGCGGACCGGGCTGTGCCCCGACGTCCGGCTGCTGCTGGATTTCCTGTCGGCCGACTGCCTCGCCCGCGCACTCGGACACATCTCCACCCGCCGTCCCGCTCGTGGCGAGGTCTACCACCTGACCAACCCACGTTCCGCGCTGCTGGGTTCGCTCGCCGAGCGCATGCGCCTGCGGGGTTACCCGGTCCAGGAGATCCCGTACGCCGATTGGATCGCCGCTCTGGTGAAGTACGCGGCCGGGCACCCCACCGACCCGATCACCCCGTTCGTCCCGCTCTTCGTCGACCGGTGCCACCGCGCCGACATCACCGTGAGCGAGATGTACTTCCAGGGCGTTTTCCCGAACTTCACCCGCACCAACGCGGTACGGGCGCTGATGGACGCCGGGATCGACGTTCCGCCGGTGGACGCGGAGATGATGGACCGCCACATCGACTTCCTCCAACGGACCGGCTACGTCTGGCCGGTGAAGAGCCCGGGGCAGGGAGCGGCACAGTGGTGAGCCGATGCCCCGGCTGGGAGGCGCTGGACGTGCTGCGAGCGGCGCCCGACGGTCCGGTGGCCTTCGGCGCTGATCTCAGTCCCGCCGGCCTCCTGGCGGCGTACCGCGCCGGGGTCTATCCGTTCCCGGCATCCGACGAGTACACCCGCACCCTCAACGAGGTGGTCTTCGCCGATCAGGTCCAGCAGGGCCGCATACGGCTCGTGGGTGAGGAATCGGCCGATCCCTACGCCGTCTCCTGGTGGTCGCCCGACCCCAGGCCGGTGCTGCCCGTCTCGGCCGTGCACCTCAGCCGCAGCCTCGCCCGCCGGCTGCGCAACAAGCTGCCGTGGTCGACCACCCTGGACCGACAGTTCGAGCGGGTCGTCCTCGAATGCCGCGCCGACCGCATCCCCCGGTGGCTCACCGAAGAGCTGATCTCAAGCTTGATCCGCCTCCACGAACTCGGTCATGCTCACAGCGTCGAGGTGTGGGAGGACGGCAATCTGGTCGGCGGCGTCTTCGGCCTCCGGGTCGGATCGGTCTTCAGCATGGATTCGATGTTCTTCCGCCGTTCCGGCGCCTCGAAGGTCGCGGTGACCGACCTCGCGGCGCGCTTCGCACAGGCCGGCGGCGTGCTGCTCGATGCGCA
Organism: Streptomyces sp. ISL-10; assembly: GCF_018614575.1. Lineage (GTDB taxonomy): Bacteria > Actinomycetota > Actinomycetes > Streptomycetales > Streptomycetaceae > Streptomyces. The sequence goes on from NZ_JAGGOJ010000010.1 coordinate 56,603, forward strand.
GCGGGAGAGCCCGCACGTCAGCGGTATGGGCGGCATCCTCGTACCGCGAGAGCAGTACGTGCGACACCTGCGCCCCACCGCGCGCGACAGCCCGCCGATGCCCACAGCCACCTTGCCCGCCCGCCGCCTCGCCCAGCCGACAGGATCGCGCTGACCGCATTCGTCGGCTCCTGTTCACCTATACCGCCGTGTCTCTGCCCCTGCTCCAGTGGTGATCCGGGGCGCGTACGCGCACAAGGACGCCGCCTTCCGACGGCCGTCCGGCGACTTGTCTGGACAGGGGGCGCTTCTCACTCCGTCTTTCCGAAAGGGGCGAGCAGCGCGTCCAGCCCGGCGGTCAACGCCTCGGGGCCACCTCGTTCGGCGAGGACGGCGGCCGTCTCCCGGAGTGTGGGCAGTTCCTGCGGTGGCATCCGGTGCAGGCCGAGGCGGAACGCGGGCTCGGATTCCTCCGGGTTGTCCACCATGGCCTGCAGTTCCACGGAGACGTAGCCGAGGACCCAGCCGGTGAAGGCACGGAAGACCGCTGCGGAACGGGCCTCGTCGAGCCCAGCCCCCCGCAGCAGCGCGAGCACGCGCTCATGGTGCCTCAGGACCGCGAGGGGCCGGCGGGCCAGCGGGACGGCCAGCATACGGGTCGAGAGCAGCGGCACCACGTGGGGATGGGTCAGGCAGACGTCGTACGTGGCCTCCGCGATCCGGGCGAGTTCGGCACGCCAGGCGGACGCCTCGGCCCCGGCGGCCAGACGCTCCTCGAGTTCGACGTACACGGCTTCGACCAGGCCGTCCAGGAGGGCGTCCTTGCCTGCGGCGTACCGGTAGAGAGCCATTGCCTCCACGTCGAGCTCGGCGCCCAGCCGGCGCATGCTCAGCGCCGAGAGACCATCCCGGTCCACCAGCTCCAGCGCGGTGGCCAGCAGGCGCTCCCGGCTCAGCCGGCCGTAGCGACCACGGTCACCGGCCCTGCGTGCCGGAGCCGCCGCGGTGTCCCCGACTGTCCCTGCGGACTCCGCCCTGTCCTTGGCCATGCCTCGCCTCCTGCTGATCGCCCCCGAGCGGTGTCCCGCCTGTATTGACTCTACGCACATCCGGGTACAAAATGTAAGTATACATCGTAAACATACGGCACTGGCGATCGCGTGGTTCGCGGCACAGCTGGACACGTCACTACAGCGGCCGGTGCCCTGGCGACGGCAGCGCAGCGCGGAGCGCGTTATGACCGACACCCGCATCCAGGCGATGCGGAACTCGCCGACAGGCCGACGGCCGCCCACGACCAGGTGCACCGCGCTGGACCTAGGTATCGATCATGAGAACACTCATCGAGGATTACGCTCTCATCAGTGACCTGGAAACCGCCGCCATGGTCGGCAGGGACGGGTCCCTGGACTGGCTGTGCCTGCCCCGTTTCGACTCGCCGGCCTGTCTGGCCGCTCTGCTGGGCACGGAGGACAACGGATTCTGGCGGGTGGCTCCCGCCACCCGCCTTCCCTGTACTCGTCGGGCGTACCAACCGGACACTCTGGTCCTGGAATCGGAATGGGAAACCGGAACCGGCGCGGTGCGGGTCACGGACTTCATGCCGCCGCGCACCCAGCTGCCGGGCGTCGTCCGCATGGTCGAGGGCCTGTCGGGTTCGGTGCACATGCGCAGCGAACTACGGCTGCGTTTCCACCAGGGCCGTGTTGTGCCGTGGATTCGGGTCGCAGAATCCGGCACGGTCGCGGTCGCCGGACCGGACGCCGTCTGGCTGCACGCCGACGGGTCGGTGCCTGCGCTCCACAACCAGGACTCCACGGTCCTGGAGTTCACCGTCGCGGCCGGACAGCGACTGTCCCTGACCTTGGTTTGGTCGCCGTCGCACCGGCCGGAGCCGCCGGCACCGCTGTGCGTTCCCGCGGAGACAGCGCTGAAGGAGACGAGGGACTACTGGCGGCGCTGGAGCGCCCAGTGCCGCTACCAGGGACCGTGGCGGGACGCGGTGGTGCGTTCCCTCATCACCCTCAAGGCGCTGACCTACGCGCCCACGGGTGGCATCGTCGCCGCGCCGACCACCTCGCTGCCGGGGTGCATCGGAGGCGAACGCAATTGGGACTACCGGTACTGCTGGCTGTGCGACTCCACTCTGGCACTGTCCTGCCTGCTGCGCAGCGGCTACCGGGAGGAGGCGAGGGCATGGCTGGACTGGCTGGTGCGGGCCATCGCGGGCGCCACCGCCGACCTTCAGACCGTGTACGGCGTCGGAGGGCAGCGGCTCCTGCCGGAGACCGAGGCGCCGTGGCTGCCTGGCTACGAGGGTTCACAGCCGGTCCGGTTCGGCAACTCAGCAGTGGATCAATACCAGTTGGACATGTACGGCGAGGTCCTGGATACGCTCTGGCTGTGCCTGCGGGCCGGGATCCCCATGCCGGCCCACGTGTGGAGCCTGGTCGAAGCGCTCATGGGCCACCTCCGGCGGCACTGGCACGAGCCGGACCAGGGGCTGTGGCTAGTGCGGGGAGCCCGGCGGCAGTTCGTGCACTCCAAGGTCATGGCGTGGGTGGCCGCCGACCGCGCCGTGCGCATGGGGGAACTGCTCGGGAGGAACCAGTCCTTGGGCCAGTGGCGCGCCATGCGCGAGGACGTACACCGGGAGGTCTGCCGTGAGGGCTGGGATGCGCAGAGGAGATCGTTCGTGCAGTCCTACGGCTCATCGGCCCTGGACGCCTCGGCACTGCTGATCCCCAGGCTCGGCTTCCTGCCTGCCCGGGACGAGCGGGTGCGCGGCACCGTGCGTGCGATGCGGCAGCTGGACCACGGGGGGTTCGTGCGGCGGTACGAGTCCGACGGCCGCGGCGTGCACGGTGTGGACGGCATGCGCGGCCCCGAGGGCGCATTCGTGTCGTGCTCCCTGTGGTACGCCGACGGCCTCGCCGCCACCGGGCATCCGCAGCAGGCCAGGGAGGCCTTCGAGCGCGTCCTCGCCATCCGCAACGACGTCGGTCTGCTCGCCGAGCAGTGGGACCCCGACACCGGCCGTCAACTGGGCAACGCACCGAAGGCGTTCAGCCACATCGCCCTGGTGGAGACGGCGTTCGCCCTGTCGGCAGCACCATTGCCGGCGGGAGGGCCCGGACATCGCCGTGGGCGGCGAGCACCCGCGACAGTGCGGCCGACAGGGTCGGCGGAAGGTTCGGGTTCAGGCGACGCCACAGCGCGTGGAACCGCTGCCGGCCGTCGTCCGGGCCCTCCCGGCATCAGATAGGCGACGTTGGCGGCAGCCGATCCACGGCTCGATACGGCGGCTCCCGGCGGCGGCGAGCATCAGCGGGCACAGGTTGGGACCGGCCCCGAACTCCAGGGACCGGGCAATGCCATCCGGCGCAAGCGACCGACAGAGGGCCGCGTAGTGGGGCGATGCCCGCCGCGTCGGCCGGGTGCAGCTCGCGGCAGTCCTCGACGAGGTGGTCCCTGATCGGCCATGACGCCCGGGGCCGCCGTCCGGCCATTTCGCCAGGTGAGGGAATGCGGTCCCACCGCCGCCGAGGAGGGGCAGCCGAGGACCACCGACACATTGCACGCCGTGCCGCCTGGTCAACGCCGGGCCCGGCCAGGGGCCCGCCGGTGTCGGGCTGGTGCGGTCGCGCCGATCGACACGACCGCACCGCTGAGGGAAGTGAACCCGCGGCTCCAGCCCAGAACCGCGTGCCTGCGCCTGAGTGCCGGGACCGGGGATTCACTCGGGAGATGCAGCGGACCATGACTGACTCCACCGGCGCAATCATGATGTCGCACGGGAGTATCAGCCGGTGACCTTTCCTGTGGCGACAAGTGCGAAGTCGGCGTCGGTCGCGGGGGTCTCCACGTGTCCGTCCGAGTTGACCTGGCTGGCGATGACCTCGATCGTCCAGCTGCCGGCGGCCGGGTTCTGGATGAACACGTTCTCGACGGTGTCGATCGTGTTCGCCGAGCCACCCGGAGTTGACCAGTTTCCTGCCGCGAGTCCGTTGTTTCCCCAGTACACGGTGCCGTCCGGAGCTGTGAGCTTCAGGGTCAGGTCGTTGACGCGAGCCTGGGCCGCCGACGGGGATCCCATCGGGTCGGTGTAGGCCATGGTCGCCTTCAGCGGCTCGCTGCCGTCGGTGGTCAGCGTGTACGTCGCGGCCTGGCCTGCCGTGAGTACGTCGGTCTCGTCGACCAGGATCGGCAGCTGCCAGTTGTTGGCCTCTGCCTGCTGGTACAGGTTGCCGGCGCTGGCCGAACCCCAGCCCTGCTTCATCCGTGCCAGGTCGTGGGAATCGCCCGTGAAGGCGTACTGGTCGGCCGAGTTGATCAGCAACGCCTTCGCGGTGGCGGCGTGCGGCCGGGACGCGAAGACGTCGCGGTCCAGACCGGGGCCGCCCTCGAAGACCCCGTCGGCCCACATCTGGAAGATGAGGCCCGCGTAGCCGCAGGTGATCGGGGTGGAGGCGCTGGTGCCGCTGAACGTGCCGGTGTACGCGGCGTCACCGCCGCTCGCGGTGGTGTGGACCGCGTCGTAGTAGTTCGACAGGTCCGGCTTGATCCGCCCGTCCGCGGCAGGGCCGATGCTCCCACCGCCGTTCCACGCGTCGTCGGCGCGGGAGACGGTGTCGTAGTGGTAGATGCCGCCGACGGACACCACGTTCTTCGCCCACGCCTGTGGCCGGGCGGAGCGGTTACCGGTGTTGCCCTGGGTCTGGCAGATCAGGATGTCGTGGTCGAAGACGATGTCGTCCATCGCCGCCGACGTCGAGTTGTAGCCGAAGGTCAGCGCGCTGCCCCAACTGTTGGACTGGAACACCGCCCGGTACGGGCCAGTCGGGTCGACGAGCTGCGCGGTGTGCGCCCACCGGTCGGACACCTGGTTGTTGGCGAAGATGGGCTGCGCCTGGGGAAGCAGACCGCGGGCATTGGCGTTGACTCCGGAGGAGAAGATCTGTCCGTACGTCGAGGTGCCGTGGCTCGTGCTGGTGGTGTTGGCGGTATGCATGATCGGCGGGAATGCCGCGAACTCTTGGTGCGTGGTGCGCAGCCCGGTGTCCATCACCTCGCCGCGTACGCCTTGGCCGAGATAGCCCCGGGCGGTCTCGATCGCGTTGGCGCCGCCCGCGACGCGGGCGTTGTTCATGTCCACTTCGGGTGCCGTCCAGACGTCGAGCGCGAGCACCGCGTCCAGGTGCGCCACGGCAAGCGCCTGCGCCGGCTCCAGGGTTGCCTCGATCAGTTGCCGGCTCGCCGACGCGACGTGCACCTTCCCGCCGATCGCCTTGATCCGCTTGACCACGGCCCGTTGGTCGGCGGCGCTGCGTTCCACGAGGGTGATGAGGTATCGGCGGCTGCTGGACGGGACGACCCCGCCTTCGATCTTGTCGCCGGCGTCGTACGGGCCGACCCATCGCACGAACGGGAGCGCAGCGACCTGCTCTCGGGTCGCGTGGTCCATGCGCACCACGTACGCGGCGTCCGGAATGTAGGCGCCGATCCGGGCGCCGAGGGCCGCCAGCGCGGCGCGGTGGCTGTCGCGCGGCGTGGTCGCGAACTGGACCAGGTACGCGCGGCCGACCTCCGACCGCAGGCGTCCCCGCGGCCGGGAGCGTTCCGCTTCCGGTGTGGTCGGATCGAAGGTGCGGGTGCGCAGCCGGATGAGCGTGGGCTGGTGGTCCTCGCTGGCGCTGGCGAGCCGGGTCGGTTCCGTGCGGCCCTGGTACGCCGGCATGGACAGGGCGGGGCTGGCGGCGGCGGCGAGGGCCAGGGCCAGGGCGAGGACGGTGTATGTCGCTGCGCGCGCGGAGTTACGCATGGGGCTCCTGGACGAAGATCCGCCGAAAAGCGCGGATGGGCGAAACCGGTCGAGGAACGCTAACCGGTAACAGTCAGACAGAAACCGCCTGAACGGGTGACGATGGATCAAAAGCACCCGCAGCGGGATCTATAGTCGCGGCGTGCAGATGCTGTGGACGCTTATGGGCGTCGCTTCGGCGGTCATGGTGACGGTGCTGCCCGGTGTGGCGGTGCCGGTGGAGAGTCACGCTTCGGGACGTGTCGAGCAACCACCGGGCACACTGTCGATCACTGTGCCGGCCGCGGTGAGTCTCGGCGGGGCCTCGCCCGGTTCATCGATCAGCCGACAGATGGGTGAGGTTCGGGTGTCGGATACGCGGGGGAGGCGGCCGGCGGTCTGGACGGCGACGGTGTCGGCGAGCGACTTCACGACGCCGGGCGGCGGCGCCGCTCGGCAGATCTCCAGGAGCCAGCTCTCGTACTGGTCGGGTCCGGCCACCAGCACCATGGGCCCCGGCACCCGCGTACCGGGCCAGGCCACGAGCGCGCAGGCGCAGAGCCTGAGCGTCCCGCGTACCGCGTTCACCAAGACGTCGGGCAACGGGAACAACACCACCGCCTGGCAGCCGACACTGATCCTCGCGGTGCCGGCGACCGCCGTGGGCGGCACCTACACCGGGACAGTCACCCACTCGGTGGCATGAAACACACTCGGTGCCGACATACCGTCATATACAGAGCTACGGTGATTCCGTGCCTAAAAGACCTTTGATTTCGTGTGTCATTGCCGTCGCCTTCGTCGGGGCGGCATCGCTGCCTGCGGTCGCCCAGCCGTCGGGGGACACGACCGTGACGTTCACCGTGGCAACGGCGAACCTCAAGATCGAGGTGCCCACCTCGCGCAATCTGGGGTCCGGGTTCCCGGGGCAGACGGTCAGCGGCCAGCTCGGCACCGTGACGGTGATCGACGAGCGGGCCGCGGCGGACGCCACGTGGACAGCGTCTGTGGTCTCGACGCAGTTCGACACCGGAACAGACCAGGAGACCGAGGTCATCCCGCCGAACCTGGTGAACTACTGGTCCGGACCGGCGACCGCCACCTCCGGCAACGGCACCTTCGTGCCCGGACAGCCCACTCGTGCCGACCGAGTCAGCCTGGAGCGGCCACGCACCGCGTTCTCCAAGACCTCGGGCAGCGGAAACAACAGCGCGAGCTGGAACCCCACCCTGGAGATCACCATCCCGCAGCACGCCGTCGGCGGTCTCTACAGCGGGACGGTGACCCATTCGGTGGCATGAGCCGGTGGGTGGCCTGCTCCTTGCGGTGTCACTGTTCCTGGGATCAGTCGCGCCCGTAGCCGCGGAGGCACCGCCGCGGGGGTCTGGCGACGTGAGCGTCGGAATCCGGCTCGTCGACGCGCCGGTCAGCCGCCGCGAAGACAGCCGTGCCCACCGATACATCATCGATCACATCAAACCAGCCCAGCAGATTCGCAGGCGCATCGCAGTCACCAACTACTCGGACACCCGTCACCGCGTACAGCTCTACCCCGCAGCCGCCGCGGTCCACAAGGACGGCTTCGCCTTCGCCCCCGGTCGTACCGGCAACGAGCTCACCAAGTGGGTGACGGTCGAGCCCAGTGCACTCGTCCTGGCACCCGACGAGACGGCGACAGTGTGGACTGAGGTCACCGTGGCGAACGATGCGACCGGCGGCGAACACTACGGTGTCATCTGGGCGGAGATCAGCCCCCATCACGACCGCTCGGAGCAGGTACGCAACGTGGCCCGCGCAGGGGTGCGCATCTATCTGTCCGTCGGGCCCGGCGGGGAACCGCGCTCGGACTTCCGCATCGAAGATCTCACCGGCATCCGCGCCGCGGACGGCGTACCGGTGGTCACGGCCCGAGTGAAGAACACCGGCGGGCGGGCCCTCGACCTTACGGGCAAGCTCACCCTGTCGGACGGGCCGGGCGGCGCGTTCGCAGGCCCGTTCAACGTCAAGGCAGGCACCATCGGCCCGGGTCGCTCGACGCTGGCGAAGACCACACTCGACCCGCGGCTGCCGGACGGTGTGTGGACCGCACGACTGACGCTCACCAGCGGACTCGTCAAACGAGAGACCAGCGGCCGCATCACCATTGGTCAGCGCGGCGGGAACACCTCGATGGCCATACTCACGGTCGGCGGCCTCTTTTCAGTTGCCGCAGCGCTGCTCGTCGCGTACGCATACCGCCGCCGCAACCGCTTCCGCTGACCGGGACAGGCCGGGATGCCGGGAGCGCGGCGTCAGGGGCATTCGCCTCGGCCATACGCTTCCGGAGGCGGACATGCGCCGCTTCATCGATGGTGAGGACTGGCTGACGGCCTTCAATTACCTGTCTGCGCACCCGAGCTCGAACGAGCCGCGCACACCCGGTCGGGCCACAGCTTGCGGCGGCGGTTGACGGTGAGCAGATCGCCGGCCAAGCGCGTCCGATGATGCACCCGCCTACGGCCCGGATGGGCTCAGCGGCATCACCCGCTCCAACCGCCGGATCCTGACCCCGAATGGCAGCAGGGGACTCGACAGAACACCCACGGCAACAAGAATGGGAGACCGCGGACGGACATGAGGGGGCGGCATGTCGGCGTATCTGTGGCGGGGAGGCGGCGGCCGCCGGCGGGGGTGGATCCGCTATCTGGCCGCAGTCGCGGCCGGTGCTCTGGCGCTGATGCTGGCGGCGGTCTGGACGTCCGGACCGCTGGCCACCGGTATCGGTGCGGCGGTGACGACGGTGTACGGGCTGGTGGCCGACCTGTTACGCCCACAGCGGGAACCGCAGGACAGCGGGGAACTGCTGCGAAGCCGTTCGGGGCGGATACCCCGGGTGCTGCATGTTGACCGTCCCGAGCTTGCCGGGGTGCACGCCGCCGAACCCGACCAGGTGACGGAAGGGGGCGGCCCGCCACCGTACATCGAGCGAGATGTCGAACCGGAACTGCGCCAAGCGGTCACGCAGGCACGGTTCGTCCTGGTCGTCGGGGAGTCCACGGCGGGTAAGACCCGTCTCGCCTACGAGGTCGTCCGGTCATGCTTCCCGAGGCACGCGTTCGTCCGGCCCATGACACGCGCCGCCCTCGCCGAGGCCTTCCGCGTGGCGCGGCGCAGGCGCAGGGCGGTGCTGTGGCTGGACGACCTCGAGGACTATCTGGGCGCCCAAGGCCTCACCGTGGCAGCGCTGGCCACGCTGCTCGACGCCCGGCCCGGGCGGGTCGTGGTGTTGGCGACGATGCGGTCGGAGGAACACCGCCGCTACGACGCGCGGGAGGAGAGTCGGCTGACCGGCTCCGACCGCGATGCCTGGCGTATGCAGCGCGAGGTGCTCAGTATGGCCGCCGTCATCCGGCTGGCCCGGCGATGGTCGGACGCCGAATGCCGACGGGCGGAGCCCTTCCGTCACGATCCGCGGATCAGGCAGGCGCTGAACGGACGCGAGCGCTTCGGCATCGCCGAGATCATCGCGGCCGGCCCCGAACTGCTGGCCTCCTGGCAGAACGCCTGGGCACCCGGGGCGAACCCTCGCGGTGCGGCGGTGGTCGCAGCCGCGGTCGACTGCCGCCGTGCGGGGCTGCGGTGTCCCGTGACCCGCGAATGGCTGCGCGATCTGCATCCGCCGTACCTGGATGGGCGCGGCGGCGGCGACCTGCAACCCGAGGACTTCGACGACGCCATGCGCTGGGCGTGCCAGGCCGCGTACGCCACCAGCGGACTGCTCATCGGCAACTACAGCCAGGGGTACCTTGCCTTCGACTACTTGCTCAACGCACCCGATCTCGCTCCGGTGCCCGACCATCTGTGGGACGCGCTCCTGGACCTGGTGGCTCCGACCGATGCCTACGACCTCGGTCTCGTCGCCCACCAGGAGGCACGACTCACCCGCGCCGTCACCGCGCTGGAGCGCGCCCGGGGGGCGGGCATCCCAGGGGCGGCGTTCTCACTGGCCATCGCCGTCGGGGACGCCGGGCAGCCGCGCCGGGCAGCCGGCGAGCTACGGGCCCTCGCCCAGGAGCGAGCCGCGGCCCTCGGCCCCGCACACCCGGACACCCTGGCCGCCCGACACCAGCTCGCCTTCTTCACCGGCGAGTCGGAAAACCTGCGCACAGCTACCACGCTGTTCAGGGAGCTGGTCGAAGACACAAGGCGCGAGCTGGGCCCCGAGCATCCCGACACGCTGGCGGCGCGCCACCAGCTTGCGTACTGCACCGGCGAGGGCGGTGACGCCGATACCGCGGTGCGACAACTGCGGGCGCTCCTCGACGACCGATTACGCCTGTTGGGAGCGGCGCATCCGCAGACGATCGCCACCCGCCGCAGTCTCATCTGGTTCACCGGCCTCCGCGGCGAAACCGACCGAGCCGACCGTGAGATGCGGGAACTGCTCTCGGACGCGCTGCGCAGCCTCGGGCCCCTCGACCCCCACACGCTGGCCATTCGGAGCAGCCTGGCGTCCTTCGCTGCCCTTGCAGGGCGGGCCGATGAGGCCCTCGCGGGCTTCGACGCTCTCGCTGCCGACCGTACGACGCTTCTCGGCGTGGACCATCCCCACGTCCTTCACACCCGACTCGACCAGGCCCGTGCGCTCGCGATGGTGGGGCGCCCGACCGAGGCCGCCGAGGCTCTGGTGCGGATCACTGCTGACGCTCGCCGCATCCTGGAGCCGGGCCACCGGCATCTGCGCGTCGCCGAACAGTTGCTGGGTGAACTGGGCGGAAGGTAAGAGCCGGTCGTTCTTCCCTGCCGTGCAAGGAGCGCGGCTGGGCAGTTTGAGGCGACCCCCGACAGCCGGGTCCTCAGCAAGGGCCGCATCCGGTAACGGCCGCCCTGTAGTCGATCTGAGGATCGATCGGTGATCGGGAGGGCTGCGACTCGGCACGCGACCACCCTTCAGCCGGGGTGCGCCGGCCACGCTCGCGTATCTGTCACCCGTCGCTCCTCGGCCTGTTCGGCGCCCCGGTCGTGGATGCAAACGGCCACAGATGGAAGCCGATCCAGTCATCCAGGGCCTGGCGCGGGCGTGGTCGCCGGACAGCAGCAGGATCCGTTCAGAGGGCGCCATGCACGCAAGCCGGTTCTCCTGGAGGCGCTGACGGCCGAGGTGCGGGCGCTGCGCGAGCGGGTTGCCGCGCTGTCGGAAACCGGGGTGGGCGCAATGCCCACCCCGGTCGGTTCACCCGAGGAACCCGACGTGCGGGGCTGAGGAACCCGCGCTGTGCGGGCCGACAAGCCGCGGTGCGCGGCTGACGGTCACCACATCCCGCCGCCGGGAACCGTGGCTCCCGCCAGCCGGATGACCGCAAGCAGGGTGTCAATGCCACCGAGCACGACGGCGACGAGTGCCGGGACGGGCTGAGCGCCGTTCCAGCGGCGGCCCATGCCGAGCCAGCCGCAGGCGATCGCGATCGGGCCGAGGATGATCCCCAGCACGAAGAATCCCGCGATCGCACAGATCAGCCCGATGATTCCGAGTGCCGCGCGATCCGGCCCGCTCCGTGACCACGTCCGGCCACGTGAACGGGGGCTCCTGCGCGTGGTGTGTCCAAAGCCCGCCATCATCACTCCCTGAGTCGTCGAATCGGGCTCCGACAGCGGGTACCCCCTCTCAGCGCTCCCAGACCTTGAACGCTCCGACCCGGTACGGGGGATTGGCGAACCCCGGGTACCGCCGCCCCGGGGATGTGTCGAACCGGCCCGTCTCGGCGCTCTCCGCCGACCGGTACGCAGCAACGGGCCGCCCGGTCCGGTTGGCGAACGTCTCTGCCGTGGTGCACCGGCTCCAAGCTGACGGGGGTATCCCTGCACGATGGCTATGCCGTCAAGCAGGATGGGCCACGTAAACACGCACGGAAGCCGAGCCGTTGAAGACCTCGTTCAGAGGCCTTGGCCTTCGGCCAGGGGCTTTGGCAGGGGCTTTGTTCAGGGGCTTTGGCCAGGGGCCGTTCGCGAGGTGCCGCTGGCCCGTGAGAGCGTCTCCCTGCCCCTTGGCTGCGTTCTGCGATGTCGTCGAGGTCTCACAGGGAGAACCGGCGCAGTTCGTCACCCTTGGCGCGTACTGCCGCAGGAGCCGGTTCGTGTTCTCGGAGAGCCCCTGTGCCCCAGCTGGCGAGCGGTATGTGGGTCGCGCGGCCGCGTCGGATTCCGGGACACCACCGCGCCGAGCACGTCGGTCACGACCAGCTCGACCTGGAGCGCCGAACAGCCCGGCCGTGCCCGGCATGTAGGCGGTCGTGAGGCCGCGATCGGGGCGCGCGGTGCGACCGATACCCAAATCGCATAAGCTCCACGGTAGTTGAGGAACTGCGAGGAGTGAGCATGCGCTCTGCCGTCATCGGCTCCACGGAAGGCCGGCCGATCTGATGTCCGCCCTCCCCGACCCCGGTGCCGATGACCTCGACCCCGCGTCCGCGCCCTTGGTGCCGACCGCGCGTGACACCGTCACTCCGCGATCGCGTGCGAACGCGCGTAACCGGGTGGTCCGTTTCGCGATGCCGTCGGTCATCGCGCTCGGTGGCGCCCTCGCCTCCTACGCCAGCGTCGGTGAGGGATTCGCCGGCAGCCCGTCCCTGTCCCAGGTGGTCGCGACAGGTTTGACGGCCTGCATCACCTATCTCGGTGCCGCCGCCGTGACCGACGGCGGCGCGGTGAGCCCCGGTCGGGCCGACGATCCGCACGGCGTCCAAGATGTTCCGCCGGAGCAGCGGACCGTAGCCCTCTGCTACCTGCCGGGAGAGCGGACCTGGGCGGACTGGACCGCGACGGTGCTGGTCCGCGCGGGATTCACCGTCCTGCGACGGGGCGGGCTGCCGCCGCAGGACGAAGGCATGGAGCAAGCCGCCCAGCAGCTCCTGGACGGCGCCGACAGCGCCCTGATCCTGCTCCCCGAGATCCCACCCCAGGATCTCCCCCGCTACGCCGACTGGCTGAACCAGCTGGTCGCCGCTCATGAGGAGGGCGAGCCGATCGGCTGGATCCGCTATGGCTCGCTCGATCTGTGGGACAACGGGCCGACGGGGGCTGTGAATCCGCTCGAGGCGCTGCCCCACGACGCCTGCCTGGACCTGTCGTCCGGGGAACCGGATGTGGTCGCGTCCACGCTGGTGACGCGACTTCACCGGTTGGGGCTGCGCCCCGGGGGCGCCGTGACGGATGTGGCACTCCTTGCCGCCGGGCTCAGCTATCCCGCATGGGGTGCGGCCATCACCAATTTCCCGCCGCGCAATCCGCACTTCACGGACCGTGACGCAGCCCTGGCCACGTTGGCGCGATGCCTGCTCTCGGACGACGGCGGGCCCCGTCCCGACGCCGGTGGTCTTGTGGGTCTGCCGGGCGTCGGCAAGACCCAGACGGCGTTGGAGTTCGGACATCGCTTCGCCAGCCACTACGACGTGGTGTGGTGGGTCAACGCCGAGCGTCAGGTGTCGCTGAGTGGCCAGCTCTCCGAACTCGCCCGGGCCCTCGGGGCGGAGGAGGTGCCCGACCTGACGGTGATGCTCACCCGCCTGTGGGCCGCTCTGCGCGGGCGTAGCCGTTGGCTCCTTGTCTACGACAATGTCGAGCAGCCCCCGGATGTCTCCACGATCTGGCCCCGGGCGTCGAACGGCGACGTACTGATCACCTCGCGCAACCCCAACTGGGGATCTCTGGGCGTGACCCGGGTGCCGCTCAAGACCTTCGATCTGGACGACGGAGAGGCCTTTCTCCTCAAACGCACTCGGGAGTCCGACCGCGACGCCGCGCGGGATGTCACCGCCCGGCTCGGCGGTCTTCCCTTCGCCCTGGAGTACGTCGGCGCCTATGTGGAGGAGCGCCGTGCGTCCCTGGCCGGCTACCGGGCCCTTCTGGGTGAGGGACCGCGCCACATGTCATCAACAGCCGACACGGATTGGTATGCCTCGGCCATGGCCACTTCCTGGAACGTCAGCTTCGACCAAGCCAACGACGAGGACCCGCATGTGCGGGCACTTCTCTCCGTCTTCTCCTTTCTGGCGCCGGACGGCATTCCCCGAGACATGGTTCCCGTTCACATCGGCGTCGTGGGTGGGGAACGAGGGGGGTTGCCCGCCACGCGCGCCGAGTACGACCGCGCGGTGGCTGTCCTGGTCAGGCTGTCGCTGGTCGACGCCACGGAGGACCGCATCACCATCCACCGCCTGGCCCAGGAGTATGTGCTCAGCCGGATGACCGGTCCCGAGGAGCAGCGCTGGGCGGTCTGTTCGGCGCTGATGCTGGTGAGCGCGGCGTTCCCCATGGAGCCCCTGAGTCCGGCGTCCTGGGTGACGTGCCGGCGCATCATGCCACACGTTCTGGAGCTCACCGAGTCCCGCGCGGCGCACTACCCGCTGCTGCGGGAGCGCTGCCCGGCCGTGCTGGGCTCCCTGCTGCTGCGTGCGGGACGCTATCTGCACCTGCGGGGCGAACACGGTCCGGCAAGGGGGCTGCTGGAACAAGCCCTCGATGTGGAGTCGTCGCGGGCGGAACCGGACCGGCTGGCGCGCGCCATGGTGCTCGCCGCGCTGGGCCGCGTCTACTACCACCAGGCAGAACTGGCGGATGCGCGCAGGGTTACCGAGCAGGCCATCGCGGTGGCGGTCGGCGAGCTGAGCGAGCAGGACCACTTCGTGGGCCGACTACGACTCCATCTGAGCCGCATTCTCCGGGAGTTGACCGCGTTCGAGGAGGCCGAGCAACTCGCGGGCGAGGTGCTGGAGCATTTGCGGCAGTCGGACGGCGAGCGGCATCCTCTCGTCGCGGAGGCGTGGGCGACGTACGGCGACGCCCTGTGGCGGCGCGGCCGTCTCCGGGAGGCCGCCGATGCCTACCGTGAGGCGCTCGAGGTTCGTTCGGCGCTGCCCGGCACGCCGGCCATCGACATGGCCACCTGCCACAAGCATCTCGGCATCATCAGCAGGGAACTGGACGATCTCGACGTGGCGGAGCAGGAACTGCGCACCGCGCGCACCCTGCTGATCGCCGACTACGGAGTCGACTACGGGGAGAACCACCGTGACGTGATCGACGTCGACGGTCATCTTGCCGAGGTCCTGCGTCGCTCGGGGCGCCTGGAGGAGGCCTACGGACTGCTGCGGCGGGTTGTCGCGGTGCGGGAGGAGGAATTCCAGGACCACCCGGATGTGGCGGGCAGTCTGACGAAGCTGGGTGCCCTACTGCGCGACCAGGGCCGCTACGAGGAGTCGGAGTCGGTGCTGAGCCGGGCCGTCGCCATGTTCGAGCGGTGCATGGGCAGCGAGCACCCGTATGTGGCCGATGCGGCGGTCGAGCGCTCCCTGACCCGGCGTGCCGCGGGAGACCCGCAGGGCGCCGTGGCGGACATCGACAGGGCGGTTTCCCTCTATGCGGCACGGTACGCAGCGGGGCACCCCGACCTCGAGCGGGCCGAACGGGTGCGGCAGGAGATCGCCCCGTAGCAGCGGGTCCATCACCGAAGTGTCGGCCACACCGTCATCGCTACTGATCATTTCGAGGCACCTTCCCGGAGGCCGGTCCGAGCGGTCAGCCGTCACTCACCGTGCGCGCTTCACGGAAGTGGAGCCAGAACCCGTGTTGTGACAGCACCCTGCCTTCGTCGTGGGCCGGGCGTGCTCGGCAAGAGGCAGCCTGCCCGTTGGTGGGGCGGCCCGATAATGCCTGGCGGCTGGGCGTTCGGTTGGGCAAGGTGCCGGGTGATGAGCGGTGAATACGAGATGTCATATGCCTGCCTCGACTCTGTCGAGGGCCTGCTGCAGCGGGGGCGTGGCCTGGGCGCGGTACGAGCGCTCCAAGGCCCGCAAGGGGCCGCCGTGTTCGTGTACGACGGGATTCGCCGCGACTGGCGGTGGGACGCAACCGACGACCGCGCTCCGTACCTGGCGAGCCTGGTCAGGGGCCTGGAGCTGTCGCCGACGCCGGTCATCGGCCAGTTGGCGGAGGACGAGGAGTCGTGCTCGCGAGCCTGCGAGGTGCTGGAACTGCTGGCACTCGCCGGATCGGACGAGGCCCGGGAGGGGCTTCGGACGTATATCAGGGAAGGGAAGCACTGGGTCCGCGTCCTCGAGTCGGTCTCGGCCGGCTGGCCGACCGTGTGGTGGGACGACCTCGGTGACGTTGCACGCGCCCGGATCGGCGAAAAAGCGGAGCTTCCGTGGTACTTCGAACCGTGGACCCGCTTCGGGATCGAGGTGCAGACCCGCCCGTTCGTTCCGCGGCCGTGCCTGGCAGGGCTCAGCGACGACGAGCTCCTCGCCCTGCTCACCGGCAGCACTGCCGAAGGCAACGTAAAGGTCGACGCGCTGCGTGCGCTGAACGGCCGGGAGCCCGTCGAGGAGCTGATCCCGCTGGTCCCCTCGCTCGGCACCCCGGACGGCCGCCGGCCTTTGCCCCTGCTCACTCGGGCGGTTGAGCGCCTCGGCGCCCTCGCGATCCCGGCGGCGCGGGGGTGGGCACAGGACGGACGCCCGTGGCTGGCTCAGTTGGGAGCGAACGTCCTGGCCGACCACCCCGGTCCCGAGGCACTTCCGGGACTCGTGGAAGAACTCGCCCAGCAGTGGGCAGCGCGGGCCTGGTGCGGCCCCCAACGGACGGCGCAGCGTGTGGGCCGGTTGGGGACCGACGCCGCCGGGGCTGTCCCCTACCTGCGGCGCTTCTGGCTGCACACTCCGCACTCGTACGAGCGGGCCGCATATCTGGAGGCGCTCGCCGCCATCGACCGGAGTGGGCTGGACTACGCGTACACCGAGTCCCTCTGGGACTGCGAGGAGACGGCACGGCTGGTGGGGATTGCCTCGGCACCGGCCGGCCCGGAAGCCCTGGAGCGGATCGCAGCACTGCGCGACGACCCGATGGAGACGCCCGAGGTACGAGCAGCAGCCGCAGCACGGCAGGCGTCGATCACCAACTCCGTGTCTGTCTGACGGACCAGCTCGGCAACTGGGTACCTCCCATTGCGTGGTTCGGGAGCGCGGAGCGACCGATGTGCCCGGCTACCGGCCTTCTTCCTTTGCCTTGCGGCTGCGGTAGGTGCGCATGGCGACCTGGGCTCCGCATCGATTCGGACTGCAGTAGGCCGCGGAGGAGTTGCGCGTGCGGTCGTAGAACCCGAGGTGGCACGGCGGGTTTCGGCATGCTTTGAGGCGCATCCAGGAGCCGCGCAGGGCTACTTCGGACGCTGCGGCGAGCATCTTTGCGAGCGCGCCCCGCACCCCGCTCTGGGTGGGCGCGAGGTGTACGCCGGAAGCGGTGATGACCGGAGCAAGGGGATACAACTCCGCACTGCGGCGCAGATACTCCTCGGCTCCGGTTCGGCCCTGGTCGTCCTGCTCGCCCGCATGGGCCAGCAGGACGAGGACCAAGGCGTCCCTCAGCTCGCGTGCGGCGGCGGCATCGGCATCGGTGACCAGCGATCCGGAGTCGATCAGATCCTCCTGCCGCAACCACCGTGAAAAGGCGGCCCCGTCGAGGAGTTCCTCACGCGTGCCGTCGATCGCACGGGTGTTGACGAAGGTGAGTACGACCTCAGCCGCGGCCGAAGGGCTGAGCGTCGTCCGGCTTGCATCCATGGCCATGAAGCCCAGTGTACCCGAGGCAAGAGAGGCGTCATTACAGAGGGACATAGACATCAGGGCGACAGTGCGCTTGTTAGTTATGAGCTAAGCGCTTATGGTCATAAC
This sequence comes from Streptomyces sp. ISL-10, assembly GCF_018614575.1. Taxonomy (GTDB): domain Bacteria; phylum Actinomycetota; class Actinomycetes; order Streptomycetales; family Streptomycetaceae; genus Streptomyces. Next base: position 74,087 of record NZ_JAGGOJ010000010.1, read on the forward strand.
CATGACGAACGACAGCGACACCTCGAACACTGCCCGCACCTGGTTCATCACCGGCTCCTCTCAGGGCCTCGGTCGCGCATTGGCAATCACCGCCCTCGACCGCGGCGACCGCGTCGCGGCCACTGCCCGCCGGCCGGAGTCGGTCTCCGACCTCGTCGACCGCTACCCCGGCCAGGCCATCGCGCTCGAACTCGACGTCCGAGACGAAAGTGCGGCACACCGCGCCGTCGAGCAGACCCTCGCCGCCTTCGGCCGCATCGACGTGGTCGCCAATATCGCGGGATACGGACTGTTCGGCGCCGTCGAGGAGGCGACCGACGCACAGGCCAGGGCCATCTTCGACACCAACGTCTTCGGCCCGCTGAACGTGCTACGCGCGACGCTGCCCGTCCTGCGAGGGCAGCGATCGGGCCACATCCTCCAGGGATCCTCGCTCTACGGGCAGTCGGCGCACCCGGGCGTCGGCCTGCTCGCCGCCGGCAAGTACGCGCTCGAAGGACTGTCCGACGCCCTGGCTGCCGAACTCGCCCCCCTGGATGTCAAGGTCACCCTGATCGAGCCGGGCTACATGGGGACCGGTTTCCTGTCCCACCTGGTCTTCGCCGAACCCACCCCCGACTACGACCGGACCGTCCGCGCCGTCCACAGCTCGCTCGGTGAACTGTCCCCTGAAGCGTTCGTCGATCCCGCCCGGGTCGCCGAGGCCGTCATCACCGCCGTCGACGCCGAGCAGCCGCCCCTGCGCCTGACCCTGGGACGCGCGGCGGAGGACGGCATTCGCGGCGCCCTCGGCGCACGCATACGCGAACTGGATGCCTGGACGGACATCACCCGGAGCGTGGACGGCGCTCCCCGAGGGTCCTGACCAATCGGGCCGGGCGGCCTTCGGGTGACCGAAGGCCGGCAATCGGCTCCGGCAGCCCGACGGCAAACGCCGGGCGCACCCTGGGGATCTTGATGACAAACCGAAGCCTGCCCATGTGACGTCCATCGCGGCCAGCTTGGCGACCCGCCTCCTTTGCCGCCATACCTGGATTCTGTCCGTCCACTGCTTGGCCCCGCCATTTCGGTCGAGGCAGGGCCAGTTGGTGGTCTGGAGCGCGTAAGTGTCTTTTGAGCTGGGATGATTGAACCGTGTCGGGGGGGTTCCGCCGTTCCCAGCGGAAGGCGAAACCACCCTAGTAGGGTGCGGCGGCCTGTTCCTTCTCGAAGTGGCAGGCCACCAAGGTTGCGTCGATGTCCAGGACCAAGCCGGGCAGAGCACGGCGGCCGGCCCGGACAGCGGGTATGCCCTCACCGTTTTCGGCGGCCTGCAGCCACGGCAGGACGAGTCCAACGCCGTGATCACACCAGCCACATCAAGATCATCGCATCGGGGTCAGGCGGAGGTCCCCAGCCCAGCTCTCACAACGGACCCGACCGGTGGGGAAGGAGAGCTCCAGGGCGACGCGTCCCGTGTGCGGTTCGTGGTCTTCTCGCACCGCCAGAACGCTCTCCCCGATGTGGTATGCGAACGGCGTCTCCTTTCCGATCGCTCCCGTTGTGATGAGCCCCCAGTTGCCCACGTCATAACCGGCGTGCGGCTCCGACACCTCAACGACCAGACACCAATCTGACCCGGTCGTGATGTGAACGGCACCATCCCGGTCACCGATCAGCCACACATCCATCGGGCCCGCCGGTTCATAGCTGCCGTACAGGTGCCACGACGCGACGACCTCCGCGAGTCGACGCCCTACCAGGCTCTGGGCACTCGCCCCAGCGCCATGAAGCGGGCACTCGTTCGACTTCTGCGACTCCATCGGCCGACAGTACCGCCGCCAGCCGGCCTTCCAGCTCAGCCTTGTACGGCACGAGCCTCACCTGGTGGCCGCATCCTTGGCGAGGGAGAAGGGCAGGAAGGCCACTTGGTCGCACGCGTCGGGTCGTGTTCTCTTCGGCTGGCGACCGAAGTCTCATCCGTGCTTGCGGAGGTACGCCTCCAGCTCGGCGGCCCCGGTCAGCATCGCCCGCCCGCGGGCGGACAGCCGGCCGCGCCAGTCGCACAGTGCGGCCTCCAGCGGCTCCAGCCCGCCGGCCGCCCGCACCTGGGCGATCAGCGGGGAGATCTGCTCCAACAGGTAGCCGCCCCTCCTGAGCTGGTGGGCCAGCTGGGCGTCGCGTACATCGGCCTCGTCGTAGACGCGGTAACCGGTCAGCGGGTCGCGGCGCGGGCGCACCAGCCCGGCGCGCTCCCATTTGCGCAGCGTCGCGGGCCGGATTCCGAGCTTTACCGCCAGCGGCCCGATGAACGTGCCGCCGGGCCCGGACACCGCGGCCGGCTGGGACGCCGTGGTGGCCTCCAGGTCGCGGAGGGCGCTCTCCACGGCCTGGAGGGTCCGGCGGTCGTCGCGGAGTTGGGCGTGGCTCTCGTCGATGAGGCGGAACGCCTCCTCGGTCGCGCCCTCGTTCACCGCCCGCATGATCGCCGTCGCCGTCTGGTGGCCGTGGCCGGGCACCAGGGCGAGGAACGCGCGCAGGGCCTGCGCGTGCAGCGGGGTATAGGTGCGGTAGCCGTGGGCTGTGCGACCGGCGGCCGGAAGGATGCCGACCTCCTCGTAGTTCCTGACCGCCTGCGTGGACAGACCGTGCCCGCGCGCCAGATCAACCGGCCTGAGACGCTCACTGCTTTGAAGGTTTCGTCCCATGGTCCTTGCCGATATCGCTCGGAAGTTTCAAACGAAAGTTCAACGATACCGTTGAAGGCATGGCTACTGACATCAGGGAAACCATCCATGCCGTCGAGGCGGCCGCCGTCATGAGGCTGCTCCCGGCACGGCCGCGGCTGCTCGCCCTGGGCGAACCAACCCACGGCGAGGACACTCTGCTCGACCTGCGCAACGAGCTCTTCCGGCAGCTCGTCGAGGAGGAGGGCTACCGGACGATCGCGATCGAGAGCGACTGCATGATGGGTCTGGTCGTGGACGAATACGTCACCTCGGGCACGGGCACCCTCGACGAGGTCATGGAGCGCGGAATCAGCCACGGGTGGGGCGCGTCCGCGGCCAACCGCGACCTCGTGCGCTGGATGCTCGCCTACAACGACGGCCGGCCCGCGTCCGAGCGGCTCCGCTTCGCCGGTTTCGACGGCCCGCTGGAGATCACCGGCGCCGCGAGCCCCCGGCAGGCCCTCATCGCACTCCACGGCTACCTCTCGGCCCGGGTGGACGCGGACCTGCTCCCCTGCACCGCGGAAACGCTCGACCGCCTGCTCGGCCCCGACGACCGGTGGACCAATCCCGCCGCGATGAGGGACCCGGCCCAGTCCGTGGGGCAGTCGGCCGAGGCCAGGGAGCTGCGGCTGCTCGCCGACGATCTGGGGGCGCTGCTCGACGAGCAGACGCCCCACCTGATCACGGCGACATCGCGGGACGACTGGGACCGGGCGCGCCTGTACGGGCGTACCGCCACCGGCCTGCTGCGCTACCACTTCTGGATGGCCGACACCTCACCGAGCCGCATGACGCGGCTGGTGGGCCTGCGGGACCGGATGATGGCCGACAACCTCCTCGCCGTCGTCGCACGGGGTCCGGCACTGGTCCACGCCCACAACGGCCATCTCCAGCGGCACAAGAGCACGATGCGGATGGGCGGCCTGCCGCTGGAGTGGTGGAGCGCCGGCGCGCTCGTGAGCACCCACCTGGGCGAGGGGTACGCCTTCCTGGCTACGGCTCTCGGCACGATCCGGCACCAGGGAGTGGACACCCCGCCGCCGGATACCGTCGAAGGGCTCCTGTACGCGCTCCCGGAGGACCGCTACGTCGTCGACGCTCCCCGTCTGGCCACCGCCCTCGACGACACGAGGCCCGCCCCCCGCGTGTCCCCCTACTTCGGCTACTCCCCACTTGACCCGGCCCACCTGGCCGAAAACGACGGGATCGTGTTCGTCAAAGACGTCTCGCAGAGCTAGTGCCACCATCAGCAGTCCGGCCTGCCGGGGCACCCCGGATACGCGGGAGCGTCCCGGCCGTCAACGGCGAATACGACCGCTCCCATCGCCGACGCGCCGTCAGCCGCCCACCAGGGCCGACGAAGGCTTAGCGCACGATCTGACACGGGTGTTCCTCAGACCCCGAAACGGAGGCTCAGCCTCGGTTCCGCGGGCCGTAGAGGGCAGCAGCAGTCCCCGTGGCCAGGGCCCAGTAGCGGTCCCCGTAGGACCAGTGCCACCACTTCCCTGATGATTAGATGTGTTCAAGCACCGGGGAAGGGACGAGTGTGAGTGAGTGGCATGTGGTGTGGGTGCCCGACCCGGGCCGGTGGGGGACGCTTCCTGAAGCGGGAGTGTTGGGGGTCGAGGACCTTCCAGCGGCGGTCGAGCGGATCGGCTTGATGCCGGGTGATCCTGTCTTCATCGCTCCAGACTTCACCATCGACTCCGACCTGTTGGAGTTCGTTCTCTCGAAGCACTTCCGCTTCCTTGCGCGGGAGACGAAGCGAAACTACGCCACGGACATTCGGATCCTCCTGACGTTCCTGTCGTCGCGCGGGACCGACTGGCGCCAAGCCTCCGAGCAGGACCTGCTGAACTACAGGACCTGGCGCTGTGATGCTCCGCAGAATCCCGAGCGAATCAGCGGGTCGAAATGGAACCGTGAGGCCGCCGCCTTCACCCGCCTGTTCAAGTGGGCGAGGGTGAGCCCACGGCCGGTGGACGCGTCCCGGCGGGAGGACCGTGCGGCTGACTCGGTCAGTGCCCGGGTGTCGTGGCTGACACCGCGTACGTGGAGCTTGTGGTCGGACGTCGGCCTGCGCGGTCACGGCCGCGACGGGGTGCCGAGTTGGGGATGGGATGCGCGGACCGAGGCCCGTAACACCTCGTTTGTGCAGTTCATCTTGAGCTCGGGGCTTCGGCGACAGGAAGGCGGGTCGCTTTTGACGTTCGAGCTGCCCGCTCAGCGGTTGCAGCACGGGCGCTACCAGCACGGCCAGCTCGCCGGGGCGGTGACCCGATCGAAGAACGGCCGTACCTTCTACACCTCGCTGGATGCCCTGCGGCAGGTCGAAACCTATGTGCAGTCGGAGCGGGCTTGGGCGGTGAAGCGCGCTCAGCAGATGGGCCGCTACGAGCGGGTTGAGCAGATGCGCCTGGTCACGAAGGTGACCCGCGGCCGGGCACCGAGAGTCTTCTGGGTGGACCGAAATGGTGTCGAGGGCCATCAGTACTTGACCCATCTGGGCTGGCGGGAACGGCAGCGGCTGTTCCTCGAAGGCCCGGAGGGGCCGGAACCTGCGTGGCTGTGGCTGACCGAGCAGGGCTTGCCGATGCTTCCCGACCGTTGGAACACGGTGTTCACCACGGCGAACCTGCGCTGCGAAGAGGTTCTGTTGACCCCCGCCGAGCGGGAAGTGGGCCGGAACCTCCGAGCCGCAGAGGTCCGGGGCCGGACTCCGTACGCGACCCCGCACTCCACGCGTCACTCCTTCGCGCTGTACATGCTCATCGTGCTGAACCAGCTGATGGAAGCCCGCTTCGGATTGACCGCGCAGGACCGCCGGGATTTCGCGATGCTGTTCGGTGATCCCTGGTGGCTGGTCAAGACCCTCCTCGGGCATGCAGACGTCGAGACGACCAAGCGTCATTACCTGGCTCCGGTCGCACATCTGCAGCTCGAATCAATCCTGGCGACAGCCGAGGCCGACGGGCCCGACCGCGAGGTCGAGGACATCGACGGTGTGTTCGCGCGGCTCGCGAAGGAGTCGGCCGGGATCCAGGACATCGACGTCATCGTCGACCGGCTGCCGGAGGCCGGACGGTGAGCCGCCGCGGGCGTCGGGCGATCCTGCCGCCAACCGATTTCACTTTCGAGCCACCGCTCGCTGCCAGCGGCCTGGTGGTCACCATCGTCAACAAGGCTGGCCACGGGAAGGACTTCGTCTTCTCCGACCTGCCCGTCCCGGAGCCGATGCAGCGCTCTCTGGCAACGGTGTTCGCTGCCCAGCGAGCGAAGTGGACCAGCCACTACAGCGCCACAGCTGCCTGGAACAGGCTGAAGGTGTTCGCCGAGTTCATCTCCGGTTTCGACACTCCTCCCGAGGATCTGACCGGCCTGGACGCGGCGACGCTCAAGCGCTGGCGGCTGCAGAACATCAGCACGAACACCGGTCGCACCACGCTGCGGGTAGTCCATCGGATACTCCGCAGCGACCCCCGGTTGAACGAAGGGCCGGTCGCAGAGGAGCTGGCCCGTCGCGTTCCCGCACCGAAGCCCGTCAGGAAGTCCTACGACGAGGCGGAACGCGAGCACGTGCTGCTGGCAGCAGGCCGTCAGTTCCGGGCTGCCTGGCTCAGGATCCGGGAGAACAGTGAACTGCTGGAGAGGTGGCAGGCGGGAGCCCTGGATGAGGGCAGCCGTGACTGGCGGCTCGGGGAAGCGCTGGACCATGTGGCTCATGTCGGGGACGTGCCCCGTACGCAGTTGCCGAGTGGTCGACAGGCCATCACCAACCGCGGATTGCTGGGCGGCCGCGACATCGAGCACACGTGGGGCCGACTGTTCCTGACCCCGTCGGAGCTGACAGCCCTGGCCGTACTGCTGACCGATCGCTTCGGCTGGAACCTCTCCGTCTATGACCGTATGCCGGCCCCGACCAGGGCTCCGTCGGTCGCGGAGAGCACGAACGTGACCTACCACGTGAAGGTCGAGAAGCGCCGGGCCGGGAACGGCTGCTGGTTCTCCACAGAGAACATCACCGACTCCGGGGCCGACTCGCCAGGGCGATTGATCACGCAGGCACTGCAGGCCACGCTCCACGGTCGACTCCTGGCTGCGCAACTGGCTCCAGGCGCAGACCTGTTGATGACAGCCCGCGCGGTTCGACAGAAGGGCGGACGCAAGGACATGGACCGTCCCCCGGCAGTGGGCCCGATCGTGTTCGGTGTCTCGGGTGTCGACGGAAAGTCCTGGGCGATCGAACACAAGCTGAACGGCTCGCCCTTCCGCCAGATCCGACGCACAACGGTAACTCGGGAGGGCAAGCCTCTCCAGCATTCACAGGGGACGCACGAGAGCGTCTACGTGCTGCCCGACCAAAAAGTCCGACAAGCCTCGCAGCAGACCTTCGAGGACGGCGCGCTCGAAGCTCTCGACCAGGCGCAGAAGATCTTCTTTGGCGGCCGCCTCGCTCAAAATCCGGACCCGGCCCACGGACAAACCGCGACCGCGGACTGCGCGGACGAGACCACCACCCCATGGCCTGCCCCGGACGGCGGCTGCGGAGCCGACTTCCTGCTCTGCCTCGCCTGCCCTAACGCACACGTCCACCCAGGTCACCACCCCCGCCTCGCCCTCCTTCACGAACACATCCAGGGCCTGCGGTCGGCGATGCCTGAACACAGATGGCACCAGCGCTGGTACGAACACTGGCAACGGCTCGACGACCTGGCGGACAAGGTCGGCCGCCCGTCCTGGGCTGCCGCTCGGGTACGGGCCAGCGACACCGACCGCACCTTGGTCGATCTCCTGCTGAAGGGACAACTTGCCTCATGAGCCTCCCTCTTGCCTCGGAGAGCGACCCCTATCTGCTGCCGATCCCCACCCCGGACAGCCCGGTCGTCCTTCCTCGGTGGATCAGCTCCGGAAACGCCAACCCCAACGGTCGTTACCAGGAGCCGGTCTGGCCGCTCGGGCCGTTCATCGACCGTCCCGGCGCCAGCTTGATCAAGATCCACTGGAGGAACTGCCCCGCACCGATGACGGGGCAGATCAAGCAGGTGACCTGGATTCTGTTGAACGGCCAGCTGCGACCCACCTACCTCCAGAGCCGAGGGATTCGGGCCCGTGCCAGAGGCTCCGCCAATGAGATGCGGGAAACCTGCTACGAGTGGATGCGACTCGGCCGCTGGCTGTACACCGCTGGCGTCAAAGATCTGCGTGGCTGCACCGACGACCACTGGATTGCTTACGTCACTGACCGCTTCCGCACCAATCCGACCCGGCACCACGCTGAGGAAGCTCTGAGTCGCCTCACCGATCTGTGGGCATTCGACCAGCTCTGCACTCAGCCCATCGGCGTCACGCAACCACCTTGGGAACGGGAAGGCGTCGACGACTATCTGCCATCCTCCACCCCGCAGGACACCGGCGAGAACACAACCGAGCCGCTGGATCCGAGCGTGGTGAGCCCGCTGCTGATGTGGGCGATCCGCATGGTCGACGACCTCGCGGACGACATCCTAGCCGCCTGGGTGGAATGGCGCCGCATGCAGCAGTTGGCCATCACCAACCCGGGCTCGCCCGCAGGACTGGCCGCGCTTGATGACTACCTCTTGCCCCGACTCGCTGCGGGCACGGGCCTGCCGACCACCGAGTGGCGCGGCAAGACTGTCCTGGCCGCAACATTCATTGCGGCCACCGTCGGCTGCAGCGTCAACCAGGTCAGTGGCTTTCGACAACGCCATGAGCTCAGCACGCTGCGGCCAGGTCCCTGCCCGCTCCCGGTAGCCGTGACCGGGCAAATCAACGGCAGGCCCTGGCGCGAGCACCTCGACTTCAACGAGGTCTCGACCTTGATGAGGCAGTTGGCCACCGCCGCGATGATCGTCTGCCTCTATCTGACCGGCATGCGACCGCAGGAAGTACAAGGTCTGCGGTCCGGCTGCTGCCCCGACCCTGAGGACGGCGGCCGCCATCTCATCCGCAGTCACCACTACAAGAACGTCACCGACGACGACGGCCAGCACGTCTCGGCCGGTGAGGAACGGGAGGTCCCCTGGGTCGCCATCACCCCGGTCGTCCGCGCGATCCGAGTCCTTGAACGCATGGTCCCCGAGGGCGAACTGCTCTTCAGCTCCGCCCATCACGACTTTGCCCGCGGCCGCCAGCGCGGCGGCGCTTTGAAGAACAGCAGCATGAACCAGCGGATCGAGGACTTCATCGCCTGGATCAACCGGGAGACCGAATCCCACGGGTTGCAGAACCAGGGCGTCCCCCAAGACCCTCACGGCGCCATCGGGCTCGGGCGGTTCCGCCGGACCCTGGCGTGGCACATCGCCCGCAGACCTGGTGGGCTCGTCGCACTCGCGATCCAGTACGGCCACATGCGCACCGTCCTCGACGCCCGTACGTCCAGCGGGTACGGCAGCCGAAGCCGCCGCGGCATCCACAGTGTCCTCGATGTCGAGACCGCTCTGGCCGCCGCTGACACCGCCGCGCGGCTGCGGGACCGCCTCGCCGCCGGCGAGAAGATTTCCGGGCCCGCCGCCCGACGAGCCCTCACCGCCGCCGTCCAGGCGCCACGATTCGAGGGCCGTACGGTCACCCAGAAGTTCGCCAAACAGGCCGCCGACTACCTGGCCCGCGACGGCCTGGTCCTCTTCGACAACCCGGACGCTTCGCTGATCTGCGTCTTCAAGCGCGACAACGCGCTCTGCGAACCAGGCCCCAACGCAACCTCCCCGAACCAGTTCGACTGCCGCCCCGGCTGCGGGAACGCCGTCCGCCTCGACAGCCACGCGACCGAACTGCTGGAAGAGACCGACCGCATCAACAAACTCGCGGCCCTCTCCCCTCAGCCGCTGGCCAGGCGCCTCCGCATCACCGCCGAGCAATACCGCGCCACCGTCGACACTCACCACGCCACCGCCCAACCTGCCGAGGACCTGTCGTGACCGAGCAATCCACCGACGAGCGGACACGCATCCGTGCCGCCATGGACCGGCTACTCACCGGCCAGCCCACAGCCTCCGACGGCGCACTGACCGTCGTCGCTCTCGCGGCCGAAGCCGGTGTTCACCGCATGGCCCTCCAGAAGCGCCATGCGGACCTGAAGGCCGAGTTCTACGAACGCGTCCGCACCGAGACGAAGCAACCCCCGGAATCGGAAAAGCGGCTCCGCAAGACCGTGTCCGACCTGAAGGAAACCGTTGCCGCGCAGAAGGCCGAAATCACGGAGCTCCGGCACCAAGTCACTCAACTCGCACTCGCGAACGCCGTCCTCACCCATCAAGACAGGGGGGCAGGGAAGCCCCCGGAAGAGGTGCCGGACAATGTCGTTCCCCTCCATACGACGGGAGGGTGACCACCTGCCCTACTGCCTGCCGGATGGCCATCCACAGCGGTACCCACTCTCCCTTCGGGGCACCATCGTGCCGAAGCCGATGTTCACGAGAGCGGGAGGTATCCCGCCCCTGGCAGACGTGGCTTGTCGGGCCAGGCTGCGTTGGTGAGGGGCGCGGGGCCGGTGGCTTGATCGGTCGGCGCGTCTTGATCGCTGCCGCGCCTGTTGATTAGCTGGCGACATGACTGATCTTGGACCTGTCGCCTGGCCACCTGCCCCGATCAGGACCGAGATGCTCGTGCTTCGTGAGCCCGAGGCCCGGGACCGTGCGGCGTTCATCGAGCTGCTTGCCTCGCCAGAGGTGCACACCTACCTCGGCGGCCCCCGCCCGCGTGACGAACTTGAGCGCGAGATGCCCGGGATACCCGAGCGGTGGCCCGGGAGTTTCGTCGTTGATCTCGACGGAGCGATGATCGGCCAGATCCTGCTCAGGAGAGCACCGGAGCACAGTCGCCTGGCTGCCGCGGGGAAGGTCGATCTCGGCTACATGTTCCTGCCTCGAGGTGGGGATTCGGGTATGCCGCCGAGGCGTGCGCGGCGGCACTCGACTGGTTCGACGGCGTCCTTCCCGGTGAGCCGGTGGTGCTCCACACCCAGACCGCCAACGTCGGCTCGATGCGTCTCGCGGCAAAGCTCGGGTTCACCGAGGTAGAGCGGTTCCATGCCTGGGACGCCGAGCAGTGGCTCGGCGTGCGGTCCCCGATCACTCAGTCCCATTGAGTTCGTGCTCTACAGCGCGGATCCGCAACTCGACAGCCCTACCGGCACCGAACTTGGCGCTGTTGAAATTCGTGAACATCTCACCAGACGAAGACGACCGGGCGCCGTCTGAAGCGCTGCCTACGGAGACCTCAAGCTTGAACACAAGAACTTGACTGGGAACACCACTCAGTCGGATAGTTCACCATGCCGACCGCGGTCAGGGCTTCGAGCATCACAGCGCGGTTCTGCTGGGCCTGTGCGGGAAGGCCGGCGGCGTGGGTGTAGCAAGCACCGCCACTTTCCTCCGGTGTGGCGGCTTCGGGGCTTCCCATGTCGATCTCGACGCCGTCCTTTGTGCAGACGGTGAGGTCGATGGCGGCCCCGAGACGTGGCCGGCGGTCTCCAGTGGGGCGACCCAGCGCGTGGCTGCTGTGTGGATGCGGGCCTCTGACGCTTCAGGGTGAAGCCGCCGCAGCGTAGCCGCGTAGTCGTTGAAGATGCTCACCTGCAAGGCTGGGCGCCGGTAGCCCTCCACCAGCAACCACTGCCATCCCTGGGGCAACAATTCCTGAGCGCGTATCAGCCGCTGCACCACGCCGGCTCGCAGATGCGCCCAGTCGCCCGCGCTGTCGGACCGTCGCTGATCGACGCGCAGCACGCCACGACAATCCAGCAACGGCTCATCACACTCCTCGACGGATATGGCAGCGAGCTTCGGATCCGACATCAACACGATCTCGTTCATGGGCTGATCATCCCCCGGCGGATCACCGGCTGAGCCACGGCTTCCGTGCGGCATGTCGTCACACGCAAGCAGGACGAATCTCCCCCTTCGTGGTCACGCAGAGGTCGCTCAGCAATCATCGGGCAGGCTCCTGAGCGTCGCTCGTGCGGGTGGCGTCCTGTGCGGATGAAGGTTCCGCTGAAGGCGGGGCACACGCCGACGTCAAGCTGCGCCCGACGGTCGACGCCAAGGCACCCGCACGGGCACGCCATCGCCTTCGTCGCCGGTGACTACGTCCACGACGACGGCACCTGCGGCGGCAACCTTTCACGGAGTACGCGTTCGGCGTCCTGGCCGCGGGCACCGAGCCGGGCAAGGTCGACGACGCCAAGCCCGGCAAGACCTCCAAGACCAGGCCGGCCGCCGTCCCGCAGGGCGGCACCACCGGGACCCCGGCAAACACCGGCTCCGCGTCCGCCCTCCCGCAGCTCGCGGCAGCTGCCGGAACGGCCCTCGCCCTCGGCGCGCAGGGTTGTCGGCCAGGGCGAACAGGAACGGCAGCCTCGCCGTCGTACACGCGTACACGTCGCCCTGGTGCTGGACCGCGCTGTAGAAGTCGCCGAGCGCCCTCCTGCGGACCTCGGCGTCCATCGACCCCATGCCCCTCAGCACGCCGGGACCTCGTCGGCCGGAGCGTATGCATGGGGCATCGACGGCCAGTCGATGCTGTCACGTTCGTTGATCAGCGCGGCACTATGCGGAGGGCACTGACGCCACTGCGGTGTCCATCTGAGCGCTCTGGCAGGCCGCGCTCCCGCTCGACGGTGATTTGAGCGTGTACTGGCCGGACGGGCCGACTACGACGCTCAGTCACAACGTGTGACTGAGCACTGCGCGCTTGGCGCGTTTCGCCAAGTGAAGCGTTCGGGACGTGGCGGCAGTCGCCGGGAACTCGTCGACGCCGAAATGCATCGCCCGTTCGACCACGGTCCGGGCAGGATGCTCCCTGTGAACCATGTACTGTGCGGGCTCGCCGCCAATGCGGCCCTTCCATCCGAATTGGTCGACCGTCTGATCGCGGTCGCGGACGCGGACATCGCCGAGGGCCTTGCCGGTCGCGCGGAGCTCAGCCATGCGCAGGCGGTTGCCCTGGCTTCGCGGGTTGAGGAAATCGCTGTGCGGCTTGCGTACGAGGGCCTGCTGACCACCGCCGACGTCGATCCCGTGGCGCAGCCGCATGCCGCGCTCGCCTTGCTCGACGAGCGTTCCGGGGACCTGGAGTGGGCACGGAAACCCGGCGACCTGGTCGTCGTGCCCTGGTCCATCAACTGCGGCACCTGCGCCCGCTGCCGCGGCGGACTGACCGCCCACTGCACCGCGGTCCCGCACATGGCCATGTACGACGCGCCGATCGGCGGCACATGGGGCGGACTCTTCTCGGACACGGTCCGCGTCCCGTTCGCGGATCACATGCTGGTCCCGCTCCCGGCCGGCCTCGACCCGGTGGCCATGGCCTCGGCCAGCGACAACTGGTCCTTGTCCTGGCGCCTGGTCGCACCCCACCTGACGGACAAGCCCGGCGCCCGGGTGCTGGTCGTCGCCCGCGGCAGCATCGGCCTGTACGTGTGCGACATCGCCCGCGCGCTGGGTGCCTCCGACGTCCTGTACGTCGACCCGGACCCCGAACACCGCCGTCTCGCCGAGAGCTACGGCGCCCGCACCGCCGAGGCGATCGAGCCGATCCCATACGGCTTCGACCTGGCAGTCGAGGCAACGGGCCGCGTCGAGCAGCTCGCGCTCGCCGTCAAGTCCCTTGCTCCCGAAGGGGTCTGCGAGTCGGCGGGCAACCACTTCCGCCCGGGCGAGCTGCCGCTGCTCGACATGTACCTCACCGGTGTCACCCTCCGCATCGCCCGCGACAACGTCCGCGCGCACATACCCGACGCTCTCGACCTCGCCTCCTCCGGAAAGGTCGCGCCCGAACGCGTCGTCTCCCACGTCCTCGACTGGGAACAGCTCCCCGACGCCCTGCCCGAGAAGCACCTCAAACCCGTCTTCGTCCGAGACATCAGCCCGTTTCTGCTCGCGCGCTGACGACCGCGGCCGCGAGCACGTACACACAGAAACACGGCACCGAGAAAGCCTGATGAACTCGCCCATCACTCCGACAAGCGCCGGCCCTGAACCTCTGGCAGACAAGAACCTGGAACAGCAACGAGAAGCGATCGCCACCCTCGGCCACCATTTGCGGCTGCTTGTCGATGCCACCGTGCGCACCACTGCCCCGGCGGACGTACTGCACACGTCATGGACGGAGTGCGTCGCCTCACCGCCCAGCTGACGGGCCGACGGCGCGCACGTGCGGAGAGCCCGGCCGTCGATGAGTTCCCCCGAGGGGTACGGACCTACAGTCCGGTCACCGGCGTCGGCAGCCCCCTCTCACCGCCCCTGCTCGTAGCGCAGGCCGACGGCGGCCTGTTCGGCAGGTGCACCCTCGGCATCGCTCACGAGGGCCCGCCCGGCTACGGCCACGGAGGCATGAGCGCCATGCTGCTGGACGAACTGATGGGCTGGGCCTGCACCGCTGCGGGAACGCCCGCCATGACGGTCTCCCTCGACGTGCGCTACCACCGGCCTGTCCCAGTGGAGACGCCCCTGCACGTCTTCGCCAACGTCACCGGAACCAAGGGCCGCAAGATCTACTCGGATGGCTCGATCGCCACCGAAGCGGACTCTGCCACGCTCCTCGTGACGGCCCAGGCTGTCTTCATTGCGCCTGATGCAGGCCAGAAGCTGCAGTTGTTCCCGGCTGTGACGTCGTGAGCCGACATCGCGGCGCACGGCGCTCGCGGTAGTCGGTCCCGGCGAACTCCGGCGGGCGGCCACCGCGGGCACCAGGCTTTCCGCGGTTGCGATGTGGTCGGCCTCGTCCGGGATGGCGCAGCGGATCGATGAGGGTCGGGTCACATTGCCGGCAGCACGCGGGCGTGCGCGGCGGCCAGTGCAACCTGCACTGCCCGGTCCGCGGTCGCCTCGTCGACCGGCTCGCCGGTGAACACGAGCCGGAAGTAGATCGGCGCGGCGAGGGCCTTGAGGAGTTCGGCGGGGTCGGTGTCCGCAGGTAGTTCGCCGCGCTCAACGGCTCGGGTGACAATGGGTTCCGCCCGCCGGAACCGGTCGTCGAAGAGCGCGTGCTTGACTTCGGCGAGCTGGGGGATGCGTACGGCGTCCGAGAGGGCGACGGTCAGCAAGGCCCGGCCTGCTTGCGTGGTCATGGTGGCAACGAGGGAGCGTGCCAGAGCGCGCAGGTCACCTTCCACCGCCCCGGTGTCGGGGATCGGGATGTGCGTGGCGAAGTGGCTGGCCAGCGCGTCGGCGACAAGGCCGTCAGAGTCTTTCCAATTCCGGTAGATCGTCGTCTTGTGTACGCCGGCCCGTTGGGCGACGCCTTCGACGGTCAGAGCTGCATACCCGGTCTTCGTGAGCTCGGTGATCGCCGCCTCCAGCACGGCGGCGCGCATCTTGTTGCCTCGCCCGACAGCAGGGGCACGCCTTGAGGGCGACCCGACAGACTCCATTGCAACTCCTGGTTGCGTTGATGGGGGAACATGCGACAGGATCAGGATATCGCAACTTCGAGTTGCAATGTGGCTGCGCTCTTTCGGGGCCGCAGGCACTCCTGACCCACGGATTGAGGTCCCCATGACCCGTGACTCCCGGGCAGCCGCCCGAGCCTCACTGCGCGACCACGGCGACACAGCCGCGTGCAGCGTTGAGTACGGTCCCCGCCCGATCGACCATGGCTCCGCGAACTCGGTGTCGCAAACGGTTCCGCGCACGAGCTGGACGCCGGATGCCATCCCCGACCAGTCGGGGCGACTGGCTGTTGTCACCGGCGCCAACAGCGGCATCGGGTACGTCACCGCTCGGGAACTCGCCCGCTGCGGTGCCCACGTCGTCCTGGCCTGCCGCAGCCGCGAGCGTGGGCGGGACGCAGTGGAGCGGCTGCGAACCGAAGTCCCCGGCGCCCGCACCGAACTGCGCATGCTCGACCTCGCCGACTTGAAATCCATCCGCAGTTTCGCCGAGGGCTGGAGCCACGACCGGCTTGATCTCCTCGTCAACAACGCCGGTGTCGCCATGGTGCCGTTCTCCCGGACTGTCGACGGCTTCGAGTCCCAATTCGGCATCAACCACCTGGGCACGTTCGCGCTCACCGGTCTCCTCATGCCGCACCTGCTAGCCGCCACCGACCCGCGCGTGGTCACGGTCAGCAGTGAGGGCCAGCGATTCGCCCGATTCGACATGACCAACCTCAATGCTGAGCACCGCTACCGAGCGATGTTCGCCTACCTGCAGTCCAAGCGGGCCAATCTCTACTTCGCCATGGAACTGCAGCGAAGGGCCGACATCGCCGGGCTGGGGCTGCGCAGCACGGCTGTCGCCCCCGGACTCACGCGCTCCAACGTGCTCACTGGCGGTCCCAACAGCACCCGGGGCCGCGCATACCGGATTCTCACGCGCCTGCTCTTGCGCATCGCCTTCCGCCCCACACCAGAAGGCGCCAAGACCTCCCTGTACGCCTCAACCGTGCCCAACCTGGCCGGTGGGAGCTACGTCGTGCCCGATGGGCCGTTCCAGCTCCGTGGCGAGCCCGTCCTCCGCAGCCGGGAACGCGCCATCCAGGACTCCTCTACAGCGCAGCAGTTGTGGGTGCTCTCGGAACAGCTCACCGGCGTGCACTACTCATTGCCCGCAGAACCGTCTTCTCAGAAGTGACATCTGCTCCCGGTACGCGTCCGGACCGCCGAGCCGGGCGGCCTCCTCGGCGTGCTCCGCCGGGGTGTTCTCCCCCGTCGTACAAGCCACACGCAGCCATCGCCGCGGCGGTCTGCTCGACCGTGGCCGGACTCGCCCCGCCCCATCCACCAGGGCATCGGGGGGAGGCACCCGCCGCGTACCGCGACGTGTGCGCGATCCGCGAGCGAGTGCTCGGCCCGATCATCCCGACACCTTCCTCAGCCGCCGCGAGGTCGCTGTCGGCCTGGGCCGGCTCGGCCGCTGGGCGGACGCACTCACCGAGTGGCGTCGGGGTAGCGGCCGCCCGCACCAACGCGTCCTGGGCCCCCGGCACCCTCGCGAGCCGCAACGACGAGGCCCACTGCCGTCGGCGGCTCGGCCGCGCCCGGGAGACGGAGGACTGCACCGAAGGCGACGGCGCTGCGGTATCAGAGGACGCCCGACGGCCGGTGAACCACCGGGCACCGAACGGAGCCCACTGCGTCCCGCGCGCGTCAGCGCAGGCCCGTGTCGCACCTGACCGTCACGTCCGCGTGCATGCCGGGACGGACGATGACGTCGATCGGCTTGCAGGAGTTCGTTCCCGGTACTTCGGCTGTCACGGTGTACTCGCTGGGGCGCAGAGAGACCCGGAACCGGCCGTCCTGCCCGGCGCGCGCCGTCGCGGCAACGTCATCCGTTGTGCGCTCGCGTACGTGCACGGTCGCCTTGGTCGGTTCGCCCCGGCAGTCGTCCTCGCGCTGCTCCGGGGCTCCCTCGACGGGGCACACCGGCCACAGGACGACGACACCCGCCACTCCCGACCCGCCGCCCCTCGGCCCGGTGCCGGGTCCCTGGTGCGGCGAGTTCTCGCAGGAGGCGAGTGCGGCCATCGCGATCAGCGATGCGGTGGCGGGCACGGTCAGGACACGGGAACGCACCGTGCTCCTCCTCAAGCCCGAACCGTCTGTGCGGACAGCTCGCAAGCCGGTGTACACCTCCACTGTAGGAGGGCCTGCGCCACGCACCATGCCTGACGGGACAGAAACAAGGGCGGAGGGGCGACGCAGCGCCCCTCCGCCTCAACGGTGGTCCGGTCTCGTTTCGCCTAGCAGTAACCGAGACGTCCGATCCGCGAACCCCACATGCTCGTGCTCACGTGCCGCTCATTCACGAGCCAGGCACGCTGGCCGACCGGACAGCCGCTGACGGCCACGGGGTCGATGGTGACCGCCGAGTAGTCGCCCCAGCGCTCGACAGTGGCCGACGACGGATTGTAGGGGCCGGTCGCCACCGCGAAGGTCACGCCTCCCGTGACGGTCGTGGAATCGGTCGCGAACCTTCCGCTGCCCTTGACTGCGGCGTGGTGGAGGCCGGAGCCGACCGCGTCGGTCGACGACCAGGTGAAGAACATGCGTCCGATGGGGTTGGCCGCGGTGCCGCCGACCGGGGAGCCGACCACCGCGGGGTTGAAGTCGTCCGAGTCACCGGATTCGAAGACGAACCCGGACGCGGTCAGGGCGTTGGTGCCGGTGTTGATCTGGTACCACTTCGGCGTCGGACGCGAACCGGCCGCGATGGTGTGGATGTTGAGGAGCTGGTTGCCGATCTGGGTGCTGGCGTTCTGAAAACGGGCGTCCAACGAGTCGAGCCGGTCGGGGAATCCCGGCTGGCGCGCGTCCGGAGGTGCGGCGAACGCCGGCACCGGCACGTTCACCGGCGCGGCGATGCTCGCGTTGCTCCGGCCAAGGCCTGTGGCCCGGAACAGCCTCAGGGCCCCGGAGGGGCTGCCCGTGAGGAGGAAGGCGTTGGCGTTGTTGTCCTCCACGATGGGGGGCGCCACCGAGCCCACCGCCCCGAGGTTGAAGTACTGGAACGTGGTGGCGCGCCCGTTGTAGATGTCCGCCTTGGCAAGGCCCAGCACACGCGTGCGGAGATAAGTGGTGAGGGAAGCGTTGAAGACGTTGCCCGTGATGATCAGGGCGTCCTGGTCCAGGCCCAGCTGCGGGAAGTCGAAGAAGTCGGTGCCCTCCGGCAGGTCGAACCTGTAGCGGAAGTACGGGCCGGTCGGGTCGGACGTCGTGGACACGGCGATGAAGAGGTTCTGGACCGAGGGGTTGGTCGGCTCAGGGAGCGCCTCGGCGACGATGACCCATCGGTTCCACTTCTTGTCGTAGACGACCCGTGGATCGAAGATCATGGTCGTCGTGTAGCTGAAGAAGCTGGCGAACGACACGTTCAGCACGTTGGCACCGTTGGCCTTGTTGAAGACGCCGATGCCCCTGCCATTGGTGACCTCCACGAAGTGGTTCAGGCCGACGGCGCCGTGCGTGTCCGGTGGGCGCGCGCCGGTGCTGCCCTGGTTCAGGCCCTCGAAGCCGAACTGACCGGCGGGCGGCGCCAGGAGCACAGAAGACCGTGCGCCAACGCTCGGGCGCTTCTGCGGAGGAAGCTCTCGGGCCGTGGCACGCCGCTCTTCTGTGTCTGTGGGGAGCGGTGCCGGGGGCTGACGTCGGTCCTCGGACTCCGTGTTTCCCCTGGGCGTCACGGCCTTCGCCGGAGGCAGCCGGATGTGGTCGGCCGCCACCACGGCGTCCCCGTGGTCCCGTGCCGTGGCGCTCGGAGACGTCCCGGGCATGCCGAAGCTCAGCGTGAGTGCTGCCAGCACAAGTGGCAGGACTCGACGAACGCTTCGTCTGGTCGTCAAGGTGACCCTCTTTTCCTGATGCACAGCCACAAGGCTGTTGTCGGAAACCCCGGGCCATCATGGAGAGGGCGTGAAGCCAGTCGACGTCCTGAAAGGCCGGGACACGCCGAAGGTCACCTGCTTGCCGCGCACAACGGGAAACGGCCTGCTGGGACGCCCGCTTCGACGCTCTCGCCGACCTACGGGACCGTGGCCCGCGGCCATCACCGAGCGTCAGACCGAGAATGCCAAGCACGTTGAAAGCGCTGTGCGCCGTGGGAGGCGATCCAGTCGGGGCGGTTGGGTAGCCTGCCGTCGTGAAAATCGGATGGAACACTGAAGACTGGTTAGCAGACACTCGGACGTCGTACGACACCGTCGCCACCAGCTACGCGGACCGAGTACGCGACCTTCTGGCTGAAACGCCCCACGAACGCGCGGTCATGGCGCAGTTCGCCGACCTGGTGCACACCAGCGGTGGGGGGGCCGGTTGCGGACGTGGGATGCGGACCGGGGAGAATCACGGCCCACTTGCGTGAACTGGGCGTGGACGCGTTCGGGATCGACCTGTCGCCCGCGATGATCGAGGTAGCTCGACGTGATCACCCCGGCCTCCGGTTCGAGGTCGGTTCCATGACGGTCCTCGACCTCGCCGACGCCTCGATGGCCGGCCTGGTCGCCTGGTACTCGCTCATCCACGTCCCCGACGACGAAATCGGCTCGGTCTTCACGCACTTCCAGCGAGTGTTGCGGCCCGGTGCCCCGCTGCTGCTCGGCTTCCACGTCGGAGATGAGTCACGGCTGAAGACGCAGGGCTACGGCGGCCACCCGATGAGGGTCTGGGTTCACGTCGCCGGCCCGGCCAAGTGACCGCCTGGCTCAACGGTGCCGGCTTCACTGTCGAGTCACGGAGGACTCTCAGCTCGGCCGAGAGCACGCTCGGCGGAATCCTTCTCGCGCGCCGCCGACCCGACACCCAGTAGGAGCCCAATCTGGGTATGAAGCCACCTCGTTCGGCGAGTCTGCGGTGGCCAAATGAGGGTACACGCGACGTCCGCGAAGGCGAGGAAGTGGTCGGCCCTGCGCTCGGCGGGGGAGGCAGCGGTAGCCGGCAAGTTGAGGTGACCTGTAAGACTGCACCGGTTCTTCTGTCTCCACGCGGTTCCCCGCTCCCATCGACGACGCCGGTATCGCCCGGGGAGCCGATCCCTCGAAGAACCAGGAGAAGATATCGGCTGACGGGCACGGGACCTGGGCCGGGTCGTGGGCGTCGCCGCGGCGCACTCCATGAGCACCCCGTAGGTCTTGCCGTCCCTGCTCGCCTCCGCGCGCATACGTCTGGCCGGCACGCGCGCTCGCGGGTGGCACTCGGAGTGGCGCGCAGTCGCCGCGGCGCCGACCGGTGTGGCGGGTCAGGCGGAGCCTGCGCCGTGCGGCCGGCGCGCGGGTTCGTGCAGCAGATGCACGTCGTTGCGCAGGATGGCCAGCCACAGCTCGAGGTCGGCGAGTTCGGGTACGTCAGCGGCCGGTGGGCCGGCGGGGGGCAGGGGTTCGGCGGGGTCGTACGACGGGCCGCCCCCGTCGGCGGCGGCCGCCGTTGCGGTCAGCGTGCGCGAAAGCGTGACGGCCTGTCGCCGTGCCTCGTGTGCTTCCCGCTCGGTGAGGGCGGCGCGGTCCGGCCGGTCGTAGAGGGGGATCCAGTAGCTGCCGGCCAGGGCGTGCTGGCCGACCATGAGTGCCACGTGCCAGTCCGTCGCGTCGCCGTCCAGTTCCGGGGAGCCCGGCTCGCTCAGGTACTGGGCGTAGGCGGTCTGTGCGAGGACCAGGGCGTGGGAGGCCGGCTCGCCGTTGACGGGGGCGCCCCGGCCCGGGCCGGTGAGGATCGCCGCCGTCACGGACGTGACCAGGCCGGCGCACTCCCGTAGCAACCGGGCCATCGCGTTGAGCAGTTCACGCCGCGCGCCCCTGGGCCACGCGAGCAGTCCGCACAGCAGGCCCACCGTGCTGCCGATGAGGACGTCCAGGAGTCTGACCTCGTCCAGTTGCCATGTCGCGGGCGCCAGTTGGGCGAAGACGATGGACACCAGGACGGTGAACATCGCCTGCGCCCAGGCGATGCCCAACAGCGGTCCCAGTGCGAACGTCGCGATCATGACGGGCGCGAGGAGGGCCGCGTACACCATGCTGTCGGGGCCGAGCACCGTGAGGAGCGCCGCGGCGCACAGAGCGCCGGCGAGCGTGCCCGCGAGGGCACGCGCCACCGCCTGGCGGGTCTGCACCACGGTCGTGCGTACGAGGGTGAGGACGGCCAGGAGGACCCAGAAGCCGTGGGAAAGATCCAGGAGCCCGGCCACCAGGCGTGCGACGCCGAGCCCGAGGGCGACCCGGACGGCGTTCTGGAAGAGGACCGACCGGGGGGTCAGGTGTGCGCGTACGCGCCGGGCCCACAGCCACCAGGTGGGTGCGTCGGCGTACCAGAACAGGGACCGCGGTTCCACGGATCCGATGCCTCGGCCGCACAGGGCCACCCGTGCGGCGAGCTCGACATTGCGGGCCGACTCGGCCGCGGCGAGGACGGCTGCACGGAAGCGCGGGTCGGGCTCGGGCCGCTCGTGGACGGCCCGGCGTCGTGCCGTCTGGAACCGGACGATGGCCTCGTGCACGGCGCCGGGTCGCGGCGGCGCCTCGTCGCGCAGGGCTTCGGCAGTGTGCCGGCACGTGTCGGCCACCGCCTCCAGCAGGGCCGCGGCGAGCGCGTCGGGGCAGTCGGGCCGGGTGTGGGTGAGCCCCCTCAGCTGGTGCAGCAAGGTCCGGGCGGACGCTCCGGCCTGGGCATAGGCACGGCTGGTCCGGGACGGCGCCGCGGGCCGCTCACCCTGCGGCAGCCTCGCGGGACTGAGGTCGTCGGCGATTGCGTCCACCGTGCGGTCGTCTGTGCCCTCCCCGGTCCGGCCGTCGGCGGCGAGGCGGGCGGCGAGCCGCGCGGCCGTGGCGGAGGCGAGGGCCAGCCTGGTCCGGTATCCGCGGGTGGGCTTCTCGGGCAGGAGCCAGCGTTCCGCCGCGGCGAGCAGGCCCATGCCGAGGGCCAGTCCGGCGAGTCGGTCGCCGATCTGCTGCGGGGCGTAGGGCGGGAAGCAGGCCAGGATGTAGCACAGTTGGAGACCGCTGGACGGCCCGGCGACGCGCGGTCCCGCAACGGCGCTGAACGTGAAGGTGAAACCGACGACGACCATGCCCAGCACCGCCGTCAAGGTGTGTACCGCGAGGAGGGTGCCGACGGCGGTGAGCGTGAGCGCCACCGGCAGTGCCCTCACCACACCGGCCGACCGAGCGCGACCCGATCCCGTCATCCGGGACAGCACCCCGAGGGCGATGACTCCGAACAGGGCGTAGACCGACATCACCGGGCGTTGCAGGCCGTACCGGCAGGCGTAGAAGCCGGCGCAGACCGCGACGGTCACCCTGACCGCCGAGCGCAGGGCGTCACGGCGTCGCGGTGCGTTCGGTGACAGGCCGTCAGGCACGGTGCGGGGGCGTTCGCGTACCGGAAGCTGCGCGTGTGCGGTACAAGGCCAACACCACCTCCGACGAGCCGGCGAATCGGCGGGCCACGCCGTCGGCGGAGGCCCGTCTTCCAGCGTAGGCCCCCGTGGGTGGTCCCGGCGGAGGCGACAGTGCGGAGGCGATGGGGCGGGGCCGCCCGGGCGACGGATCCGGGCGGGAGTCGGATAATGACACTGACGGACCACCTGGAGTGTCTTGTGCAGCGATACCCCCTCATCGCGGACCACGGACTGGTGGGCGATCTGCAGACGGCGGCCGTGATTTCGTCGGAAGGCGTCGTCGACTGGTATGCCGCCCCGCGGTTCGACTCACCCGGCATCTTCTCCGCCCTCCTCGACCATGACGTCGGCGGGCACTTCAGCCTGGGGCCCGACACTCCGGACGGGACGAGCAAGCAGTTGTACTACCCCGGCACAGCGGTCCTGGTGACGCGGTTCATGTCGCCGGACGGGGTCGGGGAACTCATGGACTGGATGCCTCCCCTGCTCTCCCCCACACCCTCGGACCGGCACGCCCTGATCCGTGTCCTGCGGTGCATGCGCGGCACCATACGGTTCCGTCTGGAGTGCGCGCCCCGTTTCGACTTCGGGCGCGACCGCCACATCCTCTCGACGGACGAGGGGCCGGGCTCGACGCGCGAGGGGCGGGGCTCGGCGCGCGAAGGGCGGGCCGTGTTCCGCGGTGCGCGTCTCGACGCCCATCTGCAGGCCACGTTCCCTCTGCGCCGGCAGGGCGACGATGTCGACGGCACGGTCGTACTGAACGCCGGTGAGACGGCGGGCGTCGCCCTCACCGTCTGCGACGCGGGCGGCGAAGCGCCCGAGCCCATCGCCGTCGACGGGCTCACCGAACGGCTGTGGCAGGCGATCCGATTCTGGCAGGGCTGGGTGCGGACCACTCGCTACGCCGGCCGCTGGCCGGACATGGTGCACCGTGCGGCGATCACGCTCAAACTGCTGACGTACCTGCCCACGGGGGCGCCGATCGCCGCCGCCACCATGGGGCTGCCGGAGCAGGTCGGCGGGGAGCGCAACTGGGACTACCGCTACACCTGGATACGGGATGGCTCCCTGTCCGTCCGGGCCCTGCTCGACCTGGGCTTCGTGGAGGAAGCGACGGCCTTCACCGACTGGCTGATGCGGCGGCTCTCGGAGAGGGCGGACCTGCCGCACGGGCCCGGCGGAACGCCCTTGCAGATCATGTACCGCGTCGACGGCGACCCCGACCTGCCGGAGGAGATGCTCGGGCACCTGGAGGGCTACCGGCGCTCGGCTCCCGTTCGGGTGGGCAACGCGGCCAAGGACCAGTTGCAGCTGGACATATACGGCGAAGCCCTCTACGCCCTCGCACAAGGGCGGGGCGCGCACGGCCCGGACGACGGCCCCGGCCTCTCCTCCCGCGAATGGAAGGCCGTCGCACGCGTCCTGGACGAGCTCACCACGCTGTGGGACCAGCCGGACGACGGCATCTGGGAGACCCGGGGCGGCCGGCAGGACTTCACGTTCAGCCGGGTGATGTCCTGGGTCGCCTTCGACCGGGGTCTGCGGCTGGCGGACCGACTGTCCTGGCCGGCCGACGTGGCGCGGTGGAGGACGGCGCGCGACACCGTCTTCACCCAGGTCATGGAGAAGGGGTGGCACAGCGGCCGCCGAGCCTTCGTCCAGCACTACGAGGACGACGTCCTCGACTCCTCGCTGCTGCTGGCACCGCGCGTCGGTTTCGCCTCCCCCACCGACCCCGACTGGCTGAGCACGCTGGACGCCATGGAGAGCTCCCTGGTCTCCGACAGTCTGGTCTACCGCTACGACCCCCACGCCTCGCCGGACGGGCTGCGCGGCAGCGAAGGCACCTTCAGTCTCTGCAGCTTCCTCTGGGTCGACGCCGTCGCGCGCGCCGGGTGCCTGGAGCAGGCCCGGTTCGCCTTCGAGAAGATGCTCACCTACGCCAACCACGTCGGGCTCTTCGCCGAGGAAATCGGTCCGACCGGCGAGCAGTTGGGAAATTTCCCGCAGGCCTTCACCCACCTGGCGCTCATCATGGCCGCGACGACGCTCGACGACGCCCTCGACCGGCTGGTGCAGGGCCGCGCGCCGAAACGGCGTCGCAGCACGCCGCCGCCCCACCTGTGGTGACGCGGATGCGGTTCGAGCGGCACGGAACTAGCCTGAAAGGGTCCGTCCTGTGTCCGGGGCTCACGCCACGGAGGGTCCAGTGGACGATCAGCACTACGACGTCGTCATCGTCGGCAGCGGTGCCGGGGGCGGCACGCTCGCCCACCGCCTCGCCCCATCGGGCAAGCGGGTCCTCATCATCGAACGGGGCGGCTACCTGCCGAGGGAGCGTGAGAACTGGCAGTCCCGTGCCGTGTTCGTCGAGTCTCGCTACCGCGCCGACGACATCTGGTACGACCATGAGGGCCGGCCCTTCCCGCCCGAGGTCAACTACTACGTCGGCGGCAACACCAAGTTCTACGGCGCGGCCCTGTTCCGGCTGCGACCCGAGGACTTCCACGAGATACGACACCACGGCGGGCTGTCGCCCGGCTGGCCGCTGGACTACACCGACCTGGAGCCCTACTACTCCCAGGCGGAACAGCTCTACCGGGTGCACGGACAGCACGGCACGGACCCCACCGAAGGTCCGGCGAGCCTTCCGTACCCGCATCCGCCGGTGACTCACGAGCCCCGGATCCAGCAACTCGCCGACCGGCTCGGCGGGCTGGGACTGCACCCCTTCCCCCTACCGATCGGCGTCGACCTCACCGAGGGACCCGACGGAGTCCCCACCCGTGACAGCGCGTGCGTGCGGTGTGACCGGGTCGACGGCTTCCCCTGCCTCCTGCTCGCCAAGTCGGACGCCGAGATCGTCTGCGTCACCCCGGCCCTGCGACACGGGAACGTCTCGCTGCTCACGCATGCCAGGGTCGACCGGCTGGAGACGGATCCCACCGGCCGGACCGTCACCGAAGCGGTGACCACCCTGGAGGACGGCACGACCGCCCGCTTCCGGGCGGACGTGTTCGCCGTTGCCTGCGGCGCGGTGAACTCCGCGGTCCTGCTCCTGAAGTCGGCCTCCGCGCACCACCCCCGCGGCCTCGCCAACAGCTCGGACGTGGTGGGCAGACACTACCTCCGGCACAACAACGAGGCGCTCATGGCGGTGTCGCGGGAACCCAATCCCACGCGCTTCCAGAAGACCCTGGCCGTGAACGACTGGTACCACGGCGCGGACGACTGGGACTACCCGCTGGGCGGGATCCAGATGCTCGGCAAGTCCGACGCGGAGCAGATCCGCGCCGACGCCCCGCACTGGGCGGGCGTCTCACCCCCGGACATGCCCCTGGAGGTCCTGGCCCACCACTCGGTGGACTTCTGGCTCTGCGGAGAGGACCTGCCCGACCCCGACAACCGGGTCACCGTGGGCCCGGACGGCAATGTGCGCCTGGCGCTCAGGGACACCAACACGGAAGGCCTGCGACGCCTTCGCCACAAGTTGGCGGGCATGCTGGAGGACCTGGGCATGCACCCCCACCGCCTGCTTCCCCACATGGTCTACCTGCACAAGGACATGCCGATCGGCGCCACGGCCCACCAGGCGGGCACCGTCCGCTTCGGGGACGATCCGGACTCCTCCGCCCTGGACGTCAACTGCCGTGCCCACGACCTGGACAACCTGTACGTCGTCGACGCCGGATTCCTCCCGAGCATCGGCGCGGTCAACCCATCCCTGACGGTGATGGCCAACGCCCTGCGTGTCGGCGACCACCTCGTCCAACGGCTCGGATGAGCCCGGACCCCCCAAGCCCCACCGCACGGGAGAGACCATGGCAACAACGGACAGCGTCGACGCCCTCGTCATCTTCGGCGCCACTGGAGACCTCGCCAAACTGGAGACGTTCCCGGCGCTCGCCGGACTCGCGGGGCGGGGGCTGCTCGACGTGCCCGTGATCGGTGTGGCGAAGAGCGGCTGGGGACTGGATCAGTTCCGGGACTACGCGACAGCCTCATTCCGCAACAACGGCATCGACCCGGCCGGTGCCCCGGCCGGCCGGGTTCTCGACGCGCTGCGCTACATCGACGGCGACCTCACCGACCCGGCGACGTACGACACCCTGGCCGGCGAACTCCGCGACTCCCGACGCGCGCTCTTCTACCTGGAGGTCCCTCCGGCGCTGTTCGGGCGCATCGCCCAGGGCATCGCGACCACCGGGCATGCCGAAGGGGCCCGAGTGATGATCGAGAAGCCCTTCGGGACGGACCTGCGCAGCGCTTGCGAGCTCAACGCGACCGTCCACGAGGTGTTCCCCGAGGACTCGGTCTTCCGCGTGGACCACTGGCTCGGGCTGGAGCAGATCGAGAACCTCATGTTCGTCCGTTTCGCGAACTCCGTTCTCGAGCCACTGCTGAACCGCACTTACGTCGAGAGCATCCAGATCACGATGGCCGAGGCGTTCGGCGTGGACGACCGGGGCCGCTTCTACGACCGCACCGGAGCAGTGCGGGACGTACTGCAGAACCATCTGCTGCAGGTGCTCGCCACCGTGGCCGCGGACCCGCCGGAGGGGCCGGGCCTCGCCAACTGGCAGGACTCGCGGGCACGTGTCATCAAGGCCCTCCAGCCGCTCGACCCGCACGACACTGTGTTCGGCCAGTACGACGGGTACGACGACGTCGAGGGCGTGGCCGCGGGGTCCCGCACCGAGACGTTCGTGGCGGCGCGGTTCGCGGTGGACTCGTGGCGCTGGTCCGGCGTGCCCGTGTACATCCGGGCGGGGAAGAAGCTGCCGGTGACGGCCACGGAGATCCTCGTGACGTTCCGGCGCCCGCCGTGCGACACGTTCGGGCTGGGCCCCGCTCTCGGTTCCAACCACCTGCGCGTCCGGTTGCGGCCCGATACGGCCATGACATGGGCCATGGTGGGCAAGAAGCCGGGCCCAGGCGCCCAGCCTCAGATCGACGCGCTCACCTTCCACGAAAGCGCCGCCCAGGACATGCGCCCCTATGACCGGCTCATCGGCGCGGCGCTGGAAGGGCAACGCTGGTTGTTCGCCCGGCAGGACACCGTCGAGGCCGCGTGGAGCGTCGTCGACCCGGTGCTCGACGGCGCGGAGGGTGCCCCGCATCCGTACGAACAGGCCACCTGGGGCCCGAAGGAGGCCGAGACGGTGCTGCGGCCCGGCGAACACTGGCACGACCCCCGGCCACCCGAGGCCGGCCCGTCCCGCGCGGCGTGAGGGCGCGCTGGGCGACGCGCGGCCCTTGGCTGCCGATCGCGCCAGCGCCCGGCGGCGTGACCCCGACCGCTGGACACGGTCATGCGGCTGTGTCAGCCGGTAGTTGATGTCGCGTTTCCGGCGTTCTCGTAGGCGATCGGGCTGCGCTGCCCGAGCCGGGAGTGACGGCGTCGAGTGTTGCAGCGGTGCAGCCCCGAACCGAGCGGGAACTCCTGCCGCCGGCACCGCCGCCTTGGGCTGACCAGGCACACTGCTAGATTCGGTCGCCATGCGATCACGTGAGTACGACCTCGACTTCCGCAACCGGGCCAGTCGAATACGGGCCTGGGGCATGGGTCTGTTGTCCTTGGCGGCGCTCTTGTGGACATGGTGTTTCCTGTTGCTCCTCACACCGTACGAGGTCGACAGGAAGCCTGACGACCGCTACCCCGAACAATGCGAATCACGGTTGTTCACGGAGCGCGGCACGGCCAACGAGGGTCTGTACAGACACGATTGGTGCCAGAACGAACGCGACTGGCCCGAGGCCCTGGCCGTGCTCGGGCTGTCCCTGCCCGTAACGGCCGCCGGTGTGGCGCTCTTCACGAGCGGCAGCGTGGCGCGCCGGATGAGCGCCCACGCCGAGGCCATGCGCGAACTGGACAAGCTCGCCGACGCGCCGAAGGCTTAACCACCACGGTCGATATCAGAAGGCGCCCTTCGCGCGGATCAAGCGTGCGACGGTGCGGCCTGCTGAGCGACGTGTTCAGCTTCACCGTGATCCATCCAGGGCATACACATCAGCGTCCCGCCCCCGCGCGATCAACTCCATGTGGAGCCGTCTGTCGTGACAGCCCCGCGCTGCCAACAGTGGCGAACGTTGCCTTGTGCGGCACTGGCGCGAAGAAAACGCGCACGCCGGCCCCAGCACGAGATTCTCAACCGTCCCCGTGCCCGTACAACGGGTGATCGCCCCCGACCACCCAGGCGGGGCGGTCTATGGGATGTAGCGGCGGAAGCCCTGTGCCAGGGCTTTGAAGCCGCACGCTTCGTAGAAGGTGTGGACGTACGCGTCGTCCGCTGACAACAGCTGCACCTTGTAACAGCCGGCCGACTCGCCCAGCTGCACGACGGCCTCCATCAGTTGGCGTCCGATGCCACGCCGCTGGAAGGAGTCGGACACCACGACGTTCTCCACGAACAGGATGGCTCGACCGCCGCGGGTGAGGTTCGGCATGACGATGCAGTCCGCCGTTCCGGCCATGGTGCCGTCAGCGTGGGCGACGAGGACGGTCCGTCCCTGCTGCCTCGGCATGGCTGCCCAGATGTCATCTGCAGATGACTCGGGCAAGGGCGCGTCGTCCGGGTTCAGCTCGCTGTAGAGGGTCAGCAGCTCTGGCAGGTCTGCCTCAGCTGCTGACCGCACCGTGATCTTCATGCCCAGAGCCTGGAACGAGCCTTCCCCTACGACCTGGTGCAGGTCCAGGCGGTCTGGCACCCGTACGTACGCAGCGCCGGCCGGTCAGCCGGTGCACACCACGGCGCTGCGCAGCCGCCTCCAGGCGATGTCCTGCCAGATCGTGTGGCACCCCTTCCGGTCCACCGGACCCGGTCGCTCTACCGGAGGCAAGGTGGAGGTGCGCCGCACCCGCGCACGGATGGCGGGGGCGTGATGGCCACTGCTCAGCCGTTGTGACGGCCGCGCTCGCGCACTCCGGCGACGAGCACTCCGAGGGCGAAGACCAGGACGAGGATGAACATGAGGAGGCCGAGGACGTCCTGGAGCCCACTGGCCAGACCGCTGTAGCCCACGTCGACTCCGAAGATCACAGAGCACACACCTGCGACAAGAGCGGTCCAGCCCAGCCAGCCGGCGATGCGGCGACTGGCGAGAATCGCGGCCCCGAAGAGCGCGAGGGTCAGTCCGAGCATGATGCGGAAGTAGCTCTGGAATCCCCATTCCAGCCAGCGCACGGTCTCGGCGTTGGCAAAGCGGATCGCCTTCTCCGTGCCCGACGCGCTGAACCATGAGTCGACGGCCTGCTTCAGTCCCACGCCGTCCAGCCCCTGCAGAACAGCCCAGATCGCGGCAGTCGCAACAGTTGCCGCTGCCGCTAGCTGCGCGACCAGGCAAGGCCCGTCGGCACCGCGCAGGACGCGGTACAGCACGAGGAGGCCGCTCAGCGTCACCAGGACGCCGATGAACTGACCAAGATGAACGGCGACCCAGGCGCTGCTGTCCGCGTACTCGGTGAAGATCGCCGTATGGTCGTTCTCCTCTCCCGAGGGATGAAGCACGGCGGTCAGGATGACGTTGAGTACGAAGCCCCCAAGCATGAGCCCGCCGGCGATCGTCAGCAGCCTCCGCGAGTCGGCTTCATCCGCCCCTTTGCCAACGTGGATATGCGGACTCATCAGCAGACCCCAGCCCTCTCGATGTCACCGACCTACGTAGGTGAGGATCACCAGATGCAGCCGCTGTCTCAGGACACGCGGCACTGCCTCACCCGAACGAGGTCTGATCGCGTCCGATTGCGCAGCACCCTGGACAGCGCGCACCAAACCAGCGGATGAGAGCCGATGACCGGATGCCGGCACCTCAAAACTGGTTGCACCATCGAACCTTTTGGTTGTACGGTCGAACCATGTCGAGCGATCGCAGGGCTGATGACCCGGTCGTTCTCCAGGACGCTCTGGGGAGCTTCGTCCGCGCCTTCGGGCTGCACCAGCCGGAAACGACTCCTTGTGGCCGGCCGATCCCGGTCTCCGAGGCGCATGCCCTGAGCGAGCTGGCACAGGAAGGCGAACTGCGGCAGGTCGAACTCACCCGTCGACTGCGGCTGCAAAAGAGCACCGTGAGCCGGCTGGTCAGACAGCTGTCCGCCCGTGACTGGGTGGAACGCGCCCCGGCCCTCGACGACGGGCGCGGCGTCGTACTGCGGCTCACCCCTGCGGGACGGCGAGCGGCGCAGAACCTGGTCGATGCACGACGGGAGCGGTTCTCCCGGCTGCTCGATTCGATCCCGGCCCACGAAAGAGCGGGCGTACTGCACGCCCTCGATGTGATGGTGGAGGCGCTGGATGAATAGCAAGGGCCGGGCCCTGTTGGCGGGCGTGGGCGTGGTCGTCGCCGGCGCGGTGACGGCTGTCGCCCTACTGACCAGCGGCTCACGGCAGGATCCAGGCGAGGGCCAGGCCGAACGACGGAAGCTGGTGGCAGAGCGAGGCAAAACCGTGATGCCCTTCGACCTTGAGCAGACCACCCACCGCTTCATCCCCACGACCAGGGGTGGCACCCAACACGTCGTGGTCGACCAGCGCGGCGATACCGAGCAGATCGCCCTGATACGCACTCACCTGCGCAAGGAAGCCGGGGCGTTCAGCCGGGGCGACTTCGCCGACCCCGCCCGGATCCATGGCGCCGGCATGCCCGGCCTCGCCGAACTGCGTGAGGGGTACGACCGTATCGAGGTGCACTACGACGACCGGGCGAACGGGGCCACGCTGACCTACACCACGGAGGATTCCGCTTTGGTCGACGCCCTGCACGACTGGTTCGAAGCCCAGCTCGGTGACCACGGCGCGCACGCCGAGTCCGGCCATTGAACCGGCGAGGGACCGTAACCAGTCCCGAGAGCTGCCCGGCGGGGGTTTCCTGGAACCTCAGCGGAACCAGGCCCCGGAGTGCCGGCCGACCGTGATCAATCTCAGCGGCACTTCCTGTACCGCAACTACTCACCCTCGATGATCACGGAAGCAGCTGAGCCTCGGCTGCGCCCGCTGGGCGCAAGCCGAAGCGGTCCGCCCAGGCCGTGTCCGACAAAGGCCGAGTCCTGCGGCCTTCCTGCATGGACGCGGGTCGGACAAGCGGACACGTCGTGGGATATTCATGCATGTGACCAATCAGGATGGCGGCCCGCGCTGCGAACTCGTGCTCATGGACGGATCGAGTGCCGCGGATGTCGCGCTTGTTCATCGTGAGGCGCTTCGGGTGCTGCGTTCGGACATCGGCGTGGCTCACCTCGACGCCTACAGCGACGATGCCTGGCCACCTGCGGTGCTGCACGCATACGAGCGTGCGTTGTCCCTGGCACGCGAGGAGGTCTCGGCCGGCACTCGCTCCCCCGGCGCCGATACCGGGATGGGGATAGACATCGACGTCCGCGACGACAGACAGTTCGAGGTGCTGTCGGACCTGGCCCCGTACACGATCAATGCTGAAGGCTGGCGAGGGGACCGGTTGGTCTTCAGCGCCAGTGACTCGGGAACGTCCCTGTGGATTGCCGTCACAGAGGAACAGAAGGCAGAACTCGTGTCCCGGCTGGAGGCGCTGGGGATCCCACCGACTGTGCTCGCCGTCAAGCCACGCGGCCACTGAGACGCATTCACAGCACGGGTTCGCGGAGCCACAGGATGAGCGAGCCGAGCTGCAGTCCGGCCTGGTGGCGGGCGGCGAGTTCGCCGAAAGGTCGGCGGGACGATCCGCAGTGCTCGCCGGGGCGCTGGGCGGCACCGGAGTTCCTTCGAGAGACTGGCGGCCCGGCTGCATCCGGGCGGCGCTCGGCATGAAGAGCCAACGCGCGCCACCGTGTGGGGCGGTGGCGCGCGTTGGTGTCGCAGGCGGTCTCGCGTGAGGTGCCGCGTGGTGTGTCAGCTGCGGAGGGGGCCCTCGCAGAGGTAGTCCGAGGTGCCCGCGCGTCGGTCGGACCAGATGTCCACGTCGTCGAACGAGCAGTTCATGTCCGTCAGGTTGTTGTCGCCGCCCGCGGCGCGGTCGAGGAGGAAGTAGTCGACCGTCTCGGACATGTCCTTGAAGACGAGGTCGGCGTCGCCTGCGTCGGTCAGGTTCGCGGTGATGCGGCCGGTGCAGACGAACCGGGGCCGCTCGGCCGTGCCGCTGCCTTGGCATGCGGGGATGCTGCCGGTCGTCGCGACGAAGGAAGCGCGGACTCCGTCGGCGGAGTCGTTGCGGAGCTGGTCCACGGGAACGTAGCCGGTGTTCGGCACGAACAGGTCGTCGACATGGGCGATCTGCGCGTCGAGGAAGGCGTCGTACGCGCTCTGCAGGCCCATATCCTTGCCGAGCCGGTCGCGCCAGGCGTCGAACGCGGCCGGGTCGTCGGCGCGCAGGCTGCGGTACATCTCCCGCAGCAGTGAGGGGTGCTGCGTCCACAGGAACTCGAAGAACGTGCCCGCGTAGTCGTAGAAGCGGAAGCCGTCGCCGTCGTACGTGGCGTGCAGCAATTGGTCCACGGTCATCCGCGGTCCGCCGTTCGCCGTGTCGTCGATGACGCCCTGGACGAGCGACTTGCGGACCTTGACGCCGTCACTGCGGCTGGCGCCGGCGAAGAACTCCGCCGTGCCCTCGTCCATGGCCGTGGTGCGATCGCCCTGGTACCAGGGGCCCTCGCCGAAGAAGCCGGGCACCGCCCACCGGCCGTTGAGGTAGTGCCCGTACTCGTGGCGGAACAGCTCCTCCAGGGTGAGCGAGGAGTCCTGCGGGACTCGGCGCTGGTACGTGTAGAAGGTCGCGCCGTTCTCGATGTAGATGCCGCCGTTGTCGGTGCCCATGCCGGTCAGCAGCGGGTGGAAGATCTCGTACTGCTTGCGGGAGGAGTACAGGACGATGTTCAGGGTTGAGTTGGGGTCGCCCGCGAGGGGCTCGTCACTGCCGACCACGCGATGGAACTGCGCCTTGACCTGCTTGCTCGCGTAGTACAGCTGGTCGACGGTGGCCCGGTCGAGGCCGGTGCGGACCCTGATGCGGTCGATGCCGTCGACGCCGTAGACGTAGGTGTAAGGGAAGAGGCGCTTCTCGATGTCGGACTTGCACACGCGGTAGGGGGCGCAGGCCTCGTACACACCCAGCCAGGTGGCGACCTTGGCCCAGGGCTCGCTGCTGTCACCGAATGTGCGTGCCGTGACGCCAAGGAGGGCGCCCAGGTCGGAGACGGTCGTGTTGCGGAGCCCGTCGATCTGGCCGAAGCGGCCGTACTCGCTCAGCGCGTCACGCACGACCCAGGCGTTGGGCCTGTCCTTGAGGTGCGTGTGGCGGGCGAAGGTTTTGAAGGCGGCCCGGTAGGACGGGGAAGCCTTCGCCGCGGCATGGAAGGCGGTGTCCTGGTTGCCGGGATAGACGCCGAGGTAGTTCAGGCTGAGCGCGGCGAGGGCGGCGCCGGCCCATGAGGTGTCCTGGGCGGTGTCGGGGTGCCGGGCGTCCATGGTGGCCAGCACCCTTTTGACCAGCGCGAGTTGGTACTGGCGCAGACCAGGTGCCGAGGCCGCGTAGAGCGCTTCGCGCAGGGTCTCGGCGTTGCTGCGGGTGGCATCGAAGGTGCGATTCGCCGAGCCGAAGCGGGCGACGGCACGTCGCATGGTGGTGAGGGTCGGCGCGTCGGTGATGTCGATCTCGTCGCGCGAGAAGTCGTGGTACGCGACGGCGTGGAGATACGTGAACATCTCCAGCAGGTGGCTGCCGTTCCTGCCGTCGTGGGATGCGGCGAGGCCGGCGATGCGGCGGGAGACGGCCTGGACGTGCGCGTCCGACATGACGGGGACGAGGCGCTGATCCCAGGTCCACAGGATCGACCGCAGACAGCCGTCGGCGGTGACGGCGGGGTCGGCGAGGAAGTCCGCGAACTCCCCTGGGGCAAGGCCCGTGACGCCGTCGAGCGTGCAGGGCACGTTTGCCGTGCCCGTATCGGCCTTGCCCTTCTGTGCGGGGGTACGAGGTCCTGGAACACGGCCGCCGGTGAGGCCGCCCGGTGTCGGGAGCGTACGGGCAGCGCGCTCCGGGGCCTCGGCGAGGCGGTCGACCCTGTCGGTGGGGTTCGGCTGGGAGGCCGACCGTATCGCCGAAGGCGCGGCGGGAGCCGTGGGAGCGGGCTCGGCCGCAGAGGCGGGCTGGACGGCCGTCACGCCGAGCGCGAGAGCCGTCACGGTGATCAGGACCGCGCGCAGGGATCCGCGCGCGACGGGGCGCGGCGGTCGGAGTGACTGTCTGGACTGGAACACATTGGCTCCTGTGTGGGAGGTGGCAAGAGGTTGCGCTGTGCGATGGGAAGGCACCTCGGACTCCAACTGCCTTGGTGGAGACGGCAGTTGAACTGATGCAACATGTGATGCGTAACGTAGTAATGTGAAATGGCACAGTAAAGACCTGTGCACCATGGATTGCGGACGTGCCCCTTCAGAGGGGCTCGGGGCAGTGGCAGGCCACCCGACGGACCTGGCCCGGCGCCGCGGGGCCTGCGCTCCGGCGCCTCGGACGCGGAGCGCCGAGACCGGTTCGTCCGCGACGATCAGGCGTGGGCTTGTGGCCCAGCGCACGGGCGATGCAGATGCGCTGGACCTGGCCGCCGGAGAACTCGTGCGGAAAACGGCCGGTGTTCACGCTGCGGCCCCTGCCGCTCGTGGAACGCGTGTCGCCGGAGCAGCCGGCCGCGCCGAGGGGGAAGGTGAGGGTCGCCACCAGAGCGGCGGTGCAGGTGTGCGCTCGTTCATCAGCGGTCACTCCACGAACAGTCCGAACCAGGGCGATGAGATGTGACCGGTAACATAGTAATGTGAAATTGCACTACACAAGAGGCGTGCGCGAAATCGAGGAGGACGCAATGAAGGAACCCGTGGCCGGCACCCACCGAACGGTCAGTCACGACCTGCCGCCCTCCGCGGAGTTCGAGGAGTTCATGGCGGGCGGCTGGGCGGCCTCCCCGCTGCCCGGCGACATCCGGCTGCCCGTCGCCGGCTTCACCGCCGCACGTCGCGGCAGACTGTCGGCCCGCTTCCCCGGCGAGCGGCTGATCATCCCTGCCGGAGAGTTGAGGGTCCGCTCCAACGACTGTGACCACCACTTTCGGCCGCACAGCGCGTACGCCTGGCTCACCGGCCTGACCGGGGAGGAGCAGGCCGGGCGTCCGGCCGCGGTCGCCGCGCACCGACGCCGGCTTCTACCGGGACCGCCGCTACGGCGAGTTCTGGGTCGGGCAGCGTCCCGACCTGGCCGAGGCCGAGCTGATGACGGGGATCCGCTGCGACGGTCTGGATGCGCGGGGAACGCTGCCGCCGGGGCGCGACGCCTCGACCGACGCCGAACTCGCCTCGGTTTTGAGCGAATTGAGGCTCGTGAAGGACGCCTGGGAGGTGGAGCAGCTCCAGCTCGCCGTGGACCACACCGCCGCGGGCTTCGAGGACGTCGTGCGTTCCCTGCCGCGAGCCCTCGCCCATCCGCGCGGCGAGCGCTGGATCGAGGGCGTCTTCGGACTGCATGCGCGCGCGGAGGGCAATGGCACCGGCTACGAGACCATCGCCGCGGCCGGGGCCCACGCCTGCGTCCTGCACTGGATACGCAACGACGGCCCCCCGGACGCACGGCAGTTGCTGCTCCTGGACGCCGGCGTGGAGACGGACAGCCTGTACACGGCGGACATCACGCGCACCCTCCCGCTCTCCGGGCGGTTCTCGCCCGTGCAGCGGCAGGTCTGTGAACTCGTGCTCGCCGCCCAGGACGCGGGCATCGCCGCGCTCAGGCCGGGGGCACGGTTCCGCGACTTCCACCGCGCCGCGATGCGGGTGATCGCGGAAGGGCTCACGGAGTGGGGAGTCCTCAAGAGCCCCGAGGGCGACTTCCATCGGCGCTACACGCTGTGCAGCAGCGGCCACATGCTCGGGCTCGACGTCCACGACTGCGCGCAGGCGCGGGCGGAGGCCTATCTCGACGGGGTGCTGGAGCAGGGGCAGGTGCTGACGGTCGAGCCCGGCCTCTACCTCCAGCCCGACGACGAGACGCTCCCTGTCGAACTGCGCGGTATCGGCGTGCGCGTCGAGGACGACCTGGTCATCACGGCCGAGGGGGCACGGCTGATGTCGGGAGCACTGCCGCGCACCCCCGACGCGATCGAGGCGTGGATGGGGGCGCTGACCGAAGGGCACTGATCCAAGCCCGTGTTCGCGAGGGGCCCTGGAGGGTATGGCCCCACCCGTAGTCACCTGCGAAAACAACGTGACATCGTACGCTGGTGGTCCTCTCGGCCACGAGGGCACAGGGCGAAAGGAACACCACCACCATGGGCCACCTGAAGCAGCGCAACCTCATCACCGCCAGGGAGCGGCTGCGGGACCAGGTCGCCCACGCCCTGCGCGCCGCGCTCATCTCCGGCGAGCTGCGCCCCGGGGAGGTCTACTCGGCGCCCGGCCTGGCCGAGGACTTCGGGATCTCCGCGACACCGGTGCGCGAGGCAATGCTCGACCTGGCACGAGAGGGCCTCGTCGAGCCCGTCCGTAACAAGGGCTTCCGTGTCACGGAGGTCAACGAACGCGATCTCGACCAGTATTCCGAGATCCGCGTCCTGATCGAGGTCCCCATGGTCGGCCGGATCACCCGCAGCGCCTCAGTCGAGGACCTGGAGGCGCTGCGGCCGGTGGCGGAGGACATCGTGCGCGCCGCGCACAGGCACGACCTCATCGGCTATCTCGAGGCCGACCGGCAGTTCCATCTCTCCCTGCTCGCGCTCGCCGGCAACGACCGGCTCGTCGAGACGGTCGGCGATCTGCGCAAGCGCTCGCGGCTGTACGGGCTGACCGCCCTGGACGAGCGCGACCAGCTGATCCCGTCCGCCGAGGAGCACGTCGAACTGCTCGACCTGATGGTGGCGGGTGACGCGAAAGACGCCGAGAAGTGCATGGCCCGCCACCTCGGGCATGTGCGATCGCTCTGGGCCGAGGGCGCGCAGGAGAAGGAGCGGCAGCCCGCCGCGCGCGGCCCCAGGAGGAAGCTGGGCACGGCCCGATGAGTGCAGTCGCCGGTCAGTCCGACGCAGATCACCGAAGGGGGTGAGTAGCGTCGAGATCTACGATGACCACCATGGAACCAGCGCCCGCCCTCGTCCACCTGGACAGTCCCTTCATCAACTTCCGAGACTTCGACTTCGGCGAGGGCTCCCATGGCTACCGCTGGGTCAACGCCAAGCGTTTCCAGCTGGCGTCCGAGGCGCTGGACGACCGAAGCGTGCTGGCCGCCTTGATCGCAGACCCTCAGTTTCGGGACACGTACGACGGAGCCGGCGTTCAAGACTGGCCTCGGCACGGTCAATGGTGGCTTGACCGCATCACCCCTGACACCTACAGGGCAGTCGACGACGCAACCGCGGCCGACACCATCCACTCGTGGGCCGGCCGGCACGGCGACGTTCCAGAGCAACTCCAATCACGCCTGCGGCAGGAGGTCTACACCCCGATCCGCACAGCGACCAGCCGATACGTGCTGGGACAGCTCCCCGAAGACGCGTTCCACGACTATGGCCCCATCCACATGGATTACCACGAGCTGGTCCTTGTCGACCGTTCCGCAGCCACACTCACTCTGCTCGTCGCAGCCGGTGACTAACCCCTCTGAAGGCCCCGCACCACTGACGCCTGAAGCCAGGGCATTCGGACATGCCCATACCCGACTCCGCCCCTAGCGTTCTTCCAGGACGACCTGATCAGGACCTATCGCGGCTTCCTCGACCGCCGGCGCTCGGAGAGGCCCGTCGAGGAGTACCGGGAACCCACCGAGCAGGAGTGGCGGTCCTCCGGATCGGACCCCGCCAAGGACCGCGCCTCATCGAGATCATCCAGAACCTCGAACGCATCCGCGAAGCCCGAGGTAACGGCTGGCTCGGTGAAGTCGAAGGGCTCCAGGTCAGCCTCGACGCTGCCATCGCCAAGCTCAACAGCCTCAGCCGGGCCCCGGCTGACGGCCGGCCTCAGCCGGCCGACCTCGGCGTGCCCGTCTTCACCGACTCCGCTTCACCACCCCAGAAGGGTTCGAACCTCAAGGCCGTTCGGGCTTGTGGGCAAGAAAGGTGGCGAATGTCCTCTCAGCCCCTTCGCTGGGTTCCTCCACCAGACGTGCGGTGAGGACGAGCCCGGCCCGCTTCAGGAGTTCGGCAATCCGATCAGGCGGCAACAGGTAGGACTCGTAAGTCACCGGATGACCGCCGTACGCCTGTGTGGGACGTAGATGCTGGTCGGCCCCTACGTGGCCGGCGAGCATCAAACAGCCGCCAGGCGCGAGAGTGCGGTGGAACTCGCCGAACACCACCGGCAGCAACGCCGGTGGTGTGTGGTGGGTGGAGTAGTAGGCGAGGATGCCTCCGAGGCCGTCGTCCTCGATCGGGAGCGAGGTCATCGAGCCGACGCCGAAACGCAGATCTGGGTAGGAACTGCGGGCCAGTTCGACCATGGCGGGCGATAGGTCCATGCCGAACGCAGACACTTGCCGCTCGGCAAGGCAAGCCGTGACTTTGCCGGGCCCACATCCCAGGTCGGCGACGGGCCCGAGGTCGGCCGTTCGCACCACCTCTGCGAAGACGTTCAGCATCCCTCGTGACAGCGGATCCAGCTCCGCCGGAGGCTTGACCTGTTCGAAGTAGTCGGAGGCGACCGTGTCGTACGACTCCCGGACGGCGGCGAGGTAGGAGAGATCAGGCATGCGGGCGACTCTAGTAAGGGCCCGCAGCGCACGTGATCACTTTCTTGGAGGCCGAGCGGATAGGCCGGCACAGGGCATCCAGGTGGCGGGCCGGTACGGCTCTGATGATCACGAAGTTGCGACGCTCGTGACTGCTGTCCGTGCGCACTTACGTCCCGCGCAGTCGCAACCTGTGGTCCACTCACCAACTCCTTGGTCAAGGTCTTCGGGGAGCGTCGCAGGGGAGGGTAGCCCGATCCGCAGTGGAATGCCCACGGACCCTGCATCACCGTGGACCGATGAGTTTGGCGCCAGTGGTTCGTCTGACCTGGTGACGATCGTCGACCGCACGAGCGACATGGAGCTGACCTTGACGAATGAAGCCGACCTGCAACCTGCTGTAGCCGCCGAGTTCGTGGCCCTCGCCGACCTGCTCGGCTCCGCCTCTGATGCGCAGTGGGACACTCCATCTTTGTGCGAGGGCTGGCGGGTTCGCGAAGTGATCGCGCACTTGACCATGGCGGCCCGCTACTCCGTAGAGGAGTTCATGGCCGAATTGCGCCACTGTGACTTCGACTTCAACCGCTTGTCGAACCAGATTGCCGGCCGGGACGCCGAACTGCCGACCGGCGAGCTCGTGGCCAACCTGCGTGCCGACGTGATGCACCACTGGACACCGCCGGGCGGTGGGTACCACGGCGCGCTCAATCAAGGCATCGGCATTCAGGGACGCAGCTTCCAGGCCACCGACCTTGACTGATCGTACGGATCAGGCCCGGCACTGCACGGCGCCGCCGAAGACCTGGCACTCAGGCTCTGCGGTCGGACAGTCCCGGGTGGACGGCTCCAGGGCACGCCGCTGTAAGGACTCCGGCGGATAGGAGTGGGCTCATGGTCGCCGGATGGGGCGGTCGTCCCAGCGGTAGTTGACCCAGGCGCGGCGGATCAGGCTACGCACGGTGATGACGGTATCCGCGAGGCCGCGCTTCGGTGATGGGGCATCATCACAGACCGGCCGCGCGGGATCAGGCCTGTCCCCGTGCCCGGTGCCGTCTTGCGTACGACCAGGTCACCGCGGTCATCAGGACCGGGATGGCGAACAGCGGGGCGAAGGCGAGGCCCCAGACGGTCTGTGCCGTACCGCTCGACATGTACGTCTGGCTCTCGACGGTGAATGCGACCACGAGTTGCCACAGTGCCACCAGGACGAGCACGCCCGAGGCGGCCCAGGCCAGCGCGGCGAGGGCCGGGGGGCGCAGCGGCCGCCACCGGTCGCTGACCAGGAGCAGCGGAAACAGCGCGGCCAGCTCGGCAAGGACGGAGAGACCAACGACGTATGCGATACCCCAGCCCGGAATGCCGAAGACGTCGCGCAGCACCTGGTCGCTGTAGCCCACATAGACACCGGACGCCATGGCGATGCGCCACAGCCCGGACGGGACGGCGCACAGAGCGATGGCGTGGGCGGCGCGGCGAGCCCAGACAGGCGCGGGTGCGGAGGCGGTGAGAGGAGCGGTGGCTGTTGTCATGGCGTACATGCTGGCCCTGGAGATGACATCCGCGCTTCGTCCGCTACGACGAACCGTCTCCGCCAGGCGGAGGAGGGCGCACCCGCTCGGCTGGGACCTGAGGAGGGCTCAACCGCCGGACGGACCGGGGTCTCCAACCGTCCGGCGAGCGAGGGCATGACGACTGATCCAGCTCGGTTCACGCAGGACATGGAGATTG
Source organism: Streptomyces sp. ISL-10 (assembly GCF_018614575.1). Lineage (GTDB taxonomy): Bacteria > Actinomycetota > Actinomycetes > Streptomycetales > Streptomycetaceae > Streptomyces. The sequence continues at coordinate 115,032 of NZ_JAGGOJ010000010.1, forward strand.
GCACCAGTGTCAGTCGGAGCACGGTCCTGCGCCTGGTCGGCGCCTGCCCAACCTTCGCCCTCCCGCAGCGCTTTCTGGGTCGTACCACTTCACCGTGCCGCCGGCCGGCCCGCTGCGGAGTCGTCGTAGTGGTCCGCCGAGGCCTGCCCAGTGCTTTCCCGGGCGCGGTCACCGGAACTCGGTGAGCAGCAGCGCGATGTCGTCGGCTCGGTATGAGGAGCCGCGGGCGTTGTGCAGAAGCCGGTCGGCGAGTTCGTCCAGCGAGTCCGCACGGGCGTGGGCCAGGGATGCCCGCAGACGGTCGATCCCCACGTCGATATCGGCTCCGGGTTCCTCGACCAGTCCGTCGGTGTAGAGGGCGAGGACGGATTCCGACGGGAGGGCGATCCGGGTTTCGGGGTAGGCGCTCGCGCGCTCCACCCCAAGGATCGGGCCGACGTCCAGGTCGAGGACATCGGTCGTCCCATCGGGGCGGCGGAGCAGGGGTGGGGGGTGGCCTGCGGTGACGGCGTAGGCGTGGTGGTCGTGGGGGTCGAGGAGCACACAGCAGCAGCTGGCCAGCAGCCCAGGGCCGAGGTCGATGAGTGTTCGGTTGACGCCCGTCAGCACATCGCCGGGCATGAGCCCTACGGCCGCGAAGGCCCGCACCGCACTGCGCAACTGGGCCATGGTGGCAGCGGCGGCGATGCTGTGCCCCTCCACGTCTCCGATCACGAGAAAGACCCCCCTGTCAGTGGGGATGATGTCGTACCAGTCGCCGCCGATGTCCATTCCGCTGGTGCCGGGCAGATAGCGTACGACGCTGCGGATACCCGGGACTACGGGCAGCCGGTGCGGCAGGAGCGCCTGCTGCAGGCCGCGCGCGAGGGCGAACTCCGAGTCGTACAGCCGCGCACGCTCCAGAGCTTGGGCGATCAGCCCGGCGAGTGCGGTCAGGACGCCGCGGTCCCTCTCCGTGAACTCATGGATCTCGTCAAAACCGAGAACGCAGGTGCCGACAGGCCGGCTGGAGGCGATGAGCGGCAGATACGCCCACGAGCTCACCTCGCCCGTGGGGATGCCCGGGTAGCCCCGGGAAAGATCCTTCTGCGACTCGATGAAGAGTGGAGCGCCGGACGTCAGGGTCTCCGTGCCGGGCAGGCGGGCGTGCAGCGGTACGCCCTCCAGCCAGTCCAGGAAGTCTTCGTGGTGGCCGGTGTGAAAGAGCAGGTGCATCGTTCCGTCGCGGACCACATAGATCGCCAGTTCCTGGCCTCCGAAAGCCGGCAGAAGCTGGTCGGAGACGACTTCGCACACTTCGCGGGCTGTGACCGCCTCGGTCAGCGCGCTCCCCAGCTGCAGGACGTGGTACATGACGCCCATGCGCGCGGGCGCGGGCGCGGTGGCCGGTGCCGCAGCTGCCGGGGAGGCGGAGGGCGTCGAGTCCGGGGATGGCCGACCGACGGGCACGACCCAGCCGGTCACTCCGTCCGCCTCCGGATGGAGGGAGAAGGAGAGCCACCGGTCGGGCGAGGGGCAGGCGAGGAAGGAGGCCGGCGCCTGCGAGATCATCGCGAACCGGTGCCGGTACTCGACGTCGGGATCGGACAGCCACGGCAGCGCCTCCCAGAGGAGATGGCCCAGCAACTCGTCGCCGGACGCGCCCATCAGCCGCAGGGCACTGTGGTTGGCGTAAGTGACCCTTCCGTCGGGGGCGAGGGAGAAGACCCCGTCCCGCAGCCGCTCGACCGCTGCTACGGCCATGTGGCCGGCCCGGGCGTCGACGACCGCGCCGACCAGGTGAGTGCCTGCCCGCGTGTCGTCGGCGTTCGGCACGCGGCCCCACAATTCGACCGTGTGGTATCCCTCGCCGCCGTGCCCGTCCTCTCGCAACCGCAGGCGCCTACTGGTGGTCCGGCCGTTGACGGCCGCCTCTCGGCCGCAGGCCCGGAAGGCAGCACGATCGCCGGGGTGAAGGAACGAAGCAAGCGTTTCGGCCCGTCCGTCGAAAGCACGAGGGTCGAGACCGAACATCGCGCAGAGCTCGTCGTCCAGGATGACGGTGCCGGTGACGAGGTCCCACTGGAACAAGCCGACCCGCACGGCAGCTCCCGAGGGAGCCGGGACCTCGACGGGGACCGTTTCCGGGTCGCATTCCACCGGATCGCCGGTACGGGCGCGGAGTGCGGCCAGGGAGTCGCCGAGCCGGTTGGCGACGCTCCGCATGTGGCGGCGCTGGGCCTTGGACAGCCCTTCGCTGCCTGGGGATGCCGCCCAGACGATCGCCAGCGATCCGAACGTCTCTCCGCCTGCTCCCACGGGCACGGAGCAGGAGCCGAAGGCGTACGGCAGGGCCACGGCGAGCTGGGGATACCGGCGCATCGTCTCCTCTGCGTTGGCCAGGTGGACCGTGCGCCCGGTGCTGTACGCCGCGGCGACCGGGATGGGACTGTTCACCGCTATGAGGCGCCAGCCACCGAGCAGGGAGGGGGTCGTGCCGCACGTCGCGCCGAGCACGATCGACCGGCGGTCGCGGGAGCGCAGAAAGACACTCCCTGCGTACGCGCTGGTTTTTTCGACGGCTTCGACGACGGCTGCAGCGAGGAGATCCTCACGCTCCGCCGTCTTGCCGACGGTCATCCCGTGCATGCTTCCAGTGTGCGCAGTTCAGCACCGGTCAGCTCGACTGGCAACCGAGGGTGACGAACCGATTGCGCATCGCAGGCGCGTGACCGCGGCAGCGGGCCATCCCGATCGCTCCGTGCGGATCGGGGACGACTTCGTGGGTACGGTCCAGGCACACCGAGAGACCGGAGGCCCACTCGAAGAAGTCCTCGATCCGGCCTGCGCATCCCGTCCGGGTCGATGCGGATGGGCGGGTGATCCGAGCGATGCCGAGGGGCAACGGCTGCGCCGTTTCTGCCACTGGCGCCGGGCGGCCGTGAACCGCCGCCGGTGACACCGGCGGCGGTCGGGGTGCGCGTCAGGCGTGGGCGCGTGCCACGTCACCACTGGCAGTGGACGTGGGTGCTGTGCCCGCTGTCGCCCGGACCCAGTACGAGCTTCGCGGCGTACGACCTGCACGCCTTCATCGGACTCTTCGCCGCGGCACCCCATTTCCGGCCTGCCCGTCAAGGCGGTCGGCCCTGCGGTGCGTCAGACGTTCTGCGGGCTCCAGGTCTTCGGCGACGGGGTGTCGGCCGCCGACTGGGGGACCTTCGCGCAGGGGGTGTAGCCCGACAGGAAGAGGGAGGTGGTCGAGTTGTTCCACCGCAGGTCGAACTTGTCGCCCGTCGCCGGGTCCTCGAAGCGGAAACCCAACGTGACATGGTCCTTGACCTCGCGGTTGCCGTCATGGGTGAGGGTCCAGCCGGCGGAGGAGAACTGGCGGCGCAAACGCGCTTCCGTGGCACGGGCGATGTCGACCGGGATGTCCTCGACCATCCAGCTGAGGTCGAAGGTGACGACGTCCGGCAGGGTCTCGTCGATGCTGAGGCCGCCCGCGTAGCAGCTGTGACCGGGGATCACCTGGACAGGCGTCACTGCCTCGTGGGGCGGCAGGGCCATGCCGTCGTACGCCCACTGCGCGCGGTCCGTCAGGCGCTGGGAGAGCGTCGCCGGGTCGGCGGAGGGGTACTCCCGCTCCAGCACGGAGCAGCCCGTGGTCGTCAGGGCGGCGAGCAGCAGGGCCAGGAACGCGGCGGTCTTCCTCATGGGGGCAACGGTACGAACGAGGCGGCGCCGGTCACATGAGTACGGGTACTCAACGCCCGCAGGAGGAGGCGTGGGCCGACGTGCAGAAGAACCAGGGCTCGCCGGTGATCTCCCCTCGGAGCCTGCGAACGCTCTGGTCATCGTCGCCGACAACACGGTGCGCCTCGCGAGACGCTGCCGCGCCGGCGTGGTGGGGATGTCCCAGGTGTCGCGGTCAGCGGTTGATCCGGGCCATCGGTTCGCGGTTGGCCGCCCGCGCAGCGGCGAGGTCCTCGTCTCTGGTGACGCCGGGCATGGGAACTGTCCGAGTGCCTCAGCGGGCTGCCGAGCAGCCACCTGATGAACGGCTTCAGGGCCACTTACTGAGGGAGCCGTAGCTCCTGCGATGGCTCGCCCGTATCTGCGTGGAGTCCGGAGCAGAGCAGGTCGAAAGCCTGGAATGCCGCTGTGGCGACCCTGTCGCGGGCGTCCGCGGGTGATTCGCCGGACAAGATGCGTCGTTGCAGCTCGCGCAGGGTTGCCCGGTGGATGCCTGCGATGGCACCTGCGAGGAGTGCGGGCATCGGCTCGTCGGCCTGGTTCGGTCCGGGGGCGGTGTTCGGCGGATGTTCGGTCAGGGCGGTCGTCAGAGCAGCTTCGGCACGTTCGCTGATCTCGCGTTCGCGTGCGCGCAGTGCGGCGCTGTCGTGGATGACTTGCCAGAACCTCAGCGCATCGGGGTGGAGCCCGAGCGCGGGGTCGTCGTGCCGCAGAGCGGTCAGCAGATCGTCGCGGACGGTCTCCACTGGGCAGGCGCCCGGTGCACGGCTGCGTACCTGGGCGGCGAGATGACCCTCCACCTCTGCCTGGCGATCGAAGAAGAGGTCTTCCTTGGTGGGGAAGTAATTGAACACGGTGTTGGTGGAGACGCCCGCGTGTCGTGCCACCTCGGCGACCGTGACCTGGTCGAAGCCGTGCTCCAGAAAGAGAGGGAGAGCCGCGTCGGCGATCGCCGTGCGGGTCTGCTGCTTCTTGATCTCTCGAAGGCCCATGCCCAGATGATAGTGTCAGTACAAATTTGCAGTGACACCAAGATTTGAGGGTGGGGCAAGCATGACCTTGCACTTCGGCATCTATCCCGGCGGGATACTGGGCGATGACCAGGGCATCGTCCGCCCCGTACGCCCGGACCTGCCGGACCGCATCACCGAGGCACTTGACGCACTGCAAGGCGACTCGCCCACCCTGTTGGTGCGCGCCTACCACCCGTTCGCCGCGACCGTGGCGCCGCTGGAACCGCCGACGCCCGCCGACCCCCAGACGTATCTCCAACGGGGCCGCAAGCTGGACCTCGTGCTGCCGTTCCGCGAGCCGTCCGGCGCGCTGGACGGGTGGCTGGAGTTCGTCCGCGAGGCTGTTCGCACCAGGGGACCGCAACTGGCCTCCGTCCAGATCTGCGAAGAACCCAACGCCGACCTGCCCGTGCTCGACGGCAGCACCCCCAACGTCCTCAATGCGCTCGTCCAAGGAGTCATCGCTGCCAAGCAGGAGGCCCGAGCCCTGGGTCACAGCCTGGCGGTCGGCTTCAACGCCGTACCGACCTTCGATCCGGCCGACACCTTCTGGTCCGAGCTCGGCGCCCTGGCAGACGCCCGCTTCCGGCAGAGCCTGGACTACGTCGGCCTGGACTTCTTCCCGGACGTGTTCCGCCCCATCCCCGGCGAGCAGTTGGCAGAAGCGGTCACTGCGGTCCTCGCCGGGTTCCGGCGCACCGACCTGCGGAAGGCCGACATCCCCGACAGCGTCGCCATCCGCATCTGTGAGAACGGCTGGCCCACCGGCCCCGGCCGCAGTGAGCAGCGACAGGCCACGACCCTCGAAACGGTCGTCCGGACCGTGGCCGCCCTCGCCCCCGACCTGAACATCGACGGATACTCGTTCTTCGCCCTGCGAGATGCCGACAGCACCGCCGAGGGGCTCTTCCACCGCTTCGGTCTTCTGCGCGACGACTACACCCCCAAGCCGGCCTTCGAAACGTACCGACGCCTCATCAGCGACCTGGGCAATCCACCGGTCATCCCGGCACGTTGACGCGCCACTGCGGAGAGAAGCCGCAGGCCCTTCAGCCGGTGGAAGAAGCCGTACACGGCCGCTTCACGGCCCTCAGAGCCGCACGTGTGCCAGAGTCGGCCCTACTGGCAACCTGAGGAAGGGCCAGCGGTCTTACCGTGATCCTTGCGCCGGGCATTGCGGGCAGCCGGGCCACGCCCGGCCGCCGCGCCTGTCACCTCCACGCCGGTCTGCTCCGCGCGCTGAGGAAGGTCGCCTCAACCATCTGAAGTTCGCCGAGCGCAGACGGTCAGGAGTTCACCAGCGCTTGCCTTCGCTGTCTCGGCGTGTCGTTGGGGAGGGCCCGTGATGATGGAGCGGCAGAAGACCCGGTGGCAGGGGGAAGTGGCAGTGACGCGGATACGTCCACACATAGCTGGAATGCTGGGGGGAGCGGCCCTGCTGCTGGTACTGGTCGCCGTCATATGGCTGCCTGGCGTCGTCCACCCCGCGCTGACCTCGCAGGACCTGACTCGGGTCAAGAACCCAGAGAAACGCATCGAGCTACAGCAAGCCCAGTCCCAGGTACAGAGCAACCTCCGCAGCCAGCTCCTGCAATGCCTTGGTGGATTCGTCGTAGTGGCAGGCGCAGCCGTCGGCTGGCGCCAACTCCGCATCGCGCATGAGGGACAGATAACGGAACGCATCAGCCGAGGGATCGAACATCTCGGCAGCGACACGGTGGATGTGCGGCTGGGCGGTATCTACGCCTTGGAGCGGGTCGCGAAAGACTCCTCGGCGGACCGGCAAACCCTCACCTTTATCCTCTGTGCGTTCGTGCGCGGGCATGCACCGTGGCAGGCGGGCACCCCCGACGGCTCGCAACATCCCATGCCTACGGTGGACAGTCAGCTTTCCTGGTTGGATCACCGTGCTCCTGACGTGTGGGCGGCTTTGCGCGTACTCGGCCGACGCCCGACACAACCGGACGAGCGTCCACTGTTCTTGGCACGAGTGGATTTGCGGCGCGCAGCGCTCGCGGGTGCACGGCTTGAGGGCGCGAACCTACGGCACTCGAACCTGGCGGGGGCGTGGATGCCGAGCACCAACCTGGACCGCAGTGTCTTGAAGAATGCTGATCTGGGGCAGGCGAACCTGCAGGAAGCGCGGTTGGCCCATGCCGACCTGCGCCGGGCCCACTTACGGGGGGCCGACCTGCGCAAAGCGGTGCTGCGGGGCGCTGACCTGCGAGGAGCCGATTTGTCAGGCGCGCAGTTGGCTGGGGCTGATCTCACCGGGGTACGGACCGACGACACAACTGTCTGGCCCGAGGGTCAGCGCCCTCGGTGACTCCCGTCACCGGCACCGACCAAACTCGGCTGGACGCCGACGCCTTGGAGCCGACTGGAGAGCTTCATCGGTTCGGCGGCGCGCAGCCGATGGCCGTCGATCGTCTGTGACCGTCCCGGCCGACGCAGTACCCGCCCGCGCGGCTCGCTGTGGGCCCGCGGCGACATGCTCTTCGGCGCGCACCGGCGTCAACGGGTTCGGCTGAACGGGCTGAGCGCAGATCAACGGAAGAGGACACAGCATGGCGTACGAGTAACATACGTACCACGGCGGGAAGTTCAGGGCCACACGCCGGAGAAGTCGAGTTTGTGGGCCCACTCCGGGTGGTCTATCAGCGGGTTGCGATTGCCCTGGATCTCGGCGATCGCGGCATTGCGATGCAACTCGTACTCGCTCACCGGCTCGTTGTCGTGCCAGGAGAGCAGCAGCGGCAGCCGCTCCTCGGGGAACTCCCGCGCGGCGTCACCGATGAGCCCGGGGTACCGCAGCAGGAAGTACAGGGTGGCCCTCGCGACGGCGCCCTTGCCTTCCTCGGGCTCGAATCCCACCGCCTCGCGCATTCCGCACTCGTGCCGGACCGCCTCCTCGAAGCCCGGGAAGTCGACGTAGGGGAAGTTGCCGCGGAAGCTGTTGCATCCCACCTCACAGGCGAAGAGGTGGTGGAGGTCTCCCCGCATGGGTTCCTCCTTGGTGAACCACGACTGCGGGACGACGTGCTCGCAGTTGAAGGGCATCGACGCCTCCAGCGCGTCGAACTCCGCCGCCAGTTCGGCCGGTCCCGCGGTGCTCTCACGCAGCAGGAGTTCCTCCAGACGTGCGATGCGGGCCATCTCGACAGCGGCGTCGGCGCGGATGAACTCCTCGGCCGTGAAGGTCCTGCCGGAGTAGATGCTGCGCAGCCGGCCGTCCTTGTGCAGGTCGACCCACGGGTACACGAGACGGATCGGCTTGTACTTCGGCCTCGGCACGTGCGTGTCCTCCAGCAGCCGGGTCAGCGCCCTGCGCAGCGCCTTGCCGTCACCGGTCCCGACCCCCGCGTAGTAGGCGTCGCGTGCGGCCTTGTCGGCGGCACGGTCGAAGTACACACGCTCCTGTCCGAGCCGGAAGTTGACCAGGGCCGCGTCCACGTCCCTCTCGACCGCCAGGCCCGCACCTGAAGTTCCGTCCGCGCCCGTCACGGACGGGGCGGCGGTGCGCGCCACGGCGGCCCGGGGGGCCGGCTCGCGACCCCGTCCCATGCCGTCCGCCGGCCCCAGAGAGACCCTGAACCGCAGGGGGATCGTGAAACGAACGGCGTCCTCGAAGACGAACGTTCCGTCCCCGGCGACACCTCCGCCGGCCACGGCCACCCCATCGGCGACGGCCGCGCCGGCCTCGCCCGCCGCCGCGCCGTCGAGCGCGGCCGGCACCGCCGAACGGCGCGAGGCGGCCATCGGCGGCCGTGCGGCCGGGGCGGTGAACACCTCGTCCCGCAACTGTGCTTCCGCTCCGGTCAGTGTGATCTCGCGCAGCGCCTGCAGTACGCGGCTGATCCGCACGCCCTCATTGGCCTTCCAGGCGATTCGGTGCTCGCCCGCCGCCGGTGTCCATACGCTTCCGTCGACGCTCAGGGGCCGGTTCGCCGCGTCCGTCACGGGGACTGCCGAGTGGTGCAGCGCCACGACCTCCCACTGGTCGTTGAACACCGGAGAGCCCGACGACCCCTGATCGGTGTCCGACGCGTAGTGCAGGAACCTGTCCAGCAGGTCGACGAGCTGGTTCTCGCGGAGCGCGAGTTGTTTCGGCTCGCCCCGGGGGTGTTGGATGACGTTGACGAACTCGCCGAGAATGACCTTTCCCTGTGCTCCGCTGAGGGGCAGCCATCCGAACGCGGAGAGCGGATCGCCCCGCGCGTTGCGTGGTGCCACCGCGACAAGGCTGAAGTCCAGGGCCCGCTCGGTCACGAAGAACCGCTCAGGCTCCAGCGGGAACACGACCGGTGTGAGTGCCTCGCCGTCGGCTCCCGCCTGGAAGTTGAACGCGACGACGCTTCTGCCCGCCGTCTCCTTGCTGCGCAGCACATGGTTGTTGGTGAGCAGCAGGGTCGGGGACACCATGAATCCCGTGCCGTGGCCGCCCCCCGGTCCGGCGGTGGTGATCCGTCCCACCGGGCGGGCCGCCCGGGTGCCGTCCTCCAGGAACGCGACCGGGGTGAGATTGTTGCGCCCGATGAGCCGTTCCAGCCCCAGCACATCGGCGCCGAAGCTGTCCGGGGACAGGGGCAGGGTGCTGCCCGCGGTGGTGGCCGGTTCCGTGGGGGAATGCTCGATCGCCCGGGCCAGGGACCAGTCGGCACCCAGCCGGGCGAGTCGTTTGCCGACCCGTTCCGGCTCGTCGGCGTACAGCACGCCGCGATCGTCGAGTACGGACCGTATGCGCTCGCGTTCCACGGTGCGGTCCGCGTAGCGCCGCGCTGCCGCCTCCAGTTGTGACAGGTAGTCCGCTTCCGTCTCGGACACGCGTTCCGATGTCGTCATGGCTCAGCCTCCTGGTCCGCTCCCAGTGATGCCTCAGTCGTCCCGCCCGGGCGGCGGCATCTGCGTACCGCCCCGGCAGCCGAAGAAGGAGGCGTTCGGACAGAAGGCGTCGAAGCCCATCCCGAACCGCGCGAAGGCGCTCCAGGCCGCACTGCGGACCTGTTCGTACTCCTCCGCGGTCAGCGGGCCGCCCTCGTTCCTCATCGCCTTGAAGGCGCTCATGACGGCGTCGCGGGCCATGAGGAACGACGGGTCCTTCGGTGTGAGCTTGAGACCGTCGACGACAGCCTGCCAGGTCACGCGGTAGCCCCTCTTCTTGTCACCGAGCGCGGCGGAGACCTTGCGGGTCACCTCCATGAGCGCCGCACACCAGATCTCGCCGACATCGTGGACTTCCTGGTACGTCAGGTCCTCGTTGCCGGTGCCGGAGATCTCTCCCGGGCCCCTGCCGATGTCACCGAAACCGCCGGGGTACCGCGAGTCGTACGGCCGCTGCCGGATGCCTTCCGGCCGCTTGACCACCCAACTGCCGGTGACAACCCGCTCGTCGGGACGTGAGAAGTTCCGGATGGTGAGCGCGAAATAGTCTCCCCAGCCCTCGCCCATCGCCTCCGACTGCTCCTCCTCCAGTCCGTTCGCGTCGAACAAGCCGCCCACGAGGCGGTTCGTCACGCCGTGGACGAACTCGTGGTACACGACGTCCGCGTCGTCGGCCGTGTGGCGTTCGCTGCCGCCGCGCCTGACCAGGCCCATGTTCATCACCGCGGCCAGCCCGTCCGCCCGTGTCGACATGTTGGCCGTCCCGAACACCGGCCCCGGGTGCGCGAAGGCGAGGACGGGATCGGCGCCCTTCCCCAGCCCGGTCGGGTTCGTGGTCTGGAAGTTGCCGTGCTCCTCCGTGAAGCCGAGCGTCATGAAGAAGTCGTGCATGTAGTTGCAGAAGTAGAAGATGTTGGTGACGAACTGCTCCGGCGTGTCCTCCCGGGCCTTGAACACTCCGTTGCCGGCGCCGTCGAGTGCGATCCGCACGGGTTGCCGGCTCGTCCCGTTGAGGGCGCGCACATTGTTGCCCTCGGTCGTGAGATTCCCGTTCTGCGGCTGGTTCCAGGCCATGAATTCGGAAGGGAAGCCCGCCGGCAGGAGGGTGGGATAGTCGCTTGCGGGCAGCGGGAAGGGCACCTCGTCGAAGGTGCTCTCGCCCGGGTTCTGCTTGAAGACGTGTCCGGCGACCGCATGGTTGGTGGTGTCGTAGAAGTAGAGGATCTCCGGCGCGGAGATGTCCGCGGTCTGCTCGTCGGCCTCGACGAGGGCCTGGTACTGGGCGGCCAGGTTCTCCCGGGAGAAGAGGAACAGCCACGTCAGCCGGACGTGATCGCCCATGTTGAGGTACACCAACCGGGCCGGGACGGGCTCCTCGAACGGTCCCTTGCTGAACGTCATGGGCTGGTCGTTGCGCGGCTGGTGCGACAGGCGCTCGAAGCCCTCCGAGAGGTCCAGACGGGGGAGTTCGTCCGTGCCGAAGGGGCTCTGAAGCGTGCGCGGCTCGGCGGCCTTCGCGGCCGCCACCTGCAGAGCCACCTCGGCCGGAATCGCCGGCTTCGCCGGGAGATCCGCCGGCACGCTCGCCGTCTGCCCGACGATCCGGTCGACCCGGCCGCCCTCGTGAAGCCATACCTTCGGGGACATCGCCCACACCTCGATGCCATTGAGCGTCTGCCGCAGGCTCACCACCCGCATGCCCTCGCTCGTGGTCGTCACCGTCGGATCGGCCTCGAATTCCACCGCGTCCTCGGGTGCGAATCCGATCGTCTCCGACACCGAGGCGACGTAGGCCCTGGCACGGGCGATGTAGTCGGCGTCGGAGACCGCGCGGGTCTCGTCCTCTGCGGCGAATCCTGGAGCGTCCGCCGTTCGCAGCTCGCCCAGGTGCCCGGTGAAGCGGTTCAGCTTGCCGCGCTGGGCCGTGCGCGTTTCGTCGTCCGGGCCGGTCGACTCCAGGAAGGCGTCGGCTCCCGCCACCTCGCCCAGGCGGTCGTAGGTCATGTCTCGTTTGTCGATGAGTGCGCTCATGGCGCGGTCCCCTGTCCGGAGCGTTCGAAAGAGCGTCACAGACCCGCGAGGGTCAGCGCGGCCACCGCGACCGTGCGCGCGATCGAGGCCGCGTAGTCGGTGTCGTGGTCCCTGTCGAGAAGGGTGTCCCCCGGCCTGTGGTACTGCCGGGTGCCGGTGGCCGGTCGGGTGTCGTCGAAGAAGTTCTCGGAGACGGCGACGGCCGCCCAGCCGCGTTCGTGGAAGCTCGCATGGTCGCTGCGGCCCACGGCCGGATCGGCGGCGCCCGTGAGTTGCTGGACCGTGAAGTCGGGGGCGACCGCGGGGCCGGCCTGTGCGACGAGGTCGGCCAGTGCGTCGGAAGCGCCCGCGACCGGACCGGGAACGACGGAGCCCGCGTGGATCTCCATCGTCCGCGTGCCGCCCTGGAAACCCGCGATCATGTCCATCTGCAGGACGCCGGCGATGTCGTCCCCTGCCGCCGCGGCCGCCCGCGCGTAGGCCTTGCTGCCGACGAGCCCCTGCTCCTCGGCGTTGAACAGCACGAAACGCACACTCCGTGCCGGCGTCCTGCCCGAGGCGACCATCGAACTCAGGCACTCCGCCGTCGCCATGACCGCCGCTGTTCCGCTGCCGTCGTCGTCCGCGCCCGGTGCCGGATCGACCGCCGGGTCGTACGGGCGTGAGCGGCCCGCGGAGTCGAAGAAATCGCCTTCGGCACCGGTCGAGTCGAGGTGAGCGGTGACGAGGACGACGCCGTCCGAGGCCTCGACCGCGAGCTCGGCCTCCACATTGGAGATCCTGTGCCCGCGCCAGGTGAACGCGTGGCGCCTGACCTTGAGACCCAGCTCGTGGAGCCGCCCGGCGAGCGCGTCGACGACCCGCACGTTGTCCGCGCTCGACGCGTCACGGCTGCGCACCGTGAGCGGGCCGCCCTCGACGAGCGGATCGGCACCGGAGATACGGGCCACATGGGCCCGTATCGCCGACGGCGTCACCGCCGCGCGCACCGCGTCGACCGTCTCCTGGGAAGGGGCCCCGGGGGCGAAGGCGGCGACGAACCGTTCGGCACGCGCCTGACCGGGGCGGGAGAGGAGAGCGGGGTCGGGAAGCAGACGCTCGATGTGCCCGGGCCGGGCGCCGGGGATGTGCACGTTCTCGATCGGGAGACCGGCAGCGGCGGCTGTGTAGACGCCGCCGGGCGCCGGACCGAGCGAGGAGACCGGCGGCCGCGACCCGGAGAGTTCGGCCGAGACAAAGGCGAACGCCGCTGCCGCGCGCATGGTCGCCTCCGCCCTGGCCCTGGAAGCCGCCGAGGCTTGAGCGAAGGCCTCCGGTACGGCAACCGGGCGGTCGTCACGTACGAGAAAGGCGGACGTCTCCTCCACCTGACCGCGGAGGTCGGCGGTGAACCCGCTCTGCTCGACGGCGCGCACGCCCCGCGCGGTCGACATGGCGAGGACGAGCCGGTCGGACGCCACGTGCACCGGCACGACCTCGCCGAGGTTCGCGACCGCCTCCAGCTCGGCCAGGCTCCGGTCCTCCGGCACTTCGATCCTCGCCCAGTAGACGGGACGGCCCTCGACCGCGGCGAGCGTGAAGACGGGGTGGGCCGCGGTGCGCATCCCCGCCTCGCGCGCGAACGCGCGCTCGTCGGCATCCTCGCCCACGAACACGCAGTCGCCGGCTCCCGCCCCCGCGCTCGTGACGGCGCCGTCGAATATCGCCCGACCGTCCTTGGCGCCCCAGTGGACCAGTGCCTCGTCCGTGAAGCGGCTGCCGAACGCGGCTTCGAGCGCGGCCGCCGCGTTCTCGCGCGCGTTGGTTCCTGGGCCAGGGTTCGAAATGATGCCCCTGCGTACCTGTGCAAAGGAATCGAGAACCTCGCCGACGCGCGGGCGCGGGTGAAAGGTCCATGAGCCGTCGGCTGCGACGCTCACGTCCGCGAGTGTGGCACCGATGTCGAAAAACAGTACGGACATCTCGGCGTCTCCAGAGAAGAACACGCCTTCCGGTAAGGACTCCAGCGGGCTGCAACTCAAGGGCGCCCGCTCACAGTCCCCGATATCTCCACTATCCCCGCAGCTGCGGATTCCTGCATCCGGGGCCTGTCCGGCCCCTTGGGCAGCCGGTCATCCAGTCCGCCCGCTCCTGCGCAATCTCCTCGTTGACACGCCCGATGTATCCTCAGGAGCCAGTCCACATGTGTGGACCCCGTGGCAGCCTGCAGGGGCACGGCACGGGGTCCGCGGCATAGGACCGTTGACGGGCTCGGCCTCCACGGGGTCGGGCCCGTCAGTGCGTGTGGGGAAGCTTCAGAGCCCCAAGTACTCGCGTACCGTGCGGCACATGTAGTACACGGCCTGGAGACTTCCCCCGACCAGTCGCGCTGCATCAGCAGCCCGTTGCCAGAAGGTCCTCGCCGGCTTGTGGTCCCCTTCGGGACCGCGGCCGACTGTCACGCCATCACCTCCCCTCACCAATGGAATCCAGCGCCGGCGTACCCACCGGGCGACCCGCGGGGACGGACGCGGACACGACCGCCACGAGGTGGGTTTTGAAGTAGCCCTGACAGACGGGTGCGCTCAGGACATGCACGCACAGGCGTGCATCGAGCAAGCATCTATCGGTGTGCGAAGCGCAGTTCAGGGCGGACGCCGGCCTGCGCGGGACGGACGAGCTCGAAGGCCACTTGACCGCAAGGGCTGACGTGGACGCCGTGAACGGCGGGTTCGGGCAGGCTGTTGTAGTGGAAGGGTGTGGAGAAGTAGTAAGCGCCGGTGTCCGGGAGAACGACGATGTCACCGGGGTCCAGGAGCGGCAACGGGCGGTCGCGTGCCAGCAGGTCGCCGGCGAAGCAGGCCGGGCCTGCGATGTCCTGCCGCACGGGCCGCCCTCGCTTGGCACGACCAAGGGGGTCATGGGCCTCGATCCGCAGCGGCCAGGCGTCGGGATTGAACACGGTCCGCGTGGCGACCTGGACGCCGGCGTGCGTGATCGCGATCGGGCGGCCACCCGCGTTCTTGGTGTACTCGACGTACGCGGCGGTGAAGCCGTTCTTGGCCATGATCGAGCGTCCGAACTCGGTGACGATCTCGTACCTGCCCGTGAACAGCGCCGGCGCGTGCTCACGCAGGCGGTCCACGTAGGTGTCGAAGCCGGGGGTGATCTCGTCGCCGGCGAAATTGACCGGCAGACCCCCACCGATGTCGATGCCGACCACCTGGCGCCGCCCGAGGGCCTCGTTGACCTCTTCGGCGAACTGCACCGCCTGCCCGATCCCCCGGGCGATCAGGTCCAGCGGGCAACCCTGCGACCCGACATGCGTGTGCACCCACGTGAGCCAGGGATGGTCCCGGTACGCCCGCAGCAACCGCTGCCGGTTGCCTTCGTCCGCCAGGGGGACACCGAACTTCGACGTCTCCGTGGCGGTGCTCATCGCGGCGATCGCTCCCCCGCCGACCTGGGAGTTGATGCGCACACCGATCCGAGACCGCGGGGGGCGCGCTGCGAGGATCTCGTCGATCCTGGACAGTTCCTGGAAGTTGTCCGCGTTGACCGCGACGCCCAGACCCAGAGCCCATCGCAGTTCCGCGCGGGACTTGGCCGGGGAGTCGAACACGATCCGATCGGGTGCGAAGCCCGCTGCCAGCGCTGCGGTGAGTTCACCGGCGGTGGCGACTTCGCAGCCCAAACCGTTGCTCCGCAGCTCCGCCAGCACGGGCACCAGGCAGTTCGCCTTCGCCGCGAAGGCGTGCAGGACACGGAGCGAGTCAGGGAACGCGCGATGCAGGGATCGTGCCGTCGCGGCGAGGCCGTCGAGGTCCACGAAGCCGGCCAGTACGGCCTGTTCCGGGTCCAGCAGTCCTTGGCGCACGGCTGCCCGCAGGATGTGCTCACGCCGTTCGGCGGGTTTGAGGAGGTTGGTCACGGCACGCCTTCCGGTGTCGATGTCCTGAGCGCCCGGCAGTCCTGCCGGGCGGGTCACCAGGCTGCCCGTGGGTGCGGGAAGGTGTCTTCGTGGAGTGTTCCGAGATGCTGCCGCCGAAACGGCACGGCGGGGCAACATCTCGCAGTACACGCCTTGCCGTTGTGCGCGGCGACAAGGGAATCGCGTTCTCCTCTTGCCGATGGCCAAGTGCTCACCTGCCGCCGCGCTCGAGCAGGCGCAACTGGACCTGCGCGAGAAGGCGGGCGTCAGGGCTGTTCAGGTCCATACCCGACACCTGGGTGAGCCGGCGGATGCGGTATCGCAGGCTGTTGGGATGCACACCCAGCGCCCGGGAGGCGGCGGGCACGTCACCGAAGTGGTCGAGGTACGCCCGCAAGGTTTCCACCATGGAACTCCCGCTGTGGTCGGCGTCGAACGCCGCCAGCCGGGCCACGGGAGTCTGCGGCGGCAGCACCAGCCCCGTCAGTGCGTCCATGACCTGCATCATGCCGACCGTCTCGGCCACCTCCCCCGTACCCGCGACGGCACGGGTCTCCCCTGCCTTCAGCAAGGCTCCGAGGGCCAACTCGGCCGATCGGCGGGACTCGGCCAACCCCGCCAGGCCCTCTGCCACGTCGCCCAGGCCGATCTTCACGCCCGCGCCGAGCGCGGCCGGCAACTGCCGCACCAGCGAGTCCCCCAGCCGCGCCACCTGTCCATCTGCCCGCTGTCTGTCCGGCTCCAGTGCGCCCAGCAGTACCAGGGCCCTGCCGTTGAGGACCACGACCACGGCCTGGTGGCCGTAGGCGGCGCAGTGCAGCGCCAGCAGGCCGTGCAGCCGTGCGGGGTCTCCGCTTCGCCGTGCGGCATCTTCGTTTCCTTGACCCTGCCCGGTGTGCACCGCCAGGACGGCACAATTCCCCTGCGCCGGGAGCGCAGCCCGCTCGGCGAGCACCTCGGCGGATCCGCGCCCCTCCAGCAACGCACGGGCCGCGTCTTCCACGAGACGTGCGTGCGCTCCGCGCGTGCGGTGATGGATCAGGTGAGGGGCAGCCGCCCGGGTCGCGGCCCGCAGGACATCGGACGCGTTCGGCGCGAGGGGCCGGCCCGCGGCTGCCACCCAGATCGACCCCAGGATCTCACCGCCCGCCCTGACCGCCACGACCAGACGCTCCGGGATCTCGCCCTTCGCCGGCCGGTGCAACACGTCGCCCGCACCCCACAACGCCTGGAAGAATCCGGCCTCGTGCATCGCGGCGACGCGCCACGGCGGAACGCGACGGCCGAGGATGGTCAACCGGCGCAGATCGTCTACGTCCTCCTCCGTCGAGGAGTAGGCGAGCACCCGGGACTCCGTGTCCTCGATCGTCACCGCGCCACAGACGACGGCCGCGACCGCGTCGGCCAGTCCGTTCAGGTCGCCCAGCGCCACGGCCACCGCCCCCGGATCGGGCGGGACACCCGCCGAGGCCAGTCCTGCCCGCAGCATGCTCACCAACTGCGCCCAGGTGCACCATGCCGTACGGAAGAGCACCGCGGGGCCGGCCTCCTCGGCGGCCGACCGCAGCACCGCGGCCGCCCGATCCGAACGGGCCGGCCCGAACACCACGGCCACCGCTCCGGCGCCGCCCACGCTGCGCACGACATCGACGGCAACGGCCGACTCCGGATCGACACCTACCGCCAGAAGCAGTTCCCCGGGCCCGATGCCGGGCTCCAGCGCATCCAGCACGGTCACCCTGGCGACCGCCGCCGCCAAGCCTCTGGGGGCCATGCACAACTCCAGGGCCCCCGTACCCACCACGGACAGCAGGCGCTCCAGCGTGACCTCCTGCGACGCCCCCGTGGAACCCCACGCGGATAACCCGCTCGACTCCATCGATCCTCCCCCTGCCCCTGTGCCCGCCACAATCCGCAGCGGCATCCCCGAGCGGCCCGGACAGCGACGTACGCCCGGCGCTCGGAGCGCGTCGGTGGCCGGCCCGGAGTCGTCCGGGGCGGGCGTGAGGGCCGGGCCGCCGCTACCGGCTTTCATCTCGCCAGGGGAACGTAGCGTAAGCCAACTGCCGGGGACCGCGTCGGCGCCTTCGGCCAAGTCGCCGACCGGGGAGGGTGGATGGTCTCGCGGCCGGGCCTCCTCCCCTCGTGCGGCCCCGCGCAAGGCGGTAGCCAGGACGGGCGCCGGCCGTCCTCGACGACGAACTCGGGAGGACGTGGCCAATCCCCGCCTTGCGGTTGCCTCGACGGCGTCGACCGCCCTCCCCTTGGCCGACGCTCGTTGTCAGCTGCGGTGGACCTGGAACGGCGCGAAGCTCTGCGCGACGGGCATGAGCTCGATCGTGTTGATGTTGACGTGTGCCGGCTGGGACGCTGTCCAGTACACCGACTCCGCAATGTCGTCGGCCGCCAGGGGCCGCATGCCGGCGTAGAGCCGGTCGGCCCTTTCCTGGTCGTTTCGGAACCTCACGGTGGAGAATTCGGTTCCCCCGCCCATTCCCGGTTCGATGCAGGTGACCCGGACACCGGTACCGTGCAGGTCGCTGCGCAGGTTCAAGCTGAACTGGTGCACGAACGCCTTGGTGGCGCCATACACGTTGCCCCCGGGGTAGGGATAGGTGCCGGCGATCGATCCAATATTGATCACGTGTCCCCGCCCGCGCGCGACCATGCCGGGTAGGACCGCACGCGTGCAATGGAGCAGCCCCTTGCAGTTTGTGTCGAGCATCGTCATCCAGTCGTCGAGATCAGCCTGATGGGCCGGCTCCAGGCCCATCGCGAGGCCGGCGTTGTTGACGAGGAGATCGATCCTGGAGAAGTCGTCCGGCAGGCCCGCCATCGCAGACCGGACCGCCTCGCGATCTCGCACGTCGAGCACCAGAGGAAGAACATGGGGCCCCAAGTCCGCTGCGACCTCCGCGAGTTTGTCGCCCCTGCGTCCCGCGATGACGATACGTGCGCCGGCTGCCGCGAACCGCCGCGCGATCGCTGCGCCGAAACCGCTGCCGGCCCCCGTGACGAATACCGTGACCTGTGGTGCTGTCAGCAGGGTCACCGCCTGTCCTCCTTGTCCGCTTCGGCCGGCAGCGAGTTGAGGAAGCGCTGGAGCGCGACGTCGAATTCGGCAGCCCTTTCCAGGTTCGGCATGTGCGCCGCCCCCTGGATGACTTCGAGCTTGGCCTCAGGGACACATTCACTGATGAGGCGGGCATCGCTCACCGGAGTGAACTCGTCGTCCGCCCCTACGACGACCAGCGTCGGCACCGCTATACGAGCGAGCATCTCGATGTAGTCCGGTCGTTCCGCTCTGCCTCGCAGCGCAGCCGCAGCACCCTCGGGAGACGTACGGGCCATCATGCCCATCACATGGTGCGCAACACTCGGCAGCGCCTTGATGTTGTAGGGGGCCACCATCTTGGGCAGCACCTCTTGGGCGTAACCGCTCATGCCCTCCCGCAAAAGGCGTTCAGCCATCGCGTAGCGAGAGATCCTGCCGTCCTCTGTCTCCGCCGCGGCGAACGTGTCAGCGAGGAGAAGTCCACGGATGCGGCTGGGGAACAAGCGGTAGAACTCCATGACGATCTGTCCACCCATGGACAGGCCGCCGAGGACGAACCGGTCGATCTTGAGGTGGTCGAGAAGGCTCGCAACATCGCGCGCGAACGTCTCCAGAGTGGTCTTGCCGGCCACCACCGAGCTCTCGCCATATCCGCGCAGGTCAGGCGCGATCACGCGCCAGCCGGCCTGACTGAAGTGCTCGATCTGCGGTTGCCACATCGAACGGTCGAACGGGTGGCCATGTATGAGCACCAGTGGTTCGCCGGTGCCCACATCCTCGTACCCCACGGTGATCCCGTCGAAGAAAGCCTGACTCACGACAATCGCCTCTCCTCATTCGCCTTGACCGCTCGATGCTATGAGGTGCAATCTATCGGTGCAATGAAAACAATGCCCTCGGTGCAATATAGGGGTGCCAGTGGAGGACTACCGGGTGATCGCCGATCGCCTCGCCAACGACATCGCTCGCGGCCGTCTGCGGCCGGGGGACCAACTCCCGCCGCAGCGCAGGTTCGCACGGCAGCACGGCATCGCGAATTCGACCGCAGCGCGTGTGTACCAGGAGCTGATCGTCCGTGGCCTCGTTGTGGGCGAAGTCGGTCGCGGCACGTTCGTACGAGCCGCCGCACCTCCACCCGAACCGGCCCTGGCCGAGCCGGCCGACGCGCGAGTCGACCTGGAGCTGAACTTCCCGGTTCTTCCCGGGCAGCCGGCACGGCTCGCCCAGGGCCTCACGCGCATCCTGCGCCCGGACGCACTCGCCATGGCCCTTCGACCCGTCGGAGCATCCGGACACACTCTCGCCCGCGAGGCCGCAGCAGCGCACCTCAGCCGCGGCGGCTGGGCACCGGACTCACAGCGGCTCCTGTTCGCCGGCAACGGAAGGCAGGCGATCGCAGCCGCGATCGCAGCCCTGGTGCCCGCCGGGGAACGCCTTGGCGTCGAGCCGCTCACCTACCCCGTTGTCAAGGGCATCGCAAACCGCCTCGGCGTCACGCTCGTTCCCCTGGCCGTTGACGATGACGGCCTTGTGCCGGATGCCCTCATCGCCTCCCCTGCCCTGCGCGCCGTCTACCTTCAGCCGACACTGCACAATCCGCTGGGCATCACCATGTCCGAGGGACGACGCGCCGAAATCGCGGACATTCTCGAGCGGAAGGACATGTACGCGATCGAGGACGCCATCTACGGCTTCCTCCGCAACGACCTGGCGCCTCTAGCCGCGCTCGCGCCTGAGCGCACCGTTGTGGTCGACAGCCTGTCCAAGCGGCTCTCCCCAGGTCTGACGGCAGGCTTCCTGGTGACGCCGCCTCGCATCACACAGGCCGTCGCCTCGTCCCTCAGGTCAGGGACATGGCTGGCGCCGGCCTTCGCCCTCGAGGCGGCAACTCAGTGGATGACCGACGGCACCGCGGCCGACATCGAGCAGTCGAAGCGGCAGGATGCTGCGACGCGCCAGCGGATCACGATGGACCGGCTTGCCGGTCAGACGCTGCGCGCCGACCCTCACGCCTACCACTGCTGGTGGGAGCTGCCGGATCCGTGGCGGGCGGAGACGTTCGTCGCCGCCGCCGCTCGCCGGGGCATCGCCGTCACACCCGCCGCGGCCTTCGCGGTAGGAACGGGTCACGCGCCCAACGCCGTTCGGCTCGCCCTCTCCTCCCCGCCGACGGACACGCTGACGCATGCTCTTGACGTGCTCCTCGAATTGGCCCACGGCGGGCCGGAAGACGCCGGACTGGAGTAGGGCTCCGCGTTGCCGAGGCCAGACCACGGCAACGCCGCCGGGCTCCGGCATCCGGTCCAGAGAATCTGGAGGAGTCCGGCCGCCCGCCGCCGCACACAGTCGGTCGTACGTCGACGGGCTTCAAGGGCGATGAGCCGCTGCGAGAGGGCGGGAGCGGCCAAAGTGCGCCAACCTGATCGGGGCCTGCCGCTGGTCCTCCTCGCCCAGGTCCTCGAAGCGGGCCGACAGGGTGTCCAGGCCCGTCATCACCTGCCGGTGCCAGCCCATCACCACCGGCGCGCGGACGCGGACACATCGCAAAAGCGGGCTACGGGCGAGAGATGACTGGGGTCCGTCTTCGAACAGAACTTGCCGAGAGCCCGAGCCGCCACCCTACCCGCTGCCGAACAACCCACCCGAGCTCCCCAGCGCCCCCACAGGGCTTCCTCCCAGGCCCTCCCGGGCCGCTGACATCCGTGTCGGCGCACCAGCGGGTTGAGTGGTGTGCCCACCCACTCAGAAGTGGGTCGCTTACGCGAAGTTCGGACGTTCATCGGCCCGTCCTCTTGGCGATGGCCGGCGGCCCTCCGTGCAAATCCTTGAGCGATGACGTGAGCAATGGTCAGCATCGGCGGCCACGACGGTCACAACTCCTTCATATTTTCGCTGCTCTCCGTGGTTCTGTGTAAGCGGAGCGCAATCGACGTGACGCGAAGTCCTCTTGAGTCCACCTGGAGACGGCAAAAGACTGCTGCGGTGACAAGGCCGCACTTGTGTCCCCGGACCCGCGGCACAGCAGTCACGATCGCCATGTGAGGAGAACGTCGATGCCCGACGCCAGCCGTCGAGACAACGCACACTCGATCATGCTCACCGACGGCACCGCCACCCGTACCCGGGAGGCGGCCACCGTCGACCTGGCGCCAGTCCAGGAACTGCACCGCCGTTGCTCGCTGGGCAGCCGAGCCCTGCGATACCACGCGGGCAAGTCCGGGCTCTCACCGGCCGAATGGCGTCAGTTGTCCAACCCGGAGCGCGGCACCACGCTGGTGACCACGCCGGCCGAGCATACGGGCCACATCATCGCCATGACCAACGTCATGCGCACCGATCAGCAAGGGGTGGGGGAACTCGCGATCCTGGTCGAGGACGCGTGGCAGGCAAGGGGGCTCGGCACCGCGCTGGCCGAACATGCGGCGGCCGTTGCCCGCCGCGAGGGACACCACACGCTGGCCGCCGCGGTGGCGGCGGGCAACAAGCCGATGCTCCATGTCCTGGAGAAACTGGACGCGACGCCGGTCGACGCCTCTGGGCCCGTGCTCGACCTCCGCATCCCGCTCTGAAGATGCCTGGCGGGCCGAGCGCCGTCGGCATGCGCTGGACATAGGACGTCCACCGAGCACGACCTGCGGGAAATCCTGGACGCGATCTTGCGCGTGGACCGCACCGGGGTGCAGTGACGTTACCTGCCACAAGACTTCCCGCCTTGGGAGACGGCTACTTCGCCAAGTGGCAGAAGGACGGGGTGTTCACCGAGCTCACCGGCGTGCCGCGCAGGCTTACGGCAGGAGGGGGCAAGCACGCGGAGCCGTCCGCGTGCTTGATCGACGCGCAGAGGGTGAGGACCTCCACCAACGTCCCGGCCGCCGGGCAGGGCACCGATGCGGCGAGGAAGACCGTGGGCCGCGAGGGCCGCGAGTAGCAGGACTCCGTCGCCGGCACACACCTGACGCACCGATGCCGGGATGGAACATCGGGCGAGCACGACCCCTAACTGGAGGCCCGGGCCGGGTCCTGACTCCTGATCAGGAGTACGGCGGGGACCAGCAGCAGGATCACTGGTGTGGGCTCCAGGATCATCGCTCCTACGAGGCTCCAGGCGGCCAGGCCCCAGCCGATGACCGGAGGCACCGCGATCTCGCGCCGCGCCAGGTCCATCACGAGTATGCCGAGCAGCATGACCGGCACCGCGAAGCTGCCCAGGGAGACCCAGAAGGCACCGGCCGCGCCGCCGGGGTGTACGAACTCCTCTCGCGGCAGGCCCCACAGCTCGCCGGTGAACCAGTCGCCGAAGTACCGCGTGTTCTGCGCTCCCAGCACCACAAGGTGCAGCGTTCCCAGTGCCAGCAGGATCCGTCCAGCCCATCGCATCATGCCCAACCCCCTTACGAAACCAATAGTTCCGAAACTGACAGTACCGTAACATGGCCGCATGGCACGACCGCGAGACACCCGTGTGGACGAGGCGATCCTGAGCGCCACCCGAGACCTGCTGACGGAGGACGGATACGCCGGACTGACCATGGACGCGGTGGCCGAACGGGCGCGGATCGGCAAGGCGGCGATCTACCGGCGCCACGCGACCAAGCAGGAGATGGTCTTTGCGGCCGCCGTGCACGGCACCGACCTGCCCGACCCACCGGACACCGGGACCCTGCGCGGGGACCTGATCGCGCTGGTCCAGGAGGTCGTCGACCAGCTGAGCCACCCGGCGGCGGCCGCCGCGGTCCCGGGGTTGCTCGCGGACATCGGCAGCTCGCCGGAGCTGGCCGCCCGCTTCCAGGACGCCTTCGTCACGCGCCAGCAACTGGGCCTCGGGCATCTCCTGGACCGGGCGCTCGCACGCGGGGAGCTCCGCAGCAGACCGGACGTGACCTTGACCCACGCCATGGTGTGTGGGCCCGTCTTCGCCGTGCTCTACCTACAGAACCGCACCGGGGACGGGCTGGCCGAGTGGCTCGGCCCCTTGCTGCACAGCGCGCTGACGGCATGACGAACGCCCGACGGGAATCCCGCCGGGCCTGGCAGCGGCGATCCGGTTGTCCCGGCATCACGGAATGAACCGCGAATTCCGGGATGAGACGCCGGGAGAAAACGACCTCTCACCCGCTTCGGCGTCTCGGCGGCGCAGGCAGCGGTACGTCGGCCCGAAGGGCGGTCAGCGCCACGGCGCCAAGTGCGGCCGGCACGACCCGGCGAGCACCTCAGAACGGTTCAATCGGCGGCATCGCGCAGCAGATCCAGCAAGCCCAGTGCCGTCGGCAGCGGGGCGGCGGGCAGCGCCACATGCACAGTCCGGTGCGGAGGGAGGTCGCCGAGCCGGCACAGGACGAGTTCTGCCGGGACCGCCCCGGCAGCCAGCGAGGGGACCAGCGCGACCCCCAGGCCCGCCGCCGCATAACCGAACTTCCCGCTCCACTCCGCGATTCTGATGACCTTCTTTGGTCTGAAGCCCGCTCGGGCCCAGGCATCGGCGACCATCGTGGGACTGGCCGCGGGCGTGTCCTGGATCCAGACCTCGTCGCGCAGTTCCCTCAGGTCGATCGTCCCGGCTCCCGCCAGGTGATGCTCGCGGTGGAGGGCGACGAACAGCTCGTCCTCCAGCAGCACTTCCGTCGTCACACCCTCGGCCGACGGCAGACCGGACGGATAGTCGCTCACCACGGCGATGTCGAGCGCCCCGTCCGCAAGGCGCTGCATCAACGTGCCGGTCCGGCCCTCCAGCACGATGACCTCGACCTCCGGCGTGGCCTGCTTGAACCGCCGCAGGGCGGCGGGAAGCAGAGATATGTTCGCGGTCGCGAATGCCCCGACACGGAGTATCCCGCCCTGGCCCGCGTGGAGGACGGCCAGCTCCTGTTCTGCCGTCGCCAACCGCTCAAGCACCTCAACGGCGTGGCGATGCAGCGCCTGGCCGGCCGGGTTGAGCCGTACGCCCCGGGGGAGCCGCTCGAAGAGGGGGCCACCCGCCTGTTGCTCCAAGGAGGCAATCCGCCGGGACACCGCGGACTGCGTGTAGTTGAGTTGGGCCGCTGCTCTGGTGAACGTCCCGGTGTCGGCCACGGTCACCAGCAACCGCAGCGCGTCGATGTCGAACATATTCCTCCCATGCATGACTTCCATGCAATTTAGTCGCTGGTGGAATGCCTTGTCTCCGCCCTAACGTCGCCCACATGCCTCGCGCTCACTTCCCTTCCGGCGCTGCGGCTGATGTGTTCACCAAGGCGAAGATCTTAGGAGGAGACGTGCTGTCATGGGAGAAGGTACGGACAGGGCGGCCCCGGTGACCGGGGAAGCCGCGATCGCGCTGCCGGCGATGCTGGCCGATCTCGAGGCGCTCGTGGTCTGCGAATCGTTCTCGGCCGACCACGAGGCCCTGGCCCGCAGCGCCGCAGTCGTCGGCGCCTTGGGCGCGAGAATGCTGGGCGCCGAGCCGGAGACGATCGTGCTCGACGGTGTGACGCATCTGCGGTGGACCTTCGGCAGACCGCGGGTGCTCCTGATGGGGCACCACGACACGGTGTGGCCCGTGGGCTCGCTGGAGACCTGTCCCTGGTCGGTGGTCGACGGGATCGCCCGCGGCCCCGGAGTCCTGGACATGAAGGCGGGGCTGGTGCAGATGTTCCACGCGCTGGCCGCCTTGCCGTCCCCGCACGGCGTGTGCGTGCTGGTCAGCGGTGACGAGGAGGTCGGCTCCCCGACCTCCCGGGGGCTGATCGAGGCGACCGCGCGTGAATGCGCGGCCGCCTTCGTACTGGAGGCGGCCGCGGACGAACAGGGCGCGCTCAAGACCGCCCGCAAGGGCACCTCGCGGTACGAGGTCGTGGTGCACGGCAAGGCTGCCCACGCGGGGCTGGAGCCCGAGAAGGGAGTCAACGCCGCGATCGAGGCCGCCCACCAGGTCCTGGCCATCGCCGGCCTCGGAGCCTTGATGGGTGCCACTGGTTCCGTCCCGGGAGCCCCGACCGTCACGCCCACCCTGCTGTCGGCCGGAACCACACTCAACACGGTGCCCGCGCTGGCGAAGGTATCGGTGGACGTACGAGCAGGCACCCAGGCGGCGCAGGACCGGATTGACGTTCTCCTGCGCGAGCTGACCCCCCGGACGCACGGGGCTCGGCTGAGCGTGCTGGGCGGCCGGAAGCGGCCGCCCATGGAACCGGAGTCCTCCGCCGAACTGTTCGACCTGGCCTGCCAATGCGCCTCGGAGCTGAGCCAGGAGCCGCTGCGTGGGGTCGCTGTCGGCGGCGCCTCCGACGGCAATTACACGGCAGGCACCGGCTGTCCGACGCTGGACGGCCTCGGCGCCGTCGGAGGCGGGGCCCATACGGACACCGAGTTCGTCGCGGTCGCCCAGATGGTTCCCCGCACCCGCCTGCTCGCTCGCCTGATCACGCGGACCCTGCGTTGACCAAAACCCGTCAACCCATGGAGACCCTATGCGCACCCGCGTCCTCACCATCACAGCCGCCCTGCTTCTCGCTGGCGCTTGCGCCTCATCCCCCGAGGAGAAACTCGAGAGCTGGTACCACTCAGGCGGCGAAACACACATAATGCGCTTAACGGATGACACGTCCAGGGTCTACGTGAGCATGGCCCCCATCGGCACCATCGGGACCGCATGCCAGGACCTCCTGAAGGATCTCGCCGCTGCCGAAGCCTACGACCCGATTCCGGACGAGGACGCCCAGTCCTCCTGGTCAACCGCTCTGACAACCTTGCGCAATGGTGCGTCCGAGTGCACCGCCGGAGCCGCCGCACAAGACGCGGGCCAGGTTTCTCAGGGCGTCATGGAGATTCAGATCGACGGACTCGGCTACCTCACAAGCACCGTCCATCTGATCGCGATGGAGCTGACCAGCGAATAGCAGTACAGCAGTTCCACGGAAGGGCCGGTGCCCACATCGCGCCGTGCTGGTCAGCAGGCCCCGCAGCCGGCAGAGTCCCGGCGGCGGACGTGATGACGTCACCGTCGCAGATGGCGGCCTCGGCCATGCAGTCGCCGACGACTTGAAACCGACAGGTTCCCAATCCCGAAGGGGTGCACGGCGGGTTCGCGCCGCCAAGTCCGCGCCGGCCGGCCGATGGACGACCTCGGAAATCTCCGACCGCAGGCGATGAACCCGGCACCGCGTGACGGATTCGTCAGGCGGGTCAGCCGGCGCGTACCGCCGTCACGGTGAAGCGTTCGACGGCGGCGACGTGACCGCCCGTGGAGGCGACAACGGTGAGCACGGGATCGTGGGCCCCGGAGAAGGAGACCTTCACGTTCCAGGGCTGGTCGTTGCCGCCCGCAGGAGTGCAGCACGGGGACGTGCCCAACGGCGCCTCGGACGAGGGTTGGCGCACCTGGACACGGATGCTCTCGTCCACTCCGGAGATCCGCCCGCCGGTCACCAGCGGTGAGTGCACGAGCGACCCGTACGCGGGCGTGGTCAGCGAGAACGTCGTGTCGTCGGTGCCGACGACCTCCCACGGGGCATCCGGGCCGGTGCCGAACCGCACGAGGTGGATCACCGCTGCGGTGCCGCTCTCAGGCCCCGTCGGTGCGACGCCGATGCGGGCGTGCCGGCCGCTGACCTTGTGCGAGGAGACCCGGTCGATCTCTTTGAAGCCGAGGTAGTCACGGGTGAAGGCCAGCGCGGTCTGGTCGGGGTCACCGTGCCAGGGCTGGTGGCCGCCTGCGCGGTAGGCACGCTCCCACGCCTGGGCCTGGGCTAGCGTGGCGAACGGCCACACCGGCTGGAGGCTCCAAGAGCCGAGCGCAGGTGTGCCCTTGGGGGTCGGCGTGGGCGTGGTCGGGGCATTCGTGGCCGAGGGGGTGGCCGCCGAGGGTGCCGAGGTCGGCGTCATGTGCGAGGACGCGGGCGTCCCGGGTGCGGCGGGCGCCGATGCCGATGCGCTCGGGGACCCGCCGGAACCACTGCACGCAGTGAGCAACAGGCCAATCACGGTCGCTGCGGCGAAGAGTCGGAACGGGAGCGAGATGTTCATACGTGCCCCAGGAGAGGTGGAACCGACCGTGGACCGGCCTGTCCGCTATCGTGCCATCAGTCCGGTCGACGTCACAGTGGCTGTACGCACGCTTCGGACGGTGTCACCCTCCCAGGTGACGTGATCCGCGCCTCGACGGGGAAGCAGCACATGCCGCCTGCGCCGAACGCCTCGGAGAGCACCCTGAAGCTCGCGGCCCCTGGCACCAATCGCAGCCATCCCGTTCACCGAAAAGCGGTTGTCCGGCCCTCGTTCCCGTCAGTCCACCGCCGCCGCCTTCACCACCGCGTCGCCCGCCGCACACCGCTGTGGGGCGACGCCCTGGCGGTCCCCCGCCGTGATCACCGTCGAACGCCTCCACACAGAGCGCACCACCCCGACGACGTCACTGCCGAATGCGCCGAACGCGTCCAGGTCTCCGCGACCTCTGCCAAGCGTGGGCGGACCGCTACCGCGCGCTGGGCGAGGCGGGAATGGCCGCGGCTCCAGCCGCCCTGCCGCCCGCGGCGGTTACTCAGGCCCGTCTGCTCGCTCGAGCCCGGCGACCTCGAACTCCACGCGGACCTCGTCGGCCAGCCGCAACGCGCCCAGGAACGCCGTGTAGGGCTTGATTCCCCAGGTGGATTGTGTGACGGTTGCCCATCCGCGCAGGAGCCTGTCCCCATTCCCCTTCCCGTGCACCGTCACCGGGTGGGTCCGCCCCTTGATGGTGAGGTCACCGGTGATCTCGAACGACTGGGGCGTCCCCGCGATGCCGGTGGAACGGAAGGTGATCGTGGGGTGCT
Organism: Streptomyces sp. ISL-10; assembly: GCF_018614575.1. Taxonomy (GTDB): domain Bacteria; phylum Actinomycetota; class Actinomycetes; order Streptomycetales; family Streptomycetaceae; genus Streptomyces. The sequence goes on from NZ_JAGGOJ010000010.1 coordinate 143,439, forward strand.
CTGCGGTGTGCAGCAGGGCCTTGTCTCCCAACGTCCGTTTGATTTCGGCCCGGTCAGCGTCGGTGAGCGGCTTCAGTCCGCCCGCTCCCTCCCGCACCTCCAACGAGGCCGTCTCGATCGTCACGCGCACCGACGACCGGTCCGGGGCGCTGACGGCTACGACCGCTTCTCCGGACCATCGGGTGGCCTCGATCGTGAGGTCGTGCCCCGCCCTGCGGCCCAGCCCGGCGCGGCCGGTCTTGATCAAGAGGCGGCCGGTGGACGGTCCGAGCCGGTATCTTCCGTCTGTGAGCGTCACGGCGCCGAGGGTACGGGGCGGATGCGGCCGGGGCGTTGAGGCAGCCCATTCGGCGTGTCCCCGGTCCCTGCGCCGAGACGAGGCTGGAGTGGAGCCGGATGCACTGCGCCCGGTCACGGCACCTGCCTTCGCCGGCGAACCGTGGTGGCCGCTGCAGCGAAGGAAACCTGCCAGTCCGGCGACCACTTGCGTCCGGGTACCGGAACCTGTGCTTGCTCCCCGGCAGCGACTGCTCGATCCGCTCCGACAGCTCATCCGACTCGCTTTGAACGCCTGACCGGCACCAGGAAGCCGTGGCCCACGGCGAGGCCGGTCATCGGCAGGCGTGTGCCCTTGTCCGCGCCCGGGGATGCCGGAGGCAGGTGCGTGCTGCGAATAGAGGCGGGACTCCAGCGTCGGCGCAAGATGCCATAGGGGGCCTGAAGTTGTCGATGAACTCTCAGTTTCGGAGGGCAGTCGGCACCAGGGGCCGCAGTGGAGCGCCTTGTATGGGTGCGGTGGGAGACGGCCAGGCTGCTGAACGGTGCCTACCGGCGTTGCGACGCATGGCACCGGATCGTTTTCTTGGAGGGAGACGAAGTCGTCTCTCCCATCCGGCACGTGCCGGATACCCACGCCCCGCCGGGCAGACGACGATGTCCTTTTCTTCCGCGATTGCCTGGGCCACCGATGCGTCGCGCGACCCGTGAAGCCACGGCTTACAAAAGAAGCTTGAGTCGTTTCTTGTCAATAAACAGTTCCTCTGAATATATAAAGGGATGGATCCCATCGGTAAAAGTGGTGGCGAGGAGGCGATGACAGGATGCTGATTGCGGACCGATCCCTCCCGTGAATTGGACCGTCTCCCCCAGGATCTCTTCAGCGGTGCGCGCCTGCCGTCGGCCATGCCGACGGACGCCTGGCGCGAGGGCGACTCGGTATGGGTCAAGTTCGAACTGCCGGGCGCCGATCCCGACTCCGTCGACCTGAAGACCGAGTGCGACGTGCTGACGGTCGCCGCCCGAGCGCGAGCCGGTCACGAAGGAAGACACCGAGGTCCTCATCTCCGCACGGCCCACGGGCGCCTTCATCCGGCAGCTCTTCGTCGGAGACCCTGACACCGAGCCATCGAGGCGACCTACGACGCGGGCGTGCTGAGCCTGTGTATCCCGGTCGCCGAACAGGCGAAGCTGCGGAAGATCGCGATCAGCGGTGCCGGTCAGAAGGAACTGCAGTCCTGACCGGTGCGCCACGAGTCGCCCTACGGCCGTCAGGCCGCAGGCGCGGCGTCCACGGAATGCAACGAAGGAAGATCAACCGCGAAGCGGGGAACGCCCATGGAAGCACTTGTCTGGCTGCTCATCCCGCTGACGGCCGCTCTCGGCGTCGGCGTCTGGGCGTGGTACGTCTCGCGCCCGCACCCCATCGACGTCTGGACGGACGTGGATCGCTACGACCGTCTGCGCGCCTCCCTGGGGCGCGGGGTGGACGTAGGGAAGAGCCAGGCCCCGTAGAGAGCAGGCCTGAGACGTCCTCCTCTGGGTGAGAGGTGTCGGACGATGGCTGTGATGTCCTCACCCATCGCCGCAGCGGACCTGCCTGGCCGCGCCGCCCGAGCAGCGGCTGCCTGTTTCCGGCGTCCGGCCGCAAGGGTGGCCGGGGAGCCCGGGTGCGTCCCGCCACAAACCGTGTCGTTCGCCGAAGCCCGTGCCGGCGGTCTGCCCTGGACAGACCATGTCGTCGGCCCTTCCCTGGGGACTGATCGCACTTCACCTGGTACGGGCGGGGCTCGTCCGCAGCGTGACAGCACTGGCCTCGACGACCTCGGAAAGGGCCGGGTCAACGGGCCAGCGGTGACCCGCGTACACCCCTGACATCGGTAAGCAAGCGCCGCAAGATCGAGATCGGCAAGCACCGGCAGATCAAGATCGGCGAAACCGCCTGACCGCTCAGATACGACCCTGGGTCCCGGAGCGCGGCGTCACTCCGGCCCGGGGTTTGCGGTCTCGTATGTCCTCGTCCAGGAGGCGCCGCACCGGCAGGCGTACTGCTCGACCAACTCGCCGTCGTCGGACACAGCCATGTCCCGCCGTACTCGCACGTGCACGTGCTGCTCACTCATGGGAACCACGCTCCATATGGGCGGCTCCACCTGAGCCCGCCGCCACGGCGAGCATATGCAGCTGCACACGGCAAATACCACGACCCTGTCCGCAATCTCACAGGCTGACCCGGCAGGAACTCCTCGCGTCCGGGCAACGGGACCAGGAGCCATGTCGTCGAGCCATGCCGTCGTCGGGCTGCCACACGCCTGCCGGGATGCACGTCAGCAAGGTGCATTCAGCTCCGTCATCCCCGCGCGATCCGCCCATCATGACCGGGCCCGCAGGCGGCGGTGGAGCCCTCATAGAACTGCGTCCGCCTGGAAGAGAGGCCGGGGAGCGTGTTCGTACGCCGATGACGCCCGCTCGTGGACATGCATCTCATGTGGTGTTACCGGATGCGCCTGTACCAGTGCGAGTGGAAGCTGTGGGCATGGCCATCATGCCGCCTGTCGTCGTGTATCCGCCGTCATCCACGGGTGGCCGCCGCGTTCGGCTGGACTCGCGGATCCTCGGGATGGCCTATGACCTGCGCGATCTTGCGGACTTCCTCCGCCATGCCGGACTCGACCCGGACGTCCTCGACGTCGAGAACACCGAGCTGATCGAGTGGCGGGGCGGCGGTCCACGTGTCTGGCCGAAACCGCCGCCGTGAGTTACGCGCGCGGTGAGGAAACGGCGATGGGTGCCCGGTTGGACGGGTCAAAGACCTCGGGTGCGGGTCACGGGGCGAGCCAGCAGGACGCCCAGAGCGATCATGCCGGCGCCGAGGGCGAAGTGGAGCCAATTGCCGGCGGTGTTGATCGGAACGAAGTTGGCGGCGCTGTCTTTGTCGATGATCAGCCCGTAGATCCACAAGGCCAGGTAGATGATCCCGCCGCCTATGAGGAAGGTGCGGGCGGTGGCGGCGGCACGGGCCATGGCGAGGCCGGCGACACCGAACAGCAGGTGCACAAGGTTGTGCAGGATCGACACCTGGAACAGGCCCAGCAGCTTGGCTTGCGAGTGGTGTTCCGCGAATTCCATCGCACCGTAGTTGGTGGTGACGCCCGGAATGAAGCCCAGAATGCCCGCGAGAAGGAACACCACTCCCACGAGCATCGCGGCCTGCTGGACCGGTGATCTGGTCACTGACGTGCGGTGTGTGCTGGTCATGATGTGTCCTCCAGGGAGATTCCTCTGCCTCTCGGCCGCGAGTACCCATGCCGACCTCCCCCAAGCCACCGGTGCCGACGGAGCGCGGATCGAAAGTCCGCAGGGACAGCAATGGCCGAGTTCGGGACCCCCGTCCGTGGGGCTGTACCGACGCTCACCAAGGCCGGCGGCCGCCGGGAGTCGGCCCGCCGATCGGGCATCCCGAACTGGAAGTCATCCGCTGAGCGCAGTGGAGGCAACGCCGGGGTGGCGGGCAGCTTGGGAGGGATGAGTGAGCTGCGGTAGTCCGGCTCCGGCGATCTCGGCCACCGGGTGGCCGACGGCCTCGACCAGCGAATCGGCTGAGCCCACGACGGTCTGGACTGCCGGGCCCGAGCGGGCGAGCCGCGGGCTGCGTGCCTGCAGGAATGCCGGGGAGATGAGGACGAGCCTGCTGATGCGGTCCGGATGATCGACGGCGAAGCGCAGCGCGAATGCTCCGGCGCGGCGCCCGGACGCCGGTGTGGTTGGCGATTGGTGCCGGTGAGCATCGAGCAGTGCTCACCTGCGGGCGCCCTGGGGACCTCAGCCAGGAACCGCGCGAGGTAGTCGATCGTGACGATCGGCACGAAGGTGTCGGGACCACCGGTCGGTGCGGGCAGGCTCCCGTTCCACAGATCCTCGACGAGGGAGGCCAGGCCGGCGTACTGGCCCGGCCCGATCACGGTGCTGGGGTTGACGGTGGTCAGCGGGACCGCCAATACGCGGGCTCGGGCGCGCACCGCGAGATCGCCCTCGAACTTCGACGCCTCGTACGCTCCCAGCCCGGCGTAGTCGGGGTGGCCGTCGGCCGCGCTCACCCGGTACCCGCTGATGTGCGCACAAGCCAGCCGCCCCTGGCCAGTGCGTTCTGCCGGGCCATTGAGAAACTTCTCGGTCCGCGGCTGCATTCGTAGGCCCGTGGGAGATCCTCCTGGGGGCCGGCAGTGCCGCCGTACGCGGCGCGCCGCAGCTTCGCGAGGAGATTGTCCGTCCGCAGAGGACGACGAAAGGAAAGGCAAGGAGGTAACCCACTCCTTGCCACTCTCAAGGTATAGCGCACCGGGGGGCTTGCGGCAAGGCCCCCGTCGTGCCGCAGAATTGCCGGCCGAAGCCAGGACCTGCGGAAATGGGAGTCACGAAGTGCGTGTGTTGTTGCTGACGTATGGGTCGCGCGGGGACGTCGAACCGATGGCAGGACTCGCGGCGCAGTTGCGGGAACTCGGCGCGGAGGTGCGGGTGTGCGCGCCGCCGGACGAGGAGTTCGCGGAGCTGCTGGCCGGGGTCGGCGTGCCGCTGGTGCCGTGCGGCCCGTCGGTGCGCGCGCTGGTGACCGGCGTGACGCCGCCGTCGGCGGCAGACGCGTTCCGGCTCGCGGCCGAGTTGGTCGCCGCACGGTTCGACACGCTCGCCTCGGCGGCCGAGGGATGTGACGCGCTGGTGGCGACCGGTTTGATGCCGGCCGGCGCACGGTCGGTGGCCGAGAAACTGGGCATTCGCTACGTGTACGCGTGCTACCACCCGTTCGAACTGCCGTCGCCGCACTACCCGCCGTCGCCGCGGCCGGGACGGCCGTTCCCACCGGACGTGACCGACAACCGGGTGCTGTGGGACCTGGACGCCCAGCGCGTGAACGAGCTGTACGGCGCGGCGCTCAACACCCACCGGGCGTCGATCGGCCTGCCACCGGTGGACAACGTCCGCGACCATGTCTTCACCGATCAGCCGTGGCTGGCGGCGGACCCGACCCTGGGACCGTGGCAGGAGCTGACGGATCTCGACCTCGTGCAGACCGGCGCGTGGATCCTGCCGGACGAACGCCCGCTGCCGGCCGAGTTGGTGGCGTTCCTGGACGCCGGCACACCGCCGGTGTACGTGGGCTTCGGCAGCATGCCCATGCGCGCATCGACAAACGTCGCTCAGGTGGCCATCGACGCGATCCGCGCGCAGGGCCGCCGCGCTGTCGTGGGCCGCGGCTGGGCAGACCTGGCCCTGATCGACGACCGGGACGACTGCTTCGTCGTCGGTGAGGTCAACCAGCAGGCGCTGTTCGGCCGGGTGGCCGCTGTCGTGCACCACGGCGGCGCGGGCACCACGACGACGGCCGCCCGGGCCGGCGCGCCCCAGGTGGTGGTACCCCAGTTCGTGGACCAGCCGTACTGGGCCGGCCGGGTGGCCGAGCTGGGCATCGGCGCTGCACACGACGGTCCGACTCCGACCTTCGAGTCCCTGTCGGCCGCGCTCGGGACGGCCCTGACCCCGCAGACCCGCGCACGGGCGGGGGCTGTGGCGGGCGCGATCCGCACCGACGGGGCGACGGTTGCCGCGAAGCTGCTGCTCGACTCGATCAGCCGGGAAAGGCCGCCAGTGTCCGCGTGAATCACGCGGGATCGTCGAACCGGGACCGACAAAGACGAGAACCTGCAAACCCTGGCGGCCCGGACCGGCAACGGCCACGGGGTCCACGTCAGGCGGAGCGTTGCTCGTCATGGCCACCAGGTTCGTCACGCCGGTCCAGACGCCTTGCCGCGCGCAATGGTCGCAAGCGGCCTCATATCGGAGCTGATGACGTGAACCCCCTGACCACCCACGCGTTCGACCTTCCCGACCGCCTCTCCCCCAAGGCCGACCCGACGCTGATCGCCGGCGATGAGCAGCACTTCGCGGCCATCGCGGAGTGCCTTGAGCAGTCGATCGCCGATCTGTCCGACCGCCTCGATGCCGCGCGGCAGGCGCCCGGCGGCCTCGGCCAGCAGGCGATGGAGCGGGACATGGAGATCCACCGGCTGACCGCTCGCCTGCGCGCACTGCGTCGCTTCGGTCTGGACCTGTGCCTTGGACACATGGTCAGCGCGGACGCCCCCGAGCCCGTGTACATCGGGCGACTCGGCCTCACCGACAGCGCGGGGCGTCGGCTGCTGATCGACTGGCGCTCCCCCGCGGCTGAGCCGTTCTTCGGAGCCACCCACGCCAATCCGATGGGTCTGGCAAGCCGCCGCAGGTACCGCTGGACCCGCGGCCGGATCAGCGACTACTGGGACGAGGTGTTCACTTCGTACGGGTTGGTCGGGCACGCCGCGCTCGACGACCAGTCCGCCTTCATCGCCAGCCTGGGCAGCAACCGGTCGGCACGGATGCGCGACGTCCTCGGCACCATCCAGGCCGACCAGGACGCCATCATCCGGGCGGGATCCCGCGGCGCTCTCGTCGTGGACGGCGGTCCGGGCACGGGGAAGACCGTCGTCGCTCTGCACCGCTCCGCCTACCTCCTCCACTCCGACCCTCGCCTCGGACACCGTCGGGGCGGCGTGCTGTTCGTCGGCCCGCACCGGCCCTACCTGGCCTACGTCGCCGATGTCCTGCCCAGCCTCGGAGAGGAGGGCGTGCAGACCTGCACCCTGCGGGACCTCGTCGCCGAGGGAGCCGGAGCCGCGATCGAGACCGACCCGAACGTGGCCCGCCTGAAGTCGTCGGCGAACATGGTGAAGGCGATCGAGGCGGCCGTCCGGTTCTACGAGGAGCCGCCCACCGAGGGGATGACGGTCACGACCCACTGGTCCGACATCTGGCTGAGCGCGCACGACTGGGCCGCGGCGTTCGAAGCAGCAGAACCCGGCACCGCGCACAACGAGGCGCGCGACCAGGTCTGGGAGGAGCTGCTCGCAATCCTGGCGGACAAGCACGACGGCGACGTCTCTGCCGATCTGCTCCGCAAGTCACTCTTGCAGAACCGGGAGTTGCTCACGGCCTTCAACCACGCGTGGCCGCTGCTCGAAGCGGCTGACCTCGTCGGAGATCTGTGGTCGGTACCCGCCTACCTGCGGATGTGCGCTGCCTGGCTCGGCCCCGACGACGTTCGGAAGCTGCAGCGCGCGGACGCCCAGGCATGGACGGTGTCCGACCTGCCGCTCCTGGACGCAGCACGGCAGCGGCTCGGCGACCCGGAGGCGGCACGACGAAAGCGTCGGAACAACGCCGCTGTCGCTGCCGAACGCGAGCGCATGGCGGGCGTCATCGAAGACCTGCTCAGGGCCGATGACGACGGTGAGGGAGCGGTGACGATGCTGCGCGGACAGGACCTGCAGGACACCCTGGTCGACGAGACCGCACTGTCCAGCGCCGAACCGGACCTGCTCGCCGGCCCGTTCGCGCACATCGTCGTGGACGAGGCTCAGGAACTGACCGACGCGGAGTGGCAGATGCTGCTGCTCCGGTGCCCGTCCCGGAGCTTCACCATCGTCGGAGATCGTGCCCAGGCCAGGCACGGGTTCACGGAGTCGTGGCAGGAACGGCTCGAACGGCTCGGGCTCGACCGGATCGACCTGGCCTCCCTGAGCATCAACTACCGGACGCCGGAGGAAATCATGGCGGAAGCCGAGCCGGTCATCCGGGCCGTGCTCCCGGATGCCAACGTGCCGACCTCCATCCGCAGCAGCGGCATCCCGGTCGTACACGGATCTCCTTCGGATCTGAGCTCGATCCTCGACACCTGGCTCGCCGCACATGCCGACGGGATCGCCTGCGTCATCGGCGATCCCACGTTCCAATCGACGTCCCGCGTCCGGTCGCTGACCCCGGAGCTGTCGAAGGGGCTCGAGTTCGACCTCGTCGTCCTCATCGACCCAGAGACGTTCGGCACGGGCATCGAAGGAGCTGTCGACCGCTATGTCGCGATGACCCGAGCGACCCAGCAACTCGTCGTCCTCACGAGCTCCTGACGTCGGCCGGACGAACGCCCGCTCCTGGCCGAGTCGGCGGCGTTCCTGGACGCCGGCGCACCGCCGGTGTACATGGGCTTCGGCAGCATGCCCATGAGCAAGAGCACCGGGTTCGGCCGCTTCCCCGCCCGCAACTACGACGCCGACGCCGCCTGGCTCGACCTCGGCCTCGCGGCGGTCGATCCCCTGGCCCGGGCCCGCTTCCTTCTGCCGGACGGCGAAGTGGCCGCTGCCGAACCCAAGAAACCTCCGTTGCCGGCTGCTGCACGTTGCCGCCCGCCTCAAAGCGGGCGGACCGTCACCGGCCGGTGTGGCGGCACACCACGACCTGAAGGGGTGCGCGGAAGGAGAGCAGGCCGAGCATCGGCGGCTGTGCCCCCGGCTCCGCGAGCGTCGCGTCCGGCAGGGCGCGGGCTGCCGCCCGCAGAGCGACTGCGGCTTCGGTGCGGGCAAGGGAGGCGCCCAGGCACCGGTGCCGTCCCGCACCGAATGCCAGGTGGTGGCGGATGTTCTCCCGATGCGGGCACAGTCGGCCGGGGTCGTCGAACACGTCAGGGTCCGACCCGGTGCCCATGAGCATCAGCAAGAGCTGCGCACCGGCCGGCAGGTGTACGCCGGACAGTTCCGTCTCGTGTGCGGTCACTCGGCGCCACGTGGTGACCGGCGGCTCCCGGCGCAGGATCTCCTCCACCCACGCCTCGGCGAAGCCGTCCTCCGCCTCGACGCGCGCCCAGACCTGCGGGTCGGCCACGGCCCGCAGCAGCGTGGTGGAGATCAGTTGCCCGGTGGTGGACTGCCCGGCGATGAACACGAAGAAGCACACGGCCACGGCGGTCGCAATATCCAGCGGGGCCCCGTCCGGCGTGCGGTGCCGGCGCAGTCCGCCGATGAGCCCGTCCGGCGCCGGGGCCGCGGACACCTGGGCAGTCAGCCATTGGTGGAACGTGCCGACCTGCTCCGCCAGGTACAGCTGCCGTTCGGCCGGAGGGCGACCGTAGAACAGTTCCAGTGAAGCGTCGCTCCACGCCGCGAGTGTGGCGGCGGATATGCCCTCGATGCCGAGGAGTCGCATCATCACCCGGCACGGCAGGAGTCGCGCATACTCGGCGGCCAGGTCGCAGTGGTCGCCGGCGGCGTACCGGGGCCGCAGAGCGGCCAGCATCTCCGAAGCCGTCCGCTCGACCATCGGCACCGCCGCCGCCACACGTTCGGCGTTGAAGAAGCGCATGACCAGGCGCCGGAGGTCCGCGTGTTCGGCGCCGCGATTGTTGGCGAGGGCGGGCGGCAGGGAGAAGCCCGCCCTGGCGAGCGCGCGCAGTGCGGACACGGGCAGAGGTGTCACGGAGTGCTGGGCGTTGTCGGGCAGATACGTGCCCGGATCCAGCAGCACGCTGCGCACATCCGCGTAGCGGCTGACCAGCCAGAGGCCGGTGTCGGGATCGAACTGGACGGGCGAGGTGCTCCGCAGCGCTGCCAGTGTGGGGTACGGGTCGGCGACGAACGGGGGGTCGAAAAGGCCAGGAAGGCCGGTCGGCAGGGGTGCCGGACGTGTCTCCGTGCTTGCCACGCGCGTGCTCTCCGTCAAGGCGTACGGACCATCACCCGACGGGGGACAGTTGATCAACGCTGGCCGCTTGGGGCCGGGGCCACGATAACCGACGGCGTGGGCCGGGCATGGTGCGCCCCCGCCCCGGTACGAGCCCTGGGCCGGGCGGGGATCCGGCCGGGCGCGGTGACGGTGCTGGGCTGGGCTGGGCTGGGCACCGTGCCCGCGCGGACCGGTGGTGAAGGTCTCCATGCAGCCGCGGCATCCGTCGGCAGTCGGCAGAACCGGTGGAGCAACCACCGTCCTGCCGGCCTTCGGCTTCGCCGCCGGCCTCGCCTGTCGTCGCCTGCCCTCGTGGGGGCAGACCGTCGGCGATGAGGCACGCCCGGCCGACATGGGCCTGGGGGAGGAAGCCCATCGCCTCAACTGCCCCGAGCGGGGCGTGTCTCAGTTCTCCTCCGGCCGGGCGCGCCGGGCGTACGCGCGGGCGGCGCGGGCCCGGTCGCCGCAGCGGGTCGAGCACCAGTGGCGGCGGCCGTGCCGGAGCAGGTAGCGGTTGCAGGGCACGGAGCCACAGGCGGTGAGGCGTTCGGCGTCGGGGGAAGTGAGCAGGTCGGCGGCGTCGGCGGCGATTGCCGCGAGGGCGTGGTCGACGATCTGGCTGGTGGGGTGCGGGGCCGCCCGGTAGGGGCCTGTCTTGTCGTCCCATTGCAGCAGCGGGGCGGTGGGAACCCTGGTCAGCGCGTCGTTGACTGCGTCCAGGGCGGCGGGGAGCGCGGGCAGCGCTGCGACGCGCGAGGCGAACAGCCCCCTGATCTGTTCGCGCAGGGAGCGCAGCTGTGCCGCGCACATCTCCCGCATGCCCGCATCGACCGGGGCGAGACCGCGTTCCGTCAACCACTGGTTCGCCCCTGCGGGGGTGCCGAGCTGGTCGATGTAGTGCCCGCCGGGCAGCGCGATGGTGCTGTTGGCAAGGGCGAGAGAGAGGTACTGCTCCGCGCCCGGCGCGGCCGGCAGGGCACGCTCGGCGATCGCATCGTCTTCCACAGCTCTCATGGTACGGCTTGCCCGAATCCATGATTCTCACGGTTTCACTTGCATTCATCCGTGAGGAGCGCTTACGGTCATCTCACGGTTAAATCAAAATCATCCGTGAGGTGCTCCTTCGTGTCTTCTTCCTCTTCCGTTGCGACCGAGCAGTTCCCCGTCCGCGTCTTCGGCGGCCCGACCGCCCTCTTCGAGTACGGCGGCCTGCGCTTCCTGACCGACCCGACCTTCGACGGTCCCGGCGACTACCCGGTGCCGGGCGGCCCGGTCCTGACCAAGACCTCACCTTCCTTCGGCACCCCGGCCGACCTCGGCCGCGTCGACGTGGTCCTGCTCTCCCACGACGAGCACGCCGACAACCTGGACAACTCCGGCCGCGCCCTGCTCGCCGACGTCCCGCTCACCCTCACCACCCCCAGCGGCGGCAAGCGCCTCGGGGAAGGGGCCACGGGCATGGCCGACTGGGAGTCCCTCGAACTGGACCGACCCGGCGGCGGCACGATCACCGTGACCGGCGTGCCGGCCATTCACGGGCCGGGCCCGCGCGAGGACGTCGAACCGTTCACCGGCCAGGTCGTCGGCTTCGTCCTGACCGGCGACGGCCTGCCCACCGTCTACGTCAGCGGTGACAACGCCTCGCTCGACCTGGTCGGCCAGATCGCCGAGCGGTTCGGCCCGGTGGACACCGCCCTCCTCTTCGCGGGAGCCCCCCGCTTCCCCGTCCTCTTCGACGGCGAGTGCCTCGTCCTCGACAGCGCCCAGGCCGCCGAAGCCGCCCGGATACTCGGCGCCCGCCGCGTGGTGCCCGTCCACTACGACAGCTGGACCCACTTCACCGAAGGCCGCAACGACCTGGAGGCCGCCTTCACCACCGCAGGACTGGCCGGCCGCCTGGACTGGGGCCACCGCAACCGACCCGGTTGGGCGAACGGCCAGCGTCGACAACAGCGGTGAGACCTGATCCGCACCGCTCACATCCGTGGGGTCCGACGACCAGCCGGGCCCCACGGAACGCAACACCACGCGCCATGCACCGGCCTGGCCCGCCCAGCACCACTGAGGGACAAGCATCTCCATTGAGAACAACACGTGTCTGGTGCGCCGCTTCTGCGAAGCCCTCGAATCGGAGGCGTCGACAAAGGTCTCGTGGAAGTCGAGTTGCGTCCATCGGGGCACCGGGCGGCACCGTTTTCCGACGGCGACGCGGCGAGAGCCCGTACCGTCTCGACAGCGCTGTCCATCGCCGCCGCATCATCGTCGAACGCTGTCAGCGCAGACCGAAGACCCCCGGCTCCCCACTCATCGACATGTGGTTGACAACGACATGGCCACCCGTCACGGGGATCAGTTCGGGGCGGATCGAGAGGGCCGCGCCCTTGCCGTCGTCCGGCTCAATTCGCCCGCGTTCAGTTCCGTGCGCGTCGAGCAGGATGACGAGACCGGCCCCGTTGTCGGCCAGGACCCCAATACGTCCGTCCCGCTCACGTGCGAGGCTGTATGCGGCAAGGCTCTGTGCCTTGTACTCCCACAACTTGCGGCCGTCCTTCAGGGAATGAGCGACTACCACATCCGGAACGAGATCATCCTGCTCGGCGAGCGTGACCAGCTGGTTCCCGAGGACAAGGGGCCGACCTTCGGTGCCGGTGCCTGACGATATGACCTCCGGGACGACGAGGTCTCCGGCCGGCCCGGACAGCGGTACGGTCGCGGCCGGCGCCCCCCGGTCGTCGAAGCCGAGAAGGGCCCTGGTGCCGCGCGGATCGTCTTCCGATACGGCGATGACCACCGGCGCCACGGAGACCACGGCGGCGGTGGTCTTCGACTCGATGGGCAGGACCCTGATCCACTGCTCCTTGCCGGTACGGGTGTCGAGCGCGACCAACCGCGCGTTTGCGCCGCACTGTTCGACGAGGAGGGTACGGGTGGCGGTGGCGTCCACCGCCCGGGCCTCGCAGTTCTTCGCCAGGACCCGCTGCCAGCGCTGTTCGCCCGTTTCGGTGGAGCGGGCCCGCAGCACACTCCCCTCCGCGGCCACGGCGGTGAAGCCGCCGACGGCGAGACCGCCTTCGACGAGACCGTCTCCCGTGAGGGGCCGCTGCCACAGCGCCTTGCCGTCGGAGATGCGCACGGCGACGAGGGTCGCGCACGGCTTGTCGTGCTTTCCGTACGCGATGAGACCGACGCCCTGTTCGGCGCCGGGGCTCATGGCACAGACGGCTTCGCGATCCGGGGCGGGCAGGGACCAGCGAACGGCGCCGTCGCGGGCCCTGTACGCGAAGAGCCCGTCAACCCGGCCCCGCACCACGACGTCCCCCAGCCCCCAGGCGCCGGGCCCCTCGTCGTAGCGGTTGCCGGTGGCCGGCACCTGCCAGGCGGCGGTCGACTTCGCGGGGCGCTCGGGTGCGGTAGGAGCTTTCGACTCCGGGCGCCGCTCGACCTCGTCGTCCGGCCAGAGGACCCAAAGCCCGCCGAAGAGGCCGAGGCACACAGCGACCGCGAGCATCCCCAGCACGGCGGAGTTCCGCCCCGGACGAACGGCGTTCATCTTGTTCGGCTGTGCGCCGGTCCGGCCGGCTGCCTTCGCCGCCGCCTCCGCAGCGTCCATCGGACCAACCCCGTCGGCTGCCCCGTCGGCCGGGTCTTCAGCCGTGCGTCGTGCGCCGGCCGACCGAGGTGACAGGCCACGCGCACAGAATCCCGCGAGGAACGCGCCCATCAGCCCGGAACCCCACAGCAGCGCCCACGCCGTCGCCCCGTACGCGGCAGGCTCCGTAGCCAGCAGCACGACCACCGCCCCGACGACCGCACCGGACAGCAGAACGGCGACCGTCGAGGCCGTCGTACGTCCACACATCCCCAACCCCCCACCCCGGGACGCGTACACTTCGCGCCTCCGGGGGCGGAATCTATCGTGCGCTCCTCCTCCCCGCCTGCCCCAGCCAGTTGGCGGGGTTCAACCGCCGGATGCGCCCGTTTCCGATGCGGCATCGGCATCAGTCGATGTCCAGGACTGCCTTGCCGTGGAGGCGGCGTTGGACAAGGGCGTCGATGCGGGCCGAGCCGAGGAACGAACCGCGACACCGGGGCGACCGGGGCAGGCGGGGCAGGCGTATCCGACTGGCGATGCGGGCGCGGTGGGACTTCGGCCGGGCCACGGCGTGGGAGCGCTGCCGCCGGCCGTGTCGTGGCGAAGCGCCCGGCCGTACAGCGCAGACGCACCTCACCTTCGGCGTGTCCAGGGCGCCGGGGACGGCCGCCGGATTCCCGAGCCACCGACCTCGGCCGGAAGACCGATCGGGCTCGCCCTGCCACGTTCTCACTCGCTCCTGCTGCGCTCTCACCAGCCAGAGGTAGTGTTGTTCTGCCGGTCACACGAAGAGTCCCTTCGCCCGCTTCGGCAGCGCGACCGTGGCGGCTCGTCGCCATTGGGCCGTCGGGCTTCCGCTCGACGGAGGGCAACCGGCACCCCGCTGCCGTCGGTCCGAGTGTGGTGCGCGTGATCGTCACCCTCACCCCCAATCCGAGCCTGGACCGCACCCTGGAGGTTCCGGACCTGCGGCCCGGCTCGGTCATCCGTGCCACCGGCACCCGTGTCGATCCGGGCGGCAAGGGCGTCAACATCTCTCGCGCGCTGGCCGCCAACGGTCACCGGACGGTGGCCGTCCTGCCGTGCGGCGGCGCCGAGGGCGAACAACTCGCCGAGCTGCTCGCTTCCGAGGGCGTCGAGGTGGTCACCGTCCCGATCGCCGACAGCGTCCGGGTCAACATCAGCGTCGTGGAGCCCGACGGGACCGTCACCAAGCTGAACGCGGCCGGCCCACGGCTCTCCCCCACCGAGATCGACGCGCTTGGCGCAGCCACCTGTGCCGCTGCCAATGGCGTCCGGTGGGTGGCCCTCGGCGGCAATCTGCCGCCCGGTGCCCCCGTCGACCTGTACGCGCACCTGGTGTCGCGCCTGCGCGGCAGCGGGGCGCCGCGTATCGCCGTCGACTCCAGCGGCGCCCCGTTCGCCGCTGCCCTGTCCGCCGGTCCGGATCTGGTCAAGCCCAACCGGGGCGAACTCGCCGAGGCCACCGGGATGCCGGTGACCACCCTCGGCGAGGCCCTGACCGCGGCGAACGTGCTGCGTGCGCGCGGTGCCCGGACGGTGCTGGCCAGCCTCGGTCCCGACGGTGCCCTGCTGGTCGGCCACTCCACCGTGTTGCACGGGGAGCAGCGCGTCGCCGAACTGCGCAGCTCCGTCGGTGCCGGGGATGCTCTCCTCGCGGGGTACCTGGCGGCCCTCACCGAAGGGCCGGCCGCCCTCGCCGAGGCCCTGGCGTGGGGTGCTGCCGCGGTGTCGCAGCCCGGCAGCGGAATGCCCGGACAGTGGGACCTGGACCGGTCGGCTGTCGTCGTGCACACGTATATCGATCCCGATCGTCTGATCTCCGAACGGAACTGACATGATGCCCGACCTCATCACCGTGGATTTCGTGGATCTGGACCTGCGGGCCGCGGACCGTCATGAGGCGGTCCGATCCCTCGCTGCCCGGCTCGCCGCCGACGGCCGGGTCACGGACCTCGACGGGTTTCTCGCCGACGCGCGGGACCGGGAGGAGCAGATGCCCACCGGCATCGAAGGGGGCATCGGCATCCCGCACGCCCGCTCCGTCCATGTCACGCTGCCCACACTCGCCTTCGGGCGCAGCGCCGACGGCGTCGACTTCGGCGCCGCGGACGGCCCGGCGGACCTGGTATTCCTGATTGCCGCGCCGGCCGGCGGCCACGCCGAGCACCTGGACATCCTGGCGTCGCTCGCCCGCCGCCTGGTGCACGCCTCCTTCAAACAGGCCCTGCGCCATGCCGTGGACGCGCAGGCGGTCGTCGACCTCATCAACAAGGAGGTGGGTGGCAGGTGAGGATCGTCGCTGTCACAGCCTGCCCGACCGGCATCGCCCACACCTACATGGCCGCCGAGGCCCTGGAGCAGGCCGCCGCCGATGCCGGGCACCAGATCGTGGTGGAGACGCAGGGTGCCGCGGGCGCGGTCAGGCTGACGGCCGCGCAGGTCGCGGCGGCCGACGCAGTGATTTTCGCGGCCGACACCGAGATCCAGGACCGTGAGCGGTTCGCGGGCAAACCCGTCGTGATCGCTCCTGTGAAACAGGCCATCAACCATCCGCGCGAGCTCATCTCGCGGGCCGAGGAGGCCGCGGAGTCGGCAGCCCCGGAGGCCGCGGCGGAGGGCACTGGTCCGGGCGATGCCACCGACCACGTCACCGCAGGCGCCGGGGGCGACGAGGCCGCAGGGGCCCGTGGCGCGGCGGGCGGCGGCCCCGCGCACCGCGCGCCCCCGGAGGGCGCCAAGGTCCACCCGGCCACCCGGTTGCGTCAGTGGTTGATGACCGGAGTCAGCTACATGATTCCGTTCGTCGCCGCGGGCGGCATCCTGATCGCTCTCGCCTTCATGATCGGCGGCGCCGAGGTCGCCGTGAAGGTCGACGGCGGCACCTGGCAGGGGCAGAACTACCCCGAAGTCACCGACCTGTCCGAGCTGCTCGACCGCGCCGGTTACGCGGGGGTGCTGTTCAAGATCGGTACAACGGCCTTCTCCATGCTGGTGCCGATCCTCGCAGGCTTCATCGCATACGCCATCGCCGACCGGCCGGGCCTGGTACCCGGCGTGGTCTCCGGTCTGCTGGCCACCGCGACCGGCGCAGGCTTCCTGGGCGGCCTGGCCGGCGGTCTGCTCGCCGGTGCGGTGGTGATGGCTCTGCGGAGGATCCACCTCCCGCGTGCAGCCGCGGGGGTCATGACCGTGGTCGGGATTCCGCTCGTGTCCACGTTGGTGATGGGCTTTGTGATGATCGTCGTCATCGGGGAGCCGATCGCCGCCGCGCAGCGTGGCCTCACCGACTGGCTGGACGGCCTGTCCGGAGCCAACGTGATCCTGCTGGGCGCGCTGCTCGGCCTCATGATGGCCTTCGACATGGGCGGTCCGGTCAACAAGGTCGCGTACACCTTCGGCGTCGGCAGCCTGGCCGGCGGCGATCTGCGGGTGATGGCCGCCGTGATGGCCGCGGGCATGGTGCCTCCGCTCGCCCTCGCCCTGGCCTCGATCGTGCGGCCGGCCCTCTTCACCGACAGCGAGCGCAAGGCCGGGGAGGCCGCCTGGCTGCTGGGGGCCTCGTTCATCACGGAGGGTGCCATCCCCTTCGCGGCGGCCGACCCGCTGCGGGTGATCCCGTCGATCATGGCCGGGAGCGCGGTCACCGGCGCCCTGTCGATGGCCGTGGACGCCACCTCGCGCGCCCCGCACGGTGGTCTGTGGGTCATCGGCCTGATCGGCCGCCCCGTCCTGTACCTGGCAGCCATCGCGGCGGGCGTATTGGTGGGCACCGCCTGTGTGCTTGTCGCCAAGCACCTCGGACGCCCCGCGCCCGAAGGGGCAGCTGCGCTGCCCGGGACCACGGGCCGGTGAACCTGCCGAGCGGCGGGCCCGCTCGTGGGACCTCGTGGTGCGTCCGGCTGCTCGGGTCCGACGACGGGATGGACGGAGCATCGTAAAAATGGACGGAGCATCGTAAAAAACGGGCGCTGGCCTCAGTTCACCGCTTTCTGCACGAGCGCGCCGATCCTCGCCTCGTCGTCGGCGGTCAGCTCCTTCAGGGCGTAGGAAGTCGGCCACATGGCACCTTCGTCGAGGTTCGCCTTGTCGCTGAAGCCGAACGTCGCGTACCTCGCGTTGAACTTCTGCGCGCTCTGGAAGAAGCAGACGACCTTGCCGTCCTTGGCGTACGCCGGCATCCCGTACCAGAGCTTCGGTGCCAGGTCCGGCGCGCTCGCTTTGATGACGGCGTGGAGCCGTTCGGCCATGGCCCGGTCCGACTCCTGCATTTCGGCGATCTTCGCGAGCACTGCGACCTCGTCCTCCGCCGCCTTGTCGGCGCGCGATCCGCGGCGCGCGGACGCCCTCAGCTCCTGGGCGCGCTCCTTCATCGCGGCTCGCTCCTCGTCCGTGAATCCCTCGGACGTCCTGTCGGTCGCGGTGACGCTCTTGGCGGGCTTCTGTGAGTCCTTCATGGCGGGTTTCCTCCCGGTATACGGATTGATGGGTACATCTTCGTGCTGGAGATGTGCCGCAGCGACGGCTTCTCCGAAGCGCGGAGTCACGGGCCATCCCCCAGAAGGCTCCGATCAGTCACGGCCTTGAGATCGCTCGCCGACTCGTCCGGTGTCGGCAGCGATGGACACAGGGCACCTTCGATGCCTGTTGGGGTGTGCGGGTGAGCCGGTGGCAGGGCGGCGATGAAGCCGATGAGCCGGCCCCGGCCGGCGGGTCCGTGCCCGCCGGCCGGGTTCGGGGGCCTCATCCCCACGCGCCGGCGATCTGGCGGGTCGTGGCGTTGAGCCGGTTGAACAGGTTGGTGACGCCGATCATCAGGACGATCGCGGCCAGCTGCTTCTCGTCGAAGTAGGTGGCGGCCGTGTCCCAGACCTCGTCGCTCACCGGGTCGGGACGGTCGGCCAGCCGCGTCGCGGCCTCGGCCAGCGCGAGGGCCGCCCGCTCCTCCTCGGTGAAGTACGGGGCCTCCCGCCAGGCGGCGACCGTGGCCAGCCGCTCGTCGCTCACTCCGGCCTTGCGGGCCGTCTTGGCACCGCCGTCGACGCAGGCGCTGCACCCGTTGATCTGGCTGACCCGCAGGTGCACCAGCTCCAGCGTCTGCCCGTCCACACCACCGGAGTGCACGGCCTTGAGGATCTCCTGAATGGGTTGCATCGCACCGGACAGCACGACGGCGGGGTTCTGCATACGAGACTGCATCTCGGTCTGCTCCTCTTCCGGTCAGTGCCCCGTTCCCTCGGGGCGTGACTCCATGACAGCCGGGCCGGCTTGTCACGACCACGGCGATGGGACACCGTGGGACAGCTGAAACGGCCTTGACCAGCGGCGACTTGGTTCGGGAGAGTTCTGCCGGAGCGGGACGGGAAGGCGGGGGAAGGGTGGACGTGGAAGAACGGACGGGGAAGAGCGACCCACAGGAAGAGCTGGCGGCCCGGCTGCGCCTGCTCCAGAAACTGTCCGGGCTCGGCGTACGGGCCCTCGCGCGCGACACCGGCCTCAGCTCCTCTTCGCTGTCGCGCTACCTCAACGGGCAGACCGTGCCGCCCTGGCCCGCGGTGGTCGCCCTCTGCCGCCTCGTCAAGCGCGATCCCCGCCCCCTGCGTCCCCTGTGGGAACGGACCTCGAACCCCTTGCCGGCGCCCCCGAAGAGCAGCCGCCAGGTCCGGCCGCTGCCCCGCAACGATCTGCCGCGCGAGGTGCCCGACTTCACCGGACGCGAGGAGCGGCTCGCCGCCGTGTTCGCCGCAATCGACAGCCATCGGGCGGTCTCCGTCGACGGCATGGCGGGCGTCGGCAAGACCTGTCTGGCGGTGCACGCCGCGCACCGGCTCGCCGCCGATTTCCCGGACGCCCAGCTCTACGTGGACCTGCACGGGTTCACCGAGGGCCGGCCACCGCTCGACCCCGACTCCGCGCTGCGGATGCTGCTCGGCGCGCTCGACGTTCCGTCCGAGAAGGTCCCGCAGGAGGGTGTCGAACAGCTGGCCGCCTGCTGGCGGTCGGAACTGGCAAGCCGACGGGTCGTCCTGGTCCTCGACAACGCCGCCGACGCCGAACAGGTCCGCCCGCTGCTGCCCGGCGCCGGCCCCTCCGTCGTCCTGATCACGAGCCGCAACCGGCTCCTCGGTCTGGACGAGGTGCCCCCGGTGTCGCTGGACGTGCTGAGCCCGCAGGAGAGCGCGGAGCTGCTGGCCCGTGCCAGCGGCGACCCCGGCGGCACCGACGGCAGGCTGGCCCGCGATCCGGAGTCCGTCGCCGAGGTGCTGCGGCTGTGCGGCCATCTGCCGCTGGCCCTGCGGCTGGCCGCGGCACGACTGCGGCACCGGCCGGGCTGGACCGTGGGCATCCTCGTCGAGCGGATGGCGCAGGGCGCGAGCGAGTTCGACACCGCGTTCGCCATGTCGGTTCGGCAGTTGAACCGGTCCCAGGCCCGCCTGTTCCGGATGCTGGGCCTGCTGCCCGGGGCGTCCTTCGACGAGTACGTGGTGGCGGCGCTGGCGGACGTGCCGCTGCGCAGCGCCCAGGCGATGCTGGAGGACCTGCTCGACGCGCACCTCGTCCAGCAGCCGACAGTGGGCCGCTACCGGCTGCACGACCTGGTGCACCAGCACGCACGCCGGGCCGCGGCAGGACAGGACTCAGCGGCCGAGCGGGAGAGGGCATTGGGCCGGGTGCTCGACTACTACGTGCACGCGGCGGCCGCCGCCGACGCCGCGATGCCGTTCCTGTCGCCCGGTCGGGCGGCCTCGGCGGGCCGGCCCCCGGCCGAGCTGCCGCGGTTCACGGACAGGAACGCGGCCTTCGCCTGGCTCGTCGCGGAGTACGGAAACCTGATGGCCGCCTTCGAGACGGCGTCCGCTGTCGGGGCCGACGTGCACGTGTGCGAGCTGCCGCGTTTCCTGCGGGCCTACTTCGCACGGCGCTGCGGCACGACGCATCTCAACTTCCTCTTCGAGCGGTCGCTGGCCTCCGCCGAGCGCCTGGGCGATCCGCTGCAACTGGCCGAGGCGCACAGCGATCTGGGCTTCGCGCGCTACAACGCGGGCCGGATGGCGGAGGCCGCCGCCGGTTACGAGGCGGCCGGACTCCGACTGTCCCAGACGGGGGACGCGCGGGCCGAAGCCGAACTGGCCATGCGCCGCGGCTATCTGAGCTGGGACGCGGGGCACGTCGAGGAGCCGCTCGAACTCTTCCGGCTGGCAGGGAAGCTGTACGAGAAGGCCGGCTGCCCGACCGGCGCGGCCCACGCCGCCGCGTCGGAGGCTTGGACGATGCTGCAGCTCGGACACCGTGCGGAGGCGGCGCAGCGGGCCCGGGAGGTGCTGGGCATCCCGCACACCGATCCCGCATGGCCGCCCGCTCTGACGGCCCGGATCACGCTCGGCGTGGCCACCGCCCGCGAGGAACCCGACGAGGCAGCGGAGCACCTGTATCAGGCGCTGGCGCTGGCCCGCGAGGACGGGCACCTCAACAATCAGGCGTGGTGCCTCAACTGCCTGGGCGTCGCGCTGCGGCAGATGGGCCGCTACGAGGAGGCACTGGCCAGCCACCGGGAGGCGTTCGCGCTGCTCGACGAGCTGTTTGAGGAGCACTGGAAGATCCATTTCCTCAACGGCTACGGCGAGACCTGCCGGCTCGCGGGCCTCCCCGAGGAGGCGCTACGACTGCACCGGCAGGCGCTGGAGCTGGCCCCGCGACTGGGAAACCGGCACGAGGAAGCGCTGGCCCACGAAGGCATCGCGGTCGTGCTCGACGAGACGGATCCGGTTGCGGCCGCCGAGCACCGTGCTGCGGGGCAGGCCGTCCTGCAGGAGCTCAATCCCGGGGCTTGCCGATCGGTCCAGCAATGTGATGGCCGGCACGTACGCCGCTCCGGGGGGTGAGGGTCGGTCAGTAGGGGTGCCCGTTCGGCTTGTTCGTCCATGCCTCGTAGGACGTGGCCCCGCCCCCGGCCGAGCGCGCTCCCGCCGTGTCCATGTGGCGGGCGCTGCGGTCGTGGCGGTGTGCTACCGGGTGATCATCGCCATCTTCGGCCTGACCACCTGACCATGAGAGAGAAGGCGAGCACCCACCAGCCTCGGGCGGCAAACCGACTCGCACGGGAAACACGGGGACACCCCAATCACAGCGACGCGCTCGCCCTCGGAGAGGCCCTCGACGGCAGAACCAAGGCCATGAACAACGCCGACCGCCTCGGGCCCCCCTGGGCCGTCGGGAGCGACGGGAATCGCTCTCTTCACCGTGTGCCGGTCGGACGTACAGACCATGGCCGCGGTGGTGCACACGCCCCCGTCATTGGAGCCGGTTTCGGGGACCGGTTTCTCTATGACGCCGGCCTCGCCGATTCTCCTGAGGAAAAGGCTCTCATGGTGTCGATGGCCCTCCCCAGGGCAGTTGTCTGCGCCACGAGCCTTGGAGGGATCGTGCGACTGGGGATATCTCCGCCGGCGCTCTCGGCACTTCTTCGGCACTTCTTCAGCACTTCTTCACATCGATCCTCAGCTTCATCCGCCGAGGCAGCTTGCGCAAATTCTGGAGTTCATGACGCGCGCAAACAGGGCCTCAGCATCCCGCCGGAACCGGTGAGGAGTTGCCGAGGCGGGCGGCCTTGAAGAACAAGCTCAGGGGGCCGCACCACTCCAATGCGCTGATCGCAGCGCCCTCGCGCGGACGCCCGCCGACACTGGGAGCATGCCGGGACGCCTCGAGGACCAGGCCTGCAGGATCGGCTGTCGGGCCCGCCCTCTCGGGCGTTGACCGCCGACGTCCGCCGTAGCCGTCCGAGCCCCGAGGAGGGAGCATGCAGCCCGCATTCATGGTCAGGGCGATCGGCTTCCTGCTCCGCCGGGAAGGCCGCTCGCTGCACGTGAAGGCTGCCGGCGGCGCGACGGTCGTGCTGGGACTCACCATGCTGGCCGGCTCATGGGCCGTCGTCGCCGCCGAACACGGCGCTGTGGGCGCGAATCTGACGACGTACCCGAGGGCTCTGTGGTGGTCGGTCGAGACGGCGACCACGGTCGGTTACGGGGATTTCTACCCGGTGACGTTGTGGGGCCGGATCATCGGCGCGGTGGTGATGGTCGTCGGCATCACCACCTACGGCATGGTCACCGCCGCCCTGGCGACGTGGTTCGTCGGCCGGGAGACCGAGCGGCGCCGGCACCTGGCCCGAAGGACCGAACAGGCCGCGCACCGCCTGAGCGAGGACAGCGTGCGCGAGCTGCACGAACGCTTCGACCGCCTGGAGCAGATGCTGTCCGGTGGAGGGAGCCGGCCGGACGTGCCCGACCACCGGTGAGAAACCGGGTGCGATCGCGGTGGCGCTGCCCCTCGGCGAGCGCGGGCGGTTCCGGGCACCCATGCCCAGGATCAGATGCACTCAGCCCCAGACGGTCAAGGTGAACTCGTAGGTGAAACCCGGGGTGCGGACGAAGACGTCGTCGCGACCCCGCATCCAGGTTTCCACCCCATCGGCGACTCGGCATCATCTCGGCTGCGGTACCCCCATGCGTGCCTGCTTTTCCGCACCTTGTGCCGACTGCCGCGAGTACGGCGCGGCGTTGCAGCCCTGCTTGGCGATCATAGAAGGATGACACGGCACACCGCGGGGCAAGAACCGGACGCCGGGCAGCCGCCGGCAACGGACAGGACACCGTACACGGGTGCCGTGTACGGCTCGCTGCTGTCCGCATCGGTCATCGCCGGAGCCAGCACGCCAGGACCGTACCCGCGTCTGCAGCTGGTGCTGCTCCTGCTGTGCACGGGAGTGGTGTTCTGGGCCGCGCATTCCTACTCCGCACTCGTCGGCGACCGGTTCCTGCACACGTCGGCGAATTGGCGGGAAATCCGCCACGTCTGCACCCACGAGTGGCCCATCGTGCAGGCCGCCGTCGCGCCTGCCGCCGCTGTCGCGATCAGCCCGCTGTTCGGCATGGGGCTCGAAGCGGCCGCCTGGCTGGCGCTCGGCGTCGCTGTGGTCCAGCAGGTCGTCTGGGCCAGCGCCGCGGTGGTCCGGGCCGGCGCCTCTCGTCGTGTGGTGCTGACGGCCGCGGCCGTCAACCTCGCGCTCGGCCTGGTGATCGTGGCCGCCAAGGTCACCGTCCAGCACGTATGAACATCACCTCACCCAGCCCGCGAAGTCATGCATCACAAGCCGCCGGCATGCGGGCGGGTCGTTGCCGACGCCGCGGGACGTGCCCCGCGGCGCCCCCGGCCGGCTCGGCGGGCAGCCGTCGACCCGGTGTTCACATGCGATCTGCCGGCGCTGCGTTTCGACTGCGGCCATGTCCGATCGGAAATCTCCCGTCACCGGGCCTGACCGCCGACTCCCACGCGGACAGCTGTGCCGGTCTCGGCGGCGATCTCGCCCTCCCCCTCGGTGTCCACGTGCGGCAGCAGCCGGTCGAGCCAGCGCGGCGTCCACCAGGCCGACGTGCCGAGCAGCGTCATGGCCGCGGGCACGAGCAGCAGTCGGACGATCGTCGCGTCGATGAGCACGCTGGCGGCGAGTCCCAGCCCCAGCATCTTGACCACGATGTTGTCGCTGAGGATGAAGGCGGCGAAGACGCTGACCATGATGAGCGCCGCGCAGGTGATGACGCGCGCGGTGATTTCCAGGGCATGCGCGACGCTGGCCTTCGGGTCCCCGGTGCGCAGCCACGCCTCGTGGACCCGGGAGAGGAGGAAGATCTCGTAGTCCATGCTGAGTCCGAAGACGATGGCGAACATCATCATCGGTACGTAGCTCTCGATCGGGACGTCGCCGGAGACTCCAAGTGCCGGGCCGCCCCAGCCCCATTGGAAGACGGCGACGACGACGCCGTACGAGGCCGCGATCGACAGCACATTGAGCACGGCTGCCTTGACGGCGACGAGGACGCCGCGGAAGACCACGAGGATGACGAGGAAGGCGAGCCCGACGACGACGGCGATGATCAGAGGCAGCCTGCTGGAGACGATGTCCAGGAAGTCGACCTGGGCGGCGGTCGTGCCCGTCACATAGGTCTGGGCATCGGTGCCGGAGACCGCCTGGGGCAGAACATCGTCCACGAGACGGTTGACCAGGTCGGTTGTCCTCTCGTCCTGGGGAGCGGCCGTGGAGTACGCGGTCGCGATCAGCACGTCGCCGTCCGGAGTGGCAGTCGGGGGCGTGATCACCGCTGCGTCCGGCACATCGCTCAGGGCCTTCTGCACGGCGGTGGCAAGCGCGGAGCGGTCGGCCTGCGGCACGTCGGTCTGATCGACGACAAGGGTCATCGGGCCGTTGGAACCGGGCCCGAAGGCAGTGGACATCAGGTCGAAGGCGCGCCGGTCGGTGAAGGACTTCGGGTCCGCTCCGTCACCGATGTGTCCCAGCTGGATGGAGAACAGCGGGATGGCGAGGGCTGCCAGGACCACCGCGCCCGACGCCAGAAACCACCAGGGGCGGCGCTCCACGCGCTGGGCGTAGCGGTGCCAGGTGCCGTGGGCCTCCTCACCGGGTTGGGTGTCTGTCTCAGCGATGGGCCTGCGCACCCGGAGTCTGTCGATCCGCCGTCCGACGAGCGCCAGCATCGCGGGGACCAGGGTGATCGCGCCGAGGACGGCGGTGACCACGGTGACTGCGGCGGCCAGGCCGAGTTTGCCGATGAAGCTGATCCCGGACACCCACAGGCCGGAGAGGGCGATGACGACCGTACAGCCGGAGACGAGCACCGCACGTCCGCTGGTGGCCGTCGCGAGGCCGGCCGCGGTCACCGGGTCCTGCCCGTTCATGAGGTTCTGGCGGTGCCGGGTGATGAGGAAGAGCGCGTAGTCGATACCGACACCGAGGCCGATCATCGTCGCGAGCGTCGGCGACACCGTGGCAAAGGTGAACGCTGCGGCCAGCAGTCCGAGGAGTGCCAGTCCGCAGATCACGGCGATGAGCGCGGTCACCAAGGGCATGACGGCGGCCACGACGCTGCCGAAGCCCAGCAGCAGCACGAGGATCGCCACGGTGAATCCGATGGCCTCGCTGGTGCGGTCATCGGGCTCGGGACGCGCCAGTTCACCGAGCGGTCCACCGTACTCCACGGTCACATCGGCTGCGCGCAGCGGCTGGACCGCGGTGTCCACGCCGTCCAGGTAGGACGACTCGAGTGTGGAAGGCTGGACGTCGAACCGGACGGTGATGTAGGCCGTCTTCCCGTCGGTGGAGAGCGGGCCGACGTTCTTGGTCCCGGCCGGCGGCGGCGTCGTACCCGGTGCCGACAGCGGGTTCTGCGCGCTGAGCACATGAGGCAGCTTCTGCAGATTCGCCACGGCGGTCGAGACCTGGCCGCTCACGTCGGTGAGTGGCTTCGAGGCGTCGTACAGCACGATCTGGGCGCCGTAGCCACCGGCGGCGGGATCGTGGGCCTTGAGAACGTCGAGGCCGTCGTGTGACTGGGAGCCGGGCAGGGCGAAGTCGTCCGAGTACGCCCCGCCGTGCGTACGACCCAGTACCTGGAGTCCGACCAGGGCGGCCAGCCACAGGACGATGACGGTCAGGAAATGGCGGGCGCACCACTCACCGATGCGCCGCAGCGCGCCCTTCGGGCGTGGCAGGGTGGCACTCCCGGCCGGGGACTCTGACGACGACATGCGTACTCCCGACGACCGCGGGGCGGGATCACCGCCGCAGTCCGTGAGCTGTCGTGCGCACTCCTGAGGAGCACACACCGGACTACCGACAGTGAAGGCGGCTGCGGCCTGCCCGGCACCTCCGGACGGGAGAACGGGTGACACGGCGTCCCGGCCCCGGCCGGGAGGGCGGGCCCCGGGGCGGCAGCCGTACGAAGCCCCTGGGGATGACCCACTGGACGCTCGGCGTGCTGGTGTGCGCCGGGGCCGCAGGCCTCGCGGAAGAGCCGGTGGGGCTTCGCCCGGCAACGGCGGCATGCCCGCCGAGCCGTCCCGCCGTAGCGTGGTGAACGGTGACCAGGCGAAGGCCGTCGGCCCGCCATCAGCCACACCCGGTCCTCCCGGACCGTCTCACATTCTCAAGGACCGCCATGCGTCGTTATCCACCGATCGCGGACCACGGGCTCATCGGAGATCTGCGCACGGCCGCCCTGGTCACCTCCGAAGGCGTGCTCGACTGGTTCTGCGCGCCGCGCTTCGACTCCCCCAGCATGTTCGCGGCGCTGCTGGACCATGACCGCGGCGGTCACTTTGCGATCACCCCGCAGGCGACCGGTGCCACCACCCGGCAGCTGTACCTGGCGGACACCGCCGTCCTGGTCACGCGGTTCATGACGAACGAGGGCGTCGGCGAAGTCGTCGACTTCATGCCCCTGGGCGCGGCCGAAGCCCCCGCGGACCGGCACCGCATCGTCCGCGTCATGCGCGCTACACGGGGCACGATCGGTTTTCGGCTGGCGTGCCGTCCCAGGTTCGACTACGGGCGCGCGGAGCACAGCCTCGAACTGGAGCCCGGCGTCGCCCGTTTCGGCGGACCGGACAGCAATGCGTTCCTCCATGTCGCGGGGCCGGTGCACCTGGAACGCGACGGGCAGGACGTGCGGGCCGATGTGGTGCTCCATGAGGGACAGCGGGCCGCGGCCATACTGACAGTGTGCGAGAGCGGCGCGAAGTCGCCTCCACCGCTCACCGAGCCGGGCGTCTGGCAGGAGTTCCGTTCCACGTACGACTACTGGCACCGCTGGCTGCGCCGCAGCCGGTACCGCGGGCGCTGGCAGCAGATGGTCAATCGGTCCGCGATCACGCTCAAGCTGATGACGTACGCGCCCACCGGTGCACCCGTCGCGGCGGTGACCATGGGCTTGCCGGAGCAGCTGGGCGGAGAACGCAACTGGGACTACCGCTACACCTGGGTGCGTGACGCGTCCCTGTCGGTGAAGGCGCTGCTGGACCTCGGTTTGGACGAGGAGGCCGACGACTTCCGTCGCTGGCTCGGCGTCCGAGTGCGCGCGGGCAGGACCGCCACGGGTGAGCCCCTGCAGATCATGTACCGGGTGGACGGCGACCCGCACCTGGCCGAGGAGATCCTCGGTCATCTGGAGGGCTACCGGGGTTCCGCGCCGGTGCGGCTCGGCAACGGCGCCGCCGACCAGTTGCAGATGGACATCTACGGCGAGGTGGTCTTCGCACTCAGCCAGGCACACGATGCGGCGCAGCTGGCCGGATACGACGGCTGGCACAATCTGAGCGCGCTGCTCGACTGGCTCGCGGGTACGTGGGACCGCCCCGACGAGGGCATCTGGGAAACGCGTGGCGGGCGCAAGGACTTCACCTACAGCCGCCTGATGTGCTGGTCCGCGTTCGACCGCGGCATCCGGCTGGCCGCGGAGCTGGCGCGCCCGGCCGACGTCGCCCGGTGGACGGCCGCACGAAACGCAATCTTCCACCAGGTGATGGACCGCGGCTACAGCACCCGCCGTGAGGCGTTCGTCCAGCATTACGGCAGCGAGGTCCTGGACGCCTCGCTTCTGCTGATGCCGGACGTCGGCTTCCTCTCCCCCAAGGACGGTCGCTGGCTGTCGACACTGGACGCCATGGACAGGGAGCTTGTGGCCGACAGCCTCGTCCACCGGTACGACCCGGCCGCCTCACCGGACGGGCTGCGCGGGGACGAGGGGACGTTCTCCCTCTGCAGCTTCCTGTACGTGAATGCCCTCGCCCGGGCCGGCCGACTCGGCCAAGCCCGCTACGCGTTCGACAAGATGCTCACCTACGCCAACCACGTCGGGCTGTTCGCCGAGGAGATCGGTCCCACCGGCGAGCAACTGGGCAACTTCCCCCAGGCCTTCACCCATCTCGCGCTGATCACGGCCGCGATGGCCCTCGACGAGGAACTGGACCGCGCCGAGGGGTGATGCCGGCGCCGGCACACCGACCGGTGCCGCGTAGGCACGATTTCGGGGCCGGCCCGTCCGGCGCGGCTTCAGGTGCCCGCCGGCCGGCGATCGACCGGTTCGTTCCCGCGGGCCGGGCTGTGGCTGGTGCGCCGCGAGCCCAACACCCCAGCGCCGCGAACGGTTGAGCGCGGAACGACGGTCGCGAGCACTGGGTCAGTGCCGGCTCCGGTCGCGCGGAGCCGGCCTGGCCACTCCCCCGCGCGGGCAGCACGAACTTCCAGCATCCCCGGTGACCGACAACCGCTGCGCCCGGTCGCGTCCCAAGCCCTGGTGACCGGCCGAAGCGGTTCCTCGATGCCTTCGGCGGAGCGGAGCGGTGCGCGGCCGGCGACGGAACCGCAGCACAGCCCAGGTTGTCCAGCAATCGTGATCGTATCTCCGTAGCGATCTCCTGAGACCATCGATCGACGAGGAGCACGACGATGACCACTGACAGCCGTACAGGACCGCCCCGCTTCGGCAACGAACGCGAAATGCTGCGAGCCTTCCTCGACTACCACCGCGCAACGCTCGCCATGAAGTGTGACGGGCTCACCGACGAGGAGTTGCGGCAGCAGTCGATGCCGCCCTCCACGCTGTCACTGCTCGGCCTGGTGCGGCACATGGCCGAGGTGGAGCGCGCGTGGTTCCGCCGGGTGTTCGACGACAACGATGCGCCGATGGTCTGGTCGGACAAGATCGACTTCCAGGCCGCGTACGACGCGAGCGAGTCGACCAGGGCCGAGGCGTTCACGGCATGGGAAGCGGAGGTCGAGAACTCCCGCCGCATCGAGCGGGAGGCCGAGTCACTTGACCTGACCGGGTATCAGCCGCGGTGGGGCGAAGAGGTGTCGCTCCGCATGGTGCTGATACACGTGCTTCTGGAGTACGCCCGTCACAACGGGCACGCAGACTTTCTGCGCGAGGGTGTCGACGGGGTCGTAGGAGCCTGAGCGGTCTGCCCGGCACACGGCGAGCGCTCGAACGAACCGGTGGGGCGGTTGGTCGTCGATCCCGCCGACCGCCCCACAGCCGTCCCGTCAGGGGCGGCCGAATCGCCGTCTCGCCCGGCCGCCGCAGTCACTGTGCTGCCGGTCGCCGCCGATCCGGCGAGGACCGGCCCTCGTTGACGGTCGGCCTTGGCAGTCGGCGCGACCCGAAGCCGCCGCGGCCGTTGACGAAGCCGCCCGTGGCAGCTTGCAACAGGTCGCGTTGACGGCGGCTGTCGCCTACATGTTGCCGACTCGGGCAGACCCTCTACGCGTTGCACCAACAGGGCATTCCGCCACGGTGCGGCCAGGGCTCCGGTGGCTGCGGTGTGCGCGTCGCCACGGTTCACGACATGCCGGGAGGCAGGCGGCGAAGAACGCGGAAAGAAGGCGTGTTTGCCTGTTCGGTGAGTCACCGAACTCTGCGCCCGCCAAAGGGAACGGCGGTCTCCGGGGACGATGGGGACACGACGCGCCGTAGTTGATCCTCAAGTTGGCATATGCCCCACGCCGCACATCTCTCTCGTTGGCGCCGCCGCCCCTCTCCCGTAACCCAATTGAGCAAAGGCGGAATGGTGAATTCACCATTTCACCGGCCCTCTCACGGGAAACAAGTCGTCGATGATCCGCCCCAAAGTTCGCTGCGGAGGTAGTGTCGGACATCCGCAGTCGTTTCGGTGCCGAAACGACTGCGGAACGGGGGAGGAGGGACTTACAGGTGTCCTCGTCCTGTCGGATTTCCCAGTCTGCAAGCGAACCGAGGGATCATCGATGGCAGTGATCAAAGTCCTCCTGGTCGACAGCGAACAGATCGTACTCGAGGGTTTACGCAAGCTTCTGGACAGCTTCGGCGAGTTCAGCGTGGTGTCCACGGCACTCGACGGCGCTTCGGCGATCCGGGCCCTGCGGGCGCACCGGCCGCACATCGTTGTCACGGGTCTGAGCATCGCGGGGGCGGGCGGCATCCACGCCGCCCGGCTGATACGCAAGGACTCGGAGCACGTCCGGATCGTCATCCTCAGCTCCAACCAGCAGCCCGTCTTCATGCGGGAGGCGTTCGTGGCCGGCGCCAACGCATACCTCTCGCGCCGCATCAGCGGCGAGGAGCTGCGTCAGACCCTGCTCGCGGTGCACCGCGACGGCGCGGCGCTGTCCGGCGCGGCGGCGGGGCTGATCCTGCAGATCGCCTCGGGGCGCTCTCCCGAGGACGACTGCCCACTGTCCCACCTGACGGGGCGCGAGCGGCAGATCCTCTCGCTCGTCGCCGACGACCACGACACCGGACACATCGCCAAGCACCTGGGCATCAGCCCCAAGACCGTCCGCAACTACCTCAGCCGCATCTACGCCAAGCTCGGTACGCCCAACCGCGTACAGA
Source organism: Streptomyces sp. ISL-10 (assembly GCF_018614575.1). Lineage (GTDB taxonomy): Bacteria > Actinomycetota > Actinomycetes > Streptomycetales > Streptomycetaceae > Streptomyces. The sequence goes on from NZ_JAGGOJ010000010.1 coordinate 174,135, forward strand.
CCACGCTCTACGCCAAGCGCTTCATGGGCCGGTCCTGGCAGCCGGACGGCGTGCCGGTCGAGCCGTAGTCACCCCCTGGGTCCTCCTTGCGCGTGTCGGGGCAATTACGCTACGCTCCACGTAGCGTATTTAAATGATCATCACGGAGGAGCGCCCCATGACCGGCAGCCGCTGGTGGACCCTCGTACTGGTGTGCGTCGGCAGTTTCATGCTGTTGCTCGACGTCACGATTGTGAACATCGCCCTGCCGGACATCGAGGAGGCGCTGGACGCCTCGCTCAGTGATCTGCAGTGGGTGGTCGCCGCATACGCGGTCGCCCTCTCGGCGGCCCTGCTGACAGCGGGGTCGCTGGCCGACAGGTTCGGCCGGCGGGCGGTGTTCGCCGTCGGCATGGCGTTGTTCACGGTCGCGTCCCTGCTGTGCGGCATAGCGGGCGATCCGCTGTTCCTGAATGCCGCCCGGGTCCTCCAGGGGCTGGGTGCGGCGGCGCTGCTGGCCACCTCGCTGGCCCTGCTCGCCGCCGCCTATCCCGGAAACAAGGAACGGCACCTGGCGCTCGCCGTCTGGGGTGCCGTGAGCGGCGCGGCCCTCGCGGTCGGGCCGCTGGCCGGCGGCGTCCTGGTGGAGGCCATCGGCTGGCGCTGGATCTTCCTGGTCAACCTGCCGATCGGCGTACTCGCCCTGATCGGGGCGCTCACCCGGATGACGGAGTCGCGGGCGCAGGTGTCCGGCCGTGTCGACTGGCCCGGATTCCTCACCCTCAGCACCGCCCTGGGTGCCCTCTCCTTCGCGCTTCTGCGCGCCAACGAGGCGGGCTGGAGCAGCACCCAGGTCGTCACGGCGTTCATCACCGCCGCGGTGGCCCTGGGGTTGTTCGTGTGGGTCGAACGGACCCGCAGCAATCCGATGCTCCCCGGCGTCGTCTTCGGACGCATCACCACCACCGGCGCCAGCCTCGGGGTGCTCGCGATGAGTTCCACCGCTTTCGCCCTGCTGCTGTATCTCACGCTCTATCTGCAGACGGTGCTGGGACTGGAGCCTCTGGAGGCCGGGCTGCGGCTGCTCCCCCTCACCCTGTCGATCTTCGTCGCCTCGGCGCTCGCCGCGCGGGCCGGATCGGTCGTGCCCGCCCGCTGGCTGGTCTCGGGCGGGCTTGCCCTCATCGGCGTCGGGCTGCTCCTGATGGGCGGTCTGGAGACCTCCGACGACTGGACGGCGCTGCTGACCGGTCAGCTGGTCACCGGCCTCGGCGTCGGCCTCGTCAACCCCAACGTCGTGGCGGCGGCGATGGGCGCTGTCGACTCCGAGCGGTCCGGCGTGGCCTCGGGCCTCAACAACACCTTCCGCTCCCTGGGCATCGCGCTCGGAGTGGCCGTCATGGGCGCCGTGTTCGCCGAGCGGGTGAAGGACTCCGTGTCCGGCGCACTTGCGGGCACCCCGCTCGCCGACCGCGCCGACGGCCTCGCCCACGCCGTGTCCTCGGGACAGATAGGCAAGGCAGTGGGTGAACTTCCGCCCCAGGAGCGCGGAATCTTCGCCCAGGCAGCTCAGGCGGGCTTCATCGACGGGCTGAACTCGATCCTCGTCTTCGCCGCGATCGTCGCCTTCGCCGGCGCCGTGGCGGTCGTTCCGCTGATCAGGAGCCGTGACATGCAATTGAGCGGCGACACGGCACAGATGGCGGCCGTCGCCGGTCACTGACCCTCACCACGGCTGCGCGTACCTGTGAGCCGTGCGCCCGGGTGACCGGGCGCACGGCCCTCTTCCTCCCACTCTCAGGAGTCATCGCGGTGCACACCGAATACACTCGCTGCGTCGTCGTGGGCGGTGGTCCTGCCGGCATGATGGCAGGCCTGCTGCTCGCCAGGCAGGGCGTCGAGGTCGTCGTACTGGAGAAACACGGCGACTTCTTACGGGACTTCCGCGGGGACACCGTCCACCCGTCGACGCTGCGGCTCATCGAGGAACTCGGCTGGATCGACGAGTTCCTCGCCCTGCCGCACAGCAAGGTGACCACCATCAGCGTGGAAACCCCCGCCGGGCGCACGGACTTCGCCGACTTCTCCAAGATCGGCGGTAAGCACCCGTACATCGCCTTCATGCCGCAGTGGGACGTCCTCGATTTCCTGGCCAGGAAGGGCAGCCAGTACCCCGGCTTCCGGCTGATCCAGAAGGCGGAGGCCACCGAACTGGTCCGCGACGGCGACGAGGTCCTCGGCGTGCGTGCCACGACGCCGAACGGTCCGATGGAACTGCGCGCGGACGTCGTGATCGCCGCGGACGGCCGGCACTCGGCCATGCGCGGGTCCGCCGGTCTCCAGCCGTCCGTCAGCCAGGCGCCGATGGACGTGCTGTGGTTCCGGATCAGCCGGCTGCCCGACGAACGGCTGACCTTCCTGCACACCGGGGAGGGCTTCGTGTTGATCACCATCGACCGCGGTACGTACTGGCAGATGGCCTACGTGATCCCGCAGGGGGCCTACGAGAAGGTGCGGGACGAGGGAATTGAGCGACTCCGCGCCGACGTGAGCGCGGTCAACTCCGGTCTCGGCGCCCGGATGTCCGAGGAGATCGGCAGCTGGGACGACGTGAAGCTGCTCACCGTACGGGTCGACCGGCTGCGGACCTGGCACCGGCCGGGCCTGTTGTGCATCGGGGACGCGGCGCACGCGATGTCGCCCGCCGGCGGCGTAGGCATCAATCTGGCCGTTCAGGACGCGGTCGCCGCCGCCCGCATTCTGGGGCCCGTGCTGCGCGCCGGGCGCGCTCCGGACCGGCGCGACCTGAACAAGGTGCAGCGACGCCGCGAACTGCCCGTGCGCGCGGTCCAGTTGGCCCAGGTCCACATGCTCGCCGACCTGTACCCCAAGAACCGGCAGACCACCGTCGAACGGCCGCTCGCGGCACGGGTGGTGCGCCGATTCTCGTTCCTGAACAAGTGGACCGCCATGTTCATCGGCGTCGGCATTCGCCCGGAGCACATCGGGCCCGCGATGGCCGGGGTCGGCGCGAGGTCGGGGCGCCGCACCGAGTCCTGACACCACCCGCCCCCGGGCCCGCCGTCGGATCAGGCAGCGACGGCGGGCCACAGCGTGTCGAGAACCGTGTCCGCCCAGTCGGGAGGCACGGTTCCTTGCATCGCCGAGCGGGCGATGAAGGATCCAGCCAGCATGCTGACCACCGTGGGACAGTCGATTTCCGGCCGGAGATCGCCGACGGCGATCCCCTCCTGGAGAGCCGTCAGCAGCACATCGATCCGGGGCTGCAGCACACTCTCACGGAACGCGCGGGAGAATTCCGGATCGTCCTCGTCGCCGCGCAGGAGAGCGGCCAGCGCACGCAGACCCACGACTTCTTCGAGGCCCTGGCGGAATTGCCCGAGAAGGAAACGAAGACGCTGCCTGGTGGAAAGGTCGGGCGGAGGTTCCGGAATTCCCTCGACGAACCCGAGCGAGGCACGGAGAAGTTCGTAACGGTTGCGATAACGACGGTAGATCGTCGTCTTCGCGCAACCGGAATGGAGCGCGACGGCCTCCATCGTGACACCCTGCGGACCGCGCTCCCGCAGCAGTTGCAGCGCAGAGCCCACGATTACCCGGGAAACGTCCTCACTGCGCGGACGGCCGGGCGTCGGGCGGCCATTTCTTTCCTGTCTCATTATCGGTAAGTGTACCGCCGGTCGGCCGGATTACCGGCCAGTTGCCTCGTCGGCCGCCGGCGGTCCCCGCGTCCTCGCGGATTTGTCGGCACGCCCTCAGGGACGTATCGGCGCACCCGCGGTGAAAAGCCGCCCGAGCCCGCGGAGCATCGCCTCGGCGCCGTCCGTACTGCGGCCTATCGAGGCGAGCCAGAGCCGGTCCTCACCGGGCAGACAGCGCGGGCCGAGACCGGCGAGCGCCCGGCCCGGACCGATCTCCACATAGACCGTGACACCGAGCGCGTCCAGCGCCCGGATCCCGGCGTCGAAACGCACCGGGCCGCGCATGTGAGCGCTCCAGTGATCCGGATCGTCCAGCGCATTCTGGCCTGAACTCTCCCCTGTCACCGTGGAGATCATCTCCACGCGCGGCGCGGAGACCCGTACGCCGGATGCCACCGCCCGCAGCTCGTCGAGGAACGGCTCCTGGAGTGGCGAATGCAGCCCCTGCGGCACGGGAAGGGCGGACGTCCGCACCCCCAGAGCCGTCAGCCGCTCCACGACCACGGCCAGTTCGGCGGCCGAGCCGGACAGCGACACGTCGTCCGGGGAGAGCACGGCGGCCACTCCCACCCGGGGAGCCGGCCCGGCGAGATCCGCCAGCACCCCGAGGACGAACTCCTCCCCGGCGCCCACCACACACATGGCGCCGTCGTCGACCCGCGCGGCCAGAGTGGTCTCCGCGGCCAGCAGCACAACCGCGTCCTCGATCGTGAGGGCGCCGGCCAGATGGGCCGCCAGATACTCGCCGGAGCTGAAGCCCATGACGGCATCCGGCTCGACCCCCCGTTCGCGCCACAGCGCGGTCAGACCGCAGCCGACCGCGAACGTGGCGAGCGCCGCGTGCGGGAGGCGGTGGATCTCGGGGCCCAGGCGGGATCCCGCCTCGAGCATCTCGGCAAGCGGCACCTTGACATACGGCGCCGCGGCCTGCGCACAGCGGTCGAAGGCCTCACGATAGGCGGGTTCGGACCGGTACAGGTCCATGCCCATCCCGGCGAACTGTGCACCCTGGCCGCTGCACAGGAAGGCGATCCGCAACGGCCCGTCAGCGGCCATCCCGGCGGAGACCTCACGGACACGGCCGCCGTCCAGATGCGCCGTCAGGCGGTCGGCCAGCTCGGCGGCGTTGTGACCGGTCACCGCGAGCCGGTGCCGGTCACCGGGCTCGACGGCCGCGAGCGCGTCGGCGCACAGTGACCGGGGCGACCCGTCCTCGATCAAGGTGAGCAAGGAAACGGTCTCGCGGGCGAGTTGAGCCAGGGCCGCTGGGGTGCGGGCGGCGAGCGGCAGCAGATGGGCGGTCGGTTGCACAGTCACGGGAATCTCCTTCAGGCGTCGGTACGGGCGACCGCGCGGCACCACGCCGCTCCCGCGTCGGCCAGCGCTATGGGGAATGCCATGAACGTGAACGGTCCCTCGGGCACGTTCCGCAGTCCGCCCAGGCCTTCGATCTGGATGAACTCCCGCTCCCTGCCGTGCATGTGCGCGGGCCACAGCGCCGAGGAGTCGCGGGTACCGAAGAACTTCTCCACCATCGCCCGGGCCGGCCCGTCGAAGCTCCAGCAGTCGGTGCCCAGTACCTTCACCCCGAGGTCGAGCAGATGGTCGACGGCTTCCGGAGTGATGGCGGTGGACTCGGTGTAGTACGCGGGGGTGCCGAGCCGGAGGTCGGAGTCGGTGCGGAAGAGCACCACCGTTCCCGGCCCCGGCTGGGCCGCGGAACGCTGCAGCGCCTCCTTGACGTGCCCTTCGGTGACCGTTCCGCCGCACTCGCGCACGTCCAGCACGAGCCCGGGACCGCAGAACCACTCCAGTGGCAGGTCCATCACCTTCTTCGCGGGCTGTCCCTCGCACGTCGGCCCGTAGTGGAAGGGCGCGTCCACATGGGTGCCCTGGTGCACGGACATCCGGTAGAACTCGTTGGACAGGAAGCAGCCGCCGGGCACGTCCTGCGGGCGCAGCCGACGGCGGCCGGACAGCCAGCGCAGATAGTTGACGATCCGGTCGCGCCGGGTGTCGCCGGGCAGGGCACGGATGCGGCGGGAGAGGATCCCGACGCCCTCCTCGTGCAGCCACTGTTCGAACTGCACGCCGGGTGACCGGCGGCGGACCGGGATGCTCAAGTCGGTGTACACAGGGCCTGAGCCGATGCTGTGGGTGGTCACGGTCGAACCTCGTTCGCAGCAGAGTCGTTCGCGGGCGTGCCGGTGCGTGCACCGGATGCGGGGGCACGGGTCCGCCTTGTGCGGAGGGAGGGCAGCCATGCCGGCACGGACCCGCGGTAGCGGGCGTACTCCTCGCCGAAGGTCTCCAGCAGACTCGGTTCCTCGACCCGGACCGCGGCGACGTACGACACGGTGAGCACCACGGCAGCCCAGACGGCGACGGAAGAAGCGGGCCACAGAAGGGCCTCGCCGACGAGAACCAGCGTCATTCCGGCCGCCATCGGGTTTCTGACGACCCGGTACCAGCCGTCGGTGACCAGATGGTCCGGCGGCAGATCCCCCAGGGGGGTTGACTGGCGCAGGTAAACCCGGTCCACGGCGAACGCCGTCATCCACGCGCCCAGCAGGACCAGCACGATCCCGGCCGGGAGCGCGGCCGCACGGGTCAGCGGCACGGCGGGGCCGGGCAGCCCCAGACCCAGCAGGGTGGGCACGACGCCCGCCACCACGAGCGGCACCGCCAGCGGGCCGGCTCGCAGCGTACGGCCCCGGCTCATGCGGCACCCGCCATGACCAGGGCACCCGCCGTCGCGGGGCCGTCCCCGTAGACGGCGCGCATCCGGTCCAGAACGCCCATGGCCGCCGGGCCGTACTCCTGTGTCCCCACGGTCTCCAGGGCCAGTGACGCCACGACGCAGCCGAGCCGGCAGGCGTCCTCCGGTGCCAGACCGCGCGCGATGCCCGCGAGCATCCCGGCGCGCAGCGCGTCACCCGCGCCGGTCGAGTCCGCCACGGTCACATCGGGCACGGCCGGCACCACGACCGGCTCGTGCCCGTCGCGTTCGAGCAGCACACCGTCGGCCCCCAGGGTGGTCACCCAGGTGCCGACGGAGTCCAGGATGCGCCGGGCGCCCCAGCCGGACCGCTCCTGGAGCAGCGCCGCCTCGGACTCGTTGGTGAACAGGTAGTCGGCCCCACCGATCAGGAACTGGACGTCGCCGCGGCTCATCCCGGTGATCTGCTGTGAGGGATCGGCGGCGAACGGAATCCCCGCCGTCCGGCATTCCTCGGTGTGCCGCAGCATCGCGGCCGGTTCGTTGGGCGAGACGACCACGAGGTCGAGACCGTCTGCACGTTCGGCGACAGGACCCAGCGGGATCCCGGCCGCGGCGCGCATCGCGCCCGCGTGGAAGGAGCCGATCTGGTTCTGCTCGACGTCGGTGGTGCAGACGAACCGCGCGGTCTGTTCGTGCGGCAGCACGCTCACCGAGCCGGTGTCCACGCCGTGCTGCTCGAGCCACCTCCGGTACTCGTCGAAGTCGGCGCCCGCCGCACCGACCAGGATCGGTGTCAGTCCGAGGACACCGAGGCCGAAGGCGATGTTGGCGCCGGCCCCGCCACGGCGGATGTCGATCCGGTCCACGAGGAACGACAGGGACAGCACCCGCAGCCGGCCGGCCACGAGTTGCTCCGTGAAACGTCCGGGGAAGTGCATCAGATGGTCCGTCGCGATCGATCCGGAGACGGCGATTCGCATGGCGGTGTGCCTCCTGGCGGAAGAGGGTGCGTGGCTCAGGAGCCGGCGGGGGAACGGCTGCTCCGCCGCGAGAGCGGGGAGCAGCCGCACGGCCCTGGGGTTTTCTCCGGCGGATCCCGGCCGGTCACCCCTCGGTCGTCAGGACGCCTTCACGGCTCCCGATTCGATCTTTTCCTTGATGTTGACCTGGTTCTCGACGGTGTGCGTCTGCATGCGCTGAAGGACGGTGTCCAGCGGGACGGTGAACGTCTGGTCCAGTTCGAAGTCCTGGATCCAGGTCATCCGCGTTCCCGACGGGATCGCCGTGCACGTCCACTTCAGGTGCATGAAGCCGAACGGGAAGAGCGGATCACGCCGTTCGGCGACGGCCACCAGCTCGCGGTGGTCCACCAGCCGCCAGGAACGCCAGCTGTTGCCCTCCTCGTTGGTCAGCTCGAAGACGATCTCGGTCCAGCGGCCCTCGCGCTCCTGCGAGATGACGACGGCCTTGTGGTACTCGTTGAAGATCTCCGGCCAGCGGGCGATGTCGTTGATGATGGCGAAGACGTCCTGCGGGTCCGCGGCGATGTCGATGGTGTTCTCGATCCTGGGCACGTCTCATCCCTCCGTCGCGGCCACGCCGACGGGCACGCCCGAGGAGCGCAGCCGGGTCACACAGGCGACCATGTCGCCCAGGGTCTTGAAGGCACCTTCGCCATCCGCGTCGATGGAGATGCCGAAGTGCTCCTCCAGTGCCACGACGATCTCCACCATCTCGGTGGAGTCGATGTCCAGGTCCTCCGCGAGCCGTGCTCCGTCGAGGAGTTCGTCCTCCTGGAATCCGACCTCGCACATGACCGAGACGACTTCCCGGCGTATGTCCGTGTCCATGTGTCCTTCCATTCCTTCGCTTCCTTCGCTGATCCGGGACCGGGCGCGGTCTGTTGGGGGCAGAGTTGCTAGCTCGCGAGAGCCACGGCGACCGCCACGCCCGCGTCGTGGGTGATGCTCAGGTGGAGCGCCGTGAGCCCGGCCATCCGGAACGCCTCCTCGGCACGGCCGGTGAGCAGGGGCAGCGGCTCACCGGAGCCGCCGCGGGTGATCTCCACGTCGTGCCAGCCGGCCCGTGTGCCGTATCCGGTGAGTGTCTTGCGGACCGCTTCCTTGGCGGCGAGCCGGCCGGCGATGCAGTTCAGCCGGTACCCGGCCGACGTGCCCGAGCACAGGGCGCGTTCGGCGGGGGTGAGCAGTCGGGCGACCAGCCGGTCGCCGCGCCTGGCCACCAGCGACTCCAGGCGGGCCACATCGACGACGTCGATCCCGACGGCCCGCACCCCGGCCGGAGCGAGTTCCTCCGACGGCCTCGGCGGACGCGGAACGGACCACGGGTTCGCGATCCGGCGCGCCACCTCGTCGGCGACCGAGGCGCTCAACTGCGCAGCAGCAGACACGCGTTGACACCCCCCAGGCCGCGGGAGACGACCAGGGTGTGTCCCCACCGGCCGGTCCGACGTGCCTCTCCGCGCACCAGGTCGAGATCGATACCCGGTGCGGGACGGTCGAGGTTGGGCGTCGGAGGGATCAGGCCCTCGCGCATCGCGCTCAGTGCCAGCACCGCGTCCGCGGGCGCTGCGCCTCCCAGCAGATGTCCGAAGCCCGCCTTGGGCGCGGTGACCGGCAGGTGGTCGGCGTCCGCGCCGAACGCCTCCCGCAGCGCGTACCCCTCGGTGACGTCCTCGAAGGGCACGCCCGAGCCGTGCGCGAACACCGCCCCGATGTCCCGGGCGGTGACGCCGGCACGTTCGACCGCCGTCGTCATGGCCCGGCCCAGCACCTCGCCGGTCGGCTCCACGGTGTAGTACGGCATATAGCCGTCCGTGCTGACGCCCCAGCCGCCCAGCTCCCCGTGGATGACGGCGCCGCGCGCCTCGGCGGTCTCCCGCCGCTCCATGATCAGGAAGACGGCGCCCTCGGCGAAGACGCTGCCGCCGTGGCCCGCGTCGAACGGGCGGTAGAGCTCGTGCGGCTGGAGACTGGCCCGGCTCTTCGCGCCCAGCCCGCTGGTCTCCAGGCACAGCCAGCCGTACGGCGACAGAGGTGCCTCAACGCCGCCGGCGATCACCATGTCCGCGTGGCCCCGCTGGAGCGACTCGGCGGCGCCGATGAGGGCATACGCACCGCTCGCCCGGTCCGCCACGAAGGTCCGGGCCGGCCCCTTGATGCCCTGGTCGATGCAGATGTTGCCCTGCGGGGCCGCGGGGAACCAGGCGGTCGCCTGGTACGGGCTCACCGCACGGGGGCCCTCGGTCCACAGCTTGCGGAGCTCGCGCTCGGCGAACTCCCAGCCGCCGAGGACGTTGCCGACCATGACGCCGGTGCGTTCGGCCGGGATGTCCTCGCCGACCGTCAGACCGGCGTCGGCCAGTGCCTGCCGTACGGCGTGCACCGCGAGATGGGTGAATCGGTCGGTGCGCTTCACGAACCGCGAGGGCAGGTGGTCGCGAGCGGAGAAGTCGGCCTGTCCGGCGGCGGTGCACGCATAGTGGGCCGCGTCGAACCGGTCGATGCCGGTGATGCGCCGGCGTCCTTCGCGGACGTCCGCCCACAGCGGCTCCACACCGGTGCCGGACGGCGTGACCGCGCCGATGCCGGTGATGACGATCGCGCTCATCGGGTGGCCTCCTCGGATGCCGTGGGAACCGCGCGGGTGACCATGGCCGCGTGCAGTCCGGCGAAGCCGCTGGCGTCCTTCAGGACGGCGTCGCCGTGCCACGGCCTGCCCGTGCCGGGCACGTAGTCCAGATCGCAGGTGGGATCGGGGGTCTCGTAGTTGGCGGTGGGGTGCACGAAGTGCCTGCGGTGGGCCAGCGCGGTGAGCACGATCTCCATGGCGCTCGCGGCCGAGAGCGCGTGGCCGAGCATCGACTTGGCGGAGTTGACCGGGATCTGGTGGGCGCGTTCGCCGAGCGCGAGCTTGAGGGCGCTGGTCTCGCAGGTGTCGTTCTGCGGGGTGGAGCTGCCGTGCGAGCTGACGTGGTCGATGTCCTCGGGCCGCACCCCCGCGTACTCCATGGCCTGGGTCATGGCGCGGGTCAGATCGGCTCCGTCGGAGAGCAGGTCCGTCATGTGCACGGCGTTCGAGGTGTGCGAGAAGCCGGAGATTTCCATGTACGGGGTGGCGCCGCGCCGCAGCGCGTGCTCCTTCTCCTCCAGGACGACGATGCCGCAGCCCTCGCCGAGCACGAAGCCGTCACGCCCTGCGTCATAGGGCCGGGACGCGGCCTCGGGACGGTCGCCGTACGCACGCGAGAGACAGCTGATGATCTCGAAGGAGGCGACGGTGACGGGTGTGATGGGAGCCTCGCTGGCGCCGGCGATCATCACATCGGCCTCACCGTGGCGGATGGCCTCGAAGGCATGGCCGACGGCGTCGATGCCGCCGATGCAGCCCGTCGACAGGGTGACGCAGGGGCCCTGCGCGGCCAGGAGTGCGGAGAGGACGACACCGGGCGTGTTGGACATGGATGCCAGATACAGCCCGCGGCCGGCCAGGGAGGGATCGATGGGCTTGCGCCCCCGGTCGGTGACGGCGAGAAACTCCTCCTCCATCTTCGGGGTTCCGCAAATGGCCGTCGACAGCGATATTCCGGCGCGCTCGGGAGCGTACTGCCCTGGGTCGAGACCGGCGTCGCGCAGTGCCTGAAGGGCGGCCGCCACCGCGAATTGGGAAAACCTGTCGAGGCGTTGCACCTCGGGCGGCAGCGCCGGGATGTGGTCCTCGAAGTCCGGGACCTCCGCGATCGCGTCGGAGATGAATTCGAAGGAACCGAAGAGATCCGAAACCGTGATCTCGGAAAGGGATTTGGTGACGCTCTTTCCTGCTGACACGACGTCCCACAGGGCTTCTGTTCCGACGCCTGCCGGGCTGACCACTCCCAGCCCGGTGACCACAACTTCTCGCATATTCATCGCCTCTGTCCTGTCAGGGCCGTGACCAGCCCCCGTGTGACGGTCTGTTTCGGCACGAGTCCGGACTGCTCCATCGCAGCGCGGCAGTCGGCAGGGTCCCGGAGCCCGCCGTGAGGGGTGTTCACCAGCAGGCTGAGATCGAGCATCGCGCGGGGCAGCGGCGGACCGCCGGGCCCGGCCCGCATGATGTCCGCAAACAGCAGCGTCCCGCCCGGGCGCAGCATCCGGGCACAGCCGTCGATCATCCGGGCCGTCTCCCGCGGCCCCGCGAACCTTCCGGCGTGGGCCATCACGACGGTGTCGAACGTGCCGTCGGGAAACGGCTGCCGCGGCCCGAAGTCGCCCGGCACGAAGCGGAACCGGCCGGCCGCCGCCGGGCTCTTCGACACGTGGCGCCGGGCGACCTCCAGCAGCCCCGGCACGTCATGCGCGGTCACCTCGGCGGCCGGGTCGGCGGCGGCGAGCGCGATTCCCCACTCGCCGCTGCCCGCGGTGTAGTCGAGAACCCGGCCGGCGGGCCGCAGCCCGAGGTCCGCCACCACGGCGGCCGCCACCGGCGCCGCCAGCGGGAAGGCGCCGGCGAACATGCCGGGGTGGCGGCCGCGTTCGCCAGGAGGCCCGAGCCGGGACCCGCGGACGCCTGTGCGCACCGCGTCGGTGAGACGGGCCCAGTTGTCCCACTGGTCCAGCACCTCGGTGAAGTGGTCACCGAGATCTCCGGGCCGGCCCGGGACCAGGTACTCCGCGGCCAGTGGTGTCAGCCGGCGCCCAATGGCCTCGTCCCCGGCGACGAGGTCGAGATCCGCCAGGGCGTTCAGCAGCCGGGTGAGAGCGCCGGTGTCGCAGTCCAGCACCGACGCGAGCTCCCCGTCCGGCCGCGGGCCGCCGGCGAGTTCGGTGAACACGCCCAGTTCGACGGCCGTGCCGAGCACCCGGGCGCGGGCGAAGCCGAAGTTCAACGCGAGCAGGGGTCCCGGGTCCGGACGGCGCCCGGCATCGGGGTGAGCCGCGTCGGTTCCGTGCGCCCCGGCGGAAGCCATGGGACTTCCCTGGACGCCGCGCTGAGTGTCGCGTGTCACCGACCGCCCCTACTTCGTCGCCACGACGAGACCGGAGAGCAACGAGATGTTGCTGGTCTCCACCGAGCTGAAGCCGGCCTCCTTGACCCAGCCGATGATGTCCTCGTCGTCCCGGACCTCGCCCTCCTCGGTGTTGACGAGGAGGATCAGGCCGAACATGTACGGGAACAGACCGGTGGCCAGCGACGGCATGTGCGCGTGCACCAGCAGCCGCCCGCCTTCGGGCAGATGGTCGTAGATGCGCTTGATCAGGTGCGAGGCGCGCTCGGGACCGTAGCCGTCGAGCACGTGGGACAGCAGCACCGTGGAGCTCTCGGGCCACGTGTCGTTCATGATGTCCGCGGGGTGCGGCGTGACCTGGTCGCCGATACCGGCGTCCGCGACGTTCGTGCGGACGAGGTCGATGACCGCCGGGTAGTCGAGCGACGTCACCTTGAGGCCGGGATTGTGGCGGGCGAGCGCGATGGAGTAGTCGCCGGAGCCGCAGCCCAGGTCGATGATGTGGTCGACGCCCTCCAGCGGTGCGGCCTTGGCCAGCTTGTCGGCCTGCAGGCGCGAACTGACGCGCATGGCCTGGATCAGCCGCGCGGTGCCCTCGCGGCCCTCGCCCGCCGCCGCGCCCTGGTCGCGGTACCCCTGCTTCAGCACGCGCTGGTTCAGGGAGGCGTTCTCCCGCACCGCGTCGGCGAGCTTGTCGAAGTGCGCGAAGTGCTTGTTCTGGTGCTCGGCGAAACCGCCCATGTACTCGGGCCGGCCGGCCACCAGATAGCGGGAGGTCTCGGCGGTGTTCGCGTACGCCTCGCCGTCACGCCGGACGAGATCGAGACCGGTGAGCGCGACCAGCAGAGCGCGGGTCGGGCGCTGCTCGAGACCGAGACGGTCGGCGAGCTCGCCGATCGTGAGCGGTCCCTTCTCGAGGTTCTCGAAGACGCCGAGGTCGAGGGCGGTGAACACGGCCTTGGACTGCAGGTAGGCGGTCAGGATGCCGTGGACCCGCGAGGAGTCCTCAGCGGTGCCCTGCGCCGGCGCCACGGGGACGGATGCGGTCGTCACTTGCCCTCCTGGGAGCTCGCGTACTCGGGAAGCTGCGTGTACTCGTACGGGTCGTCGGAGAGGAAGAAGTTCCGGACCGGCGGCCGCTCGCAGGGCGCGACGACCAGGAACCGGCAGGACTGGTCCGGGCCGGTGACGAAGCCGTGCGGCTCGTTGCGGGGAATGAACACGGCATCCCCGGGACCCACCTGCTCGGTACGGCTCTCACCCGGCATCACCAGGCCCATCGAGCCGTCGATGACATAAATTTCGTGCTCCCACTCGTGGTAATGCGGCGGAGTGGAACCGTTGGGTGCGAGCTCGAATTCCGTGAGGACGAACCGGTCCGCGCCATCCGGGGTGTCGATCAGCTTGCGGTGCAGCGCCTCTTTCGCTCCCGGCTCCCTGACGACTTCCGCTTTCACGTCCGTCCTGTGGACCTTCTTCATCGAATTCCCTTCGCCATCTGCACTCGTGATCTCGTGCCTGACGCATCGAAACTAGACGCGGTTCGACGGGTTTTCGATGGGCACACCTCCCGGCGGGCCGGTGGCATCTGCCCGTGGTGGGCAGGGATGTCCGCCCAGGTGTCCGGGACATGTGCCCAAGGCGTCCGCGACGGTCGCCGCCCGCCCGGAGCAACCGGAATCAGCGGTGCGGCTCCGGGGACGACGTAGGAGATGCCGGTGGTACCGGCCGTGCATCGCCGTCGCTCCAGGCGACTTCCCCCGTGTATGGCCGCGGTCCGCTCCATGATGGGGGCGTGGTGGAAGCGTCCGCTCGCACGGCGGGAGTCCTCACCCACCGGGTTCGCTGCGGACGGCATCACCCCGTGCTGGGTGGACGTCCCGACGACAGACCTGCCCGACTACACCGGGTGGGCTTGGCGGCACGGTCCGAACTGCTCGCTTCCGTGCCTGCCCGCCCGTTGGTGTCCGGTGCACGGCCGACCGGGCCGGCCGCTCACCGTATTTCCGACGAACGGATCCCCGGCGTCGACGCGACCCTGCTCGGGCGATCGGCCGACAGCTGCGACGACCTGATGACGCTGGGCTTCGTGCGCACGCCGTCGGCCGGGCCGAGGCACCGCAGGGCGTGCCGGCGCTGTCACCGGAGCAGGCGGCGGCAGCCGGGCAGCCCGGCGTGCGGCTGTGCCGCCTGTGCGGCGCGGCTGCGGAGCGGGACACCGTGCGCCCGTCTTCGGCTGGCTGACTGAGCCCGCCGGGCGGGACCGCGGGAGAAGTGGTACCCACTGTCGGCGGGAGAGACGCGGCAGCTCGATACCGGCGAGTTCACGTAGCACAAGCGCCAATTGATCAACACAGGTTGCTGACACACCCCCTGATCACCATCACCGTTCCGGACACCTGGACGGAATGGGTGCCAGGGGCGAGCCGGGCTGGACGCAGCAGTCCTTCCCCGGACTGAGCCGAATGCAGCTGCACCCTGGGCGCCGGAAATCCCCGCTGTTTACGTTTGGCGCGGAATGCCGGGGAGTTCCATGAATCCAAGGAGCACCATGGGCCGCCCAAGTACGACTACATCATTGTGGGCGGAGGCTCGGCAGGCTCTGCACTGGCCAACCGGCTCACTGCGGACCCGAGCAATGAAGTCCTCGTCTGGAGGCGGGCCGAACCGACTGGATCTGGGAACATCCTCACGTATCAGGACTGTAAGCTCGCTCCCGTGACACGACAGCGATCGGCAGCCTCCGCCCTTGTCGCAGCGTTCGCGCCCCGCGGCACGCTGCGCGCCTCGATCAACCTTGGCAATCCGGTCCTTGCGAACAGGGACGCGGCGAGCGGCGAACCGGTCGGTGTGTCGATCGATCTCGCGCGTGAGTTCGCGCGGCGGCTCGGTGTGACGATCGAACTCGTGGTGTTCGAGAGGGCGGCGGGGTCGGTCGATGCGGTGAAGAACGAGCGGGCCGACATCGGCTTCTTCGCCATCGACCCCGCCCGTAGTGACGGGCTGCTGTTCACTGAGCCCTACGTGCTCATCGAAGGCGGCTACCTCGTACCTGAATCGTCGCCGCTGACGCACAACGCGCAGGTCGACAGCAAGAGCCATCGCATCTCGGTCGGTTCCGGCAGTGCCTACGACCTGTTCCTCACACGTGAGATCAGGCAGGCCGAGATCGTCCGGCTTCAGGGCGCAGGGGCTGCGCTCGCGGCCATGCGCGCAGGCGATGTGGAAGTGGCTGCCGGTATCCGCCAGGTACTCGAAGGCGAAGCACAGCGCGCGCCGGGTGTGCGCGTACTGCCGGGCCGCTTCATGGTGATCCAGCAGGCCATGGGCATGCCGGCCGGCAGAGGTGCCCAGGCGCAGGCTCTGCTGGCCTCGTTCGTCGAGGAGATGAAGGCCAACGGCTTCGTCGCTGACGCACTGAAGCGCCATGGCATCGAAGGCGCGATCGTGGCGCCTGCTGCCTGACTTTCCCCGGCACAGACTGTCGTGCTGCCCGCAGCACGACCGCCTCTTCCGCCCGACTTCGAGCACGGGAAGAGAACCCCGAGCGGATGCCGGTGTTGTTCGACGACGACGTCGTGTTCGAGGACGAGGGCGGCCCGCGGGCAATGCGGGCGGTGAACGTCTGGCTTCGTACGCTGCCGTCGATCGGCGCACCGTCGCCGAACTCGTGGCGGGCGTACGCGCTGGCGGCCGGGGACTGGCTGATGCGTCTGCGGCGGCACTGTGTCGCGGTGTTCGGCACACGGCACGAGCTGATGGCCGCGCTTGGTACGTACGCGGACCGCCGCCTGTCGGGGCCGTTGGACGAGCGGCTGGAGTCCTCGTCGTGGGGGTCGGGTTCGGGCAAATCGACCGGGACGTCGCCGAGGCGGATGCGGACCGCTCCGCTGGTCTCCTCGATGTGATCGACCGGAGCCGGGAGATCGACACGGGCCACTGGGCATAGAGCAGTAACAGCATGCGAGCGAAACGTAGTCGATCCACGTCGTGCGGAACTTCCGCCCCTTGGCCCCGGCGGAACCAGGTGTCGATCCCGTGGGCGGTCCCCGGAGCTGGTCTCCACCAGCCGTCCCTGCACCACCCGCTTGCCCGTGGCCACCGTGAACGGCACCGCGTCGCTGAACTGGCGCTTCAGCACGTCGCGGTTCGCCGCAGCCATGCGCTCTTCGCCCGAACGGATTCACCCTGGCTCTTCCCCGGAGGCCGGTCCGGCCGTCCAATCAGTGTCTAAGCCATGGGCGAACGACTCCGCAACCTCGGCATCCGCCTCGCGGAGACCCGCTCAACCGCCCTGTTCCAGCTCGCCACTGAGGTACCCGCCGCCGTCCTCGCCCGCACAGTCGGCATCGACATCACCGTCGCCGTCCGATGGCAGTTAGCAGCTGCCGGGGACTGGGGGTGCTTACACAGCCGAGGTCAGCCGCCGAAACTCGAACACTGGCCCCATCCCCATGTCAGACACCGCTGACATGCTCCTTCTCATGACGCGTGAAAGCAGACCCGACCTGGCCCAGATCACCAACACCCACGCGGTCACTCCCGAACTCCGACGCGAACTGATCGACTGTTGGATCGCGGTCACCAACTCGGGCGGCGCCGCCGGATTCCCTTTCCCACCCGTCCAAGACGACGAGGTCGCGCCAGTCATGGACAAGCTCCTCGGCCGTCTGCATCCGCAACACAGCCGCCTCATCACCGCCAGATTCGACGACGCTCTTGCCGGATGGGTCGTCCTCCATCGCGATCCCTACCGGCTCGTCGGGCACTGGGGCACGGTCAACCACCTTCAGACCCACCCCGAATCCCGCGGGCGCGGCGTCGGCTCCATTCTCATGCAGGAGCTGCGGAAGATCGCCCGCGACGAACTCGGGCTCGAACAGCTCCGTCTCGCAGCCCGGGGAAACGAGGGGCTGGAGGATTTTTACAGCCGGCTCGGATGGCGTGAGGTCGGTCGCTGGCCCGGGGCCCTCCGCCTCGCATCCGACGACACCCGGGACGAGGTCCTGATGCTCCTCGATCCCCTCTGATCACAGGGGTATCCGTGAGTACCCATACCCGACTCCACCATTAGGCGTCTCGGACGAGTACCGCAACCGGCTGCTGCACCAGAAGCATGGATGCCGCGACGACCGCCGCCGTCGGCCACCTCATCCAGGCTCTGCCATCACTCGGCCCACAGGAGGCGGAGGCCGCGCTGGCGAACCGCGGTGCCGATCCCCGTCCGAGGGGCGGCCCGCTTCCTGGAGGAACTGGCCGGACACCTGGCCGCCCACCCCGACGCGTTGGCCTCGGGCAGCTCGCTCTGTCCCCCGGTTCTGCTGCAACCCACTGAAGTCCTGCACGACTCTGGGCACCCCGTGGTCCGTCCCGGTTGCCCACTACAGGAAGGTGCGAAGCGACCTGCGCCAACTCCGTCCCGAGGGACGTCTCTGCGCCTCCTGCGACGCCGCCGGGCGACATGTGCCCGCTGCGGGCGCGAGAACGAACGCATCGCGGCCAGCCGTCCCGAGGGCCGCACACCTGCGTGAGCTGTGAAAAGACCGGAGCCGCCTCTGCGACGGCTGCTACCGCGGCCCCGAGGTGATCTGTTCGGTCTGCGGACGGACCCGCCCCTGCAACCGGAACCAACGGGCCAGCGGGTCTACGGGTCTGCGGGTCTTGGACCGACTACCTCGCCGCACGAGCCGAGGACCTGAAGGAACCTCCAGGAGGCGATGAATGCCGATGAGGGGCACGATTCGTGCAGCGGCTGGGCAATCGATAAGGTGCCAGGTCACGACCGCACCCCGTTCGATCCACGGGCCGGTCAGGGCTCTGCCGCAGTTTGTGGCACCTCCACGGCTGCCGTGCTGACCTCTGCCTGCCTGGCCCTGGGACACCGGGGGCGATCTTCACGGCGGAGCAGTCGGGCCCCGCCGACTGGTCAGGAGGAACGAGTGGCGCAGATCATCACCGAGGTCTCACGGACGTTCAACGAGTTTCTGCTCTTGCCGAACCGGACCCGGACCGACTGCTCGCCCGCGACGGTCGAGCTGCGCACGCCGCTGGTGCGGCACATCGTGGGTGAGCCGTCGGCGATCGAGCTGCACTCCCCGTTCACGTCCGCGATCATGCAGGCCGTCAGCACACCGGAACTCGCGATCGCGCTCGCTCGCAACGGCGGTCTGAGCTTCCTTCACCACAACCAGTCGATCCAGGACCAGATCACAGCGGTCTGCCAAGTGAAGAACTTCAAGGCCGGATTCGTCACCAGCGACACGAACGTCCGGCCTGACGACAGCCTGGGTCTCCTGGTCGACATCATGCGCCGCACAGGTCACAGCACCGCTGCTGTCACCCACGACGGGACCGCCACCGGCCGCCTGCTCGGCCTGGTGACCTCCCGCGACTTCCACCCTCAACGCCACGACCTGACCGAACCGGTCGGCGGGCGGATGACCGCCATCGCCGACGTGCCCCATGCAGGGCCTGACACCACGCTTTCCGAGGCCAACGCCCGGCTGTGGGACGAACGGCTGGACTGCCTCCCGGTGCTGGACGGCGAGGGCAACCTGCAGCATCTGGTGTTCCGATCCGACTACACGGACAACAAGCGATTCCCGAACCAGGTCGTGGACGCCGCCAAGCGCCTGCGCGTGGGCGCGGGTGTCAACACCCATGACTACCAGGAGCGCATCCCGGCCCTGGTGGAGGCGGGTGTGGACGCGCTGTGCTTCGACTCGTCCGACGGCTACAGCGACTGGCAAGCACAGGCCCTGACCTGGGTGAAGAAGCACTATCCCGAGATCCCGGTCGGTGGTGGCAACGTGGTCGACGGTGAGGCGTTCACCTTCCTCGCCGAGGCGGGGGCGGACTTCGTCAAGGTCGGTGTGGGCGGCGGTTCCATCTGCATCACTCGCGACCAGAAGGGCATCGGCCGCGGCCAGGCCAGCGCTGTGCTGGATGTTGCGGCGGCACGGGATGCCTTTCGCGAGCGCACCGGCGAGTATGTGCCGATCTGTTCCAACGGCGGGCTGGTGCACGACTACCACGTCGCTCTGGCGCTGGCGATGGGGGCGGACTTCGTCATGATGGGGCGTTACTTCGCGCGATTCGACCAAGCGGCCGGCGCGAAACTGCCCACCCGTGACGGCTTCGTGAAGGAGTACTGGGGCGAGGGCTCGAACCGTGCCCGTAACTGGCAGCGCTACGGTCAGGGCGGTCAGGGGCTGGTCTTCGAGGAAGGCGTGGACGGCTACGTCCCCTACGCAGGCGATCTCAACGAAGGGCTCGCCCTGACCGTCGCCAAGCTCAAGACCACGATGGTCTCCTGCGGTTCCGCCACCCTGCCAGAGTTCCAGTCCACGGCCCGGCTGACCCTCGTTTCGGACCAGAGCTTCCAGGAGAGCCATGCCAACGTCACCCTGCGGGACACCCCGGCGACGGTCTCCTGACCAGCCGCCGAGGCCCATCGAGGACTACTGGTGGGAGGGGAATAGTGCACGGTCGGAATAAACCTCCCGCCAGTGAGGAGTCACCCGGGTGATCGCCCTGGCCGAACAGCTCACCGACACCGGCCCCGACAGCCGTTGTTCGGGCAGTTCCCCGGCTTCGTATCAAACCGGGCGATGACCTGACTGCGGCAGTGGGTGGCCTCGCCCGCCGGACGCCGCATGGCACTGGAGCCGATCCCCGACGAGCCGGTGCACCCCCCGCCGCCTGCGGCGAACACTGTCTGTCGAAATGGCTGCCAGGCCCGGCGGCCGCGTCACCAGCTCCTCTTGTCCGTCCTTGCTGCCAAGGACGACAAGCTTCAGCGGCTCCGCCGCGAGCTGAGCATGTTCAGCTGCGCGGGCCAGGCACCCCTCCCGGAACCGCGGCAGGGGGACGACGCCCCGGCGTCGTCCCCCTGCCCCGCCGCGAAGCTGAGGGCCCGTATTGACACGTAGACAGGTTAGACAGCCTCGAGTTCGGACAGGTCTGGGCAGTCGGGCCTCCGTGCTCTCTCAACTGGCGTGAAGGATCCGAAAGCGATCGGGTTCCGCCGGATCTCGATCAACGACTTGGACTGGCGTCCAAGCCCATTGCCACACGCCGATGCCTGGCGTGCGGGAGAACTGGATCCGCCCGCGGGTGCCTTCGACTGCAACGCGCGGCCACGATTCGGCAATGCGCGCCCGGTCCGCGCCGTGAGAACGCAGCACATCGGCGAGGACGGCAACCGTGTCGTAGCCCTCGAAGGCGACGAAGGAGGGCGCTTCGGCCAGCCGCTCGCGAAGGGCTGTCTCGACTCGTGCGCCGAGTGGGCTGAGGCGCTCGGGCAGATAGCGCAAGAACGGGATCGCGGCGCTGTCGTCGCCCAGCAACGTCGCCCATTCGGGGAACTCCGGTTGCCCGGCCGGGGCACCAATCATGATCTCGGCGAGGCGCTGGTCGCGCCGGACAGCCTTGACGATCGACACTGCCGGCTCCGGGTGGCCGACCAGAAGAAGGAGGGCAGTAGCGCGATTGTCGACGAGTTCGTCGCACACGGCCGCGGGGGCGAGCGCGCGCATGTCGAGTTCGATGACGGTGCCGCCGCGTGGAGCGAGGTGGTCCCGCAGAATGCGGGCCCCCGCTGCCCAGTAGACACTCGACTCGGCTGCTACGGCGACTCGACCATGGCCCGCGCTGAGGAGGAAGTCTGCGTAGATCTGCCAGCCGTGGGACTGCGCCGGGGCGAGGCGCGCGACCCATTCCGTCGGCTGTTCGGTGAGCGCGTCGAGAACCGCTGAGGAGCAGAGGAACGGCAGGCCGAGGGCGTCGGCCCTGGCGGCAGCGGCGCGAGCGACGACGCTGTGATACTCCCCCGCCAGGGCAGCCACGCCCAGGCGAGCCAATTCGTCTACGGCCGCCGCGGCCCTCTGTGGATCAGCCGCGGTGTCTCGGACCACCAGCTCGAGTGGTCTTCCGACGATCCCGCCGGCGTCATTGACTTCGCGAACGGCCAGTTCGAGTCCAGCGAGCAAGTGTTGGCCAGCCTCGACCCAGCCAGGCCGAGTCAGCGGAACGAGAGCGCCGATCTGGACGGATGATCCGTCAGTCCGCTCCGCTCCAGGTGGCAGTGGCGGCGTATTCATGCGTTGGCGTCTCCCGTGCGACGATTCGGTTGCAGTTGGCCCGGACCGCAGAGTGGCAAGGCCCGGTAGTACGCGTTCATCTCATGCCACCGTGGCGGGCGCACCCGGCTGACCATGCCGGACATTGCATCCACACCATCACCGACAGGCAACCGATTATTTGATCGCTGAGCTGCCAGGCTTCAAGAAACCTTCCATTGATCCCCGAGGCCGATGTCACACCCAGGATCAGCAGGGGCCGAGACCCGGGGATAGAAGACGTGATGGGCCTGGTCGACGAAGTATCGGCCCTGCGGGTTCTTCGCGAACTCGCCGCTGCCCGTCAGGACCATCCACGCCTTCACCGGCCACCGGCGGTCCAAGAAGCGTGGGTGATCGCCGAGAAGGCGAGCCCCGCCGCAGCTCCGGGGCCGGGCCGATGTCCAGCCACTCGTCGAGTCACAGCAGGCCGACCAGGGGCCGGCCAGCAAGTCCCCATCGCAGGCGCACCAGCTGGTGGTGACGGGCGGAGCGTCGTACCGCGGCTCGCTGTCCTGACCAGGAATTGCCGCTCGGGGGCGTACGCCCGGACATCGTGATCCCGTAGGTACGGGCTATGCGATTGGCCGTTTCCAGGGCATCGCGATCCGTCCTGCGTTCTCCCCGGTTGAGCGCTTGCGGGCCGACACTGTGGCATCTGTGCCCGTGGCATGGTCTGGGCGAAGGAAGCCGATGAGCCGCGCTGAACGACAGTTTGTCTGCCCTGGCGACGGCTCGCGGGATGCGCCGGGCCGGTCGCCGGGCGGATGCGGGGACGGTGGTCCGGCCCGCATGGGCCGGACCACCGTCCGGGTGTGGTGCCGCTGCCGGGTGTCAGAAGTCGAACAGGTCGGTGACCTGGGACTGTGCCACACAGCTGTTGGAGAACGTCCGTTCATAGGAGACCCGGCGGCCCTCCCAGACGCCGTCGGCGGTGACGGTGACAGGAGCGTAGATCTTCGGGCAGACGCGGTCCGACTGCTCCTTCAGCGTGAGGGCGGGCTGGCCGTGGGCGCGTTCAAGATCCGCGCATGCCGCCGCGGCGCTCGGATGGGTTCCCTGCGCGGTCGGCATGCAATCCAATGTGACGGCCCGTTCGACGGTGGCGGTGGACGCGCTGTCGCCCTGACCGGTTGTCAACACCAGGGCGGACGGGGCGTACATGCTCTCGGGCGTGCTCGCTGCGGCCGAGCCGGCGGTCAGGCCGACGACGCACGCGGCGACCCCCGCCATGCAGGTGATCTTGAAAGATGAGTGACGCATCGAAGTCTCCTCCTGTGGACTGCAGAACCCCTTCAGCGTTGCTCGGGGCCGGGAGAACGGCACATCCGTGCCCCCCACTTCGGACACCGGCGAGGAGGGCAAGTGGGCCGAAAAGGGGCATGATCCAGGGTATCGAAATGGTAGGGATGCAGGTTTGATGCCGATTCGTCTGCATCGGCTCCCGAAGAGCGGGCCGGCTTTATGCCTGTCAATGAGCCGTCACTCCTCGACCGAGATGACGCCTTTTCAGTGGCTGGGGAGAGGAGTCGTTGAAACGGCATCAAAATTTCTCGGACACGGGTTTGCGTCAAGCTGTCGTGTCACGTGCGGCAGGTGGTGTCGTCGGCGGGTGAAAATCCTTTGCCCAAGTCCCCTGAATGACAGGGGAATTCCTGCGCGGGTGGTCTGCTGCCGAGGGCGGGCAGGAAGATCTCCATCGCTCTGAAGTTGCTCCTTCATGCATCTGTTGTCCGGATCTCTGCCTGTTCATCGGGTCTCACGGAATCCGTCGGCAACGTCGATCCGATTCGGGGCAGTCGGTGCCGAACGCGGGCCGGTCGGGCCCCATGGCAGGAAGGAAGGCCATTGCGTACTCGTCGTCGATTTCTTCGAGGCGGAACTGCCGCGCTGGCGGCGCTGGCCGTCGCCGGGACAACCGCAACCGTGCACCAGAAGGAGTTCGACCGGGCGACCGGGAAGGGGGAGGGCGGCGCGAGCCGGACCGGCAGCACGGCCGGCGAGCCGTTCGACGAGACCTACAAGGGCAGGCACATCCAGGGATGGCCTACTGATCACGGGCATCACGGGACCGGGGGCGGCTACCGCGTTCTGATCGACGGGACCGAACTGCACGTCATGCAGAACGGGGACGGGACGTGGGTCAGTCTCATCGATCACTACGAGGTCTTTGCGACGCCGCGGGCCCTTGCACGGTCGGCGGTCGACAATCTCGCCGGCGCCGACCTCGTGCCCAGCCCGGAGCATTCGTGAGCGTTGCGGAAAGGAGCAACTGACATGGCAGTGCGAAAAGACCAGTCCACGCTCACGTCCACGGAGAGGCGCGACTTCGTCGACGCCCTCCTCGGGGTCAAACGCAGCGGGCGCTACGACGACTTCGTGCGCACCCACAACGAATTCATCATGAGTGATACGGACCAGGGAGAACGGGTGGGCCACCGGTCTCCGTCCTTTCTGCCCTGGCACAGGAAGTTTCTGCTCGAATTCGAGCGGGAACTGCAACGAGTCGTCCCGTCCGTGACCCTGCCCTATTGGGACTGGAGCAGGGACCGTACGCCCGATTCCTCCCTGTGGGGCTCCGACTTCCTGGGCGGCAACGGACGCAGTCGCGACGGCCAGGTGATGAGCGGACCGTTCGCGAACCTGACCGGGGACTGGTCCATCGACACCCAGGTGGACACCCGCCCCTTCCTCCGGCGTGCCCTGGGCGGCGGCGGAAGGTCATTGCCCACCCGCGCGGACATCGAGGCGGTTCTGTCGGTGGAGACCTACGACGCACCGCCGTGGAACAGCACCTCCTGGAGCTTTCGCAATCTCCTCGAGGGCTGGCGCGGCGTGAACCTGCACAACCGCGTGCACGTATGGGTGGGAGGCCACATGGCAACGGGCGCGTCCCCGAACGATCCCGTGTTCTGGCTCCACCACGCCTTCATAGACAAGCTGTGGGCCGACTGGCAGACACGGCATCCCGCCTCACGCTATCTGCCCGACACCCCGACCGTGAACGTGGTGGACCTGGACTCCACGATGCGCCCCTGGAACGACGTCACGCCGCGCGACATGCTGGACCACACCCGGTTCTACACGTTCGACACGGAGCCCAGTCGCGTGCCGTGATGCGGGGCGGCCGTGTCTGGTCCGTGGTGGCGGAACTCGCCGTGCCGACCCAGTTCTTGGCTCCCGACAGTTCCCATGCCTTGGAGTCGTTGCGGTTTGCCGGGCACAGGACGGCTGACGGAAACGACGAGGCGTGAGTCAGCGTCGATGACGGTGGTTGGTCGAGCAGCGGTAGTTCTTGGTCTGCTCCGCGATGCTGTGGTCGCGGGTAGGTACCAGGATGCGGTCCACCACTAGCACAGTGTCCTTGCGGACCCGACTGCGGGGATGCAGCGCGAGCGAGGGCGCGAGCTGCCTCACGATGCGGTCGGCGGCCGACTTCGAGATCCCGAACAGTGGTGCCAGCTGCCGCAACGTCAGGTTCGTCCGCCAGTATGCGGCGACCAGCAGGACTCGGTCCTCCAAGGGCAGACTCCCCAAACGCCCCTTGCGGACCGGGTCTGCGCCTCCCCGTCGCAGCGCAGTGATCAGTTCCGAACTGCTTCGGGCTCAGCCCAGAGTACTGCGCAATCCTGAACGGCTCCGGTGCCGTGATCGCAGCCCTCACACGAAGATCATCCCCGTGATCGCCCCCGTGTTCCCCCCGCGCCGCGGGTGCCTGGGCTGTAGCTCTACCGAGCTGCGGTCAAAAGAGCCACCGGTCGAGGAGCTCCGGCCAGAGGAACCCTGCGTAGCCCTTGAAGGCTGCAGGGTCGATCTCTTTCAGCTCCTGGGCCGGACGGCTCAGCTCGGCGAAAGTCTGCTCTTCCTAGTCCTCGGAGAGGTACTCCTCGGGGCCGTCCGGCTCGCTGAGGAGCTCTGATGTGGAGACGCGCTACACCGACCTTTTGACCGCCCGGACACTGATCGAGTCGATCGCGCACCGCGACCAGTCGAGCTGGCCGTTGGCCGAGCCGGTCCAACACAGCGCGGCTGCTAGCGTCTGAGGGCGTGAGCGACAGCGTGTATGTGGGCAATGCGGGAAAGGACGCCGCACTGGACCGGGGATGGCTCCTCGGGCACTTCAAGAGTGCCGACGACCCCCGGCACAGTACGGACATTGAGATCAAGTGGGGCGTCCACCCGCGCGGTGACGAGCGCATGCACTGGGTGAACGGCGAAGTCAGAACGGCTCTTCTCGTCCTCGTCAGCGGGCGCTTCAGGGTCGAACTTCCCGGTCGGAGCGTGCTGCTGAAAGAGCAAGGTGATTACGTTGTCTGGGGACGCGGTGTCGGCCACTCATGGTGTGCGGAAGAGGAATCGGTCGTGCTGACCGTTCGGTGGCCGTCCGTACCCGGCTACGCGACGCCGTAGGCACGGGACCTGGAGGTCGCTTCCCCTTCCCGCGACCACCCGCACGGGACGAATCGGATCCGTCCGAGCAGTTCAGTTGCTCAGTTTCCGTTAAGGGCCCAGCTTGTTCCGCCCCGCGACACCCGCGCTGCCCTCAGTTCCGTACGGGCAGCAGGTGTGGGCGTTTGGCCGTGCGGGCGTCGCCCGTTGAGCGACCGCGCAGGCGTCTGCCCAGCCAGGGGCCGAGGAAGGTGGCGGCCCAGTTCAGTTCGGCGGTGATGGCGTTCCATCCGGTGGGCCAGGGGGTTTCGGGAGGGGGCAGGGGGTGTGTCCACGTGTCGTCGCTGCCGGGCAGGGCGAGGGCGTGGGCCATGGCGGCAGCGATCCGCTGGTGGCCCAGCGGGCCGGCGTGGAGTCGGTCCGGGCTCCACAGGCGGGGGTCGGTGACCACGGGATGACGGCTGGTCTCGGCGACGATCACGCCGTGGCGTCGGGCCGCTTGGCGGATGCGGACGTTCAGAGCCGTGACGCGGGAACTCAACGGCCGGGCAAGCGGGGTGATACGCGCGATGTCGGGGAAGGTGAGGGTGGCGACGCGGGCTCCCTGCGCGGTGAGCGCGGCGAACATCGACTCGACGTGGCCCGCGACCTCATCGGCGTCGAACCGCGGCCGCAGCAGGTCGTTGACCCCGGCGACCACGGTGGCCAGGTCGGCGCGCAGCGCAAGGGCGGGAGCGAGCTGCTCGGCGCGGACCTGGCGGGCCAGGCGTCCTCGTACGCCCAGATTGGCGTATCTCAGACCGGCGTCGTGCTCTGCGAGGTGTTCGGCGAGCCGGTCGGCCCATCCGCGCAGTCCGACGGTGTCGTCGCCGTCACCGAGACCCTCCGTCTGACTGTCGCCAAGAGCGACATAGCGCAGGTCGGCGCAGGGCAGGCCGGCGCGGGGCGCGCCGTGCGGCTCATCGCCGGACATGGTTGCCTTCTCTCCCCCGCAGGATGGTGACCGTACGTACGCACCAGTCATGGTTGCCCCGCTCGAAGGCGAGGCCGCGCAGGCATGTCAGGTAGGGGCCGATGCGCTCGCCGTGGCGCAGGAACTCCTCTTCGGTGTGCTCTCCCCGCATGGCGTGCAGCAGCTTGGTGAACAACTCGACCTTGGCCTGTGCCATGGCGGCGCGTTCGGTGAGCTGATCGATCAGCGTCAGTGTGTCGACGTGGTCGGCGGCCTGCACTTTGACGACGAGGTCGTCGCGCAGGAACGAGGGCTTGGCGGCGGTGCCGGTGAAGTGGTCCAGCTCGGCCAGGCCGGCGTCGGTGACCTTGAACAGACGCTTGTTGGGCCGGGTGTCCTGGACCACTTCACGGCCCGTGATCAGTCCGTCCTTCTCCAGCCGGGTCAGCTCGGCGTACACCTGCTGGGGCTGGGCGTGCCAGAAGTTGGCCACACCGAGGTCGAAAGCCTTGACCAGCTGGTACCCGCTCAGCTCCTCGTCGAGCAGTGCCGCCAGAACCGCGTGCCGCAACGCCATCGGGTCGCTTCCTCCTCCTTGCGTCCGTCCACGAACACCTTCATGATACTCATAAATCTGACTAGTCATATTCATGAGTATGGAGGGGACGTCATGACCGCAGCAGAACGCTTCCGCGCCGCCGTCGAAAGCCGTGATCTCACAGCCCTGGAGGACTTGTTCACCGACGACATCCGCCTTTACAGCCCCGTGAAGTTCACCCCCTTCGAGGGCAGGCCCATGGTCCTGGGCCTCTTCGGGGTCCTGCTGCGCACCTTCGAGGAATTCCGCTACGTCGGCCGTTTCGACGGCACTGCCGAGACGAGCGCCGACGGCACCGCCTCTCCCTCGGAGGTGCTCCTGTTCCGGGCCACCGTCAACGGCAAGCAGATCCACGGCATCGACCTGCTGCACCTCCACAGCGACGGCCGGATCAAGGAGTTCACGGTCATGGTCCGCCCGCAGTCGGCCGTCCACGCCTTGGGCGAGGCGGTCCTCGCCGGCCTGATCGACGACGGCCTGGTCCCGGCGCCCGCCGGCCCCGCAGGGCAGCAATCGGCGTAGAGGCGGGCCGAGTCGACCGCGTAGGGGGACGGGGTTCGGGGTTCGGTCGAGCCCGGCCCACACGGCTCGTTCCGGACCCGGCGTGGCCCGGCGCCGACCGGCGGCATTGATGCTGCCGGCACTCGCCGGGCCCACGCTCGGGGGCTGTCCGTGCCCGAGGACATGATCCCGGCTGTGGACTTGAGACCCGAACTGCTGCCCCCGCCCGTGAGCTCGCAACGGCTGGAGGAAGTGTGCGCCGAGATCACCCAGATCGCCGGCCTGCTGTGCACCGAACCCGAGACGGCGCACGAAGCGATCGCGGCCTTCAACGCGGCAACGGGCCACCACTCGACGCTCTCTGCTTCGCCGAGTACGACAGCAGCAGGAATCTTGAGGACTTCGCCCGGGAGGCGGCCCGGCCGGCCCACCCCAGGGTCGTGGACGTCACCCGCAAGGAGCTCGTCGAGGTCGTTCGCAGAATCCTGGACATGTCCCCGGACGGGGACTATTACATGAGGCTGCTCGAAGTGAACGTGCTCCATCCCGCGGTCAGCGACATGATCTTCTGGCCGTCGGACGAACTGCACAACGCCCCTGCGGAGCGGATCGTCGACGAGGCGCTGAAATACCGGCCGATCGCGTTGTGAGACGCGAACGCCTATTGCCGCAGCCCTGGACGCAATGGATGCCGGCCAGGGCTCGTACGCCCTTCGGTCGACCCCGGGTCGGGGCGGCGTCAGCCGGCGGTGTACGCAAATCGCGCCGCGCACCCACCATGTCCTCGTGCTCGAACCTGGCCGCTTCCCGTGCCGGCGACCATCCGGTCGAAGTCGCCATGGGTCCGGATCGCGCCCTTCACGTTGCCTGGACCCTGCCGGGGCCTGACCCACCCGGCGAAACCTGTGCGGTCACAGCATCAGTCCTGGCTGCGGATCATCGACATCAGCAGTCCGTGGGTCGCGGCGTCTGCGGCTACCACAAGCCCGCGGCCTGTCTGCCCGAGCGGGGCGCCGTCGATCCCGGTGACCACGCAGCCGGCAGCCCGGCACAGAGCGATCCCGGCTGCGAAATGCACGCTCCCGGAGAGGTCACCGCCATCAGTGAGGTATCCCGCCCGCTTGCCGGCCGCGACCCAGGCCAATGCCAACGTCGACGACACGACCCGCGGCCGGAACCGCTCGATGAACCCCGGGTGAGCCAGCAGGTCCACGGCCCGGAATCCGGGCGCGCTGGGGAACGGCGGATCCAGGTTGACGTCCACCAGCCGGGTGGCAGGCGTGGGCATCAGCTGCGCATCGACCCCGTCGTGCCGTACCCAGGCGGTCTCACCACCGGTGAAGAAGACCTCGCCGCTGAAGGGGTCGGCCACCGCCGCCGCCCCGTCGCGCAGCGCCACGTTGACGGCCACCGGCATGTTGCCGGCGGCGTAGTTCAGCGTGCCGCACAAGGGGTCGACCAACCACTGACGCACAGCGCCGACCGCACCCTGCTGCCCGCCCTCCTCGCCGAGCACCGCATCATCGGGCCGAGCAGCACGGATGACGCCGAGGATCGCCTTCTCGGCCTCCACATCGGCGGCAGTCGCGAAGTCCCCGCCATCACCCTTCTCGATGCGGGTGAGCCGCTGACCGTACATGCTGCGCACCACGTCCGCGCCGGCACGTGCCCCGGCTATCGCCACCTCAGCATCGTCAGAGCTCGCGTGTGAGTTGATCATGCCGTGAAGAGTATCGGGCCGAGGCTGCAACTCCGGTGAGTCTATGGGGACATGGCACTAGCCTTGGCTGCCATGACCACCCTGGAGAAGATCCATGACGTTCCCGTCCTGATGTGCGCCTCCGAGGGCGAGACGATTCGCAGCGAACTTGACGTCCTGGATCTCGTCGGAAATGCCGCGTACCAGGGTGTCCAGTGGGTCGCCATCCCCGCGGAACGATTCGACGAGGCGTTCTTCCGTCTGCGCACGCGCGTCGCCGGCGACATCATCCAGAAGTTCGTCAACTACCGTGTGGGACTGGCGGTTCTCGGCGACATCTCCCGGCATACGGCGGCCAGTTCTGCCCTGCAGGACTTCGTGCGTGAGTGCAACCGCGGCCGGCAGACGTGGTTTCTGGCCGGCATCGAGGAGCTGCGGGAGCGGCTCTGACACAGGCGAGCCTGATCCGGGGCTTCATCGCCGGCCGGAGAACCGGGCGCCATGCTGCGGACCCGGGGTGAAGGTGCGGCGGCAGATCACCACGACCGGCTCGTGCGCGGCGTTGGGAAATTCGTCGCGCCCGGCGAACGCCGCCACGTAGCCTGCGGACATGGGATCTCTGGTACGACACATCACGGTCGACAGCGCCGACGCCTACCAACTGGGCGCCTTCTGGGCCGAGGTGCTCGACGGCACGGTCCACGAGGACGACAAGCCGGGTGACGAGGAAGTGCTGGTCGCCGGGGCTGGCGGGACGCTGTTGTTCGTGACCGTTCCCGAGCGGAAGGCAGCCAAGAACCGGGTCCATCTGGATCTCCAGCCGCAGGACCGCACCCGTGACGAGGAGGTGGACCGCCTGCTGGCACTCGGCGCGACGCTGGTGGGCGACCACCGCGTCCCGGACGGACGGGGCTGGGTGACGCTGGCGGATCCGGAAGGCAATGAGTTCTGCGTGGAGCGCAGTGCGGCGGAGCGGGCGACGTGAAGGACCGGGCAGTGTCTCAGGCCCACCGTCGTCATCGCCCCACCCCGACGAGGCCGTCGCGCCCTGCCTGACGTTCCGCGGTGAACCGGTCTGCTCCTGTGTGTCGGAAGTGTCGGACTGTGCGTGTCAGGGGTGATAGGGCTGTCGCTCGGGCAGTGTCCCGCGGCCTTTGCCTCCGCCTTGTTCCCGCGGTCCTTGCCGTGTCTCGGGTCGGCGTACACACCTCCGCGTGCCCGTGGCGTCGGGGGGCGAACGCGCCGTACCCGGAATCGGCCGACAGGGCAGGTACCGTCCGGAGATCGGGGTAGCCGCAGCGGTATGAACGGAACCAACCCCCTGGCAGTCGTCACCGGTGCTTCCAGCGGCATCGGCTTCGAACTGGCCAAGCAATTCGCACAGCACGGCTACGACCTGGTGATCGCCGCCGAGGACGCCGCTGTCGACTCCGCCGCCGTCACTCTTCGTGAATACGGGACCGATGTCCGTACGGTGCGGGTGGACCTCGCCACGTACGACGGAGTGGAGACCCTGTGGGGCGGGCTCTCTGCCGCGAGGCGGCCCGTGGACGCTCTGGTGCTCAACGCGGGAGTGGGGCAGGGCGGAGCGTTCCTGGAAACCGACCTCGCCGATGAGGCCCGCATCATCGACCTCAACATCGCGTCGACCGTGCACCTCGCCAAACGCGTCCTGCCCGGCATGGTCGCCCGTGACCGGGGACGCGTACTCATCACCTCGTCCATCGCTGCGACGACGCCCGGCTCGTTCCAGTCGGTCTACAACGCGTCCAAGTCCTTCCTGCAGTCCTTCGCCCAAGCCCTGCAGAACGAATTGAAGGACAGCGCCGTGACAGTGACCTCCCTGATGCCCGGCCCCACGGAGACGAACTTCTTCAGGCGCGCGGAGATGCTGGACACGAAGGTCGGGCGCGCCAGGAAGGACGACCCGGCCCAGGTCGCCGAGCAGGGGTACGACGCACTCATGGCCGGCAGGCCCAAGCTGGTGGCGGGGTCGCTGAAGACCAAGGCTCAGGGCGTCGCCAACCGCGTCCTCAGCGACCGGTTGAAGGCCGCCGGCCATCGGCGCATGGCGGAGTCCCGTCGCGGCCGCTGACATCCTCATATGAGACTCGGCCCCGCTGCCGGCAGGGCCGTCACGTTCCTGCTGCCACAGACGGCGTTGTTGTGCCCCCTGGTCCTGGGGGACCCGCCGTGGACTGTGCGAGCCCCTGGGGACCAGGCGGCGCAACGCGGCGGGATACGGCACAGGTGAGAGGGAGGGACTTTGCTCTGGTGGCGTCGCCTGTCCCGGGAGGCTGCGGCGGTCGGCCGCTCAGCGAGCCGGGCGCTGCATGGCCCAGGGCCGGAGAGAGATGTGGCCGTACAGTCGCTCAAGGCCGCCGGGGCCGCCGTACTGGCCTGGGCGCTCACCGGATGGTGGTGGGACGCGCCGATGGCGCTGATGGCCCCGTGGGCCGCGGTGGCGCTGGTGCAGAGCACGGTCTACCGCTCCGTCCTGTCGGGCCTGCAGCAGATGGCCGTCATCGCCATCGGCACCGTGCTCGCCGCGACAGCAGCCGCGTTCACGGGGAACACCATGGCGGCCATGGTGCTCGTTCTGCCCGTAACCGTGCTGCTGGGCAACTGGGCCCGCTTCGGACAGCAGGGCATCTACGCTCCGACCACCGCCCTGTTCGTCCTTGCCTACGGCTCCTCTTCGTACGCCGACGTCGGACACCGACTTCTGGAGACCCTCGTCGGCGCCCTGATCGGGATCGGAGTGAACGCCCTCGTACTGCCCCCGGTCCACCTGCGCGACGTCCGCGAGCGGCTGGAGCGGCTGCCCCGGGAGAGCGCGTCACTGCTGCACACCATGGCGTCGGGCATGGCGAGCGGCTACGACCGCTCGGACGCGGAGACCTGGCACGACCGCGCCCGCCGACTCTCGGACATCGTCACCGGCCTGCACAACGCGCGCGACTGGACGCAGGAGAGCTACCGGTTCAACCCCGGCCACCGCCTGCGTCGGAACGGGCCCGCCCTGCCGTCGCAGGACCTGGACAGCGCCTGGGACCGGGTCGTGCACCACGTGATCTCCCTGACACGGCTGCTCGTCGAGGCAGCGGGCGGACAGCCGTCCCTGCGCCCGCCGCCCGGTTCCGCACTCGAGCAGCTGAGCGAGGTACTGCACCATGCGGCCGACCTCTGCCTGCCGGAGCGGCTGCCGGCGCAGAGCGCCCGCGGCGTGACCGGCCCACCGGCTGAGCGCGGCAGGCTGTCGGCCGAGGCCTGGCGGGCCCACCGCCGATTGAAGTCCCAGGTGCTGACCCACGACAGTGAGACGGCGACCTCTCTGGGCGGGCTCGTCGCCGAGACGCAGCAGTTGCTGTCCGCGCTCGAGCCGCGAAACGAGCGGGACTGACGGCTTGCGCCCCCATTCCCCCGTCGCGCCGGTTGGGCCGGGCCGTAGCCGGCCGCGCGGGTGGCGGATCGGGGTGTGCGTCAGTCCGGGTGACACGGCAGGCTGGGAGTGTGAGCAACCACGTGGGTACCCCGATCGTCGTCACCGGCGTCATTCCCGGCGACCCGCCGTTCCGGGTTGTCCAGCTGTACGGCGAGCCGGCGGGCATCGCGCACGACATGCTGGACGTGATCCAGCTGGCGCACGAGGCGGGGGTGAAGCCTGTGGACCTCGACGACCCGGCAGTGGTGAGGTGGGTGGGCGGCGGGAAGTACCACTGGACCCCGTGACTGGACTGCATGATCGCTTGGGCCCGTGATCACTGTCGCCTGGTCGCCTCACCGCGGGTCACTTCACCGCGGGTCGCCCCACCGCGACACGACAGCGGCCCTTCATGCGGCACCAAAAGCGGCGCTTCACCGGGGCGCAGACAGCACGGAAGCGACCCACGAAACGGGCTCCCTGCGCCGGCATTGTCCGGATCAGGTAATGGGGGTCGTCTTCGGGTCTCCCCGACCTTCAGACCTCTCAGCCCGACCGTCGACGTCGGCCCCGGCGGAATCACTCCGCCAAAGTCGGCTACTCCGGTCGAACTCCCTCGCTCGTTCCGCGGGTCTGATAACAGAATACCCCTCACCGCGCCCGACAAAAGCCGTCGAAGCGTGATTTTTTGCCTCCAACCCAGGTCTCATGCCCTGCCTCATCGCCTTGCCCGGGATGCAATGCACTGGCGCTGACAGCATGCGATCAGCCGCGTACGAAGCGCATCCGGGAACGGCGGACGGGCCCGCTCGGGGGCTTTGCACGCCGGGCGGGCCCTACGGTGTCGGATCAGAACAGGCAGCCTGCGGCGAGCCGTTGCCCGACAGGTGTTCGTCCCATACCCAGCCGGCCCCGGGCACGTAGGACCACGTGTTGCCGTACTCGTTGACGATGAAGCACCTCACCTCGACGGTCGCGCCCTGCGCGTACGTCTTCAGGCGGTAGCACTCGCCGTAAGGGCCCATACGCGGCGAGGCGTCCCGCAGGGCGGTGTGGGTCGTGGTGTACGGGTTGTCGGCGCGGGTGGGGGCCGCCTGACTGCACCGGCCCGCGGTGGCCGCGGCGGCCGTGGTCACGGCCGCCGCGTTGAGCGTGACCGCAGCGGCCGACATGGCGAGCGCCGCCGCGGTGATGCGGAACCGGGCCGTCGGGATATCGGACATGGTGGTTGCCTCCTGGTCGCCTGCTGGACGTGTGGCTGCGCCGTTCCGTCCACCGCTCGGGGGCCGTGGCGTGGCGACGCCGGGACACCGTTGCATGCGTCCGTTGCCGTTCGGGAGCCTCTTCCCTGTCCGGGACACGTCCCGGACAGGGAGGGGACGGGAACCCGCGGTGTCACCACGTCGGCGTCCGCGAACGAGCACGCCCCCGCGGCGCCGGCCGCGGCGTTCGCGGCCGCGCGCGGCTCACACGGTGCGGGCGATCCACCGCCGCAGTGCGGTGTGGATGGAGTCGTCCAGCGTGCACAGGGCGTCGATGGCGTCGAGGTCACCCGGCAGCGGAGCGATGCCGGCCATGGTGAGCGCGGCGTGCAGGTCCAGACGGCGACGGTCCTCCGGCTCCAGCGGCATGGGGACGCGCCGACAGGCGTCCGGGGCGGGCAAAAAGAAGTCGCCCGGCTCCGGGGTGCCGTGGGGCGTGTGCGTCGTCTGGGAGTGGTCGTCGATGACGGCGCCGGGGAAGCGGTAGGGGTCGAACACCGGCTGCGGCGCCGCGGTGTGGGGAAATGCGTGTCCGGTCATGGGTGCCTCCTCAGTTGTCGGTCAACTGGGTGGGAGGACAACGCGGCGGCCAACTGCGGTTGCGGTATACCTCCTTTGCCACCCGAATGCCCTCTATGGCATCTCGTCACAAGAGAGATGAACCGACAGGCGGGGGAACAGCGGCGGACAGGTCGGGGCGCATGTCCGACGCCACCACGGCCCTGACGCCGCGTACCCGCCGGATTCTCAGATGACTTCCGCATTCCTGCTGGGTCGGGTCCCCGAGACCGACTTCCTCGCCGACAACCCGGTGCTCGGCGTGGCTTCGGCGGTCCCGGTTCAGCCGGCGGATACCGGTTGCCGGCACAAGGAGCAGCGTTCCCTGCCGTCCCAGGCGGACCAGCCGAAGTCGGCGGGCGAGAGAGAGCCGCCCTCCAACTCGGCGCGAACCGCGGCCCGGTAGGCCCACACCGCCGCGAGGTACGGGTGGTAGGCGTTGTGAACCTCGGCAGAGGACCAGGCCGCTCCCGCGGCGACGGCGCCGCGCAGTGCGCGCAGTTGCTCGAACAGTGTTTGGGCCGCTCCCGCGACCTGTGCGCTCGCGTCGATGAACAGTCGTTCCCGTACCTCGTGCACTCCGGCGTCCATCAGAGCCGCGCGACTGTCGGCCTCCAGGTCGGCAGCGGTGTCCAGGCCTTGTGCGAGTCGGCGCAGCCGACTGTGGGCGGTGCCGACGGCAGCGATGAACTCGATGTACACCTCGCGCCGTCGCGCGGCCAGGCCGCGATCGTCCTCGTGCCGCGTGCGCAGTCGATCGGCCAGGACGGTGCCGGACATCGCGACCGCGGCACCGCCGAGTGTGGCGACCAACGTCCCCCAGTCCACACCTCTCCCCTCCCCCAGGCAGCCTTCCTGGCACCGTAACAGTCCGCCGCCTGCGCCCACTCCGTGGCAGCGGATGCCAAAGAGCGACGCCGATCACAGTCGGCGCCGCGAGGAGGGGGCACCGTGGCTGCGACCCCATTGGCCGGCCGCCTGGTGGTGGCAACACCAGGCTCAGCACGCACTCCCCACGGCGCACGCCCCTTGCGACGATCGCGCCATGAACCGACGCACCACGTTGATCACCGGCGCGACGCAGGGTCTGGGCCGAGGTATCGCGCTCGACCTCGCCTCGCGCGGCGGCACTCTCCTGCTCCACGGCCGCGACCGCACCCGCCTCGACGCCGTTGCCGCCGAGGTCCGCGCCTCCGGCTCCGGCGCCACCGTGCGCACCTATCTCGCGGATCTGTCCGACCTCGACCAGGTGCACGCGATGGCAGCCCAGATCCGTGCGGCGGAGCCACGGCTCGATGCGCTGGTCAACAACGCCGTTGCCGGTGGCGGCTCCCAGCCCTTGCGGCGGGAGCTGAGCCGGCAGGGGCACGAGCTGCGGTTCGCCGTGAACCACCTCGCCCCGTACGCCCTCACGCGTGCTCTGCTGCCGCTGCTCACCGCGTCCGCACCCGCCCGCGTGGTGAATGTGGCATCGATCGGGCAGGACGCCGTCGACTTCGACGACGTCATGCTGGAGCAGGACTACGAGGGACTGCGCGCGTACTGCCGGAGCAAGCTTGCGCTGATCATGGCGAGTTTCGAGTTGGCGGCGGAACTCGACGGCAGCGGCGTCACGGTGAACACACTGCATCCTGCCCATCTGATGGACACCGATGGCGTACGCGAGTACGGCCTCACACCGGCGACGAGCATCGACGAGGGCGTACGCCCGACGGTGCGGCTGATCACCGATCCGCAGCTGGAGACCACGACCGGCCGCTATTTCGACCAGTTCACGGACACGCGCGCGCACGAGCAGGCGTACGACACGGTCGCCCGCCGACGCCTCATGGAACTGACGCGGCGTCTGATCGGGGAGGCCGATGGCGCATACGCCGGTGACGGGTGGGGCCCTGTGGGCTGAGCCTCCGCCGTCACGACCGCAGCGACGTCATCATGGTGTCGGTGCCGTTCGCCCGCTCCGTGACGTGCCCCTGATTGCCCGCTGGGGCGTTGTCGTAGTTGTTGAAGCCGCCCCACAGGCCCTGCTCGTTGACCTGGATGCGTTCCTCGGAGGGGGTCGGCGAAGAGCATCGCGCCCGCGGCCGCCGTCGTCGCTTTCCTCAGTCGGCCTTCCGGGCGGACGGCGCCGCCTTGGAACGGCGGCAGGCGGGGCACTGTCGCCGGCTCATGAGACGAACCGGATCTCCACGGCCCGGCCGCCTTCTTGGTTGAGTTCCTCGGCGTGGTGACGGGCGGCGTGGCGTTCGGTGGCGGTGAGGGTGCGGAACGGCTGGAGCGTGACCGTCACCCGGCGTGCGGTGCTGCGTTGGCGCCAGGTTCCGGTGATCTCTCCTCGTACCACCAGCACGCCGGGGGCGGCCGTCGCACGCCAGACCGTGGCGCGCTGGGCGCGGTCGGGCAGCAGCAGTTCACGGTCGGCGATCTCGGTCAGCGGATCGTAGGAGGGCAGCAGTCGCACTCCGGTGGCGGCCGGTGCGTTGTGCAGGGCGTCGAGGTCTTCCTGGTGCATCCAGCCGCGCCGTCCGTCGACGGTCACCTCGCTGAGCTCGTCACCGAATGGCTCCCACAGGCGTCGGGCGGCCGCCGGTGTGAGCGCCAGCCACTTCGCCAGATCCGCGGGCCTGGCCGGGCCGCACCACCGCAGGAACCGCCGGACGAGGAGGTGCCGACTCTGCTGCGCGTCGGCCCCGCGCCGGCGGGTGGGCCGCTTCAGGTAGTGGAACGGCCCGGCGGCGTCCACCGTGATGCACAGGCCGGCCTGCAGTGTGGCGTAGCGGAACAGCGTGTCCTGCACATGGTGCGCGGCACAGCCCGGGCACCACGGGCGCAGCTGTGCGTCGACGATCTCGTTGAGGGCGGTGCTCAGTTCACCCTTGGTACGCGCTCGCCGGTCAGCAGTCGCCGCGCGCATCGCCTCGGCGACCTGGTCCACCGCGTCGCCGAAGGCGATGTGCCGGGCGCTCAGCTCCTGGCCGAACGGGCCTACCTGCTCCTTCGCCAGGTCACGGGCGTCGTCCGGACGCAGCGCGGCTGCCAGGCAGGCCAGGTCCGCTGCCCGGTGCAGGTGCGTGGCGGCGCGCATGGAGTGGACCAGGGCCAGGTGTGCCGGATCGACGCTCTGGCCGCGTGCCCGCAGCGCGACGTCCGCGGTGCGTCCCGGCGGTGAGTCCTGCACACCGGCCAGCAGCACACCCTCGCACAAAGGGTCGCCCGCCGGGCGGTCGATCTGGTGGACCGCCGCCCGGTGGTTCAGTACCTGCGCACGGGTCACCGCGAAGGCCCCCTGTGCGGGCTCGACGTGGTTCATCACACCTCCATGGCCATGTGCGGGCAGGCTAGGCCTCCCGCCGGCCCCATCCGCTGAACCGGCGGACGGGAGCCGGGGGTGTCGCGCCGGGCGGAGGGGCGGCGCCGGGCGGAGGGGCGGCGCCGGGCGGTCCGGTGCCTAGGGGCGGAGACGCGGCCGGGTCGTGATCTCCATGTTGTGGCCGTCCGGGTCGTCGAAGTACGCGCCCCGGCCACCGAAGAGGCGGTTGATCCGGCCGGGGCGATAGGTGGTCCCAGTGAGGTGCTCAAGCCGGGTAAGGTGCCTGCGAAGTCAGGCATGAGGGGGCGCGTTGGAACGACGGAAGCTGATCGGGATAGGGGCGGGGCTGGCGGTTCTACCCGCCTGGTGGGCCCTGCGTCAGGTGGCGAACGCGGCCAAGGGGGACTGGCACACCGACACCGCACCGCTGGAGCGGGCGTTCCCGCTGCTGGGCCCGCTCACCGACGCCAAGTGGGTGAGCAGCCGGGACGACGACCGGGGCGTACCGTCGCCGGAGCTGGTGATCTCGGGCTTCGCCCGGTTGACCCAGGGGAAACTTGCCGAGCTGACCGCGGCCCACGCCTTCGTCTCCGAGGGGCCGGCCGCTGACTTCTCCTCGTGGTTCGAGAAGCCTCTCAAGGGCGAGGGGCCGAATAACGCGCAGTGGATCCGGTCGCACGAGCTCGACCGCGACGGCAGCGGCTACTCCACCAACCTGTGGTTCGACCGTCGCAGCGACACCGTTCGCTTCTGGGCACTCAACCCGTACGGCTAGGCCATTTCGTTTGGATCACCGGACGGACCAGAGAAAGATGCCTGCGACGTGCAGTCCGGCCAGGTAGATGGTCTCGGTCTTCTCGCAGCGGGTGGCGATGCCACGCCATTTGCTTCAGGCGGTTGATGCATCGTTCGAGGTGTTGCGTTGCTTGTATGTCTCGCGGTCGAAGGCGGGTGGCCTGCCGCCCCGGCTGCCTCTGCGGAGGAGGTGGCCCCGCTGGCCGGCTGGGATGGGGGTGACCGCCCGGATACAGCGTTTGCGCAGGTGCTCGCGGATGGCGCGGGAGGAGTACGCCTTGTCGGCCAGGACGAGGTCCGGCCGGGTACGGGGACGTCCACGTCGGCAGGGCACCCGCAAGCGGGCCATCACCTGCGCCAAGGCAGGCGCATCTCCGGCCTGTCCAGCGGTGAGAACGAACGCCCGGGGCCGGCAGTTGCCGCAGCAAGGTGCTTCCTGCGCCGCATGCGGAGTCACCTCGGACGACACGCCCCGGTGCCGTCGCGGGAGTTGCGCATCAGGAGCGCCCGGACGGCCGGGGCGGCGGCACGCCGTAGCCCACGAGGGCATACCGGCCGCTGCCTCGGGTACCCGGGGTCCGTGGAAGCCACCGCTCCATGGCGTTCCTGACGCCCGGGGGCGGCCCAAGTCACCACGGAAGGACGGCATTCGATGTCGAAGGTCGAGCAGTCGATCGAGGTCGATGTACCGGTCAGCACGGCCTACAACCAATGGACGCAGTTCGAGACGTTCCCGCAGTTCATGGAGGGCGTTGAACGGATCGAGCAGCGGACCGACACGCTCACCCACTGGGTGACGGAAATCGCGGGCGTGAAGCGCGAGTTCGACGCGCGGATCACCGAGCAGATCCCGGACGAGCGCGTGGCGTGGACCACCGTGTCCGGTGACGTGCGGCAGGCCGGGGTGGTCACCTTCCACCGTCTCGAGGACGCGAGGACGAAGGTGATGCTTCAGATGGACTTCGACCCCGCCGGAGTCACGGAGAACGTCGGCGACAGGCTCGGGTTCGTCAAGCACCGCACATCGGGCGACCTCACCCGTTTCAAGAGGTTCATCGAGTCCCGGGGCGTGGCCGACGGGTCCTGGCGCGGCAGCATCTGACGTTACCGGCGGCCAAGGCCGCATGGTCAGGCCGCGCGACGGCACCGCTGTCCGTTCATCGGCGGCGTACCGCGAGCGCTGATGCCGTCAGTCAGCGCATGACCGAAGGTTCCCTCGCACCGAGCAGTTGCCGAGGGCCGTTCTCTGGGCATCTCCCTCCTCATGACCTTTCAGGAGGCGCCCGTGAACGACCTGCCATTACCTCAACACCCGCCCGTCGCATGTGCCGTACCCGGCAAGAGCTCCTCCGCCTGCGCCGGCGACGGGGGTGAGGTGGTGTGAAGAGGCTTTTCGGGCCGGTACAGATGTCCGAGCCGAAGGTCTCGGCCGCCGAGGAGGAGTTGTTCGGGGGGCCGCTGCGATACGACATGGGGTGGTCCGAACACGAGCGCGCCGGGCTGGACCTGACCATGGTCACGGCCCTGCGTGCCATGCCGCGGCTGGTGTTCGGAACGCTGCGCCGTGCCTGGCGGGCGGACCGGCCGTCGCTGCTGGGTGTCGGGATCGCCGAGGTC
Source organism: Streptomyces sp. ISL-10 (assembly GCF_018614575.1). Lineage (GTDB taxonomy): Bacteria > Actinomycetota > Actinomycetes > Streptomycetales > Streptomycetaceae > Streptomyces. The sequence continues at coordinate 214,789 of NZ_JAGGOJ010000010.1, forward strand.
GGGCAGGGCATCGCGGCGGCGGTGGGTCTGTTGGCCGTCAACGCGGTGATGCACGCCCTGTTGGGCACCGGAGACCCGGTCGACCGGCTGCGGGCCGCCCTTCCCGCCCTGATCACCGTCGCGGCCGTCGCCGTGGTCAACGCCGGCTTCGCGGGCTGGTCAACCTCCCGGGCCGGACGCTTGGAACCGCTGGTGGAGCGGGTGGCCACCACCGAGTACCTGGCGGCGGCCACCGCGGTGGAACTGGAGGCGATCGAGGACCCGGCGTTCCGCCGGCTGATCGACGTGGCACAGTACGGGGCCGCATCCGCCCGGCGCATGATCGGGGCGTGTGTCGCCGCGCTCAACGGCACGATCGCGCTGATCGCCACGGCCGGGGTCCTCACCGTCCTGCATCCGGCGCTGCTGCCGATGCTGCTGCTGATCGCGGCCCCGCGCGGATGGGGTGCGATGCGGGTGGCGCAGGAGCGGTATGTGTCGGTGATGACGTGGGTCGAGCACGTGCGGGCCGGCCGCCTGATCGGCAGCCTCCTCACCGAACGCAGCGCCGCCCAGGAGGTGCGGATCCACGGAGTCGGTCCGTTCCTGCTGGACCGCTACCGCGACATGGCGGAGAGCGCCGAGGCCGAGCAGAAGCGGCTCGCGGACGAAAAGGCGATCACCGAGCTGGTGGCGGCGGCGTTCTCCGGTCTGGCGGTGGCCGGTACCTACGCGGTGATGGGATGGCTCATCGTGGCCGGGCACATGGAACTCGCGGTCGCAGGAACCGCGGTGATCGCGGTCCGCTCGGGTTCGGCGAGTCTGGGCGCGCTGGTGATGAACATCAACACACTCCACGAGGAGTCCTTGTACGTCCAGGACCACGACCGGTTCCTCACCGAGGCGGCAGAGCGCGCGATCCCCACGACAGGCGCGTTGGTGCCCGCGCGGATGGACGGTGTCGTCCTGGACGGCGTCGGTTATCAGTACCCCGACCGCGACGAACCGGTTCTGCACGAGGTGTCGTTGTCCGTGCCGATGGGGTCCGTGGTCGCGGTGGTCGGCGAGAACGGGTCGGGCAAGAGCACCTTGATGAAGATCCTCGCCGGGCTGCTGCTGCCGCAGAGCGGCGGCGTGCGCTGGGGCGGTGTGGAGCTGGCCGGCCTGGACCGGGCCCAGCTCTTCCGGCGTGTCTGTCTGCTGACGCAGGACTTCCAGCGCTGGCCCGTGACCGCCGCGATGAACATCCGGCTCGGTCGGCCCGAGCACGCCGCCACGGACAAGGACCTTCAGCCGTCGGTCGACCATGCAGGGGCGTCGACGATCGTGGAGAAGCTGCCCCATGGGCTGCGCACGTTGCTGTCCCGGGTCTTCCGCGGTGCCTCGGAGATCAGTGGCGGCGAGTGGCAGAAGATCGGCCTGGCCCGTACCCACTGGCGTTCCGAGACCGGCAGGGCCGACAGCGTCCTGATCGTCGACGAGCCGACCTCCGCCCTCGATCCCGAAGCGGAGATCGAGGCGTTCGAGCGGATCCGCCGCCTCGCCGGCCCTCGGCGGGCCGTCGTTCTCGTCACCCACCGCATGTCCGGGGTGCGCTACGCCGACAGCATCCATGTCCTGCACCGCGGGCGGCTGGTCGAACAGGGCAGTCACGACGAGCTGATGGCCGCCGACGGGCGGTACGCGGCGATGTTCCGCACCCAGGCCGCGCAGTACGCCCCGGCCGGCAGCCGTACCGTCCCCCGCCCCGGCGCCCCGGCACACCCGCGACCCCCCGGCGCCCCCTCGGCGTGAGCCACGCCGAGGGGGCGCCGGGGGGCCGAGTTGGGGGGTCGGCGCAGGCCGGGCCGTGCAGGCCGACACCGGCGGGCCTATGTCGGCGGGCCGATGTCGGCATTCACGCGGCTGCGGCTGCCCCCGCCGGGGCAAGTTCCGCCAGGCCGAACAGGAGGGCGTAGCCGCGGGGCAGTTCGGCGAGGATGCGGCGCGTGAGGGGTTCGCCCGCCTGTTGTGCGAGAAGGCTGAGGACGGTGCTCGTGGCCCAGCGGGCTTCGGGACGGCTGATGGGTGCGAGGCGGGCAGCGACCGCGTCGACGAAGTCGGGAGCGGTCAGGGGCTGGGTCAGCGGTATCTGCCGGCTGATCAGCAAAGCCGCCTCCGCGGGCAGCAGGCGGGCAAGTTCGCAGCGTTCGTCGCCGCTGACGTGGCCGCCGAGGACGATCAGCACTGCGCGCAGAACGCGTTCGGCTTCCGCGCCGGTGGCATACCGGCCCGAGTAGCGCACCTGCTGGACGAGTTGCTGCCAGTGCACGGTGGGTGGTCCTTTCTCGGTGGACAGGGGCAGCCCCACGGAACGGCACGGGGGCTCGGGGTGGGTCAGATGGCGTCGCGCCGAGCCGGGGGAGGCGGGCGGTCGAGCTCACGAAGGACGGGATCGGCGCGCATCACCATGACGAAACACCTCCAGCCGGTTCAGCCAGTAATGCCCATGCGTTTCACCGGAGAACGTTTTAGCATGTCGTCCAAAAGACGACAAGAGTGATGTCATCCATCGGGTGACACGGCGCGGATGGGCCGATCCATCGAGGCGACCCCTGGCCTGCGCTGTGCGTACGCTGGGATTGCGGCGTCCCCGTGCAGGGAGGAGGCGCGTCATGGCGGGCGGCCATCGTTTCCACCGCGACCAGGACGGTCACTCCATATCGGTGCAGCTCAACGGCGCACGCAACGCAGTCGAGGTGCTGGTGGACGGCAAAGTGGTCGCCTACCGGAACGGGCTCGGCAAGGACACCTCGGTGCTCACCGCCGAGCTGCCCGGGGATCCGCCGCAGCCGTTCCGCATCCTGCTCGCCCCCGTGGCAGGTGCTCACGGGGCACCGTCCTGTGTGATGGAAAGCGCCGGAACGCGTTGCCTGATGCCGCTGGTGCCACTGGGCCGGCCCCACCTGGGCGCACAGCACGGCCCGTCGCCCACCCGGCTCATACGGCGCCGGCTGCGCAGACTGATGCGGCGGCGGGCGAGGCACCGCTAGCCGTGTCCGGTGGAGCGGCCCACCCCCCTCAGCGGGCGCCGGGCAGACACGGAGGGCCTGCCCAGGCTGGTGGGGACGAGCCTTCCGGGGCAGGCTGAGAGGTGCCCCGCCTACGGGCACCCCGGCCGTGTGAAGGGAACTCGGGATGATCCAGATCGCGGATATCCGTGAGTGGCGCACCCACGACGTCGTCGACGCGGACGGGCGGAAGATCGGCGCGCTGGAAGGTGTCTACGTCGACACCCGCACGGACGAGCCGGCCATGGCCACGGTCCAGATCGGTCTGCCCACCCGGCAGCGCCTGGTGTTCGTCCCCCTGGACGGCGCGGTCGTGGGGCCGGGTTACGTCAAGGTGGACTACGACAAGGCGCTGGTGAAGAAGAGCCCCTCCATCGGCACGGACGACATCCTCCCCGCCGCGGACGAGCCGGCGGTGTTCGAGCATTACGGCCTCACCTATCGGCCCGGCGTCAGCGGCGAGCGGCAGCTCGCTCGCCGCTGAGCGCGAAAGGAGGGCCGCACCGTGACACTCTTTCTCCTGCTCGTCATCGTCGCCATCGTGCTGGGCATCATCGGCGCCGTGGCCGAAGGTCTGCTCTACCTGCTGATCATCGGCATCGTGGTCTTCGTCGGAGCCCTTGTCCACCTCCTCCTGCACTGGCGCCGCTCGGGCCGGCGGCCGGTCCGCTGAGACGTCCCGGGGTGCCCCACGTGCCGTCGACCGTAGAGGCAGGCCGGCTCCCTTCCGTCCTGGCCGGCATCCGCCGGATGCTGCACACCGAGTTCCGTGACCCTCGCCTCGTGGCGGTCCACGACACCGAATGTTCCCTGGCCAGGCGAGGACGACTTCTTCCTCCCCGTCGTCGCCGAGAGCCCCGGCGCACGGGTACTCGACCTCGGCGTGGGCACGGGGCGGCTCGCCCTCGGCACGGCGGCCGCCGGCCACACCGTGACCGGCGTCGACCCGGCGCAGGCCCGCTCCGAACGGGGCGCGCTCAGTCGGGCGGAATCCGGGTGCGCGGGCGCGCCCCGGCGGTGGTGACCGCGTCCCCGCATTGACACGCCGCGGGGCGCGAGCGTGACAGGACGCGACAGGGTGCGGAAGCAGCCGGGAATCAGGAAGTGCGCGGTCCCTCCTCGGGCACGCACGTGTTGCCATGGAGGGCGTACGTGCCCGAGCGCGGATGAGACCGACCGCGCGTCCCCGCCTGGGCTCGCGTTGGCCGGCGATGCCGCGATGTGCTGAGGATGCCTGACGTCTCACCAGGCGGTCAGGCCAAGGCGACCAGGCTCCGGTAGCCCTCGTTCCAGAGGTCCTCCTCCGCGTCCGGCAACAGCAGCACGCGGTCGGGCCGCAGCGCGTCGATGGCGCCCGCGTCATGGGTGACCATCACGACGGCGCCCGGGTAGGAGCCGACCGCCGTCAGGACCTCGTCACGGGACGCGGGGTCCAGGTTGTTGGTCGGCTCGTCCAGTAGCAGCACGTTGGCGCCGCAGTGGACGAGCGTCGCCAGGGCCAGGCGGGTCCTCTCCCCACCGGACAGCACACCGGCGGGCTTGTCCGCGTCGTCCCCGGAGAACAGGAACGCGCCCAGCACGCGACGCACTTCACCGTCCGTCAGGTACGGCGCGGCCGCGGCCAGGTTCTCCCGGACCGTGCGTTCCCAGACGAGGGTGTCGTGCTCCTGGGCGAAGTAGCCCAGTCGCAGACCGGGCCCGTGCGTTCTGCCTGGGCGAAGGGGCGCCGTTGCACCCCGCCGCTCGGTGCCGGAACCGTTGCGCCGGTCAGTCCGGCCGAAGATCTGATGAGGCACCGCCTCGCCGGTGACCACAGTCGCCGCATCGTGAGTGCCGCCTGCCCCGGATCCTGACAGCACTCGTGTGCACGGCGGTCCGCAGGACCTTTCAAAGACATGGGGGAACCATGAGCCACCGCATCCGTCTGTCCCGTACCACCGCCGCCATGGTCGCGGCGGTCGGCGCGCCGTCGCCGTCTCATCGCCGCATCGGAGCGCCGCCGCTGCTCCTGCCACCTCTCCGCTGCTTCCTCGCGCCCCAGCAGCTGCCGCCGCACGCCGCATCGGCGTGGTACGCAGGGCCCGTGACGTCCGGACAGCCCGCCCCGCTCCGATGTGCGTGGGGCGAGTCGCTGTCCTCCGTCGCGCAACGTCGTCAGCACTGGGGTGGAGTTCGTCACGCGACGCCCTGCACGTCACGGTCGTCCAGCGCAGCACCACCTGTGCGAAGAAGCTCGCCGCGCTGTGGAAGAGGAAGCTCGCCGGTTGTGCCGGTGAACTCATAGAACAGGACCGGGAGGTGACGATGGCGACGTGCTACGGCCGACTGGACGTCGAGGAAGGTCCGTGCTCACAACGCCGTGGTCTCGGAGATGATCAGGTCGGTCACCGCCTTCAGGCCGCCCTGGGACAGGGCGCGCCGCTGCCGGTCGGCCGGCGTGCCCTGTTGGAGCAGCCGGTGCACGAGGGAGACGACCTCCCGTGTGTCCCCCGCCGCGTCCAGCGCCGGAGTGATGTGCTCCATCAGCTGCGCCACGACGTCACCGGCGCTGCGGCGCTCACCGGTCGTGGTGATCAGGCTGCCGCCGAGACCGTGGCGGGCGGCCTGCCAGTTCGCGGCCTGCAACACCTCCGGAGCGATGGAGGGCACGGGCACGGCCGCATCGGCCTCGCGGATGGCCGTCATGACCAGTGCCCGGACGATGCCGGCGAACATGACCGCTTCGTCGGCGCGCAACTGCACGTCGGGGCAGCGCACTTCGACGGTCGGGAAGCGGTCGGACAGCCGGGCCTGCCAGTACAGCTGCCCGGTGTCGCGGATGATGGCGGTGTCCAGCAGCGTCTCGACCCGCTCGTTGTGGTCCACGAGGTCCCGGAAGGCGGGCGGTGGCCCGCTGACCGGCCAGCGCCCGAAGATCACGGTGCGCCAGCTGGCGAACCCGGTGTCGTGCCCCTCCCACAACGGCGAGTTCGCGGACATGGCGACTAGGACCGGCAGCCAGCCGCGCAGGCGGTTCAGGACGGCTACGCCGGCTTCGGGGCACGGCACTGAGGTGTGGATGTGCAAGCCGTTGACGAGCTGCTCGGCGACCAGCTGCGGGGCCTGGATCTGTAGTGCGCGGTACCTCGACTGCTCCGTCACCAGGGCCGTTCCGTGACCTCTCAGGGGTGGTGTGCCGCACGCGGCCAGCCGGCATCCGTTCGCCTCCGCGGCAGCACCGACGGCATGCCGCAGCCGCAGGAGGTGTCCCCCGGCCTCCTTCAGCTCGGTGCAGATCGTGGTCGCGACCTCGACCTGCACCTGCAACAGCTCCGACTGCAGCTCCTTCGCGTCCACGAGCGGGACGAGTCCGGCCGCTGCCCGCACTTGTTCCGCCAGCGGTACGGGCACCCCCGTGTCCGGATCGAGCAGCAGGTACTCCTCTTCCAGCCCCAGGGTGACCGGCTCCACACAGCCCTCGCAGCGTCGCATCGTCGGACGTCAGGGTGGTCGCACTCTGACGCGGGTGGCGCCCGGGAGACAGCCGGCAGCCGTGATCGAGTGTCGTGGGTGGGCACGTGCGATTGGCGCAGAAGCACCGGTGGCTTCGCCCGAAAGGCGGCGGTGACGTCCCGGAGCGCCGAGACCGCATTGCCGTCACCGTGCTGCCGGTTCTCTGCTCAGCGCCGGGCGGGTCGGGTCCGCGGGCGCACCGGAAGCCCGTGGGGCCACTGGAGCCGTTCGCCTCGCAGGCCGTCCGGGCAGCGACCCCTCACCGGTTGCGGTAGGACCTGTGGCACATGGGGACCCGCCCGCGGATGACCTTCGCGCCGCCGGTGGCGGGCCGCCGGGTTGGTCAGGGTGCACCTGGCGCTGAGCGCCGGACCGCACGAGTGCCCCGGCGGAACATCGGCCTCGCCATCGCGTTACGCGCCCTTCCCGTGCTGAGGTGTGCGGGTTGGACTCGCGCCCAGGCTCCCGAACGTCGCCGGGTTGCGAACCTGCGCACCGACAACGGTGCCACTGTCGACCGCAGCGGCCGCGAAGCCCCTGTTGCTTCCTTCCTTTCACGGCAGCAGGAAAGATCAATGTCAGTGGCCTCTGAGACCTCTGATCTCACTCCCGCCCTGACGAGAGCCGTGGGAGCTGATCTGTCGCCACCTGAACATGACGGAGAGCCAACTTGACCAGGTAGGGGCGCCATCGGGAGCGTGGGGCGAAATTCCCGTAGCGCCCGTCTGTCAGTGCCGGATGCAAGACTGCCCAGCGTGATCGAACCGAACCCGAAGGCGGACCTTCTCCGCTACCTGCAAGACGCTCGTGAAGCCCTGCTGTGGAAGCTCGACGGGCTCTCGGAATACGACATCCGCCGCCCTCTGACGCCCACCGGCACCAACTTGTTGGGGGTGGTCAAGCACAGCGCCGGTGTGGAGTTGGGGTACTTCGGCGACACGTTCGGCCGGCCGTTCTTCGGCGAGGAGCCGCCGCCCTGGTGGTACACGGAGGACGCCGAACCCAACGCGGACATGTGGGCGACCGCGGACGAGTCACGCGAAGAGATCGTCGGGCTGTATCGCCAGGCATGGGAGCACTCGAACCACACGATCGCGACGCTGGCGCTTGATGCCATCGGTCATGTCCCGTGGTGGCCGGAGGAACGACGAGAGACGACACTGCACCATGTCCTGGTACGTGTGATCGCCGATGCCAACCGGCACGCCGGCCACGCCGATATCGTGCGAGAGCTCATCGACGGGGCGGTCGGGTGGGTGAAGGGCAACGACAGCATGCCGCCGGGCGAACAGGCATGGTGGGAGGCCCACCGGCGTCGACTGGAACGCGTGGCGCGGGAAGCCGGCAACGGCTGACCCCTCTGTCGCTGCCGGCTCCTCCGGGTTCGGGTCGGACGGTCCTCTGGTGGCGTCGGCCACTACTCCCCAGTGGTGCCGCTCAACTGGCCTCGGCCCGTTCGGCCTGCGCCTGAGCGCCCTCGCGCCTGGGCGGCAGGAGAACGCCTCCACGCCCGCCGGATCCGGCCCCGCGGGAGCCCGCCCAGGCGTGCACGTGGCCTTCGAGAAAGGCCACCCTTCAGGGAGCACTGAGCGGTTCGAGTCCGAGGGTCCGGTTGAGCCGTTCCTCCACCGCACTGAGGCCCTTGATGCCTTTGGCGAGTTCCTTCCAGCCCCGGTCCATCTGCCTGGCCTTCTCGGTGCTCTGGCTGCTCTCGCCCGTGTCGAGCCGCGTCGCGTCGTAGACGGCGCCGCCACCCTCGTTGATGTGCTTGAGCGCGGTCGACCAGGCGGCCTGGGTCTTCGGGTCGGGGATCGGAGGGTACTCCTGGGCCTCCTTGACGTCGTCGAAGAACCAGGTGAAGTCAATGACCCACATGTCCTGGTCGTGGTGGGAGTAGACCTCCTCGGCCTGGCGGCGCACGCCGGTGATCTGCTCCTCGCCTCCCGACTCGTACCAGAGCTCAACGTTGGCTGCGGTCTGTGCGGAAGTGGTGGCGGACGGGTAGTACGTCGGCGGAGTGCTCTCCGTCGGCGTCAGCAGGTCGGTGATCGCCGTGGTGGTGTCCGCGGGTGTCGGTTCAGTGGCCGGTGCCACGCCAGGAGCGGTGGAACAGGCGGCCAGGTTCACGGCGGCTGTGAGCGCGGTGAACGCCAAGGCGAGGTGACGTGCCGGTTGCTTCATCGCGCGGTCCTTCGCATCGGTTCGACCGGCAGAGGGACGCGGTGGACCATCGGCCCGACCTCCGCATACTCGGTGTCCGCCCGGGTTCCACCATCCACGGTGCCCAGGCCGTCCAGGGTCAGGCGGCCCGTCGCCGCGATGTTGCCGTCCGGGGCGCCCGACAGCGGCTGCGGTCAGGGGCCCCTGGCCCAGTGCTGAGGCGACGCGGGAGACGACCGCAAACAGGTCGGCGCTGGACTCCGGTTGCCTGGAAGATCGCCCGGGGCCGCTCAGGACCTCCAGCCGGGCACCGGGCGTTCGTGGGGTCAGCTCTCGTACGAGCCCGTCGATCCGGTCCTGTGCCGCCGCGGGGGGTACGCGTACGTCCGCCGACGCCCTCGCCATCGCTGGCACCGTGTCGCGCGCGCTGCCGTCGATCGTGATCGTCTCCGGCTGGACTCTCAGCAGCCTCGTACCGAGGGTGCCGACCACCTCGGCACTGTGCGCCACCGCGGAGTGGTTGCCCGAGAAGGACTCGCACCGGACAAGCTCCTCCGGATCGGCGAGCATCACAGGCAACTGGCGCGCGGCCCCCCGGCTCACTGATCCCACCGGTCCCACCGCTTTCCACCCCGTCGCCACATCACACCTCTCCCCTCGGATCGCACGTGTCAGTGAAGCGGCCGCGTGCCTTCCTCCTCCACAGCGCCGCCGCCGCACGGACGACGCTAGGGCGCGGCAAGGGATGTCACCAGCGACTGGATTGCATGGGATCTATGCACCGCAGGCATATGTTGGGGACGAACTCCAGGACCGGACGAAGGTCTGGCGGCGGGAGGAACGTGTATGAGAACGACGCGCTGCGGCGGCTCGTGGCCCTTGCCGAGACCGGGGCGTTCACCAAAGCGGCGGTCCGGCTCAGCTCCACCCAGCCCGCGGTGTCCCGCCGGATCACCAGTTCAAGGAACTGGAGCGACTTGAGCGCGCGGTCCTGAACGACACCGCCTTGCTCGCCTCCGCCCTCCGGCCGTGCCTCATGCCGGCTGGCTGCGCCACCACGGGGAACTGCGTGCCTGGGCAAGGAAGGAACTCGAAGTGAGCGAGGAGGAAGTGCAACTCTGGCCGAAATCAAGGCTCCTCATCCCCATGGCCGGCGTGTCGGATCCGTCAAGAACCCCAGTCCACCCGACGGCCGTCCCGCCGGAAGGACTCCTCGACGCCCGCCCAGTCCTCCACCCATTCACCGATGCAGTTGATCTCCATGCCGGGATCGTCGGCGACACGGATCATGACGCCGACAGCTTCCGCCCGCTCCTCGGGGCTCACGGCGAGATCGGCCAACTTGTCGACCCGGATGTAGCGCCCGGCATCGTCACCCGAGGCAACTCGTCCCACAACCCCGTAGTGCCGCGTGGCCCCCGCGTACGCCGCGATCACCTCCGAACGGTCGGGAACCGCTGTCACACGCAGCTCTGACGACGGGCCGACTGCGTCGGTGCCGCCGCGTTCGGCTACGGCGGCCTGGAGATAGGAGCGTCCGAGTCCGGCAGCAGCCATCCGCAGCGCGGGCAGGTGTGCGGCCGGCTCTTCGTCCGCCCAGGACAGCACGGTCGCCACGTCCTGATTCTGCGTCTCGTCCTCTCGCGCCAGCAGGTCCGTCTCGCATCGCCGCCCCAGTTCACGGGCGAAGTCCCGGGCAAAGGAGGAGGTGGCAGCCGCGCCCTGGGGGCTGCCACTGATGAGCATGGCCACTCCGGCCAGGAGCAGCCTCGCCCCGATGCGTACGAGAGCGTCTCCGCCGGCGCTGTGCGCTTCCGGTCCGATGTCGGGAAGTTCTGTCAGGCTGTGATGCAGTTGGCTCGCCCTGTCCGCGTCGATGGGTCCGGCCTCCCACAGTGCCTCCAGCGCTTGGAGGTAGACCTCACGGTCCCCTTCTCTGCCGTCCTCTGTCAGCGCCCAGAAGAGGACGCCGGACGTGCGCTCGGCACAGGCGGCCGCGAACGCCCTGGCCTGATCGAACGAGGCCATGAAGGCAATGCCCCGTACGCTTTCCAAGATCTTCACGCGGTTCCACTCCAACCGTTTCCACAGCGCGCCCGGGAGCCCGCCCAGGCTCCCGGGGCACCGATCATGCAGTAAGGAGGCGGTCTACGGCCACCAGAAGGTCCTGTACTTGCGATCTCCTCTGCCGGTGACCTGCCCGCTCACCACACCTCCCGAGCGCTTGATCAGATCGCCGCAGATCTCGGGGCAGACTTCCCTGGAGGCCCCGCCCGCGATGGGTTCGCCCCCCAGCTCGTCGATGTACAGCAGGGCGTTCTGCTCGGCGTGCGTGGTTCCGACCTTGTTGGCGGGTACGAAGATGTCGCCGCGCTTCTCTGCCGCGACGGCCTGCGCCGGGCTGAGTCCGTCGCCGCTGCCGGCCACCACATTCCGCTCGAACCATTTCCCGGGCCGGCCGGGGAAGGGAAGCCGCGCCCGGATCACCGCGGTCGTCTTCGTCCTCTCGGCCCACTTCACCGCCTCCTCGATCTGATCGGCCGTCTTCCCCTTGGCCTTCTCCAGGGCGCGTACCTCGCGGAGGTATTGGTCCTGGTAGTCACGAGCGTCCCGTGCCCGGTCCTCCGCCAGTTGCTTGAGCTGCCTGGGCGTTCGGCTGACCGACTCGTCACAACCGCCGTCATTGTGGACCAGTACTGGTGTGCCACCCGCAAGCACGTAGTACGTGTGCAGGTCCGCCACGGTGAGGTTGTGCACGGTGGTCGGCCGCGTCCGGTGCTGAACCGCGCTGATCTGCACATGAGTGCCGGCGCTTGTGCGCAGCCACTGCCCCGGCTGCAGAGCGGCAGCGTCGGTCCATTCGCCCAGCCGGGGTACCCAGAAGGGGTGGCCCGCGGTCGCCGTGACGGTGCCTCGGGTGTCGTTGCCGGTCACGGTGACGTCGACCAGGGTCTTGTCCCCCGTGCCACGGATCTCTCGCGTGACCGGTTGGGCTGCCGTTTCCCCGCTTTCGGGGTCGGTGGCCAACACGAGATCACCAACACGTACATCCTCGATGTCCCGCACGGTGCCGTCGGCCAGGAGGACGGGAGTACCGGGGGCAAAGCTGTTGGGTACCCGGCAGCTCGTGTCTTTGACGGTCCTCACTTCGTCGATGACGACGTTCTCGCCGTCGACGGTGGCCGTGGCCTGCCCACCCTGCGCGATGGCCTTGTCGAAAGCCTTCCGCCCCGGGTCGTGGGAGGCCCCGGGTGTCCGGATCCGCACCGCCGCGTAGTTACCGTTGGGCTTGGCAACGAGGCCGTCGTAGGTGTTGGAGAGGTTGAGCCGCGCGGCCTCGGAAGCGGGCAGTCTGGACACCGCGTCGGGTGACAGGTGTGCCGTGACCGGCCGCTCGTCGATCTTGACATCGTGTTTCTTCGCATACGCGTCGAGCCAGGCCGTCTGCTGGGTCCTTGACAGACTGTCGCCGCCGTCGGCCGGCGGCCCCGCTGCGCTCTGGCCGACGTGGTCCGGTGGGCGAACCGCATCACCACCCTGTGCCATGGAAGTCGCGGCGACCGGTGGGTTGTCGGCGAGGCTCTGGAGAAGCGAGGCCATCTCCCGGAGCAGCTGCTGACGCCGGTTGTTCAGCCGTTGCTTGTCGCTCTTCAACTGGTTGACGCGCTCGTTGTGCGCGTTCATGTCGGCGGCGAGCTGGGACTTCTCGGCTTCGAGCTTCGCCTTGTCGGCGTCGAGCTTCGACTTCTGGGCCTTGATCGAGCCCAACTCGTTCCGGAGCCTCGCCCGCTCGGCGTCGAGTCGAGCCTTCTCGGCGGCGTACGCGTTGTACTGTGCGGCTTGCTCGGGCAGCCGGAAGCGATTCGGCTTGGCGTTGTGGGCCGAAACCCTGGCTTGGTAGCTGTCAATCCGGGTGTTGTGGGCGATGATTCTGTTGCCGCAGCGGGCGTCCTCCTTGTTGTAGGCGTCGGCGTGTGCGTTGAATGCGACACTGCGCTTGGCGAGTGACTCCTTCGCCGCCGTCAGCGCGTCCTCGCGGCGGGGCAGCGACGCGATCTCTTGGGCGAATGAGGCGATCCGAGCATTCAGGCCAACGGGGTAGTTGCTGCCCGGCCTGAGCGGATCGGGCGTGGCGGCGCCGGCGGACTGCGCAACGGCAGACGGATCGAGTCTGACGGTCGCGGAGTTCGCGCTCGCCTCCGCTCCCGTGTTGAGCACCGGTACCAGCGTCGAGACAATGATCAGGAAGATGAGGCGCCGCACGGCAATCGGAGCGCGGAGGGCCGTTTTCAGAGCGGTCTTGTTGATCACGGTCATCCGCTCGCTTTCGCGGCGAACCGGTCAGTGATCCTTGTGACGGCCGGCTTGCCGTTGCCCGCCCCGCAGACCGCCACTTGCAGGACGGTCCTGCCCTTCAACCTCGCCTGGCGGTGGCAAGCCCACCCGTCGCCCGCGACCTGCGCCGCCGTCCAACCGAGCGTCTCCGAGGTGGCGGTGTCGGTCGTGTAGGCCCACTTGGAGGTACGTCCGTCCTGGTCGGTCCTTATCGCGGACTGACATGATTCGAGACCGTCGCTCAGCGTGCGGAACACCGCTCCGGCCTTGTCGCTGTCGGAGTACACGCCGATGACCTGGGTCACCGTGTAGTCACCCACGCCTGCGGAGTCCTGGTAGGTCGCCGACAGGAACGCGGTCCACTCGCGACCGTAGACCGCCTGGGTCGCCGGCCCCACTGCCACGGCACAACTCGACGGATCGGCCTCGAGAGCACGAGGCGGCTCACTCGCTCCCGGGCCGGAGACCAGCGTGATCCCAGCCAGCTTGCTGACCTCGTCCGGGGTGAGGGCATCCGCCTGGACCGTTCCCTCGACCACGCGCAGGGGGATGGCCTTTGGCTGATCCGGCCGGGCCCACCAGCCGACGCCGGCCAACACGAGGCAGATGACGACGGCGCCGGCCGATACCGCTCGCCGATGTCTCGGCAACAGACGGCGCAGCCGTCCGGGTGGTCCCGGCGGGAGCGGACGACCCGACGGCCCGCCTGACGCGCTGCTCGGGCCGGCCTGGCCGTGAGACGAGGCGGCAGCGTCGGCCGCCGCGCCGCGCCCGCCCAGGCCCCGACTGGAGTGGACTGCCACTAGTCGCCCCCTCCCCCGCCACACGAAGAGCCGCAGGAAGGAGTCGTACAGCCGCCTGGCTGGCCGGGCCGCGGCCGCCTGCACTTCGCCCCCGCCGGGACCAGTGCGCCCGTCGGCACCGTCCACAGTTCCTTGTCCGCGCTGAGCCCCGCCTCTTCGATCAGGGCCACGGTCCGCAGGTGCTCGTCCGGGGCATGGTCGGGGGTGTCCGGTCCGTCGGGACAGTGGTGTACGAAGCGTCCGAGCCGAGCGCACAACTCGGCATACTGTGCCGTGTGCAGGATGAGGGCGTGCCATCCCTCGTCGACCAGGCGCGAGGGCCGGATGGGTTTCGTCGGGAACTTCACGGCGGCCACGACGAACTTCAGGGCTTCTTCGACGAGGCGCCTGGCCGTGGGCTCGTCCATGCCGGGGTTGTTGTCCATGACCGTTGCGGTGACACTCCCGAACGCGTCAGGAGCGAGTAGGTCTCGTACATCGTGCATGTGCGTGTCTTCCTTCCTGGTGTGATTCCTCTGGCACCCACCTCGGCCGTTTTCGACCTGCCAGGATCGATCCGGCCGGGCGGGGGGTCTCTGTCTCGTCAATGCCGGGAGGCGATGATCAGGAGCAGGACCACGATCCCCAGGGCGATCAGGCATCCGGAACCGCCCCCGGAGGACCCCTTGCGGAACTCGACCACCCCTCCGGGGACGGTGTGTGGGTGGCATCGTGCGTAGTGGGTCTCGATCGCCTGTTGGCCCTGGGATTCGCTCCCCCAGGCGGTGCGGTGCCCGCACTCGCCGCACCGGTATCGGTAGCTGTCGGCCATGCCGGTCTCCTTCTGTGCTCGTGGGTTACGTGTGGCCGCTGACACGTCCTGTCGGACGCTAGGAGCGGTCGGTGAAATCGCCGTGAAACAACGGGCCGTACCTCAGTCGTCGCCCCGCTCGGCACCCGGTGGACGGATGCCGGCCAGGTGCTCGGCGAGCGCGTGGAAGACGAAGACATTCGGGATTCCGGATGCCACGGTGCCCAGCAACTGCCACCGGCCGGCCACGCGGACGGCGACGGAACCGTGCCGGGTGTCGATCCGCTGGACCTGCGGCCATCGCATCGACATCCGTCCGGAGCCGACCTCGTCCTCGGTGATCCAGACTGGGCCGAAGGTGAGCCGAGCTCCCTGGGCGAGCGCGGCCAGGGCCTGCGGCACCTGGGCGTCGGTGACGGCCCTACGGAGCTCGGGCTCCCACACCTCCGCGTGGCCGAAGTCGCCGCCGCGCAGCACGATCCGCTCACCGTCGACGTCGTTGAGGACGTAGGCGCGGGTGATGCCCTGCGGGGACAGAGCTGTGCGTTGACGCACCACGGCGGTGTCGCTGCGGATGACGTGGATCCGTCCGTCCACGACGGCCGTGATTCCGTGCTCGAAGAAGTCCAGCCGTGCACCCGCGTTCACCCTCTTCCTGCCGATGGGACGCCGCAGTCGGCGTGCGCCCGCCGCAGCGGCCCGCGAGATGACCCGGATCGCCGCTCCCCGCCCACCGTGTGCGCTGACTCCATGCAGTGCTGCCCGATAGGTGGCGCGTCGCCTGCCGAGATGTCCCCGGCCGGCAGCTTCGGAGATCCTCGCCAGCAGCAACTCCGCGTCGCGGTCGCGGGGGGTCCCTTCCATCACGCCACACCCGCCAGGCCGGGGCCGGGACTTACGTCGTCCTCACGCAGGATCGCCCACCGTGCCCGCCGCAGCAGTTCGCCCGGGGCCACCCCCAGATCGTCGGCGAGCCGCCTGCGGGTGCGGTCGAAGACGACCATCGCCTCGGCGCGCCGACCGCCGCGCTGCAGCGCGCGCATCAGCAGCGCGGCGACCGGTTCGTTCAGCGGCTCTTCCAGGGCCAGGGCGGACAGTTCGGCGATCGCCTCGGCGACTCGGCCGAGCCTCAGCTCCCAGTCCGCCTTCCGCTGCGCCAGGGTGACCCTGCGCTCGGCGAGCCGCAGCCGCTCCAACTCGGCCAAGGGGCCGGGCAGACCGGCCAAGGGCTCGCCACGGAAGAGATCCAGCGCCCGGGCGCACAGCCGCACCGACTCCGACAGGTCACCGGCCCGCTCGGCAGCTCCGGCCGCGGTGACGAGTTCCTCCACGCACGCCACGTCCACCTCGACCACACCGCGAACCAGCCCGTAGCCGTACCGGTCGCGCCTGATCACCGGGTTCGGGCACTCCCCGAGACGCAGGCTCTTGCGCAGCCGGTACACATAGACCGGTACGACGTTGCCGCCCGGCGACTCCATCCCCCATACGCCGTCCAGCAGTTCCTGCCGGCTGACCGACCGGTCAGGGCTCAGCGCCAGCGCCGCCAGCACTGCCTGCTGCCGGACCGGGCCGACGTCCACGGGCCGCCCGGCGAGCCACGCCCGCAAAGGCCCGAGCAGGGAGACCCGAAGCCATGGACCGGGTGCGGGGTCAGTCTGCCGACGGACAGTGATCTCGGGTGCCACCGCCTGCCTGCGCGGACCCTGTCCGGGCACGACCAGACCGCAGTCGAAGGCATGCACGATGGCAGCGGTCCGGTCAGGCAGTCCCAACTTCACCAGGATGCACCGTAGTTGTTCCGCCACCACATGTTCCGGAAGCGCGAGCCCGTCGGCGATCTCGGCGTCCCCCAGGCCGCATCCGAGTGCGTAGAGCACCTCTCGCTCGCGAAAGGTGAGGGCAGCGACGCTCGGGCTTCCCTGGAGTGCGGTTGTCGTCGGCATGGCGGTTCCCCGTTCTCCGGACCGGTTCGATCCACTCGATCCGGTCGATCCCGTCGATGCCGTCGACGGTCGCCGAGGTGGAGGAAACGTGGACAGGCCATTGAGGCGGTCATATGTGGCCGGTGACCGCGCTAGAGTCCCTCACCTGCGAAAAGTTGACATCTTGGGGGGAAGGGCCGTGACTTGTGGCCAGTGAGTTCGGTGAGGTGCTGCGGCGGCTGCGGGTCCAGGCGGGGATGACCCAGGAGGAGTTGGAGAGGCGTTCCGGGGTGAGCGTGCGCACCATCCGCGGTCTGGAGACCGGCAAGCGCCCCAACCCGCGCATGACGACGGTGCAGGAGCTGGCCAAAGCGCTGCCGCTACGGCCCAAGGAGCGCGAGGAGTTACTGAGCGCCGCCGTCCCCCGGAACGCGGACGACGGCCGACCAGGCGAACCCACCGACGAGCCCGCGACCGGCCGGCCGGATCCGAGGCAGCAGGCCTCGGAAGAGCCGGCTCCGGCACCGCCCGACGCGCCGACCGAACCCGCAGAGCAACTCGCGAAGCAGGTGGCCGCACGCTGGCGGCGCGAAGAGGAACAACGCCAGGTCCAAGACCCGTTCCCACTCCCCGTCCGCTGGCGGACAGCCCCCGAGACACTGACCGACCACTGGGCCAACATCCTGCGACTCCCCGCGCGAGCCACGGCCGACCCCCTCGACCTGGACGGCCAACTGCACGAGGTCACCGACACCTACCGGCGCATCCCCTCCGGACGGCTGGTGGTACTGGGCAGATCCGGCTCGGGAAAGACGATCCTGGCCCTGCGCTTCGTCCTCGACCACCTGAAATCGCGCAGCCCGCAGGAACCCGTGCCGGTGATCTTCAGCATCGGCGCCTGGAATCCCACCACCATCACCCTGCGCGACTGGCTGACCGCCCAACTGACTCGCGATCACCCCGGCTACGCCGCACGGGGCCCCGGCAGGGAAAGCCTGGCCTCCGCCCTGGTCGAGTCCGGCCGCATCCTCCCCGTGCTCGACGGCTTCGACGAGATGGCCGACGGACTGCGCCGCCCCGCGCTGGAAGCCCTCAACGCCACCACCCTCCCCCTCCTGCTCACCAGCCGCCCCGCCGAATACGCCGCCGCGGTCGCCGAAACCGATGTGCTGACCTCCGCCGCCGCGATCGAACTCACCGACCTCACCGTCGACGACCTGGCCGACTACCTGCCCCGCACCACCCGCAAAACCGGCCGCGCGAACCCCAGCGCGAACGCCTGGGACCCCGTACTGACCGAACTGCGCGAACAGTCGCAGGAACAATCCACGTCCCCCCTCGCCACGGTCCTGACGACCCCGCTGATGGTCGCGCTCGCCCGCACCATCTACAGCGACACCCCCGACCACGATCCGGCCTCGCTCCTCGACACCAAGCGATTCGGCAGCCCGGAGAAGTTGGAAGACCACCTGCTGGACAACTTCATCCCCACCGTCTACCGCCACCGGCTCCACCGGAGTTCGGCCGGCAGGCCACACCGCGGCTTCGACCCCGAACGCGCCCGGCACTGGCTCGGCTACCTCGCCCACCACCTGACCCGGCTCAAGACACCCGACCTCGCCTGGTGGCGACTCGGCAACGGCATGCGCCGCTCCACCCGCACGCTCGTCACCGCCCTCGTGACCGGACTGGCCATCGGCCTCGTCGACGGCACCGTCAGCGCCGCCTTCCACGGCTCGTTCACGGGCGCCACCGTGGACGGGATGCTCGTCGGGTTCCTTGCCGGCCTCATGTTCGGGCTCGTCCACTGGTTCACGTACTCGGTCAAGGGCAAGCATGTCAGGCCGTCCGCCGTGCGCCTGCGGATCCGCGGCAGACCAGGGCCCATCACATGGACGACCGGCCCCCGACTGGTGATCGGAACACTGGGCGGGGCGATCTTCGGCTTCGCCTACGGATTCGTGGTCGGCATGGTGCACGCGTACGCCTGGAAAGCCGGACTTTCGACCGGGCTGCACATCGCGATCGTCGACGGGACCGTCTACGGCCTGGTCTTCGGCGCCGGTGCCGGACTGACCTTCTGCCTCCTCGGCCTGCTCGAAACCCCGCTCGACCTCGACTCCGCAGTCAACCCACGCAGCCTCCTGAACACCAACCGCGGCACCGTGATCACCCAACTGCTGGTGTGGGCACCCGCCTTCGGCGCAGTGGTCGGATTCGGCAGCGAAGCAGCGGTCGACCTCCTGCAAGGGCCACTGGGCCCACTCGTCTGGCCGCCCGACGCCAGCCTCGTGCTCGGCATCATCAGTGGCCTCGGCGCCGCTCTCGGCTACGCCCTCACGCTGACCGCCTGGGGCCAGTGGCTCGTCCTCACCCGCATCTGGCTGCCGTTGACCGGACGTCTGCCCTGGGCGGTGACCACGTTCCTGGAGGACGCCTACCAGCGCGGCGTACTGCGCCAGGCCGGCGCGGTCTACCAGTTCCGCCACGCCCGCCTGCAACACCACCTCGCCCACGCTCACCGAACACTCCACGCTCCCGGCCGGCCGGGCCGTCGCAGCGAGCGCCCCCAACGCCTCGGGTTTCACGACGATTTCATCGCTCCTCCCTAGCGTCTGGCACCACAGCACCAGCCAGAAACTGCCATCGGACCCAGGGGGACACCCAATGCCGAACACCAACCGACTCATGCGCCGCGCCAAAACCGTGGCCCTCGCGGCGGCAATGACGGCCGCCGCCGCCCTCACACCCACCGCCGCGCACGCCGACGAGCCCCCTCGCCACTACTACATCGAACTCGGCGGCACCGGCTCCGCGGCAGACGCGCCCGGGTGCACCAGGACGTACTACTACGCCAACCAGCACCTGGACGGCGGAATCCCCGTCCCCGTCTGCTACCCGGCCAGCGCCGGCCCCTGGCTCAACGGCCAGAACACGCCGGACGTGGCCGCGCCGAGCTACGACAGCAGCGTCAAGCAGGGATACGACAACCTCCTGGCCGCCGCCGAGGAAACCCACCGCAAGGACCCGGCCGCACGCCTCACGATCGTCGGCTACTCCCAGGGCGCGCAGGCCGCCGACCACGTTCTGGAGACAATCGCCAACGGCGGCTCCGACATCCCGCGGGAACTGGTCAACGGCATGCTGTACGCCGACCCGAAGCAGCCTGACACCGGCCTGTGGGCCAAGGTCCCCAAGGGCTTGGGCGCCCTCGGCTTCACCTCCACCGGCCCTGGCCCCAAGGAGTTCCCGGGCGTCCCGGTCGCCCGCTTCTGCATCCGCGGCGACATGGCATGCGATGCCACGTCGCCCGTAGCCGCCTTCGACTTCTTCCTCACCGACAAGCACAGGCGCTACGCGAATGACGGAGACGTCATGACCCAGACCCTCGCCAACGACGGCGCCGACGGAATCTTCTGGTACTAGTCTCTGGTACTGGCCTCGATCTTTCGTGACGGCCCGTCGGTTCCTCCGGCGGGCCGTTTCCGTTGCTTGGGCCTGTCCACCGCCTGGAGGCCGGCCGGCCGCACGGCGGGGGTGCGCGGACGCACAACCGCCGGTCGGTCAGCCCCACATCCCGAAACCGAGCTCTTCGAAGAACGTGCTCCCCTTCCCGTCCTCGCCGGTCAACGGAGTGCCCTCGCCAAAGCCGGCCGGGCGTCGGTCGGCCCCGGCGGCCGGCCTGGAGGGCTCGTGCCCGCTCGGCGGCACGCAGCACCGGGCAGGCCGATCAGCGTACAGCGTACGCAGTGATGCGCAGCGATGCGCCTCGCTTGCTCCGAAGCAGGTGTGACCGAGCCGCCGCGCAGTGTGAACCGGTCCCCCGGTGCCGGACGGCGTGCCGTCGCCTCCTTGTCGGCGTAACGTCCCCAGTGGGACGGGGCCTGTGCACCCCCCGCTCCGCGGGGTGGACGAGCGGCGCCGGTGCGACCCGCCGGTGCTAGGTCACCGCTTGTGGCGCCCGGGCCGGCGCACCCGGTGGACCACCCGCCCCGGACAACGCTCCGCGCCGCTGGAGGTGTCTCGTGACCAGCACGGGTGGTCCGGCCACCTTCACCAAAGGGGTGGATGCCGCTGTCGCGGAGACGGTGCACAGAACCGGTGCCACCATCGGTGCCCTGTACGTGTGCGCGCCGGATGAGGCGGTGCTGTTGCTGGAAGTGCTGTGCGGGGCACCGGCCGACTTCGCCGCCCCGTGGGCAAGGGTCCCGGTGGCCTCTCCCGCCCCCGTGGCCGACGCCGTACGCGATGGCCGCCTCGTCTGGGTGGGCAGTCAGGAGGAGATGGCCCGCGCCTACCCGCGTACGGCGGTTGCCCTGCCGTACCCCTGCGCGGTGGCCGCCGCCCCCGTCACCGGCACACGGCGGTGGGGGTCGCTGCTGTTGATCTGGCCCGCCACCCGCCCGCCCCATATGAGCCGGCGGGAGCAGGGCCACATCGCTTCCAGTTGCCGAAGACTGGCCCGGCTCCTGGAGGAAGCCGTGGAGTCCGGGCAGGGACCGGTCCCCGGTGCACAGCCCCGCGTACTCCCCGTCGCCTCCGGCATTCGGGCCGGGCGACCGGCACCGGCCGCCGCCGACTTCGCCGAGCGGCTGCCCGGCGGATCCTGCGCACTGGACCTGGAAGGCCGTATCACCTTCCTCACCTCGGGGGGCGCCGAACTGCTGGACCGCGACGCCGATCAGCTGCTGGGCACCCTGCCCTGGCAGTCGCTGCCCTGGCTCGACGATCCCACGTACGAAGACCGCTACCGGGCCGCCGTGATCAGCCGCGAACCCGTGATGTTCACCGCCTGCCGACCGCCGGACCAGTGGCTGGACTTCCACCTCTATCCGGACGCCAGTGGCATCAGCATCCGCATCGTTCCCACCGGCGCGCAACCCCCGTCCTCCCCTGCGCCGCGGTGGTCCGCGCACACCGCCGCCGCACCGGCCCGTGCGGGGCAGCTCTACCAACTGATGCACCTGGCGGCCACGCTGACCGAGGCGGTCGGTGTGCAGGACGTCGTCGATCTCGTGGCCGACCAGATCATGCCCGCCTTCGGTGCCCAGGGTCTGGTCCTGTCCACCGCCGACGCCGGCCGGCTGCGGATCACGGGGCACCGCGGGTATCCGGCTCAGGTCATCGAGCGCCTCGACGGCCTGCCGATCGACACGCACTTCACCCCGGCCGGGCAGGCGCTCACCAGTGGCATCCCTTCGTTCTTCGCCACCGCGCAGGAGATGCGGCGGATCTACCCCGAGGCGCAGACGATCAGCGGCAAGCAGGCCTGGGCCTTCCTGCCCCTGATCATCTCCGGCCGCCCGGTGGGCTGCTGCATCCTGTCGTACGAACATCCGCACACGTTCTCTGCCGAAGAACGCGCCGTCATGTCCTCGCTCGCCGGGCTCATCGCGCAGGCCCTGGACCGCGCCCATCTGTACGACACCAAGCACCAGCTCGCCCACGGCCTCCAGCAGGCGCTGCTGCCGCACACACTTCCCGAGGTCGCCGGGCTGAACGTCGCCGCCCGCTACCTGCCGGCGACCCGCGGCATGGACATCGGCGGCGATTTCTACGACGTGATCCGGCTCGGCGACACCGCTGCCGCGGCCGTCATCGGGGACGTCCAGGGCCACAACGTCGCTGCGGCCGCCCTGATGGGACAGGTCCGCACCGGCGTCCACGCCCACGCCACCCTCGGCTCGTCCCCCGACGAAGTCCTCTCCCGCACCAACCGGCTCCTGAGCGATCTCGACCCCGGCCTGTTCACCAGCTGCCTCTACGCCCACATCGACTTCGCCCGGCACCGGGTTCAGCTCGCCAGTGCGGGCCACCCGCCACCGCTGCTGCGCCTGCCCGGCCACCGGACGCTGCCTGTCTCCGTCACCCCCGGCCCGCTGTTGGGCATCGTCCCCCGCGCGAGCTACCCCGTCACCGAGATCCCGCTCGTCCCGGGACTGCTGCTCGCCTTCTACACCGACGGTCTCGTCGAAGCGCCGGGGACCGACCTCGACGACTCCATCGCACAGCTCGCGCGCCGAATCGACGACGCCGGCGAGGGGGACCTGAATCGCCTCATCGAGAGCGTGCTGCGGCAATCCGGCCCCACCCGGCAGCGCACGGACGACATCGCGCTCCTGATGCTGCAGTCCGGGAACCTCCCGTCAGACGGGCCCGCCTGACGGCAGCCGAGTCGGACACTCACGCCCCGTGCGGGTGCGGGCACCCACGGACGGCGGCGAGCGCACCGCAGATCCGCGCGGCGGCGCGGCCTCGGACGACACCCGTGGCCGGCCCCGAGATCCCGCCCCGGGCCGGATCCGCTGTTTCGGCTCGATGCCCGTGGGCACCAGCGCTCAACAGGGACGCACCCGATACGGAAGAGGGAGTCGGCCCGATGTCTACAGGAACACTTCTGGCGATCATCATTCCCATCGCAGCGGTGGTCGCCCTGATCGCACTGGCCGTGGCAATGACCATGCGGCGACGCCGTCGCCTGCGTGAACGCTTCGGCCCCGAGTACGACCGCACCGTCGAGGAAGCCGGCGGCCGGCGGGCTGCCGAACATGAACTCACTGCCCGTGAGAAGCGCCATGCGTCACTCGACATCCAGCCCCTGGCCGAGGGTGCCAGGGACCGCTACGCCCGGGAATGGGTCGGCGTGCAGGAGGAGTTCGTGGACCGGCCCGTGGATGCCGTGCACGACGCGGACCGGCTCGTGACCTCCCTCATGCACGAGCGCGGCTACCCCACCGAGGGGTACGAACAGCAGATGAGGGACCTCTCGGTCCAGCACGGCCGCACGCTGGAGCACTACCGGGTCGCACATGAGATCAACACGCTGAGCACGGCGCAGCGCGCCACCACCGAGCAGCTGCGGGGAGCCATGGTGCACTACCGGGCTCTGTTCGACGAGCTGCTGTCCGACGGAGATCAGGCCGGGCCCGCCCGGGCCTGATCCGCACGCATTCGCACGGGAGAGATCATGCGGGACAAAGACGCGACAGGGCCCGCCGAGAGCGGACTGACCACTGAGGACATCGCCCGGGGCCCAGGCGGCGGAACGGGCGAGGGACAGGATGCCGGGCCACCGGTCTACCCCGGCGAGGAAACCGGCGGCACCGCCGACACCGGTGACACCGGCTTCACAGCCGACGCCGCCGGCACCGTCACCGCGCCGGAAACGGGCGGCGCGCCCGCACCGGCCGAGGAAGAAGCGGAGAGCACCTCTGCGGCGACCCCGGGCGACGCGGCGGAAGAGGAGTTGCTGGCACCTGAGGACAAGGAGAGTTTCCGTACCCGCTGGCAGGCGATCCAGAACGACTTCGTCGACGACCCCCGCGAGGCCGTGCACTCCGCGGACGCGCTGGTGGCGGACGTCATGCAGAAGCTGGCCGCGACCTTCGCGGAACGCAGGGAGGGCCTTGAGGAGCAGTGGAACCGGGGCGAGCAGGCGGACACCGAGAGCCTGCGCGTGGCGCTGCGGGAGTACCGCTCCTTCTTCAACCGGCTGCTGGCCACATGACGGCGCCGGCCGCTTTCGTGAACACCCCGGGCTCCGGCCGGTCCCCCGGCCGGAGCCCTCGTGGTCGCCCAGCCGGCTTCGGCTACCAGGCCTGCATCGGCTCCCCCTCGACGAGCTGCGAGACGAAGCCGGTCGGTCCCTTCGCCGGCTCGCCCAGGACCGTCACACGGTGCATGACGCGGTCGACGTCGAGGTGGGCGAAGTCGGTCGGGGCGAAGTGGCAGGTGCTGCGGTTGTCCCAGAACGCGATGGAGCCCGGCTCCCAGCGGAAGCGCACGGTGTACTCGGCGCTGGTCATGTGCTGGAAGAGCAGCTCCAGGAGATGGCGGCTCTCGAGCTCGGTGAATCCGGTGACGCGGGTGGTCGAGCCGGGGCTGACGAACAGGGCCTTCTCGCCGGTCTCGGGGTGGACGCGGACCACGGGGTGGACGGCGACCTGCGGGTCCTCGCAGTAGATCTTGAGGATCTCGCGGTCGCGCTCGTCGGAATGGCGCAGGTGGACCGCGGTGAAGAAGGCGTGCTCGGCGGTCAGCTGGTCCACGAACTCGCGCAGCGGGGCGGAAAGGGCCTCGTAGGCGGCGACCGTGTTGGTCCACTGGGTGTCGCCGCCGAAGGCCGGGGTCTTCTCGGCGCGCAGGATCGACATGTCGGGCGGGTTGACGGACTGGGTGAGGTCGCTGTGCCAGCCGGCGAGGGGGGAGAGCCACTTACGGCGGTAGTGCTCCTCGAAGTCGGCGCCGTAGCGCTCGGTGTCGGCCTTCGGGTCGACGGTGAGGATCTCCGGATGGCCCTCGGGGTGAACGCCGTGCTTCTTGCCGGCGCGCCGGGTGAGGGACCCGAAGCGGCGGCCGAAGGCTATGTGCTGGGCGTGGTCGATGTCCTGGTCGCGGAAGAAGACGACGCGGTGGGTGAGGACGGCACGGCGGATCTCGGCCACCGTGACGTCGTCGAGCTCCTGGCGCAGGTCGACGCCGGAGATCTCGGCTCCGATGCGGCCGGCCACCTGCTGGACGGTGATTCTGGTGGGCTGCACGGTCTGGGTCACGGTTCTGCCTTTCACGAGCGGTTTGCAGTGAGCGGTTGCAGGAGCGGTTTGCGCGATCGGTTCACACGGACGTTCACGGGAACGGTTCGCACGGACGTTCACGGAACGGTTCACACGGCACACGGACGGTTCACACGGACGTTCATGGAACGGTTCACACGGACGGTCGGTCTCGGACACGGATCTCAGGTGGCGTGGGCCACCCACTGCATCCACAGCGGGAGCAGGAGCAGCGCGACGACGGAGCTCTTGACGACGAGCGCGGCCGACATGTCGACGCTCACGTCGTAGCGCTGGGCGAAGATGAACAGGTTCTGCGGAGCGGGCATCGCGGCGATCAGGACGAGGTAGTTCAGCCAGTCGCCCTCGACGCCGAAGCCGTAGCGGCACACGGCGAAGGTCAGCAGGGGGAACGCGACGCACTTGAAGGCGATGATCCACATCTCCTCCACGGTGGTGCCACGCACCTTCAGGCCCGTCCCGCCGAGGTGCAGTCCGAGGGCGAACAGCGCCACGGGTGAGGCGCTGTCGCCCACGAAGGCGAAGCTGTCGAGGACCACCCCCGGCAGACGCACGGGCAGCAGGTTGAGCACGATGCCCGCGTTGCAGGCGATCACGACGGGGGTCATCAAAGAGGCGACGACGGCCGCCCGGAGGCGTCTGCCCCGGCTGCCGGTGCGGTCGGGGCGGCCCAGTTCCATGATCGAGATGATGATCAGGGACAGGACGCAGACCTGGAAGAGGAGCACTGGAAAGATCGGCGCCGCGTTCCCGAACAGCATGATGAACACCGGCACGGCGAAGTAGGCCGTGTTCACCTGGACGGCCGCCATGATCCGCAGGGCCACACCGCGGGGATCGCGTACGCCGAGGGCGAAGGCCAGCGCACCGGTCAGGACGACGGCGACGCCCGCGGCGGCCGCGTAACCCGTGATCGCCCGCCAGTCGAACAGGGCACCGAGATCGCTGCTGTAGATGTTGCCGAACAGGAAGCAGGGGACCGCGAAGAGGAAGGCATAGTCGGCGAAGACCTTGGAACTCTCGGCCGGCACCACCTTCCGCTTCGCGAGGAGGACCCCGCATCCGAAGGCCAGCAACACCGGTGCCAGCTTCTCCAGAGCCTCTACCGCTCCCATGCACGTGCCCTTGCTTTCACGGCTCCGTCTCAGGGGCCTTGTCCTGTGTGGCGCAGGTGATCAGGAGGCCCACGCATTCGGCACTTCCACATCGCTGCGGCCCTCAATCAGTTCCCGGTAGCCGGTGATCAGTCTGCGGATGATCTCGTTGCCGCTCAGGTCGTAGTGGTGCTCGTCGATCCGGGCGACGGGAAGGATCTCGCAGGCGGTGCCGCAGATGAACGCGCCGTCCGCCTCACCGGCGAAGCGGGGTGCGAGGTCGCCGACGGCGCAGGCGATGCCCTCGTGCGCGGCGATGGCCAGCACGCAGGCCCGTGTGATGCCCTCGATCGTGCAACGGGTCGTCGGGGTGTACAGGGCGTCGCCCTTGGTGAAGAACAGGTGCGCGCCGGTGGCCTCCACGAAGTTGCCGTTGTCGTCGAGCAGCAGCGCGTCGTCGAAGCCGGCCCGCAGGGCCTCGTTCTTGCTCACCGTCCCGATCATGTAGTTGCCGGCCGCCTTGCTCTTGACGGGCGCGTACTCGGGGGACGGTCTGCGGTAGCGCCCGGTGACCAGGGAGATGCCCTTGTCGAGCGCGTCCGCCGCCGCGTAGTAGCCCTCGGGCAGTTCCCAGGCGGCCACCGAGGTGTGCACGGACGTCTTGAGCGCGGCGGTCTGGATGATCTCCGAACCGCGCCAGGCGTTCATTCGGATGTAGCCCTCGGTGATGCCCGCGGCGGCCACAACGTCGAGGGTGGCCCGGTGCAGGGTGTCGTCGCCGTACTCGAGGTCGAAGTCGAGGATGCGCGCCGAGGCGCGCAGCCGCGCGATGTGCTCGGTCAGCATGAAAGGCCTGCCGCCGTAGACGCGGACGCCCTCGAAGATGCTGGAGGCGTAGTGCAGTCCGTGGCTGAGGACGTGCAGAGTGGCGTCGGCCCAGTCGACGAGGCCGCCGTCGTACCAGATCCTGCCGGTGCGCCGGTCGAAGGGGATCACGGTGTCCCCTTCACAGCGCGAGGTCGAAGAGCGGGTGCTGGAGATCGCCTACCAGGGCGACGAAGCGCCGCTGGTGCTGGGTCAGGCTGCGCACCGACACGCCGTGCAGGGCGAGGCGGTTGATCGGGTACATCACCAGGGTGTTGCTCTCGTACGGGACGGTGGTGACCTCCTCGACGTACTGCGGTTCGATGTCGAAGCGGTTGTCGCCGTACTCGGAGGCGCTGGTGTAGAACGTGTGCGCCTCGGTCCGGTACTTGTACAGCACCAGGTTGCCGCCGTCCGCGTCGTCCTCGGGCAGCCGCATGTAGAACAGGCCGCCGAAGAGCTTGTACGGCTTGTCGACATGCGGTCCGCGGTAGGCGGAGGGCTTGCCGGTGACCGCCGAGTTGATGACGGCCGTGCAGTCCATCAGGATGTCGTGCGTTTCGAAGGTGTCCCGGTGGCGGCGGCCGACGCGCAGGTCGCGCAGCGGGCCGAGCCGGTCCTCGGCCGTCGGCAGGTTGGCGAGCAGGTCCTCCTGGAACAGGTCGAGGAACTCCGCGTAGAAGGCGGGCGAGGAGTGGTAGGTGACGAAATCCTTCCAGACCTGCGCCATGTTCCCATCGCCGAGGATGAGTTCGGACATGTAGTTGTAGCGCTCGTTCGAGGTGATCGGCTTGCCGATCCGCTCGGCGATGTACTCCCCGGTCGGCATCGACTTCGCGAGGGCGTCGTACAGCTCCTGCGGCAGCGCGTTGCGCACCACGATGTGGGGGAACGGATCGCGGCGGATGTCGTCCTCGGTGACATGGGCCAGGAGCGAGGTGATGGCGGGCTGGGTCTCGGAGGTGTCGGTCATGGCCGGCTCTTTCCTAGAGTGTGCGGGGTGTGAGGTTGCGCGCGGAGAGCCAGGTCTCCAGCATCAGCAGCGACCAGAGGGGCTCGGCGGCGTGTGCCCCCGGGCTCTCGGTCTGCAGACGGAACAGGTCGCGGACGGTGTCCTGCCGGACGTAGTCGCGGCAGCGGGCTCCGGGGCCGAGGACGAGGTCGCCGATCATGTCGTACAAGGCCTCGCCCGGCTTGATCATCGCCACGATGGGCAGCGTGAAGGGCTGTTTGGGCCGGTTGACGACGCTCGCGGGCACCCAGCGGCGGGCGGCCTCGGCGACCGGCGCCTTCACGGTGTCGCCGGCCACCTTGATGTCGGCGGGCAGCGCGTGCGCCAGGCGCATCACCGACGGCTGGAGGAAGGGAATGCGGGCCTCCACCGAGTGGGCCATGCTCAGATGGTCGACACGGCGCAGGATGTAGTAGGGGAACCGCTCGAACTGGTCGTAGCGCAGCAGCGTTTCGAGTTTGCCGTGCTTCCCCGAGCGCACCCGGCGGTCGAGCTCGTCGCCGTTGCGGTCGCCGAAGAAGCCGCCTGCCGCGTTGACGTGCGCCAGGTATTCCGGGGTGTAGAGCCGCTGCAGGGTCGTCGTGTGGGCGGCTGCCATGGTGCCCTGGTACGCGCGGTGCCAGGTGGCTGACCCGTCCCGGTCGGCCTTCACGAAGCGGGCGTAGCCCGCGAACAGCTCGTCGGCCCCGTCACCGGTCAGCGCGACCTTGAACCCGGCGTCGTGGACGGCCTCGAACAGAGCGAAGGTGCTGAGGCTGTGCGGGGCGTTGTTGGGCTGGTCGAGGTGGCGCACGAACCGCTCGACGAGGGCGGGGAAGCCGGCCGGGTCGAGGAGCACCTGGTGGTGCGTGGTGCCGCAGTGACGTGCGACCTCCGCGGCGAAGTGGCGCTCGTCGGCGGGCCAGTCCCCCTCGTAGGCGATGTTGAACGAGGCGACGTCGGACACCAGGTGTGCGGCAAGCGCCGTCGTATAGCTGGAGTCGAGGCCGCCGCTGGTGATGACGCAGACGGGAACGTCCGCGTCGAGCATGCGGCCCAGTTCGCGGCGCAGCACGTCGTCGAGCATCACCGCCGCCGCTGCGACGGTCGGCACGCCGTCGGGCCAGTCCGGCTCGGCGGGCTCAAGCGTTGTGCGGGTGACCGATAGTCGCCCGCCGGCGAAGCGCAGTGTGGAGCCGGGCTCCAGGGTGCGGACCTTGGTGTAGACGGTGCCGGGACCCCAGATCGCCCTGCCGCCGAGGTAGCGGTCGACGGCGAGCGGGTCGATCTCGTCCGGGAAGTCGGGGAAGCGGCTGAGCGCCCCCAGTTCGGAGGCGAAGCAGAGGCGGCGGCCGTCGGCGGACAGGTGGTAGTAGAGCGACTTCATGCCGGCGTGGTCGGTGAAGAGCTTCAGGCACGGCTCGTCGCGGCGGTCCACGACCGCGATCGCGAACATGCCTTCCAGGCGGGAGACGAAGGCGTCGCCGTGCAGCTCGTACAGCGGCAGCAGTATGTCACCGTCGCAGTCGCCCTCGAAGGAGTAACCCTGCGTGGCGAGTTCGGCGCGCAGTTGGCGGTGGTTGTAGATCTCGCCGTTGAACACACAGGACAGTCCCTCGCGTGTGAAGGGCTGGTGGCCGTGCGCGATGCCCTGGATCGCGAGCCGGTTGTTGCCCAGCGCCCAGCCGTCACCGAGCTGCGCCGTCTGCTCGTCCGGCCCGCCCTCGCGCATCGCGCCGGCGACGGCGTTCAGCACATCGGGGGCGACGCGTTCGCCGCCGAAGCAGCCGTAGATGCGGCACATGGGTCACACCTCCGTTCGGGGGCGGGCGCCGGCCGGCGCGAGGGCGCGGTCGGCGGTGCTCTGGCGGGCTGCCGGGTAGTGGCGGCCGAGGAACTCTGTGACGATCTCGACCTGCCGCAGGATGTCGTCGAGCTGCGCCGGGGTGGGGCTCACGCCGTGTCCGTCGAGCGCGCTGTTGCCCGTCTTGAGGTAGACGGGAGCGGCGAGGCGGACGATGTCGGGCGCCTCGTAGGTGCGGATGAACCCGCCGGACATCCGGGGGTTGTCCACGTGGCAGTCCAGTGGGATCGTCACGGCCTGGCGCAGTGCGGCGATCATCGGCAGCGTCAGGTCCCGTACGGGGTTGAAGCTGTTCGCGCCGAGCATCTCCAGCATCTGGGCGGAGGCGGGATTGCCCTGTCCGCAGTGTGCGGAGACCTTCAGGTGGATGTCGTCGGGCAGGTCACCGGCGGTGCGCAGCCGTCCCAGCAGCCACAGCAGTCCCTCGTCGTAGACGACGAATCCGCGTACGCCCAGGTCGAGGCCGCGCTTGACGTCCTCGACGGCGCGCACGATCTGCTCCTGGCCGCGCAGCCGGTAGCCGATCCGGCTGCCTTCCGGTGTCTGGACGCTGGCCCCGATGTCGTAGCCGGCGCGGGGGCCGACGGACATGAGGATCTCTGCGCCGTACTCCTTGCCGAGGGCGACGTACTCGCCGATCTCGCGGGAGGTGTGCCGGTACATGCCTCGGGTCTCGGTGATGCGGTTGATGGTGAATCCGCGGCGGCGGCTCTCGCCGAGCAGTGTCTGGGCGGCCTGCACCGAATTGACCGTCGGCACCTCGATACGGAAGTGGCAGCCGTCGGCGAACGCGTCGCCGGAGCCGGTCGTGCACTGCAGGTCCCCTTCGGGAAGTCCGAGCCTGGCGAGCTGCGCCCGGGTCTGCTCGTAGAAGGCGGTCGTTGACGTCACCGGGTCACCTCGATACCGAGCCGGTCGGCCGTGCGGCCGACGATCTCCTCGGCGATGCGGATCGATGTCGTACGGTCTGCGTGCACGACCTGGACCTCGCCGAAGTTGCCGAGGTTGCCCCGGCAGGGAAGAAGCACATCGCCCTCGGGAAAGCGGACCGTGAGCGAGTGCAGGCTGTCGCCGTAGTCGGCGGCGGCCCAGTCCAGTTCGGGCACGTGGTCCGGCTTCGGTGTGGTGTCCGCGGCGCCGAACCACCGGACGGTCGCGTAGTGCGTGAAGGCGGTCGGGCCGCGCTCGATCTGCTCGTTCAGGTGGATGCGGACGAGAAGTTCGAAGATGTCGCCGCCGCCGGCGAGCCGGAAGAGGTTCGGCAGGCAGGAGCCCATGATGCGCGGGTTGAGCTCGATGAGCCGGGGCGTGCCGTCCGCGCCGAGCATGACCTCGACGTGGAAGATGCCGAGCTTCAGGCCGAGTGCGCCGACGACGGCTTCGGCGAACTCCATGACGCGGTCGTGGTCATCGGCACCGATCCCGGCGGGGATGGTCGTGCCGGTCTCGAGCGCCTCGTGCCGGTGCCAGGTGGACCGTTCGCTGACGGCCAGGCGCAGGAACCTGCCGTGCGAGAGGCCGAGTTCGGCGGAGAGGAACCGCCCGCTCAGGTATTCCTCGACGAGGATGCCCAGTTCGTAGGAGCCGCCTGGCGCGGCTTGAGCGATGATCTCGCGCAGCTGTTCCTCGTCCGCGACGACATGGGCGCCTTCGCTGCCCGAGCCCCGTGCGGGCTTGACGACGACGGGATATCCGGCGGCGGAGGCGAATGCGGCGGCCTCGTCGAAGCCCGCGACGATCGCGTGCCGGGTGGTGTCCACTCCGGCTGCCGCGAGAATCTCGCGGCAGCGGTTCTTCTGCTTGGCGGCGTCCGCCGCGCCGGCGTCCGTGAAGGGCACACCGATCTCTTCGGCGATCCTCGCGACCGGGACCACCAGTGCGTCGACGGTGGCGACGAATCCGTCGATCGGACGCTCCGCATGGACGCCGAGCACCCGATCGCGCAGGGCGTCGATGTCGGTGGCGTCCTTCAGGATGTGGACCGTGTCGACGAACCGGGCGTACGGGGAGGTGTCGAAGTCGACGTTCTGGGACTGCTCCATCAGCAGCGAGCGGATGAGCGTCACATGGTGGCCGAGCCGCTTGGCGGCCTCGAACGCCGGGGCGTTTCCGGTCTTCCAGGTCACGAACACCACGTGCTGGGCGACGGGTTGTCCCGCGTACGGCTCTGTCATCGCGTCTTCCTCGCGAATCGCTGGCCGATCCGGACGTAGCCCGGGATGTCGGTACCAGGTGTGGGGATGAAGGAGATGGAACCGGCGAGGATGTTCTTCTTCGACATGGAGCTGAACCCGCCCGCGCCGGACAGGACGAGGTCGCCTTCGTCGAGCCGCTGCCATGTGCCGTCCGAGCGGCGTTCGGAGTACTCGTACTGAAGATGGCCGGTGCCGCGCAGGACGTTGAGCCGGTAGCCGTCCGAGGTGTACAGGCCAGCGCAGTCGTCGAGTTCCATCTCGAACGGCCGCCCGGTACGGATCAGTCCTTCACCGGTGAGGGCCCGCAGCAGGTCCTCGTACAGGCCGAACGCCGGGTAGGCGTTGGCCAGCAGCAGCAGGAAGGAACGCTCTTCGGGGAAGATCTGGATGAAGTTGTGGTGGCCGCTGCCGTTGGAGTTGAAGCCGAAGGCGGACGGGCCGAACATCAGCCATCCCAGACCCCAGGCGTGCATGAAGTGGTGGCCGGGGACGGGGATCTGGGGGGTGCGCATCTGTTCGGCGAGCTCGGCGGACAGCAGCCGTTCACCGCCGGGTGCGACACCGTCGTCGATCGCGAGCAGGGCGATCTTCGCGAGTTCCTCAAGGGTGAGGCAGACGGAGAACGAGCCGGCGGCGTCGTCGGCGACGGTCTGCGGCGGCGGGTCGTGCCGCAGGTAGCTCTTCGCCTGTTCGTTCCACACATAGCCGACGGAGACGGTGCCCTCGTAGTGGCCTTCCTCGGTGAGGGTTTCGGGGATCTCCTTGATGCCGAGCGGGGCGAGCATGAGTTCGTTGACGGCGCGGCGCCAGGGTATGCCGAGCAGTCTCTCGATCAGGGCGGCGACGATGGAGGTGCCCACGGCCGAGTACGCGAAGACCTCGCCCGGCTCGAAGAGCTGGCCGTATCCGGCCAGCGTGCCGATGTAGGTGTCGAGGTCGGGCAGGTCGGTGTCGTGCCAGACCTCGTAGGAGTCGTCGACGCCACTGGTGTGGGAGAGCAGGTGCCGCAGCGTGACGTGCACGGTTTGGCCGTCGCGCCGCCGGAACGCCTGCGGCAGCAGCTCGTCGAGCGGCTGATCGAGCCCGACCAGGCCCCGGTCGACGAGGCGCAGTGCGACGAAGGCCAGCATGGGCTTGGTGATGCAGGTGACACGCTGCCGGGTCGCGGCTGTGCAGGCGGCGGCCGTGTCGGTGTCGGCGACCCCGTGGTACGTGAACTGAAGGGTGCCGTCCAGGAGGACGGCGGCTCCGGCTCCGGGGACGCCATGGCCGCGCCCCGATTCGCGCAGCGTCTCCGCGACGGCGCGCAGCCGCCCCGCGGCGCCGGTGGCGGCCCGGGGGTCGGGCGCCTGCGCGCGCTTGCGGCCCAGAAGTGCGGCCTGGTCGGCGAGGGTGCGGTGTTCGTAGATCTCGGAGACGCGTACGGACCGGCCCGCGGTGTCCGAGAGGCGGGCGGCCAGCAGGTTGGCCAGCAGGGAGTGCCCGCCCACGGAGAAGAAGTCCAGGTCACGGGAGATGTGTGCCAGGCCGAGGAGTTCGGACCAGACGCGTGCGACCGCGATCTCGTCGGGGTCGTCGCCCGTGAACGCCGCCGCGGCGTCCAGTCCCCAGTCGATGTCCCGGGCGGCCAGCGCCTTGCGGTCGACCTTGCCGTTGGGCAGCCGGGGCAGCCGGTCCTCGGCGATGATCTTGGCGGGCTGCATGTAGTGCGGCAGCTTGGCCCGCAGGTGGCCGCTCATGGTCTCCACGGCGACGGTGCCGCCGTCCAGGCCGACGTAGCACACCAGCCGGGTGTCGCCGCCGGTGCGTACCGCCAGGGCGGCGACGTCGCGGAGGCCGACGATCTCCCGCAGGACGGACTCGATCTCGCCGAGTTCGATCCGGAAGCCGCGCACCTTCACCTGGTTGTCCTTGCGGCCCAGGAAGCGCAGTTCGCCGTCCTCGGTCCAGCGGGCCAGGTCGCCGGTGCGGTAGAGCCGGCCCCCGGGCACCGCGAGGTGGGCCGGAGCGGGTACGAACGCGGCTGCGGTGCGCTCGGCGTCGTTGATGTATCCTCCCGCGACGCCGTCGCCGCCCAGGTGGAGTTCGCCGGCCGCACCGTGCGGCACCAGCCGTCCCTGGGCGTCCAGCAGGTACGCGACCGTGTTGTGGATCGGTACGCCGATGGTGGGGGCAGCGGCCGTGGGGCCGGTGAAGCACTTCCAGGTGGAGTACGTGGTGTCCTCGGAGGGCCCGTAGAGGTTGTAGAGCCGGTCGATGCCCGTGCTCTCGAAGGCGGCGTTGACGAGCTCCTTGGACAGCGGCTCACCCGCCACGTTCAGGACGCGGGTCGAGGCGGGCACCGCTGCGCGCTGGAGCAGGACGTTCAGCGCGCTGGGCACGGTGTTGACGAGGGTCGGCCGCAGCCCGTCGTCCTCGGTGAGTGCGAGGACGTTGTCCACGACGACGACGCAGCCGCCCCGGGTGAGCGGTGCCCACAGTTCGTACACCGACAGGTCGAAGTTGAGCGAGGTGGAGAACAGCACCCGCGCCAGCTCCTCGGGGCCGTACCTGTCCTCGGCCCAGGCGAGGAGGGCGACCACGTTGCGGTGGCTGATGACCACGCCCTTGGGCAGGCCGGTCGATCCGGAGGTGTAGATGAGGTGTGTGGTGGCACCCGGGTCGACGGTGAGGTCCAGGGGGCGGCCGTCCTCGGCGGCTGCCTTCTCCCACAGTTCCGTCCAGGGCAGCGCCACCACTCCCCCGCCGTCGAGCCAGCCGGGGGCGTCGCCGCCGTCGTGGACGACGGCAGCCATGTCGGCCGTCGCCGCGATGGCGCTCAGCCGGTCCGCGGGATAGGCCGGGTCGAGCGGGACATACGCGCAGCCCGCCTTGTGGACGGCGAGCAGAAGGGCGACGCTGCGATGCGTGCGGGCCACGGACAGACCGACGCGGGAGCCGGGGCGGATCCCGCCGGCGGCGAGCGCACGCGCCAATCGGTTGGCCTGCTCGTCCAGTTGACGGTACGTGAGCCGGGTGTCCTGCCACTCGACGGCGGGCGCGTCCGGGGTGCGGGCGGCCTGTGCCTCGACGAGGGCGTGCAGCGGGGTGTCGGAGGCGTACGGGCGAGCGGTGTCGTTGAGCCCGGACAGCAGGTGGCGGGTCTCCGGCTCGGAGAGCAGGTTCAGTTCGCCCACGGGCGCCTCGGGGCGGTGGGCGGCGTCGCGCAGCAGGGTGTCGAGGTTGGCGGCCATCCGGGCGATGAGTTCGCCGGTGAAGAGCCCGGTGTCGTAGTGCAGCGTTAACCGCGGTGCTGCGGAGGCCGGTTCGGCCACCAGGACCAGGGCGAATCCGTCGGGGACCGCGGCGGTGGTGCCGTCGTGTTCGACGTAGGCCGCGCGCAGGCCGGTGCCGAGGTCCGCGGGGACGCCGGGTGAGGCGCTCCGGGCCGCTTCGCGGTAGCGGGTGCCGAGGACGGATGCCAGTGCCGGGAACGTCAAGCACTCAGGGGCACATGAACGGACGGCGACGGGCCGGCCGACAGGAGCGCCCTCCGTGCCGCCCGCCCGGGCCGACACGATGTCGTCCTGGCCGCTGTAGCGGTGCAGGAGCACCGTGAACGCGGCGTGGCAGAGGTCCGATGCGCCGGACCGCGCCGGCGCGAGGCCGGCGCAGGACCAGGAGTGCGTACCCGTGCCCGCCGCTTCCGCGGAACCGCTGCCGGCGTCCCTGACGGGCAGCTGGAGGGCCGGCGCCGCACCCGCCGGCACGCCGGCGGATGGGACGGCGGAAATGTCGCCCACTGTCATGATTCCCCTCGTCGGATTTTCTGCGCTTGTCGTGCCGGGTGCGCAGCATCCGTGTGCGCGCACGCGTGCCGAATTCTTTTCCGGCAGAAGTGCTTTTCGATCCCCGCCACAGTTCCGCATGGCCGCAGCGGGATCCATTCATTTTTTCCGTACCACGCGCGGGCCGCATTAAGGGCCACGCGGGGAATTACGTCAGCCGAATGATGAGTCTGAAAAAGAGAGGCGCCGCATTTCCCCCTGACGCGGCAGGACCAGGCACTGAGTCGGCGGGGACCGCCCGCCCCTTCACACCGCGACGGGGTCGGGCGCCGGCTTACCGCTGCGCCGGGCCCAGTTCACGACGAACGGCATGGCGGCACCGACCAGGGCGAAGCCGACAGCCATGACCATCCAGCCGGCGGTGCCGTGCTCAATGGCGAGCCAGGTCAGCAGGGCGGGAGCGATCATCTTGCCCATGTCGGAGCCCATCGCGTACGTGCCCTGGTACTGGCCCTGCGCGTGTTCGGGCGCCAGCCCGAACGACATGCCCCAACTGCCCGCGGACTGCCGGATCTCGCCGAGGACGTGGGCCAGGGCACCGACGAGGAGCAGGACGCAGGCGAGCCCCGCGGAGGCGCCGCCGGTGAGGGCGAAGACCACGCAGGCGACCGCGAGACACCACGATCCCGCCCGGGACGCCTTCGCTGCCGCCGCCGGCTCGTCGGTGCCGCGTGCCGCTCTGACCTGCAACAGAACCACGGCGACGGTGTTGGTGAGCAGGATGACGGCGATCATCCAGCGCGGTGCGCCGGTGCGGTGCAGGATCCACAGCGGCAGGACGACGTCGAGGAGCAGGTTGTGCATGGACAGCAGCCCGTCCAGCACGACGAAGGTCAGGTAGGGCCGGTCCCGCAGCACGACCAGCGCCGGGCCGGGCCGGGCCGGCTGGGGTGCGACGGCGGGGAGCAGCAGCGTGAGCAGGCCGGTGACCAGATACGTGGAGGCGTTGAAGACGACGGCCAGCTTGTACGCCCAGACCGAGTCGAAGGCCAGCAGCATGCCGGCGAGCGCGGCGCCGACGGACACGCTGATGTTGCTCGTGGCCCGGAGGTAGGCGCGGACGGAAACGCGGTCCTCGGGCGGGATCAGGCCGGCGACCATGGCCATCCGCGCACTGCGGCTCGCGCTGTAGGCGACGGCCTGTACACACACCACGAGCACGTACATGCCGAAGCCCTGCACGGCGAGGAGCGCTGCCGTCAGGGGCCCGAGGGCGATGAAGGACCAGATCTGGACGGCCCTCGGACCGATCCGGTCGGCGAGGTGGCCCGTGGGGGTGCTCACCGCGAGGGCGACACCGGCGGCCACGCCGACCCCGATGCCGAACTGGCCGGGCGACAGGTGCAGGACGGTGGTGGCGTAGATGGCGTTGAGCGCCATCCACAGGCCCTGCCCCATGGTGTGCACCAGCGTGATGCCGGTGAGGGTGCGCGCCGGTCCGCGCGCCGGAAGTAAGCGGCTCAGCATGGTCCGCCCGTACCGCGGTCCGGGCTGCCGGACGTCCGACCAGGAGCCCGGCGATGTCGCCGGCCTCCTGCTTTTGTGCACGTCAGGATCCCTGACACGTACGCCCCCACCTCTCGTTCAGCACCATTGCCAACGACAAGATTCGGGAAATTCCCCCGTAATCCGGAGCCAAGATCGTCGGCCCCGCCGGGGTCTATCGAATCCGGGCACACGCCATCGTGTCCAGGAAAGCAGTCTGTGATGCCCGTCACAGTGAATCGATATTCACTCGGCGGCACATTATTGAGAAAGCAATGACGGGGATTGTCGCTGTTACCCCATCTACCGGCGGGTACATCCCTGACGGCACCGGCTCCCTGGCCGCCGCGGCGTGTTGGCGCCCCCACGGGCCTGATCCGGGCGAGGCCCGCAGCGGCCTCGGCGAGCGGCGCGGCACCGTGCGCAGCGGCACTGGGCGCGACCGGCCCCCCAGGTGACCGCGCCTCAGGTCGCGGCCCATCTCACCACCCCGAACCCGCCGACCAGGGGGTCCTGCCGTGGCGCGAGGCGAGCGCGGCGTGATGGTCCATGTCAGCACGCCGGTCGGGCAGTTCTCCTCCCCGCGTGCCGCTGACGGCTACCGGGCGCACGACGGCCGGGCGGTGATGCGCGGCGTCCACGACGGCCGCCATCCAACTGGCCGTCGGCCTCGATCCGGAGGACGTACGGGCCTGCCGAGCCTGGCCGGGGGCGTGGCCGCTGCACCTCCCTCGGAGAAGGACCTGCGCATCGTGAGGAAGCGGACGGCCGTTCTCAACGACCGCATCGCGCCCAGGCCGAGGCCCGCGACCGGCTGAAGGCGGGGCTGCCGCCGTACGACGGCGACCGGACGCGGTCAAGGGGCCCCGCGTCATCGGCTGCTCCGGCGACGTACCGCTCGGCAGGGCGACGCCGAGTCCCCGCACCGCGCAGCTGATGTCAAACCCCTCCGCTAGCTTGACGCCATGACGGATTTCATACTGGTGGCAGGTACGTGGCTCGGATCGTGGGCGTGGGACGAGGTGGTGCCGGGGCTGCGTGCGGCAGGGCACGGCGTCCACCCGTTGACTCTGTCCGGCCTCGCGGAGAAGCGTGGCCTCCCGGCCGGGCAGTCGACGCATGTCCACGACATCGTCGACGAGGTCGAGCGTCTCGATCTGCGTGACGTCGTCCTGGTCGGGCACAGTTACTCGGGCATCCCGGTCGGCCAGGCCGCCGCTCTGATCGGCGACCGGCTGGCCCGCGTGGTCTTCGTCGACTCCAACGTGCCGGCGAACGGCGAGTCGTTCGTGTCCGCCTGGCCGGACGGCCGGGCCATGGTGGAGGCGTCGATCGCCGAGAACGGGGGCTTCTGGGCCCCACTGATCGAGGCCGACTTCGCCGGCCAGGGACTCACCGCCGAGCAGATCGCCCGGATCCTGAGCGGCTCGACGCCACATCCGGGCGCCACGCTCACCGAGCCGGCCGTACTGGCCCGGCCGCTGGGGGAGCTGCCTGCGACGTACGTCAAGTGCCTGCTGGACTGGGCCGTGCCGAGTGACGACGTGGTGGAGCTGCTCAAGGGCGAGCATTGGCAGCTGGTCGAGATGGACACCGGCCACTGGCCCATGTTCTCCCAGCCACGGGACTTGGTGCGCGTCCTCCTCGATGCGGCGGGGCAACGCCCGCAGCAATAGGCGCCGTCGGCGCGGCGCGACCGGTCCGGGACCGGCCGTCGTCCCCCGCGGCGGGCTGGCCGGTCAGGGAGCGGCCCGGGTGTCGGAGCGACGGCCCCCCAGGAGCGGGGCCGCGCGGAGCAGGACGCGCAGCACCTCGGCGGCCGCGCGAACCCCGGGCCGGAGCGGCCCGCACCGGGCTCAAGAGTCCATGCGGCCCCGTGAAAAGTCCATGCCCTCCCCGCCCCGCCTCTCGCATTCTTGGTCTGTCCATGCCCCAACTCGTCGACAAATGCGCCGAGTCGACGGCTCGGCGCTCCTCGTCAAGCCCCGTACAGCCACAGTTCACCGGAACAGCAGCCTCGGCCTCTTCCCTTCCCCTCGCCGCTCTTGGAGGATTCCGGTCGCTTCTGTTTCCCAACCCCCCAAGAGGCCACACATGCCTGACATCAACCGGCGCCGTTTCCTCCAGATCGCGGGCGCGACGGCGGGCTTCGCCGCGCTGTCGAGCAGCATCGAGCGCGCCGCGGCCATCCCCGCGGCCCGCCGCACCGGCACCATCCAGGACGTCGAGCACATCGTGGTGCTGATGCAGGAGAACCGTTCGTTCGACCACTACTTCGGCGCGCTCAAGGGCGTACGGGGCTTCGGCGATCCGCGTCCGGTAACGCTCCCCAGCGGCAAGTCGGTCTGGCACCAGGCGGACGGCAAGAAGGAGACGCTCCCCTTCCATCCCACGGCCGACGATCTCGGGATGCAGTTCCTCCAGGGGCTCAATCACGACTGGGCGGGTGGTCACAAAGCTTTCAACAACGGCAGGTACGACCAGTGGGTGCCCGCCAAGACCCCGACGACGATGGCCTACCTCAACCGGGACGACATCCCCTTCCACTACGCGCTCGCCGACAAGTTCACCGTGTGCGACGCCTACCACTGCTCGTTCATCGGGGCCACCGACCCCAACCGGTACTACATGTGGACGGGCCACACCGGCAACGACGGCACCGGCGGCGGCCCCGTGCTGGGCAACGAGGAGGCCGGGTACGGCTGGACGACCTATCCCGAGCGGCTGGAGCAGGCGGGAATCTCCTGGAGGATCTATCAGGACACGGGCGACGGCCTGGACGCCGCCGGTCACTGGGGCTGGATCAGTGACGCCTACCGCGGGAACTACGGCGACAACTCGCTTTTGTACTTCAACCGGTACCGCAACGCCCGGCCCGGCGACCCGCTCCACGACAAGGCCCGCACCGGCACCGACGTCAAGAACGGCGACGGGTACTTCGACGGCCTGCGGGCCGACGTGCGGGCGGGCACGCTCCCCCGCATCTCCTGGATCGCCGCCCCCGAAGCCTTCACCGAGCACTCCAACTTTCCCTCGAACTACGGTGCCTGGTACATCGCGGGCGTCCTGGACGCGCTGACGTCGAACCCGGCGGTGTGGAGCAGGACCGCCCTGTTCATCACCTACGACGAGAACGACGGCTTCTTCGACCACATCGTGCCCCCGTACCCGCCTGCCTCCGCCGCGCAGGGCAAGTCCACCGTGGACACCTCCACCGAGTTCTACGAGGGCGGCAGCTCCTACGCTGCGGGCAACTACGGCCTCGGTCCGCGTGTGCCGATGCTCGTCGTCTCCCCGTGGAGCACCGGCGGCTATGTGTGCTCCGAGGTCTTCGACCACACCTCGATCATCCGCTTCATGGAGCGCCGCTTCGGCGTGAGCGAGCCCAACATCTCCCCCTGGCGCCGCGCGATCTGCGGGGACCTCACCTCCGCCTTCGACTTCGGCACCGAGGACACCGCTCCCGTGACCCTGCCCGACACAGCGGCGTACGAGCCGCCGGACCACGAGCGCCACCCCGACTACCGTCCCACGCCGCCCGCCGTGGGCAGCCTGCCGGCGCAAGAGCCCGGTGCGCGACCCACCCGGGCACTGCCCTACGCGCCCTACGTCGACGCTGCCGTCAACACGGCCGACGGCCGCATCGCCCTCGCCTTCGGTCCGGGGGCCGCGGCCGGAGCGCAGTTCTACGTCACGTCGGCGAACCGCACCGATGCGCCATGGACGTACACGGCCGAGGCGGGCAGGGAAGTCTCCGACACCTGGAACTCCGCCTACTCCAAGGGCACGCACCACCTCACCGTGCACGGCCCGAACGGCTTCCTGCGCGTTTTCAGGAGCCCGGGGAAGACCGTGACACCCGAGGTGAGGGCCCGCCACAACGCGGCGACGGGGAACCTGGATCTCACGCTGACCAACTCGGGCACCGCTGCCGCGAACGTCACGATCCGCAACACCTACGGCGGCGCGTCCCGGACGCTCGCGCTGCCCGCCGGGGGAAGGGTGACGCACACGGTGGATCTGAGTGGCACCGGGCGCTGGTACGACGTGTCGGTGGTGTCCGACACGAACACCGTGTTCCTGCGCCGTTTCGCCGGTCATGTGGAGACCGGCGCCCCGGGGGTGAGCGACCCGGCGATCCGCACGGCCTGACCCGTGCCGGCATCCGGGCGGTCGCCGACGCGGCCGCCCGGATGCCCCTGCGGCGCATGGAGGGCCGTTACGCTCTTCACGTGTACACGACGCGGATCTCCCGTCATGTGAGGGCCCCTCGCTCCGCCGTCTACCGGGCGCTGCTCGATGCGACCGCGATCGCACGGTGGCGGGTGCCGGCCGGAATGAGCAGCCATGTGCACGAGTTCGACGCCCGCGAGGGCGGCTCGTTCCGCATCTCGCTCACGTACGAGGCGCCGGACGCCGTCGGCAAGTCCGGTGCGTGTAGAGACACGTACCACGGCCGCTTCGTGAGGCTGGTGGAGGACGAGCAGGTGGTCGAAGTGTTCGCGTTCGAGACGGCGGATCCGGCGCTCGGGGGTGAGATGACGATGACGACGACGCTCACCGAGGCGGACGGCGGCACCGAAGTCCTCGTGGTGCACGAGGGAATCCCGGACAGTGTGCCCGCAGCCGACAACGAGACGGGCACGCGGATGGCGCTCGACAACCTGGCCCGGCTCGTCGAGGCCGGCCCCGCGTGAGCTGTCGGCCGTACGGCGGCGGGCGAGGGCGAAGTCGTCGGCCCTGCCCGCCCTCATGATCCCCGACGGCGGTCCTGCCGTCGGGCCGCAGCACCGTCCCGTACCCCTCTCAGTAGCCGGCATACAGGGAGGCGGCCGCCGGGAGAACGCCGGCCGTCAGCCGTCCACGGGCAGTCCGTAGGGCTCCTTGATCCGCTTCATGATGATCTGCGAGTTGACCTCGGTGACGCCGGACAGCGCGGTCAGCTTCTCGATCCACAGCTGCTCGTACGCGCGCAGGTCT
Organism: Streptomyces sp. ISL-10; assembly: GCF_018614575.1. Lineage (GTDB taxonomy): Bacteria > Actinomycetota > Actinomycetes > Streptomycetales > Streptomycetaceae > Streptomyces. The sequence goes on from NZ_JAGGOJ010000010.1 coordinate 257,196, forward strand.
GCCACCGCGATCCGCAGCAGGCACCCCGGGCTGCCGAACAGCCGGTAGGCCTCGACGACGTCGGGGATGTCCTGGAGCGCGGCCTCGAAGGCCTCGACCGCCGCACGGTCGCGCTTCACCTCGATGGAGACGAGCACCTCGAAGCTGCGCCCGACCGCCTCGGGGTCCACGACCGCGCGGTAGCCCCGGATCACGCCGTCCTGTTCCAGTTGCCGGACACGGCGCATGCAGGGCGAGGGAGTCAGGCCCACCCGCTGGGCCAGTTCCTGATTGCTGAGGCGCCCGTCGTTCTGAAGCTCGCGCAAGATTGCGTGGTCGATCGCGTCCATGACGCAATCATCCACCACAGTCACGCCGGACAGCGAGTCGAACTAGCAATCATATTGCGGGACAATCCTTCTATCATTGCGTTCGCTGCTCCGTAGTGCACGGAACAGCCATGGGACGTGGCCCGGCCGGGCCTGGAGCCGACCGGGCCACGTGTTCCCCACGCGACCCACAGCCCCGACAGGGCACCGACGAGGAGAAGGCAGATGGGACGGATCGTCGTCATCAGCACCGGCGGAACCATAGCCAGCCGCTGGCAGGGAGCCGGGTTCGCCGCCGACGCCCACGGCCAGGAGGTCATGGCGACCGCGCCGGTCCCCGAGGGGGTCGCCATCGAGATCGTCGACCTGTTCAGCGTCAACAGCCCCCGCCTCACCACCGCCCACCAGCTCACGCTGCTGCGCACCGTGCACGAGGTGCTCACCGACCCGGACGTGGACGGCATCGTCGTCACGCACGGCACGGACACCCTGGAGGAGTCGGCTTTCCTCGTCGACCTGCATCACGACGACCCGCGCCCGGTCGTCTTCACCGGCGCTCAGTTGCCGCTCGACGCCGCCGACGGCGACGGGCCCGGCAACCTCCACGACGCGCTGCTGACCGCGGCGACGACTCGCGGCCTCGGCGTCGTGATCGCCTTCGACGGCAAGGTGCATGCCGCCCGGGGCACGGTCAAGACCCAGACGCTGGCGGCAGACGCCTTCGCCGACCCGTCCGGCGCCCGCGTCGGCAACGTGGGCTTCGGACGGGTCTCGGTCCTCCGTCTGCCCCAGCGCCCCGCCGGCCTGCCGCTCCCGGAGATGCCCCACACCCCGCCCCGCGTCGACATGGTGATGCACCACTGCGACGCCGACCCGTTCCTGCTGAACGCGGCCGTCGACGCGGGTGCGCAGGGAATCGTCCTGGTGGCCACCGGCGCCGGCAACGCGACCCCCGAGACCGTCGAGGCCGTCGCCTCCGCGCGGTCGCGTGGCGTGCTCGTCGCGCTCACCACACGTGTCCATGCCGGACCGGTCTCCGAGATCTACACGCACGGCGGGGCGGTCGACCTGGTGGCCGCCGGGGCCGTGCCCGCCGGCACACTGCGGGCCGGGCAGACTCGTATCGCGGTGCTCACCGCCCTGCTCGCGGCCACCGACCCCCAGGAGCGCGACGAGGTACTGCGCCACGCGCTCGTCACTCCCCTGCCGGCCGACGCCGCCTCTCCGGCCGCGCTCACCCGGGCCTAGCCGCCTGCCGGCCGGTCCCTGCCCACGCGGCGCACGCGGGCACCGCCGGCCTCCTCTCCCCCTCTTCCTTCCCTCTTCACCCTTCGCCCCGACTCCGCGTACCCACGCGACAGGAGAGCCCGAACCTCCATGGCCACGCACCAGGACCCCGTCCACGCCGGAACCCGCAGCGAGCACGATCTGCTCGGCGACCGGGACGTACCCGGCGACGCGTACTACGGCATCCACACCCTGCGGGCGGTGGAGAACTTCCCCATCACCGGCACGCCCGTCGCCGCCTACCCGGACCTCGTCACCGCACTGGCCTGCGTCAAGCAGGCGGCGGCGCTCGCCAACCGTGACCTCGGTCTGCTGGACGGCCGCAAGGCGGACGCGATCGTGAGCGCCTGTGAGGAAATACGGGCCGGGCGGCTCCACGGCGAGTTCGTGGTGGACGTGATCCAGGGTGGTGCGGGCACCTCGACGAACATGAACGCCAACGAGGTCGTCGCCAACCGCGCTCTGGAGCTCCTAGGTCACCGCAAGGGCGAGTACGGACAGCTGCACCCGCTGGAGGACGTCAACGCGGGCCAGAGCACCAATGACGTCTACCCGACCGCCGTCAAGATCGCGCTCGACTTCACCGCACAGCGGCTGCTGGACGCCATGGAGGTGCTCCGCACGGCGTTCGCTTCGAAGGCGGAGGAGTTCGCGGACGTCCTGAAGATGGGCCGCACCCAGCTCCAGGACGCGGTGCCCATGACGCTGGGCCAGGAATTCGCCACGTACGCCGTCATGCTGGCCGAGGACCAGAGGCGCCTGGCCGAGGCACGCGAGCTGATCCGCGAGATCAATCTCGGCGGCACCGCCATCGGCACCGGGCTCAACGCCCACCCCGATTACGCCGCGCTGGCCTGCCGCCATCTGCGCGCCATCACCGGACTGCCCCTGACGGTCGCCGCCGACCTCGTCGAAGCGACCCAGGACGCCGGGGCGTTCGTCCAGCTGTCGGGCGTGCTGAAGCGGATCGCCGTCAAGCTCTCCAAGGTCTGCAACGACCTCAGGCTGCTGTCCTGCGGACCGCGCGCGGGCTTCGCCGAGATCAACCTGCCGTCGGTGCAGGCGGGGTCCAGCATCATGCCGGGCAAGGTGAACCCCGTCGTCCCCGAGGTCGTCAACCAGATCGCCTTCGAGGTCATCGGCAACGACATCACGGTGACCATGGCCGCCGAGGCCGGCCAGCTCCAGCTGAACGCCTTCGAACCGGTCATCGCCCACAGTCTGCTCAAGAGCCTGACCCATCTGCGGGCCGGCTGCCTGACCCTCGCCGAACGCTGTGTCACCGGAATCACCGCCAACCGCGAGCACCTCGCCGATCTCGTCACCCGGTCCATCGGCCTCGCGACCGCGCTGAACCCGCACATCGGGTACGAGCAGGCCACCGCCGTCGCCCAGGAGGCGCTGGCGACCGGCCGGAGCGTCCATGAACTGGTGCTCGACAAGGGGCTTTTGACCAGCGCTGAGCTACAGCTCGTCCTGCTTCCCGACAACCTCGCGCGTCCCCACGTCAATCCCACGCGTCCCCACGTCCCGGCCGCGGCGACGGGTGGGCCGGTCACCGGCTGAGCCGCGCGCCTGCGGGCCCCGGCGGGTGGCTCTCGTTCGCGGGAGCCACCCTTGCGGCGTTGCTCCGGAGCGCCCCCGAGCGCTCGGCATAGGGTCCGGTCCGCGGCCGTTGCGCAGCGGCCCGGCCCGGAGCCGGGCCGTGCCGTGCCGGGGCCGGGAGCCGTGCGGGGAGCCGTGCCGGTTCCTGCGGCCGTCTCGCCGACGAAGGGGTTCGCACATGCCGGCACTGGAGATCATCGAGGCGCCGTCCGTCCTGGGGCTCCGGCCGTCCGGCGTCCAAGACCTTCCCGAGGCCCTGCTGGACGCCGGGCTGGCGACCCTTTTGGGGGCCGTACGGGCCGGGAGGATCGAGGCTCCGGCGTACGACCCGAGGCGGGACGAGGACACCGGGATCCTCAACGCCGCCGGTATCGCGCGGTATTCGGTCGAGCTGGCGGACGCGGTCGACAACGTGCTGCGGCGCGGCGGGTTCCCGCTCGTGCTCGGCGGGGACTGCAGCATCCTGCTCGGCAATCTCCTCGCCCTGCACCGCCGCGGACGCCACGGTCTGCTCTTCCTCGACGGCCACACCGACTTCTACCAGCCGTCGGCGGAGCCGGCCGGTGAGGCGGCCTCGATGGAGCTGGCCCTGGCAACGGGGCGTGGCCCGCGAATCCTCACCGACCTCGAAGGCCGCGGACCGCTGCTGCGGGACGAGGACGTCGTCGCCTTCGGTTTCCGCGACGAGGCCGAATCCGCAGAGGCCGGGATGCAGCCGCTGCCGCGGCGGCTGCACGCGATGGGGCTCGGCCGTGTGCGCGCGACGGGCGCCGCCACTGCGGCACGGGTGGCGGTCGAGAGGCTCACCGCCGAGGAGACGGCCGGGTTCTGGGTGCACCTCGACGTGGATGTCCTGGACGACGCCGTCATGCCGGCCGTCGACTACCGGCTCCCGGGCGGGCTGACCTGGGAGGAGTTGGAGGCGGTGCTCGGGACGGCACTGGCCGACGAACGGGCGCGGGGCCTGGACGTCACCATCTTCAACCCCCGCCTGGATCCGGGAGGAACGATGGCCACGCGCCTCGTGGAGTGCCTGCGCCGGGGGTTGTCGGCACGCACCGGCTGAGCGGCAGCCGCCCGGCGCCTCCTGGGTCACCGCGATCCACCAAAAGGTGCATGCGATGCTAGAAAGGTCATGATCGGGCCGTCACCTCGGCCCGGCCTCAGGCCGCCCGGCCGCCGCATCGGAGGTCCGCCCGCCACGGACGTCAGGTCCCGGGAGGAGACCCATGAACCGGCACAGGCTCGACAGGCTCGACGCCTCTCGGCGCTCCCTGCGCGGCGGCCCACAGTCCGTGCTCGGTTCCCGCACCGTGGCCGGGCAGGTCCTCTTCCTCCAGGTCGTGGTCGCGGTGCTGCTGATCGCGGCCGCCGTGATCGCCCTCGTCCTGCAGGCGCGGCACGACAGTGAGCAGGAGGCGCAGAACCGGTCGCTGGCCGCGGCCGCCTCCTTCGCCCATGCTCCGGGAATCGTGGCCGCTCTGCGGTCCCCCGAGCCCACCGCCGCCCTCCAGCCCCTCATGGCCAGTGCCGGGCGGGAGTCGGGGGTCGACTTCATCACGGTGATGGCGCCCGACGGCACCCGGTACGCCGACACCGATCCCAGCCTCGTCGGCAAGGTCAGCGAGAGGGTCGAGCGGGCCGCGGCCGGGGAAGCGTTCACGGAGATCTTCCAAGGAGCTCCGAGCGACGCCGCACGGGCGGTCGTCCCCGTCACGGCCCCTGACGGTTCGGTCATCGGTCTGGTCGCTGCGGGTGTGCAGATCGAGAACGTCGGCAATGCCGTGGACCGGCAGCTCCCGATGCTCCTCGCCTCTGCCGCCGCCGCGCTCGCACTGGCCACGGGCAGCGCTGCCCTGGTGAGCCGGCGCCTGCGGCGGCAGACACACGGCATCGGCCCGGCCGAGATGACCCGGATGTACGAGCACCACGACGCGGTCCTGCACGCGGTGCGCGAAGGCGTCCTGATCATCGGCGGCGACCACCGTCTGATGCTGGCCAACGACGAGGCGCGCCGGCTCCTGGAGCTGCCGCCCGACGCCGACGGACGCCCCGTCGACGGGCTGGGCCTCGACACGGCCATCGCCGATCTGCTGGCCTCCGACCGTCCCGTGACCGACGAGGTCCATCTGGCCGGGGACCGGCTGCTGGCCGTGAGCACGCGGCCGACCGCCCCGTACGGCGGGAGCTCCGGCAACGTGGCGACGCTCCGCGACACCACCGAGCTCCGGGCGCTGGCCGGCACGGCCGAGGTGGCCCGGGAACGGCTGAAGATCCTTTACGAGGCCGGTGTGCGGATCGGGACCACGCTGAACGTGGTGCGCACGGCGGAGGAGCTGTCGCGGGTGGCGGTTCCCCGATTCGCCGACTTCGTCACCGTCGAGCTGCCCGAGGCGGTGCTGCAGGGGGACGAGCCCTCGCCGGCGCCCACGGCGATGCGCCGCGCCGCGCTGAGCGGCATTCGGGCGGACCATCCCTTCCAGCCGGTGGGAGACGTGATCCATTTCGTCGCCCATGTCACGCCGATGGCCGCTGCCATGGCCGGAGGTCACGCGGTGCTCGAGGCCGATCTGACCGTCGCAGACGCCTGGCGGGCGCAGGACGAGCAGGGTGCCGACGACGCCCTCGCCTACGGCGTCCACTCGCTGATCACGGCACCGCTGCCGGGCAGCGGCGGGGTGCTGGGCATGGTCAACTTCTGGCGTTCGGCGCGGCCCGATCCGTTCGAGGAAGAGGATCTGTCCTTCGCCGAGGAGCTGGCCGCCCGCGCCGCTGTCGCCATCGACAACGCCCGCCGCTACACCCGTGAGCACCGCATGGCCGAGACGCTCCAGCGCAGCCTGCTGCCCCACGTGCTGCCCAGCCAGGGCGCCCTGGACATCGCGTACCGGTATCTGCCCGCGCAGGCCCGGGTGGGGGGCGACTGGTTCGATGTGATCCCGCTGCCCGGGGCGCGGGTCGCGCTCGTCGTCGGCGACGTCGTCGGCCACGGGCTGCACGCCGCGGCGACCATGGGCCGCCTGCGGACAGCGGTCCACAACTTCTCCACGCTCGACCTGCCCCCGGACGAACTGCTGACCCGTCTCGACGAACTGGTCAGCCGCATCGACCAGGACGAGCCCGTCGATGACGGCGAAGGGACCACCGGAGCCACCTGCCTGTACGCGATCTACGATCCGGTCTCCGGCCTGTGCAGCATGGCGACGGCCGGGCATCTGGCGCCGGCCCTGGTGCATCCGGACGGGAGCGTGCAGTTCATCGAGGTGCCCGTCGCGCCTCCGCTGGGCCTGGGCGGACTGCCGACGGAGGCCACGGAGGTGCACCTGCCCGAGGGCAGCCGGCTGGTGCTGTACACCGACGGCCTCGTCGAGCACCGCAGCCGGGACATCGACGCCGGCCTGGAGGCTCTGCGAGCGGTGCTGTCCGACCACGCCGACCGCGCGCCCGAGGACATCTGCGAGGCGGTGATCAGCACCATGCTGCCCACGGCGCGCCGCGACGACATCGCCCTGCTCGTGGCACGCACCCGCCTGCTGGATCCGGACCGGGTCGCCACATGGGACGTCCCCCGCGACCCCGCGGCCGTCGCTCCGGTGCGCAACGCCTGCAGCCGCCGGCTCCAGCAGTGGGGGCTGGACGATGTGGGCTTCACCACGGAACTCGTGCTGAGCGAATTGATCACCAACGCGATCCGTTACGGCTCCGAGCCGATCCATGTACGGCTTCTGTACGAGCGCACCCTGGTCTGCGAGGTCTCCGACGGCAGCAGCACGTCGCCCCACCTGCGCCGTGCCGCCACCACCGACGAGGGCGGGCGCGGCCTGTTCCTGGTGTCCCAGTTGGCGTCTCGGTGGGGAACGCGGTACACACCGACGGGGAAGGTGATCTGGACCGAGCAGTCCCTGACGGACGGTCACCTGCCGCAGGAGCTGCTGCTCGGTCTGTGACGCTGCCTGTGTGCCGCCTGCGATGTGACGCACCGGTCGACGCGTGCGGAGGGTGTGCCTGGTGTGCGCCGCGGTGACGGCAGATGTCAGGATGCAGTCATGAGCAATGTGTACTTCGACATCACGATCGACGACCAGCCCGCCGGCCGGATCGTCTTCACCCTGTTCGACGACGTGGTCCCCAAGACCGCCAAGAACTTCCGCGAGCTCGCCACGGGCGAGCACGGCTTCGGCTACGAGGGCTCGTCCTTCCACCGTGTCATCCCTGACTTCATGCTCCAGGGCGGCGACTTCACGGCCGGCAACGGCACGGGCGGCCGGAGCATCTACGGGGAGAAGTTCCCGGACGAGAACTTCCAGATCAAGCACACCAAGCCGGGCCAGCTCTCCATGGCCAACGCGGGCCCGAACACGAACGGCTCGCAGTTCTTCATCACCACGATCGTCACCGACTGGCTGGACAACAAGCACGTCGTCTTCGGCGAGGTCGTCGAGGGCATGGACGTGGTGAAGCGGATCGAGTCGCTGGGCTCGCGCAGCGGCGCGGTCAAGTCGAAGGTCACGATCGCCAAGTCGGGCGTTCTCGAAGGCTGATCACGGACGCGATCGTCACACGCCCGTGGTCCGGAACCGGCCGAACGGTTCCGGACCACGGGCGTTTTCGGCCGGGGGCCCGGTGCGCGGGACGGCGAGCGGCGCTGCGAGGCGCCGTGCCGGCCGTTGCTGTTGTCGTCGTCGCCGGTGCCGTCAGCGCCGGGCGCAGGTCCAGGCGCCCATGCCCTGGATCTCCGCGAGTCTCCTCGCCGTCGCGATCTGCTCCGACTTCGTGGCCAGATCCGCGCGCGGCGCGTATCTCAGGCCTCCTGCGGCCCGCCAGCTCGAACGGGTGAACTGCAGACCCCCGTAGTGCCCGTTGCCCGTGTTCGCCTGCCAATTGCCGCTGGACTCGCACCGGGCGATGGCGTTCCAGTCGACCCGTGGGCCCGACCGGGCGGCGTCCGCGTGGGCGCCGGGAGCGGCCAGCAGCAGGACGAGTGAGGCGGAGGCAGCAACGTACAGGCCTGCTACGACGCGGATTCGTGTTTCGGAGGCGTTGTATTGACGAGGCATCAGGCGCCTTTCTGAACGGCAAACCTGCCACAGCGACGGGGCAGGGTGTCCATGACCATAGATGCAGGTGACGAAGGCGGCACGCATTGTTGCATCCATCGGGTGCCGCGCTCGCCGTACGGGCGGGTCTCGGGTCGGGTTGTCACGAGCATTGTGGTGACCTGAGTGCCCAGCGGCCGAAAGGCCGCATCTGCGAGCGTGTCGCACCTGGTCAGAGGCGGTAGGACAGCTGTAGCCGCAATGGGTTTCGCGTGCGACGGTAGCCCGCATGGAGGGGACAGAGCACACACACGACGACCACGCACACCACCACGGCCCCGCCGGTGGGTGGTCCCGCATGCGTCACCGGGCCGCGCACCTGTTCCGCCCGCACTCCCACGAGTCGGCCGTCAAGGTCGACCGGGCGCTGGAGGCGTCGGCCCAGGGCATCCGGACGCTGTGGATCTCGCTGGCCGTCCTCGGCGCCACGGCGGCCGCGCAGGCGGTCGTGGTGGCTCTGTCGGGCTCGGTGGCGCTGCTGGGCGACACCGTGCACAACGCCGCCGACGCCCTCACCGCGGTGCCGCTGGGCGTCGCTTTCGTCCTCGGCCGCAGAGCGGCCACGCGCCGGTTCACCTACGGCTACGGGAGGGCGGAGGACCTGGCCGGCATCGTCATCGTCCTGACCATCGCCGCCTCGGCGGCGTTCGCCGCGTGGTCGTCCGTGGACCGGCTGCTGCACCCCCGGGAGGTGAGCCACCTGCGCGCGGTCGCCGCGGCGGCCCTGATCGGCTTCGCGGGCAACGAGTGGGTCGCCCGCTACCGCATCCGCACCGGCCGCAGGATCGGCTCGGCGGCGCTGGTCGCCGACGGGCTCCACGCCCGCACCGACGGCTTCACGTCGCTGGCGGTCCTGCTCGGCGCCGGCGGCGCGGCCCTGGGCTGGCGCCTGGCCGACCCGATCGTCGGCCTCGCCATCACCACGGCGATCCTGCTGGTGCTGCGGGATGCCGCCCGGGAGGTCTTCCACCGGGTGATGGACGCGGTCGACCCGGCCCTGATGGATGCGGCCGAGCAGTCGCTGAAGGGCGTACGTGGCGTGCGGGCCGTGGGTGAGCTGCGGCTGCGCTGGATCGGGCACCGCCTGCGGGCCGAGGTGGCCGTCGTGGTCGACGGCCGGCTGACTGTGCTCGAAGCGCACAGGGTGGCCGTGGACGCCGAACACGCGCTGCTGCACGCGCTCCCCCGGCTGACCGCAGCCCTGGTCCATGCCGACCCCGCGCCCCTGCCCGGCGCGGCCGACCCGCACGCACCGCTCACCCACCACGCGGCATGATCCGCCGGCGCCTCAGAGCCGGTCCGAGCCTTGGATCCGGTCCGAGGGAAACTTCTGCTCCGTCCAGATGATCTTGCCCGAGCTCGTGTACCGCGTGCCCCACCGCTGCACGAGCTGGGCGACGATGAACAGCCCCCGGCCGCCTTCGTCCTCGACCGTGCTGTGGCGCAGATGCGGGGAGGTGTGGCCGGCGTCGGCGACCTCGCACAACAGGGCCCGGTCGCGGATGAGGCGCAGATGCAACGGCCCCTCGGCATATCTGATGGCGTTGGTGACCAGCTCGCTGACGACGAGTTCGGTCGCGAACGACAGTTCGTCCAGGCCCCAGTCGCTCAGCTGACCGGTGACCAGTTCGCGTGCGCGGCCGACCACGACCGCCTCCGCCGGAAGCTGCCAGACGGCGACCTGGGAGGTGCCGAGCTGACGCGTACGGACGAGGAGCAGGGCGGTGTCGTCCGCCGACGAGCCGTCGGGCCGCAACTCGGTCACCGCCCGGTCGCACAACTCCTCCAGCGGACGCGCGTGGCCGCCGCCGAGTACCCGTCCCAACCGGTCGAGCCCCACGTCGATGTCGCGGTCGCGCGCCTCGACCAGGCCGTCGGTGAACAGCGCGATCAGGCTGCCCTCCGGCAGCTCCATCTCCATGGCCTCGAACGGCATTCCCCCGAGCCCCAGCGGCGGTCCGGCCGGCAGGTCGGGGAAGACGCAGGAGCCGTCGGGTTTCACGATCGCCGGCGGCATGTGCCCGGCGCGCGCCATCGAGCAGCGGCAGGAGACCGGATCGTAGACGGCGTACAGGCAGGTCGCGCCGATGGCCACATCCGGCTGTGGGATGACCGGGGCGCCCGTGCCCGCCGCTGTCGCGACATGGGACTCCGCGGTGTTGTCCAGCAGGTCGGGCTGTCGTTCCGGCGACCGGCCGACCAGATCGTCCAGCCGCGTCAGCAGTTCGTCGGGCGGCATGTCGAGCCTGGCGAGCGCCTCCACGGTCGTGCGCAGCCGGCCCATGGTGGCCGCCGCCTGCAGTCCGTGGCCGACGATGTCCCCGACGACGAGGCCGACCCGTGTGCCGGAGAGCGGGATGACGTCCGTCCAGTCGCCGCCGACCCCGGTCACGGCGTCGGTGGGCAGATACCGGTGGGCGACGTCCACCGCGGGCTGCGGCGGCAGGTGCTGGGGCAGCAGCTGGCGCTGGAGGGTGAGCGACGCGACGCGTTCGCGGGTGAAGCGGCGGGCGTTGTCGATGGACACGGCGGCGCGGGCGGTCAACTCGTCCGCGAGCGCGACCTCGCCGTTGTCGAAGACGGCGGGACGGCCGGTGCGCACGAAGGTGACCAGGCCCATCGTGCCGCCGCGGCTTCGCAGTGGCACGACCAGAGTGTTGTCGTCGAGCACCCGGCCGCCCGACGACAGACTGCGCAGCTGTGGCGAGCCGCGTGGGTACCGCACGAGGCGGACCGGCTCGCCCTCGCGCCCGGGCAGCGGGTCGCCGTCCTCGGCGTACGGCACCGGCGTCACGGCCTCCGCTGCGGACCGCGGGTCCGAACCGGTGGCGACGCGGACGAACGCCGCGCCGGTCGGCACATCGGTGGCCGGGTCCCCGCCCTCCAGCACGGCACGCTCGACGTCGACCGTGACGACGCCCGCGAAGTCGGGCACGGCCACGTCCGCGATCTCCCGTGCCGTGACGACGACGTCCAGCGTGGTCCCGATCCGTCGTCCCGCCTCGACGAGCAGGGCCAGACGGTTCTGGACCTCGTAACGGTCCGTGATGTCGAAGGCGTCCTCGCACACCCCCAGCACACGACCGTCGGCGTCCAGGAGCCGGTAGTACGAACACGACCAGACGTGGTCCTTGCCCGGATCGCTGGGCATCGGGCCCCGGAAATGCAGGTCGATCACGGGTTCGCCGGTGTCGATCACCCGTTGCATGACGTCATCGAGCGTGCGCCCGCCCATGGTCAACAGGGTGCCGTCGGGGTACAGCTCATCGGGGGCCTTGCCGCGGTACTCGGCGAGCGGGCGGCCCATTTCGAGGTCGTGTGCCGTGTTCGCCCAGGTCAGCCGCAGATCGGTGTCGTAGACGGCCAGTCCGATCGCCGACTGGGTGGTCAGACCGTTGAGCATGGCCTTCCGGGTCTCCGACAGGCGCAGGCTCTCCAGTTCGGCTATCACCAGGATCCGCGTCGCCGCACCGCCTCCCGCGAGCGGGCACACGAGGACGACCACTTGCAGCGAACGGCCGTCCCGGTGCCGGGCCAGGCGTGTGTCGCTGCCACTGGGCGGGAGGTCGTGCACCGTGCGACCGGGCTTCTCGACCGGGTGGGCACCCAGGAGCATGTCGACGGGCCGCCCGATGACCTCCTCGCCCGAGTAGCCGAGCAGGGAGGCGGCCGCGGGACTCCACCCGATGACCGTGTTCCAGGCATCGAGAACCACCGTGGCCGCCACGGCGACGTCGAGAGGGCCACCCAGCTCAGCACTCTCCGGAACGCTCCATGCGGTCCATATGTTCGCCGCGTGCCACGGACTCGTGGCGGCTGAACCGGCAGTGTTCATGACCTCCAGAATCCACCCCGGCTCATACGCGCACAAGCCGCGCCGTGACGGCGTCGCCACCGGGCCGTCCGCGCGGGGTCGTCACTGTGCGAGTTCGGCGGCAGGGCCCATGACGATCACGGGCTGCTTGTCGGGGTCGAGGGCGCGCAGCAGTTCCCGCATGGCTTCCCGGGGCAGCGAGATGCACCCCTGGGTGGGACCGGCGTGGTCGACATGGATCCACACACCGCCGCCCCGCTCGGTGCCCAGCGGCCTCTCCCTGTCCAGCGGGGTCGTGCCCGGGATCCGGTTGTAGTCGATGGCCACCACATGGTCGAAGGAGCCCTCCAGGGGTTCGCCGAGGAAGCCGGTGCCCAGGGCGGCGAATTCCTCGTTCTGGTCGTAAGGCAGCAGGGCCCCGGGGTCCGGCAACCGACCGCCCGCATTGCCGAGCCCGAAGACGCCGATCGGTGTGCGCAGATCACCCTCCCAGTGCTCGGACGTCCAGCCGCGCAGGGCGTTGTGCGCGGGCCACGGTCCGGCGGTGCGGCGCCACCGCCGTGTCCCGTCCTGTTCGTAGAGCACTGCGGTGGCCACGCTGGTGTCCGGCGTCTCCCCGATGACCACCAGGGCCTGGCGCGTGCCGCCGGGGATACGGGAGCCGGTGGCCGGCCCGACCCCGGGAAGGCGCCCGGCCACGGCCCGGGGCCGGGCGTCCTCCCTGGTGGCGTGCCTGCCGGGCGGCCCGGCAGTCGGCGGCGGTGCCGAGAAGGCGGCGGAGGCGGAGGGCGGTGCTGACGGCGAGGCAGGTGTGCGCGGTTCCTCGGTGCAGCCGGCGAGCAGCGGTGCCAGGCAGAGAAAGGGCACCAGCCACCTTGCGGCGCCGTTGTGGGGGGTGAGGGGCATGGGACAGCATCCTCCGGCGCTCGGGGCACAACGCGGCAATGCCTACCCGGTCCGCGCCCGCCTCTGTCACCCGGACCGCACACTCACTCGACCGGGGCACCGACCGCCTGTCCGGACTACGGGTGGCGCGGGGTGCTGCGACGGACCCGGGCGAGAGCGAACACCGTGTCGTCGGTCGGAGGACCCAGCAGCAGGTTCTCGACCAAGCGGTCCGCGGTCTCCTCCAACTGCCCGGTGGACCGGGACAGTTCGGCGAATACGGCGGCCAGGCCCACCTCGATGTCCTGGCCGCGGGCCTCGATCAGATGGTCGGTGTACAGCGCGAGCGTGGCGCCTTCCGGCAGGTCGATCCACATCGCGCCGAAGGGGTGACCACCCACACCGAGACCGTCGACGCCGAGGACGGCGTCGACGGTCTCCGACAGTGCAGTCCGGGATGGAGCACGAGCGGAGGGCGGTGACGTGCGCTGCCGATGCAGGCGCGCCCGGTGGCGGGGTCGTAGAGGATGTGTCCTCGCAACCGGGGACCCGCCGACGTGCCGGACTCGGTTGACCCCGACGAGCGGCCCGGCCGATGGGACGGCCGGGCCCGCCACTCCTGTCAGCTTCCGGGCGCCCCCGGCCCGGCCCCCGTCTCCGCCGCGGCTTCCGCCTTGGCCAGCTCCGACTTGCGGTAGGAGTAGGCGAAGTAGACGACAAGCCCCAGCAGGAACCAGACCGCGAACCGTGCCCATGTCTGCCACTGCAGGAACGTGATCAGCCAGACCGAAAAGATCACGCCCAGCGAGGGCACCACCGGCATTCCCGGGCAGCGGAAGGTGCGCGGCAGGTCGGGCCGGCGGTAGCGCAGCACGATCACGGCGATGCACACCACCACGAAGGCCAGCAGGATGCCGATGTTGGTGAGTTCGGCGGCCTCGCCGATCGGCAGAAAGCCCGCGATGGCCGCCGAGGCGAAGCCGACGATCCACGTCACCCGGGTCGGCACATGTCGGGTCTCGTGCGTCTTCGCGAACCATTTCGGCAGCAGCCCGTCCCGGCTCATGGAGAACCAGACACGGGTGACGCCCAGCATGAACGTGAACATGACGGTGAGGATGCCGATGATGGCACCGACCGCGATCACGTTGGCGAGCCCGGCGAGCCCCACCGACTGGAAGGCCGTGGAGAAGCCGCTCTCCCTGTCGATGTCGCGGTAGTTCTGCATGCCCGTCAGAACGAGGCAGGCGAGCACATAGAGCACCATCGAGATGGCCAGCGAGTAGACGATCGCCTTCGGCATGTGCCGCTGGGCGTCCTTGGACTCCTCGGCCGCCGTCGACATCGCGTCGTATCCGAAGACCGCGAAGAACACCGTCGCCGCTCCGGTGAATGCTCCGCCGACACCGTACGGGAAGAAGGGGTCGTAGTTGCCGGTGTCGATGTGCACCACTCCGACGCCGATCACCAGCAGGACGACGAGCACCTTCAGCACCACGACACCCGTCTCGAAGCGGGCCGCGTTCTTGATGCCGAGCGTGAGGAGGTAGGCGATCAGCAGGCAGAGCAGCACCGCGAACAGGTCGACCCTGTGTCCGTCACCGGTGCCGGGCGCGCCCAGCATCCAGGCCGGCACCTCGGCGCCCATCGACTCGATGAGGAAGTTGAAGTACCCGGAGATGCCGATCGCCACGACGGCCACGATCGCCGTGTACTCCAGCAGGAGGTCCCAGCCGATGAACCAGCCCGCCAGTTCGCCGAGGACCGCGTATCCGTAGGTGTACGCCGACCCGGCCTTCGGGATCATGCCCGCGAACTCGGCGTACGAGAAGGCGGCCGCGGCGCTGGCGACACCCGCGACCAGGAACGAGACCAGCACGGCCGGACCCGCGGTGCCGTTGGCGACGGCACCGGCCAGGCTGAAGATGCCCGCGCCGATGATGCCGCCGACGCCGATGGCGGTGAGCTGCCAGAGCCCGAGGGTCCGGGTCAGCCGTTGATGGACGTCGGGCTCTTCGATCTGCTCAATGGGTTTGCGGCGCAAAACGCCGTGTCCCATCCGGTACCCGGCCATGGGCGTCACCTTCTTTGCGGACGGCATCGCTGACGCCCGATCATGATGGCCGAGGTGTCCCGCCGATGGAAGTGGCCGCGCTGGTGCCGCCTCCCCGGAATCGATCCGACCGGAGGCCGCCTCGGTGTCGCCGGCCGGCGCAAAGAATGAGTCGTGCGGCCGGGAGGCTTGGCGTATTTGTGATCTGTCATCACAAGGTAATGCGCTGGTAAAGTCCCGGTAGTGGCGGCCGAGCAGAATCGGACCGCAGACGGCGGTCGCCCCAACCCCGAGCGGTCGCCGCGAGGAAATCGGGACGCGAGGCCAGGCGCCCACCCCGACGCCCTGTCGACGCGTCGACCAGTAGACGCGTCGACCAGTAGACACGTCGACCAGTCGAGAACATGCCCATCTGACCCGACCACACCGCACCGCGGCGCACGTCGCGATGCAGGAGGCAGGCCATCATGCAGTCGCTCATCGACCACGCCCGGTCCTTCGCGGAGCACGTCGCCGGCAACGCGCAGGAGTTCATGCCCCTCGCGGACGGCCAGGCCCCGGAGGTCCTCTTCATCACCTGCTCGGACTCACGCGTCGTCCCCGCGTGGATCACCGGCGCCCGCCCCGGCGAGTTGTTCGAACTCCGCACGGCGGGCAACATCGTTCCGGCCTACCCGCCGCAGGGCCGGCCCGCCGGCGAGGCGGCCACCATCGAATACGCGCTGCGTGTGCTCTCCGTCCGCGACATCGTCGTCTGCGGACACTCCCACTGCGGCGCGGTGGGGGCCCTGGTCCGCGGCGACGATCTGTCCTCGATGCCCGCGGTGCGGGAGTGGCTGGAGCACACCACACGCGTGCAGCGCTCCGCCGAGGACTCCCCCGACCTGGCTCGGGCCGTGCAGCAGCATGTGCTTGCGCAACTGGAGACACTCCGCGGCCATCCCGCTGTGCGGGAGGGCCTCCAGGACGGCTCGCTGAGGCTGCACGGCTGGTACTACGAGGTGCACACCGGCACCGTCAGCGTCCACCGGCCCGGCACCGCCGACGTATTCGACGCGATCTGACGCTCAGCCCAACGCGGCTGCCCCGGGGCTGAGTTCGGCCCTGACTCCCCCCTGCACACGCGTGACACGGAGGCGCACGCCCCGGTCGCCGTGCCATGCACGTTTCCCCCACCTCCTCCGCGCACCGGCCCGCCACGGCCGGGCCGGACCGTACCTTGAGGACCCTCGCCCGTGGTGTCACCTACTCGTCCCTTCGGCATCATCAGCCCCCAGGTCGTACGACGCGACCTGCTCGCCTCCGTCGTCGTCTTCCTGGTCGCACTGCCCTTGTGCGTCGGTGTGGCCGTCGCCTCCGGCGTGCCCGCCGAGCTCGGCCTGATCACCGGCATCGTCGGCGGTCTCGTCGTCGGCGCGCTGCCCGGCAGTTCCCTCCAGGTCAGTGGCCCGGCAGCCGGGCTGACCGTCCTCGTCCTCGAAACCGTCCAGGAACACGGCCTCGGCGCGCTCGGTCCGATCGTGCTGGCCGCCGGAGTGCTCCAAATCGCCCTGGGAGCCGCGCGGTTCGGCCGGTGGTTCCGTGCCATCTCCGTCTCCGTCGTGCAGGGCATGCTGGCGGGCATCGGACTGGTGATCGTGCTGGGGCAGATCTACGCCATGGCGGACACGGCGCAGCCGAGCAGCGGCCTCGGCAAGCTGGCCGGTCTGCCTGGACTCGCCGCCGAGATCGCCGCAAGCACCGCCGCCCTGTCGGCCTTCTCCATCGGCGCGGCCACTGTCGCCGTGCTGGTCCTGTGGCCGCGGCTGCCCGCGCGGGTGCGTATGGTCCCCGGCCCGCTGGCCGCGGTCGCGCTCGCCACCGCAGTCACCGCCGGGACTGGTCTGTCGCCGGCGACGGTCGAGGTCAGCGGGCTGTTGGAAGCCGTCCGGCCGCCCGGCGCGGAGGACTTCGGGCAGCTCGGCAGCACGGCGGTCATCGGCACGGTGCTGGCGTTCGCCCTCATCGCCTCGGCGGAGAGCCTGTTCAGCGCCGCGGCGGTCGACCGCATGCACGGCGGTCCGCGCACCGACTACGACAAGGAACTCATGGCGCAGGGTGTGGGCAACACTCTCTGCGGTGCGCTCGGCGCGCTGCCGATGACGGCGGTGATCGTGCGCAGCGCCGCCAACGTCCAGGCCGGTGCCCGTACATCCCTCTCCCGTATCGCGCACGGTCTGTGGCTGCTGCTGTTCGCGGCCCTGCTCCCGGCCGTCATCGGCCTCATCCCTCTGGCGGCGCTCGCCGGTGTCCTGGTCCACGCCGGATGCAAGCTCGTCCCCGTGAAGGACCTCCTGCCGCTGTGGCGCGCACACCGCGGTGAGGCGGTCCTGCTGGCGGTGACCGCCGTGGCCGTCGTCGTGACGAATCTCTTCGAGGGCGTGATCCTCGGCCTGTTGCTCGCGGTGGTGAAGTCCGCGTGGGAGACCTCGCACGTCCACCTCGGCACGCGGCGTCTTACCGGGGGCCGCATCGTGGTCACACTGACGGGCAACGCGACCTTCCTACGACTGCCGCGCATTCTCGAACAGTTGGAGGAACTCCCGCAGGACCGGCCGATCGAGCTCGACCTCGCGGGTCTGCGCCATCTGGACCACGCCTGTCGCGTCGCCCTCGAGAGCTGGGCGCACCGGCACAACAACGCGGAGACCGAACCCGTACGGATCCGCCACGCGGAGACCACCGGCGCGCTGCTGCCCTGACGAAGCCGAACGACCCCGGTCGCGCCCCTGAACGGCCCCGGCGCGCGGCGGTGTTCGGACGCGACACCGCTCGCGCGGCCGTCCGGGCCGGACCGTGCGCCGGTCCGGACGGCACCGTGCTCCTAGAGTCCGCCGGTGTACGCGAGCAGGTTGGGCGTGCCGGCGAGGTCACCCTGGACGGCCCCGGGCGTCGCGTTGCCGGTCAGCCAGGTGCTCAGCGCCGCCTGGCCGGTGTCACCGTGGGCGCTCTTGTACAGCGCCGCGATCCCGGCGACGTGCGGCGTCGCCATGGACGTGCCGTTGAAGGTGGCGATCGTGTCGCCCGGCTGGGTCGACACGATCGCCGAGCCCGGTGCGTAGAGGTCGATGCATGCGCCGGTCGACGAGTAGGACGCCCTGCCGTCCGCGCTCGTCGTCGCGCCGACCGCCGTCGCCTGCGTCAGCGCGCGGGGCAGCCGGTCGCAGGAGTCGGCGCCGGTGTTGCCGCCGGAGGTCGCCAGAAACACACCGGAGTCCATCATCGCCGTCAGCGAGGCCGCGAGGGTGTCCGACCATGTCCAGTTCCACGACGTGTTGGCGACCGCCGGCTTCTGGGCGTTGGCGGTGACCCAGTCGATGGCCTCGATCGTCGCCGATGTGCGTCCGGAGCCTCGGCAGTTGAGGATCTTCACGGCGTGCAGGCCGGCGCCCTTGGCGACGCCGTAGGTCCGGGAGCCGATGGTGCCCGCGACGTGGGTGCCGTGACCGTCGCAGTCGGTGTCCTTCCGGTCGATCACATTGAGGTCGAACTGCGCGCGCCCGCCGAAGTCGGGGTGGGAGACGTCGATGCCGGTGTCGATGACGTACGCGTGGACGCCCGCACCGGTAGCGGTGGAGGTGTAGCTCGTGGACAGCGGCAGGTTCCGCTGGTCGACACGGTCGATGCCCCAGGACGGCGGGTTCGTCTGCGTGTCGTCGTGGGCCTGGTCGACCCACGCGTCCTGCTCGATGCCGGCGACGGACTTCTCGCGCTGGAGCGCGCGCAGCTGGCCCTGGGTGAGGTCGGCGGCGAAACCGTTCACCGCGGTGTCGTAGACGAAGCGCGGACTCACGGACAGGGCCTTCGCGAGGCCGCGGGGGTCGGCGCCCGGCTTCAGCCGCACGATGTAGGCACCGCTGATCGGCCGTACTGTGCCGGTGGCCTGCGGCGCGGTGACGGGCACGGTCGCCTCGGTCGAGGCTCCGTTCGTGACGGACTGCCGTCCGGTCGCGGCGGCCGCGCCGGGCAGAGACAGCAGCATCGATGCGGCGGTCGCGGTGACGACGGCGAGGATGCCGGGGCCGGCGAGACGGGATCTGACCGATATGGACATGCGGCGCATGGGACTCCTTGTCGGAGGCGGGCGAGGTGGGGTTACCACTGACCGAGCGCGGAGATTACATGCCCATGCCATGAGCGCAACAGATGTCGGACAGCCCGGCCCGGCGAAGCCCTGGGCTCCGGACGGCGTCCGCAGATATCAAGGAAATGGGTCGATAATGCTGCAACCATTCCTTTTCGCGGCGTGTCTCCTTCAGTGACACCGCAGTCCCCGCACAGGAAGAAATGGGGGACACCATGCAGCACCGGTCACGTCTCGCGGCGGTCGCCGCGAGCATTCTCCTCACCGCCGGGATCGGAGCCACGATCCCCGCCTCCGCCTCGCAGTCCGCGGCACCGTCCTCGGCCAAGTCGTCGGCCCCGGCGACCGCCCTGGTCACCAACGCGCGCTGGGGCGGCCACAGCACGTTCGACAGAATCGTCATCGACATCCGCGGCAAGGTGCCGCCGGTCACCGTGACAGCGGTGAAGGCGCTGCACTACGACGGCCTGGGGACGAAGGTCCCGCTCGCCGGAAAGCACTTCCTGGAGATCAGACTCTCGCCCGCCGCCGCCCATGACGACAAGGGCAGGTCCGTCTACAAGGGGCCGCGGCTCACCAAGATCGCGCTGCCCGCCCTCAAAGGCATCGCGCTGACCGGCGACTACGAAGGAGTGGTCACCTTCGGAGCCGCCTTCCACACCAAACCCTCCTACACGACGCGCACGCTCCACTCGCCGGAGCGCTTCGTGCTCGACATCCATCACCCGCGCAGCTGCGGCAGGTGAACCACGGGGTTCCGGCCCTCCCGGCCGGAACCCTCCACCGACCGGGTCCGCCGGTCCCTGCCCGCACGGCCTCCCGCATCCGGCCCGCCGTATCGGGCTCTTCCGGTGGATTTGGCTGGTATCGCACGGCGATTGCGCCGCTCACGGCGCGCCCGCCCCCTATCGTGCCGGCATGAGTGCACACTTCGATGTCGTGGTCCTCGGGGCCGGTCCCGGTGGTTACACGGCGGCGGTCCGCTGCGCCCAGCTGGGGATGTCGGTGGCGGTGGTCGAGGAACGGTACTGGGGTGGTGTGTGCCTGAACGTGGGGTGCATTCCCTCCAAGGCGCTGCTGCGCAATGCCGAGTTGGCCCATCTGTTCACCCATGAGGCGAAGACCTTCGGGATCCGCGTCGAGGGCGGGGTCGACTTCGACTACACCGAAGCGTTCCGGCGCAGCCGGAGGGTGGCCGACGGGCGCGTCAAGGGTGTGCACTACCTGATGAAGAAGAACGGCATCACCGAGTACGACGGGACCGGGGTCTTCACCGATGCGCACGCCATGCGCGTCCGGGCCGCCGACGGCACGGAGCAGAGCATCGATTTCGATCACTGCATCCTCGCCACGGGGGCCACGACGAGGCTGCTGCCGGGCACGAGCCTGAGCGAGCGGGTCGTGACGTACGAGGAACAGATCCTCAGCGACCGGCTGCCCGGCAGTGTCATCATCGCGGGCGCCGGTGCGATCGGCGTCGAGTTCGCATACGTCCTGCACAACTACGGCGTGCAGGTGACGCTCGTGGAGTTCCTGGACCGGGTGGTGCCGCTGGAGGACGAGGAGGTCTCCGCCGAACTCGCCCGCCGGTACCGCAAGCTGGGTGTCAACGTCCTGACGTCGACGCGTGTCGAGGCGATCGACGACTCGGGCCCGCAGGTGCGCGTGCATGTGACGACGGGCGGGCAGCGCCAGATCCTCGAAGCCGACAAGGTGCTGCAGGCCATCGGCTTCCAGCCGCGCGTGACCGGTTACGGCCTGGAGAACACCGGTGTGCGATTGACCGATCGTGGGGCGGTCGATGTCGACGCGCGCTGCCGCACGAGCGTTCCTCACATCTTCGCGATCGGTGATGTGACGGCGAAGCTGATGCTCGCGCACGCGGCCGAGGCCATGGGCATCGTGGCCGCCGAGACGATCGCGGACGCGGAGACCATGGAGCTCGACTACATCATGATCCCGCGTGCCACCTACTGCCAGCCGCAGATCGCCAGCTTCGGCTGGACGGAGGCGCAGGCGCGGGAGCGCGGCTTCGACGTACAGGTCCAGAAGTTCCCCTTCACCGCCAACGGCAAGGCCCATGGACTCGGCGACCCCGCCGGCTTCGTGAAGATCCTCAGCGACGGCCGGCACGGGGAGCTGCTGGGAGCCCACCTCATCGGCCCGGAGGTCACCGAACTGCTGCCGGAGCTGACGCTGGCGCAGCAGTGGGACTTGACGGTGCACGAAGTGGCCCGCAATGTCCACGCGCACCCCACCCTCGGCGAGGCGGTGAAGGAAGCGGTCCACGGACTGGCCGGCCACATGATCAACATGTAGGCGGCGAGCCGCCGGTGCCCGGCAGGGAAGTCCCCCACCGGGCAGAGTGCGGCAGGGAAGTCCTCCCGGCGTGCAGTGCCCGGCGGGGAAGGAGTCAGCCGAGGGCCCGGTCGAGGTTGAACGCCGCGCTGATGAGCGCCAGATGTGTGAAGGCCTGCGGGAAGTTGCCGGTCTGTTCGCCGGTCCGGCCGATCTCCTCGGCGTACAGACCGACGTGGTTGGCGTAGGTGAGCATCTTCTCGAAGGCAAGCCGGGCCTCGTCCAGGCGTCCGGCGCGGGCGAGCGCCTCGACGTACCAGAAGGAGCAGATCGAGAACGTGCCCTCCTCCCCGCGCAGTCCGTCGGGGCTGGCCTGAGGGTCGTAGCGGTACACCAGGGAGTCGGAGACCAGGTCCTCCCCCAGCGCGTCGAGGGTGGACAGCCATTTGGGGTCCGTCGGTGAGATGAACTTGGCCAGCGGCATCATCAGGACGGCCGCGTCGAGGACGTCCTCGCCCTCGTGCTGGACGAACGCGTTCCGTCGTGCCGACCACCCGCGGTCCATGATCCGCCGGTAGATCGTGTCGCGGGCGTGCGCCCAGCGAGCCATGTCAGCGGGCAGGCCGCGGCCTCTCGCGATCCTCATCGCGCGTTCGATCGCCACCCAGCACATCAGCTGCGAGTACAGGAACTTCTTGCGTCCGCCGCGGGTCTCCCACACGCCCTCGTCCGGCTGGTCCCAGTTCTCGCAGACCCAGTCGACCAGGTCCACGACGGTGTCCCAGTGGGCGCTGGACAACGGCTGCCCCCACTTGTCGTAGAGGTACAGGCAGTCGATGAGGGCACCGTAGATGTCCAGTTGGAGCTGGCCGACGGCGTCGTTGCCGATACGGACCGGGGCAGAGCCCTCGTGGCCTTCGAGGTGCGTGAGTTCCTCCTCGGGGAGGTCCCGCCGGCCGTCGATGCCGTACATGATCTGCAGCCGGCCGCTCGTGCCGTCCGTGCCTCCCGTGCCGCCGCTGCCGTCCGTGCCTCCCGGGGCGGCGGCTTTCTCGGAGAGGAAGCTGACGAAGGCCTCGGCTTCGTCGGTGAAGCCCAGCCTGAGGAGTGCGTAGATGCAGAAGGCGGCGTCGCGGACCCATACGTAGCGGTAGTCCCAGTTGCGCTCGCCGCCGATCTGTTCCGGCAGGCTGGTCGTGGGCGCCGCCACGATCGCGCCGGTCGGCGCGTAGGTGAGGAGCTTGAGGGTGAGCGCGGAGCGGTGCACCATCTCCCGCCAGCGGCCGCGGTAGCGCGACCGGGACAGCCAGCCGCGCCAGTACCGCACGGTGGCGTCGAACAGGTCCTCCGCCTCGGTCTGCGCGCAGGGCCGGGGCTGTACGGCGCCGCCGATCCGGTCGAGCGCGAAGACGGCGGTCTCGCCCTCGACGAGTTTGAACGAGCAGCAGGCGTCGCGGCCGTCGATCTCGACCGGCACCGTGGATGTCAGGGCCAGAGAGAGGTCCGGCGAGTCGAAGAGGGTCTGGCCGCAGCGGGTGCTCACCGAGTGGTCGCGCCTGCCGTAGTCGAACCGGGGCGCCACCCTCGCGGTGAACGGCAGCGAACCGCGGACGCAGAGCACCCGTCGGATCAGCCGGTGCCGGTCCGCCTCCCGCGAGTCGTCGACGACGGGCATGAAGTCCTGGACCTCGCCGACGCCGTCGTCCGCGTAGAAGCGGGTGATCAGAATGTTGGTGTCGGGGAAGTAGAACTGCTTCGTGCGCACCGGCACGTCAGGGGCGAGGGCGAACGAGCCTCCGCGGTCGGCATCGAGGATCGACGCGAAGACGCTGGGGGCGTCGAAGCGGGTACAGCAGTACCAGTCGATGGTGCCGTCCGTGCCGACGAGCGCGCTGCTGCGCAGGTCGCCGATCAGACCGTGCTCGGCAATGGGGAGATAGCGCGGGGCGTTCGCCCTGCTGGGGCGGCAACTCGCAGTCTCGGCAGCCACACGAGCCTCCCGTGACATCGCAGGACACCCGCGTCTCAGTCTAGGACCGGGCGTCGGCGACGGCGAGCCGCGCCCGTCGGGTACTCGGTCGGCTGCGCCGTGTCAGTCCTCGCCCTGCATCGGTTTTTCGATTCCCTTGCCCGGTTCCACCGCATCGCGGCGGCCTTGTGACCGTGCCTCGTCGAGCCGTGCGAGGGCGGGATGGTGCAGGTCGAAGGCAGGCGATTCGGAGCGGATCCTCGGCAGTGCGACGAAGTTGTGGCGGGGCGGCGGGCACGAGGTGGCCCACTCCAGGGAGCGCCCGTAGCCCCAGGGGTCGTCGACGTCGACGCGTTTGCCGATTTTGGCGGTCTTCCACACGTTGTAGAGGAACGGCAGTGTCGAGATGCCCAGCAGGAAGGCTCCGATGGAGGACAGGGTGTTGAGCGCGGTGAAGCCGTCGGCGGCGAGGTAGTCGGCGTAGCGGCGGGGCATGCCTTCGGCAGCGAGCCAGTGCTGGACCAGGAAGGTGGTGTGGAATCCGACGAACAGGGTCCAGAAATGGATCTTGCCGAGGCGTTCGTCGAGCATGGTGCCGGTCATCTTCGGCCACCAGAAGTGGAAGCCGGCGAACATCGCGAACACGACCGTGCCGAAGACGACGTAGTGGAAGTGCGCCACCACGAAGTAGGTATCGGTGACGTGGAAATCCATCGGTGGTGACGCCAGGATGATGCCGGTGAGACCGCCGAAGAGGAAGGTCACGAGAAAGCCGATCGACCACAGCATCGGCGTCTCGAAGGACAGGGACCCGGTCCACATCGTGCCGATCCAGTTGAAGAACTTGACCCCTGTCGGCACGGCGATCAGGAAGGTCATGAACGAGAAGAACGGCAACAGGACGGCACCTGTCGCGAACATGTGGTGGGCCCACACCACCACCGACAGACCCGTGATGGCGATGGTGGCGCCGACGAGCCCGACATAGCCGAAGATCGGCTTGCGCGAGAACACCGGGATGATCTCGGTGACGATGCCGAAGAACGGCAGCGCGATGATGTAGACCTCCGGATGACCGAAGAACCAGAACAGGTGCTGCCACAGCAGCGCGCCGCCGTTCTCCGGACTGAACACCTGCGCGCCGAAGCGGCGGTCGGCCTCCAGGACCAGCAGAGCGGCCGCGAGGACCGGGAACGCCATCAGGACGAGCACCGAGGTGAACAGCACGTTCCAGGTGAAGATCGGCATCCGGAACATGGTCATGCCGGGTCCCCGCAGGCAGATGATCGTGGTGACGAAGTTGACCGCGCCGAGGATCGTGCCGAACCCGGCCAGCGCGAGCCCCATGATCCACATGTCTCCGCCCACGAACGGCGCGCGTACGCCTCCGCTGAGCGGGGTGTACGCGGTCCATCCGAAATCCGCCGCGCCCTGTGGTGTCAGGAGACTGCCCAGCACGATCAGGCCGCCGAAGAGGAACAGCCAGAAGGAGAACATGTTGAGACGGGGGAACGCGACGTCCGGCGAGCCGATCTGCAACGGCATGACGGCGTTGGCGAATCCGGCGAACGTCGGGGTGGCGAACAGCAGCAGCATGATCGTGCCGTGCATCGTGAACATCTGGTTGTACTGCTCGCTGCTGATGATCTGGAGGCCGGGCCGCGCCAACTCCGCCCGGAGCAGCATCGCCATCACACCGCCGACGACGAAGAAGAGGAACGACGCGATCAGGTACAGGTGTCCGACCTTCTTGTGGTCCGTGGTGGTGATCCAGGAGATCACCACGGCGCCCCGTCCGCGGTGCGGAACCGGTAGCGGTGTGACGGGCTGCTCGGTCGGCGTCGCCATGGAAACCCTTCCGTGTCAGGCTCGGCAGAGCACGGCCCACCGGACGGTGGCCGGGCCCGGTGTGCCGTCTCCTGACTACCCCCTGCTCACCGGGTGGCGCCCGACGAAACGGCGGCGCGTAAGAGTGACCGTTGTGCCGCTGGTCCGGGCCCTCGGGCGGGGCCCCTTCAGGATCCGCACCGTCGAGGAGTCACGGCACATGACCGCAGGACGATGATGCGCACCCGCTCGGCGCGTTGATGGCCTTCCCCTGGGAGGCGGGTCTCCTGAGCCGCGCCGCAGCGACGATCCACCAGCGGCTCCACATGCCGTGATCCGCTCGCGGCCCGCGTGCAGGGTGGGCGAACCGGTAGGGCAGCCGCGCCGGGCCGGGGCGTACCAGGCGTACGGGACGTCCCGCCGGACCGGCGCACCCGTCGGCGCTCGGAAGTTCCCGGCGAGGGCCGCGGCGGCCCATCGTCTCCCACACCCCCGGGCAGGCGTCGGCGCTGCTCGGCGACGACCCCGACTCGTCGCGCTGTATGTGCCGCCGGGCATGCGGCCGTCCCTGACCGCTCCACTACTCGCCCGCGGCGTCGCCGTCGGATACGTGAGGGTGGCCCGCACCCGAACCCGCGGCCCTTCGTCGGGGCGGACAAGCGGCTGATGCTGGAGATCGCCAGCCGGGCCGGCCGGGGGACAACGGCCGGCGCTTCACCGTGAGCACCGTACGGCCGTCACGCTCCGGCACAGCCTGCTTCCGCGGGCGAACACGGACACGGCGGCGGCGACGGCGACGGCGACGGCGACGGCGACGGCGACGGCGGGCGCCTACCTCGCGGCGGAGGGGACCGCCAGCGTGGGCGGCGACTGGTTCGACGTGATCCCGCTGTCGTCGCTGCGCGTCGCAGCCGGTCTGCCCGGCCGCACCACCGACGACGCAGGGCTCGGGGCGAGCCGGAGGGCTCGCTGTCGGCCGTCCGTGCCGCGGCACCTCGCGCATCGGCCCTCTCCACGCCTCCGATCCGGAGGTGGCGGGGCGCTGGTCCACGCGCGCGCGGCCACCGCTTCCGGCCGCCGTCGCCGTCGACGTCTCCGACCACAACGCGGCCGCGGTGAGGTGATGCAGCGGCTCGGGCACGCGCCCGGTTCGAGGCCGCCCGGGTTACACCCGTCCGGTGTACGAGCTCGACCGGTCGGGACGGTTCGGCATCACCTGCCGCGAACTCGGCCGACCCGCCGCACAGGCGTCACACCGTCCGCCGTCCGCCGTCCGCGCCGAGCAGTGCGTTCGCCCTGGGCGGGCCGGTGAGCGGCGTCCCGCGCCACCATGATCAGTGGATCTTCACAACTGCACGACGGCTTCGACGCCTTCCCAGAGCCCGGACCGGGCACCATAGTGGCCCTCATGGTCGGGTCCGACCCAACGGAATCCGACGCACAGGCACCACCGGTTCCACACGGCCCCACAGGAAGAGGACGACCCCCCGTGACACCTCACAGCGGCACCTTCGGATCCGCCGGCGAGCGTCTGCTGCAGAACCACCTCGGCAGCGCGGAACGGGCCGCCGGATTCTACGGCCGTCAGGTACAGCCCCAGCTCACGCCCCAAATGCGGGACTTCATACGACGCCAGAGCATGGTCTTCATCTCCACGGCCGATGCCGGGGGAGAGTGCGACGCCAGCTTCCGTGCCGGCCCGCCGGGTTTCGTCGTCGACCTGGACCAACGGACCCTGACCTACCCCGAGTACCGGGGAAACGGTGTCCTCGCGAGCGCTGGGAACATCACGGAGAATCCGCATCTGGGGCTTTTGTTCATCGACTTCACCCACCATCACATCGGCCTGCACGTCAACGGAACGGCGCTGCTGCGTACCGACGACGAGCAAAGGCGGGACCATCCGCACCTCCCTGTCGACACGGCTCCCGGACGCCGCCCCGACCTGTGGGTCCACCTCGTCGTGGAAGAGGCGTACGTGCACTGCTCGAAGCACATCCCGCACCTCGAACCGGCCCAGCGCCCGCGACTCTCCGCGGACCACCGCCCCAAGGACGCCGAGTACTTCGTCGCCCCACGCCCCTCGGCGCCGCCGGCCTGCGCTCTGGTCCCCGACCGCGACTTCGGCGCCGAGCCCGCCCGGGACCATGTGAGGACGACTCCCTGACGGCTGCCGCCGTGGTCATGTCTCCGGCAGGGGCTGCTCGGCCCAGATCGTCTTGCCGGTCGGGCCGTAGCGGGTGCCCCAGCACTCGGTGACGCTCGCGACCAGCATGAGCCCGCGGCCACCCTCCTCGAGGATCCGGGCGCGGCGCAGATGCGGCGCGGTGCTGCTGCCGTCGGACACCTCGCACACGAGCGCCGTGTCCCGGATCAGGTGCAGCTGGATGGGACCGCCGCCGTAGCGGATGGCGTTGGTGACGAGTTCGCTCACGACCAGTTCGGTCGTGAAGATGGCGTCGCCGAAGCCCCAAGTCTCCAGTTGCGCGGAGGCGTATTTGCGGGCCGTGGCGACGACGGCCGGGTCGGCGGGCAGGTCCCAGGTGGCGTAGTGGGCCGGGCCGAGCCGGCGGGTGCGGGCAAGGAGGAGTGCGACGTCGTCGTCGGGCCTCCGGTCGCTCAGGAGGGCCCGTACGACGGTGTCGCAGGTGTCCTCCAAGGACGGCTCGGAGTGGGCGAGGGTGTCGCGCAGGACGTCGAGCGCGGCATCGATGTCGCGGCCGGGCAGTTCGATGAGACCGTTGGTGTACAGGGCCAGCAGGCTGCCCTCGGGGATCTCGAATTCGACCACCTCGAACGGCAGGCCGCCCACGCCGAGAGGCGGTCCGGCCGGCACACCGAGGAGCACGGCGGAGCCGTCGGGGCGGACGAGTACGGGTTCGGGGTGCCCGGCCCTGGCAATCGAACACCGCCCCGAGACGGGGTCGTACGCCGCGTACAGGCATGTCGCCCCGACGACGGACGATGTGCTCCCGCTGTCCTGCGCCTCCTCGCGATCCAGCTTGAGGACGAGGTCGTCGAGCTGGGTGAGCAGTTCGTCCGGCGCCAGGTCCACGTCGGCGAGAGTGCGTACGGCGGTGCGCAGGCGGCCCATGGTGGCCGATGCCTGGACTCCGTGGCCCACGACATCACCCACGACCAGGGCGACCCGGGCACCCGACAGCGGGACGACGTCGAACCAGTCGCCGCCGATGCCCGCCCCCGTCGCGCTCGGGAGATAACGCGAGGCGACGTCCACGGCGTGCTGCCGTGCCGTCCGGCGGGGCAGCAGACTGCGCTGGAGTGCCAGGGCGGTGGCGTGTTCGCGGGTGTAGCGGCGGGCGTTGTCCACACAGACCGCGGCACGGGAGACGATTTCGCCCGCGAGCAGGAGATCGCTGTCGTCGAATCGCTCGGCGGTCCGGTGGCGGCAGAAGATCGCGATGCCCAGGGTGGCGCCGCGCGCCTTGAGGGGTGCCACCACCATCGAGTGGATCCCATGGGTACGCATGCTCCGGGCCTGTGCGGGATCGGCCGCCCACCACCGCCGCAGGGCGTCGCCGTCGATCACGTACCGTGCCGCCTCGCCCTCCACCAGGGCGCGGCCGAGTGCCGAGTCGCGGGCGCAGGTATGGCGCTCCCCCAGCGGTACGACCGACTCGGGGCAGCCCTCCAGGACCGAGCTCTGGGCCACGCGGCGGAAGACGAGGGCGTCGCCGCCCGTGGCCGGCCTCGCCTCCTCGCCCTCCATGACACCCGCCAGCAGGTCCACGGTGGCGAAGTCGGCGAAGCTCTCGGTGGCCAGCTCGACCATTTCCTCGGCGGTGCGGCGCAGGTCCAGCGTGCTGCCGATGCGCATGCTCGCCTCATTCAGCACGGCCATGCGGCGTCGCGCCCAGAACTGCTCGGTGGTGTCGATGGTCACCACGCAGACGCCCTGCACCGCGCCCGTGCGGTCCTTCACCGGGGACAGCACGGCCACCCACGCGTGGTCACCGTCCCCGGGCAGCAGGCGCGTCTCGTACGTCCTGGGCTCTCCGGTTCCCAGCACCTCCGCGACAGCCGCGTCGAGGCCCTCGGCGCCCTCGAGCAGCACGCCCGGCGCCATCTCTCCGGGCAACAGCCCGCGCAGGTCCTCGCGGGACCTGTCGATCGAGGCCCTGGCGGCCGTGTTGGCCGAGACGAGGCGCCTTCGGCGGTCGAAGAACGCCACCGGCACCGGAAGCTGCTCCAGGATCCAGCCCGGCAGTTCGGACAGGGCCCGGCCGTCCCGTGCGTTGTTTCCGTTGGGTGCGGGCCCGTCGGAGCGGCTGCGTGCGGGCTCGTCGGAGCGGCCCGAAGCATGGGAAGGGGGCGGAGGGGGCGAGCCGGATCCGGCCGGTGCCGGAGGTTTTCCGGTCACCGCCGGTGGCCGGGGCACTCCGTCGTTCGCGCCCGGCCGTCCGCTCGCGCGGATGCCCATGGGCCCACCACTTCGTCCTGCGCCGCTCGGACCGCCGAACCGCGGACCCGTTCACGGCTCTGATCCCAGAATGCTCCCTGACCGGTGAGGCTCAAAATGACGAGGCGCACGGGGCGTGTCCCTCGCGCCGCCCTGGGAACTGGTGCTGGTCTGCATGGTCTGCTGCGCGATGGCTCGCCGGCGCGAGGGCCTGAGGGGCGCGCCGGGGACCGGTGCCACCGGCGGCGGCGTTGCGCGGCCCGACGATGTTGTGCCGCGGGAGAGTGCGGTCGGTGCTCGCCCTTCAGGTCTCGGGGGATGCGGGCATCTCCTGGCACGGCCGGGAGGGCTCTCAGGCGTGGCGGATGAGGAGAGCCGTGATGTTGTCGTCGCCGCCCGCGTCGAGGGCGTGCCCGACCAGCGAACGGGCTTCTTCGAGCAGCTCGTCGCCCCCGCCCGTCGCCTGCGGGCGGCGGGTGAGCACCGCCCGCAGGTCATCCGCACCGGGCAGGCAGCGCCACAGGCCGTCGGTGCACAGCAGCAGACGACCCGGTGCGCGCGGCCGCCTGCTATGGACCTGTGGTGAGGGTTCGTCGGCGCCGGCCCCCAGCCAGGAGGTGATCACCTCGTGTTCGCCCGTGTCGTCCTCGGTGAGCAGCACTCCCGGCCCCTCGTCGGGCAGCCAGTAGGCACGGCTGTCGCCGACCCCGGCGCTCCAGATCCCGTCGGGGTGCGCGACGGCCGCCACGAACGTGCACGCGGGGGCGGCGTCCGGCGATGCGGCCAGCGCCGCGACGGCGTGAAAGGCGCGCAGGGAGGCATCGGCGAGTGCGGTTTCCGGCACGGCGCCCGCGTGCAGCCGTGCGGCCAGTACGGTCACGCCCGTTTGGGCCCCCACCCGGGCAGCGCGCTCCGCCAGCGGCGACATGGACACTCCGTCGCACACGGCGGCGACCGTCCATGTGCCGGTGGTGTCCAGTGCCATCTCATCCGCGTTGACGGCGCGGCGCCTGCCTCGGTCGCTGACTCCTGCCGCGCGGCCGCCCGCCGTGATCTCCACATGGGCGCGGTACGCCGGCTGCGCCGCTCCGCAGTCCCAGCACCAGCCGTCAGGGGCCACCGTTCCGCCGCATCGCACACAGCACGCCAAGTCGTTCATCGATCAGGGATCCTGTCACGCCGCGGGGCGCGACGGCACCCCTGCCGACTGCTCACAGCGGCCCTCTGCCGACGCGCCCGTGCCCGAGCCGGGGCGCACCCCCTGCGGCCTGCGCGCCGGTATCTGCGTCGTGTTCTCGGCCCCGCCGGCCGGAGCGACGGGCTGCGGGTCGCCCTGTGCGTCACCGCGAGCGCCGTCGTGGCCCTCACGCTGCGCGCCGATCAGTGGTACTGGCTGCCCGCGACCGCCGCGTTCCTGGTCAAGCCGGATCTCGGTCCCCTGTTCTCCCGTACGGTCAACCGTTTCGCCGGGACGGTCGCCGGCGTGGCGGCCTTCGGTGCCGCGTCTTCCCTGTTCGCGGGAGGGTGGTGGCCCGTCGTCACCGCTGGTTTCGCAGGTGCCCTGCTGCCGGTGGCCACGCGGCATTTCGCCTTCCAGACGGCGGTCGTGACCGTGCTGGTCCTGTCGTTCGTGCACGTCGGCGGGGATACGGAGGTCGCCGGCCAGCGGCTCCTCGACACGTCGATCGCCTGCGGCATCGTGCTCCTGGTCGGCCATCTGCCCCGCCTGGGCGACCCGCGTCGGCGCGTACGCCATCGTGCCGCGGTGGCGGTGCGCCGCACCGAGCAGTACCTGCGTCACGTCCTGACCGCCGCTCCGGGAGAGCCGACCGGGCAGCGCCTCGCACTTCGTCGGGCGGCCTACACGGCCCTGGCCGATGCCCGGTCCGCCGCGGGGACCGCCGCCGCCGAGCTGCGGCCCGGCGGCGTCCCTGACTGCGACTGGCAGCCGCTGCTCACCACGACGGAACGCGTCGCGGACGCGACCACCGCGTACACGGTCCATCTCGCCTACGGGCCCCGACCGCCGACCGCCGCCGTCCACCGGCTGGCCGACGCCCTGGCCGCCGCTGCCGGCGCACTGACCCACACGAAGGACCTCGAAGCCGACGTCGGCCGGGCGACGCGGAGACTGCGAGCGCAGCTTCGGCGCAGCGGCCTGGAAGGGCTTGCGCGGGAAGAGACGATGCTGACGGTCCCGGACGGGCGCACCGGTCGCGGCCGCGCCCCCGTACGGATTCCGTGAGGTGGCCGGAGGCCGTACGCCTGCGTCGGGCTCCGGCGGAGCCCTGCCCGCCCCGCACGCAGCCGAGGCGGACCCCGCGCCCGATCACACGGCACCGCGCCCGACCGGCGTCTGGCCCGACCAGATGCCGTACGTGAGTGGTCGGGCCCACCCGGCACGCTGCCGAGCAGGACCGGACGCCGACCCGCGGAGCCGCGCCGCGCCGCGCGGGCATTTGCCCCGACCGGAGGTCTACGCGAGCGGTCGGGCATCGGTCGCGGCCGTGTCCGCCCCGGTACGGCCAGAGCCCGTAGCGGGAGCCCACCGGTCGCGGGCCTGCGCCGCCCCGGCCGTCCGGGCCGGCCCGGGTCCGTACGGACACTCCACTCCGGCACACCGCCCCCGCGCCGGACACGCGGGCGGACGCACCGGACGCCGCCGGACACCCGGCCGGGCCCGGGACGCGGCCAGGTCGGCCCCGGCGGACGCCGGCCCGCACCGGCCGGTCGGAGCGCCCACCGGGCACCCACGCACCACAGCCCCGCACCCGCAAACTCGGGCACCCCGGACGCGGGCCCTGCACATGCACAACCCGGGGCCCCGGGGAAGCATGGAAGCGTCAGCCTGCAAGCCGCCCGGGACCCCGGGTGGCCCGG
Source organism: Streptomyces sp. ISL-10 (assembly GCF_018614575.1). Classification (GTDB taxonomy): domain Bacteria; phylum Actinomycetota; class Actinomycetes; order Streptomycetales; family Streptomycetaceae; genus Streptomyces. The sequence continues at coordinate 289,761 of NZ_JAGGOJ010000010.1, forward strand.
AAAGCGGTGAAGCGTGCAACCACACCCGCCGACGGCACCGGCAGGGCGATGAGCAGCCCGGACCGGCTCCCGGCGCCCTCGTTCCTCAAGGCCGTGTTCGACGCCCTGGGCGCGGGGATCTACGTCACGGATGCCGAGGGCCGTGTCACGGCGGCCAATCCCTGGGCGCAGCGGATCCTGGGGCGGTCCGAGGACGAGACGCGGGGGCACGATCTGCACGACCTGCTCCACCGCGATGCGGACGGCAGGCCCGTCCCCCGCGAGGAGTGCCGGGTTCTCGAAGTGCTGGCCGACGGGCGGCCCGCCGAGGGGAGCAACGACTATTACCTGCGGGCGGACGGCACCGTGACACCGATCATCTGGGCGGCCACGGCGCTGATGCAGGACGACCGGGTCGCCGGTGCCGTGATCGTCTTTCACGACTTCACCCTGCACCGGGAGACCGCCGAACGGACGGCCGCCCATCTGGCGGCGCTGGAGGAGCTGACCGGTCGGATGAGCACCGTGGCAGGCATCTCCACCGTTCTCGTCTCCACCTTGGACATCCCCGAGATGCTGCGGCGGCTCGTGCGGCTGCTGGTGCCCGAACTCGCGGACTGGGCCGCTGCGGATCTGATCCAGCCGGAAGGGACCCAGGAGGTGCAGCGCCTGGCCGTCCACAGCTGGCACGACCACGAGGCCGCGCAGTCACTGGAGGGGCCACTGCCGCCGCTGCCCACGAGGTCTGCCGGGGTGCTGTCGCGGGTCCTGCGCCATGCGGAAAACGTCCTGCTGGATGCCGCAGACCTGGCCGGTCAACCGGATTCTCCCTTCGCGCAGGCGCACCGGGAGCTGTTCGACCACCTCGGCGGGCACTCGGCCGTCGTGGTGCCGCTGTACACGCGCCGCAAGGTCTACGGTGCGCTCACCGTCGCACGCACGGCCGGCTCTCCGGCGTACACCGAGGCGGATGTGTTGGTACTGGCCGACATCGGCCGCCGGGCCGGGCTGGTCATGGACAACGCCCTGCTGTTCTACCAGCAGCGCCATGTCGCCGAGACCATGCAGCGTCAGCTGCTCACCCCACTGCCGCAGATCAACCGGCTGCGGATGGCCGCCCGTTACCGGCCCGCCCAGAGTGCCGCGGAGATCGGCGGCGACTGGTACGACTCCTTCCTCCTCGCCGACGGGGTCACCACCATGGTCATCGGCGACGTCGCCGGGCACGATCTCCAGGCGGCTGCGCACATGGCCGAGGTCCGCAACATGCTGCGGGCGCTTGCGTGGGACCGGCAGGAGCCGCCCAGTCTCATCATGCGCCGCCTCGACGAGGCCATGACGCACACCAGTGACGCCCCGATGGCGACCGCGATCCTCGCCCGCATCGAGGGCCCACCGGGAGGGCCCTGGCGGATGCACTGGGTCAACGCGGGCCATCCGCCTCCGTTGCTGGTGACCGACGACGGTCACGCCCGTTTCCTGGAGGAGGGGCACGGGCCCCTGCTGGGGATGACGTCCGCCCTGCACCTCGGCCTGAACTGGCCCGACGCCCGGGTGGAACTGCCGCCGCGATCCACGCTGCTGCTGTACACCGACGGGCTGGTCGAGAGCCGCTCACGGCCCATCGACACGGGGCTCGCGCTGCTGCGACGGCACGCGTCCGCGCTGGCGCGCCGTGAGGTGGAGGACTTCTGCGACGAGTTGCTCTCCCGGATCGACCCGAGCGGCGACGACGTCGCCCTGCTCGCCCTGCGTCTGCCCTCCGCGGGAGAGGGCGCTGAAGACGAGGAACCGCAGCCCCCGCACCCGGCGCACAGCCCGGCCGCCGACGACCGGGCCGCTCCCGGCTCCCGCGTCGAGTACACACCGGTGCGGAACGCCGACGACGAGGTCCGACGGGAGCCCTGATGCGCCCGGGCGCGCGGCTACGGCCGCCGCCAGTCGTCCTCCCTCAGGTGGGAGCCCGCCATCGGCCCCATGCGGAGCATGCCGCCGTCGACCGCCCACGACGCTCCGGTGACGTACGTTGCGTCCGCGCCGGCGAGGAACGCGATGACCGCGGCCACCTCGCGGGCGTCGCCCGGGCGGCGCAGCGGGATGCCGGGCCGCTCGGCACGGAGCACGTCGGCGTCCTCCTGGCCGGTCATGGGTGTCGCGATCTCGCCGGGAGCGACGGCGTTCACCGTGATGCCGTGCTCGGCCAGTTCGAGCGCCATGACCTGGGTCAGCAGGCCGAGGCCGCCCTTGGCCGCGCAGTAGGGCGCGGCTCCCACGCGGGGCTGGTGCTCGTGGACGGAGGTGACGTTCACGATCCGGCCGCCGTCGCCCTGGGCGATCATCCGGCGTGCGGCCCGCTGACTGCACAGGAAGGGTCCCACGAGGTCGACGTCGACGACCTGGCGCACGGTGTCCAGGTCGAGTTCCAGGAAGGGGACGGCGGTTCCTGTTCCCGCGTTGTTGACGAGCACGTCGACGCGGCCGAGTTCGTCGGCCAGCTCGTCCACCACCCCGGCGGCGTCGGGTAGTCGGGTCAGGTCCATCTGTGCCACGACCGCCTTGCGGCCGTGGGCGCGTACCTCGTCCGCCGTCGCCTCCCCGCCCTTGCGGTCGGTGTGGAAGGTGATGCCGATGTCCATGCCCGCCGCGGCGAGACGGACCGCGGTGGCACGGCCGATACCGGAGTCGGCGCCCGTCACGATGGCGACCGGGGCGGGCTGACGTTCCTGGTGAGTGCTCATGGCTCCTCCGTCGCTGGTCGACGGCCGTGGCGGGGCAGGCAGGGCAGGGCAGGGCAGCGGTACGGGTACGGCTCAGGTCGCGCGCCGTCGCTCCTCGTCGCTCCACTTGCGCGTGTCTCGCGGCTCGACGTACGGCTCCTCGGCCACCGGATGTCCGCCCGCGACGGCCCGCTGCCGGCTCATCTCGGCGTCGAACTCCAGGCCCAGCAGCATGGCGAGGTTGGTGATCCACAGCCACACCAGGAAGACGATCACTCCGGCGAGGGTGCCGTACGTCTTGTTGTACGAGCCGAAGTGGGCGACGTAGAGCGCGAAGCCCGCCGAGGCGATCAGCCAGATCACCACGGCGAGGAAACTGCCCGGCGTGACCCAGGAGAAGCCGCGGCCCCGGGCGTTGGGTGCGGCCCAGTACAGCAGGGCGATCAGCAGGCTCACCAGCACCACCAGGACCGGCCACTTCGCGATCGACCACACGGTCATGGCGGTGTCACCGACGCCGAACGCCGTTCCCACCTGCCGGGCGATGCCGCCGCTGAGGACGACGATCAGCGCGCTGGCGCACGCCAAAATCATCAGCGCGACGGTCACTGCCAGGCGCACGGGCAGGAGCTTCCAGGCCGGCCGGCCCTCGGGCATGTCGTAGACCGCGTTGGAGGAGCGGATGAAGGCCGCCACATAGCCGGAGGCCGACCAGAGCGCTCCCAGGAGGCCGACGACGGCCACGACCGAGCCGACGCCGGCACTGTCCTGCAGCTGTGTGACCGCATTGGTGATCACGTCGCGTGCCGCCCCAGGGGCCAGTTGCTGAAGGTTGTCCACGACCTTCTGCGTGGTGTCCGCTCCGGCGATCCCGAGCAGGGACACGAGGACGAGCAGGGCGGGGAAGAGCGCGAGCACGCCGTAGTAGGTCAGCGCGGCAGCCCGGTCGGCGAGTTCGTCGTCCTTGAACTCCTTGACGGTCCGGCGCAGCACCTGTCCCCAGGACTTCTTGGGCAGCTGCGCGGGGCTGTCGGGAACATCCGGTCCAGTGTCCCCGCGATCGTCTGCGGCCGGGAGGGTGTCGCCCCCCGGGCGGGGGTCGTGGCCAGGGCGCGCGTTCTCGTCGGCGCGGGGGTCGTGGCCGGCACGCCCGGCGCGCCTCCCGCCGCCGCGCGGTGCGGCGGCGGGGGCCGCGGGCGTGCCCTCCGCCTCCGGTGCATGAGTACGGCGGGCCCGGCGGGCCGTCATCGGTGCCTCCTGCGCCGTGCCAGCATCATCAGCAACAGGACCACGGCCGCCCCTGCGGCGAGCGAGGCCGCTTTACCGCGCGGCGTGCCCACGGTGGCGCTGACCTGTTCCTTCGCGTGCTCCGTCTTCGCCGCCACCTGTTCCCTGGCGTGCTCCGTCTTCGCCGCCACCTGTTCCTTCGCGTGCTCCGTCTTCGCGGCCACCTGTTCCTTCGCGTGCTCCGTCTTCGCGGCCACCTGTTCCTTCGCGTGGCCGGTCTTCGCCGCCACCTGTTCCCTGGCCCCCTTCGCGGTCCTCTTGGCTCGCGCCTTCACGTCCGTCCTCGCGGCCAGTTCTTCGACGGTCCGGCCGAGTTCCTCGCGGGAGTGTTCGACCTGGGCCCGCAGCTCCTGCAGCCCGGGCCTGCCCGTGTTGTCGGGGGAGGGAGTGCCGCTCATCGGTGTGCCCTTTCCTTGATCTCCTCCATGTCGGCCCTGACGCTGTCGATCGTCTGCCGCGGTGCTGGCGGGGTCGCCTGCTTGACGTTCTTCCTGCCCGCGACGGCGAGGACCGCGGCGACGAGGAAGAGGACACCGGTGACGATCAGCGCGGATGCCCACCAGGGCAGGACCAGCGCCAGTGCGATGATCGCCGTCGCGCTCAGGGCCTGGAGGCCCAGGACGGCGAAGAGGCCTGCGCCGCCGAACAGCCCGCCGCCCACGCCCAGCCGCTTGCCCTTCTCGGTCATCTCCGCCTGCGCGAGACGCATCTCGGCGCGCACCAGTTGCGAGATCTGCTGGGACGCGTCGGAGACCAGGGCGCCTATCGGCTCGTCGGCTCTGGTCCGATGGATCTGACTCACGGTCCTCACCGCCTTCCGTGTCGTGGCCCGTCCTCTGCAATGGGCACACCCCCGGGTACCCAGGAAGGATGGCGCCACGCACGCCGTGCCGGAAAGGCCCGGGAGGCCGCCGCCGTCAGTCGGGCAGGGCGGTGTGGCCGGGGTGGCGACGGGTGCGGCGGCGTTCCTTCATCTCGGCCTCGTACAGGTGGTCCCGGCCCGCCGCGAGCCGGTCGCGCACCTCGAGTTCGACGGCGGCGAACGGGCGGTAGTAGGTGGCGTTGTAGGCCTCGACGATCTGGTACGTCCAGTGTCCGGGGATCACGTTGCGGCCCAGGATCTCCCGCTCGACCAGATCGGCCTCCCGATGATGCCCGGCCTCGCGGAGCAGCCGTACGGCGTCGTCGAGGCCGAGGTCGGCACGGCCGGTCAGCTGGTGGAACGCGTAGAGGTGGCCACGTGCCCGTTCCGTGGTCTCCAGCGACTTCGACAGGGCTCCGAGTGCGTCCACCGTCGTGTCGCAGACGCCCGGCGGGCGCTGATGCTGCGGATCCGGTCCGTCGTGGTCCACGCTGTGACGGCCTGTGCTCATGTTCGCCCGCTCCCCACGCTCGCTGCTGTTCACCGGCGGTGCGCTCCGCGCCCTGGGGTGAGCGCAAGCGGTTCATACGGTATGCGAAGGATCAGCCGATTCTGCGTATCGGGTGCCGACCGTGGGGCCGCTCGCTCGGCCGTGGAGATGTGCGGTGGACGCGCTGAGCGGACGGGGCGCGTGCCACCCCGCTCCGAAGCCGGGGACGACGGCGATGTCGTCGCGGTGGAATACCCGCGGGTGCACCGGCCGCATCGGTCATGACGGCCCCGGTCCGGGGGCGGCGCCGCGCAGCGCGGAGGGGCTGGTGCCGAACCAGCGGGCCACGGCGCGGCGCAGTGTCCTGGCGTCGCTGAAACCGAGCAGGCCCGCGATGTTGTGCAGGGGGAGATCACTCGCCGTGATCAGTTCTTCGGCACGGACCAGGCGTACGGAGTCGACGAGCGACTCGTAGGAGGTGCCGTGCTCGGCCAGGCGGCGGCGCAGGGTGCGCTCACTCATGCCGAGGGCGAGCGCCTGCTGCGCGAGCGGCGGGACATGGGGCAGGCTGCGGGCGACGGACACCTCGAGGCCCTGCACCAGGTCGTGGCGTTCGCGTCCCTGTGCGCGGGCCGCGTCGAGGAGGGCGAGGACCTGCGCGAGCGTGTACGCGTCGGCGCCCGGCAGCGGTGTGCGCAGCCAGTCGGTGCCGAAGACGATCCGGTCGTCGGGGGCGTCGAAGACGACGCGGCAGCGGAAGTAGTCCTCGTAGGCGTCGCCGTACGGCGGGCGGGGGTGGCGTACGGCGACCGTGTGGGGTGCGAACTTCTCGTGCAGGGAGTCCCGGACGAGGGCGACCACACTGGCGAACGCCTCCTCCAGAAGGAACGCCCGCAGTTCGGAGTCGGTGTAGCGGGCGGTGGCGAGAATCGCGGCGCCGCCGGGCACGGTCGCGGTGCGGTAGTCGAGCATGGAGCCGGTGACGCCGTGGTAGCGCACCCCGAGGTCGAGCGCGTCGTGGAGGGTCGGGCTGGCGAGCAGGCCGAAGCCCACCAGGCCCCAGGCGGTGACGCGTTGGCGGCGGCCCACGGCGAGACCGAGCGCGGGATCGTCGAGGTCGCGCAGAGCCTCCCGGATGACCGAGCTGCCCTGCCGGTAGGAGATGCGCTGGCCGACGGCGCTCAGGGCGGCCTCGCTGAGCCCGGCCCGGCGCAGGGCGGGGCCGAGGTCGTGTCCGCGCTCGGCGGCGACCAGGGTGAGGTAGCGCAGCAGGTGCGGGGTGATCGTCGCCGATCCGTACCGGGGGTCGGCGAGCGGCCGGGCCTGCGGTGACGGGCCTGTCATGGGGTCTGACGGGCGTGTCATGGGGTCTCACCTCCGGGCCGTCACTGTAGGGATCACGACGGCGCGCGGACAGGGTTCGTGGCCGCCGAAGTCCCGTTACTGGCCGGTCGGGTCCTCTCCCCCGACGCGCCCCGCCCGTTACCGTCTGTCACACCCGCGATGAACAGCACCTGTTGACACCTGCGAGGGAGAAGGCATGCGGTTCCCCACAACGCGCTCGAGGGCAGTCTCCCTGCTGCTCGCCGGATCGCTCGGCGCCCTGACCCTGGCCACCGTACCCGGCGCCGTTCCCGCCGGCGCCGCCGCGCCGCAGAGCACGGCCGGTGACGATGCGGTGTATCTCGTCGGCCGGGGCATCGCCGATGTGACCGGTGAGGCCGCCGAGGTCGGCATGATGGGCTACTCCAGTTTCGAGCAGAAGGCGACCGGCATCCATCAGCGGCAGCGCTCACGGGCGTTCGTGGTCGCGGACGGGACCGGCGGCAGCCGGGTCGTCTATGTCAACGCCGATCTCGGCATGATCTTCCAGTCGGTGCACCAGGGGGTGCTGGCGAAGTTGAAGCAGCGGTACGGCTCGCTGTACACCGAGCGGAACGTGCTGCTGTCCGCGACCCACACCCACGCCGGTTCCGGCGGGCACTCCCACCATGTCGCGTACAACCTGGCGTCGCTCGGCTTCCAGAAGGCCACCTACCGTGCGATCGTCGACGGCATCGTCGAGTCGGTGGTGGAGGCCCACGATGACCTGAAGCCGGGGACGATCGCCCTCGGCCGGGGCGAGTTGACGAACGCGAGCGTCAACCGGTCCAAGGTGGCGTTCGACCGGAACCCCGCCGCAGACAAGGCGGCGTTCCCCGGCGCGATCGACCCGGCGATGACGGTGCTGCGATTCCGGCAGGGCGGCAGCGACATCGGCGCGATCAGCTGGTTCGCCACCCACAACACATCGCTCACGAACAAGAACACCCTCCTCAGCCCGGACAACAAGGGTTATGCCGCCTACGAGTGGGAGCACGACGAGAAGGGCGTGCGCTACCTGGACGACACGAAGGGTTTCGTCGCCGCGTTCCCCAACACCAACGCGGGCGACATGTCGCCGAACCTGAACCTCAAGCCGGGCTCGGGGCCCACGGAGGACGAGTTCGAGAACACCCGGATCATCGGCGACCGGCAGTTCACCAAGGCGCGGGAGATCCACGACGCCGCGCGCACCCCGGTGGCAGGCAGCGTCGACGCGCGGATGCGGTTCGTGAACATGGAGGAGGTGACGGTCTCCGGCAGGTACACCCCGGACGGCAGGGAGCACCGCACCTGCCCGGCGATGGTCGGCGCCTCCACCCTGGCGGGCAGCGTGGAGGACGGGCCCGCGATTCCCGGGTTCACCGAGGGCATGAACAGTCCCGTCGCCAAGCTGCTGGAGCCGTTCCGCATCGAACCGCCCGAGTGGCTGGTGGGCTGCCAGTATCCGAAGGCGAATCTGGTGCCCACGGGTCTGATCTCCTCGGTGGTCCCGGCGACACCCAAGGTCCTGCCGGTGCAGATCGTCAAGATCGGGCAGCTCTACCTGGTGGCGGGCCCGGCGGAGTACACGATCGTCTCCGGGCTGCGCATCCGCAGATCGGTTGCCCAGGAGCTCGGCGTGCCGGTGGAGAACGTCGTGATACAGGGCTACGCGAACGCCTACAGCCAGTACGTGACAACGCCGGAGGAGTACGACCTCCAGCAGTACGAGGGCGCGTCGACGCTCTACGGCCGCCACACGCTGGGCGCCTTCCAGCAGGAGTTCAGCAGGCTCGCGGCCTCGCTGAGGGACGGCACGGACACGGACCGCGGCCCGGCACCGCCCGACCTGTCGGACGGCCAGATCACACTCCAGACCGGTGTGGTGATGGACAACCCGCCCTCGGGCACGGCGTTCGGCGACGTGCTGACCGAGCCCGCCGGGTCGTACGCGCCCGGCGAGACGGTGACGGCGGAGTTCGTGACCGGTCATCCGAAGAACAACCTCCGCCGCGGCGGGTCGTTCCTTGAGGTGCAGCGGCTCGTGGACCGGCAGTGGGTGCGTGAGCGGGACGACGGCGACTGGGACACCACCTACCGCTGGGTGCGGATCAACGGCGTGGCCGGCACCTCGAAGGCGGTGATCACCTGGAGGCCCGCGGCCGGGACTGCTGCCGGGACCTACCGGATCGTGCACCATGGCGACTGGAAGAGCCTGTTCGGCAAGGTCACCGCGTTCACCGGCGTGACGAAGCCGTTCACGGTCCGCTGACCCGGGCCGGGCCACGGAGGGTGAAGGGGCCACCGGCCGGTCCGGCCGGTGCCCCCTTCGGTGTCAGTCCGCCGCGGTGAGCTGCTCCAGCGTGCGCTCCAGCCCCGGCAGCGCGGATCGGGCTTCGTCGGTGTCCGAAGACGACACCTCCGCGATCAGGGCGCGTACCCGGGCAACGGCCTCGTCGGCGCGACGCAGTTCGCGCTCCGTCCAGGCCGTGCGGACCACGCAGCGGACGCGCTCGTCCAGGACGACGGGGCCGAGAGCCGCGTAGGCGGCAGCCGCCTTGTCCAGCAGCTCCACGGCTTCGCCGCGGACCCGGTCCGCTTCAAAGACGTGCTCCGCGTCGGACGGGCCCGCCGGATCCTGAACCGCGTCGTCCGCGCCGGCGACCGCGTCGTCGCCCTCGCCCTGGTCCTCGTCCTCGTCCTCGTCCTCGTCCTCGCCCTGGTCCTCGTCCTCGTCCTCGTCCTCGTAGAGCGGCTCCAGGAGCAGTTCGGCCGTCTGCGCCCAGGTTCGCGCACGCTCCACAAGGAGTTCGGCGCTCGGGTCGTCGCCGTCGACCGCCTCCAGTGCGCGCGCCATCAGATCCCGCGCGCCGTCCGCCCTGCCCTGCTGGACCTCCAGCCAGGCCAGGGACCGCAGCACCCGCGCGCATGCGCCCGGTTCGCCGACGGCCTGCCACAGACCGGCGGCGCGGTGGTAGGCGGCCGACGCCTCGTCGAGCAGTCCCGCGCCCGACAGGCACTCGGCGGCCATCGTGGCCAGTTGGGCGTGCGGACGGTCGTCGTCCCAGCCCTTGGCCACGTCCGCGGCGAGCAGATACTGCTCGGCTGCGGCCCGGTGGTCGCCGAGCGCGCGCAGACTGCGGGCGAGCACGTCGCGGGACTGCACCGCCTGTTCGTCGCCGAGCCGCACCAGGTCGGGCAGGGCCGACTCCATCACTTCGGCCGCCTCGGCCGCGCGGCCCGAGGCGGCGTACGCCTGGGCGAGGACATGCCGCGCGTAAGCGCCCGAGACCGCGGTGTCGCCCGCGGCGTCGAACCAGTGCGACGCCTCAAGGGCTTGGGCAGCCGCCTCGTCCCCCTTGCCGTCGATCTGCTGGAGAACCTCCGCCAGGGTGAGCCGTATCCTCCCCAGCTCCTCCGGCGCGACGAGTTCGGCGCTGTGCTCCAGGGCGGCCCGAGCGCTCTCCTCAGCCTGCTCAGGGTGCCCCAGGAGGTGCAGGAGGGAGGCGCGGCGGGCCAGGGGCTCCGCCGCGTCCCAGGGGCGGCCGGCGTCGAGGCAGCGCTGCGCCGCCGAGGCGAACAGGGCATCGGCCCCGGCCGCGTCCCCGCTGCGCCACGCCTGTTCGGCCCGGGCCTGCTCGGCCTCGGCCACCAGGTCGTCCACGCCCGCTGCGCCGACACCCGCACCCTCACCCGCGCCGTCGCCGAACTCGGCGACGAAGGCGGCCAGACCGGCGTCGAGGCGCTCGTGGACATGGTGGTGTTCTTGGTGTTCTTGGTGTTCGTGGCCGTGCTGCTCCTCGTGTCCTGCGTCGCCACCGCTCTCGCCGTGGGTGAGGACGGGCTCCAGCTTGACGCCCGTCAGCGCGACCGACGCGATGCGCCGCCGTCTGGTCGGATCGGCCGGATCCAGTGCGCGCGCCGACGCCTCGGCGGTCGTCAGGAGTTCACGGACCTCCTCGGGTGATGCGTCGCCCTGAACTGCCGCGTAGAGGACGCGCAGCTCGTTGAGAGCGGCGCGGCTGGGGTCGCCGACCGCGCGGTAGGCCGCGACGACCTGCTCGAACAGCCCCCGGGCCATGGGTGCCTCGCCCTTGCGCGCCACACTGAGGGCCTGGTGCTCCTGCACCTCGGCCGCGAGCAGCGGATCGGGTGCGTCCTCGCCGGCGGATACAAGCGCCTCGATACGGTCCCACAGGGACGCCGCCCGGGGGTGGCCCTGCGCCCTCAGCGCCCGTGCTTCCGCGGCCAGTTCGGCCACGGTCGGGTCGGGCCGGGCGTCGGCCACGGTCGAGTCGGGCCGGGCCGGGGCGGCGGGCACGGACACAGGCGTGACAGGTGCGGCCTGTGTGAGGTGCGTGGTCCGCACCCCCAGGGGCAGACGATCGGTGAGCGGCTCGCGCTCCAGCCGCTCGGCGAGCCGGCGCGAGACGACATCGCTGCCGTTGCGCGCGTCGAAACGGTCCGCGATGGACCGGGTCTGGGCGTCCAGGAGGTCGTGGAGTTCGGCTACGGTGCGCCCGGCTCCCCCGTACGCGACAGCCGGTTCGTCCGCCAGACCGAGTCGCAGCAGCCGGCGCAGCAGGACGAGCACCCCGGTGAACAGCTGCTGCCGAGCCCAGGGGTTGCCGTCGGAGGCGAGGTGGGCGGCATGCTCGGCGAGCAGTTCGAGGCCGCGGCCCTCGTTGCCGGTGAGGGCGCAGAACTCGATGTGCTGGCCGATCGAGGGCAGGAGGCTTTCGTTGCCCCGCGTCATGCGGTATCCGCGCAGGTGGTTGGCGCGGGCCTGGTCGATACGGCCCGTGCGCACCAGGGGCAGGAGGGACTTGGCGAGGACGCGGTGCGGCTCCTCCATGCAGCTGGAGTGGCCGCCGAGGACGGGCTCCCAGATGCGCAGGGCCTTGTCGTCCTGGCCCTGATCGAGCCAGAACTGGCCCTGCTCGTTCAGTTCGCAGGCGTGGCAGTTGGCCATCCGGTCGCGGTCGGCCGCGGTCCACGCGGCGAACGCGCGGGCGGCGCGCACGGTGTCGCCAGTGTCATTGGCGAGCTCGAACTCCGCCTGGCGCACCGCCCGTTCGCTGAAACCGGCGATGCGGTAGCGGCGCTCCATCTCGGCGAGCCACTGCTCCATGGTCGCTAGCGGCATCTCGGGGAGCGTCAGCATGCCGGAGCTGACCCACTTGAACATCCAGTGGAAGGTGTGGGTGTCGTGGGCTCCGAAGGCGGCGGGGTCGCGGTCCCATTCCTGGAGGAGGCGCGCGAAGGGGACCATCATCTTGCCGCGCTCGGTGCTGTACTCGTACGCCTTGATCAGGCCGAAGAGGGCCCTGCGGATCACATGGCCCTCGCCGGTGGACTCGGCCGCCGCGACGAGCTCCTCGGCGCGTGCGTTGCGCAGGAGGCCGTTGGGCGCGGACTCGTTCTCCCACAGGGCGCGCTGGATCTCCTCAACGCTCGGGTGAGTGGTCACTTGTCGCCCTCCTCGGACGTGTCGGTCTGCCGGGCGGTGACGGGGTGCGTGGCCCACTCGAGGAGGCCGAGGAAGGCGCGGTTGAGCAGTGAACTGTCGGCGGGGCGCAGCGGGCGCTGGGCCATGAGGAGAGCCTGTCCGTAGAGCGACTCGACAGCGGTTCCGGCGAGTTCGCCGTCGGTGATGGCGGCGATCCGGCGGACCAGGGGATTGTTGTGGTTGAGGACGAGGCGTGCGCGCGGCGCGGAGCCGCGCAGTGCGCCGAGGATGTCGCTCCACAGGGCGTCCGCGCCTTCTTCGGCGGCTGCGCGGTCCCGCTCGTGGCGGGCCTGGCGGTCGTCGAGGAAGAGGGCCGGCACGGTCACGGGCTGGAAGGCGCGCAGGGTGACGTCGCAGCCGAGGGCGTCGAGCCGGGTCCTGGCTGTGGCGAGGAAGCCGGCGAGGGCGAGCTCCTGCCGCGGCTCGACCGGGTCGAGCTGCGCGGTGACGGCGCCCGCGTCGAGCTCGCTCACGGTGACGTCCTGCCTGACCTGCGGGAGAAGCGCGATCAGGTCGGCGTCGTAGGTGTATCCGCCGTTGACGACGCCGAGGCCGTGGGCCGCGGCGATGGGCGAGACCTGGCGGAACTCCTCGACGGTAGGTGTGAAGTGGACGTGCGGGTGAGCGCTGACGAACTCGTCGAGGGTGACCTGCCCGTCGGTCGTCTCGAACGGCAGCCAGGGCAGCATCAGGGCGAACAGGTCCGCGTCGTGGCGTGCCATCGACTTGACGCCCAGGTGGTGCACGGCCAGGAAGGACGCTAGCCGGTCGGGCTCGCCCGCGGCGAGCTCGGCGAGCCACTGGCGGATCCGGACGCCGAGCGCCTCGCGCACGGCGGCGAGTGTCTCGTCGTCGTACAGGTTCTCCCGGGACGCCGTGGGGCGCAGGGTGTCGGTGTCGAGGACGACGCGGACGAAGAACGCCCAGTCGGGCAGGAGGTTGTCCGCCCGGTCGGTGAGCAGCATGCCTTTGAGGTAGACCCGGTGGACGGCGCGGTGGGCGGGGCTGGTTGCGGCGGGCAGCACGTAGGCCACGCCCCGTACGCCGGCGACCGGCAGGTCGAGGTCGATGGAGTCCAGCGGGCTGAAGCCGAAGACGCGGGAGCAGTGCCCGGCGAGCGCGACGCGGCGTGCGGTCGGTGTCGGGTGGGGGCGGTCCCAGGCGGCGGGCCGTTCGGTGACGGGCCGGTCCGTGGCGTCGGGGCCGGTGAAGGTGACGTCGTGGGGAAGCAGCGAGCCGAAGTTCTGGGCCAGTTCGAGGACGCGGTCGGGGTCGGTCCACTCCTCGGCGCCGATTCGGGGCTCCAGCCGGACGGTGGTGCCGGGCTCGGGGTGCGCCTCGTGCGGGAGGGTGCGCACGGTGTAGGAGCCGTCGTCGGTGGCGAGCCATTCGACGGGCGGCTCGTCCGGCTTGCGGGCGGAGCGGGAGACGACGCGGATCTGCCGGGCGACGACGAAGCAGGCGAGCAGTCCGATGCCGAACTGGCCGAGGAACTCCTGCCGTGCGTTCTCCAGGCCGTCGCGCTTGGAACTGCGGCCGATGGTGGCGAGCAGGGTGTGCACCTCGTCGGAGGTGAGGCCGATACCGGAGTCCTGCATGACGACGGCGTCGCCGGTGGCGGTGAGGCGGATCCGCTGCGGCGCGCCGGGGTCGTGGGCGAGGCGGGCGGTGACGGCGTCCACGGCGTTCTGCAGCAGCTCGCGGACGTAGACGCGGGGACTGGAGTAGAGGTGGTGGGAGAGCAGGTCGACGAGGCCGCGCAGGTCGACCTGGAAGGAGTTGACCGACGGCGCGGCGGTCGCGGGCCCGGGCGCCGCGGGCGCGTGGGCCGGACTGGTCGCGGATCCGGGCGGAGGTGCCGTAGACCCGGGCGGAGGTGCCGCGGATCCGGAGGGAAATGCGGCGGATTCGGGCGAGTGCATGTTCATAGGCGCATGGGGCGACCGCACGGCTCCGGACGGTCGCCGTGGGTGCGGGTCGGGCGATCGCGGGGTCCCCCCCTCACGAATCGCGATGGGCCCGGCCCTGGTCCCGGCCGTGCGGATACGCGGGCATGCGGGCACGCGCGGCACGGTCGAGGAGGACTCGGAATTGATGACCATGGTAAGGACGGCCACTGACAATGCCCATAGGGTTTCGCTCCCGATCGTCCACCTGACGACTGTGCGGGCGGGCGTCGTAGGCTGGTGTCATGACGGAGCGCAAGCCGCCGGGCGTGAGTTTCGAGTCCTTTGTCGACAAGCAGATCCGCGACGCCGCCGAACGGGGCGAGTTCGCGGAGCTGGCCGGTTTCGGCAAGCCCCTGCCGGACGGGGACGCCGCCTACGACGAGTTGTGGTGGGTCAAGCGGAAGATGCACCGGGAGGGCCTGTCCGTTCTCCCACCCGCCCTCGCGCTGCGCAAGGAGGCGGAGGACGCGCTGGAGAAGGCCGTTCGGTCACCGTCGGAGTCGGCGGTACGCCGCATCGTCGCGGAGATCAATGAGAAGATCAGGGCGATGCTGCTGCGTCCCCCGCCGGGACCGCCGCTGGGACTGAAGCCCTTCGACGCGGACGCGGTCGTCGAGGAGTGGCGGCGGGCCCGGTCCTGAAAAAGCGGCCGCGCGGCGGCCCCTCCGGTCCGCAGGAAGGGCGAGCCGGCGGGCCTTCGGTCCGCCGGCCCTGACGGGCGGGGGAGTCTGCGAGCGGGGCGGAACGCTTCGTTTCCCTTGACGGGCGGAGGCCAATGCCTGGGGAACCGGGGTTTGACCGGCGAGGGTCATGCCCGGGGGCGGGGCCGCTCCCCGGCCGGCGGTCAGACCGGTTCGGCGCCCAGCCACGCCGCGACGGCACGAGCGATCGGCTGCCCGGTCTCCAGCTCGATGAAGCCGAACTGACCGCCCTGGTTGCACTCCAGGAACCACCATGTGCCCTCCGCGTCCTCCGCGAAGTCGAAGGCCCCGTACGCGATATCGGCGTGCTTCTTGTAGGTCTCGACGGCCCGGGCGATCGGTACGGGCACCTCCACGGGCTCCCAGGTGTGGTCCGTGTCCCCGAACCGGCCGTCGACCTGATCGGCTTCGGCGACCTTGCGTGCGGCGAAGTGCGTCTCGCCGACGCTGGTCAGTCGGATGTCGGCGCGTTTGGGGATGTAGCGCTGCAACAGGGTGGGGGCCGCGGCGACGCCGGAGAAGTCGGCGTCGGGCGGGACCAGGGTCGTGGGCAGCGCCATGGGCGGGTCCCCCGGCGACTTGCCCGAGACGGATTTCACCACCACCTGCCGGTACTGCTCGGCGAACTGGCGGGCGATCGACGGATAGGTGGTGACGAGGGTCGCCGGCACCGGGAAGCCGCTGCGGTGGGCGATGCGCATCTGCCACGGCTTGCGCCGGGCCTTGGCGGCGGCGCTCGGATGGTTCATCCAGCGCGCCGCCGTGGAGTCGAGCATTCCGTACAGCGCGTGGCCGCTCTCGTCGGTCAGCCAGGCGGAGGGCTCATCGGCGTGTGCCGCAGGTTCGCCCGGCCTGCGGACCCATACCGAGCGCAGCCCTTCGACACTGGCCACGCGCCCGCCGGTGGACAGGTAGCCACGGAACTCCCCCCTTACGTACTCCGCGGACAGGGCGACGTCGCCGGGCAGGTCGCCCGGGTCGAGCCGCACGAGCGGCACGCCCTGTTGATGCAGTTCCGCCACCACCAGATCCGCGGTGACGTCCTCCTCGCACGTCAGAACCAACACCGTCACGGCGCGCGGTCCGGCTCAGTCGTCGAAGTGGGTCGCGGAACCCGCCTTGGACGTCGTCGTCCCCGCGGCGGCGAGCAGGGCCCGGTCCGCGATGGCCGGCCGCCCGTCGGGCAGGACGTTCAGCTGAAGCGCGGAGTCGTACGAGTAGGTGGCCAGGGCCGGGGCCGGCTCCGCGGGCCGTGCATAGGTCCACGCAAACGGTTTCATCTGCTACTTCCTCCCCTGCCCGTGCGGTCCGCCGGGCTCTCAAGTGACAGTACGTGACAAAGACGTCATAGTCTCAACACATAGAGTGACATTGTGAAAGTTGTTCACCGAAAAACCTTCGGATCCGAACCTGGCCCGCCGGAGACACGCCCCGCCGGAGCCATTCAGACAGACGCGTCACACGCCTCAGGGGTTTCAAGTCTTGGCCATGACGTGACGCAGATGACACGGCAATAGCCTCAAAGTACCGTAAGAGCCCCGCCGTTGAGAGAGGCGTGACGCGCGCATGTCTCAACAGCGGGGCTCTGGCTTGTTGTCAACCAGCCTGCGGCGAACCGCGGTTCGGCAAGCCGTACATCACGCGCTCGACGGACGCGTACGTCGCCCCGTGATCCGCCAGGGCCTCCGCGACCACACCAGGCCGGGCGGCGAGGGCGAGCAGCAGGTGCTCGGCGCCGATCGTGCGGTCACGCCGGCCGAGCGCGATCCGCAGCGACTTCTCCAGCACCCCCTTCGCGCCTGCCGTGAAAGGGCGATGGCCGGATCGCTTCCGGCGTCGGCCCGGCGTGCCGTACGCGAGCACACCCGCCCCATGAGCCTCCTCCGCGCTCGCGACGATCCGGTCGACATCGATACCGATGCCCGCGAGCGCCGCCTCGTCGGCCCTCGTCATGCCCCCGCGTCGGCGGGCCTCGGCGAGCGAGGACTCCAGGGCGTCGCGCCGGTCGAGGACCCCGAGGGTCCGGAGCGCGAACTCGGCCCGCCCGCCCGGCAGATCCAGCAGCGAGAGCAGCAGGTGCTCGTCGGTCACGGTCGGTGCGTCCGCCCGCTCGGCGCAGGCGACGGCACCGGTCACCACGGCCCGCGCATCGCGGGTGAATCGTTCGAACATCACTGCCTCCCGTACTTCTTGTGGACGGCCTGGCGACTCACTCCCAGTTCCGCCGCGATGTCCTGCCAGGACCAGCCCTGATGGCGGGCGCTTCGGACCTGCACGGTCTCCAGCTGCTCCAGGAGCCGGCGCAGCGCGGCGACGGCTCGCAGCCCGACGCGGGGGTCCCGGTCGCCGGCCCGTGCGGCGAGATCGGTTGCTTCGGTCATGACGTCAACCTACGTTGACATGTGTTTGAGCGTCAACCTTGATTGACACCTATCGCGTGGACGTGTCGGACACCGGGCCGGACCCCACGATGGACAGGGTGGGCAGTCGACCGAGGAGCGGAAACCGAGGAGCGGAACATGAAAAGCGCCGACCTGCTGGCAGACGCGTTCGACCGGGTGCGCGAGGTGGTCCACGAGGCCGTCGAGGGGCTCTCGGCCGACGACCTCGCGGCCCGGCTGGACAAGGGATCCAACTCGGTCGCCTGGCTCGTCTGGCATCTGACCCGTATCCAGGACGATCACGTGGCCGATGTCGCGGACCGGGAGCAGGTGTGGACCGCGCAGGGGTGGGCCGGCAGATTCGAGCTGCCGTTCGCCGATTCCGCGACGGGCTACGGGCACAGGTCCAAGGACGTGGCCGCTGTGCGCCCGGACTCCCCCGACCTGCTGCTCGGCTACCACGACGCCGTCCACGAGGAGACGCTGCGCTTTGTGCGCACCCTCGACAACACGGCGCTCGACCGGGTCGTCGACACGTCCTGGTCCCCGCCCGTCACCCTGGGCGTGCGCCTGATCAGTGTGATCTCCGACGACCTCCAGCATGCCGGGCAGGCGGCGTTCGTCCGCGGCAGCCTCGGCCGACGGCGGTCCTGACGCGCCGCCGGTCCCGGCCGTCGACGGTTGACGCGCCGGACGCCGGTCACGTTCCGTCGCACGCTTGTCATGCCACTGTGGCGGCGGCTCCCTCGCTGGTCGCCGCCGCCCGCAGGTGTCACGCTGGGACGGGGGTCTTCGCCCGACGACTCGGGAGGGCCGATGGGACGTGACGTCCCGGCGCTGGTCTTCACCCGTGAGGACCGCCGCCGCTACCGGAACAAGATGCAGGCCTGTCTGGACACGTTCGCCCACATGCTGCGCGGGGCGAAATTCGAGTTCGAGCGGCCCCAGGTGGGGCTGGAGATCGAGCTGAACCTGGTCGACGACAGCGGCGAACCGGCGATGCGCAGCACCGATGTCCTGGAGGCCATCGCGGACCCGGCGTGGTCGACCGAACTGGGCCGGTTCAATCTGGAGATCAACATCTCGCCGCGCAGGCTGACGGCCGGCGGCCCCGACTCCTGGGAGCAGGAGATCCGCGACGCCCTCAACCATGCCGAGGAGCGCGCTTCGCAGGTCGGGGCGCATCTGGCCATGATCGGCATCCTGCCGACGCTGCGCCGCAGGGACGTAACCGAGGCGGCCCTGTCCGACAACCCGCGCTACCGGCTGCTCAACGAGCAGGTGTTCGCCGCGCGCGGTGAGGATCTGCGCATAGAGGTGGACGGCGTCGAGCGGCTGCGCACGTACGCGGACACGATCACTCCGGAGGCGGCGTGCACCAGCACCCAGTTCCATCTGCAGGTGGCCCCTGAGGAGTTCCCGGCCTACTGGAACGCGGCGCAGGCCATCGCCGGTGTACAGGTGGGGCTGGCCGCGAACTCCCCGTTCCTGTTCGGCAAGGAGCTCTGGCGCGAGACCCGCATCCCGCTGTTCGAGCAGGCGACGGACACCCGCCCGGAGGAGATCAAGGTGCAGGGCGTACGGCCCCGGGTGTGGTTCGGCGAGCGCTGGATCACCAGCGTCTTCGACCTCTTCGAGGAGAACGTGCGCTTCTTCCCCGCCCTGCTGCCGGTGTGCGACGACGAGGACCCGCAGGAGACCCTCGACGGCGGCGATGTGCCGGAGCTGTCCGAACTGACCCTGCACAACGGCACCATCTACCGGTGGAACCGTCCGATCTACGCCGTCGACCACGGCAAGCCGCACCTGCGCATCGAGAACCGGGTGCTCCCGGCGGGCCCGACGGTGGCCGACATCCTCGCCAACGGCGCGTTCTACTACGGCCTGACGCGCGCGCTCGTGGACGAGGAGCGGCCCGTGTGGTCACGGATGTCGTTCCAGGCCGCGGAGGACAATCTGCACGCGGCGGCCCGGCACGGGATCGATGCCCGTCTGTACTGGCCGGGCATGGGTGAAGTCCCCGTGTCCGAGCTGGTGTTGCGGCGACTGCTGCCGCTCGCGCACCGGGGCCTGGAAGCCTCGGGGATGGACGCGCCGTGGCGGGAGCCGCTGCTCGGCATCATCGAGCAGCGCTGTGTGACCGGCCGCAACGGGGCGGTGTGGCAGGCGGAGACGTTCCACCACATCGACCGGACCAGCAGGGTCGACCATCACGAGGCGCTGCGGCTGATGACGCAGCAGTACCTCGACTACATGCACCTCAACGCCCCGGCACACACCTGGCCGGTCGACTGACCGCCCCGAGAGCCCGGCATCAGCAAGGGCCGGGCGGTGCCGGGACCTCGTGCGCGAGGTGCCGGGAGACGGGGCCCTGTGGGGCCTGGGCGGACGGGCGTGCCGAGGGGCCGGCGACCGTTGGAAACCGCCGTGGGACCCGGCCCCTCACCAGTGCGCTCCGTGCGCGGCGGCTGTCACACGTCGGGGTAGATGTCCCCCGTGCTCATGCCGGACTCCTGCTCCGACTGGGCCTCAAGCCGCTGGGCCTTCTCCTTCAGCCGCTGGCGCTCCTTCGGGTCGCTGCTGCGCTCGGCGGCGGCGTTCAGCTCCTTCGCCTTCTCGCGCATCTGCCGGACCCGGCCGCGGGACTCGTCCGAAACGCTCATGATCACTCCTCGTGTTCCGTTTGAGCGGGTGTCCTCAGCGAATCAGCGCTCGGCGACGGGCGCATCTCGAGGCCGCCGGGGCGGCCGTTTCGGGCGGTGACGACCTCTTGCCGCGGTGTGTGCGGGCACGCTTCACTGTCGATCACCCCACAGGAGAATCCACCCACCCACACCGAAGGGTCTCCCTTGACTGCCCTGCCCCTACGTCCGATGGCCGTCACCGCTGCGGCCTGCGCCGTCGTACTCGCCGCCGCCCTGCCGTCGTCGGCGATCAACTCGTACAACGCGACGCCCGCGCCCGAGCGCACCGAAGTCGGTGCGCTGGTCGCCACCTGGGACGCCGACAACGATCCGGCGACCCCGGATCGCGTCGACTGGGTCTGCTCCGGCACCATGATCGACAAGGACACGTTCCTGACCGCCGCGCACTGCACCACCGACTGGCCCGAGAACGTGAAGTTCTATGTCTCCCTCGACCAGGACGTGCAGTCCGGTCTCGACAGGGCCGCCGCCCAGCACCCGGGCGACCCCGCGGCCGTGGCGCGGGCCGTCGGCGTCCAGGGCACGGCCCACAACCACCCGGAGTACCCGGGCCCGGCCGCCGACACGCACGACATCTCGGTGATCCAGCTGTCCGCCGCCCAGGTGGGAGCGCGCTGGTCGTTCACCCCGGCCTCGCTGCCGAAGGCCGGTGCTCTCGACGCTGCCGGAGCGCAGGGGCTCAAGGACACCTCGTTCCTCGTCGCCGGTTACGGCACCGAGGAGTCCCGGCGAGGTCCCGGCGGCCACACCCACCCGGGCGGAGGCGTCCGGATGAAGGCGCCGGTCACTTTCGACGCGCTCAACAACGCCTGGATACGCCTGGCGATGACCGCGCCGCAGGGCAACGGCGGTGCCTGTTACGGCGACTCGGGCGGCCCGAACTTCGCCGTACTGGGCGGGAAGCGGACCCTGGTGTCCACGACGATCACGGGTGACTCGCCGTGCTACGCGACGAACGTGACGTACCGTCTGGACACGCCGGGCGCCCGGGAGTTCCTGTCCCCCTTCACCCGGCTCCCGTAGCGGCCGCAGGCCCCGGCGACGGGGTGTGACCGTGGTGGGGGGCGCCTTGCCGCGCCCCCCACCACCCGCGCCCGGCCCGGCGGCGTGGCGCACGGTCAGGCGCTGCGGGCCAGGGCGTCGCGGGCGGCGTCGTGGGCGGCGCGCCGGTCGTCGGTGACCAGGCCGATGCGGGTGCGGCGGTCGAGGAGGTCGGATTCGTCGAGGGCTCCTTCGTGACGGACCGCCCAGACGAGTTCGGCGCCGGTGACGGGGTGGCCGGGAATCACGGGCCGTGCCAGGGACGGGTCCTTCAGGCCGAGGGCGTGGACGGCCGGAGCTTCGGCGCCGTACCGGCGGACGAGGCGGCGGGGCACGTCGAGCAGCGCGAGGGCGTGCGGGCTGTCGGCGCCGACGAGCGGGACACCGGCCGTGCGGCATGGGCCGCAGGCGAGCCCGCGGGCGAGGACGGCGGCGTCGACGGCGTCCTGGGCCATGCGCCGGTAGGTGGTGAGTTTTCCGCCGACGACGGTGACGATGCCGTCGGGCGAGGTGAGGACCGCGTGCTTGCGGGAGATGTCGGCGGTGCGGCCGGGGCCGCCGTCCGTGTCGAGCAGGGGGCGCAGTCCTGCGAACGCTCCGATGACGTCCGCGCGGCCGACGGTGACGTCCAGGGCGGAGCCGAGGACGTCGAGGAGGAAACCGATGTCCGTCTCGGGCACATCGGGCACATCGGGAACGCTGCCGTCGACCGGTTCGTCGGTCAGGCCGACGTAGACGCGGCCGTCGCCCTGCGGGAGGACGAGGACGAAGCGGTTGGTCTCGCCGGGGATCGGGATGTGCATGCCCGCGGAGAGGCTGCCGAGATCGTCCGAGCGCAGCACGAGGTGGGTGCCCCGGGAGGGGCGCAGCCGGATGTCGTCGACGAGGCCCCCGGCCCAGACCCCGGCGGCGTTGATGACGGTGCGCGCGCGGATGCGCAGTTCCTCGCCGGTGGTCTCGTCGCGGACGAGCGCACCGGTGCCGGTGAGTGCCACGGCGCGGACGCGGGTGAGCACGCGGGCGCCGTGGGCGGCGGCGGTCCGGGCGATCGCGGTCACCAGGCGGGCGTCATCGGTGAGTTGGCCGTCCCAGGACAGCAGTCCGCCGCGCAGGCCGGTGGCGCGCAGGGCGGGCGCCAGGTGGCGGGTCTCCACTGCGGACAGGGCGCGCGGTGCGGGCAGGGTGGCGCGTGAGGTGCGGGCGGAGGCGCGCAGCAGGTCGCCGGCCCGGAAGCCGGCCCGGGCCAGCGCGGCCTGGCCGCGGCTGACGAGCGGGGTCAGGGGCAGGACGAAGGGCTGGGCGCGGACCAGGTGGGGGGCGGTGCGTTCCATGAGGACGCCGCGTTCGACGGCGCTTTCGTGGGCAACGTCGAGCTGGCCGGTGGCGAGGTAGCGCAGTCCGCCGTGGATGAGCTTGGAGCTCCAGCGTGAGGTGCCGAAGGCGAGGTCGTGTGCGTCGACGGCGGCGACGGTGAGGCCACGGGAGGCGGCGTCGAGCGCGGCTCCGGCTCCGGTGGCGCCGAGGCCGACGACGAGGACGTCGACGTCGGTGCCGTCGGCGAGTTCGGCCAGTTCGCGGCGGCGCCGTGCGGCGTTGAGGGAGGAGGCGGACAGAGCGCTGCTCGGGCGGTTCATGGGGTGAGGGTCCTCTCCAGTAGGGTCCGCAGCTCCCCGAGGAAGGCGGTGTCGCTCAGGTGGGGGTCACCCTCGTCCGTCATCGTGCGCAGCGAGAGCGCGAAGGACTGGACGACGAGCAGCAGTGAGCGCGCCTGCAGGTCGGTGTGCACGCGGCGGACGGAGCCGTCCTCGTGGCCCTCGGCGAGCGCCGTCGTGATGAGGCCGAGGAGGGCGTCCTGGCTGGCGCCCCGGCGGTCGAGGACGTAGGGCAGGAGCAGTTCGGGGTCCACGTCGAGGATCTTGTGGAACAGCGGGTGGGCGCGGAACTCGGCGACCCCCGCGACGAGCCCGTCGACGATGCGCGCCCGGACGGGCGTGCCGGCGGCGTCGGGCATGGCCCCGACGGCGACGGCGATCCACTCGCGGGTCATCAGGTCTCCGACGAGCGTGCGCACGTCGGGCCAGCGGCGGTAGATCGTCATCCGGGACACCCCGGCGCGCCGGGCCACGTCGGTCAGGGTCGTGCGGCGTACGCCGACGGCGAGGACGCAGTCGCGTGCCGCGTCGAGCACGGGATCCGCGTCCGCATGGTTGTGACGAATGGGCGTCATCTGTCACAGTGTAATGCAGTGCCGGCCGCGTGGCAGTGCACCCCCGCGAAACCGACGGTGAGGAAGACCGAAGTGGACATGTTGTGGAGCGGCTGGGGCGACCCGGCCAAGGCGGCCCCGCTGCCCGGCACGGTGATCGGCCTGCTGCGCGATCTGCTCGGCGTCACGCCGCGCGAGAGCGGCCCGGCGTCGCTGGACGCCGTCGAGGTGCCCGCCTCCCCGCTCCAGGACGGGGTCCGCGAGGCGCTGACCGCCTGCGTCGGCGGTGACGCGCACATACGGCTGGACCCCGAGAGCCGCATCCGGCACACCCGCGGCAAGTCCACCCCCGATCTGCTGCGCATCCGCGCCGGAGACGTCGACGACATCCCGGCCGCGGTCCTCCTGCCGGGCGACCACGACGAGGTACTGGCCGTGCTGCGCACCTGTGCCGAACACGGCCTGTCCGCCGTGCCGTTCGGCGGCGGCACATCCGTCGTCGGCGGACTCGCTCCGGAGGGGAAGCGGCCGTTCGTCGCGCTCGATCTTCGCCGGCTCGACCGGGTCCTCGCCCTCGACGAGGTCTCCCGCACCGCCACCGTCCAGCCGGGCCTGCGCGGGCCCGAGTGCGAGGCGCTGCTCAACGAGCGGGGCTGGACCCTCGGCCACTTCCCGCAGTCGTTCGAGTGGGCCACCGTCGGCGGATTCGCCGCGGCGCGCTCCAGCGGCCAGGCCTCGGCCGGCTACGGCCGCTTCGACGAGATGGTCCTCGGCCTCACGGTCGCCACCCCGGAAGGGACGCTGGAGACCGGCCGGGCGCCCCGCTCGGCGGCGGGCCCCGATCTGCGGCAGCTGATCCTCGGCTCCGAGGGCGCCTTCGGTGTGATCACCGCGGTGACCGTACGCGTCCGGCCGCTGCCCCTTAAGCGGATCTACGAGGGCTGGCGCTTCGCGTCCTTCGAGGCCGGGGCGGCCGCGCTGCGCCGGCTCGCGCAGGACGGACCCCGGCCCACGGTGCTGCGGCTCTCGGACGAGACGGAGACGTTCATCGGCCTGGCCCAGCCCGACGCCATCGGCGCCGGGACCCCGCAGGGTGCCGGATGCATGGCGATCGCCGGCTACGAGGGCACCGAGGAGGACACCGCGGCCCGGCGCGCGGCGGCGAGGGAGGTCCTCCTCGCCTGCGGCGGCGAGTACATCGGCGAGGAGCCGGGCGACCGCTGGGAGCACGGCCGGTACAACGCCCCTTACCTGCGCGACGCGCTCCTGGACGCGGGCGCGTTCGCCGAGACGCTGGAGACGGCCGCGTTCTGGTCCGCCGTGCCGGAGCTGTACGCGGCGGTGCGCCAGGCGCTCACCACGGCGCTGACCGATGCGGGCACCCCACCGCTGGTCATGTGCCACATCTCGCACGTCTACGAGAACGGCGCCTCCCTCTACTTCACCGTCGTCTCGGCGCAGGGCGACGACCCGGTCGCGCACTGGGAACCGGCGAAGCGGGCGGCCAACGACGCGATCCTGGCGGCGGGCGGCACCATCAGCCACCATCACGGAGTCGGCACCGACCACCGCGACTGGTACACGCGGGAGATCGGCCCCCTGGGCGTCCGTATGCTGCAGGCCGTCAAGGCCGAGACCGACCCGGCCGGAGTGCTCAGCCCCGGCGTCCTCCTTCCCGTCCGCTGATCCGTCCCTGCCGTCCGGAGGCGCAATCCATGCGACAGTTCACCGCCGTCGTCAACCCGACCGCGGGCGGTTCCAGCGGCACGGCCGCCCTGCTGCCCCTCGCCCGGCTCCTGCGGGAGGGCGGGGCGCGGCTCGACACCCTGTACAGCCGCAGCCTGGAACACGCCCAGGAGCTCGCCCGGCAGGCCGGGGCGCAGGGCCATGTGGTCCTCGCGGTGGGCGGCGACGGGATGGCGGGGTGCATCGGCGGGGCGCTCAGCGGCACGGACACCGTGTTCGGCCTGGTCCCGGCGGGCCGCGGCAACGACTTCGCCCGCGCCCTCTGCCTTCCCACCGACGCCCCCGGGCTCGCCCGGGTGCTGCTGCACGGCTCGCCGCGGGCCGTGGACACGATCGCGGTCGAATCGGCTGCGCATGCCGGGATCTCGGTCCTGGGCAGCGTGTACGCGGGGGTCGACGCGGTCGCGAACCGCCACGCCAACACCTCCCGGCTGCTGCGGGGCGCGGCGTCGTACTACGCGGGCGGGCTGCGGGCGGTCGTGGCGTGGCGGCCCGCGTCGTACCGGATCACGATCGACGGCGTGCCGCACGAGCGCCGCGGCTACTCGGTGGTGGCGGCCAACTCCGCCTTCTACGGCTTCGGCAGACAGATCGCGCCGGGAGCGCGGCTCGACGACGGGATGCTGGACGTGGTCGTGATCCAGGACGCGCCCAAGCGGCTGTTCTTCACGATGATGAACGAGCTCAAGACCGGCGCGCACGTGGCGCGGCCCCAGGTGGAGATCCTGCGGGGCAAGGAGGTCCGGATCGAGGCGGACCGAGCGATCCCGTACGGGGCCGACGGGGAGGTCGACGCGGTCCTGCCGGTGACCGCGAGGGTGCAGCCGGGGGCGCTCAACGTCCTGTGCTGAAAAGGTTCCGCCCCGCCAGTAGCGATCAAGCGGCAACAGTGTGACGTTGGATGCATGAGCTGGGCATCCTGGACTACTCCTGGCGTGTATTCGGGCCGCGGCGGCGTGCTCACCGAGGAGGTCGGCGTGGTCACCGGCGATCTCACCGTGCACACCACCTGGGTCGACGGCGAGGCGTCCGTGACGGTGCAGTACACCGGTGCGGCCGACTGGTTCACGGTGTCGGGAAGTCCGGCGCCGTGCCCGTCGGAGGCCGCGAGCCGCGATCTGCACGATGCCGTGATCGCGGCGGTGCGCGGCCCCACGACCGCCACGGTGCCCGCACTGCCGCAGGCGTCACCCGGTGTCGGCGGCTGACGGCCCGGTGGTGAGGCGGACGGTGCCTGACCGGGCGCCGTGGACGAAGGCGCGGACCCGGTAGGAGGCGTTCTTCTCCTCGGGCAGCGTGATCAGCCCTGCGGAGTTGACACCCGGATCGACGACGAGGACGGGGGCGTATCCGGCCGCCGCGCGGGGGCGTGACTCCAGCAGGAATCCGTCCTCGTCCGCGGAACGGTCCGTCCAGGTGAAGAGAATGCCGTTCGCATGCTTGACCGTCGCCCTGAGCCCGGCGGGTGCGGCGGCGGGGTCGCCGACGGGGCGTGAGCGCGGCGCCCGGCGGTGCGCGTCGGTCCGCGGCGGCAGCCAGTCGTGAGCGGCCGCCTCGTCCTCGCCGGTCAGCCCCCCGGGCGGGAGGCCGACGCCGACCGCGCCCGAGGCCGGGCCGTGGAAGGCCCGCAGGCGGTAGAAGAAGGGCGTGCGGGGCATGAGATCGGGATGGCGGTAGGCCGTGACGCCGGGCGGGAAGTAGCGCAGCACGGTGTACGGCCCGCCCTCCTCGGTGGCGAACTCCAGCACATGTCCGGCCGCATCGCCGTCGCCGCCGCTCCAGGTCAGGTCGATGTCGGTGGGCGAGGCGAGGACTGCGCGCAGGGCCGGGCGTGCGCCGTCCGGAGAGGCCGGCGCCTGCCGGACCGCGCCCTTCTCCGCCGAGCACCCCGCCACGGCCGCGAGAGCGAAAAGGGCGGCGGCCGCCGCCACGGCGCGGGACCCGCACGTCACCGCAGCCTACTTCCGCCAGAAGCGGATGCCGCTCCAGACGACGGTCGCCGGCCCGTTGCCGCTGTTGGTCCGGTACGCGCCGAACTTGTCGTAGAAACTGCCACCGGGGCTCGACGCCGTGTGCGCGAGCGACCCGTTGATGTACGTACGGTGCGAACCACCCACCTGGTGAACGGTGTTGACGCGCACAGTGGCCCCGACGGCACCGGCGCCCGAGAGCGTGTCACCGCCGTGGACGGCGTACAGCCGCCCGCCGCGCTCGACCGCGAGCATGAAGTAGGGGCCGGAACCCGACTCGTGGAAGGTCTGCTTGAGACTGATCCGTGTGCCGCTGAGACTGCTGATCCGGAAGTAGCCCTCGAACTGCCGGGTGCCGCCGGTGTAGGTGGCGTACCGCCGCTCGGCGCGCTGGTCCCCGCTCGCGGTGGCACACGTGAGCCTGAACGTCAGCCCGTCGATCTGCCCGCACCCGCGCTCCTGCTCCAAGTACGAGGGCGACACGGAGACCCATCCGCCGGGCTCCATCTCGGCGGCCGCGGGCGGCGCGGCGAGGAGGGACGCACCGAGGACGGCGAGGAGGGGCAGGGTGCGTAGGTACGTGGACGTGCTGACCATGTCTCACTTCCCTGAGGTGTGGGGGTGCCCAGCGGTTCATGTGACTGAACATCGGCCTGGAACCTGAATGGGGAGTGCCGTTGAAGATAGGACTGGACCAAAGAACCGTCAAGGGGCCGGGTGCGCCTCATCTCCGCTCGTCCCGGCCACCGGTGCGCCGCACCACGCGCAGCAGGTACGCGCGGCGGTCCAGGGGATCGTGGTCTGAGCGCGGCCGGGTGGGAGGCACGCCCCGGCAGGGGCGGTAGCGGGCGAAGGAGCTCTCCAGCACACCCTCGCCGCTGGTCAGTCGCGGCAGTTGACGCTCCACCCCGTGCACTTCGGCGGCGGGCAGTTCGCCCTGGATGACGTACGAGGAGCCCTTGACGACCGACACCCGCGGGACGGCGCGGTGCCGCGTCAGCATGGGCAGCACGGCTGCGACCATGTCCGCCGGGATCTCCAGGCGGAAGTCGTGCAGGGGCTCGTGGACTTCGGTGCCCGCCTGCCGGAGCGCGCTCATCAGCACGAGCGGGGTGAGGTGTCGGAAGTCTCCGGCCGTGCTGGACATGCTCTTGTCGAAGACGGCGTGGGCGTGACTCTGGCGGGGCGCGTAGCCGGAGTGCGTCAGGGTGACGACGCAGTCCGGGATCTCCCAGCCGTACAGCCCCTGGTGGAGGGTCTCCCGCACGGTCTCCTCGACAGCCTTGATGAACGCGTAGGGCATGGAGCCGAGTTCCACCTCCAGCCGGAACTCCACACCGCAGCCCGGCGGCGCCGGTTCGGCCCGCAGTCCGACGGTGGCGAGGAACGGATTCGGGTCGACGTGCAGGAACTCCACGGCCGTTCCCGTCCCCACCAGTCGTTCCACATGGATTGTCGTCGTCTCGCAGAAGTCGACGCCGATGCCGAACTCGTCGGCGAGGGTGGCCTGGACGACCTCCTTCTGCACCTCGCCGTAGAGGGACACCGAGATCTCCTGCCGCAGCTCGTCCCGGCGCAGACGGATCAGCGGGTCCTGCTCGGCCAGTTGGGTCAGGGCGGCGTGCAGGGCCCCCCGGTCGCCCGGCCGGCGGGCGACGACGATCGTCTCCAGCGTCGGCGGGGCGAAGTGGTGGCCGGCGGTCCGCGCCGGTCCCGGTGCACCGATCGCGTCGCCGACGCGGATCGCCGAGAGCCCTCGCACAGTGGCGATCCGGCCCGCCGAGACGGACTCGCGCGCCATGGCCGCGCCATGCTCGAAGACCCTGATCCCGGTGACCTTTCCGTCTGTCCCATCGCTGCCGAAGGACAGCGTGTCCCGGACCCGTACGGTGCCGGAGAACATCCGGACGTATGCGGTCTTCTCCCCGGCCGGGCCGCGTTCGACCTTGAACACGGTGCCCGAGACAGGGCCGTCTACGTCGGCCGGTGCGGTCGGCAGCAGTTCGGTGATCGCGCCGATCAGCGCGTCGGTCCCGGCGCCGGTGATCGCCGAGCCGAAGAGCACCGGGTGCACCAGCCCGCTCCGGGTCTGCGCGGCCAGCGCGCCGCGCAGCCGGACGTCGGGCACCGCGTCCGCGGTGCCGTCGACATAGGCCGCGAGGAGGGCGTCGTCGTGCTCGGCGAGGAGTTCGGCCAGCTCGGACCGGAAGGCGGGACCGGTGCGCCGGCGGCTGACCGCACCGTGCGTGCCGATCATGTCGGTTGAGGTCGTCGCGATGTGCGCCGGCGTCAGCTTCTCGCCGATCGCGTGCAGCAGGCTCTCGTATCGGGCACCGCCGCGGTCGATCTTGTTGACGAAGATCAGCGTGGGGATGCGGAGCCGCTGCAGCGTGCGCATCAGGATGCGGGTCTGCGCCTGGACTCCCTCGACCGCGGACACCACGAGCACCGCGCCGTCGAGGACGCCGAGGGCCCGCTCCACCTCGGCGATGAAATCGGGATGTCCGGGAGTGTCGATCAGATTGACCGTGACATCGTCGACGTCGAACGTGGCGACGGCGGCCTTGATGGTGATGCCGCGCAGCCGCTCCAGATCGAGCGAGTCGGTCCGCGTGCTCCCGTCGTCGACGCTGCCGAGCTCGTCGACCGCGTGCGCGGCGTGGAGCAGCCGCTCGGTCAGGCTTGTCTTGCCGGCGTCAACATGCGCCAGGATGCCCAGATTCAGCGTGTGCACGAAGTGTCATGTCCTTGAGTTGGGGGGCGTTTCCTTCCGGGAGGGACATGAGAGTTCCGCGCATGATCAGTGCTCCTGAATCGGTCGTGGCAGCCGTTCGTCCGGCGCTGTGCAGTGCAACGCCGTGCAGTGCAGCAGAGGTGAGTGCGGGCGGACAACCGAATTGACGCGGCCGGACCGGGCGGCGGCACCGTTCCACCCGCGCTGACGCGGGGCTCCGGTGGTGGGTGAGAAGCCTGTTCGGGACGGACCGACTGGACGAACGGCTACTCGCTCCTCCCTCCGACGGTGACGACCGTACGGCCCCCGCCGCGGGACACGATCCTTCCAGCACGGGCTTGAACTGCGTGCAGTCCGTCGCTGTCCAGGCGTGACGACCAGGGACAGCGGGCGGCAGTGGCTGTCCGCGCTCAAATGGAGCTTCGTGGTGAACCCACCGCGCGAGCGGCCAGGCCCTCACCTCCCGCACCACCTCCACCAGCCGACACCCCGGCCCATAACAGGGCCGCTTCGCGTTCGTCACCACCTCTGTCTCCAACGGCCTCGCCGCGTGCGAGAACGCGCGTACCGGGGCCTTCGACCTGCTGATCCTCGGCATCGGGCTGCGACCACGGACGGGGGCCGATGCGTCGGGGCGTCCGGGAACGGCTCCGGCTGAGACCGGAACGGCACAACCCGCGCGGCAGCCGGTCGTCCCGCCCGTTTCCAGTTTTGCCGAGTCGGCAAGCTTCTTTGCCACAGGGCCGAATCGGGCGGAGTATCGCCGGGAAAGGGAGGTACGAAGATGACCGCTTTCGCAGAACCGACAGGGGCCGCAGGGTCTTCGGGCACGAGGCCGCGCTACGACGTGGTGGTCGTCGGCGGCGGCGCGGCGGGGCTGAGCGGGGCGCTGACGCTGGTCCGCGCGCGGCGCTCGGTGCTCGTGGTCGACTCGGGCCGGCCGCGCAATGCCCCGGCCGGGCACGTCCACGGCTTTCTGACGCAGGACGGCGTGCCGCCGGCGCAGTTGCTGGCGGCGGGCCGCGACGAGGTGGCCCGTTACGGCGGCGAGTTCGTCCAGGGCACCGCGGCGTCGGCCGAGCGCCTGGACAGTGGGGGGTTCCGCGTCACGCTCGACGACGCGTCCACCGTCGTCGCGGCCCGGCTGCTGGTGGCCACCGGCCTCGTCGACGAGCTGCCTGATGTGCCCGGAGTGGCGGAACGGTGGGGCCGCGATGTGCTGCACTGTCCGTACTGCCATGGCTGGGAGGTGCGCGACCGGGCGATCGGCGTCCTGGCCACCGGCCCGCTCGCGGCACAGCAGGCGCTGGTGTGGCGGCAGTGGTCCAAGGACGTGACGCTCTTCCTGCACACCGGACCCGAGCCGGGCGACGAGGAGTACGAACAGCTGGCCGCCCGCGAGATCGCGGTCGTGGACGGTCGGGTGACCGGCCTCGACGTGGCTGCCGGCGACACCGACGGCCGGCTGCGCGGCGTCCGGCTCGAGGGCGGCCGTGTCGTCGGGTGCGCCGCCCTGGTCGTCGCCCCGCGGTTCACGGCTCGCGCCGGCGTGCTCGCCGGTCTCGGCCTGGAGGCGGTCCAGCAGCGGCGGAACGGCGCAGTGATCGGCAGCTGCGTCCCGGCCGACGAGAGCGGTGCGACCGATGTCCCCGGGGTGTGGGTGGCGGGCAATGTCACCGCCGGCCTGGACAAGGTCGTCGGCGCGGCGGCCGCCGGGGTGCGCGCCGCGGTGGCGATCAACATCGATCTGATCAGCGAGGAGACCCGCCGGGAGGTCGTCGCCCGGCGGTCCCCCTTCTCCCCGCAGGCCGAGCGAGAGGTCTGCGAACGTGTGCTCGGCGAGCGCAGGCACGGCCTGAGCGCACCACAGCCGGGCAGCAGTTCCCACCGACACAGCACCGAGGAGCACCCACCGATGATCGAAGGCCATGAGGGGAGCGCGGAGTTCTGGGACGCCCGCTACCGCGAGAGCGAGCGGATCTGGAGCGGCAATCCGAACGTCGCCCTCGTCCGTGAGGTCACCGGGCTGCGGCCCGGCACCGCACTCGATCTGGGCTGCGGCGAGGGCGCCGACGCGATCTGGCTCGCGCAACGCGGCTGGCGGGTGACGGCTACCGACGTCTCCGCGGTCGCACTGGAGCGTGCGGCCCGTCACGCCGAGGAGTCGGGGGTCGCCGACGCGATCGAATGGCGCCGGCAGGATCTCGCCGTGTCGTTCCCGGACGGGGAGTTCGACCTGGTCTCCGCGCACTATCTGCACTCCCCGGGCGACCTGCCGCGCGAGGGCATCCTGCGCAGCGCGGCCTCGGCGGTCGCGCCCGGCGGCGTCCTGCTGGTCGTCGGGCACGCCGGTCCCGCCTCGTGGGAGCGGGCCGCGCACGAGGGTGTGCCCTTGCCGACGCCGCAGGAGGTCCTGGAGTCCCTGGAGCTGTCCGCGGACGGCTGGGAGGTGCAGCGCTGCGAGGAGTTCGAGCGGCTCCAGAACGACTTCCAGGGGCGGCCCGGCACGCGTAACGACAATGTGCTGAGGCTCCGCCGCCTGCCCGGCTGAGCAGCGGTGGGACGGGGTCCAGTGCCGGCGGGGACGGGGCCGCCCCGGCGGCGACGGCCGATCGCCGGCAGCCGGGGCATCATCCTGCCGGCATCGCGACGGTGGCCGACGCCCAGGACGATCTGCGGCTCGGCGCCGGGGCCGTCTCCGTCATCGCCTTCGACTTCGACTTCGACTTCGACTTCGACTTCGACTTCGACTTCGACTTCGACTTCGACTCGGCTGCGACTCGACTTCGAGACGAACCTGGTCTTCGACTTCTTCGTCACCAAGGAGCGCGTTCAAGCCTCCTACGAGCTGCCCCCAAGCCCGGCTGCACCTACGCGGCGTTTCTCCTACGCGGAGTTCTCCCAGGCGCTCCCGCTCGCCACCCGGCAGCCCGGCCGGCAGCACGACCTGGCCATCGCCTTCGACAAAGCGGCGGGCAAGGCCGTCCGGAAGGCCGACGGCCGCGAGGTCCTCCGCGTCGACGTCCTCGGCCGCTCCCGGCCGAGGACGGCCTTGGGGACCACCGGTGCAGCCATTGACGCCAAGCAGTTGATCTTGGGCCTCCAGCACGGATGATCAGTCCGGCATGTGGGTTCGATCGAAGATCGACGATCACTGGCAGGGCCTGGCTACGTTCCGTGCATGCCGGTGGAATTTTTGACTGCTGAGCAGGCCGAGGCGTACGGGAAGTTCGCCGAGGAGCCGACGAGGACCGAGCTGGAGCGGTTCTTCTTCCTCGACGAGGAGGACCTGAAGCTGATCGCGAAGCGACGCGGTGACCACAACCGCCTGGGCTTCACCCTCCAGATGTGCACGGTCCGCTACATCGGGCTGTTAATGGAGGACCCTCCGACGCCTTTGGGTTCGAGGTGGTCTGGAGCCAGTCGGCGACCTGCTTGGTCAGGCGTTATTGGACCTGGGGCCGGCGTGCGAAGTGTTCGACGGCGCGGGCGAGTTGGACAGGCCGAGGATGCGGTGGCCGGGCAGGTAGCCGACGTGGGCAGTGCCGACGACGGGCAGCATGTGATGCTCGCACACTGATCGGACGGGGATGCTGCGTGCCAGCACCAACTGGTCGTAGCCCTCGTCGTTGGGGAAGGTCGTCAGGTCGAAGGGGCGGGGGCTGAACAGTTCGGCGTAGGCGCGGGCCATGCGGCCGGGGGTGCCCAGCATGCTTTCGGTGTTGGTTTCGATGCCGAGCGCTTTGAGGAACTGGGCGGCGGCGCGCTCGGCTTCGGCCAGGTCGATACCGCCGGTGTCTTGGACGACGCGCAGCGGGGTGATGGCCGGCAGCGTGGTCTGGGGCGCGGGAATGCCGGTGAACCGGGTGGGGAGGTCGGCCGTATCTGATGCCGAGGCCGTGGCCGGTGTGGCGAACTCCATGACGTTCTCCCCGGAGTAGGAAGAAGGCCCTGCGGGCGGCAGGTGACGGCGGTTCTCAGGGGCGCCGTGCGCTCGCGGGCGGTGAAGAAGCAGGCTGGAGGCGGACGCAGCAGTGGCCGGGGCCGGGCTGAAGGCATGCCTGGAGGCTGCTTTCGTCGAATCCTTCCAGCACGCCGCGGAGCAGGTGGAGGTTCATGCCGCACACCGTCTGGGTGTGCTCGCGGGCGAGCGCATGGAAGGGGCAGTTGCCCAGGACGATGGCGTCACCGTCGTAGCGCGGTTCGAATCCGTTGTCTTCCAGCAGGCCGAAGACGCCCGCTGGTTCTTGTCCGGCGAGCCGTGTGCCCAGTTCGTGGGCTTTTCGGTGCAGGACGATCCGCACCGGTTCACCGGTGGCCTCGGATTCCTCCAAGGCCTGTGCGAGGAGTCGTCCGGCCAGTTCGTAGTGCCGCTCGGGCAGGCTGACGGTGACCTGCTTGGTGGAGCGTTTGTAGAGCTTGGCGGGCCGGCCCGCTCCAGGGCCGGTGCGTCCGCTGCGCCGCTCGTAGACGGCGACGAGCAGTGATTCGTCGACCAGGCGGTCCAGGTGGAAGGCCGCAGTCTGCCGGGCAAGGCCGAGGGCCTCGGCGGCTTCGTCGCGGCTGACCGGTCCCGGCTGGCGCACGACGTGGTCGTAGAGCCTCCTGCGGGTCGGCTCGTCGAGAGCGGCGACGGCGGAGACGTCGGGGCGGGGTGCTTCTTTCGAGTGGTCCACGAACACCAGTGTAAAACCCAAAGCCATTGACTAAAGAAGGTTTACCCGCTTCTATAGTTAGTGAAAGTTGTCGATAGAAGGAAGGGCGTCATGTCGTCCGCAACCACAACCTCCACGTCCGCCACCCCCCGGCGGGCCGCGCTCACCGACCCCGGCTACCAGGCGTTCGTCATCCTGCGCACCGGGTTCACCGTGGCGCCGATCCTGTTCGGGCTGGACAAGTTCGCCAACCTGCTCGTCGACTGGCCTACCTACCTCGCGCCCTGGATCAACGACATCGTTCCGGGCAGCGCCCAGGCGGCCATGTACGCCGTCGGAGTGATCGAGATCGTCGCGGGTCTCGCCGTCGCCCTCGCCCCGCGCTTCGGGGGCTGGCTGGTCGCCGGATGGCTCGCCGGCATCATCGTCAACCTGCTGACCATCCCCGGGCACTACGACGTCGCGCTGCGCGACTTCGGCCTCCTGCTCGGCGCGGTCGCCCTCGCCCGGCTCGCCCAGCGCTACCACGGCCGGCCGCAGCCGCACTGACAGTCCGCGGAGCGCACAGACGGCGAGGAGGCGGGTGAGCGTCAGGGGGCTCGCCCGCACGCGATGCGGTGCGGCCTCGACAGCCCGGAACGCAGTACGCACCTGCCCGGCAATCGAGTCGCCGACGTGGTCGCCGGCCTCCCCGCGTGTGAGGGAGTTCTGTGCCTCGCCCGCAGACGATCCGGGCGGCACGCAGAGGGCATGGCCCGAAGCGACGCGAGGGAGAAGGTCATGAGTGAGAACCTGGACCGGCTATCTGCCGGAGGCGTAGCGGTCTGGCTGGATGATCTGAGCCGGGAGCGGCTCGCTGGTGGCCGGCTGGCGGACGTGGTGGGTGAACAGCGGGTGGTGGGCATCACCAGCAATCCGACGATCTTTGCCAAGGCGATCCGCTCGGGTGCCCGCTACGACGAGCAGGTCGGTGATCTCGCCCGGCGCGGGGTGCGGGTCGAGGAAGCCGTCAGGCTGCTGACCGCGTTCGACGTGCGCTGGGCCTGCGACGTACTGCGACCGGTGTACGAGGCCAGTGACGGGGTGGACGGGCGGGTGTCGCTCGAGGTGGACCCGCGCGTCGCCCACGACACGGCGGCGACGGTCGCCGAGGCACGGGCCCTGTGGTGGCTGGTGGACCGACCGAACCTGTTCGTGAAGATCCCCGCCACGCAGGAGGGCCTGGAGGCGATCAGCACGGCGCTCGCCGAGGGCATCAGCATCAACGTGACGCTGATCTTCTCTCTGGACCGCTACGACCAGGTACTCGCCGCCTTCCTGGACGGCATGGAAAGGGCGCATGCGGCGGGACGTGACCTGGTCTGCATCGCGTCGGTGGCGTCCTTCTTCGTCAGCCGGGTGGACACCGAGGTCGACAGCCGACTGGACAAGATCGGCACGCCCCAGGCGCGGGACCTGCGGGGGCGGGCCGCGATCGCCAACGCCCGCCTGGCCTACCAGCACTTCGAGCAGGCGCGCGCATCAGACCGATGGAGGGCCCTGGCGGCGGCCGGGATGCGTCCGCAGCGCCCGCTGTGGGCCTCCACCGGGGTGAAGGACCCCGCCTACGTCGACACCCGCTACGTCGACGAACTGGTGGCGCCAGGGGTGGTCAACACCATGCCGGAGCACACCCTGCGCGCGGTCGCGGACCACGGCCGCATCGAGGGCGACACCATCCATGGCACGTATGCGGCAGCCCAGCAGGTACTCGATGACCTGGAGGCTGTCGGAGTGTCCTATGACGACGTGGTGCGCGTGCTGGAGGAGGACGGCATAGCCAAGTTCACGTCCTCCGGCAACGAGCTGTTCGAGCAGCTGGATGCCGAACTGCACCGCAAGCGCCCCGCCGCAGTCTGATGCAGCCGGGTCGCCGGTCGGACGATCCAGGGTGGACCATCCTCCTGGGACCACCGGTCGCAGACACACCCGGAATCACTTGAACCGCTCTCAGCGCGGCGCTATCGACGACGATGGGCTGGCCACATGCGAGGCCGGTAGGGACCAGCTCGCCGGGCGGGCCGCCATCGGTCTGCGGGCAGAGCGACGCAGCAGAGGAGAGGACATGGCCGCGAACACAGGATTCGTGATCGTCGGAGCCGGCCTGGCTGGTGCGAAGGCAGCACAGACCCTCCGGGAAGAGGGTTTCGACGGGCCCCTCGTGCTGCTCGGAGAGGAGAGCGAACGTCCCTACGAACGGCCGCCGCTGTCCAAGGGCTACCTGTTGGGCAAGGAGGAGCGTGAGACGGTCTACGTCCACCCTTCCTCGTGGTACGCCGAGCACGATGTCGACCTGCGCCTGGGCGCCACAGCGACCGCGATCGACCCGGCCGGACATCAGGTGGCCCTCGCTGACGGCAGCCGCATCGGCTACGCGAAGCTGCTGCTGACCACCGGCTCCTCACCGCGCCGCCTGCCGGTGCCCGGAGCCAACCTCGACGGCGTCCACTACCTGCGTCGGCTCTCCGACAGCGACCGCATCAAGGAAGCCTTCGGATCCGCATCACGCATCACGGTGATCGGCGCCGGCTGGATCGGCCTGGAGACCGCGGCCGCCGCCCGCGCGGCCGGTGCGGAGGTCACTGTGCTGGAGACGGCGGAACTCCCCTTGCTGCACGTACTGGGCCGCGAGGTGTCACAGATCTTCGCCGACCTGCACACCGATCACGGAGTCGACCTCCGATTCGGCGTCCAGGTCACCGAGATCACCGGCGAAGACGGCCGGGCGAGCGGCGTGCTGCTGGCCGACGGCAGCCGCATCGACGCCGACGCGGTCGTCGTCGGGGTCGGCATCACCCCCAACACCCAGCTCGCCACAGCCGCCGGCCTCGACGTCGACAACGGCATCCGCGTCGACGCACACCTGCGCACCTCCCACCCGGACATCCACGCCGCCGGGGACGTCGCATGCGCCTTCCACCCGCTGCTCGGCAAGCACATCCGCGTCGAGCACTGGGCCAACGCCCTCAATGAGCCCCAGACTGCGGCCAAGGCGATGCTGGGTCAGGACGTGAGGTACGACCGCGTCCCGTACTTCTTCACCGACCAGTACGACCTGGGCATGGAGTACACCGGCTATGTGGAACCAGCCGGCTACGACCAGGTCGTCTTCCGCGGGCGGACCGACACCCGCGAATTCATCGCTTTCTGGCTCTCCGAGGGCCGGGTACTGGCTGCCATGAACGTCAACGTCTGGGACGTCACCGACCCGCTCCGCGCCCTCGTCACCTCCGGGAAAACGGTCGACCCGACGCGGCTCGGCGACCCTGACGTACCCCTGAGCAACCTTCTCGACCGGCCCGACGCGACTGGACGATAGCCCGGAGAAGGTGGACTCAAGGTGACAGCCCCACCTCCCGCATCCGGCCGCACCCCGACCGACCCGGACACCGCACAGCCGGTACGGGCAGACGGGTACGCGCAGTTGCGGGACTACGCCGTGATCGGGGACGGCCGCTCCGCCGCGCTCGTCGCCCCCGACGGCTCGGTGGACTGGCTGGCCTGGCCCGACCTGGACTCGCCCACCCTGTTCGCCGCCGTCCTCGACCAGGCCCGCGGCGGCACATTCCTCCTCCAGCCCGACGTGCCCTACACCGCAGCCCGCCGCTACCTCCCCGGCACCAACGTGCTGGAGACGACGTTCACCACCGCGCACGGCACGGTCCGGCTGACCGACGCCCTGACCCTCCTCGACAACCTCTCCCTGGCGCCCGGCCGGGAACTGGTCCGACGGATCGAGGGCCTCGCCGGCAGCGTCCCCATGCGCTGGAGCGTCCGGCCGCGCTTCGAGTACGGCACCCGCGCACCGCGCATGACCCGGCGGGCCGGGATCCCGGTGGCGACCTCGGGGCCCGATGCGGTCGCTGTCTGCACCTGGAACGCGGGAAAGCCGCAGTGCACGGACGAAGCCATCACCGCCCGATTCCAGACCGATGCCGGTACCCGGGCCCTGATCGCCCTGACCTACGCACACCAGGAACCGCTGGTCCTGCCCACTCGCGCCGAGTGCGAGGACCGCCTGGACAAGACCACCGCCACCTGGCGACAGTGGGCCGACAATCGCACCTACACCGGACCATGGCGCGAGGCGGTGATGCGCAGCGCCCTCGCCCTCAAGCTCCTGGTCTTCGCACCCTCCGGCGCAGTCGCCGCCGCCGCGACCACCTCACTGCCCGAGGAACTCGGTGGGAAACGCAACTGGGACTACCGCTTCAGCTGGATCCGCGACTCCGCCTTCACCCTGGACGCGTTCCTCAAGCTGGGCTGCGCGCCGGAGGCCACCAGCTACTTCTGGTGGCTGATGCACGCCTCTCAACTCACCCACCCCCGCCTGCACGTCCTGTACCGCCTCGACGGCGGTGCCCGCACACGCGAGCGGACCCTGCCCCTGTCGGGCTACCGGGGCTCGGCGCCCGTGCGCGTCGGCAACGCCGCCGCCGGGCAGCTCCAGCTCGACACCTACGGGGAACTGCTGCAGACAGCCTGGCTGTACACCGCCGCAGGCCGAAGGCTCGACGCCGATATTGCCCGCAGGCTGGCCGAGATCGCCGATTTCATCTGCACCGCCTGGCAGCAGCCCGACGCAGGCATCTGGGAGGTACGCAGCGATCTTGAGCACTTCACGCAGTCCAAGATGATGTGCTGGATCGCCCTCGACCGCGCTCTCGACCTGGCGAGGCGGCGGCTGATCCCCGGCCGGCACTCCGCGCGTTGGCGGCGAGAGCGACAGGCCATTGCTGAGTTCGTTGAAGCCCGCTGCTTCAGCCCACGTCTGAACAGTTACGTGCGCTCCGCCGGCAGCGACGACCTGGATGCTGGCCTTCTGCTCGGTCTGCTCCACGGCTATCGCCCGCCCGACGACCCGCGCATGCGCGGCACCGCGGCCGCCATCCAGCGCACCCTCCAAGACGGCCCCTACGTCAACCGCTACCTGGGCCCCGATGGCCTTCCCGGCAGCGAGGGCGCCTTCCTCGCCTGCTCATTCTGGCTCGCCGAAGCGCTCGCCCTGGGCGGTCGCGTCAATGAAGCCGCCCACCTCATGGACCAGCTCGTGGCCCTCGCCAACGACGTCGGCCTGTTCAGCGAAGAGGTCGACCCCACTACGGGCATCTTCCTCGGCAACCTGCCCCAGGGCCTGACCCATCTAGCTCTGATCAGCGCCGCCTGCACGATCGGGGAAGCCACACAATGAGCATCTGGGCCGCACTGGCCGGCGGGTTCGTCGGCACCCTCGTCCTGACCACCGGCCTGCGCGCAGCCAACGCCGCCAACCTCACCCGCATCGACCTGCCATTCCTGCTCGGCGCCGCCTTCACCAGCAACCGGACCCGCGCCAAGGCCCTCGGCTACGGCGTGCACTTCGTCAACGGCCAGGTCTTCGCCCTGCTCTACTACGCGGTCTTCGCGGCCATCGGCTACAGCAGCTGGTGGCTGGGCACCGTCTTCGGCCTCGTTCACGGCCTGTTCGCCGCCACCGCGCTGGTCAACATCCTGCTGCCCCTCGTGCACCCGCGCATGGGCACACCCCACACCAGCGCCCCCGATGTCGCGCTGCTGGAACCACCCGGCTTCCTCATGCTCAACTACGGCCGCGGCACTCCCACCGTCACGCTCGCCGCACACCTCGCCTACGGCACCATCGTCGGAGGGTTCCTCGCATGGCCCGAGTGAGGGAGCCCTTGGCCGGCGCTGCTCAGGCCGTGATCAATGCCGACGCCACCGGCTGTAACGATTTTCCCCACGGCCGGGGTAGGTCGCCCTGGCGGCGTCCAGCCCGTACGGGTAAGTCCGGGTCAGGAACGGATGCCGTCACATCATGGCGGACGTATTGTCCGCGTATGGGTGACGTGCGGTGTGACTTGTGGGGTGCGAGGCTGCCCAGTCCGGCGGTGACCCGCGGGCGCCGGTACTGTCGGCCGGCGCACCGGCAGGCGGCCTGGCGGGCCCGGCGCCGGTGGCAGGAGGCGGAGCCCGCGCGCGAAGGGATGACCGCGGCCGGTGAGGTCCTGCTGCTGCACGTCAAAAGCGTTGCGCGGCGTTCCCTGGTGCCGCCCTCGCCGGGTTCGCCCGCGGGCTGGAGCTGCGCTGCCGTGGGCGCGGTTTCCTGACTTGGCCGGGCAACTGGTCCAGGCAGCGGTGCTGGCGGATCGGCGGGCAGGGGCGAGCTGGGCGCAGATAGTACGAGAAGGTCTTCAACGAACTCCTCGGCGCCGCCACCCGGCTCGACAGGCTGCGCCGCATGGAGGGCGGGGGCGTCGACCCGCACGCCACCGCGGCCATGCACGCGGTCCGGTTCGCCGCCACCATCTTGTGGCCGACCGTCCCGAACACCCCGCCGCCCACCTTCCGCCACGACAGCGAGCGCCTGCTTCAGCTGGCCGCCAACTGGCGTGAGGCGGCACTGGAACTCGGCGAGTTCACTCCACCACACCCCACCCTGCGGCTCGTCAGCGAGCCGCCGCCGCCCTCGTAGCTCACCGCTCCAGGCCAAGATCAACTGCTTGGAGTCAATGGCTGTTCGGTTGGTCCCCAAGGCCGGAGGACCAGCCGCCTGATCCTCGCCCACGGCGGCACCCGGGGGAGCCTCTCGCCGCGTCAGCTGCCCTGCGGCATCGGCACGTTCACGCTCCTCGACGGCAGAGGGCCCCCGACGGCCGCGGCCCGGTGAAGCTGAGCGACCGGCCCGACCACTACGACGACCCGGACCACGGCGCCCGTGCCCCGAGCGGTTCCCCGACGAGGCGAGCCGGCCCGGCAACCGGCTGTGGGGTCAGGGCGTGCAGCTCCAGGTTGGCCAAGGTGCCATCGCCTCACGGCCGGGCACGCTCTGACGCCGCGAGCGGCAGCCCCGGCAACGCCGCAGGGGGCGGCATCCGGCCGGCGGGCCGGATGCCGCCCCCTGCGGCGTCTGCCTCAGCGCGCCGGGGCCCGCCACTTCAGCAGTCCGGCCACCAGGGCCGCCAGCAGCGACCCCGCCACCGGGGCCAGTACGTAGACCCACAGCAGCCCGGTCGTGCCGGAGACCAGCGCGGGTCCGAACTGGCGCGCCGGGTTGGCGCCGCCGCCCGAGAGCGGTCCGAGAAAGATGATCACGGCGGCGACGCAGGCGCCCACCACCGCGGGCAGGTGCCTCAGCAGGTGCGGGCGCGTCCCGGCGAAGGCCACGATCAGCATGATCACGGCCATGGCGCCGGCCTCCGCGGCAAACACCGCCCCGGTGCTCCAGCCGGCAGCCGGCGTCAGCGCGGCGTCCCCGACCCGGGCGGCCGCGTCACCCCACACCAGGCGCGCCAGACCCACGCCGGCCACCGAGCCGGCCAACTGCGCGACGACGAACGGCAGCACCGCCTGGACAGGGAAGACCCGCAGCAGCCACAGCCCGATGCTGACGGCCGGGTTCAGGTGCCCGGCGGTCTCCCGGCGCATGGACGGCCCGAGCACGATCACGACGATCACACCGACCAGCAGACCCATGGCCACGAGCTGGCTGGTCAGCGTCGGGAAGAGATCCGCGAGGGGCGTGCCGGGTCCCGCCATCCAGCGGACGGCCGTGACCACGGTGAACAGCATGCCGGTGGACAGCGCGAACTCGTAGAGGGCGGTCTCCAGGACGCGGGGTACCCGCCTTCGCTCGCGTACGGGAGGTTCCCGTCGATGTCGTCGATGCTGCCGGCGCCGTGTCCGCCTCAGCGCGCGTAAAGGGGGTTCCCGTCGATGTCGTCGATGCTGCCCGCGCCGTGTCCGCCTTCGCACGCCTACGGGAGGTTCTTCGGTCCGTGGACCGGTTTCGAGGAAGGTCCCACTCATGCTCGGAATGTGCGGCCCCGCCCGGGCCCGGGCAACGTCGGGCGCGTCACTTCGTCAGGTGCCGCGGATCCGAAGAGGTCCCGGTCACCTGACGAAGTGAACCGGCGCCGATGGACCGGTCCTTCCGCCGTGCAGCACATTCATGCCAGTCGGCCAAGGAACCTGGCCCGGCCTCCCCTTGACGAGAGGAACCGATCACCTATGTGCGGCCTTGCCGGATGGGTTAGCTTCCAGCGCGATCTG
Organism: Streptomyces sp. ISL-10; assembly: GCF_018614575.1. Lineage (GTDB taxonomy): Bacteria > Actinomycetota > Actinomycetes > Streptomycetales > Streptomycetaceae > Streptomyces. Next base: position 332,125 of record NZ_JAGGOJ010000010.1, read on the forward strand.
ACGGCGCACACCGATACCGCGTCGGCCATGACAGGCACCATGGAGTGCCGCGGCCCGGACGCGGGTGGGCTGTGGACCTCGACCCACGCGATCCTCGGCCACCGCCGCCTCGCGATCATCGACCTCGAGGGCGGAAAGCAGCCCATGGTCGCCGACGCCGACGACGATACGCAGCCGGTGATCACGTACACCGGCGAGGTGTACAACTTCCAGGAGCTGCGCGAGGAACTGCGCGGTCTGGGCCACGAGTTCCGCACCACCAGCGACACCGAGGTCGTCCTGCGCGCCTACGTCGAGTGGGGCGCCGACTTCGCCGAACGCCTCAACGGCATATACGCCTTCGCCATCTGGGACCCGCGCACCGAGGAACTGCTCCTCATCCGCGACCGGATGGGCGTCAAGCCGCTCTACTACTACCCGACCGCCGACGGTGTGCTCTTCGGCTCCGAGCCCAAGGCGATCCTGGCCCACGACGAGGCCGAGGCCGTCGTCGACGCCGAGGGCCTCAAGGAGATCTTCAGCATCGTCAAGACCCCCGGGCACGCCGTCTACAAGGGCATGCACGAGGTCAAGCCGGCCACGATCGTCCGCTTCACCCGCGAAGGCCGCAGCGAGAGCACCTACTGGGAGCTGAAGGCCCAGCCCCACACCGACGACCTCGACGCCACGATCACCACCGTGCGCGACCTGCTCGAGGACATCGTCGAGCGCCAGCTCGTCGCCGACGTCACCGTCGGCACCCTGCTCTCGGGCGGCCTGGACTCCAGCGCCGTGACCGCGCTCGCCGCCAAGGCCCTCACCAAGCAGGGCATCGAGCAGCCCATCCGCGCCTTCTCCGTGGACTTCGTCGGCCACGACGAGCGCTTCGAGGCCAACGTCCAGTGGGCCGACCCGGACACCCCGTTCGCCGTCGAGGTCGCCAAGCAGGTCGGCGCGGAGCACATCATCGTCGAGCTCGACAACGAGGACATCCTCGACCCGGAGGTGCGCAGCACCGTCCTGCGGGCGCAGGACCTGCCGGTCTCCACCGGCGACATGGAGTACTCGCTCCTCATCCTGTGCCGCGCGCTCAAGGAGCAGATGACCGTCGCGCTGTCCGGCGAGGCGGCCGACGAACTCTTCGGCGGCTACACCTGGTTCCACGACAAGGAGGCCGTCGAGTCGGACAACTTCCCGTGGCACCACCCCTTCGAACAGGCCGGCGGTATCGGCGCGCTGAAGACGGTGGGCCTGTGGGACAAGCTCGGCCTCACCGAGTACGTCAAGGAGCGCTACACCGAAGCGCTGGAAGAGGTCCCCCGCCTGGAGGGCGAGAGCGGCATCGAAGAGCGGATGCGCGAGGTCACGTACCTCAACCTGACCCGCTGGGAGAACTTCCTGCTGGACCGCAAGGACCGGATCAGCATGGCGGTCAGCCTGGAGGTGCGCGTCCCGTTCACCGACCACCGCCTCGTGGAGTACGTCTACAACACCCCCTGGGCGATGAAGACCTTCGACGGCCGGGAGAAGAGCCTGCTGCGCGCCTCCATGCGCGGTCTGCTGCCGGACTCGGTCCTCGACCGCAAGAAGAACCCGTACCCCTCCACCCAGGACCGCAAGTACGAACTGGCTCTGCGCGAGCAGGTCGAGTCGCTCCTGGTCGAGGGCGCCCCGGTGCTGCAACTCGTTTCCGAGGCGGACATCCGCAAGCTCCTCGACGTGCCCGAGGGCTCCTACGGGGTCGGCGGTCCGTGGAGCGCCCGCGCCGTCCTGGAGCGCCTGATCGAGTTCAACACCTGGGTCACGGAGTACGACGTCCGCGTCGAGCTCTGACCGGCGTGCGGCGGCCGGGGGGCCGGGCGCGGCGCGCCCGGCCCCCCGGCCGCATGAAGCCCGTACTCGTGAAGGACGTGAAGGAACGGACATGGTGAACGACACCGCCGCCCCGACGGTGACCGTCTGGTCGGACATCGGCTGCCCCTGGGCGAGCCTCGCCCTGCACACCCTGCACGCCGCCGCCGAGCGGCGGGAGCTTGCACTGATCATCGACCACAAGGCGTTCCCGCTGGAGCTGTTCAACCGGGAGCCCACCCCGAAGTTCATCGTGGACCCGGAAGTCCAGGCGATCGCCGCGCACCGGCCCGAGCTCGGCTGGCGGCTGTGGAACGGCCCGGCGCACGCCTACCCCGTGACCACGCTGCCGGCGCTGGAGGCGGTCCAGGCCGCCAAGGAGCCCGGGATCGGCGGACTGCGGGGCAGCGACGAGCTGGACAGCGCGCTGCGCAAGGCCTTCTACGGCGACAGCAAGTGCATCAGCGTCCACGCGGTGATCCTCGACCTCGCCGAGCAGTGCGAGCACGTCGACGCGCAGGCCCTGGCGGCGGCGCTGGCCAGGGGCAGCGGACGCGCCGAGGTCTACGAGCAGTGGGCCACGGCCCAGGGTCCGCGGATCCAGGGCAGCCCGCACTTCTTCGCGGCCGGCGGATACGCCTCTCACAACCCCGGCGCCACGTTCACGTGGACGGGATCCCCCTACGAGGGCGGCCTCCCGCGGCTGGACGACTACAGCACCGCGTGGGCCGATGAACTGCTCGACACGATTCACCGAGATCAGTAGACAAAGAGGAGCTCGATCATGTCCGCACGATTCGCTGGAAGGGTCGCCCTGGTAGCGGGAGCCGGCGACGGCATCTGCCGGGCGGCGGCAATCGCGTTCGCCCGGGAGGGCGCACGCGTGCTGGTGGCTGGGCCTGACCCGGAGGAACTGGCGGGCACGCTGAAGCTGATCCGCGATGCGGGAGGTGAGGCCGACAGCGTCGTGGCGGACATGACGCAGGGCGGCTCGGCCGCCGCCGCGGGCATGGTGGCGGCGGCGGTGAAGCGGTTCGGCGCGCTGGACATCGCGTTCAACAACGCGACCGTCACCGGGCCGAACAGCAACGTCGCCGACATCGCCGAGGACGTGTGGGCCGACATCCTGGCCGCCAATCTCACGGGGGTCTTCATGGCGATGAAGCACGAACTCGCACACATGGAGTCGCGCGGTCGCGGAGTGATCGTGAACACCGCCTGCAACATGGCGAGCAGCGGGCGGCTGGTGGGCATGAGCGCCTACGCGGCTTCGAAGGCGGCGCTGAGCGCGCTGACCCGTACCGCCGCGCACGAGTACATCGGCAAGGGCATCCGGATCAACGCGATCAGCCCCGGGCCGGCGCACGAGGCGGGGGCGAACCACGCCGACGGGGCGACCGCCGCGGAGGTCGCCGAGACGGTGGTGTGGCTGTGTTCCGACGAGGCCGCCTTCGTCATCGGCCACGACATGGTGCTCGACAAGAAGACCGTGGTCTGAGATTCCCGACATACCGCTCGTCGCTGCCGGTTCCTGCGGGGACGAGGCCGCCCCGCGGCGGACGGCCGATCGCCGGCAGCCGGGGTCCGGCCCGGCGGGGACGGGCCTGATCAGCCGGACAGCCGGGACGGGCCCTGATCCGCCGGACGGCGGACCCCGGCACGGACCCCTGACCGCCTGAAGGCGGTGTGCCGCTCAACCCAGGAACGCCGCGGCGCTGGCGGCGCCGAGGGCCGCGCCTGCCGCCGTCTGCGCGGCCGTGTGGTAGCCGAGGGCGACGCGGGACCAGCACACGGCGACGGCCACCGGGTAGGCGGCGATCCACCACGGCGAGTGGACGAGGGCCGTCAGTGTCACGACCGCGGAGGCGACCGCCGAGTCCACGCTGATCTTCCAGACGGTGTTCACGGTCAGCAGGACGACGGTCATGGCCCAGAGGGCGACCATGGCGAGAAGGATGCCTCTGGGCGCGTGGCCCAGCACCATCGCGGGCGTGCCCGTTCCGATCGAGCCGAGGATCACGAGGAAGATCGGCGCCCGCTGGCCGCGGTCCACGACGTGCCGGTCGCCCCATGTGCCACGCCTGCGCTCCCACTCGATATAGGCGGCGGGGACGATACCCGCGCACAGCGCGCCCAGCAGGCCCCACAGGATGCCGGTCCAGTGGCCGGCGGCGGCCAGGCCGATGCCGGTCATGCCGGCGAGCAGGAGATTGCGGGGCTGGAGGACGTCCGTGACGTGGCGGGCCACGCCAGTGGTCTTCTGGGTGGCGCCGGCGGACACGGCTTCCTTCACAGTGAGGGGCGCAGTACGACTCCCCGCACGAGGGTGGGGGCACGGCACGCGCCGTTCGAACGGCTGACCGCGAGATCGTAGACATCGGCGCGCCTGCCCGGAGCCTCACCCCCGCCGCCCGCCGTCGCGCCCATGCCCGGTGCCTCACCACCGTCGCCCGCCGTCGCGCCCCTGCCGCCGGCCTCGCCCGCACCGTACGCCCCTCCCCTGCTCAGGCAAGCACCTCGGCCGCCACGCGCAGGTCGGCGATCAGCCCCTTGTACGCCGCTTCGCGGTCGTCGGCCCGCAGGACCGCCGAGGGGTGGACGGTGGCGATGACGCAGCCTTCTTCGGCGGCGCGTTCGGGCGGCATCCCTTCCTTCTCACCCGAGACGTCGATCTGGCCCAGCCCGTCCCACGGCGGCAGCGGCAACAGCAGGCCGCGCTGTTCGCTCACCCGGAAGGTGCCGCCGAGGAGCGCCTTTCCGGCGGTCGCGCCCAGCGCCATGACCAGGTCGGGGTCCACCACGCGCAGTTCGGCCGCGAGCCAGGGACGGCAGGCGGTCATCTCACGCAGACTGGGGCTCTTGTGGATGCGGCGTTTGCCGCGCTGCGCGGGCTCGAACTTGAAGTGCTTGACCGCGTTCGTGAAGTACGCCGACCTCTCGTCGATGCCCACTTCCTGCAGGGCCTTGCGCAGCAGCCTGCCCGCCGGTCCGACGAACGGCTCCCCGAGCCGGTCCTCCTGGTCGCCCGGCTGTTCGCCGACGACCACGACCCGGGCCGAAGAGGTCCCCTCGCCGAACACGGTGCCGCTCGCATCGCGGAACAGGGGGCAGCCCTGACAGCCGGCGGCGGCGCGCCGCAGGGTCGGCAGGCCGCCGCGCCGCGGCACGAACGGGCCGGCGTCGTAGCCCTCCCCCAGCCGGGGCTCTTCACTGGTGGTCACGGCTCTCGCCTCCCGCCGTGCGGAGGGTGCGTTCCTTGTCGCCCGGTTACCCCGGCAGGCCCCCGCTACTCGCGCAGCCCGCGCGCGTGGCACCGCCCGCGTATCCGCGAATGATCTGAATCCGGGCTGTTGATCCGGACGATTGCGGGCACTCGCCCCGTATGAACAGCAACAGCCCTGATCCCGACCCACGCACCACCCCAGGTCTCGACTCCGGAGGCAGCGTGCCGCCGGGCGAGACACCGCCCGCCGAGTCGAGCGCCGGTTCCGGCACCGGACCGCGGGAGGACCTTTCCCGCGGCTGGGCCAAGGGACCGCTGTTCATCATCGGCATCGTGGTGGTCCTGTGCGCCGCGTTCTTCCTCGCGTACGCCCTCGTCGTGGCGCTGTGAACCGCGACGGGCAGCGGGACGCGCCCAGGACCGGCTCCGCGCATCCGTCCAAGTGCCCCCGGGCGCCGGGAGGCGGCGTCCGGGACCCGTCCGAGAAGGGAGTGCACCATGTCCGACGGCACCACCGAACAGCACAACCAGGCCCAAGGCGACGAGGCCCGCGGCGACGAGGTGTACCAGCCCACGCACTCGGACGTCCAGAACCGCCCGAGCGACGACCTCGACATGCAGAACGCGATCGATGAGCCCGACCTGGACGACATGATGGCCGAGGGCTACTCCCCGCCGGAGCGCCCCTACGTCGTCGGCCGGCACGGCACCACGGGCGAGGAGCAGCAGACCGGCGAGACGCTGGACGAGCGGCTCGCCCAGGAGACGCCGGACGTGGCTCCGCCGGAGGGCAACGGCATCGGGGACCTCGCGAACGGCGACGGCGAGCCGGTCGACGAATTGGCCGGTGAGGAACGAGCGGGGCGGCTGGCTGCCACCGAGGACCCCGCACCGCGCCGACCCAGCCACGTGGTCGCCCGCGACGTCGGTATCGACGGCGGTGCCGCCTCCGCCGAGGAGGCGGCGATGTACGTCACGCCGGACGAGCGGCTGGGCGCCGACGAGGAGACGGAGGCCTCCGGGTAGTGGGGAGCCAACCGGGAATGAGGCACATCCATGCGTTTCCGTGACCGCAGGGCGGCCGGACGGGAACTTGCTGCGCTGCTTGTCGAGAGGCTGCGCGAGGAGCGGCTGCGTGCCCCTTATGTGCTGGCGTTGCCGCGCGGCGGCGTGCCGGTGGCGGATGAGATCGCCCGGGCGCTGGGCGCGCCGTTGGACGTCGTCGTGGCCCGCAAGATCGGTGCCCCGTTCAACCCGGAGCTCGGGGTCGGAGCGCTGGCCGGCGAGGATCCTCCGCTGTTCGACGCGCGGACCATGGCCATGCTCGATCTGACAGCCGACCGCCTCGGCGCGCAGGTCGCCGCGGAGCGCACCGAGCTCCACCGGTGCGAGGACCTCTACCGGGGCCGGCGTCCTGCTCCCGCCCTGCACGAGCGCACGGCCGTCGTCGTCGCCGACGGCCTGGCCACGGGCGTCACCGCACGGGCGGCGGTGCACGTGGTGCGGGGCATGGACCCGGCGGAGATCGTGCTCGCGGTGCCGGTGTGCTCGAAGGAGTCGGCCGCCGTGCTCAGGGCCGAGGTCGACGACCTCGTGTGCCTGCACACGCCGGAGGCGTTCCATTCGGTGGCGCAGTGGTACGAGGACTTCGGCCAGGTCAGCGACGAGGAAGTGATCGGCATCCTGCGCGCCGCGACGTCCGCCGGGCCGCGGGCTTCCGCACGATGACCCGCCCGCGTGGCCCGGGCCGCGGTGACGCCCCGCCCCGTGCGACGGGCGGGGCAGGCGGACACGGACGGATGTTTTCCGGTGGCGTGAGCCCGAGGAGGCCCGCATGAAGCGTACGGACCGCATCGCCGAGCCCTGGGGCACCCGCACGCCCTACGGCCGTGGAGAGACATGGCCGGTGCGGGTCGACTCGCATCTCGCCGACGGCGTCGGCGCCGACGACGTGGAGCGCTGGGTACCCAGCGCGGCTGTGCTGCATTCCAACGGCGACGGGTTGTATCTCGCCGTCAAGGACGGCGGGATCGTGGGCGTACGGGGACGGCCCGACGACCGCGTCAACCACGGACGGCTCGACCCCAAGGACCTGTTCGCCTGGCAGGCGAACGCCTCGCCGGAGCGGCTGACCCGCCCGCTGGTGCGGGAGGGCGGCGAGCTGGTGGAGAGCGACTGGGACACGGCGATGTCGCGCGTGGTCGCGCGGACCCGCCGGCTCCTGGACGAACAGGGCGCGTCGGCCATCGGGTTCTACACCAGCGGGCAGCTCCTGCTGGAGGAGTACTACACGCTCTCCCTGATCGCGCGCGGCGGGATCGGCACCAACCACCTCGACGGCAACACCCGGCTGTGCACGGCGACCGCCGCCGAGGCCCTGAAGGCGTCCTTCGGCTGCGACGGTCAGCCGGGCTCGTACACGGACATCGACCACGCCGATGTGATCGCCCTGTTCGGGCACAACATGGCCGAGAGCCAGGCCGTCCTGTGGAGCAGGGTGCTCGACCGGCTGGCGGGGCCACAGCCGCCCGCGGTGATCTGCGTCGATCCGCGGCCCACTCCGGTGGCGCGGGCGGCGACGGTCCATCTGGCGCCGAGGCCGGGCACGAATGTCGCCCTGATGAACGCACTGCTGCATGTGATCGTGCGGACGGGCCGCATCGACCGCGACTTCATCGACGCGCACGTGGTCGGCTTCGAGGACCTGGAGAGGTGCGTCGTGGAGTACCCGCCGGAGCGGGCGGCCGAGATCTGCGGGGTTCCGGCCGACGACATCCGGCAGGCCGCCCAACTGCTGGGCGCTGCCGAGCGGTTGCTGTCGACGGTTCTGCAGGGGTTCTACCAGTCGCATCAGGCGACGGCCGCCGCGATCCAGGTCAACAATCTGCATCTGATCCGCGGCATGCTGGGGCGGCCCGGCTGCGGTGTGCTGCAGATGAACGGACAGCCGACGGCGCAGAACACACGTGAGTGCGGCGCGGACGGCGACCTGCCCGGTTTTCGCAACTGGAGCAACGACGAGCACGTCGCCGACCTGGCACGGGTCTGGAACGTCGCGCCGGAACGCATCCCGCACTACGGCCCGCCCACGCATGCCATGCAGATGATGCGCTACACGGAGAACGGCTCGATCCGCATGCTGTGGGTGTCGGGCACCAACCCGGCGGTGTCCCTGCCCGAACTGCACCGCATGCGGGGGGTGCTGGGGCAGAAGCGGCTGTTCCTCGTGGTGCAGGACATCTTCCTGACGGAGACGGCCCAGCTGGCGGACGTCGTCCTGCCGGCCGCCGCGTGGGGTGAGAAGACGGGCACGTTCACCAATGCCGACCGCACCGTCCATCTGTCCGACAAGGCGGTCGATCCACCCGGGGACGCACGGTCCGACCTGGACATCTTCCTCGACTACGCCGCACGCCTGGACCTTCGGGACAAGGACGGCGGCCCGCTGGTGACATGGCACGATCCCGAGTCGGCGTTCGAGGCGTGGCAGGAGTGCAGCCGGGGACGGCCGTGCGACTACACGGGCATCACCTACGACCGGCTGCGCGAGCACGGCGGCATCCAGTGGCCATGTGACGACGAGCACCCCGACGGCACCGAACGGCTCTTCGCCGACGGCCGGTTCTTCAGCCACCCCACGTCCTGCGAGAGCTACGGCCGGGATCTCGTCACGGGCGCGCCGCTGGAGGAATCCGAGTACCGCGCCCTCAATCCGTCGGGGAAGGCCATGGTCAAGGCGGCGGAGTACCTGCCGCCGCACGAGCAGACGTCAGCCGAGTATCCGTATCTGCTGACGACGGGCCGGACGCTGTACCACTTCCACACGCGCACCAAGACGGCCCGCACCCCGCAACTGCAGGCGGCCGCACCGCAGATGTGGATCGAGCTCTCGCGGCGGGACGCCGAGGCCGCCGGCATCGCCGAGGGCGATCTGGTCGAGGCGACGACCCCGCGCGGCAGTGTGCGGGCCCGGGCGCGGATCACGGCGATCAGGGAGGGGGTGCTCTTCCTGCCGTTCCACTACGGCTACTGGGACGACGGTGACGGGCGCGGTGCGGGCCGGCCGCCGAGGGCGGCGAACGAACTGACCCTCACCGACTGGGATCCGGCGTCCAAACAGCCGCTGTTCAAGACGGCCGCCGCCCGTATCCGGCGCATCGGCGCGGGCAGCGGTGCGCAGACCGTTCCGACGAACACCGCCTCCGCTCCCGTGACCGGCGGCATCGCGCCGACGCGCGGCGGCCCCGCGGCCCAGGTGGAGGAGGCCGGCCCGCCGGCGGGCGACGAGGGAGGCACACCATGAGGATCGGTCTGCTGCTGCGCGATCTGCACCACGACGAGAATGCCCTGGCGCACCATCTGATGGTGGTGTCCGAGCGCCATCGCGCGGACCACGAGGTGTATCACCTGGCCCGTGATCTGGCGGGCTGGTCCCACCAGCACGTACGGGCGCTGGCAGAGGCGGGACCGGCGTACGGCGCCGACCTCGACGCGGTCGCGAAGGGCGAGATCTCGGCGGTGGCGAAGATGCGGGAGAGGGCGAGCGAGCTCGCGGGCCGTCACGGGCAGGGGGAGCTGGCGCTGCTGCGCGATCTGCGGAAGGTGTGCACGGACGCGACGGGAGTGCTGACCGACTGGGAGATGCTGGCGCAGGGCGCGCAGGCGCTCGACGACCAGGACCTGCTGCGGCTGGCCGCCACCTGCCGTCCCGACACGCTGCGCCAGGTGCGCTGGGCGAGGGCGATGCTGAAGGAGGCGAGTCCGCAGATCCTGCTGGCGTAGGCCCCTGGCGGGACTCCGGTGACCTCGCGGCAGGCTCTTGCCTTGTCACGCCGCCCTGTTCCCCGCGCGGCCTCCGGCGCGGGAGGTGCCCCCGTAGACCTGCGTGCGCGGAGGCGCCCCCAGCACCGGACGACGCTCCTCGACGGGCAGACTGTGCCTGCCGCGGCACTAGGCGAGGGGGAAGGGCACACCGTGCTCGGCGGCGGGCCGGGGGCCGAAGATGCGCCGTTCCTCCTCGGTGATGGCGACGTCGTTGATGCTCGCCTCCCTGCGCGCCATCAGACCCGCCGCGTCGAACTCCCACAGTTCGTTGCCGTAGGACCGCCACCACCGGCCGCCGGCGTCGCGGCTCTCGTACTGGAAGCGGACGGCGATCCGGTTGCCGTCGTACGCCCACAGTTCCTTGCGCAGCGCGTAGTCGCTCTCCCGCTCCCATTTCCTCGTCAGGAAGTCGACGATCGCCTCGCGCCCGGTGACGAAGACGTCCCGGTTGCGCCAGAGAGAGTCGTGTGTGTACGCGAGCGAGACCCGGTGCGGGTCGCGGGTGTTCCAGGCGTCCTCGGCCGCCTGGACCTTCAGGGCCGCCGTCTCGGCGGTGAAGGGCGGCAGCGGGGGGCGTGCGGTCATGACTCCTCCATCGGGGTGCACGGCGCCCCGCGATCGAGGCGCCGCACCAAGGGAGAACCAACGTTCTCCATCGGTGCTGCTAACCTAGAGAACGATGGTTCTCGCGTCAAGGAGGGGGAGTCGGCATGGACAGCGCGACCGCCAGGCAACGCGCCCTGGACGCGGCCGAGGAGCTGTTCTACTCGCGGGGCATCCAGGCGGTCGGCATGGACGCGATCCGCACCGCGTCCGGGGTTTCCCTCAAGCGCCTGTACCAGCTCTTCCCCAACAAGGAACAGCTCGTCGACGCCTACCTGGAGCGGCGCGACCTCCGCTGGCGCCGAAGCCTCGCCGACCATGTCGAGCGCTCCGCGGAACCCGCGGAGCGACTGCTGGCGGTCTTCGACTGGCTGTACGCATGGTTCCGCGAGCCCGGTTTCCGCGGCTGTGCGTGGATCAACGGCTACGGGGAGCTCGGCGCGACCTCGCCCGCGGTGGCCGCCCGGGCCAGGGCGCACAAACAGGCGTTCAAGGACTATCTGGCGGAGCTGGTGAGCGCCGCGGGCCTGCCCGCCGACACCGCGGAACACCTGCGGCTGCTCGCCGAGGGTGCGATGGCGACGGCCGGGATCCTCGGCGACCCGCACGCCGCGCTGCACGCCCGGCAGGCCGCGGCCCGCCTCGTCGCCGCCGAGGCCGGCTGAAGTCGGGCGGGTCCGGCCGGGGTCGGTCGGGGCTGCCGAGGAACAGCCGTACCATGACACAGCCGCTCATACCGCCCGCCCCAACGGGCCCTGCCAGGGCCCGTGGAGACCGAGTTGTGCGAAGACCTTGGTCAACACCGGCCTGGTTGGCATGCTTGAGCAACCCGCGGCCGAGGCACGTGAACGCGGGGGCTTCGATCCGCCCTACGCGGTTCGCCCAGCTTATGCGGGAGGTGTAGAAAGAGCATATGGCCGGACGCTACGGCCGGACGCGCTCGGTTCTGCGGATGAGAACTGTCGCAGGTCAGGTCTTTCTCCTGCAGGTGGCGATCGTGGTGTTGCTCGTCGCCGCAGCCATGGCGGCGCTCGTGCTCCAGTCCCGCACCGACAGTGAACGGGAGGCCCGCAACCGGTCGGTCGCCGTGGCCGAGACCTTCGCGAACGCGCCCGGCACCGCCGAGGCCATCACCGGCCCGAACCCTACCGCCGTGCTCCAGCCACGCGCCGAAGAGGCCCGCGAGCGCTCCGGGGTCGACTTCATCGTCGTCCTCAACACCGAGGGCATCCGCTACACCCACCCTTTCACCGACCGCATCGGCAAGAAGTTCGTCGGCAACTACGCGCCCGCGCTGGAAGGCCGTATCGTCACCGAGAAGATCATCGGGACGATCGGGCCCCTCGTCCAGGCCGTCGTCCCGGTCAGGGCGAGCGACGGCAGGATCGTCGGTCTGGTGTCCGCGGGTATCACCATCGAAAACGTCAGCGGCGTCGTTGAGGACCAGTTCCCCCTCCTGTTCGGCTCTGCGGCCGGGGTCCTGCTGCTGACGACCGGCGGCACCGCTCTGGTCACCCGCAGGCTGCGCCGCCAGACCCACGGCCTGGGGCCGGCCGAGATGACTCGCATGTACGAACATCACGACGCCGTCCTGCACGCGGTCCGCGAAGGCGTCGTCATCATCGGCGGGGACGGCCGGCTGCTGCTCGCCAACGACGAGGCGCGCAGGCTGCTGGACCTGCCGGCCGATGTGGACGGTGCCCCGGTCGGCGAGCTCGGACTCGATTCGCACACCGCACGCCTGCTGTCCACCGGCCGCATCGCCACCGACGAGATCATCCCGGTCGGCGACCGGCTGCTCGCCGTCAACCAGCGGACGACGGACCAGGCGGGTGGGCCGCCCGGCACGGTCGCGACGTTCAGGGACACCACGGAGCTTCAGGCACTCACCGGCCGGGTCGATGTGGCGCGGGGCCGGCTGAAGTTGCTGTACGACGCCGGCACGGAGATCGGCACCACGCTCGACGTGGTGCGCACCTGCGAGGAGTTGTGCGAGTTCGCCGCCGCCCGGTTCGCCGACTTCGCCACCGTCGACCTGGCGGAGGCCGTGCTGCGCGGCGAGGAGCCGACGGCCACCGGGGTGGACGTCGACATGCGGCGCACGGCGTTCAGCGGCCCCGACGACGCGGCGCTGTACCCGCTCGGCCATGCGATCCGCTTCCTGCGCACGACGCCGCTCGGTTCGGGCCTCGGCAAGGGCGAGGCCGTCCTGGAGACGGATCTGAGCACGTTCTCCGGCTGGCAGGAGCAGGACCCGGTGCGCGCGCCGAAACTGGTCGAGTACGGGATGCACTCCATGATCGCGGTGCCGGTGCGGGCGAGGGGCGTGGTGCTGGGCGTCGCCATGTTCTGGCGGGCCCGGACACCGGAGCCGTTCGAGGACGAGGACCTCTCGCTCGCGGAGGAACTGGTGGCCCGTGCCGCGGTGAGTGTCGACAACGCCCGGCGCTACTCCCGCGAACACACGATGGCCGTGACGCTGCAGCGCAGCCTGCTGCCCCGGGTCCTGCCCGAACAGACCGCGCTGGACGTGGCGTACCGCTACCGCCCGGCGCAGGCCGGGCTGGGGGGCCTCGGCGGCGTGGGCGGCGACTGGTTCGACATCATTCCGCTGCCGGGGGCGCGCGTGGCGCTGGTCGTCGGGGACGTGGTCGGGCACGGACTGCACGCCGCGGCGACCATGGGGCGGCTGCGCACCGCCGTGCACAACTTCTCCAGCCTGGATCTGCCGCCGGACGAACTGCTGTGGCATCTCGACGAACTGGTGGCCCGTATCGACCAGGACGAGGCGGACGACTGCGTGGACGCCTCGGTCACCGGTGCCACCTGCATCTACGCGATCTACGATCCGGTCTCCGGGAACTGCAGCATCGCGCGGGCCGGCCATCTCCAGCCCGCGATCGTCCACCCGGACGGAACGGCCGAGTTCGCCGATGTGCCGGGCGGTCCACCGCTGGGGCTCGGCGGCATGCCGTTCGAGACGCTGGAACTGCGGCTGGCCGCCGACAGCCGGCTGGTCCTGTACACCGACGGGCTCATCGAGGACCGTGAGCGGGAGATCGACCAGGGCCTGGAGTTGCTGCGCCACACTCTGGAGCACAACGGCGGCCGCACGCCCGACGAGACGTGCGAGGCAGTCCTCGCGGCACTGCTCCCAGAGCGCCCGCGCGACGACATCGCCCTACTGGTGGGACGCACCCGCGTCATGACGTCGGACCAGGTCGCCCAATGGGACGTGCCGCCGGACCCGGCCGCCGTGCGGCGGGTACGGGCCGCGGTGTCGCTGAAGCTCTCCGAGTGGGACGTGGGCGAGGAGGCGTTCACCACGGAACTGATCCTCAGTGAGCTGGTGACCAATGCGATCCGCTACGCCGACGGGCCCATCCAGGTACGGCTGATCCGCGACCGCAGCCTCATCTGCGAGGTGTCGGACAGCAGCAGCACCTCACCCCATCTGCGGCAGGCGGCGACCACGGACGAGGGGGGTCGGGGGCTGTTCCTCGTGGCTCAGTTCGCGGACCGCTGGGGTACGCGGTACACAGCGGACGGCAAGGTGATCTGGGCGGAGCAGCCGCTGTCACCCGGTGTGCCGGCCCTCGTCGACGGCGACAGACGATCACCCCTGCCCTAGGGGCGGTGCGCTGGCCGCCGGCACCGAACTGCCGCCTGAGCCCGCCTGATTCGCCCCGGGCGGGATCACCCGGGCGGCGGGAACACGGTCGGTCCCGGCTCGCACGTCCGCTCCGCCACCCGTCTCGTTGACCAACGGGCCCGGCATGCACGGCCGTTGCGCGCCAGGCCCCGGCCCGTTCAGCTCGTCGTGGCGATGTAGTAGACGTTCAGCGGGTCGCCCTCGACGGAGCGGACGTCCACCGACCGGAAGCCCGCCTCCGACAGCATGCGCTCGGCGGTCTCCTGACCCCAGACGGTGCCCAGGCCCGCGCCACCGGTGCTGAGGGAGGTCGTCATGCAGTAGAAGACGGAGAAGCCGAAGAGCGCGGGTCCGAAGGGATGGCCGATGTTCTTCTCCAGCCTGCTGGAGGCGGCGATGTCGCCCATGAGGAAGGTGCCGCCCTCCCGCAGCGACTTCGCGATCACCGCCAGGGTGCGGGCGGGCTGCGCCAGATCGTGGATCACGTCGAAGGCGGTGATCAGGTCGTACCGGCCGGAGATCTCCGTCGAGTCGCCGAGGATGAACTCCACGTTGTCCAGGCCCAGCCCGGCGGCCTCCGCGCGGCCTGCCGCGATGCCGGCCTCGGACCGGTCGATGCCGGAGAACCTGCTCACGGGATACGCCTGGGCCAGCACGACGGGCGCGTGCCCCTCCCCGGTTCCCACGTCGAGGGCGTCGATGCCGGAGCGCAGCCGGTCGGTGAGCCCGGGCACGAGCGGGATGATGACGTCGACGAGGGCCTGGTCGTAGACGCGGGCGGTCTCCTCGGCCTGCAGCGCCTGGAAGCGCGGATAGGCCGAGTACGGGACGCCGCCGCCCTCGCGGAAGGATCGCACGACCTGCTGCTCGACCTCGCCCATGAGGGCGATGTACGGCATGAGCCCCGCGAGGTTGTCCGTTCCCGCCGCGCGGGTCAGCGAGGCCGCGTGCTCGGGCGGCAGCCGGTAGGTCCGGCCCCCGGGGTCGTACTCGACGAAGCCTCCGACGACCATGCCGCCGAGCCATTCGCGCACATAGCGCTCGTCGAGCCCCGCCGCCTTGGCGATCTCGTCGCTGGTCGAGGGGGCCAGCCCGGCCAGGGTGTCGAAGAGGCCCGTCTGGTGACCGACGCTGGTCAGGAGCGCGAGGGCGCCCTTGTTCAGGACATCGACCACCTCACCGGCGAACGCCTCCTGCTTCGCCGGATCCGTGGCGGGCTGTGTCTCGGTGCTCGGCATGACCGCTCCCTTCCCCGGGGCCCACGCCGCGCACCGACGAGGGCCGGTCCACCTTTGTCACGTTACGCCCGAACGGCGATGCCTGACCTTACGAAGCGGGAACGGCGCCCCGCCCCTGTCCGCCCCCGCGCCGTGGCCCTCGCGGGCTCCCCGAATGGTCCCGTACGGGAACGACGGCGGCGCCCGCCGTTCAGCGCACCGGGATCAGCAGCTCCGGCCGGTCCCACAGGACCGCGGGCGGCTCGGCCTTCACCGTGCCCGTCCTGTGGGCGCCCACGCTCAGGTAGAAGCCCTCGGCGGGCGGATGGGACACCACACGGACGGCCTCGACGCCGGCCTCACGGGCACGGTCCTTCATATGGGCAATGAGGCAGCGCCCGATGCCGAGCCCCTGGGCATCGTCGGCGACAAACATCAGATCGAGCTCGGGCGGGGACAGGACGAGGGCGTAGAAGCCGAGCAGCCGGTCGTCGTCACCGGTCGCGAGATACACCTCATGGGTCTCGACGTAGTCGGGGCCGACGCGGTACCCGGCCACCATCGCCGCGTAATGCCCCTCGTAGGCACGGGAGTTGCGCACCAGGCGGGTGAGCCGCCTGGTGTCACGCGCCGTGGCCCGGACGATGCGCACCCTCTTGCCGCGCCGACCGCCGCCGGGCAAGGTGACCGTAAGGGGCTCTTTCATGCTACGAGTATGACAGACGTGGCGGCGGGGTTCGCGGACACGACCTGGGCCCATCAGGCGGTGCGCCAGTAACCAAGGGCGCTGACCCGGTCCTTGGGCAGGGCCAGTTCCTTGCGGACGAAGGCGGTGAGGGTGCGGGTCGTCGCCGTGTCGCAGGCGATCCAGACGTACGCGCCGGCCGGGTCGTCGAGCAGGTCGGGCAGCGCCTGGCTGACCTGCTCGACGAGATGCGCGCCTCCGTCGCGGCGCGGGACGCGCCGCACGTCGTGGCGGTCGGGATCGACGCGCAGCGGCAGGTCCGCGTCCGACGCGTGGCCGGTCTCGAACCAGACGGTCGCGGGCACGGCGGGGAACGCGCCGAGCAGGGAGTTGATCGCCGGGAGCGACGCGGGGTCTCCGACGACGAACAGGCGGGAGGGTTCGGGCACCGGTGCCGTGAAGCCCGTGCCCTGGAGAGTGGCCTCGACGGTGTCGCCCGGTCGCGCCGTGCGCGCCCAGTCGCTGGCACAGCCGTCGTGGAGGGCGAACTCGAGACTGAACGTGCCCGCCGCCGGGTCCGGGTCGACCAGGGTGTAGGCGCGCTGGTGCGGCTTGCCCGCGTCGCTGAACCAGACGCGCACCCACATCGTGGGGTGCACACCGGTCTGCGCGAGCATGCCGCCGTCGGTGAAGTCGATCCTCCGGAAATGGTCGGTGACTTCTTCCGCGCCGGTGACGGTGAACGTGAAGTCCTTGCCCCGCATCAGTTTGAGGACGACGCCCTCCCAGCCATGCCCCACTGCGCTCTCCCCTCCCCGCCGGATTCCGGCCCTCACGCCCCCAGCCCCGGTTCCGGCCAACCGGCCCCGACCGGACTCCGGCACGGAACACCGGCAGGAGACGTTTCCCGAACAGCCCTGCCTCAAGTTAGGACACCCTAACCTGAAGAGTCGGGAAACAGTGCGGCACAGCGATCCAGCGGGACCCCTGGGGCAAACGGCGACGTGGACGAGGGCGAGGGCGAAGGGTTCAGTGTGCGCTGGCCGGCACGGGCCGGCGAGGACATCGTTCGCCGCGCTGCCCGCGCTGCTGCGGGCCGGCGCAGCTCGCCTTCCTCACCCGTGAGGCGGTGGAAGTCCAGGGCTGACGCCCGCCGGTGGACCGCCACGGAACGCGCCCCGTGGCGGTCCACCGGCGTCCCCTCACGCGTCGAGGAATTCCGCGACCATCGCCGCGAACTCTTCGGGCGTGGCTATCCGGGTGCCCAACTGCTCGGCCTTGCCCCGCTTGGAGCCCGCACCGGCGCCGGCGACCAGGAGCGAGGTGCGCTTGGAGACGCCGGAGGACGAGGTGCCGCCGGCGCGCTCGACGAGCTCGTTCATCTGATTGCGGGACAGCTTCTCCAGGGGGCCGGTCATGGCGCCGGTGACGACGACGGTCATGCCGTCCAGGGGCCCGGCCCGACCCGCGCCGCGCTCTCCCGCGCCACCCTGTCCCGCGCCATCGTCGACCGCCTCGTCGTGCTCGCCGCTCTGTGCGTCCGCTTCACCGTGCGCGGCGGGCGGGGTCGCCCCGGGCTCGGTCATGGCGAGGCCCGCGGCAGTGAGCCGGTCGATGAGCGGGGCCAGTTCGGCAAGTTCGGCCACCACGGTCCGCGCCTTCTCCACGCCGATGCCGTCCACCTGCTGCAGGGCCTCGGCGTCGGCGGCCCGTATGTGCTCCATCGTCGCGAAGTGGCGGGCGATACGGCGGGACATGGACCGGCCCGTACCCCGCACACCGAGGGCGCAGAACACCCGCGACAAGGGGCGGGTCCTCGCCGTCGCGATCGCCGAGAGCAGGTTGTCGGTGCTGGTCTCGCCCATGCGGTCCAGCTCCAGCAACTGGTCGCGGGTGAGGGAGAAGAGGTCGGCGAAGTCGGTGACGAGCCCTGCGTCGACGAGCTGGACGACGCGGGTGGTGCCGAGCCCCTCGATATCGAGCTGGTCGCGCCCCGCGGCGTAGGAGACGGAGGCGACGACCCGGCAGTTCCTACCGCGCACGCATCGCCAGCGCTGCTCGGAGGTGTCGATCTGCGATCCGCACTGCGGACAGACCTCGGGGAACTCGATGGCCGTCTCGTCGCCCGTGCGCAGATGGGCGACGGGGGCCTCGATACGCGGAATGATGTCTCCCGCCTTGTAGACCATCACCCGGTCGCCCAGGCGCAGATCACGCCGGGTGATGTCGGCGGGATTGTGCAGGGTCGCGTATGTGACGGTGGAGCCGTCGATCTCCACGGGCTCGAGCACGGCGCGGGGCGCGATGATGCCGGTACGCCCCACGTTCCACTCGACGCCGAGCAGAGTGGTCACCTTCTCCACCGCGGGCAGCTTGTAGGCGATGGCCCAGCGAGGGGCCCGCGATCCGGAGCCGGCGGCGGCCTGGTCGGCCGCGCGATCCGCCTTGATGACGATGCCGTCGATGCCGAACGGCAGGTCCGGACGGGCCGCGGCGATCTCCTCGATACGGGCCTGGATCTCCTCGGCCGTCTTCAGGGTGCGGGGAGCGACGGCGCTGCCGGCGGCGGTGTGCACGCCCAGCCCGCCCACGTATTCCATCAGCTGGCTGTGCGGCCACTCGGCCAGGCGGTCCGCCTCCTCCGGGCCGGTGCCGGGCATGGGCAGTGCACCGTAACCGAAGAAGGTCATCTGCACCGTGTACTCACGGTCCTTGGCACGCAGGGTGCCCGCGGCGCCGTTGCGCGGATTGGCGAAGGGCGCTGCGCCGTGCTCGGTGCGGACCGTGTTGGCCCGCTCGAACTGGTCGTCGCTCATGAGAACTTCGCCGCGGATCTCCAGCGTCACGGCTTCGGTGAGCCGGTACGGGAGACCGACGACGGTGCCGATCGCGTGCGAGACGTCCTCACCGGCACTGCCGTCCCCGCGGGTGATGAGCCGGGTGAGCCTGCCGTGCTCGTACCGCGCCGCGACGGCGAGCCCGTCGAGCTTCGGCTCGACGCTCCACACCTCGACGGGCCTGCCGATCCGCCGCTCCACCAACGCCGTCCAGGCGAGAAGCTGCTCGGCCGAGAAGACGTTGTCCAGGGACAGCATGGGGACCGTGTGCGGCACATCGCCGGTGACCGCTCCGCCCGCGACCTTGCCGGTCGGCGAATCGGCGGCGATCGCGTCGGGGTGCTCGGCCTCCCAGGCCGCGATGCCGCGCACCAGGCGGTCGTACGCGTCGTCGTCGAGGGCGCTCTCGCCCGTCGCGTAGTACGCGGCAGCGGACTTGGCGGCGGTCTCGACCGCTGCGGCGTACGCCGCGGCGTCGGCGAGGAGCGCGGCGGGAGCAGCGCCGTCGACTGCCGCGACGGGAGCGGCATCGGCGGCATGAGCAGCGGAAACGGCAGGTGATGTCGTCATGCCTCCATACTGCCGCCCACCACTGACAACGGCCCCGGGACGGCGTCGGGGGCCCTGCGGATGTGATGGCTGAGTGCCCGACTCGGCGATTGAGCCCCTCGGTTGGCCCGTCCGTGGGGCGCCTGAGCCCCACGGCTGGCCCGACCGTGCGGGAGCGGACATGGCACCGATGGTCCAGGCCGATGCGGACGAGTGTGCTCCCGCCCCGAGGACGAACGGGCGCGTAGCGCTCGCCGCAACGGGAACCGGCGGTCCAGGCCCGGCGTCGTCCTGATCATGATTGCGGATGCGGAAGATCTGGTCCATGACTGGGAGTCGATCAGGCAGGGCTACTTCCCGGGGGAGCCGGACGCGACCTTGCTGGAGTGCGTGGAGCAGCTCCGCGTGGCGCGGGCTGCTGTGCCCCGGGATCCGGATGTCGCGGCGTTCTTCACGCTCGGGCTGGTGTTGATGTACGGCCATGCCATGGAGGCTGATCCGGAAGTGGCAGACGAGGCTGCGAAGGCGCTGCTGGCCGCGGCTTCGGATCCAGCCGTCGTGAACCGGGCGTGCGGTCACGAGACTCATCCGTGCGACGACAGTGACGTCGACGGACAGCTGGAGTCCTTCGAGATGCTGTTGTCGCTGCTGGCCGGGGACTCGGAGTACGAGTGGGAGGACCTCGACCGGAAGGGCCAGGAACCGCAGGAAGAGTCCCGCTGGCGCTGCCCGCACAACGTGGCAGGCTTCGCTCGGTGGGCCGCGGCGGCGATTGGTTGAGTACGTTGTCCTTGAGTCGGCCTCTCCCGCAGAAGGCTGTGGACCATCAGAGCAGGCAGGGGTGTCCGAAAATGGCACTGCCCAAGAAGGGGTCGCGACGCATAACCGTCGATGGCAACACCTACCGCTGGAGGCTTCGCGGGAGGCCGACCTACGACCAGGGTCTTGTCCGGTCTCCGCTCACCTATGCGGTGGAGCACGCAGACAGTCCGGGCACCACGTTGGTGATCACCACCGATCAGCCGCATCCGAGCAACTGGCTGGGCAGCATGGCCACCCCCCTGCCGCCCTCGCACGTTGCCGACAGTATTCGCACGGCTCGTGCCGGCGGTTGGCTGCCCGAGAGCCCCGGCTCCCCGTTTCGTCTCGACCGGTCGGAGGGCTTCGCCTCCGCCTTCTGATTCGGCCCGCGCCGAAGGGACTCACCGACCACGTGATCCGTGATCCGACCGCGCACTCGTGTTCCCGTCCGCGGACAGACGTCCGGTGATGACATATGCCACCGCCTCGCAAGACCGCTTTCGCCACACTCATCACAGCAGTCACGGACGCCGAGGTCCTGCACAGGTGCCGCGTACCCTGGGCTCCCGAACAGGGGGCCGAAGGCTCGGAGAGCCTGGGGCATATGTCCGAGGCACCACCGGATCGAGTGTTGCCAAATGGCTTACGGCCCTTCGCCGCCTGTGCAACAGTCGTACCCGGTCCCTGTATCAGTCCTGGCCCGGTGGCCGCGCCTGTATCGGAGTACGACATGCCGTCCCATGTGTTCGCGGACCGTCCCGCCCAACCGCCCGAGCGTGGCGCCGTCGACGCCCTCATCACCCGCACTCGCAGGCTGCGCGGAGACGTGGACGCGGTGCGCCAGGACACGGTGGGCGCCGACGACGACCCGCAGGGACGATGGCAGCGGGCGCTCTACGATCTGGCGGTCCATCACCTGGACGACCTGGGCGCGCACTTGGACCAACTCCGGGAGGGACTCCCACCGGAGACCGCGGACGCCTTCGCGAGCGAGCTCGCGGCATACGAGGCGGACACTGCCGCGGATACAGGATCGCTGCTCAGCCGGGTCGGCAGCACGGAGTGGAACCTGCTGACCGACGAGGTGAGCTGGTCCGACGAGTTGTACCAGATCCTCGGCCGCGACCCCGAGGCCGGCCCGATGTCCCTCGACGAGCTGCCCTCTTGCGTCTTCGCCGAGGACCAGTCCCTGCTCACCGCGATGGTGACGGACTGTCTGGTCGACGGACGGCCCATCGACGGCGAGTTCCGCATCGTCCGGCCCGACGGCCGCGTGCGCACCGTGCACATGATGGGCGAGCCCGTCCTCGACTCCGACGGATCGACGGCCTCCATGTGGGCCGTCCTCCGCGATGTCAGCGAACTGCGGCGCAGCCAGCGGGCGGTACGCGAGAGCAGGGACTCCCTCCAGCGGCGGCAGCACTTCGAGCGGACCGAGCGCCGGCTCGCCGTCGAGATGCAGGAAGCCGTGCTGCCGCCCTGGTGCGGTTCGCTCCGCTTCCCGCCCGGCAGCCCCACGCCGCTGGACATCGCCGCCCACTGTCGTCCCTCGGCGCACGGCGCACTCATCGGCGCCGACTGGTACGACGCCTTGCAACTGCCCGGCGGCGAGACCCTGTTGAGCGTCGGGGATCTCACGGGCCACGGGATGGCAGCCACATCGTCGATGGCCATGCTGCTCGGCGCCCTGCGGGGCATGGCGGTGGCGGGTATCCGCCCGGGACAGCTCATGGCCCATCTGAACCAGCTACTGGACAGCTCCCCGCAGCCCGCCCTCAGCACCGCGGTGTGCTGCCGATACGTCCCGGCGACCCGCGTCCTGACCTGGGCGCAGGCGGGACACCCCGCCCCGCTGTTGTTCCGCGGCGGGACGGGGCAAGCGCTGTCCACGCTCGACGGGGCGCTGCTGGGAGCGACCGGCGGCGCGTCGTACGAGCAGGGCGAACTGACCCTGCGACCCGGTGATGTGCTGGTCCTGCACACCGACGGTCTGACGCGTACGAGCGAGGCGGCAGCAAGCGCCGCGGTTCCGGCGGACCGGCTGACGGCGCTGGCAGCACGGATCACCGAGGCTCGTGACGCACAGGAGTGCCTCAGGGGCGTGGTGGAGGAATTGGGTGAGGGCGACCGCGAGGGCGACGCCTGTGTGCTGGTCGCGAAGGTGATCGCATAGTCAGAAGGTGAGTCGCGTGGACAGTGGTGCGAGTGCCCCTCGCCGGGGGGGGACCGCCTCTTGAGCGGTGGTCGAGTGCTGCCTCGTGACCGCGGGGCCAGGCTGCCCGTTGACCGGTGGTCGAGCGTTGCGTCGTCACCGTCGGCCGGCCGCCTCTTGACTGGTGGTCGAGCGCGTCACACCCGCCCGTCAGACCCGGGTGTTTCTGCGCTTCGCCGACGGATCGGTGGGCAGCGCCAGTTGGATCTCCTCGCGAAGGTCCTCGATCTTCGCGTAGCCCGCGTACTGCCCGGTGAGGCGGTACATCTCCCGCAGCCGGTCCCACGTCCGGTGCGAGGAGGTCTCCCCCATCGACACCAGTGCCAGCCTGGCGTAGCGGTCGGCCTGTTCGGGATCGTCGGCGATGAAGCACGCCGATGCCAGCGAGATGTAGTCGAAGATCTTGGAGCGCTGACGGCCGCCCTCGCGCAGCTGCAGTGCCTGCTTGGCGTGCCGCTGGGCGATGCTCGCCGCCGATGGATCGTGTTCGGCCAGCGTGCGGTAGGCGAGCGCCTGCATGCCGTGCATGTCCGCCTCGTCGAACATCTGCATCCAACTGGGCGGCGGCACATCGCTCTTGTCGGAGACGAACAGCTCCTCGGCCTCGCCGAGCGTGCGGCGCATGGCCTGCCCGCGGCCCATGGACGCCTGTGCCCAGGCTTCGATGGTGTGCAGCATCGCCCTGGTACGGGGCAGGGTCTGCTCCCCCGATCCCGTCTTGGCGAGTTTCATCAGGTCCAGGGCGTCGTCGGGCCGGCCCAGATGCACCATCTGGCGGGCGGCTCTCGACAACGCTTCGCCGGCCCGGGGACGGTCGCCGCCCTCGCGCGCCGCGTGCGCGGCGATGACGAAGTACTTCTGTGCGGTGGGCTCCAGGCCGATGTCGTGGGACATCCAGCCCGCGAGGACGGCGAGATTGGCGGCGACGCCCCACAGGCGACGCTGGAGGTGGTCGGGGTGGCGGTAGGCGAGCATGCCGCCCACCTCGTTCAGTTGGCCCACGACCGCCTTGCGCTGCAGTCCGCCGCCGCGGGCGGCGTCCCAGGCGCGGAACACTTCGACGGATCGCTCCAGTGCATCGATCTCCTGCGAGCCGATGGGGGCGGCCTCGTAGCGGTCGTACCCAGCGGGGTCGGCGTGCAGCGGATCGGCGGCGAGGGCGTGGTCATGGGATGTGCCGGGGTCGGTCTTGAGCCAGTCGTGCATGGCGCTGCTGAGTGCTGAGCCCGCGGCGAGTGCCGCGCCGGCGCCCACCAGGCCGCGTCGGTTGAGCATGAGGTCCATTCCCGTGAATTCGGTGAGGACCGCAGCCGTACGGTCGGGCGCCCACGGCAGACCGTCAGGGTTGTCGACTCCCTGGACGTCCCGCCGCTTCCCCGCTCGCCCGCTCCGTGCGAAGCCGAGGTCCTCGATGGTCACGACACGACCGAGTCGCTCGGTGAACAGGGCCGCCAGCACCTTCGGCACGGGATCGCGCGGGGACTCGCCCATGTCGATCCAGCGCCGTACGCGCGAGGTGTCGGTCGCCAGTTGGGGGTGGCCCATGGCCGCCGCCTGCCGGTTCACGAGTCTCGCGAGTTCGCCCTTGGACCAGCCGGCCAGGCCGAACAGGTCGTTCAGACGCGTGTTGGGTTCTCCGCTCACGTCAAGCCCCCAGGTTCTCGGCTGAGTTGACAGTAGCCCCGTGTCATAGGGCTGGCGACTATTCGCCAGGGTTCGCCAGGGTGCGCCAGATGGTGTGCCACCCGCGGCCCGGTGTCAGGTAGGAACGCGCCACCTCGCTCCGGCTGCCGGAGGCACATTCCCCAGGGTGTTGCCTGCGGTACGTCCGGGGCGGGGCAGTGCACGCAACCTGTCGGCGCACGAAGGGATCTGTATCTCCCATGTACACAGCATCGTCCTCCGTGTCCGCCCCGTCCCGGCCGCAGCGTTCGGCTGTTCCGGCCGGCTCCGGACCGTATCTCGACCCCGCTCTCACCGGCCGGGCACGCAGGCCGGCCGGTGTGGTCGGCCAACCCCTCAGCGGGAGAATCGACTTGTCCGGCCCCCAGGGCGCACAGCTGCGCAAGGCTGTCGCGTCGGTGCACCGGATCTGCCCGGAGTTCAATCCGGTGCAGGTGCTGCGCCGCAGCGGACGTTCCGTGCTGATCATCGGAACGACGGGGCGTACCACCGCGGTCGCCAAGTGCTTACTGGACCACTCTCCCGCCTGGGCCGAGTCGCTCCGGCACGAAATAGCTTCCTACCGTGCGTTCGTGCGGCACCGGCCGCCGGTCCGCGTGCCCCGGCTCATCGCCGCCGACCCGGAGAACTGCACGCTGGTGATCGAGCGGATGCCGGGTCGCCCCGCGGCACTTGCCCGGCATCCGGTCGAGGCGCCGCCGAGGGCGGACGTGCGCGCGGCGCTCGGTGCCGTCGCCCGGCTCAACTCCTGGCGTCCGCCCGCCGGGATGTTCGACGCGCCGCTCGACTACGGCTCGCGGATCTCGCGCTATCACGAACTGGGCCTGTTCACCGACCGGGACCTGGGGGACCTGCAGAAGCTGCTGCACGGGCTCGCCCAGGCGGGCGGACGACAGGGCATGGGCCAGTTCTGCCACGGTGACGCGCTGCTGTCGAACATCCTCCTGTCCCCCACCGGTCCCGTCCTCGTGGACTGGGAGCACGCGGGCTGGTATCTGCCCGGGTACGACCTGGCGACGCTGTGGGCGGTGCTCGGGGACGCCCCCGAGGCACGCCGCCGCATCAGCCAGCTGGCCCAGCAGCACGGGACGGCGGCACGGGACGCGTTCCTGGTGAATCTGATGCTGGTGCTGACACGCGAGATCCGTACGTACGAGACGGCCGTGCAGCGCACGATGCGGGAGGCGCCTCCCGTCGTCGGCGGGCAGGCACCGGCGTCGGGCCTCGCGGCCGGTGAGGAGCAGCGGCTGCTGCTGCGGCGGCTGCACGACGACTGCGCACTGGCCCGCAGGGCGGTGCGCGCGGCGGTCGGCACGCGCTGACCGGACGAGGGGGAAGCGCGCTGCGCGCCCGGTGCCGACACACCGGGGGCGCAGCGCGCTGTCGTGGGCCGTCGGGATCGCCGCGCTGACCGGTTCGCTGACCGCGTGCGCGGACCGCTCGCCTCAGCAGGTCGTGGACCGGCTCGCGCAGGATTACGTCGCACGGTCCACGACGACAACGCGTGTCCGATCGCGATCCGGATGGACCGGAAGGGCTGAGCAGGACCGGCCATTGGTCCATGCCAGTGACGCGCCGCAGGCCCGCGAGCCGTCGTTCCGAAAAGTCTCCGACACGCGTACTGACGTGCAAATTCCTTGCTCGAAAGCGTGATTGACGGATCGTTCGTGACCCGATACCCCTTAACGGTCCGGCCGCGCACCATCCGTCCTGGGAGGCTGCCTTGCAAGGATTCGCCCTCGCGCGCTCCAGAAGCGCTCGCCGACATGCCTGGACCGCGGGCTCGGCGGTGGCCGCTGCCGCTCTGCTGCTGCCCCTGCTCTCCGCGGGCTCCTCGGCGAACGCGGACGGGCGCCCTTCGGCCTCGGCTCTGCAGCGGGACTTCGCCGAGGCCGCCGATGAGTTCGGGGTGCCGGAGAGCGTGCTGCTCGGCGTGTCGTACTTGCAGTCCCGCTGGGACGCGCACGGCGGGGCCGCCAGCGTCACCGGGGGCTACGGTCCCATGCATCTCACCGACGCGCGGACGGCGCTGGCCGAGGCTCCGCACCATTCGCACGGTGCGGAAGACGCTCGGGGCGACGACGCGCGGACGGCGCGCACGCCGGCCGAGGCCGCGCTGCCGGAGCCGGCGTCGCTGCCGCCTCGGCTGCGCACCCTGGAGCGGGCGGCGCAGGTGTCGGGCATCGGCCCAAAGCGGCTGCGGGACGACGCGGCGGCGAATGTACGCGGCGGTGCCGCGCTGCTCGCCGACGCGCAGAAGTCGCTGGGCCGTCCGCCGAGCGACGACCCGGCGCAGTGGTACGGCGCGGTGGCCCGGTTCTCGGGTGCGGACGACGTGGCGACGGCGAGGACGTACGCCGACGACGTGTTCGATGTGATCCGCACGGGCCACGCCCGGACCACGGACAGCGGCCAGCGGATGGTGCTGGCGTCCGACCCCGGTGTGGCGCCGGACCGGTCCCAGGTGGCGGACCTCGGTCTGCGCACCGCCGACGCGGCACGGACGGAGTGTCCGCGGTCGGTGGCGTGCGAGTGGATCCCAGCGCCGTACGAGGAGTTCGGCGCGGGCGACTACGGCAATCACGACAAGGCGGGGCGGCCGGACTCGCAGTCGGTGGAGTACATCGTCGTCCATGACACCGAGGCCACCTGGGACACCACCCTGCGGCTGGTGCAGGATCCTGAGTATGTGTCGTGGCAGTACTCGCTGCGCTCGTCGGACGGGCACATCGCGCAGCATGTGCCGCTCAAGGACGTGGCCTGGCACGCCGGGAACTGGTTCGTGAACGCCAAGTCGGTGGGCCTGGAGCACGAAGGTTTCCTGGTGTCGCCGGACGCCTGGTACACGGAGGCGATGTACCGCTCGTCGGCGCGGCTGGTGCGCTATCTCGCGCACCGGTTCGACATTCCGCTGGACCGTCAGCACATCCTCGGCCATGACAATGTGCCCGGGACGACCACGGCCACGATCCGGGGCATGCACACCGACCCGGGGCCGTACTGGGACTGGCAGCACTATTTCACGCTGCTGGGCAGGCCGTTCGTTCCCGAGGCGGGTCCGGACGGCGCGGTGGTCACCATCCGGCCGGACTACGACGCGCACCGGCCGCTCTACACCGATTGTGTGAAGGCGGGCGATGCCTGTACGCCGCACGGCTCGGGCGCAGTCCGGCTGCACACGGGGCCGAACGAGAGCGCGCCGCTGGTCAAGGACATCGGACTGCGTCCGGGCGGGCAGGACTCGACGACCGGGGTGAACGACACCGGTGCGCGGGCCTCGACGGGCCAGCGGTACGCGGTGGCCGGGCGGGCGGGCGACTGGACGGCCATCTGGTACCTGGGGCAGAAGGCGTGGTTCCACAATCCGCGTACGGAGCCGACGGCGGTGGCGGCGCGGGCGCGGGTGCTGACCCCGAGGGACGGGCTTGCCGAGGTGCCGGTGTACGGGCGGGCGTATCCGGAGGCGTCGGCCTATCCGGCGGGCGTGCCCGTGCAGCCCGTCTCGCCGCTGCCGTACAAGCTGCCGGCAGGCCAGAAGTACGTGGTGGGTGACCGGCTGCCGGGCGAGTACCTGTACGCGACGACGTTCGACACGGCCGGTCACCGGGTGGTGCGGGGCGAGGAGATCTACTACGAGATCCAGTTCGGGCACCGTGTGGCGTTCGTGAAGGCATCCGACGTGGCGGTGACGAGCCGCTGACGCCGCGACAGGCAGAACTTGCCGGGGCGGCACCAGGAAACGCGGCAGCGGAACGGCGGGGTGCCATCGGTCGTGGGGTCCGGTGGCACCCCGCTCCCGTTTCGCGGGGTTGTGTGACTAATCGCCCGGGTGCGTGCACCGGTTGGACGAAGGGTAGGGCTGGGCCGACCACATCTGGTCCGCGCCCGGGTGCGCGGATGCTCACCGAAAGGCCCTTGACTGCCATGGCCCAGCCCTTCGAACTGCCGGATTTCTACGTGCCGTATCCGGCACGGCTCAACCCGCATGTCGAGGAGGCGCGACGGCACACGACGCAGTGGGCACGGCGGATGGGAATGCTGGAGGGTTCCGGCATCTGGGAGGAGAGCGACCTCGCCGCCCACGACTACGCGCTGCTGTGCGCCTCTACGCATCCGGACTGCGATGCGGAGGCGTTGAGTCTGGTCACGGACTGGTATGTGTGGGTCTTCTTCTTCGACGACCACTTCCTGGAGGTCTTCAAGCGCACCCAGGACCGGGCGGGCGGCAAGGCGTATCTGGACCGGCTGCCGGCGTTCATGCCGATGGACCTGTCCCGGGGGACGCCCGAGCCGACGAACCCGGTCGAGGCGGGCCTCGCCGATCTGTGGGCCCGCACGGTACCCGCCATGTCGCCCGCCTGGCGCGCCCGTTTCGCGCTGTCCACCGAGAACCTGCTCAACGAGTCGATGTGGGAGCTGTCCAACATCAACGAGGGTCGCATCGCGAACCCGCTCGAGTACATCGAGATGCGCCGCAAGGTGGGCGGGGCGCCCTGGTCGGCGGGGCTCGTGGAGTACGCGGCGGGGGCCGAGGTCCCCGAGTCCGTCGCGGACTCGCGCCCGCTGCGGGTGCTGCGCGACGCGTTCTCGGACGCGGTGCATCTGCGCAACGACCTGTTCTCGTACCAGCGGGAGGTGGAGGAGGAGGGCGAGAACAGCAACGGCGTGCTGGTCCTGGAGACGTTCCTCGGCTGCACGACGCAGGAGGCGGCGGACGCCGTCAACGACCTGCTGACCTCCCGCGTCCAGCAGTTCGAGAACACCGCGCTGACCGAAGTGCCCGCGCTGTGCCTGGAGAGGGGGCTGAGTCCGGCCGAGTGCGCGGCGGTCGCCGCCTACGCCAAGGGGCTGCAGGACTGGCAGTCCGGCGGCCACGAGTGGCACCTGCGCTCCAGCCGGTACATGAACGAGGGCGTGGACACCGCTTGGGCGTCACCTCTGGACGGTGTGCTCGGGACGTCGGCCCTCGACATCAGGACGCTGTTCGGGCGGCCCGCGGCGGCCCGGCTGCGTACGCTCACGCACCGGCCGCAGCCGGTGGGGCCGTCGTGGCTGCCCGAGTTCGACCTGCCGTTCGCCCTCTCGCTCAGCCCGCATCTGGACGACGCACGCGCCGCGTCGCTGGCCTGGGCGAGCCGCATGGGCCTGCTGAACGACATCTGGGACGAGGCGAAGCTCGCCGGTTTCGACTTCGCGCTGTGCTCGGCCGGGCTGGACCCGGACGCCACTCCGGAGGAGCTGGAGCTCAGCGCCGAATGGCTGACCTGGGGCACGTACGGCGACGACTACTACCCGCTCGTCTACGGCCGGACGCGTGACCTCGCGGGTGCCAGGCTGTCCAACGAACGGCTGAAGCAATGCATGCCCGTCGACGAGCCGGAGGCGGGCGCGGCCGTCGCCGTCGCTCCCATGGAGCGCAGCCTGGCGGACCTGTGGGCCCGTACCGCGGGACCGATGTCGCCGAGCGCCCGGCAGTCCCTGCGCAGGGCGATCGACGTCATGCTCGACAGCTGGCTGTGGGAGCTGCACAACCAGGCGCAGCACCGTGTGCCCGACCCGGTCGACTACATGGAGATGCGGCGGCTGACGTTCGGCTCGGACCTGACCATGAGCCTTGCCCGGCTGCGGCACGAGGGCGAGCTCCCGCCGGAGATCTGCGCGAGCGGCCCGCTGCGCAGCCTGGAGAATTCCGCCGCGGACTACGCCTGTCTGCTCAACGACCTGTTCTCGTACCAGAAGGAGATCGAGTACGAGGGCGAGGTCCACAACGCCGTCCTGGTGGTGCAGACGTTCTTCGACTGCGACTACCCCACGGCGGCCGCGATGACGGACGGGCTGATGCGTTCGCGACTGCGTGAGTTCCTGCATGTGAAGGAGCACGAACTGCTTTTGCTGTGCGAGGACTTCGCGCTGGATGAGAAGGCCCGGGCGGCGCTCGGCAGCTATGTGGGCGAGCTGGAGGACTGGCTGGCCGGGATTCTCAACTGGCACCGTGGCGTACGGCGTTACCGGGAGGAGGACCTGCGCGGCGGAGCCGCCCCCTGGCGGCTGGGCATTCCGACGGGGCTAGGTACGTCGGCGTGCCGGCTGACGCTGCCCGCCCAGCGGTCGAAGGTGCGGGTCCAGTGACGACGGGCGCGCCGGTGTCCTCGCAGCAGGTCGCGAGGACACCGGGGCGCCGTGGTCGAGTCCGGGGTCGTGTGCCGTGGACCCGCGACGGTGCCTCAGGCTGTCACGTCGGCATGGTGTCTCCGGCCGCCGTCGGGGCACGATGCCTCAGGACACGGCCGTGCCGAGCAGGTCGGTCACCGCGGCCAGCCCGCGTGGGCGCAGCGGGCCCCGGGCCACCGGGAGGATGTACGCGGGGATGCCCGCTGTGGTGGCCGCGCCGTCCCGTACCGGGTCGTCGCCCACCATGAGGGCGTGCCCAGGGGGTACGCCCAGGAGGTCGCAGGCGGTCCGGAAGAGGGCCGGGTCCGGCTTCTGCACGCCCAGCTCGCAGGACAGAACGAACCGGGTCACGAGACCGTCCAGACCGGCGTGGGTGAAGGAACCCCGGATGTCCCAGCCCGTGTTGCTCACCACGGCCACCGGGACCTCTGCCGCGTGCAGCGCCCTCAGCACCTGCGGCGTGTCCGGATAGGGGTGCCAGCCGTCGGCCGCGATCACGCAGTCGTAGAACGCCTCCGCGATCAACGCGTCGCTGCCCGGGGCCGATGCGGCCAGTGCGGTCCAGATTGCGCGGTGCCGGTCGGCCGACAGGTCCGCGTTCTCGCGCCGTGCCCGGCCGTCGGCAGAGTCGACCACGGCGAGTATGCCGGTGCACAGCCGCTGCGCCTGCGCATGCCCCAACTCGCGGCCCCGTGCGGCACAACGGGCGATCAGACGCTCGGGACGGATCACCGAGGTGTCGTCGAACAGTGTGCCGGAGAAGTCCATGAGGACCGCGCCGGGCCGGGGCCGCCCCGGGCCGGGCCGCCCGTTCGTCGGTGCCATCAGCGGTACTCCCGCAGCAGTGGAATCGAGGCGAGCAGGGTGGAGGCCCCGAGGGCCAGGCACAGCAGCGGCAGCCCGCCGGCGGCGAGGAGCGGGCCGGCCATGCCGAGCGTGCCGACGACCGCGCCCGCCCCCATCGCCGACTCTCCGAGGCCCTCGGCCCGGTGGCGGTGCCCGGGCCCGGCGGTGCTGATCACCAGAGCGCTGCCGCTGACGAGCTGGAGGTTCCAGCCCAGACCGAGCAGCAGCAGTCCCGGTACGGCGGCCAGGCTGCCGCCGGTGCCCGCGGGGGCGATGAGCGGAAGCGCGAGCAGTTGGACGAAGCCGCCGAGCAGTGCCGTCCGCCGCGGTCCGAAACGGTCGCAGAGCCATCCGGACAGGGCCGACGGGCCGAACATCAGCACGACATGCCCGGCCACCAGCAGCCCGACCGTGTCCAGCGACCAGTGGTGGGCGTGCAGACGAGCAGGGGCGACGCCCATCGCGGTCACCATGGTCAGGTTCGAGACGCCCAGCACGATCAGCGCGAGGGCCGCGCCACCGGTCAGCCGTCGGCCCGTGAGCCGGTGGCCCGCGGCGGAGTCGTCGGCCTTCGGACGGTCACGGGCGCCGGCACCGCCCAGCTGCGGATCGTCGCTCGCGGTGAGCACGGCGGTGCCCCGGGCCCCGACGGTGTGCCGCAAACGGTGTTGCAGCCGCAGCGTCAGCGCGGCGGCGGCCGGGAAGGCGACAGCCGCCAGCAGGTACAGGCCTGCGGCGGCCGGCAGCCCCAGGGCCCGCGCCGCCGTACCCGCGGGGCCGAGCAGCGCCGGTCCGCCGACCGCACCCGCGGTGACCGCGGTCAGAGCGGCGCTCATGGCCCGTGCGCTGTGCCCGGCCGGCGCGAGGTCGGCCGCCACGTAGCGGCCGAGCATCACGGCGTTGTTGCCGATCCCGAGCAACACGCTGCCCACGAGCAGCGTGGCGGGGTCGGTGAGCGTGGCCGCGAGGACCACCAGGGCGGCCCCTGCCGTGGCCAGTGCGTAGCCGACGGCGAGGCCCGCGGTCCGTCCGCGCCGTCGCATCAGCGCCGTGAGCAGCGGTGCGGACACAGCGGCTCCCAGCACCAGGAGGCCGAGGGGCAGGGCCGAGTAGGCGGTGGATCCGAGGATGTCCTCGGCGATGAGCGAACCGGCCGTGCCACCGGCGGCAAGTCCGAGCGCACCCACGCCCTGCGCAGCGAGCAGGGCGCGCAGCGCGGACCTCCCGGTCCTGCCGGCAGGCGCCTCGCCGGGGGCAGGGGTGAGTCCGGGGGCAGGCGCGGCGTCACGGGTGCCGGCCGGTGCCGCGTCCCGGGGTCCGGTCCGTGAGATCATCACGCGGCCTTGGCGGGCGGGCCCAGGCGGGCCGCGTGCTTGCGGAACAGATCGTCGATCCTGAGGTGTTCGGCCGGCATCCGCTCCCGGTGCGGCTCGGTGAGCCTGACGATGCGGCGTACGGACTCCGGTTCGGCATCGGTGATCGCGTGGTCGAGCAGCCCCCAGGCCAGCGCGTCGAAGACGCCGCGGATCCAGTTCTCGTCGGTGGGGTGGGCGCACAGCCGGGTCAGGTGGTCGACGCCCGCACGCAGTTCGGGGGTGAGCCGGGCGCGGCCGCCGGCGCAGTCGACGTCGCCGCCGGGGCCGGGCCGCACGGTCGGCGCCTCCAGGGCGTTGATCAGCGGGCTGACCTCACCGGAGTAGCGAGGATCGTAGAGCCCGGGGTAGGGCTGCTCCTCGTAACCGGGCTCGTATCCGACGACCTCCACGGGGACGGGCCGGCCCTGTTCGGCCACCGCGCCCAGGGCGAGGTCCATCAGGCTCACGGGCCAGCCCAGGTCGTGGATGGCGTACAGCCGGAAACGGTCGTCGAGCGGGGCCAGCGACGCGGCGAGCAGCAGCCGAGCCGACTCGCGCGCCGACTGGACGTAGAACGAGGTGTCCCTGCCGTGCAGTCGCAGGGGTTCACCACGTCGGCACCAGTCCCGGAAGCGGCCGAGCACGATCGCGTTGTCGACGACGTGGGTGAAGCGGACGGCAGCGCCCGGCAGGACGCCCCGCTCGGCCGCGTCGACCACGAGCCACTCGCCGGTGCGTTTGCTCTGGGCGTAGACGTCGCTGGTGTAGGGCCGCAGCGCCTTGCCCGTGGAGGCGTACACGAGCTGGCCGGTCCCCGCCGCGACGCAGGCCTCGATGACGTGGGCCGTGCCCAGCACGTTGGTGCTGATGGTGTGTGCCGCCGCGCGCTCGGCCAGACCCGGGTCGCGCTGTGCGGCCAGGTGGAAGACGAGGTCGGGACCAATCCGTCGCAACAGTGCGGTCAGTCCGGCGCCGTCGCGGATGTCGAGAGTGTGGTGCTCGTCGGCGTCGGGCAGGCGGGGCTGCTCCTCCAGTCCCACACCGACGACACGCGCCGGGGAGTAGGCCCGGAGTTCGGCGAGCAGCGCCCGCCCGATACAGCCCGCTGCTCCGGTGACGACGACGGTGCGGCCGGCGATACGCCGGCGCAGGTCGTCCTCGGGCACGAGGATGGTTCGCCGTTGTACGTCCAGATAGTCCTGGAACGCGGAACGGCTCTGCTCGGACACGGTGTCGGGGAACACCGGGTCGGGCCGGCGACCCGCGGAGTCGACCATGTGTTCCATAAGGCACCTCGCGTTCGTGGGAGAGCTGTGCTCCGAACACGGGCGAGCGTAGGAAGGCGGGGCCGGGCCCGCCACGAACCGCTCCAGTGTCTGTCAACTCCACTGCCTCAGGGCCGACTTGACCAACTCACCTCTGCCGTCTTCCGACGAGGCGGCCGTCTGCGCATACACTGCACCGCCCGCCGCCGGAAGAGGCGGCACCGGCGGGTCGTGGTGGCGGAGCGCTGCCGGGTGCCGGAGGCGGAATCCGGGAGAGCACCCGAACACCGAGGGGAAGTCCAAGGGCATGGACACAGGGCAGCAGCAGCGTGCGAGTCTGGTGATCGCCTCCAACCGCGGACCGGTCGAACGGCGGACCGGCGACGACGGCCGGGGGGTCGTGCACCGCGGAGCCGGCGGCCTGATCGCCGTACTCGGCCCGGCGCTCGCCTCACACGGCGGGGTCTGGGTGGCCGCCGCCCTGACCGACGAGGACCGGGCCGCCGCCCGGGAACTGCGCGCACGGGGCCGGCTCGACGAAGTGGACCTGCCCGAGGGCCCGATCGGCGTACGGCTGCTCGACCTCGGCCCAGCCCTCTTCGCCGCCTACTACCAAACGGTCTCCACGGAGCTGTTGTGGTTCCTGCAGCACCATTTGCCCCATGATGGCGGGAAGTCGGCCTTCGACGCGGACCTGGGATCCCACTGGGACGCGTACCGCCGGGTCAACGACGACTTCGCGGCCGCGTGCGCCGAGTCCGCGCTGCCCGGCGGCACCGTACTGCTGCAGGACTACCACCTGACGCTGGCCCCGCGCCGGCTGCGGGAGTTGCGCCCGGATCTGCGCAGCGCGCACTGCACCATGACGCCGTGGGCCGACCCCGAGCGCTTCGCCGTGCTCCCCGTCGACATACAGCGGGAGTTGGTGACC
This sequence comes from Streptomyces sp. ISL-10, assembly GCF_018614575.1. Taxonomy (GTDB): domain Bacteria; phylum Actinomycetota; class Actinomycetes; order Streptomycetales; family Streptomycetaceae; genus Streptomyces. The sequence goes on from NZ_JAGGOJ010000010.1 coordinate 366,809, forward strand.
GGTCTGCTGGGAGCAGATCTGGTGTGCTTCCTCGTGCCGCGCTGGGCCGAGGCGTTCCTGTCCTGCTGCGAGCAGCTGGGGCTGCGCACCGACCACGCCCGACGGGCGGTGCGCGGCCCGGACGGGCGCTGGTCGCGGGTGCGCTGTTTCCCGGTGGGCGTGGACGCCGAGGCCCTGCACACGCGCGCCGCGGCCCCGGACGTGGCGGAGCACGAACGCCGGCTGCGCGCCCTGACCGGGGACGCCCGCCTGGTGGTGCGGGTGGACCGGATGGAACCGTCGAAGAACATCGTGCGGGGGCTGGAGGCGTACGCGCGCTTCCTCGAACAGCACCCCGGCCGGCACGGCTCGGTGGTGCACTTCGTTCTCGCCTACGCTTCACGTGGCGAGCTGGCCGCGTACCGCGAGCTCGCGGCGCAGGTCGAGATGCTCGCCGCAGGAATCAACGAGCGCTTCGGCAGGGACGGTTGGCAGCCGGTCGTCCTGGAGACCCGCAACGACTTCGGGCGCGGACTGGCGGCGATGGCCATGGCCGACGTGCTGGTGGTGAATCCGGTACGGGACGGTATGAACCTCGTCGCGAAGGAGGCCGCCGTACTCAGCCGGCGCGATCTGGCGCTGGTCCTGTCCCGGCACGCCGGAGCGGCTGACGACCTCGCCGACGGCTGCGTACTGATCGACCCCTTCGACGTCCAGGAGCTCGCGGACGCCATCGCCGCGGGCCTCGACCTGTCTCGCGCGGAGCGGGCAGAACGGCTGGAGAGGCTGCGCAAGGGTGCGGTGGCGCTGCCGCCCGGACGGTGGCTGACCGACGTCCTGGCAGAGCTTGCTCAGGCTGGCGAGGAAGAAGGGGAACGAGCCGAGCGGGCCGTGGAGGCCGCGGAATAGGTCCCGCGGGCAGGTGCAGGAGCCAGGTGCGGTGCGGTCTGGGCGATGCCCAGGCTCCGCTCACCTGTCGCTCACGCGCATCGCCGTGCCCGCGCAAGGCGGGCACGGCGATGCGGTGTGCGGCGGGTTCGTGCCGTGGGTTCAGCCCTGCTGGAAGAGCTCCGCGGGCAGCGGCTTCAGCAGCGCGTAGAGGTCGTCGGTGATCGGGCGGTCCCAGCTGGCGATCGTGACGAGCACGTTGTCGCTGCGGTCGAACTGGACGCAGGAGATCCGGCTTTCGGAGAGCTTGACGCGCCGGACGATCAGCAGATTGTCGCCCTGCATCACCGGCGTGTCCTCGACGTCGACCACCTCGACGGGCTCGTCGTTGTCCAGGGCGATCAGGAGCTGGGCGACCTCGAAGGGGATCTCGCCCTCCTCCACCTCACGGGCGGGGGACCCCTCGGGCAGATTTCCGATGATCATCGCGGGGCCGCGGCCGCCGAACAGGTCGTAGCGCAGGAAGACGCCCTGGCAGCTGCCGTCGGGGGCGGGCAGCAGACCGGCGCCGAGATTTCCGGGCCAGTCGCCCGGGTCCATGGCCAGGACATCGAAGTCCGGACCCGCGGGAGTGGCGGCGCTGCGGCGGCGGAGAAACGACATAACCGCAATGGTACGTGCCCGCAGGGGGTCGGCCGAGTCGGGGCAGGGGCCCTGTCGCGTGCGACGGGGACGCTGTCCTCCATGGTCACGCCGGGGGCAGTGCGGCCGGGCCGGGGCCTGCTTTGAACGCGCGCGGCGCCGCGCCCGTACCCCTGGGCGCACGCGTTGTCCGCGAGGAGCAGAGCACCGACGAAGATCCGTACCGACACGTGAGGATCCGCCCATGAACGACCCCATCGGCCCCGACCTGCAGGCCCTTCCCGACGGCGAGGCAGAACTCCGTCTCGTGGTCCGACTCCAGTGGGAGGACGTGGCGGCGCTCGGCCAGGAGGCGGGCAGGCTCGCCGCTCGGATGCAGCGGCCCGTGAGCCTCGACGAGGCCGCTGGGCACCGGCTGCGCACCCGCTCCGCGATGCGCGCCAAGCCCGCCACGGACCCTGCCCCGCCCCTCCCGCCGACCGCGGCCTCGGTCCCGTCCGTCTCGACGCTGACGGCCCGTACGCCGGGTGAGCACGCCCGCCAGGCCATCGAGAAGATCAACGGCTCGGCGGCCGGCCCGTCCTACGGCGCGACCCAGACGTCCGCCTGACGCGGCCGCGGCCGCGGTCCGGGAGAAAGCCCGGTCGGAGACCGTGTCGCCGCGGGCGGTCGACGGGGCGGGGGCCGACCTCCGCCGCAGGCGGTCGCCTGGGTCGGGGGCGCGGGGGACCGGGGCAGCGCCGGATGCGACGCCGGCCGCCGCCGAGGTACCGGAGCACCGTGGGTGCGCCGGCCGCCGACCGAGGTGGGTGCGGGGCCTGCGCGCCCCGGCCGGGCGGGCCGGCTGCCGCGCCTCCGCGCGGTCTCGCCCCGCGGATCGCGTCGCCTCGGCGACCGGGCCGGGAGTACGGGCCGGGTGCTCCGTCGGGAACGACCGACGGCGTGCGTGCACCGGCGGCCCGGCTGCCGCCGCGTCCGCGCGGTCTCGCCCTGCGGACCATCGAGGCCGTCCACGTGCCGGCGGACCCACTCGGTCAGCTCCGCCGTATCCGCCAGGTCGTCGGCCACGCCTCCATGCCCGTCGTGGCGGACCGTGAGGGCGAGGTCGAGAACGAGGCAGTGAGCAGGCGCGGCCGCGTCGCCGGCCACCGTGGCCCCGGCCATTCCAGGTCAGGTCAGGTCAGGTCATGCTCCGTCATGTCACGTCAGGTCGAACTCACCGTGGCGGGCGTTCAGCACGAAGGCACGCCACTCGGCAGGTGTGAAGATCAGCGACGGGTTCTCGGGCCGCCCCCCGTTGCGCATCGCGACAAAGCCTTCGACGAAGGCGATCTGGACGTCGCCCACTCCCCGACTGCCCGACTGCCAGTCGGCGCCGCTGAGATCCAGCTCCGGCTTGTCCCAGCCCGAAAACATGTGCGTGGTAGTGGTGGTGGTGCTGTCGGCCACGTCCCTGCTCCTCCCGCATCGATTCCGGGGCCAGACTAGCGACGGCGCAGGGTCGCGGACAGGGCGCGGACACGCGGCGCGGCGTCGGCCGGCCGGTGCGTGCCACATCATGCGGCCGGCGGCTCCGCCCCCACGAGCCACATGGAGAAGAACTGCGATCCGCCGCCGTACGCGTGGCCCAGCGCCCTGCGGGCGCCGTCGACCTGGTGCTCACCGGCCTGTCCGCGTACCTGCAGTGCCGCCTCGGCGAAACGGATCATGCCCGAGGCCCCGATGGGGTTGGTGGACAGCACGCCGCCCGACGGGTTGACGGGCAGATCGCCGTCGAGTCCGGTCGCTCCGGACTCGGTGAGCTTCCACCCCTCGCCCTCGGCGGCGAAGCCCAGGTTCTCCAGCCACATCGGCTCGTACCAGGAGAACGGTACGTACATCTCGACCGCGTCGATCTCGCGGCGTGGGTCGGTGATGCCTGCCTGCCGGTAGACATCGGCGGCGCAGTCCTTTCCGGCCTGCGGGGAGACGAAGTCCTTGCCCGCGAACATCGTCGGCTCACTGCGCATGGCACCGCCGTGCATCCAGGCGGGCGGCGCGGGCGAACGGGCAGCGCCACTGCGGTCGGTGAGGACCATGGCGCAGGCGCCGTCGGAGGAGGGGCAGGTCTCGGAGTAGCGCACGGGGTCCCAGAGCATGGGCGACGCCTGCACCTTCTCCAGAGTGATGTCGTGCTCGTGCAGGTGGGCGTACGGGTTCTTGAGCGCGTTGCGGCGGTCCTTGTAGGCGACGAGGGAACCGATCGTGTCCGGTGCGCCGGTGCGCCGCATGTAGGCGCGTACGTGGGGGGCGAAGAAGCCGCCGGCCCCCGCGAGGAGGGGCTGCTGGAAGGGGATCGGCAGCGACAGGCCCCACATGGCGTTGGACTCGGACTGCTTCTCGAAGGCGACCGTGAGGACGGAGCGGTGGACGCGTGCGGCGACCAGGCCGGCGGCGACGAGCGCGGTGGAGCCGCCGACCGATCCGGCGGTGTGCACGCGGAGCACGGGTTTTCCAACGGCGCCGAGCGCGTCGGCGAGATACAGCTCGGGCATCATCACGCCCTCGAAGAAGTCCGGCGCCTTGCCGATGACGACGGCGTCGATGTCGGCCCAGCCGAGCTGGGCGTCGTCCAGGGCCCGCTGCGCGGCCTCGCGGACGAGTCCGGCGATGGAGACGTCGCGGCGGGCGGCGACGTGCTTGGTCTGGCCGATGCCGACGACGGCCACGGGCTCACGGGGCATGTCAGACCTCTCCTTCGAGGACGGCGACCAGGTTCTGCTGCAGGCAGGGGCCGGACGTGGCGTGGGCAAGGGCCCGGTCGGACGTGCCGCGGTGGATGCGGGCGGCCGCCTCGCCGAGCCTGATCAGGCCGGTGGCCATCACGGGATTGGCTGCCAGCGCTCCGCCGGACGGGTTGACCCTCACGCTGTCGTCGAGGTCGAGACTCCGGCGCAGGACGATCTCCTGCGAACTGAACGGGGCATGCAGTTCCGCGGTGTCGACGGGCCGCTCGAACACTCCGGCGTGCTCGGCCGCGAGGCGCGTCGACGGCGAGTGCGTGAGGTCCCGTACGCCGAGGGAGTGGGCCTCGACGCGGTGGTCGATGCCCCGTATCCACGCAGGGCGGGGACACAGTGCGCGGGCGGTGTCGCCGGCGGCGAGGATCACCGCGGCCGCGCCGTCGCCGACCGGCGGACAGTCGGCGGCCCTGAGCGGCCGGACGAGGTGCTCGGTGGCGGGAAGCTCGCCCTTGAGCTGAGCGTGAGGGTTGGCGGTCGCGTCGGCACGGCTGCGAGCGGCGACCGCCGCGAAGACCGACTCGTCGGCGATGCCCGCGTCGACGACCGCCTGCGCCTGGAGGGCAGCGAGAGCGACCGAGTCGGGCCAGAGCGGGGCGAGGTAGTACGGGTCGAGCTGACGGCTCAGCACCTCGCGCACGTCACCGGGGGATGACTTGCCGTACGCGTAGACGAGCGCGGTGTCCGCCTCACCCGTCAGGAGTTTCACCCACGCCTCGTACAGGGCCCAGGCGCCGTCCGTCTCTACGTGCGACTCGCTGATCGGCGGCCAGGCGCCCACTCCGTCGAGGGCCATGGTGAAGGAGAAGGCGCGTCCGGCGAGGTAGTCGCTGGAGCCGGAGCAGGTGAAGCCGATGTCGCCGGTCGTCAGGCCCGTACGGGTGAGGACGTCGTGCAGCACCGGCATGAGCATCTCGACCTCGGACACGTCGTCCGTGCGGCGCCGGTGGTCGGTCTGCGCGAAGGCGACGATGGCGACGTCCCTGGCGTACCGCGTCACAGCAGCTCCTTGTACGTGTCGTAGTCGGCGTCGGGCTCGCCGGTCGGCCGGTAGTGGTCGGGGTGCAGCGTGCCGTCGCGCCACACCGGTTCGACGCGCAGACCCATGCGCACCTGGTCGTACGGGATGCCTGCGATGCGCCCGTGCAGCGCGAGGTCGGCGCCGTCGAGGGCGATGTGCGCATAGACGTAGGGCACCTCGATGGCGTCGTTCAGGGCGTTCCTGGCCTTGATGTTGACGATGCAGAACGTGGTCACGGTGCCGCTGGGCCCCACCTCGACCTGTTCCGCGGTCGCTACCCCGCACGTGGGGCAGGCACCGCGGGGCGGGACGTAGACCTTCCGGCAGCGGGGGCAGCGTTCGCCGACGATCCGGCGCTCGGCGAGCGCGGCGAGGTGGGCGCTCTGCGCGCGGCCGGGGGCGTAGGTGTAGTCGAGCCGGGCGGGGGTGACGATGGCCGTGACGGGGTCGTCGAAGGCGCCGCTGTGGGGGCGGGCGGTGGCGGCGGCGGGGGCAGCGCGGCACGGCTCCGCGACGTGCCCCGCGCCGTACTCCGCATCGTTCTCCGCATCGTTCTCCGTGTCGCACAGCTCGAAGCAGGCGATGTCCGTGATGGCGCCGGTGCGCTGCGCGGCCCATCGGACGCGCACCCGCACACCCGTGCGTACGGCATCGGGGCCGGGTGCGTCGAGGACGTGCAGCAGAGCGGTGTCGGCGCCGTCGAGGCGGACGAGCACCCAGGCGAAGGGGGTGGTCAGCGGCTGGCCACGGCGCGGGACCGGGTTCCAGGCCCAGGTGATGACCGTGCCGGTGGTGCCGACCTCGACCAGGCTGCTCAACTCCTCGGCGGTGACGGGGTCGTATTCGACGGGCGGCACGAGCACCTTGCCGTCGCCGGTGCGTACGCCGAGGACGGCCTTCTCGCGCAGCCCGGTGAGGAAGGCGCTCTGCACGGGCCCGAGGGAGCGGGTGAAGGGGAACTCGACGACCATCGGCGCGCTGAGCGCCTCCGTCGCGGGGCCGGGTCCGGGTCGGGGTGTCATTGGGCGGCGCTCCGTTCTGCGCGACGGACGGGGTCAGGCCCGGCGGTAGACCGGCGGGCGTTTCTCGGCGAAGGCGCGGGCGCCTTCCTTGGCGTCAGCCGTGTCGAAGAGGGGCCAGCCCCGCTTCAGTTCGGCGGCCAGTCCCTCCGCTTCGGCCATGCCGGCCGTGGCGTACACGGATGCCTTGACGGCCTCCACGGCCAGCGGGCCGCAGGCGTTGATCCGTTCCGCGATGCCGAGTGCCGTCTCCAGCGCGGTGCCGTCCGGGACGACACGGCCGACGAGCCCGATCCGGAACGCCTCGTCGGCGCTGTACGGGCGGCCCGTGAGCAGCATCTCCAGGGCGTGGGTGTGCGGGATCTGGCGCGGCAGCCGTACGGTCGAGCCGCCGATCGGGAACAGTCCGCGGCGGACCTCGAAGAGTCCGAACGTCGCGCCTTCGCCCGCGATGCGGATGTCGGTGCCCTGCAGGATCTCCGTGCCGCCCGCCACGCAGTGGCCCTCGACGGCTGCAATCACCGGTTTACGGGGCCGGTGATGGCGGAGCATCGCCTTCCAGTGCAGATCGGGGTCGGCTTCCATCCGGTCCCGGTACTGCTGCCCCGCCATACCCCGGCCCGAGAGCGCTTTGAGGTCCATGCCGGAGCAGAAACTGCCGCCGGCGCCGGTGAGGACGACGGAGCGCACGGTGTCGTCCTCGTCCGCCTCCAGCCAGCCGTCGTACAGGCCGACGAGCATGGCCATGGACAGGGCGTTCTTCGCCTCGGGTCTGTTGAGGGTGAGCACGAGTGTGGCGCCTTCGCGCCGCACGGTGAGGTGTTCGGTACCGCCGTCTCGTCCCATGCGCGGACCTCCCGTCCGGTGACCTGGAACAGGTTGCAGCAGGCCGGGTGCCAGTTCAAGAGTTTTCTGACAACCAGTCAGATTTCTTCGGCGGCGGGCCTTCCCCCTTGTGCCGCCCGGCGCTCTAATGACGGCCGGGCCGTGGTTCGCCGATGACAGGCCGTGTTCGCCGATGACAGGAGGAGCGGTGGAGTACAACCTTGCCGATCTGTTCGAATCGGTAGTCGACGCGGTCCCGGACCGCGAGGCGCTGGTGTACATCGACCACCCGGGCACGGGCGCCGAGCGTCGCCTCACCTACGCCGGGCTCGACGCGGCGGCCAACCGCATCGCCCACCACCTGCTGGACGCGGGCCTCCGGCCCGGCGAGCACCTGGGCCTGCATCTGTACAACGGCGTGGAATATCTGCAGACCGTCCTCGGCTGCCTCAAGGCACGCATCGTGCCGGTGAACGTCAACTACCGTTATGTGGAAGAGGAACTGGTCTACCTCTACCGCGACGCCGATCTGGCGGCGCTCGTCTTCGACGCCGAGTTCGACCAGCGGGTCGCCGGCGCCCTGCCCCGTGCTGACCGGCTCCGCCATCTCCTGCGGGTCGGCACGCCGCCCGACGGCGCGCCACTCGACGGCACGTCCCTTGTCGGCGCGGTGGCCTTCGCCGAAGCCGAGGCCGAGGCGTCGCCCGGCCGCGGGTTCGCGCAGCGCTCGGGGGACGACCAGTTCATCATCTATACGGGCGGGACGACCGGCATGCCCAAGGGGGTGATGTGGCGTCAGGAGGACCTCTTCTTCTCGGGTCTCGGGGGCGGGGCGCCCACCGGGGAGCCGGTGTCGTCGCCCGAGGAACTGGCCCAGCGGGTCGCCGCCGGCGGCGACGGCATCACGTTTTTTCCCACTCCCCCGCTGATGCACGGCACATCGACCCTCACCGCGTTCATCGGGTTCAACTTCGGCCAACGGGTCGTCCTGCACCGCAAATTCGTGCCGTCCGAGGTGCTGCGAACCATCGAGCGGGAGAAGGTGACCAGCGTGTCCCTCGTCGGCGACGCGATGCTGCGGCCGCTGATCGACGCGCTCAGCGGTCCGCTCAAGGGCTGCGACCTGTCGTCGCTGTTCAGCGTCTCCAGTTCGGGCGCGATCATGTCGGAGACGGTGCGCGCCCAGTTCGCCGCGCTCGCCCCGAACGTACTGCTGCTGAACAACTTCGGCTCGTCCGAGTCCGGTTTCAACGGGACGGCGACCGACGACTCGGGACCGGACAACGGCTTCCGGCTCAGGGTCAACTCCCGTACGGCGGTGGTGGACCCGGCCACGTACGAGCCGGTGAAGCCGGGCGAGCCGGGCCGTATCGCGCAGCGCGGTCATGTCCCGCTGGGCTACTACAACGACCCACGGAAGACGGCGGAGACGTTCTTCCGGCGCGGGGGCGAGCGGTGGGTGCTGCTCGGTGACATGGCGACGGTCGACGACAGCGGCATCGTCACGGTCCTCGGCCGCGGATCCCAGTGCATCAACACGGGTGGCGAGAAGGTGTACCCGGAGGAGGTCGAGCAGGCCCTGAAGTCCCATCCCGACGTGTACGACGCGCTGGTCGCGGGTGTGCCGGACGGGACATGGGGCAACCGGGTCGCGGCGGTGGTGCAGCCACGCGCGGGAGCCGCCGCGCCGACTCTAAAGGATCTGCGGTCGCACTGCCGCGGCCGTCTCGCGGGCTACAAGATCCCCCGCCGACTGGTGATCACCGCGGAGATCCGGCGGTCGCCCAGCGGCAAGGCGGACTACCGCTGGGCGCGAGCGGTGGCGTCGGATCCGGGCCCGGATCCGGCTGCGGATGTGGATGCGGATGCGGATGCCGGTCGCGGTCCGCGTCCGGAGCCGGCGCCCCGGGACTGAGCGGCCGCCCGTCCACCGGCCCGCCGGGGCTGGGTCCGGAAGGCGCGGACCGACGGCAGGCCCGCGTCAGGGCGGTCGTGTGCAGGGAGTCGAGGCGGCGCTCCTGGCGAACGTGCGCGGCGGCCGCGACGAGCCGGCCGTCGCACGACGGCACCCGCCCCGACGCCGCGGAGCCGGCGAGTTGCACGGGTTCCCTTCCCGGATCGACAGATCACACGGGTCACGCGGACCACACGGGCCGATCGTACGAAGGGCGGCGAGGCAGGCCGAAAGCGGCGGGGCGGGCCGACGCGTGGCCCCGGCCGGTCCAGGCAGGCCAGCGGCCCGAAGGCGGCGGGGCGGGGGCACCGGCTGACGCGAAGCCCCCGGCACCGCGCTCAGTCGTCGGCGACGCTGTCGAGGATCTGCTCGCCGTTGAAGATGCCGAGCCGCTCGCGGTACAGCTCCAGCGGCACGCCGTTCGGATCGTGGAGGTACAAGCTCTCCTCGACCCCCCGGTCGGGCCCGACGTACTCCACTCCCGCCTCGTCGAGCTTCTTGCGCGCGGCCGTGTAGTGCGGTGCGTCCACCGACAGGGCCATGTGCTGCACGCCACCGATCGTCTCCGTGGCGGGCGGGTGTTCGTGACCGGGGAAGTCGAAGAACCCCAGCAGGTTGTTGTTGCCGATGTCGAAGAAGAAGTGGGTCGAGCCGCGGTAGTCACGGTTCTCCACGATCTCCACGAGCGGGAAGCCCAGGAACCCCTGGTAGAAGCGGATGGTCTCCTCGACGTCACGGCAGATGAACGCCACATGGTGGATACCGCGGGTAGTCGTCGCGGGCCGGTCGCCCGGTGGCCGCAGATAGCGCTGCCGCAGTTCCTCGCGGCGGGCGCGGACGGCCTCTAGCGCGGCTCCCTCTGGCTGAGGCATCGCGGACTCCTTCACCTCGGGGTGTTTGCGCAATTCAACTTCTCTTCGCCATGTTCCCCGGATCCTGGCCGAGTACCGCGTCGCGTGCGACCGGCGCCGCCGCAATGGGTCCGTACGTACCAACCGGTCACGCACCGGTGCGGTGCGTGAGCGGTACGTCCCCGGCGCCGCGTCCGTCAGACGCCGAAGGCCTTCAGCAGGGCCAGAAACTCCTCCGGCCTGGTCTCGTGCACAAGGTGCCCCGCGTCGACGGTGACCAGGCGTGCGCCCGGGATCCGCGCGGCCAGCGCGGCGAGCCGGTCCTGGGGGACACTGCTCGCCGGCCCGCCGGCGATCACCAGGGTCGGGGCCTTGATCGACTCCAGGCGGCCCCACCAGGCCGGATCGGGCTCGTTGAGCTCGGCGTCCGTGGCGGGTACGAGCGGCCAGTCGAAGTCCAGCGGTCCGTCGGGGCGGACGGCCGATTGCCGCGGCGGGTCGAGGGGCCAGTCGCCGCGGGCGGCCGCAACGGGTACGCCCCAGCGCACCGTGCCGTTCCGCGTGCTTCCGCACAGGTCCGTGCACGTGCCTTGACGTCGGCGGCGACGGCTGGATTACTGATCCGGAGCAGCACGACCGAATGATCGGTCGTCCGGTTTGGGACGGGAGTACGGCGAATGACGGACCTTCTGGACGCGGCGGAGCGGCTCGGGCGGGGCGAGCTCGAGGCACTCCAGTTGGAGCGGCTGAGGGCGACCCTGCGCCACGCGTACGAGAACGTCCCTTTCTACCGCGAGTCCTTCGACAAGGCGGGCCTGCGTCCCGACGACTGCCGTGGGCTCGCCGATCTCGCCCGCTTCCCGTTCACCGCCAAGTCGGACCTGCGGGACAACTACCCGTTCGGGATGTTCGCCGTCGAGCACTCGCAGGTGCGCCGAATCCACGCCTCCAGCGGGACCACGGGCCGGCCCACCGTCGTCGGGTACACAGAGCGGGACCTGGACAACTGGGCCGACGTGGTGGCCCGTTCGATCCGCGCGGCCGGCGGCCGCCCTGGGCACAAAGTCCATGTGGCGTACGGGTACGGCCTGTTCACCGGCGGCCTGGGCGCGCACTACGGCGCCGAGCGGCTCGGCTGTACGGTCATCCCCGCGTCGGGCGGGATGACGGCGCGGCAGGTGCAGCTGATCCAGGACTTCCGGCCCGAGATCATCATGGTCACGCCCTCGTACATGCTCACTCTCCTCGACGAGTTCGAGCGGCAGGGCCTCGACCCCCGCGCCACCTCGCTCAAGGTCGGCATTTTCGGCGCCGAGCCCTGGACGGAGGAGATGCGCCGGGAGATCGAGCAGCGGTTCGCCATCGATGCCGTCGACATATACGGGCTGTCGGAGGTGATGGGACCCGGCGTGGCGCAGGAGTGCGTGGAGACCAAGGACGGCCTGCACATCTGGGAGGACCACTTCTACCCCGAAGTCGTCGACCCCTTCACCGGCGAGGTGCTGCCGGACGGCGAGCAGGGCGAGTTGGTCTTCACCTCGCTGACCAAGGAGGCCATGCCGGTCGTCCGCTACCGCACCCGCGACCTGACCCGGCTGCTGCCGGGCACGGCGAGGGTCTTCCGCCGTATGGAGAAGGTGACCGGACGCAGCGACGACATGGTGATCCTGCGCGGGGTGAACCTCTTCCCCACGCAGATCGAGGAGATCGTGCTGCGCACGGCCCATGTCGCTCCCCACTTCCAGCTCAGGCTGACCCGCGAGGGGCGCCTGGACGCCCTTACCGTCCGGGCCGAGGCACGCGCCGAGGCGACCGCGGAGCAGCGTACGGCCGCCGAGCGGTCGATCGCGGCGGCGGTGAAGGACGGGATCGGGGTCTCGGTCATGGTCGAGGTCGTGGACCCGGAGACGCTGGAGCGCTCGGTGGGCAAGATCAAGCGGATCGTGGATCTGCGGGACGCACGGGAGGTCTAGCCTCGGCGGTCCGGCGCGGCGGGGATCGAGACGTCGCGAGAATTGGCAGGTCACTGGCGTATGACACGGGGGCCGAGCCCTGCCCGCGACCAGCCACGGAAGACGGCACATGGAAGAGGCCCGCCCCACGAGGGCGGGCCTTGATCGCAGACCTGCACCGGGCAAGAGACCCGGTTCAGCGTGCAGGCGGCACAGGAGTCATCCGACGGCCCAAGGGGTTGGCGGAGCCACAGCCTGGCCCGGACGTACGAGCGCCCGCCGCGGTGGAGATACGGCGGGCGTCTCGCGTGCAGCCGTCCACGGGGACGCTGCCGGTCCTGCGGGGATACACCTGGGGGGCTCGTCCGCGCGCAGGCGACGCCTTCTGCCGATGGGTGGGAGGGCCGTCGGCGCCGTGCATTGAGTCTCCCACCAGCTGGCCGGATTGCACCCGGTTGGTTGTGGCGAAAATGCGCCTGCCACTCACCTTGTCGAGCCGTCAGTCCGGCGCGCGCCAGCTCGGAAGATCTGCGCCGCCGGGTCGCCGCCGGGGGATCTACAGATGACCGAGCGGACGGCGCCGGCCGGCACGATGCTCACCTGTGCTTCCGTCTGTCCGACGTACGCGGACTCGCGCGCTGCGGTCGATGAGGAGGAACCCGGGACCCGCCCTTGACGGCGACGGACGCGTTGGGGATATTGCGCAGCACGCTCTGCTCGGCTCTCGGGTCGGGCACCAGGTTTTCGTTCTGGGTGAGGTTCGCGGTGCGCCAGTTGAGCTTGCCCATCGGGCCAGTCCTCGCGCAGGGGCCGGAGTTGGCCCCGGGGCTTCGGCGGGCCCCCCACAAGGCACTGACACTGCTGAGTGGTTCAGGCGTGCCACTGGCCGCGAAGGACCGCGCTGGAGCCGATGCGCGGCCCGTTCGCACGCCGGCCGCCAGGGTCGTGCGGAGTGCGCCGGGTCTGATAGGCGCCGTCCTCCAGCCCGGACGAGCCTTCGCGCCTCGGCTGCTCCAGCACTGTCACTGACGGTGGCGTTGTCAGTGCAGCACGAGACACTGGGCGGAGGCCTGCTGTCTGCGTCGTGTGAGCCGGCCTTGCGCTGCATCATCCATCGGCAGCACTGGCTGGGACCGGTCCAGGGCCTGGATCCACGCGACACCTCCGCGATCGAAATGGCCCTCGGCACACTCGAGCACGATCCGCGACGGCAAGGCCAGCGCCTGAGCCGTCGAACGCCGACGCACGCAAGCTCAAGCACAACCCGCTGTACATCAGTCAGCGACAACGGGCGGGATCTTCGGTCCCGGTCGGCTCACACTGAACCAACGGCGAATCTCTGATGCGGGTCTCCAGGGGATCACGCCCCGTTCTGCTCCCACGGCCAGCGGGCGTCGCGCCCGGCGTCCAGCAGCGGGATCATGCGGAACGCGGCGTCGGCCAGCCCACCGAGCGCGTGCCGGTTACCGGCGCCGGAGGGCATCGCCGCCTCTCGGTATCCGGCCATGTTCCACATGTAGACGGGCACGTTCTTCGGGATCAGATCGTCGATCTGCGTCTCGCGCATGCCGCCGTAGCCGTGGCAGTTGGACGGCAGCCAGCCGGGCCGGGTCTGCTCGTCGGTGACGATGACGACCCGGTCGTGCCGGTCGAAGTGGCGCTTCACCGCGGACGGGATGTCCGTGCCGCCGATCTGACGGAACCGCTCGATCAGGCGCAGCACGCTGCCGCCCTTCGGCACGGCCAGCTCGTTCGACGTCTGCCCGAACTCCACGAGTGTCGGCGCCTGGGCGCGTATGGCGAGCGCCGACCCGAAGACAGCGGCCTGCTCGGCCAGGGTGATGTCGGACCGGTTCGGGGGCGAGTAGCTGTAGCCGGGGAACATCGACGGCGAGCGGTCCACGAGGATCAGCGTCCGGCCCTTCAGCGCGGGCACGTTGGCGAGCGAGTGCGCGAGGGCCTGCTCGAGCGGGTGGCCCCAACGCAGCGACGGCGCGGCCTTGTACGCGGCCCACCAGCGGAACGGGAACATGCGCGAAGCCCGCACCTGCTCCGCGTCGGCGAACCGCGCGCCGATCCGGACCGCGACGTCGTCCGAGACGCCGGCCTCGTCAAAGTTCCGCAGGTTCCGGGCAAGCGCCATCAGCCCCATGGTCGGGATCACGGCCTCCCACGCGGCCTTGTCCATCGGACCCTGAAGCCAGCCGGCGAGCGCCTCCCACGTCATGCCTGCGTCGGCGATGTACTTCAGCTTCTGCGCGTCGGTCAGGCAATCGCGCCGGTCGCTCACCGGCAGGCCCGTCAGGAACGCCCGGTGCTGGAGCATCCGCAGCCGGGGCGGGATGTCCTCGTCGCGGCCGTGGCGGCGGTCGATGGCGTGTTTGAACAGTTCGCCCTGCCACGGCTTGTCGTCGGCCGGGGCGGCGTGCACCAGCTCGAGGACGTCGCCGAACCGGTAGCCCTTGGAGTCCGTGTCGTACTTGAGCATGGACCGCTCGGTGTAGAGGCGCTGCACGGCGTCGGCTATGCCGCGCTTCACCGGCTTGGGCAGCCGCCGCCCGTACCGGGCGGTCCAGTAGCCGAGCAGCTCGCCCGGCTCGTCGGGGCGCTGGAGTACGGAGGCGATGACGCTGCGGTTCGAGTACGGCACTGCGCCGTCGACCGCGGCCGGGCCGGGGATCCCCGCGGCGGTCTTGTCCGCCTCTAGCCGGGCGCGAACGAACTCGGCAGCGCCCACGATCGAGGCGGTGCGCATGTTGCCCTCACCGCGGAGCCAGCCGAGCAGGCCGGCGGTCCACGCGGGGTCGTCGACGGCGAGCCGGCGCACCAGCTGGGTGTACCGGTCGTCGCGATCGCCGCCCTTCTCGTAGAAGGTGTCAGTTCCGGACATGTTCGCGACGGCGAGCAGGAACAGCTCACTCTTCGCGTCGCGGAGGTGGCCGGTCGCACCCTCGCGGGTACGTGTCTGCTCCCCGGTCGTGGTCACGGGCGAGCTGGCCCGCGGGCGTGCGGTACGGGTGTTGAAGCGGGACATGAAAAATCCCCTCTCGCGGAGGGGAAGCTCAGCAGAGGGGTGCCCGAGATCAAGGTCGGTGGAGGAAACAAGGTGCTCTGCCGACTGAGCTACCGACACCGTGGCGTCGACCGGGACTCGAACCCGGGACCACCCCATTAACAGTGGAAGTATCCCCCGCCTGCGCACCGGGCACCCCGATGCTGTGCCTCCCGAGATCAGAGTCGGCGTGCGGCGTGATTCATGAGAAGAAGTAGCCGCGGCCTGCGCACCGGGAGGTGCATATGAAGTTGTGGACCCCACCGTAGGTCAACGCGCTGGTGGGCCCAAGCGGTTATTGCCGTTCGTCAGCTGAACGCGTACAGAAGGCGTCCAAGAACCCAGTCAGCGTGTCGCGCCGGCTCCGGGTCCCGTGGGTGATGCCTCAGGCTCAGGCGGCCACGGGGGCGAGCTTCGGGTCGGCTCCGAACTTGTTCGCCTCGGCCTTGCCCTCGGACGCCAGGAAGACGAGCAGGATGATGCCGCCGACGAGCGGGATCGCCGAGATGAAGATCCACCAGCCGGAGCGGCCGGTGTCGTGCAGGCGGCGGACCGTGACCGCCAGCGTCGGCAGGAGCAGCGCGAGGGTGTAGATGGCGTAGATGATCGGGTACGTGCCGGCCGCCATGTCGATGCCCATGAGAACGAGGGCGATGATGATGTTGATGAGGGTGAACATCCAGTACTCCTTGCGGCGCGCACGCCCGCTGAAGCCCGCGTAGTTCTTGAGTACTGCCAGATACCAGCTCACTGAGATTCCTCCACCGCCCTTGTCAGGGACGCATCGATTTTTCGTCAAACATGCGGAAGGTAAAGGAAACATAAGTGCACGTCAAGTGATCGTGAGGCCGAGACGAAACGTACATCTACCTGCGGCTCAACCGTGTCCGTTCCGACGCCTGGACGGTCCGCAGCGGCGTCTGGGGGCCGGTGAAGGCCCCAAGCAGCCACCGGCGGTTAACGCCTGGTCGGTTTCGGACCCACTCGGCCGCCGGAGCCTGCCTCGCTCGTCGAGTTGATGCAGCGCGCGGGGTGGCGTCCGGGTAGCGGCGGTGGCTCTCGGTCATTCCTCCGGGGCGGGATGACGGAGCAGTGTGTGACGGTGCGGCGACGCCGGGCCGACATGAGCCCGCGGCCCATGCGTTGTGGTACACGCCGGCCGCGGAGGGTGGCTCGGGCTCGGGCACCGGTGACGCATCGGCCGGCGCTTCACGGCGCAGCGCCCCGACGTCACGGCGCACCGCCTCTTTGCCGACTCCGAGTTCGGCGGCGATGGCGCGAGCGTTCCTGCACTGGCCGGCGAGGCGGCGCACCTGCCTGCGCCGGTCGGTGCGCGCCAGTGCGCCACTCTCGGCGGTGGTGTCGCTCATCGCGGCTCACCATCGCGCCGGTGGCGCGCCGACTTGAGGGCGGCGATGCCCCGGGCGAGCGTAAGGGCCGCGCTGAGCGGAAAGCGCGTGTGCCTTCGCCACCATCGCAGCGACCCTCATCTGCGATCACCGACCCACCACATGCGATGGCCCTTCAGGAAGGAAACAGGTCGGCCGTGGCGAATCCCGGATCCGCGGGCGCGTCGGAACGTACCTGACGGTCGGCTTTGGCAAGCCCCCGATAGGTCCAGCGGTAGCTGCCTCCGGTGGCCCTGACCACACTGTCGAGGGTCATGTCGGCATCGCGCCAAAGACTTTCGAGTGCACTGAAGTCGACTTTGGCCGTGCGTGCCTCGTATCCGGCATCCTCCTTGGCCAGATCAACCCTGGCGAGCATCCCCTGCTGAACCGATGGCGTCCAGCTGGACACTCCCCCCTTGATGAAGGAGACGAACGCTTCGAGAGAATCGAAGACTTCCGACTCCAGCTCGCCGGGATTCGGTGCCGCATGCACGAGCGCCGAGAACAGTCGCTGACCGTCGGTGTGGCTGACACTGACCTCGGTCACTCCTTCGGAATGGGCGACGTCAGCCTTCACGAGGGGAATCGTGTCCTTCAGGACGAAGGGCGCAACAGTCGCGATCAGCGGACGGTCCGCGTTCCTGTCCGTGATGTACACCGTCGGGACGGGCCGCGAAGACGAAAGATCGACTGCTCCACAGCGGTAGGCGCAGGAAACAGTGCGGATATTGATCAGCGGAGGAATCGGCCACAATGTCACCTGGTCGAGAACCAGAACACAGAAGGATGCCACCGACCAGCCGTTGAATACCTGCGGCTGCAACCAGGTGGCGGGAAGTCGTTCATTCAACTTGTCAGGACGCAGCCTGAAGTTGAAGATGAACCGTTCCAGGAGCTGGGCGGTGACGATCCTGGGGACAAACACAGGGATCGACCTCCAAACGGGACACCCGCCTATACGGAAACAGTCGCGCTGACGGACTGGTCGGCGGCACCGGGCAGGCCTTCGACGGGGCCGAGCGTGTGTTTCTGCTGAAACAGGACCACGGGCGGGCCGTCGTCGACACTTGCGTATGCCTCGTAGTTGGGGAACGCGTTGGTCGCTCCTCGAACGGACACCGTACGACCGATCGGATCGATCGTGAAGAAGGCACTCAGGTCAGCGGCGGGGGCTCCCGGCGGTGCCAGGGGATTGATGGCAGCTCCGTCGTAGCTGAAGTTCACACAGAACTCGTTCGGATTGTCTATCACACCGCCCTGGGGGTCGGGGAAGGTGTTTCCGACATTGAAGTGATGGAACGACATCCCATCGGTGCCGGCGGTCTCCCTGGCCAGCACCTCACCTGTCGCGCAGTCCAGCTTCAGGGATTCACCGCACTGATGGAAGTCCGTCTCCTCCGGTTGGTTCGCGAGGAAGCCGGACACGACGATTTCGGACCGTGCGCGGAACCGTTGCTCATTGGGATCGGAACTGAAGTCCCGGCCGTCTCCGTGAAAGCAGTCGCCCATTGCCTCGATGACAGGCATGGGGATGAAGAAAGCGAGCCATATTGCGATCTTGTCGAACTGCGCGGGCATCTTCTCGACCCTCCTGCTCGATTCCGCCGACGCCCCCTTCACAGAGGACGAACCGGCGCGGCGTCACGGCGAGGCGTCACCGACAGCCGCGTGTCGTGAATGCTGCCGCAAGGTCTTGGCCAGGCGGTCTTGGCCAGGCTGCCCAGGGGAATTCCCCACCCTGATGGCTTTCACCAGCGTATCCCGGAGCTGTGCTCCTCGCACGACGGCCGGTACTGGGTACCGTCGCCCCCCGGCGAGCCGGGGGCGACCGGGCAAGGCTCTGGTCGCGGCGGAGGATCGCCCGCTGGATGCCTACGAGTTCCGCGCTCGGTTCGACGCCGAGCTCCTCGATGAGCCTGGTCCTGGTGCGCCGGTACAGCACGAGCGCCGCCGCCTGGCCGCCAGTCCGGTACGCGCATCAGCCGAGCCTGCGGCCGCTCCCGGAAGGGTTGGGTGCGCGGTACCCTCCCACAGTCGTGCGATGACCTGTCCGGGCCGACCCGAGGCGGGTTCGGCCTCGGAGAGCAACCAGGCCGCGCGCTTCAGCGGCGCGCTTCAGCGGCGCGACCCCATCCGGCCGGCTTCCCAGTTCCCCACAGCCTCACGCCGGGCGTTCAGCGTTTTCGGCGCACGTGGGCGTCGATCAGCACCCGTATTCCGTCACCCGACCGACCGCATTTCGCCGGTGTGCCACTTCAACTCGGAGTGTCCCGTGTCAGCGGAGCAAACCACAACCGGAGAGCTGACCCTCGCCAGGATCGATGACACAGCGCTGCCCCACCGATCAGGAACGGACACGGAGGCGAGGTCGGCAACCATCCGGCGTACCCGATCGTCCTTCGGGTATGCCGCACCCGAGCCCCGAACCGTCCCGAACTCCACCTGACTGGAAGCGCTTTGGCCTTGGCACCACCCCGGAGGACCCGGTCGGCTGCCGCGGCATCCACGTTCCAGGGCGACACCGGGTTCATGTCGGCGATCTTCCAGGGCAATGCCCAGTTCGGGGCGGCGATCTTCCAGGACAGCACTCGGTTCGAGTCGGCGACCTTCGAGAGTGACGCCCGGTTCGAGCAGGCGGTTTTCGAGCGGTCGGTCACCCTGGGGCCGTTGGTGTGCGCCGGGCGGGTGAAGTTGTCCGGGGCGGTGTTCAGTGGCCCAGTGACCCTTTCGTTCGCCGCGCGCCGCCTGGACTGTCGGCGGACCCGCTGGTCGTCGACGGCTGAGTTGCGTCTGCGCTACGCCACGGTGGACTTCGCCCATGCGGTCTTCGAATACCCCCTCACCATCGCCGCGGAGGACAACCCCTTCGTTCTCCCCGACGGACGGCCGGTGGCAGAACAGGCTCTTGCCGAATCCCCCGCTGCCGCAGTGCGGTTGGCCTAGCTGCGTGGGGTTGACGCGGCCCATCTGGTCCTCGCCGACGTAGACCTGTCGGGGTGCCTGTTCGCCGGGACCGTGCATCTGGACCAGCTACGGCTGGAGGGCACCTGCTCCTTCGACAAGGTCCCGCCTGGCACACACTGGCGGCGCCGGCGCCGGCGCCCGGTACGGTTCACCCAGCGCCGTACCCTGGCCGAAGAACACCACTGGCGTGCGAACCAGTCGGCAGCAGTCCGGGACTGGAACGTGGCGGTGCTCGGCGCCGGACAGGTCGGACCGGCACAGTTGGCACCGGTGTACCGGGCGCTGCGCAAGTCGTTCGAGGACGGCAAGAACGAGCCTGGGGTCTGCGGATTTCTACTACGTCGAGATGGAGATGCGCCGCCGGCACGTACATCGAGATGGCGTCACGCGTGGCCGAGTCCGTCCTTCTGGGTCTGGCGGTTCTGCCTGTCCGTAAGCGCGTCAAACGCTGAAGAACCAGCGCTCCCACCTCCAGGAGTTCGGCAGAACGCCGCAGCCACCGGACACTGAAACAACAGGTGCGCCCGAGCCGCTGTGAGCCGCCGTACGGAAGAGTTCAGTGCCCGGGTCGCAGCCCCGCCCACTGAAATCTTTCGTGCGGCCCGACAAGCTGGTGAGTGTGACGCCGACCGACCACCGGACTCGGCGCACTGCTCCTGTGAGCTCCTGGGAATGTTCGGTGGCAAGCCGGTCGGTTGCCTGGAAGGTCGTCGGTGTGCCGCTCCACGGTGAGCGAGTGGCTACCTGCGGTGGCCTTCTTCTCGCACCGTGGAGCGGCACACGGAGGCTCCGCCGCCCCGCAGCGGTGTTCGGGCCGCTCAGCGGAACAGGCAGCGGCTGCGGGATCGGCCCTGGAGTGGTACGAAAGAGACCGTTGGAAGCGCACGTGGTGCCCTGCGGTCGTAGGTCGGAGGTGCCGTCCGTGGAACCCATCGACTGGCTGCTGAGGGCCAGTGAGCGCGGCAATCCCGCAACCCGCCTGGACCGTCGGCGCCCCGACAGGACGGCATGGTCGGTCGGCAACGAAGTTCGCCCCCTGGTCCACGGCGCGACGTATTTCGCCGAGCTGCTCGCCGCCGTCCGCGCTTTGCGGGCCGGAGACCTGCTGCTGTTCACCGACTGGCGCGGCGATCCCGACGAGCGGCTCGCGGGCCCCGGGACCGAGATCGGCACCGTGCTGCGCGAGGCGGCCGAGCGCGGAGTGGTCGTCAAGGGTCTGGTGTGGCACTCCCACCTGGACAGTTTCCAGTTCAGCGAGGAGGAGAACCGCCACCTTGGCCAGGAGATCCGGGCGGGGGGCGGCGAGTACCTGCTGGACATGCGAGTGCGTCCCGGCGGCACGCACCACCAGAAGTGCGTCGTCCTGCGCCATCCCGGGCGTCCCGAGCTCGACGTCGCCTACGTCGGTGGCATCGACCTGTCGCACAACCGCAACGACGACATCGCCCACGGCGGCGACGCCCGCTCCCAGCCCATCGCCGAAGCGTACGGACCGCATCCACCCTGGCACGACATCCAGCTCGCGATCCGGGGCCCCGCGGTCGGCGACATCGAGACCGTCTTCCGGGAACGCTGGACGGATCCGGCGCCCCTCAGCCGCAGCCCGCTGTCCCGGCTGCGCGAAGTGCTGCACCGTGAGGACATCCACGCGAACCCATTGCCCCCTCAGCTGCCCGATCCCTCGCCCCGCGGCACGCACTCGGTGCAGGTGCTGCGCACGTACCCCAACCGGCTGCTGCGAGGCTACGACTTCGCCCCCGACGGCGAGCGCAGCGTCGCGCGCGCCTACCTGAAGGCACTGCGGCGGGCCCGGGCACTCATCTATCTGGAGGACCAGTACCTGTGGTCCCCGCAGGTGGTGGAGTACTTCGCCCGGGCGCTCCGAGCGAATCCAGGGCTACGCCTCATCGCCGTCATCCCCTCCGTCCCCGAGCAGGACGGCCCGCTCACGCTGCCGATGAACCTGATCGGCCGCGTCACCGCTCTGGAGACACTGCGCCGGGCGGGCGGCGGGCGGGTCGCGGTATACGGGCTGGAGAACCATGCCGGGACACCGGTGTACGTGCACGCCAAGGTGTGTGTGATCGACGACGTGTGGGCCGCGGTGGGCTCCGACAACATCAACCTGCGCTCCTGGACGCACGACTCCGAACTCAGCTGCTCCGTTCTGGACGAGACGACGGACCCCCGAGAACCACAGGATCCCGCCGGCCTCGGCGACGGCGCGCGCCCCTTCGCCAGGAACCTCCGGCTGATGCTCGCGCGCGAGCACTTGGACCGGGAGGAACCCGGGGACCCGCAGGCCCCCGACGTCCTGTGCGATCCGGTGGGCGCCTTCGACGCCTTCGCGTCGGCGGCGGCCGCGCTGGACTCCTGGCACGACAGGGGCGGGTCCGGCCCCAGGCCGCCCGGACGTCTGCGCACCTACCGGCCACCGGGACTATCGCGGGCGCAGCGGCTTCTCGCGACGCCGCTGTACCGCGTGATCATCGATCCGGACGGCCGCCCGCTGCGGCTGCGGCTGCGCAAGGCGTTCTGAGAAGCCGGTGGGGCCGGCTCACACTCCGGCGGGCGATCACCCAGTGCCGGCGGTCTCGCGATGCCAGGGACGCGCCCCCACCCGTGAGTACGGCGTCGAACAGCCGGTTGCTCCCACGATCGATCCGACGGGCCGGTCGTCTCGACGGCCACGGTGTCGAGGGGCGTGGAGGACCCAGCGATGGCGGCCAGGGCGTCGGGGTGCGCCGCGGTCGACGCTGATGACCTCCTCGGCCGTGATCGCGCCCCCTCACGCGTCTCCCCCTCTCGCGCTGCCTGCAAGAGGGGGCCTCTCGTACCCCGCGCCGCTCAGTTGCCGCACGAGCCCCCGTGACCGCAGCCGCACGCATCGCCCTCGTCGTGCGCCTGCACGGCGCCCGGACCGGACGGGGCGCAGCAGCCGTCCCCGCGCCACGCCGTCAGGCCCTCCTTGGCGGCGACGGCCGCGATGACCAGGGCCGCTGCCGGATCGGCCCATGACCAGCCGAGCGTGGCGTTGGCCACGGCGCGACCGGCCGCGGCGACGAGGCCGCGTGGGATGGTCAGCGGCCGTAGTCCGGGGCAGCAGGGCCGGACGGTGCCTGCGCGTCGTGCACGACCGCGAAGCGGTCGCGGAGTTCGCGCTTGAGGATCTTGCCGCTGGCGTTGCGCGGGAGCCCGTCCACGAAGAGGACCCTCTTGGGCGCCTTGAAGGCCGGGAGCCTCTCGCGCGCGTGGGCCACCAGTTCCGCCTCGGTGACGTTCCTGCCCGCCACCACCACCGCCGTGACCGCCTCGATCCAGCGTTCGTCCGGGAGTCCGACGACCGCGGCCTCGGCGACCGCCGGGTGCGTGTAGAGGACGTCCTCCACCTGCCGTGAAGCGACGAGCACGCCCCCGGAGTTGATGACGTCCTTCACCCGGTCGACGACGGTGAAGTAGCCCTCGCTGTCGCGCACGGCGAGGTCCCCCGAATGGAACCATCCATTCCGGAATGCCTCTTCGGTCTCCTCGGGCTTGTCCCAGTACCCCTCGCACAGCTGCGGTGAGCGGTAGACGACTTCGCCCGGTGTTCCGTCCGGGGTCTCCTTGCCGTCCTCGTCGACGACCTTCGCCTCGACGAAGAGCACCGGCCTCCCGCAGGAGTCCATGCGGCCCTCGTGCTCCTCGGGGCCGAGGACGGTGGCGAGCGGACCGATCTCGGACCGTCCGAAGCAGTTGTAGAAGGCGAGCCGGGGCAGGTGTTCGCGCAGCCGCCGCAGTACGGGCACGGGCATGATCGACGCCCCGTAGTACGCCTTGCGCAGTGCGCCGAGGTCGCGGGTGGCGAAGTCCGGGTGGTGGGACAGGCCGATCCACACGGTCGGCGGTGCGAACAGGCTGTCCGCGCGGCCCGCTTCGACGAGGTCGAAGATCTGCGCCGCGTCGGGTGCGTCGAGGATGGTGTTCTCCGCGCCGACCGCCAGGTAGGGCAGGAGGAAGACGTGCATCTGGGCGGAGTGGTAGAGCGGCAGCGTGTGCAGGGGCCGGTCGTCGTCCTTCAGGTCGAGTGCGGTGATGGCGCTGACGTACTCGTGGACGAGGGCCCGGTGGGTCATCATCGCGCCCTTGGGAAGGGCAGTGGTGCCCGAGGTGTAGAGCAGCTGGACCAGGTCCTCGGCCTGCGGTTCCCGGGCGGCGTGGAAGTACGGCCGCGGCTCGCCCAGTTCGGCGAGGAGTGAGCCCTCGGCGTCGCGCAGCAGCCGTACGGGAGGGCCGGCGGGCAGGCGGGGCGCGAGGTCAGGGTCGGCGAGGAGCAGGGAGCTGCCCGACTGGCGGACGATGTAGGCGAGGTCCTCCCCGGTGAGGTTCTGGTTGACGGGGACATGGACGAGTCCGGCCCGGGCGCAGGCGAGGAAGGCGATCAGATAGACGTCGGAGTTGTGGCCGTAGGTCGCGACCCGGTCCCCGGGGCGCAGCCCGTGGTCGGCCAGGACGGCCGCCGCGGTGGTGACTGCGGTGTCGAGGGCCGCGTAGGTCCAGGTGCGTTCGGCATAGCGGACGGCCGTGCGGCCGGGGGTGCGGCGGGCGCTGCGCCGTACGAGGGAGTCGACCGTGCTGCTGTGTGGCCCTGTCATGACGCGATCCTGTGGGCGCGGTGACGGAACGTCAAGGGCGACGATACCGACCGGAAGTGGACAGTTACGCACCGGTACGGGCGGCTTCATGGAGCAACCTCGTTGATCCGCGGCATCGTTGGCCGGCATCCTGCTCTTTCCAACCCGGACGATTCGCCCGGACCGGGCGTCGCCGTGTTGACCCCTCGGACGACTCGCCCTGACCGGCGTCGCCCTGTTGACCGCCGCGGCCACTGCCACCGCCGGCGGCGGCCGACGAGCGTGACCGGTCCCTCGGGGCAGGGTCTGCCCGTCGTCGTCCGCCGCATCGGGCACGGCATGCCGCACATCGTGGCGGAGGACTGCGCGAACCCCGGCTTCGGCACCGGCTGGGCGCAGGCCGCCGACCAGGTGTGCGTCCTCGCCGACGAGTTCGGCACGGTGCGCGGCGTTGGGCACGGTCGCGGTGAGCGCTCGCGCCACTTCGGCCCGGACGCGGGCCGGACGGCGCGCTGTCGTCCGCCACGAAGTCGCGCACCCCGGCGCGCCGACGCTCCACGCGGCGGCGGACACGGTCGCGGGGCCCACCGTCCGGCCCCGTGACCGGTGGCTCTTGCCCCACGCCAGGCACGCCGGCATGCCCGGACTCCGCGGGGTCGGCGGACACGGCCCGATCCCGTGCGTCACAGTGGCCGTTCACGGCCCTCCCAGTACGGGTCGCGGAGCCTGCGCTTGTAGAGCTTGCCGTTCGGGTCGCGCGGCATCACCGTCACGAAGTCGACGGACCTGGGGCGCTTGTAGGCGGCGAGTCCGTGCGCGCAGTGGGCGAGTATGCGGGCGGCCAGGGTCTCGTCCGGGCGATGGCCGTCCGCCGGTTCGACCACGGCCTTGACCTCCTCACCCCAGTCGGGGTGCGGGATGCCGAACACGGCGGCGTCGGCGACGGCCGGGTGGGTGAGCAGCGCGGACTCGATCTCGGCCGGGTAGATGTTGACCCCGCCCGAGATGATCATGTCGATCTTGCGGTCACGCAGGAAGAGCCAGCCGTCCTCGTCGAGGAATCCGAGGTCCCCGACGGTGAAGAAGTCGCCGACGCGGCTGCGCGCCGTCTTCGCCTCGTCCTTGTGGTAGCTGAAGCCGCCGGTCGTCATCCGCAGGTAGACGGTGCCAACCTCTCCCGGCGGCAGGCGGTTCCCGTCGTCGTCGAGGACGGCCAGTTCGCTGATCGGCCACGCCCTGCCGACGGTGCCGGGCTTCTTCAGCCAGTCGTCGGCGGTTGCGAAGGCTCCCCCGCCTTCGCTGGCCGCGTAGTACTCCTCGACGCAGCTCCCCCACCAGTCGATCATGGCTCGTTTGATGTGCTCGGGGCAGGGCGCTGCGCCGTGAATGGCGTGCCGCATGGAGGAGACGTCGTAGCGCTTCCTGACCCCGTCGGGCAGCGCGAGGAGCCGGTGGAACTGGGTGGGCACCATGTGGGTGTGTGTGCACCGGTACGCCTCGATGAGCCGCAGCATCTCCTCTGGGGCCCACTTGTCCATCAGGACGAGCGGATGCCCGATGTGCAGGGCCGCCGTCGCGAACTGCAGCACGGCCGTGTGGTAGAGCGGCGAGCAGACGAGATGGACGTTGCCGTCGTACGGCTTGATGCCGAAGATGCCGAGGAATCCACCGAGGTGCGTCTCCTCGGGGGGCTTCCCGGGCAGCGGCCTGCGGATTCCCCGGGGGCGGCCCGTCGTGCCCGAGGTGTAGTTCATGACCCAGCCGAGCGTGCGATCGGCGGGCGGGGTCTTTGGCTGCTGGTCCAGCAGGTCGCCGTACGGGCGGAATCCGGCCACCTCGCCCACGGCGTAGCGCCGGTCCGCAGGCAGCCCCGCCTCGTCCGCGGCGGCCGTCGCGGCGGCGGCGAAGCGCTCGTGGGCGATGAGTACCCGGGCCCCGGAGTCGGACACGATCCAGGCGATCTCGGGGCCGACGAGGTGGTGGTTGACCGGGACGAGATACAGCCCGGCCTGGGTTGCGGCGAGCGCGGCGGTGACGAGTTCGACGCCGTTGGGCAGGACCACGGCGAACGCGTCGCCGCGCCGCAGGCCCGCGGCCCGCAGTCCGTGGACGAGCCGGTTGGCGGCGGCGTGCAGCCGTCCCGCCTGCCACTGCTCGCCGTCCGGGCAGGTCAGTACGGTGCGGCCGGGTTCGGCGGCGGCCTGAGCCCAGAAGCCGCCCGGCGGGTGGGCCGCGCCCGGAACGCCCGCGGGCCGGGTCGCGTCTGCGGCGCCCAGGGACCTGGTCGCGCCCGGAGCATCCGGCCGGTGGGGCGTGCCGGCGGGACTCGACCGGTGGGTCGCGCCCGGGGCCGCGGTCGGGGGGCCGGCACCCGTGGTCGCGGGCGGGTGTCCGGCGTCCGTGGTCGCGGGCGGGTGTCCGGCGTCCGGGCCGTCGGGGTGGTGGGTCATGCCGCGCTCCTTCCGGCGATGCGGTTGATGCGGTCGACGGCGCGTTCGAAGCCGCGGGTGAGGTCGTCGAAGACCTGCTGGACGGGGCGTTCGTCGTTCATACGGCCGACGATCTGGCCGACGGGAGTGCCTAGCAGCGGCTCCACCTCGTACCGCTGGATGCGGGAGACGGCCTCCGCGACCAGGAGTCCCTGGAGTGGCATCGGCAGGGTCCCGGGGCCGTCGGGGCCGTCCCAGGCGTCGGTCCACGCGGTGCGCAGCTGGCGGGCTGGTTTGCCGGTCAGGGCGCGCGAGCGGACGGTGTCGCCGGAGCCGGCGGCCAGCAGTTTGGCGGTCAGGGCGCGGGAGCCGAGCCGGGCCTCGGTGGTGGTGAGCCACAGCGAGCCGAGCCACACGCCCTGGGCGCCGAGCGCGAGCCCGGCGGCGATCTGCTCGCCGCTGCCGATGCCGCCGGCGGCGAGCACGGGCAACGGGGCAACGGCGTCGGTGACTTCGGGGGTGAGCACCATGGAGGCGATCTCGCCGGTGTGGCCGCCTGCCTCGTACCCCTGGGCGACGACGATGTCGATGCCCGCCTCGGCGTGGTGGCGCGCGTGCCGGGCGCTGCCGGCCAGAGCCGCGACGAGGATTCCGTGGTCGTGGGCGCGGGCCACGACGTCGGGCGGCGGGGAGCCGAGGGCGTTCGCGAGGAGGCGGATCGGGCGGTGGAAGGCGACGTCGAGCTGACTGCGGGCGACCTCTTCCATCCAGCCCGTGATGCGCCAGCCCGAGGTCTCTCCTTCGGCAAGTTCGGGGACACCGTGTTCGGCGAGGGTGTCCCGGACGAACGTCCGGTGCCCTTCGGGGATCATCGCCTCCACATCGGCCTCGCTCACGCCCTCGACCTTCCTCGCGGGCATGACGACATCCAGGCCGTACGGTTTGCCGTCGGCGTGGTCGTGGAGCCAGTCGAGGTCGCGGGCGAGGTCGTCGGGCGCGGTGTAGCGGACGGCTCCGAGTACGCCGAAGCCGCCCGCCCGGGTGATGGCGGCAGCCACCGCGGGGAACGGTGTGAAGCCGAAGATGGCGTGCTCGATGCCCAGTTGTCTGCTCAGCTCCGTCTCCATGGGCGCAGGATGCCGCAGGCCGCCGGACGAGGGAAGACCTTTTCTGATGCATCGTCAGATCCTTTGGGGTGGTTGACAGCCCACCGGTCCGGCAAGAAAGTTTCACGTGTCGCGGACGATCCGAAAGATACTTTCAGGAAGGATTCCGTATGACCGAGGACGCAGCGGACGCAGGGAGCAGGGCGATCAGCCGGCGGAGACTGGGCAGCGGGATCCTGGCACTGGGCGGCGCACTCACCCTGGCGTCCGTTCCCTTCGCCGCACCGGCCGCGGGCGCGCCCCTGGGACCTGACGGCGGCGGGGGCGGCCCGGCCCACCGGCCGACGCTGCGGCGCGGCACACCGGAGCGTGCCGGGCTGGTGGCCCGCCACCTGGACCGGCTGGTCACCGACGCCGAGACGTTCCTGCACCCCTCCCCCAAGCACCCTTGGTACGCGGGTGCGGTGCTGCTCGCCGGGCGTGGCGGCACGGTCGCCCTCCACCGGGCGATCGGGAAGGCGCTGCGCTACTCCTCGTACGAGGAGACGACCGACACGGCCGTGGAGCTGCCCGCCGATCAGCAGATCGCGATGCACGAGGACACGGTCTTCGACCTGGCGTCCGTCTCCAAACTGTTCACGTCGATCCTCGCCGTGCAGCAGATCGAGCGCGGCGCGCTGGAGTTGGAAGTGCCGGTCGCCTCGTACCTGCCCGAGTTCGGGGGCGCCGGCAAGCAGGACATCACCGTGCGGCAGGTGCTCACGCACACCTCGGGACTGCGTGCCTGGATCCCGCTGTTCAAGGAGCCCACGCAGGAGGGGCGGCTGCGGCTGCTGTGGAACGAGGTGCCAGAGAACCCGCCGGGCAGCCGATACCTCTACTCCGACCTGAATCTGATCGCCCTTCAGCTCGTCCTGGAGAAGATCACCGGTCGCACTCTGGACACCCTGCTCCGCGACGAGATCACCGCTCCCCTGGGGATGCACCGCACACGCTTCAATCCGCCCGCCGAGTGGAAGCCCATGATCGCCGCGACCGAGGACGCCCGGCCGCCCTGGTCGGGGCTCGACCGCGGGCTGGTGTGGGGCGAGGTCCACGACGAGAACGCGTACAGCTTCGGCGGGGTCGCGGGCCACGCCGGCGTCTTCTCCTGTGCCTGGGATCTCGCGATCCTGGCGCGCACCCTGCTCAACTCGGGCGTCTACGGCCGTTCCCGCATCCTCGCCCCCGAGTCCGTCGAGCTGATGTTCACCGACTTCAACACGGCGTTCCCCGGCGACGAGCACGGCCTCGGCTTCGAGCTGTATCAGCACTGGTACATGGGCGCCATGGCCACCCCCCGGACCGCCGGCCACACCGGATTCACCGGTACCAGCCTCGTCCTCGACCCGACCACCGACTCGTTCCTGATCGTCCTCGGCAACTCGGTCCACCCGGTGCGCAGTTGGCGATCGGGCAGCGCGCCGCGGGTCGCCGCCGCCAACCACTTCGCCCGAGCCGTCCCCGTACGCCCGGCGCACGGGCCCACCGCCTGGTTCGCCGGCATGGCGGGCGCGACGACCGCCACGCTCACCCTGCCCCCGCTCGGGCCTGCGGCCGGGCGGCTCGGCTGCGCCCTGTGGTGGGACACCGAGCCCCGTGCGGACCGGCTGTTCCTGGAGGCGTCGGCGGACGGCGGAGCGAACTGGCAGCCGGTGCCGTTCACCACCACGCACCCGGACGGCGGGCAGCAGCCGCATCCCGCGGGCACAGCGACCGGCTGGTCCGGGCGCGTCTGGCACCGGCTCATGGCGGACCTGTCGTCCTGGCGCGGCTCGGACGTACGACTGCGCTGGCGGTACACCACCGACCGGCTCTACGTAGGACGCGGGGTGTACGTCGACGCGATCGCAGTGGACGACGAGCGCGGCCACGTGCTCTTCGACGAGGCGCGCCCGTCGGACGCCGCCCTGGTCGAGGCGGTCGGCTGGGCGCCCTCCCGGGACTGACCCCGGCCACCGCTCCTGTTCACCGGCCCAGCGCCGCCATCGCGGCGTTGTGGCCGGGCACACCGCTGACCCCGCCGCCGCGCACGGCGCCCGCACCGCACAGCAGCACGTTGGCGTGCGCGGTCTCCACGCCCCAGCGCCCGGTCTCCCCGGTCGCGTACGGGAACGACAGATCCCGGTGGAAGATGTGCCCGCCGGGCAGCCGCAGTTCGCGCTCCAGGTCGAGCGGGGTCTTGGCCTCGATGCACGGCTCGCCGTTCGCGTCGAGGGCGAGGCAGTCGGCGATCGGTTCCTCCAGGTACGCATCGAGCTCGGCGAGCGTGGCGGCCAGCAACTGTGCCCGCACTGCGTCGTTGTCGGCGGCGAACAGCCGCGCCGGGGTGTGCAGCCCGAACAGGGTGAGCGTCTGGTGGCCCTGCGCCACCAGTTCGGGCCCGAGGATCGACGGGTCGGTCAGCGAATGGCAGTAGATCTCGGAGGGAGGAGCGCTGGGCAGCCGGCCCGCTGCCGCCTCGCGGTGGGCCACCGCCAACTGCTCGTAGCCCTCCGAGACATGGAACGTCCCGGCGAAGGCGTCTCTCGGGTCGACATCGCGGTCGCGCAGTCCGGGCAGTCTGCGCAGCAGCATGTTGACCTTCAGCTGAGCGCCCTCGGCGGCCTCGGGGGCCTCCTCTCCCAGCAGGGCGGCGAGCGCCTGCGGGGAGGCGTTCACCAGGACCTGGCCCGCGGCTACGGTGCCTTCGGCGTCGGGGGTGCGGAAGGAGACCTCGGCGCGCGTGCCGTCCGTCTCGATTCCGGTGACCTCGTGCTCCATGGCGATCTCGGCGCCGGCCGCGCGGGCAGCGCCGGCCAGCGCGTCGGTCAGCGCGCCCATGCCGCCGACGGGTACGTCCCAGTCGCCTGTGCCGCCGCCGATCACGTGGTAGAGGAAGCAGCGGTTCTGCACCAGCGACGGGTCGTGGGCGTCTGCGAACGTCCCGATCAGGGCGTCGGTGAGCACCACGCCCCGCACGAGGTCGTCGGCGAAGCGCTTCTCGATCGCGACGCCGATCGGCTCCTCGAACAGCATCCGCCAGGCGGCCTCGTCCCCGATACGGGAGCGCAGTTCGTCCCGTGCGGGCAGCGGCTCGGTGAGCGTGGGGAACACGCGCCCGGCGACCTCTCGGGTGATGCCGTAGAACTCCTGCCAGGCCGCGTACTCCCGTTCCCCGCCGGTGAGCCGTGCGAACGAGCCCGCCGTACCGGCTCCGCCGACCAGAAGTCCGCTGCTTCCCTTGGGGGTGTAGGAGGAGACGGTGCGCTTGCGGACAGTGAAGTCCAGCTCCAGATCGCGCACGATCTTGTCGGGGAGCAGCGAGACGAGGTACGAGAACTGGGACAGGCGGGCGTCGACGCCGGGGAAGGGCCGGGTCGAGACAGCCGCTCCCCCGGTGATCGCGCGGCGTTCCAGCAGCAGGACCGAGCGTCCGGCGCGGGCCAGGTAGGCGGCGGCGACCAGGCCGTTGTGGCCGCCGCCGACGATGACAGCGTCGTACGAGGCGTGTGCGGGCATGGCCGGACCCTAACCCCTTCCGGCGCGCGGCGCGCCCCTGGCGGCGACTTCGTGCCCGGGAGTGCCGCCAGGTCAGTGGTCGGGTGCGGCGCTCTGCTGCCGGAGCGCCGCCACCCGGCGGTACAGCTCCACGGCCTCGGCCCGGCGGCCGAGCTGTTCGAGGCAGTGCGCCTCGTCGTTGCGGCTCGCCAGCGCGTCCGGGTGGTCGGGGCCGAGGACCCGCTCCCGTGCCTCGGCTACGAGCCGGTAGACCGCGTTCGCATCGTGCCAGCGGCCCAGCCAGCCCAGGGCGACGGCCACTTCGCGGCGGCTGACGAGGGTGTCGGGGTGGTCCGTGCCCAGCACCCGCTCCCGCAGCGCGCACACCTCACGGGCCTCTGCCAGCGCCTCCGGCCAGCGGGCGAGGCGGCCCAGGTTGACGCCGAGGGTGTGCCGCGCGCGCAGAGTCTCGGGGTCGGCGGGTCCGTGCGCGCGGGTGCGGTCGTCGACGAGCCCACGGAACAGGTCCAGGGCCTCGGCGCTGCGCCCGAGCCGGCCGAGGCTGATGCCGACCTCGTAGCGTGCGGCGAGCGTGTCCGGGTGGTCGGGGCCCAGCGCGAGGGCGCGGGCGGCGGCGACGTCCCGGTAGGTGTGGAGCGCCTCGGCCCAGCGGCCGAGGCGGCCGAGGGCGTGGGCGACCTCGTAGCGGGTGACGAGTGTGTCGGGGTGGCCGGCGCCGAGGACGCGGGCGCGCGCGGCCGCCACGTCGTCGGCCATGCGGTACGACTCCTCGATCCGTCCGAGGCGGCTGAGGTTGAACGCCAGGTTGTGACGGCAGCGCAGGGTGTCGGGATGGTCGGGCCCCATGGTGCGGGAGCGGGCGGCGAGCACCGTCTCGTACACCTGGTGCGCCTCCGCGTGGCGGCCGAGCCGGCCCAGCACGTACGCAATCTCCTGGCGCGCCGCGAGCGTGTCGGGATGGTCGGGACCCAGTGCGCGCTCCCGGCCCCGGCAGACGTGCGTGAACTCGCTCAGGGCCTCGGCCACCCGGCCGGTGCTACTGAAGGTGAAGGCGACCTCGTACCGGCTGGAGAGGGTGTCGGGGTGGTCGGGGCCGAGCAGAGCGGACCGCTCCCCGGCGACCGCACGGTGCACGTCACCGGCCTCGGCCCAGCGGCCGAGCCGGCCCAGGGAGAGGCCCGCGCTGTGGCGGCTGGCGAGGACGGCCAGGAGCTCGGGCTGCGGCGTGGTGCGCTCCCCGCTCCCGCCGTGGACCGTGACCGAGGGCGGTCCTGCCTGCGCGGGGACGCGGGCGATCGCGGGAGGGTTGGTCCACGCGCCGGTCAGCGCGGCCGTGTGGTCGGGCAGGGACGGCCGGACGGCCGTGGTGTCGACGGCTTTGTGACCGGTCGTCATGCCCCGTGTCCAGTCGGGCAGCGGGGGCTCGCCGGCTCGGGAGGCCTGCGGTGCGCGCTGCACGGGCACGGCGGCGTGACCGGCGCCGCCCGAACGGGCGGCGGCCTCGATGCGGCGGCGCAGGTCGTCCGCGTCGCGGGGCCGCTCATCCGGCGTCTTGGCGAGCAGATCGAGCACGATCCGCTCCAGGAAGCCGGGGATCTCCTCCCGCACCTCCCGAAGCGGTCTCGGCGCGGTGTCCCGGTGGCCGACGAGGATCGCCCAGGTGTCCTCCAGATCGAAGGGCGGGGCGCCGGTGGCGAGTTCGTACAGGACGCAGCCGAGCGAGTACAGATCGCTGCGGTGGTCGACGGCGCCGTCGCCGATCTGCTCCGGCGACATGTAGTGCGGGGTGCCCATGGCGATGCCGGTGCCGGTGAGCTTGGCGGTGAAGCCGATGTCCTCGCCCAGGCGTGCAATGCCGAAGTCGCAGATCTTCACGGCACCGTCGTCCAGCCGCATGATGTTGGCGGGCTTGAGGTCGCGGTGCACGATGCCCTGGTCATGGGTGTACGCGAGGGCGGCGGCGATCTGGTCGGCGATGTCGACGACGTCGCCGACGGGCAGCGGCTGCTGCTTGTTGTCCTCCATCAGCTGGCTGAGGTTGCGGCCCTCCAGGAGCTCCATCACGAGGTACAGGACGCCGTCGTCTTCGCCGAAGTCGTGGACGACGGTCACGCCCCGGTGCTGGAGCGCGGCGGCGACCCTGGCCTCGCGCCGGAAGCGCTCTCTGAGGACCGCGGAGAAGGACTGGTCGTGGTGGGTGCCCATGGGCTTGAGGCACTTGACCGCGACCTGGCGGCCGAGCGATTCGTCGCGGGCACGCCACACCTCGCCCATGCCGCCGCGCCCGATGAGATCGAGCAGTCGGTACCGGCCGTGGATCAGCCTGGTTTCCGCCATCTCGTGCTGTCGCCCCCGTCGCTGTCCTGCGCCCTCCCCGGCCCGTCCAGTATGGCGGCCTGTCTGCGGAGTTTGTACGGGTGGGGCGCGAGCCGGGCCCGAGGCGTGCCGCGGCGGCGCAGTACGGTGAAGCCGTACTGCTCGCCGTACCCGCTGACACCGCACCGCAGTCGGCCAAGGAACTGGCCCCGGACCTCGCCCGACGTGCCGTCCTCGACTGCACGGTGCCGATGGTGCCCTCCGGCGGCGGACCGGTCTCATCCACTGCCGGGGGTACGGACCCGACCGCTACGCGCATCGCGGCTGCCGCGCCAAAGGCCCGTGCCATCAAGGTGTTCGGCATCTGCCACGAAAGCATCTGGGCCCTGCCACAGCCGGCCTTCGAGGGTGCGCCGCTGGCCGTGCCTTCCTGCGCGGACGACCTTTCGGCCACCGCTGGGACGAGGGAGCTGATCACGGCCCGGCGCGGTCGACGGCTGAGGGCAGTCCAGCGGGTGGCCTGTTCCCATTGCGCCCGTAATAGCGCATGGCTGTGCTCCGGCCTGCGCCTCATGGGCTCTGCCACGTCTTCACAGGATGCGGTTCGGGCTGCTTCATGGGGATTTGCGCTTCGGTCGATGTCCGAAGTCGGGCTGGGAAAACGGTTCGACGGCTTTGCGGAGTCCTGTCACAGTGGCGCCTGTGACGAACGTCGAGCTTGTGACCGCCGCGGACGTGCAGCTCATGCAGGGTCTGGCGCAGCGTGTCACCGCCACCCGCCCGGACCTCGTGAACAGCGACGCGACGTTCGGCGAGCTGGCCTGGAACTGGGGCAAGGGGCACGCCGGCGAGGGCGCGAGCCGGCGGCGTCGGCTGTGGTTCTCTGGCGCGGATCTGGTGGCGTGGAGCTGGGCGTGTCTTCCGCACCAGGTGAGGCGGAGCGACGGCTCGGTGAAGGACGTCACCGGTGCCTACCTGGCGTATCAGGTCCATCCCGACCACGCCGGGCTGGTTGACGAGGTGATCGACTGGTACGACGGTACGGCGGCTGACATCGAGCGTAGGGTGACGCCGAGCGCCGCCGATGAGTTCGCCCTGAAGCGATGGGCGGCGCACGGCTATGAGACCGACCCGGCCTCGCTCGGCGACACCGGGTCCTGGACCCAGCTCAACGAGCGGGACCTCACCGACGTGGAACAGCCGGTACTGCCGGAAGGATTCCGGTTCCGCACCGCGGACGAGGCCGGGCCGAAGGCCGCGGTCCAGGCCCATCTGGACGCCTGGGCTCCTTCGACGTACACGGCCGACGGCTACCAGGGCGTCCGGCAGACGGCGGCGTATCGCGGCGATCTGCACATCCTGGTGGAGGCGCCGGACGGAACGATGGCATCCTCGACGATCATGTGGCTCGACGAAGCGAACAGCACCGCTGAGTTCGAGCCGGTCGGGACGCATCCGGACTACCGGCGTCTGGGGCTGGGAAGGGCGATGCTTCTGCACGGGATGCATCTGGCGCGGGGGGCCGGGGCCACTCATATGACAGTCGCCTGCCTGGGTGCGCCTGGGCATGCCGAGGCGCGCGGGCTGTACTACAGCGTCGGGTTCCGCGAGTTCACGCGGGACGCGCCGCTCATCAAAACCACGACCGCGGGCTGAGGACTGGTCGTTCGGGTAGTCGATGGTCACGCCACGTTGGCTCGGGCGACGACCTGACGCAGGCGGGTGTCGTCGGCATGGCGGGTTCCTTCTTCATTGCCCGACGCCAGGTCACCACGGACCCGTGCCCCGTCGCACGATCCGCAACAGCCGACGACCCGCCCTCACGAGTGCCAGCAGGGTGGAAGGCCCGATGTCGAAGGAGATGCGGTGCTGGGATTGCTGGGCTTCTACAACGAACTCGACGGCCGCCCCGACCAACCGAACGGATCGATACGCGATGCCGTCCAGGCCACCGGCGAGCCAGATGAGGCGGGCATGGTGGCTTACCTGGATGCCGGCCACGTCCTCATCGACGTCATGGAAGCGGGACGCGACGTCATCACCGGGAGCGCCCACCGCCACTCCTTGGGCTGCTCATCGCTGGTCACCGACGGTGCTTGGCTCTGGCGTCAGGACTTCCCGCACTACGTCGAGGCGCACCACGTCGTACTACCCGAAGCGTTCATCGCGCACGTACGTGGCCAGAACTATCAGATGCCGACCCTCATCACCGCGCAGTTCGCTCCCCAGTACAACGAGACCATGCCCCTCGTCGGTTGGGCTTCGGCTGTCCCGTGGCGATCGACTGCGGCCGTGCTCGAACCGGAACCGCGAGCAGTGACAAGCAAGGCGCAGTTCGACACGGCGGTGTCGGCCCAGGACCGAAACCGGCCGCACGGCAGCCGGCACAAGCCCCGCAAGCCGAGGAGAGCATGAGGTACCACCAGCGCAGTCACGATCTGCGCTGGAGCACCAGTGCCGGACTGAACGACACATTGATGCCGGCCGGGCGACGGGACCCCGGTTGCCCCAGCTCAAGATCGCAGCAGCCCACGCTGACGACGAACTCGTATGCCGCCGGCCCAACGTATGTCACGCCGTGTCACCGGCGGACGCGCGGCATGCCCAGGCCGATCCAGGAGATGATCTCGCGCTGGATCTCGTTGTTGCCGCCGCCGAAGGTGAAGATGACGGCGGAGCGGTAGCCGCGTTCGAGTTCGCCGTGGAGGACGGATCCGGCGGAGCCCTCCTTGAGGGGACCCGCCGCTCCCACGACCTCCATCAGCCAGGCATAGGCGTCGCGGCGAGCCTCGGAGCCGTAGACCTTGACAGTGGAGGCGTCCTGCGGGGTGAGGGTGCCGTTCTGGACGGCGTTGACCATCTGCCAGTTGAGGAGCTTCATGGCGTCGAGGCGGGTGTGGGTGCGGGCGAGCCGGCCGCGGACCCAGCCGAGGTCGATGACGCGGCGGCCGTCGGCGAGCTTGGTGTCGGCGGCCCAGCGCTGGACGTCGTGCAGGGCACGGATGGCCATGGTGCCGTGGGCGGCCAGGGTGACGCGTTCGTGGTTGAGCTGGTTGGTGATCAGCCGCCAGCCCTTGTTCTCCTCGCCGACGCGGTGGGAGAGGGGGACGCGGACGTTCTCGTAGTAGCCGGCCGTGGTGTCGTGGGAGGCGAGGGTGTTGATCAGGGTCCAGGAGTAGCCGGGGTCCGAGGTCGGCACGAGGAGCATGGTGATGCCCTTGTGGAGCGGGGCCTCGGGGTCGGTGCGTACCGCGAGCCAGATCCAGTCCGCGGTGTCGCCGTTGGTGGTCCAGATCTTCTGCCCGTTGATGACGTACTCGTCGCCCTCGCGCACCGCACGGGTCCTGAGCGAGGCGAGGTCGGTGCCCGCGTCGGGCTCGCTGTAGCCGATGGCGAAATCGATCTCGCCGGACAGGATCCGCGGCAGGAAGCGGGCCTTCTGCTCGTCGCTGCCGAACTGCATGATCGTCGGGCCCACGGTGTTCAGGGCCATCAGCGGCAGCGGGACGCCCGCCTGGGCGGCCTCGTCGAAGAAGATGAACTGCTCCATCGGGCTCAGCCCGCGACCGCCGTATTCCTTCGGCCAGCCCACACCGAGCCAGCCGTCCGTGCCGAGACGGCGGATCGTCTCCCGGTAGAAACGCTTGCGCGCGGCCGGTTCGGCGGTGGGGGCACCTCCCGTGCCTTTGGGGCTACGGGGGAGGCTGTAGGCGTGGTCGGGGACCAGCTCGGCGAAGTAGGTGCGCAGTTCGGCTCGTAACTGCTGCTGCTCCGGCGTGTATCGAAGGTGCACGGCCCCTCCAGGAGTCTCGCGGTCCGTCCCTTGCGCGGCGGCGCACACAGTAGAACGTGTTGCAGTAATCCGGAAGAGCCGTGCCGTCTCCGTCTACAGCGAGCGGTACACGGCCTCCACGAGCGCCATCTTGCGGGGGTCGTCGGCGATGCGCGGGCCCATGCGGTTCATCACATAGCCCAGGCTGAGGTCCGTCTCCGGGTCGGCGAGTCCGCACGAGCCGCCGAAGCCGTCATGGCCGAACGCCCGGGGGTTGGGTCCGTACGAGCCGTTCTCGCCGCTCAGCCACAGGCCGAGGCCGACCTCGGTGTCGTGCGCGAATCCGGCGCCGAGCACCAGGTCGCGGCAGCTGCCCTGCCCCTCGCGCACCCGTTCCGCGGCCTCGGCGCTCAGCACCCGCCGGCCGCCGAGCATCCCCCTCCCGGCGAAGATTTTGTACAGCGCGGCGACGGCGCGGGCGGTCGCGTGCCCGTTGGCCGCCGGGACATGGGCGGCGCGCCATTGCGGTGTGTTGGCCCCGGCGGCGCCGACCACCGGATTGAGCAGGGCCGCGCGCGCGAGGGGTGCCATCTGCTGGAAGACGGCCGCCTGTTCACCGGTGAGCCCGGCCGGCGGATGCTCCAGTTCGGCGGCGCGCGAGGCCTCATCCGCCGGCAGTCCGACGGTGAAGTCGATCCCGAGCGGCCCGGTGACCTCCTCGCGCAGGAAGTCCCCCGGCAGCCGGCCCGTGATCCGCCGGACGACCTCGCCGACCAGGTGACCGAAAGTCAGCGCGTGGTAGCCGGAGCGGGTGCCGGGCTCCCACCAGGGCTCGGCAGCGGCCAGCCGCGCACAGGTCAGCTCCCAGTCGTACAGCTCGTCGAGGGAGTGCGGTTCGCGCAGACCGGCGAGCCCGGCCCGGTGCGACAGGAGGTGGCGTACGAGCACCTTCTCCTTGCCCGCCACGGCGAACTCCGGCCAGTATGCCGCCACGGGCGCGTCCAGGTCGAGCTGCCCCCGGTCGACGAGCAGATGCGCGCACAGCGCCGTCGGGCCCTTGGTCGTGGACCACACGTTGACCAGGGTGTCGCGCTCCCAGGGCCTGGTGCGGGCCGGATCGGCCCAGCCGCCCCAGAGGTCGACGACGCTCTCGCCGCCGACCAGCACGCTCACGGCGGCACCGAGTTCGCCGCGCTCGCGGAAGTTGTCCTCGAAGGCGTCGCGCACGGCCGCGAAGCGCTCGTCGCAGTGGCCGTCGATCCGGGGTGGTGCGTCGTCGTGGCCGCCGACCGCCATGGGAACCTCCGTCGCCTGGGTGCTGGCCGGGCCGGCCGCTGCGCCCGGCCCCGGGGCAACGTACCGACCGGTCGGATGGAAGGGGAAGGGGGCGTGCGAGGGTTGGCCGGCGGGTGAGCGAGGATGGCGACGGATGATCCCGCGCGGCGCCCGCAGGCGCCTCCCCCGGAAGGACGACGAGATGGCCCTCGACCGGCACGACGACCCTGTACTGCTGCGCACCGAGGGCCGCGCCGCGTACATCACGCTCAACCGCCCGCGCGCGATCAACGCCCTGACCCACCCCATGGTCCGCACGATCGACGCCGCACTCGCCGCCTGGGAGCGGGACGACACCGTCGAGGCCGTGGTCCTCTCGGGAGCCGGCGAACGGGGGCTGTGCGCGGGCGGCGACATCCGCGCCATTTATGACGACGCGCGCACCGGCGGCCGGGCCTCCATCGGCTTCTGGCGCGAGGAGTACCGGCTCAACGCCCGTATCGCCCGCTTCCCCAAGCCGTACGTCGCGCTCATGGACGGCATCGTCATGGGCGGCGGCGTCGGGCTGTCCGCCCACGGCAGCGTCCGCGTCGTCACCGAGCGGGCCAGGATCGCGATGCCGGAGACCGGCATCGGTTTCGTCCCGGACGTGGGCGGCACGTATCTGCTGGGGCGGGCGCCGGGTGAACTGGGCACGCATCTGGCCCTCACCGGCGAGGCCGTGGGCGCGGGCGACGCACTGCTCCTCGGGCTCGCCGACCACTTCGTCCCGTCCGCCCGGCTCGCGGAGTTCGCCGCGGCGGTCGCGTCCGAGGGCGTGACCGCTGCGGTACGGCGCTGCGCGGAGCCTGCGCCCGGGGCCCGGCTCGCCGACGCACGCGGATGGATCGATCACTGCTACGCCGCGGACTCGGTTGAGGACATCGTCGAACGGCTGCTCGCATGTGGCGAGAGGGAGGCGAAGGACGCCGCCGAGACGATCCTCGGGCGCTCCCCGCGGTCGGTGAAGGTGACGGTCGAGTCGATCCGCAGGGCGCGGGTGCTGGGCGTGCTGGAGCCCGTGCTGGAGCAGGAGTTCCGTGTCTCGTGCGCGGCCCTGTCCTCGCCCGACCTGGTCGAGGGGATCCGGGCTCAGGTCGTCGACAAGGACCGCCGTCCGCGCTGGTCCCCGGCGCACCTGGCCGAGGTGACACGCTCGGAGGTGGAGCGTCATTTCGCCCCGCCCGGTGTGCCGGGTCCGGGACTCGCCGGCTGACGGGTCGGCGGCGGGGGAGCCGACTCGCCGGCCTCGGGATCAGCGCCGAGCGCAGGAGCAGACCGCGGGTGGCAGGAACAGGCTGACGGGCCGGCGCCGGGGGTACCGGCGGAAATCGTCTGCCTGCGGCTTTGCACCGTTCACCCGGCGGCATTCCCGTCTTGAATCCGTTGAGCTCGGGGCATGGGCCCCCACCACTCAGCCGGTGCGCTCATGTCGTCTGCCGACCCGGTCAGCCAGGCGGATGAATGACTCGTGCGGTGCGGCGCGGTACTACTCAATGCCAACCCGGGCTGGATAGGTACACACCGTATGACCGCACTCCCCATCCGTCACCGTGCCGCCGCCCTGACGCTGGCCGCCCTGACGCTGGCCGCCGTGGCGCTGCTGCCCGC
The DNA here is from genome assembly GCF_018614575.1 of Streptomyces sp. ISL-10. Classification (GTDB taxonomy): domain Bacteria; phylum Actinomycetota; class Actinomycetes; order Streptomycetales; family Streptomycetaceae; genus Streptomyces. The sequence continues at coordinate 406,828 of NZ_JAGGOJ010000010.1, forward strand.
ATCCATGGCAGCGGTCGCCCCCGCGGCAGCCGACTACAGGGCCATCAGTGCTCAGGCAACCCCGGAGCGTGAGTCAGTGCGGCTGCTGGCGCAGCCTCCCTTCTCGCCCACTGATCTCAGCTTGCTGAGCACCGAGGCCCACCCTGATGGACCTTTGATGGAGCCCGCGCCGCCCCGCGACATCAGTATCCGGGAACTGACAGATCAGCTCATGGCCACGCTCAAGCCTCGCGGCCGCCACGCGGTCGAAGAAGGGTTCGCTGTCTTCCGCAGCTCGCGGATCACCGCCGTGGTGCCGGATGCCAACCTGCGCGCCGCCCTCGCCTCGCTGGCGGGCAGCCCCGGCCAGGGCAGCATCCCAGTGATCCGCAACGGTCTCTTCTCGCGCGTCGTCTTCGGCGTCACGCCGCGCCCGGAGGCGATTGCCATGGCCCTGACCAGGACGGACACTGACCCACGGCCATGCATCGTGTTCAACGAGCGGTACCGCTATGAGGACTTCCGGCTGCTCGGGGACGTCCTCGCGCACGAGACCCTCCACCGGCCCGGCGCGAACAACCACAACGAAGAAGCCATCAACGAGGCCCTGAACGTCGCCTCTTACGGGGAGTTGCTCCTCCAGCTGCCACGGCTGGCAACCAGCCGAACGGAGTTGACCCGAAGACTGAACACAAGACTGCTGGCGCTGCTGAACACACGGGACGCCCGCGGCCGTCAGCGACTGACCCACTCAACAGGCAACGTGCTGCCCGGCGCAGCCACCGCGCTACCCAGCCTCGCGGCCCTACAACTCGGGATCACTCCGAATGGCCGGACCGCGACCGATCCCACCAGCACGCCGGGCAACGCGAACCTGGACTTCTACCTCAGCGCCATCACCCGCACCCGGCAGACAGGAGCCGACTTCGACACCGCCACCGTCCAGCTCCTCGACCGCCGTCAGGCGTGGGCCGCTCCGGAAGAACGCATCCGCCTCGCCCGGCTGCTCAAGCTCCGCCTCCCCCACCGTCCCGGGGAGCCCCATGTCTCGGCACAACGGTCAGTACGGCAGGCGCGGCCGAGCAGACGGAGCATCCGGATCGAGGGACACCCCGTACGCACCGGTGCAATGGTGCCCGCTGGTGCGTCCGTGGAGGCGGACTGATCCGAGCAGCCCCCGCCCGAGGCGGCCGGCCGACAGGAGCACCGACGCCCAAAGGGCGGACGCCCAGCACTCGTGGCGGTGCCTCGGGGGCCCGCCGGGGTGTGGCCGAGGGCCGGGGTGGCCGGCCCTCGGCCCGATGGGGCCCATGCCGCGGCGCGTCGCCCTCGCCCCCTCCGCCGGCCACCGGGCCCGCCGGCCAAGGGCGGCCGGTGACGGCCCCTGGGCGACGGCCCCCGGCCACCACGCGAACGCGACCCCCGCCCCCCTTACGCCGCGTCCCTGTGGCGGGACTCCGATGGGGTCGTCACCGCGATCGACAGCGAGCGCGTCGTGCCGTTCACCGTCACCGCCAGTGTGAAGCTGCCCGGGCGCAGGCCCGTGATCCGGCCGGTCGACGGGTCGAGCGACGCCGCGTGCCAGGGGCCCGCGTCGTGCGCGCTGCCGATGTGGAGGTTCGGCGAGCCCGACCAGTCCACGCTCACCGGCCATGCCGCCGGCACGCGGCGCGAACCCTGCAGGACCGTCGCCCGCGCCTCGCCCGTTTCCCCGGGCTGCAACACGGTGGGCGCGTCCAGTTGCACCGCGTCGGTGTGAGCCCGGGTCTGGACCGAGACCCAGTCGGGGCGCGGGCCCCACGGGGCCCGGCGGCCCGCCGCCTGGTCGGCGGGGGAGATCTCGTCGACGCCGACCAGGGACCAGCCGGTGAAACCGCCCTCGCCCGCCGGGCCGGCCGGCGCCTTCCCGGAGTTGCCGTTGACGAGATAGGGGACGCCGTCCACGTGCGCGGCGTGGAAGACCCCGACGTGGCTGCCGATCAGCCCGGCGCCCTTGCCCGTCGTACGCCGGAACGCGGCGAGCCAGTCCTCGACCAGCGCGGCCTCCTTGCGGTCGCCGAGCTGGCTGCCCTTCTGAACGGTCGGGTCCCTCGGCGGCACATGCTCGATGACCATCACGGAGTCCACGGCCGGGTCGTCGGCGGCGGCGTCGAGCCGGGCGCGTAGCGCCTTGATCTGGGGGAGGCCACCGCCGCGCAGGGTCAGACTGGAGGTGTCGAGCGTGACGAAGCGCGTGCCGCGGTGGTCGAACGCCCGGTGCGCGGGACCGAATTCGGCCACGAAGTTGTCGATCCTCCCGCCCATCACCTCGTGGTTGCCCGGCACGTAGTACCAGGGCAGTGCGTCCCCGAGCTCCTCGGTCAGCACCCGCCGGGCGAAGGCCAGGTCGGCCGGGGAGCCCTCGTCCACGAGGTCGCCGTTGACGACCAGGAAGTCGGGGCGCGCGGCCCTGATCTCCCTGAGGGTCCTGCGCGCCTGCGCCACGATGGGACTGTCGGGAGCGCGGGCGACGAACTGCGCGTCCGACATCACTGCGAAGCGCCAGTCGCGTGCGCCGGTCACGGCGGCGGAGTCGACGAGCGGGTCGGCGACGCGCGGCGGATCGGGCAGGTCGACGGACGGCGGTATCCGGGCGTCGAGTCCGTCGATGACGATCCGTCCGGTGTACTGCCGGTTCGCCGCCGTCTCGGCGAGATAGAAGCGGTACACGGACAGCGGTGTGGCCGCGCCCGGTGGCAGAGCGAAGGTGACCTGCTGCCAGCCGGTCCAGGTGACGTAGGGCCCGCGCAACAAGTGGTCCGATCCGGCGGCGTCCTTGAGGTGCAGGGTGGGCCATGCGCCGTTGCCGTCGCCCTTGATCCAGAGCGTGAAGGCCTGCGGCTGTCCGGGGACGGCGATCGGCTGCGGCGGGGTGGCGTAGGCGGCACGGGTCGCGGTCGACCGGGTGAAGTCGTAGCTGATCTCCAGCCCGGTCCCGGTGTGCCCGTCGGGTGTCGGGGCGAGCGAACCCCCCGCGCGGGCGTGGCTGAACTTCCACTGCGCGGCGTCGTCGAAGGCGCTGACCGCCTGCTGGGCGAGGCCCACACTCACCGCCAGCACGGTGGTCACGCCGCCGACGGTCGCGGTGATCCGCCCGGCGGTGTCGCCGCCGGCCCGGGAGCTGACGGTGAAGGAGCCGTCGGCGCCGGCGCGGACGGTGAACCGTTCCTCGTCGTAGTCGAGTCGCACGTCGTCCGGTTCGACGGGAGCGGTGTTGCCCTGTGCGTCGTAGCCCACGATGCCGAAGCTGCCGGTGGCGGAGCTGTCGGCGAGTCCGACCCGCCGGACGGTCGGCTCGATCCGGGCCAGGTCGTCGAGCACCGTCAGGCGGATGCTGCCGTGGATTCCGGCGCGTTCGGCACGGATCTCCGTGGTGCCGCTGTCGCGTGCGTGGAAGACGCCGTCGGCGTGGACGCGGCCGACGGACGTCCTGCGGGAGAGCCAGTGCGGGCCGCCCGCGGCCGGTCCGTATGTCTCGTCGTACCCGGCGGCGGTCAGTCGGCGGGTCAGGCCGGGGAACACCCGCTCGGGGTGACCGCCCTTGACGGGGTCGGCGGTGGGGGCGCCGGCCACGGGCATCGCGGTCTCGACCCAGTAGCCGCGCAGCCGGCCACTGCCGTCGGGGGCGGTGAGGGCGAGTCCGTTGGGGACGTCGCGTTCGCTGCCGTCCGAGGGGCTGTTCTCCACCTGGAGGGTGTCGCTGCCGGGTTCCCGGGCGACGAGGGTGGAGGAGCCGCCGCCGTCGAGGTTGAGGGCGTTGTGCGCGCCGGCCTTCTGCATCATCAGCCCGAGTTCGGTGAGGGTGACGCCGCCGCTGTCGGCCTGCCGCCCGTCGACGGTGATGATGTGCATCTCCCGGCCGTCCTCGGAGAAGCCGACGGCGGTGCGGGGCGCGGTGGCGTTGTTGCCCGTGCCGTCGTGGTTCTGCGGTACGCCGTCGACGACGAGCAGTTCGCGTCCGCCGACGGCGGTGCGGGGCACCGGCCCGCTGTCGGTGCGGGCCCGGTAGGCGACGGACACCGGGTCGCCGGGCCGCAGGGCCGAGAGCGCGGCGGCGCCGGCCTCACGGCCGACGAGGACGGTGGTGTCGTCGCCGATGGAGCCGGTGCCGGGCCGGTCGTGGACGGCGACGACCCTGCCGTCGCGTACGACGGCTTCGGCGACGGGGGTCGCGTTGTCGACGGTGAGCGCCCGGTCGGCCTCGCCCCAGGCCGCGGTGTACGCGCCGATGCCGCCGGCGGGCACGTTGGCGGCGTTGTAGGCGCCGAGCGGGTACGTACCGCCGGGCACGGTCAGGGTGCCGTCGAAGTAGAGCTGGAGGACCCGTCCCGCGCTGCCGGGGCCGATGCCGGCGGCCCGGTGGGCGCCCGGCGCGGGTGAATGGGTGAGCCTGCCGTCGCGGATGCCGGCCCCTTGGGGGGCGCCGGTCTGGTTGATGTCGAAGAAGTCGGCGTTGATGGCGGCGACGGTACGCCTGCCCTCGCCGGGGTCGTGCCGTGCGGCGAGATCGGAGACGCTGTGGCGGTCGGCGACCTTGCCGGAGGAGAGGTAGTCGGCCTGGATGCCGCCGCCGAGGTCTACGGAGAGTTCGTCGACGCGGAGCCATTTCGTGGCCTCCAGCCGGTCGTACGAGGTGAGTTGGACGCCGGGTGCCACGGGGCGCCGGCTGCGGGCGGTCTCGATGCCGTCCTCGTCGATGACCGCGGTCTGTGCTCCGCCGGGGTCGCGGGCGGGCGGCGGCGCGATGGGCCGCAGTGTCTCGGCGGTCTGGCGGGGTGGCGGGTCGGGTGTGGAGTCGGCGGTGGCGGGGACGGTCGCCCCGACCACCAGTGCGGACAGCGTCGCGAGGAGCACGACGGTGTGTCTTGCTCTGCCAAGGCCCACAACTTCTCCCGGAGTCAGGCTGGTTGAGCTCGTAGAAAGCGCTGTCGGCGGACAGCATCGCGGCGCGGGGGCGCGCGCACCAGGGTGTGCGGGCAACACAAGGGAGAAAGGCGGCCTACGCGATCGTTGACGAGCCGGTGGCAAAGCGGTCGCTGAGCCCCGGCATCCGTGCCCGGCGGTGTACACCGATCGGCCGTCACCACGCGATGGTGCGCGAGGCGTTGTGCCGGTTGGGGCCGGGTATCCGGGGGCCGCCCGGGGGGTCCGGAGGGGCCGGACGGTTCCGCGTGGAGCATCTGCTGGTACGCGTCCACCCCGAGTCAGGATGAACGACGCCTGCTCACAGGCGGGTTCGCCGTGCTTGGGCGGGGAACGGGAGGAAGAGCCGCATGGTCGAGGGCGCGCGCCCGGACGGCACCTCGACAGCGACTCGGAGATCGAAAAAAAGGGGCTGCCCGGCCGTTGCCGGCCCGGGCAGCCCCTCGGTCGCGGTGCGTCAGTCCTGCGTGCCGCGGCGCCTGCGCGCCGCCCAGGTGATACCGCCGCCGGCCGCGATGACCACGGCAGCCGCACCCGCGATGAGCGGGGTCGAGCTGGACGAGCCGGTCTCGGCCAGGCCCGGCGCGGAGGTGCTCGGCGCGGGGGTGGCGGGCGCGGAGGTGCTCGGCGTCTCGCTGGGCGTGGGCGACGAGGTACTGGGCGTGGGCGTGGGCGTCGGGGTGGGCGTCGGGGACTCCCCCTCGCACACAGGCGCCGTCTTGGTCTCGTCCCGCCCGAACTGGTCTCCGTCGCTCGCGGTGATGACGAGACGGACCGAGATCTCCTTGTCGTGCTCCGGGAGCTTCAGCGTCCGGCTGAAGTCGTTGGTGAACGTCTCGGTCGGCAGCAGGTCCTTGCCGTCGGCCGTGACGGTCACGGTGTTCCGGGCGTTGTGGCCGTAGTTGGTCAGTACGAGGCTGACCTCGTCACAGGTCACCGTCCACGTGGGGGTGTGGGCGACGGCGGGTGCGGCGGAAAGTCCGACCCCGAGCGCACCGACCGCGGCGGCGGCTATGAGAGCCCCGGAACGCCACCGCGTTCTGTTGATTTCTGTCACTGGTTCCTCCATGTATGACACGCCACCACTGCTGGCGTGCGCGCACAGTACCGCCATGGAGTGACGAAGCCGTACCCGCCTCGGAGCCTCGCGGGTACGGCGGCTGAATTCGCGTCAGTGCTCCGGACGTCTCTCCGGACCCTCCGTCGGGAGTTCTTTCGCGCGTTCCTTCGCACGGGTCCAGACGGGCAGGACGAACCAGCACAGGACGAACCACGCCACCATCCCGCCGACGAGCCAGGCGGCATGCGCGTCGTCGACCACGACGCGCAGGATGAGCAGCAGCGCCGATCCCATCGTGCACAGCAGGAGCACCAGTCCCAGCATGGTCAGCCGGGACGCCCACGCGACCGTCTGCGGCTTGAGGCGTCTGCCGGTCAGCATCCGGTGGAAGGAGACCGGGCCGACGAGGACGCCGGTGGTCGCGGCGCCCAGCAGGACGGTCACGGTGTAGATGGTGCGGTCGGTGCCGGAGAGCTCCGTGAAGCGTGGCTGAAAGGCGACGGTCAGCAGGAAGCCGAAGAGGATCTGCACACCGGTCTGCGCGACGCGCAACTCCTGGAGCAGATCACCGAATCGGCGGTCCGCCCGCTCCTCCTCCGTCTCGTCACGGCCACGCCGGCCGCTCGCCCTGACCTGTTCCATCACAGGCTCCCTTCGCCTCGGGCGGCGTGCTCGCCGCACCGTGCGGGCACCTAGCCGAATCGAGGGTGCCCGACGGACCGCCCACGAACGCTCACCGACGCAGGCCCGCCAGTCGGCGACCGGCCGGGCCGATTGCCCTGCGGCTGCCGGCGACCTCCTTCCACGGCTCGGCGCGCGCCTGGTCGAGTGCGTCGGCGATAGTCCAGCGGCGTGCGGTCAGTCCGGGGTCGTCCAGTTGGTCCCAGCCGATCGGCGTGGCCACCGGAGCGCCGGGTTTCGCCCGCACCGAGTACGGGGCCACGGCGGTCTGCGCGTAACCGTTGCGCTGGACGTCGAGGTAGAGGCGGTCCCCGCGTGCTTTCTTGCGCGCCGCGGTGGTGAGGCGGGCGGGGTCGCGGGCGGCGAGCGTCTCGGCCACGTCCTGGGCGAAGGCCCGGGTCTCGTCGAAGCCGGTGGTGGCGGCGAGCGGCACGATGACGTGCAGTCCGCGGGACCCGGTGGTCATCAGCCCCGAGGGCAGCCGCAGCTCGTCGAGGAGTTCGCGGAGCTGGTGGGCGGCCCGGCTTACGGCCGTGAAGTCGTCGCCGGGCGGGTCGAGGTCGAAGACGAGCCGGTCGGGACGGTCGGGCGCCCTCACCCGGGACTGCCATCGGTGGAAGGTGACGCACGCCTGGTCGACGAGGTACATGAGGGTGGCGGCACCGTCGCACACGGTGTGCACGACGGTGCCGCCTTCCTTGCCGACCTCCGCCCTGCCGATCCAGTCCGGGTAGTGGCTCGGTGTGTGTTTCTGCATGAAGCGCGGTTGGCCGGTGCCGTCCGGGTACCGCTCCAGCATCAGCGGTCTGCCGCGCAGTTCGGGGAGCATGTACGGCGCGATCCGGCGGTAGTAGGCGGCGAGGTCCGCCTTGCTGATCCCGTCGTCGGGGAACAGCAGCTTGTCGGGACGTTTGATCTCGACGCTGCGCCCGCCCGCCGCCACACGATGGGGACTCATGGGCTCACCATCGCCTCCGCGACGAGCAGCCGTACGGCGGCGGCGATCGACTCGGCGTCGATGCCCGCCGCGTGCAACTGCTCCGCGGCCGTCGCCGAGGCGGGAACACCGCGTACTCCCAGGCGTACGAGCCGGGGCACGGGGCGTCCGTCGGCGAACACCTCGGCGACCGCGTCGCCGAGGCCCCCTTCGAGGTGATGGTCCTCGACGGTGATCAGACAGCCCGTGTCGTCCGCGGCGTTCTGCAGGGTCGCGGTGTCGATGGGTTTGACGCAGTACGCGTCCACGACCCGGACCGGGATGCCCTCCCGTTCGAGCGCGCGGGCTGCCGCGAGCGCCTCGTGCACGGTGACGCCGGCGGCGACGACGCAGGCGCGGTCCCGGCCGGAGGAGCGCAGCACCTTGGATCCGCCGACGGGGAAGTCCTCGTCGCGGCCGTAGAGCACGGGCATGTCGGAGCGGCTGGTGCGCAGGTAGCTGACGTTCGGCAGGTCGGCCATGGCCGCGACGAGCCGGGCGGTCTGCGCTGCGTCGCAGGGGTACAGCACGGTGCTGCCGGGCACCGCGCGGAACATCGCCAGGTCCTCGAGGCCCATCTGCGACGGCCCGTCCTCCCCGATGGCGACGCCGGCGTGCGAGCCGACGAGGTTGATCGAGGAGCGGCTGACGGCGGCCATGCGGATGAAGTCGTGCGCGCGGGTGAGGAAGGCGGCGAAGGTGGCGGCGAAGGGGACGTAGCCGCGTGCGGACATGCCGACGGCGGCGGCGACGAGCTGCTGTTCGGCGATGTAGCACTGGAAATAGCGCCCCGGGTGCTCCTTGGCGAACAGTTCGGTGCGGGTGGAGTCGCCGACCTCCGCGTCGAGGGCGACGACGTCGGTGCGCGCGGAGCCGAGGGCGGCGAGCGCCTGCCCGTAGGCGGTGCGGGGTGCGACCTCGTCACCGATCTCGTACACGGGAAGGGTCAGTCCGCCGCCGCGCCGGTGCAGTACGCGGACCTCGGGCGGGCGGGCCACCTCGATACGGGCGTCGCGGACGCCGCCGAGTTCCCTGATCGCCTCGTCCGCCTCGGGGAGCGGTTTGCCGTGCCTGCCCTCCTGGTCCTGTACGGCGGCCACGCCGTGTCCTTTGTGGGTCCGGGCGAGCACGGCGGTGGGCCGGCCGGTCGTGGCCTCCGCGTCGGCGAGTGCCGCGTCGATCGCCGTGATGTCGTGGCCGTCGATGCGCAGGGTGTGCCAGCCGAACGCCTCCAGCCGGCGTGCGTAGGCATCGAGGTCCCAGCCCAGCCGGGTGGGGCCGCGCTGCCCGAGGCGGTTGACGTCGACGACGAGGGTCAGGTTGTCGAGTCCTTCGTGCGCGGCGTGCTCGACGGCCTCCCATACGGAGCCTTCCGCCATCTCGCTGTCGCCGGAGAGTACCCAGACCCGGTACGGGATCTGGTCCAGCCTTTTGCCCGCGAGCGCCATGCCGACGCCGACCGGCAGTCCCTGTCCGAGGGATCCGGTGGCCACGTCGACCCAGGGAAGGCGTGGTGTCGGATGGCCTTCGAGGCGGCTGTCGCGCTTGCGGAACGTGAGCAGCTCGTCCTCGTCGATCGCCCCGGCAGCCAGGTAGAGGGCGTACAGCAGGGGTGAGGCGTGGCCCTTGGAGAGCACGAGGCGGTCGTTCCCGGGGTGCTCGGGCCGGGTGAAGTCGTAACGCAGATGGCGCGCGAGAAGGACGGCGGCGAGGTCGGCCGCGGACATCGAGGACGTGGGGTGCCCGGATCCCGCCGCGTCGGCCGCGCGTACCGCGTCGACGCGCAACTGCTGTCCGAGTTGGGCGAGTTGCTCGGCTTCGGTTGATGGGACTCGCATCTTCTCGCTCCTTGGAAGGGGACACCGCGCACGCGCAGGCGGAGCGCTGTGCGGGTGCCCGAGGGCCCGGCTCCCAAACCGCCGGCCGGGGCTCGTCGCATGGCCGGCAGGGGCGAAAAGGGCAGGTCACTCGTAGGTTCGGTGGTTCGGCTTCTCGTCGACGACGGGTGTCGAGGGGGGTACGACGACGCGGCGGCGCTTGGCGATGGACGTGAACGTGGCGACGCCGATGAATCCGACGGCCATGAGAATCACCCCGATGACATCGAGGTTGGCGCTCTCCACCTCCCAGTCGGTGGCGAACGTGAGTATTGCTCCGGCGGCGATCAGGATGATGCACCCGCCCAGACCCATGCGACTCACCTCTTCATGTCGGTCTGCTCGGATCGTCCGTTTTCAGGTACCCGACTGCGGTAGGGACATGCCCGCGGATAGGGCACGCCGCGCAAAGGATCAAGAGCGGACCGGAGAGGGCAAGGTCACAGCCTTCTCCCCTGCTGCACCTTTGCGCCCCTGTCCTAACATCCGAGCATGACGGTCCTCCCCGACGACGGGTTCTCACTGGCCGCCGAGTTCCCGGATGCGACCCATGAGCAGTGGCAGCGCCTGGTCGAAGGCGTGCTGCGCAAGGCAGGCAAGGACGCCCAGGGCACGGCGGCCGAGGACGCACTGTCCACGGCCCTGGAGGACGGGATCGCCACCCGTCCCCTGTACACGGCCCGCGGCGGTGCGGACAGCTCCGGCCTTCCCGGCTTCGCCCCCTTCACCCGGGGCGGCAGGCCCGAGGGCGGCGTGGTCTCCGGCTGGGACGTGCGCCAGCGCCACGACCGGCCCGACCCGGCGGCGGCCAACGAGGCGGTGCTGACCGACCTGGAGAACGGCGTCACCTCGCTGTGGCTGACCGTCGGGGACGCCGGGCTGCCCCTCGGGGCGCTGGGCGCCGCGCTGGACGGCGTCCTGCTGGATCTCGCCCCGGTCGTGCTGGACGCGGGCGAGGGCTTCGAGGCAGCGGCCGAGGCGTTGCTGCGGCTGTACGAGGAGCGCGGTGTCGCCCCCGCGGCGGCGCTCGGCAACCTTGGCGCCGATCCCCTCGGCCTCGCCGCGCGCACCGGCCGGCACGACGGTCTCGACGGCCGGATGGCGGCCGCCGCCGACCTCGCCCGACGGTGCGCGGCGTCGTACCCGGGCCTGCGGACGGTGACGGTGGACTCTCTGCCGTACCACGAGGCGGGCGCGAGCGCCGCGCAGGAGCTCGGCTGCTCCCTGGCGACCGGGGTCGCGTGGCTGCGCGAACTGACGGCCGCCGGACTGGGCGTGGACGCCGCCTGCGGGCAGCTCGAGTTCCGGTACGCGGCCACCGCCGACCAGTTCCTGACGATCGCCAAGCTGCGGGCCGCGCGCCGGCTGTGGTCCCGTGTCGCCGAGGTGTGCGGCGGCGCCGACCGCTTCGGGGCGCAGCGACAGCACGCGGTGACGTCGTCGGTGATGATGACGCGCCGCGACCCGTGGGTGAACATGCTGCGTACGACGGTGGCCTCGCTCGCCGCCGGAGCGGGCGGCGCCGACTCCGTGACCGTGCTGCCGTTCGACCATGCGCTGGGCCTGCCGGACGCGTTCGCGCGCCGGATCGCCCGCAACACCTCCACGATCCTGCTGGAGGAGTCGCACCTGGGCCGGGTGATCGATCCGGCGGGCGGCTCCTGGTATGTGGAGCAGCTCACGGACGAGCTGGCGCAGGCCGCGTGGGCGTGGTTCCAGGAGATCGAGCGGGCGGGCGGCCAGGCGGCCGCGCTCCGCGGCGGTCTGATCGGCGAGCGGATCGGCGCCACCTGGGAGCGCCGCAGCCGCCGGCTCGCCACGCGCCGCGAACCGGTCACCGGAGTCAGCGAGTTCCCCCTGCCGGCCGAGGCCCCGGTGCGGCGCGACGCCGCACCGGTGCGGCCGGCCGGCGGTCTGCCGGTGGTGCGCCGCGACGAGGCGTTCGAGAAGCTGCGGGCCCGCTCGGACGCGCATCTGGCGGCCACGGGCGCACGGCCGAGGGTGTTCCTCGCGGCTCTCGGGCCCGCGTCCGCGCACACCGCGCGGGCGTCGTTCGCGGCCAACCTGTTCCAGGCCGGCGGCATCGAGCCGGTCCACGAGCCGGTGAGCGTCGACGCGGGGTCGGCCGCGTCGGCGTTCACCAACAGCGGTGCGCAGGTGGCGTGCCTCTGCTCCAGCGACGCCGGGTACGCGGGGCAGGCCGGGCCGGTCGCCGAGGCCCTCAAGTCGGCGGGCGCGCGGTGGGTGTTCCTCGCCGGCCGTCCCGGCGAGCAGCGTGAGACGTACGAGAAGGCCGGGGTCGACGAGTTCGTCGTCGCGGGCGGTGACGCGGTCGCCGTGCTGACCTCGGTGCTCGACCGGATCGGAGTGGCGTGATGGGAATCCCGGATTTCACGGGGATCGAGCTGGGGCCCGCGGCGGGCGCGGCGGGTGAGGACACCTGGCGTGCGGCGCTGAAGGCGGCCACCGGCAAGGACGCGGGCGAGCTGGTGTGGGAGACGCCGGAGGGCATCCCGGTCAAGCCGCTGTACACGGACGCCGATCTGGACGGGGTCGACTTCCTCGGCACCTACCCGGGCATCGCCCCCTTCCTGCGTGGCCCGTACCCGACGATGTACGTCAACCAGCCCTGGACGATCCGTCAGTACGCGGGTTTCTCCACGGCCGAGGAGTCGAACGCCTTCTACCGGCGCAATCTCGCCGCCGGGCAGAAGGGCCTGTCGGTGGCCTTCGACCTGCCGACGCACCGGGGCTACGACAGCGACCATCCGCGGGTGACCGGCGACGTCGGCATGGCGGGGGTGGCGATCGACTCGATCCTGGACATGCGGCAGCTGTTCGACGGCATTCCGCTGGACCGGATGAGCGTGTCGATGACGATGAACGGCGCGGTGCTACCCGTGCTGGCGCTGTACATCGTGGCGGCCGAGGAGCAGGGCGTACCGCCCGAGAAGCTGGCCGGGACCATTCAGAACGACATCCTCAAGGAGTTCATGGTCCGCAACACCTACATCTATCCGCCGTCGCCCTCGATGCGGATCATCTCGGACATCTTCGCGTACACCTCGCAGAAGATGCCCCGCTACAACTCGATCTCCATCTCGGGCTACCACATCCAGGAGGCCGGAGCGACGGCCGACCTGGAGCTCGCCTACACGCTGGCCGACGGTCTGGAGTATCTGCGGGCCGGTATCGCGGCGGGCATGGACGTGGACGCGTTCGCCCCGCGGCTGTCGTTCTTCTGGGCGATCGGCATGAACTTCTTCATGGAGATCGCCAAGCTGCGCGCCGCGCGGCTGCTGTGGGCGAAGCTGGTGAAGACGTTCGACCCGAAGAACCCCAAGTCGCTGTCGCTGCGCACCCATTCGCAGACATCGGGCTGGTCGCTGACGGCACAGGACGTGTTCAACAACGTCACCCGTACCTGCATCGAGGCGATGGCCGCGACGCAGGGCCACACGCAGTCGCTGCACACCAACGCCCTCGACGAGGCGCTGGCCCTGCCGACCGACTTCTCGGCGCGCATCGCCCGCAACACCCAGCTGCTCCTCCAGCAGGAGTCGGGGACGTGCCGGGTCATCGACCCGTGGGGCGGCAGCGCGTACGTGGAGCGGCTCACGCACGATCTCGCGCGCCGTGCCTGGCAGCACATCGATGAGGTCGAGGCGGCGGGCGGCATGGCGAAGGCCATCGACGCGGGCATCCCCAAGCTGCGGGTCGAGGAGGCCGCCGCGCGGACCCAGGCCCGGATCGACTCCGGCCGGCAGCCGGTGATCGGCGTGAACAAGTACCGCGTCGAGTCCGACGAGCAGATCGACGTGCTCAAGGTCGAGAACTCCCAGGTCCGGGCACAGCAGGTGGAGAAGCTGCGCCGGCTGCGCGCCGAGCGCGACGAGGCGGCCTGTCAGGACGCGCTGCGCGCCCTGACCGCGGCCGCGGAGGCCGGGCCCGGGCAGGGCGGCGGTCTGGAGGGCAATCTGCTGGCGCTGGCCGTGGACGCGGCGCGCGCGAAGGCGAGTGTCGGGGAGATCTCCGACGCCCTGGAGAAGGTGTACGGCCGGCACTCGGGCCAGATCCGTACGATCTCGGGCGTGTACCGGAACGAGGCAGGTATGTCACCCGCGGTGGACGGCACCCGTGCCCTGGTGGACGCGTTCGAGGAGGCGGAGGGCCGCAGGCCGCGCATCCTGGTCGCCAAGATGGGGCAGGACGGGCACGACCGCGGCCAGAAGGTGATCGCGACCGCCTTCGCCGACCTCGGTTTCGACGTGGACGTCGGTCCGCTGTTCCAGACGCCCGCGGAGGTTGCCCGGCAGGCGGTCGAGGCGGACGTGCACATCGTCGGCGTCTCGTCGCTGGCCGCGGGACATCTGACGCTGGTCCCCGCTCTGCGCGAGGAGCTGGCGGCCGAGGGGCGCGAGGACATCATGATCGTCGTCGGCGGCGTGATCCCGCCTCAGGACGTCCAGGCGCTCCACGACGCGGGCGCGGCGGCGGTGTTCCCGCCGGGGACGGTGATCCCCGACGCGGCGCGGGATCTGGTCGCGACCCTGGCCGGGTCCCTCGGCCACGAGTTGTAGGCCATGCCGCCGAAGATCGACATCGACGCCTATGTCAAGGGCGTGCGAGACGGGTCGCGGGCGTACGTCGCCCGCGCCGTCACGCTCGTCGAGTCCACCCGCGCCGACCACAGGGTGCTCGCTCAGCGGTTGCTGACCGCGTTGCTGCCGTACGCGGGCTCCGCCCGGCGAGTGGGCATCAGCGGTGTGCCCGGCGTCGGGAAGTCCACGTTCATCGACGCGCTCGGGTCGATGCTCACCGGCCTCGGCCACCGGGTCGCGGTGCTCGCGGTCGACCCGTCGTCCACGCGTACCGGCGGCTCCATCCTGGGCGACAAGACCCGGATGGAGCGGCTCGCGGTGGACCCGGCCGCGTTCGTACGGCCCTCCCCCAGCGCCGGCACGCTCGGCGGCGTGGCCAAGGCGACCCGCGAGACGATCATTGTGATGGAGGCCGCCGGCTACGACGTCGTCCTGGTGGAGACGGTGGGCGTCGGCCAGTCCGAGACCGCGGTCGCGGACATGGTGGACTCGTTCCTGCTGCTGAGCCTCGCCCGCACCGGGGACCAGCTCCAGGGCATCAAGAAGGGTGTGCTGGAGCTCGCCGATGTGATCGCCGTGAACAAGGCGGACGGCCCGCACGAGCGCGACGCCCGTTCCGCCGCTCGTGAACTGGCCGGTGCGCTCCGGCTGATGCACCCGGCCGACGCGGCGTGGACTCCCCCGGTGCTGTCGTGCAGCGCCCGCGAGGAGAGCGGGCTCGACGCGGTGTGGGAGCGGCTGGAGCAGCACCGGACGGTGCTGGAGTCGACCGGGCGGCTCGCGGCGAAGCGGCGTGACCAGCAGATCGACTGGACGTGGGCCATGGTCCGCGACGCGCTGGTGGAGCGGCTGCACCGGCATCCGGCCGTACGGGATCTCGCGCCGGACGTCGAACAGCGGGTACGCGAGGGGAAGCTGACCGCGACGCTGGCGGCGGAGCGCCTGCTCGAAGCGTTCGCACGGCCGCAGTAGAGCCGGCGCGAGGGGCGGGCCGGGTGCGGTCCGCCGTCCGCACCCGGCCTCATCCCATCGGCCGCTCGACCGGACGGCCGGGTCCCCCGCTGTGTCCGTCCCAAACCTGCCGCAGGCGATGGTGTCGCCGCCGGGGGCTCCGGGTACCCGGCCGGGCGAAGCAGCGAGGGGACAGAGCAAGGAGCGTTCATCATGCTGATCGCGTTTGTGACGGCCCACGAGGGCGTGGAGCAGATCGAGCTCACCGACCCGTGGCAGGCCGCGAAGGACGCGGGCCACGAGCCCCGGCTGATCTCGACACGGCCGGGCCGGGTCCAGGCTTTCAAGCATCTCGACAAGGCGGACACCTTCCCGGTGGACCAGGTGGTCGCCGAGGCGTCCGCGGACGACTACGGTGCCCTGGTGCTGCCCGGCGGGCTGGCCAACCCGGACGCCCTGCGCATGGACAAGAAGGCGGTGGCCTTCATCAAGTCCTTCTTCGAGGCGGGCAAGCCGGTCGCCTCGATCTGCCACGGCCCGTGGACGCTGGTGGAGGCGGACGTCGTCCGCGGGCGCACCCTGACGTCCTGGCCCAGTCTGCGCACCGACATCCGCAATGCGGGCGGCGAGTGGGTGGACGAGCAGGTACGGGTCTGCGAGGCCGCGCCGAGCACCCTGATCACCAGCCGCAAGCCGGCCGACCTCAAGGCGTTCTGCGAGGCGTTCACCGCCGAGTTCACGAAAAGCGCGGGCGTCACAGCGGGCCGCTGAGCCGGTCCCGCGAGTGCTCCCGGAGGGCTGATTCCCCTGAGGGCTGATCCGCGAGGGGCGCCGGGGAGCCGATCCCGTGAGGGCTGATCCACGAGTCCGCGAGGGGCCGCCCGCCACCGGTCACGTCGGTGCCACGAGCGGCCCCGCCCCAGGGTCACGTCCGGTGCCGGGCGCCTTCACGGGTACGGCCCGCGGCGACCGGGCGGTCGGGGTGGCGTCGCAGGTACTCGCTCTCCAGCTCCTTCATGCGCACGTCGTGCGCCGCGAGCGCGGCCGCGGATCCGTACAGCAGCGTGTCATGGCGACTGCGGTGGATGGTCTCCAGCTCCCGCAGCAGGTCCTGCTCGTCCAGACGTGCCGGGTCGACACCCTTGCGCTCGGTCTCGTTCACGGCTGACCGTCCCTTCCGATTCTCGCGGTGCCCGCGCCGCCTCGACGGGCGCGGGGCCGGCGTATGGCCCGCCACCTCGCGGGTACCCGCCTGTGACGCGATACCCGGCCTCCGAGGGAGGAAGACCATGGAGCCGGCGTTTCTCACCCCTCTCTACGAGCGTCCCGGACCCTGGGCCAGCGTGCAGGTCGACACGGGGTGGACGGACGAGTCCGCTGCCGCCCGGCGCGAGCTCCAGGCGCGCGACATCTGCGACGAACTCGCCGCTCTCGGCTGCGACGAGGCGACCGGAGCCGCGGTGTACGAGGCGCTGACCGCCCGGCCCGACGGCGCGGAGGACGCCGGACGCGCCGTCTACGCGGCGGGAGGCGAAGTGGTGCTCGACCAGCCGCTGAGCGCGCGGCCACCCGCTCCCATGGACGTGACCTGGTCCGCCCTGCCCAGGGTCGCGCCCCTGCTGGACCTCGCCGCGCAGGACCCGGTGTGCGTCGTCGCCTGCATCGACCGGCTGGGCGCCGACCTGGAGGTCCGCACACCCCTCGGCGGACGCGACGCCGGGACGGTCGGCGGCAGGGAGTATCCCGTGCACCTCACGGGCCGTGCCGACCGGTCGGCACGGCACTTCCGGCAGAGCGTCGAGAACACCTGGGAGCACAACGCGGCCGAGACCGCGGCGGCCGTCGCCCAGTGCCAGGCGGACACCCACGCCGATCTGATCGTCCTCGCCGGTGATCCGCGCGAGCGCGCGGCGGTGCACCGCAGGCTGCCCGAGGCGTTGCAGGACCTGGTGGTGGAGACCGAGCACGGCGGCCGCGCCGGGGGCGCGTCGACCCGGTTGCTCGACGAGGACGTCGACCGGGCCCGGCGGGAGCATGTGCGGCGGCGGGCCGACCACGAGCTGGAGCGGTTCCGCTCGGCCCATGAAGCGACCGCCGAGGGTGTGCCGGCGCTGGTCGAGGCAGCCCGGCAGCACCGGATCGCCGAGCTCCTCGTCCGGCCCGACGGTCCCGACAACGGCCGGGAGGTCTGGATCGGGGCCGAGCCCGACCAGCTCTCGGTGCACAGGTCCGACGCCCGGTACCTCGGAGAGACGCGCCCCGAGCCCGCCCGCGCCGACGACGCGTTGCTGCGGTCGGCGGCAGTGACCGGTGCCCGCGGGGAGTGTGTACACCCCGCGGCCGGTGACGACATCCCGGCAGGCGGTCTCGGTGCGCTGCTGCGCGGGCCGTACGGGGACGGTGAGCGGACATGACGGCGCGAACCGTGTCACCGCCCGAACAGCGCGAGGTGCTGCGGGTGCTGCTGGACGAGCACGGCCCCACCTACGCCGAGGAGGCCGGGATCCGGCTGCGGGACACCCCGCAGCCGCTGTACCGGCTGCTGGTGCTCACCTGTCTGCTGAGCGCCCGTATCCGCAGTTCGGCCGCGGTCGCCTCCGCCAGGGAGCTGAGCGAGGCCGGCATGCGCAGCGCACGCGCCATGGCCGACGCGTCCTGGCAGGACCGGGTCGACGCCCTCGGCCGGGGCGGCTACCGGCGCTACGACGAGAGCACGGCGACCCAGTTGGGTAAGGCGGCCGAGCTGGTGATCGACAAGTACGGGGGAGATCTGCGCAGGATGCGCGAGGAGGCCGGCAGGGACGCCGGGAAACTGCGGAAGCTGCTGCGTGAGGTGCCGGGTCTCGGACCGGCCGGAGTGGAGATCTTCCTGCGAGAGGTGCAGAGCGTGTGGCCCGAGGCGGGTCCGCTGCTGGACGACAAGGCCCTGGAGGGGGCGCGCCGGCTGGGCCTGCCCGCCGATGCGGAAACCCTCCTGAAGGCCGCCGAGAGCCTCAGGTCCACGCCGCACACCGATCCGGCGCATCTCGCGGCGGCGCTGGTACGAGCGGCGGTGGACAGCGAGGTCGCCGATGCGGTGAGGACCGAGGCCGGGGCGACGGCGGAGAACCGCTGAAGCGTGACGGCCATCGGGACGGCGACGGAGATCGGGGCCTGAACGGTGACGGTCATCCGGCCGGTTCGGCCGGCCGGGTGACGCAGGTACGCCCGGCCGGCCGGACCGCGGGCAGGGTCGCGCCGGGGAAGGCCGTCACTTGCCGAGGGAGCGCTTCAGTTCCGCCTTGTTCATGGAGGAGCGGCCGTGCACATTGCGGCGCTGCGCCTCCGCGTACAGCTGGTCGTACGTCGGTCCTCCGGCGCCGCTCCCCGAACGCTTCCCGCCCCGGCTCGAGGAGGACATGTCCTGCTTGGACGTCTTGCTCGCCGTACGGGACTCGCCCGAGCGGGCCCGCTCCTTGTTCACCGTCCGCGCCGCGATCTCCTTGGCGCGCTTGGTGCTCTCTCCGCGCTGTTCGGCGCTCTCCTTGATGTGCTCGTACTGCCGTTCCCTCTTGGAACTGGAACCGCGTGGCATGACCACTCCTTCTGACCTGGACGGAATCCGACCCGTCCACCGTGCGCCGCTGCGAACGGTGCCGCAATCGCCGCGACCGGCTGCGGCGCCGATCGGGTACTGCGGGTACCCGGCGCCGTCCGGCGGCAATCGGGCAGCGCCCGCAGTGCTCGCGGACATGTGCCGCTGCTCCAGGCCGCGCGTAAACTCCACAGCGGGCGGCGATCGTTCCCGGTCGCCACCGCTGCCCGGAAGGGGAGTGGTCGAGACCATGCCTGCGCAGGGGTCCTTCGGAGGCGGCGGCGGGCAGAACGGCACGCCGGCGATCCTCCAGCGGCTCGCCGAGGAGAACGCCGCGCTGCGGGACGACATCACCCGGCGGCATCTGACCGATCTGGCCACCGGCATCCTTGCCGCACAGCTGCAGACCACCCCGTCGGAGGCGGCCGAGCATCTGGCACGGCTGGCACGGTCCGCGGCGACCCGCCAGGAGGACATCGCCGCCGACATCGTCAACGGTGTTGCCGGGTCCATGGCCGTGTCCGCGCCGTCCGCCGGCACGGTGTGGACCGATGCGCGCCGGCTGCGCCGGATCACGGCCGCGGCGGAGGCCGAGGACTCGGTGTCGCAGGGTGCGGCCACGCTGCTGGAGGGCGGTCTGCGTCCGCTGGGGGTGGAGGCGCTGTGGCTGTGGCGACTGACGGAGTCCGGCTGCCTGGAGCTCGTGGGGCACTCGGGTGTCAGCGCCCTGGAGGCGGCCCAGTGGCGGTGGATTCCGCCGGCCGTCCCCCTGCCCGTACGCGAGGCGCTCATGGAGGGCAGGCCGGTCTGGCTGCCGTCGGGCACCACCGACGGCCATGTGCTGCCAGGCCCCTCCGAGCGGGCGGCGCGGGCGGTCCTCCCGCTGCGGGTGCGCGGCTCGGCGGTGGGGATCGCCCTGGCGGTGTGGCCGGACAGCACCGAGCTGGACGACGAGGTGCGCACGGTGCTGCCGGGTCTGGTGGAGGTCGCCGGCCGGCTGGTCGGCGCGACGGCCGAGCCGACCGCCGAATTCCCCGCGCTGGACGACCTGCTGGACTCCCTGGTCCACCCCGCCATGACCCTGCACCGGGACGCGGGCACCTCGGCCCTGTCCATCGAGCACGTCAACGCGCAGGCCGCCGAGGCGCTCGGCGGGGCGCACCGGGTGGCGGGGCGTCCCATCGAGGTGGCGTTCCCGCTGGTGCACAGGGACCTGTCGGCGATGGCCCGGCGCGCCCAGTACGCGGGGTTCCTCCAGCGGGCGGCGCGGCTGCCCGCCGAGCACAACGGCGACTTCCCCCCTCCGCTGCTGGACGTTCGGGTGCTGCCGGCGGGCAGGGACCGCGCCGTCGTCCTCTGGCACACGGCGAGCGACCGCCGCACGGCGGTGGGGCGGGCGGTGGGGCGTCTGCAGGGGCTCGCACTGTTCGAGGACGACCTGGTCACGGGACGGACGACGTGGACCGAACAGACGTACACGATCTTCGACATGCCCCGGGACGCGACCCCGATCCCCCTCGCCGATCTGGGCTCGCGCGTGCACCCCGAGGACACGGACGATCTCGCCGAGCTGCTGGCCGATGTGGTGGAGCGCCGCAAGGGCGCGGCGGCCGTGGTCCGGGTGCTGCGGCAGGACGGCGGGCCACGGCATGTACGGATCGCCGCCGAGCCGCTGCTGCGCGAATCCACCCTCACCGGGATCACGGGCGTCTACCAGGACATCTCCGCCGAGTACCACACCGAAGTCGCGCTCACCGCGACGTTCGACCAGCTCAACGCCGTGCGCGCGCAGGCCCTGCTGCGCCACCGGCTGGTGCTCCAGTTGCAGCAGGCCATCGTGCCCGAGATCCCGTCACCGGCCGTGCTCCCGGGGCTGAGCGCCGCGGCCCGCTACCGGCCGGCGGCGGCGGAGTACCGGGTCGGCGGCGACTGGTACGACATCCTGCCGCTGCCGGGCGGGCGGGTGCTCGTCGCGGTCGGCGATGTCGCGGGGCACGGAATCGACTCGGCGACGGGCATGGTCGCGCTGCGGAACGCGCTGCGGGGACTGGCGTTCACGGGTCATCCGCCGGGCCGGCTCATGGGCTGGCTCAACGAGGTGACGCTGCATGCCCCGGGGCACCCCACGGCCACGGCGGTCTGCGCGCTGTACGACCCCTCGAACCGTGTGCTGCGCTGGGCGAGCGCGGGTCATCTGCCACTGCTGCTGGTGCGCGAGGGCCGGGGACAGCTGCTGGAGCCGCCGCACGACATCCTCCTGGGCGCCCTGCCCACGTCCTCCTACCAGGAGCGCACGACCCAACTCGTCCCCGGCGACACGCTGTTGCTGTTCACGGACGGTCTCATCGAGCGGCGGCACGACGGCCTGGACAAGGGGCTGGACGCACTGCGCCTGACCGCCGAGGAGCTCGGGCCCTGCTCCGTCCAGGAGCAGGTGGACCGGCTGCTCGGCGGGGCCACCGGGGACACGGACGACGACACGAGCCTGATCGCCATCCGCCTGCGCTGAGCCGGGGTCGGCCCGCGAGGGCCCCGCCACGTCGGCACGTGGCTGCCGTGCCGGGCGCCGGCGGGTCACACGGGTCACGGGGTCACGGGGTCACGGGGTCACGGGCGGGGCTCTCCCGACAGCAGCGTCCGGATCTTCGCCAGCAGTTGGAGGGTGTCGACGGGCTTGGCCACATAGTCGTCGGCCCCGGCGGCGAGCGCCTCGGCCCGGTCGCCCGGCATGGCCTTGGCGGTGACGACGACGATCGGCACGTGTCGGCCGCGCAGGAGCTTGCGTATGGCCGCCATGGCGGCGTAGCCGTCCATGCCGGCCATCATCACGTCCATCACGACGAGCTCGATCTCCTCGTGGGTGCGCATCAGTTCGATGCCGGCTGTGCCGTTGTCGGCGGTCAGGACGCGGATGCCTTCGCGTTCCAGTATCTCCGTGAGGGCGAACACGTTGCGGCTGTCGTCGTCCACGACGAGGACCGTGTGACCGGCCGCCGGCATGCCTGCGAGCTCATCGGCCGCCTCCGGCTCCGCGGCGGCGGCCGCCTCGGTCGAGCCCCCGCGCCCGTGGACCGGCAGATAGAGCGTGAAGCAACTGCCGCGTCCCGGGGTGCTGTCGACCTCGATCACACCGCCGAGCAGGCTGGCGACCTCACGGCTGATGGACAGCCCGAGGCCGGTGCCGCCGTAGTGGCGGGAGGTGGTGCCGTCCCCCTGCTGGAACGCGCCGAACATGCTCTCCAGCCGGTCGGCGGGGATGCCGATGCCGGTGTCCAGGACGTGGAAGGCGACGACGGGTCCGGCGCCGCGCAGGAAGGCGGGCACGTGGTCGTCGGGGACGCCGGCGACGCGCAGCTCGACACTGCCCTGCTCGGTGAACTTCAGGGCGTTGGACAGCAGGTTGCGCAGCACCTGGCGCAGCCGGGACTCGTCGGTGGTCAGCCGCTCGGGGGTCCCGGGCTCTGCGATCACCTCGAAGGCGAGGGCGTGTTCGCTCGCGACGGGCCGGAACGTGGCCTCGACGTACTCCATGAGGCCGGCGAGCGCGAACGTGCTCGGGTGGACGGGCATCTTGCCGGCCTCGACCTTGGACAGGTCCAGGATGTCGTTGATGAGCTGGAGCAGGTCCGAGCCGGCCGAGTGGATGACCTGCGCGTAGTCGACCTGCTTCTCGGTCAGGTTGCCTTCGAGGTTCTGTGCGAGCAGCTGGGCCAGGATGAGCAGGCTGTTGAGCGGGGTGCGCAGTTCGTGGCTCATGTTGGCCAGGAACTCCGACTTGTACATCGATGTCCTGGACAACTGCTGGGCGCGGGCCTCCAGTTCCTGGCGGGCCTGCTCGATCTCCAGGTTCTTGCGCTCGATGTCGCGGTTGCGGTCGGCCAGCAGGGCGGCCTTCTCCTTGAGTTCGGCGTTGGAGCGCTGGAGCTCCTCCTGGCGGGCGGTCAGTTCCTTGGATCGTGCGCTGAGTTCGGCGGTGAGCCGCTGGGACCGCTCCAGCAGTTCGTCGGTGCGCGCGTTGGCGACGAGGGTGCTCACATTGACGCCGACCGTCTCGATGAACTGGTCGAGGAAGTCGCGGTGGAGGACGGTCAGCGGACGGACGGCGGCGAGCTCGATGACGGCGAGCACCTGGCCCTCGTGGACGACGGGCAGGACGATCAGATGGCTGGGGTCGGTGCTGCCGGTGCCGGTCGTGACGGTGGCGTAGCCGGGCGGCAGGTCGTGCACCTCGATGGCGCGGTGGCTGCGGGCCGCCTGGCCCACGAGGGACTGACCGATGCGGAAGCGGCGCGGCGGCGCTTCGGGGCCCTCCGGAGAGCCGTACGAGGCGATCATGACGAGTTCGGTCCCGTCGGCTCCCTGCTCGGCGAGGAAGAAGCCGCCGTACTGGGCGCGGACCAGCGGGGGGACCTCCTCCATGATCCGTTCGGCGACGACGTCGAGGTTGCGGGTGCCCTGCATCAGGGCGGACACCCTCGCCAGGTTGGTCTTGAGCCAGTCCTGCTCCTCATTGGCCCGGATGGTGGCGCGCAGGGATTCCACCATCGCGTTGATGTTGTCCTTGAGTTCCCCGACCTCGCCCGGGGCCTCGACGGTGATGGAGCGGGTGAGGTCGCCCTCGGCCACGGCGCTGGTGACCTCCGCGATGGCACGCACCTGTCGGGTCAGGTTGCCGGCGAGTTCGTTCACGTTCTCGGTGAGCCGCTTCCAGGTGCCCGAGACACCCGCCACCTCCGCCTGTCCGCCGAGCCGGCCCTCGCTGCCGACCTCGCGTGCCACCCGGGTGACCTCGGCGGCGAACGAGGACAGCTGGTCGACCATCGTGTTGATGGTCGTCTTCAGCTCCAGGATCTCGCCGCGCGCGTCGACGTCGATCTTGCGGGTGAGGTCGCCGCGGGCGACCGCAGTGGTGACCTGGGCGATGTTGCGCACCTGGTTGGTGAGGTTGTTCGCCATGGAATTGACGTTGTCGGTGAGGTCCTTCCACGTGCCGGAGACACCGCGAACGGTGGCCTGACCGCCGAGGTTGCCGTCCGTGCCGACCTCGCGGGCCACCCGGGAGACCTCCTCGGCGAACGAGGACAGGCGGTCGACCATCGTGTTGATGGTCTCCTTGAGTTCGAGGATCTCGCCGCGGGCGTCGACGCGGATCTTCTGGGTCAGGTCGCCGCGCGCCACGGCGGTGGCGACCTGGGCGATGGAGCGCACCTGTGAGGTGAGGTTGTCGGCCATGGTGTTGACGCCGGAGGTCAGCTCGCTCCACACACCGCTGACGCGCGGCTCCCGCGCCTGGCCGCCGAGCAGACCCTGCCCGCCGACCTCGCGTGCCACGCGGGTGACCTCGGAGGTGACCAGGGAGAGCTGGTCGACCATGTCGTTGTAGATCCCCGCGATCTCGCCGAGCAGGTCCGGGGAGTCGCTCGGCAGCCGGACCGACAGGTCCCCGTCGCGTACGGCGATGAGGCCGGCCAGCAGCTTCCTCAGTCCCTCCTCGCTCAGCTCGGCGGACGGCCGGCCCCGGTCGGGGCCCGGCCCGCGGGCGGACTCGTCCATCGCAGACCTCGCGCTGTGAGGGGCGCGGTGCGCGTGCGTCACCAGGCGTCGCGGCACCGCCTACGGCTTCCTCCACTGTGGCACGCGGGCATGGCCGTGACACCCCAGCGGGAGCGCCGCCGGAGACGGCCGACGCGGGCCCGTCGCGCGGCGAACGGGACCGACTCACGCGGGCCCGTCGACGGCGACCAGGGCCGGGTGGCTCAGGCCCGTCGAGCGGCGAACGGGACCGGGTGGCTCAGGCCCGTCCAGGCGAACGGAACCGGGTGGCTCAGGCCCGTCCAGGCGAACGGAACCGGGTGGCTCAGGCCCGTCCACGGCGAACGGGACCGGCTCACTCGGGGATGTCCACCGCGAACCAGACCGTCTTTCCGGTGCCGTGCCGGGCCCATCCCCAGTCGGCGGAGAGCCGCTCCAGCAGGTAGAGGCCGTGTCCGGAGGACCGGGACGCGCGGTGCGGGCCGAGGGGGCGTGGGCGCAGTGCGCTGGTGTCGCTGACCTGGACCCAGATGCGGCCGGGCCCTCGGGCGAGCTCCAGCTCGTACGGGAAGCCGCCGTGGCGGCACGCGTTGGTGACCACCTCGGAGACGAGCAGCAGCACGTCGCCGGCGGCCACCGCGGCGTCGGGCCCGTCCAGCGGGAACCAGTCGTGCAGGGCCTCGCGCGTCAGGTCACGGCAGCGTGCCACCACCCCCGCTTCGCCGTCGAGGGCGAAGCGGCGGCCGGTGGTCACCGGGCGTAGTTGCGACGCGTTTCCCATGTTGGTGCCAGTTCCCAGCAAATCGGTATCAAAGCAGTCAAAAGAGGGAATATCTGCGAGAACAGGAATTCACCCGACGGTCCCGCTGCAGACGGCAGCGCAGGCCTCCGCCCCGTCGAAGGAAACCTGATGTCCAGCACCGCACCCACCCAGCAGTCGACCCGCACCGCAGCCGCGCCGCCACGCCCGGACCGGACGGTCCGTACCACGGCGACCGGGCTGCCGGAGATACCCGATCCCCGGGCAGTCAGCCCGGCGGACGCACGCCCGCTCTCCACGACGCTTCTGAAGCGCCTGGCCGAGCTCGACGAGGGCACATCGGAGTACGCGTACGTCCGCAACACACTGGTCGAGCTCAACCTGAGCCTGGTCAAGTTCGCGGCGGCACGCTTCGGCAACCGGGCGGAGCCGATGGAGGACATCATCCAGGTCGGCACGATCGGACTCATCAAGGCGATCAACCGGTTCGACGTGGAACGCGAGGTGGAGTTCGCGTCCTTCGCGCTGCCGACCGTGGTCGGGGAGATCAAGCGGTACTTCCGCGACTCCAGCTGGTCCGTCCGCGTGCCGAGGCGGCTGCAGGAGCTGCGGATCGAGCTCGCGAAGGCCCTCGACGTCATGGAGCAGCAGCTGGGGCGCCGGCCCACCACAGCCGAGTTGGCCGAGCATCTGCACGTCAGCAAGGAGGAGGTCCTGGAGGGCGAGCGCGCGTCCAACGGGTACACCGCCCAGTCGCTGGACACGGCGGTCAACGAGGAGGAGGCGTCCACCGGGGTCTCGCGCCGGCTGGGCGTGGAGGACCCGGCGTTCGACATCGTGGACAGCCTGGAGGCGCTCAAGCCTCTGATCGCCACGCTCGACGAGCGGGACCGGCTCATCCTGTCGCTGCGCTTCCGCGAGGAACTCACGCAGTCGGAGATCGGTGAGCGCCTGGGCATCTCCCAGATGCATGTCTCCCGGCTGCTCGCGCGGATCCTCGCGACGCTGCGCGAGGGGATCACAGCCTGAGCGACCTGAGCGCCTGAGCAGCTTCACGAGCAGATTCACGGCGGCAGGATTCACGGCGCGGCCCGGCCGTCGCCGCCGGCCGCTTCCCCGCGGTGTGCGGGCGGCGGGACGGGAACCTCGGCCCAGACGACCTTCCCCGAGCCGCGGGGTTCGGCGCCCCAGCTGCGTGCCAGGCGCTCCATGATGATGAGGCCGTGACCGCCGGGCTGGGTGAGGTCGTTCGGCATACGGCGGCGCGGCGGCGCGGGGCTGGCGTCCAGCACCTCTATCCGCAACCGCGGTCCGAACTGGTGCAGGACGAGTTCCTGCGGCCCGCCCGCGTGCAGGCAGGCGTTCGTCACGATCTCGGAGACGAGGAGCAGCACGTCCTCGACGACCTCGCCGTTCTCGTCGTCGAGTCCGATCAGGTCCCTGTCCCGCGTCCATCCCCAGTCGTACAGCGCGTCCTGGGTGAAGTCGCGGCACCGGCTCACCACGCCCTTCGTGCCGTACAGCGCCAGCCTGCGGGTCTGCCCGGGGCCGCGGAGGGTCGTGTTCATCGGTCCCCCCGCTATGCCGGCCGCTCGTCCGCCAGCGCTTCCTCGACGCCGGCGTACACCTGGAAGACCGCTTGCGCTCCGGTGATCTCGAACATCCGGGCCACCGGGGGGCGCAGCGCGGCGAGTTCGATGCGTCCGCCGGCCTCCTGCGCCGCGAGCCGGGCGTGCAGCAGGACGTTCAGGCCGGTGGAGTCGCAGAATCTCAGCGGCCCGAAGTCGACGAGGATGCGCCGGGCTCCCTGGCCCACATGCCGCTCCAGTGCCTCGCGCAGCGGTCCGGCCGTGTCATGGTCGAGTTCGCCGCTGAGCGTGAGGACGACGGCGTCCGCCCGCCGCGCGGTGGTCAAGGAGAACCGCTCCTCTCCGGTGGCCGCCGGATTCCCGGCCCCCCTGGTGGCTTCCGGACCCATGGACTCCCGCCTCCTCGACCTCGCGCCGGCGCCGGAGCGGCTTCCGGCTCTTCGACTGTTGACCGGACGGACCGTCGTGCCCACCGCCTTCCGTCGGCGTCCTCACGCCGCGGACCGGTGGACGGCCGTACCGGAGCCTGCGGGTACCCCGCCTTCGACGCAGGCACACCAGCCCCTGTGAATTCCACACGGACAAGTGCGAGCATGGATCAACAGCCGCCGAGGGGGTACATGACGTTCCCGACGTTGGACGGAGCACCGGCGATGAACCCCATCAAGGAAACTCCGCGCGCCGCACCGCTGCGGCCGCCTTCCGGCCGGGTGGCGGGCGCGGGCGGCAGTGCTGCGGCCACGGCGTCCCGGACGGAACCCGAGCCGCTGCCCGAGGACCACACCCAGGCGATCCTCCAGGCCACCAAAGAGGTGGCCGCGCTGCTCAAGGCATCCGGCTACCCCTTCGCCCTGGTCGGGAGCGTGGCCGTGTACGCGTACGGCGTCCCCCTGCGGCTCCAGCACGACTCGGACTTCTGCCTGCGGCGCAAGGACGCGGAGGGCGTGGTGCGGGCCCTCACCGACGGCGGGGTGGAGGTCGTGTCCCCACCGGAGGACTGGCTGGTGAAAGCACGGACCGGCGG
This sequence comes from Streptomyces sp. ISL-10, assembly GCF_018614575.1. Lineage (GTDB taxonomy): Bacteria > Actinomycetota > Actinomycetes > Streptomycetales > Streptomycetaceae > Streptomyces. The sequence goes on from NZ_JAGGOJ010000010.1 coordinate 434,394, forward strand.
CGAGGAGATCGACCTGATCTTCGAGCTGGCGCACCGGCCGGTCACCAAGGAGTTGCTGGACCGGGCGGAGGTCATGCCGGTGGACTCCGTGCACATGCCCGTGCTCGCGCCGACCGACCTGATGAGCAGCAGGCTCGCGGCACTGTCCGAGCACCACTGCGACTTCGGGCGGTTGTTGCCCGTCGCGCGGGCGCTGCGCGAACGGGTCGACTGGGACGCGCTGCGCCGCGAGTACGCGGCGTCCCCCATGCCCGACGCGTTTCTCTATCTGCTGGAGCGGCTCGATGTGATCCCGCCGCGGCCCGGTGGCCCGGGAGGTGTGCCGTGAACGGCCTCCAGGCCTCCGAGTACCGCATCGCGCGCCTGCTTGAGCGGCTCGCGGAGGAGGACATCGCGGAACTGGGCGTCCAGATCGACATGCGCGGTGGATACGTGCACCTGAACGGCACCGTGGCCAGCGCCGCCTGCAGGGCCGAGATCCTGCGCATCGCCGAAGCCGAACTCGGCGGGCTGCCGGTGCGCGCCGATCTGATGATCGCCGGCGCCACAGCCCCCGAAAGCCCCGAGGAGCTGGAGTGATACGCGTAGCCGCCGTCGGAGACATCCATCTGGGTCCGGACAGCCACGGTGCGCTGCGTCCGGCCTTCGACACCCTCGGCGCGAGCGCCGACGTCCTGCTGCTGGCCGGTGACCTGACGCGGCACGGAACGGTGGAGGAGGCGGAGGTCGTGGCCGCCGAGGTCGAGGGGCTCGGCGTGCCCGTCGTCGCAGTGCTGGGGAACCACGACTACCACAGCGACCAGGAGGACAAGGTCTCCGCGGTCCTCGAGCGGGCCGGGGTCACGGTGCTCGAGGGTTCCGGGACGGTGCTGGACATCGCCGGCACCCGGCTCGGGGTCGCCGGTACGAAGGGCTTCGGCGGCGGGTTCGCGGGGCGCAGCGCAGGCGAGTTCGGCGAACCGGAGATGAAGGCGTTCGTCCGCTACACCCGGCGGTGCGCGGCGGATCTGTGCCGTTCACTGCTGGAGCTGGCGGACCGCGGCTGCGCGGTGCGGATCGCGCTCACGCACTACTCCCCGGTACCGGACACCCTCGCCGGCGAGCCACCGGAGATCTATCCGTTCCTGGGCAGCTACCTGCTGGCGGAGGCGGTTGACGAGGGCCGCGCCGACCTCGCCGTGCACGGACACGCGCATCTGGGCACCGAGCACGGCCTGACGGCCGGTGGTGTGAAGGTCCGCAATGTCGCGCAGCCGGTGATCGGGCACGCCTTCGCCGTCTACCACCTGCCGGTGCGGGCGACCGCCGCCACATGAGCCGGGCCGCGAAAGCGGCCTTCATTGCACGTTTTGGCCGTGAAGTCCCGGGCAGCCGCGTTTTGTACTTCGGACGGAAGCACACCCCGCGGGAGTCGACGCTCCGGGTGCGGGAGACCGGCCCCGAGCGCTTCCACGGGTGAGTCGAATCCTTCAAGGCACCACACCCTGCAGGAAGACCCGACATCATGCGCACGTTGCCACAAGGCAAGCATTCGCACTCCGACGCCCCCGACACCGCAGAGGCCTTCCAGAGGATGGCCGAGCTGGACGACGGGCCGGAACGGCAGGAACTGCGGCAGGAGATCGTGGCGGCCTGGCTGCCCATGGCCGAACGGATCGCGGGCCGGTTCCGCAACCGCGGCGAATCCCTGGAGGATCTTCAACAGGTCGCCGCACTCGGTCTGGTGAAGGCCGTCGACCGCTACGACCCCTCGCGCGGAGCCTTCGAGAGCTTCGCCGTCCCCACCGTCGTCGGTGAGGTCAAGCGTCACTTCCGGGACCACATGTGGGCCCTACACGTACCCCGCCGGGTGCAGGACCTGCGCAACAGGGTCCGCTTCGCACGTCAGGACCTGACCCAGACGATTTCGGGCCGCTCCCCCACGGTCACCGAGATCGCGGAGCGGGCGGGCGTGTGCGAGGAGGACGCGCTCCTCGGTCTGGAGGCTCTGGAGAGCTTCACCGCCCTGTCCCTCGATGCCGAGCTGCCCGGCGCGGACGACGGCTACTCCCTCGGGGACACCCTCGGCTCCGCCGATCCGGCGATCGACGTCCTCGTCGACCGCGAGGCGGTCAAACCGGGCTTGCGCAAGCTGCCGGAACGGGAGCAGAGCATCCTCTACATGCGTTTCTTCCGCGATATGACACAGAGCAGCATCGCCCAGACCCTCGGCATCTCCCAGATGCACGTCTCCCGGCTCATCAGCCGCTGCTGCGACCAGCTGCGCAACGAGGTCATGCGGGACGCCGCATGAGCGGTAATGCCACGAGACCGAGCACTTCGCCCGCGGTGCGGGGAATGCTGAGCGCATGGATCTTCGCGAGACGCTGCGCCCCGACGCCACCATCTCCGTCCTGACCCAGGGCTATGCCTGGCTCCCCGACCTGCTGCGCCGGGAGGGCGGCGCGCCCGTCCGCACACGGTTTCTGGGCCGCCGGGCCGTCCTGCTGCACGGCGTGGACGCGGCGCGTTTCTTCTACGACGAACGCCATGTCAGGCGCGACGGCGCGCTGCCCGGTCCCGTGCTCGACACCCTGTTCGGGCGCGGGGCCGTGCACACCCTGGACGGCGCGAGCCACCGCACCCGCAAGGCGCTGTTCGTGTCCCTGCTGGGGGACGAGCAGGCCGTGGGCCGTCTTGCGGAGAACGCGGGCACCGAGTGGGACCTCGCGGCCCGGTCGTGGGCCACGATGCCGCGCACCGAGCTGTTCACCGAGGCCGCACGGGTGATCACACGGGCGGTCTGCTCCTGGGCTGGCTTCCCGCTCGGTGAGGACGAGGCCCCGGCCGTGGCGGACGACCTCGTGGCCATGGTCGACGGATTCGCCACCGCGGGCCCCCGGCACCGCCGGGCCCGGCAGGCCAGGGCCCGTCAGGAGGCGCGTATCGGGGAGCTGGTCGAGGCGGTGCGCCGCGACGCGGTCCCGGACGAGGACGGCGCTCCGCGCGGATCGGCGCTGCGCGCCGTCGCGCTGCACCGGGACGCGGACGGCCGGCCGCTGGACACGCACACGGCGGCGGCGGAGGTGCTCAACATCGTGCGCCCCACGGCCGCCCTCGCCTGGTTCGTGGCGTTCGCCGGGCACGCGCTGCACCGCTGGCCCCGGCACCGCGAGGCGCTGCGGGCCGGCGATCCGGCGTACGCGGAGGCGTTCACCCACGAGGTCCGCCGCTTCTACCCCTTCGTGCCCTTCGTGGCCGGTCTGGCAGCGACGGATCTGCGCTGGGAGGAGGAGGAGATCGCCGAGGACACGCTGGTCGTCCTCGACGTGTACGGGCACCACCACGATCCGGCCCTGTGGCCCGACCCGTACACCTTCGACCCGGCCCGTTTCACCGGCGGCCCTCCCGCCGACCCGTACGGCCTCATTCCGCAGGGCGGCGGCGACGTGGCGACCGGCCACCGCTGCCCCGGCGAGGACATCGCCGTCGCACTCCTGGCCACCCTGGCGGTACGGCTGGCACGGCTGGACTACGAGGTGCCGCCGCAGGACCTGTCGATCCCGCTGAGCCGGATCCCCACCCGGCCCGCCGACGGGTTCGTCATCGCCGTGCGGTCCGCTCCGGAGAACTGACGCCGCGTTCCCGGCGGTGCACCGGAGCCCGGTCAGTGGGCGGCGGGACTGCGCCTGCGGCGTCCGCGCGCCCGGTCCAGCAGCGAGAGGAATTGCGGGCGGCGCTCGCGCCGCTCCCTGGTGTGGCGGTCGAGCTCCTCCATCAGGCGCCGGGAGCGGTGGTCGAGGTCGAGTTCGTCGAGGATGCGGTCGACCTCCGTGAGCAGGGCGCCGTAGAGCTGCCACTGCCGGGGCAGGTCCCGTGCGCCCCGCAGCAGCAGCTCGGCGACGTTGTCCCGGCTCGTACGGGCGGCCGCGAGTTCGCCGGTCAGCCGCTCCTCGGCGGCATCCGCGCTGCCGCTGGTCGTGGTGGTGACGAGGACGGCGAAGCTGACGAGGGTGTCGGCGACGTGGCCGAGCAGTTCCTGGAGGGCGACGCCCACCTCGTGCGGGAAGAGGGCCTCGTCCCTGCGTTCCTTGGCCAGGTCCGTGAGCGTGCGCGCCAGTACGCGCAGGACGACCGCGCAGATCTCCAGCGTGTCGAGCCCGGTGCGCAGCACGATGCGGTGCAGCAGGCCCTCCTTGACACGTGGGTTGAGCCGCAGGCTGTCCTCCGCCTGCCGCAGCGCCGCGTCCACGTCGGCGACGTCGTTGTCGAGCCGGCGTGCCTCGTGGAGGCGGGCCGCGGCGCGTTCGACAGGCGTCGGGCTGGTCAGTTCCTCGCCGATCCGCAGCAGCAGCAGCCGCATGCGCCGAGCCAGGTCCTCGATGGAGTCCCCGGCCGTCTCCACCCAGACCGGCGGCACGAAGACGACGTTGAACAGCAGGCCCACCACCGCCCCGATCAGCGTCTCCAGCACCCGGTCCCAGGCCGTGTCGGCGACCTGGGTCACGCCGAGCACGAGCATGGCGCTGATCGCCACCTCGGGCACGAACTCGTCGACGCGCACGAAGTGGCCGACCACGAGGGAGGCGAGGATGATCAGGCCGAGGCTCCACCAGCTCAGTCCGACGAGCACGCTGAACCCGATGGCGATGAGTACGCCGACGACGACGGAGTTCACCCGCCGGATACCGGTGGTGAGGGTGGAGTAGAGGGTGACCTGGACGACCAGGAGCGCGGTGAGGGGGGCCGTCAGCGGCGGCGCCGAGCTGTTGACCGCGTGCAGGGCGACGACGTAGGAGATGGTCGCCGCCGCCGTGGAGCGCAGAGTCTGGGTGACGACGGGCTCCTTGCGCCGGCGCACGAAGCCGGCGACGGGCTCGGGAAGCGCTCTGCGAACTTCGGGCACCTTGGTCCTTCCCTGGCCGGATCGGCCTTCCCTCGCCGGTCCGGCCGGCCGCTGCGGGCGCCCGCCTGGTCAGCAGCCGCCGGACGCCGCGCGCTTGCCCATGGGCTGCGCGCCGGAGCGGGTGTGGCGGTGTACGTAGCGTTCGGCTGCCAGCACCGCCTCGCGGGCCGTGCGCTCGCACATCAGGACGCACAGCGTGTAGGCGGTGTCCTCGAAGCGTCTTCGGGCGTGCTCGTCGTGCGGAGCGGCGAGGAGGTGGTGTTCCTGGGCCCGGTAGCGGGCAATCAGCCTGGTGATGACGCTCGTGTCGGGCATCAGCATCGTGGGTCTCCCGGTTTCTGCGGCCCCCGGCCACACGGCGGAACGACGTCCGTCCGGTGCCTCATTGTGATCCGGAGCGACCCATTCCGCCACGCGGGCCATCACTTTCCGTAGTGGTTCACAACCGTACGGCCGAACTGGCCTCCGCCGCCGTCTCATGTCACACCTGCGTCCGCAAACTGCTCGCCCCCTGCCGCCAGGCGCCCAGCAGTTGCTCGCCGAACCGGTCCTCGACGAACGCCGTGGCGGCGATCCCGAACGCCACCTCCGGGGCGAGCGACGGCTCGCCCTCCAGCAGTCCCCCGATGACGTCGCGGCGCACGACCTGCTCATGGACGGCGTCGGCGGTGACGTGCTCGTCGTAGAAGTGCTCGGCGGCGCTGCCCGCCCCGGTGCGGCGCATCGCCGCGGCCAGCCGCCGGGACGCGGGCGAGGAGGACACCTCGACGGCCGCGAAGTGCCCCACCAGAGCACCGCGGTGGGCGCGGTGGAGCCCGAACAGGGACATCAGGTTGACCGTCGCCAGCATCTGGGCGGACGCGGCGTCGGTGTAGCGGCCGTAGGCGGTGTCGAGGCCCAGGTCGGCCATGAGGTCGGCGAAGAGGCGGGCGTGGATGCGTTCGGGCCGGCCGCCGCCGAACTCGTCGAACTCCACCGCGACGAAAGCGGCTTTCGCCCGGCCGCGCAGGCGCGGGATGACCCAGGCGTGTGGGTCGGCCTCCTTCAGGTGGTAGAGCGAGCGCTGGGCCGCGTACTCACGCAGTTGCCACAGCGAGCCCTCCTCGTGCAGGTAGCGGCTGACCCCGGTGCCCCGGACCGGCTCGACGAGCAGGTCGCCGAGTGCCTCCTCGAGGTCCGGACAGCCCTGGGTCCCGGCGCGCAGGGCGCAAAGGAAGTTCTCCTCCATGGCCGCGCGCAGCCGCAGCAGGTCCGGGTCCCATTCCCAGGCCGCGTCGACGCCGACGAAGCCGAGGTAGTGCAGTTCGTAGCAGGCGTAGAGCGCGAGTTGCAGGTCGTCGCCAAGGGGGTCGGCGCCTTCTGCCTCGCGCACGGCGGGGAGCCGGGCTACGACCGGTGAGCCCCGCAGGGCATCGAGGACGGCGCCCGACAGGTCACCGCGGGCCTGCGGCAGTATCCGCTCAGCCGTGCCCCGCCCGAGGGGTGTGGGGCCCTGCACGGCGCTCACTTCCTGCCCCGCCGCCGATGACTGGTGTCGCACCACGGGTAGGCCCGGCTGCGCCGGCAGGTGCACAACGCGACCGTGAAACGGTCGGACCTCGCAACGGTCCCGTCGTCCAGGACGACGTCCACCGGGCCCTCGACGAGCAGCGGCCCGTCTCGGGTGGGGGTGATGCGGCGGGGCCGTTCAGATTCGGTCGGCACGAACGATCACCAGCTCTTCCTTGTCCTCACCGGGGGCGATGAGCCCCCGCTGTCGCAGCCAGGCGGCACGGGAGGTCATGACCGGCCCGAACGGCACCTTCTCCCGGTCCACCACGTCCGGTTCGAACCCCGTGCACCGCAGGCGTTCCAGCGTGGGCGCCACGCCGCACAGCGCGGAGTGCACGAGCAGCAGGACCCCGTGCGGGCGCAGCAGCGCCGCCGCACCGTCGCAGATCCGGTCGAGCACCGCGCGCCCGTCGGGCCCCGCGTCCCAGGCGACGGCCGGGCCGCGCCGGGGAGGCCGCGCCTGCGGTGCGGGCACGTACGGCGGGTTGCCGACGATCAGGTCGAAGCGGCGGCCGGCGGCGGGGGCGAGAAGGTCACCGTGCAGCACCTCGACACGGTGGCCGGCGAGGGCCGCGTTGACGCGGGTGGTGAGCACGGCGCGCCAGGAGGTGTCGACGGCGGTCACCCGCGCACCGCGCCGGGCGGCCGCGAGCGCCAGGGCACCGCTGCCCGTTCCCACGTCGAGTACCTCGGCGCCCGGCCGCAGCGGTTCGCGTTCCATCGCTTCCTGCAACAGGAACGTGTCGCTCTGCGGGACGTACACGCCCGGGGTGCGCAGCAGCCCGGGCGGACGCGTCCTCTCCGGCGTCGCGGTTGTCACCATGGTCGCCACCTCGGGGGTCTCGTGCGGGCGGTCGTCGCCCGGCCGTGATCCCCGGGTGCCCGCATCGGCGGCATTCATCCCGATCATTCGCCTGCGGAGGTCGGCGTCCGGCACGCGTCGCAGCCGTTGCGGCCCGGCGTGCGCGTCGCGGCCATTGCGGCCCGGCTGTTTCGGTCCGGCCGGTGGGGGGACCCGGAGGGCACCGAACATCCGACTGCGGGACAACGGCACGACGGAGGCCCGATGAGCGCGACAACAGGGCTGCGAGTGGTGGTCACGGGGGCAACCGGGAATGTCGGGACGAGTGTGGTGCGGGCACTCTCCGATGATTCGCGGATCGCGTCGGTCCTCGGGCTGGCGCGTCGCACGCCCGAGCTGCGTATTTCTCGGACGGAGTGGGCCGCCGTCGACCTGTCGGCCGACGACGCGGCGACCGACCTCGCCCGGCATTTCCAGGACGCCGACGCGGTGGTGCACCTGGCCTGGCGGTTCCAGCCCACGCACGATCCCGGCACGACCTGGCAGAGCAACGTCCTCGGCTCCCTGCGGGTCTTCGACGCCGTCGTGGCGGCCCGCGTACCCGCGCTGGTGCACGCCTCGTCCGTGGGCGCGTACGCCCCGGGGCCGAAGTCCCTTCCGGGCGTCGGCGAGTCGTGGCCGACCCACGGACTGCCCCATGCCGCGTACTGCCGTGAGAAGGCCTACCTGGAACGGGTGCTCGACGCCTTCGAGGAGCGGCATCCGCAGGTCCGTGTGGTGCGCATGCGCCCCGGCTTCCTGTTCAAGGAGACCTCGGCGAGCGAGCAGCGCCGCATCTTCGCCGGGCGTTTCCTGCCGGGTTCGCTGATCAGGCCGTCGCTGGTCCCCGTCGTACCGGACATCGAAGGACTCCGGTTCCAGGTGCTGCACACCGAGGACGCCGCGAACGCCTATCTCCTCGCCGTGATTCTCGACGCGCGCGGGGCGTTCAATCTGGCCGCCGACCCTGTGGTGGACGCGAGTGTGCTCGGCGAACTGCTCGATGCGCGCGTGGTGCGGGTGCCGAAGGGGCCCGTGCACGCGGCACTGGCCGCGGCGTGGGCGATGCGCCTCGTACCGGCCTCGCCCCAGCTGTTCGACGCGGTGCTTCGCCTGCCGCTGATGGACTCCACGCGGGCCCGCGAGGAGCTGGAGTGGCGTCCGGCGCACACGTCGGTGGAGGCGTTGCAGGCGTTCCTGCGGGGTGTACGGGAGGGCAGTGGCGAGCAGACCGCGCCCTTGGCGGGGCACAAGGCTCACTGACGGCCCGCTGACGGCCTCCCCACGAGCTCGCGCCAGGCCGGTGTCAGCTCGTGGTCCGGCGGACGATTTCGGCGAACGGGCCGGTGTGCAGGGCGGCGAGCAGATCCGCCGGGTGGTCGTGGACGGCGTCCGCCCCCGCCTCGATGAGGTCCGCGCGGGGAATGCCGCCGCACAGCAGACCGACGCACAGCACGCCCGCACGCCGCGCGGCCCGCATGTCCCACACCGTGTCCCCGACGAAGACGGCGCGTTCGGCGGGCACGCCCGCCAGCTCCAGCGCCTGCTGGACCGGCTCCGGCGCGGGCTTGCCCTCGGCTACGTCGTCGGCGCTTGCCATGGCGCTGATGGCGTCGTCCGCGTCGACGGCCCGGCGCAGTGCCGCCAGCTCCGTCCCCGAGGCCGAGGTCGCCAGCACCACGGTCCACCCGGAGCGGGAGAGCGTACGCAGCAGCTGCCCCGCCTGGTCAAGGGGCGGCAGCCGGTCGAAGTACGTGGCGTAGAGGGCCTTGTGCGCGGCCTTGACGGCGTCGTCCCGGCTCTCGTCCCGGCCGTCGCCCAGCAGGTGGGCGACGAGGTCGCCGCCGGGGAGGCCGACGGCGCGGTGGATGTCGTGCATGGCGACGCGGTGGCCGGCCTGCCGGAAGGCTTCCCACCAGCTGGTGACATGGAGATGGTTGGTGTCGACGAGGGTCCCGTCCACATCGAAGACGGCGGCTCGTTCCATCGCGGCCTCTCTGCGTCCGGCGGGGTCGGGGGCGTGCCGGGTCGGGGGCGGACCCGGGGGCCGGGTGGTGACCCAGGTGGTCACCAGGGTGGTGGCCCGGAAACGCTACGGGCCGACAAGGGTGGGATCGGGGCCCGGAACCGCGTCGTCCAACGAGCTGAGCGTGAAGATCGCGCCGTCCGGATCGCGCAGGCTCGCCTCCATGCCGCGTGTCGTGGACTGTTCCCCGAGCAGGGTCGCGCCGTGTCTGCGGGCGGTGTGCGCGGTCTCCTCGACGTCCTTGACGGCGAAGTGGACGTGCCAGCGAGGGTGCAGCAGGGGGTTGATCGCGGTGCCGTCGGCGCCGGAAGTGAGCCGGGCGAGCACCCGTCCGGCACGGTGCAGCAGGACCGCGTCCTCCGCGTAGCTCACCTCGCAGCAGCCGGCGCGGTCGGAGGCCCAGTCGAGGATCTCTCCGTAGAAGATGGCGGATTCGAAGGCGTCCCTGGCGAGCAGCCTGATCCAGGCGGGCGGGCTGTCCCGCCAGGCCGGCCAGTCCCTCACCAGCTCGCCCTCCCAGATGCCGAACACCGCGCCGTCGCGGTCCGCGGCGAGCACCCCGCGTCCGGTGGCCAGGGAGAGGGGGCCGACCGCGACGGTGCCGCTGCGCTCCCTGATCCGCCCGGCCGCCTCGTCGGCGTCCCTGACGGCGAAGTACGGGGTCCACGCCACCGCGACCGTCAGGCGGGGGGCGAGGGCGCCGATACCGGCGACCGGCGCGCCGTCGGAGATCGCGACGCTGAAGTCTTCGCCGAGCCTGCCCTTGCGGAACCTCCACCCGAGGACGGCCCCGTAGAAGTCCTGGGCGGCCCGGAGGTCGCGCGCCATGAGGCTGACCCAGCACGGCGCGCCGAACACCGCCGCGCTCTGCGCGGCGGTCGCGGACCGGGCCGGGTTCGTCTTGTCGTTCATCACCATGTCCCGGTGTCGGGGGCTCGGCTGGGGTCGCTCGGGCCGACGGCGCCTGGATGGGGCCGCGTCCCGGAACCCATGTTCCTCCGTGCGGCGGGAAGAGGCTAGCCCGATTGTCACTGTATGTAACCGTGTCGCCACGCGCGCCTGTGCGACAGTGCCTGCGGGCGTTCCGAAACTCCACGGTCGGCCGGTGGCCGCACCGGCCGTCGCCCTGCGGGTGCCCGCTCGACGGCTCGATAACCGCAGCCCGTGCGGCCAGACCCGACAGAGTGCCTGGCCGCACGTCGAGCGGGTCGGCACCGGCAGGAGCCTGGCCGCACGGTGAGCGGTCGCCCGGTCCGCGACCGTCGGTGACGACACCACGCCGCCGGGCGCGCCCGTGCCCACTGCCCAGCCGAGCCCGGCACCCGGCCGACCCGGGCAGGCGACCGCAGGGCTGCCCCTGTGAGCCATGCGGCCGAGCACGGCGCGGCGGAGTGGCCCGCGCGGGCCATGCGGGTGGACCGGTGGACGATCACACGGCCGGCTGGGTGCGGCACGGCCCATGCCGTCGGTCCGGAGCAGGTCACCTGCTCCGGACCGACGGCGACATACAGCGACATGCGGGCGGGAGAGACGTCCACGTGCGGGCCGTGCCCGACTGCCAGGGATACGACCGAGGTCGCCGGCATCGCCACGTCGGCCACACGCGCCACGCCACCCGCCCTGGCCCCCGCGCCGGACAGTTCGATATCCGGCCGACCGACCCGGGCGGCCGTGTGGGGTGCGTCGCCGGGGGTAGGCGCAGCGCATGACGGTCACGAAGACACCCTTCCTCGTCCTCGACTCGGCAGAACCGCGCCAACTCGCCGACTTCTACGCAGCGTTGCTCCACGCGGAGGTCCACGTCGGCGCAGATCCCGACTTAGTCGAGGTCGCCGGCCCCGACGGCGTACGGCTCGCCGTGCGGCGCGATCACGGATACGCGCCCCCGAGCTGGCCGCGCCCGGAGGACTCCCAGCAGTCACACCTGCACATCCGGGTCGCCGAGGGCGACCTCGACGCCGCGGAGCGCGAGGCGGTGGGCCTGGGAGCGACGCCGGTGGACAGCGGCACCGGGCCGGGCGCGGGCAATGCGCGGGTGTATGCCGATCCCGCCGGGCACTCCTTCACGCTGTTGGCCGTGCCACACACCACTTGAGCCGCGGTTCAGCGGGCGGCGAGTGCCCCGACCACGCGCCGGGCCGTGTCGGCGCTCGACTGCGGGTTCTGGCCGGTGATCAGGTTGCGGTCCTCGACCACGGTGCTCGACCACGCCGGGCCGGTGGTGACCTTCGCTCCGAGGTCGCGCAGCCGCGACTCGACGAAGTAGGGCGACCGGTCGCCGAGCCCGCCCTGGCGCTCCTCCTCGTCGCTGAACGAGGTGACCTCCCGCCCGGCGAAGGTGAACGAGCCGTCCTCGCGCCGTGCGCTCAAAAGGGCCGCGAGCCCGTGGCACAGGGCCGCCACGACACTGCCGCCGCGGTCGGCGTCGTTCAGCAGCCGGCCGAGGTCGGCGTTGTCCGCGAGGTCCGTCATCGGTGCGTGGCCGCCCGGGATGTAGACGGCGTCGTAGTCGCCCGCGGAGACCTTGGCGAGGTCGAGCGGGGCGGCGAGTTCACCGTCGATCGCCTCCAGGTAGGCGGCGAAGCGCCGGGCGTCCGCCTCCTCCACGCCGCCGCGCGCGTCCAGGCTGATGGCATCGGGGGTCGGCCGAACGCCGCCCGGCGTCGCGACGGTCACGTCATGGCCCGCGGCGCGCAGCATCTCGTGTGACACGGCCACCTCCTCGGCCCAGAAGCCGGTCGGGTGACTGGAGCCGTCGGCCAGTTCCAGGCTGTCGGCACCGGAGACGACCATAAGGATCTTCGACATGAGCAAGGGGTCCTTCACTGATGGATGTCGGTTGTTCACGAGGCCTCGAGGCTGACAACAACAGCTTTCACCCGACACCATCCGCAGGCATCATGGACGTCATAAGTTCTCTTATGGAAAGAGGGTTGCGTGCCGGGCCTGGACCTGCTGTCGACGTTCCTGGAGATCTATCGCTGCGGATCCCTCTCCGCGGCGGCCGAGCGTCTGGGGCTGACCCAGCCGGCGGTCAGCGGGCAGCTCGCACGGCTGGAACAGGAGCTCGGCGATCCGCTGTTCGTACGCTCCCGCAAGGGCGCGACGCCCACGGCCCGAGCGGCCGACCTCGCCGCCCGCATCGGCACGCATCTCGACGAACTCCGTGCCGCGCTGGACACCTCGGGCGAAGGGGTGGCTCATGTCGGCACCGTGCGCATCGCGGGCGCGGGCGAGTTGATGGCCATGCGCGTCCTGCCCGCCCTCGCCCCGCTCACCACCCGGGGGCTGCGCCTGCACGTGACGCTCGGCCTCGCCGCGGACCTGCTGGAGGCGCTGTCGGCGGGGCGGGTCGACCTGGTGGTGTCGGCCGTGCGGCCCACGCAGCAGGAAATCGCCGCCACCACGCTCACCGACGAGGAGTTCGTGCTCGTCGGGCCGCCGACGCTGGCCCGCAGCATCGACCCCGTACGGCTGGCGGCCGATCCGCTCGGCGCACTGTCCCATCTGCCGCTCGTCGCGTACGCGGACGACCTGCCGATCGTGCGCCGCTACTGGCTCAGCGAATTCGGCCGGCGCCCGCCGAACGGCGTCGCCGTGACCGTGCCCGACCTGCGTGCGGTGCTCGCCGCCGTCGTCGCCGGAGCGGGGGTCAGCGCGCTCCCCCGATATCTGGCGGAGCCGGCGCTCGCCGCGGGCTCGGTGGAACTGCTGCACGAGCCGGCCGCGCCGCCGCTGAACACGCTCTATCTCGCGGTCCGCGCGGGCGCGCTGGTGCATCCGCCGCTGGCCCTTGTCCACGACCATCTCCGCACCCGGGCTCATCTGTGGGGCGCGCTCTGAGTCGACGGGCGGCAAACGACGGGCGGCACGCGACAGCGAGGGGTCCGATTCCCGCCCGACGGCCGCGCCGCCCGGTCGGCGGACTTGCGGGGCATGGGGTTGACGTCGGGCAGGCCGGCCTGTGAGCTCGCTGGTGACGGCGTCAGCCGGTCACGCGGGCGACGAGCAGGGCGACGTCGTCCGGTGTGTCCGGCCGGCGCAGGGCGTGCAGCAGCCGGTCGCAGGTCTGGCCCAGCTCGGAGTCCGATGTCTGGAGCAGGCCGAGCAGCGTGTTCAGCCGTACATCGATGTCCTGGTCGCGCGTCTCGACCAGACCGTCCGTGTACAGGACGAGCACGTCCCCCGGATCGATGCCGACGGTGATGCTGCGCAGGGCGACGCCCCCGACGCCGAGGGGTGTTCCGGTGGGCAGGTCGAGGAGCCTTGGTGCGCAGCCGCTGCGCACGAGCACGGGCGGGAGGTGGCCCGCGTTGGCGATGCAGCACTGGGCGCGGTGGGGGTCGTACACCGCGTAGATGCAGGTGGCGATGTACGGGTCGAGTCCGGCGGTGATCTCGTCGAGGTGGCGCAGCACGACGGCGGGGTCCAGGGCTAGGCGGGCGAGCGTCTGGGTCGCGGTGCGCAGCCGCCCCATGGCGCTGGCGGCGTTGATCCCGCTGCCCATCACATCCCCGATGACCAGGGCGGTGCGCTCCCTCTCCATGGGGATGATGTCGAACCAGTCGCCGCCGACCTCGCTGTTCTCTCGCGCCGGCTGGTAGCGGGAGGCCACCTCGAGACCGACGAGGTGCGCGGGCGTCTCGGGCAGCAGGCTGCGCTGGAGCGTGAGCGCGGTCTGTCGCTGCTGGCGGTACCACCGCGCGTTGTCGATGCAGACGGCGGCACGCGAGGCGAACTCGGTCGCCAGCAGGACGTCGTCCTCGGTGAACGGTTCGGGATTCCGGGCCCGTTTGAGATCGAGCGCCCCGAGCACTTCGCCGCGCGCGATCAGCGGCACGGCCATGTAGGAGTGGATTCCGGCCTCCGCGAGGATTCCCGCAGCCCTGCTGTCCCGGGCGATGTCGCGCAGATCCTGCTCGTCCAGCCGCGGGATCGTGACGGGGCGTGCGGTGCTGACGCACTGGGTGACGAGGCGTCCGGCGTCGTAGCGGGCGAGTTCGCCGGGGCGGTCGGCGGCCTCGACGGCGACCGTCGGGTACGCGGCGGCCACCGCGAGTGCGCGGATCAGCATCGGCCCCCCTTCGCGCACCCTGACGGGGCGGCCGTCGGGACCCGCGAGGACGCTGTCGAGGACATCGACGGCGGCCACGTCCGCGAGTTCCGGCACCGCGACGTCGGCGAGCTCGCGGGCCGTCTGCTCCAGGTCGAGGGTCGTCCCGATCCGTACGGAGGCGTCGGCGACGAGGGCCAGGCGCCGGCGGGCCCGTTCCGCCTCGGTGGCCGCGCGGTGCCTGTCGGTGACGTCCACGACGGAGACGGCGAGGCCCAGCACGCGTCCGCCGGGGTCCTCCAGGCGGTACATGGACACCGACCAGGCGTGTTCACCGAGCAGGTCGGACGGGACCCGGCCCAGCACATGCCGGTCCAGGAACGGTGTGCCCGAGGCGAGGACGTCGCGCATCGCGGCCTCCAGGCTGTCGGCGTCCCCGAACGGCAGCGTCTCGCGGATGCTGCGGCCCACGAGCTCGTCGGCGGGAAGGCCCCCGATCCGCTCCAGTGCGGGGTTGACCGCCATGTACCGCAGATCGCTGCCGAGGACGGCGAGGCCGATCGGGGACTGGTCCACCAGGCGCACGGACAGGGCCAGGTCCCGCTCGACGCGGCGCAGCGTCGCCTGGTCGGTGGCGAGTCCCAGCGCGTAGTAGCCGCCGAGGTCGTCCTGCAGCCGCATGTTGCGCCACTCCAGCAGCCGCGTGGAGCCGTCCTTGTGCCGTACCCGGAAGACGCCCTCCCAGCCCTGCCCGCTCTCCATGACCTGCTGGAACAGGCTGAGCACCAGGTCGAAGTGCTCGTCGGCGACCAGTAGCTGGGCGGCGTACTGCCCGAGCGCCTCCTGCGGGGTGTAGCCGAGCAGCTGCTCCGCCTGCGGGCTCCACAGCACGATGCGGCCCTGCGAGTCGAGCACGACGGCAGCGACCGCGAGCACGTCCATGAGCGCGCCCGGCGGAGACAGCGCCGCGTCCGCGCGGCCATCTGCTGCGAGGCCGGCACGGAACACGTCAGCGCTGCTGCCCACAGTCGCTCCTTCCCCAGTCACGATGCTCAGGCACGCCGGTCCGCTCACGTCCTCACACCGGGATGACGGGATCCCTCCCATACTCCCTCCGCACCAGCGCGGACCGCAGCCCTTCGGACCGATCTGTCGCGACGGATCACGTGTGTCCCGTGGCCGGGGATGCACCGGTCACGAGGGCGACCGGACCCGGCGGAACTTCCAACTTCCCCTGGAGAAAGGGTAGTTCACCGCTGGGATGCCGGACGCCGCCGGTCAGACGCCCCGCGCCGAGGTCCGGTACGCAGCGAGCGCCCAGATCACGAAGACATCCAGCGCGATCATGATCACCGACCAGATCGGGGAGTACGGCAGGAAAAGGAACTGCGTGACCAGGCTGAGGGAGGCGAGCAGGATGCCGGTGATCCGGGCCCACTCCGCGCCCTTGAGCACCCCGGCGCCGGTGCACGCGACGAGAACGCCGATGACGAGGTGGATCCAGCCCCACCCGGTGAGGCTGATCCGGTACATGTAGTCGCCGACGCGTACGTACCAGTCGTCCTCGACGATGCCGGCGATGCCCTGGAGTACGGCCAGAACACCGCCGCACAGCATCAGCACACCCGCGAAGGCCACTCCGCCGGTCACCCAGCGGTCTGCGGGGTCCGGCACGGGCGGCGTCGCTCCGA
Source organism: Streptomyces sp. ISL-10 (assembly GCF_018614575.1). Lineage (GTDB taxonomy): Bacteria > Actinomycetota > Actinomycetes > Streptomycetales > Streptomycetaceae > Streptomyces. Next base: position 450,441 of record NZ_JAGGOJ010000010.1, read on the forward strand.
CCGGGGGCGATTGCTGGCTCATGAACTGCTCCTCCCACTGTCCTGTACGCCCGACGCGCACAGGCTTCGAGCCTCTGGGGGCACTGCCCGCCGCGCCATGCGGAGGATTCCGTACGGGTGACGGCACGCCGCCCGCCGCACCGTCTGGCTGCGCGGGCCGGATCGGCGAACGGCCTGAGCCACGACTACGGTCACGGTCACGGTCACGGTCACGGTCACGGTCACGGTCACGGTCACGGTCACGGTCACGGCGGCGAACGGCCGGGGGCGTCGGACGTCCCTCCCGGCGGTCTTTCCTGACGGCCCGGTCCGCGGACGCGTAAACCTGCGGGTACCGTACGGGCGGGGTACGTCCGATCGGGAAAACCAGGCCAGGAAAACCCGGACGACAAGGAAAAGGAAACAACCATGCCGAGCTCCTCCCTGTCCGTCTCCGAGGCCCGCCCCCGGCTGCACGAGCTGACCGTCATCGATGTACGCACTCCGGGCGAGTACGCCGGCGGTCACCTGCCCGGCGCGCACAACATTCCGCTCGACCGGCTGGACCGCGCGCTGCCCGCCCTCAGAGTCGCGGCCGACCGCGGCGATCTGCTCCTCGTCTGCGCCTCCGGCACCCGCTCCGCCCAGGCGTGCGGCACACTCGCCGGCCATGGCATCAGCGCGGCGACACTGACCGGCGGGACCGACGGCTGGGTCGAGCTCGGCCACGACCTGCACCGGCCCGCCGGGGCGCGTACGGCGTGGGCCATGGAGCGGCAGGTCCGGCTGGCCGCCGGATCCCTGGTCCTGGTGGGCCTCGCCCTCGGCCGGGTACGCCCCGCCGCCCGGCTCGTGTCCGCGGGCATCGCGGGCGGGCTCGTCTTCTCCGCCCTCACCGACACCTGCGGCATGGCCCGCGTGCTGGCCAAGCTGCCCCACAACCGCCCCAAGGGCACCGACCTCGACGCGACGATCGCCTCGCTGACCGCGTGAGGACCGCGCCGTCACCCGGGGTCCGGCCCGTGTGACGGCACCTGCGGTGCGCATCCGCTTCACCGCCGGGCGCCACGACCCATGCCAATGGGCGGCGTTGTTCGCTCGCGGACTGGCCGGTGCCGAATACGCCGTCATGACGGGCCGTCACCGCGACGGCGAGGCCCTGTGGGACACCGCGCACGGCGATCTGGACGCCGTACGGCACACACCTGGCGCCCGCGAGTTGGTCGGCCCGGCCCGGTGGCCGGTCCCGGTGCCGACATCGGCCACGATCCGCCGGACCGGCTCTAGTCCGACTCGTCGGCGGAACGACGACCGGAGGGCAGGTGGACCACCACGAGGGCGAAGGCCGCCGACGCCACGTTCCGAGCGGCGGCGTCCAGGCCGTTCCAGTCCGAGGACTGCCACATGGCGAACCACTCCCCGCCGATCGCGATGAATCCCAGCCCGAAGAGCAGCAGCACCATCACAAGACCCAGCGTGCTCGCCCGGCGGGCGCGGTCGTGGGCGCGGAGACGCAGGCCGGCCGCCCACAGCCAGGTGGCGAGGAGGAGTACGACGGCGGAGAGGGTCTCCCAGACGATGATGGCCACATAGACGGCGTTCTGCAGCGCCGGTGACTCGATCGCCCGCCACATCAGCTGCGGATCCTTGAACGTGGTGTCCATGGCGAGGACATGCTCGACGAACTGCTGGTTCGTCGCGAAGTCGGTGATGTTGCCGAACGCGACCAGCGTCATGTAGACCGCCATCGTGCCTGTCAGAGCGGCGGCCGCCACGGGCACGCTGCCGAGGCGGAGCAGCCGGTCCAGCCGGCCGCCGCTGCGCGTGGTGCCGTCTGCCATGTCGTCCCCCTCGCTCGCCGCCGCGGGTGCCCGTCCCCGCTCCCCACACCAACTGTGCCATGTCGAGGGCGACTTGGGGGCGATGCGTTCTCCCCGGACACGCACGAGCAGGCACACGGGCGCCCGTGACGACTCAAGCGGTGCCGCGCGGGAGCAGCGAGCCGAGCGGTCCGAGATCGATGTTCAGATCGTCCACGGTGAGGTCGTAGCGGTCACACAGCTCGTCCATGCGTTCCTTGAGGATCATCAGCGTCATACCGACACGCTCCTCCTGCTCCTCCGTCAGATCGCCCTGATCGGCGCGATGGAGCGCCGTGCGCTCCATCAGCTGCCGCAGCAACTCCACCAGGGTGAGCACGAGTGCGACCAGATCCCGTTCCACCGTCTCCGGATCCGTCTCCAGACGCCGCGCCGTCGCACGGGGTTCGCCGTTCACTGGGTCCTCCTTGGTCGAGACCGTACGGACAGCCCGGCCGGCGGGGCCGGACCGCATCACCACGGGCCGGGCTCGTCCGCCGTGATCGACCGGATGACGGCCCGCAGATTGATGTGCACCAGGTCCACGTCGGCGACGGACAGGACGATGTCGCCGGTGACGACCGCTCCTCCGTTGAGCAGTCGGTCCAGCAGGTCGATCAGCGCGACCGGCGGGCCCGCGGAGGAGTCCGCGCCGGTCTGCGGGTCCGGCTCGCCGCCGATCACGCGGCGCCGCCGCCCTCGACGGGCATCGCGAACGAGTACGGGGCCCAGGGGCCGGTGACCTCGATCCGTACGCCCGGGGTGTCACGCACGAGCGCGTCGAGTCTCGTGCGGAACCCTTGGGCACTGTGCGCGGGGACGAGGTAGGCATCGTTGGCCACGTTCTCGCCGCTCCGGCCGGACAGCCCGCCCTGCTGGGGGCGGTGCACCACCCGTTCCGATGCCAGGTCGCGGACGGCCGTGGCGGCGTCCGCGGCCACGGCGGCGGCGGCCCGGCGGACATCCTCGCCGGTGCGCCGCTGCGCACGCCGCTGCTGGAGATAGGCGCGTCCGGGGCTCTCGGCCGTCCGCTCCCCGTGCGGCTGCCGCCGCACGGGAACGCTGTCGGGGTCGGCGTAGACCTTCACACCGAACTCGACGTGCCGGTCCAGCCGTTGCAGCAGCCGGTCGAACTCGTCATGGCGCTCCCCCAGCACCGCGGTCACGCGATCGTCGTCCCGGTACACCGTGGCCAGCCGCATGGGCAGGACCGTCGCCGCCGCGAAGGCGGCGTCGACGACCGCGTGGTGGGCACGGGCAATGGCTTCGAGCCTGCTCAGATCCTCCAACTGCGCCTTCAGCGCCTGCTCGTCGTACACGCCGGCCGGTACGTGCGAGACCAGGGCGGCGAGTCCGCCGGCACGGGTGACCAGCCGCACGGCCCGGTCGTCCACACCGGAGAGGAGGACGGCAGTGCGCTGCAGCGCCGCGTGGTCCCGGCCGATCGCGTACACGTACGACAGCTCGTCGCCGGCCGTGGGGCTCGGCCGTGCGTCCGCTGCGGTGTTCACTCCTCGTCACGCCCTTCGGTGGTCGCGTGCGGGTCCCGGCCCGTGCCGGTGCCGGTGTCGGCCTGCGTCGGCCCCACCGCCGCCCGTAGTTCGGCGAGTTCGGCCCGCAGCCGCGCGTTCTCCTGTTCAGGCGTCAGCTCGGGCGTCGGTTCGAGCGTCGCCGCGTCGGGCTGCGCGCTGTCCACGGCGGCGGGCGGAGGACCGCTGGGGGCGGCCTGCCGCGGCTGCCGTGCGCGGGAGGACAGCGACGGGTCGTGCTCCCACCAGTCGATGCCCATCTCCTTCGCCTTGTCCACGGAGGCGACGAGAAGGCGGAGCTTGATGGTCAGCAGCTCGATGTCCAGCAGGTCGATCCGGATGTCTCCCGCGATGACGATGCCCTTGTCCAGGACCCGTTCCAGGATGTCGGCGAGATTGGCGGACGAGCCCTGCTGCCCGTACGGGGAGGCGGCCGTGCGGCCCGCGAGTGGATGGGTCACGGTGTCCGCCTCCTCCCTGCCATCGGCGCGCCCCTGTGCGACACGCCGCGATCTCCTGCCGGGGCTGTGCCCGGCCTGCCGTTGTCCGTCATTGCTGGTGCACCTCGTTCTCTCGTCACGGCAGGAACGCCGTTCCGTGACCGGTGTTGCCGCGGCGCGGCCGGAACGCCGTCCCCGTGGCCCGTGTCGGTCGCGCCGCGGCCGCACTGCCTTGCGTGTGCGCCGTGTGGTTGCGGCGCGGCCGGAACGCCTTACGCGTGCGCCGTGCCGGTCGCGCGCCACCAGCGGAACGGCGTTCCCCGTGCCCGGTGTCGTCGCGGCGCGGTCAGCCGTTGCTCCGCGTGTGCCGTCGGTGTTCTGTGATCTCCTCCAGCCGGTCCAGGAGTCGGTCCTCCAGCCGGTCGAACTCCTCCGCACCGATACGGCCGCTCGTCAGGTCCCGTTCGAGCGCCGCCAGTTCCCTGCGGATCGGCTCCGGGTCGTTGTATTCGCGCTCGGCGGCGAGCACGACCTGGTCGAGAACCCACACCGTGCCGCGGACGGGGGCGAACGGGAAGGTGAGGAGGCTGGTGATCAGTCCCATGGCTGCTCCTGTCGGTCCTGGTCGGAGCCGGTCAGACGAAGCTGTACGGCGGCAGCGGCCCGGTGAGCGTGAGCCGGTAGGCGCTGCCCCGCCGCTCCGCCTCCTCCCGGACACGCCGGGAGAAGTCGGCCGTGTCCTCACTTCTGAGGAGGAACGACACGTTGAGGAAGTGGGTCCCGGTTCCCTCACCCTGTGCGGTCCGCGCCGCGGCCGGGGCCAGCAGGGCCACCAGTTCGTCGGCCTCGCTCTGCCGGCGGGCCGTCACCGCGTCGGAGACCATCTCGCCGAGTGCCACGCGCTCGTGATGGGCCGCGGGCTCATTCCGAGTGCGCTCGTTGAGCAGTCGTATCTCCTCGGACTGCGTCATGATCTCGCGCAGCAGGTCGTCCTCGTCACGGGAGACCGTGAGGTGGAACTCGACATGGCCGTCGAGCTCGGCGAGCCGTTCGCGGTAGCCGGTCTGTTCCTGTTCGAGGACGGCGGCCACCTGGTCGTCGTCGGGGCCGAGCAGGCCGAAGCGCATGGGCAGGGTCGCTCCGTCGCCCATCAGCCGCTCGATCACGTGCTGGTGGGCCAGTACGTCGCGGCGCTTGGCGCGCAGACCGGGCGGCGCCTCGCTGACCACGGCCGTCAGGTCCCGCGCCGTGACCGCACGCAGTCGCGCGGGCGGGTCGCCGACACCGGGAACGTCATCGATGTGCAGCGGGTGGTCGGCGCGGGTGATGGCGTACACGTAGGTGGGCACGGGCTACTCCCCCCGGCTCGCGGACGTCTGCTGCCCGGCGGCCTTGCGCGCCGGACGCTTGCGCGGCTCCTCCTCGGCATCGCGGTCGCCCTTGAACGAGTCGGTCAGGGCCTCCACCGCGCCGCTCAGCGCGCCTTTCGACTTGCCCTTGGCCCCGCCCTCGCTGATGTCACCGACGATGTCGGTGAGCTGGCTGGGCGCCTTGCGCCCGGTCTCCAGGTCCAGCCGGTTGCACGCCTCGGCGAACCTCAGATACGTGTCGACGCTGGCGACCACCACCCGCACGTCGACCTTGAGTATTTCGATTCCGACCAGGGAGACGCGTACGAAGGCGTCGATGACGAGCCCTCGGTCGAGTATGAGTTCGAGGACGTCGTACAGACTCCCCGAGCCGCTTGCGCCGGTCGTTGCGTTGCTTTGCTGGACGAGTGTCACAGCGGACTCCATCCGATGATCTGGTTCGGGCCGCGGCCTGTTGTGTCGCCGGCAGGGCCCGGTGGATTTCAGCGGCGGTCGATCTGGCCCCTCGCATACCGGTGCTTGCGCTCGTACGCGACGAGCAGTCCGTCGGCGTCGAGCGTGACGCGATAGGAGGCCATGACGCTCATGGTGTCGGGAACCCTTTCGAGTTCGACCACCTCCACGTCGGCGCACCATCCTTCGTCGGTGGCTCTCAACGCGGAAACGGCGCCGGGCTCGCACCGGAGCAATTCGGCGAGCTGCCCGGAGGCACGGCGCATGGCCGTGGAAACGTCGATGCGCTTCTCGGCGGCCGTGTCACCTTTGCCGTCAGTGGCGTTCATGTTCCCACCCTCACGCGTCACCATTGCTGTCCCGGGGAGGCCTTCGGCCGTCCGCCGCGGTCTCGGTGCGCGTGCCCGTGGGAGCCGAACATATGCGGCACCGCCGTGTATTCGTCTCGGCCGTTGTCCGTCGGGCGGGCTCGCTCGTCCCTGGCCGCGCGCGGCTTTCCGCAGGCGGCGCGGCTGCCCCGGCAGGACGGGAGGATCCGGGTCGACGTCTCGATTCCCGCCCGCGTCACCCGCTGCGAGTCCGGCTCGAGCCGCTGCTGGTCGGCTACCGCGCCGCCACCTTTCCGCTCCGTTTGCGCGGCTGCCCGGAGGTCACTCCACTGGGGGGAGAGCGAACCGACGACGCAACCGCGTCGAGCACCTCGAAGGAGACGAGACCATGGCCACTGTCGTGAAGGACATGCTGGGCACCTACCCCGCCGATCTGGGTGGCGTCGACCGCGACGCGATGACCAGGTGCATCGAGGAGTGCATCGCCTGCGCCCAGGCGTGCACGGCCTGCGCGGACGCCTGTCTGTCCGAGGGCATGGTGGGAGACCTGACCAAGTGCATCCGCACCGACATGGACTGCGCGGACATCTGCACCGCCACCGGCGCGGTCCTGTCCCGGCACACCGGCTACGACGCCAACATCACCCGGGCCATGCTCCAGGCCTGCATGACCGCGTGCAAGGCATGCGCCGATGAATGCGAGCGCCACGCGGACATGCACGAGCACTGCCGCGTCTGCGCCGAAGCCTGCCGCCGATGCGAACAGGCGTGCAAGGACCTGCTCGCCACCCTGGGCTGACGGGGCGGTCGTGGGGCATGGGGGCGTCCAGGACGCGGTCTGTCGGACGCGCCGGCCGACCTTTTGGCACGGGTGCATCACGGCGGTGGCAGCGGCCGGAGACCACACGGCCCGCCGCGCCCACTGACCCGAACGCACGCATGTCCGAGAGGGCCGACCGGGAGATCTTCCCGGCCGGCCCTTCGCCGTTTCAGTGGGGCACAAGGCCCGCGTGTGCGCACACGAGAGGAGCACCGGTCCACGTCGCCGAAGCGAGACCGGCACCCGGCGAGAATCTCGGCTGAGCCCCGACGCGGTCGATGCGTCGTTCCCCGATCAGGCACATCTCTCCGATACTGGATGTTGTCGCCGGGCCTGCCGATGTCGGGCGAAGCGCCTGACAGACATTCGGGAAAACAGCATCAGCCCCGCCAAAGACCGCCCGACGCCGTCGGCGACCGCCCAGGGCCCCGGCCCCGTACACACCCGTTGACCAGGCAAACCCTCTTCAGGGGCCTGGCTTGCAACTTCCCCAGGAGGAACCGTTGAAGATGCTCATCAACGTGCCGGAGACCGTCGTCGCCGACGCGCTGCGCGGGATGGCCGCCGCGTATCCCGAGCTCAGCGTCGACGTGGACAACCGCGTGATCATCCGGCGGGACGCACCGGTCGCCGGCAAGGTGGCGCTCGTCTCCGGAGGCGGATCGGGGCACGAGCCCCTGCACGGCGGGTTCGTCGGACCCGGGATGCTGGACGGCGCCTGCCCGGGTGAGGTGTTCACCAGCCCCGTGCCGGACCAGATGGTGCGGGCCGCCGCCGCTGTCGAGAGCGGCGAGGGCGTGCTGTTCGTCGTCAAGAACTACACCGGTGACGTGCTCAACTTCCAGATGGCGACCGAGCTCGCCGAGGACGAGGGTGTGCGGCTCGCCACCGTCCTGGTCGACGACGACGTCGCCGTGACGGACAGTCTGTACACCGCGGGCCGGCGCGGCACCGGTGGGACCCTGTTCGTGGAGAAGATCGCGGGCGCCGCCGCCGAGGAGGGCGCCCCGCTGGAGCGGGTCGAGGCCATCGCCCGGCAGGTGAACGCCTCCTCCCGCAGTTTCGGAGTCGCGCTCAGCGCGTGCAGCACCCCCGCCAAGGGCGGCCCCACCTTCGATCTGCCGCCGGGTGAGCTGGAGTTGGGCGTCGGTATCCACGGCGAGCCGGGCCGTGAGCGGCGGGCGATGATGACAGCACGGGAGATCGCGGACTTCGCTGTCGGCGCGGTCCTCGACGACCTGCGCCCCACCGGTCCGGTCATCGCGCTCGTCAACGGGATGGGCGGCACTCCTCTGCTGGAGCTGTACGGCTTCAACGCCGAGGTGCAGCGGGTCCTCACCGAACGCGACGTCGCGGTGGCCCGCACCCTCGTCGGCAACTACGTCACCTCGCTCGACATGGCCGGCTGCTCGGTGACGCTGTGCCAGGTGGACGAGGAACTGCTGAGGCTGTGGGACGCGCCGGTGCAGACGCCCGCCCTGCGGTGGGGACGCTGAGCCGCCGCCCCGCCGCCCGACCGATGATCCGATCCGAGGAGCTTCCCGTGCTCGACGCCGCATTCTTCCGCCGCTGGCTCACGACCGCCGCCGCGGCCGTGGACCGCGAGGCCGACCGTCTGACCGAGCTGGATTCCGCGATCGGCGACGCCGACCACGGAAGCAACCTCCAGCGCGGGTTCGCGGCGGTCGTCGCGGCCCTGGAGAAGGAGGCGCCGGCCGCTCCCGGTGCCGTACTGGTCCTGGCGGGGCGGCAGTTGATCTCGACGGTGGGCGGGGCTTCCGGACCGCTGTACGGGACGCTGCTGCGGCGGACCGGCAAGGCGCTGGGCGACGAAGCCGAGGTGAGCGCAGGGCAGCTGGCCGAGGCGCTGAGGGCGGGTGTCGCGGCCGTGGCCCAGCTGGGCGGCGCCAAGGCGGGCGACAAGACGATGCTGGACGCTCTGGAGCCGGCCGTCGCCGCGCTCGGCGACAGCACACAGTCGTTCGCCGCCGCCCGTGAGGCGGCCGAGCAGGGGGCGCTGGCGACGGTGCCGCTGCAGGCGCGCAAGGGCAGGGCCAGCTATCTCGGGGAGCGCAGCATCGGGCATCAGGATCCGGGGGCGACGTCGTCGGCGCTGCTCGTGGCGGCGCTCGCCGAGACGGCGGAGGCGGCCGGATGAGCGGCGACAGCCGGCGGGTCGGGATCGTGCTGGTGTCGCACAGCGCCGACGTGGCGCGTTCGGTCGCCGCCCTGGCCCGCGGTCTTGCCGGCGGTGGTGAGCTCGCCCCGGTCGCCGCGGCGGGCGGCACGCCGGACGGCGGCCTCGGCACCAGTTCGGAGCTGATCTCGGCCGCGGCGGCGGAGGTGGACGGCGGGGCGGGCGTGGCCGTGCTGGTCGATCTGGGCAGTGCCGTGCTCACGGTGAAGGCCCTGCTCGCGGAGGGCGACGAACTGCCCGACGGCACACGGCTGGTGGACGCGCCCTTCGTCGAGGGCGCGGTGGCCGCGGTGGTGACCGCTTCGGCCGGGGGCGACCTGGACGCGGTGGAGGCGGCGGCCTCGGAGGCGTACGGCTACCGCAAGGAGTGAGGAGTGGCGGGTGGGGCCCGTGCGGCCGGGTGTGGCGAACGGCTCACCCGGCCGCGGGCCGGTGCACCCGTGCGCGGCTTGTGATGTCGCTGGTCGGCGCACTACTGTCACGGAGCCTTGGTGTTCGGGAAACCGGTGAAGTACCGGTGCGGCCCTCGCCACTGTGATCGGGAAGTCCGGCTCCACCCCCTCAGGGGAAGTCACTGGGCCACCGCGGGAGACCGCGGTACCTGGGAAGGCGGAGTCACGGGCGGCATGACCCGTCAGTCAGGAGACCGGCCAGGGCGCGTTGTCCATCCACGAGGTGCTGGAGAGGGTCTCCCGACCATGCATATAGCCGAGGGGTATCTGCCCCCGTTGCACGCCGCCGCCTGGGGCGTCGCGGCCGCCCCGTTCGTCGTCCACGGTGTACGCGCCCTGACCCGTGAGGTCAAGGACCACCCCGAGTCCACCCTGCTGCTCGGCGCCTCCGGTGCCTTCACGTTCGTGCTCTCCGCGCTGAAGATCCCGTCGGTGACGGGCAGCTGCTCGCATCCGACCGGAACGGGACTCGGCGCCATCCTGTTCCGGCCGCCGATCATGGCGGTGCTCGGCACGATCACCCTGCTGTTCCAGGCCCTGTTGCTGGCGCACGGCGGCCTCACGACGCTCGGCGCCAACGTGTTCTCCTTGGCGATCGTCGGGCCGTGGGCCGGTTACGGGGTCTACCGGCTGCTGCGGCGCTCCGGCGTCCCGCTGATGGTGGCGGTGTTCTTCGGCGCGTTCATGGCCGACCTGTCGACGTACTGCGTCACCAGCGTGCAGCTGGCGCTCGCCTTCCCCGACCCGAGCAGCGGATTGGTGGGCGCGCTCGCGAAGTTCGGCGGCATCTTCGCGCTCACGCAGATCCCGCTGGCGATCAGCGAGGGGCTGCTCACCGTGCTGGTGATGCGCCTGCTGAGCCAGTCCAGCAAGGGCGACCTGACTCGGCTCGGTGTGCTGGTCGCGGGTGCGAAGAAGGAGGCCGTGGGCCGATGAGCCGTAACGCGAGGATCAATACGCTGCTGTTGCTGGCCGTGGCGGCGCTGGCCGTCCTGCCGCTCGTGCTGGGACTCGGCGACCACAAGGAGGAGCCGTTCACCGGCGCGGACGCGCAGGCCGAGACAGCGATCACGGAGCTCGAACCGGACTACGAGCCCTGGTTCTCCCCCCTGTACGAGCCGCCGTCGGGCGAGATCGAGTCGGCGCTGTTCGCGCTCCAGGCCGCGATCGGCGCGGGAGTGCTGGCCTACTACTTCGGCCTGCGCAGGGGGCGCAGGCAGGGCGAGGAGCGGGCCGCGGCACGCGCTGGAGAAGTCACCGGTGGGGTCGTCGATGAAGTCACCGGCGAGGTCGCGGGCGCAGTCGACGACGAGGTCACCGGCAAGGTCATCGAGACGACGTCAGGCGGCGCGCGGGCCGGCCTCTCCGGGGCCGACGGCCGCGACGCTGCGGCCACGAAGCTGCCCTAGCCGCCGATGCTGCCCATCGACGCGGCGGCGCACAGCAGTCGCTGGCGCCGACGCCATCCCTGTGAGAAGGCCGTCCTCGGACTGGGGCTGACCGTCACGGCTGTCTCCCTGCCACCGTGGCCGGGCGCCGTCCTCGTGGCCGCCACCGCCCTCGGCGTCCTGCTGGGCCCGGCCGGGGTCGCGCCCCGGCAGCTGTGGCGGGCCTTCCGCATCCCGCTCGGATTCTGCGTCACCGGGGCGCTGCCGCTGTTGTTCGCCGTCGGCGGCGCCGCGGGACCGGTGTCCTTCGCGCCCGACGGCCCCGAACATGCCGGGGAGTTGCTGCTGCGGACCTCCGCGGCCTCGCTCGGCGTGCTGCTGTTCGCGTTCACCACGCCGGTCTCCGACGTCCTGCCCAGGCTGGTGCGCGCCGGGGTGCCGGCGGCCGTGGTGGACGTGGCGCTGGTGATGTACCGGATCAGTTTCCTGCTGCTGGACGCGATCACCCGGGTCCGGCAGGCACAGGCCGCCCGCCTCGGCCACACGAGCCGGGCGGCGGTGTGGCGCTCGCTGGCCGGGCTGGGCGCGACCGCGTTCGTCCGCGCCTTCGACCGGGCGGAGCGCCTGCAGGCGGGGCTCGCCGGACGTGGCTACGACGGCACGCTGCGGGTTCTGGTGCCCCGGTCGTCCGTGTCGCGTCCCTTCCTCGCCGCCGTCGCCGCGCTGCTGGCGAGCATCGTGCTGCTCACCCACCTGCTGGAAAGGTTCGTCCTGTGATCGTTGAGCTCGTCGACGCCGGTTTCGCCTACGAGGACGGGCCCGCCGTGCTGAGCGGCGTCGGCTTCGCGCTCGCCGAGGGCCGCTCCACGGCGCTGCTGGGGCGCAACGGCAGTGGAAAGACCACCCTGCTGCGGCTGCTGAGCGGCGGACTGCGCCCGGTGACGGGGCAGCTGCGGCTGGACGGCGAGCCCGTGACGTACGACCACGCCGGGCTGACCCGCCTGCGGACGAGCGTGCAGTTGGTGGTGCAGGACCCCGACGACCAGTTGTTCGCGGCGTCGGTCGAACAGGACGTGTCGTTCGGCCCCATGAACCTCGGTCTGACGGAGGAACAGGTACGCGCCCGGGTGGACGAGGCGCTGACGGCCATGGACATCGTGGCGCTGGCGGACCGGCCGACACACCTGCTCTCGTACGGGCAGCGCAAACGGGCGGCGATCGCGGGCGCGGTGGCGATGCGGCCGCGGGTGCTGATCCTCGACGAGCCGACCGCGGGGCTCGATCCGCACGGTCAGGAGAGGCTGCTGGAGGTCCTGGGCTCGCTGGGTGCTTCCGGTACCACCGTGGTGATGGCGACCCATGATGTGGACCTGGCACTGCGCTGGGCGGACGAGGCGGCCGTGCTCGCGCCCACGGGCCTGCGCACCGGTCCCGTCGCGGATCTCCTGGCGGACCAGGCGCTGTTGGACGCGGCGCGCCTGCGGAGGCCGTGGGGCACGGCGGTGACGGAGCTGCTGCGGTCGCACGGCCTGCTCGCGCCGGCGGAGACGGGCCCCCGTACGCCGGAGGACCTGGCCCGCTGGGCCTCGGGAGCGGCTCGGGCCTGACGCCGGGAGCATGTCGGGGACCTCCGCTGCCCGTGCCCGGCCGGGCGGCACCGGACGCGGTGCCTGGCCGCAGGGGCATCGGGCAGCGGGCCCGAGCGCCTGCGGGCCGGGCCGCCGGCTGGGCTGGGACCGCGCCCACGCCTCCCGCCGGGCCGGGCCGGGCCGCCCGACGGAATGGGGCCGCCCACTGGGCCAGGCAGCCTGCCGGGCCGGGCCGCTGCCGGGCCGAGCCGCTGCCGGGGCGGGGCCTCCGCCAGACCAGACCAGACCAGAC
>NZ_JAGGOJ010000011.1 GCF_018614575.1 Streptomyces sp. ISL-10
CACGACATCACACAGGCCCTAATCGGGTCGTACTAAACGGTGGTTCGCCGGGCTGGCAGGCGCGAGGTCTGACCATCAGGCCGACCAGACATCAGGAGCAGCAGCTGAGCCACCGGAGACGTGACACTGAAGCTCGTTGATCGGCTGGTCACCTCGGCACCCGTCCAAGAGGATGGCACGGCGTCGTTGCGCGACGCGGCCAACGAGTTCGGCGTCTGAGGCGCTTCCCTCCAAGGCCAGGCATCCGCCCGCGAGCGCGGCCGTCACGGCGGATGCCCCAAGGTCGCCGACGACGACATGGCCGCCTACGCGGGCCAACGCTGTTCCCGTCCCGTAGCTCGCTCAGAAACTCGTGATTACCTCGGGCAAGGGGTGAGTGCCCCTCGGTCGCCACCGTCTACCGCATCCTCGCCGACGACGGCGCGGCCGACGGCGCCGAGTGAGCCCTGATCTACGAAAGTCGTCCCTGATTTCCCGGCCTGCGGGCAGCGGACCGGGCCGCCCCCACGCCGTGACGGCCAAAGCATGCACGTTCCCTCGTCTGGTGTACGACGTGTCGAAGTGCGCCTTCGTTGTACGTGTGTGATGGCGGATGGTGAGCAGCGGGTTGACGATCGCGTTGGCCCTGGGGCGGCGCTGGTCCACGGTGTGGGCTGGGCGTACGGGGGCGACCAGCTCCGCCGCATGCTGAGGAGTCGGGCTGAAGACGCGATCGCCCGGCGGCTGGGCGTGCCGCCGCCTCGGTCCGTGGCCCCGCCCGACGTCTCAGCCACAGCCTGGCCCGGCTGCGTCGTGCCCGGGCTCTGGCCGTAGTCTGCTTCCCATGGCCGATACACAGACACTTATGCCCCGTGACGCCTTCGAGATGCTGATGGTCGGCAACCAGCGGTTCGTCGCCGGTTCGCCGGAGCACCCGAACCAGGACGCCGCTCGCCGTACTGAGGTCGTCCCGGCCCAGAACCCGTTCGCCGTGCTCTTCGGCTGCTCCGACTCCCGCCTGGCGGCTGAGATCATTTTCGACCGTGGGCTGGGTGACCTGTTTGTGGTCCGCACCGCCGGACACGTCGCGGGCTCGGAGGTGTTGGGCAGTATCGAGTACGGGGTGGGCGTGCTCGGCGCCCCGCTGGTGGTGGTGCTCGGTCACGATGCGTGCGGCGCGGTCGCAGCCACCCGCTCCGCCGTCGAGGACGGGACGCCGGCCGGCGGCTACGTGCGGGACGTGATCGAGCGGGTGACCCCCAGCGTGCTGGCCGCCCGCGCCGCCGGGCACACCGAGGACGCCGATTTCATCGCCGAGCACATCCGGCACACCATCGACCTGCTGCTGGACCGCTCCCGCGTCCTGGCGCAGGCGGTCGAAGCCGGGCAGGCCGCCGTGGTGGGACTGTCGTACCGGCTGGCCGACGGCACGGCCCGCCTGGTCACCGCCCGCGGCCTGGAGGTACCCGCAGACGCGGTTTCGTGATACCGGATGTTCCGCGTTCCTGAAGGTCCGGCACGACCTCGCGCAACCGGGGTCGGACGGCATCCGGTGGGCGCTCCAGCAGGACCATCGAACGGCGTCGGCGCTGGTCGCTTAAGAGGGCCGGGGCCCCGCGGCGCGGCGGAGCCGGTTGGCGATCGCCACTCCCAGCCCCTCCTCCACCGGAAGGGACGCGACGATGACGTCGCACCCCCGCTGATCGAGCTCGCGCAGGAACCCGTACAGCCCGCGCGCGTAGGGGGCCATCGAACCGGGGACCTCCACCACGGCGTGCGCCTTCACCGGGGCGCCGGCGAAGGAGGGGGGAAGGAGAACACCGACCTGGTGCCCTAGCTCCTGCGCGAGCTCCGCTTCGGCGACGACCTTCTCGGGCTCGACGAGGACGACCCGCGCCCGCGGCGCGTAGTGTGACGGATGCTGGCCCGGCACCCGAACGCGGCTCGTGGAGTGGACCGCAAGGGGGCACCCCAGCACCGCTTCAAGGTCCTCGCGCGTCACCCCGCCAGGCCGAAGGACGCTCGGGGCATCGCCCGTGGCGTCGACGATGGTCGACTCGACGCCGACCTCACAGGGGCCGCCGTCCAGCACGAAGTCGACGGCATCACCCAGCTCCGCACGGACGTGGTCCGCCGTTGTGGGGCTGACCGAGCCGAAGCGGTTCGCGGACGGGGCCGCCACACCGCCGCCGAAGGCCGACAGCAGCGCGAGTGCGATGGGGTGGTCGGGCACGCGCACGGCCACCGTCTCCAGGCCACCAGTTGCTTCGAGGGGCACCCGGCGACCGCGCCGCAGGACCAGCGTCAATGGCCCCGGCCAGAAGCGTTCGGCCAACAGGCGCGCGGTTGTGGGCACGTCCTCGACCCAGTCGCCCAACAGCTCAGCGCCGCCGATGTGGACGATCAGCGGGTGGGAGGGCGGGCGCCCCTTGACCTGGAAGATACGCGCGACCGCGGCGGGATCCTCGGCGTTGGCGCCCAGACCGTAGACGGTCTCGGTCGGGAAGGCCACCAGGCCCCCGGCACGCAGCACACCGGCTGCCTTCTCGACGTCACTGCTTCTTGCCGACACCCTCGCATCCTCTCACTGCTTTGCTCCCCACAATCCGTGGTCCCATAGGCGCAAAACGACGGACCGAAGCCGACGGCACCGCGTGAGCCCGGACGCATGAAAGCCGTCACGGGGCACGGCGGAACACCGCCAGGCCGGCGCAGCTCAGCGTAGAACCCGCAGGCCCTACCCCGGCTGGCCGGTTAGCGCCGGTCATCGCCTGGTGCGAGCAGGCTGGTGACCTCGGCGATCGCCTCCGGCGACGGCTTGACTCCCCGGCCTTGCCTGTCGCCGCGCTGGCCCACGCGGCAGCCATGGCACCGCGCGCCTTCGCTAGTGCCGGCAAGGTGCCTGCCGGCCTGACTGGGGGTGACTGTAGACAGGCGGCGCGCCCCATGAGGTCTCCAAGACGGCCCGCAGCGCCTCAACCGCTGGCTGGCCGATTCGCCCGGCGAGCTCTTCTTCCAGCCGTTCGAGGTGTGACGCCGTACGGCTATCCCGATGCGTCTTTGAGCCGTTCGGGGTCCAGGACGGTGATGCGTCCGCGGGCGAGCCGGATCAGGCCATGGTCGGTGAACTCGCGGAGGACCTTGGTGCAGGTCTCGCGGGAGGTACCGGCCAGCGCCGCGAGTTGTTCATGGGTGAGGGCGATCTGCGGGTGGCGGGCGCCGGGCCGCAACGGTCCCGGCTGGGGCTGGGCGGTGGTGAGGGTGGTCAAGGTGGTGGCGATGCGCTGCGCGACGGATTTGAAGACGCTGTCGGACAGGCGCTGTTCGAGGTCGGCCAGACGGCGGCCGAGGATCGCGGTGATGCGGGCGGAGATCCGCGCATCGGACAGCAGGAACCTGTGCACATCAGCGCGGCTCATGACGCACACGACCGCGTCGTCGAGGGCCTCGGCGTAGTTGTCGTACATGCGCTGCCCGAGGAGGACCATCTCGCCGAAGATGGTGCCCGGGGTGATGATCGCGGTGGTCAGCGCCCGGCCGTCGGCGGAGACCCGGAAGATCCGTACCCGGCCCTTCTTGAGGATGAACAGCACCTCGCACGGCTGGGTCGGGGAGTACAGCATTTCCCCGGCCGTGTAGGTCTTCATGGGTGCCGCGGCGGCGATGGCCTCCATTTCCTGCTCGGACAGGTCGCAGAAGATGTCGACCTCGGCCAGGCACCAGGTCCGCTCGGCGTCTGGACCGGCGTCGATCATGTGATGTGTCTCCTCGCGTCGTCCCGGTGCCCAGGGCGGGGGCGCGGCTCCCCATGCCGGGCGGGCCAGCGCGTCGGCGCCCTCGCCCAGACAGTAGGGCATCGCCGCGCCGCCTGGGGTGCTGCCGCGCAGTGCAGCACCCCGCGGCGGCATACCCGGGTCATTGGTTGACGCGGGCGGTATCCGGCTCATCTGGCGGCCGGGCCCGTCCGCTTGCCCACCACCTGAGCGATGCAGGAGAAGGTCAGACCAGCGAGCAGCCCGAAGACTAGGTGGCCGCCGAGGCTGGAGCTGGTGACGTTGTTCCATTCGAAGACCGGCATGCCCATGTTGGCAGGCATGATCCACAGCGCGCCGATGAACCACCACACGGCGCCGTAGGCCAGCCCTAGCATGACCGCGGGTGCCATCTTCCGGGCGAACTGCCCCAGGATGGCACCGAAGGCGATGCCGGCGAAGACCGCGATGCCCAGGTGGATCAGCCACCCGGCGAAGGCGTTGGTCGATCCGAGGAGACCGGCGACCATAGTGATCATCGCGGTGTCCATCATCGGCCGGGAGACCGACATCCAGATGCCGAACCCGATCCCGCCGACCACACCGGCCGCGGCCCCGTAGGCCGCATAGACCGGGATGGCAGCGGTTCTCGGGGATACCTGCACGGTGGCTGTCATGATCGTCAAGTCCTCTCCTGCGCGGGATGTTTGCTTCAGCGCCGACGCTAGGAGCGGTGACGGTGCGGGTATGTGAGCACGCTTACGTACGGGCCGGTAGATCGTGCGGCCGTCAGGGGGAATTCTCGGCGATCAGCAGGCCGTAGCCGAGGGTGCCGTCCCCCACGGCGGCGCGGGCTGCGGCGAGGACGGCTGGGGCCACTTCCAGGTCCATGCCGGCGTCGGTGAGCTTGGACGCGGCGGTCAGGCGCAGCAGGTTCAGCCTCGCCTCGATCTGGTCGATCATGCGGGTCATCGCCTGGTCGTGGCGTTCGGTGCGGATGGTGCGCAGTCCGGCGGCGGCCAGGATCTCGGCGTACTGGGCCAGCGGGCGGGCGTCGGCGATGCAGGCGATCCGCGCGGCAAGGCCGGTCAGCTCGGGTGGGAGTCGGTCGGGGGTGGCGGTGACGTCGGTGATGCCGACCCGTCCACCGGGCCGCACGACACGGGAGAACTCGGCTGCGGCCTGGGCCTTGTCGGGGAAGGTGCACAGGGCGCACTCGCACACCACCGCGTCGAACACGCCGCCCGGGTAGGGCAGGCGCTCGGCATCCCCGGTGGTGAACATGACCCGCTCCCCGAACCCCGCGGCTGCGGCGGCTCCTTGGGCGAGGGCGGTGTTAGCCGGGGAGTAGTCCACACCGTCCACCCGCACACCGTAGACGTCGGCGAGGAGGAGAGCGGTGGTACCGCGGCCCGAGGCCACATCAAGAACACGGCAGTCCTCCGCCAGGCCGAGCCCATCGGTAAGGCGGCGGGTCAGGGCGGTGCCACCCGGATGGTAGGCGTCGCCCAGCAGCAGAGCGACCACATCCAAGGAGTACGCGGCGGCACAGCAGGCTTTGAGTTCATCACCGGTCGCGACGGGCGGGCGGGCGTTCTGATCGGTCATCGTGCGCCCTCCTCGGCGGTCGGCTGGGGCTTTGTGCTGCGGGGGGTCTTGGAGCCGTAGGGAGTGTCGGTGAGCCGTCCGGCGAGCGGAGTCGCGTTGGGCACCACGTCCGCGACGGGGACGCCGGACATCTCGGCGCGGATCTGTTCGCGGTAGCCGACGGAGTTGTAGGCGCAGAACGGGATGAGCCGTCCGTCGGGGGTGATCTCCTCGACGCAACATTTCATCAGCTGCTTGACGTTGAGGGTGTAGGGGTCCTGGAAGTCCTGCACGACGATCATGAACGCCTTGTCGTTCAGCTGCTTCACCGCCTCGGGCAGGTCGATCCCGCAGGCGTCCGCGCAGTCCAACGCCTCAGCGGTCGCCCGCAGTTTCTCCTCGGTGGTCTCCGTTCCCATGAAGGCGGAGGCCGACCACAGCTTCTCCAGGGCCTCGCGGATCCCGGCGTCAGGCATGACGCGGTTGGTGACGTAGTCGAGGTAGTCCTCCACGTTCAGCAGCCGTGGGATCGGCACGACGGTGCGGTTGCCCGGTGCGCCGTCCACCAGCAGGTAGGTGATGGAGCGACAGGTCGGGAAGCAGCATGGGACGGGGAAGAAGTCGCCCTTCTGGAACCAGGCGGGCCGCTGCTCGTTGATCAGCCGGATGACGTCTGGGTTGGTGAGCCGCTGCAGGGGGTCGAACTCCACGTGACGGCCCGAGTGGGTGACCGGCTGGAATGCCACCGAGCGCACGGCGGGGTGGTCGATGCCGTACTCGATGATCGCCCCGAGCTCGTGCTCGTTCAGGCCGCGTTCGACGGCCGCGACGAGGGTGACGGTCAGGCCGGCCTCCGCGCAGTTGTCCAGGGCCCGCTGCTTGAACGTGCGCAGATCGCGGCCGCGGATCTCAAGGTGGGTGCGCTCGTCGAAGCCGTCGAACTGGAGGTAGACGTTCACCGACCGGCCCGGCACCTGGTTGCGTTTGCCCAGCTCGGCGACGAAGTTCTTGTCGGTGGCCAGGCGGATGCCGTTGGTGTTGAGGTTGACGTTCTTGATCGGGCGGGCCTGGGCGAGGTCGATGAAGTCGAGGATGTACTTGTGGATGGTGGGTTCTCCGCCGGAGAACATCACCACCTCCGGCTCGCCCTCGGAGGCGACGAAGGCGTCGAGCATCCGCTCGCACTGCTCGTGGGTGATGGCGTAGCCGTCGCTCTGGTGGCCGGAGTCGGCGAAGCAGATCGGACAGTCCAGGTTGCAGCCGGTGTTGACCTCGATGATGCCCAGGCAGGCGTGCTGCTTGTGCTCCGGGCACAGTCCGCAGTCCGAGGGGCAGCCGTCCTTCACCTCGGTCTGGAAGGTGAGGGGGATCGTGCCGGGCTTGTTGAAGCGGGCCGAGGACAGGTACTCCTCGGCATCCCCGTACACCAGGGCCTCGAATTCGCCGTGCTCGCGGCACCGTTTGCGCAGATAGACCTTGTTGTCACGGATGTTGACCTGCGCGTCGACGGGCGTCTTGCACATCGGGCAGATCGACTTGGTGAACTCGACGAACACCTCGTCCCGGTCCGCCTTGCGCCGGGGCGCTGGTGCCTGGGTCATCGAGGAACTCCTCTCCCGTAGGGGCAGCCGTTCAGCGGTGGTCACCGGCCGGATCGACTTCTTCGCGTGGCTGGGGCTCGGCCGGTACGGTCGGGCAGCAGTCGTCCGGTCCGGCGCCCCTGCGGCCACGGGCCCGGCAGCGCAGGGCGTAGCCGGTGCCGGCGAGGAGTATCACCGCGCCGACGGCGATCACCCACGGGTTGGCCAGCGCCCCGCCGACGGTGCCGAGTGCCCCGCCGGCCACGAGCAGCGGGCCCGCGCAGCACACCACCATCACCAGTCCGGCACCTACGGCCGCCGCCATGCCGCCGAGACCGGAACGTTCACGGGACACCGACACCGCGGCTCGCCTCCTCCCGGTCGGTGTGCGAAGGAGCGGGCGCCCGGCGGGCGGAGTGGATCAGCACGGCGGCGTACAGCAAGGTCAGGGCGTCCTGGAACAGCACAAACCAGCTCAGCCGCTGCGTGAGGTAGATGCCGAAGCAGCCGCAGTTGTCCACCCCCAGTCCCCGCGCGTACGCCTGCACAGCCAGCAGCGACCACACCAGAGACACGCCCGCGTACACCCACACCGGCGCCAGGGCCTTGGATCGCGGGCGGCCCAGGAACCAGATCCCGCACACCAGCTCCCCCGCGATCAGCGCCGCGGCCAGCACGGTCGCGGCGCCATCGGCCGGCAGCCCGTACGCGGCCAGAATGCGCGGCATGTGCTCGAAGGAGGCGAGCTGGCCGAGGGCCATCGCCGTGTATACCGTCCCGAGCACGATCCTGAGCACCATGATCCGACCGTAGGCCGCCACAGAGAGCGAGAACTGTAAGCGCGCTCACCGAACCGTCCCCCCGATCCGGGCACGATCAGAGGTGTGAAGCGGTGTTCTCCCGCCGTGCGAGCCGGTGTCCCGAGCCGTTTCGGGAGGTGCCAGGTGAACGGTCCACAGTCCCCCCGCCCGTCACGGCGGCAGGCCATCAAGGGTGCCGGAGTGATCGGGGGCGTCGTCGTTCTGCTCGTGGGCGGGGGTGTGATCGGCTGGCAGACCCTCGCCGATCGGCCGTCCGCGCCGGTGACGGCCGTGCAGGCGGGCCAGGATCCGTCGTTGGAGGCGCTCGCCGATTCGGCGTTGTCCGGCGGGCCGGGCAAGGACGGCATCCCCTCCATAGACACGCCCCGGCTCGTGTCGGCGAGCGAGGCCGACTTCCTCGACGACGACGATCCGGTCTTCGGGCTGGAGTACCACGGCCAGGTGAGGGCCTACCCCCAGCTGGTCCTGGTGTGGCACGAGATCGTCAACGACACCGTCGGCGGCGAACCGCTCGCGGTCACCTACTGCCCGCTGACCGGCACGGTCATCGGATTCTCCGCCCCGCCCGGCGTCCAGGACCTGACGTTCGGCACCACCGGCAAACTCGTCAACTCCAACCTCCTGATGTACGACCGGCAGACCGGATCCCAGTGGCCGCAGCTGCTCGGTCAGGCGGTGAGCGGCCCGCTCAAGGGCACCCGGCTGGACACCGTCCCTTTGGTGTGGACGACGTGGAAGCAGTGGCGCACCGCGCACCCCGACACGGCGGTGCTGTCCACCGATACCGGCGCACTGCGCTCGTACGGCAGCGACCCGTACGGCTCCTACGACTCCTATCCGGACCGGGGCGGCTACTACGCGAAGGGTCGGCCGATCTTCCCCGTCCTGGCCACGAGTGACCGCTTCGCCGACAAGGACGTCGTCATCGGCGTGCGGGTCGGCAGTGAGCGGCTGGCCATCCACAAGGACCTTGTCCGGACGAACCGGATCGTGCGGGCGGAGGTCGGCGGCACGCGGGTGGAGGCGCGCTGGGACGACCAACTTGGCACCGCCCGCGTCGTGCAGCAGGTCGGGGATCGGTGGGAACCGGCGGACTTCCTCGACGCCATGTGGTTCGCCTGGTACGCCTTCTATCCCAACAGCCAGGTGCGGACATGAGCAGGCTGTTGACCGTGCTCGCCAGGACGGGCGACGCCTGGGACGCCACCGTCCTCGCGATCAAGGCCACGCCCGGGCGGGTGCGTGCCGCCCTCGCCGCACGCCGCCACCGCAGGACGGCGCTGATCGTCGCGAGCGTCACCCTGTTGGTGTATCTGTTCTCCCTCGGGGACCTCGTCGTTTCGGCCTCTGGCCGGTTCACCGGCGCACCCGTGTTCCAGGCCGCTCCCGGACAGTTGCTGGAGGTCCGCGGGCCGTATCTGTTCGAGCCGGTCCTCGCCTGGTACCCCACCCGCCACCTCGCGGTCTTCCTCAGCCCGGTCAACCTGATGCTCGGCTCCGTCGTGGCGGTGCTCGTCGGCTGCAACATCGCCGTCGCCGCCCACGCCGCCCGGCAGGCCGCCTCCTGCCGGCGCACCCGCTACGCCCGGCTGCTGGGCGTGCTCCCGGCGTTCCTGCTCGGATTCGCCTGCTGCGTGCCGACGTTTCTGCTTGTCCTCGGCGCGAGCACCGCCGCCGCACTGCTGCCGGTCCTGATGCCGCTGCGCCCGGTCTTCTATCCGCTCACGCTGTTGATGCTGACCGGCACGCTGGTGTGGGGCACATCGAGGACGGGCCGATCCGGGCGGCGCACCCGCCAGGCGGGTGACACCGGCGACGCGGCGGCGCAGACACCCTCTGCCGTCCCGGATACGTAATGACCAAGTCCCTCGGGCGCGGTTGATCAAGGAGGATCCTCATGGCGCGGGTGCAGGAAGTCGATGCGGTGGTGATCGGCATGGGGGTGGGCGGTGAGCATGCCGCCGAGCGGCTGGCCGGGGACGGGCTGGACGTGGTCGGGGTGGAGGCGGAACTGGTCGGCGGGGAGTGCCCGTACTGGGCGTGCATCCCGAGCAAGATGATGATCCGCGCTGGGAATCTGCTCGCCGGCGCGCGGCGCGTTCCCGGTATGGCCGGAGATGCCCAGGTGGTTGCGGATTTCGCGCCGGTCGCGGCCCGGATCCGGGATGAGGCCACCGATAACTGGAACGACCAGGTGGCCGTCGACCGGTTCACCCGCAAGGGCGGGCGCTTCGTCCGCGGCCGTGCCCGCCTGGCTGGCCCCGGCCGTGTGGAGGCCAATGGCCAGGTGTTCGCCGTCCGGCGCGCGGTGGTGCTGGCCACCGGCAGCCGCCCGCAGATCCCGCCCGTCCCCGGACTGGAGGACGTGCCGTACTGGACGAACCGGCAGGCGGTCTCGGTCAAGGAGCCGCCGGCCTCGCTGCTCGTGCTGGGCGGCGGCGCCGTCGGCGTGGAGCTGGTGCAGGCGTTCGCCCGCTTCGGCACCGCGGTGACCGTCGTGGAGGCGATGGAGCGGCTGCTTCCCGCGGAGGAACCCGAAGTCGGCACACTGCTGGCCGTTGTGCTGGCAGAGGAAGGCATCACCGTACGCACCGGTGCACGCGCCACCGGAGTACGGCTCGTAGATCACGCCTTCCGCCTCACCCTGGAAAGCGGGGAGGAGGTCGCCGGGCAGCACCTGTTGGTGGCCACCGGACGCCGACCCCATCTGACTGGGCTCGGCCTGGAGACCGTCGGGCTCGATCCCGACGCCCGCGCCCTGGCCGTGGACGGGCAGATGCGGGCGGCACAGGGCGTTTGG
Source organism: Streptomyces sp. ISL-10 (assembly GCF_018614575.1). Taxonomy (GTDB): domain Bacteria; phylum Actinomycetota; class Actinomycetes; order Streptomycetales; family Streptomycetaceae; genus Streptomyces. The sequence goes on from NZ_JAGGOJ010000011.1 coordinate 10,520, forward strand.
GGTGTCGGTGACGTTACCGGCCGAGGACTGTTCACCCACGTGGCGATGTACCAGGCCGAGATCGCCGTCCGCGACATCCTCGGCCGGCCAGGACCGGACGCCGACTACCAGGCCCTGCCCCGCGTCACCTTCACCGACCCCGAGGTCGGCTCCGTGGGCCTGACCGAACAGACCGCCCGCGAGCAGGGGGTGCGGGTACGGACGGGCGTCGCGCGGGTGCCGTCCTCGGCACGCGGCTGGATCCACAAGGCCGGCAACGACGGCCTGATCAAACTCGTCGCGGACACCGACCGCGGCGTCCTGGTCGGGGCCACCTCCGCCGGCCCGGCGGGTGGTGAAGTCCTCTACGGCCTAGCCATCGCCGTGCAGAGCGAGATTCCCGTCGAGCGGCTTCGCCACATGATGTTCGGCTACCCCACTTTCCACCGCGCCGTGGAGGACGCCCTGACCGACCTGGGCCAAGACTGACCGCACACGCGAAGCGCACCACTGCGGCAGAGCGGACGGTCCGCACGGTCGACCGGTCAACGGTCGGCCGCCATTTCCGGGGCGATCAGCTACGAGGAGGAGGCAGCCAGCAGAACACCGCGCGCTTGAGCGCCCTGACCAGCCAGCCGCCCACACGATCACGCACCCGCACCTGATCCGGGACACCCCGGGACGGGGCCGCATCCGCAGGCGTCGGCGAGCCGACCAGCACTTCACCCGGCTCTTCCTGCGTCCCGGCCCGCCGGACCAGCCCGGCTGGGTCCTCGAGCCCGCGCTCGTCCAGGTGGCTATCGGCATACCGGTGCTCCATGGCCTGCTCCCGTTCAGAGGGGCCTTTCCGCTTCGCCACCATGACCAACTGCCTCCTTCCGACGGGATGCACACGGCTGCGCCACCCGCACCCACCGCCAACGTCCGGCTGCCGTGGTACGGCGAGCCGTTCACGGCAAGGTCGCGCGCCGCTCGGCCTCCTGCCGGACCTTTGCCAGGGACGCGGCAACCGTCGCCTCCCATCGTGGGGCGACCAGGTCGCCCCACCACTGCCCGGCTCGCCACAGGTCCGTGGCGAGCTCGCCCTCGTACACCAGCCGCGTACCGGGATCGTGCTCGGTGAGGGTGAACGACTCGGTGACGGCGGGCACCGGCCCGCGCACCAGGCGGAAGTCGACCCGCTGCGGGCGGGTGAACCGCACCGTCTCCACCGTCGTCGCCGTCAGCCGTCCGCCCGCGACCGGGGTGTGGTGGGCGGCGAGCACCATGTCGGAGCCCCGCTCCAGCACCAGCACCTTCTCGCGCATCGCCCGCGTGGCCCGCCCCTGATACGGCTGGGCGATGACGTCGAACACCACCTCCGGCGGGGCTGCGATGTCGATGGCCTGGGGCCCCAGCGGCCGGCTACGCCGTCCGACTCCGACGTCCAGGGGAAGCGCCCCGGTCACCAGCCCCAGATACCCGGCTGCCGCACCCGTGCCCGCCACTACCGCCCCTGCCAGAGCACCGATCCACACCATCGCCCAGACCTTTCCACGCGTGTCCGTCCCGTCTCCTGACCGACGCTAGGCCGGTTAACCCCGCCGATCAGTGAGCGCGCTCACCTTCCTCCGGGCGCGTCGGCCTCTACTCTCAGCGCCATCACCCTGTGGAGGACGGAGGAGCGTGGAGTCCGTATCCGAGATGGCCGACAGCCGCGCCGCTACGAACGTGCTGCTGGCCGAACTGCGTGAAGGGCACCTCGTCCCGGCTGCCGTCGTGCGCTTCCTCGGGCGCGCTGCCCGCCGGTCACTGCGCCAGGCCGCCCGACGACCGCGGGCCCTGGCCGAGCTCACCGCCCTGCACGGCGCCCTGTACGCCGTGGCCTCCGGCCGACGGCCCGGACGACGCTGGGTGACCACCAGCTGGGCCCTCGCCGTACTGCACCTGGGTCTGCTGGAACAGCGCACTTGCCTCACTACCGCTGACGCGTTGACGCTGATGCGCGCCAACCTCCCAGCCCTGCCCGGCGGAGGCGGTCGCATCTCCGGGGTGCTGGCGATCGGCCTCGATCTCGCCGACGGACGCCTCGCCCGCCATCAGGGCACAAACTCCCCCTTCGGGGAGTACGCCGACACCTTCGCCGATGCCGCGTACTGGATGTGGTTCACCCTGCGTCACGAACCGAGCCGCACCGTCCAGGTGGCGGCGGTCGCCACCTGGGCGCTTCCCGTCGTCGCCGTCACCGGCCTCGCGCTGCGCTGCGGCACCATGCCCGAGCGGCCACGCCCCGTCCTGCTGAGGCCGGCCGCCACCCTTCAGGCCGTCGTCGCGCTCCGGCACCTCACCCGCCGCTGACCGGCCCCGTCATTCCTTGTTGTCTGCCGGCTGGTCCGGCTCCGGTGTGCCCTCCACCCGTACGCCCCGCCAGAACGCCACATGGTCCTTGACCTTCCGGGCCAGTGGGCTCGGCTTGGGGTAGTACCAGGCGGCATCCGGATTCCTCAGCCCGTCGACCTCAAGACTGTAGTAGCGGGCCACCCCCTTCCAGAAGCACAGTGACCGGGTCCTGCTCGGCGTGAAGTACTGCCGGTGCAGTGACTCGGGCGGGAAGTAGTGGCTGCCCTCGACAATCACCGTGCGCGGGGTCTCCGCGATCACCGTGCCGTTCCACACCGCACGCAGCATGGCCTTGCTCCTCACCGTGAACGGGGACGATGCCCCTGGGAGCCTTCACGTTAGGCGGGCTCGGCCGGCCCCTTCAGTGACGGTGCTCACCGTCCGCGAGAGCTGTTCGCGCCTGTGAGGATGCGGCATACCTCGGCGTCCGTGCAGTCGGCAGGATCGGCCGCGGCGGCCCGCTCCGCCAACCCTTGGAGGACCGCCTTCGTGGCCTGGAGCTCAGCCAGGCGCCGGTCGATGTCCTCAAGGTGCCCGTCGACGAGTGCGGCGACGTGGGCGCAGGGGGACACGCCGGCATCGCGCAGAGCGAGCACGGAACGGATCTCGGCCAGGCTCATCCCCGCGCCCTGGGCGTCGCGGATGAACGCAAGCCGCTTCACGGCCTGCTCCGGGTAGTTGCGGTAGCCGCCCGCGGTACGCGCAGGCGCGGGCAGCAGCCCGGCCTGCTCGTAGAACCGGAGGGTCTTCGCCGTCACCCCGCTGACGGCGGCGAGGTCACCGATGCGCATACCTCCAGACTAGCCCTTGACCTTCCAGCGCACTGGAAGGTCTACCGTCCAGGCACAGACGAAGAACCGCCGGAAATGGAAGGGGTCCGCCATGAACCAGGCGGAGACCACGACACGCATCGCGGTACTGACCGTGCCGGACTGCCCGAACGACCGGCTCGTCCGTGAGCGGATCGCCGAAGCTCTCGAAGGCCGGTCCCTACCGGTGAAATGGATCGAGGTGAACGACGCGGACGAGGCCACCCGGCAGGGGATGACCGGTTCGCCCACTCTCCTGCTGGACGGCATCGACCCGTTCGCCCATGACGGCGCCACGCCGAGTCTGTCCTGCCGGCTCTACCGCCATGCTGATGGCACCACCGACGGCGCCCCGGCCGTCGCTGACCTGCGTCGCGCCCTGACCGCGAGCGGTCCGTCCGAAGCCACCGGGAAGGGGTGAGACACCGCCCCGTTCTTCCTACCGGACAGCGGCGCCCTGGTTCTGCTCCACCCGCTCGCGCAGCGTCCGTGCGAACTCCTCGGCCCGCGCCAGCTGAACGCAGCTTGGCCGCCTGCCCCGCAGCGCCCTGCTCGTATCCACGGACACGTTCCAGCAGGGCCTCTTGCTTCTCCGGCCACGGGTCACCGAGCGCGCACGTCAGCGGCGGGGTGTTGACGGGATTGCGGAAACTTGCGGACCCGGGCTCAAGCGGCCAGACGGATCGCATGGTTCGCAGGTCGCGCCCCGCCGATGCCCGTACGCCCCAGCTGCCGGCAGGCGCCCCAGTTTGCGAGTCGGTTCGCCCCTACTTCTTGCGCGCCACGTAGACGGTGTTGGTCGCGCTGCCGCCCTGGAGCGGGTTGTCGAAGTCGACGACGTGGGCTTCGGGCGCGGCGAAGACGTCCGCGAGAGCGGACGTGAACTGCTCGTCCGGTGGGTCGTTGGACCACAGGGCGAAGACGCCGTCGGGCTGGAGATGATCGGCGAGCGCCCGAAGCCCCGGAGGCTGGTAGAGAGCGGCGTGGCGTGGATGCAGCACGTGGCGCGGCGAGTGGTCGATGTCCAGCAGGATGGCGTGGAAGCGGCGTCCCGGTAACTGCGGATCCAGGCCGGCGGGATCCCCGACCGCTGTGAAGAAGTCGCCTTGGACCAGTCGGCAGCGGGGGTCCTCGGCCAGGCGTGCGCCGAGCGGGACCAGGTGCCGTTGGTGCCAGTCGATCACCTCGCCGAGGGCCTCGATGACGGTCAGGGAGCGGACACGTGGGTCGTCCAGGGCGGTCCGGGCGGTGTAGCCGAGGCCGAGCCCGCCCACCGCGACGTCCAGCTCGGCACCGGACAGCCCCGCCAGCCCCAGTCGCGCGAGCGCGATCTCTCCGGCCGTGAAGAGGCTGGACATCAGGAACTCGTCGCCGAGTTTCACCTCGTACACGTCGGTGTCCGACCCCGGAAACCGCCGGCGCCGCAGGCTGATGTCCCCCAGCGGGGTCGGGTGCCAGTCGATCTCTTCGAAGCGCGCGCTCATCCATGCACCTTTCGCTGCTGATGGCTGTCCGCCGGTGAGTTCGGGGTCTTCTGCCCGGCTGTGAACTCAGGCGTCGATGATGACGGGGATGATGAGGGGCTTGCGGCGGTGGGTGCGGAACGCCCAGTTCGCCACGGCGCGGGCGATGAGCTGTTCGAGCTGGTGTGCGTCCCCGACACCTTCCTCGGCCGCGGTGGCCAGGGTCTTCTCGATCACGGGGACGACTGGCTCGAAGGTGGTGTCGTCGTGGACGAAGCCGCGGGCCAGGAAGTCGGGGGCTTCGGCGAGGGCGCCGGTGTCTGCGTCGACGATCGCCACCACCGTGACCACGCCCTCCTCCGCGAGAGTGCGGCGGTCCTTGAGGGAGGCTTCGGTGACGCCGCCGACCTCCATCCCGTCCACGTAGACGTTGCCCGCCGGAACCTTCCCGGTGATGGACGCGCGGCCGTCCACGAGATCGACGACGACGCCGTCCTCGGCGATGACGACCCGGTCGGGGTCGACTCCGGTGCGGATGGCCAGGTCGGCGTTGGCCCGCAGGTGCTTGAACTCGCCGTGCACGGGCATGACGTTGCGGGGCTGGACGATGTTGTAGCAGTACACGAGTTCGCCGGCGCTGGCGTGGCCGGAGACGTGCACCTTGGCGTTGCCCTTGTGGACGACGTTGGCGCCCCACCGGGTCAGGCCGTTGATGACGCGGTAGATGGCGCTCTCGTTGCCGGGGATGAGGGAGCTGGCGAGGAGGACGGTGTCGCCCTTGCCGATGCGGATCTGGTGGTCGCGGTTGGCCATCCGGGACAGCGCGGCCATCGGTTCGCCCTGGGAGCCGGTGCACACCAGGGTGATCTGGTGGTCGGGCAGGTTCTCCAGTTCCTTGACGTTGACCACCAGGCCGGGCGGCACCTTCAGATAGCCGAGATCGCGGGCGATGCCCATGTTGCGGACCATCGACCGGCCCACGAAGGCGACCTTGCGGCCGTACTGGTGCGCGGCGTCCAGGACCTGCTGGATGCGGTGCACATGGCTGGCGAAGCTGGAGACGATGACCCGCCGGGGCGCGGTGCGCATGACCTGCTCGATCGCGGGGTTCAGCTCGCGTTCGGAGGTGGTGAAGCCGGGTACTTCGGCGTTGGTGGAGTCGGTGAGGAACAGGTCGACGCCCTCCTCGCCGAGGCGGGCGAAGGCGCGCAGGTCGGTGATGCGGTCGTCCAGCGGGAACTGGTCCATCTTGAAGTCGCCGGTGTGCAGCACCAGTCCGGCGCCGGTGCGGATGGCGACCGCGAGGCCGTCCGGGATGGAGTGGTTGACCGCCACGAACTCGCAGTCGAAGGGGCCGAACCCGCGCCGGTCGCCCTCGCGCACCCGCACGGTGCGCGGCCGGATGCCGTGTTCCTTGAGCTTGGCCTCCAGGAACGCCAGCGTCAGTTTCGAGCCGACGACGGGAATATCGGACCGCTCGCGCAGCAGGTACGGCACGCCCCCGATGTGGTCCTCGTGCCCGTGGGTGAGCACCACGGCCACGACGTCGTCCAGGCGGTCCCGGATCGAGGTGAAGTCCGGCAGGATCACGTCCACGCCGGGCTGGGTCTCCTCGGGGAACAGCACGCCGCAGTCGACGATGAGCAGCTTGCCGGCGTGCTCGAAGACGGTCATGTTGCGGCCGATCTCACCCAGACCGCCCAGGGCGACGACCCGCAGCCCTCCCTCGGGCAGCGGCGGGGCAGCTTTCAGCTCTGGATGCGGATGACTCATACCTTGACGTTACCGGAGAGTTGGAAGGGGTGATCCATTGCCTGCGCGATCTCTCTGCTTCTCGACGGACGGGTGTTCCCCGTGATGGGTGCCCCTGGGCCGGTCGGCTTACGCCGACGGCCGCAGGGAGCGGTGAAGGTGGTATCACCTGCCGTGGGTGAGCCGTACGCCAGGCGTGTGGGAGAAGATCTCGTGGACCTTGTCGTGGAGCCCGGATTCGGCTGCCTCCTGGTGGGCCTCGGCGCTGGTCCACTCGGTGTAGTTGAGGACGCGGGTGCCGTCGGCGCTCAGCAGCAAGTGGGCCGAGAGGGCCCCGGGGTGGCTTCCTTCGGTGGGCAGGGCGGCGGTGAGGGTGTCGACGAAGTGGCGCTGGCATGCGGGCCCGTCGACGTCGAAGGCGGCGGTGACCAGGCAGCCGGGCGGGCGGGTCTCGTCGGCTTGGGCGAGGCTGCGGTACAGGCGGTAGCGGGGCGGTCCGGCGAGCGCGGCCGCGGTTCCGCTGTCCCGCAGGTACGCGTCGTGGGCGGTGGCGCTGGTCCACTGTGCACAGGTCAGCACCGTCTCTTGGTCGGTGCTGAGGAACCAGGACAGCGCGGCGATCCCGCGCACCCAGGGGCCGCGGTCGTATTCGCCGATGTCGGTGTCGGCCATCCGCACCTGCCGTTCCCGATCACCTGCGTACCGGGTGGCGATGGGCGTCGGGCCGGGTGATGTCCGGGAAGGCGGGGCTGGTCATACTGCTCTCCTCCAAGGGCTGGGGCGCGTGCTGTGCCGAGTGTTGTCGCCTGGCGGAGCGGTCCCGCAACTGCTTTACGGAGCCCCAGGGGATGCGGCGAAAGCGGTACGTGGCTCATCGGATCACAGGACCGTCTCTGCCTCGGCGTACCGCCCCTGCGGGACGGTCTTGAGCATCTCGACGGCCTCAGCGAGCGGCACCATGACGATCTCGGTGCCGCGCAGCGCGGTCATCTGGCCGGACTCGCCGCGGTGCACGGCCTCTACTGCGTGCCAGCCGAACCGGGTGGCGAGGACCATGACGGCGTTCAGGCCGGGGCGGTCGCCGCCGGAGGTGAGCACACCAAGACGCATTGCGGTACTGACTCCTGAGCGGGATCGGGCGGTCGGCGGTGCCGCCCCTCGGGGGAATGAGGGCGGCGCCGCCTGACGACGACGGCAGCCTGTCGGGCCGCCCTCGTTGCAGCGATTGCCAATCTACCCTAACGTCAGGGTAGGTTTGTAGGTCGGCAGGGGTGCCGGGCTGGCGACGCGAGGTGGTGGAGCCGTGGGCGGAAAGCTGATGCAGATCGGCGAGGTGTCCGAGCGGACGGGGCTGTCCCTGCGCACCATCCGGCACTACGAGGACGTCGGCGTGGTGGCTCCCAGCGAACGCAGCCTGGGTGGTTTCCGCCTCTATACGGAGGCGGAGGTGCGCAGGCTGGCGCTGGTGCGCCGGATGCGGCCGCTCGGCTTCTGTCTGGAGGACGTACGGGCGCTGCTGGACGTCCTGGAGCGGCTGCCCGACACGGGCGGAGCCTGGCCCGAGACCGACGAGGGAACGCACGAGGAACTGGTGGCGAGGTTGCGGAAGTACTGGGTGCAGGCCGACGCGCGGTGTGAGGACCTGCGCCGGGAGCTGTCGTCGGCGGAGGAGTTTGCCCGTTCCCTGCACGGGCATCTCTCTCAGCTGCTGGATGCCCCTGTGGCGGGCGTGAAGGCGGTCCGGTGAGCGCCACGAGTCAGTGGGCGGCCGACGAGGCGGCCCGGCGGCGGACGTTCGCCGTGATCAGCCACCCGGATGCGGGCAAGTCCACGCTGACGGAAGCCCTGGCCCTGCACGCGCACGCGATAACGTCGGCGGGCGCGGTGCACGGCAAGTCCGGCCGCCGGGGTGTGGCGTCGGACTGGATGGAGATGGAGAAGGCCCGTGGCATCTCCGTCACCTCGGCGGTGCTGCAGTTCGCACACCGGGGCTTTGTGCTCAACCTTCTGGACACTCCCGGCCACGCGGACTTCTCCGAGGACACCTACCGGGTGCTGGCGGCCGTCGACTGCGCGGTGATGCTCATCGACGCGGCCAAAGGGCTGGAGGAGCAGACCCGCAAGCTCTTCGACGTGTGTCGGCACCGTGGCATCCCGGTCATCACGTTCGTCAACAAGTGGGACCGTCCCGGCCGCGAGGCGCTGGAGCTGCTGGACGAGATCGAGCGCGAGTTCCGTCTCAAGCCCACCCCGGTCACCTGGCCGGTCGGCGATGCCGGATACCTGCGCGGGCTGGTCGACGTACGCGAACCCGGCCGGATGCTGCGCTACACCCGCGCACCGGGCGGGGCCCACGAGGCGATCGAGGAGCCGGTTCCCGTCGAGCAGGCCGCCTTCGAGGAGGGCGCCGACTGGGAGCGGGCCACCGAGGAACTCCAGCTGTTGCAGGCGGACGGGGCCGAGTTCGACCGTCCGTCGTTCCTGGCGGGCACCTCCACACCGGTGTTCTTCGGCGCCGCGATCTCCAACATCGGCGTACGCCTGCTGCTCGACGCCGTCGTGGACCTGGCCCCGCCGCCGGGCCCGCGGGAGCTGGAGGGCGGCGGCAGCCGACCGGTGGACGCGCCGTTCTCGGGGCTGGTGTTCAAGGTGCAGGCCAACATGGACCCCTCCCACCGTGACCGGATCGCCTTCCTGCGGGTCTGCTCCGGCATCTTCGAACGCGGCGCGACCGTCACCCGCGCCGCCACCGGAAAGCCGTTCGCCACCAAATACGCGCACAGCGTCTTCGGCCAGGACCGCTCCATGGTCGACACCGCCTACCCCGGCGACGTGGTCGGCCTGGTCAACGCCGCCGCCCTGCGCGTGGGCGACACCCTCTACGACGGGCAGCCCGCCCTCTTCCCGCCCATGCCGACGTTCGCGCCCGAGCACTTCGCGGTCGTGCGCCCCGTCGACATCGGCCGCTCCAAGCAGTTCCGGCGCGGTATCGCCCAGCTGGACGAGGAGGGCGTGGTGCAGGTGCTGGTCTCCGACGTGCGCGGGGACCAGGCGCCGGTGCTGGCGGCGGTCGGGCCGATGCAGTTCGACGTCGTCGCCGCGCGGATGGCGGGCGAGTTCTCCGCTCCCGTACGGCTGGAGACGCTCCCCTACCACCTGGCGCGGGCAACCGACGCGGCCGGGGCCGAGGCACTCAACAGCTCCCGTCTGGTCAAGGGCGAAGCCCTGACCCGCATCCGGGACAAGGCCCACCTCGCCCTGTTCCCGGACCGCTGGCAGGCGGGCTCCTTCGAGCGGGAGTTTCCCGGTGCGCGCCTCGAACACCTCCTGGCCGCGCACGAATAGACGTGCCGCAACCGGCTCGGAGGCCGGTGCCGCACCCGGGCGCATGACGGCGAGTGCGGATGCCCGCCACCCGCCGTGCCGCCCGAGCCGCATCCGGGTCAGCCGGCCGTCCGGGAGGTCGGGCAGCAGGTGCCACAGATCAGGGAGCGCACACAGCCGCACCTGGCCGGACAGCCCCTCCAGGGCTGCCCTCCGGCCATCCCGCAAGAACCTACCCTCACGTGAAGGTAGATTTGAGTGGCTTGCTCGGTCGGATGAGGCGGACGGGAGGGGAGACCGATGGCGGGTGTGGCGGAGTGTCCGTCGTGCGGGGAGGACGAGGAACTGCGCGGGGAGCCCTGCGCGGGCGACATCCGGGTCACCTGCCTGTCGTGTGGGGCCCAGTGGATGAGGGGTGCTCCGCGCTGTGCGGGCTGCGGTGGCCAGGACATCGTGCAGCGGCCGCAGTCGATGACCCGTCATTCGCGGGGCACGCAGCTCTCGATCATCGGCTGGCGGGAGGTGCCGCTGTGTCGGACCTGCGACGCCGAAGTCCTGGAAACCTCCATCGCCCAGAACACGCCGGTACCCGGTGACTACGTCTCCAACTGCCTGTACGGCAGCGGCGAGCGGCCCGCCGTGCCGCAGTCGGCGCCACCTCCCGCACCGGCACGCCCACCGTCACCGCCATCCGCCCCGGCGCCCAGCCCCCGGGAGAGTCCGCGGCAGCCGGCCGCCGTGCCCGCGGGGCCCCGGGCCGAGCGCAGCCGCCCCCGCCCGGCACCCTCCGCGGTGCCGACCGTGCGGCAGGCGATCGCCGCCTTCCTTGCCGAAGCCTCAGGCGAGGTCGACCACACCGCCATGCTGCTGCTCGGCACCCACCTGGGCTCGTACGAGCGCCTCGGCGTCCTGGACGCACCCGACGCCGCCGACGCGCTGGCCGCCTGGTGTGAGGGGCACTGGGGAGACTGCAACGGCGCAGGCGCGCAGCGCGCCGTGAGTACCATCCTGCGGGCCGTCGACTTCTGGGGCGCCCGGGGCTGGCTCGCCTCCGACCCCGCCGCGAAGCTCCGCCGAGCGGGCGGCTGAGGCGGCGAAGGGGGATGGCGGCCCCGACCACCGTCGGGTGGAGGACCTATCGGGGCCGCCGAGCCGACCGGACCTGTCCAGTGGATCGACCGGCGCGACGAACCCTATCTCAACGTGAGAGTCTGCAACTCCATTGCCTTGGTGAAACTGGAATTCCCAAGCGGGCAACTCTCGCGCTAGGTTAGGGATGCGAGGTCGGGAGAGTCGCAACGAGTCCCGCCCCGGGCCACTCGGGCGGGGCACTGCGGCACACCTGGGGCGGCCATGTCGCCGCCGCCCGCGAGACCGGCGTCCTGCCCTGACCCGGTACCGGCTCGCGGGAGCCTCTCCCTCCTCTGCGGGAGCGCGTCCTCGCCATTCCTCCGCGTCGGGGCACCCGCCTTCCGTGACGTACGCAAGGAGTCCTGTATGCCGCCCCGCACGCCCTCCTCCTCCGGCGCCGACCGTACGGACAGCGACACCGGCCAGGAGCGCCTGCTGTCCGCCGCCGTACGGCTCGCCGGTGAACTGCCCACCGCCCGGCGGCTGGGGATACTGCGCGGCTGGGGCCGCACCGATCGCGACCGGGCGCGGCTGCTGCGTGAACGCCTGGCCCATCACGGCATCCACTGCATCGAGCTCAGCGCCGTGCCCGAGGCCGGCGAACGCCACCGCGGGCCGCAGGGCCGGCAGCGCCCTCGCGTCGGCCTCCTGCTGCACGCCGACCGCTCTCAGTACGACCAGGCGCTGCGGGCCGCGGCCCTGTGGGACCTGCCCCTGCTCATCGAGCGCCCGTCCCGTGAGGAACCCGGCGCGCTGACCAGCTTCGGCGCCCACCGGCGCCCCGTCATCGGCGTCCACCTCCCCGGCGGCGCCCTCGACATCGCCGTCCGCCAGGCGACCATCACCTGTCTGCAGCCCCACCCGGGCAGCGCCTATCTCCTCCTGGACAACGAGAAGCTCACCGCCCCCGCGGCCCGGCCCCTGCAGGTCGGCCTGACGGCGGACGGCACCCTCGAGGTGCGCAGCGACGCCTTCGCCACCCGCCGCGTCCGGCGGCTGCGCTACGAACGACCCTGGGGCGTCTACCGGCTGGACATCGACGGCACCCCCGCACACGACGTACGCGCCCCGCTGCGCCTGGAACCCATGCCCGGCCGCCTGCACCTGCTCCACCCCTGAATCGAGACGGCCGACGGCGACCGGCAGGTGCGGCCCCGGCCCGGCCGGAGGACCGCACCGGGACCGCCGAGCCGACGCCTCACCAGTCCACTCCACTGCGCCGGCGGACCCGAGCCTACCCTCACGTTGCGTGAGGGTGAACGCCTCGAAGAGGCCCCTCCGTCATTCCTCGGCATACGCGATCGGGCTGTTGTTGCCCGCGGGGCTGGCGGAGGTGGCTTGCGTTCTCACTCTACCCTTTCGTTAGAGTAGTGTTGCTCGCCGACCTGGTCGGCCTGCTTCCAAGCCGTTCCCGGGCCGCGGTAGAGCCAAGAACCCCGACCGCGGCCCGGGGGCGGCGGAGGAGCCGCCCGTCGGGGCTGCCCTGACATTCACCGCGCAGCGGCCCGTTCCCGCGCGCGCTCACACGCTGGGAGTCTGCGTGGCTGACGACGTCACCCGTATCGAGATCGCCGATCATCTGTCCGGTCTCTTCGCGAACGGCGGGGTGGGCCGAAGTGACCTGCTCATCGCAGCCGTCGGCGCCCGCTCCGAGGTCCGGGCGGTGCTTGAGCAGCTGCCCGACCGCCGCTACACGGACCTGCGACAGGTCTGGGAGGACCTCCCCGCGATCCCCGTCGGACTGTGAGAGCAAGGAGTACCGGCGATGGCCCTTTTCATGCTGCAACTGGCCCACGGTGAAGACGCCGTGATCGAAGCGGACGCCGCCGGACGCACCGCGGCAGGCGAGATCGTGCTGGAACGCACCGACCACAACGGCAAGGCCGAGCGGGTGCACACCTACCAGGCCGACGCGGTGACGGCGGTCTTCCGACGCGGACCGGCCGACGGCGGCTACACCTGGCTGCCCCAGCCGTCCAACGGCACCTGGTGGTGCTACTGAAGCACCCCCGTGCCCGCCGCGGCAGGCCGTCCACGCCGAGAGAGAGGGACACCCGATGGGAACGTTCATGGTGAAACTGACCGACGGCTCCGAGATGATCCTCACCGCCGGGCGGGCCACCCGCACCGACGACGGGGACGTGGCCTTCGAGGACATGGACGCCCGCGGCAACTGGTCCCGCACCTGCACCATCAAGGCCGACCGGCTCGACAGCACCCACGCACGGAAGATCGGCGAGGACGGCATCGCACGATGGGTACAGCAAAGCGGCTCGGGCCGCTGGTGGGTGTACTGAAGGCTGGCGCTCGCCCGCGCATGAGCATGCGATGCTCGACGAATCCCCCTGGGACGGCGGGCACTTGGCTGTCTACGATGAGGGCACGGCATCGCGTGTCGGTCACCGCCTGGGTGAGGCATGGAGGTGCCCGTGAGATTGCCTTACGGAGGCATTCCACCGTGTCAGTCGAGTTGAATCACACCATCGTCCACGCCCGGGACAACCGGGAGTCCGCCGAGTTCCTCGCGCACTTCCTCGACCTTGAAGTCGGAACCGAGTGGGGCCCGTTCATCCCCGTCGTGCTGAGCAACGGCGTCACCCTGGACTTCGCCGCGATCCCCGCGGAGGCGATCGTCATGCAGCACTACGCCTTCCTCGTCACCGAGGAAGAGTTCGACCAGATCTTCCGGCGCATCCAGGACGCCAAGATCACGTACTGGGCCGATCCGCACGGCAAGCAGCCCGGTGAGATCAACCGCAACGACGGCGGGCGCGGCATGTACTTCATGGACCCCGCCGGACACGGCATGGAGGTCATCACCCGCCCCTACGGCAGCGGTGAGCCGATCGCGTCATAACCGGACCGGCCGGCCGAGCGGCGCGTGAGGAGAACCTCCCCTCGCGCGCCGCTGTCACTTCCCCGCGTCCATCCTGCGGCGGAGTGTGGCGGCGAAGTCCTCGGCGGCCATCAGCTGGGCGCGCAGCGTCTCGCAGCGGGCGTCGGCCACCTTGCGGTAGGAGTCGAGGCGCTCACGCAGCCGCTCCTTCTCCTCGCCCGCCGGAGGATCGTCGGTGGCGGCGATCTTGTCCGTGATCTCCAGCAGGTCCCGCATCTCCTCCAGCGAGAAGTCCAGCGGCTTCATCCGGCGGATCACCATCAGACGCTCGACGTCAGCCTCGGTGTAGAGACGGAAGCCGCCCTTGCTGCGCGCGGAGGGGGCCACAAGACCGACTTCCTCGTAGTGACGGATCGTGCGCAGCGACAGACCGGTCCGCTCGGCCACCTCGCCGATCTGCATCTGCCGCTCAGTCATCGTCACGCCTTCTCCTTCTGCGTACCGCCGCATTCGAACGTTCGAAGTGATCCAGCATACGTGTCTGGAATCACATGATCCGAGGGCTTGTTTACCTGCACTTCACAAGCCACAGGTCGCACTCTCACCTCACGTCAGGGTAGAGTCTTGATCGAGGGCAGCCACGCTGTAAAGGCGCAGCCGAGGCCGCCCCGCCAGCGCGTGAGCCACGACCAGGCCCCTCGCCGGCACCCACGGACTTCCGGGCAATGATGCCCGACCGGCAGCCACCAAGGCTGCCACTCCCACCGGCAGGGCCCCCATCGAGGCCGGGCCGCCGGGGACTTCCGCCCCTTGTGCGGAGTCGAGTACGACGCGCGCGCGTCCAGCAGGTGGACGCACGCGCCCGAACAGAAACGGTTGCATGTCCTCACCGCTGTCCGCAGTCCCCAAGATGCGCATGTCCAAGCCCGACTGGCTCGCCTCCCCGAAGGTCTTCCGCACCGAGGTGCTGGCCGGCCTGGTGGTGGCGCTGGCCCTGATCCCCGAGGCCATCTCGTTCTCGATCATCGCCGGCGTCGACCCGGCCGTCGGCCTGTTCGCGTCCTTCACCATGGCCGTGGTGATCTCGGTCGTCGGCGGCCGCAAGGCCATGATCTCCGCCGCCACCGGCGCCATGGCCCTGGTCATCGCCCCGCTCAACCACGAGTACGGCCTCGGCTACCTGATCGCCGCCGTCATCCTCGGCGGCCTCATCCAGATCCTGCTCGGCGCGCTCGGCGTGGCGAAGCTGATGCGCTTCGTCCCGCGCAGTGTCATGGTCGGCTTCGTCAACGCCCTCGCCATCCTGATCTTCATGGCCCAGGTACCCGAGATGCACGACGTGCCCTGGCCTGTCTACCCGCTGATCATCGGCGGCCTGGCGCTCATGGTGTTCTTCCCGAAGATCACCACCGTGATCCCGGCACCGCTGGTCTCCATCGTCATCCTGACCGTCATCACCATCGCCGCCGGCATCGCCGTACCGACCGTGGGCGACAAGGGCGACCTGCCCTCCTCCCTGCCGGTGCCGGGCCTGCCCGACGTGCCCTTCACCATGGACACCCTGACCACCATCGCCCCCTACGCCTTCGCCTTCGCGCTGGTGGGGCTGATGGAATCGCTGATGACCGCCAAGCTCGTCGACGACATCACCGACACCCACTCCAACAAGACCCGCGAGTCCATCGGCCAGGGCATCGCCAACATCGTCACCGGCTTCTTCGGCGGCATGGGCGGCTGCGCCATGATCGGCCAGACGATGATCAACGTGAAGACGTCCGGCGCCCGCACCCGGCTCTCGACGTTCCTCGCCGGGGCCTTCCTGATGGTGCTGTGCATCGCCTTCGGACCGGTCGTCTCCGACATCCCCATGGCCGCCCTGGTCGCCGTCATGATCCTGGTCTCGGTCGCCACCTTCGACTGGCACTCCATCCAGCCGGGGACCCTCAAGCGGATGCCGCTGGGCGAGACCACCGTGATGGTCGTCACCGTCGCCGCCGTGGTCGCCACCCACAACCTCGCCATCGGCGTCGTCCTCGGCTCCATCACCGCCATGGTGATCTTCGCCAAGCGTGTCGCCCACCTCGCCCAGGTCTCCGGCGTCGTCGACCCCGACGGCAACCAGGTCGTCTACGCGGTCACCGGCGAGCTGTTCTTCGCCTCCTCCAACGACCTCGTCTACCAGTTCAACTACAAGGACGACCCGGACGACGTCGTCATAGACCTCACCGACGCCCACATCTGGGACGCCTCCTCGGTGGCCGCCCTTGACGCCATCGAAACCAAGTACAAGCAGCGCGGCAAGAAGGTCACCATCATCGGCCTGAACGAGCCCAGCGCGGACATGCACGAACGCCTCGCCGGCCAGCTCACCGCCGGCCACTGACACCGGCCGCCTCTCGCCGCGGACCACGGACCCACGGACCGCGGGCGCAGGCGGCCTTCTGCGCGCGGGCCGGGTCCGGGACAATGCCCTGACGATCCCGGAACCCGGCCCGCGTCACCTGCCCCCTCGGGACGACGGGGCAGCCGGGGAGGAGGAACACTGAGCCGCGTCACCGAGCCCTTCCGTTCCGAAGCCGATCCCACCACGCCTGCCGGGCCTTTGCCCGGCGGGCGTTTCCACGGCTGGCGCATCGTCGGCTACAGCGCCCTGGCCATGGCGATGACCGCGCCGGGCCAGACCACCGGCGTCTCGGTCTTCATCGACCCGCTCATCACGGACCTCGGCATCAACCGCACCCAGGTCTCCACCGCCTACCTGGCCGGAACACTCGTCGGCGCCTGCGCGATGCCGCTGGTCGGCCGCGCCATCGACCGCCACGGCCCGAGACGGGTGATCGCAGCCGTCGGAGCCGCCTTCGGCGCGATCCTGATCTCCCTGTCCTTCATCACCGGGATCGCCGGCCTGACCGCCGGGTTCGTCGGCATCCGCATGGCCGGACAGGGGCGCTGTCCCTGGTGGCGACCACCACCGTCGCGTACTGGTTCGACAAGCGACGCGGCCTGGCCCTCGGCATCACCAGCGCGGTGGGCACAGCCGGCATCTCCCTCGCCCCGCTCCTCGTCGAACGCCTGGTCTCCACGTACGGCTGGCGCCAGGCGTGGGCCATCGAAGGCATCGCTGTCTGGCTGATCGTCATCCCCCTCGCACTCTTCGGCATCCGCAACAGGCCCGCCGACCTCGGTCAGCACGTCGACGGCATCACCCCGCTCACCGGCGCCGCAGTCGACGCACCGCTGACCGGCTGGCCCCTGCGCCGGGCCCTGCGCACCGGCGCGTTCTGGGCCGTCGCCGCCTGCCTGGCCGCCAGCAGCATGCTCACCACCGGCCTGAACTTCCACCAGATCGCCCTGCTCGGCGAACGCGGCCTCACCCCGGTGGAAGCCGCCGCCAACTTCCTGCCCCAGACCGCCGCCGCCCTGCTCGCCGCCCTCGCCGCCGGCGCCCTCATCGACCGCCTGCCGCCCAAAACCGTCCTCACCGCCGCCATGACTATCCTGGCCTGCGCCGTGCTCTCCGCCCGCCTCGTCGAACCCGGCTGGACCGCCATCGGCTACGGCCTCCTGCTCGGCGCCTCGGGCGGCCTGCTCCGCGCCGTCGAATCCGCCACCCTGCCCCGCTACTTCGGCACCGCCCACCTCGGCGCCATCCGCGGCAGCGCCCACACCATCACCATCGCCGCCAGCGCATTCGGCCCCCTCGCCATCTCCGTCGGCCACGACCTCACCGGCCGATACGGCACCGCCCTCATCGCCCTCGCCGGCCTCCCCGCCGCCGCAGCACTCGCCGCCCTGCTGGTCCGTACACCGCGCTCGGCAGACCACGGCTGACCCGGTCACTGCCGGGGATGGAGACCCCTGTCACGTGCGTCGCCTGGCAGTGGCGGCCTCGGCTGCGGCGTGGGTCTCGTCGGCGCCCGGCGTGAGAACGACGCCACCACGCCGTCCAGCCGGGCCTGAATCACAGTGAAGTCGGCAGGATCAAACGCCCCTGCCGCTTCTCCTCTCCGCCCGAGCACGCTGCGCTGTTTACTGACAGGGAGGCTTCGGCTCGCGGGGAGGGAGCCGCACGTGGGCAAAGCGTCCACAGGAAAGAAGGCGGCCAGAACGGGCAGGACGCGGGACCACACCGTTCTCCAGATGTACTTGCGGCACTTCGCCGAACATCAAGGGCCCCGGCGGTACGAGCTGCGCGTGCGGCGCCTCGACAGTCCCGACCGGGCCTTCCCCGCGGCGCCGAGTGCGGTTTCCGGACCACGCGCCAGCGCAAGCGGCTCACTCACACCCAGGCGCCGTCCGAGGGCACCCCTGAGCTGCGCGAGGACGTCGCCCGGATCGCCGCCAACAACCCCCACCTCCTCGTGGGCGTCGGCCGTGAGGGTGGTGCCGATGTCTACTCTTGTGCCCTGGAGCTTCATGGCGCATGGGGAGAAGGAAGGCTGACCGGTGAATGACCGGGGAGTCGTCGATCCCTGGGAACGGCAGGCGTACGAGTCTCCCCAGGCGTTCGAGGCGTTTGCGGCGTACCGCGACTTTGGCCCGGTGCGGAGTGTCACGAAGGTGGCACGGGAGTTGGATAAATCCCGTGCGCTGATGGGCCGGTGGTCGCGGCAGTTCGCATGGGTGATGCGGGCTACGGCCTACGACCGGGAGCAGGACCGTTTGTTCCTCGCGGAGCAGGCGCAGGCGCGGCGGGACATCGCCCGTAGGCATGCGAAGTTGGCGCAGGCCGTGCAGAGCAAGGCAGTCGCGCGGCTCCAGACACTCGACCCGCGGGAACTGTCGCCATCCGAGTTGCTGCGCTACATCCAGGTCGCGGCGGAGATCGAACGGCGGGCCGTGGGTGAGGCCCCGGTGGCCGGGGCGGTCGAGGACCGGGACCAGGGCGCGGACGTGGCGGCGCTGTCGGATGAGGAGCGCCGGGCCCGGATGGACCAGCTGCGCCGGGAGTTGGAGCGGCGGCTGTCGGAGGGTGGGAAGTGAGCCGGGGTCGGGCCAAGCGCGGCTTGGTCGAGGGGTTCGCGGACCCGTCGGTGATGAGCGAGGAGCAGCTTCGGGCCGAGGTCGCGGCGCTGGTGCGGGCTGATGAGCTGTCGGCGCGGCGGTGGGCGTGCGAGGTCCCGGACTGCGACGGGCTGCCTCACGCGGGGTGGCTGCATCACCATGCCCGTGCGGCGCAGCGGCGGCCGTTGTGGCTGTGGACGGTGTGGATGCTGCTCACCGGCCGTGGCTGGGGGAAGTCGCGGACGGCGGCGGAGGCGGTGCGGGATTGGGCGCAGACACCGGGGCAGCAGATCGCGGTGGTGGCGAAGAACGCGACGCTCGTGCGGGACATCTGCTTTGAGTCCCAGAAGTCTGGGCTGTTGTCGGTGTTCCCGCCGGAGGAGATCGCGAAGTACACCTCGTCGCTGGGCGAGACGACGCTGCGGCTGAAGAACGGCACGCTGATCCGTGGCTTTGGTGCGGAGACGCCGGACAACCTGCGTGGCTGGGCGTTCGACAAGGCGTGGGCGGATGAGTACGCGGCCTGGTCGCGGCACACGGCGCAAGAGGTCTACGACATGCTGTGGTTCTGCCTGCGTGAGGCGGACACCCCGCAGGTCGTGATCTCCACGACGCCGAAGCCGCTCCCGCACGTCAAGAGGCTGGTGGAGCGTGGCCGGGCGCAGGAGAAGGCGCACCGGGAGGGTGGTGCTCCGCCTCGGGTGGTGCTGACGCGCGGGCACATGCGGGAGAACGACGCGAACCTGAGTATGGCGGCGCGGGAGGAGCTGGAGGAGGAGTACGCCGGCACCAGGTTGGGTCGGCAGGAGCTGTCGGGCGAGCTACTCGAGGACGTGGAGGGCGCGCTTTGGCAGGGCTGGATGCTGGAGGTGGAGGGCTTTCGGTGGAGGCCCGAGCATCTGCCGGACCTTCAGCGGGTGGTGGTGGCTGTGGACCCGGCGACCAAGAGCCACGAGAACGCGGACATGACGGCGTTCACGGTGGCGGGGCGCGGCTTTCCGGTGGAGTCGATGTTCGGGGACGACCGGCCCCGCGGGTATCTGCTGCACTGCGAGCAGGATCGGCATACGCCGACGCAGGCGATGAAGCGGGCCGCTGCGCTGTACCACGAGCATCGTGCGGACTGCGTGGTCATCGAGGCGAACAACGGCGGTGACTACCTGCCTGCGCTGCTGGAGCAGGTGGACCCGACGGTGAACTGGCGCATTGTTCATGCGACGCGAGGGAAGAGGGCGCGGGCTGCTCCGGTGGCGCAGTTGTACGAGCAGACGCGGGTGCATCACGTGGGGGCGGCGCGGGTGTTCGCGGAGTTGGAGGAGCAGATGACGACGTTCGTGGGTCAGGGTGAGACGGAGGACTCGCCGGACTTGCTGGACTCGGCGGTGTGGGCGCTGTGGGATCTGTTCCTGGATCCGACGATGCCACCACCGCGTGGGGGTGATGATCAGCGATTGAGTGGTCGGCGCTAGATCAACGAGGCGTAATGTGGCTGGTGTTGAAGGGGCGGCGGGGTGGAGGTATGCACCGATATCACTGGCCGGAGGGCGTAGCGCGACGGGTCTTCGGAGTTGCGGTCGATGAGGCCGAGAAGAAGGCGCTGCTGTTTGACAGCGATAGTGACCGAGATGAGCGGGTCCGGTGCTTGGTCGCTGAGTGCCTCTTCGACGAGGACTTGGACGACCTGATGGAGTTTCAGCCTGCTGCGGTATGGGATGACTCGCGCTCCGGGTGGCCGATGGTCTGGGCGGGTTTGCTTTTGGATATCGGTTGCGTGACCGACTTGCCCCGATGGCGGCCGTCGGGGAAGCGGGTGGTGCACGCGGGGTTCGTGCTCCTCGATTCGGGGGGAACCCACTCGGGTCGGGTTGAGCGAGTGGTGAGCTTGCGACCGGTGGTTGAGCTATCCCGAGGGTGGAGTGGAGAGTGCCTTACTCGGCTGCGTGATCTGCACGAGTTCATGGAGAAGGGCGTGCCACTGGACTGGGCTCTTGCGGTGCTGGACGACTCGGCTCTATAGCGACGATTAGGCTGACGGTGGCGCGGGGCCGACCTTCCGGGAGTGGATGTGGGCCTGCGCCAGCTCGTGATCGATGCGTGGTCGTGGCTGAACTACAAGCCAGTGATGGCGGATGCCGGGCGTCCGGGCAGCCGCGCGTTTCCGGAGCTGGCCAAGACGTGGGTGCCGCCGCATGAGTTGCGGCGGTTGGCCGCGTACAAGGTGCTCGCGTCGTACGACTCTAACCAGGCGGGGCAGCTCGCGGCGGCTGGTGGCGATGCGGGCGCACTGGAGCGCCGGGAGCTGGGTGACGCGGCGAACCTGGTGGACACCGCGCTCGGTTACCTCCTCGGCTCGGAGCAGAAGGTCGCCGTCGAGGGGGCGGAGCATGCGGATGAGGCGACGCCGACGCCGGGTGCGGCGGAGGCCGCCGCGGTGCAGGAGCGGCTCAGGAAGTGGGCGGACAAGGAGCTGCTGACGTTCCGTGTCCAGCAGGCGGAGCGGGCGGCGGTGCTGCTCGGGGACAGCGTGATGGCGCTGGCGTGGAACCCGCAGAAGCAGCGGCCGACGCTGCGCGCCTACGATCCGGGGTTCTTCTTCCCGCAGTGGGACGACGAGGACGACGACTTTCCCACGCAGGTGCATCTGGCGTGGGACCTGCCGGCGGATGACGATGCCGGGTTGAAGGCCCGGGTGCGTCGGGTGACGTACGAGCTGGGGCCGATATCCGAGGACGGCGGGGAGGACGGGGACGGCGGCAGCGTGGCGGGGCGCACGTATCCGTGGGAGCCGGGCCGGGTGTCCAACGTGACGTGCTACCTCACCGATGCGGAATGGCTGCTGGATGATCTGAAGAACGGGGAGGCGCTGGACCGTCTGCCGATGGGAAAGGCGAGCTTTCGGGTGCGGGCGGACGGCACGGAGCTGAACAGGCTGGACCTGATGATCGACTTCGTGCCGGTTGTGCACATCGCGAACACGATCCCGGACGGCGGCGAGCACTGGGGCCGGTCGGTGCTCGCGCGGGTTCTGCAGGCGCTGGATGAGCTCGCGGCCACAGACTCCGACAGCTCGGCGGCGTCCGCGACGACGGGCACGCCGATCATCGGGCTCGCGGGTGCGCGGTTGCCCGTGGACCGGGCGACGGGCAGGCCGCAGGAGCTTGAGGTGAAGGCCGGTGCGGTGTGGCAGCTCGGCGAGACGGGGCGGATGGACGCGCTGGACACGTCACCGCAGTTGGCTGAGCTGCGGGCGCGGGTGGATCACCTGCTGGAGCGGATCGCGGCGAACTCGCGGGTGACGGCGGCCGGGCTGGGGACGCTGGACGCCACGGAGGTGCCGTCCGGGTATGCGCTGAAGTTGGCGCTGGGGCCGCTGGACGCGCTGATCGGCATGATGCGGCTCGCGCGGGAGCACAAGTACCGGCTGCTGTTCAAGATGGTGCAGCGGCTCTATCAGGCCGGGCGGGCGGAGGGCTGGACGGCCGGGGAGACGCTGCCGGCGCGGCTGTCGTGGGCGCCGCACACGCCGACCGACCGGGGCGCGGTGCTGGAGGAGGTCGTCAAGGCGTACGGGGCGGGGGTGTTGTCGCTGGAGACGGCCGTGATGATGCTGCTGGAGGCCGGGTATCCGATCAAGGATGCGTCGCAGGAGGTAGAGCGGATCAGGGCGAAGGCGGAGCAGGACGCCGCAGCGAGGCGGGGTGCGCAGGCTCCAGAGGACGGGAACGGCCAACAGGCCGACGGCGAGAGGGCCACACAGGTGTTGTCGACTGGGGCTACGCATTGATCGTCCGACCTGGGTCGGATCCTTCCGTGTTCGATTGCCAGTTGGGCCGGACTACCGCTGTGATGGTTTCAACTGGTGCAGCGAGAGGGGCGTTCTGTGCTGACGGTTCGCACGCTTCGGGTAGCTAAGGACGAGGCAAGGCGGGCTGTGGAGCCCTTGGCGGCGCCGGGGGCGTTCGTCAGGCCGGAGGATCCGCCGGACCGACTGGCGAACACGATGTGGGTGGGTGCGGTCGAGGCATTGGGGTGCCTGGGACTCAAGGCGGGCACCGAGGCAACGACCGGGGCCCTGGCCGCGGCGATAGCAGGGCGGCACACCATCAGTGGGGCGCAGGTTCGCGGGGACGGTGCGGCGTTCGACCTGACGTTTCTGGTGCCGCCATCGGTGTCCTGGGTCTGGGCTCAGGCAAGAGCGGATCTGCGCGTCAGGGTGGAGAAGGCGGTCGTTGACGCCGCCTACCACTCCCTTCAGTACCTGATCTGGAAGCTGCGCGGCGACAACGGCGCGTCTGTCCCCGGGTTTGCCGCTGCTGTGGCGCTCCACGCGGTCGGGCAGCCCCGGCCCCAGGCGCCGCCACCGCCGTTGCTGCATGTGCATAGCTATCTGGTCGGTGTCCTTGACGAGTTCGGGGAACTGCGCGGCCCACGGCGGTCGTCGCTGTTCGAGGACGATGTGCTCCTCGCGAGTGGTGCCTTTGGCCGGGCGAAGCTGGCCGAGGACCTGCGTGGGCTCGGGTTCGGTACGGAGGTGGTTAGCGGCCGCGACGGCAGCCTCTCCTTCGAGATTTCGGGCGTGCCCGAAGGACTGCTGCGGGTGGGGGACTCGGCGGATAAGGGCTGTGCGGGTTTGGGGCAGGAGACCGACCGTGATCCGTGGGAGAGCGATCTCGGGGACAGTGACCCGTGGGAGACCGATCCATGGGAGAGCGGCCCGTGGCGCAACCGCTGACGACGTATCTGGTCGGTGTCGGCGTCCGGTGCCTCAGTACTGCATGGCCTGATCGTGGTCCCGTCGGACGGCTGGCCCGGTCACCGACCGGGCTTGCTCGCTAGGGGCCTGCCTGGCCATCACCCCAGGTGAAGAATCTGTGTACGGGCAGGTTGTAGATGGATGCTCGACTGTCGGCGGCGATGGCTACACTGATCGGCAGCGCGGGGGCGCGCTCTGGAGGAGATGTATGGTCCGGCCCCTGCCGCCTCGCCGTCCTGTGGGCTTTCGCCGTGATGGGCGGCCGATCTACCCGATTCTCGGTGCCTCTTCGGAGGACGAGACGAACGACCAGCAGCTGGATGAGGGCACCGACGCGGGTGGCTCGGATCAGCAGGTCACTGTGACCCAGGACCGTCTGGGGAAGCTGCTGACGCGGGAAAAGGCCCAGGGTGAACGAGCCGCGATCAAGCGCCTGTTGTCCACACTCGGGTTCGACACCCCGAAGGCCCTGTCCGAGTTCGTGTCCACGCAGCGGGAGGCCGAGCAGGCCGCGCTGTCGGAGGTGGAGCGCCGGGAACAGGTAGCCCAGGAGCGAGAGTTGCAGGCTGCGCGCCGGGAGGAGTTGGCTGCCGAGCGGGAGCGGGCCGCGCTTCGCCGAGCCGCTTTGGTGGCGCTCGGCGCGGAGGGCGATGACCTGGTGGACGCGGAGCGTCTACTGACCATGGAGGACGAGGACGCGGACGAGGCGCACATCCAGTCGGCGGCCGAGGCGCTTCGAGCGCGCCGTCCGGAGCTGTTCGGGGAGGTCCGCACGGCGGTGCCGGCGGCTCCTGCGGGCGCACCGGCCGGGCGCGGCCCCACCCGCACGAACCCGGTGTCGAAGCCTGGTTCAGCCGGGCTGGAGATGGCCAAACGGCGGGGCCTGATCCCCGAGTTCCGCGAGGCACCTGCCCAGTAGTCCGGGCCCAGATCTTGGGGACCACGCCCCTTCGACTTCGTGGACGGCATCGCCTCCGTGGGCGGTGTGCGGATTCTGACCGCAGCGTCCATGGAGACACACATGTCCATCCAGCCCGTATCCAAGTCCGAGTACACGACCGCCAACCGCGAGTGGCTGGCGTCCCTGCACGGCACCGACTCTGTCGACACGATCACCCTCGACCTCAACCTGTTCTGCGAGGGCACGCACTACGTGTGCGGCGACGGGTGCGAGCCGTACGGCCGGGTGCTGTCCGGTGTGCCGGTCGGCAGGGTCGCGGAGTCCGGCCTGTACGGCCCGTACGACCCGGAGGCGCACTGCGGCCGTCAGATCCTGCGCGGCTTCGTGATCGCGGAGGCGCCGTTCGCTCCGGGGCAGACGCGGGTTCCGGCCGCGCTGCTGTGGCACGGCGCGGTGCGCGCGTCGAAGGTGCCGGGCGGCATCGATGTGTCCGAGCTGGTGTGGCACCCGCGTGCCGCGCAGATCCGTTTCGTCTGAGCGGCGGTCTGAGCTGTGACGATTCAGGACTTGCTCAAGGACGTCTCGGTGATGGACCTGACGACGTTCGCCAGGGCCATCCCGTCCCCGAAGGACTTCCTTCTCACCCAGTCGATCTTCCCGAACGTGGAGATGCGGGAGGTGAAGTGGCGTACGAAGGACTCCGGCCGGTACGTCAACGTCGCGAAATACCGCGCGTTCAACGCGAGCGTGCCGTTCGCGACGCGTGAGGCGTGGCAGACGTCCCGTGAGGGTGCGCTGCCCGCGCTGGGTCAGAAGCTCGTCGTCTCCGAGCAGGAGCAGATCCTGCTGGAGGCGTCGCACGGCTCGGATCAGGACCGGCTGATCGAGCTGCTGTATGACGATGTGGAACGGCACGTCGAGGCGATCCGGTCCCGGCTGGAACTGGCGGCCGGCGATGTCCTCCTGGACGGCCGGTTCACGCTGGAGCAGGAGAACGGGCTGACGCTGGAGGTGGACTGGAACGTTCCCGCCGAGAACATGCCGGTCGCCTCGCGGCCGTGGTCGGACCCGGCCTCCGACCCGATCGCGGACGAGCTGCGGTGGATCCAGCACCTGGATGACATCGGCGCCCCGGAGCCCGAGCTGGTGATCACCAGCCGCAAGGCGTTCAGCTACCTCGCGGCGAACAACAGCTACAGGGCGGCGTACTACGGCAGCGTGAACCCGTCGACCACGCCGACGGCGACGCTCACCCCACAGCAGATCAACGTGGTGCGCGGAAACTACTCGCTGCCGCCGATCCAGTTCTACAAGGCCCAGGTCCGCGTCGACGGCAAGCCCCGCAAGGTGCTGCCGGAGGACCGGTGGATTCTGGTGCCGCCGGAGCGGGAGAAGTGGGCGCAGACCATGTATGGGGTGACGGCGGAGGGCCTGGTGCTGTCGCGCGGGTCGAACCCGGAGATCCTGCGTGAGGACGCTCCCGGCCTGATCATCACCCGTGGTGTTCAGGATGACCCGGTGCAGATCTGGACCAAGGGGGCCGGGGTCGCGATGCCGGTCATGCACACCCCGGACGCGCACATCGTGGCGAAGGTCCTGTGATGGCGGGCCGCGGGCGGCTGAAGGCCGCGGTGTACGTACAGGACCCGGCCACCCGGGAGGAGCTGATCCTGCTGCCGGGCGAGTCCCCGGACCCGGAGGTGGCCGAACTCATCACCAACCCGGACGCGTGGGATGCGGTACTCGAGGAGAGCGAACCGGAGCCGATCGCGGTCGGCGAGCCGGAGCCCACCGAGAAGGACAGCGCCTCGGAGGCGGCGGGAGCGGAGGCCGGCGGCGGGGCGAAGAAGCCGCAAGCCCGGCGTTCCCGCTCGTCCGGATCGTAGATATGTTGTCCGTACGGCCCGTCACCAGCATCCCCCGTCTGGTGACGGGTCGTACTTCGTTCGACGAAGGAGTCCCTCGTGGACGAGTTCCAGAGGTCGTGGCTGCTGGCGCAGCTCGGCCCGGACACGGACCCTGCCGACCTGGAGCGCCGGTTCTTCCGGCTGCGGTCGGCTCGGGCGGTCGCGCTGGAGGTCCTGGGCGAGCGGCGCGCGAAGCTCCTCGCCGATCCGCTGAAGGTCACCGTGGATGGCGTGGTGACCATGGACTTGCAGGAGAATCTGCGTGGCATCGAGCGGCAGATCGAGCAGGTCCGCCAGGCTCCTGCGCCGGATGATCCGGAGGATGGGGACGAGGTGGATGAGGCGCTGGCGGTGACATGGTTGGTGCCCGTGCGCCGCTACCGGTAGGTCCTGGGTCCGGAGACGGGCGACTGATCCTTGAGACACCGCTCGATGTGTTTTGCTCCCGGCCCCTGGATTCCGGGACTATGACGGCATGGCCTCGTTGAAGCAGTTTGAGCCCGCGTCCGGCACTCGTGATTTCCTCGCCGCAGAGCATGAGAGGCGGGAGCGCGCGTTCGCGACGATCCGGGAAGTGTTCGCCCGCTACGGTTTCCAGCCCCTCCAGACGCCGGCGTTCGAGCGGCTGGACGTCCTTACCGGCAAGTACGGCGACGAGGGCGACAAGCTGATCTTCAAGATCCTCCGCCGGGGCGAGCATGAGGCGACCGGTGAGGCTGATCTTGCTCTGCGCTACGACCTCACGGTGCCGCTGGCTCGCGCGGCGGCTGCCTACGGCAGTCAGCTGCCCTCTCCGTACAAGCGGTACGCCATCGCTCCGGTGTGGCGTGCCGACCGGCCGGGCAAGGGGCGCTTCCGCGAGTTCGTGCAGTGTGACCTGGACGTCGTGGGGTCCTCCTCGCCGCTGTCCGACGCCGAGGTCGTTCTGGCCCTCCACGACGCTTTGGCCGCGCTCGGAGTGCCGGAGTTCCGGTTCCTGCTGAACTCCCGGCACGTGCTGTTCGGCCTGCTGGAGGCGTACAACGTTCCCGCGGACCTCGGCTCCGGCGTGCTGATCACCCTCGACAAGCTCGACAAGCTCTCACCAGAAGCCGTCGTCGACGAGCTGGTCTCCAACCGTGGGCTGTCGTCCGAGGTGGCGCGGGGCCTGGTGGACGACCTCACCTCGCCGGACGCGGTCGAGCGGATCCGGGGAGAGCTGAAGTCCAGCGAGATCGGTCAGGCGGGCCTTGCGGAGGTGGACCGGCTGCTGGAGCTGACGAAGGACGCCATCCCCGCCGAGCGCATCGGGTTCACGCCAAACCTCGTGCGCGGCCTCGACTACTACACGGGGATCATCTTCGAGGTGGTCGCCCCGGGCATGCCGGGGTCGATCGCGTCCGGTGGCCGGTACGACGGACTCATCGCTCGGCTCGGGGGCAAGGACTCACCCGCCTGTGGCGGCTCGCTGGGCATCGAACGCATCCTGCCGCTCCTCGAACAGGCCGACGAGGGCAGCTACTCGCAGATCGACGTGGCCGTCACGGTCATGGGCGAGGACCTGGCAGCGGACAGCTTCCGGGTGGCGGCTGAAATCCGCCGCGCCGGGGTTCGAACAGGTGTTTACCTCGGGTCCAGTGGGAAGTTCGCCAAGCAGATGAAGTGGGCCAGCGATCAAGGGGCCCGCTTCTGCGTGATCTACGGCAAGGCGGAGCGCGATGCCGGAACGGTCACGCTGCGGGACATGGACAGCGGCGAGCAGGTCCAGGTCCCGCTTGATCAGGCTGCTGCGGAACTCGCGCGGCGGTGCGCACCATCCAGTTGACGCGCAGCGGGCCCTGTCCGCTGCCGACTTTCGAGGAGGAGCGGATGGGAACGCAAGGCGATCGGATCTTCGAGGTGACGGCTGAGCGTGGGTTTCCGGACCCGTGGCTCAGCTTCGGGGACTCACTGTGTGACGAGGCGGCTCTCAGCACGGAGTTAACCCGGGCGATCAGCAAGGCCCGCAAGGAATCCACGTCCGAGGCGCGTACCGAGGCCGCTCGGGTCTTCCAGGCGAAGAAGGCGAACCTTCGCCGCTGCGCCGGGATCCTCGATCAGGTGCTCGGCGACTACGACGCCTCCGGCATGTGGACCGTCCTGGACGAGCGGGCCGGCAGGCTCGATGTCGCGGACGTGCTGGAGACCTGGGGCCGCACCCAGGCACTCCACCCCTTCCCCGTCGTGCTCCGAAGCCTGGAGTTCAACTGGGGCTACATGAAGGAGCACGGCGTCCGGGCGTTCTACGAGATGACGCGCGGCTACGTCTCGCGTCTCCAGGAGAACACCGACCGGTGGCAGGACGCCTGGCGCGGTGAGGTCGAAACCGGGGTCGTGGACCGGATCACGTCCATCGAATGCGACCTGGCCAGCATCGAGGCACCGATGCATTGCGACGTGTGCAAGAAGACGATCACGGCGCTGCTATACCTCGACGAGTAGTTCAAGGAGGGCCCCGCTAGCTGACGCAATGCGCCCCCGACTCCGAAGCAATCGGAGCGGGGGCGCAGCAGCATGGAGTGCTATCAGACCACGCCGTTTCGCTCGCCGTTGACGAAGTTCTGCCAGATGTCCGCGTCGAAGACCAGGGCTCCTCGTTCGCGCGCCTTGGTGTCTCGTACGGCCTGTCGGCCGGAGCGGAGCTTGCCGCGCTCGACGCAGCCGTTGTCGGTGCCGCTGTGGCTGCTCTTGTGCTAGAGCGCGCCGTCCAGCTCTCGGATATCAGTCATAGGCTCTCCTTCGCACGTCGTCCGTGGAGCGGCTATACGTCGAACTCGCCGTCGCGGACGCCGAGGGTGAACGCCTTCCACTCAGCTGCCGTGTAACGGAGCGGTGGGTCCTCCGGGCAGGCCGCGTTCCGCATGGCCACCGCGCCATGGGGCAGGCGTGCGATCTCGACACGGTCGTGCGGGTCGCTGCCTGGAGCACCCAGCCACTCGACGTCGCTCAGGTCGAGTGAGTAGAGGGCGGACTTGTCGGGGGAATCGCTGCTCACGCTAGAGCTTGCCGTCCGCTACGGCCGTCACGAACTCCTGCCACACGGCCGGAGCGAACGCGTGAGCTCCCAGCTGGCGGTTCTTGCTGTCGCCAGCGGCGACGTAGCCATCGGCGGTCTTCTGCTTCTGGACGCAATTCCCCCCGTTATCGGTGCTGTAGGAGGACTTGTGCCACCTGTCCTCGGGGAGGTCGTGCCGCATCATCTGGTGCCTGCCTCAAGTCTTGTTCAGATCTCGCGCCGTTTGCGAGATCAGATCCATGGATTGTCGTGACGGTAGAGCTGAAGCTCGGAGTTGGTCAAAAGCTAGCTGGTACCGCTCGACAGGACCATCCTCCTCCAGATAAAGGGCCCCGTCGAGGTACTCCTGCCTGACCACATCCAGATCCATGGGGTCGGGGTAGCTGAAGATGCTGAAGGCGCCGTCGAGGCCCGCGTGCCATCCCTGTCCGAAGGGGATGACCTGGATTGAGAGCCGGGGCGGGTTGTTCAGCTCGATCAGCCGCTGGAGTTGGCCCGCCATGATCTTCGGGCCGCCGATGATGCGCCGCAGAACTGCCTCGTCCAGGACGCAGACTACCTGCGGTGCGTTCTCTCGCAGTATGTCCTGTCGACCCATCCTTACGGAGACGTACGACTCGATCTGCTCATCGGATGCCGTCTTCTCCACCCCGCGGATGGACTCCTCGGCGTACTCGCGCGTCTGGAACAGTCCGGGGATGAGTAGGGGCTGGAAGAGGAGGATGCGGACCGCGTCCGACTCGATGCTCAGTTGCTCCTGGAACATCTCCTGAAGCGTGTCGCTGTACTGCGCCCACCAGCTCTTACGCCGCCCTTCGCGCGCCAAGGTGATGAGCGCGGTCTTGAGCTTCTCGTCCTCGACGCCGTAGAGCCCGAACAGGGCTTCGATCTCCAGCTTGCTGACGCCCTGTCGACCATTCTCCTGTCGAGAGATTTTCGACTTGTCGCCGCCGATGCGATCGGCTGCCTGTTCCGTCGAGACCCCGGCGGCTTCGCGCATCCTTCTGAGTTCGCCGCCGAGCCTGCGGCGTCGGACCGTGGGCCGTGGATGACTGGGCAACTTGGCTCCCTTCCCGGACGTGATGGGCACCAGTGTGTCGTATGGAGCCACGGCCCCTCCAACAGTTGTCATATGCCAGTGAGTTAGGCCGCTTCTTGAGAATCTGCAACTGTGTAGCTGAACGGGTTGCGATAACAGCATAGGCGGGTCCACTCTGTTGTGCGTTACACATGGCGCTTGGGGGGTCACAGAGCGTCGGCCCATCGCTATGCGCTGTTCAGGGCGCTGGAGGAGCCATGACCGTCATGGCAGAGGTAGGCACGAAGCAGTACAGGCAAGAGTTGACCGTCGACCTGAAGCAGCTCGGCCGCGTACGACGGATCGTCAGTGCACATGTGCGGTCTTGGGGTTGGGCCCCGATGGTGGACGTGGCGGTCATGTGTGTGACGGAGCTGCTGTCCAACGTGAGCAAACACGCCGACTCCAACGAGTGCGTACTCCTCCTTCAATCGTCAGCGTCCGGAGTGCGGATCGTCGTCAGTGACGACAGTCCGGCGCTCCCCGTGGTGCGCGAGCCGGACTGGAGCAGCGAGAACGGGCGAGGGATGTTCCTCCTCGCCGCGACCGCCGACGCCTGGGGTGCCGCGCCGACCGGCAACGGCAAGGACGTGTGGGTCGAGTTTCGCGCCGAGGAGGTTGCCGTATGAGCACATCAGCTCTTCGCGCCGGGCGCGCTGATAACAGCGTCGACACCATGTCCAGCGTCCTGGCCAGGCTGCACGACAACTTCCTCGCGGAGAACCTGGACGACGACCTGGACGCGATCCTCGGCGCACCGGCGGGACCGACAGGAGTCGCCGGCAGTCGCCAACGACGGCCTCCCCGGCGTCGGTTGTTGGGTCAGCTCTTAGGGATCGTTCGCCGCAGAATCGACGAGCCTCCCAGCGACGGGCAGTCCGAGGTGTTCAAACGTGCCGAGCATCTGACTCGGACGCTGGGCCAGCTCGTGACCATCGCCCAGCAGCGAGCTGGCAGAGCGCCCAGCCTCGAACTGGACAAGGCCATCAGGGAAGCAAGCCTCTTCCACGCTCGCTCGGTAGCCGAAGACACGGTCGATCAAGCACACCTGCGGCGCCTGGCCATGACCACTCTGGACCTGCTCGACCAACTGGCCATCGATGACGACGAACCGGTGCCGACCTTCGGCTCGGCCGATCCGGGCCAGGGCAGGTGGTCAGCTTGACTCAGCCGTTGCTCCGAACCTACGGGTGCCACCGGGACTACGACGGCCCTGGCCGAGAACTCCTCGAACCCCTGAGCGCCACCACACCGTTCCCGGGCCGGGCCATCGTCTGGATGCGCGAGTCGGTCCGCGAAGTCCTGACCGAGCTCGACCGCCCGACGTTCGGAATCGCCTGGGCGTGGCTCGGCAACCACCAGGCGGCGGGAGCTGCCGTCCAAGAACTGCGGCAGGGGCGCCCCTACACCTTCTCCCTGAAGACGGCCGTCGGCCGCTGGAGCTGGAGCGCGTATCCCGTCGCCGTCCTCACGGTCATCGACTCTTGCTCCAACTCCTCGCTCATGATCCGGGAGTTAGCGCCGGCCGGTGCGATCGGTGGCCCTCCGTGACGTGTGACCGCCCTCGTCCCCACCGTTCGCGAACGACCGCCAGTACGGAGCCTGACCATGACAACTGAACCTCAGCGGCAGGACATCGCCAGCGACCTCCTCGACCGCGCCGAGAAGGCACGCGAGTTCCGGAGCAAGCGATCCCGTGACCAGCTCAGCCAAGCCGAGATCAGCATGGGCCGACACGGCGACCACGCCAACGCTCAGGTCCTGCGCCGTGTCGTAGCCGATCACGGGTGGCCCGGCCGGAGTCTGGTCGGCGAGGACGCTGCCGACGCGGCATGGCAGATCGTATTGCACGCCGATCACCTCCCGGACTTCCAGCGCCTGGCGCTCCGGATGATGGTCACCGCCGTAGAACGCGGAGAGGCGACCATCCAGCAGTGGGCGCATCTCCACGACCGGTGCAGCATCAACTCCGGCACCGCGCAGACCTACGGCACGCAGTACCGCATCGGCCCCAACGGAGTGGAGGCCCTGCCGGTCCGGGAGCCGGAACGCCTCGACGCGCGCCGCGCCAGTGTCAGCCTGCCACCGTCCGCGGCCGCGTACGAAGCCCTGCGACGCCGCCACGCCCGCGAGCCGGAGACCGAGCAGGCCCGGGACGACGACTCCGCGACGGCCGAACTTCTCGGGAGTGCTGCATGACCACGGCCGGCAGCCTCGTCCGCTACGACCTGCGAGGCCCGCTAGCCTGCCTCGCGCTGCGCACCACCGCCACGTAGACGGCCTGCTCCTTCCGCCAATGGGCGGTGCTCCAAACTCCCTCTCCGGCCAGCCACGCGCTGTTCCCCCGCAGTGTCGAGGCAGGCCGGAGAGGGGCCTCCCTTCGTCCACACAACCGTCGATGAGGAACCGCATGTGCCAGCAGCACCAGCCGCCCTGTCCGCCAGCCGACTCCGCAGACCGGGAGGCGGCCCGCCTCGTTGCACATCACCCTGAGCAGGGCTGGAGCCTATTGTGCAACGGCGTCCTGCTCTTCGAGGACACGGGGGAACTGCTACCCGATGGCCAGGTCGTCGCACCGCACCGCCCGGCCATCGTCGAGCTGGGAGCGGCCGTATGACACCGCGGACTCAGGTGCTGACGGCTTTCCCCTCGCCACAGTGGTCCAGCAGCACCAGTTTGATCGGAACTTGGTCCCGATCACGCGCCCGAGCTCAGCGCGCTGTCGAGGTACGCCTGCACCGGTTCAAAGAGGCCGTACGGCACGTACTCGGGAATTTCGGCGAGCCTGACCCACGCAACTTCGGCCAGCTCGTCGTCGTCCGCGACGTATGCAGTCCCGGACTCCACGGCGCAAGCGACGTACGACATGCTCCGGCCCGTCTTGGGGTGCACTCGTTCGCCGAGGACCTTGAGGGCAGTCACCTGCATGCCGACCTCTTCGCGCGTCTCGCGCACGGCTGCCTGCTCCGAGGTCTCACCTGCCTCGATCTCGCCGGCGGGGAACTGCCAGGACAGCTGGCCTTCCGCAACACGGCGTCGGACCATGAGCACGCCACCGTCCTGGACCACGATCGCGGCGGCGATGCCCGGTCGCTCTGCTGCCGTCTGCTCGGTCATGCGTCTTCCTCCAGTGCTGCCAGAATCGGCGGGTAGATCGTGTCAGCGGAAATGAAGCGGCCTACTGCACTCTTAGGTGCCCACGTCACATCCACGTTCTCCACGACGTCACTGTTCGTCGCGTCCCCAGCCAGGTACTCGCACAGGAAGTACACGCAATGCACGCCTGTTACTGGGTGGACACGCTCACCGAGACTTCGTCGGACAGCGCAGTGCACGCCCGTCTCGTCCAA
The DNA here is from genome assembly GCF_018614575.1 of Streptomyces sp. ISL-10. Taxonomy (GTDB): domain Bacteria; phylum Actinomycetota; class Actinomycetes; order Streptomycetales; family Streptomycetaceae; genus Streptomyces. Next base: position 44,220 of record NZ_JAGGOJ010000011.1, read on the forward strand.
CGTCTCGCGGACCGTCGCGGTCTCCGGCTTGACGCCCGGCTTGATGACGCCTGCGGGGAACTGCCAGGTGATCCCCGATGCATCGTCGCCGCGGCGGCAGACCAGAAGGACCTCATCTTCGCGGACGACCACGGCAATCGCGACGCGTAGGGCTTGCGCCTGCGGGCCCAGAGCCTCTGTCCCCCTGCTGTCGGAACCAGCGACCAGCAGGGCGAACCGTTGGCGGACAGTGGCCGGTGCGCTCTCGAAGACGGAGTCGAGCAGCTGCTGCATCTCCGAGCGCGGTGTCACGTCCGGGTCGGAGTGCCAGGTGGCGACCGTACGGGGCGAGATCCCCAGTCGGTCGGCGAATGCCTCGCGGGTCAAGCGGAGAGCGGATTGGAGCATGCATGCACGGTGGCCGGTCCAGACGTCGATCACTTCCATCGCGGACCTCACGCATCGGGTCGGCAAGGTGCATGGTCAATGTGCCGTAGATGCACGCTTGTTGCACTGGCAGTTCATGGTGGGGCGGGCCGAACACCGGTTGACTCTTAGGCGTGCCGCCCCAAGACCGCACCGCCCGCCTCGTACGGATGCCCGAGTGGTGAGCGTGCAGCCGCCCGAGCATGTTAGAGGAAATCCTTTTGAAGATCAGCGAGTTGGCGGTGCGCATGCGGTCTTGGCCTGATGTGCGCCCCTTGTTGGCGCGCACACCCTGATCCGCCGCCCTGGGCGTGACGTCACGCTCTGAGCCCCGGGCGGCAGTCGGCCCGTGCCTGACCCCCGTCGGGCACGGGCCGGCACCCAGCATCCAGACACCAACGGAGGGAGGACGGCATGGAGGCCACCGCAGACATGGGCCCCACGGACGTCAGTCCTACCGCGGTCGCGCACGCCTTCCACGCCGCAGCTTCGGACGCTCCGGCCGAGCCGCCCCGGTGGCTCCGGCGCGGAGTCGAAGTCATCGACGGCGCCACCGGCCGCAAGGGTGTCGTGCAAGATGTGGCCGTCGTGGCGCCAACCCACCGGCCTCCGAAACGTGCCTGGCTCCGCCCGGTGCGCGGCGGATGCGAGTGGACGCCGAAGATCGCCGACCTCAGCCCCTGCCCCGACAACGGCGGCGGAGCGGCAGCATGAAGCCGCTCACCTTGTGGGGACGCTTCGAGTGGGCCACGGGCTCCTGCTTCCGCTGCGACGGGCAGGACACCGAGGTCGCGGTCATCGGGTCGATCAGCGCACGAGGCATCGACGTGCTGATCACCGCGTGCCGCCGCTGCGTGTTCCATCTGGAGCAGCTGCACTGGACGCTCTCCGAGCGCCAGCACCAGACCTCAACCCGTCTGCCGGAGGCAGCATCCGTTGCGAGGACGCCCCCGCTGCACCAGCCGTCGACAGATCGCGGTCGGCCGTCCCGCAGGCGCCGCCGCTCAGTGGCCCAGTGGAGCACTGTTTTTCGACTGTCGAATGCATGCGTGAGAGGGGTGGGTCAGCACCGCCAGTCGTAGCCCAACTGCCAGGCAAGATCGGCCTATCCGGCGCAGGTAACCTCAGTCCTGACGCGCTGAACGTCCGTCATATCACCCGCGTGAGAGTTGAAAGGGAACCCATGGCGCAGGAGCAGGAACAGAAGGTGGAGCGCACACTTGTGCTCCTCAAGCCCGACGCACTCGTGCGGGGCTTCGCCGGGAAGATCATCGCCCGATTCGAGGACGCGGCGCTCAAGATCGTCGGGGTCAAGATGAAGCAGATGGACGCCGAATTCACCCGGCGCCACTACTTCGACCTCGAAGAGCGGCTAGGTGCCGAGGTGTATGAGTTCACCGCCCGGTTCATGCAGCAGGGGCCGGTCATCGCCTTTGCACTCGAAGGCTTCGACGCCATCGCCACCGTCCGCAAGATCGTTGGCGGCACGTACCCGAACGAGGCTCCGGCCGGCACGATCCGGGGCGACTTCTCGCACTACAGCAAGGGGGCCAGCGTGGCCTCGGGCAAGGCGGTGGCGAACCTCGTGCACGCCTCCGGCAACGCGGAGGAGGCCCAGCAGGAGGTGGAGCTGTGGTTCGACAAGGACGAACTGCACGACTACCGCACGCTCTCAGAGATCTTCACCTACTGAGCATGGCGACGTCACCACTGGGGCTTCGACGCGTTGAGCACCACCCGGCACCACCGTTAGCAGAGAGGGCACCATGACCAACCAGACCCGCGCCGCATCCGTCCTGGAGCTGGAGTCAATCTTCCAGCAGGAGCTGGCGACCGACCGATGGGCGGCGACAGAGAGCGCCTACGCGCTGGCCTCCCGCTACCGGGACGAGGGGGACTGGGGAAAGTCCCGCGAGTGGGTGAAGCAGTGCCTTGAGCTCCTTGACGGCTTCCCCGCCGACACGATGGAGCAGGTGGCCACCACCCGCACTTCCGTCGGCGGCGTCGCACTGCCGAACTACCTCCACGAGGGTGTCGTGCGTGACCGCTTCGGCGAACTCGCCTGACCTCCCCGTGCACCGCTGAGGCGGCGGTGCGACTGCACTCACGCTGACCGCACCGCCGCCCGTGGACAACCTCACACAGCACACCTACCCGAACCAGCCAGGCCCCCTCCTGCGCGGGTTCGGCCGGATCAGCCATGCCCGAAGAAGGGACCAGACCGTTGCCCGTAGAGATCGAAATGCGCGCACGATTCGACGAAGAGGCCCACGACCGCCTGGTCGACCGCCTGGAGCAGGAGGGCAGCGACCTGGGCTGCGACGACAAGCGCATCTACTTCTACGTCCTGCCGGACAAGCTCCTGAAGGTCACCGACAACACCGCCGCCGGGTCGGCGAAGATCACGCTCAAGCACAGCAAGATCGGCCAAGGCGTCGCGTTCCCCGAGACCGAGATCGCCATCGCCCGCGAGGACGTACCCGCAGCCGTGCGGGTCTTCAACGCCCTGGGCTTCGAATCGCAGATGCATCAGGCGTTCAACCGGCGCCACAACTACCGCTTCCGCGGGGTGGAGATCGCCGTCAAGTGGAGCGAGGCGTGGGGACATCACGCCGAATTCGAAGTGCTGCTGGACGACAACGCGAGTGACGCCGCCCAGCGGGAGGCCACTGACCGCATCGTCGCAGTGGCCAAAGAACTGGGCGTAACGCTAATGACCGAGCAGCAGCTCGCCGACTTCACCGCCGCGTTCGAGGCTGCCGAGCAGGCCCGGAAGGCCATCCCTGCGGAGATCGAACCCCAGACCTGAGCATCATCCTTTTTCGCCACCGAGGGGGTAGGCCCGATGAGCACCACCCCGCCGGCCGACAGCCTGGTCGAGCTGGCTGCACGCAAGCAGCTTCCGCACCACCAGTACACAGACCACGCCACCGTGCGATGGATCGAGGCCAACCGGCCGGACTTCCCGGAGGCTCCGGCGCACGAGCTTCGGGTCACCTCCCAGCGGCTTCTGTACCGGTCGGCCATCCCCGTCACCTGGATGGCCGAACCGAAGCTCGCCGACTCCTTGCACGGCATCCGCCACGCCATGCGTACCGCCACGCTGGCCGCACTCCTCGCTGAAGCCACCGGCCTGCCCCAGGACGACACGGCCACGCTTGTCCTGGCAGCCGCCTTCCACGACTGCCGTCGCCTGCACGACAAGGACGACCGCGGTCACGGCGCCCGCGCAGCCGTGTGGCTAACGGACAACGCCGACACCGTATGGGCTCACTTCCATCTGACAGCCACACCCCAGCGCATCGACGCCGCAGCCACTGCCGTGCGCCTGCACGAAGTTCCCTACGACGCATTCGCGCCGGACGATGCGGCCGACCACGCCCGCGCCCTGCACATCACCGACCTACTCAAGGCCGCCGACGCACTCGACCGCTACCGCCTGCCAAAGCTGTCCTGGTGGCCCGACAGCTCCCTCGTACGCACGCCTGCCTTCGACGCACTCCGGTCCACAGCCTTCGAACTCGTCGTGGCGTCCGAGGCAGCCCACCTCGCTGGCTTCGAGAGCGCCGATTCGGTGTTCAAGGCACTGGAGCAGCGGGGGTTAATCAGCTGATGGGCACCCACGACGGATACCACCTGTGGGCTGACGCCCACGCCTTCTTCGACTCCCCTCTGATACCCGGCACTACCGATCACGCCGACCCGCTGGGGCAGCAGACCGCCGCGTGGGAGTCCCGGTTGGCAGAGGACACCCCCAACGGGGGCCTGCTGCGCAGCAACGCCCTGTTCGATGCCCTGAACGGGGACGGCCCGCTTCACCTGCTGCACGTCACCCACGCCCTGGAGGAAATCAGCCAGCACGGCTTCCTCTACCCCTCCGGCGGGTGCCTGGTCGGCAGTATCTACTGCGCACCGCTGACCGCCAGCGGCAGCGGGTTTCGCATGCACAACCTGGCCGAGTACGTCCTGAACAAGGAAGCGCCCGCTTTTGTGGCCAAGGTCGGGGACTCAGGCCGGACGCCAACTCCGCTGATCTTCGAGATCACTCGGCCCCGACGTGCCTATCGTGGGCTCGCAGGAGTGGACTACCTTCGGCTCGGCTCGATCCACCTCAGCATCTACAGCCATCTCGAATACCTGCTTTCCACCGCCGAGCGGTACGAGCTACGCGAGACCGTCGTCAGCCGCACCAAGAACTCCACCGCGTTCCTCGCCCTCGCGGCAGCGATCGTCTTCGAAGGCGCCGACGTCGCGCCAGCCGTGTTCCTGGAGCTGCTGGACGAGACGATCCCGCGCCTGCCGATTCTCGGCTACCTGTACTTCGAGGTCCTGGCCGAGTACCTGATGCTTCACTCCACCAGCCAGCAGACCCAACGGCTCGCCGAGCGCAGCGAGTTCAACAACTGGCTCTACAAGGACATGCTGTTCGTCACCCTGGACATGGCGGGCAAGTTCGACCTGGCGAAGTTCCGCCCGGCCCCGATGGCGTTCGACGCGCTCCTGGCCCGCGTGGACGCCACCGTGGACGCCGCTCATGCCCGCGCGTATCTGCGTGACCGGATCAGCTACCTCGTCGCAGCGAGGCTCTTCACTCCCGGGCAGGTACCGGAGTCCTGGCACCACACCCGCTGGGAGTTCGACAGCCTTGCCGCCCACCTGGGCCCGCTACTCGGCCACCTCATCCACCGCGAACTGCGGACCTTCGGCCGCTACCCGGACTTCTACTTCTACTTCGACCAGCACAAGGCGCTCCAGGCGTGGAACTACTGGAACCACATGGACGTCTTCGCGCCCTTCAACGGCACGATGCCCAAGGGCGAGGTCGGCATCAACCCGGCCTACCCCGACCTCGAGTACCGCATCTGGCGGGCCGAGCAGGACGACGCCGGCCGCGTCCACCCCGTCGAGCAACTGAACCTGACCATCACACCGCGTCTCGTGGACATCAAATACACGCTCATGCGCAACAACAAATGGTCAGTCCCCGAGCCCTCAGTCAGCTGACCCACAGGGAGCCCAGATGACCGCGCACCTGTCCGCGCCCTCGCTCGAACTTCTCGCCGAGCAGATCGCCGCCCTCCTCACGGAACCCTCGACCGGCCACGGGCTCGCCCGCACGCTCCGTGCCACCGCCAAGGAGATCGAGGTCAGCCGCCACCACCGGTCCAGCAGCCGGGCGTGTCCGAACGGACCCATCGACATAGCCCCCGAGAAGGTGCAAATCGGGGGTGGCGCCCACCGCATCGACGGCTTCTACAACATCGACGCCGTACCGCCCGCCGACCTCCTCTGGGATATCCGCGAGGGCATCCCGCTGCCGGACGGCAGCGTCCGCTTCCTATTCTCCGAGCACTTCCTGGAGCACATCGACTACCCGCGCTCCGCGAAGCACTACGCCCGCGAAGCGCACCGCGTGCTCGCCCCAGGCGGCCAGATCATCACGGGCGTTCCCGACGCCGCGTTCGTACTCCGTCACTACCCGGACAATCCGACCCTCTCGGAGGAGATGGTCAAACGGTGGTACGCCAAGCGCGACTGCCTCGGCGATATCAACACCTTCGTCGACCTGATCAACTACGTCTTCCGTGACCAGGACGACGACCCCACCTACACGCCGCACCTCTGGGCATACGACCGCGAGAAGCTGACACAGATGTTCACCGAGGCAGGCTTCCGGACCGTGGAACCGTGGGACTTCGACCCCACGATCGCCAACCCGAAGCGGCAGTGGGGCAGCGTCTATGTCATCGCTACGAAATAGCCGACTGGCGCCCCGAGAACATCCGCCGCACTGGCCGACCACCCTGCCATGACCCTCACCCTGGCCACCCGGCCGTAGGGCGACGGGACGGGTCCGACCCAGTCGGAAACCTCATACGCCGCACCCGCCACAAGAACCGGCGTTTCGGCCAATTACGGCCGCACTAGAAGCCGTACAGCACTACGACTACGCGTTCGACGCGCCCAGATTCCGGGCCTGTGCTTCGTCCGGAATCGAGCGCGTTCGATTCGCTCGCAGCCTCGTTGAACCTGGCACCGCCGGACCAACCAGGTGCGGCGCAGACCCGAAGGAGCATGCAGGTGACCGTGACCGACGCCTCGACTGAAAGCTCCCAGACGCCTCCCCCTCCACCGCCGGCCGTCATCAACTACGAGGGAAAGTGGGGGAAGAACCCGCTCGAAGAAGCCAGTTTCGGGAAGATGTGCGCGCGCCTGCCTTCTGTGCTCGGAAGCACCGCGCGCATGGCCTGGGCTGTCGACCGGCCCGCGGCCATCCTGCTGCTCGCCTGCCAGATCCTCACCGGCGTCGCGGCCGCCGTCGTCCTCGGCTTCACCGCGAAGGCCATGACACACATCCTTGGCGTCGGCGCGGTATCCGAACGTCTGCACGCGGCCCTGCCCGCCCTCGTGGTCGTCACGGCCGCAGCGGCGGTTGGCCGAATCAGCAGCGCCCTCGCCTCCTACGCCGACGGGCGGATCACCCCACGCCTGGTGACAGAGGCCGACGTCGCGCTCGTCTCCGCCGTCTGCCGCGTGGAAGCGTCCGCCTACGGCGAGGACGGGTTCGCCGACCGCCAGGAGGCCGCCGAGGTCGGCGTCACACGTACCACGATGATGGTCAAGGACGCACAGCGGTTCATGGCCGCCCTCATCCGCATGATCGCTGCAGGAGGTGTCATCACCGCACTTCACTGGCTGATGCTCCCGCTGCTGATGCTCGCTGTGTTGCCTGCCGGCATGGGTGCCGTGCTGTCCGCCCGCGTCGACTACGAGACGCATTACGCCAACGTCGGCGACCGCAACGTACGCGGCATGATGCGTTGGTGGGCCACGTACCCGCGCTACGGCGACGAGGTCCGCGCCAACGGGATGACCGGCTACCTCGTCTACTGGTACCGCGCTCTGTCCGAGCGCATCGATCAGCGCACGCTGACCGCGGCGCCCCGCATGCTCCGTATCGTTCTGGCGACCTCGGCCCTCGGCGGGGTGTTCTTGCTCGTCACCTGGGCCGCCCTCGCCTGGCTCGCCATCACCGGGCGCGTCGCCTTGCCCGTCGCCGCCACGGCAGTCGTCGCCGTACAGACCGCCTTGGGCGCGCTTTCCCAGCTCGTTACGTACGGGGCCGCGATGTTCCACACCTCGCTCTACCTAGCCGACATGCGGTCGTTCCTCGACATGGCGGCCGAACGGGCCCCGAAGCGCGGGGAGCTGGCCATCCCCGAGCACGTAGACGAGATTCAGCTCGACGAGATCGTCTACCAGTACCCCGGCAAAGACGAACCTGCCGTTGATGGTGTCTCCCTTACCTTGCACCGCGGTGAGATCCTGGCGATCGTGGGCGAGAACGGCTCGGGCAAGTCCACGCTGACCAAGCTCATCACCGGCATCCTCCTCCCAGACAAGGGCCGCGTCCTGTGGGACGACACCGACCTGGCGCAGGCCCAACCCGATTCCGTCTGGGAGCGGACCGCACTGGTGCCGCAAAACTTCGCCTGCTGGCCGCTTCGCGCACGGGAGAACATCACCCTCGGCCAGCCCAAGACCTTCGACGACGCCCCGGTGTGGGAAGCCATCGACGCCGTGGGCATGCGGGAGGCGATCGAGAAGCTACCCAAGCAGCTCGACACTCTGCTTGCCCGCGAGCTCTTCGGCGGAGCCGAGCTGTCCGGCGGACAGTGGCAGCGCCTGGTCTGCGGTCGAGCCCTGTACCGCCAAACGCCCTTGTTGATCCTGGACGAACCGACGTCGCAGATGGACCCGCGCGGCGAGCATCAGATCTTCCTGGAGATCAAAAGCATCGCCGCACAGCGCATGACCATCGTCGTCACGCACCAGCTTGAGAACACCCGGCTCGCAGACAGGATCCTCGTCATGCAGAACGGCCGCATCATCGAGCAGGGCCGGTACGACGACCTCGTGAATGCCGATGGCCTCTTCGCCGAGCTCGTCGCCCTCGCCAAGGACCGGTGACAGATACACAGGGCTGACGAAGGAGCGTGAGGGTGGGCGGCGGATGGGTCGCCCACCCGAGCTTGCACAATTGGGCAAGAACGATCTTGATTACCGCGTGCTGTCCGACAGCCGCCCTAGCGTCGAGTGAATGGATCACAACGACTCCGCCCGTCACCACGTCCAGATCAGGGCTCGCGGTGACCGGGCCGACATCGAGATCGACGGCAAGCGGGTAGACCCGCGCGCCGTCGGCGCTTACACCATCAGCCAGATCACGGGCGAACCCGCGCACGTCCTCCTGCACGTCACCGATCGCGGAAGCACCCAGTGGTCGGGGATGGCGCGCGTCTCCGTCGCCGAGGTTCCCGACCCTGGCCCGGCTGCTGCTGCGTTCCTCGACGCCATCGACGCTGAAGCCCTTGAGCGCGCGGCGCTGGCCCGGTCCGACCTCGGCACCGGGCCGCACTCGCTGACGCAGGCGATGCTCACTCAGCTCGGGGAGTGGGCCCGTGGTGTTTGACGTGGATGGGGCGCGGCGCGTCGTCGGCCGCATCCTGGACGACAAGCTGGAGGCGTGGCGCGACAGCGCGGGCCGCGCGGACGACTACCTGGACGAGGCGACGGGGAAGCTGGTGCCGCCCGCACCGGACGAGGTGCTGATCTGGGACGGGCTTGGCGCGGTGATGCCGCTGGGCCGCCCGGCGATCACTAAGCCGCTGGGCGGTGCGGTCGCGCAGGAGCCGCCGACCACCGACTACCAGGCCGTGCTGCCGGTCGGCGCCCCGGCGCTGCGTCGCGACGACGTGATCCGCGTTGCCGGATCCATCCGCCCCGAAGGCCCGCGCGATCCGCAGTTGGTCGGCCGCCGGTTCCGTGTCTCCGACAAAGCGGTGGGCACCTACAGCGTGGTGCGCATCGTCCGAGTCCAGGTGATCGACTGATGGCCACGGTCAACCTGCACCCCAACGCTCACCCGGACGCCACTGCCTTCCGCGACCCGATCGCGCTGGCCGCCGCGCTGGCCCGGATGGGCCCGGCGACCCGCGCCCGCACCCGGACGATCACCCGGCACCACGCCATGCTGCTGCGGGTCCGCATCCAGCGGAACGCGAGCGGCAGGCCCGGACCGAACGTGATCACCGGGCAGTACCGGGCGTCGTGGGACGTACGGATGCGAACCGGTGGTGGCGAGGTCACCGCCGAGGTGTTCTCCGACGCGCCGCAGGCCAGACGGCTGGAATACGGGTTCGTGGGCGTGGACTCGATCGGACGGCACTACCGGCAGCCGCCGTTCCCGCACGTCGAGCCCGCGTTCCGGCAGACCGAACCGGCGTTCATCCAGGCCCTGGCGGACGGGGTCCTGCCGTGACCGCCCGCCTGCCAGTCACCCGGGCACTCGCCGCATTGGTCGAGCACGCCACCGGCCGCCCGTGCGGCACCGGTGAACTCCCGCGCGTGCAGGGGAAATCCGGATGGGAACCGGCAGTCGCCCCGTACACGATCCTCGACTCGCTGCCCGCCGAGTTCAGCGGGCCGCCGCTGTGGGACTGGCACGCGGACGTGGCTTGGTCCTACCAGGTCACCTCGGTCGGGGAACGGGGAGATCAGGTGGAGTGGCTGGCCGACCGCGTGCGCGCCGGCGTCGTCGGCCGGACCGACGGCCGCTGGACCCATGACCTGCGCGTTCCCGACGCCCGAGTCATCGACCGGGAGTTGACCTACGACGCTGGAGGAGACCCCTCTGTGTCGGCGGCAGGCGCTATCGTGTCCTACGTGCAGCGGTTCACGATCACCGTGACCCCTGCATGAAGAAACGTTTCTTCTGATCCTCACCGCGGAGGCCCGCGCGGACGCTAGGCCCCAGGCCAGGCGAACCCCCTTTGATCATCAAGGGGCAGGGCCTCGGCACGGGACGCTGCCCCAGAAGTGGGAGCGGACCTGTGTCCACGAGCACGAAGAAGACCACCCAGACCCGATTTCTGCGGCGCGGCATCTCCAAGATCCTCTGGGTGCCGGATCTCAACGACCCGAAGTACCCCAGCCGCCGGGAGATCACCAGCGCCTTCGCCGTGACCGATGCCGTCTCGGACATCGAGGGCTGGGCCCTGGAGAACGACCCCATCGAGACCCCCGACATGGGCTCGACCTTCAACTCCTCGATCCCGGGCAACGACAAGGCGGAGAACTCCAGCCTGACGTTCTACGAGGACCGGTTCTCCGACGCGATCGAGCAGCAGCTCCCCAAGGGCGCGAAGGGCTATGTCGTCCTCCTGCGCAAGGGCGACCTGCCCGGCTCCCGCTCGGTCGACGTGTTCCCGACCCAGGTCGCCACCCGCGCCGCGACCTACTCCACCGGCAACGAGGCGGCCAAGTTCAAGGTGGACTTCACGATCATCGACGAGCCGTCGCTCGACCGCCCGGTGCCGCAGGCACAGCACCGCCCGCAGCCGGACGACAACTGCGACGACGACCACGACCACGGGCAGCACGACCACGACGGTGATCACGTCGATGTGACCGTGGTCAGCACCACCAAGACCAAGACCGAGGCGACGGTCCGCGAGCACGACGACGACGAGGGCTGATCGTGTCGCGCCCCGTACAGGCCAAGCGCCCGTCCCCCTCCACCACACCGGTGGAGGGGGCGTGGTCGGCCAAGATGGATCGCCTCCGCCGCCGAGCCCGGCCCCAGAACCGCCTGCGCGTCTGCGACGACAACGAGCTGCGCCAGCGGCACGAAGACGCCGAACAGGCAGCCCGCCGTGCGCGGTTCGTCGCCGAGGCCAACCCGGGCGACGAGCTGGCCACGAGCCAGTACGCCGAAGCCGACTCGGCGCGGGACCAGGCACTCGCCGCGCTGGACGCAGCGTCGGAGTTCCTGACCTTCCGCGCCCTGCCGCGCCCGGTGCTGGAGGAACTGATCTCCGAGCACCCGCCCACCGAACAGCAGACGGAGGAAGGGGCGATCTTCAACGCCGACACTTTCCCCGCCGCTCTGGTCTCGGCGGCCTCCGTGGACGGCATGAGCCGTGAGGAGGCCGAGGAACTGCTGGACGGCTGGTCGGCGCCGGATGCGAACGCGCTGTGGGACGCGGCCTGGCAGATCCAGCAGGAGAGCCGGGTCGAGCTGGGAAAAGGCTGAGCCGTGACGCCGGCCTGCGCGCGGAGCTGGAGCTGTGCGAGCGGTTCCAGATCCCGCACTCGCAGTTCCTCGGCGGCGATGGCCGCTGGTCCGACCTCGACCGCGCGAAGGCCCTGGCCTGGTCGGAGTGGCAGCGGTCGGTGTGCCCGGAGTGCCGCACCCGGCTGGAGGAGTGGGACCGCGCACGCGGCGGCGACCCCCACGCCTACGTCACCGACACCCTGCGCTGCCCCGGCTGCGAGCTGATCGAGCAGGAACGCGACCACGTCCCCCAGGACCGGTCCGGCTACGGCGTGAAGATCCAGCTCCTCCCGCGCGAGCAGTACGAACAGCGCCCCTGATCCACCCCCGCACCACGTAAGGAGGCCGCCGCGGTGGCCGGGTTCACCCTCACGGTCGCGATGCGCGCCGAGGTCCGCGACCTGATCGCGGGAACTCGCGCTGCCTCCGGCCAGATGCGGACCCTGGCCGCCCGCACCGACGCGGCGAACCGGTCCCTGGCCCGGCTCGACGCGAACGGGGCCCGCCTCGCAGGCCAGTTCGCCGCGCTGAACCGGTCCACCCGCGCTGCCGTCGGTGAACTGAACCGGATCTCCGCCCGCGCCGCAGCCGCCCGCGCCAGCCTGCGCGCGGCCGGGGACGACGGAGCCCGCTCCATGACCCGGCTCCAGCGCGCCACGGCTGGAGCGGGCAGGCGGGGCATGTCCGCCACCAACATGCTCGCCGGTGGCGGCCTGCTCCTGGGCGCGGGCGAGATGATCCAGGAAGGCAACCGCTACCAGAAGCAGATGAATCTGTTCCGGGCGGTCACCTCGGCCACCGCGGGACAGATGAAGCGCGCCTCGGCCGTCGCGCAGGAACTCGGCAACGACCTGAGCCTTCCGGGTTCGACCGCGGCCGATGCGGCCGAGGGCATGGTCGAGCTGTCGAAGGCGGGTTTCCGCGCGGACCAGTCCATCGACGCCGTACGTGCCTCGCTTCAGCTCTCCGCAGCTGCCGATGTCAACGCCGCAACGTCGGCGAAGTACTTGGGCGACATCATGGACCAATTCGGTCTGGGTGCTGATCAGGCTTCGCGGGCCTCGGACACGCTGGCCGCCACCGCGAACAATGCCTCCGGCTCGATTACCGACATCTACTACTCGATGCGGTATGCCGGACCGGTTGCGAACGCGCTCGGCGTCTCGTTGCAGGACACGGCTGCCGCGGTCGGCATGCTCGGCAAGAGCGGCATCCTCGGGCAGACGGCGGGCACATCGCTCAGGGGCATTTTCGCGAACCTGGCCGCGCCGACGCCGCAGATGCGGGGCGCGCTGAAGGACCTGGGGATCGACGCCTGGACCGCCCAGGGGCAGTTCCGGGGCCTTCGCGTGGTGATCGACGGCCTGTCGAAGGCCGAACACCGGATGTCCCAGAAGGACTTCGCCGCCGGCGTCACCCGGGCGTTCGGTAAACCTGCGCTGTCCGGGGCGGCGGCGTTGGCGCATCAGGGGACCGAGTCGTTCGATGCGCTGTCGGTGGCGGTGCGCCAGACCGGGGCCGCCGCGTCCATCACCGCATCGCGCGGTCAGGGCCTGACCGGTGCCATGACGCAGCTGCGTACCCAGGCCAAGCAGACCGGGTTGGCGCTGTACGAGGGCATGGCTCCCGGTCTGGAGTACGTGACCCGGCTGCTGACGCGCGGGATGGCGGGGGCGACGCCGTACCTGACCACCGCGCTGGAGTACGGCCGCAACCTGGCGATCCTGTACGGGCCGGAGCTGAAGGCGAAGGCGGGCTCCGGCCTGGGCGGTCTGATAGATGAGGCCCGGGGGCTGCTGGGGCCGCTCAAGGAGCTGGGCGAGCACACCCTTGCCACGGGTCTGAACCTGCTGATCAATGCCGCTCGCACGCTGGGCGACGTCCTGCGCAACGCGGCCGACGGTGCCGAGCCCATCGTGTCCGCGCTCTCGGGTCTGGGGAAGGACGGCGGTGCCGCGGCTGGCACGCTCGACATCATCGCCACCGTCGCGAACGTGGCCATGGATGCGGTGTCGGGCCTGTCCGCCGTCCTGGTCCCGGTCGGGCACGTGGTGGGCGGGCTTGTCAGCGCCTTCGGTGCGCTGCCCGCGCCCATCCAGTCGGCGGCCCTGGCGATGCTGCTGTTCCGCAGGGCGCAGCCCGGCCTGACCAGCCTCGCCAACACGGTTACCGGCCCTGTCCGGTCAGGTTTCCAGTCCTTTGCCCAGCAGATGCGGGTACAGCAGACCCTCGCCGCCGCAACCGGTGGATCGCTGACCCGGTACGGGGCAGCGTGGGCCACGGTGCAGGCGCGGGTGGGGTTTCTCGGCAGCATGACGGCCGCGTTCCGCAGCGCGAACGGCGCGGGCGTGACGTTCATGGGGACGATGAACGGCGTTACGCGCGCGGCTGGTTCGGGTCTGCGCTCGGCCATGTCCGGCATCTCCGGGGCGCTGGGCGGGCCTTTTGGTCTCGCCATGGCCGGTGTCTCCGTTGGCCTGGGGCTGCTCGCCGCGCGACAGCAGAAGGCCGCGCAAGCCGCCGCCGAGCACCAGCAGCGCGTCTCCACGCTGACCTCCGCGCTTCGGGAGTCCGGCGGGCAGATCGACAGCAACGTCCGCAACCAGGCCGCCCAGGCGCTGCTGGACACGAAAACGGAGCAGGGGCAGCTCACCAAGGTCATGGAGGAGGCCGGCGTGCCGCTCGCGTCCCTCACGGACGCCTACCTCGGCCAGGGCACGTCCCTGGACGCGCTGCAGAAGAAGCTCCAGGCCACGGCTGACAGGCACAAGGTGTGGAAGAACATCGCCGGAGGCAAGGCGACCATCCAGGACTACTCGCCGCTCGGGCAGCAGTACAAGGACGCGGCCGACGCGCTCGGATCCGTGAAGGGCGAGATGGCCGGGGCGATGAAGAACGCGAAGGAGCTGGCCAAGGCCACGAAGGGCGCCGGGGACGGCACTTCCGCCTACGACCGGCTCAAGACCGCGGTCGGCGGCCTGGCCGACGAGACGGCTGACGCCGACACCCGCACCCGCTCGCTCAAGAGCGCCCTCGACCTGCTGTCGGGCGGCCAGATCTCCCTCCAGGCCGCGAAGGCGAAGGTCAACAGCGCCGTCCTGGACCTGAAGGAGGGCGGCAAAAACGTCAACCAGAAGGAGGGCTACGGCGGCAAGCAGCTGGTCAACCAGGACAAGACCCTCAACACCACGACCAGGAACGGGCAGCAGCTCTACACCCAGCTCACCGCCCTGTCCGACGCAGCGGCCGACGCCTCAGTGGCCACCTACGACCTGGCCCAGCGCAACGGCGAAGCCCTGCCGACCGCGCTGGCGAAGGCCCGCGGCGAGATGAGCCGGGCGCGCGCCGAGGCGATCCGGGCCGCGCGCAGCTACGGGCTGACCAAGGCTCAGGCCGAGGGCGTCGCCGACAGCCTCGGTCTGCTGCCCTCCAAGGTGTCGCTGCTGCTCCAGACGAAGGGCATGGACAGCACGCTGGCGAACCTGATCGCGGTGCAGGCCGAGTTCCACCGGTTGCCGAAGCAGCGGACCATCAAGGTCGACTCGCTGAGCGACGGCGCGCAGAAGAAGCTCCGCTCCCTCGGCTTCACGGTGAAGACGGTGCCGGGCACCCGGCAGATCAAGATCACCGCGCCGACCGCCGGGGCGAAGAAGAACCTGGACGGGCTGATCGACAAGCTCGGCCGGACGCCGAACTCGAAGAACGTGCGGGTGTCGGCGCCGACCGGGGCTGCGATCAAGAGCCTGGAGGCGGTGCAGGTGAAGATCCGGGCGACGCCGGGTGCGAAGTCGGTCACGGTCCGCGCCCCAACCGGGCAGGCCCGCAAGGAGCTGGAGGCGCTCGGATTCCGGATCGAGAAGGTGCCCGGCTCCAAGAACGTCAAGGTCACCGTCCCGACGGGCGGCGCGCGGAAGGCGGCCGAGGACATTCAGGGCCGCATCAACGCGCTGCGCGGCAGGACGATCCCGATCTTCACCTCGCTGATCCGAAAGCCCTCGTCGCATGACAAGGACGCCAACGGCATCCCCGACATGATCCAGAACCCCAACTACAAGGGGTTCAACCAGGCCAACGGTGGGGTGGTCGAGTACTACGCCAACGGCGGTGTCCGGGAAGGAGCGGCCGGTCGGCGCCGCCGCGAGCAGCACGTTGCGCAGATCGCTCCGGCCGGATCGTGGCGCATATGGGGTGAGCCAGAGACTTTGGGCGAGGCATATGTACCGCTTTCGCCTGCAAAGCGGGAACGCAGTAAAGCAGTTGTCGAGGACGTGGTCGGCCGCTTCGGCGGCCAGGTGGAGTGGTTCGCCAACGGAGGCGTCACCAAGCGCGCCAGCCGCGACTACAGCCCTGTGATGGCCAGCTCGTTCAAGAGGACCAAGAACGCGGAGGTCATGGCCGGCGTCGTCCGCGCCTTCGACATCCGCACCGGGACCGACCGCGCCCGTAGCCGCGTGGTCGATGCCCGCGCGGGCGGACGCGTCCAGGTCGTGGTCGTGCGCGAGCAGCAGCCGCTGATCGGCACCATGCCGGTCACCGTCACCGACAGCGGCGCGTCCCCCGAGCAGATCGGCACCGAAATGATGCGCAACCTGCGCAACGCCCAGCGTGGCGGGAGGGTTTGATGAGCACACCAACCACGACGGCCCCACCTCTCGAAATCGAGCTGGCCCCGTGGCAGTTCGAGATCGGCGGCGTCGTCCTCGGTACGGGCACCCGCATCCCGGTCGGGAACGTCGAAGGGCTCGGGTCGCCCGCCACTCGTCCCCAGGATGTGGACAACCCGACCGGCGACGGAACCTACCCGGGCCAGGACTTCTACGGCCCGCGCACCATCCGCATGGAAGCCGGCATCAAGACGCCCGGCGACCCGGTGGCGGCGGCCGACCTGCTCGCCCGCCT
This sequence comes from Streptomyces sp. ISL-10, assembly GCF_018614575.1. GTDB lineage: Bacteria > Actinomycetota > Actinomycetes > Streptomycetales > Streptomycetaceae > Streptomyces. Next base: position 60,640 of record NZ_JAGGOJ010000011.1, read on the forward strand.
GGAGCTGGCCGTCGATGATCCGGCCGCCCGAACCCGTCCCGAGGGGCGGGCCGTTCTGCGCGGCCGGTGGCCCGGACACGGCATACGCCGCCTGTATGGGCGGCTGCGCCGCATGGAGGCCACCAGCACCGCCAACGCGATCAACGGGTGGATACCGCTGGACATCGAGTTCGCCGGTCTCGACCCGCGCTGGTACGCCGACGAGCTGTCACAGCTGACGCTCCGCCTCGACCAGGCCGCCGACCACAAACCCGACGACCGCCAGGCCAGCGTGCCGCTGTGCGCACCCGCAGAATGCGGCAGCGCGGACCCGGGCGACCGGCCCGGCTGGATCACCAACCGGGGCAACGTCTCATCGTGGCCCAGCATCCGCGTCCACGGCCCGGTCACCAATCCGCGGATCTGGAACACCGTCACCGGCCGTGTCCTCGAACTCGGCCTGTCGCTGCGCACCGGGGAGTGGGTGGACATGGAGACCCGGCCCGGCACCCGCTGGGCCCTGCGCAACGGCACCGTCAACGTCGCAAACGACCTCACGCCCGCGTCGCGGCTCGACATGTTCGCCATCCCCAAGGGCCGCTCGGAGATCGCGTGGAGCGCGGAGGATCCCACCGGCACCTGCCGACTCGACGTGTCGTGGCGGTCGGCGTACACCGCCCTGTGAACGGAGCAGCAGTGACCCTTGTCCAGCCCCCGATGATGGTGAACGGCGGGAAGCACCACGCCCGCGCGATGCGCCTGATGATCCGCGACCTGGCGCGCGGCCGGCAGGGCATCGCCGAAGCCGGGGACCTGAAGGTCCGGCCTCTGGAGGCGCCCGGCGCCGGTGTCCGTGTCGGCGACGGCTCCGCCCTCATTCACGGTGCACGCCCCTGGCAGGGCGCCTACACCCAGAGCAACATCGGCGACGCCGTGGTCGACGTCCCGCCCACCGGGCCGTTCGCCCGCACCGACCTGCTTGTTCTGCGGGTCGAGGACCCGGAGTTCGAGGGTGAGCGCGACCCGCGCCGCGAGGACATCGGCTATTTCCACCTCATTCAGGGCATCGACAGCCGCGACACGGCCATGGTGCGGGAGATGACCGCGATACCCCTGGCGCGCATCACCATCCCCCGCAACACCGCAGCGATCACCGCCGAGATGATCACCGACCTGCGGCGCTTGGCCAACCCGCGCACCGAGCGGACCCTGCGCACCGTGCACCCCGACAGCACCGAGAAGGTTCCCGCCAAGCATGGCCATTGGGCGGCCTGGCCCAAGGACGCGGCCTGGGATGTGGACGTTCCGGCCTGGGCGACCAAGACCACCGTCGTGGTCACCCTCTCGGGCCTGCGCGCCGAGGCCGGCCCCATCTACGCCGAGCTGCGCATGCGCCTGGGCGAGCGCAGCTCCAAGCCCACCGTGGTTGACGACGACGGCACCACCACGCGCCGAGCCACTGTCGTGCTTGCCGACACCCTCGCCGTGCCGCCCGCTTACCGCGGTACGCGGCAGCACCTGGCGGTGCAGATCAACCAGATCGACAAGTATGGCGACGGCGATCTGTCCGTGGCCAAGGGCACCACGGTGACCGCCGACATCGAGTTCACGGAAAGCCCGGTGTGATGCCCGACTACCGCTACATCGTCGCCCGCGCCGCGACCGGCGAGGTCCTGCACTGGAACCTGCCGCTGACCGAGGTCGAGTTCGGACCGGAGATATCCGGGCCCGGCTCGCTCAGCGCCACCTTGGCCCCCACGTTCGCCCGCTCACTGGGCGACATGCTCGACGCCGGGAACGCCGTGATCTACGCCGAGCGGAACTCCAAGCTCCTGTGGGGTGGGCTCATCTGGCGAGCCGAACCGCAGGGGCCCAAGCTCCCCGTCGAAGCCTCCGGGTTCACCAGCTATCTGCACCGCCGCTTCGACCTGCACGGCAACCTCGGCGGGCGCGGCCCGTACGTGGAGGCGGACCCATGCCAGGTGATCCGCGATGTGTGGGCGTACGCGCAGGAGCAGCCGGACGGCGACCTCGAGGTCGTGGTGGACGACACGAAGTCGAAGGCCACAGCCGGCACCGCGAAGGACCCTTACACCACCCACAAGTGGGACGCCCGCAACCTGGGCGAGATCGTGGACGAGATGGCCGAGATCGATGACGGCCTGGAGTGGTCCGAGACCGTCACCTGGCGCGGGCGCCGCTTCGAGCGGCGCATCATCCTCGGCGCCCCCAAGCTCGGCCGGCGGCGCGAGGACCTGACGTTCACCACCGGCGCCAACGTCGTCGGCGAACCACACGTGATCGAGGACGCCGACGAGTATGCCCAGTGGGTCATCGGGCTGGGCGCGGGCGAGGGCAAGAGGCGCAAGGTCGTCATCGATGGGGCCCGCAACGGGCGGCTGCGCCTGGAGCACAAGTTGGAGACCAGCGAGAAGGACGAGACCAAGGTCAAGCAGCGCACCCGGCGTGAACGCATGGCCCGGCAGATCCTGCCGACGCTCACCGAGCTGGAGATCACCAACCACCCGGCCGCGCCGATCGAGTCGCTGCGCATCGGAGACGACGTCCGTATCCGGCTACACGAACCCCACACCACCTACGACGGCTGGAACCGCATTGTCGGTTGGACCGTACGGCCCGGCGACGGCGAGACGCCCGAGCGCGTGACACTGAAGCTGGAGCGCACGGTCAAGCCCGAGGAGAGCGGCGATCAGGCGGAGGAGAAGTAATGCCCGACACGATCGCCGCGCTCGCGCGACGCCTGGCTCGTCTGGAGCGGCGGGTGACCGCCCTGGAGCGGGCCCGGCGCGCGCCGTACCCGCCGTGGCGCGACCTCCCGCTGACCGGCGACACCGCCGTGCCCGATCCTGCACAGCCACCCCAGATGCGCGCCAACCTGTGGGACACGCTGGAGTTCAGCGGCCGTATCGGACTGACGGGCGGCCGGGCGGCGGACGGGGCGGCCATCGCCCTGTTGCCGGAGGGCTACTGGCCCTCCGTGCCCCGCACGATTCCGGTGGCCTCCGACGCGAACCGCCGTGAGCTCCATCTCGACCTCGACCCCAAGGGCGGAGTGACGCTGCGGGTGCAGGACGGCGGCAGCGTGAAAGCCACCTGGCTCAGCCTCGACAGCGCCTCATGCCGCATCGATGGCGACGCCGAGGAGTAGGCCCCGCCCGAGTACGCACCGCTGGGTACCATGACGGCTGGGTGACCCTCCACCCGACGCTTCGCAGCCAACTCCCGAGGGACCGGCCCGCACCGACGGGCCTGGTCGAATGCCAGACGGCGCAGGGGAGAAATGCGAAGCGAGCGTGGCAACTCCGTTGAGCGCGGACAAGCTCTTGTCCGTGCTGAAGCACGCGGGCCTTGGCGTCGTTGAGCACGGCAAGTGGCGTGCCCACAACCGCAATACCCATGGCAACTGGGGCCCCGTGAACGGGGTCATGATCCATCACACCGGGCCCTATTCGTCCGAATCGGACATGGTGGAGCTGTGCCGTGTCGGCTACCAGGACCTACCCGGGCCGCTGTGCCATGGCGTGATCGACCGCTCCGGCGCGGTGCACCTGGTCGGCTACGGCCGAGCGAACCATGCGGGCATGGGCGATACGGACGTGCTGCTCGCCGTCATCGCGGAGAAGAACAAGCTCCCGCGCGACAACGAGGAGGACACGGACGGCAACCGGCACTTCTACGGCTTCGAGTGCATCAACACCGGCAGCCAGCCGTGGCCCTCCGCGCAGCTCGACGCCATGGCTCGCGCCGCCGCTGCGATCTGCCGTGCCCACGGATGGAACGAGCACAGCGTCATCGGCCACAAGGAGTGGAAGCCCTCCAAGCCCGACCCCGCTGGCATCGACATGGACGACTTCCGCGCCCGTGTCGCCCGGCACATCAAGAACGACGGCAAAGCTCCCGACAAGCCGAAGCCCGATCCCAAGCCGGAGCCGGGCCCGAAGCCGGGTCCGAAGCCCGTGCCGAAGTACGCCGCCTATCCCGGCAAGGACTTCTTCCGCGCTGGGCGCTCCTCACCGGTGATCACGGCGATGGCGAAGCGGCTGATCGCAGAGGGCTGCGACAGCTACGACGCCCCGCCCAGCCCGGTGTGGAACGACGCGCACCGCCGCTCCTACGCCGCCTACCAGATCAAGGCAGGCCACCACGGCGCCGCCGCCGACGGCATCCCGGGCCAAGAGACCTGGGCCAAGCTGCGTGTCCTCCACCAGGCCAGCGCAGCCGAACCGACCCCGAACAAGCCCGACCAGGAGAACGACCCCATGCCCCAGGCTCTCGCCGATGTCGCCGAACGGACCATCGCCACCTACTTCCAGTCGGTGCTGGGGCTGATGGCAGCCTCCAGCACGACCGACATGGTGTCGCTGTCCGCGTGGCAGGCCGCGGCCGTCTCGGCGATACCCGCGGCGCTGTCGGCGCTGAAGTCCACCCTCGGCACCGTACTCGGGCGGCCCGGCACCGCTTCCTGGCTTCCGCTCAAGCGCGACCCGGCCACGCCCAAGCACTGACCTCAACCGGAGGGAAGGAGAGTCCCGTGCCGGAGGGAGAGGTCGCACTGGCCCTGGCCGAGCTGCGCAGCGCCCTGGAAGTGGGGCTCGCCCGCATCGACGGGCAGCTCGCGCTACTGGTGCAGCGCAGCGACCAGACCGACAAGGCGGTAGACGACCTGGAGGAGCGGGTCGCCTCGCTGGAGAGGTCGCGGTGGCCGCTGCCGACCATCGCTGTACTCGCGAGCATCACCGCGGTGGCGCTGACCGTGTTCGGTGTGATGCGCGGCTGAGACGAAGTACCCCTGGCCGATCCGGTGTTGTCCGACTCTGCGGATAGCGTGAGGGCACCATTTGTGTCTTCCTGCGGCCTGGGGGTCTTCGTGAACACAGAGCATCTGATCGTGACCGACTTGGAGGTGGACACCGCGCTCGCGGACCTGTCGGTCCCGCTCGCCGTCCGCGCCGTCTGGCAGCTCCTGTCGGAGTCCGACGTACGACTGGACGAAGCGATCGCCCTGGACGTGCCGGATGTGGAACTCGCTGATCGCCTCATCGTCTTCCACGACACCAAGGAGGGCGGCACCTACGAGGCGGGGATCACCTCCGCTACCGCCCATCAGCTGGCCGAGCTGATCGGCTCGCGGCCGAGCGGACCGGTGTTCACCATGGGGACGCGACGGCTACGGAAAGAAGAGGCCGCGGCGCGCTTTAGGGAAATCACCGGCAAGAGCGTGCACGCGCTGCGCTTCACCAGGCAGGCCCGGCGCCACCGGGGCAACGCCCGCCCCCAGCTCGTCGAACGTGCCGCGCCCGTTAAGGAGGCAGCGGAGCCCGCGTAGCCGGGCAGTACCGCGAGAAAGTAGACGGCCCCCGCCGGAGCGGGGGCCATCGGGGCCTCTTGGAGAAAGACCGTCGCCCACAATAGCAGCGTCCGCCCGAAGGCCGGCGGCACGGTGCGGTTACTCTTCCGTCGGCACGCGCGAGGCGAGAGAGCGAAGGACGGGGCGATGGATCGGCTCAAGCCGTATCTGGTGGGGCATCAGGAGTTTGCTGCCCTGTACGGGGTGGAGCCGCAGATGGTCGGGCAGTGGCTGAGCCCGAGCAGGCGCACCCTGGACCCGGCCACGGCCATGGTCGTCTCGGGTGTCCGCTACTGGCCGTTGGGCTTCGCGGTCCGCTACGGCACGACCACCACGCGGTTCAAGCAGGTCGACATACGCGTGAAAGAACGGCTCATCGCCGAGCAGGGCGAGGGCTGGGAAGCGGACCTCGGCGAGGAACTGCCCGCGATCGTCGGGCAGCAGGAGATCATCCAGATCTTCCACCTGCCCTCGCAGGGCAATCTCGCCACGGCGATCACCACCGGCCGGTTCCCTCCCCATGACTGGCTGCTGTCGGGATCGCCGCTGTGGCTGCTGGACACGGTGCTCGACGCGGTGCCCGAGCTCCGCGCCAGCGCCCGCAGCCTGCCGTGGGAGGTGGACGAGGCCGTCGTCGCCGCGCTGCGCGACGGCACCTACGACGGTCCCGGATCGAAAGTCCTCACGCGGGGACGACATGCGCGAAAGGGCCTCTGACCTGCGTAAACACTGTACGTAGAGCCGAAATGCGAATAAGATAAACGTATGCCCATTCGGGTTGGTCAATTCGCAAAGGAGGCAATCGTGCAGATCCTGCACACGTCTGCCGGTGATGGCGTCGCCGTCATGGGGGCGAAAGAAGTCCTGGTGATCGAGTCCGCTTTGTCGCTCTACGTGCTGGAGCACCCGGACTCCAATCTCGCCGTCCGCATGCTCGCCGATGTCTCACGGGTCAACGAGGAGCGGGAAGCGGCCATGGAGGAGGCGGCCGAGAGCGTGACCTCGGCCTGACCTTGGCGGGGCGAAGTCGCGCTCACCGCCGGTGGGGTTGATCATCCGGCCCCCATCCCTCAAGATGGGTGACATTCTTGAAATTGGTCATCAGGGGGTGGGGTATGGCAGCCGTCCAGGACGAGATTCCTGGTCTGGTGATCCACGCCGTGCGGCAGCCGGACGGTCAGGCGGCCACGATCCAGGCGCAGTTCGAGGCATTCCATCAGCTCAATCCATGGGTCCTGCGAGCCCTGGAGAGCCTGACCGCCGACTACCTCAAGCGCAGCGGCGGACGCGTCGGCATCGGGATGCTCTTCGAGGTCCTGCGCTGGCGCTACGCCACCGCCACCGAAGGCGACGAGTTCCGCCTCAACAACAACTTCCGCTCCCGGTACGTCCGGCTGCTCATCGAGCGCCACCCGGAGTGGGCCCCCGCATTCGAGGTCCGCGCCTTGCGGACCGACTGACCGAAGCTCTTGGAGAAACGTTGAACGACGAGCAACCCAGCGAGAACCAGGCCGTTGAAGGCACCGTCATGGAGGCACCCGCCAAGTCGACCTCCAGCGGAACCAGCGCCATCGTCCTGCGTGGCGACCAGCAAGAGTTCGACCACAAGCAGTTGAGCACCCTCGCCCTGATCAGCCCCGGGCTGGCCCATGCTCCCCGCGGGCACCTGGCGATGTTCTTCCACTACTGCGTCAGGACCGGTCTGGATCCTTTCGCCCGGCAGATCTACATGATCGGGCGCACGAACTGGAAGGCCGCCGACAACCCCGACGAGCCCGACAAGACGTGGACCATCCAGACCGGCATCGACGGCTTCCGGACGGTCGCCCACAGGGCCGCAGCCAGGGTCGGGGAGACGATCTCCTACGAGGACACCGTCTACTACGACTCCGAAGGCAAGGCCCACGACGTGTGGCTCTCGAAGGCGTACCCGGCCGCCGTCAAAGTCACCGTCCTGCGCGGGAGTGCCCGGTTCCCCTTCATCGCCAAGTGGGACGAGTTCGCCCCCACGTACTACGACCGCAAGAACAGCATGTACGTGGTGGCGAAGATGTGGCAGCAGATGCCCGCCCACATGCTGCGCAAGTGCTCCGAGGCCGGGTCCTTGAGGATGGCCGCTCCGCAGGACCTCTCCGGTGTGTACGTGGACGAGGAGATGGAGCAGGCCGACGCCGAGGCCGTCGTCGGGATCGCCGAAGACGCCGCCCAGCGCCTGCGGGCCGCCGCGGGCCTGGAAAACGGCGAACAGCACAGCGACGAGAGCGCCAGCAGTGCCGACGAGCCTGCCGCCGCTCCTGCCAGCAGGAAGGCGCCGGCGAAGCAGAAGCCCGCGCCGAAGAAGCGGACCACGCCGCAACCGGAGCAGCCCGAGGGCGCCGATGAGGCCCCGTCCGCGCGTCGGCGGGCCGCTCCCAAGAAGCGGACCACACCGGCCAAGGACGCCGCCGCCTCCTGACCTTCCCCCCATCCGCACGGGTGCCGCCCGCATCGCGGCGGGCGGCACCCCCTGTTCCTGGAGACCGAATTGACCATCACGGCCGAGCGGCCCGTCAGCCTGTGGCCCGCAGCCCACGCCGCTGACGCACGCCGCCCCCGCTCCCAGCAAACCAAGATCGGCGCCAGCGACACCGTGTGCGCGCGCCGCGCCGGATACCTCCTGCACGGCCGCACACCCACCGACGGCGGCGAGAAGCGCAAGGCGATCCTCGGGACCTGGCTGCACGCCGGAATCCTGGCCGCCGCCCGCGAAGAGCACGGGTGGATCATCGAGCGCCGCGTCGAGGACGACACGATCCGGGGCCACATCGACGCCGTCCAGCTCGACGGCGACACCGCCGCCCGCCTGCCGAGGCGGCTGCGCCCGAACCTCCCGGCCGAGGAGACGACCGTCGAGGACGTGAAGACCAAGAGCACCTACCAGTGGGACAACGTCCTGCGCTACGGGGCCAGCGACGCGGAGATCCGCCAAGTGCTGCTGTACGCGGACCTGCTGCGCAGCGAGGGCTTCGCGAATGTCGAGGGACAGCGGCAGCTCGCCCGCCTCGGTCCGGTGAACGTCGGCCGTATCCGCTTCCGGTTCATCAACCGCGACAACGGCGACGACCACATTCAGGAGATGGCGTTCAACGCCGAGCGTGCCACCGGCGCACGCTGGTGGGTACAGCAGGTCAGGGCCGCCAGCACGCCGGAGGAGCTGCCCCGCACATTCGAGGGGCCGGGCCTGTCGGCGATCTGCGACCACTGCCCCTTCAAGACCGCCTGCTGGGGGTCTGTCGCAGCCGGCCGCCGTCCGCAGAGCATCCTCATCCAGGACGATGCCGACCGGGAAGCGGCGCTGACGGAGTACGTCGAGGTCACCGCGGACATGAAGCCGCTCAAGGACCGCCTGAAGTTCCTGCGGCACAAGCTGGACGGCTCCGATGCGGGTGTCTACGGCGAGAACGTCCTGACGTGGAGCGGCGGCAATCCGACCAAGGTCGATGACGTGGACGCCATGGTCGCGCTGTACCGGCGTGCCGGCCTTGAGGTGCCGATGGCACCGGACGCATCGGCGATGAGGGCGCAGCTCAAGGCCGCGAACATACCCGTGCCCGTCCGGCTCGACCTCGACCGGCGCACGTCGGTGAGCATCAACGTCGCCCTGCGCAAGAAGCCCTGACCCCGCACCCCGAGAGGGGCAGGACCGCTGCTGGTCCTGCCCCTACCTCAGTGCGGCCTGAACCGGACGTGACCCAGAACAGACCCCGGTGTGGAGCACGGCAACCGCCGTCCTCCGCACCATCACCGAAATGCCCACACAACCCGAAGAGGTTTCGATGAGTGCCCAATTGATGCTGCTGGCCGCCAACTTGCCCGCTGGTGTGGTCAACCAGAGCCAGAAGCTGACCTTGATGAAGATGTGCGATTCCGCCGACGACGAGACCTGCAAGACCGATCCCGCTCTGGCGGGCCTGGCCGCGTGGGCGGGAGTCTCGGAGACGCGGGCGGCGAGCATCGTCACCGAGCTGGTCGCCAAGGAGCTCGTTGAACGCATCGAGACGGGCAGGGCCGGCCGTACGGTCGAGTACCGGGTGTTCCCGCTCGGCGTGCCCACCATGCCCGGCTGCGGCGACAAGGCCCTGTCATGAGCATTCACTTGATGGTGGCGGCGGGCTATCTGCCTGCTGGTGTGGTCAATCAGAGCCAGAAGCTGGCCTTGATGAAGATGTGTGATTCCGCCGACGACGAGACCCGCAGGTCCCGGCCGGGGCTGGCGCGTCTGGCCGCGTGGGTAGGGGTGTCGGACAAGCGGGCGGTGACCATCGTGACCGAGCTGGTCGCGAAGGGGCTCGTGGAACGCATCGAGACGGGCAGGGCCGGCCGCGCGGCCGAGTACCGGGTGTTCCCGCTGGGCGTACCGCCAGTCCCGGCCAAGGACGAGTTGCAATCCCGCAGGGAGCTGGAGCAGGCCGCGCCGAAGAACCCGCGCAAGGCACGCCTCGGAATCAAGCGTGCCGCGCCGTCGAAACCCGCCATGACCCACGAGGACATTGAAGCGCGCACCGCTCCGCGCACCCCACACGGAACAGAGCAGGGCAGCGGCCCAGGGTTTCACCCGCGAAACCCTGATGAGGACTCCCTCAGGGTTTCACCGGTGGAACCCCGAGGGTTCCACGAGTGGAACCCCGGGGGTTTCACCGGTGAAACCCCTTCCTTCCTTTGTCCTTCCTCTGTCCTTCCTTTCCCCCCTACCCCCACGGCTGACGCCGCGGGGGAGCCGAACCGGGCCGGTGAACAACAGCCGCCGACCGGCTGTTCCAAGCACCCGCAGCCGGTCGGCAACTGCCGGGGGTGCGGCACCAACCCGCGGGCCGGTCGTGAACAGGCCCGGCGCGAGGCCGCCGAGAACGAGCACGCCTCGCAGCAGCAGTGGCTGAGGGAGTTCCTCGCCGAGCAGGAGCGCCGGGTTGCCGAGGCGGACCCGGCAGCGTTGGCGATGGCCCGTCAGCGCACGAAGGAGCTGGCCCGCAGGGGGCGCATGCCCCCATCCAACTCAGCTGACAGATAGGCCATTTGCAAGATCACAAACATTGACGCCCCGGTGTATACGATTAAGATATAAGGACAAGTTCGAAACCCCTTCGAACCCGACCTCTTGGAGCTCTCATGACCGTCGCGACTCTCGACCCCGCCGCCTACGTCGTCATCGGCGAAGTCATCCACGGCCCGCACGCCACACCCGTCCTCGCCGAGGGGCTGTTCTGCTCCATCGAGTGCGCCGCCGACGGGGTGCGCGAGCTGACCGTTTCGATCGGCGAGCGTGAGCGCGGCTCGGCGTTCGTCCTCTGGCACAAGGGCCGCCCCGTCGGCTGCTCCGTCACCCGAGGCGGGCAAATGTGGGTGGTGCAGGTCCTCGCCTCGCACGAACTGCCTACCGCAGGCTGAACGCACACCTAGAGATAGGTGACATTTTTCAATGGCGGGCGCCCGATGGGCGCCCGCCTGCCCCATCGCTCTTGGAGAGAGACATGACCATCGCGGCACTGCCCGACCACAACAACCTCACCGACCCGCTGTGGCTGAAGCTGTTCCACGGCTACCGCCACGTCATCACCCCCCTGCGCCACAACGGCTGGACCACCGACGTCGACCTGGACGGCCGTATCCGCGCCGACCTCGGCGACGGCACCGAGCTGGTCATCGCCGCAACACACGAGCTGCCCACCGATCCCAGCGAGGTGGACGGCTGGACGGTGCTGCGCCAGAACATCGACGACCCCGGCGTGCACACCGCCCTGTACGACTCCACCCCCGACGGCCCTCAGAGCCACCACGGCACCAGCCTCACCCCGATGTTCGCGCGCATCGACGAGCTGAAGGTCCCCAAGGCCACGACGCGGCTGATCGTCTCGGCCACGCACACCGCCCCCTACGGCGCCAACCACAACCAGACCGGCGGCATCGAGGCCCCCGGAACGGCCGTGGCCCGCTTCTTCGAGTGGTCCCGGCGCCTGGTCACCGCAGAGGGCTACCGCCAGGTGTGGGAGCGCCCGGAGCGGGACGGCCTTCCGCTGGCGCTGTTCGAGCGCGTCGGCCACATCACCACTGTCCGCATCACGCGCAGCGATGACTGACCGGCCGTGCCGCGCCCCGCGCCCCACCGGGGGCATGGGCCGGTGATCTGGCTGCTGATCGCTTGCCTCCTCGGCCTCGCGGCGTTCACCGCCCTCGGGATCGAGGACAGCCGCCACCACCGCGCGTTACGCGCACCCGACGAATCCTGACCACGGCCGCCCGGCCCGCTCTACCGGGCCGGGCGGCCCCGCATCTTGGAGACCACCGACTTGCCCCGTGCCATATCCCTGCTCTGTGGAGCAGGCGGAGACGCCACCGGCCTGAAGGAAGCCGGATACGAGCCGATCCTCGGCATCAACCACTGGCAACCCGCCGTCGATACATTCGCGCTCAACCACCCCACCGCCGCCGCGCGCTGCGCCGACATCCAGAACTACCCCATGCGCTGGCTGCCGCAGGCCCTCATCTTGTGGGCCAGTGTCATCTGCACCGAGATCAGCCCCGCCGGCGGCAAGAAGCGCCAGGCTGACCCCGCGCAGGAAGCCCTCTTCGAGGAAGAGGAGCAGTGGCGGGAGCTGCCGCCGGAAGCCTTCGAGCAGACCCGGGTGACCGCGTGGTGCGTGTTGCGCGCCGCCGAGGCCAAACGGTTCCCCTGCGTGGTCGTCGAGAACGTGGTGGAGTTCATCACCGACTGGATCTTGTTCCCCGAGTGGATCAGGGCCATGAAGAAGCTGGGCTACCGCGTCCAGATCGTCTCGGTGTCCTCCGCGCACGTCGGCTCGGAGACCAACCCGTACGCGCCGCAGTGGCGCGACAGGATTTACGTAGTTTTCACCCTGACCGGTGTGCGCCGTCCCGACTTGAGCCCGCGTCCGCTCGCGTACTGCGTCGAGTGCGGCCAGGACGTGAAGGCCCGGCAGAGCTGGCGGAATTCGAAGGTCCGCGTCGGCAAGTACCAGCAGCAGTACGACTACCGGTGCCCCCACACGCGCTGCGGCCACGCCCTGGTGGAGCCGTACGTGCGTCCCGCGTCCGACGTGATCATGTGGGACGACATCGGCCAGCGCATCGGCGACCGCACCCGGCCGCTGGTGCCGAACACGATGCGGCGTATCGAAGCTGGGCTGGTCAAGTTCCCGTTCGAGCCCAGCGTTGTCACCCTCACCCACGGCAAGGACGGCACTGACCGCGCCTTCGCCCCGTACACGAGGCCGCTGCCGACCCGCACGGCCAAGCTCGGCGAAGCCCTGCTCGTGCCGGTCGGCGGCTCGTGGAATGACACCCCGTCCTCGGTCGGCGTGCCCATGCGCACCCGCACGACGCGCGAGAGCGAGGCCCTGGTCACGATCGATCCGGCCCCGTTCATCGTGGAGTTCCGCAACCACTGTGACGCGGCGCCGGTGGACAACCCGCTCAGCACGATCAGCACGGCACGCCACCACGGCCTGGTGGTGCCCGACGGCGCGGCTCGCGACCGGGCCCGCAACACGCTGGTCATCCCGTACCGCAAGAGCGCCCCAAAGACGGCGGCCGAGCCCCTGCACACCCTGGCCACCCGTGACTCGGCGGCCCTGGTGCGCACCGCGCCCGCCATCGAGGACTGCTTCTTCCGCATGCTCCAGCCCCGCGAGCAGCTCTCGGCGCAGCGGTTCCCCGAGACGTACCAGGTCGTCGGCTCCAAGGCCGCCCAGACCCAGCAGGCCGGCAACGCCGTGAGCGTCAACGTCGCCCGCTGGATCGGCGAACGCCTCAAGCCCGTCCTGGCCTGACCCTGACCCCACGAAAGGACCACAGCACCATGTCCCCTGCCACGGCCGACCACCTGGCCATCCTCGCCCAACAGCGCGACGAGCTGGACGCCGAGCGGCGGCGCATCGAGAAGGCGCACTGCCTGGCCGTCCTCGACCACATCGCCGCTCAGATCCGCGCCCTGTGCCCGGAGGCCGTGTACGTCGCCTTCGCCTACTACGGCAACACACGGACCCTGGACGTGCACGGAGTGCTCGGCGCACAGCCCAGCCCGCTGGGCACCTGCCCCGAACTGTGGGACGTCAGCAACGAGGAGCACCCGCTCGCCGGCATCGCCGAGGAGATCGAACTCGACGTGCAAAGCGCGCTCGCGCCGTACGACTCCCCGGTCTGGGCCACGGTCAGGCGCAACACGGCGAGCGACGGCAACAGCTGGCTGCTGGAGCTGCCCCCGCCCGACCGCGCCGCGCGCATCGCCCAACTGGTGCACGAGCACCACCCCGAGGCCACCGCCATCATCGTGGACGGACACAGCGCCGGGGGCCGCATCATCGAGATCGTCGAAGGCGCCGCCGAGGACGGCACCCAGAACCTCACCACCCAGCGCCGCTGGACGGGCGAATGCGACGACGTCCTCACGCGGCTGGTGGGCCAGCTCTTCGCCATACCGGCCCTGGCTGGCCGCCACCTCACCCCGCTCTACGACTACCGGCACCCCTACGGCACCAGCAGCGATCTCGTACGCCTGATGACGCTGCCGCCGACCGCGTAGCCGCCGTTGCCGGAGAGCATCTGATGAGCGGCACCTGGTGGATCAGCGAGGCACCGTGCACGGGGGACACGCGCTTCACCCCCGACGACGCGACCGCGGACTCGCTCAGGACGCCGCAGACACGAGCCCTCCTGGTCGTGTGCCAGGAGTGCCCGTTCCGATCGCGGTGCATCGCCCTGGTCATGCCGCGCCGCTCCCGCTTCGACGGGATCTGCGGCGGACGCCTGTGGCTGGACGGCAAGATCCGCGACACCTGCAAGGGCGCTCATTCCGACGAACTCGAGGAAGGCAGCGCCCCCATCACCCACGGCACCGAGGCCGGAGCCCGCGCCCACAACCGGCGCGGGGAATCAGCCTGCTCCCTGTGCCGGGAAGCGGGGCGGCTCGCCCAAGCCCGCCGACGCGAGCAGAAGCGAGCGCCACGCACCTGACTCCCACACACCCAACACGCCCCTAGGAGCGACATGTTCACCATCGAGGCGGTCAAGCTGGCCGCCATCCTCGACAAGGTCACCCCACATCGCCCGGCCGGACCCGACATGGACCACCTGGACGTGGTCGTCCTCGACTGCACCCGGCGCTGGCTGCACGTCGCCGCCGGTGGAGACCGCACGCTGGCGGTCGCCCGCACCCGTGTGGACGGCGCCGCGCACTGGATAGCCCCCGTGGCCTTCGACGAGATCTCGGCCCTGCGCGGCTGGCTGGAGTCCTCCCGCCACGTCCGGGTGGAGAACCTGCTGGACAGCGGCCTTCCCCGGCTGCGTTTTTCCGAAGGCGCGGCGCAGATCACGGTGCCGATCGCCACGTACGCGGCCGACTTGCCCTGGCGCGAGCTGCTGCGCGCCGAGGCCCAGCCGACCTCCTACGCTCGCGCTGCCGTCCGGCTGAGCGCGGCCGACCTCGCCCTGTGGGAGCACGCCGGCGAGGAGGTCGACATCCGTCACGGCGCCATGCGGGCGGCACTCGTGGTCAGGGGGACCAACTTCATCGGCTTGCAGATGCCGCGCCCCGGCGCCCGCGAGGGAGAGGCACTGGCTGGATGGGCTGCCTCGCTGCGGGCGCAATGCTTCCTGCACGAGGGCGTGTCCTACGAGGTCGGAGCCCGCTACGCCGACCGGTTCGGGTGCCAGTGGCTGATGCCCGCGCGGCCCGCGCCCGGCGAGGAGCCGGTCGTCGTGGTGGCGGACCGCTCCGGCGTCGTCCTCCCGCTGACCGCCGTGCTCGCGGTCGGCGGAAGCCTGCTGCGCCTCCCGGCGTAAGCAAGGCCGCCATATAGATGACATTTTTGAAACTGGCAGTGTTGA
Source organism: Streptomyces sp. ISL-10 (assembly GCF_018614575.1). Classification (GTDB taxonomy): domain Bacteria; phylum Actinomycetota; class Actinomycetes; order Streptomycetales; family Streptomycetaceae; genus Streptomyces. The sequence goes on from NZ_JAGGOJ010000011.1 coordinate 75,866, forward strand.
TCGCTGGCGGCGGAGAAGGCCCGCATTCCGGTGCCGGGCCCGAGGGCGACTCCGGCATCGGCCTCAACCCGCTCCCGGCCGCGTGGCGCGCCCCGACCCGCACTCCCGACCCGTACGGCGCACGAAGTGAGAGGAACACTGTGAACAAGGCCCAGCTCATCGAAGCCGTCGCCGCCAAGACCGGTGGCCGTGCCCAAGCGACCCTCGCGGTAGAGACCGTGCTCGACGTCATCGTGCGCACCGTCGCCGCCGGTGAGGCGGTCTCGGTCACCGGGTTCGGCACCCTCGTGCCCAAGGCCAGCCCGGCCCGCGTTGGGCGCAACCCGCAGACCGGTGACGAGGTGAAGGTGCCTGCCTCCCGCGTCATCAGGTTCCGGCCCGGCACGCGTTTCCGTGACCTCGTCTCCGGCCGCTCCCCCATGCCCGCCTTCGGCAACTGCATCCAGAAGGCCCCCAAGACGCCCCGCCCGTAACCGCCGCACACCAGGTGCCGCCCCAGCCTGTGCTGGGGCGGCACTGCCGAAGGAACCAAGATGCATCACCCTTTGGGAACCGAGATAGAAGCCACCGCGAAGTGGCTGGAGGAACACGCCGCGCCCGGCGCCGCCACCGTCCTGCGCCGCGTCGCCCGCCAGCGCGACCAGGCCCGCGCGCAGCTGTCGGCCTACCGTCGCACCACCGCCAACCGTTACCGCCTGGCGTGGCACTCCGCTCGTCAGCGCGCTCGCGAAGCCAACGCGACTGCCGAGCGGCTGGCCCAGGTGGCCAACGGCATGCAGGAGTTGCTGGGGGAGGACGTGCGCCGTCTTATGGCGCTCAACGAGGAGCACACCCGTACCAACGCGATGCTGCGCACGGACATGGCGCGCCTTCAGGTCTTGGCCGAGCGCGCCGGATGGGTGCCCGATTCGGAGGCGCGGCGTATGTGGCGCTGGCGCGAAGGCTGGTGGGAGCTGGCCTACCGCAAGAAGAACAGTAAGGACGGGTACCACGACAGCGGCTGGTACCTCTGGGGCCCTGCGGAGAGCTACTTCGGCGAGTGGGTCGCGCAGCTCAAGGTGCCCGCGATGACGGAGGCCGACCGGCTCATCACCAAGCACCTGGCTGCCGTGGCGGAGGCGAAGCGGTGACCGCCCAGCTCGAACTGACCTGCGCCGCGCGGCTGCGGCCCGAGCTGGCCGAGGAATACGCGGACCTGGAAGGCGAGATGGGCGAGCCGTTCCGCCGCGACTTGGCGATGGCCGAGGTCATCGATCGCGCAGGGACAGCCGCATGACGGCGCTGCTGCAAAGCGCGCCCGTCACCCTGCCCAGCGTCCAGGAGAAAGGGGAGTGGCAGCCCCGCGTGATCGGGCTGGACCTCTCCTTGACCTCCACCGGCATTGCGGGCACGGACTGGGCATTGGCCGCCCGCCCTGGCAAGCGGCGCAGCCACGAGAGGCTGGACTGGCTCGTGAGTGCCATCGGCCTGTGCGTGAAGGACGGTGCCGACCTGGTGGTGGTCGAGGGCGCGGCGTACGCGCAGGGCGGCCAGGCCGGGCACCATGAACTGGCCGGCCTGTGGTGGCTGGTGACGCAGTACCTGTGGCGCCACCGCATCCCGTACGCCGTGGCCAACCCTCATCACCGCACGATCTACGCCACCGGCCGCGCGAACCCTGCCCAGCACCTGCCGCGCAAGGAGCGGTCCAGGGTGGCCAAGGGGATGGTGCGCAGCGCGGCCGTCGAGCGGTACGGCGTCGAGTGCGAGGGGCCCGGCCGCTACGACCAAGCTGACGCCACGATCCTCGCGGCGATGGGCCTGGACTGGCTCGGCTACCCCACGGTCCCGGTGCCGGACACCCACCGGCGGGCGCTGGAGGCGGTGCGGTGGCCCGCCCTCATTCCGGCCGCTGCGGATTAGGGAATTGAATTGCGGAAAATCAATTCGAATTCAATTGGGCAAACCTTGCTTTTGGGGTATTTGCGATTAAGATATAAATAAGAAGTTCGGAAACGCCGAACTAAACGGAAAGGGTTTCGGAATGGGGCACCTTCCCTATCGGCAGCTCGACAACGGCCGGGCGGCCGTCGATGAGCAGGTCCTGATCGCAGCCTTCGCCGACAGCGAGATCACCTACGACATCTCAGCGGCCGAGCGGTTCTGCACTCTCACCCACCAGGGCGTGAGCTGGACGGTGGTCAACTTCGACCTCATCTCCACCGTCACCGCTGACGAGAACAACAGCGGATACCCGATCACCCGCATCATCGACCGCCCGCTCACCCACGCCATGTTCGCCAAAGTCGTGCAATTCCACACGGTCCCGTAACCCGAAACCTCATCCCTGCAACCGCGCCCCCCGGCCCACCGCCGGGGGGCGCACCCATACGCGCAAGCGTCTCTTGGAGAACATCACCATGACCTACGGCCGAGGAGTCCAACTCCTCTCCGAACAGATCGGCGTCGAGCCCGACCACGTCGCCCGCGCCCTGCGCATCGCGACCCGCACCCACGCCGCCATCCAGGCCACCCGCTACGGCCAGCTGACCGCCGAGCAGTTCCGCCGCCTGATCGACAACGACCACTACACCGTCGCCATCGTCGGCAACCTCGCCATGCGCCTCGCGGGCCGCATCGAGGACGCCCACCTGCTCATGGACGTCTACAAGGCCAGCGTCGGCGCCACCGTCCACCGCCCCGTGATCCGCGAAGGCGTCGGCACCCTGCCCCAGTTCCACAATCACCCCCGCGTGCAGCAGGTCATCCGCATCCTCCAGGCCGCCGACCTGCCGCCCATCCACACCGACGGCACCCGCGAACTCGCCCCCGGCTTCCAGGTCGACCCCGGCTGCGAAGACGAAATGCCCGGCTGGGTCTTCATCCAGCCCGACCCCGACGCCGAGCACCGCACCGGCTTCGCCGGCGGCCGACTCGGCTACCTCGCCGTCATGCGCTGGGCCGGATGGGGCGTCATCACCGAACCCCTGCCCGGCGGCCTGTGGGCCGCCTGCCACCCCGACTACCGGAACAACCCCTTCCCCTCCTGACCGCACCCGCCCCCGGCCCGCCCACCAGCGGGCCGGGGCGGCCCACCCGAGAAAGGCCATCAGCACAGTGAAGTTCCCGGTAGACGACGAAACGCTCAGCGCCTGGTCCGCCCTCCTCGGCCTCAGTGACGAGCAGAAGACCGCCACGCTCGAAGACATCGAGAAAACGCTCCGCACGGGCTACACCTACCGCCCGCTCGCCCTGCGCCACCTGTCCTTCGAGGAACTGACTGCGGACATGGACGTCGATGAACTCGCCCTGATGTTCCTGGCAACCGGCCTACGCCACGCCGGACACCCCGAGGCCGCCCACGCCGTGGAGGTGCGCGGGCTCGTCGCCCAATTCCAAGCCCGAACCGACAACTGACCCCACGCCCCACGCACCACAGCCGCCCCGGCCGCGCACCGCGCACCGGGGCGGCGCCATGCGCGCAGAAAGGAGATGCCCGTGTCCGACGACGAGATGTTCCTGCCACGGACCGACACCACAGCGACACAACGACCGGCCCCAGCCTGGGCGAAGAAGAACCCACCCAAGTCGAAGGCAGCCGTACGTACCCCCGCCAAGAGCACCTGGCGAAAGATCCTCGCCCCGCGTGACCCGCACGAGCACGCCCGCAAGATCGCCGAGAACGTCATCGACGCCTGGTACCAGAACTACGGCGGCAACAGCATCGACGTCCCCATCGGCACCATCGCGGCGCTCGCCCTCCTGCGCCAGCCCGAAGATGTCGGCAACGGCCTGGCCGACTGGATACTCCAGCGCCAGCCCCACGAACTGCCCCAGCTGTTCAAGGAGATCTACCTCGGCCACTGGGTCAAACGCCCCGACCTGATCAACCGCGCGATACGCCTGCACGACTGGGCCTGGAACCCCGACCCTGACACCCAGCAGCTCCGCGCCGTCCACGCCGTCACCCACCGCGCCATCAACCAGGGCCTGCTGGACCTCACCGGCCACGACGACCCCCACATGCGCGCCGAAGTCGACGTCCTCAGCCCGCTCCTGACCGGCCTTCGGCACAGGAGCGACAAGAAATGGCGCGGCGAGTACCACACGCCGGCCTGTGTCACCGACTTGCTGGCGAACATGCTCGTCGACAAGGACTTCGGCGGCCCCAACAAGTCCATCTGGGAACACGCGGTCGGCTCGGGCACCATGTTCCGCTCTACCGCACAGCGGCTGCGCGACCTCGGCCTCAACCCGCACGACTACCGCTGGTACGGCAACGACATCGACTCACTCTCGGCCGCCTGCGCCTCCGTCAACGCGATCATCTGGGACCTCGGACCGCAATGCCTCATCGGCTGCGCCGACTCCCTCGCCACCGAGGACGGCGGCTACGCCAAGACGCTCGCCGAAGCCCAAGACGCCTTCAAACAACGCGACAACTACGTGGACACCGCGAGCGCCATCGTCGCCTCCCGTCGCGCCTTCCGCCTCGTGGACGAACTCATGGCCAGCAAGGAGACGGCCGTCGCATGACCGATGAGCACGACCTCGCACGACCCCGTGCCACCCCCATACGACGCACCCGCAGGCCCTCGTTCGCCGCGCCCAAGGACACGGGCACCGCACACCCACTCAACGAACTCGCCCCCGACCTCGAAGCGCCCTGGCTCAAACAGGACACCGAGACCCCCGACCGAACCACCCTCTACACCCACCCCGAAGGCCACCGCATCGGCCTGCGGGTGCAACCCGGAGACCTGACCATCCAGACCTGGATCGCCGCAGGCCCCGACCTGCCGCCGATCCCCGACGGCACCGACGAGGAACAGGCGGAAGCGCAGGCCGCCAACGACGCCCGCCTCCAGCCCGGACGCACCTGGCACGCGACCGTCACCACCCGCCACCCCGATTACGTCCGAGGGCTCCTCGGCGCCGTGGTGCGCCACCAGCTCATCCCCGCGCTCTCCAACAAGCCCAAGCGTGTGGCCAGCCCAATACCCGCCCCCGACACCAAGCCCGAGCCCGAGCCCACGAAACCAGCGGCCAAAAAGCGTCGCACGACCGCCAAGAAGGGAACCCAGAAGTGAACATCCCCGAGAACAAGCTCACCATCAACAGCTTGGCCAATCTCGCCGAGATCCTGCCGTTCATGCTCGGCCACTACCCCGACGACAGCATCGTCCTGCACTGCCCCGGCCCCAACTTCGTCGACGGGCCGAGCATGACCTGCCCCCTGCCCGAGGACCCCGCCACCTGGCAGCAGGTCGCTGAAGGCGCAGCGTGCAACTTCATCCACTACGCCCAGGACAAGGGCCACGGCCCCGACTGCAACATCGTCATCTACCTCTGCCGCGAGCCGCGCCCCGGCCAGAGTGCCGAGGAGACCGCCGACCTCCTTCGGCCCGTGGCCGACAGGCTCGTCGACGCGCTCAGCGAACACCGCGGCGTCCCCCAGCAGACCCTCGGCCTCGTCGCAGGACGCTGGTGGGCCTACGCATGCGACCTGCCCGGATGCTGCGAAGGCGAACCGCTGCCCGCCCTCGACGACCCCACCAGCATCACCGCCCAGTTGATCCGGCTCGGCTACTCGCCCGGACGCCGCACCAGCGACATCGTCCAAGATTTCCAGCCCATCGACCCCGCGTCCGCCCCGCGCCTGCTCCAGGCCCTCAAGAACGAAGGAGACAACTACTCCCGCCAGCACGCCCACCCCGGAGACGAAGACTCGGCACTCGCCGCCACCCGCGTCCTCCTCGAAGGCGCCATCCGCGACTTCCGCAACGGCTCCACCGAACTCGCCGATGACATAGCCGCCCGGCTCATCCACGGACTCCAGGACAACTACGCACGCGACCACGCCTTCGAGTTCGCCGAGGACGACGACCTCCCACACGCCCGACGCCTCTGGACCTACCTCGCCCGCCGCTGCGTGCACCCGTACACCGACAACGCAGTACCCCTCCTCACCACCCTGGCCTGGGTCGCCTGGAGGCAGGGCGACAAGATCACCGCCCGCCTCGCCCTCCGCCAGGCCCTGACCACGTCGCCGCACTACGCCATGGCGGACATGCTCCACATCGCCATCAACGAGGGAGCCGACCCACTCGCTCTCCTCGACATCGTCCGAGCCGAGCGAGCCGAGCGAGCCGAGCGACTCAAGCGCGTCTGAGTGCCGGACGCCCGCGCGCACTGAACAGCACAGCGGCCCCGGTATCTGCCGGGGCCGCTCCGATCAGAGAGACCAGAGCATGACCACACCCACCGAACCCGTCGGTGCAGTCGCACGGCACACCGCCTACCTTCCTCGGTTCTGGGACAAGACCCAGGACGTCCGGGACGTCTGGTCTATCGACTATGGCCACCCCGGCTTCACCCTCCACACCCCGCCCGAGCCCACCGCCGACCACCAGCCCACCGTCATCACCCGTCGATGGAACCAACCCGCTCCCCAACATCCCGAGGAGACCTGGGCCTACCTCCACCGCGGGACCTGCCTCGGCTGTACCTGGGAAGGCCCGGACCGCCGACGGACAGACGAAGCGGTAGAGGACGCTCACGACCACACCCACCCGAAGTGGCGGACCGTGCCGCCGCTCCCCGAACGGCGCGGCCGGCACTGGCTCACCCACGCCACACACCTCTACCCCGAGGGGTGGTTCGACAACGGCGGACCGGTCCGCACCATCCGTACAGGAATCGAGAAGCAGCACCGGCCCGGCGGCGCACCGGGCGGCGGCTACGACCTCGCCGTGGTGCCCAGAAAGCGGGAACGCCGTATGGAGATCACCGAGACTCTTCCGCTGGACGCCGACGCAGCCGAAGCAGCGTGATTCACGTGGACTCGATCACGTGGCTTCGCCCCGAGTTCAAGGGTCGCGAAGACGAATTGGTCAACCTCGCAGCCGGAGCCGACCTCGTAGGCGTCACCCGCTCCGCCGTCAGCAACTGGGCCAAGCGCCACGCCAACTTCCCGAGGATCGCATTGCTGACCGGCATCGGCGACAGGCGCATGAAGTACGTCCCCCGCGACGAGTTCATCGCCTTCGCGCTCACGCAGCTGAACAAGAAGCGCACCCCTGCCCGCAAACCGGCGTCCCGTCGGCCCACTACCCGCCTCCGAGCGGACGAGATTGCTCACTCCGAACGGCAGATAGCCAGGCTCATTGAGCTGGAGGCACGACAAGCAACGGCCCTCGCGAACACCCGGCAGGCATTGAGGAAGCACCGCGAACGCCTCAAACGAGCCCGGCGGGGGCTCGCCGCCGAGGTCGACGCAGTGCACCGCCTCGAACACACGGAAGAAACATCACGTGCTGACCCCACAGCACCGGCGGACGGAGACGTGGCGGGGTAGTCTGCACAAAGGCGGCTGACCTGCGAAGAAGCCGCGTGGCTCCACCCTCGGGCGAAGAGGGCGGGGCCCTTTTCATCGGTAAGGCACTCCGTTGCTCGCCGGTTCGATCCCGCGTATCCACCACGGCATTGACCTGCACCGTCATAGTCCGGGGTTCTTCGTCGCCCACCGAGTGCCCCTGCCTGGTGGCCATCGAGTGGCCCCACGTGGCCCGCAGGTGGCCCCAGTGGCCCGGAGGTGGCCGGAAGGGCCGGGAAGGATCAGGAAAGAAGCATGGCGGGGCCGGACAGGAAAAGGGCTCTGACCTGCGGAAACGGGAAAGGTGAGGCAGGGCCGGGAAGATCACGGACGATTCCTAGAGGACTCATAATCCGTCGGCCGTGGGTTCGAGTCCCACCCGCCCCACCGCAATCCTCCGGGACGGAACCGTTTCTACCTGCGGCGACGCTAGAGCGAGGGCCACCACGCGGACGCGGCGACCCTCGTTCACCCCCTCGGACCAAGATCCAGGGGACACGCAGGGGACACGCGGCCCGATCCGGGGGACGAGGCAGCTTCACGTGGCCTTCCGACGCCTCGGTGCACGCCGGGCCGGCTTTTCCGCCGTGGGCGGCATTCCCTGCGGCAAAGCCCAGCCCGCCACCTCCGGAGCCTTGGAGCGGGCGATCGTGAAGCGCGTGAGCGAGAAGTCCGCTCGCTGCTCCTCCGGGTACCGGTCGTTGAAGTTCTCGACCCGGACCAGTTCCAGGCCGTTCGCGGTGCAGTGATCCCGTACCCAAAATGGTCTCGGCCGACGGCAGCGAGGAGCTGTAGTCAGCGGTCGGACTCATCCAGCAGGACACCCGATAGGCGGGGGATGTCGGAGTGAACAGGTCCCAGCCCGCCACTCCGCGGGTGAAATGGTCCTCGACGATCAGGAGACGCAACTCCAGTGGGGTGCCCTCCGTGTAGGCGTGGGCGGTGGCACGCAGCCTTGCCTCGGCCGCCTGCCCGGCCTGGCGGGCGGTGTCGCTGTCCGCGAGGCGGCGGGCTCTGCGATGGCTGGTCGAGCCGAGGATCGTCCACACGCGGGCCGCGACATTGAACGTGGCGAGGAACGGCCACGTCACAGCGCGCAGAACGAGGATTCTCACCGGTCGCCGGGTCAGGACAATCGCTCCTTAGGCTGTGTGCTGGCGGGCATGAGCCTGGCTTGCAGGAGCGATACGCCGGTCGCGGCGGCGGACTGGAGAGTCACCCATAGGACGGCTTCCCACGGATCGGGAGGCGAGTCCACGAGATGTCCTGTGGTCATCGTGGCCCATAGGAAGGCGCTGATGATGATCGCGACGTGGCTGCCGCGGACTCTGGCCGGCCTGAGACCGGCCCACAGGGCAAGCCAGTTCAGATGACACCGATCGTGCATCAGACCCATCGTCATGATGCCCCGGCCTCGGGCTGGAAGCCGGGGCATCATGACGGTCGGTACCCAACGGCACCGAGGAGGTGCAGCGCAGTGACGGAAGGCTTGAAGTGGATTGGGCAGCACACATTCGATAAACCTTCGGCTCACGGGATGCTCGGCGGGATCTCCATGACCGCGATGCGCGGGGTCCCCGTCCGTGACCTGCTGCTCAGGCTGGGCGCGGATGAGGAGGAGATAGCGCGCGGTATGCCGTACCGGAACTTCCACCCGACCCGGGACGCACCCTGCATGTACGGCACGTCCGGTGAGTGGGCGTACGTGCTGGAGGACCGAGGGTCGTGCACCTGGTGCGAATGGTTCTTCGAGGACGAGGACAAGATGACCCCCGCGGCCGGGGTCGAGCTGATCTGCCTGAACGCGAACGTAGCGGTCAATCCGAGCTATCTCGTCTACGCGCCCGGTGACGGGAACGTGTACCTGAACAACTTCGGCGACGATCTGACGGACCGCCCGCAGGCGGTAGAAGGCAGCAAGCTGGCCGCCCTGGGCGAGGGCCTGAAAGCCGCTGGGGCCACCTGCCCGGAGGGTTACACCATCCCCCAGTGGCATGCCCTTCTCGACGCGCAGCCGGGGGGTCTGCACGGCGTCGTGTGGCAGGCCGTCGGCGACACCCTGGGCATCGGCATCCCCCGGGCAGAGGTGGAGCAAGGTCTCCTGCCCGCGGCCAGGCTGACCGGCCCCTATACGTAACGCTGCGGGGCGGCGCGGATGGGTTCCGTGCCGCCCCGCAGTCGTGGGTGTGACGGCTACTTGAGGGTCATCTTGCAGCGCCAGGCGTCACTGTTCGCGCTGGTGCAGTTGCCGGTGATGTTGGTCTCCAGCCAGTAGGCATCCTTGTCCATCAGTCGCATGTTGTTCACGAAGCCGGCGGAGAACGCGCCCATCGATCCACGGTTCTGGCTGCCGGAGATAGCGGACCGCCCGCAGACTTCCTTGAAGGTCGTCAGGGCGCCAGGGAGGTTGCGCAGGTGGATCACTCCATCGACCTTGGTCGCGTAGGACTGGATGCACTTGGACCCGGACGACACCGGGTTCAATCCGCCTAGGTTGGCGGGCATGCCGCCGCTGTTGTACGTCGCGTTGAAGGTGAACTCGTCGCAGTCCGGAGTGTCGGTGCTGCTGTTCATCGCGTCCGCGTCGTGGTTGTTCCTCGCCCAGCTGTCTTCGTCGCAGATGACGGCGCGGTTCTTGCCGTCGCGGCCGCCGGGCAGGTAGTACAGCGGCGTGCCCGCGCTCTGCACGCCGGGGGTCTTGGGCGTGGCCTGCTGGATCAGCCAGGCGTGCGCCGCTGCCTGCGGGTTCTTGCCTGCATTGAACGTGTACGTGGGCGCGTAGGCGGGGATCACGCAGCCCGCCTTGGTGGACTGCGCCTTGGTGTCGCAGCGCACCTCGTCGAAGTCGCTGACACCGCCCAGGCTCCATTGGTACCCGATGGTCTGGATGGTCTCTTCACCGACCGGGTCGATGATGCCGTTGATCTGCACGTCCGGCTTGAACGTGTACTGCTTGTCGGCGGTGGAGTCATCCCACAGATAGCTGGAGGTGATGTAGGCGATGTGGGTGTCCCCGGCGGTCCAGTCGGGTTTGCCCTTCCAGGCGGAGGGATCGGCTTCGACGGGGTCACAGCCGTCTTCGCACAGGTGCTGGTAGATGCCGAGCTGGATCCTGTAGAAGTCGGCGGGGATGCCGATCGGCTTGACGGTCAGCGTCTCGCTGAAGCTGTTTACCCCGTCCAGGCTGATGAGCCGCTGGAACAGGAACCAGGCGGTGGCCTGGACCTGGCCGTCCTTGCGGTAGTAGGCGGGCACCTTGCGGTTCTCACAGACGAGGGTTCGGGTGGCGCGGACCAGTGTCAGATCGTCGTCGCACCAGTCGGCCACCCCGGCAGCGCCACCGGGTTCCGGCGGGGCCAGGGTCGACGGCATCTTGGGACCCTTGTCCGCAGGCACCGGCTTACCGAAGCAAACCTGTGCCCCGTCCTTGCCGACCGGTCCGCACTGTTCCTTGCCGCCGCCGCCGCCGCTGTCGCTGTCGGGCTGAGCCGACAGCGACGAGCTGTTAACGACTAGCGGCTTCTCCGGGGAACTGCTTGGTTTCTGGATGGTCTGGTTGGGGTTCGGGCTGGTGCTGTCCCGAGCGGGAAGGGTCAGGTCGATCCCGGCCCGTACCGTGAACGTCGCCCACGGAGACCAGGTCGTCTCGTACAGGGACCCGTCGTAGGCGTTGGTGTGGAACATGTAGGTCGTGTTGTTCTTCAGACGGCCGGCCGGGACCTTGACCTGGGCTTTCTGCCCCGAGTTCACGTAGGGGGAGACCAGCACCCCGTACTCGTTGTCGTCGGTCAGCTTGACCTTGGTGCCGGGAGTGCCGTCGGCTTTGGCCGTCCACACCTCGAACGTCAGGTTGACCTTGTCGCCGTCCGCGTCCGTCACTGTGTTGCGCAGCGTCGGCGTGATGGTGTTGACCTGCCACTTGCCGCTCGCACTCTTGAACGGCAGCCCCGCCTCGGGGGTACGGCCGGACACCGGCCGTGACCCTGCCGCGGCCAGACCCTTTTCTTCTGGGCCGTGGACCTGGGGCGGCGCAGCCAATGGATCAGGTGCATTTGGTGAGTCAGCTGCGGAAGCCGTTCCCGGCCCGGCTAAAACTGTGAGGACGGCACCGGCTGCCATGCAGCGCAGCGCCGTCCCTATGCGTGTGCGTCTCAACGATCCCCCTTAAGGGTACGTATGTTCGACACAACCCCATCACGGTCAACTCCCGTGACACAGAGGAGAATTCGCCACTTCGCACACGCTGCACTCATGCAGTCGCACGGCGAAAATGGTCCGAGTCGACCTGACTGCTGTTCACTCTGCGAGGGCGGCGGCTGAGCAAGGCCGAGGTGGCGACCGCCTTCCAGTGAGCGACTGGGGGGGCGCACCGTCCACGCGGGGCGGTTCACACGGCAGAGGAAGGAGCGGGGCGCTGCCGGGCTCAGCTCCGCCGCCTACCAGTCCGAGGGGAAGACCGCTTGGAGTGCGCGGCAACGCACACGGCCCCGCCGAGGCGGGGGCCGTTTGGCCTCTGACGTGTATAGCAGGAGGTCAGGATGGGTGTGGGAAGCACTGGACGCCCGGTGGCCTTCGGGTCGCCGGGTGTCCGGGGTTATCGGTCAGGCTGCGTGCTCCCTCGGGTTGAGGATGACGGTGTAGCCGAGCTGGTTGAGCTCGTTGATCACGCGTGGCGCGTTGCGGGGGCGCGCTGGGTGAAGTGGATGCCGCCGAGCTCGTGGTAGGGGACGTTGTCGGTGAGCATGTGCCAGATCGCGGTGATCATCGAGTGCTCGACGGCGACCAGGGCCCGCAGCGGGCCGCGGCGTGAGGTCAGGCGTTTGTAGCGGGCCTGCAGGCAGGTGTCCTTGGTTCGCACCGCGCCGAAGGCGGCCAGGCCGAGGGCACCCTTGAGGTAGGGGTTGCCGGGCCGGACCTTGGCGTTCTTGGGGCGGCCGGCGGACTCGTGGTGGCCAAACCCGCCCAGGAGGCGAGGGGCTTGGCGGAGGCGAACTGGGCCATGCCGCCGCCGGTCTCCGCGACGATCACCTCGGCGACCGCCCGGTTGATCCCGGGACTGGTGTCGAGCATCTCCAGGGCGGGGCGAAAGGAGGCCATCGCCTCCTCGATCCGTGCGTCCAACTGCCGGATCGCGCCGGTGAGCTGGTCGTAGTGGTCTGTCTTGCGGCAGGGCAGGTTTTTGACCTGCCGCGCGTTGACCAGGATCACGTTCAACTCGTCGGCCAGCAGGTAGTAGAAGGGCTTCCAATAGTCCGAGGTCGCCTCTGTTCACCACCGGGGTGACCTGGGCAGCGAGCAGGTGCTCGCGCAGGGCGAGCACGGCGTTCGTCGTCGCGCCCCAGGTCGTGGTCTGGTTCGTGAGCGACCCGCGCCGTTTTGTACTCGGGGTGCGGATGCACGCCTTGGCGTCCTTCTGGCTGATGTCCACACCGGCGCAGCGTTCGTGCAGTACGTCCATGCCCAGAGCCCCCCTCAACGGCTGAGCGGTACGCCGTTCCGGGACGGGCCAGGGTGGATCAGGGATGCTGACGCACGTGCTCACAGCAACACTCCACGGTTCCCGTGGACGGCCCTCGGCACCATGCTGACCTGCGAGCTCACCGGCAGAGACCTCGGTTTCGGCCGGAACGAACCCCGCCAGCGTCCCGGACCCGAAGCAGCCGACGTCAGGGCAGACAGAAGCACCCCCGGCGCGCGCAACGGCATCTACCACGCGCCCGGCGCGCGCCGAAGGCGCCCTGCGCTGCTGACCTGTGGAAAGCCGCGCGGCTCCACCCTCGAACGAAGAGGGCGGGGCCCTTCTCATCGGCAAGGCACTCCGCTGCGCGCGACTTCGAGACCTCGACTTCCCCAACGCTCAACCTGCGTCGATCCAGGCGGGCATCCTCAAGTGCGTCCGCTGGTAGGGCTCTCAGTGGCAACCAGTGGACACGACGGAAGGCCCCGGAAGAGCCACCCGCCGGGCCTCGAAAGGGCACCGGAGGCGGCGTGATATCCAGGCCCGGGTACTCGGAGCGGGCGATCGTGAAGCGCGTGAGCGCGAAGTCCGCTCGCTGCTCCTCCGGGTACCAGTCGTTGAAGTTCTCGACCCGGACCAGTTCAAGGTTGTTTGCGGTGCAGTAATTCCGTACACACTTCACGGCCGCGTTGGCGGCATCGTCCTGACCCAGGCCGGCCAAGGTGATCACGCCGAGAAGATCGGAGTCCGGTTGCGTCTGCCAATACCTCGAATGCGGCAGCCCAGCGTGCATCGCTGTGTACTCTGCGTCTGGGGGCAAGGAACCGGCCTGGTGATTGTGGGGGTGCAATGGACCCGGTTGTGGTGGCGGCTGGAACGGCGCTGGTAGGGGCGATGGCCACCGACGCCTGGCAACAGGCCCGTGCGGGCGTCGTTGCGCTGTGGCGGCGTGGTCGCCTTGATCAGGAAGAGATGGTGCAGGCCGACCTGGCGCAGGCCCGGACAGAAGTGCTGGCGGCGCGCGAGGAAGGCGACGACGCGACCGAGGAGGCGCTTGCGGGGGTGTGGCGGGTGCGCATGCAGCAACTGGTGCGTGCCAACCCGGAGCTGGCGCCTGAGCTGCGGCGACTGTTAGACGAGACGCTCACGCCGCATTTGGCACCCGAGGAACGGGAACGGGTCACCTCCATCGAGTTGAAGGCCGCTGCACGTGGCCACGGCCGGGTCTACCAGGCAGGACGCGATCAGCACATCACCGAACGGTGAACGGCGGGAGGGGCAGTCAGGACCAGCCGGAGGTGAGCCTGCGAGCGCGCGCCGATGATGGCAGCCGGATCTACCAGGCGGTCGGCGACCAGTACATCTACGAAGGCCTGCCGGTAGCGCCCGCCTCAGTCACCAATACACTCCCGCGGGATACGTTTGCATTCGAGGGCCGTGACGGGGAGTTGCAGAAGCTCGTCGACGCCGTGCGCCACCCGTCGGCGTCCAGAGGGCCGCTTCCGGTTTATGCGATCGATGGAATGCCAGGGGTTGGAAAGACTGCCTTCGCGGTCCGAGCAGCACATTTGCTGGCTGATGCCTTCCCTGACGGGACGTTGTTCGTGAACCTGCACGCCCACAGCGCAGGACAACTTCCGGTCGAGCCGGTCGACGTGCTCGGTTCGCTATTGAGCATCGCCGGGGTGGCCGCGCAGTACATCCCTGCCGGGTTGGACGCTCGTGCCGCGATGTGGCGCGACCGGCTCGCCAGCAAGCGGGTACTACTCATTCTGGATAACGCGGCTGGCCACCATCATGTCGAGCCGTTGCTCCCCGGCACCGATGACTGCCTGATCCTCGTGACCAGCCGACGGCGGCTCAGCGCCCTGGATGGGGCGGTCCCGATCTCACTCGGCACTCTCGCGCCCGACGAAGCCATTAACTTGCTGAGCACATTGTCGGGCCGGGACGTCTCGTGCGAGGAGGCCGCCGCCGACGCCCTCGTTCGTCTCTGCGGCTGCCTTCCTTTGGCCGTCTCAATGCTGGCCGGCAGGCTTCGTCACCATCCTTCGTGGCTGCTCGGAGACCTCATCGAGGACATGGCGGATGCGCAGACGAGGCTCGATGAACTGCGGGCGGAGGACAGCGCAGTGGCCGCTGCATTCGAACTGTCCTACCGGGACCTCCCGGACGATCGGAAGCTCTTCTTCCGACGGTTGGGATTGCATCCGGGCGAGGAGATCGACGACTGGGCCGCAGCGGCGCTGGTGGGCGTCCCCCGTAGGCAAGCCCGCAGTCATCTGGCCGCCCTGTACGACGACCACTTGATCGACGAACTGCGCCATGGGCGCTATCACATGCACGATCTGATTCGTGACTACACCCGCGCTCTCGCCGACGCGGACGGGGAAGCCGGCAACGAAGAGGCAATGGGCCATCTGTTCGATTACTATCAGCGAACCGCCTCTCTCGCTGACCGGCAGCTGAGCCATGCCCTCCGGACGGGAATCCCGTCAATCTCCGGAGTGTCGAGCTGTCCCGATCTGGCGACCCGCACCGAAGCGTTGAAGTGGATGGAGAGCGAACGCGCCAACCTTCTGGCCTGTGCTCAGCGCACCATCCAGCACGGTCAGCATCCGAGGGTCGTGCGATTCGCCGAGGCGATGGCCAGGTATCTCCAGCAGGCAGGCCCGTGGGACCGGGCCATCGAGATCCACCGCGCCGCGACGGCGGCAGCACAGCGCAGCGCCGACCCGCCCGAACAGGCAGGTGCCCTCATCCGACTGGCGACCGTGCAGTACCTGAGTGGTGATTATCCGCAAGCACGTGAAGCGGTGAACTGCGCGCTCGGGCTCTATCGTGATGTCAATGCTCTCTCAGGGCAGGCGTCCGCTCTCTGCCATCTGGGCATTATCCATAAGCTGACCAACGAACATGAAGTTTCCACGCAGGCCCTGGAGCGATCACTTTCGCTGTATCGCCATCTTGGCGACCAGGAGGGGCAGGCCGACGCCCTCACCCATCTCGGAATCGTGCGGTACTGGCAGTCCGACTATCCGGGCGCATCGCAGTTGCTGGAGCAGGCGTTGAAGCTCTACCGCGATGTGGAGAATCTGCTTGGACAGGCCAATGCTTTGCATCATCTGGGCCTCGTCCGTTGGCTTCTCGATGACTACCCGGTGGCGGCCGAGGTGCTCGAGAAGGCGATGGCTCTTCACCGTGATCTCGGCAATCGCATCGGCATGGCGGAAGCCCAGAACTGGCTGGGCGCCGTGTGGTGTACCACCGGCAGGTATGAGGCCGCCGCCGAGGCGCAATCAGAGGCCCTGACCGTCTTCCGCGAGATGGGCAGTCGGTTTAACGAGTCGGAGGCGCTTTACAACTTGGGCTTCACACTCTTGTGCGCCGAGGAATATGACGCGGCGGTGAAGTGCCTGGAAGAAGCCCTGGTCGTGTGCCGATGCGTGGACAGCCCCCTCGGCGAGGCGGATGTGCTCTATGCCCTCGGCTCCGCGCACGTCCGTACCGGCGATCCCACTCTTGCCGCCGAACTCCTTGACCAGTCGCTGACCCTGTATCGCGAGATGGAGAACAGCCTCGGGGAAGCCGCCACCCTCAACGAGATCGGGAAGTCGTTGTTCGCTTCGGGCCGGCATACCGAGGCCCTTGAACATCACGAGTCGGCACTTTCTCTGGCGCGCTCCCTCGATAGTCCGTTTGAAGAAGCCCTCGCGCTCGCCGGGATCGGTCGCCACGCCCACTACGAAGGCGAAACCGTGGTTGCGATCGATCATTTCCGGAAGGCTTGTGCGATTCTCGAGCGTATCGGCGCGGCCGAAGCCAAGAATATCGAGCGTGAACTCGCCGACCTCCTGCCCGGCCTGTATAACGAACGCGGCAAATGATCCAATTATGTTCTACTGGAGTTCAACTGTCCGACGCGGCTGTCACGTGGATGGCGACCTTTGTGCCATCGATCAGCCACACGTCCAGCGAGGCATCCGTGCCGTACCGGCGCCACGACGCGACCACTCGCTCAAGGCGCCGCCCGACCAGGTAGTCAGGACGTCCACCGATCCCGTACAACGGGCACCCGCTCTCGCTCCCGCGCCACGTGCTACCGCCGGCTCCGGCCGACACCACCGTGCAGAGCACGTGCCCCGCAGGTGCAGCCGTCGGCCCTGACGGCCGAAGCGCGGGCTGCGGTACTGGAGTTGATGAACGGCGACGAGTACGCCGCGCCCGCGTAGATCCGGGCCCGCGAGCTGGATGCCGGGCGCTATCACTGCTCTGTCTCGACGATGTACCGGATCCTGCACGAGCAGAGCCAGACGGCGAGCGCCGACGGCAGGCCATCCATCCCGCCAGGTCGGCCAGCGGGAGCGGCCCCCGGGCGGGGGCTGCCAGGTCCACTCGGGTGTGCCGAGCCAGGATCGTCCATCATGTTGTGCTGGTGCGGTCCGCGCGGCCGGGGAGGTCAGCCCAGTTCGAGGCTGGTGATGCCGAACAGCCCGGAGTGGTCGATCCGCGGGGCCGGGCCCGTGTACATGCGTGCGGTCTCGAAGGACGGCGCGAGGCCGAGTTGCTCCATGAGGTGCACGGCAGCCGTGTTGAAGTCGGGCACATCGATCGCCACGGGCTTGCCCGGTGTGGTGGCCGAGAGCTCTGCCACCAGCGCAGCGGCCACATCGGGCGAGGCGGCATAGAGCGGCCCGATGCGCGAGGCCGTGCGGCAGGCCCGCATGACGGCCAAGCCCCGCAATTCTCCGTTGTGCATCGCGGCCAGGGCGCGGCGCTGCGGTGCGGCGATCCAGGGCGCCAGGAAACTGTCGCGCGCGGCCGGGAAGAAGCGGCGGTCGTAGGCTGCGAGTTGGTCGAAGGGCAGGGTGCGGGCGTCGACCAGGGTGACCCCGGTCGGCGTCGTGGTCTCGGCGGTCGGCGTGCCTTCGTAGCGAATGTTGTTCCAGGCGGTCCGAAAACCGGATGTGCGGTAGTTGCCCTGTTGGGCGACCACTCCGTCGAGCCCGACATTGCGACCAGCGAGTCGTGCCATGCCGGCGTGCCACAACTGGATTCCATAGCCCTGGCCACGCAGCGGTGGGCGGGTGATGTAAAAGCCCAGGAACCCGGAGTCGGTGCCATAGCGTACGACCGAGATGCAGGCGACGGGCTCACCGTCGAGCCGCCCGATCAGGAAGCCGTGCGGATCGGTGGCGAAGAAGGCATGGCCATCGGTACGGCCCGGGTTCCAGCCTTCGGCGTCGGCCCAATCTCCCATTCGTGCGATGTCGTCGGCGCTCGCGACAGTGATCTCAAATTTGGGCACTGCTCACTCCAGAAACGTCGTCAAGTGGGGCCACCCCCCGGCGTGATGAGCATGCCAAGGATGTGGCGCTTCGCCGGGGAACTTCGGATACCGGTCTACCCCCGGCATGGTCGCTTCGTACCGGGCCATGGCCACAAGCGGCTCGGTCACGGGCTCCACCCTGCCGGGCCAAGGCGCGTTCACCCTCGTGTTCGCGCTCGGCGCCGTCTTCGCGGCGGTTGGTGTCGCGGCGGTTGGTGTCGCGGTGGTCCTGCTCCTGCCGCGCGCAGCCAGAGCAAAACGTCGTTGATGGCGGCGAAGGCCCGCTTGACCGCGGGATTCACGTCGCAGGTG
Organism: Streptomyces sp. ISL-10; assembly: GCF_018614575.1. GTDB lineage: Bacteria > Actinomycetota > Actinomycetes > Streptomycetales > Streptomycetaceae > Streptomyces. The sequence goes on from NZ_JAGGOJ010000011.1 coordinate 94,319, forward strand.
ACGGAGCACGTCGCGAGGGCGGCAGGTTCCCCGTCCAGCAGAAACCGCCTCCCACCGCCCAGGACTCCGGGAGATCCCTGAGCGCGCCCCGGCGTGGGGCTGTTGTCACATCCGGGCTCGTCCCGCGTCCGGTCGTGGCGGCGGCGGCGAAGTGGCAGCGTCGCGAGGAGCAGTCCCGCGAACAGTGCCGCGACCAGGGGTACGCCGATGGCGTCGAGGGTTTCGGCGATCCATCGCCGCATGGTGGTCGTCGCGTCGATCACGGGGTCTCCGGCGGATGATCCACGCAGCACGCGGATCTCGTACCGGCCGTAGTACGCCACATACGCGCCGACCAGGAACAGCAGGCCGCCGCCGAGGCGGCGCAGGCGTTGCACGCGGGCGGTACGGGTCAGCGCCACCGAGAGGGCAGCAGCGCCGACGGTCACTGGCATTCCGGCGGCGTACGCCGCGAACAGAAGGAACCCCTTCGCCTTGGAGCCGCTGCGGAACGCGGAGACCACGACGGCAGGTCCGGGCCGCCGGGCCGCCCTGGCGGTATCCGGCTCGTCGGTATGTGAGCGCACTTACGTGCGGGCAGGTGGATCGTGCGGCCGTCAGGGGGATTTCTCGGCGATGAGCAAGGCGTAGCCGAGGACACCGTCCGCGACGGCCCTGCGGGCAGCGGCCAGGACGGCCGGGGCCGCCTCCAGGTCCACGCCGCCGTCGCTGAGTTCGGACGCGGCGGTCAATCGCAGCAGGTTCAGTCGTGCCTCGATCTGGTCGATCATGCGGGTCATGGCCGCATCGTGGCGTTCGGTGCGGATGGTGCGCAGCCCGGCGGCGGTCAGGATCTCGGCGTACTCGGCCGGGGGGCGGGCGTCGGCGATGCAGGCGATCCGCGCGGCGAGGCCGGTCAGTTCGGGCGGGAGCCGGTCGGGGGTGGCGGTGACGTCGGTGATGCCGACCCGTCCACCGGGACGCAGGACACGGGAGAACTCGGCGGCGGCTTGGTCCTTGTCGGGGAAGGTGCACAGGGCGCACTCGCACACCACCGCGTCGAACACGCTGTCCGGGTAGGGCAGGTGCTCGGCATCCCCGGTGGTGAACACTGCCCGGTCTCCGAGTCCCGCGGCCGCGGCGGCTCCTTGGGCGAGGGCGGTGTTGGCCGGTGAGTAGTCCACCCCGTCCACCGTCACGCCGTGGAGGTCGGCGAGGAGGAGGGCGGTGGTGCCGCGGCCCGAGGCCACATCGAGAACGCGGCAGTCCTGCGCCAGACGGAGCCCGTCGGCAAGGCGGCGGGTCAGGGCGGTGCCGCCGGGGTGGTAGGCATCGCCCAGCAGCAGAGCGACCACATCGGAGGAGTACGCGGCGGCGCAGCAGGCTTTGAGTTCATCGCCGGTCGCGGCAGGCGAGTGGGCGTTCTGGTGGGTCATCGCGCGCCCTCCTCGGCGGTCGGCCGGGGTGCCATGCCGCGGGCGGTCTTGGAGCCGTAGGGGGTGTCGGTGAGCCGTCCGGCGAGCGGAGTTGCGTTGGGCACCACGTCGGCGACCGGGACGCCGGACATCTGGGCGCGGACCTGTTCGCGGTAGCCGACGGAGTTGTAGGCGCAGAAGGGGATGAGACGTCCGTCGGGGGTGATCTCCTCGACGCAGCACTTCATCAGTTGCTTGACGTTGAGGGTGTAGGGGTCCTGGAAGTCCTGCACCACGATCATGAACGCCTTGTCGTTCAGGTCCTTGACGGCCTGGGGCAGGTCGATGCCGCAGGAGTCCGCGCAGTCCAGAGCCTCGGCGGTGGCCCGCAGCTTCTCCTCGGTCGTCTCCGTTCCCATGAACGCGGACGCCGACCAGAGTTTCTCCAGCGCCTCGCGGATCCCTGCATCGGGCATCACGCGGTTGGCCACGTAGTCGAGGTAGTCCTCGATCTGGAGCAGCCGCGGGATGGGCACCACGGTCCGGTCGCCCGGCTCGCCGTCCACCAGCAGGTAGGTGATCGAGCGGCAGGTGGGGAAGCAGCAAGGGACGGGGAAGAAGTCGCCCTTCTGGAACCACTGGGGTCGCTGGGCGTTGATCAATTTGATGACGTCGGGGTTGGTGAGCCGGTTCAGCGGATCGAACTCGACGTGGCGGCCGGAGTGGGTGACGGGCTGAAACGCCACTGACCGGACGGCGGGGTGGTCGATGCCGTACTCGATGATCGCTCCGACTTCGTGTTCGTTCAGGCCGCGCTCGACGGCGGCGACCAGGGTGACGGTGAGCCCTGCGTCGGCGCAGTTGTCCAGCGCACGCTGCTTGAACGTCCGCAGGTCGCGGCCGCGGATCTCCCGGTGGGTGCGCTCGTCGAAGCCGTCGAACTGGAGATAGATGTTCACCGATCTGCCCGGAACCTGGTTGCGTTGGCCGAGCTCGGTGACAAACCGTGTGTCGGAGGCGAGCCGGATGCCGTTGGTGTTGAGGTTGACGGATCTGATCGGCCGGTCCTGCGCGAGGTCGATGAAGTCCAGGATGTGCTGGTGGATGGTCGGCTCGCCGCCGGAGAACATCACCACCTCCGCCTCGCCCTCGGACTCCACGAAGGCATCCAGCATCCGTTCGCACTGCTCGTGCGTGATCGAATAGCCGTCGCTCTGGTGACCGGAGTCGGCGAAGCAGATCGGACAATCGAGATTGCAGCCGGTGTTGACCTCGATGATGCCCAGGCAGGCGTGCTGCTTGTGCTCCGGGCACAGCCCGCAGTCACTGGGGCAGCCGTCCCGCACCTCGGTCTGGAACACCAGGGGGACGGTGCCGGGCTTGTTGAACCGGGCCGAGGACAGGTACTCCTCGGCGTCCCCGTACACCAGGGCCTCGAACTCGCCGTGCTCGCGGCAGCGCTTACGCAGGTAGACCTTGTTCTCACGGATGTTGACCTGGGCGTCGACCGGCGTCTTGCACAGCGGGCAGATCGACTTGGTGAACTCCACGAACACCTCGTCGCGGTCCACTTTGGCGCGTGGCGCGGGGGCTTGGGTCATCAGGGGATCCTCCACTCAGGTGAAACCGGCTCGGTCTTGGTCTGCGGCATCGGACGGGACAGACACGGACGGGCAGCACTCCTCCGGTTCGGCACGACGGCGGAGGCGGACCCGGCACCGCGGGGCATGGACGACGGCGGTTCGCACCACGACGACCACCACGACCACGCCGACGGCGATCAGCCACGGATTGCGGAGTGCTCCCGACAGCGCCGAGCGTGTCGCCGGCCGGCAGAAGCGGTCCCGTGCGGCACAGCACCAAGAGCGGCCCGGCGCGCCCCGCGACAGCCGTCATGCCGCGCAGGCGGAAGCGTTCACGGGATGCGGACATCAGGGACCGCTCTTCTCCACCGCGGGCGGGGATCCCGCGTGCGCAGCGGTCTCGTCCTGCTCGGAGCCCTGGCCGAAGAGGGCTCCCGGGGCCGGCGCGGCAGGAGCCCGGCGGGCTCCGCGTAGCAGCAGCCCCGCGTAGAGCAGCGTCACAGCGTCCTGGGCGAGCACGAACCAGCTCAGCCGCTGGGACAGGTAGACCCCGAAGCAGCCGCAGTTGGTCACGGTGAGCCCGCGTGTGTACGCCTGCGCGGCGAGGAACGCCCACATCGCCGAGACGGCCGTGACCACCCACACCGGCGCGACCGTCCGCGACCGCGGGCGGGCCAGGAACCAGACGCCGCACACCAGCTCGCCCACGATCAGTGCCACGGCCGACGTGGTCGCGGCTGCGCCGCCGACCAGCCCGTAGCCGGCCAGAATCCCGGGCATGTGCCCGAAGGAGGCGAGCTGGCGACCGCCATCGCCGTGTACACCGCACCCAGCACGATCCGCAGCACCATGCTCCGAACGTAAGCCGCGCGGGAAGCCGAGAACTGTAAGCGCGCTCACCGAACCAGCACCTCATGCGCGAGACCGGGGTGCGGGCATGGCGGGGGGGGGCCTCTATGTTCTTCGTCAAGCGCGTAGGGCAGCTTCGGTCCGGGCTCGATCTTCTTCGTGGAGCATGAGACTGTCTGGTTGTGTCAGAGACGGTGAGTGGGTTGCAGGCGGCCTTGGCTGAGGCTTCGTCTCCTTCGTGGTCGCAACGTGTCCGTGCCGGGCGTGACCTTGCTTCCTTCGCTGATGTTCCTGAGGCTGCGGAAGCGTTGGTGGGTCTGCTGCTGGACGTCGCGGACACGGCGGTGACTCGGCAGACGGCAGAGGCCCTGGCCCGGGTGGGGACGGTGGCCGCCGTGAGGCTCATCGCTCTGGCGGTTGCCGAGGCCGATGACAGCCATGCCGACTGGATGCAGACCGGGGTGCATGACGCGCTCGCGGGACCGGACAGTATGCCGGACGTCCCAGCAGTCTGCGGGCAGCTCGCCCGGGCCCCGGAAGCAGCTGTCCGTCGGGGAGCCGCGGAGATTTTGGCGTGGACAGAGGACGCAAGGTGTTGATGTGAGTCGAACTGCCTGTGGGCTGGTTCAGGCAACGGTCACCCGGGGGACGCGGGGTTCGTAGAAAGTGCCGTCGCGGAGCATCGCGAAGAGCACGCTGATGCGGTGGCGGGCGAGGCGGAGGAGGGCCTGTGTGTGGGTTTTGCCTCGGGTCCGGCATCGGTCGTAGTAGGTGCGGGAGGCGGGGTCGTGCAGGGCGGCGAACGCGGAGAGGAACATCGCCCGTTTGAGCTGCCGGTTTCCGCCTCGGGGTGCGTGTTCGCCGTGGATCGAGGTTCCCGACGACTTGGTCGTGGGGGCGAGGCCGGCGTAGGAGGCGAGATGGGCGGCGGTGGGGAAGCTGGTGCCGTCGCCGACGGTGACCAGCAGGACGGCGGCGGTCCTGACCGCGACTCCGGGCATCGAGGTCAGGACCGGGGCAAGAGGGTGGGCCTCCAGCAGGGCCTGGATCTGGGCTTCCAGGGCCCGGCGCTGTTCGTGGACGGCCGCGAGCGATCGGGCCAGGGATGGGATGACCATGTCCAGGGTGCCGGTCCCGGGAACGACGACGGTCTGTTCGTCCAGGGCGTCGAAGACGTCGTCGATCAGCCGGGCGGCCATGCGCGGGGCCTTGGGCCGGATCACTTCCACGAGCCTGCGGCGGCCGGCCTTTCGTAGGGCGGCCGGGGATCCGTATCGCTCGAGCAGCCAGGTGACGGCCTGGTGGTCCATGCGCGGTCCGAGGACGCGCTCCAGGCTGGGGTGGAACTGGGTGAGCAGGCCGCGTATCCGGTTCGAGGTGCGGGTGGCCTCGGCAGCGAGGTCCTGGTCGAAGCCGACCAGCACGGTCAGCTCGGCGGTGATCTCGTCGGTGAGTTCCAGCGAGCGCAGGGTGTGGGGCATGGTGCGGGCGGCGTCCGCGATCACCGCGGCGTCCTTCGCGTCGGTCTTCGCCTCGCCCGGGTAGAGGTCGGCGATCCGCCGCATCGCCAGTCCCGGCAGGTAGGCGACGTTGCAGCCCGCGTCGCGGGCGACGGTCAGTGGCAGAGCGCCGATGGAGGCGGGCTGGTCGACCACGACGAGGACGGTGCCGAACTTCGCGGTCAGCTTGTCGAAGACGGCCCGCAGTTTCGGCTCGCTGTTGGGCAGGGATTTGTCGAAGACCTTCTTGCCGGCCGGGGTCAGTCCGTGCCCGTGATGAGCGGTCTTTCCGACGTCCAGGCCGAGGAACACGCCCACGTCTTCGGTGTCGAACATCGCACCCTTCCAGGAGAGTTGCCGGTGCCGGCCTCGGCGTCGGTGTCGTACGCGCGCATCCACGTTATGCAGACCTGCCGCCCGCGAGCTGTCCGGCATTGCGCCGGACCGGACGGTGGCCGGACCTCTCATCAGCGTCTCCGACGGCACCTCCCGGGCCCGGTGACACCACCCCCCAGGTCATGCCTCCGACAGGGGGACACAGTCATGCCGGGCCCGGAGGCCAGCAGCCCTCTTGCAGGACCGCGAAGAACATAACGGGGGCGGCGTGCTGGAGGCCGATGACGAAGCTTTCCTGCAGGCCACAGGTCGTCGGGGTGGGCTCTTGGCTCCGCTTCCACGCCGCCCGCGTGCCGGACTCGTGGTCGCTCAGGACGAACGCCTCGACGACGTGCGGCACCGGGCCGCGTACAGGAGGGAAGCCGACCCGCTCGGGCCGGGTGGACCGCGCTCTCCCGGCCAGGCGGCCCATCGCACTGGGTGGGCGTGGGGAGTACCAGGCGTGTGCGTGGCGGGCGAGCGGATCCGCGCCGAGGCGGCGGGACCTCGAAGCCCGCCGCCTGTGGTCATGCGTGGGAACGAGTCGTCACCGCGTCAGCACGCATGCGACGTACCAGGGCGGTTGCTTCGGCATTGACGCGGCCGATACCCGCACCGGCGGCATCGCCGCCCGGGTCGACGACCGACGAACACCCCCGGAAACCAAGGTCCCGGCAGGACGGGGGCCCGGGAGGGGTCGGGGCCTTCGCGGGCCGAGGGCTCAACGTGTCAGCCCTCGGCCGGGGTGATGTTGATCATCCAGGCGACGCCGTACTTGTCCGTGCACATGCCGAAGACATCGCCCCACATCTGCTTCTCCAGCGGGACCGAGACATTGCCGCCTGCGGACAGCTTGTCCCAGTAGCCGCGCAACTCGTCGGCGTCGTTCCCGCTCACGCTCACGGCGAAGTTGTTGCCCGGCTTGTACTCCATGCCGGGCGGGTTGTCGGAGCACATCAGCGTGAAGCCGTTGTCCGTCTCGAGCATGCTGTGCATGACCTTGTCGGCGTATCCGGGAGGCGCCTCGGACCCGAAGTCGCCGTAGGTGTGCACCGACAGATTGCCGCCGAAGACGCCCTTGTAGAACTCCATGGCTTGCTTCGCGTCACCGGTGAAGCTGATGTACGGATTGAGACGAGAGGCCACTGCATGATCCCTTCATGACGGTTTGTCAGGTGTGCAGAGTAGCCTTGCGGCGGCCGCACGGCAGTGGGGAACCGCGCGTGTCCGGGGATGTTCGGATGGTGTCGGGTTTCGCGCGGTAAGGGGGCCGGGGCGGACCGATTTCGGGCACGCGTCAAGGAGTGGCGCGGCAATGGACGGCCATTGTTGTACTTACTCATGTTCCAGAAAGCGGTGTCGCCCGAGCGGGAGATGGCCTGACTTGGGCGTCGTTAATGGCGGGCGATCCTGGAACTCTTGTTCCACGCAGGGAAGTTGTGCAAGGGTGAGCTCCCTCACTCCCGAACAAACGCCATTCTGATCAACCGTTCGAATTCTCTGCGGGCGAGCCTCTCCCAAAAGAAGCGGTATCGCCACCGGATGGTATGGACCAACAGGTCCCGCTCCTTGTCGACCGACTGTCGGCACCCCTCGACCGGAGCCGATGGCCCCTCAGCAACCCCCCACCGCAATGCCATGGATGGAAAGACGTCTATGCAGCACCCCAGCACGCCCGGAAACGTGTCTTCTCCGCAGGCCGGCCGCATACCCGGGGTCTCCGACGAGGAGCTCGCCGCCGCGCTGAACGACGGGGGAGCAGGTCAGGATGCCTACCCCGTCAGCACGCTGCTGGCCAGGCACTGGCAGTCCGTGTTCGACTACGCCTCCCTCTGCGCGCCCTCGCCGAAAATCGCCTCGATGCTGGCGACGGCCGCATTCGCGCAGCTCCTGGAGAATCTCGCGCGCAACGGCTCGGCCGGCGCGCTGCGCCCCCATCTGCTGGTCACCACCCGTCATATGGCCAAGGGCTGGGCGGGTGACCAGCGGATCACCCCCATGCTGCCGGGGCTGTCGATTCCCGAACCGCCCGCCGAGAATAGACAGCTGGTGTCCCGGGCTTTCCACGCAATGCCGATGACGGCCCAAGTGCTGCTCTGGCATGCCGAAGCGGAGGCCGAGGGCATATCCGTCCCCGCCGGTTTGCTGGGTATTGATCCGCGCGCCGCGTCCGATCAACTCGCGCACGCGCGCGAACAGTTCCGGCAGACCTGTGTACGCGTGCATCGTGAGTACGCACCCACCGGGGAATGCCGCCACTACAACCGCCTCCTCGACATATCCCTGCGCCGGGGCGGGGCGCTGATCCCCGACATCCAGGTGCATCTGTCCGAGTGCGCATACTGCCGCTACGCCGCCGACCAACTGCGGCAGTCGCAAGGGCGGCTCGGTGTCCTGCTCGCCGAGGCTCTCCTCGGCGGCGCCGCGGAGTCCTACCTCGCGTCCCGGCCGGGACGCCGTCGCCAGGCCCGTCTGAAGGAAGGCCGGCCGGGACAGCCCGGGGCGCCCGGGGGCCGGGGGACCGGCCGGCACTCCCGGCGTGGCCGCGCCCGGGCCGCCCTGCCCGCCCTGCCCGCCCTGGTCCTGCGGGGCAGGCGTGCCGCCGTGGAGAAGGCGACACCGGCCGCGCTCGGGCTCGGCGCCGCCGTTGCCGCCACCGGGGTGCTGGCCGTCGCCCTCCTGGCCGTGCTGTGGTCCGACGAAGGCGACCACGCGGGACCGACCGTCCCCAGCGGGGCGGTCACCGGCACGGCCCCGCCCGGCCGGCCCGCCGCCCCGCCCGCCCCGCCCGCGCCGGGCGCGAGCGGACAGGCGCCGTCCGTGCCGACGCCGTCCGCGTCCCCGCCGCCGGCCGAGGCGCCGCAGCCCTCGGCCACGTCGGCCGGCCACCCGAGCGGTCCGCTGACCACGCGGCTGCGCAACGTCGAGGCCGACCTCTGCGTCGATTTCGCCGGCGGGAAGGCGAAGAAGGAGGTGGACATCCTGATGGCGGCGTGCTCGACGGCCCCGACCCAGCAGTGGGTCTACGAGAACGACGGCCGCCTGCGCAGCTCGGCCGCACCCGAACTGTGCCTGAACTCCCACGGGCTCGATGGAATCGTTGTCGCCGGCGACTGCACGGGGCGCAGCGCGCCCGACTCCGGCGACGTCCGGTACGACCTGACCATCCAGGGCCATGTCGTCCCGCGCTGGAACGAACGGCTCGCCGTCCTGCCCGCCTCCACCGACCCGGGGTCGCCCTTGGTCGTGAAGGTACGCGACGACTCGCCGGGCCAGGTCTGGGCGACGGACGCTGTCCGCTCGGGCCCGACGCAGCAGTCTGCTCCCTACACGGAGGAGGTGGGCGGCCCGCCGCCGGACAGGGAGCGGTGCGTCCCGGAGACCTGCGAGCCGCCCTCGCCGGCGGGGAAGGACGACGCACAGCCGCCGGCCTCGCGGCCGTCCGCCACGCCGGAGAGGAGCTCCGAGGGCAGCCTGCGCCGCGTGAGCGACGACCCGTCGGCCACCCAGGAGACCCAGCCGCTCACCGGCCCGTCGACGCTGACCCCCTTGCTGCTCAGCCCCGCCCCTCAGATCCCCCGTCGCCCGGCACTGTCGGCACTCGCGGTGGAATAGGGGAGCGGTCCCCTTGCCGGCGCTGGGCGGGCGGGCTGCGGGTGGCGGGCCGGTCGCCTCCGGGGCGGGCGGCAGCAGGATTGTCACCTCGGGTTTCCGCCCCCGGCGCGCGGCACGAATGCGGTCGGAGACGGAACAGCATCTCCGACTCGCTGGTGCCCAGGTGCCGTCCCGCCGGTCCTGTGCCGGCGGCGCGCGGGGTCACCGCGCCGGACGAGTGGCCAGGCACCTCCGGCCCGGCGGGGAGGCACCCCGCGCCGAAGAGCGGCGACATGGCTGTCACCGGCCGGGGATCCACCCGGGCCCACCCGACAGCCGGCCCCGGGCCCGGTGGGTCCCGCGCGGCCCGGCGCTACGCCCATGCCCATGCCCATGCCCGGGTGCCCGCGCGGCCGGTGGCCCCGCGCGGCCCGGCGCACCCCATGCCCCTGCCCAGGCCTGGACGCCCGCGCGGCCCGGCGCACCCCATGACCGGCCCCGCCCTCCCGGAACGCCCTACCTCGGCGACGGGCCCACGATGCCGCGGATCACGCCCAGTTCCGCGAGGTCCTGGGGGCGGAGGCGGAGTTGGGCGGCCGTCTGGGGGGCGTGGGCCGCAGGGCGCTTGAGGATCGCCGCGGCGAGTTCCGGAGCGATCACCGAGAAGTAGCTGTTCGGCGTCGCCCACGTGTTGTCCGGGGTCGCCAGCGCCAGCGCGCCCCCCGAGCCGCCCTCGCCGATCAGCAGGCTCGTCAGCGGGGTGCGCGCCGCGGCCATCGCCGTGAACAGGTCCGCGATCGCCGCGCCCGCGCCCGCCCGTTCCGCCTCGGCGTCGTTGGCCGCGCCGGGCGTGTCCACCAGCGTCAGCACCGGCAGCCCGAAGCGGTCCGCCAGCCGCACCACCCGCGCGGCCGTACGGTAACCGGCCGGGCGGGTCGCCGTCCCCGTCTGGGCCACGTACGCCACCGGCCGGCCCTCACGCAGCCCGACCCCGCACAGCATCCCGGGGTCGTCGCCGCCGCACCGGTCACCGCGCAGCGGTTCGCGCCGGTTGAAGTAGTCGTCGAGGTACGCGCCGGCCCGCGGCCGGTCCGGCTCCCGGGCCGCCCGCACCGCATCCCAGCCGGAGCGCGGCAGCTGCCCCGCGTCGCCCAGGGCCCGCGGCGGGGCGGCGGCCTGCGCCGGGCCGTCCGATCCCAGTGCCGCCGCCCAGAAGGCGACCGTGTCGCGCAGCGCCTCGGGCCGTACGACCGCGTCGATCTGACCCGCAGCGAGCTGCCCCTCGGCCGTGTACGCCTCCGGGTCCGCGTCCGGCGGCCGTATGCGCGAGCCCGCGAAGCCGACCTGTGCGCCGGGCAGGGCGAGGATCACGTCTGCGCCCGCCCCGAGGGTCGCCCAACCGCCGCCCGTCGTCGGATCACGCAGCACGGCGATGTGCGGCACACCGGCCTCGCGCAGCAGCACGGCCGCGCGCGCCACCCGCTGGAGCTGGGCCAGCGCGATCATCCCCTCCTGCATCCGGCTGCCGCCCGTAGCGATCAGCGACACCAGCGGCCGCCGGTTCTCGCGGGCCAAGGCATACGCGGCCTGAAGCCGGTCCCCGGCGCGCTCGCTCAACGAACCGCCGAGAAAGCCGAATTCGAAGGAGACGACGACGCAGGGGCGGTCGCCGAGCGTCGCCTCGCCGTGGACGACGGACTCGGCCGAGCCGGTGCGCAGCGCCGCCCGTTCGCGTGCCGCGCCGTAGCCCTCCCAGTCCAGCGGGCCGTCGCCCGTGCCGGGCGGCTCGGCGATCTCGTGCTCGGTGAAGTCGTCGCAGACCAGCGCGATCGCCGCACGGGCGGTCATCCGCTCAGCCATGGAGCGCTCGCTTCATGATCTTGCCCATGTCATTGCGGGGGAGGACGTCGAGGAACCGCACCTCGCGCGGACGTTTGTGCGGGGCCAGCTGCGCCGCCACATGCGCGGTCACATCCTCGGCGGAGGGGGGTGCCTGGGGGTCGGCCGCCACGATCCACGCGACGATCCGCTCGCCCAGATCCGCGTCCGGCGCACCGGTGACCGCGGCCTCTCTCACCGAGGGGTGGTCGAGGAGGACGTTCTCGATCTCCCCGGCGCCGATCTTGTAACCGCCGCTCTTGATCAGGTCGGTCGCCTTGCGCCCCACGATCCGCACGTACCCGTCCGCGTCGCGCACCGCCATGTCCCCCGTGCGGAACCAGTCCCCGTCGAAGGCGGCCGCCGTCGCGTCGGGCCGGTTCAGGTACTCGGTGAACAGATGGTCGCCCCGCACCTGGATCTCGCCGATCGTCTCCCCGTCCCACGCCGTGATCTGTGTGCCGTCCTCGTCGACCAGCCGCAGCGAGACTCCGCGCAGGGGTACGCCGACCGTGCCGGGCCGTGCCTGCCCGTCCACCCGCACGCTCGTGTTCATCAGCGTCTCGGTCATGCCGTACCGCTCGATCACCCGCCGCCCGGTCGCCGCGGCGATCCGCTCGTGGTCCGGCAGCGGCAGCGCGGCCGACCCGGACACCAGCAGCCGTGCGCCGGCCAGCGCCTTCATGAGCTCCGCGTCGTCGTCGAGCGCCTCTGCGAGCCGGTGGTACATCGTCGGTACGCCGAACAGCATCGTGCCGCCCCGGCGGAGTTCACGGGCCACGCCTTCGGGAGTGAACCTGCCCAGGTGCCGTACCTCGCCGCCGCGACGCAACGGGCCGACGATGCCGAGGATCAGGCCGTGCACATGGAACAGCGGCAGCGCGTGCACCAGTACGTCGTCCGCGCTCCACTGCCAGGCGTCCTGGAGCGCGTCCAGTGTCGTGGCGACCGCGCGGCGCGGCAGTACGGCGCCCTTGGGCGGGCCGGTCGTGCCCGAGGTGTAGACGACGAAAGCGGGTGCGCCGGGCCCCGGTTCGCCGGCCGGTGCCTGCCCTTCGCCCGCCACGGGTACGTCGACGCGCTCCAACGAGCCGACACCGGCGGGCAGTTCGTCACCCGGCGCGGCCAGCAGCAGTGACGGCGCACTGTCGGACAGGATGTGCGCAAGCTCCCGCTCACCGGTCCTCGGGTTCAGCGGTACGACGGGTACACCGGCGAGCAGCGCCGCGACCGTGCCGACCGCGGTCTCCAGCGACGGCGTGGCCCACAGTGCGACCCGCCCGCCGTCCGCGGCCGGGCCGATCCGGGCCGCGAGGGCCCCGGCGGCACCGGCCAGCTGTCCGTAGGTCAGGGAGCGTTCCCCGAACCGCAGGGCGACCCGGTCGCCGTGGTCAGGGCCGTCGGCCGTCGGCGTCAGCGCCGGGAACAGGTAACTCACTCGTCGACCTCCTGGTGTCGCGTGCCGCACACACGGCAGGCTCATGGCAGTGCTTCCCGTCGCATCATTGTCTCCCCGGCGAGGGGAGGCACCGGAACCGGTCACTGCCACGCCGGGTCGTGGGTGCGGGGCTCAGGGAAGAGGAAGCGCGATGTTCACGGCGTAGACGGCGACGAGTCCGAAACCGATCCGGAAGGTCCACGCACGGGCGGTGTCGGAGATACGGGCACCGGCGTATCCACCGGCCGCCACGAGGAACTGTTGCCAGGCGAGCGAGGCGACCAGGACGCCCCCGACGAACACGGCACCGGCCGCGCCGTTTTGGAGGGCCGCTCCCTGCGCGGTGGTGAGGGCGGCGAAGTACAGCGCGGTCGTGGGATTGACGGCCGTGAGCGCGGCGAATTGGGCGAACACCCGGCCGGGCCGCGGCCGCGCGACCGGCTCGGCCCGCCCGGCGAGCCGGCCTGCGGTGACGGGACCGTGCGGGAAACGCACAGCCCCGGCCTGCCCGCCGAGAGGCGGCACCAGGCTCTCCGCGTCTGCCCGCCCCGCCGCTGCCACGTCGCGGCCCGACTCCGTCGGTGCGACGTACGGACCCGGCCGGCCCGCGTCCGTGCCCAGGCCCGTCTCCGTGTCTCGGCCCGGGTCCGGCTGCTGGAGCGCCTCCGCGGCCCGGCCCGGGTTCGCCGGCCGGAGGTGCTGCCCGCTCTCCGCCCCCGCCGGAGCACCGCGCCCGCGCACCGAGGACCACAGGCCGTGCGCCGCGATGCCCGCCAGGATCAGGGCCGACGCCAGCCGTACCCATGCCTCCACGCCCGACAGCGCCGATGCCACCAGTGGGCCCAGCGCCGTGGCCAGCGCCGCGTACGCCATGTCGACCACCGCCACCGCCGACGCCGCGGCCATCGCGGTGCCGCGGCTGCGCATCGACTCCTGGACCAGCAGCACGCCGATCGCGCCAACCGGTACCGCCACTCCCAGTCCGGCCACCGCGCCCGCCGCGGCCGTCGTCCAGATGTCCGTCATGGGCACACCGTGATGCGTCGGCCGACGCTCCCGCGGTCGTATATCGGCCTCGGCTGCGACAATCGCGGTATGGACGGTCTCGACAGCGAAATCCTCGGGGTGCTGCGGAAGGATGCGCGGATCTCCTACCGCGATCTCGGCGTCCGTGTCGGGCTGAGCGCCAACGCCGCCGCCGACCGGGTGCGCCGGATGGTCCGCGACGGGGTCATCCGCGGCTTCACCACGATCGTCGACCCGACGGCCGGCCCGCGGCCCGGTCTCGTCGTCTTCATCGACATCACCCTGCGCCTGGACACGACGAACGAGGAGTTCGAGCAGGCCGTGCTCAAACTGCCGGGCATCACCGAGGTCGTCCATGTCACCGGCGCGCACGACTATCTCGTACGGGCCACGGCCGCAGACGCGGCCGAGCTCGACATGCTGCTGCGCACCCTCAAGCGGGAGGCCGGAGTCGCCCAGTCCAGCACCCGTATCGCCCTGCGGGACGCCCGGGCCTCCGCTGCCGGGGCGAGTACCGGGTGAGAGCGGTGGGCCGGCCGCCGTCCTCGCGGAGCCTGTCGTCCGTGACCCGCAGCCGCACCCCGGGCACGCTGTCGGCGAGCGACCCGGTCGCGTCGACCTCCCCGTCGACCCCCGAGACGTCCGGCCGCCGGTGCGCGGCGGCCGGCGCGCCGCGCAGCGCCGAGAGCAGCCGCTCGTTGACCGGCGCCGCACCAGGCGTCGTCGGCCCCGGCCCGGGCCGGGACGTCGCCGCCACCGGGCTCATGGGCCGCTCCTCAGTGGCCCTCGACGGCGGGGAGCTCGTCAGCGACGCCGTCGTCCCGGAGGTCCGCAGCGGAGGAGGAAGGGGAGGAGGAAGGGGAGGCGGACGCGGCGCTGACAGACGGCAGGCCGTGCGCGTAGGAATCCGTGCCGTCGGAGCCGAGACCGGAGCTCGGACCGATGTCGCGGTCGGAGCGGTCGGAGTAATCGGTGAGGGGGTCCAGCACGAGGGGCTGGATCTTGCCCTCCAGCATCGCGCCGAGGCCAAGGATCGTGCAGGCGTCGGGACGCTCGGCGATCTGCACCGACATGCCGGTCGCCTCGTGCAGCATCTGGTCGAGGCCCGGCAGCAGCGCACTGCCGCCGACCATCATGATGCCGCGGTCGACGAGGTCGGCGACCAGGTCCGGTGGGCAGTTGCGCAGCACCTTGCCGATGCCGTCGAGGACCGAGGTGAGGGGCGTGTGGATGGCCTCCCGTACGGCGGCGGTGTCGACGCGCACCGAGCGGGCGAGCCCGGTGGCCACGTCCCGGCCGTGGATCTCGGTGGACGCCGGGCCCTGCGGCGTGAGGCCGTTGCCGCGCAGCGCCAGTTGAAGGGGGCGTACGGACTGGCTGGGCAGCATCAGCTCGTGCCGGTGGCGCAGGTGCTGGATCACCGCGTAGTCGACGGCGTTGCCGCCGACCGGGACGCGCTCGGCCGTGACGATGGAGCCGAGTGACAGGACCGCGATCTGGGTGGTCGCCGCCCCGCACACCATGATCATGGTCGCGGTGGGCTGCTCGACCGGCAGCCCGCAGCCCACGGCCGCGGCGATCAGCGTGTCCACGAGCTCGACACGGCGCGCGCCGAGACCGACCAGCGTCTCGACAGTGGCGCGCTGCGCCAGCGGGTCGGAGTCGTGCGGAGTGCTCGCGGCGGCACGCAGCCGGGGCTTGCGGCGAAGCTGGCGGCGGAGCTTCTCGCCCAGCAGATGGCGCAGCATTCGCTGGGCCATCTCGATGTCGACGACGGTTCCCCCGGTCACGGGCCGGGCGACGCGGATGTAGTCGGGTGTGCGGCCCGTCATCTTCTCGGCGAGCGTACCGACCGCGATCAGCGCGCCGGTACGGGTGTTCACGGCGGCGACGCTGGGCTCGTCGACGACAAGACCCCGGCCCTTCACGAAGACGCGGGTCCTGGCGGCCCCCAGGTCGACGGCGACATGGCAACGGCGCAGCTGGTCAAGGCTGACGGTCACGGCAGATCCTCCCGAGTGCGGTACTTGTTCGTATCGTCCGATCGCACGGGGACGTGCGCGCGCTGGGCTGCGCCGGTCGGGGGCGTACCGGTCCGACGCTCAGCCGGACGGGGGCAGGACCGGGGGTCGGGTCCGGCCCGGTCACGGGAGCGGGCCCGCTGTTGTCGTTCCGTCGGACGGGGCGCAGAACCGGAGGTCGGGGCCGGCCCGATTACGAGAGGAGGGAACGTTGTTGTCGCTCCGTCAGGTGGGGCGCAGGAAGGGGCCGTCGGCACCGGCCCGGTCGCTGCTGTCGTTCCGTCAGATGAGGCGCTGCAGCAGTCCCCAGGTGAACTCGGCGATTTGCTCGCCCTCGCCGGGCGGGGTGAAGGCCAGCCGCCATCGCGTCGGCGCCGACCCCTCCAGGGGGCGGACCGGTGCGAACGCCCTCGCCACCTCGTCGACCGTGCACGACCAGGGCGTCAGATCCGCCGTCGTCCGCAGCTCGGGGCCGGCCGCCCCCGGTGCCCGTACGAGCCACTCGTTCCACACCGCGCCCTTGTCCGCGGCCAGGACCTCGAAGCGCAGGTCGGGCCAGAGCGGGAGGGGCCACAGCAGCGCGTCGCACTCGAGGTCGCCGATCCGCCGGTGCTCGACCGACTCGGGTTCGCCGAGCACCGAGCGGTACCGAGTCAGGGCACCGCGTCCACGGGGTGCGCGGACCATGGCCTGCCAGCGGCGGTTCGCCTCCCGCATCCGCGCCTGTGGGACGCCGAGCGTGCGCCGGGCATCGTCGACGAGGTCCGGCTGATGGTCGGCCATCCGGCGCAGCAGTACGAGCTGGAAGTCGAGCGGTCCGAAGGGGGCACCTGTACTCATGCCCGACATCCTGCCGCCCAGGACGCGACGGCACGTGCGAGAGGGCTCGCCGGGGAAGTGAAGATTCCACACAAGATCCTCACAGTCTTACCCACCGCCCGTCCTCTGGTGCCGCATACTCTCCGGAAGCCATGGATTACTGCCACCCGTGCGGACGGCACCTCAACGGCGCGCTGGCCTGTGCCGGGTGCGGCACCCCCGTCGAGGAGCTTCGCCGCCACACCACCAGCGCGCCCGACCCGGGCCACGTCTACGAGCTCGACGTGGAGCCCGAGCCGGCGCACCCCGGGCCGCGTGCGGCGCGCCGCCAGGCGCAGTCGCGCCGCAAGCCCGTGCCCACCGGACGCCGGGCGCGCAAGAAGCGCGGGCGCAAGGTGATCATGGGGACGTTCGGGCTGGTGCTGGCGGCGGGGGCGCTGAGCCTCGCGGAGCTCGCGATCGAGGGGTCCGGCGACGACGGGGCGGCCACCACGGTGAAGGAACAGGATGTCGTCGAGACGGAGACGATCGAGCCGTCGGCCCTGGAGGACACCCCGGACGGTCCGGGCGAGGTGAGCGAGCAGCCGGTGACGTCCTCCGGCTCCCCGCGACCGGCCAGGAGCGCCACCGGGTCCGGCAAGGGCACCGGCGCGCCCGCCGCCGGACAGACCGGTGACGTCGGTGACGGTGACGGCGGAGCCGGCCCTGAGCCCTCCGCGTCCGAGTCGGCCGGTGACGGCGCCTCTCCCTCCGCGACGGACGGTCCTCGAGACGACGACGACCCCTCGGCGAGCGATGGGCCGTCCTCCGGTACGGGAAACCCGGAGCCGCCGCAGCAGGAACCGCCGCCACCGGAGCCCTCGCCCTCGGAGACCTGCGAACGCTTCCTGTGGTGGTGCGTCTGACGCCGGCGGGACCGGCGTGCCCCTTGCTTCCTGGGCTGCTTCAGTCCAGGGGCCGGTCCGCCGGCTCCTGAGCCTTGGGTCTGGTCCGCGGGGCCGGTCCGCCGGCTCTTCAGTCCTGGGGCCGGTCGTCGTCGCGCTCGCCCAGCATCCGCCTGAGCAGGTCCCTCAGCGCCGTCCGCTCCTCGGCGGACAGCTCAGCCAGCGGTTCGCGTGCGAAGTCCAGCGACGAGCGCAGCTGTCGTGCCGTGCCGCGCCCTTCCTGGGTGGCCGCGGCCAGCTTCACCCTGCGGTCGCCCGGGTCGGGGCGCCGCTCCACCAGGCCGCGGGCCTCCAGCCGGTCCACGATGCCCGTGATGTTCGACGGCTCGCACTTCAGCTTCTGCGCGATACGGCGCATGGGCAGCGGCTCCAGGGTCAGCAGCCCCAGCACGCGGGCCTGCGCGCCGGTGAGGGAGTGCTCGGCCGCCGCCTGCTCGTACTCGTCGTGGTAACGGGCCACGACGGAGCCGATGAGCTCGATGACTTCGAGGGTGAGGGGGTCTGTTCCATGGGGGGCCATAGGTGCCAGGATACCCAGATACTTGACAGTCTAAAATATTCAGGCGCATGGTTGTTTCAGTTACTGAAGCATTCTTTGGAGGCAACCGGCATGTCCGCTCTTCCCGCGTCCGGCCGTGAATGGCACCTCGTCGCCCGCCCGCATGGCTGGCCCAAGCCCGAAGACTTCGCCCTGCGTGAGGCGGAGGTCACCGAGCCGGGTGAGGGCCGGGTCCTCGTGCGCAATCTGTACTTCTCGGTCGACCCGTACATGCGGGGCCGGATGAACGACGTGAAGTCCTACGTCCCGCCGTTCCAGCTCGACCACCCCATGGAGGGCGGCGCTGTCGGCGAGGTCGTCGCGTCGAACGCCGAGGGCTTCGCGGTCGGCGACCACGTGCTGCACGGCCTCGGCTGGCGGGAGTACGCGAGCGTGCCCGCGCAGCACGCCGTCAAGGTCGACGCGTCGCTGGCACCGCTCTCCGCGTACCTCGGCGTGCTCGGCATGACCGGTCTGACCGCCTACGCGGGCCTGTTCGAGGTGGCGTCCTTCAAGGAGGGCGACACGGTCTTCGTCTCCGGCGCCGCCGGGGCCGTGGGCAGCCAGGTCGGCCAGATGGCCCGGATCAAGGGAGCCGCGCGTGTCATCGGCTCGGCCGGCTCCTTCGAGAAGGTCAAGCGCCTGATCGAGGAGTACGGGTTCGACGCCGCGTTCAACTACAAGGACGGCCCGGTGGCCCAGCAGCTGAAGCAGGCCGCCCCCGACGGCATCGACGTCTACTTCGACAACGTCGGCGGGGACCACCTGGAGGCCGCCATCTCCTCCTTCAACGTCGGGGGCAGGGCGACCATCTGCGGAATGATCGCCCAGTACAACGACACGGAGCCGGCCCCCGGACCGCGCAACCTCGCTCTGATCATCGGCAAGCGGCTGCGCCTGCAGGGCATGCTGGTGAACGACCACTCCGCGCTCCAGCCGCAGTTCGTCCAGGACGTCGCGGGCTGGATCGCCTCCGGCGAGCTGAAGTACGACGAGACCGTCGTCGAGGGCATCGAGAACGGCTACGACGCCTTCACCGGTCTGCTGCGCGGCGAGAACACCGGAAAGATGATCGTTTCTCTCGCCTGACACGTCACCCGTTAGGCTCTTCCCCAGCCGTCGCGATCGTGGGCGCGAGTCGCGGCGAACCAGCAGGAGGAAGACGTCATGTCCATCTCGCAGTCCGAGGTGCTCTACACCGCTGTCGCCACCGCGGAGAACGGCCGAGACGGCCGCGTCGCCACGCACGACGGCACCCTCGACTTCGTCGTGACCCCGCCCAAGGAGCTGGGCGGCAGCGGCACCGGGACCAACCCGGAGCAGCTGTTCGCCGCCGGTTACAGCGCCTGCTTCCAGCAGGCCCTCGTCGTCGTCGCCCGCCAGGAGAAGGCGGACATCTCCGGATCGACGGTCACCGCCGAGGTCGGACTGGGCAAGAACGACGACGGCTTCGGCCTGATCGTCAAGCTGTCCGCGAGCATCCCGAACGTGGACGCCACCACGGCCAAGGACCTCATCGAGAAGGCCCACCAGGTCTGCCCGTACTCCAAGGCGACCCGCGGCAACATCACGGTCGACCTCGCCGTCTGACACGACCGACGGCAAAGGGCCGTACCCCCGAGCGGGGTACGGCCCTCGTCGCATGTTCAGCGGGTCAGCAGCCGTTCAGCGGGTCAGCAGCGCCCGGCCGATCTGCGCGAACACACCCTTCGGGTGCGCCCGGAACAGCGGCTCCGTGCCGAACAGCACCACCGGTGCTCCGGCCTTCGACGTACCCGAGACGATCGACGCCCGGCCCGCCGCGTCCGTCGGGCCGCCCTTGCCGTCATCGGCCGCGCGCCAGTGCCCGGACACCAGCGGGTTCCCGGAGCCGTACGACTGCTCCGCCCGCACACCGCTGCCCAGGCCGGTGAACCAGCCCGGCGAGTAGACGAACGTGTGCGCAGGGGCGCCGCCCGTGATCGGCCCGCCGGCGTTGGCCACCCGCACCACGCCGTTGGCGTCGCCGTTGCCCGCCACCGCGGTCACTTCCAGCAGCGACGCGGCCGCGTTGAACGCCGCACCCTGCCCGCCGAGTCCGACCACCGTGACACCACTCGCGTCGAATGCCGCCCGGGCCGCCGGTGTCAGCTTCGCGTGGTCCAGGTCGGAGGAGACGAACAGAGCGTCCACCGAGGACCAGTCGAAGCCCGCGTTGAGCACGTCCGTCGAGACGGGCACCACCGCGAAGCCCATCTCCCGCAGCGCGAACAGCTCTCCCGGAGTGACGGCCGCGGCGACCCTGGTGCGGTGCAGCGCCGTCGTGCCGTGGCCGTCCACCCGGTCGAACGCGACCCCGAGCCGGTCCGCCAGCACTCGTGCCGCACCCCGCGCCGAGCCGGGCACGACCGCCGAACCGTCGTTCGCCCGCCGTACCCGGACACCCTGCGCCAGCAGGGAGTTGAGGGCCGCGATCTCCTTCGGGTCGTCGAGGCGCAGCCGCAGGTCGCCGTACGGGGCGACCCGGCCGGTCGGCGAAGCGGCGTGCACCGTGCGGGTGGGCACCCGCGGCGCGGCAGAGACGGACGTGGCCACGGTCGCGCCCCACAGCCGGCCGAGGCTCCAGCCCGAGATGTCGTACATGACCGAGACATCCGCACTGATGTCACGACCGTCGGCAAGGATCACATTGGCCAGACCGCGCTTGGGCTGGTGCATGTCGACGACGTACGAACCGGCCGGGTACGCGCGCCCCTGAAGCCGGAAGGGCGTACGGGCCTGCTCCACGCGGACGTCGTTGGCGAGGAGGTGGTCGACCAGTCGGGCCGCCGCCACCGCCGACCTCTGGGAGCGTCCGGCCGGGATCACATAGGCGCGCGGGAAGGTCGCCGTGTACACGTCCTCGGGTCCGATGCCCGGCACGCCCGGCACGGTCTCCTCCGACACCGGCCGCTGCGCCTCGCCCGCGGCGCCCCGCCGGAACGTCTCGATCTGATCGGCGATCACCGACGTGCGGTGCGTGTGCGTGTAGTCGAGCGTCGCCCGCATCGCGGCGCCCGCGATGTCCGTGTTGACGGCGGCCCGGCGGCGCAGCTCCGCGGCCGGCAGCGCGTCGTAGTCACGGTTGTTGACCCGCATCGGGAACTCGATCGTGTGGGAGGCCACCGCGCCGTGGAACGGCATGTACTGCGGGGTGAAGATGGGCGGCCAGTCGTCCCAGCCCTCCTTCTCGTCCCGGAACGGGATGACAGCCGGCCGCACCCCGTCCTTGTCGGGGGTGTAGCCGAGGCCGTTGACGGCCTTCTCCATGCCGAGGGCGTTGGCGTAGGCGTTCTTCAGGAAGAGGTCGTACTCGTAGTTCTCGCCGTGCGGCGGGGTCGTCGGCTCGATCAGCGTGCCGTTGACATAGCCGTGCAGATCCAGCATCACCGCCGGCTGCTTCTCGATCGCGATCCGCCGGATGGCACGGGTCTCGGGCTGGGTCGCGGTGATGAAGTCCCGGTTCAGGTCGAAGCCGCCCGCGTTGGCGCGGGTGCCCGCGATCCGGCCGTCCGGATTGGCGGTCACGTTCAGATGGATGCGGTTCTTCGCGAGCAGGTCGGCGGTCCGGGCGTCGTTCGCCTTCGCCAGCTCCTCGATGAGCTTCAGCGCGGCGTCCGTGCCCTCCCACTCGTTGCCGTGGATGTTGTTGTTGATGAACACGGGAGTCTTGTACGCGGCGGCGATGCGCCGGTCCCCGGCCGCGGCCGCCGGCGCGTTCTCGATCCGCTCCCGCATCCGCTCCTGCTCACGGGCCTGGGCGGCGCTCTCCGGGGCGGTCACGGTGACGAGATACAGCTCGTGCCCGCTCGCCGAATGGCCCGCGACCTCGACGCTGACCCGGTCGCCCAGCTGCTGCAGGGCGTTGAGCCGCGGCGCGAGAGAGTGGTACGGGGCCAGTCCCAGCTTGATGGACTTGTCGTCCGGGTTCACCGGCGGGACGTCGAGCGTCGTCTCGCGCGGATAGCCGCCGGTCCTCGCCTGCCGGTCGGACGCCGTGTCGAGCGCGTTGGCGGCGGTCGACGCGGGAGCCCTGGCCGGCCCGGTGTCACGTCCGCCGCCCTCCCGCACGGGGTGCGGCCGGGGCTCGTCCCGGCCCGGGGCCGCGGTCGCGGCCGGGGTTAAGAGCGCGGCACCCGCGAGTGCGGCCGCGAGAGTGGCGGTGATCAGAACGGGTCGGGATGATCCCATGCGGTACGGACCTTTCGAACGCCGGAAGGAATCGGTTGACGATCAGTTAGGCGAGGTCTACCGGTTCGGCTCCCGAACAACAAGAGCACCACCGATAAGCTGTGCGCATGCGTGATCTCGGGGCGGGTTTCGGTTATCTGATGCAGGGCCAGCGGTGGGTCGGCAGGCATGGACGCTGGTTCGGCTTCGGACTGCTGCCCGGCCTGGTCACCCTCGTGCTGTACGCGGCGGCGCTCGCCGGTCTCGCCTGGGGCGCCGGCGACCTCGTCGCGTGGGCGACGCCGTTCGCCGACGACTGGTCCTCTCCGTGGCAGGGCGTCCTGCGGGGCACGCTGACGGCGTTCGCCTTCGTCTTCGGCCTGTTCCTCGCGGTGATCACCTTCACGGCGGTGACCCTGCTGGTCGGCCAGCCCTTCTACGAGTCCCTGTCCGAACACGTCGACCGCACCGAGGGCGGCGACGTCCCCAGCTCCGGTCTGCCGCTGTGGCGTGAACTGTGGATCTCCGCACGCGACTCGGTGCGCATCCTGGTGCGCGTCGTCTGCTACGGCGTGCTGCTCTTCGCCTGTGGCTTCATCCCGGTCGTCGGCCAGACCGTCGTGCCCGTGGTCGGCTTCTGCGTCTCCGGCTTCTTCCTCACCGAGGAGCTGACCGCGGTCGCGCTCCAGCGGCGCGGCGTCGAACTGAAGGAGCGGCTGCGGCTGTTGCGCGGCCGGCGGCTGCTCGTCCTCGGCTTCGGGGTGCCGCTCACGCTGGCGTTCCTCGTCCCGTTCGTGGCGGTGTTCCTGATGCCGGGCGCGGTCGCGGGCGCGACCTTGATGGCACGCGACCTGGTGTCCCCGCCGGACGAGGACGGCCCTGCCCTCGCGGGCCAGGCCCACCCCGGCCAGGCCCCGTACGGATTCCGCAAGGGCTGAGCCGCCAGGGGCGTCACGCGTCATGGCCCGGCCGAGATCCGTCAGACACCCCCAGGCGGTACGTCAGCCCGCGGCCAGCTCCACGACCGCGACGCCCGCCGCGCTCCGCCCCGCGTCCGCGAGCAGAGTGCCGTCCGGGCCCCAGACCGCGCTGCCGCCCCGGCACTCGCCCTCGTCGCCGGTGCCGATCTGGTTGGCGAGGAGGACGTACAGGCCGTTGTCCCGGGCGCGCGCCGGATACACCTTCTCGAACGAGTCGTTGTCCACGGCCAGGACCGAACTTGCCACGTACACACGGCAGTCGTCCGCCTTCGCGCGCCCGGCGAGCTCGGGGAACCGGTTGTCGTAGCAGATCGCGACCGAGAAGCGGACCCCGCCGAGCTCGAAACGGCCCTCCTCGGCGCCCGCGGTGAACACCTCCGATTCCGCGCCGTACAGATGCGTCTTGTCGTAGCGGGCGAGCAGTCCGCCGTCCGGACCGATCACCAGCGCCGAGATCGTCGGCCGGTCGCCGTCCGCGCGGGCCGCGCAGCCGACCAGGGCCGCGGTCGCGGTCGTACGGCACGCCTCCCGCACCGGCTCCAGCCGGGGATCGTCCTCGGCCAGCCACATGCCGGGGTCCGCGGCGATCGGAGCCAGGGCGTAGCTCTGGGCAGCGAGCTCGCAGAACGCCACGAACCGCGCGCCCCGCGCGCCCGCTTCGTGGACCAGGGCGGCCATGCTGCCGACATTGGCTTCGATGTCGCCGGGAACGGACGGGAACTGCGCTGCTGCGATCCTCATGCCGCCCATCATCGCCGTCTCGTCATCAGGGAGAAAACCACAAACCGGTTGAACGCGGAGCGACTCCTCGCCAGCATCACCGTATGACCGAAGTGATCGCAGTTGCCGTCATCACCGTCCTCGCCGTCATCAGCCCCGGCGCCGACTTCGCCATGGTGGTGCGCAACAGTTGCCTGTACGGCCGCACGACGGGCATGTTCGCCGCCGCCGGGGTCGCGGCGGGCGTGCTCGTGCACGTCACGTACACGATGCTCGGCGTCGGACTGCTGATCGCCTCGTCCACCGAGCTGTTCACCGCCATCAAGATCGCGGGCGCCGCCTATCTCGTCTACATCGGCCTGCGCACCTTCACCGCCCGGACCGAGGTCACCGTCGACCTGGAGCGGAACACGCAGGGGCTGACCCCGCTGGGTGCGCTGCGCGGCGGCTTCCTGACCAATGTCCTCAACCCGAAGACGACCCTCTTCGTCGTCTCCACCTTCACGCAGGTCGTCGGACCGGACACCGCGTCCTGGCAGCAGGCCGGCTACGGGCTGTTCATGTCGGTGGCACACCTCGGCTGGTTCGGGCTCGTCGCCCTGTTCTTCTCGCAGTCCCGGCTGCGTGCCGCCCTGCTGCGGCGCCAGCGTGCCCTCAACCGGGCGATCGGGTCCGTGCTCGTGGGTCTCGGCGTCACTCTGGGTTTCGCCCGCTGAACGCGTCGGCCACGCCTGGACTCCCGGACGGGGCCATCACGGGGCGTCAGCCGACCCGGAGCGCCGTGCCGTCGATCACGAAACGACGTCCGCAGCCGGGAGCCCTCGGTGCCGGTGAACGAGAGCGTCACCGTCTGTCCCGCGTACGCGGCGAGGCCGAAGCCGCGCTGTGCGCAGCCGCTCGCCGCATGGAGGCTGGAGTACGTCGCGAGGAACACCCATCCCGCCCGTACGGCAGGCGCTCACGGTCCGCCGCTCCTCATCACTGCGCGCGCCGCGGCCTCGACGTCCGTCGGGTCGCCGAGTCCCGCCCCGGGCCCGTACCGCCGGGCGGACCCGCGTGGCACACCGGCGCGGCCGACCCGCCTCACGTCGGCGGACGACGGAGAGTTCCGCCTCCAAGCGCCCGATGTCGCCGCGGGGAACGCCGTTCGAGATCGTGGCCACGCGCTGCGGCAAGTGCTGTCGGGCGCCCGCCCGCCCGCCAGACCGGCCCGGGCCTGGGACGGCCCCCTGGACCCCGCGCCGCCCGGACGCACGGGCGCATGCACGGCACCCTGACCGGGCCGCCCGGTGTGTGGATGCCGCCGCCGAAGCCCCGCGCCACGTCCAGCCGGACGCCGTCCTGATCGTGCCGGAGCAACGTGCCGGAGTGAGACGGAGCCGGAGGCTGTGCCGCCTGCCGCGTCAGGCCGGTGGCTCGGCCGCCGTGATGTTGCGGTACGCGATCTCGGCGAGCCGCCCCTGCCCGTCACGGCTGGGATGGAACCAGTCCCACCGGCTCAACTGCTCACCGCTGAACCGGAAGTCGAACACGGCACCGCCGTCGTAACGACAGCGTTCGTCCTCGGCGCAGACGTCCTTCATGACCGTGTTGTACGCGACGATCCGCTGCCGCACCGCGTCCCGGCGCTGCTCTGCCGCCGGACTGGTGTCCTCCGCCTCACCCAGCATCGACGAACAGATGCCGAGCCTCCAGATCTGCCGGCCGAGCGGATCGGCGCGGCCCGTCGACCACAGGCGCTTGAGGTCCGGCACGCTCGACACATACACCTGGGCCTTGGGCGCGTCCTTGCGCAGCCGGGCCATCGATGCCTCGAACGACGTACGGAACGCGTCGACAGGGGTCATCCGCTCCGCCGTGTCGGCGCAGGCGTCGTTCGCGCCGACCATCACGGTGACCAGGTCCGGCTCGTGCGCGGCCGCCGCGGCCATCTGCGCTGGCAGGTCGGCGACATCGGCGCCGGAGCGGGCGTGGTTCCAGCTGCGGGACGCGATGCCGGACGGCCCGAGCAGGCGCAGCGCGAGGCTGTTCACCGCGGCGTCCGTGCCCGTGGCCCAGGACACCTCCGGGCAGTCGGTGAGCACGGCGCAGGCGTCGAAACCCCGGGTGATGGAGTCGCCGACCGCGGCGAGCGAGTGCGGCGTGCGGTCCCAGAGGGGGGTGGTGCTCGGCGAGGGACGGGAGGTCGCGGAACCAGGACGTGCACCGTTCGGTGACGATGAGTCACATGCAGTCAGTGAGGCGGCGCAAAGGCCGGCGAGCACGACGGCGATCATCCCCGCCCCGCGCCTGCGGTGCGTCCTCTCGCGCTGCCGCATCCCCTGATTCTCCTCACCTGACCCGGCGGTCCGACTCCTGCCGAGTGAAAGCTTCGTGCGTACGGGCCCGGGACCGACAGTACGTCACCCCTGGCAGCCCCCCGCACGGTAGCGTTTTCCCGTCGCCCCAGAGGCACCCCGCCCATCGGCGCCAGTAAATTACATCACGTCAGATGCTGTCCCTTTTGCGGAGTTCTGCCCCCGATGCTGTTTACTGAGGCCGCTGGGAAGGTGATCCTCGTCCCACACTGGAGGTCCCGGTGACGACACGTGGTGTTCTGTACGTTCACTCCGCACCGCGCGCGCTGTGCCCGCACGTCGAGTGGGCGGTCGCGGGAGTGCTCGGTGTGCGCGTCCAGCTGGACTGGATCCGCCAGCCCGCATCGCCAGGCACCTGGAGAGCGGAGTTCTCCTGGCGCGGCGAGGCCGGGACGGCCTCCAAGCTGGCGTCGGCGCTGCGCGGCTGGCATCTGCTGCGCTTCGAGGTGACGGCGGAGCCGTGCGCGACGGCGGAGGGCGAACGCTACAGCGCGACTCCCGAGCTGGGCATCTTCCATGCGGTGACGGGCATGCACGGCGACATCCTGGTCCCCGAGGACCGCCTGCGCGCCGCGCTGGCGCGGTCGTCCCAGGGGGAGACCGACCTGGAGGCCGAGATCGCGAAGCTGCTCGGCAAGCCCTGGGACGACGAACTGGAGCCCTTCCGCTACGCGGGCGAGGGCGCGCCGGTCCGCTGGCTGCACCAGGTCGTCTGACCCCGGCCCCCGGCTCCACCCGGGGCCCGCCGGCGTTGCCGGCCCGGGGCGTCTCCGCGTCCGGCAGTGTGCGCGTGCGGTGCGGGCGCCGTTGTTGGAGACGGGTGGGCCGCTGCGCGGGGCTGTTCCCCTACCCGCCCTCCCCCTGGGCCGGGCGGCGTGGGTGGTACCCCCGTCCCCGCTGTACCGATGTGCGGCTCCGCGCGTGGCCGGGCTCTCCCTGGACCCGTGCCGCGCTTCGCGCGCTGTCCTCACACTCCTCCTACGGCCTGCCGGCCGTAGGACGTTCCCCCGAACGGGCTGACTTTGTCAGCCCGTTCGGCGTTTGAAGCGCGGGGGGTACGGGGGGCGGAGCGCCCCGGTAAAGCCGGGCGGGGCGGGGAACGCGACGAGGCCCGCGCCCCCACCGGGGGGCGCGGGCCTCGTTCGAAGAATCAGACCGTCCGGAACGCCAGCACCACGTTGTGGCCGCCGAAGCCGAACGAGTTGTTGATCGCCGCGATCGTGCCCTCCGGCAGCGCGCGCGGTTCACCGCGGACGATGTCCGCGTCCACCGTCTCGTCGAGGTCGTCGATGTTGATCGTCGGCGGGGCCGTGCGGTGGTGCAGCGCGAGCACCGTCGCCACCGTCTCGATACCGCCCGCGCCACCCAGCAGGTGACCGGTCATCGACTTCGTCGCGGACACCGCGACATGGTCCAGGTCGTCGCCGAGGACGCTGCGCAGCGCCTTGATCTCCGCGACGTCACCCTGCGGTGTCGAGGTCGCGTGCGCGTTCAGGTGCACGACCTCGGACGGCTTGAGGTCCGTCGTCTCCAGCAGGTGCCGCAGCGCGGAGGCGATACCGCGGCCCGTCGGCTCCGGCTGCGCGATGTGGTGGCTGTCCGCGGACAGGCCCTGGCCCAGCACCTCGCAGTAGACCTTCGCGCCGCGCGCGGCCGCGTGCTCCGCCGACTCGAGGACCACGACGCCCGCGCCCTCGCCGAGGACGAAACCGTCGCGTGCCGTGTCGTAGGGCCGCGAGGCCTTCGTCGGCTCGTCGTTGTTCTTGGACATCGCCATCATGTTGGCGAACGCGGCGATCGGCAGCGGGTGGATCGCCGCCTCGGTGCCGCCCGCGACGACCACATCGGCACGGCCGGTGCGGATCATCTCGACGGCGTAGCCGATCGCCTCGGCGCCCGACGCGCACGCCGAGACCGGGGTGTGCACGCCCGCCTGGGCGTTCACCTCCAGGCCGACGTTGGCGGAAGGGCCGTTCGGCATCAGCATGGGGACGGTGTGCGGGGAGACGCGGCGTACGCCCTTCTCCTTGAGCACGTCGTACTGGTCGAGCAGGGTCGTCACGCCGCCGATGCCGGAGGCGATCACCGTGCCCAGCCGCGCGGGGGCGACGGCGTCGTCCTCGCCCGCGGGGGCGGTGAAGCCGGCGTCGGTCCACGCCTCGCGCGCCGCGATCACGGCGAACTGCGCGGAGCGGTCCAGCTTGCGGGCCAGCGGGCGCGGCAGCACCTCGCCCGGGTCGACCGCGGCCGGCGCGGCGATGCGCACCGGGAGCTCGGCGAAGCGCTCGCCCTCCAGGAGCCGGACTCCGGAACGCCCGGCGATCATGCCTTCCCAGGTCGATGCGCTGTCGCCACCCAACGGTGTGGTTGCGCCGATACCGGTGACGACCACGGTGCGATTGGTCGAGTTCACAGGAATTCTTTCTCCACGTGTAGGGGGTGCGGAATGTGCACGGCGCCACCGCTGGGCGGCGACGAGCGCGTCAGTCTCAGGCCTGGTGCTTGAGGATGTAGTCCGCGGCGTCGCCGACGGTCTTCAGGTTCTTCACGTCCTCGTCCGGGATCTTGACGTCGAAGCGCTCTTCGGCGGCGACGACGACCTCGACCATGGACAGCGAGTCGACGTCCAGGTCGTCGGTGAAGGACTTGTCCAGCTGGACGTCCTCGACCGGGATACCGGCGATCTCGTTGACGATGTCGGCGAGACCCGAAACGATCTCTTCCTGCGTGGCGGCCATGTTGGCGCTCCTTCGGTGTGTATCAGAGGGTGTGGCTGTAGCCGTCCGGAAGATCCGTACGGGTGCCTAGGGGAGGGTAACGACCGTCGCGGCGTAGACGAGACCCGCCCCGAAGCCGATGACGAGCGCGGTGTCGCCGCTCTTCGCCTGTCCGGTCGCCAGGAGCCGCTCCATGGCGAGCGGAATCGAGGCGGCCGAGGTGTTGCCGGTGGTCTCCACGTCACGGGCGACCGTGACGTGCTCCGGCAGCTTCAGCGTCTTCACCATCGAGTCGATGATCCGCATATTGGCCTGGTGCGGGATGAAGACGTCCAGGTCGGCCGCCGGGATGCCGGCCGCGTCGAGCGCCTGCTGGGCGACCTTCGCCATCTCGAAGACGGCCCAGCGGAACACCGCCTGGCCCTCCTGCGTGATGGCGGGGAACTTGTCGACGGACCCCTCGCGGTAGTCCGTCCACGGCACGGTCTGCTTGATGGTCTCGGACTTGTCGCCCTCCGAGCCCCACACGGTCGGGCCGATCCCCGGCTCCTTCGCGGGGCCCACGACGACCGCTCCCGCGCCGTCGCCGAACAGGAAGGCCGTCGCACGGTCCTCCAGGTCGGTGAGGTCGCTGAGGCGCTCCACGCCGATCACGAGCACGTACTCGGCGGAACCTTCCACCACCATGCCCTTGGCGAGCGTGAGCCCGTACCCGAAGCCCGCGCAGCCCGCGGAGATGTCGAACGCGGCCGGCTTGACGGCGCCGATCCGGTCGGCGATCTCCGTGGCGACGGCCGGGGTCTGCTTGAAGTGCGACACGGTGGAGACGATCACGCCGCCGATCTGCTCCGGGGTGATCCCCGCATCGGCGATCGCCTTGCCCGACGCCTCGACCGACATCGCGGTCACGGTCTCCTCGGGCGAGGCCCAGTGGCGCGTGGCGATGCCCGAGCGCGAGCGGATCCACTCGTCGGAGGAGTCGATCGTCTCGAGGATCACCTCGTTGGGCACGACGCGGGTCGGACGGTAGCCGCCGACACCCATGATGCGTGCGTACGGGGCGCCCTGACTGGGCTTGATCTTCGACATGCGCTACGGCTCCTTGTCAGGCTGCTTGGTGCTCGGCGACGAGCGTGCGGGCCGCGTCGAGGTCGTCAGGGGTCTTCAGCGCGAGTGTCTGGACGCCCTTGAGGGCGCGCTTGGCGAGACCGGTGAGCGTACCGCCCGGGCACACCTCGATGAGGGCGGTCGCGCCGAGCGCGGCGAACGTCTCCATGCACAGGTCCCAGCGCACCGGGTTGGCGACCTGGCCGACCAGGCGCGAGACGACCTCGGCACCGGTGGCGACGGTGCGCCCGTCCTTGTTGGAGACGTACGGGACGGCGGGGTCGGCCGGGTCGAGGCCCTGCGCGGCCTCCTGGAGCTTCGCGACCGCGGGCGCCATGTGATGCGTGTGGAACGCGCCGGCCACCTGCAGCGCCACGACCTTGCGGACGCCTTCCGGCTTGTCCGCCTCCAGCGCGGCCAGTTGCTCCATGGTGCCGGCGGCGACGATCTGGCCGGCGCCGTTGACGTTCGCCGGGGTCAGGCCGAGCTTCTCCAGGTGCGGGACCGTCACGTCGGGGTCGCCGCCGAGCAGCGCCGACATGCCGGTCCTGGTCACCGCGGCGGCCTCGGCCATCGCCAGGCCCCGGGCCCGTACGAGTCGCAGCGCGGCGGTGTCGTCGATGACGCGGGCGAACGCGGCCGCGGTGATCTCGCCGACGCTGTGGCCGGCGACCGCGCCGGGCGTCACGTCACCGAGGGCGGAAGCGGACAGCAGGCCCGCCGCCACCAGCAGCGGCTGGGCCACGGCCGTGTCGCGGATCTCGTCCGCGTCGGCCTTCGTGCCGTAGTGGGCAAGGTCGAGGCCGATGGCGTCCGACCAGGCGGCGATGCGGTCGGCGGCACCGGGGAGGTCGAGCCAGGGGGCAAGGAAGCCGGGCGTCTGAGCGCCTTGGCCGGGAGCGACGAGTACGAGCACCCTCACACTCTCTCTTGTGGACGGCTCGGCCCGCCCGTGAGGACAAGGACGAAGAACCGTCAGGGGAATTGTCGGTGTTCCACAAAAGTCTAGAGCTGGCTGTCTCCGTCGGCCAGACGCCCGAGAATCAGGGCGATCCGCAGAGTGAACGCCGAGCGGACATCGGAGGGTGACCAGCCGGTGACGTCCGTCACACGTCGGAGCCGGTAGCGCACGGTGTTGGGATGGACGAACAACATCCGTGCGGCGCCTTCGAGGCTGCTGGCCTGCTCCAGATACACACTCAGAGTCTCCAGCAGCGCCGAGCCTGCCTCCTCCAGCGGTCTGTAGATCTCCTCCACCAACTGCTCGCGCGCCGCAGGGTCCGAGGCGATCGCCCGCTCCGGCAGCAGATCGTCCGCGAGCACCGGCCGCGGCGCGTCCTGCCAGGCGGAACACGCCTTGAGGCCCGCGGCGGCGGCCTGCGCCGACCGCGTCGCGGCCAGCAGGTCGGGCACGATGGGCCCGGCGACGACGGGACCGGCCGCATACGGGCCGATCAGGGCCTTCGCGACATGCAGCGGGTTGTCGCTGCCGCCCGCGATGACGACGAGCCGGTCGCCGAGCACACCGGTAAGCACCTGGAGCTTGGCGTGCCGGGCGGCCCGGCGGATCGCCTCCACCGTCAGTTCGCTGTCCCCGTCGGGGGCGGTGCCGAGGATCACGCACACGTGCTCGGGGGAGTTCCAGCCGAGGGCGGCCGCCCGGGACACGGCGCCCTCGTCGGCCTCGCCGGACAGCACCGCGTTGACCACCAGCGACTCCAGGCGGGCGTCCCAGGCGCCGCGGGCCTCCGCGGCCTGGGCGTACACCTGCGCGGTCGCGAACGCGATCTCCCGGGCGTACACCAGCAGCGCCTCGCGCAGCACCGACTCGTCGCCGGGGGCCGCGACCTCCTCGATCGCCGCTTCCATGACCTCGATGGTGGTGCGCACCATCTCCACGGTCTGGCGCAGTGTGATCGCCCGGGTCAGCTCGCGGGGAGCCGTGCCGAAGACGTCGGTCGAGATCGCCTGCGGCGTCTCCGGATGCCGGAACCACTCGGTGAACGCGGCGATACCGGCCTGCGCGACCAGTCCGATCCACGACCGGTTCTCCGGGGGCATGGCCCGGTACCAGGGCAGCGACTCGTCCATGCGCGCGATGGCGTTCGCGGCCAGCCGGCCGGAGGACTGCTCAAGGCGACGCAGGGTCGCGGAATGTGGATGGGAGGCGTTCGCTGCAGGTTCGGGCACGGGACAAGACTGCCTTATCAGGACGCGAGGGCTAAGTGCCGGGGTTCCCTCATCGCCGCGTGTACCGCCGCGGCCGGGCTACGGTGGTCCGGTGACTGCCATCCGGACCTCCATCCGGCGCTCCGCCGACCGCTACCCGGGAGGCGACCCGGCGGCCGGGATCGAGTCCCTGCACGCCTTCTCCTTCGGGCGCCACTACGACCCCGACAATCTGCGCTTCGGCGCGATCCTCGCCTGCAACGAGGAGCGCCTCGCGCCCGGCGCCGGGTTCGACGAGCACCCGCACAGCCACACCGAGATCGTCACCTGGGTCGTCGAGGGCGAGCTGACCCACCGCGACTCCGCGGGCCACGCCACGCTCGTGCGCCCGGGCGACGTCCAGCGTCTCAGCTCGGCGGGCGGCGTACGGCACGTCGAACGCAACGACGGCCCGGACCCCTTGGTCTTCGTGCAGATGTGGCTCGCCCCCAAGGATCCCGGCGGCGAACCGTCGTACGAGATCGTCAGCGGGATCGCCGACTCCACGCCGTACGCGCTCCCGGAGGCGGGCGCGATGCTCCACGTCCGGCGCCTCGGTGCGGGTGAGCGGACGGCGGTGCCGGACGCGCCCTTCGTGTACGTGCATGTCGTACGCGGACATGTGCGCCTGGACGGCGAGGACTTGGCCGCCGGCGATGCGGCGCGGATCACCGGGGCGAAGGATGTCGAGCTTCTGGCCGGGCAGCCGGCCGAGCTGCTGCTCTGGGAGATGCGCGAAGCGCCCTGACCCATGCGCGCACAGCACCGTGGACGTGGCGTCCCTCGCCGTTGCCTCCCGGGAGGACGTGCGAGGTGACCCGCCCTCGGCGTCGCCCGGGAGAGTCAGCGGCCGAGTTCCGCGAGCACCGCGTCCGTGAACGGCGGCCACGCCTCGATCGCCCACGGCCCGAACGCCCTGTCCGTGAGCGCCACGCACGCCGCCTGCGCGTCCGGGTCGATCCACAGGAACGTGCCGGACTGGCCGAAGTGGCCGAAGGTCCGCGGCGAGGACGAAGCCCCCGTCCAATGCGGGGACTTGGCATCCCTGATCTCGAAGCCGAGACCCCAGTCGTTGGGCTTCTGATGGCCGTACCCGGGCAGGATGCCGGACAGACCCGGGTGCACGACGGACATGGCCTCCAGCACCGTACGCGGATCCAGCAGCCGCGGCGCCTGCACCTCGGCCGCGAACCGCACCAGGTCCTCGACCGTCGAGACGCCGTCCTTGGCCGGGGAGCCGTCCAGCGTGGTCGACGTCATCCCGAGCGGCTCCAGCACCGCCTGGTGCAGATAGTCGGCGAACGGGATCTCGGTCGCCTTGGCGATGTGGTCGCCGAGCGCCTCGAAACCCGCGTTCGAATAGAGCCGGCGCGTGCCCGGCGCGGCCATCACCCGGTGTTCGTCGAAGGCGAGCCCCGAGGTGTGGGCGAGGAGATGGCGGACGGTCGCGCCCTCGGGTCCGGCCGGCTCGTCGAACTCGATCGCGCCCTCCTCGTACGCCACCAGCGCCGCGTAAGCCGCGAGGGGCTTGGTGACGGAGGCGAGCGGGAAGCGGTGGGCTGTCGGGCCGTGGGAACCGGCGATGGTCCCGTCCGCGCGCACGACGGCGGCCGCCGCGGTCGGTACCGGCCAGTTCTCGATCATCGCCAGGCTCTGCATGCGTACGAGCCTAGACGGTGCTACAGACTGAGCCGCATGGCCGGGTCCGGAGTGCGGACGAAGCCCAGGGACGCGTACAGCGGCTCGCCGTCCTCGGAGGCCCGCAGGTCGATCCTGCGCACGTCCCGCTCGCGGAACCAGCCGAGCAGGCCCTCCATGCAGGCGCGCGAAAGGCCGCTGCGTCGCATGTCCTCGTCGGTGGCGACGCTGAACACGTAGCCGGTCGTGCCGCGCGGGTTGCCCGGGCCGCCCAGCCGGTACTCGATCGTGCCCACCGCGCAGGCCGCGAGCCCGCCGCCGGGCCGCTCGACGACGTACGCCGCCAGGTCGCCGGACGGGTCCGCCAGCCGGTCCCGCAGTGTCGCCACCGCGGCGGGCTGCCAGCTGACATCGGGGTTCGGGCCGTGGCAGGAGTCCTGCATCACCTTGCGGAGGCGGACCAGCTCTTCGGCGTCGGCGGGGACGGCGCGGCGTGGGGTGCTCATGGCCAGGCAGCGTAGATCGGGCCGGATGGCGATCGCCACAGGATTGCCCTTGCTTGGAGTGCACTTCAAGGTTCTAGCGTGGAACGCATGACGGTGATCGAGAACACGACCGCCCGGACCGATCTGTGCAAGGCCGCGCCCCCCACGCATCCGCGCCCCGAGGGCCAGGACCGCTACACGATCAGCGAGGTCGTCGCCTGCACCGGCCTCAGCGCGCACACCCTGCGCTGGTACGAGCGGATCGGGCTGATGCCGCACGTCGACCGCTCGCATACTGGGCAGCGGCGGTTCACCAACCGCGACCTGGACTGGCTCGCCTTCGTCGGCAAGCTCCGGCTGACGGGGATGTCCGTCGCGGACATGGTCACGTACGCCGAGATGGTGCGCGAGGGCGAGCACACCTTCGAGGCCCGCGCGGAACTGCTGCAGCGCACCCGGCGCGACGTCCTCGACCGGATCGCCGAACTCCAGGACACGCTTGCCGTGCTGGACCACAAGATCGAGTTTTACGCGGACGCCCGCCGGGCGTCGGAGAGGTCCTGACTCTGATGAACGACAGCAAGATCGCACAGGTGCGCCTCGGCACGGAGGGCCCCCTCGTCGGGGTCCAGGGCCTCGGCTGCATGGGCATGAGCGAGTTCTACGGCGACACCGACGAGACCGCGGCGAGGCACACCCTTCGGGCGGCGCTCGCCGAGGGCGTCACGCTCTTCGACACGGCGGACGTGTACGGGCGGGGCGCCAACGAGGAGTTCCTCGCGCCGTTCGTGGCCGAGCACCGCGACGAGATCACACTGGCCACGAAGTTCGCCATCGAGCGCACCGACCATCCGCACTACCGGGGCCTGCGCAACGACCCCGCGTACATCCGGCAGGCCGTCGAGGGCAGCCTGCGGCGGCTGGGCACCGACGTCATCGACCTCTACTACATGCACCGCCGCGACCCGGCCGTGCCGCTCGCCGAATCGGTCGGCGCGATGGCCGAACTGGTCCAGCGGGGCCTCGTCAGGCACCTCGGCCTGAGCGAGGTCACCGGCGCCGAGCTGCGCGAGGCGCATGCGGTGCACCCCATCGCCGCTCTCCAGTCCGAGTGGTCGCTGTTCAGCCGGGACGTCGAACGCAGCGCGGTCGGCGCGGCCGCCGAACTGGGCGTGGCGTTCGTGCCGTACTCCCCGCTCGGACGGGGCT
This sequence comes from Streptomyces sp. ISL-10, assembly GCF_018614575.1. Classification (GTDB taxonomy): domain Bacteria; phylum Actinomycetota; class Actinomycetes; order Streptomycetales; family Streptomycetaceae; genus Streptomyces. The sequence continues at coordinate 129,886 of NZ_JAGGOJ010000011.1, forward strand.
TCCTCACGGGCGCGTTCACGGACGCGGGCAAGGACCTGTCAGAGGGCGACTTCCGCCGCCACCAGCCGCGCTTCACCGGCGAGAACGCGCGGGCGAACGCGGCGCTGCTGGAGCCCGTGCACAAAATCGCCGCCACGCACGGGGTGACGGCGGCGCAGGTCGCCCTGGCCTGGGTCCACCGGCGCGCCGAGGTCCACGGCCTGACGGTGATACCGATCCCCGGCACCCGCAAGGCCACCCGCCTGCTGGAGAACGTGGCGGCGACGCGACTGACGCTGAGCGCCGAGGAGCTGGCGGAACTGGAGCCGATCGCGGCCCGGGTGGCGGGCGACCGCTACCCGGACATGTCGTCGACGGCGGCGGCGCGGGAGTAAGGGGTGGCGGGGTGGGGAGACCTCACAGCTCCGCCAGCAGCTCCGCCTTCTTCTTCGTGAATTCCTCGTCCGTCACCAGCCCCGCCAGATGCAGATCCCCCAAGTGCCGTATCCGGTCCGCGATGTCCGCGGGGTCGCGGCGGGCGGGGGGTGCCGTCAGGGCCGGGGCGGGTGACTGGGCGCGTACGGCCTCCAGGACCGCCGCCGCGAACGGCAGCGACTCGTGCACCGGGCCGTAGCCGAGGCCGAACACCACCGCCGCCGGATCCTGGTCCGCCTGCGGCGCGGGCGCGCATGCGCCTGCGCGCGGCAGCAGGCGCAGATAGCCGTCGAACGCCTCCGGGGAACGCCACTCGACCCCGGTCAGTTCGGACACCGGCCAACTCTGGTCACCCGCATTCCACTTGGCGGTCGACGCCGCCGTGCGGGACCAGCGGAACCGCACGCGCGAGCCGTCGAAGGACGCCTTCCCGTCGTACGCCTTGAAGCCGAGCGGCGCGGGGGGCGCGGCGACCGCGTACCGTTCGGCCGGCCGGTCGGCGTCCGGGCCGAGCATGTCGCGCAGCGCGTCCGCGTAGTACTCGGCGAGCGTCTCGCGATCCACGGGCAGCACCAGCCGGTACGGGTCGCAGGCCTCTCTGAGCTGTCCCGCCGCCGCGTCCATCAGCGGGTCGGCTCCCGGTCTCGGCACGGCGTGCAGCACAACGGTCCCGGGCTTGCCCGGGGAGAGTGTCACCGCGGCAAACGCTTCGTGGGGGACGCGCCGTTCACGCAGGGCCGAGAAGAGCTTCGGCCTGCGGACCCCCCGATCGAAGCGGATGAGCACGGAGTCGGTCTCGAACTCCCAGGTGGCTTGAATTCCGGCCAGCACATCACCCATGTGCCTCATCGTATGCGGCCGACGCCGGTCCGTCGCCCCTCGGCGGCAAGCCCGTTCCTCGAAGCTCTACGCGCGTTGGTCCGCGTCCTCGCCGTAAATACCGCTGCGGCACGTGTCGGTGTCGCCCGCACAGCTGATGTCCTCGTACGAGCCGACGCCGATCTCGGCAAAGTTGCGGACGCTTTCGGTACCCGGCTCGAAATAGCCTGCATGGCCGATCGCGCGCTCCGCGGAGACGATCCGCGCACCGAACTCCGGCGTCACCGGGTCCTCGCCGTGCCCCAGCCCGCCGACCGCCAGGTGCGGCACGTCCTGGATCCAGTCGTCACCGTCGCGCGTGGCCCAGACCCGGGCGGTGGTGCCGAGTTCGGCGACGCTCTCCGCGCGCATCCCCGGGCTGCCGGCGACCGCGATGTCCTCGACCCGGGCGGGCAGCCGCCGGGCGGCGACGCCGCAGACCACGGAGCCGTAACTGTGGCAGAACAGTGCGATCTTGGAGTTCCCGGGCAGCGCCTCGGTGAGTGCGCCCAGCCGCACCGCGCCGTCCTCGGCGAGCCGGCCGATCGCCGAATCCATGCCGACACCGACCGGCGAGGTGTAGTCGGCCCAGGCGATGACGGCGGTACGGGTCCGGGGCGCGGCGGCCCGTTCGGAGGCGTACAGGGACTGCGCCATGCCGACCGGCGCGGTGTACTTGCGGGCCGTCTTCTGGAACGTGAGCAGGTTGGTGTCGACGCCGGGGACGATCACCGACACCCGCTCGGCGCGGTCGAGGTCGCCGAACACCTCGGCGACCCGGCCGGGGCCCGTCGGGTCGAAGGAGAGGATCTGCCGGTCCGGCTCCATCAGCGCCTGGAAGCGGTGCATCCGCCGGACCGCCTCGTGATGGCCGTCCGCGGTGAGGTCGGCGTCGGCGACCCGTCGCCGCTCGGCCGCCAGCGACTCCGCGAGCGCGTGCCGGTTGGCCCGGTAGCGCAGGGCGACGGGCGCGCCGTTGAGGTTGCCCACGACGTGGGGGAAGTCGGTGGCCAGCCGCTTGCCCCGGGCGCTGCCGATCGCTGCGAAGAACGCGGCGAGCCGGGTGGGCGCCGCGTCGGGCGCGGGCAGCGCCTCGGCTCCGATCCGGGCCTTGCGCCACCCCGCCAGTTCCGCGGCCAGCGCGGTGCGCGGACCGCCCTGATCCCGTATGGCGGTCCACCCGGTGGTGGCCAGCATCATGAAGACCACCGCGAGGGCGAGCAGGGCGCGCCAGACGGCCGGGGCGGGGGATGAGTCGAAAGAAGTCACTGCGGGACACCCTAGGAGACGGGTGGGCGCGCACGCGAAGAGGGTGAGGCAGATCACGTGTGAAGGGGGGAATGAAGGGGCACGAGGGTGACGTTCCGTGCGCGCGGCGTACGTATCGGCGTAACCTCCGCGCCCGCGCGTGACGTTGACGGTCTCTGCGCCCGCCGCACGCCCGCAGCGCGGACCTGCCACCGTGCGCCCTGCGGCGCTTCGGCCTCGGCTGCCCGCATGCCCGTGACGGCCCCTCATCTGCCGCAGGCCCCGCGCGCTCGGCGGCCCACCAACCCGCCCGTCTTGCCGGCTTCGTCGGCCGCCCCTGCCGCCCCTGCCGCCCCTGCCGCCCCTGCCGCCCCTGGTGCCGCTGAGGGCGGTGCGGCGGTGTTGCGGACCTTCCCGCCCGGAAGCCCGGGGTGCCGCGGCGGTCGTCGCGGCCGTCCGGACGCCCGCCGCCCGGGGGCCGGTCTCAGTGGTCGTCGCGGCCCTCGACAGTGCGCGGCGTTCTTGCGGACCTTCCCGCCCGGGGGCCCTGGATTCCAGCGGTCGCCGGGGTCGTCGGCGCGCCAGCCTGGGGGTCGGGCCTCTCAGTGGTCGTCGCGGTGTGTCGTCCTGGTGCCGCTGACGGCGTGCGGCGGTCTTGCGGCCAGCTCGGTTGGTCCGCCAAGGGGCTATCTCGGCTGCCGCCCCTGCCGCCCCTGCCGCACCCGGTGCCGCTGAGGGCCGTGCGGCGGACTTGCGGACCTTCCCCGCCCCGGGGCCTGGATCCCAGCGGTCGCCGCGGCCGTCAGGACGCCCGCCGCCCGGGGGCCGGGCCTCAGTGGTCGTCGCGGCCGCCCCGGCCGCCCGCGTGCCAGTCCCCGGCCAGGGCCGGGCCCAGGTGGTCGAGACAGGTCTCCATCAACGCCCGGATCGCCTCCACGCTCGGGTCGTCGCCCTGTCCCCACAGCCGGCCGGCCACTCGCATGACGCCGCCGAACGCGGCGACAGCAACCCGCGGCCGGGGATCGGCGTCCACATCCAGTCCCTCGCGCTCGGCGATCAGGCCGGCGAGCAGGTCCTCCATCTCCGCGGAGCGCCGCATGTGCGCGGCGAGCAGTGCGGGGGTCGACTCGATCATGAGGAAGCTGCGCATATGGAGGTCGAGCGGGACGATCTCCTCGATGGCGACCTCGATCGTGTCCCAGGAGGCGGAGACGGCGTTGCGCAACGCCTCGAAAGGGCCTTCCCCGGCCGGACGCTGGCGCAGCGCGGCGATGTAGTGCGACTCCGCCAGCTCCTGGACGGCGAACGCGACCTCCTCCTTGCTGGCGAAGTACCGGAAAAAAGTGCGCTGGGAGACCTCGACCGCGTCGACGATCTCGTCGACCGTCGTCCGTTCGTACCCCTGGGTGGTGAACAGCTCCAGTGCCGCACGCACCAGCGCGTCACGGGTGCGCTGCTTCTTGCGGGCACGCAGTCCGGGCGGCTCGACCGTCACGTCATCGTCCTCTTTCGCCTGCGTTCGTCCAGCTCAGCGTACCTGTGAGCGATGTGACAGCTACCGACTAGTGAACTCGTTTGTCAACTGTCAGTCGCTGACATTAGCCTCGCCGTATGACTAGTCAGACCACCGTCGATAAGGTGCCGAGAGATTCCGGAGGTCCCCAGGACTCCGCCCCGGTGCCGGTCAAGGGGCTGCGCGGCCACCCCTGGCTGACCCTGTTCGCCGTCGCCATCGGTGTGATGATGGTCGCGCTCGACGGCACGATCGTCGCGATCGCCAACCCCGCGATCCAGAAGGACCTCGGCGCTACCCTCTCCGAGGTCCAGTGGATCACCAACGGCTACCTGCTCGCCCTCGCCGTCGCCCTGATCACGGCGGGCAAGCTCGGTGACCGCTTCGGCCACCGCCAGACGTTCCTGACAGGCATCGCGGGCTTCGCCGCGGCCTCCGCGGCGATCGGTCTGTCCGACTCCATCGCCCTCGTCGTCGTCTTCCGCGTGTTCCAGGGCCTGTTCGGCGCGCTGCTCATGCCGGCCGCCCTCGGCCTGCTGCGCGCCACGTTCCCCGCCGAGAAGCTGAACATGGCCATCGGGATCTGGGGCATGGTCATCGGTGCCTCCACCGCGGGCGGCCCGATCCTCGGCGGCCTGCTCGTGGAGCACGTCAGCTGGCAGTCGGTGTTCTTCATCAACGTGCCCGTCGGCGTTGTCGCCCTCGTCTTCGGCCTGGTGATCCTCAAGGACCACCGCGCGGAGAACGCGCCGCGTTCGTTCGACATCCCCGGCATCGTGCTGCTGTCGGGTGCCATGGGCGCGCTCGTCTACGGCCTGATCAAGGCGGGCGAGTCCTGGGGCTGGGGCGGCGGACGCACCTGGCTCTGCCTCGGCGCCGCGATCGTCCTCTTCGTGCTCTTCGCCTTCTGGGAGACGAAGGTCAGGGAGCCGCTGATCCCGCTCGGCCTCTTCCGCTCCGTCCCGCTCTCCGCGGGCACGGTCCTGATGGTCCTGATGGCCTTCGCCTTCATGGGCGGCCTGTTCTTCGTGACCTTCTACCTCCAGGGCGTGAAGGGCCTCAGCCCCGTCGACAGCGGTCTGCGGCTACTGCCGCTGACGGCCATGATGATCGTGTCCTCGCCACTGGCGGGCGCCCTGATCACCAAGTTCGGACCGCGTGTCCCCCTCGTCGGCGGCATGGTCTGCACGGCGGTCGCCATGTTCGGGATGACGGCCCTCACCGAGGGCACGGACACCCTGGTGATGTCCCTGTGGTTCGCCCTGCTCGGCCTCGGTCTCGCGCCGGTCATGGTGGGCGCCACCGAGGTCATCGTCGGCAACGCCCCGCTGGAGCTCTCCGGTGTCGCCGGCGGCCTCCAGCAGGCCGCGATGCAGGTCGGCGGCGCGCTCGGCACGGCCGTGCTGGGCGCCGTTATGTCCTCCAAGGTGAGCGCCGAATTCGCGGACAACTGGCAGGCCGCGGGCATTCCCGTCCCGCCCGACCCGCGGCTGGAGGAGGCCGCCGAGTTCGGCGCGGTCCCCGAGGAGTTGGCCGGGGCACCGGGCATGACGCCCGATCTCGTCACCAGGATCGGTGACGTCATCCATGACACGTTCATGTCCGGCATGGGCCTGGCGTTCACCGTCGCCGGTGTCGTCGCGGTCGTCGCCGCCCTGGTCGCCACGCTCACCAAGCGCGGAGACAACGCGGAGGCCGGTGCGGGCGGCGCCCACATCTGACGTCAACCGCGTGCACGGCAGAGCCCCGCCGGCCACCCCGGGCGGGGCTCTCACCTATCCGGGTGATCCACCCATGGCCCCCTTACGCGGGTACGTCACCGCAGGTCAGGCTGCGATCAAGTGATCCACACGGCATGATCCACACGACATCGGGGGACGATCCGTCATGCGTACGACTGTGTTCGCGGCGGCCGCGCTGGCCGCCACCGCCCTGCTCGCACCCGCCGCCGCGTCCGCGGCCTCCCCGCAGCCGCGCCTGGGGGCCTGCGCGCCGGGGGAACTGTGCCTGTGGCAGAAGCCGGACTTCCAGGGCACCCCCCAGGTGCACGAGCTCTCGGGCACCGACATCGACAGCTGCCTTCCGCTGCCCGGCGGCACGAGCGCGGCATCGCTCGCCAACCGGACGGGACGGCCCGTGACGACGTACCAGTCCACGGAGTGCGCGGAGACAGGCGAGTTCGAGACCTATCCCGGCGGCGGCACCTGGGTGCCCGAATCGCCCTACCGGGTGCGGGCGTTCAAGATCTGGGAGAACTGAGGCCGCGGCCAGGGCTCTCCGGGTGCACCCCCGGGGAGCCCGGCGGACGTGACGCACACTGCCGGTCCGGGCGCCCTTGAGCGCCCCGACCGCGCCGGCCGTGCTCCCCTGCGCAGCCGCAGCCCACGGCTCTACGCGGTGTCCCCGCCCGGCCCGCCGACCACTTCGCCGACCGCGACCGGTCCCACCGGCCCTTCCGATGCCCGGCTCGCGACCCCGGCCCCCTGATGGGGCACCGTCCCTGGCCCGCTCCCGGCCGCCGGCGCTGTACCCGACAGTCGCGACACCTCCCGCCGCAGCTGCTTCACCTCTGCGGTCAGCGCCTCCAGCAGGGCGGTCTGACGGCGCTCGGCTTCGTCGTCCCGCTCGAAGCGGGAGATGAACCAGGCGGCGATGTTCGCCGTCACCACACCGAGCAGTGCGATGCCCGAGATCATCAGCCCGACCGCCAGCAGTCGGCCGAGACCCGTCGTCGGCGAGTGGTCCCCGTAGCCGACCGTCGTCATCGTCGTGAACGACCACCACACCGCGTCGCCCAGCGTCTTGATGTTCCCGCCGGGCGCGTCGCGCTCCACCTGGAGCACCGCCAGCGAACCGAACATCATCAGCCCCACCACCGCGCCGCCGACGTACGTCGTCAGCGTGATCTGCGTGGCCATCCGGGCCCGCCGCCCCACCAGCATCAGGGTCGACACCAGCCGCAGCAGGCGAAGCGGCTGCACCAGCGGCAGGATGACGGCGCACAGATCCAGCGGATGGCTGCGGACGAACAGCCACTTGCCCGGTGCCAGGGCCAGCCGTACGAGATAGTCCACGGCGAACGCCGCCCACACCGCCCACTCGGTCACCGTGCACGAGTTGATCACCCATGCCTGCGCGCCGGGTGCCACGATCGGCACCGCATACGCGACGGCGAACGCCATTGCGAGTCCCAGCAACGGCCCCTGGGTGCGCGCCTCCCAGCGCATCTGCGCCGTTCGTTCCTTCATGGCCGCATCGTAAAGGGGGTGTGCGGGGACGAACCCCGCACACCCCCTGCGTATCGGAGCGGCTATGCGTCGCCGCCGGCCGCGCCCGGGTCCGCCGCCGCCACGTCGAGCAGCTGGTAGCGGTCCACCGCCTGCTTCAGCACGCTGCGGTCCACCTTGCCCTCACGCGCCAGCTCGGTGAGCACCGCCAGCACGATCGACTGCGCGTCGATGTGGAAGTAGCGGCGGGCGGCACCGCGCGTGTCCGCGAAGCCGAAGCCGTCGGCGCCCAGCGAGGAGTAGGTGCCCGGCACCCAGCGGGAGATCTGGTCGGGCACCGAACGCATCCAGTCGGACACGGCGACGAACGGGCCCTCGGCCCCCGAAAGCTTCTGCGTCACGTACGGAACCCGCTGCTCCTCCTCGGGGTGGAGCAGGTTGTGCTCCTCGGCCGCGACGGCGTCGCGCCGCAGCTCGTTCCACGAGGTCGCCGACCACACGTCGGCGCATACGTTCCACTCCTCGGCGAGGATCCTCTGCGCCTCGACGGCCCACGGCACGGCCACGCCCGAGGCCATGATCTGCGCCGGGATCGAGCCCTGCTCGCCCCGCCGGAAGCGGTGGATGCCCTTGAGGATGCCGTCCACGTCCACGTCGGCCGGCTCGGCCGGGTGCTGGATGGGCTCGTTGTAGACGGTGAGGTAGTAGAAGACGTCCTCGCCGTGCGGGTGCTCGGCGTCGCCGCCGTACATCCGGCGCAGTCCGTCCTTGACGATGTGCGCGATCTCGAAGCCGAACGCCGGGTCGTAGGCGACGCAGCCCGGGTTGGTCGAGGCGAGCAGCTGCGAGTGGCCGTCCGCGTGCTGCAGGCCCTCACCGGTCAGTGTGGTGCGGCCGGCCGTCGCTCCGAGCACGAAGCCGCGCGCCAGCTGGTCGGCCATCTGCCAGAACTGGTCACCGGTGCGCTGGAAGCCGAACATCGAGTAGAAGACGTAGACCGGGATCAGCGGCTCGCCGTGCGTCGCGTACGCCGAACCGGCCGCGATCAGCGAGGCCGTGCAGCCCGCCTCCGAGATGCCGTCGTGCAGCATCTGCCCGGTCGGCGACTCCTTGTACGCGAGCAGCAGCTCACGGTCGACGGCCTCGTACTGCTGGCCGAGCGGGTTGTAGATCTTCGCACTGGGGAAGAACGAGTCCATGCCGAAGGTGCGGTACTCGTCGGGCGCGATCAGTACGAACCTCTTGCCGATCTCCTTGTCCCGCATGAGGTCCTTCAGCAGCCGGACGAACGCCATGGTGGTGGCGATCGACTGCTGACCGGAGCCCTTCTTCACGGACGCGTACGTCTTCTCGTCCGGCAGGACGAGCGGCTCGGACCGCACGACGCGGGTGGGCACATAACCGCCGAGCGACTTGCGGCGGTCGTGCATGTACTGGATCTCCTCCGAGTCACGGCCCGGGTGGTAGTACGGCGGCGGGCCGGACTCCAGCTGGGCGTCGGAGATCGGGATGTGCAGGCGGTCGCGGAAGCGCTTGAGGTCGTCGACCGTCAGCTTCTTCATCTGGTGCGTGGCGTTGCGGCCCTCGAAGTTCGGGCCGAGCGTCCAGCCCTTGACCGTCTGCGCGAGGATCACGGTCGGCTGGCCCTTGTGGGCGCGGGCCGCCGAGTACGCGGCGAAGATCTTCTTGTGGTCGTGACCACCGCGGCCCAGGTGCAGGATCTGCTCGTCGGTCATGTTCTCGACCATGGCGCGCAGCCGGTGGTCGTCGCCGAAGAAGTGCTTGCGGATGTACGCGCCGGTCTCGGTGGCGTACGTCTGGAACTGGCCGTCCGGCGTGGTGTTCAGCTTGTTGACCAGCACGCCGTCGCGGTCCTGCGCGAGCAGCGGGTCCCAGGTGCGGTCCCAGACCAGCTTGATCACGTTCCAGCCGGCGCCGCGGAACTGCGACTCCAGCTCCTGGATGATCTTGCCGTTGCCGCGGACCGGGCCGTCGAGGCGCTGCAGGTTGCAGTTGACGACGAAGGTGAGGTTGTCCAGGCCCTCACGGGCGGCGATGGACAGCTGGCCCAGCGACTCGGGCTCGTCCATCTCGCCGTCGCCGAGGTAGGCCCACACATGCGAGTCGGAGGTGTCCGCGATGCCGCGGGCCTGCATGTAGCGGTTCATCCGCGCCTGGAAGATCGCGCCGAGCGGGCCGAGGCCCATCGAGACGGTGGGGAACTCCCAGAAGTCCGGCATCAGCCGCGGGTGCGGATAGCTGGACAGGCCGTACGGCGCCTTCGACTTCTCCTGGCGGAAGCCGTCGAGCTGCTGCTCGGAGAGCCGGTCCAGCAGGAACGCGCGGGCGTAGATACCCGGGGAGGCGTGCCCCTGGAAGAAGATCTGGTCGCCGCCCTTGCCGTCGTCCTTGCCGCGGAAGAAGTGGTTGAAGCCCACGTCGTACAGAGAGGCGGAGGAGGCGAACGTGGCGATGTGGCCGCCGACGCCGATGCCGGGGCGCTGCGCACGCGAGACCATCACCGCGGCGTTCCACCGGGTGGCGTTGAGGACCTTGCGCTCGATCTCCTCGTTGCCGGGGAAGAACGGCTCGTCCTTGGTGGCGATGGTGTTGACGTAGTCCGTGCTGCGCATCTCGGGCACGGCGACGCGCTTCTCGCGGGCCCGCTCGATGAGGCGGAGCATCAGATAGCGGGCGCGCTCGCGGCCCCGCTCGTCGACGGCTGCGTCGAGGGAGTCCAGCCACTCCTTGGTCTCTTCAGGATCGAAGTCCGGGACCTGGCTGGGAAGGCCGCCAATGATGATCGGGTTGCGATCGGATCCGGAAGCCACGCTGTTCCTTCGCTGTTCGGGGGTCTGCCGCGACGTGATGACGGGAAGACGCGCTGACGTGATGTCGGGCAAGCTGTCGCACCGCCTCCATCGTGTACCGCAGGGAGGCGTACGTCACCTCTACCGAGGGGTAACCCTCGGACTTCGTGACATCGGGCCGGAACTGCGCGTAGCACCATGGTCAAATCGCAACCATACGCCCAACCCGTCCATGCGTTTCGTTCGGCCGTTCGGTTCCGATTGAGGGATCGAGGGTAGATATGCCGCAAGTGTGGCCGAAAGGTGTGGCCTCCTTAACGCAGAGGTCATCGGACGCTGCCTGGAGTTGCGCCGAGACGGCCGCAAACGTCACCGTTTCGGCGGTCCGTACGGCCGGGTACTTGCGCGATCCGTCCCGCCCGTGTGGACTACGGCCAATGCCACGCGTACGCGCGCGGCCGAAGCATTTTCCGAAAACGATCAGGAGGCAAGCCGTGAGCGCGACCGCGGACCACGCGGAGGAGCGGACCAACCCGGCGGCAAGGCTGGGGTTCGAGCCCGGACAGGTGGTCCAGGAGATCGGCTACGACGACGACGTCGAGCAGGAGCTCCGTGAAGGGATCGAGGCCGTCACCGGCCAGGAACTCGTCGACGAGGAGTACGACGACGTGGCCGACGTCGTCGTCCTGTGGTTCCGGGACGAGGACGGCGACCTCACGGACGCACTGGTGGACGCCATCGGTCTGATCGACGAGGGCGGGGTCGTCTGGCTGATGACTCCCAAGACCGGCCGTGAAGGCTATGTCGAGCCCAGCGACATCAACGAGGCCGCCCAGACGGCGGGCCTGTCGCAGACCAAGAGCATCAACGCCGGCAAGGACTGGAGCGGCAGCCGGCTGGTCACCCCCAAGGGGGCCAAGTCCGGTAAGCGCTGAGCCGCCGAACCGCCGTGAGGCCCCCGCCGACATTGTGTCGGCGGGGGCCTTCTGCATGGGGCGTCTGTCTGTGGCGGACGCCTTCTGCGTAGGGTGGGCGTTCACCTGACCGGCTCACAGAAGGGATGCGTTTTCCATGGCCATCGAGGTCGGTGACAAGGCTCCGGAGTTCGCGCTCAAGGACAACCACGGCCGCACCGTCACGCTCTCCGAGTTCCGCGGTGAGAAGAACGTGGTGCTCCTCTTCTACCCCTTCGCCTTCACCGGCGTGTGCACGGGCGAGCTGTGCGCCCTGCGCGACGAGCTGCCGGCGTTCGTCAACGACGACACCCAGCTGCTCGCGGTCTCCAGCGACTCCATCCACACCCTGCGCGTCTTCGCCGAGCAGGAGGGTCTCGAGTACCCGCTGCTGTCCGACTTCTGGCCGCACGGAGACACCTCGCGCGCCTACGGCGTCTTCGACGAGGAGAAGGGCTGCGCCGTGCGCGGCACCTTCATCATCGACAAGGAGGGCATCGTGCGCTGGACCGTGGTCAACGGCCTGCCCGACGCCCGCGACCTGAACGACTACGTCAAGGCTCTCGACGCTCTCTGAGCCGGACCGCTCGGTGCGCCGCGCCGCGGCCCTGAGGGGTTTCCCTGGGATCGCCCGGAAATAGCGCAGCGGCCGGGAACCGGTCACTAGGATCCTTTCGTTGATCCCAACAGCAACGCACGACGGGGGCGCTGCCCCTGAACACCAATGGAGGGACTCGTGGGAGTCAGCCTCAGCAAGGGCGGCAACGTCTCGCTGACCAAGGCCGCGCCGAATCTGACCGCGGTCACCGTGGGTCTGGGCTGGGATGTCCGGACCACCACCGGCACCGACTTCGACCTCGACGCCAGCGCCCTGCTGACCAACGCCGAGGGCAAGGTCGCCGCCGACGGCAACTTCGTCTTCTTCAACAACCTCAAGAGCCCGGACGGCTCCGTCGAGCACACCGGTGACAACCTCACCGGTGAGGGCGAGGGCGACGACGAGCAGATCAAGGTCAACCTGGCCGGGGTCCCCGCCGACGTCCAGAAGATCGTCTTCCCGGTCTCGATCTACGAGGCCGAGGGCCGCCAGCAGTCCTTCGGCCAGGTGCGCAACGCGTTCATCCGCGTCGTCAACCAGGCCGACGGCAACGAGCTCGCCCGCTACGACCTCAGTGAGGACGCCTCGACGGAGACCGCGATGGTCTTCGGCGAGCTCTACCGCAACGGCCCGGAGTGGAAGTTCCGTGCCATCGGCCAGGGTTACGCCTCCGGCCTGCGCGGCATCGCGCAGGACTTCGGTGTCAACGTCTGAGCCACCGCACGTCCCATGTCCGGCGCCGCACTCCTTCTGTGCGGCGCCGGACGTGCCTCACAACCATGCACACCCAGGGGAGGACTCACCATCATGGGCGTCACGCTCGCCAAGGGAGGCAATGTCTCCCTCTCCAAGGCCGCACCCAATCTCACCCAGGTCCTCGTCGGGCTCGGCTGGGACGCACGCTCCACCACCGGAGCGCCCTTCGACCTCGACGCCAGCGCCCTGCTCTGCCAGAACGGACGCGTCCTCGGCGACGAGTGGTTCATCTTCTACAACCAGCTCACGAGCCCCGACGGCTCCGTCGAGCACACCGGTGACAACCTCACCGGCGAGGGCGACGGTGACGACGAGTCGCTCCTGGTGGACCTCTCCAAGGTGCCGGCCACGGTGGACAAGATCGTTTTCCCGGTCTCCATCCACGACGCGGACAACCGCGGCCAGACCTTCGGCCAGGTCAGCAACGCCTTCATCCGCGTGGTCAACCAGGCCGACGGCCAGGAGCTCGCGCGCTACGACCTCAGTGAGGACGCCTCCACGGAGACCGCGATGATCTTCGGGGAGCTCTACCGGTACGGGGTCGAGTGGAAGTTCCGGGCCGTAGGCCAGGGGTACGCGTCGGGGCTGAGGGGCATCGCTCTAGACTTCGGGGTCAACGTTTCGTAAAGCCGCGTGCGGCGCGGGGGAGACCCTCCCTCAGGCATCGCCCGGGGGACAATTACACGATTGGGTAGCCAGTGGTTCTGAAAACCTTCGGCTGGTCGTTCGCCGTCACGGCGCTCGGCCTCGCATTCGCCGCCTGGCAGTGGGGCTGGGAGGCGTTCGGGATCGTACTGATCCTGTCGATCCTCGAGATCTCGCTGTCCTTCGACAACGCGGTCGTCAATGCCGGAATCCTCAAGAAGATGAACGCCTTCTGGCAGAAGATCTTCCTGACGATCGGCATTCTGATCGCCGTCTTCGGTATGCGACTGGTCTTCCCCGTCGTGATCGTCGCCATCAGCGCCAAGGTCGGGCCGATCGAAGCGGTCCAGCTCGCCCTGGACCAGCCCGGTCAGTACGAGGACCTGGTCACGGACGCGCACGCCGCCATCGCCGCGTTCGGCGGTATGTTCCTGCTGATGATCTTCCTTGACTTCATGTTCGAGGAGCGTGAGCACAAGTGGCTCGCGTGGCTGGAGCGGCCGCTGGCCAAGCTCGGCAAGGTCGACATGCTGTCGGTCTGCATCGCGCTCATCGTCCTGCTGATCTCCGCGGTCACTTTCGCCACCCAGGCGCACACCAGCACAGGGCATGCCGACAAGTCGGCCACCGTGCTCCTCTCCGGCGTCGCCGGCCTGATCACGTACCTGGTCGTCGGCGGCCTCTCCGGCTACTTCGAGGACAAGCTCGAGGAAGAGGAGGAGCGCGAGCACGAGGAAGAGGAACAGGCCAAGCGCGAGGGCAAGCAGGTCTCCGCCGTCGGCCTGGCCGGCAAGGCCGCGTTCTTCCTCTTCCTGTACCTCGAGGTGCTGGACGCATCCTTCTCCTTCGACGGAGTGATCGGCGCGTTCGCCATCACCAACCACATCTTCTGGATGGCGCTCGGCCTCGGCATCGGCGCCATGTACGTCCGGTCGCTCACGGTCTACCTGGTCCGCCAGGGCACCCTGGACGACTACGTCTACCTGGAGCACGGCGCGCACTACGCGATCGGCGCCCTCGCCGTCATCCTGCTCATCACCATCCAGCACGAGATCAGCGAGATCATCACCGGCCTCATCGGCGTGGTCCTGATCGCCGCGTCCTTCTGGTCCTCGATCCGGCGCAACAAGGCGCTCGAGGCGGTGGCCGAGGGAAAAGCTGACGCCTCGGACGGCAAAGCCGGAGTGTCGTCCGGGGTGTGACACCCTCCGCGAGGAGGGAACGCTCTGAACGGGGCGGTCACGAGGTTCTCGAGCCTCGTGACCGCCCCGCGGCATGGCGGGGACGACGGACCGAGTGTGTGGGGTGGGGCATGGCTTTCTGGGACAACCTGTTTCGGGGGAGCGCGGCACAGTTCGATTCCGGCAGCGCCGCCACGAACTCGATAGAGCTGACCAAACGGCGCCCGACGGTCTCGCTCACCAAACAAGGCGCGGCCACCGGCAATCTCCGGGTCAACCTCTCCTGGCGCATGCGCACCTCCGACATCGAGGGGCGCTCACGCCAGAGCGGCCGGTTGCTGCGCCACCCCTTCAAGCTCTTCCAGCCCGATGTGGTCCAGGCCCACACCCAGGGTGTGGTCAATGTGGACCTTGACCTCGGCTGTCTGTACGAGCTGACGGATGGCAGCAAGGGCGTGGTGCAGCCGCTGGGCAGCTTCTTCGGCAGCCTGAACGAGGCGCCGTACGTACGCCTCAGCGGCGACGACCGGTTCGGCGCGCCCTCCGGCGAGACGATCTTCGTCAACCTCGATCACCGCGACAAGATCAAGCGCCTGCTCTTCTTCGTCTACATCTACGACCAGACGCCTGCCTTCGACCGCACCCACGCACACTGCACGCTCTACCCGAGCAACGGCCCGCGCGTGGAGATAGAGCTCGACGAGCGCGCCCCCCAGGCCCGCTCCTGCGCGGTGTTCTCCGTGGAGAACATCAAGGGAGAGCTGACCGTGCGCCGCGAGGTGAAGTTCGTGTACGGCTTCCAGGCAGAGCTGGACCGGCTTTATGGCTGGGGGCTGCAATGGGGCCGGGGCTACAAGAGCCGGGTCTGAGCGCGGGCGCCCTGCGGGCGCGTCGGGACAGGGCCCGGGACAGGGCCCGTGGTCAGGGCCGCAGGAACTGCGGGCCCATCGGAGGCAGCCGGAAGGCAGGGTCGGGCATGTGCGCGGCCACAGGCTGCGGATAGCCGTATCCCGAGGCGGGTGGGGCGGTCTGGGGCACCGGCGGGACGGTCCGGGGGGCGGGCGGCGCCGTGTGCGGGTAGCCGTACGCGGGCCGGGTCGCGTCCGACTGCGGATAGCCGTAGGCGGGAGCGGGAGCCGGCTGCGCGGGCAGGGGCGGGGCCGCCTGAGGCTGCGGCTCGGGCTCTCCGGACGGCTCGGCGGCGGCCTCCGCCTCGTCCACCGAGATGCCGAACGCGGTCGCCAGCCCCACGAGCCCGGTCGGGTAGCCCTGCGCCACCGCGCGGAACTTCCAGCCGTCCCCGCGCCGGTACAGTTCGCCGCAGATGATCGCCGTCTCCTCGCCGGTCTCCGGCTTCACGTCGAACACGGCCAGCGGCTCGTCCCCGGGCACGGCGGCGTCGTGGAGCAGTATGCGCAGATCCCGTACATGCTCGAAGGTGCCGCCGTCCGAGGAGGCGGCGATCACGACCTGATCGACGGAGGAGTCCAATGCCCCCAGATCCGCCTCGACGGTGTCCGTCAGGTGCTCGGCGATCCGCTGCTTCGGCAGTCGTCGCACCAGGCCCGAAGGGTGGCGCGGCTGGTTGTAGAAGACGAAGTCCTCGTCGGAGCGCACACGGCCGTTCGGGCCGAGCAGCAGTGCCGATGCGTCCACATCGGGGACCTGGGCGCCCGGGGTCCAGCGCAGCACGGCCCGTACGGCCGTGGCATCGAGAGGGACGTTCGAGCCCTTCAGCATCGCGTGCGTCATGCCCGTCATCCTGCCTGGCCCAGGGGGCCGGGGACAACGCGGGTCCCCGTCCGGACCCCGGCGCGCCGGTGTCCGGCAGGTCGGGCGACATGGGTGCGATGTGGACGAGTTACCTGGATTTCATGCACATGGGGAACTCTTGACACCCGCCCCTACGTACTATTACCGGCCATATGTTGTCGGGGCCGTCGAGGCAGTACGGGGGATATGAATGCGTCACTTCGGGCACATCCCGCCCGCGACCCAGGACAGGCTGTTCCACCGGCAGCCGAGCGAGTTCGACGCCGGCTCCCCGGCCAGGATGCTCGCCGCCGCCCTCGGTGCCACGCTCTACAGCCCGGCCACCCGTCCCCGGCTCGCCGACGACGTGGTCAAGCAGGCCGGGCGCGGCGTCGTGTCGATGGTGCTGTGCCTGGAGGACTCCATCGGCGATGCCGATGTGGAGCCGGCCGAGGACAACCTCGTCCGCCAGTTCGCCGACCTCGACGCACGCGGCGGCGAACTGCCCCTGCTGTTCATCCGGGTCCGCCACCCGGAACAGATTCCCGACCTCGTGAAGCGTCTGGGGCCCGCGGGACGGCTGCTGTCCGGATTCGTACTGCCCAAGTTCACCGAGGAACGCGGCGTGCCGTTCCTGGAGGCGCTCACCACCGCCGAGGCCGTCGGCGGCCGGCGGCTGTTCGCCATGCCCGTCCTGGAGTCGCCCGAGCTGCTGTACCTGGAGACCAGGACCGAGACGCTCACCGGCATCGCCCGCACCGTCGACAAGTACCGCGAGCGCGTCCTCGCCCTGCGCCTCGGAGTCACCGACTTCTGCTCCGCCTACGGGCTGCGTCGCTCGCCCGACATGACGGCGTACGACGTCCGGATCGTCACCTCCGTGATCGCCGACGTGGTCAATGTGCTCGGCCGCTCCGACGGGACCGGCTTCACGATCACCGGCCCGGTGTGGGAGTACTTCCCCACCCAGGAGCGCATGTTCAAGCCCCAGCTGCGCCACAGCCCCTTCCTCGAAGGGCGCGCCGAGGAGCTGCGCACCGCGCTCATCGAGCACGACATGGACGGCCTGCTGCGCGAGATCGAGCTCGACCGCGCCAATGGGCTGCTCGGCAAGACCTGCATCCACCCCTCCCATGTGCTGCCCGTCCACGCCCTGTCGGTGGTCAGCCACGAGGAGTACAGCGACGCGCAGGACATCCTGCGGCCCGAGCGCGGTGGCGGCGGGGTGCTGCGCTCCGCGTACACGAACAAGATGAACGAGGTGAAGCCGCACCGCGCCTGGGCGGAGCGGACCCTCCAGCGCGCCGAGGTCTTCGGCGTCGCCAAAGAGGACATCGGCTTCGTGGACCTGCTGCGGGCGGGCATCGCCGACTGATGACAAAGGAGACGGACAGCGTGGAGTGGTCGGGAAGCTGGGTCGCGAAACGGCTCGGAGTCGGACTCGACGGTGACGAACGGCTTCCCGAGCTGCTGGGCCTCGCCCTGCGCCGCAACCCCAAGCGGTCCCACCTGCTGGTGTCCAACGTGCTGGGCAAGCATGTGCCGCAGCGCCCCTGGGTGGTCTGGCAGTGCGGCTACGACCTCGGCCGCCGCGTGCGCGAACTGCTCGGCGACGCCGCGGCGCGCAGCGCGGTCGTCCTCGGCTACGCGGAGACCGCGACCGGTCTCGGCCACTCCGTCGCGGACGGCGTGGCCCTCGCCCCCTATCTGCACTCCACCCGCCGACCGGTCGACGGCGTCGCCCGCGCCGGAGGCTTCGAGGAGTCCCACTCGCACGCCACGACGCACCTGCTGCTTCCCGAGGACCCCCGGCTGCTGGCGGGCGAGGGGCCGCTGATCCTCGTCGACGACGAGTTCTCCACCGGCAACACCGTGCTCAACACCATCCGCGACCTGCACGAGCGCTTCCCGCGCAAGCGGTATGTGATCGTCGCGCTCGTCGACATGCGTGCCGAGCAGGACCGGCAGCGGTTCACCGCCTTCGCCGACGAGATCGGCGCGCGCGTCGACCTCGTGTCCCTCGCCTCGGGCACCGTACGCCTGCCGGAGGGCGTCCTGGAGAAGGGACAGGCGCTCGTCGCCGAGCACGAGCCCACGGCGCACGCCCCGGCCCCGACGCCCGCCGGCCGCCGCACCCGGGTCGACCTCGACTGGCCGGCGGGCGTGCCCGACGGCGGGCGCCACGGCTTCACGCCCGAGCACCGCCGCGCCCTGGAGGCCGCGCTCCCCGCCATGGCGGAACGGATCGCCGACACGCTCGGCGAAGCGACCGCGCAGGACCGCCGCGTGCTCGTCCTCGGCTTCGAGGAGCTGATGTACGCGCCGCTGCGGATCGGCGTCGCACTGGACCGGCGGACCGAGGCGGAGGTGTACTACTCCACCACCACCCGCTCACCCGTCCTCGCCGTCGACGACCCCGGCTATGCCATACGTACCCGGCTCGTCTTCCCCGCCCACGACGACCCCGCCGACGGCCCGGGCGAGCGCTACGCCTACAACGTCGCGGGCGGCGGCTTCGACGCCGTCGTCGTGGTGGTCGACTCCACCGCCGACACCGCCGAACTGCACGGCCCCGACGGCCTGCTCGCCCGGCTCGCGGACCACACACCGCACGTGCTGCTCGCCGTGGTCCCCTCCTACGTCCCCCCGGCACCCCCGATACTCCCGGCAACCCCGGCACCCGAAAGGGCCTCCATGCTGCCCGAGCCGCTCCGCGGACCCGACTTCTCCTCCTACGCCCCCGAGGAGGTCGGCTGGCTGCTCCAGGACCTGTCGGACGTCGAGCTGGAAGCGCCCACCGAGGAGCGCGAAGAGGCCATCCAGAGCGGCGGCGCGCACTACGCGGAGTCGCTGCCGGTGGAGTACCAGCCGAGCGAGCAGTACCAGGCGCTGTTCAAGGCCGCGCTCGAGACGTCCGCCGCCCGGATCGCGCGGGCGGTCGGCGCCGTCACCGAGATCGTCCTCGCCGAGCGGTCGCCCCGCCCGGTCCTGGTCTCCCTCGCCCGCGCCGGCACACCCGTCGGCGTACTGATGCGCCGCTGGGCCCAGCACCGGCACGGCCTCGAACTCCCGCACTACGCCGTGTCCATCGTGCGCGGCCGCGGCATCGACGCCAACGCGCTGCGCTGGCTCGCCGCCCACCACGACCCCGCCGACATCGTCTTCGTCGACGGCTGGACCGGCAAGGGCGCCATCACCCGGGAACTGGCCGAGGCACTGCGCGCGTTCGACGGCTTCGACCCCGAGATCGCGGTGCTCGCCGACCCCGGCGGCTGTGTGCGCACCTACGGCACCCGCGAGGACTTCCTCATCCCCTCCGCCTGCCTCAACTCCACCGTCTCCGGCCTCATATCCCGCACCGTGCTCCGCACGGACCTGGTGGGACCGGACGACTTCCACGGCGCGAAGTTCTACCGCGAACTGGCCTCCGCCGACGTCTCCGGACACTTCCTCGACACCGTCGCCGCCCGCTTCGACGAGGTGGCCGACGCGGTGCACACCGACGTCAAGGAACTGCTGGCCGCCGACCGCGCGCCCACCTGGGAGGGCTGGGCCGCCGTCGAGCGGATCAGCGAGGAGTACGGCATCCACGACGTGAACCTGGTCAAGCCGGGTGTCGGCGAGACCACGCGTGTCCTGCTGCGCCGCGTCCCGTGGAAGATCCTCGCCAAGCGCGGCGCGGGCGCCGACCTCGACCACGTACGGCTGCTCGCCGAGCAGAGAGGCGTACCCGTCGAGGAGGTCGACGAACTCCCTTACACATGCGTGGGATTGATCCACCCCCAGTACACGCGGGGCGCCACCGGCGCCGACGGCAGGGCGGTGTCCTCATGACCGTGCTCGTCGCCAGCGACCTCGACCGTACGCTGATCTACTCCACCGCGGCCCTCGCGCTGTCCATGCCCGACGCGCAGGCGCCCCGGCTGCTCTGCGTCGAGGTGCACGAGCGCAAGCCCCTGTCGTACATGACCGAGACGGCGGCAGATCTCCTGGCCCGCCTCACCGAGGCCGCCGTCTTCGTCCCCACGACCACCCGCACCCGCAAGCAGTACCAGCGCATCAGCCTCCCCGGCGCCGCGCCACGGTACGCGATCTGCGCCAACGGCGGGCATCTGCTCGTCGACGGCGTCACCGACCACGACTGGCACCAGCACGTCACCGCCCGGCTCGCCGACGCATGCGCGCCGCTGGCCGAGATCCGTGCCCACCTGTCGGCCGTGTCCGACCCGACCTGGCTCCGCAAGGAAAGGGTCGCCGAGGACCTGTTCGCGTATCTCGTCGTCGAGCGCGCGCTGCTGCCCGAGAGCTGGGTCAAGGACCTGAGCGGCTGGGCGGAGGAACGGGGCTGGTCCGTGTCCCTCCAGGGCCGCAAGATCTACGCGGTCCCCGAGCCGCTCACCAAGAGTGCGGCGGTCCGCGAGGTGGCCCGCCGCACCGGAGCCGGCCTGACCCTGGCCGCGGGTGACTCCCTGCTCGACGCGGACCTGCTGATGTGCGCGGACCGGGCCTGGCGCCCCTCCCACGGCGAACTGGCCGAGGCGGGCTGGACGGCCCCCCACGTGGAGACGCTTCCCCACGTGGGCGTGGCGGCGGGCGAGGAGATCCTCCGCCGCTTCGGCGCGGCAGAGGCGTGATCGGGTGCGGGGGCGCGCAAGGGGAACGTCACTCCTGCACGCCCCCGGCCCCCGCCCCCGGCCTCCGGCCGCACCGCGCGGACCGCCGGCGGCGTCACCCCTGGCAAGCACCTACGAAGGGGCCGACACGCGGCGCGTGACGTCCGCCCAGTTCTCGCGCAGCGCACGACGCGCCGGCACGGCTCGCGCCTCGGGAGCGGGACGTGCTCTCGGGGATGGCGCAGCAACGCACGAACGCGGCCGTCACCGGTGCCTGCACGTGTCGCAGAGCGCGGTCGAGGAACTCATTGACGCGGTCTTCGACGAGCGGGACCTGACCGGGGCGGTCGGGTACTCCCCGTCGGGTGCTGACGGTGCCGCGGTACCTGGGCTTCCAGCCGGGCCGGGTCGCAGCGGGCGTCAGCCGCAGCAGCCTCCGCCGCAGCACCCACCGCCACCGCCGCCGCCACCGGCGCTCGGCGCCGGGCCCGCGGAGCTCGTGCCGCCCACCGCGACGGCGGACAGCAGCTTCACGGTGTCGTCGTGCCCGGCCGGACAGCTCGCGGGCGCGGACGATTCGGCCATCGGCCGGCTCACTTCGAACGTGTCGTCGCAGGACCGGCAGCGGAATTCGTAACGTGGCATGCGCTCAGGCTACCGGGGCGGCGGCAGCGGCTGCCGGGCCGCGTATTCACGCCGCCGCCGGGCACGCTGCTCGCGTGCGGCCTCCTCCGGGTGGCGGGCCTTCCAGTACGGGTTGTCGTGGGGCAGGGTCGCGCTGACTCTGCCGTACATCCCGAAGAACATCAGCATCACGCCCACCACGAAGCTGAACAGCACATTCTGGATGCGGAAGGCGAGCGGGTTGAAACTGCGGTCCAGCAGGGCGAGGTTCACGAATCCACTGGCGATGAAGAGCACGCCGAGGACCATGTTGAGGGTCGAGGCGAAATTGCCGCCGATGACCATGCCGACGAAGAGCAGCAGCCCGACGCCGATGGACAGGACGCTCAGCGCGCCGTTGGTGTTCAGACCGGCGACGGTGTCCCCGCGGGTGTCGAAGAAGCCGATCCGGTCGATCAGCCCCAGCACGCCGAAGGCGACCAGCAGCAGACCCATGAGACCGGCGCCGATGCGGTAGAAGCGGCTCAGGCGGTGGTCGATGGGCAGATGCTCGTCGAGGGTGATGCGGGTGCGCCGGCGGGCCCGGGCTCCGGCTCTCGTATGCGGTACGTGTCCGGCCATCACGGCCTCCTTCGTACGTACGCGTACTCCGGCTTTCAGGATCCGCCGCACGCGCGGGCGCTACAAGCCCGGGCTCGGCGCCGGCGCGTGTGCGTGCGTGACGCCCTCGGTGTTCAGGGGCGCCGGCCGGGGGCGCCGCCGCCACGCTCCTCGCGGATCTGCTCGACCACGCGCGCGACCGTACGCCGCACCGCCTCCGTCTCCTGCAGGAAGTGCCAGTAGTCGGGGTGTCGGCCCTCCAGCCCGGTGACCGCCCGCTGCAGGCGCGCGACGGAGTCGTCCAGGGGGCGGGCATGACGCGGGTCGGGGGTGCTGCGACCGGCCATGGCGAGCCGCTGGGCATCACGGATGGCGAACCGGGTCCGTTCGATCTCCTGCTGCGGATCTTTGGCGACGGCATTGAGCCGCTGGAGCCGGCCGCCGGCCGCGGAGACGGCCTCGTCGGTGGCGTTCAGCAGCGCCCGGACCGTGCTGAGCAGAGCGGTGGCGTCGGGCCAGCGCTGCTCCTCGCGCGCCTTCCCGGCCTCCTTCAGCTTCTCCTCCGCCCGGCGCACGCCGACCGCGGCCTGCTCCGGAACGGGCTGCAGGTCCTGCCAGCACGCCGCCGTGAAACGGCGGCGCAGCTCGCTGAGGACGGGCTCGACACCACCGGCGCGATTGCTCAGGGCCTGGGCGCGGGTGCGCAGGGACACCAGGCGCCGGTCGATCTCGGCGGCCCGCTCGGGCAGCCGCTCGGCCTCCGCCCGTACGGCCTCGGCGTCGCGGAGCACCCGGTCCGCGCGGTGCAGCGTCTCGGTGACGCCGTGCCGGCCGGCACCCTCGTTGAGCCTGGTGAGCTCGGGGCCGAGGGCGGCGAGCCGACCGGCAAGATCATCCGCTCTCAATCCGGAGCTGCGCACCGAATCGAGAGCATTGCTCGCGCCGAGGAGTGCCTGTCGCGCCCGCTCCACGGCGGGCGCGAGCCGGGCGAGCTGCGTCTCCGCCTTGTCGAGAAGCGGCCCGAGCCCCTGCGCGAACCGGTCCAGTTCGCCCTTGACCCGTACGAGCTCGTCCTTGGCCCGGTGGAGCTGCGTACGCGCCTGGGCGGCGACCGACGCCTCCAGATCGTCCCGGTCGAGATCGTGCGCGTCGACGGCGGTGATGTACGCGTGGCTCACCTCGTCGATACGGCGGCCCAGAGCGGCGAAGTCGTCCACGGCGTGGCGGGCGGCGGGCGAACTGTCCACGGCGCTGATCGTCTCGATCGAGATCCGCAGATCGCGCTGCGCCGTGTCCAGCTCGTAGAACGCGGCGGCGGCCGCGTCCTTCGCGGCCTGCGCGTCGGCGCGCTGGCTCTCGCCACGCCCGCCGAACCAGCGCCGCGTCCCGCCCCCGGCGACGGCGGCCGGCAGGGCGGCGGCGAGGAGCGGCAGCGGAAGGAGCATCAGCGTGAGCGTGTCCCGCACCCCCCGGACGGCGTTCGCTCGCGCCTTGCGGTGCGGCCGCGCGTGTCTCGCCGTCACATGCCTCTCCCGTGCCGTGTCCGCCGTGCCCGTTCCGGTCAATACTCCCACCAGAAGGACGAACACACGGGCCTGTTAGTTCGCGCTGCGCACCACGACTTCGCCGTTGTCACTGCGTGCCGTGACGATGGGTGCACTGTCGTCGTCCGTCGGCACGGCGATGCCGACGTCGCCGTTGCCGACGTCGGCATCGCCGCTCTCGGCACTGACGGCGTACGGCGCGCGGGAGGCGGGCAGCTCGATGTGGATCCGACCGTTGTCGCTCACGGTCTCGACCCGGTCCGGCACGGCGGTAAGGCCGAGCCGTACGGATCCGTTGGCGGAGGTGGCGGTGACGGTCCTGGATGTGATGCGTTCGGCGACGATCCTGCCGTTGTCGCAGGCGAGCCGGAGCGGCCCGCTGGAGTCGCGTACGGGCACGCTCCCGCTGTCCGAGGTGATCTTCAGGGCGGCCGTGAAGCCCTCGGCGGTGACGCTCCCCTTGTCGTCGACGACGGTGACGGCGACGTCGCGGGGCACCTTGACGGTGTGCCGCGCCTCGCAGTCGGAGGCGACGGCCTCGCACGCCACCTCGAGGGTCAGGGTCCCGTCCCGCGTCACCCACGACGCCTCGGGCCCGCTGCCGAGCACCACCCACCCGTCGATCTGCCGGGTGACCTGCACGTCCTCGATGCAGTCGGGCACGATCTCGAGGGCGGAGCCGTCGGCGTCGACGGTCAGCGCCGTGCCACTGAACGCGAACGCCTTCCGCTCCACGGAAGCCTCCCGCGCGTCGGCGCGCCCGCACCCGCCGACCCCGAGAACGGCGACGACGACTGCGGCGGCGGGCACGAGGCGGTGACGGCGGTGACGGCTGACGGCCATGGCGATCGTTCCCCCAGCTGGCTCCGGCTGAAGCCGCCCAGCTACGAGCACCGGTACGGGTTTCGATGCGGCAGCCCACCGCCTCACCGCCGTGGCCAGCCTCCGGGCAGCCGACGTCCTCGGCCCCCGGCTGGGAACGGTTTGGAGGTGGGGGGTATGCGCAATGTAGGCTGTGGCCTCATCCACGGGTGCGTAGCTCAGGGGTAGAGCGCTGCTCTTACAAAGCAGATGTCGGCGGTTCGAAACCGTCCGCGCCCACCAGTAGGAAGCACGAGAAAGACCCAGGCCACCGGTACCGAACCGGGAGCCTGGGCCTTGTTCGTTCCTCGGCCGCGGAGGCGGGGGAGAGGCGTCGTGCCAGTTACGTGCCAGATGCCTCGTCGGACTCTGCCGGCCGGACCTTCCTGATCTGCTCATCGACGTGCGCGGCGATGGCGTGGTCGCGGCCGTTCACGAGGTGCTGGTAGATCAGCGCGGCACGCACCGAGGAGTGCCCCATGCGCTGCATCAGCTCGCGTGTCGTGGCACCGCCGGTCGCGGCGAGGGTGTTCCCGGTATGGCGCAGATCGTGGAAGTGCACGTCTCCGAGGCCGGTCGTCTCCAGGGTCCGCAGCCACAGGCGCCGGAAGTTGTTCCGGCGAAGCTGCCCGCCCCGTGCCCCGGTGAACACCAACCCGGTGCGGCCCGGCTCGGCGTACGCGTCGAGATGAGCGGCCAGGTCCGCCGTCAGCGAGGCCGGGAAGGCCACGGTGCGCACACCGGCCGCGCTCTTGGGTGTCTTCAGCAGGATGCCGTCTGTGCGGGTCTCCGCGAGCGCACGCCGCACAGCGACGGTTCGGCGTTCGAGGTCGATGTCATGGCGCTGGAGCGCGGCCAGCTCCCCGAACCGCAGGCCGGTGAACGCCGCCAGGAGGATGAGCACCCGAAAGCGCGCCGGCACCGCTTCGGCGAGCTGAAAGACCTCGGAAACGTCGAGGAACGGTCGCTCCGCCGTCTTGGCCGCCCCAGCGCCCTTGATCCGACAGGGGTTGCGCTGGATCACCTCGTCGTCAACCGCAGTGTTCATGATGGCGCGGAGAACCTGATACGCCTTGGCGACCGTCGGCTCACCCACACCGGACTCCAGCAGCCCGGCACGCCAGCGTCGGATCTGCGGCGTCGTGATCTCACTAAGCACCACGTCCGCGAACGTCGGCAGGATGTGAAGCCGCAGCGCGCTGCCGTTGCGCTCGCGGGTGGTCGCGGCGTAGTCGCGCTCTTTGAACCAGGCGTCGGCGTAGACCCCGAAGAGAACCTTGTCGTCCGGGTTCTTCCACCGGCCGTCGAGGATCTCGGTTTCCTTACGGACGAGCCACCGGTCGGCGTCGGTCTGCGAAGCAAATGTCTCGGGCGCCGAGCGCGTCAGCCCGTCCGGCCCCTGGTATCGGGCCTGAAAGCGTCCCGACGGCAGCTTGCGTACTGCACCGAAGCGGCGCCGCTTCCCCTTGCTGTTCGCCATCAGGCCACCGCCCTGAAGCGGGGGCGAGTCGTGATCGGCTGCACCGTGTGCGCATCCACGAAGCTTGCCAACGCGCTCTCAGGGATGCGCACATGACGCCCGACTTTCACGAAGGCGATGCGGCGCTCGGCGATGAGTCGCCGAGGGAACCTCTCGGTGGTGCCCAGAATCTCGGCAGCCTGGCCCACGGTCAGCAGGCGGTCTCTCATGCTGTTGCTCCTTCCAGGGCCGGTAGGTCTTGCAGGGCTTCGCGGGCGGTTTCTCGGTTGATGCGGATGTCTTCGGCGATGGAGGCGGCGAGGGCGGATTCGCCTGGGGTGTGGCCGTGTCCGGCGTATCGCCAGTCGGCGAGGACGAGTGTGGTGTCGGGGTCGGGCAGGCCGAGGGTTCGGCGTTGTTCGGCTGCGCGGTAGTTGGCGCGGACTTGGCGGCGTTCGGTGAAGGTGGAGGAGTAGCGGCGGGATTTGGTGAGGAAGTGGCCGCGGAAGCCGAGCATGTGTGCCCAGGCCCAGAGCTTGCGGTCCGGGTAGAGGGGATCGAGGTCCCAGCAGGCGCGGATGAGCTGACGTGCGTGGTCGGGTACACGGTGTTGGTCGAGTTCGGCGAGTTCACCGATGCGGCGGTCGAGCGCGCCGGTGGTCTCGGCTGCCTTGGTGGCGTACTTGGCGACGTAGGCGGCGACCTTCTGCTCTGTGATGTCGTCCGAGTCGAACGCCGTGATGGGCCGGACGTCGAGTTTCTCGCCCCAGCCCAGCGTGCGTGCGGGCTGGTCGTCGACAGCGGGCACGGTCACCGTGGTGTACGGGTGCTTGCGAGCCTCGTGGATCGCCTCGGTGAGCAGGTCGAGCGTGGCCCACGCCGGGGGCGTGCTGTCGGGCCCGTCGGGTCCGTCGATGCGGATCACGGCGTGGAAGTGGATCGCACCCCGCTTTTGGAACTCCGCGACCTTGTTGAACGACAGGCGGGCCGACTCCTTGAATGCTTTCTGCGTGAGTCCGGCGGTTGCGGCGAGTTCGCGGCGGAGCCGGTTGACGAACCGGTGCCACAACTCGCCTGCGTGGTTGTTGAACAGGACCGCGCCCGCGTAGTCGTACGTACTCGGGTCGAGGGCCGTGCCGAGGGCGGGATCGTCCTCGGAGTGGCGGGTGCCGCAGCGGCAGCGTCCAGCATCGGGGATATTGTGCACGCGGCCGAAGGACGGGGCGGTCAGGGTGGCGAAGACCCTGGGGCGCTCGCGCACTGCGGCAGGGATGTTCATGGCTTCGTCGCCGGAGAGGCCCGCGCGCACGAGGCGGTAGGCGTCGCCCGCGTAGAGGTAGGCGCAGGGCTGGCAGCGGGAGGCGCGGCGGTTGCCGCAGGCGATGCGCAGCCGGCCGCCGGGCTCGTCCTGGGTGGAGTAGGTGTGCAGGACCCGCCCGGTGTTCTTGTCGCGGGTGAGGGACCAGCCGGTGAGGTGGATGGGCTGTGCGCATCCGCCTGTCTTGCGGATCTGGTCTTGCCAGCGGTCGAAGTCGGGGGCCGAGGCCACCCTGAGCAGGTCGCCCAGGGTGGTCGGATCGAGCGTGTCAGCCACGGGCAGCCCCCAGAGCCTCGGTCAGTAGCGGGGAGGCGAGCAGTCCGGGCGGCGGGGTCCACAGACCGCGTGAGCCGGGCCAGGACAGTGGCGCGGCGAGCGGGGTCACGTCGGTCAGTCGCCAGTGCCAGCGTCCGGGGGCGGACCACAAGGTGCACCAGCCGTCATCGGTGTGGCAGTCGTCCAGACGGGCAACGGCGACGATCGCGCCCCGCGGGAAGGGGCGACGCAGGAACGGCCGCGCGAGCGGGGCGTCTTTCGCGTTCGGGTCGGTGGTGCGGCCGGCGTGGATGAGGACCAGGCCGCGGTGATCGGTCGGCCAGGTGCGGTTCTCGATCCGCTTGGTGCCGTAGGCGATCGCGCTCGCCCAGGGCTGTCGCAGCGTCAGCGCCAGGACAGGGCTGGTACCGGTTTCGATGGAGTGGGGCATCAGAGCACCTCCAGCAGGGCGGAGGCGATCCATTGGGCGACGTTGGCGGGCACGGCGTTTCCGGCCTGCTTGGTCTGCTCTCCCCCGTGGCCCAGGACGGTGTAGTCGTCGGTGAAGCGCTGGGCGCGCAGGTGCTCGCGGGCGGACAGCATGCGGAAGTAGCAGTCCTCCACGTCGATCTGCTCGGGGGTGCTGTCGGCACCGAGGACTAAGCCGGCTGACTCGCGGGTGGCAATGGTGTGCAGCGGCGTCCTGGTCGTGGTCGGACTGCCCTTGCGGTAGGGGATGACCAGCCCGTGGTGATTGCCTCCGGCAGTGATCGCCGCGAGCGGGTCACTGATGCCCCGGGTGGTGGAGCCGCCGCCGCGGTGCTCGGTGATGAACGGAGCGGGCAGCAGCAGGGCTTCGCTCTCGCGGGTGGTGCGGGTGCGCATCGGCACGGTGACGGCGGCGGCGTCGGTGTTCCAGCTGCCGCCGGTCGGGACGAGCAGGGGCGGGATGGCGATCCCGTCGCCGATCCGTACCGTGCGGGTGGGCAGAGGAGCGGCCCATGCCGGGAAGGCGCGGCCGTCGCCCTGGTCGGCGTGGTTGACGGTGACCACGGACGGTACCCGGTGCTTCTCCAGCCCGAGCCGGATCTTGCGCAGGGTGGAGGCAGCCAGGGGTTTCATTCCCTTGGCGGGCCGGTCGCCGATGCGGATACCGGGATCGGACCAGTTGATCGCGCTGGCGGCGGGGCGTACGTACGGTTCGACGATCCGGTGACGGCAGCCGGGGTTGGGGCAGCGGAAGTCGTACTGCTGCCGGTACTTGCCGATCTTCCGGCCGTTGCGCCAGGACTGGACCGCTAATACGTCCCGTTCGCAGGCCGGGCACCAGGCAGGCGGGCGGACATCGAGGTTGGGTGCCCGCATCTCGCGGCGGGTGAAGACGATGAAGATGCGGTCCCGCCACTGCGGGGCGTGCGGGTTGTCGTCGGCGCCGATGTGGGCGGCGGTGACCGAGACGATCTGGTGGCGGAAGCCCAGGATCTCCCAGGCGTGGAGCCACCAGGAGAACAGCGGCCAGGCGGTGGCGAAGCGGGGGACGTTCTCGCACACGACGGCGTCGAAGTTGTGGACCTCGGCAGCGCGCAGGATGTCATAGGCGGTGGCCCTGGTCCGCTCCCATGCGGCGTCCTGGATCGGTCCTTCTTCCAGCAGGTCGAGTTGTCCCGGGGTGGGCGGGGGCTTGGGGCGGCTGATGCCGTCTGCGGGGCTGCCCTCGGTGCAGATCGGGGAACCGACCAGGACGCGGGCCTTGGGCAGACGCCGCATGTCGTAGTGGTCCAGGTCCACGCAGAGGTGTTCCGCCTCGGGGAAGTTGGCCGCGTGGGTCTCGACCGCGCGGTCCCAGTGGTTGGCCCCAAGCACCACGTCGAACCCGGCACGGCGGAACCCGTCGGAGTCCCCGCCGGCACCGCAGAACAGATGGATCGAGGTGGCGCGGGAAGTGGCGGAACGGCGCGTCATCGGCCCGCCTCCCGCCCGGAGGAGGTCACACCGAGCCGGCCGACAGCCGGGCGGCGCGTGGTGACGAGCCAGAGCGGTGCGGTGCCGGTGCCGTGGCAGGCCGGGCAGTGCGCGGTGATGGTGCGCAGGTGTCCGGAGCGATTGCGGCCGCCGAGGGTAATGGCGACGGACGGGAAGCCGTCGCAGTTCGGGCAGATCCGATCGGTCGCTGCGGGGCGCTTGGGGTGGGTCATGATGGGAGTTCCCTCCGGTTGTGAGATCGGGTGGGGGCACGGCTCCCGGAACGGGCGAAACTTGGCGGTTGAAGCCGCTCCGGGGGCCGGTCACTTGGACGGGGCTTTGGGCACCTTCAGGGCGAGGGTGATCAGGCCGCCACCGCCGATCAGCGTGGGAATCGCGGCCTTGATCGCTGTCGCTGTGGTGGCGGCGACTTGGACCAGGGACAGCACGGCGATGGTGGTGAGGTAGACCAGGCCGCAGATGCCGACCGTGGCCACGAGGATCAAGACCAGTGGGCCGGTCCATGAGCGGGGCGTGGTGTGGACGATGACGACCGATCGCGGGTCAGTGCCCGGGGGAATCAGGTCGGCCGGGATGTGACCGTGGCGCAGTTGGTCCTCGGGGCGGATCACGACGGTTCTCCCTTCCGGGCTGGGCTATTTGGTGGTGCCGTTGACGGAGTCGACTCCGGCCTTGGTGCCGGACTCGATCGCCGGGGCAAGGAAGGTGTCGGCGAGGAGGAAGCCGCCGAGGAGGAGCACGACGATCAGCCAGGTTGGCGGGCGCATGAACTTGATCCCGAAGTAGCCGAAGATGGCCACGAGGAAGATCAGCGGAAGTTCGACGTTCACAGCCGGTCAGTCCTTTCCGGTGAGCTGGAGGGCGAGGGCATCGGCCATCGGGCCGGGCACACCGAGACGGGCACGTAGGGTGTCCGGGTCGATCGGAGCGCCGGTGGCGGTGCGGTGCGCGTCGGCAACCTTCCGGGCATGCGCCAGGAGCGCGGCAGGCACCGCGACGGAGGGCGGCAGAGCCGGAATCGAATCGATCTCCGGCGCGGGCTCGGGTGCCGGGACCGCGGCGGCGCTGGGTGTCTCGAGGGTGAGCGCGACATCCGCCTCCGGTTCGGCAGCTGGGGCCGGGGCCGGGGTCGTGTCAGTGGCCTGGTGTGCGGGGGTGTGGACGAGCAGGGTGCCGCCGAGGAACGCGAGCGCGGGCCAGCCGGCCACCAGGATCCGCAGCCAGGCAGGAACGTTGTTCAGGTCGAGCAGTCCCGCGGTGGCGACATTCGCGCCGAGCGAGGCAGCGAGAGCGACGGCGAACCAAGTCCATGCAGCACGCGCGGGCTCACCGGCAGCCCGGAGGATGCGCAGACGTCGCCAGGCGGCGACCAGGAGCAGATCCACGGAGACCGGGTAGGCCCAGGCTTTCCAGCCGTCCTGTCCCGCGGCGACGGCGATGTCATGCAGGTGGGCGAAGGACAGAGCACCGGCGATCACGGCTTGCACCAGCACGGCATCCAGACGGATCTTGCGGCTCACCGGTCTTCACCTCCTCGGGGTGTTGGGGCCAGGTGCCGGGCGGGGCTCATACGTCCTGCCGCCCGGCACCCGGCGGGGATCAGTCGGTGGGTGCGTGGCCGGTGCCGAAGCAGGTCAGGCACAGGGCTTCCTGCCGGTCACTGCTTTCGCGCTTGTGCCGACCGCCGACCTGGAAGGACTCGGAGACCTGACCGGTGGCGCAGTCCGGACACGGCTTGCTCTTCGCTGCCTTGCTGGTGGTGCTCGCCTTGCGTGGGGCCATGGCTGACCTCCTCGTTTCGGGCATGGCGGGGGTAGGGACCTGGCGCGAGATGGTCACGCCGACCGGATGGAGCGATGGGGGCTACGCAGTGCCCGACGCGATCGAAGGCGTCGCAGCCGGGGCCGGTGCCGGGACGCCGGTAGGCGGGCGGAACGGGGCCAGGGCCGGAATGTCGGGCGTCAGGTGCGCGAACTCGCGGCACACCGCGGCGACTTCACCCAGCGACGTCTTCGGAGTGCGGATGCGCGTCCAGTTGCCGGAGGAGTCACCGACAATCGCGGTACCGGCCCGCTCCGGAGCGATGCTGGTCGCAGCGGCGACGGCGAGTTCGTTGACGTCCGCCAGACCCATTTCGGCGGTCTGCTTGTCGTTGCAGCGATGCACCACACGGCCAGTGAGCTGGGCACGCAGCGCGGTTGCGCCCTTGCCGAGCTCGGAGCCGAAGCGCTGCCCGCACACCTCCAGGTAGATGCCGACCGCGCGGGCCAGCTGAGCCAGCCGCACCAGCTGCGTGACCATGTGGTCCCGGCGTGCCGTGTCCGCCTTGGAGGCGACCAGGAACAGTTCGGCGATCTCATCGATCAGGACCACGATCGGGACCGGGCGCAGCTTCTTCGGCAGACCCCAGACGTCGGAGGTGATGTCCTCCAGCGGTGTTCCCGGAGCGATGCCCTGATGCAGGCACAGCAAGTCGAAGCGGTCCTCCATCTCGACGACCAGCGCGTCCAGCAGCCCCTCGGCCTGATCAGGGGTGATGGCCAACGCCGACAGCCGCGGGGCGAACGGCCCCTGTTCCACACCGCGCTTGCAGTCGATGCCCACCAGCGCGACACTCTGCGGCGCGAGAGCCTTGATCAGGCAGCGTTGATGCATCGACTTGCCCGACTTGTTCGCACCCAGCGTCAGCCCGTGCGGGATCTCCTGATAGTCACGCACATACGGCCGGCCATCCTCCCGCAGCGCAACCGTCGCGGACAGCGGCCCCGCAGCCAGACGGCGCGGCATCCGCACACGGTCGAGAATGTCGAAGCCGGTCATCCGCAGATCGACCACACCCGGCCTGATCTCGAAGACGTGCACCGAGTACACACCCCACGCGTGCCGCAGCCGCTCAGCCGACTTGACCACATCGTCCGGGGCCAGGCCCGCAGCCAGCCGCAGGCGCAGCACCAGACCGGTGCGGGTCGGGCGCATCCCCCGCAACTTCGGAACACCAGGGCGGGCTGGCTGCTCACCGGCGGACAGCTTCTTGGCGAAGACCTTCCACCACGGCGGAGCCACCGTCAGCTCACACGCCTCCATCGTCGGACGGTAAGAGGAGAGGATCCGGTAGAGCGCGGCCGGAAGACCGAACAGCACCCAGTACACGGCCGGAGCCTTGACCCGAACGATCAGCGCAAAGACGGCTAACGCGCCTATGAGCAGCAGCAGTTCCATCACGGCGATCAGCCCTTGCCGTTCGCAGCCGCCGGAACCTGCGCGGCCATCACCGCGGTCGCCTTGAAGCTGATGCCGTGCCCGAAGTCGTTCTCCCACGGAGTGGCCACCAGACCCGGCAGCGCCACCGGCATACCAGGGAACAGGTCCGGCTGCACACCGTCCTCGGTCACCACGACGGTCACAGCGTCCGGCCGACCATCCACGACCACGGCCACATTCACGTTGAACTGCACCTTGCCCGTCTTGTCGACCGCGACCTCACCGGTCTCCCGGTTCTTGACCTTCTTCTCCGGAGCCTGGATCAACATCACCGTCATGGCTTCGGTCTTCACGGGGATCCTGCGCATGAGTCTTACTCCTTGCTCGGAGGGTTGATCCAACTGGCAAGTGGCGCACGCCAGTTGAACTGGCTTGCACCAGTAGAACTGGCTCAAGCCAGTTGCGTCAACCCTCTTCGTGGAACTGGCTCAAGCCAGGGCGTAAACTGGCGCCAGCCACTAGGAGAGGTAGCGATGAGCGACCAGGCCGAAGATCGAAGGCCGCTGAGTCGACGGATTGCGGATCAACTTCGCAATGAGATCGAAAGCGGGCAGCATGTGCCCGGAGCGAAGCTCCCGTCCCAGCGCAAGCTTGCGGAGCGGTTCGGGGCCGTCCGCAACACAGTCGACGAAGCCCTGAAGATCCTTGCCCAAGAAGGGCTGGTGGTCGCTGAGCATGGTCGGGGCGTGTTCGTTCGCGTGAAGCAGCCCCTCATTCGCCTGGGCAGCGATAGATACTCACCGAAGTACCGCGAATCAGGACTGTCGCCGTTCCTTGTGGAGTGCGCGAAGCAGGGCAAGGTAGGAAAGTTCGAAGTCCTCAGCATCGAGCGCATCAAGCCGGACAAGGCCCTAGCGGACCAGCTCAAGGTCTCCGACAAGACCAAGTCCGTAGTGCGTCGAGAGAATGTGTTCTACGCGGATGCAGACCCGGTCTATCGCGTGACGACGTGGATCCCATGGCGCATCGCGCAGGGAACGGACCTCCTTCAAGTGGAGGTCCCTCACCAGTACGGAATCCACGGGATCTTCGAGGACAAGGGCCACGTGATGGCCCGTATCAACGATGAGATCACGGCACGCATGCCCACACCGGAGGAAGTCGGACGCCTGAGCCTGTCTCCCGGCGTGCCCGTCATCGAGTTGATGCATACCAGCATCGACCAGGACGGCGAACCTTACGAGGTGACCAGGTTCGTGATGCGTGCCGACATGAACGGACTCAGTTACAACGTCCCGGTCGAATGAGAAGTCGAGCATAGGAGTTCGCCGTGAATGCTGACGCAACAACCGAGCCGAACGTGATCATCCGGACTCGCACTGACGAGGATCTCCCCGCCGCTGCCGCCGGGCTC
Organism: Streptomyces sp. ISL-10; assembly: GCF_018614575.1. Taxonomy (GTDB): domain Bacteria; phylum Actinomycetota; class Actinomycetes; order Streptomycetales; family Streptomycetaceae; genus Streptomyces. The sequence goes on from NZ_JAGGOJ010000011.1 coordinate 163,713, forward strand.
GTGACAGTTCATGCCGCCGACGGTTACCCCGTAGAGGGTGTGGACGACCCTCAGGGATGGCTGAGTCCGCCGGGGCTGCTCGAAGCGTGGGTAGCCGAGATGGCGGGACAAGTCGTCGGCCATGTCGCGGTCAGCCGGCCGCAGGGCGAAGAAGCCGTCTCGCTTTACCTGAAGCAGGCCCAGGTATCAGAGGATCAAGTCGGCGTCCTTGCAAGGCTCTTCGTATTGCCACAGGCGCGACGGAAGGCTGTCGGTGAAGGTCTCACCCGGGAAGCCGCCTCGTACGCCCAAAGGCGTAACCTCGCCCTCGTCGGCGATGTCATGACCAAGGACGCTGCCGCGATCCGCCTCTATGAGCGGCTCGGCTGCCAGATCATCGGAAGCACCATCCACACCTACGGCGACGGCCAACAGACATCCGCTCTCTGCTTCGTCGCACCCACCGACTGACCAGCAGCGCGAGCAATCAGCGGCAGCGCGGACAGAGTTTCCCTACGTCATCAAGGCTCGCTGCGCTCGCTGCCCGACCGGCGTTCGGGCAGCGAGCAAGGATCGTTGCCACCCCAGCCCCCACACGCAGCCCAGCCACACGGGCCGGCTCTCTCCCATGCCGCCATGCGCCCGAGTGGCCCCCAGCAGACGACAAAGACACCAGCGCACCAGGCCCGGGGGAAGAGACAAACGCTCGGGAGAACACCACATTTGACGCATCGAACGTCTGCATTCCCGGCCTCCTGAACTGCGGTAGCAGTCTGATCAGAGATCAGAGGTGCCGCGCCAAGGCGCGGCGGCGCCGGCCGGACGCCGCCGCGCTTGCCCCTCAATGTCTACGCCACCGGGGCCGCACGTCGTCGCCCGCCCGCGCCCACAAGGGGGCGAAAAGAACCAGGCCGGGGGTGGGGACGGACGGCTCCACGGCTTTACCCACCTCCCCGATCCGGGACCCGCGTCGAGCAAGACCAGGGGGCCACTCGGACACATTGCGGGCAGGGGACAGCCTGCCCGAGTAGCCGGCAAGCGTACGGCCCCCTGATCATGCACGACCCCAAACCGTGCAGGACACCGGCCAAAGCCGTTCCGTAAGTTGTTTGGCGGTCCGGAAGAGTGGGGTGTGGCTCTAAAGTCGCTTGCCCCCGGTGGCTCCGGTGGAGTGGCCGCCCCGCTCTTCGGGACGCCTGGCCGCCCCGGGCTGGGACAAACTTGGGGCAGGGCCACGCGTCGCGTCGGGGTCCGGCGCCCGATGCTGCCGACGGGTGGCCAAAGGGGGATTCAGATCGTCCGTATGGCCCCATTCGTGCGATGTCTGATCATTCGGGAGATACCGGCATCTAGCGTCGCTGCAGCGATCGTCAGCTCCGTATCGAGTGCACTGCAGGAGGTCTTTGTGTCGGCTATCGCAGTAGTACAGGGAACAGCAGAACAGGGAAGCACCGGGCGACGCCACGGCGGTGAGCGCTCGTGGTGGATGGTGGTGCGGGCCTGGGTGGCGGGATTGGCGGTGCTGGCGGGCCTGACGGTCCCGCTCGCCGCGGCAACGCCCGCCGCTGCTGACGGGCGAGCCCAGACCCTCGCCTATGTCGCCAACTTCGGCGACGACACCGTGTCGGTGATCAACACCAAAACCAAGACCGTCATCACCACGATCCCCGTCGGCGACGCGCCCTCCGGCGTGGCCATCACCCCGGACGGTCGCCGCGTCTACGTCACCAACGTCGGCGACGACACCGTGTCGGTGATCAACACCAAGACCAACACCGTCATCACCACCATCCCCGTCGGCGACAACCCCATCATTGTGGCCATCACCCCGGACGGTCGCCGCGCCTTCGTCACCAACGCCCTCGGCGACACCGTGTCGGTGATCAACACCAAGACCAACACCGTCACCACCACCATCCCCGTCGGCGACGAGCCCGTCGGCGTGGCCATCACCCCGGACGGTCGCCGCGTCTACGTCGCCAATCGCGGTGACGACACCGTGTCGGTGATCAACACCACTACCAACACGGTCACCACCACCATCCCCGTCGGCGACGCGCCCACCAGCGTGGCCATCACCCCGGACGGTCGCCGCGCCTACGTCACCAACGCCCTCGGCGACACCGTGTCGGTGATCAACACCAAGACCAACACCGTCACCACCACCATCCCCGTCGGCGACGCGCCCGCCGGCCTGGCCATCACCCCGGACGGTCGCCGCGTCTACGTCGCCAACCGCGGTGACGACACCGTGTCGGTGATCAACACCAAACTCAACGCCGTCACCACCACCATCCCCGTCGGCAACGAGCCCACCGGCGTGGCCATCACCCCGGACGGTCGCCACGCCTACGTCACCAACCGCGCTGACGACACCGTGTCGGTGATCAACACCAAACTCAACGCCGTCATCATCGCCCTACAGGTGGGCGACTTCCCGGCGCTGGTAGCGATCGGGACCATCGGTGAGCACGACAAGGGCAAGGACGGTCGGCGCACACGGCAGCTGTCCACCGCAACCGACATCCTCAACCTGATCATGACGCCAACAACCTCCTGAAACCGCCCAACGATCATTCCCTGTGCCGCAACCGCGCCAGATGGAGCGGAGACTCACGGGGAACTGCGGATGCCACCGGGGGCGACACCCAGCAGACGCCAATGTCGGCGTCCCGCAGGTCAGGCCCCAACTAGCCCCACCTCGCTCCTAAAGCGGTGGTCCGGGCCACGGGCATTCGCGGTCTCCAGGGCGGGGTTGCGCGCCGCCAGGTTCCGGCATTGTGCCCGTTGCTGAGCACTGAGATCATTACGGAGAGCGCCTAAGAGCAGGTGCCAGGGGAGGGGCCTGTGTCGCCTGTCTTTCTTGTCATCAGCCTCATGGTGGCGTTGACACTGGGTGTGGCAGGTGTAATAGCCATGGTGACTGGGTGCCTCGCACTCCCTTGGCTGCGTCGGAGTGTGAAACAGCCTCGCGTATGGGGTGCTGGGGCGTTGCTGATTGCGGCGAGCTGCACGACGGCATGGCTGGTGCCCGTCCATGGCTCGAGCCTGCTAATGCTGCCTGGCCTCGCGCTGATCTGGCGGGCACAGGGCTCGGGAAATCGGAGCGAAGCGCTGGGGCCGGCGGACGTGCCATATCCGTGCCAGATGGAGCGGCCAACCACGGTCACTCAGAGTCCATAGCGGTGGAGAAGCCAGCCGACAGGCTCATTGGCGCCACAGACGGGGTGACCAGCGAAGACCCGCTCGCGAGGGGTGCCAGGCTTACAAAGCAGATGTCGGCGGTTCGAAACCGTCCGCGCCCACAGGGGATAGCTGCTGGTAGCAGCAGGGTTCGGCCCTCCGGTCTTGATCGACCGGGGGGCCGCTTCCATGATCGAGGCCAATAACGGCCGGTGTCTGGCGGAGACGTGTACGCCAGTCGGCCGCTGTGGTGCCCGCTGGCATGCGTGCCAGCGCGGCAGATTGTGGTGATGCACCGCCTCACTCTGATCAAACAATGCCGATTAGAGTCTGCATAAACGTGATCATGAAACGTTCAGCGTGGACCCGTGCCACGCGTCCCACCGCCCGACCCGCAGCTCCTCGCCCGGCGCAGACGCGTCGGCGACCGGATACGGGCGGCCCGGCTGTACGCCAACCTCACACAGCAGGCCGTCGCCGAGCGGTCCGGCATGGACCGATCCGGCTTCCAGAAGATTGAGCACGGCACCGTCAGCCCGACGCTCGACTCCCTGCTCCGCATCGCCGACGCGATCGGCGTACCCCTCGCCGACCTCGTCCGCGAGTGAGCCCCGGCCGGCCTGCGACGGGGGACGCAGACCGACCGGGGCGGCCGTGGTACCTAGGCTCTGTTAGGGGAGCGACGGGTGAGCCGGCCCTTGCGGGTCGCTCCGCCGCAGTCCTCGCACGAGACCATGACGACGCCCTCGTAGATCAGGGCGCTGGTGTTCCGGCCGGAGCACTCGTGGCACGGCGAGCGCGAGTACCTCTGCTCAGCCCACGTGAATGCGCGGGTGACCTGAGCGGCATCCACGTCAGGCGGCCACGGCGGCGGCCTGCTCCATCTCTTCGTCGGTGGCCATGAGGTCGTCGAACTCGCCGGCCTTCACGCCCTCGAAGAACTTCCGCAGCTCCGCGCGGCTGAAGTACAGGACCGGGCTGGACGGGTCCTTGTCGTCCGAGAGGGCGACCATGCGGGTGCCGTCCGGGATGCTGAAGTGCGGGTGTCCCTGCGCGTCGTCGGCCGCGGCCAGGATCACGCAGTCCTTGAGGATCGGGTCCAGGTCCGTCCGGCTCGACTTGCGCCAGTCCAGACCGACGGCGTTCGTGTTCTCGTACGGCTTGCTGGCAAGCCCATTGCTGATGGTGCCCATGATGGTGTGTCCTCTCAGTTGGGACGTGACTGTCCTTGCAACCGCCCCGGCCGCGGTCCTGCCAGGGAATTCGGCCGAGGCGGAGTCAGTGCGCCGGAGGGCAGGTGCCCTTGTGTACGGCCAATGCGATGCCCGCGTTCGAGGCGGAGGCACACGTCACGGCGTCACCTCGGCGTAGGGGTTGCCCGGTGCGGGCGTGACGCGCCAGAAGGACGTCGCGGTAGCGCGGAAGGATCGGTGACCGGGCCGCTCGCCGGTGTGCTTCAGCGCCCACGTCTCGGCGGGCAGTCGCCGGCCTTCGGTGGCACCGGACTTCTCGCCGCACGTCGTGCACTCGGCCTCGTGCATCGGCTGCTGCGGGGCGCCTTCCTCGGTGTCCAGCCCGAGGTGCCAGTCGACGGCCGCGATGATGGTGCGTGCGCTCATCCGACGTGCTCCGCTCGGATCGTGCCGAGGTGCTCGAACAGGACCGGCACTCTGCGCTCCTCGGCGCATGCCCGGTGCACGTCGACCGCCCGGTCGGGCCCGAGTTCGTGGTCACGGTGCGGACGCATACGTCTGCGCCCGGCTCTCGGGGCAGTACGTGCAGTGGCGGCGACGAGGCTGCTCGTGCAGCGTCCCCTCGCCCTGCTCGGCGGCAGGTCTTGTCGCGTTTCGTGCACGTTCGGTAGTCACAGGAGGATGATGGGCGGGCACGGCGGGAAGGAAATAGGCCGAGCAGTGGCCACGTGCGGCCACGCTGCGGCCACGGCCGAAGGCGCGAGCGATGACACCCGACACTGGGCGGACGGGCCGCAACGATGCGCTGCGGGCAGCGCGGTTACGCAAGGGCTGACGAACGATCGAGGCAGCCGCAGCCGGTCTGCAGGAGCACGGGCAACGACTCTTGGACGACCGTCAGTTCACCGTCTCTGCGAGGACCTGGCGGCGCTGGGAAGGGGAGCGCCCTGGATGGCCGGCCGAGCAGACGGCGATCGTGCTGCATGACGCGCTCGGCCGCTGGCCCGAAGACCTCGGCTTCACCACCCCGCCGGGATGGATCCGGCCCGAGCACCACCGCGAGGACGATGTGAACCGACGCGCCTTCGTCTCCGTCACGGCGGCGGCTCGTCGCCGGGCCGGTCGCCCCGCAGCACGTCGACCCTGCGCTCATCGACTGCTTCCAGCAGCAGATCTAAGGGCACTACCGGGCCGACATGCTCCTGGGCCCGCATGACCTCATCGGCACCGTGTCCGCCCAGTACCAGCTGATCGACAAGCTGATCCGTTCGGCGCAGGGCGAGACCCGCCGCGGCCTGCTGCGCGTCGGCGCCGCCTACGCCGCGCTCGTGGGCTGGCTCTATCAGGACGCTGGCGACATGGACGGGGCCGCCTTCTGGCGCGGCGTGACGCAGGAGATAGCGATGCGGTCCCGCGACCCGCACCTCATCGGGTACAGCCTCGTCAACCAGGCCATGGTGCGCACCGACTTGGGCGACGGTCGTGCGGTCATCGACCTGTGCGAGGCCGCGCTCGACGACGCCGACCGCGTAGTGCCAAAGGTCCGCATCATGGCCATGCAGCAGCAGGCCCATGGCGCGAGTCTGACCGGGGACCGGAGCGCGGTTGACCGGCTCATCGACGAGGCGGACGGGCTGCTGCCGCGCGTTGACGATGACCTGCCGTGGGGCAACGCCTGCCGCCGTACTCCCGGGTATCTCGAAGTGCAGCGTGCCACCTGCTACGGACGCCTCGGTCTCGGTGTCGAAGCGGGTGCCCTGTGGTCGCAGGTCTTATCCGACGGAACCGCGGCGCAGGTGCGGCTGCGGAGTATGCCTCCGACGGTTATCTGCCCGATCACCTGGTCGTCGGCGAGTACCACGCCCGGCCAGACCGTGCCGGCCCGGTATCCGGCCAGCAGCTTGTCGATCCGCTCCGCCTGGCCCACCGGGGTGAAGAAGTCGGCTGGCTGGGCCGGTTCCCACGGCCGGAAAGCCTCGAAGTCCCGCACTCGATGCGCGGCGATCGGGGCGGCGTCGATGGGCTCGATCAGGCGGATCCTGGTGCTGTTGTGCATGGGCTGATCCTCGTCGCGGTGCGTCGGATGAGACCGGCCAGCCTATGCGAGCCGCAGGAGCCGAAACTTCTGGCCAAGCGCTTCATTCTGAAACGATCAGTAAGACCGGGGCCCACATCGGGCTTTAGCGGGCAGATCAGGAGACTGCCCGAGTCGCGGCAAGCTTACGGGCCCCGATCCCTCGCCCCATGGCAGCTCCCGCCCAATGCCGCTCCACCGACCTGGTGCGCGCTAGGCTCAGCAGCTGGTCACGCCGAATCCGGGGGCATGTATGAGCCAAGTTAGTCGGTTACTTGAGTGTCCACAGTGCGAAAAAATATCTCTTTTTGACGAATGGGTCATACGTCGCAACGGGCCACCAGACCAAGCTGGCCGCCCAGCTGACTTCAAGCTCTGGGGTTGCCTAGCGTGCGGACAGCCCCAACTCTGGAACGAGCTCGAAGATCAACGATTGTGGCCCCAGGGCGCCGCACTGGCTCAGGGCATCCCAGCATCGATAGCGCGCGAGATGGTGGAAGCGCGTGCATGCTTCGATGCCAACCTGTACACGGCAGCTGCCGTCATGGTCCGCCGCACACTGGAAGGCATGTGCATCGAGCAGGGCACGCAGAAGAAAGCCCTCTTCCAGGCACTCCAGGAACTCCGCGATAACGGGAAGATCGAGGGCCGCCTCTTCGACTGGGCACAGGCGTTGCGAGTGCTAGGCAACCAAGGCGCGCACTTCAGTGAGGAATCGGTGAGCAGGGAAGACGCAGCGGATGCGTTGTCTCTTGCCGAGGCTCTACTGAACTACATCTACGTCTTCACAGCCAAGTACGAGGAATTTCAGAACCGTAGGCAGGTGCCAGCACGCTGAGTTCTGACATCCACAGCTGAGATCAACGACGCCAGACAGAGGCGTACGTCGGCGTCTCTGTCCGGCTGCCGCGCCAGTCGACGGCAGCAGCCGGAGCAGACTCGGATCGAACTTGCACAGCGGGTGTCGCAGCCCAAGTGCTGGATGCTGAGTGTTGTCCCGTAAGACGGGGCGACGGTGTCGGATAACAGTCGTGCGTCGAAACGGATTTGCCAGAGGAGGCTCCACAGGATGACATGCGCTCATGAGCAGAATGGCGCAGGTCCTCGTCCTGGCACAGTACGAGGACGAGGTGATGGAGCCGCTGACGCGGTCCGACGAGGCGCGCACCTGGCGCGGCAGTTTCGAGCGGATACCCAACTGGTTCGTCGGCGGGTGGTACCTCGAGTTCAACCGGGAGAGCCAGCGCCGCGGGGTCCTCGCAGACCTGGAGGCGCTGCCGTGGAACCGGCCGGAGTGCGTCCAGGTCATGCTCCACGACGAAGACGATGATTGCTTCGGGCTGTGGATGTTCCAGGACGGCGCGCTGGTCGAGGTGTCGATACCGCGCACACAGCGGGTCCACGTCCCGCCGCCGTCGTGGTGGGACGACAGCCCGCTCCCGGGATCCCTGTGGCGGACGGACGGACCGGACGCAGAGGCGCTGCCCACGCACTCTCCCGAGCACGAGCAGGACCCGAAACTGTCATGGTAGCCAGGCTGGTGGTGCCCTATGGGTGAGCCCCAATGCAGGGTGTCAGAGGCCGGTGGGATGGTGCTGCCATGCAGGACACACTCTTCCTCTTGCCGGAGCCGCCCCCGGAGCACGCCGTGATCGCTCGCTTCCATCTCGGTGGTGACGACCTTGGCGAACCTGATCAATGGTCCCTGGTCTTCGAAGCCGAACGGTCCCTGGGAGCTGTGGTCAAAGGCCGCCGGTATCGGTGAGGTCGACGGCAACGAGTTCGGTGCGGGTGAGGCTGTGCTCTTTGCCTACGGCCGCGATGCGGACGCCCTTTACGGGGTGATGGAGCCTGGTCCACGTGCGCTCCCGTTTCGGCCCGGCGCACGTCGTGCTGCGGTAGGGATGGCCTTCTGACAACGTCGCGGAAGACCGCATCGAGCTTTGAGCCCGCGTGCCAGATCCGTGCCAGATCCAGCAGTCAGCCGCGGCCAATCGAGAGCGACCACGGGGTCCACACGCTCGCAACGGCCGTCGCGGCTTCCAGATGGGGGTGAGCTGGGCAGATGCCTCAGGGATCAGCGCCAGGTTTACAAAGCAGATGTCGGCGGTTCGAAACCGTCCGCGCCCACCAGTGCGAAGGCCCCCAGCCGATCACGGCTGGGGGTCTTTGACATCCACATCTGACATCAACGGGGCAGTCACTCACGCCTCTCAGGGTGATCAGCCAAGAGGTGCCGCAGGACGTTTTGGATGCCTACGGCCGTCTGTGTGCTCAGGGGTTCACGAGTCGGCTCGTGCCCGGTACCGCTCAGGGGACGTCTACCGGCGGAAAGTCCTGACCCTTGCCTGCTACGTGCCCGACGGGGCAGGAGCGAAGGGGGAGCCGCGGGGAACAGGGGTGCCAGCGCCACTCGTCCGCAGGTCAGCGCCACCGCAGCTCAGCAGCCATTCACATCCGGGGTCTTCCGAACTGCTGCTCCAAGGCCCCTGCGTCAGCACTTGTATGGGCCGAAGACTCCACCAACCTATGCGGCCTTGGGGGCGAGGTGCCGTCCTGCCCCGCGACCGCTTAGCCTCTGCTGGTTCGCCCGGCCTCGGGCGGTTCAAGGAGGGGTGTCCATGCAGCAGCGCGGAGTGGGCAGCGGGTTGAGAGCCGCGGCCTGGGTACTGGTGCCACTCGGGCTGGTCCTGGCGCTGGGGGGTATCGGATACTTCCTCACGAATTACCAGGGGGCCACCGTCATGAGCGAGGCGATGGAGCCCACGTACCGCCCAGGCGAGCGGCTGGTCATCGAGCGCATCGACACGGGCGAGATACGCAGGGGTGATGTCGTACTCGTTCATGTGCCCGATCGCTATCAGGGCAGACCGGTCCTGCAGCGGGTCATCGGGATGGGCGGCGATCACGTGGTCTGCGACGGAAAACGGATCACGGTGAACGGGAGGCCGGTCGACGAACCGTATGTGATGCGCGGCGAAGTGAACCCGGCAACCGGACCGTACGACGTGAAGGTGCCGGACGGGCGGTTGTTCCTGCTGGGCGACCACCGGGGGAACTCGAACGACTCGCGGTTCTTCCTCGACGAGCAGTCGGGCAGCGTCGCGGCCTCCGGGGTGCTCGGGCGAGTGCAGAGGGGTTTCACTGTGCCGGCGGTGTGGGTGGCGCTCGGATTGCTCGGGATCGTGCTGACCCTGGGCGGGATCGGCCTGGGGATCGGGGGGTACGCGGCCGGACGGAGGGCCCGGCGGCCGCTCGCGGCTGTGCCGCCGTGGCCCGTGGTCTAAGGGATCTGGGGTATTCATGTTGTGGCTGGCGTGAGCGCGGCGGGTCGGCGCGTCAGGGGCGCTGTGGTACCGGGACTACCGGGGCATCCCTGGCGCTTGGTACGACAGAGGTGCCAAATCGCCCCACCAGCGCAACCTGATCGCCGGACTGGCCGCAGGGTGCGGCCCTGCGCTGACCCCCTCGGTGGCATCAACGGGCATGGACAGCCGCAGTGTCAGCGGCCGCCGAGGGCCTGAATTTGCCCACAGTCGGAGTGCCAGACGCGACGGAGATCGAACTCCTGAGGCGGTGGTCAGCGGCCACGCCTCTATTTCGAACGCCGATCGATTATTCCCTTGAGTGTCGCACGTAAAGCACCAAAAGCTTCTCAGCGCCCCCGCGCCTCTCCTATGATCACTTGACAAGCTCGGCGGGGCCATCTCGGCTCGCGGCTCGCCGCAGGGAGGATGCGATGATCAAGTCAATCAAACTTCGAAATTTCAAAGCCTTCGAGAATTTCTCGATCACGCTCAAAGAATCATCGCTTCTTGTCGGGCCGAACAGTGCCGGTAAAAGCACCATTTTGTCGTCTCTCAAGTTTGCCGAAGCATGCTTGCGCAACGCAAAGCGAGTCAGATTCTCTTTGAGTCGCAGGCATGGAAGTTCATGGATCCAGGGGTACTCAATCCCCATAAAGGATTTCGAGCTTCTTAACGAGAGCGTCCGTCATGAATTCAGAGAGAGCAACGAAACAAGCCTCGAATTGATCTGGCAGAACGGCTGCAAGTTGCGGGCTGTATGGCCGGATAATTCTTCAGATGAAGATGATACTCCTTACTTCTATCTCCTGGACAGCCTCGGTCGCATCCCCAAGACTCCGAAGCAAGTGAGGGATGACTACTCCCCGATCGGAATCATTCCCGCACTCACCCCGCTGGAGCACGAAGAAGAAATCCTCACGCCGGACTACGTGAGGAAGAATCAGGCGTCCAGGCTGAGCAGTCGACACTTCAGGAATCAGCTAAAGATCCTGAGTGAAGATTACGAGAGCTGGAACGATTTCCTTGACTTCGCCGAACCCTGGATGGGCGGCATGGAAATATCAGCTCCCGTAGTTCAGTACGGCCCTACCACAAGTATTGACGTCTTCTATACAGAACCTGGTAGCGAAAAGGAGAAGGAGCTTGTCTGGGCGGGCGATGGCGTTCAGATTTGGCTGCAACTCCTCTTGCACATTTACCGTTTGAAGGATTCACCCACACTAGTACTCGACGAACCTGAGGTATTTCTGCACGCAGACTTGCAACGTCGACTGGTACGGCTGATCGACTCTCTGGGAATCCAAGTCGTGCTGGCGACGCACTCGAGCGAAGTGCTGGCCGAGGCCGACAGTAAGGCAATCGTTTGGATTGACAAGTCAAAGAAGAGCGCCATCCGCGCTCCACGAAAGGAGGGCATGGAGACCCTTAGCTCCGCGCTCGGAACTGCTTTCAATCTGGGCATGGCGAAGGCCCTTCGCGCGAAGGGGGTGGTCTTCGTAGAAGGGAAGGATCTGCGGACTCTGAGGATTCTGGCCAAGAACCTGGGATTCACCAACATTGTGGCAGACATGGAACTGGCCGTAGTACCGATCAACGGGTACTCGCACTGGGGCAGCGCTGAAGCTTTCGGATGGCTGGTCAAGGACTTTCTGAAAGGTTCAATCGGATCAACAATCATCCTTGACCGTGACTACAGGACACAGAAACAGGTCGATGCCGTAACGGCCAAGCTCGCAGAAGCGGGCCTGCATTGTCACGTGTGGAGCAAGAAAGAGCTGGAAAGCTACCTGATTTCACCAGCTGCCATCTCCAGGCTGTCCGGGTGCCCGCGCTCGGAGGTGGAACAGGCTATGGATGCAATCATGGCGGACATGTACGGCGATGTGTTCGCGAAGATCAATTGCGAGCGTCAAGCCACCGAACGTTCAGCTAAACAGCATGAAGTGAACATCACAGCTTCTACCCTTGCAGACTTCGCACCGAAGTGGGCTGACGCCGAATATAGGCGGTCGGTGTGTCCACCTAAGGACGTCTTGTCACGTCTAAACGAGTATTTGCAGAGCAACAAATCCAAGGCGGTTTCCTTCGATGCTCTGGCCAGGCATATCCGTAGGGAGGAAGTCCCCGACGAAATGGTCGAAGTGTTGACCCGGATCGACAGACTGGCCCAGCAAGGAGCTGCCCTCGGGAAGGTTGACGCACCGCGCGTCTAGCGCCGGCACCTGGCTGCCGACGCGCGCGTCCAAGTCTTGCCGAGGACCCTGTGTCTCCTCACCCGTGGGGGTTCCGTGTGGGGCTCTCCCCGACCTGACACTCCTCTGTGCACGCCTGCGTGCACCAGTAGGTTCAGCGGCCCTACTCCAAGACTCCACCCACATCAGCTGTCAGTGGCAGTCGAAGCGCCAGTCCCACGGGAGGCCGGGGCACTGGCGGCAATGGAAGAAGTAGACGCCGCCGCAGTCGCCCAACTGTATGTCGCCGGTGATGGTCAGAAGGTGCTCCATGCGGTGTCCGCTCTCGCAGTTCGGCCACTTGGCAGGCTGCGTCCAGGCGGGCCAGCCGCCGACCTTCGTCCCGATGACGTTGGAGTCGGGTGGCCACACGGAGTGGCCCGTCGGCAACCGGAGAGGAGGTTCCCAGGTCTCCCACATGTCCTTGGGTAGATCAAGCCACCTCGGATAGTCCTCCGCGGTAGTCGGGGACAACGTCGACGGTTCCGGCATGTTGTCCTCGTCGTACTCCCCCTCGCTCACCCCGGGGATCTCGGACAGCAGCCCTCCAGCCACGACCTCCGCCTCGTTGCGCCAGTACAGCCGCGGCATCACCGGCCCGGGATCCTGCTCATGCATCAGCGCACACCACACCAGCTGCAGCAAATCCTTCCCCTCCGGGAACTCCAACCCCGTCCCGGGCGAACAGCTGGAGGATCGGCACCATCGGCACCGCGCCCGGGACAATCTCGGTGCCGTTGCGCCAGTCGGACCCGGTACGTCCAGTGGTCTTCCTGCGCGCAGTACGGCCACGGCTCGTCCGCGGGCCACAGCAACTCGCCTCCCAGCGAGCTCTCCCGCACGCCAGGGTCGCCGGGCTCCGGGTTGAGGAGAGTGGTTTCCCGGGCAAGGCCCGCGTACTCCGGTATCAGGGTGCGCAGATCCTCCGCGGGCAGCTCGGTTGTGTCTCCGGGCATCGTGGCTCCTCAAGGCGTACAAACATCGACGGAACGCTGCGGGCACGTTAGTACGTGCCACCGACAACCCCACACAGCGACGGCCGCCTCATCACACCCCCAGCTCTTGCCGCACGGGCTCGCGAAATATCCGGAGCCCGTCGCAGTACAGAAGCGAAGTACAGCAATTCCCTCCGGCCACAGGCGACATGAGTAAGCCTCAGCAATCCAACGGCGACCCGTTTGAGCACCGATGACCGATCCGGCTACTTTCAACTTGATTGGGTAATGTCGGGTAGCGTGGGCCCGGTCACCTGCGCCGATGGCCGCCGACCCCTATGGGCCGGCCCTCGGTGTGCATGCTGTGACCGGCAGAGAGGCTGTCGTCCGACTGAACGGCGATGGGCGGGGCCGATAGGCCACGGGCCGGGCCGGACGATCAAGGAGACCAGCGATGGATGTCAAGGAAAGCTTGCGCCGCTACGGGCTTCGCCCCGTCGGCGCGGATCTCGACGAGGTCCGCGCACTCCTCAGAGAGCACACGGCGCGTGAGCGACGCGCCCAGGGCGAGGGCGACACCGAGCTGATGAGGCTCTGCTGCTTCCAGCTGTTCAACAGCGGCGACGTCGACGACGTGCTCCTGGTCTGGAGTGCGAAGCAAGCCAGCTTCGACGCAGCGTGCTCGATCGACATCGAATTCCTGCTTGGGCACGGGCTCGACGCGACGAAGGCCCACCTCTCGGCCAACCGTGCACCTGCTGCGGCGGCGGCGCTGGATCGACTGCGCGAGCTCGAGGCGGACGGTGAATTCGAGAGCTTTTCAGTGGAGGAGCGCTCCGCCTCCTACGACCGGTACTACGGCGACTGACGATTCTGCAGCGCAGCGCCGCTCAGTCGTCCGTGATGAGGCCGGGGCCCGCAAGGCAGCTGTCGACGAAGTCCGGGCGGTACTGGATCTGCTTGAGCCTGCGCTTCATGGCCTTGGTGATCTGGCCCAGGTCGGCTGCGGCGAGGTTGCCGATGTCGCGCTTGACCAGCGACCAGATGCCCTCCTGCGGGTTCAGGTCCGGCGCGTAGGTGGGCAGCTGGAACACGGTGAGCCACGCGGCATTCGCGGCGATGAACTCCCGCATCCCAGCGGTCAGGTGGAGGCGGACGTTGTCCCAGACCAGCACGATCGGTCCACCGAGCTGGATGCGGGCACGCGCCAAGAGGTCGCGGAAGTCCCGCCAGCCGAAGCCCTTCGGCTCGCCCTTGCGCCCTCGGTACTCGCGGATGGCGTAGATCAGCCGGGACCGCGCGCCCGGCTTGTAGCAGGTCATACCCGCCATCGACACCCGTCCGGAGCCCCGGCCGCGAACCCGGACGACCGGGGTCCGGCCGATCCGCCCCCAGGTTCTAGAGCGCGGCGGCGTCATCGACTGGCCGGCCTCATCCTCGAAGACGATCCTGCCGTTGTACGCCGCCGCACAGCTTTTACCCGCGGCCAGACCTCCTTCTTCCAGAGCTCAACCGCCGCATCGTCGCGCTCGATCGCCCGGCGGGTGGGCTGCTGCCACGACCAGCCGTGCCGCTTCAGCAGCCGCCACGTGCCCTCCACCGTGTACGAAACGTGGAACAGTCGACCGATCAGCATCTTGACCCGCGCCAGCGTTTACCGCTGATAGGCCCAGCCGTGGACGAGCGGTCCACGCTCCAACTCCCGCTCTAGTCTCGCAATCTGAGTCGGGTTGAGCCGGGGGCGTCCCGGAGATCCCTTCGACAGGATCCCGGTCTCGCCTCGCTCGCGCCAGGCCCGCCGCCACCGCTCCACCGACCGCTCGCTCACCCGCAGCGCGGCAGCAATCTCCCGGTTCTTCACCCCGCCCTCGAAGCGTTCCACGGCCTGCAGCCGGATCCGCTCCCGCGCGGCCCTCTCGGCGTCGGTCAGCCCGCCGCCCTGCGCGTACCTCACAGCCCCACAGCTACCGCAGCCGACAGGCCGGCGTCAGGCAGCATCCCGACATCACCCAATCAAGTTCAGTAGCGCTCCGGACCAGAAGTCGTCCGTGCCGACCGGGCCCGATCATGCGGGGAACCGCGTGGAGCCAAGAGGTCAGCCCTGTTGCAGGGCGGCAAGACCCTTCTGCAAGTCGTCGCTGTTCATCACCGGCTGGATCTCGATCTTCGCGCCGAGTCCCCTCGAAGAGCAGCTCCGCGATGGTGGGCAGCTGTGAACTGTCCTGCATGTCGAAGACGAAGGTGCAGGCCCGCCCACCCTCGCTGGGGCCGAAGTAGGCCGCCTCAGGCTTGAGCCGTTCCGTCATCGACTGGATGAGTTTCGGCAGCGTGCCGTTCTTGAGTGCCTCATTCGAGACCTGGGTGTCCAGATGCGCTCTCAACGTGACCCTCATTGCACCCGCTCCTTCCGCCCACCACGACCGGCGCGGTTCCCGTTCGCGCTCGCTGAGACCCGGTGACGTCCCGCTCGACCTCACCTTGAGTGATCAGGGCAGCAACATCTTGTCCTCCGTCCGTGCCGCCGTGGATGTGGTAGCCGCCGCGCCTCGTCGGCCAGTTCTCAGACGGTCGTTTTTCAGTCGGTCAGCCGCGCCGGCGGCCGGTGATTGCCCGACGCTCGCGGACCTTGGCGCGAGACGACACCTCGATGCGAACCATCGGCGGGGCGGTCGCTGAAGTCTGCTGGGCGGTTCAGGTGGCTCGCCGCGACCGATGAGGGTTCACCTGTGGTCGCAGCAGTCTGACCCGGCGGGGGAGCAAGTCGACCGCGCGAACCTGCGTGATGGCGCCTTTCCGCGGTAGGCGGCAGGGCCCTGGGGCGGGAGCCGGACCCAGGCCGCTTGATCGCCGTTGGGCGACCAAGCGGTATGCCGTCGCTATGAGGTCGGCTGAGGCGACGGCCGGGCACCCGTGACCGGGATGTCGAAGACGTGCGCCGGGGTCACGATGCGGGTGATCGCCTGGCCGAAGAGGGTACTGGGCTCCGTCTGATCGTGGAGGATGTCCGTATTGAGGAGCACGACCAGCGTGGCCTGCGACTCGGGCAGATACACGGTGAGGGACTCGTAGCCCGGCAGCGAGCCGTTGTGGCCGATCCACCCCTGGATGTTGAAGATGCCCAGTCCGTAGCCGGTGCCCGGAATACCCGTCGGCTGCATCTTGAGGCGCTTGGCCTGCGTCTCGGGGGACAGCAGGGTGCCGGTGGCGAGAGTACGGGCCCAACTGCGCATGTCCCGCAGGTCGGAGATCATCGCGCCGGCCGCCCAGCCCCAGGAGGGATCCCAGTCCGTGGAGTCCTCGACCTTTCCTGAGGCGGTCTGGTTGGTGTAGCCGTGGGCGTGCGGGCTCGGGAACTCGGCGCCGGTCGGGAAGATGGTGTGGCGCAGCCCCGCCGGCTTCACGACCTTCTGGTCGATGAACTCGTGCAGTGGCATACCGCCGGCCTTTTCCACGACCAGGCCGAGCAGGATCAGGTTGGTGTTGGAGTACTCGAATTCCTCACCGGGCTGGAACTGCACCGGGTGTTTGAAGGCGTAGTCCAGCAACTGCTGGGGAGTGAAGGGCTTCCGCGGGTCGGAGACCAGTGCTTTGACGAAGTCCTCGTCCATGGAGTAGTTGAACAGCCCGCTGCGCATGCTCGCCAGGTTGCTCAGGGTGATCTTGTCTCCGTTGGGTACTCCCTTGATGTACTTCTCGATCGGATCGTCCAGACCCACCTTGCCCTCGTCGACCAGTTCGAGCAGCGCGCTCACGATGAAGGTCTTGGTCTCGCTGCCGATCCGCATATACAGATTCGGCTCCATGGGGGCACCGCTGGCCTTGTCGGCGACGCCGAAGGTACGGATGTAACTGCCCTTGCCAGGTGCCGACAGACTGACCATGACGCCGGGCACGCCTGCCTCGCGCATGACCTGCCGGACGGCGGTGTCCAGACGTTCAGCGACGGCCGGGGTGAGCTCGGGGAAGTCGTTGTCCTGGAAGGCCGACGCGGAGAGGGACGACCCCGGGGCCGGTGTGACGCCGTACGCGCTTCCCGTCGATACCGGTACGGCCAGCATCGCGGTCACGGCCAGTCCTACGCATGCCCTGCGCCAACGAATCTGCGAGTACCTCACGGGCAGACCTCCTGCCAGACGAGGACGTCCGGGGACGTCCGGACAGGGTCACTCTCCCTTTACGCTAGGGCCGCCGGGGGGCCTCCGCATGGCGGCGCCGGGTTGCAGATGTCGCGAAACCGTGCCGGTCCGGGCCGTGTGGGTACGGCGTGCACGCCGTGGACGGCGCCGGGAGGTCTCCGGTCGCGGTTCGCGCCGTCAACTCGCTCAGGCCGACCTGAAGTGGCCGTTTGGCCGCGCCGGAGAGCCATTTCCAGCGGAGTGGATGGTGGGCACGCCCGAATGCGCCGGCTGGCACGAGAGTTGTTCCAGTCCGTGCCAGATCGACCGGTGAACCGCGGTGACTCGGGGGCAGGAGTGCTGATCGAGGGGCGTGGACCGATGGTGCTGTATGTCCGTTGATTCGACTGCTGCACACCGTCCGGGCCAACGCCCCGCCCGGAGTTCATGTTTCGCCTGCGGGAAGCAACTCCCCTACAGCGCGGTGTTCGTCGGCCGGGCCGTGGCCCGCAGGGGCACCCCCGGATACCCGTGAAGACCAGCTTGCCCCGCACGCGCTTGCCGTCGGTCGGCAGGGTCTCGAACGGGACGTCTGCGCGCTCTGGTGCGCTACCTCGAACTGCCTCGGACCTGGCTGATCCATCGATTCGCCCAGCCCGGCAAGTACGGGACATCGGGCCTGATCCAGTCCCGAAGCCGACTTGTACCAGCAGCCCGCTTCGATACGCCCTGTTCGTACGTCGGCGCGCTGCCGAACGACAGCTAACCTGCAAGCCGCACAGCACGAAAAGGAAGACTCAGATGACGGACACGCCTCGACGCGTTGCAGTGTTCTCACTCGGTGGCACGATCGCGATGACCTCGCAGGACGAGGGGGGTGCGACCCCGACGCTCTCAGCCGCTGATCTCGTGGCAGCCGTACCAGGTCTTGCCGAGACCGGTGTCGTGATCGAGGTCCACGACTTCCGACGAGTGCCCGGTGCATCGCTGGCCTTCCGCGACCTCCTCGATCTCGTCGCGGAAATCGAAACGCTCGATGTGGACGGCGTGGTGATCACGCAGGGCACGGACACCATCGAAGAGACCTCGTATCTGATCGACCTCGTGTACTCGGCCGAGATGCCGATCGTGGTCACAGGAGCGATGCGCAACGCGAGCATGGCGGGCGCCGACGGGCCGGCCAATGTGCTTGCTGCCGTCCGTGTCGCTGACTGCATCGAGGCCCGGGGGATCGGGGCCGTGGTCGTGTTCGGCGAAGAGATTCACGCCGCCCGCTGGGTGCGCAAGGCTCACGCCACCAGCCCCACGGCGTTCACGTCCTACCCGGGACCGATCGGTTACATCGCCGAGGACAGAGTACGGATCTGGAGCCGGCCGACCGAAGAGCCGAAGATCCCGCGCCGGCAACTCAGCAACGACGCCCGGACCGCGGTGGCGCAGATCGGACTTGGAGATGATGGGGTCGTGCTGCGTGCCATCGGGGGGCAGGTCGATGGCTTGGTCGTTGCCGCGTTGGGCGTCGGGCACGTGCCCATGGGGTGCGTCGATGCGCTGGCTGACCTTGCCCAAGAGATGCCGGTGGTCCTGGCGACGCGCACCGGGGCCGGACCCGTCCTGACCCACACCTACGGATTCCCCGGATCGGAAGCCGATCTGCTGTCGCGTGGGCTCCTCGCAGCAAACACTCTCGGGCCGATCAAGGCGCGAGTTCTTCTCCAGCTCCTGTTGATGCACGGTGCCGATCGCGACGGTATCGCAGAGCATCTGAGCCGCATCCACTGACCGAGGCCCACATCCGTCCCGCCCAAAGCCGGTCCACCGGCTGCAGCCGTTCAGCTGCGGCTCGCCGCCGTGAGCATGGAGCGGTCGCACAGTCATCTCGTGGCGCACTTGGAACGCCAGGTGATACGGGGTGAGTCCGTCCCTTGAAGCGCGTAGTGGGTCAGCACCACACGCGAGCAGGACAGCTGTGCATGCGGTGCTCAGCGGATTGCCTGTTTGGACGGAGGCGTCCGCCTCACCGTCAATGGCCCGGAGCAACGGCGTCCACAGGTGTCGCAGGTGCGTCACCGGCACCATCGCCCTGTCCGCGCTCGCTTCGATGCTCGAATCATGCCGGGGTACAGCACCGAGGGTCAGTCCAGAGGGACGCAGGCGGGCGCGTACGCCAGCAGCGCCCTTCGGCCGCCATGACGTCGGTCGAAGGGCGCTGCTCTTCGTTTGGCTGACGATGCCGCAGGAGCCGTCCGTCAGCCTCGCAGTGGGCTCAGCCGTTGATCATGTCGTCGCCGCCGCACTTTCCGTTGTCGCACTTGAACGTGGCCTGAAACACGTCGACCGCCAGGATCAGGTGAGCCAGGCGTTCCCGCGCCTCGGGCACGCTCGGCGGGGTGGCGTTGAGGGGGGCGAACACGGCGTCCAGCAGGTCCCTCAGCAGGTCGGCTTCCTCCGCGCACAGGCACTTGCTGTCCTCCAGCGCCGTCACCCTACGGTCGGCCTGCTCCAGAGCGGTGCGCGCGGTCGGGATCAGCGGAGTCGTGCTGTCGAGCGAATCGGCCGCCAACTGCAGCCGGCTGTCCAGCTGCATGAGAATCGGCCCGCAGTTCTCCCTCTCGTCGTCCTTGTCCTTGTCCCTGCCCTTATCCTTGTCCTTTTCGTCGCCCTTGTCTGCGACGACCGCGGCGGACCGGGTGGGCTTCGTGTCGGCCGAGACTGTGGGGGCCATGAACACGGTGGCGGCGGCGACCGCCGCTGTGACGGCCATGATCGAGCCGCGGATCTTGACAGATATCATCTCGTGCTTCTCCTCAATGCACTCTGATGCGAGATGAGACGAGCCGCTCCGGATGGGGCGCTCGAGTTCCAGAGAACCCACTCTGACTCTTCGTGCAACCGCGACTACCGTCCGTATCGTGGGCCGTTGAGGCCACACTCTGCGAGAGCCGCAGGTCAACAGCCCAGAAGCCCCCTTCGAACCGCGTGGCCCCCTTGTCGTGCAGATCAGTGACGCACCGACCGCTGGGGAGCGACGGCTGAGCGCTCGGACGTATGGCGCGGTGCGGTCCGGCCGGAACCGGCGGAACGGCACGGCCGGTCCGGGCGACTCCACGATCGCGCTACCTTGCGCGACTCCGCGCCTGCCTGTCCCCGGTGCGACGGCCCACTGAAGGCCGGCGCGATGGTGCTCTGCCACCGCGAGGACGACGACCGGCGCACCTGCCGCATGGTCTGGGGCTGCTCCAGCGAACACGTCTGGTGGAGGTGGGCCGACCGTCCGCGCGCGCCGTTGGAGCCTTGCCCGTACCCTGATCTGCTCGACAGCTGACATCTGCATCTGGGTCAATGGCGATGGACCACGCAGCTACGGATGTACTCGGCGGCATCGGGCTTGAGCGGTCAGGTCCACAGACTGCCCGAGTCGCGGCAATCTCACGGGCCCGATCTCTTGTCCCCTGGCAGCTCGCGCCCAAAGACGGTGAACCACCTGCGCGTTGGCCTGATCGTTGGCTTGTGCCCACCTCTTGATGACCTGGGAGGCGGACTCCGGCGTGGCCACACCTGAGGCTCAGGCGAGTCAGGTCCGTACACCCTGATTGACGTTCATCCCGATGGCGGCCCTGGGTAGCGGAGGGTGATTCATTCTCTGAGGATCAGATACGAGAACAGGCGCTACCCGGGTGGATGGATCGGTCCTCTCTTTTGTGTCCGGAGGTATGTTGCATGGAAAGCTCCTCGTTGTCCGCCATCGAGGCCGTCGTGTCCAGTGGCAAGGCTGTGATTTCCGCGGATGACAGCAGCATCGTCGCCGCTGTGCAAGAGACCCTCAGGAAGGGCGGGTCTGCGACGTTCTACGTCACTCATGCCCAAGCGGCAGCGGTGAACTCCTGGTACTGGACACCAAAGCGAATCAGGGAAACGGAAGTGGAGGCCGTTTCCAAAGAGGAAAAGGCAAGGATTGAGGCGGAGTTGGGGGTCAAGGAAACCGGAGCTCTGTTCTCGAACCGGATCCCATGTGAATGCGGACGCGTCTACGGCGCGTTTGAGTTTGTGCAGCAGGGGATTCGTGAGCACGGGCGAGAGGCGGTGGGAGCGGTCCTGGAGTTGAAGGACACGTCCGTCATTCGCGTGAATCCGGTCCAAGTCACTGTGTGTCCTGACTGCAACCAAAGGCTGTTGCGCGGTCACTACTACTGCTGGGTGAACGGGTATGGGTGCTGTAAGAGCGACGAGATCTGACCGGCACCAGGGACCCGGGAGCGGCACCTTCTCCGAGTCGCCGTGCCAGATGCGTGCCGCATCAACCGGCCACGGTGAAGCCGGAGCATCCGACGATTCCCCGGCCAGGTCTACAACGGGCCGTCCGCCCGGTTCACGGCCAGACAGCGTGTCGAACGAGCCGTGACTCCCGAGCTCAGAGCGCACCGCCGGCCTTGGCGCTCTCATGCCGGCATCCTTCTCCGCATGCGACGAGGCATCCTTCGCGTCCCGCTGATCGGCACGTCTGCCTGCCCGGGCGTCTCGCACGGAGCAGGAGATGTTGCGGCAGACGATCGCGGACGTGAGGCTGATCGGGACGCACTGGATCCCCGCTGGCGCGGCCGGACCGCGCAGGTCTCGGTGCGAGAGGAGAGCGTGCGATGAGGATGATGATGAAGGCTCGCATGGACACCCAGATGTCGAATCAGGTGACCAAGGGCGGAGCGATGCCGATGTCGGTGCGGTCGACCATCGAACGGCTGAAGCCGGAGGCCGCCTACTTCACGCCCGAGGGTGGGCGCACCATGATCCTCGTTTTCGACATGCAGGACACCGCACAACTGCCCTCCATCGCCGATCCCTTCTTCCAGGAGATGGGCGCGGAGGTCACCTTCGAGCCGGTGATGAACCTCGACGACCTGCAGAAGGGTCTTGCGGCCCTGCAGAAGCAGAGCTGACCGCAGCCACCTTCCGACGCTTGCCACCGTTCCCGCTTCATCCGGCGCGGCTGTCGTGGCACGCGGCAGGCGAGCCACGCTGGGGGCATCTCCCGGGCCGCAGGGCCCAGGGGGAGGGTAGTGAAGGGCGCGGGCGGCGGCTCGTCGATGTATCCCAGCGCCGTCTTCCAGAACTGGGCGAGGAGCCGCGCGTCCGCGCAGTCGAGTGTCAGGTCGATTCCGGCTGCGTTGACAGGACCGTACTGCGGCCCACCGGCACCCACCGCACGACAGCGTGCCGTGCGGGCGGGCAGCTGCGTGGCGCCCGCCCCGGAACGGACCTACTCGTCCCCCTCCTCCAACTCCCCCTCCGTCTCCAGGAAGACCCGACGCAACCCCTCCAGCACCGCCGGGTCCGGCTTCTCCCACATGCCGCGGGATTCCGCTTCCAGGAGGCGTTCCGCGATGCCGTGGAGCGCCCAGGGGTTGGCCTCCTGGAGGAAGGCGCGGTTCGTCGGGTCCAGGACGTACGTCTCCGTGAGCTTGTCGTACATCCAGTCCGCGACCACGCCCGTCGTCGCGTCATAGCCGAAGAGGTAGTCGACCGTCGCCGCCAGTTCGAACGCGCCCTTGTAGCCGTGGCGGCGCATCGCCTCGATCCAGCGGGGGTTGACCACGCGGGCGCGGAAGACGCGGGACGTCTCCTCGACCAGGGTGCGGGTGCGGATCGTCTCCGGGCGGGTGGAGTCGCCGATGTACGCCTCCGGGGCCGTGCCGCGCAGGGCGCGGACCGTGGCCACCATGCCGCCGTGGTACTGGAAGTAGTCGTCGGAGTCCGCGATGTCGTGCTCGCGCGTGTCCGTGTTCTTCGCCGCGACCGCGATCCGCTTGTACGCCGTCTCCATCTCGTCACGCGCCGGGCGGCCCTCCAGGCCGCGGCCGTACGCGTAACCGCCCCACACCGTGTACACCTCCGCCAGGTCCGCGTCCGTGCGCCAGTCGCGGGAGTCGATCAGCTGGAGGATGCCCGCGCCGTACGTGCCCGGGCGGGAGCCGAAGATACGGGTCGTGGCACGCCGTTCGTCGCCGTGCTCGGCCAGGTCGGCCTGGGCGTGGGCACGGACGTGGTTCTCGGCGGCCGGCTCGTCCAGGGAGGCGGCCAGGCGGACCGCGTCGTCCAGCAGGCCGATCGTGTGCGGGAACGCGTCGCGGAAGAAGCCCGAGATGCGCAGGGTGACGTCCACGCGCGGTCGGCCCAGCTCGGCGAGCGGGATCGGCTCCAGGCCCGTCACACGGCGCGACGCGTCGTCCCAGACCGGGCGGATGCCCAGCAGGGCGAGGGCTTCGGCGATGTCGTCGCCCGCCGTCCGCATCGCGCTCGTGCCCCACAGGGACAGTCCGACGGACGTGGGCCATGCGCCGTTGTCCGCGCGGTAGCGCTCCAGGAGGGAGTCGGCGAGCGCCTGGCCGGTCTCCCATGCCAGGCGCGACGGGACGGCCTTCGGGTCGACCGAATAGAAGTTCCGGCCCGTCGGCAGCACGTTGACCAGGCCGCGCAGCGGCGAGCCCGAGGGGCCCGCCGGGACGAAGCCGCCGTTCAGCGCGTGGACCGCGTGGGTGATCTCGTCCGTCGTGCGGGACAGGCGCGGGACCACTTCGAGGGCGGCGAAGCGCAGGATCGCCTCGACCTGCTCACCGTGGGAGGTGGGGACCGCGGCCGGGTCCCAGTCCGCCGCCTCCATCGCCTCGACCAGTTCGCGGGCCGTGGCCTCCGCCTCATCGGCCGTCGTACGGGTCGCCGCGGACTCGTCCAGGCCCAGCGCCTCCCGCAGGCCCGGCAGCGACGTCGTGCCGCCCCAGATCTGGCGGGCGCGCAGGATCGACAGCACCAGGTTGACCCGCTCGGGGCCGGTCGGCGCGCCGCCCAGCACATGCAGACCGTCGCGGATCTGCGCGTCCTTCACCTCGCACAGCCAGCCGTCGACATGCAGCAGGAAGTCGTCGAAGCCGTCGTCGTCCGGCCGGTCGTCCAGGCCCAGGTCGTGGTCCAGCTTCGCCGCCTGGATCAGCGTCCAGATCTGGGCGCGGATCGCGGGCAGCTTGGACGGGTCCATGGACGAGATCTGGGCGTACTCGTCCAGGAGTTGTTCCAGGCGCGCGATGTCGCCGTACGACTCCGCCCGCGCCATCGGCGGCACCAGGTGGTCGACGAGCGTGGCGTGCACGCGGCGCTTGGCCTGGGTGCCTTCGCCCGGGTCGTTGACCAGGAAGGGGTAGACCAGCGGCAGGTCACCGAGGGCTGCGTCCGGCGCGCAGGACGCCGACAGGCCGGCGTTCTTGCCCGGCAGCCACTCCAGGTTGCCGTGCTTGCCGAGGTGGATCATCGCGTCCGCGCCGAAACCGCCGTCGTCCGCCGAGGCGGAGATCCAGCGGTAGGCCGCCAAGTAGTGGTGCGAGGGCGGCAGATCGGGGTCGTGGTAGATCGCGATCGGGTTCTCGCCGAAACCGCGCGGCGGCTGGATGAGCACGAGCAGATTGCCGCGGCGCAGGGCCGCCAGCACGATGTCGCCCTCAGGGTTGCGGGAGCGGTCCAGGAACATCTCGCCCGGCGCGGGCCCCCAGTGCTCCTCCACCGACTCGCGCAGTTCCGCCGGCAGCTGCGCGTACCAGCGCTTGTAGTCCGCCGCCGGGATGCGCACCGGGTTGCGGGCGAGCTGCTCCTCGGTCAGCCAGTCCCGGTCGTGGCCGCCGGCCTCGATCAGCGCGTGGATCAGCTCGTCGCCGTCGCCGGACACCAGGCCGGGGATGTCGCCTTCGGGCCCGAAGTCGTAGCCCTCCGCGCGCAGCCGGCGCAGCAGGGCGACGGCGGACGCGGGGGTGTCCAGGCCGACGGCGTTGCCGATACGGGAGTGCTTGGTCGGGTAGGCGGAAAGGACCAGTGCGACCCGCTTGCGCGCGTTGGGGATGTGGCGCAGACGGGCGTGGCGCACGGCGGTCCCGGCGACGCGGGCGGCGCGCTCGGGGTCGGCGACGTACGCCGGAAGCCCGTCCTCGTCGATCTCCTTGAAGGAGAACGGGACGGTGATCAGCCGGCCGTCGAACTCCGGCACCGCGACCTGGCTCGCCGCGTCCAGCGGGGACAGGCCCTCGTCGTTCTCCTCCCACACCGAGCGCGGCCCCGTCAGGCACAGCGCCTGGAGGATGGGTACGTCCAGGGCCGCGAGCGCGCCCGCGTCCCACGACTCGTCGTCGCCGCCCGCCGACGCGTCGGCCGGGCGTGTGCCGCCCGCCGCGAGCACCGTGGTCACCAGGGCGTCCGCGTCGCGCAGTTGCTCCAGCAGGTCGGGCTCGGGGGCGCGAAGGGAGGCCACGTACAACGGAAGCGCCCGGCCGCCGGCGTCCTCGATCGCGCCGCACAGGGTGTCCACGAACGCGGTGTTGCCGCTCATGTGGTGGGCGCGGTAGTAGAGCACGGCGATCAGCGGGTCGTCGCTCTCCCGGCGGGGTGTGCGCGCCAGCCGGCCCCAGGTGGGCGCCGCCGACGGAGGCTCGAAGCCGTGGCCGGTGAGCAGCACGGTGTCGGACAGGAAGCGGGCGAGCTGCTCCAGGTTGGCCGGGCCGCCGTGCGCGAGGTAGGCGTGGGCCTCGGCCGCGATGCCGATCGGGACCGTGGAGGCCTCCATCAGCTGGGCGTCGGGGGCTTGTTCGCCGGTCAGGACGACGACGGGGCGGTCCTGGGCGAGCAGCAGGTCGATGCCCTCCTGCCAGGCGCGCAACCCGCCGAGGAGGCGCACGACGACCAGGTCAGTGCCCTCCAGGAGGGCGGGGAGGTCATCGATCGGAAGGCGTGAGGGGTTCCCGAAGCGGTAGGCGACCGGTCCGGCTGCCGCGCGTGCGCTGAGCAGGTCGGTGTCGGACGTCGACAGGAGCAGGATGCGGGCCTGCGGGGAGTGCGCCCCCGATGTTTGCTGCATGCGGCGTCTGGCCTTCCTCGGGGTTTCCGCGCCCCGGGCGGTGTGAGGACGGCGGGAGTTCCTGGCTCACCCGGCGGCGTGCGCGTGCTGCGCTGCGGCCGGGCTCACAGTGGCGGGACCGCGCCGGAATTCCACCGGGCTTCCTCCCCTGACGCCGTCTTCGGCGGTGACGGACCGTGTGGTCCGCCGATCAGCATAGTAAGGGCCATCACGTCTCCGGCATCAGGTGGCCTGTGTGATGGTCGGTATGCTCGCCGCCATGCCTTCGGCCCCCTCGAACCGCCCGGACCGGGACGAAACTCCCGTACGGGACCGCGGTGATGCCTGCCCCGGCGCACTGCGACTGCACACCGCGGACGACGGTGCGCTGGCGCGCGTCCGCGTGCCCGCGGGTGTGCTGAGCGCGCGGCAGGCGTACGCGCTGGCCGACGCGGCCGAGCGGCTCGGCGACGGCGCGCTTGACATCACCTCCCGCGGCAACCTTCAGCTCAGGGGCCTCGGCGGGGGCTGCGGCGGGGAGTTGGCGTCGCTGCTCGACGCGGCGGGTCTGCTGCCCGCGCCCGCCCACGAGCGCGTCCGCAACGTCGTCGCCTCGCCGCTGTCCGGCCTGGACGGCCGCGGGCACCTGGACGTGCAACCACTCGTACGCGACCTGGACGCGCTGCTGTGCGCGAGCCGGCGGGCGACGGCGCTGTCGGGGCGGTTCCTGTTCGCGCTGGACGACGGGCGCGGGGACATGGCGGGGCTGGGCGCGGATGTGATGTTGCTCGCAGAGCAGGGCGGGGAGCGGGTACGGATCCTGCTCGGCGAGCAGGCGGTGACGGTCCGCGCGGCGGACGGCGCCCGTGCGCTGCTGCTCGCGGCGGAGGCGTTCCTGGACGCGGCGTCGGCCGTCGGCACGAAGGCGTGGCGGGTACGTGAACTGCCGCAGGGATACGGAGTGTCGGCGGCGGAACTGGCGGGACGGTTGGCGGCGGCGGGGGTGCCGGCGAGGCCGACCGGGATGTCTGCGGGGCCGGCGGGGCCGGAGGGGTCGGTGGATCTCGTGGACCTGGGCCACGTGGTGGACCCGGCCGGGTCGATGGGGCCCGCATGCGCGGCGGGCCCGGCGGCCCCGGGCCTCTCGGCGCACTCGGTGGACCTGGCCGTCCCGGCCGGTTCGGTGGATGCGGCAGACGCCGCCACGGGTTCGGCGGGGCCGGTACGCGCGGCGGGCCCGGCGGAGCTGGCCCACGCGGCGGCGGCCGGATCGGCGGACCCTGCGGGGTTGGCTCACGCGGCGGACCTGGCGGACTCGGCCCACGCGGCGGCGGCCGGATCGGCGGACCCTGCGGGGTTGGCTCACGCGGCGGGCCCGGCGGACCCGGGCCACGCGGCGGCGGCCGGATCGGCGGACCCTGCGGGGTTGGCTCACGCGGCGGACCTGGCGGACTCGGCCCACGTGGCGGCGGCCGGATCGGCGGACCCTGCGGGGTTGGCTCACGCGGCGGGCCCGGCGGAGCTGGCCCACGCGGTGGACCTGGCGGGGCTGGCCCACGCGGTGGGCCCGGTGGACCCGGGCCATGCGGCGGCGGCCGGATCGGCGGACCCTGCGGGGTTGGCTCACGCGGCCGGCCCGGCGGAGCTGGCCCATGCGGCGGCCCCAGTGGACCTGGCCCTCCCGGCCGGTTCGGCACACGCCGCCGCGGGTTCAGCGGGGCCGGAGGCCGGTAACGGGTCGGCCGGTGGAGCCACTGCCTGGCCGGTGGCTCCCGGAGACGGTGACCGAGAGGGTGACGGCGGCACAGGGCCGGATGCCGGGCGTACCCGTGCGGCTGGCACCGCGGCCGACGCCGGTCACGGCGAGCGCGCGGCAGCGCCGCCCGTGCCCGGCCCCTTGCCGGGAGGCGACGGCGCCGGCGTGTACGTGGTCGTCGCGCTCGGGCGGATGCGGGCCGGCCAGTGGCGGCTGCTCGCCCGGACCGCCGAGGCGCACGGCACCGGTGAGTTGCGCGTCACGCCGTGGCGCGGCGTCGTCCTGCCCGGCGTTCCCGGCGCCCTCCTGCCCGCCCTCGCCGACGCCGGACTCGTCACCTCGCCCGACTCGCCCTGGCTCGGCGTCGGCGCCTGCACCGGGCGGCCCGGGTGCGCCAAGTCCCTCGCCGACGTACGGGCCGACGCCACCGCCCGCATCGCCGCCGGCGCGGGCGGGCTGCCCGTGTACTGGTCCGGCTGCGAACGCCGTTGCGGGCACCCCAGGGGCGCCTGGGTGGACGTCGTCGCGACCGGCGACGGTCACTACGCGCTGACCGCCCCCGGCACCCCGCGGCACACCGTGCCCGTTTCCGACCTCGCCGACGCCCTCGCGGCGGCGCGTACGCCTGACCACCCCACCGACCGACCGACGAAGTGAGCGAGAGCACAGTGTTCGAGTACGAGAAGGACGGCGCGGAGATCTACCGCCAGTCCTTTGCCACGATCCGCGCCGAGGCGGACCTCGCCGGGCTGCCCGCCGAGGTCTCCCAGGTCGCGGTCCGCATGATTCACGCCTGCGGGATGGTCGACCTCGTCCGCGACCTCGCCTACTCCCCGGACGTCGTCCTGCACGCCCGCGCCGCCCTGCGCGCCGGTGCGCCGATCCTGTGCGACGCACAGATGGTGGCGAGCGGTGTCACCCGCAAGCGGCTGCCCGCCGACAACGAGGTGATCTGCACCCTCTCCGACCCCTCCGTGCCCGCGCTCGCAGCCGAGCTGGGCACCACCCGCAGCGCCGCCGCACTCGAACTGTGGCGCGACCGTCTCGAGGGCTCCGTCGTCGCCGTCGGCAACGCCCCCACCGCGCTGTTCCGGCTCCTGGAAATGATCGAACACGGCGCCCCCCGCCCCGCCGCCGTCATCGGCATGCCCGTCGGCTTCATCGGCGCCGCCGAGTCGAAGGACGCCCTGGCCGCCCACCCCCTGGGCCTCGAACACCTCGTGGTGCGCGGCCGCCGCGGCGGCAGCGCCATGGCCGCCGCCGCGGTCAACGCCATCGCGAGCGAGGTGGAGTAGTGAGCGCCGACCAGAAGACGACAGGGCGTCTGTACGGCGTCGGGCTCGGCCCCGGCGATCCGGAACTGATGACCCTGCGCGCCGCGCGCGTCATCGCCGAGGCGGATGTGATCGCGTACCACTGCGCCCGCCACGGCCGTTCCATCGCCCGCTCGATCGCCGCACCGCACCTGCGCCCCGACCACATCGAGGAGCGCCTGATGTACCCGATCACCGTGGAGACCACCGACCACCCCGGCGGCTACCGCGGCGCGCTCGACGACTTCTACGAGGAGGCGGCAGCCCGCCTCGCCGAACACCTCGACGCCGGGCGGACGGTGGCCGTCCTCGCCGAGGGCGACCCGTTCTTCTACGGTTCCTACCAGCACATGCACAAGCGGCTCGCGCACCGCTACCCGACCGAGGTCGTCCCCGGCGTCACCTCCATCAGCGCCGCCGCGGCCCGCCTCGGGACGCCGCTGTGCGAGGCGGAGGAGGTCCTCACCGTCATTCCCGGCACGTTGCCGGAGGACGAGCTGAGCGCACGTCTCGCCGCGACCGACTCCGCCGTGGTGATGAAGCTCGGCCGTACCTTCCCCGCGGTGCGCCGCGCCATGGAGACCTCAGGCCGGCTGGACGAGGCCCGGTACGTCGAACGTGCCACCATGAGCGGCGAACGGACCGGCCCACTGGCCGACATCGACCCGGACTCAGTGCCGTACTTCTCCGTCGCCGTCGTGCCGAGCCGTATCGCCAATCCGCGGCCGGAACCGCAGAGCGGCGAAGTCGTGGTCGTCGGCACCGGGCCCGCCGGGCCCCTGTGGCTGACCCCCGAGACGCGCCGCGCGCTCGCCGACGCCGACGAGATCGTCGGCTACACCACGTACGTGGACCGCGTCCCGCACCGGCCCGGCCAGATCCGGCACGGCTCCGACAACAAGGTGGAGTCCGAACGCGCCGAGTTCGCCCTCGATCTCGCGCGGCGCGGGCGGCGCGTGGCGGTCGTCTCCGGCGGCGACCCGGGCGTCTTCGCCATGGCGACGGCGGTACTGGAAGTGGCCTCCGAGCCGCAGTACACGCACGTGCCCGTGCGCGTCCTGCCCGGCGTGACCGCGGCGAACGCGGCGGCGGCCGCGGCGGGCGCCCCGCTCGGCCACGACTACGCCACGATCTCCCTGTCCGACCGGCTCAAGCCCTGGGAGGTCATCGAGACCAGGCTGCGGGCGGCGGCGGAGGCGGACCTGGTCCTGGCGATCTACAACCCGGGCTCCCGCTCCCGTACCCACCAGGTGGCGGCAGCCCGTGACCTGCTGCTCGAACTCCGCTCGCCCGAGACCCCGGTGGTCGTGGCGCGGGACGTGGGCGGCCCGGAGCAGTCGGTGCGGGTGGTGACCCTGAAGACGCTGGAGCCCTCCGAAGTCGACATGCGCACGCTGCTGCTGATCGGCTCGTCCCGGACACGGGCGGTCGAGCGCGGCGACGGCCGGACGATCACCTGGACGCCGCGCCGCTACGAGTGAAGGCATCGAGGCCGTCCGCGTCCCGTCGCGGGACGCGGACGGCCTCCCCGCGACGACCCGGCTCCAACGGATCGATTCGACGCCCGGATCGGCCGTGTGCCGTGCGGAGCGGAACAGGGCTGTACAGCCCCCTTCCGGCGGAACACCGTCCCCCGCCGCACGCGACCGAGGCCGCCGCACCCCGACGGGCGGCGGCTTCAGCCGTGGACCCAGGCCGCCGCTTCCTCGACCGTCGCCGCCACCCGCACGCCCTCCGGCACCGGCGGCCTGCGCACGACCACCACCGGGATGCCCGCCTCGCGGGCCGCGCGGAGCTTCGGGGCGGTTGCCGCGCCGCCGCTGTCCTTCGTCACGAGGACATCGACGCGGTGGGCGCGCAACAGCCCGCGCTCGCCGTCGAGGGTGAAGGGTCCCCGGTCCAGGAGGACTTCGGCGCGGGCCGGCATCGGGGCCTCGGGCGCGTCCACCGACCGTACGAGGAACCACTGCGGGCAGTCCGCGAAGGCGGCGAGCCCCATCCGTCCGGTCGTCAGGAACACCCGCTCTCCCAGGCCGTCCAGTGCGCGGGCCGCCTCCCCCAGGGAGTCGACCGGGTGCCAGTCGTCGCCCTCGACCGGGACCCAGCCGGGGCGGCGCAGCGCCAGCAGGGGAACATGGGTGGTGGCGGCCGCCCGGGCCGCGTTGAAGCTGATCCGCTCGGCGAAGGGATGGGTGGCGTCGATGACCGCGTCCACCTGGTGCGCGCGCACCCAGTCCACGAGCCCCTCCACGCCGCCGAACCCGCCGATCCGTACGGTGCCGGCCGGCAGCCGGGGGCTCGCGACGCGCCCGGCGAGGGAGCTGGTGACGCGGACCTCGGGGTGCAGGGCCGCGGCGAGGGCGCGGGCCTCGGCGGTCCCGCCCAGAACGAGTATGTGCACGGGAGTCCTTTCATGAGTCCAGGCGGCGGGCGCGACGCCCAACTCAAGCACACGGGGCTGCGCCCGGGCTGGACCACGGGTGCCTGTGCGACGGCGGCGACGACGGCCGCGTACACGGCGCTGCTGACCGGGGAGTTCCCGGACCCGGTGACGGTCACTCTGCCGAAGGGGCAGACGCCGGCGTTCGCGCTGGCGGCCGAGTCCCTGTCGGCCGGCGCGGCCATGGCCGGGATCGTCAAGGACGCGGGCGACGACCCGGACGTCACGCACGGCGCGCTGGTCCGCTCGACGGTACGGATCCTCCCGGCCGGCTCCGGCGTCGTCTTCCGTGCCGGGCCCGGCGTCGGCACGGTCACGCTGCCCGGCCTGCCCCTGGAGGTCGGTGAACCGGCGATCAACCCGGTCCCGCGCCGGATGATGCGCGAGCACGTCGCGCTCGTGGCGGGCCTGCACGGCGGCACGGGGGACGTCGAGATCACGGTCTCCGTCGACGACGGCGAGGAGATCGCCCGCTCCACGTGGAACCCGCGGATCGGCATCCTCGGCGGCCTGTCCGTCCTGGGGACGACCGGCATCGTCGTCCCGTACTCCTGCTCGGCCTGGATCGACTCCATCCGCCGCGGTGTGGACGTGGCCCGCGCGGCGGGCCTCACGCACGTGGCCGGCTGCACCGGCTCGACCTCCGAGAAGACGGTGACGACGCTCTACGACCTACCGGAGATCGCCCTGCTCGACATGGGCGACTTCGCGGGAGCGGTCCTCAAGTACATCCGACGCCACCCGGTCGACCGCCTCACGATCTGCGGCGGCTTCGCCAAGCTCTCCAAGCTGGCGGCGGGCCACCTGGACCTCCACTCGGCCCGCTCCCAGGTCGACAAGGTCTTCCTCGCCGGCCTGGCCCGCGCGGGCGGCGCGTCCGAGTCCCTTGCCACGGAGATCGCCACGGCCAACACGGGCCTGG
Source organism: Streptomyces sp. ISL-10 (assembly GCF_018614575.1). Classification (GTDB taxonomy): domain Bacteria; phylum Actinomycetota; class Actinomycetes; order Streptomycetales; family Streptomycetaceae; genus Streptomyces. The sequence goes on from NZ_JAGGOJ010000011.1 coordinate 196,028, forward strand.
CGGCCCTCCGCCTCTGCGAGGCGGCGGGCGTCCCGCTCGGCGACCTGGTCGCGGCGACGGCCCGCGACGAGGCCCTGTCGGTCCTGCGGGGCGCGCCGGTGTGGGTGGATGTGGTGTGCATCGACCGCGCGGGCACGGTGGTGGGCCGCGCGGCCCCGAAGGGTCCGTGAGCGTGCCCGAGGGCGTGCCCGGGCGGGGTGATTTTCCCCCACCCCGCCCCTCCCCGAAACTCTGACGAGACCCGGGGCTCCGCCCCGGACCCCGTGCGCGCGGGCCGCGCCGCCCGGGCACTGGCGCCCGGCCGTCTGCGCGGGCTTCGCCGCGCGGAGTTCCGGACCACTGTTGTGGGCGACTGTTCCGCAGGGCGACGGCGGTGCCCCGGACGGAGTCTGGGGAGGGAGGGCACAACACCACGGGGACGCCGCGCCCTCCGGGGCGCTCGCCCGGGGGAAGTCCCCCTGCCGCCTCCGGGCTGGGGGCGCGTGCTTCGCCGTGCGGGGCTGAGGGTCACCCGATGCGTGGGCAATCGTTCCGCACAACGCCTGGGGCGTAGCACTGTTCGGGGCCGCTCGCCCGGGGAAGCCATGGGCCGTGCCCGTGGGCGTGGTGGTCGTGTCCGGACCGGGTGAGGGCGCACGGGCTTTGCCGCGGGCGTGCCTCTTGGCTGGGGGCGTGTGCTTCGCCGTGGGGGCTGGGGGCCACTCGTTGGGTGGGCAATCGTTCCGCACAACACCACGGGGACGCCGCGCGGTTCGGGGCCGCTCGCCCCCGGGGAAGCCTCTGCGCCGTGCCCGTGGGCGTGGTGGTCGTGTCCGGACCGGGTGAGGGCGCACGGGCTTTGCCGCGGGCGTGCCTCTTGGCTGGGGGCGTGTGCTTCGCCGTGGGGGCTGGGGGCCACTCGTTGGGTGGGCAATCGTTCCGCACAACACCACGGGGACGCCGCGCGGTTCGGGGCCGCTCGCCCCCCGGGAGCCGTGCGCCGTGCCCGTCGGCCTGGTGGTCGCGACGGACCGGATGAGGGCGCGGGACTCCGTCCGTACCGTGCCCGAGGCGCGCCGCGACCCCCGTCAGCAAACGTGCCGGTCGCGCTCCGCCGAGTACAGGTGGCTGTCGCGGAACTGCGTCGCCGCCAGCGTGCGGCCCACCAGGATCACCGCCGTGCGCGTCACCCCCGCCGACTTCACCTGGTCCGCGATGTCCTCCAGCGTGCCCCTCAGGACCAGCTCGTCCGGGCGGCTCGCCATCGCGACCACCGCCGCCGGGCAGTCCTTGCCGTAGTTCGGGACCAGCTCGTCGACCACCCGGTCCACATAGCGTGCCGCCAGGTGCAGCACCAGCAGCGCCCCGCTCCTGCCCAGCGTCGCGAGGTCCTCGCCCTCCGGCATCGGCGTCGCCTGCTGGGAGATACGCGTCAGGATCACCGTCTGGCCCACGGTCGGGACCGTGAGCTCCCGCTTCAGCGCCGCGGCCGCCGCCGCGAACGCAGGTACGCCGGGAACCACTTCGTACGGCACCCCGGCCGCGTCCAGCCGCCGCATCTGCTCGGCGACCGCGCTGAAGACGGACGGGTCGCCCGAGTGCAGCCGGGCCACGTCGTGGCCCTCCTCGTGGGCGCGGACGAGTTCGGCCGTGATGGCGTCCAGGTCCATCCGGGCCGTGTCCACCAGGCGGGCGTCCGGCGGGCATTCGGCCAGCAGCTCGGTCGGGACGAGGGAGCCGGCGTACAGGCACACCCGGCACGACGCCAGCGTGCGCGCGCCGCGGACGGTGATCAGGTCGGCGGCACCGGGGCCCGCACCGATGAAGTACACGGTCATGACAGCTCTCCAGTCTTGGTGACGGACCATTGGGTGACGGGCATCGCCTGGCGCCAGCCGGTGAAACCGCCGACGGGCACGGCGTGCGCGACGGCGAGCCGCACCAGTTCGCCGCCCAGCGCGCGGTACCGCTCGGCGAGCAGCGCCTCGGACTCCAGCGTCACGGTGTTGGCGACCAGCCGACCGCCGGGCGGCAGCGCGTCGAAGCAGGCGTCCAGCAGGCCGGGTGCGGTCAGCCCACCGCCGATGAACACCGCGTCGGGCGTGGGCAGCCCGGCCAGCGCTTCGGGCGCCGCGCCGCGCACGACGCGCAGGGCGGGTACGCCGAGGGTGTCGGCGTTGCGCGCGATGCGCTCGGCGCGCGTGGTGTCGCGTTCGACGGTGACGGCGCGGCACGAGGGATGTGTGCGCATCCATTCGATGGCGATCGACCCCGAGCCTCCGCCGATGTCCCACAGGAGTTCGCCGGGCGCGGGGGCGAGCGCGGCGAGGGTGGCGGCGCGTACATGGCGCTTGGTGAGCTGGCCGTCGTGCTCGTACGCCTCGTCCGGCAGACCGGGCGCGGCGGACAGCCGCAGCGTGCCGGGGGCGCGCCGGCAGTCGAGGGCGATGACGTTCAGCGGGTCCACGGCGGCGGACCATGTGTCGGCGGTGCCGTCGGCCTGCCGTTCCGCGGGGGAGCCGAGCCGCTGGAGGACGCGCATCCTGCTCGGCCCGTATCCGCGGTCCCGCAGCAGAGCCGCCACCTCGGCCGGGGTGTCCGCGCCCGCGCTGAGCACCAGCAGGCGGCGCCCGTCGTGCAGTGCGGCGGCGAGACGGGCCGCCGGGCGGCCGACGAGGGTGACGACGCCGACGTCCTCCACGGGCCAGCCGAGCCGGGCGCAGGCGTACGACACGGATGACGGATGCGGCAGCACGCGCAGCGCGTCCGGGCCGAGCTCCTCGGCCAGCGCGCGCCCGATGCCGTGGAACAGGGGGTCACCGCTGGCAAGGACGGCGATACGGCGGCCGGCATGCGCGGCGAGGAGGCCCGGGACCGCGGGGCGCAGCGGGCTGGGCCACGGCACCCGTTCGCCGCCGCACTCGACGGGCAGGAGCGCAAGCTGCCGCGTACCGCCGATGATCACGTCGGCCCCGCGCAGGGCGTCCCGTGAGGCGGGGGCGAGCCCCGCCCAACCGTCCGCGCCGATCCCGACGACGGTCACTGCAGGTGGGCGTGGTGCGGGGGTCACGGAGTCGGGTACCTCGGGAAGCGGGGGAGGGGGACGCTGCCGCACTCTACTGTCCACGGGCCCGGCCCTCTTGAGGGCCCCCGCCGGTTGGCCCCCGCACCCCGACCGTGCGTGCGGCGGCACCGGCGTGGCGGACGCCGACGGCCTGCCGTCCGGGGGCCGTTTCGCCGGCCCGCCGATCACCGGACCGGTGCCGGGGAGTGCCTGCGGACGGCTCGGCCGCGTTCCGTGCCGGGCGCGCGGCTGCACGGGCCTGGCAGTTGTCAGCGGTCCGCGCCTGTTCCTGCGGCGGTTGCGTCCGGCGCAGATCGGGTGCCCGGTCCCGTCCGTGGGGCGCTCGGACGGCTCGGCCGCGTCCGGCCCACGCCGCCCCCCGGCTTCCCGGCTGGGGCGCCGCCCGGCGAGGCTGCACCGGTGGCCCGCCGTCCCGTGGCAGGAGTGGCGCCGGCGGCCCCCGTCCCCCCGCGGCGGCCGGCGCGGTCCGAGTGCGTCACAATCGCCACGCCCCGGGCCGAGCCAGCCGCTCCCATGGGCTCGGCGGCGGCGTCGCCCCCGAACGCTCGCCTCGTGTCAGTGGTGCGCGGCACACTGGACGCATGTGCCGCAGTATCAAGACCCTTCGTCCGCCCGTGCTCCCCGAGGAAGCCACCGAGGAGGACATGCGCGCCGCCGCCCTGCAGTACGTGCGCAAGGTGTCCGGCTTCCGGGCGCCCGCCGCGCACAACCGGGAGGTGTTCGAGCAGGCCGTCGACGAGATCACCGAGGCCACCCGCAGGCTCCTCGACGGTCTCGAGGTGCGCGGGGCCGCCAGGCGGTCGGTGTCGGACGCGGCATGACACAGCCGCATGACACGGGCGGTCGGCGACCCCCGCCTGCACCGCCGCGCCGACCCGGCTCGCGGGCCGCTAGGCGGTCGGGGCCGGGCGTCGCATGACGTAGGCGGCCAGCGATCCGGCCGCGAACAGCGCGAGCACCGACACCGCCGCGCCGATCCAGCTCGCCCCCAGCCACTGGCCGCCGAAGTAGCCGAGGCCGACGCTGTAGCCGGCCCAGGCCACACCCGCCAGGGCCGACCACGGCAGGAATTCCCTGACGTTGCGGTGCGCGGCACCCGCGCCCAGGGAGACGACCGACCGTCCGGCGGGTGCGAAGCGGGCGATGACGACGAGTGCTCCGCCGCCGCGGCTGAGCGCGGCGCCGAGACGTTCCTGCGCCCTGGCCAGGCGGCGGGAGCGGGCCACGGCCCGGTCGAAACGGGCACCGCCGCGCCAGGCGAGCCGGTAGGCCACCAGGTCGCCGAGCACGGAGGCGGTCGCCGCGCAGAGCACGAGGACCAGCAGGGAGGGGACTTCGCGCTGGACCTGCCCCGCCGCGCCGGCGACGGTGTCCGCCGTGGAGCCGGCGGCCGCAGCGGTCGCGGCCGTGATGACGAGCACACCGCTCGGCAGCACGGGCAGGAAGACGTCGAGGAGAACGGACAGGGCCACGACGGCGTAGATCCATGGGCTGCCGGTCAGCGACCCCACGCTCTCCAGACTCTCCAGCACCTTGTTCTCTCCCCGTTTTCGGTGACAAGGCCGCTGTGTCGCGTGGGCGCCAGGGGCGGCTTGACAGCTGTACAGCGTACGCCCGGGTGACGCGCGGAGATCGGCAGGGGTCGGCAGGGTGTCCGGATGTCGTACGCCGCCCGAATACCGCGAATGTGCACGGGATGCACGCGCGACGCGAAGCGCCCGGCCCCTCGCGTCGAGGGGCCGGGCACCGCTGAACTACGGGCGTACGGCGGGCGGCAGGGCCCTCGCCGGGCCTGCTGCGGCCCAAGCCGCGGCCGTTGGGTCAGGCGGTCACGGCCGTCCGCTCCTTGCCCGCGTCCTCGCCCTCCTGGTCGGCGCGGCGTGCGCCGAACAGGCCGTCGAGGGCGAGCGCTCCGGGGCCGGTGAAGACGAGCAGCAGGAACGCCCAGCAGAAAATGGCCGACGCCTCACCGCCGTTCTGCAGCGGGAACAGCGACTCCGGCTGGTGCACGGTGAAGTAGGCGTACGCCATCGAGCCGGAGGCGAGGGCCGCGGCGCTGCGGGTGCCGATGCCGAGCAGCACCAGCCCGCCGGCGACGAGCTGGATGACCGCGGCGTACCAGCCGGGCCAGGCGCCCGTCTCGACGGTGGTGCCGTTCATCCCGCCGAGCACGCCGAAGAGCGAGGCGGCGCCGTGGCACAGGAACAGCAGGCCGACGACGATGCGGAACAGCCCGAGCGCGTACGGCTGGGCCTGATGCAGCCGTCCGGGAAGTGTGGGGGTGGTCATGGGGACTCCTTCGGTCATGGGGACGGAACCGATGAGGAGGCCCAGGTTAGGCGGACCTAATTCATACTTGCAAGTTCAACATTTGGCCGCCGCCCCATTTCCGTCCTGGATTCCGCTTCCGCGCCCGGCGCCCTCCCCGGACCCCCGAGCGCCGGGGCAGGACCCGGGGCGAGCGAGCGCAGAGCTGCCCGCGCGACCGCGTCCGCATCCGACAGCGTCACCGAGTCCACGCCCGGCCGGGCTCCCGCCGCGGTCACCCAGTGCACGCCCTCGGTCGGGACGCCGAACGCGAAACGGCGCGGATGCGCCCGGCCCTGACGGTTCACCAGACGGTACGGGCGCGGCGTTACATCCAGGCCGCCGGTTTCGTAACCGTCGATGGCGTGCGGGCGGCACTGGCCTGTTTTCAACAGCCGGCCGAGCAGTTCGTCGTGTGTCCTGCGCAGATCCGGTTCCGGCAGCCGTGCCTCGATCAGTGTGGTGCACGTCACGGCCGAGCCCGGCACGTCGGGCGACTCGGCCGTGAACAGCCCGTTCTCGGTGCCCACTGTCATCCGGGGGCCGACGACCTCCAGGACGCCCGCTTCGATCAGCGCCGTCATCTCCTCGATCCGGCGCCGCGGCGGGCCGATGGACAAGAACGCGTTCAACGGCGTGTACCAGCGGTCGAGATGGTCGCGGCGGGACGTACCGGTCAGACCGCCGTGGTCGACGATCAGACGCAGCTCGTTGCGGATGTCGCGCAGGACGTCGAGCGCTGCCTTCACCGGGCCCGCGACATTGCCGAGCGCCGCGTGCGCCGCATCGTCGCGCAGATGCGCGAGCAGCCAGGCCCGGTGGTGGCCGGGGGAGGTGAAGACCTCGCCGCCGTGCGGGCGCGCGATGCGCTCCCACGACCAGCGGTCGGCTGCCGTGACGCCGAACGCCTCCAGCACCGCGGCCTCGTCCGGCCTGCCGTGTCCGGCTGCCAGGAACCGCTCGCGGAAGGACCCCGCGCCGTCCGCATGCAAGGACCCCGCGCTGTCGGCAGGGAGGGACCTCGCGCCGTCCGCATGGAAGGAGCCCGCGCTGCCGTCACGGACGCCCGCGGCATCCCGCTTGCGAACCGCCGGCAGCGCCTCGTAGTAGACCGTCTCCACCTCCTTGGCGACGAGCGGCCAGATCTCCGCGAGGAAGTCGGCGGGCTCACCGGCGTCGGCGCGGCGACGGAAGCGGGCGATCACTTCCGGTGTCAGGACCAGCGGCTCATGGCGCCCCGACGGCCCCTTCGCGTTGTCCCCGCGCGCCTGGTACGGCACCCCGCGCCGCGAGCCCGCGTACAGCTTCGGCTCGCGTCCGGACGGCCGGTAGACCAGCCCGCGCTCACCGTCCGCCACGAACGAGCCACCGCGGCCGGTCGTCAGCAGGGCCAGGTGGTCGAAGAAGGTCAGTCCCAGACCGCGCAGCAGCACCCGCTCTCCGGCGGCGATCACCGACAGGTCGAGATCGGCGGGATTGGCGGGCGGGAAGTGGCGCAGTCCGGGCCGCCGGGCCGCGTAGTCGGCGAGCTGAGTGGTGGACTGGCCTGAAGCGACCGGCAAGTGGCCCTGCGCGAGCACGACCACGCTCAGCCCGGACAACAGCGTGCCGTCGTCGAGCCGGAGCGACTGCAGCGGGTCCCTTGCGTCCGGCGGAGCGTCCCGGTCGTCCTCCAGCCGTACGGCGAGGGCCCGGTGCACCCGTACCTCCACCGTCCCCGGGGCGGAGTCCACGACACGGGCGAACGCCCATTCCAGATAACGCCCGTAACAGGCGCGGGTGGGGTACTCGTCAGGGCCGAGCCGCTCGCCGGGTCGGTCGGCGGCCCACTCGTACAGGCTCGGCCCCGGGCACAACGGCCCCTCGCAGCCGACGCTGTCGTCCGTGAAAACGGTCACCTGCGAGGCCACGGTGTTCATCAGCAGCTCGGCGCTCTGATCGGTGCGCCACACACGCCCGGCGCCGGGCGGCGCGGGGTCGACGACATGGACGGTCAGCGGTGTGTCCGGGGCGAGTTCGGGGACCGAGGCGCAGAGCCGTTCGAGGAGACAGGTGCCGCGGGGACCTGCGCCGACGAGGGCTATCGCGGAGGGAAGGGACGATTGCGCGGTACCTGCGGACAACACGTGCTCCCGGGGCATGTGGGGGGTGCCTGACGGCCGCTGGAAGCGGACCGTCCGCCTCATCATGCCGTTGCGACGCCGCACGCCGCCGGGCCGGGTCGGCGTTGTCCCCATATGCGGCCGGAACCCGACGCCCGGTCACGGACCGTCCGTCAGGCTCCGCTCCAGCACGGTCGTCAGCCGCGCCGCTCCACCGTGCGCCTTTTCCCCGCCCTTCACCCGCTGCAGGCGCAGCGCGGCGGAGCGGCCCCGCAGCGTCAGCGTCATCAGCTGGTTTCCGAACCACGGCCCGCCCGTACGCTTCCAGTCCACGGTCGGCGCGCCCGTGCGGCCGTGCCGCGCCAGCGCACGGCCCAGTCGCCTCGCGAACCGGCTCCAGCCGAAACGGAATCCGACCCGCAGCGCCGCGGGCACCGAGTTGTGCAGCGGTGAGCACGTCAGCTGGAGCACCCGCGCCACCGGCCGCCCGGCCGCCGGCCACACCGGCTCCGCCACATAGGCGTGATGCACGTCCCCGGAGAGCACGCACACGCTCGCCGGGGCGTCCTCACCGGCGCCCGCCTCCGCGATCATGCGCGTCAGCTTCTCGAACGAGGCCGGGAACGCCGCCCAGTGCTCCAGATCCGCGCCCCTGCGCACCCGCTCCGCGAAACGCGCCCAGCGCGCGCCGCGCTCGCCCCGGCACAGCGCCGCGTTCCACTCCTCCGCGTCGTGGATCAGCGGCGGCAGCAGCCACGGCAGCGAGCTGCCCACGAGCAGATGGTCCAGCGAGCCGCGGTCGGCGAGTGCCTGGTCGCGCAGCCACGCCGCCTCCTGCGGGTCGAGCATCGCCCGCTCGTGCTCCGCCAGCACCCGGCCGGCCCGCGTGTCCACCATCAGCAGCCGGGTGCGGCCGAAGTCACGGCGGTAGCTCCAGCGGACCGTGGCCGGATCGGCAGCGGCCCGCAGCGCGAACTCCCGCAGCGCCTCGGTCCCGTCCCCGGCCGCCCGCACCCGCCCGTACAGCTCGTCCGCGTCCAGTTCGGCGGGGGAGAGGTTGCCCAGGTGCTGGTACACCCAGTACGACATGAGCCCGCCGGTAACCCGCTCCTGCCACCAGGGCTTCGTCCGCATGTCCGCGAGCCAGGCCGCGCTGGTGTTCCAGTCGTCGACGAGGTCGTGGTCGTCGAAGATCATGCAGCTCGGCACGGTCGACAGCAGCCAGCGCAGCAGGGGATCGAGCCAGGACTCGTCGTACAGCCGGGTGTACTCCTCGAAGTCCGCGACCTGGTCCGCGGGCGCCGTGCGGCCCGCGCCCGACGCGGCCCGCCGGTCCGCGATCCACCGCCGTGTCGGGTCCGACGTCTCGTCCGCGTACACCTGGTCGCCGAGCAGGAGCAGCACGTCCGGGCGCGGAAGGCCGGGGTCGGCGGCGAGAGCGGCCGCGAGGGTGTCCAGGGCGTCGGGACCCACCGGGTCGTGCCCGCCGGCGGGCGGCGCGGCCCAGCGGCACGAGCCGAAGGCGACGGTGACGGCCGCCGCGGGCACCTCGGGCGTACGGATCGTGCTGGGCGGGAAGGGCGAGTCGGGCAGCGGCCACACCCGCTCGCCGTCGAGCAGCACCTCGTAGGCCGTGGCCGTGCCCGGCGTGAGACCGGTCACCTGGACCAGCGCATAGTGATGGTCCGCGATACGGAAGGTGCGCGAGGAGCCGTGGGCGCCGCTTTCGCAGCGCACCTCGACCGTGCACGGGCGGTCCGCCTCGGCCCAGACGGTCGCGCCGGTGCCCGTGTCCCAGTCCACGTACCGCAGCAGCGGTCCCAGGCGCAGCCCGGCCATGTGTGCCCCTTCCGGTCGCCCCGCACGGTACGGAACGAGCCTCCGTACGGTACGGAACGACGGGAGGGACGGCCTGGTTCCTCACGGCCGGCTGCCTACGATCCGCTTCTTTCCGGCCCGGTTCCCTGCGGCCCGGTTCATGCGGCCGGATTCCTCGTGGTGGCGGCCGTCAGCAGCCGTTCAGGATCGACTGCAGCGCGCTCTTCTCGGCGGAGTCCACCTTCAGGTTCCAGTAGTACTTCGTGTGCACCCACATGCGGGCGTACATGCAGCGGTAGGAAGTGACCGAGGGCAGCCACTCGGCCGGGTCCTGATCGCCCTTGGCCTGGTTGACGTTGTCGGTGACCGCGATCAGCTGCGGGCGCGTGAGGTCGTTGGCGAACTGCTGACGCTTGGAGGTGGTCCAGCTGTTGGCGCCGGATCGCCACGCCTCGGCCAGCGGGACGATGTGGTCGATGTCCACGTCGGAGGCCGCGTACCAGGTGGCGCCGTCGTACGGGGAGTGCCAACTGCCGCTGACGGCCGCGCAGCTGGAGTCCTGGACCACGTTGGAACCGTCGCGCTTGAGGACGACCTCGCGTGTGTTGCACGCGCCCGACTGGGTGATCCAGTGCGGGAACAGGTCACGGCTGTAGCCCGTGGACGATCCCTCGGGGGAGACGGTCAGCTGGCTGAGGTAGCTGCGGGCGGTGGACGCGCTGACGGGAGTGGGCGGGGCGGCCTGCGCGGCGGGAGCGGTGGCCAGCAGGCCGGTGGCCGCGACGGCGGAGGCTGCGGCGAGCACGGCTATGCGGCGGGCATGACGCGCGTAGACACCAGACATACGAACTCCTTCTGAGTGGGGGGAACGTGGCCACCCCTGCGCCCTTCGGTGCGGGAGGGGGCCCAGGCGTGGCCATGCTGGCGGCGCCAGGTTTCTTGGGGGTGGGCGCCAGGTAACAGAGTGACGACATGGGCACGTCACATCAAGTGTTCTGACGCACCGACACCCTCCGTGCTTGGGGCTAGGGTTGCCGCGTGCTGCTGCCGGTCAACCTCACGCTCGGGGCCGTACTGGCCGTCCTGCTCGCCGTCGCGGCGACCGTCGCCGCCGTCGCCCACCTGGGCCGGTCCCGCGCCATCGCCGTCGCCGGCGTGCGCGCCGCGGCCCAACTCGCCGTCGTCTCGCTCGCCATCGGCTGGGTCGTCGAAGCCGTACCGCTGCTCCTGGCCTTCCTGCTGCTGATGTACGCGGTCGCCGTGCGCACCGCCGGGCGGCGCATCACCGCCAACGCCACCTGGTGGTGGGCCGCACTCCCCATCGCCGCCGGCGTCCTCCCCGTGGTCATGGCCCTGCTGCTGACCGGACTCGTCCCGGTGAAGGGCATCACGCTCGTCCCCGTGACCGGCATCCTCATCGGCGGCGCGCTCACCGCGACCGTCCTCGGCGGCCGCCGCGCGCTGGACGAACTGGCCCAGCGCCGCGGCGAGGTGGAGGCGGGCCTCGCCCTCGGCCTGCTGGACCGGGACGCCCGCATGGAAGTGGCGCGCCTGCCCGCCTCCGACGCCCTGCTGCCCGGCCTCGACCAGACCCGGACCGTGGGGCTCGTCACACTCCCGGGGGCGTTCGTCGGCATGCTGCTCGGCGGCGCGTCACCGGTGGAGGCGGGTGCGGTGCAACTGTTCGTGCTCGTCGCCCTGATGGCCGTCCAGGCCGTCGCGGTGGCGGTGGTGCTGGAGCTCGTCGCACGGGGGCGGCTGCACCGGGACGGTGCGAAGTCCGGGGCGCCGGGATCCTAGGGACGTGGGGGCGCGGCCGGGGTCCTGGGGAGGCGTGGGGGCGACGGGGTCGGGCCTGGGGGGCGTGGACCGCGGGACCCAGGTCCCTGACGGGGCCGGCCGGGGGGTCGCGTAGGCTGTAGGGCAGAAGGGGAGTAGCTCTTCGCCGGAACGTCGACATACTGCCGGGCCTCGTGCCCGGCCGGCGCCCGGAGGCGGTCTCGTACTCGTAGGAGACCGCCAGCGAGACCTTCGGCCGCAGTGTCCATGTATGCATTCATGGCGCTGCCGTGCCGAAGCGACCCCTGAAACGCTCAGGACTCTCGGCAGGGCGGCGCCCGACCGATTGAGGTTCCCATCCATGATCAGCTTCACCGTCATGGCGATCACGTTCGGCGTCGTCTTCCTCGCCGAGCTGCCCGACAAGACCGCGCTGGCGGGTCTGATGCTCGGCGCCCGCTACCGCGCCTCCTTCGTCTTCGCAGGTGTCGCCGCCGCCTTCGCCGTCCATGTCGCGCTCGCCATCGCGGCGGGCAGCGTGCTGACCCTGCTGCCGCACCGGCTGGTGCAGGCCGTCGTCGGCCTCCTCTTCCTCGCGGGCGCGCTGATGCTGCTCATGAAGAAGGACGACGGCGCGGGGGAGGAGATCAAGGCCCCGGCCGACCAGTCCTTCTGGAAGGTCTCGGGCGCGGGTTTCATGCTCATCCTGGTCGCCGAGTTCGGCGACCTGACCCAGATCATGACCGCCAACCTCGCGGCCCGCTACGACAACCCCGTCTCCGTCGGCCTCGGCGCGGTACTGGCCCTGTGGGCCGTCGCCGCCATCGGCATCCTGGGCGGCCGGACCCTGATGCGGTACGTGCCGCTGCGCCTGATCACCAGGGTCGCCGCCGTGCTGATGCTGGCCCTCGCCGGGTTCAGCCTGTACGAGGCCCTCGCCGGCTGACCGGCCCTGCGCTGCGCCGGTTGTCCTGGAGCCGGCCCAGGACCTGCCGGGCGTGCTCGTTCGGCGGGAAGACGGGGGAGGGCAGGTCGAGCGCGGGCGGCGTGCGGGCCTGTCGGCTGCTGGGGACGGCGGGGTCAGCCCTGGTGGGCGTCGGCGGGCCGGTTCTCGCGGATGCCGAGCTCGATCGTTCCGTCGGTGCGGGTCGTGACGCTGAGGTGCGTGAGGTCCGGTACGTACAGGTCCGGGGCGAAGGCCGCCGCGCGCGGGCCGACACCGACCACGCGCATGCCCGCCGCGCGGGCCGACGTGATCCCGGCCTCGGAGTCCTCGAACGCCACGCAGTCGGCCGGGTCGTGGCCCAGTTCGGCCGCGCCCTTGAGGAAGCCTTCCGGATCCGGCTTGCTCGCGCCCACGCACTCGGCGGTCACGCGGACCTCGGGCATCGGCAGGCCGGCCGCGTTCATCCGGGCGGTGGCGAGGGCCTGGTCGGCCGAGGTCACCAGGGCGTGGGGGTGGTGCGCGACGGCGGCCAGGAACGCGGGCGCGCCCGCGACGGGCACCACGCCGTCGGTGTCGGCGGTCTCCTGGGCGAGGAGGACGCGGTTGTCGGCGTGGTTCTGCTCCATGGGCCGGTCGGGGAGGAGCACGGCCATGGTCGCGTAGCCCTGGCGGCCGTGGACCACCTTGAGCACCTCGTCCGGATCCAGTCCGTGGTCGAGGGCCCAGGCGCGCCAGCAGCGTTCGACCACGGCGTCCGAGTCGACGAGGGTGCCGTCCATGTCGAGTAGCAGGGCACGGGCGGTCAGGACGGACGTGGCGGTGGCCGGCATCGGCATGGCTCCAGGGCGGGGGGAGGGAGACAGAGCGGTTCCGCCCGCCGGTCAGGGAACACGGGCGGAACCACTTTGTTCCTACACGATACAAAACGAGGGCGGGTGAACGCCACCCCGCCGCCGCATCGGTCCCGTCACGGCTCGCTCGTCTCCGACTCCAGGGCCTTTCGCGTCTTGGACCCGTAGACGCCGAGCGGGTCCCCCTTGATGCCACGGGCCGACTGGAACCGCGCCACCGCGTCCTCGACCGTCTCGTCGTAATTCCCGTCCGCGGGGCCCTCGTACAGCCGGATCTCCGCGAGTCGCAGTTGGAGCTCGGTCACCGCCGGGCCGCTGTCGCCCTCCCGCAGCGTCCTTGTCGAGGACCGCCCGGGCGGCTCCTCCGCCACGCTGCCGGTGGCCGCGGCGGTCGACGGCGGCGCGCTCGGGGCTGCCGACGCCGGCCCGGACGACTCCGTGCCCACCGCGGCGGAGACCGAGGGCCGTGCCGACGCGGAGGACGACGCGGAGGGCGCCGCGGAGGCGGACGCCGAAGCGGCGGCGGAAGCGGACGGCGTGCCGGTCACGGACGGTGGAGCGGAGGGCCCGTCGGGGCCGACGTTGAGGCTGGGACCGGTGGTGTCCCGGTCGGGCATGGACACGCGGTCCCGTTCGTCGTCGCCGGAGAACAGGCCGCCGGCGAACGCGACTGTCGCCACCACGGCGATGACGGCCGCACCGACGAGGACGGCGACCGGCCCGCGCCGCCGCGGCCTGCGCCGGTCGGGGTGCACGGCGCCGGGGGCGTGACCGTTGAGCGGCGCCAGCTCGTGGGTGTCGTCGTCCTCTCTTTCCGCGAACGCGGCGACGTCCCTGGGCACGGGCCCCCTCCCGCTCGCCCCCGGGAGCCGTACGATCCCGCCGACCGGGCCCCGCCCGTGTGCGACGGTCTCGGCGAGATCGGGCATCGCACCGGGTCCGGGCTGCGGAACGGTCCCCTGCGGTACGCCCCCGCCGACCGGCCCGGCCACGAGCCCCAGCCCGCCGGCCACCTGCCCGACGGTCCGGGGACCGTCCGGGACACCGGAGCCCCCCGGTCCTGGATCAGTCGCGCCCTGCCCCTGGGCCGCCGGGCCGGGCGTCGCCGTTTCTGCGGCGGGCGCAGCGGGGCCGGAGGCAGGTGGCGCCGCGATCCCGGGGTCCACCCCGGGGCCCACCGGCCCCTGCGATACGCCGCCGGCCACCTGCCCGACCATCCAGGGGTCGTCCGCTCCCGGACCGGCCGCGCCCTGCCCTGGCGGAACCGCGCTCGGCCCGTGACCGGCCGCGCCCGGCACCTGCGGTATGCGGCCGCCGCCGCTCGCGAGCCCTAGCCTGCCGGTCACCTGCCCGACGGCTTGGGGGGCGTCCGTCATCGGACCGGCCGCGCCCTGCCCTGGCGGAACCGGGCCCTGCCCGTGACCGGCCGCGCCCGCCTCCTGGGGCACCGACCCCGCGCCCGCCTCTTGGGGCAGTGGGCCCGGAGAGCCCACCGGGACCGGGCCCGCCGCGGCCGGCCGCTCCGTCGCGGGACCGGGGGGCACCAGCCCAGCGGCGCCCGACTCCGCGGGCATCGGGGCCGCCCCGAAGCCCACCCCGCCTGCCTCCGGCGTCATTCCCGCCTGTGGCGGCAGCGTGAGGGGCGGGGGGCCCGTGGGCGGGAGGTCCGGCTCGGGGAGAGTCACGTACGGACGTATCCGCAGCGGGTCGAAGTCCTCCGCCGCCACGTGCGCCTGGCGCTCCGCATGCAGCGCCTCAGCCGCCCTCCGCGCGCAGTCGCATCCGAGCCCCGCGCCGCCGTCCGCGCGCAGCGGTCTGCCGCACTCGGTGCAGCTGTTTCCGGTCATGGCCGGTCCCCTCCCCTTGGAATGCCGCCGATTATCCAGACGACCGGTGCCGCACCGCACAGCAGTCCAGCAGGTGCCACCCCGCGCCCGCCGCTCGGCAGGCCATAACCGGACACACCCACCACGATGGAGGGGAGCGCAAAGGAGATCCGTATGGCCCAGGAAGTGAGCACCGCGCAGGCGCACCCGGCCCCGGGGGAGGGACAGAGCCGCCGGACGGTGCTCGTCGCCATCGGAGCCCTGCTGCTGGGCATGCTGCTCGCCGCACTCGACCAGACCATCGTCGCCACCGCGCTGCCCACCATCGTCAGCGAATTGGGCGGCATGGACCATCTCTCCTGGGTGGTCACCGCCTACATGCTGGCCTCCACCGCCGCGACCCCCCTGTGGGGCAAACTCGGCGACCAGTACGGCCGCAAGAAGCTCTTCCAGGCCGCCATCGTCATCTTCCTCATCGGCTCCGCCCTGTGCGGCATCGCCCAGAACATGCCCCAGCTCATCCTCTTCCGTGCCCTCCAGGGCCTCGGCGGCGGCGGGCTCATGGTGTTGTCCATGGCGATCGTCGGCGACATCGTCGCGCCCCGCGAACGCGGCCGCTACCAGGGCCTGTTCGGTGCCGTCTTCGGCGCCACCAGCGTCCTCGGGCCGCTGCTGGGCGGATTCTTCACCGAACACCTCAGCTGGCGCTGGGTGTTCTACATCAACCTGCCCATCGGCGTCGTCGCGCTGCTCGTCATCGCCGCCGTCCTGCACATCCCGGTCCGCGCGACCCGGCACACCATCGACTACCTCGGCACGTTCCTCATCGCCTCCGTCGCCACCTGCCTCGTCCTCGTCGCCTCCCTCGGCGGCACCACCTGGGCCTGGGGCTCGGCGCAGATCGTCGGCCTCGCGGTGCTCGGCGTCGTCCTGCTGGTGGCGTTCGTGGCCGTGGAGCGGCGCGCCGCCGAGCCGGTGCTGCCGCTGAAGCTGTTCCGCATCAGGACGTTCAGCCTCGTCGCCGTCATCAGCTTCGTCATCGGCTTCGCGATGTTCGGGGCGATGACGTACCTGCCGACGTTCCTCCAGGTCGTGCAGGGTGTGTCGCCGACCATGTCCGGTGTGCACATGCTGCCGATGGTGCTCGGCATGCTGATCACCTCGACGGGGTCGGGCCAGATCGTCAGCCGTACCGGCCGTTGGAAGGTGTTCCCGCTCGCCGGCACGGCCGTCACGGCCATCGGGCTCGTCCTGCTGCATCAGCTCAAGGAGTCCAGCTCCACCTGGCAGATGAGCGCGATCTTCTTCGTCTTCGGCGCCGGACTGGGCCTGGTCATGCAGGTGCTGGTGCTCGTCGTCCAGAACGCGGTCACCTACGAGGACCTGGGCGTCGCCACGTCCGGCGCGACGTTCTTCCGGTCCATCGGGGCGTCGTTCGGCGTCGCCGTCTTCGGCACCGTCTTCGCGGGCCGGCTGGAGAACAAGCTCACCGACGCGCTCGCCGGACAGCAGGTGCCGCCGGGCGCGGGCGCGTCCGAACTCGCCGCCGACCCGCGCGCCATCGCCGAACTCCCCTCGCAGCTGCGCCCTCCCGTGCTCCACGCGTACGCCACGTCCATCACGGACGTCTTCCTCTACGCCGCGCCCGTCGTCGTCCTCGCGTTCCTCGTCGCCTGGTTCCTCAAGGAGGACACGCTGCGCGGCTCGGTCACCGCGCCCGACCCGAGCCAGACCCTCGCCTCCAACCCGGTCGAACGCTCCTCGCACGACGAGTGCGCCCGTGCCCTGTCCGTCCTGGGTTCCCGCGAGGGCCGCCGGCACATCTACGAGAAGATCACCGCGCGCGCCGGGTACGACCTGCTGCCCGCGTCCAGCTGGCTGCTGCTGCGGATCAAACGGCAGGGCATGGTCGAACCGGCCCGCCTCGCCGAGACGACCCCCGTGCCCCTGCGGGCCGTCACCGAGGCGGCCCGTGAGGTCGAAGGGCGGGGCCTGGCCCGCCGGGTGGGGCTGGACCTGCTGCTCACCGACGCGGGGGCGGAGGCGGCGGCCCGGCTGTCGCAGGCCCGTGAGGAGTCACTGGCGGATCTGCTGGGCGACTGGTGGGGGCCGGACCGGCCGACGGACCTGATCCAGCTGGTGCGCGAGCTCACCGGCGAGTTGTGCGGATCGGACGCGGAACGCCCGTACAGCGAGCCGCGCGGCGACCACGAGCGGCCGGCGGTGGAGTACCCCCACCGGCACTGAGCGGCCGGGTGCGGGGCTACAGGTCCTTGCCGTACCAGATCTCCATGTACGGGCCGGAGCAGTACGCCGGGATCTCCGCGTACCCGTGCCGGAGGTACAGCGCCCGGGCCTGCACCAGGTCCAGGCGGGTGTTGAGCACCATACGGCGCGCGCCGAGCGCGCGGGCCTCGTGCTCCAGCAGGTCCATCAGGAGCCCCGCGCCCTTACGGCCGCGGAAGGCGGGACGTACGAACACGCGGGTCAGCTCGGCCCGTTCCGCGTCCAGCATCAGCACCCCGCCGCAGGCGGCGGGCTCGTCCCCGTACCGGCCGACGACGAACTGGCCCGTGGGCGGGACGAGCCGCTCGGCGTCGTCCCCGGCCAGCCCCTCGTCGATCTCGGCCTCGGTCGCCGCGCGCTTCCAGTAGCTGCCGGCGACATCGCCGTAGTAGGCGCGGCGCAGGGCGTAGGCGTCGTCGGTGTCGACGGCCTCGGGGGCGAGGGTCCACTCGGTCATAGGGACTCTGTATCCCCGGACGGGCCCGTCCCGCCAGCGAATTACGGCGCCGGAGCAGCGCCGACGCCCCCGGCGCTCACGGGCCCGGGCCCGCGGCCGGCGGGTGTCAGACCTTGGGAGCGGCCTGCTGGATCACCTCGAAGGACCACACGGTGGACCCGCTCGCGGCCGGCCTGGGACGCTCGCCGCCCTCGCCACCACCCTGGTGGGCCGCCTTCATGGGGCCCTCCATCCACGCCTGGAACGACTCCTCGTCGCGCCAGCGGGTGTACACGAGGTACTGGTCGGTGCCCTCGACGGGCCGCAGCAGCTCGAACCACTCGAACCCGTCGGACGACTCGACGGCACCGGCGCGGGAGGCGAAGCGCTTCTCAAGGGTCTCGCGCTGCTCGGCGGGGACGGAGAGGACGTTGATCTTCACGATGCTCATGCGCCCATCCTGCCGCACGACACCGATGCCGCCGTGCCGGGCGTGCCCCGGGCCCCGCGGCGCTTGTGCGCGACGCACTCGTCGGGGCTCCACTCCGAGCCCCGTGCCTCGATCGTCGACGGGGCTGCTTGTGGGTGACGCGCTTGTCGGGGCTCCGCCCGCGCCTCCGTGCCGCGCTCGCCCTCGCCGACCCGACGCCACCGCCCGCAGGGCGCCGGGGTGCGAGGGCCGTGCCCGGCACCCGGCGTACGCGCCGACGCCCCGGGCGGGGCGACGCGCGCGAAGCCACGACGCCCGCGCCCGCAGGGCGCCGGGGTGCGGGGGCCGGGGGCGGAGCCTCCGGTTACGGGAACGTCAGCTCACCACCCGCGCCACCAGCAGCCCGTCCCAGCCCTTCGTGCCCACCGTCTGCACCACCGTCGCGTCCAACCGCGGCTCCTCCGACACCAGCCGGTACATCTCGCGCGTCCCGTTGGTCGCCGGGTCGTCGGCCGACGCGTCCACGACCCGGCCGCCGCGGACCACGTTGTCCACCACGATCACGCTCCCCGGGCGCGTCAGGCGCAGTGCCCATTCCACGTACCGCGCGTTGTTGGCCTTGTCGGCGTCGATGAAGACCAGGTCGAACGGGCCCGCGCCCGGTTCCGCCGCCAGGCGGGGCAGCAGGTCCAGGGCCGCGCCCGTCCTGACTTCGGCGACCTTTTCGCAGCCCGCCCGGGCCAGGTTGGCGCGGGCCACGTCCGCGTGGGCCGGGTCGTATTCGATTGAGATCAGCCGACCGTCGGCGGGCAGCGCGCGGGCCAGCCAGATCGTGCTGTAGCCGCCCAGCGTGCCGATCTCCAGCGCAGTGCGCGCGCCCTGGATCCGGGCCAGCAGATGCAGCAGCTTGCCCTGGTTCGGGGCGACGCTGATCGCCGGGAGCCCGGCCGCCTCGCTCGCCGAGAGCGCCGACGTCAGCGCGTCGTCCTCGGGGACGAGAAGGTCGTCGATGTAGTGGTCGACGGCGTTCCACCGGTCCTGCGCATGGTCCTCAGCAGCGTCCTCAGTCATACGGCCACGCTATTTCAGGCGGCCGGCGGCGGCACATGGATCGGCGCAGGAGGCACGATCCGCCTGCGCCGCCGGGCCCGTACCGCCCACAGCGCGGCGGCCGCCGTGGCCGAGCCCAGCGTCAGCACCCACGCCGGTACGCCGCCGAGCGTCAGCAACTCGTCCTCCCACACCACCCGCCGAAAGGGTGTGTCCTCGGCGGTCGCCCGCAGCTCGTGGTCCCCGTCGATCCGGGCCGGGTCGGGAAACTCCTGGTCGAGCACGGTGAGGAAGCGTTCCTTCCCGCCGGTGAGGCGGCCCAGCTCACCTTCGGCGGAAGTCACCTTCCCCGCGTATGTCACCTCCGGCTCGCTGCCGCCGATCGCCGAGCGCGGCTCCATGCGGTGCTCGGCCAGCACGAACAGACCGAGGGACTGGGAGGTCTCCGCCCGCCTGGACAGCCGCATCGGATAGACGAGTTCGTCGCTCGCGAACCGCAGCCGCAGGGGGTTGAGCGTGCCCGTCAGCACCGCGCCCTTCTCGCGCGGCGCGAGTCGTACGGCCACGTACTCCCAGCCCCGCTCGACGTACGGCCGCAGGTCCTCGTCGAGGCCGGCCGGCATCTCGAAGCCGTTCTCGTCCAGCCAGTCGCCGAGCGCGGCCGGGTCGGTTGCCGTCAGCCGGGCGACGTCGAAGTCCCCGAGCCGTTCGCGGCCGACCACGCCCACGCCGCCTCCGGCCGCCGCGTCCGGGGGCGGCGCGCCCGCCCCGTCCACGTCGTCGAACGGCCAGTCACCGCCCCGGGGCCAGAAGTAGTGCCGCTCGCGGTGCTCGGGCGCGGCGATCCGCACCAGCTCGTCGAAGAGCGCGCCGTCGGCGAGCTCCACGGTGGCCCGCCCCGGCACCGGCATGATCCACGCCGCCCGCGGCGTGTCCGACGTGACCGTGAAGCGCATGACGATCTGCTCGGTGCTGCCGTCCCAGTCGACGACCGAGGTCTCCCGGCCCACGGCGATGCGCGCGTTCGGATCGGGCACCATCGCCCCGCAGCCGCAGGCGTGCGCCGGTGCGATCAGTGTCCCCAGCTGGAGCATGAGCAGCGCCGACAGGATGACGAACGTGCGCGCGTGTGCCCCGCGTTCTTGTATGTTCCCCCGCATACCTCCTGTGACGATGTCGGGTGCCTCGGCGGTTCCGGCTGGTCAGAGCCTTCTGGGTGCGGCCGGACAGCAAGAATCTGACAGCAACGGGGTGACAGTCAGGCGAAGAGGGGGTTGCCTGAGTCTCTCCAACGGGGCAGTGCGTCGCCGTAGCGACGCCCAGTGGAGCAGGAGCACAGAGCAGGACCGGGACGACACAACGGTGGGGAGGCGCGGCGCGACGTGGCGAACGCGGAAGGCAGCGTGCCCGGCAGCACGGCGACGGGTTCGAGGGTCGGCGCGGCCAGGGCGGCGCTGTGGCTCGTCGCCGCCGTCCTCGCCGTACGGCAGACGGCGGCGGTGCTGCGGCAGCCGCCCGGCGATCGGCTCACCGACCTGGAGACCTGGATCGGCCCCAGTGGGGTGCTGCACGTGACGGGCGGGCTCTACGACACCGACCGGTTCACCGGCACACCGTTCGCCGGCCTCGTGCTCAAACCGTTCGCCCACTCCGCCGAGCAGAGCCTCGGCATCGCCTGGACCTTCGGCACACTGCTGCTCGTCGTCGCCCTCGGCCTCGTCGTCTCCCGCGCCCTGCCCGTGCCCGTGTCGCGCCGCAGCACCCTGCTCGCCGCCCCCGTCGCCATCAGCCTGCTGATGCTGTCCCTGCCTGTGCGCAACAGCTTCCACCTGGGCCAGACCAGCATCATCCCCGTCCTGCTCGTCCTCCTCGGCTGCTTCACCGCGCGCGGTGAGAGATCGTCCGGCCTGCTCATCGGCTTCGGCGCGGCCCTCCAGCCCACCGTCCTGCTCTTCGCGCCACTGCTGTGGTTCACCGGCCGCCGGCAAGCCGCCGCGAGCGCCACAGGCGCCTTCGCCGCCCTCTCCGTGCTCGCCTGGGCAGCGCTGCCCGGCGACTCGTGGACGTACTGGGTGCACCACGTCGCCGGCGCGGGGCTCGGCGGCCGCCCGGACAGCATGGCCAACCAGTCCTTGCACGGCGCACTGCTCCGCTTCGGTCTCGAGGGCCCGCTGGAGATCGCCCTCTATCTGTTGCTCGCCGCCGCCGTCGCGTTACTAGGCCTGCGCCGTGCCGTTCGCCACGCCCGTGACGGCCAGCTCCTCCTGGCCGTCGCGC
The DNA here is from genome assembly GCF_018614575.1 of Streptomyces sp. ISL-10. Classification (GTDB taxonomy): domain Bacteria; phylum Actinomycetota; class Actinomycetes; order Streptomycetales; family Streptomycetaceae; genus Streptomyces. Next base: position 217,200 of record NZ_JAGGOJ010000011.1, read on the forward strand.
TGACCGGCTGCGTCGCCGTCGCCGTCTCCCCGACCGCCTGGCAGCACCAACTGCTGTGGGTGCTCCTCGCCGTCGTCGGCCGGGTCGGCAACCGCGCCGGCGACCGCCTGCTGTGGCCGGTTCTCGTCGTTCTGGTGATGACGCTCCCCGGCACGATGCTCCTGCCCAACATGACGGTGCTGCACCCGATCCGCGACAACGCGCTGCTCATCGCCGCGGTCGCGGCGGCCTGCGCGGTGCCGTTCCTGTCGCTCGAATCGCCGTACTTCCGCCGCCCCGTGCCCACCCGATACGCCCGGCCGGTCCCCGCGCGCCTGCGCCACGTGCCGCTGCTGCCCTTCTGGCGGCGGGTCCTGAGCCGACCGAACCTCCTTCTCGAACTGTTGGTGACACGGGCCGGCTACTCGGTGTACTCGCACATCCGCGCCGCCGCGACCGGCAGCGTGGACGCGGCGGAGTCGCACGCCCGGCAGATCCACTCCGTCGAGAGCGCCCTCGGCATAGACATCGAACACCGGGTCAACCAGGCGGTCGTACGGACGGACTGGGCCGAAGCCTTCTTCGACTTCTACTACACGTCCTTCCACTTCGTGGTCCCGCTGGGCATCCTCGCGGTCCTGTACGTCCGCCGCCCGTCCGACTACCGCTGGGCCCGTTCCTCGCTGGCCTTCGCGACCGTGCTCGCCCTGCTGGGATTCTGGATGTACCCGCTCGCGCCGCCGCGCCTGATGCCGGGCATGGGCTTCATCGACACCGTGCACGGACCGCAGGATCTGGCCCATCCCGACTACGGTGCGATGACGGCCGTCACCAACCAGTACGCGGCCATGCCGTCGCTGCACTTCGGCTGGTCGCTGTGGTGCGGCCTGGTCGTGCTGGTGCTCGCGCCCAGGCTGTGGATGAAGCTCCTCGCGCTCCTGCATCCGCTGTTCACGGTGTGCGCCATCGTCGCCACCGCCAACCACTGGGTGCTGGACGCGGTGGGCGGCGCGGCCGTCGTCGGCGCGGGCTTCGGCCTCACCTATGTCCTCGCCGGACGCCGCGAGCTCCAGATCCCGGCGCATGCGGTGCCCCCCGCACGGGCGGCCGAGACCAAGGAAGTCGCCACCACACGTGCGTGATCCCGGTGGGTGCGGGACAGGTGTGCCGCACCCACCGGGGTGTGGATCGTCGCGTTCAGCCATCGTCCGACACCTCGGCCGGTTCCGCCACTTGAGCGACGGCCGGGGCGACCTCGAACCAGACCGTCTTGCCGCCCTGCCTCCGGCTGTCCACGCCCCACTTGTCGACGACGGCGTCGAGCAGCGCCAGCCCGCGGCCGCCCTCGTCGTCCTCACCTGCGTGCCGCAGGACGGGCAGCCGGTCGACGCCGTCCGACACCTCGACGCGTACGCCGCCGGGATGCCGCATGATCAGCAACGCGCAGTGCCGCCCCGGCACATGCCGCACCACATTGGCCAGCAGCTCGGTGACCGCGAGTTCGACGGAGTCTGCGAGCTCGCGCAGTTTCCACAGCGTCAGGTAACAGCGGACGATCCGCCGGACGTGCCGCGCGGAGTGGGCGCCTGCGGTGAGGCGCATACCGTACTGGGGAATGTCTTCGTTCACGCCACGAGCGTGGCCTGCGACGACTACGCTGGGCTACCGAACGTACGCAACGTGCTTTTCGGTTGCGGCAGTTGAGCAAGGGGGTCCCGCCATGCCCGACGTCCGACACATCAACGCACTCGATCCGAGCGCCTCGCCGCTCGACTACTACGGCTACGAGCTGCGCCGCTACCGCGAGACGGCGGGCCTGACGCAGAAACAGCTCGGCGGAATCGTCAACTACACGGGCTCGCTGGTGGGCCAGGTGGAGACGGCCCGGAAGCTCCCGACGCGTGAGTTCACCGAACGGGTGGATGCCGCGCTCGGGGCGGGGGGCGCGCTCATCCGGCTGCTGCCGCTGGTACTGCGGTACCAGCTGCCGGTGTGGTTCCAGGGATACGCAGAGATCGAAGCCACTGCACGGCAGATTTATGCCTTTCAGCCGCAGCTCGTGCATGGGCTCCTGCAGACGGAGGCCTACGCGCACGCCGTCCTGGGCGTCATGACCACTGCCGGCGTCGAGGAGAAGGCGGCGGCGAGGGTGGCGCGCCAGCGAATCCTGGACCGAGACAGGCCGCCGCTGTTGTGGATCGTGATGAGTGAAGCGGTGCTGTACCAGCGGCTCGGAGGCACGGCGGTCATGCATGCTCAACTGGCCCATCTGTTGACCTACCGGGAGGGCTCACGGGCCAACGTCCAGATCCTGCAGTTCGACGCAGGTGCGTACGCCGGATTCTCCGGGGCGTTCACGGTGTTCCGCTTCCACCGTGACCCGGACATGGCCTACATGGAGGATTACCGGTCCGGTCATTCCTCCATCGACGCGCAGCAGGTCGAGGAGCTGTCCCTCCGTTACGCTCGCCTGCAAGCCGCCGCACTCTCCGTCGAGGACTCGGCTGAACTGATTCGCCACGTGATGGAGGAACGCTATGGGAAGCAAGACGCGGTGGCGTAAGTCGAGTTACAGCGACGACAAGGGGGGCGAGTGCGTCGAGTGCGCGCCCCTCGGCGGCGCCGCCTGGCGCAAGTCCAGCTACAGCGACGACAAGGGCGGCGAGTGCGTCGAATGCGCGCCGCTCACCCACGCCGTCGTCGTGCGCGACTCCAAGGACATCACGCGCCCGGCCCTTCACCTCACCCCCGTCGCGTTCGCCGCGTTCGTCGACTCCTTGCGGTGATGCGGGAGCTCTTCGGGCGCGGGCGACGCCGCCGGGAGCGTGAACTCGCCGAGATCGAGGCGGAGATCACCGCGTTCGGAGTCGCCCTCGATGAGCACCCCTTCGCACCCGGACAGCCCGACGCCACCGATGAGATGCGCGCCGATCTCGAGCGCGCGCTCGACGCGTACGACGAGGCCAAGCGGGCGTTCGTCGGCGACCGGGACCGGGAGGACGCGCTCGATGCGCTGCGGGCGCTGGACGGGGGCGCCACGCGCTCGCGTGTCTGGACGCGAGCCTGGCCGGCCGGCCGCTGCCCCCGAGGCTGCCGCTGTGCTTCTTCGACCGCCGTCACGGGCCGTCCACGGCCGAGGTCCGCTGGGCGCCCGACGACGGCGCGGTGCTGACGATCGCGGTGTGCGCCGCCGACGCCGTACGGCTCGCCGAGCGCCGATCGCCCCGCGCAGGGAGCGGGTCGCCCCCGCGCGCAGGGACCAGGAACCCCGGGTCGCCGAGCGGCATGTGAGTGGCAAAGGCGGGGGCGGCGGCCGCCACACGGTGAGACTGCCGGTCGTACGAAAGCCGGCTGTGCTGGTCTTCCGCACGGCCGAGCCCGCCCATGTGACCCTGCCGCGCCACGCTCCCGGCAAGCGGGAGAGGGGCTACACGCTCACCGGTGGCGAGCGGCCCGTCGAGGCCCGCGTGCCACTCGCGCGGGCCGGGGACCACCAAGTGGTCCGCTTCCAGCTGACGTTCCGGGACCGGGCCCAGGTGGCCTGGGAGGCCCGTACGGAGCTGGTCGACCTGGTGCCCGGGTTCGACGCGTACACGGAGGGACGGGGCTTCGACGTCGTGCGCTACCTCGGGGAGCCGGGGCCGGGGGTGCTGCGGCACCGGGGGCGGGGCGCGTTCCTGCTGCAGGCGCTGGACTGGGACCTGAAGGAGTGGGTGAAGCTCGCCGAGGGCAATGGCGACGGGGACGTCGAGTTGCGTTGGCCCGGGCCGGGTTTCTACCAGGTGCGGGCGCACGGGACGTGGACACTCACGCAGATAGTTCCGGAGCAGTAGCGGATCGGTTATTCCGCGTAATCGCGAGGACGGCGGCCTCCTTCCCTCGACGGGAAGGGGGCCGCACTGTTTGTGATCGCATCAATTCGCCGCGTGAGAAACCGAGTTGACAGAAATTCAAAAAGGGTCGACCCATATTTCGATCAGATTACGACATCCTTAAATGGGACTAGACCACAGTGGCTCAACGCGCGTAACTCCCTTGCGTGCGAGGCAAGTTGACTGATCATCAATTCAAGAGCGTTGATAACAGAACGACTTCGGAAAAGTCGATCCCAATTGTCTGAATTTTCCGCTCTTTTGGTCTGGCAAGCTTTCGCGCACCCATCCCCTGACCAAGGAAGAGGTGCAGTTTGTCCAGACGCAGAAGACTCAAGAAGCCTGCGCGTCGCAAGTCCCGTCGACTCATACTCGGCACGGCCGCGGTCGCCGTCATGGCGGTCATGGCCGGAGTGGCCTACCAGGCGACACAGCCGGGGTCGGACGCAACCCGACCGCTGTCGCTCGCCCAGGGGGAGGCGCTCGCAGCGACCCCGGAGCCGGCCAAGGAGCCGGCTCGCGACAAGGACCCCGAGCCGCTCAAGGAAGTGCCCAAGAGCGAGCCCAAGCGGGGCATGGTCTACGAAGGGCTGAAGCCCGCGCACGAGGGGGATCCGTGCGCGGGTGTGTACCGCACAACCGGCGGTCACTGCACTCATGGCCCTGACGCCCCTCCGAAGGGCGTCGACATCAAGAAGGACACCCCGCCCGCGGTGAAGGCCGCCGCACCCGCGGAGGATCCGACCAAGACGGAGAGCACGAAGCCTTCCGGGGGAGAGCTTCCGCGCACCGCCGCACCCGCACTCGACGGCGCGACCCCGGCCAGTGAGGCGAGCAGCCCTCCCGCTGCCGGGAGTTCCGACTCGCAGACCCCCGCGGCGAACGGGCCCGCCGGGCAGACCGTGCGCTGCGACGGCGACGGCAACAGCGGCAACCGTGTCCAGGTGGTGTACGTGCACGCCCCCGGACGAGACCGGTACGCGCAGTACTTCCCGTCGTTCCGCAAGTGGGCCGCCGACGCGGACCTCATCTACTCGGAAAGCGCCAAGGACACCGGCGGTGTGCGGAACATCCGCTATGTGACGGCCGCCGACTGCACGCCGACCGTGCTCAACATCGAGCTCCCGGCCTCCGCGCTGTCCGAGTTCAGCGCCACGAACCGGGCGCTCGCGGCCAAGGGCCTCGACCGCCGTGACCGCAAGTACATGATCTTCGCGGACACGCAGGTCTATTGCGGCATCGGCAGCTTCGCCGGGGACGAGCGTCCCGGTCAGAACAACCTCAGCAACTTCGGCCCGTCGTACGGCCGTACCGACACCGGTTGCTGGGGCGGACACACCGCGGCGCACGAACTGGGCCACAACCTCGGCGCGGTGAACAACAGCGCACCCAACACCAGCCGCGGTGCGCACTGCACGGACGAGTACGACGTCATGTGTTACTCGGACACCCCGTACTACCCGAAGATGCGTTACGTCTGCCAGGGCCAGGAGTACGAGAACCGTCTGGACTGCAACCACGACGACTACTTCCACACCAACCCCAGGCAGGGCAGCTATCTCGCCACGCACTGGAACATGGCGGACAACCAGTTCCTGATCAAGGGCAACACCAGCGGCCCCAACCCGAACCCCAGTCCGACGCCGACGACCCCGACGCCCAAGCCCACCCCGACGAACGGCTCCGGCACCGGGCCCGCCGTCACCGTCGGACAGATCGGCCCGGACTCGGCAGTCGCGAGCTGGAGCGCGGTCAGCGGTGCGGCCTGGTACCAGATCTTCCTGAACGACCAGGCCATCGGCTGGGTGCAGGGGACCAGCGCCCGTGTCTACAACCTGAAGCCGGGAACGAACTACACCGTCTCCGTCTCGGTGCGTGACTCCTCGGGCCGCGACAGCGGTCGGGGCAAGGCGGCCTCGTTCCGCACCTCGGGCGGTGGTGACGGCGGTGGGACGACCCCCACGCCCAACACCCGCCATCTGCTGACCAACGGCGCGACCGGGAACGCCGCCGAGATCTGGGGCGGCAGGAGCGGCGACGGCACCGTCCTCGTCGGCTCGCAGCGCAACGGATACGCCCAGCAGCAGTGGTACTTCGACAGCGCGGGCAACGGCTACTCCCGTATCCGTTCCGCCGTATCCGGCAAGTGCCTCCAGGTCGGCGGCACCCCCTCCGCCGGCATGTATGTGGCGCAGCAGCCGTGCGCCGACACCGCTGCCCAGCGGTGGAGGATCGCCCAGAGCGGCAACGGTGTGACGGTGACGGCCGGTGACAGCCGCTACGTCCTCGGCGTCAGCAACCGCCCGTACTACGGGTCGTGGCTGATCGAGCTGCAGCACGCGGCGGGCGCGCCGGCCCAGGTGTGGACGGTCCAGAAGGCCGCCTGAGCCTGAGGACCCCGCATCAGTTCCGATGACGGCCGGCGGGCCTGTGGCCCGCCGGCCGTCCCCATTCCACTCCCCACATCTCATCCATGGAGGACATCGTCATGCGCCGAGCCCTCGTCCCGGCCGTCGCCACCGCGTTGGCGGGCGCGGCCCTGTCCCTGACCACCGCCACCGGCGCCCTGGCCCACGGTGACACCCTGAAGGTGGAGATCACCGGACACGACTTCGGTCGCGTGCGGACGACCGTCACCTGGGAGAACGACGACGACCCGGTGGACGAGCGGGTCGCCGCCACGGTGAACGCGGTCAGCGCCGACGGGAGCAGGTCCCTCGGCCCCTGGAAGCTCGTCCGCGACCCCGCCTCGGCGATCGGTTACTCCACCGCGGAGGCGCTGCCCCCCGGGCGCTGGAAGGTCACTGTGGAGGCGGGCCATCCGGGGCTCGGCCGGGACGAGGAGGAGATCACGGTCTCTCCCGGGACCCCTGCCTCGCCCACGGCCGGACCGGGCACGGTACGCCCCACGGCCGGACCCGGCACGGTGCGGCCCACGGCCGGAGAAGGTACGGCACAGCCCGAGTCCGGCACGCCCGCCGAGTCCGCGGGACGCGACGGCAGGGGGCGGACCACCGCGGCTGCCTCCCCTGGCGCAGCCGCCCGTTCCGGTACAGGGGGAACCGGCACCCTCCTGGTGGCAGGGGGAGCCCTGTTGGCATGTGCGGCCGGTGCCGGCGTCGTCTGGCGCATCCGCCGCGCCGGGGCGCGGGGCGCCCGCTGACCTGTGGGCCCCGGCGGGGGACGAGGGCGGGGCGCGGGGGATGCCCCCGTCTCCCATGTCCGGGTACGGCGTGTGCGGCTCAGCCGCCCACGCTGACCCGCAGCTCCTTGATCCCGTTCAGCCATGCCGAGCGCAGCCGGCGCGGGTCGCCGGTCAGACGCAGGTGCGGGAGGACGTCGGCTATGGCGTGGAAGATCAGGTCGATCTCCATCACCGCCAGCGACTTGCCGAGGCAGAAGTGCGGGCCCCCGCCGCCGAAGCCCAGGTGCGGATTGGGGTCGCGGGTGATGTCGAAGCGGTCCGGGGTGTCGAAGACCTCGGGGTCGTTGTTGGCGGAGGAGTAGAACAGGCCGACCCGGTCGCCCTTCTTGATGCGGGCGCCGCCCAGGTCGACGTCCTGGGTCGCCGTGCGCTGGAAGGAGACCACCGGGGTCGCCCAGCGCACGATCTCCTCGGCGGCCGTCGAGGGGCGCTCGCGCTTGTACAGCTCCCACTGGTCCGGGTGGGTCAGGAACGCGTGCATGCCGTGGCTGATCGCGTTGCGCGTCGTCTCGTTCCCGGCCACCGCGAGCAGGATCACGAAGAAGCCGAACTCGTCGGAGGACAGGTTCCCTTCACCCTCGGCGGCGACCAGTCGGCTGACGATGTCCTTCGCCGGGCACTCCTTGCGCGCCGCCGCCAGGTTCATCGCGTACGAGACGATCTCCATGGCCGCCTCGGTGCCGACCTCCTCCGTGATCGCGTACTCGGGGTCGTCGTACGCGGCCATCTTGTTGGACCAGTCGAAGATCTTGGCGCGGTCGGCCTGTGGGGCGCCGATGAGTTCGGCGATGGCCTGGAGCGGCAGCTCGACGGCGATGTTCGTCACGAAGTCGAAGCTGCCGTCGTCGTCGGCGGCGGCGAGCGCGGACTCGACGATCGAGCGGGCCCGGCGGCGCAGCGCGTCCCCCAGTGAGCGCACCGCGCGGGGGGTGAAGCCGCGCTGGACGATCTGGCGGACGCGCGTGTGCTCGGGCGGGTCCATGTTCAGCATGATCAGCTTCTGGACCTCGATCTGGTCACGGCTGATCGACTCGTTGAAGCGGATGACCGCTGTGTTGGTGTTCGACGAGAACAGCTCGGGGTGCGTGGAGACGTGCTTGACGTCCGCGTGCCGGGTGACGACCCAGTACCCCTCGTCGTCGAAGCCGGAGACGCCGGCCGGCTGGGTGCACCACCAGACCGGCGCGGTGCGCCGCAGCTCGGCGAACTCCGGGTGGGGGACACGGGCCTGGAGGAGGTCGGGGTCGGTGAAGTCGAACCCGTCGGGCAGATGGGGGCAGGACATCGGCAGCTCCGCGTTCGGGTGGACGGTCTGACGAGCCATCAGGAGGTGTCCGAAAGGTAGTAACGAGTTCTACAAGTGGCAAGGGTCCTGGAGGTAGCAGTTGCCCGGAAAGTGCCCAGTGGGGACGTGCAGGGCCCTTGCGTACCGGCGGTAATACTCATAAGACTTCAGAGGGAACTAGAACGCGTATCAGTTCGTGAGTTCGGCCCGGAGGGCGCCGGGACGCCCGGAGGCCGCGCGAGGAGAGGACGAGCTCATGGCCGCGGAACCCGTCATCGTCGAAGCCGTACGCACTCCCATCGGCAAGCGGGGAGGACTCCTCGCCAACCTTCACCCGGCCTATCTGCTCGGCGAGACCTACCGCGAACTCCTCGGCCGCACCGGCATCCCCGCCGACTGCGTCGAGCAGATCGTCGGCGGCACGGTCACCCACGCCGGGGAACAGTCCATGAACCCCGCGCGCACCGCCTGGCTGGCCATGGGCCTGCCGTACGAGACGGCCGCGACGACCGTCGACTGCCAGTGCGGCTCCTCGCAGCAGGCGAGCCACATGGTCGCCAACATGATCGCGTCCGGCGTCATCGACATCGGCATCGGCTGCGGCGTGGAGGCCATGTCCCGCGTGCCGCTCGGCAGTGGGTCCAAGCACGGCCCCGGCAAGCCCTTCCCCGACGAGTGGAACGTCGACCTGCCCAACCAGTTCCACGCCGCCGAGCGGATCGCCCGGCGCCGCGGGCTGACCCGTGAGCACGTGGACGCGCTCGGGCTGGTGTCCCAGGAACGGGCGGCGAACGCCTGGAGCGAGGAGCGGTTCAAACGCGAGACGTTCGCCGTGCAGGTGCCCACGACCGAGGAGGAGCAGGCCGCCGGCCAGGGCATGTGGCGGCTCGTCGACCGCGACGAAGGGCTGCGCGACACGTCCATGGAGGCACTGGCCGGGCTGAAACCGGTCATGCCGAACGCCGTGCACACAGCCGGGAACTCCTCGCAGATCTCCGATGGCGCCGCGGCCGTCCTGTGGGCGTCGAAGCGGATGGCGCGGGCCCTGAAACTGAGGCCCCGCGCGCGGATCGTCGCGCAGGCCCTCGTCGGGGCCGACCCGCACTTCCACCTCGACGGCCCGATCGACGCCACACGGGCGGTGCTCGGCAAGGCGGGCATGTCGCTCAGGGACATCGACCTCGTCGAGGTCAACGAGGCGTTCGCGGCCGTTGTGCTGAGCTGGACCCGGGTCTTCGACCAGGACCTGGAGAAGGTGAACGTCAACGGCGGGGGCATCGCGCTCGGCCACCCCGTCGGCGCGACGGGCGCACGGCTGATCAGCACCGCCCTGCACGAACTGGAACGCCAGGACAAGGAGTTCGCCCTGATCACGATGTGTGCGGGCGGCGCGCAGGCGACCGGGACGATCATCCAGCGGCTGTGAGCCCGCGCGCCTTGACCTCAAGCGAGGTTGAGGCAGCAGGCTTGCCGACATGACCACACAGTGGGAGCACCACGACATCAGCACGCTCGTCAGCCGCCTCTTCCGGGCCCTGGACGCCCGGGAGTTCGCGGAGGGATGGGCCGACGGCTACTTCACGGACGACGTGCGGACCACGACCCCGGTCGGTGCCGCCGAAGGCGCCGACGCCGTACGGCACACCGAGGTCGCCATCGGCCGGTTCGCCCGGACCCAGCACATGGCCTCCGACGTCGTGGTCGACGTCGGAGGCGACGGGGATGCGGCGACCGCCTCGTGGAACGCGCTGATGGTGCACATCCACCACGACTCGACCCTGCGGGAGCGCGGTGAAGGGGCGAGTCCCCTGTTCACCGTGGGCGGTGTCCACGACGCGGAACTGCGGCGCACGCCCGGCGGCTGGCGGATCAGCCGCATGGACGTCCGGGCAGTGTGGACCACGGGCGAGCCGCCCGTGCTCAGCGGGTGAGGGGCTGCGGGCCGGGCCATGTGACAGGGCGTGTCCGCGCCCGCAGGCACCCTGTGGAGCCCTGCCGATTCCGTGCGGTGTCTACTCGTCGCCGTCGCACGGGACCGAGGTCCGGTCGGGCACCTCATCCGCCCGGGGCCCCGCCGACCCCTCGAAGGTGACCTGTGCTTCGAACGCCGCCCGGCGCGTGGCCCGGCGCAGCGCCTTGAGCAGCGTCCCGCCGAGCGTGAACGTCAGCACGACCGTGACGACCGCCCGCCCCAGGTCCCAGCCGAGCGACGTCGCCGCGCAGTACGCGAGGAAGCGCACCAGGTTCTCGTGGACCGGGTCGCCGGGGTGGAACGAGATCCCCGACGACAGCCCGCCGATGTACGTCCAGCCCTGCAGATTCATGATCGTGCCGTACGCGAAGGCCGCGAGCGCCCCGTACACGGCGAGCACCAGCAGCTCCGCCCGCCCCCGCAGCCGGTCCGCCCAGGGCAACAGACCCGCGCCCATCGTGAACCAGCCCATGGACAGCATCTGGAACGGCATCCACGGGCCGACACCGCCCGTGAGCAGCGCGGACGCGAACATCGTCACCGCGCCGAGCACGAAACCGAAGCCCGGCCCGAGGACGCGTCCGCTCAGCACCATGAGGAAGAACATGGGCTCCAGACCGGCCGTCCCGGCGCCCAGCGGGCGCAGCGCCGCCCCGGCCGCGGCGAGCACGCCGAGCATCGCCACGGCCTTGGCGTCCATGCCGGTGTCGGCGATCGTCGCCACGACCACCGCCACGAGAAGCGGCAGCAGCGCGGCGAACAGCAAGGGCGCGTCCTGCGCGTGTGCCGTGACGCCGGAGCCGTCGTCCGCGAGGAGCGGCCAGCCGAAGGCGACGACACCGATCGCGCCGACGAGGACCAGCGCGGCCACGGACCGGGGACCGAGGCGCAGCGGGCGTACGCTCATACCGGCGTCTCCTCGGCCAGGGCCGCCTCGACCTGCCGGACGGTCAGCCACTCCTGCGGCGCGAGCACCTTCGCGACCTGCGGGGCGAACGCGGGCGACGACACGACGACCTCCGCGGTCGGGCCGTCCGCGACGACCTCGCCGCCGGCGAGTATCACCACCCGATCAGCGAGCTCGGCCGCCAGCTCCACGTCGTGAGTGGCGAGGACGATCGAGTGCCCATCGGCGGCCAGTTGGCGCAGGACGCCTGCGAGCCGGGCCTTCGCGGCGTAGTCCAGACCGCGGGTCGGCTCGTCGAGCAGGATCAGCGGGGGCCGGGCGGTCAGCACGACCGCCAAAGCGAGGGCGAGACGCTGCCCCTCGGAGAGGTCCCGCGGATGGACCTCGTCCGGGACGTCCGGCAGCAGCTCGCTCACCAGCGCGCGGCAGGAGCCGTGCGCGGCCCGCGCATCGGCGTCGGCGGCGGCACACTCGGCGGCGACGGTGTCCGCGTACAACAGGTCGCGCGGCTCCTGCGGCACCAGCCCGACGTGCCGGATCAGCTCGCGGGGGTGCGTGCGGTGCGGGGTGCGCCCGCCGACGGTGACGGCGCCGGAGGTCGGCTCCACCATGCCGACGAGGGCGCTGAGGAGGGTGGACTTGCCGGCGCCGTTGCGGCCCATGAGCGCAATGGTCTCGCCGGGGTGGATGGAGAGGTCGACGCCGCGGAGGGCGTCTGTGCGGGCGCGGCGGATGGCGAGGGCGTGGGTATGGGCCGTGTCGTTGCCGTCGGCCACGTCGGCCACGTCGGCCACGTCGGCCACGTCGGCCCCGTCGGCTCCGCTGGCGCGGCGGAAGCGGGCGAGGAGGCGGGGGAGGGGGCCGCTGCGCGGGGCGTCTTCCCCACCCCGCCCTCCCCCTGCGTCCTGACGGCCGCGGGAGGTGCTCCCGTCCCGAAACCGGGGCTTCGCCCCGGACCCCGTACCGCCTGAGGAGGGCCTGGCTTCGCCGGGGGGACCCCCACCCACGCCGCCAGGCGCATGGGGAGTTGGAGGCGTGCGGGTCCGGGGGCGGAGCCCCCGGTCGAGCAGGTGCTCGCGCAGCGCCCCGGCACGGCGGCGGGCGTCGCGGATCGTGAGGGGCGGCGGGTTCCAGCCCGCCACGCGGGCCAGCGCGACCACCGGGGGGTGGACCGGGGACACCGCCATCACCGAGGCCGGGTCGCCCGTCACGGGCGCCAGACCCGGGCCCGGCAGCAGCACCACCCGGTCCGCGTACTGCACCACCCGCTCCAGTCGGTGTTCCGCCATCAGTACCGTCGTGCCCAGGTCGTGCACCAGGCGCTGGAGCACCGCCAGCACCTCTTCCGCAGCCGCCGGATCGAGCGCGGACGTCGGTTCGTCGAGGACCAGTACCTTCGGGTGCGTGGTCAGCACCGAGCCGATCGCCACGCGCTGCCGCTGGCCGCCCGACAGCGTCGCGATCGGCCGGTCGCGCAGTTCCGCCAGGCCCAGCAGGTCGAGCGTCTCCTCGACGCGGCGGCGCATCACGTGCGGCGCGAGGCCCAGCGACTCCATGCCGTACGCCAGCTCGTCCTCCACCGTGTCGGTGACGAAGTGCGCCGACGGGTCCTGCCCCACCGTGCCGACGACATCGGCGAGTTCACGCGGCTTGTGCGTACGGGTGTCCCGTCCGTCGACCGTGACCCGGCCCCGCAGTGTGCCCCCGGTGAAGTGCGGGACGAGCCCCGAAACGGCCCCCAGAAGTGTCGACTTGCCGACTCCGGACGGGCCGACCAGCAGGACCAGTTCGCCCTCCGTGACGGTCAGGTCCAGATGTTCCAGCGTCGGTGCGGCGGCATCGCCGTACGTCATCGACACGTCCTCGAAGCGGATCACGGGGTCGTCTCCTCGGTTGCTGTGGGTACGGGCGCGACGAACGCCGGGAGCAGTCCGGTCAGCACCGACAGCGCGGGCCACAGCGGCAGCGACGGCACGGTGGGGGGTACGACACCGGGCTGCAGCGCCTCCGGATCGCCGGCGGCGGCGCGGATCATCAGCACCCCGACGGCGACGCCCGACCCGGCCACCGACCAGGCCCGGGCGCCCCACCGGTCCGGCCGGTAGCGGCTGCGGACCGAGCGCCGGCCGCCGAGCCACAGGCCGCCGGCCGCCGCGAGGAGTCCCGCGGCGAGCAGCGGTACGCCGTACCCGGCGCCCTCGGCCGCGAGCAGCCCGTACGAACCCCCGCACACCCCGAGGAGCCCACCGAGGGTCAGGGCGGTCGTGGCGCGGCGTACCGCGGGCGGGACCTGGGCCGTGCGCCCGTAGCCGCGGGCGTCCATCGAGGCGGCGACGGCGACCGAGCGCTCCAACGCGCCCTCCAGCACCGGCAGTCCGATCTGGGCGACGGCCCTGATGCCCCCGGTGGGGCGCCCGCGCAGACGGCGCGCGGTGCGCAGGCGCAGCACGTCGGCGACCATGTTCGGCGCGAAGGTCATGGCGACGACGACGGCGACACCGGCCTCGTACAGCGCGCCGGGCAGTGACGCCAGCAGGCGGGCCGGGCTCGCGAGGGAGTTCGCGGCGCCGAGGCAGATGAGGAGGGCGGCGAGCCTGGCCCCGTCGTACAGGGCGAACAGCAGCTGTTCCCCCGTCACCCGCCCGCCGATGCGCACGCCGTCGGCCCAGCCGGGCAGCGGGATCTCGGGCAGAGTGAACAGGACGTGCGTGCCCGGGACGGGCGAGCCGAGGACGACGGAGAAGACGATGCGCACGGCCACGACGAAGAGTCCCAGTCTGACGAACGCGCCGTAGGACCGGGCCCAGGGCGCGTCCGTGCGCCGGGCGGCGACGACGTATCCGGCGACGCCGACGAGCAGGCCCAGCAGCAGTGGATTGGTGGTGCGTGAGGCGGCGGTGGCGAGCCCGAGGGCCCACAGCCACCAGGCGCCGGCGGGCAGGGAGTTGCTGCGGCTCGCGACGGGCGCGCGGAGCGCGCGCGACGCCTTGCTCCCGGGGCGACGTCGCTCGCGGGTGCCTGCGGGCGGGGCCGGGGTCGCCGGGGCGGCCACACCCGGGCGTGCGGCGGTCTCGCCGGGGGCTCTGCCCCCGTGCCCCCGCGCCTCGAACGCCGGCGGGGCCGGGGCGGGCGCGTCGTCCCCCGTCATCGTCGGCGACGGCGGGACTGCCACAGCGCTGCCGCGCCCAGGGCCAGGACCGCCGCGATGCCCGCGAACACGCCCACCGACGGGCCGCTGCCGTCGTCCTTGTCCTCGTCCCCGGCCGCGTCGTGCCGCGACGGCGCGGGTTCGTTCGCCGAGACCTGTTCGCCGCAGCCCGACCTGGGGTAGCCGGAGATCGCGCAGAGCAGCGCCTCGCTGTTGTACCGCAACGGCTTCGCCACCTGGGCCAGCGCCTCCGCCGCCGTGGCCTCCTGCGCCAGTTGTGCGCACGCCGTGCGCTGTGCCGGGGGCCGCTCGCCCTGCGCGGCGTCCTCGGGCGTGCCGAAGTCGACGACCAGGGCCACGCGCTTGGCGCCGTCCTTCGCGGGCGTCCGCGCGCAGATCGCCTCGAAGCCGGGCGCGGTGCGTGGCTGTGCCGCATCCCCGCTGTCCTCGCTCACCGAGAATCGGAAGCCGTTCACGGACCCGTCGGCGGGACGCGCCGTGGCCGGGCCCTCGGTGGCGTACGTCCACTTTCCGCCGCTGCTCTGCCAGAACGACCAGTAGCGGTATCCGGCGGCCTGCGCGCTCGCCGTGCCGGCGAGCGCGATGAGGGCGGCGAGACCGATGAGGACGAGGAGGCGGGTGCGCATCAGAGCCGGGTCCTGCGGCCGCTGAAGAGGAACCCGACGCCGATCGCCGCCACGAAGAACACGCCGACGATCCACCAGGTGGCCAGCGAGGACGTGGAGTCGTCCGACTCCTCGTCCTTCTTCTTCTGTGTGGTGGAGAGGTCCGCCGGCGCGGGCACCGGTCCTGTCGCGTTCAGGCCGGCCACGAGGTCCGTGGCGCCGAACCTCTTCGGGTCGGTGCCGGTCGCCTTTGCCGCGAAGATCAACTGGGCGTAGGCGGCGGGGCCGTTCTCCCGGGCCCATGCCGAGGCGTTCTGCTGAAGCCAGGTCAGCGGCTTCTTCGTCTGCTCGTTCATGCCCTGTGCGGACAGCGCGACGACGGCGTCGGCCGTGTTGCCGAAGTCCGGCTCGGGCGCGGTGTCCTCGGCGCCGGGCATGGGCGGCGTGTCGAAGTGGCCGGTCTCGGCGAGCCCCTTCACGAGGTGCACCGCACCGTTGTGCGCCGTGTCCGCGAGGTTCTGGACCGTGGTGCATTCGACGGCCTTGGGGTCCCTCGGGCCGGGGGCGGCCACCATGCCCTTGCCGTTCGCGGCGAGCACCGCGGCGGCCGTGGAGTCGGCGAGGATGCCGGGGGAGTCGGTCTGGTGGACGAACGCGCCGCCGTCCTTGCCGCCGCACGGCCTGGCGAACGTCAGCAGCGCGTCGTAGGGCGTCCTGCCGCTCTTGGAGGACACCTGCGCCGGGTGGTCACCGGCCGCGCGCAGGGCGCCGATGACGACCGACGTGGAGTTGGCGTCGCTCGCCCCGCCCGGGTTGTAGCCCCAGCCGCCGTCCTCGTTCTGCACCGACCTCAGCCAGTCGGTGGTCTTCTTCACCACGGCGTCCCGCCCGCCGAGGCCGGCCAGCGCCTGCACGGCCGCCGCACTCGCGTTGGTGTCCCGCGGCAGCTTCGCGTCGCACGCCTTGGCGGCGTCGGCGCGGTAGGACGGGAAGCCGCCGTCGGCGCACTGCTGTCCGGTCAGGAAGTCGACGGCCTTGTCGGCGGGCCGGACGCCGACGGCGTCCTGGGCGAGCAGCGCCAGCGACTGCCGCCACACGCCGTCGTAGGTGGGGTCGCTCTTGCCGTACAGGCCGGACGGCAGCACGGTCGGCGGCGTCGGTGACGGGGCGGCGACGGCCGGGACGGAAAGGGCGCCGAGCACGGCGGGGGCGAGTAACGCGGCTGCGCCGCGGCGGATCGTGGTCATGGCGAGCTGGTGTGCCTCTCCTGCGGGTATTCCCGGGCGGGGCCGGGCACGGGCACCCACAGGCACCAGGGCTCCGGCTCCGTATTCCTCGACGGTGCCGTCCACCGGCGGGGGTGCCGGTGGCGCGAGCCGGTCACGTCCGTACGGGGCATTCCGACTCGCCACCTGCGGCGGTGGCTCACGGTTGCGGGGTCAGTGCCGGATTCGCAACGGCTTTCCCCCGTACGGGCGATGATGACGACGGCGCCACTCTACCGGCCGGTCACCGGGCCGCCCGGGGGATGCCGGTCACACGGCCTCGTAGCGGGCGGGCGGGCCGCCGGGCACCTCCCTGGCCCGGCCCAGCTTCGCCAGCCGCCGCAGATGGGACTCCGCCTCGGAGACCGCGATGGTGCGCGAGCCGTAGGGGATGTCGGCCCAGGGCCTGTTCCACTCCATCCGCTCCGCGACCTGCCAGGGGGTGAGCGGCCGGGACAGCAGTCGGAGCAACCCGGCGAGCCGCTCCTCGTGGTGGGCGAGCAGCTCCCGGACCCGGTCCGCGGCACCGGTGAAGGCGTGCTGGTGAGCGGGAAGCACCTCGGCGACACCGAGTCGGCCGACGCGTTCGAGGGAGTCGAGATAGTCGCCGAGGGGGTCCCCCCGGTCGAAGACCGGGGGAGGATCGGTGACGGTGTCGTCGTCCGGGTCCTCGTACAGCCCGATGTGCGGGGTGATGCCGGGCAGCAGATGGTCGCCGGAGAAGAGCCGGCCGCGCCCCGGCCGACGGGCCGGGTGCTCCTCCTCCAGGTGCAGGCACACATGGCCGGGGGTGTGGCCGGGCGTCCATATGGCGCGCAGCCGGCGGCCGGCGAGGTCGAGCAGTTCGCCGGGGGCGATCTCGCGGTCGGGCACGGCGGCGCGCAGGCCCGGCAGCCGGCCGCCACCCGCGGCACGCGCGGCGCGCAGCGGTGTCAGATGTTCCTCGGGGGCCCCGGCCCGCTCCAGCTTGTCGGTCAGATAGCCGAGCCACAGGTCCGGTTCGGCTTCGCGGGTGCGGCGGACGACGGCGGTGTCGGCGGCGTGCATCGCGATCCACGCCCCGGACTCCTCGCGGATCCGCCCGGACAGGCCGTGGTGGTCGGGGTGGTGATGGGTGACGACGACGCCGTGGATTTCGGTGGCCGAGGTGCCGCAGGCGTGCAGCCCCTCGGTGAGGGTGCGCCAGGAGGAGGGGTCGTCCCAGCCGGTGTCGATGAGGACCGGCCCCCGGTCGGTGTCGAGGAGATGGACCAGGGTGTGGCCGAGGGGATTGTCGGGAATCGGGACGCGGATGGACCGTACGCCCCCTCCGTGGTCGGTCACTCGCGTCATGGAGCGTCATCTCCCGTCCGCCGCAGGGCCGTTGCCCGCCTACGACTATAACGAGAACCGGTTCTTATGGTTGCTCAGGTCTACCGATTTCGGATGGTGGCCGGTCCGGGAGGGGTCCCGCCGGACCGCGGGGCGCCGGTCCGGGAGGGGGCGCGCCGGCCGGGTCGGTCGGCCAGGCGGGTCGGTCGGCCGGGCGGGCGGCAACGGGATCCTTATGGACGCCGAGCGGTTCTGCGATTCCGGCGCGAGGCGCGTCCGGTGCGAGGGACGGGGCGAGGGGCGGGCTGAGGGACGGGACGTGCGGGCCGTCGGCCGCGCGGAGCACCGTTGCGGAGCGGGCGCGTGGGGCAGGACGCACCGTGCTGTACGGCACGCTTCGGGCTCGTGGGGCAGGACGCGCCGGTGCTGTACGGCACGCTACGGGTGAAGCCGCTGTAAGCGATGCCGGACGCCGGGCCGGACGAGGCGCTGCCGGGCCGGCGTCGCGGCCGGTGGCCCGAGAGGATCCGTGGACTCCTGGAACTGGAACTGGTATCAGTTCTGAAACAGCGTCAGATGATGCCGGCCCAGCGGAGGCAGCGCTCATGACCGAGTTCCAGGAGTACGGACACCTCTTCATCGGCGGCCGGTCGGCCGATCCCATCGGGGACGACACGATCGACGTCGTGTCCCCGCACACCGAGGAGGTCATCGGCCGGGTCCCGCACGCCTCTCGTGCGGACGTCGACCGGGCCGTCGCCGCCGCGCGCCGCGCCTTCGACGAAGGACCCTGGCCACGGATGACGCTCGGCGAACGCATCGAGGTCGTCGGCCGGATCAAGGACGCCATCGTCGTGCGGCACGAGGAGATCGCCCGCTGCATCAGCGCGCAGAACGGCTCCCCCTACTCCTGGAGCGTCCTCGCCCAGGCCCTCGGTGCCGTGATGGTCTGGGACGCCGCGATATCGGTCGCCCGCGGCTTCGCCCATGAGGAGCACCGCGACGGCGTCCTCGGCCCGGTGCTGGTGCGCCGCGAGCCCGTCGGGGTCGTCGCGGCCGTCGTCCCGTGGAACGTCCCGCAGTTCACCGCCGCGGCCAAGCTCGGCCCGGCGCTGCTCGCGGGCTGCACCGCGGTCCTCAAGCCCTCGCCCGAGTCGCCGCTCGACGCGTACATCCTCGGCGAGATCACGCAGGAGGCCGGGCTGCCCGAAGGCGTGCTGTCGATCCTTCCCGCGGACCGCGAGGTCAGCGAGTACCTGGTCGGGCACCCCGGAGTCGACAAGGTCTCCTTCACCGGCTCGGTCCCCGCCGGCCGGCGTGTGATGGAGGTCGCCGCCCGCAACCTCACGCGCGTCACGCTCGAACTGGGCGGCAAGTCGGCGGCCGTGATCCTGCCCGACGCCGACCTGCCGGGCGCGGTCGCCGGGATCGTCCCGGCCGCCTGGATGAACAACGGGCAGGCCTGCGTGGCCCAGACCCGTATCCTCGCGCCGCGCAGCCGGTACGACGAGATCGCCGAGGCCTTCGCCGCCGCGGCCCGCGAACTCGTCGTCGGCGACCCGCTGGACGCGGCCACCCAGGTCGGGCCGCTGGTCGCCGAACGCCAGCGGCGGCGCTCGCTCGACTACATCCGCATCGGCCAGGAGGAGGGCGCCAAGGTCCTCACCGGCGGCGGCCGCCCGGCCCACCTGGACCGCGGCTGGTACGTGGAGCCGACCCTCTTCGGCGGCGTCGACAACTCCATGCGCATCGCCCGCGAGGAGATCTTCGGCCCGGTCATCTGCCTGTTGCCGTACGGGGACGAGGACGAGGCCGCCGCGATCGCGAACGACTCCGAGTACGGGCTCAGCGGCAGCGTGTGGACCGCCGACGTCGAGCACGGCATCGACTTCGCGCGCCGGGTCAGGACGGGCACGTACAACGTCAACACCTTCAGCCTCGACATGCTCGGCCCGTTCGGCGGCTACAAGAACTCGGGGCTGGGGCGGGAGTTCGGGCCCGAGGGCTACGGCGCGTACCTGGAGCACAAGATGATCCACCTGCCCGCGTCGTGGGAAGGGCAGGCCCGTGGGTGACCGCTGGCACGTCGAGGTCGACCGGGGTGTGTGCATCGGCTCGGGCATGTGCGTGGGCCACGCCCCGGACGGCTTCCGGCTGGATGCGGCGCGGCAGTCGCGCCCGCAGGCCGATGTCGCGGACGCCAACGAGAAGATCCTCGCCGCGGCGGAGAACTGCCCCGTCGAGGCGATCATGATCACCCTGCTGGCGAGCGGGGAGCCGGTCTTCCCGCCCGAGGAGTAGGCCCTGTCCGGGCGATTTTCGAGGATCGGCCCGCGGCGTCAGACGGATGGGGTTCCCAGACCCGACGGGATCGCCCGGACGGGGCCTGGCCCCGCGTCCGGATCACCGCCCGCTCCGCCTCCCGGAGTTAGCCTGTGCGAATGCCCGCCCGAACGTCTGTGCCAAACTGTCCCCCTGATCGCGCGGGCAGGGACCCGTGCGTCGGTGTGAAGCGGGGGACTTGTGCGCAAGGCGAGGTGGGTGGCCGCGGCCGCCGGTGTGGTGCTGCTGGTGGCGGGATGCAGCGCCGAGAGCGACGCGAAGGACGACAAGTCCGGGACGCCACGCTCCGGTTCGTCCGCCGCTCCCGCGGAAGCGGGCGGGAGCCTGGACGCCGCCGCGGTAGCCAAGGAGATCGCGGACGCGGCCACGGCGGCAGGCTTCACCGAGGAGCCGTCGGAGGGTCTCCCGCCTTCCCTCAGAAAGTGCGCGGTCTCCTGGCAAGCGGATGTCAAGAAGGCCGCCGACCCGCAGAAGTCCTACGACGCGACGCTGGCGGCCCTGAAGAAGGGCGGCTGGAAGCAGGCTCGGGAACGCAAGGAGAAGGGGTCGGTCATCACGTCCGTGCACAAGAGCGGCTGGACCTTGACGGCGAGCTCCCACGGCCGGGCCGACACGTTCCTGGTGATCACCTTCGGCGCCGGGAACAACAGCGCCGAGTGCGAGAAGGCGATCAACGAGGAGCTGGCGAAGAGCATGAAGTCGTAGGACACCGAACATGAAGCCGTAGGACCGGGCTACGCGCGGCCGCGTCCCCTCGCGGGCGCGGCCGGCTCGGCGGTCGGCGGCGCCGTCAGGTCGATCAGCCGGCACACCGTCTCGATGTCGATCTTCACCTGGGCGATGGACGCCCGCCCCGACAGCCAGGTGATCAGTGCGGAGTGCCACGTGTGCTCGATCACCCGCACCGCCGACAGCTGCTCGGGCGTCGGGTGCTCCAGCCCCATCGCGTCCAGGATGATCGCCGTCGTCTGCCGCGAGACCGTGTCCACCTCCGGGCTCACGCTGCGGTCCGCGAACGTCAGCGCCCGCACCATCGCGTCCGCGAGGTGCGGCTCGCGCTGCAGCGCCCGGAACGCCCGCATCAGGGTCTCCGCCACCCGCTCCGCCGCGCCCTCGCCACCCGGCGGGCGCTTGCGCAGGGTGGTGTGCAGGTGCTCCAGCTGGTCCTGCATCGTCGCGACCAGCAGATGGATCTTGGAGGGGAAGTAGCGGTAGAGCGTGCCGAGCGCGACGCCGGCCGCCTCCGCGACCTCCCGCATCTGCACCGCGTCGAAACCGCCCCTGCCGGCCAGCTGGGCGCTGGCGTGCAGGATGCGACGGCGGCGCGCCTCCTGGCGCTCGGTCAGGGGCGGTGACACAGGCACCGCCTGCTTGGCTTCCGCTGTCATATGTCCCGTTCCATGCACGAGTCCGGATCGCACAGCATGGCAGGGCGCCCGTCGTGGCGCGAATCACCTGATCCCCGGGTCACAGTTGCGCTACCTGCCGGTAGATTCGAAGCTCCTCGAACGATCAACTCTGAAACTTGTTCTAGATTAGCGCGAACGATTACGCTCCGGCGAAACGCAGTGAGAAGGGGGCCGTGGGTGACCGCAGAGGCCATAGAGGTCGGCCCCCGTGCGGGCACGTCCGGTGACGGCGACTCCCCGCTGCGCATCGCGCTCCTGACCTACAAGGGGAACCCGTTCTGCGGCGGCCAGGGCGTCTACGTCCGCCATCTGTCGCGTGAGCTCGCCCGCCTCGGTCACCACGTCGAGGTCATCGGCGCCCAGCCCTACCCGGTCCTCGACGAGGGCGTGCCGCTCACCGAGCTGCCCAGCCTCGACCTGTACCGCCAGCCCGACCCGTTCCGGACGCCCGGGCGCGACGAGTTCCGCAACTGGATAGACGCCGTCGAGGTCGCCACCATGTGGACCGGCGGCTTCCCCGAGCCCCTGACCTTCTCCCTGCGCGCGCGCCGCCACCTGCGCGCCCGCCGTGGCGAGTTCGACGTCGTCCACGACAACCAGACGCTCGGCTACGGCCTCCTCGGCGACCTCGGGGCCCCGCTCGTCACCACGATCCACCACCCGATCACCGTCGACCGGCAGCTGGACCTGGACGCCGCCGCCGACTTCAAGCGCCGCGCCTCGGTACGCCGCTGGTACGCCTTCACCCGCATGCAGAAGCGCGTCGCACGGCGGCTGCCGTCCGTTCTCACCGTCTCGGGCTCCTCACGGCAGGAGATCACCGACCACCTCGGCGTACACAGCGACCGGATCCATGTCGTCCACATCGGCGCCGACACCGACCTGTTCTCGCCGAATCCCGCGGTCGCCGAGGTGCCCGGCCGGATCGTCACCACCTCCAGCGCCGACGTGCCCCTCAAGGGACTCGTCCACCTCGTCGAGGCCCTGGCGAAACTCCGCACGGAGAACGAGGACGCCCACCTCGTCGTCGTCGGCAAGCGCGCCGAGGACGGCCCGGTCGCCCAGCTGATCGAGCGCTACGGACTGAAGGACGCCATCCGGTTCGTCAAGGGCATCACGGATGCCGAACTCGTGGACCTGGTGCGCAGCGCCCAGATCGCCTGCGTGCCGTCCCTGTACGAGGGCTTCTCGCTGCCCGCCGCCGAGGCCATGGCCACCGGCACCCCGCTCGTCGCCACCACGGGCGGTGCGATCCCCGAGGTCGCGGGCCCCGACGGCGAGACGTGCCTGGCCGTCCCGCCCGGCGACGCCGAGGCCCTGGCCGCCGCGCTGCGCCGCCTCCTCGGCGACCCGGACCTGCGCGCCCGGCTCGGTGCGTCCGGCCGAGCCCGGGTGCTCGCCCGGTTCACCTGGAAGCAGGCCGCGATCGGCACGGCCGAGCGCTACCGGGAGGCCATCGCGGCGTCCCCGGCCCCCGTCCGTACCCGTACCTCCTGATCCCCCCGCACCCCCAGCTCCGCCCCCAGGAAGGCAGACCCCCGTGCTGACCGTCGACTTCTCCCGCTTTCCGCTCGCCCCGGGCGACCGCGTGCTCGACCTGGGCTGTGGCGCAGGCCGGCACGCGTTCGAGTGCTACCGGCGCGGTGCGCAGGTCGTGGCCCTGGACCAGAACGGCGAGGAGATCCGCGAGGTCGCCAAGTGGTTCGCCGCGATGAAGGAGGCGGGCGAGGCCCCCGAGGGCGCCACCGCCACCGCGATGGAGGGCGACGCGCTCAACCTGCCGTTCCCCGACGAGTCGTTCGACGTCGTCATCATCTCCGAGGTGATGGAGCACATCCCCGACGACAAGGGCGTGCTCGCCGAGATGGTCCGGGTCCTGCGGCCCGGCGGCCGGATCGCCGTCACCGTGCCGCGCTACGGCCCGGAGAAGATCTGCTGGGCGCTCAGTGACGCGTACCACGAGGTCGAGGGCGGGCACATCCGCATCTACAAGGCCGATGAACTGCTCGCCAGAATGCGGGAGGCGGGCCTCAAGCCGTACGGCACCCACCACGCGCACGCGCTGCACTCGCCGTACTGGTGGCTCAAGTGTGCCTTCGGCGTGGACAACGACAAGGCGCTGCCCGTGCGGGCGTACCACAAGCTGCTGGTCTGGGACATCATGAAGAAGCCGCTCGCGACCCGGCTCGCGGAGCAGCTGCTCAACCCGGTCGTCGGCAAGAGCTTCGTGGCGTACGCGACCAAGCCGCACCAGCCCAAGGTCGAGGCGTGACGACCTCGCGGAGGACCGAGCACCTCGTCCTGCCCGGGGTCCTGACCGAGGAGCAGGCCGCGGAGACCGTCGCCGGCATCCTCGCCGTACAGCGTGAGGACGGGGCGATCCCGTGGTTCCGGGGCCACCACCTGGACCCCTGGGACCACACCGAGGCCGCGATGGCGCTGGACGCGGCGGGCGAGCACGAGGCGGCGGCCCGTGCCTACGCCTGGCTGGCCCGCCACCAGAACGGCGACGGCTCCTGGTACGCCGCCTACCACGACGGCGACGCGGGCGCCGTGACCGACCGGGGCCGCGAGAGCAACTTCTGCGCGTACCTCGCGGTCGGCGTCTGGCACCACTATCTGAGCACGGGGGACGAGGCGTTCCTCGACCGCATGTGGCCGGTGGTGTTCGCCGCGGTCGAGTTCGTGCTCGGACTGCAGCAGCAGGGCGGCCAGATCGGCTGGAAGCGGGAAGTGGACGGCACGGCGGTGAACGACGCGCTGCTGACCGGCAGTTCGTCGATCCACCACGCGCTGCGCTGCGCCCTCGCCATCGCGGAGGAGCTGGAGGAGCCGCAGCCGGACTGGGAACTCGCGGCCGGCGCGCTGGCCCACGCCATCCGCCACCACCCCGAGCGCTTCCTCGACAAGGACCGCTACTCGATGGACTGGTACTACCCGATCCTCGGCGGAGCGGTCACCGGCGCGGAGGCCAAGGCCCGCATCGACGCCCGCTGGGACGACTTCGTGGTGCCCGGCCTCGGCGTGCGCTGCGTCCTGCCGAACCCGTGGGTGACGGGCGGCGAGAGCTGCGAACTGGCGCTGGCGCTGTGGGCGATGGGCGAGTCCGACCGCGCGCTGGAGATCCTCCAGTCCGTCCAGCACCTGCGTGCCGAGGGCGGCATGTACTGGACGGGCTACGTCTTCGAGGGCGAGCGCGCGATGTGGCCGGAGGAACTGACCACGTGGACGGCGGGCTCACTGCTGCTGGCGGTGGCCGCGCTCGGGGGCGACGAGGCGACGACGGCGGTGTTCGGCGGTGAGCGCCTGCCGAGGGGATTGGCGGGGGACTGCTGCGGGTTGCTGTGACCGGGGGTTTGTCCCCCGCCCCGCCCCATCCCTGAACTGGGGCTCCGCCCCAGGCCCCCGCACCGCGCTCCGCGCGGTGTCCTCAAGCGCCGGACGGGCTGATTTCGCTCCGCGAAATCAGCCCCCGGGGGCACCTCCCGCGGCCGCCAGGCCGTAGGGGGAGTTCGGGGCATGGGGCTTGGGGCGGAGCCCCAACGGGCGCTTCGCGCGAACCCGGGGAAGGGCGGGGAGGGGAAAACGCCCCCGCAAGGGGCTACCGCTAGCGCCGCCGCAGCGCCCCCGCCACCGCGTGGCCGATGAACAGGTACACCACCGCCGCCAGGCCGTAGCCCGTCACCACCCTCGCCCATTCCTTGTCGAAGGTGAACAGGTCGTGCGACCAGCCGGCCAGCCACCGTGCCGCCCCGCGGACGAACTCCACGAGGTCGTTCGCGCGGTTGGCCTCCAGCAGGTACATCAGGATCCACAGGCCGATGACGATGGCCACGACGTCCGCGACGACGACAACGATGCGCGCCGCCGCTGCGGTGTTTCTCGCGAGTGTTGTCATGACGAGCGTCTTGCCGTTTGTGCATGCGTGAAACCCGTTCGGGGCCGCCGGTGGCCGCGGGTCCGTGTCCCGGCTCGGTGCGTGAGCTAGGCGTTCAGCTCCGCGAGCACCCGCAGCGTCCGGCGGTCGGGGGCCGTCACCAGCAGGTCCGTCACCGGCCCCTTGCGCCACAGCTCCAGCCGTTCCGCGATCCGTTCCCGCGGTCCGACGAGTGAGATCTCGTCCGCGAAGGTGTCCGGCACGGCCAGGACCGCCTCCTCGCGGCGCCCCGCGAGGAACAGTTCCTGCACTCGGCGGGCCTCCTCCTCGAAGCCCATCCGTGCCATCAGGTCCGCGTGGAAGTTACGGGCCGCGTGCCCCATGCCGCCGATGTAGAACCCGAGCATCGCCTTCACGGGCAGCAGCCCCTCGGCGACGTCGTCGCAGACGCGAGCCCGTGCCATCGGCGCGACGGTGAAGCCCTCGGGCAGGCCGGTGAGCGACGCCTCGTACACGTTCGTGCGCAGCGGCGACCAGTACAGCGGCAGCCAGCCGTCGGCGATGCGGGTCGTCTGCGCGATGTTCTTCGGCCCCTCCGCGCCCAGCAGCACCGGCAGGTCGGCACGCAGCGGATGCGTGATCGGCTTCAGGGGCTTGCCCGTGCCCGTGCCGTCCGGCCCTGCGTACGGATGGGAGTGGAACCGCCCCGCCAGCTCCACGGGCCCTTCACGGGCGAGGACTTGGCGGACGACGTCCACATATTCGCGCGTCGCGGTCAGCGGGCTCGCCGGGAACGGGCGTCCGTACCAGCCCTCCACCACCTGCGGCCCCGACAGGCCGAGCCCCAGCATCATCCGCCCGCCGGACAGGTGGTCGAGGGTCAGCGCGTGCATCGCCGTCGCCGTCGGGCTGCGCGCGGCCATCTGCACGACGGCCGTGCCCAGCCGGATACGGGAGGTGTGTGCGGCGATCCAGGTGAGCGGCGTGAACGCGTCCGACCCCCACGCCTCGGCCGTCCACACGGAGTCGTATCCCAGCCGCTCGGCCTCCCGGGCCAGTTCGAGATCGGCCGGGTCGGGGCAGCGGCCCCAGTAGCCGAGGGCGAGTCCCAGTCGCATGGCGGCCCTCCTTCCTTCCCCACACGGCATTCTGACGGGACGTCAGGGTACGGGCAGCGGCCCCCCGCCCGGAAGGGCGAGGGGCCGCTGGGGGCTTGCGTGACGTCAGCCGCGCTGGATGCCGGAGGTGTCCTGGAGGACACCGCGACGGCCGTCCTGGGTCTGGGCCACCAGGGCCGGACCGCGCTGCTCGACCGCCAAGTACCAGGTTCCAGGTGCCAGTTCGGCGATCGGGGTAGGCGAACCGTCCTCGCCGTACAGCGGCCGGGCGACGGGCACGGCGAACCAGAACGGCGCGAAGTCGGACGGCGCACCGCCCTGCGAGGCATCCGCCGGGCCGGGGGCCGGGGCGGCGTGCGGGCCGGGCTGGGCGGCCTGCGGCGCGCCCGCGTGGGCACCGTACGGCTGCGGCTGACCGGGCTGCCCGCCGTAGGGCTGCTGCTGGGCGCCCGGGTAGCCGTAACCACCCTGCGGCTGCATGCCGTACGGCTGCGGGGCCGCGGGGCGGGGAGCGCCGAGGAGGGGGGCCTTGAAGGCCGGGACGAGCAGGGTGCAGACGGCACCGGCGGCGAGGACGAGCGCGGCGATGAAGCCGAGGATGAGCCCGGTGCCGGAGTCGGGGCTGAACCCGTCGGCGTTGAGCGGGCCCGCCGGGTCGAAGATCGCGCCGAGCGCGGACCAGGCGGTGAAGAGCGTCAGGGCGACGCCGAGCTGGCCGAGGTCGAGGCCGATGACCTTCGGGGGCTGCGGGAGCGCACGGGAGAGCACGATCAGAGCCGCGCCGATGATGCCGGCGAGGTAGAAGCCCAGGAGCAGGGATCCGTTGTCCCAGGCGGTCGGCACGTCGTCGCATTGACTGCCGGAGCAGTCGAACGTGCCGAGGAACGAGGCGATGAACAGCAACACCGCTGCTCCGATCACCACGCCATCGCCTCGAGTGAGGGAGCGGATGTTCACGTGTCAGTCCTTTGTAGGTCGTCTCATCGGGGCGGTCGTCGCAGCCGCCCGGTCGGGCGGGCGGGCGCACGGACGCGGAGCTCGGGGGTGACTCCCCATCGTAGAGGCGAATCTATCGTCCAGTGGTTCCGGCCGTCCTCCCGGTATCGCACTTTGCGTGCTCACTGCCGGAGGTAGCTGCCGATCCCGTCGGCCATTCCCTGGGCCGCCTTCTGACGCCAGCCCGGGCTGGTCAGCAGAGCGGCGTCCTCGGCGTCCTGCATATTGCCGCATTCGATGAACACCTTGGGAACGGTGGACAGGTTGAGCCCGCCGAGATCCTTGCGCACATCAAGTCCCGTACCGCCGCCCACATAGTTGGAAGGGGCACTTCCGGTCCTGCGCAGGAAGTGGCCGGCGATGCGTTCACCCAGGTCACGTGACGGTCCGACGATCTTCGACGTGTCCGCGGCGCCGCCCTTGACGAGTGCGGGCAGGATCACATGGAATCCGCGGTTGCCGGTCGCCGATCCGTCCGCGTGCACCGAGATCACCGCGTCCGCTTCGGCTTCGTTGCCGAATCGTGCTCGTTCATCGATGCAGGGACCGAACGGACGGTCGTTCTCGTGGGTGAATGTGACCGTTGCGCCCTGCTCTTCGAGCAGAGTGCGAAGACGTCGTGAAACATCGAGGGTGAAATCGGCCTCGCGGTATCCGCTACGGGTCGCCGTGCCCGTCGTGTCGCATTCCTTACGGTTCGTTCCGATGTTCACGAGCTTGTTGA
Source organism: Streptomyces sp. ISL-10 (assembly GCF_018614575.1). Taxonomy (GTDB): domain Bacteria; phylum Actinomycetota; class Actinomycetes; order Streptomycetales; family Streptomycetaceae; genus Streptomyces. The sequence goes on from NZ_JAGGOJ010000011.1 coordinate 245,237, forward strand.
TCTCGCTCGGGTGGCGGAAGTTGCCGGGGTTGTGCCCGGGATCGACGACGATCACCTTCCCGGCGAGCGGCCCCTTGGCCCCGGGTCGCTCGGCAGGCGCGGAGCGCGTGGCCGACGTGGTGGGCGAGGGGGAGGCGGCCGGGCCCTCGTCGCCGGGCTTGCCCGCGGCCTGCTCCGTGGACGCCTGCCCCGTGGACGCCGGCGTCGAGGCCGCCGCAGGCCCGGGCGCGGCGCTCCCGCCTGCGCCCTGCCAGATCAGCCAACCGGCGAGGCCCACGGGCACGAGCGCGGCGGCGGCGACGAGACCGCGCCGGGAGCGGCGCGGTCCGGTGTGCGGGTGCTGGTTCTCGTCGAAGTACGACACGGTCGCGATGCTAGGCCCTTTTCTTCGGGACCGGCGCTGCCGACCGCCCGGGACTCAGACGCCCGCGCCCGTTCGGCGCAGCACCCGCAGCGACCCCGTCGCCGAGACCTCGGTGAACGCGCCCGACGCCAGCGCCCGCAGGTAGACGCGGTACGGGGCCTGCCCGGTGAATTCGTCCACCGGCTCGGGGAAGACGTCGTGGATCAGCAGCAGTCCGCCCTCGGCGACATGCGGCGCCCAGCCCTCGTAGTCGTTGCTCGCGTGCTCGTCCGTGTGGCCGCCGTCGATGAAGACCAGGCCGACCTCGCCGCCCCACACCTTCGCCGCCTGCGGCGACCGGCCGACGATCGCGATCACATGATCCTCCAGGCCCGCGCGGTGCAGCGTGCGGCGGAAGGTGGGCAGCGTGTCCATCAGCCCCACCTCCGGGTCCACCACCTCCGGGTCGTGGTAGTCCCAGCCCGGCTGCTGCTCCTCGCTGCCCCGGTGGTGGTCCACGGTCACCGCCACCGTCCCGGCCTCGCGGGCCGCGTCGGCGAACAGGATCGTCGAACGCCCGCAGTACGTGCCCACTTCGAGCAGCGGCAGCCCGAGCGCCCCCGCCTCCACGGCGGCCGCGTACAGGGCGAGACCCTCGTCCACGGGCATGAAGCCCTTTGCGTCCTCGAAGGCGGCGAGGATCTCCGGCTTGGGGGTGGCGGGCGGCATGCGGTCCTCCGGGCGGGGCGTGCAGGTGGGAGGCCATGGTGCCCTACGGACGGGTAACTGCCCTGATCGAGGTCCTTTACGTGATTCACGTCACCTGCGGCGCGCTGCTTACGCTCGGCTACGAGACGTTCACGAACGGGGGCGGTCGCCTTGTACCAGATGCGCAATCTCGACCCCAGTGCATCGCCGCTGGACTACTAACGGTGCCGAACTGCGACGTCGGCGAGAAGCAACAGGCATGAACCAGGCGCAGTTGGGCTCGTGCATCTTCGTCACGGGCTCCCTGGTCGGCCAGATCGAGACGGCGAAGAAGGTCCCGACCCGGGACTTCAGCGAACGGGTGGACGCGGCGCTGGGCACGGACGGGATGTTCTCCCGGCTGGTGGGCCTGGTGCTGCACAGCCAACTGCCGCACTGGTTATCTGTTGGAGCCGCGCGTGTTCACCACCACCCCGCCGCCTTCGCGGCGTTCGTCGCCGCGGCGGCCGTGGGCCGGCTCTGACCCGTCCCCCGGACCAGCGAGGCCGGCGCGTACCATCGGTGCGTTTGCTCTGACTTGGCGGGTTCGCAAGGGGGAAAGTCATGGCCGGGGGAAGGCGAAAGCGCCTGCGCGTCATAGCAGGGGTGGCGGCCGGGGCGGTGTTCGCAGCCGGGATCGGGCTGTGGGCCACGGACAGCGGGCCGTTCCGGGACGCCTACTGCTGGGGCGCGTGGCAGCAGAACAGCGGCCCGCACCTGCTCGGCGACGAGGCCGTGGACGAGTCGGGTGCCGAGCGGCGCGGCACCGAGTCCGCGCCGCCGTCCGCCGGGCGGCCGCAGGGGACGTGCACCGTCGAGGTGGCGTCGGACGACGACGAGGACAAGGTCACGGTGACCTACGGCCCTCTCCCCGCCGCCGCGGACAAGCGTCAGGAGTGGATCACCCACTACCTGCACGGCTCCGTCTCCTTCCTGCCCGACGGCCTCGACGGCCTCGTCGGCGGGGACCGGGGCATGCTCGTCCTGCCCGAGGCGTGCGACGTGGACGGCAGGCCGTCCGTCGTGACGATGCACAACGAGAACTGGAGCGAGGGCCGCGAGGGCCGGGTCAGCGGACCCGTCACCACGATCGGCACCCGCGCCGAGGTCGCCGAACTGCTGCTGGCGGTCGCCGACACCGGGATGCGTGCTGCGGGGTGTGCCCCGAAGGAGCCGCTGCGCGCCACCTCGCCCATGGCGACCGTCGCCGAGGAAAGAGAGGACGCGGACAACCCCGTCTGCCGCATTCCCGGCGTGGTCTTCGAACTGCCGGAGCGGTCGAGGTACCGGCAGCAGGTCGGTGTCGTGAGCGACCGGCTCCAGACGTGCTCCGTGGGGTGGCTGAGCGAGGGCTTCGACGAGGAACCGGCCGCGCAGTACGTGATGGCGTCGGCACCCCGGCTGGCGGCCCTGTTCACGGGCCTTCCCGAGGGGCCTGACAAGGGGCTCGTACGGGTCGACTGCCAGGGAGGCGAGACCGTCTTCTACGGCATCACCCGCCTCGGGCTGACCGGCGCCGCGAAGCCCAGTGCGGAGCGGGTGTTCACGAACTTCGTCGACTCCGTCGGCAAGCGCATCGGATGCAAGGCGGACGGAGGCAAGGCATGACGACGACCGAAGAGACGCCGGAGCAGGAGACCACGTCCCCTTCCGGGCCCCGGCCCTCCCTGTGGCGCCGGCTCCTGCGCAGCCGTACGGCCAGGGCCGTCACCGCCTCCGCTGTGGCCGGTGCCCTCCTGGGCGCGGGCGTCGTGGCCTGGCGCACGGACACGCTTCCGTTGCTGAAGGCGGACGCCTGCTGGGACTCGCTCGACGAGCCGACCCTCTCCGCGCTGTTCGGAGACCGCCGGATCGAGGCCGAGGAGCAGGAGCTGCGGCGCGATCCCAGGGTCGCCTCGCTGTCGTACGGGCAGTGCCGCGTCACCAGCTTCGGCAAGCGCGGCATGGCGCACAGGCAGGCCGTCGTGCGCGTCCACCACCTCGACGGGGAGGACGGCACCGACGCGCGGCAGTGGCCCGCGGAGTACCTGTCGAGCCGGATGGTCGCCCTCGGCGACGGCCTGCCGGGGATGGTGTCCCCGAACCGTGCCTGGCTCGCCGTGCCGCAGCAGTGCACGGGGCGTCCCGGGGACGGTGAGGCCTCGCTCGTCGTCGATGTGGCCCTCGGGGAGCACGACTTCGACACGGAGGGCCCGCACGACCGGGAGGACCGTGAGGCACTGGCGCGCACCGTGGTGGCCGCGACCAACGCCGTCATACGCGACCTGGGCTGCACCGGCGCCTACCGAGCGCCCCGCGACCTCGCGCCGATCCCGGAGCGGGTGGACATGGGGGCCGACGCCTTCTGTGGAGTCAAGGGGCTCACGGTGCCCGCCGCGTCCCGCGAGCACCTGCGGCGGGCCCGCATCGGCGGGGGCGCGGACGGCCCCGCCCGTACCTGCGAGATCGGCGGCACCTACCCGAACACCGCGGTGCGGATGACGACCGTCGTCGATCCAGGTCTGACCGAGATCTTCGGGGAGGAACTGCTGTACGGCGGGACGCGCTTCGGGACCGAGGACAAGGACTACGGGGCGGCCGGTCCGAGGCGTGCGGTGTACCGGGCGCACTGCCAGACGGGGCCCGTGGTCTTCCTGGCCGAGCAGCTCGAAGCCATGGACGGCGGCAGGAACTTCCTTGCCGACGTCATGCCGGGCTACGTCGCGGCCGAGGCGCGGCGCATCGGCTGCGGTCGGGTGACGATCGAGTTGCCGCGCGCCTGACCTCGGCAGACGTGGGTCCGTGGAGGTAGGACCAACTCGTCGCGCGGGCGCGGGCGACGGGAGTGTCCGCATGGTCTACACGGCTCGCCCATACGGCCTCATCCGCGCGGTTCGAGCACACGCGAGCCGATCACGGCACTTAGCATCGGCCGCGGCGATCATCAGCGCCGCGGCGATCCCGGACGTCCTGAGCGGGCATCGATCGCCGGCTTCATTAGGAGCAATCGCACACACGTCGGTGCGGTGCACTGCAGGAGGTCTGCATGTCGGGTATCGCGGTATGGGCGGCGTCGGGGCGGGGAAGCACGGGTCGAAGTCACAGCAGCCGTAAGCGCTCGTGGTGGGTGCTGGTGCGGTCCTGGGTGGCGGGAGTGGCGGTCCTCGCGGGCCTGACCGTCCCACTGGCCGTGCCCACGCCGGCCGCCGCGCAAACCGGAACGTTCGCCTACGTCGCCAACCGCGGTTCGGACACGGTGTCGGTGATCGACGACGCCACGAACACGGTCGTCGACACCATCACCGTCGGCGACAGCCCGGAAGGGGTGGTGCTCACCCCGGACAACGCTCGCGCCTACGTCTCCAACTCCGGCGACGACACCGTGTCGGTGATCGACACCGCCACCAACACCGTCATCACCACCATCCCGGTCCCCGACGGCCCCCACACGCTGGCGGCCAGCCCGGACGGCGCCCGCGTCTACGTCACCAACTTCTTCGGGGCCACCGTGTCGGTGATCGACACCGCCACCAACACCGTCATCGACACCATCACCGTAGGCGACGGCCCCACCGGGGTGGTGGTCACCCCGAACAACGCCCGTGTCTACGTCGCCAATTTCAATGACGACACCGTGTCGGTGATCGACACCGCCACCAACACCGTCATCGACACCATCACCGTAGGCATCGACCCGGAGGGGGTGGCGGTCACCCCGGACGGCGCCCGCGTCTACGTCACCAACAACGGCAGTGACACGGTGTCCGTGATCGACACCGCTACCAACACGGTCATCACCACCATCCCGGTCGGCGACGCCCCGGGCTTGCTGGCGGTCACCCCGGACGGCGCCCGCGTCTACGTCGCCAACTCCGGCGACGACACCGTGTCGGTGATCTCGACCGCCACCAACACGGTCATCACCACCATCCCGGTCGGCGACGCCCCGGAGGGGGTGGCGGTCACCCCGGACGGCGCCCGCGTCTACGTCACCAACGCCAACGCGGCCTCGGTGTCAGTGATCTCGACGGCCACCAACACCGTCGTCGCCACCATTCCCGTGGGCACCGACCCGCAGAGTGTGGCGATCGGGGGAGAAGAGCGGACCCCGACCAGGCTGACCCTGAAGCTGGAAAAGAAGAAGGACAAGGGCAAGGACACCCTGGAAGGCGCCGGGGGTGGGAAGGGCCACACGCTGAAGGCCAAGCTGACCGCCGAGGGCCTGCCCCTCGAAGGCAGGACCATCGACTTCACCACCGACTCCATCCTGCTGTGCACCGAGACGACCGACAGCAGAGGCAAGGCCACCTGCAAGCTCTCGCGCCAGAAGGACAGCGACACCTGCTACACCGCCACCTTCGCCGGCGACGACGCGTACGAGCCCTCCTCCGCCACCGTCTGCCGGAATGACCACGACGACAACTCCGAAGAGCTCGACCTGAGCAACTTCAGTGACCTGGCCCAGGCCGCCATGGCCTCGGCGGGCTCGCACGGCTGAGACCACCGCTGCCGGTTCACCTGACCGGTGCACCGATCGGGAGCCCTCTCCAGCACTCGCGAGGAGGGGGCTCCTGTCGCTTCCTGCCACTCACCATCGATCCGATGCGCCGTCATGGGGACCCATGGACACCGGAACGGCCGCCAGGGTGGCAGATGTGTCGTACGCAGGCCCCGATTTCGATCGAGGGCTGCGGCCATGACACGCATGGTCCACCCCGCATCGAAGACCCAGAGCCCCTCCTGCCCCCGGACGTAGGACCAACGGCGAGGTGACACGTACATCGCTGTCCGGTGTACGGGCCGCATGCCGCCTGCGACCATGACACCCATGGTCCACGCCCGCTCGCGCACACAGACGTCCGCACCGTCGCCCGCCACCGCCCGGTCACCACGCACCTGGGCGGTGATTCTCGCCGCCTGCGCCGGGCAGTTCCTCGTCGTGCTCGACGTCTCCGTGGTCAATGTCGCGCTGCCGTCGATGCGCGCCGACCTCGGGCTGAGCGCGACCGGGCTGCAGTGGGTGCTCAACGCGTACTCGATCGCCTTCGCCGGCTTCATGCTCCTGGGCGGCCGGGCGGCCGACCTCTTCGGCCGCAAGCGGATGTTCCTCGTCGGGCTCGGCCTGTTCACGGCCGCGTCGCTGGCGGGCGGACTCGCGCAGGAGGGCTGGCAGCTGCTCGCCGCGCGCGGCGTGCAGGGCCTCGGCGCGGCCGTCCTGGCACCGGCGACGCTCACGCTCGTCACCGCGGCCGTCCCGCCCGGCCCCGCCCGTACGCGGGCCATCGGCACCTGGTCGGCCGTCGGTGCGGCGGGCGGCGCGGCCGGCGGCCTCGTCGGCGGCGTCCTCACCGACCTGCTCTCCTGGCGCTGGGTGCTCCTGATCAACGTGCCGGTCGGCGTACTGGTCCTGGCCTGCGCGCTGGTGTGGCTGAGCGAGAGCCGCGTCGGCGAGGACCGCCGCCTCGACCTGCCGGGCGCGGTCCTGGTCACGGGCGGACTCGCGGCCGTCGCGTACGGCATCGTGCAGACCGAGGAGTCGGGGTGGGCCGCGAGCGGGACGCTGTTGCCCCTGCTCGGTGGACTCGCGCTGCTGGGCCTCTTCGTGGCCGTCGAGGCGCGGACGGCGGCACCGCTGATGCCGCTCAAGGTCTTCCGGTCGCGCGCCGTCTCGGCCGCCAACGTGGCGATGACGGTCACCGGTTCGGTGTCGTTCGCCATGTGGTTCTTCATGACCGTCTACGCGCAGAACGTTCTCGGCTACACGCCGTTGGAGGCCGGACTCGCCCTGATCCCCAGCTCGTTGAGCATCGTCATCGGCTCCAAGCTGGCCCCGCGCCTGATGGTGCGCGCGGGCGCACGGAACGTCGCGGTCATCGGTGCGCTGATCGCCGCCACCGGCTTCGGCTGGCAGTCGACGATGGGCACGGGCGGCTCGTACCTGACGACCATCGCGCTGCCGGGCGTTCTGATGATGACCGGCATCGGTCTCCTCTCGACCCCCCTCGCCTCCCTCGCCACCTCGGGAGCGGCAGCCGGCGACGCCGGTCTCGTCTCCGGCCTGGTCAACACCTCCCGCACGATGGGTGGCGCGCTCGGCCTCGCGATCCTCTCCACCGCCGCGGCCTCCCGCACGGGCGGCGCGACCACGGCCGAGGCGCTCACCTCCGGCTACGCGCTGGCCTTCCGCACCGGCACCGGGATCCTGCTGGGTTCAGTGGTCCTGATGCTGCTGTGGCTGCCGCGCCCGGAGGCGGAGAAGCCCCTGACGCCTCCCGGGACCGGACGGGTGTGAGGATCCACCCGGTGCACCGGGTGAAAGGGGTAGAGCACGCGGTCGACAGGGGCGGGGAAGCCCCGAAGGGGGAGACACGGCGTCTCTGGTGGAGTTGCCGGTGTCCGGCGCGGGGGAGACGGCGGATGCCGCGACGTCCGACGTGATCAGGGTCGAGATCGAGAAGACCCCGGACGGGCTGGTCAAGGTCGCCCGGCCCGGCCACGTGGTGGCGCGCGCCTCGCAGTCGCTGGGCGACATGGTGGCCGGGATCCGGCCGGTCGCGCAGAGCTTCGTCGACAGCTCCCGCGGCATGGCCCACGCACCCGACGAGATCGGCGTCGAGTTCGGGCTGTCCCTGTCTCTGTTGGCCGAGGCTGATGTCGTCATCTCCCGCACCGCTGCACAGGCCGACTTCAAGGTCTCGCTCACCTGGTACCGGCCCTGCGGCGACGCGGACACCGGCACCGGCACCGCGGGCCCGTCGGCGTTTCCGGCCTCGTGACGGGCTTACCGCCACACCTGACGGAGGGCACCGGGCCGAAGGCTCTGGACGCGGCCGTCCTGCGGATACGCGACGAGCGCGGCGACTCCATCGCCTCGGCTTCCTCGTCTCCGACGAACTGGCCCTCACCTGCGCGCACGTCGTCCCGGAGTCGCGCTCCTACGAGTTCGGCGGCCGGCGCGGCGCCGGCATGGAACCGCACGCATTCCTGGACGTCTCGAAGGACGGCCGAACCGTGAACCACGTGGCCTCCGGCGGCATGGGTGGTCCCCTCGCCTTCGACGCCACCGCGTGGCAGCGCGAGTTGTGCGACGTCATCGGCCACCGCGAGTTCACCGCCGACGAGGCGAGCAGTCTGCCCGTGCACGTACCGGAGAGAAGGGTGTGCCCCGAGCCCTGGGAGGCGTGCCGGCATGCGTGGCGGCGTCGTGTCGGTCAGGCGTGGCGGCGTCGTGGGTCGGTCACGGCCGGCCCTGCACGGCGGCCCCGGGGGCACGTCCCGTCACGGCCGGCCCTGCTCGGCGGCTGCGGCCAGCACCGGATCGATCACCGTCTCCCCGGTCAGCGCCCGGCGGATCGCCTGCGCCAGGTCCTCCACCGGGCCGTCCTTCACCAGGAGTCCCGCCGCCCCGGCCTCCAGGGCCCCGCGCAGAAGCCCGGGCCGGCCGAACGTCGTGAGGATCAGCACCCGGCAGTCCGGCACCTCCTTGCGCAGCTCCGCCGCCGCGTCGACGCCGCTGAGGCCGGACAGTTCGCTGTCGAGCAGCGCCACGTCGGGCCGCCGGGTCAGCGCCGCGTCCACGATCTCGTCACCGCGGCCGACCTGGGCCACCACTTCGATGTCGTCCTCCATGCCGAGGAGCAGCGCCAGCGCGCCGCGCGTCGTGCTCCGGTCCTCGGCGATGAGCACGCGTACGGACTTGGCGGGTCTGTGATCCCGCGGCATCTCGTCCACGGCGTCAAGCCTATGTCCGGCCGCCCCGGACCGCCTGTCGTGGCGGTCCGCCCCGGGGACGCACGGGCGAGGCGCTGCCAGTGACCGGGTGAACCAGCTATCTGACATGGCGTCAGGCATCTTCCCAATGCCCAGGGGCTGCGTTATACATAGGCCCATCGGCCTAGAACGCGTTCTAGAACCGTCTGGGCCCCGTCCGGGCGACCTCGGTGCGGCCGACGGTGCGGAAGGCCGTGCCGAGGTCTTCGCATCACTCGAGGAGCAGCAGCCCCATGCCCATTGACCCCGCCAGGGCCCTCGCCGCGGAACCCCGCTCGACCACCATCCAGTGGGACCACAGGGACATCCAGCTCTACCACCTCGGTATCGGTGCGGGCGTCCCCGCCACCGACCCCGACGAGCTGCGCTACACCCTCGAATCCCGGCTCCACGTCCTGCCGAGCTTCGCGACCGTCGCGGGCGCGGGCATGGGCGTCGTCGGCGCACTGTCCGCGCCCGGCATCGACGTCGACCTCGCCGCCGTCCTGCACGGCGGCCAGCGCATCGCCCTGCACCGACCCGTCCCCGTACGCGGCACGGCGAGGTCCACCTCACGCGTCGCCGCCGTGTACGACAAGGGCAAGGCCGCGGTCCTCCTCCTGCGCACCGAGGCGGCCGACGACGACGGGCCGCTGTGGACCAGCGACGCGCAGATCTTCGTCCGCGGCGAAGGCGGATTCGGCGGCGAACGCGGCCCGTCCGAGCGCCTCGTCGTCCCCGACCGCGCGCCCGACCGTACGGTCGAACGCGAGATCCGCGAGGACCAGGCGCTGCTCTACCGGCTCTCCGGCGACTGGAACCCGCTGCACGCCGACCCCGAGTTCGCCAAGCTCGCCGGCTTCGAGCGGCCCATCCTGCACGGGCTGTGCTCGTACGGCATGACGCTCAAGACCGTCGTCGACACGCTCCTGGACGGCGACGTCACCCGGGTCCGCGCGTACGGCACCCGCTTCGCCGGAGTCGTCTTCCCCCGCGAGACCCTGCGGATCCGGATGTGGCGGCGCGACGGCGGCGTCCAGGCGACGGTGACGGCGGTGGAGCGGGACGACGCCCCGGTGCTCGCCGACACGCTCGTGGAGACCACCGGCCCGTAGGCCACCGCCGATAGGCCGCCGGCCCGTGGACCGCCGGCCCGTAGCCCCCGCACCCAGAGACCTCCTGAAGGGATCGCCATGCGCGCAGCCGTACTGCACGAGATCGGTCAGGACAAACTCGAAGTCCTCGATGACGTCGAGGCGGTGGGCTTCGGCCCGGGCAAGGTGAGGATCCGGGTCTGGGCCACGGGGCTGTGCCACTCGGACGTCTCCGCGATGAGTGGCGTACTGCCGCAGCCCGCGCCCTTCGTCCCCGGCCACGAAGGCGCCGGCGAGATCATCGACGTTGGGGACGGGGTGACCGGCCTGGCGCAGGGCGACCGCGTCCTGCTGTGCTGGCTGCCCGCCTGCGGGACCTGCCCGGCCTGCCGGCGTGCCCAGCCGCATCTGTGCCTGGCCGGGCTCATGAACGCCGGCACGCCCAACTTCGCGCGCCCCAGCGGCGACGTCTTCGGCTTCGCCGGCACCGGGACGTTCACCGAAGAGGTCGTCGTGGACGCGGGCTGCGCCGTGCCCATCCCCGACGACGTGCCCTTCGACATCGCCGCACTCATCGGCTGCGGCGTCACGACCGGGCTCGGCGCCGCCATCAACACCGCCCAGGTGCAGGCCGGTTCGTCCGTGGCCGTCATCGGCTGCGGAGGCGTCGGGATCTCCGCCATCCAGGGAGCCCGGCTCCAGGGCGCGGCCCAGATCGTCGCCGTCGACCCGGTGGCCTCCCGGCGCGAGGCGGCCCTGCGGTTCGGCGCGACCGAGGCCGTACCGCCCGACGCACTCGCCGACGCCAGTCAGCGCATCACCGCGGGCGAGGGCTTCGACTACGTCTTCGAGGTCGTCGGCCGGTCGGCGACGGCACGGACCGCGTACGAGACGACCCGGCGCGGTGGCACGCTGTGCATCGTCGGCGCCGGCGCGATGGACGACCATCTGCAGCTCAACATGTTCGAGCTGTTCTTCGACGAGAAACGCATCCTGCCGTCCATGTACGGAGGCGGTGACGTACTGCGCTCCTACGAGCGGGCCATCGCGCTGTGGCGGGCGGGCAGGATCGACCTCCAGTCGTTGATCACACACCGGGTGCCGCTCGCGGGAATCAACGACGCCCTGGCGCAGATGCGCAGCGGTGAGGCCCTGCGCACCTGCATCGAAATCTGAGGAGGCCGCGATGACACTCCCGCTCACGGGCCTCACGGCCGTGGTCACCGGCGCGGGCCGGGGCCTCGGCCGCGCGGAGGCGCACGAACTGGCCCGGCTCGGCGCGGCCGTCGTCGTCAACGACTACGGGCAGCCGGGACGCGACGGCAGCGGCGAGGCGTCGGCCGCGCCCGCCGAATCCGTCGCCGCCGAGATCCGCGCGGCGGGCGGCCGGGCGATCGCCCACCTGGGCGACGTCGCCGACTTCGCGACGGCCCGCGGTCTGATCGACCTGGCCGCGGGGGAGTTCGGCAGACTCGACATCCTCGTCAACAACGCGGGCATCCTGCGCGACCGCATGATCTTCTCGATGACCGAGAACGAATGGGACGCGGTGGTCCACGTCCACCTCAAGGGCCACTTCAACACGACGCGCTTCGCCGCGGCACACTGGCGCGACCGAGCCAAGGCGACGGGCGCACCGGTGTACGGGCGGATCGTCAACACCTCATCGGAGGCGTTCCTCGCGGGCTCGGCGGGCCAGCCCAACTACGCGGCGGCCAAGGGCGGGATCGTCGGCCTGACGACGTCGACGGCGCTGGCGCTGGCGAAGTACGGGGTGACGGCCAACGCGATCTGCCCGAGGGCGAGGACGAGGATGACGCAGGACGTCTTCGCGGACCTGCCCGCGGACCCGTCGCCGGGCGTGGTCGACCCCCTGGCCCCGGAGCACGTGGCCCCTGTCGTGGGTTACCTCGCGTCCCCGTCGGCGTCGGCCGTCAACGGCCAGCTGCTGGTGGTGCACGGGGGGATGGTGGCGGTGATGGAGCGCCCCAGGGTGGCGGCGAAGTTCGACTCGGCGAAGGACATGTTCACGTTCGAGGAACTGGAGTCGACACTGGGCACCCACTTCGGCTCGCGGGCACCGGGCGAGACGTTCGCGTCGCGGGAAGTGCTGACACTGAAGCGCGACTAGGGCGTTGCCGGCCATGACGTTGTTGGCCGCGGCAGGTTGAGTCAACTCGGTGCGAGCGGGTTCAGCGTCGAGTCATGGTGGTAATGCGCCTGCGCAAACGACCGCCGCGAGGCCGACGGCGTGGAGATGCTGGATCTCCTGGAACCGTACGTCGGCCAGCGCCACCGCGCCGCCCGCCTGATCCTCCTCGGCGGCCCCAACCCCTCCCGGCCGCGCGCCGCGAATGCCCCCACGACATAGCCGCCCTGTGATCGCTGCCCCTGGAGGGGAGAACGCCGAAGGCCGGTCGGATTCCAACCGGCCTTCGGTGCGCGGGTACGTCAGCCGATGGCCATTTTGTTCTTCCAGCCGCCGCTGCTGTTGCCGACGATCTCGACTCCGCTGTGGCCCATCTCGCCGCGCGTGCCGGCGTAGAAGCGGACGGCACCGTCGGCCCGCAGTGTCCAGATGTCCGGGATGGAGTCGCCGTTGGCGTCGGGGGTGCCCATCAGCAGCCGGATGTTGCTGGAGGCCCAGCCGGATGCTCCGTACTGCTCGAGCATGTCCGGGACACTACAGAGGACGACGGGAGCACCACCCGCGTGTTGGCCCGTCATTTGACTGCGAGCGACAAGTCGTTCGTCGCCCGATAAAGGCGAGCAAGCTGCTGCCCGTGAAACCACCCGAGTAGCCGGTCAGGCACCGTGGGTGGGGTACTGGGTCCAGGCTCGGATGGATGAGTCGGGGCGAAGGTGGTCTTTGGTTCTAACGCGGGTGTTGCGCCAGCGGATGTAGGCGGCGATAGCAGAGTTCTGCTCGGCGTGGTGCCCAAGTGCGGACCTCGGCGTGCTTGTGCGGGGAGAAGTTGTCCAGCACCACATACAGCTTCTCCCCTGGCCAGCGGTCCCGCAGGGTATTGAGCAGGCCGAGGAACTCGCGCCACCGCTTGCGCTGGCGGATCCGGTAGTAGATCTTCCCGGTGGCCAGGTCCAGCGCGGCGAGCATGTGCATCACACCGCCGTACCGGTTGTAGATGGCCCGCAGCCTGCGTGGCCTACCAGCCGAACGCCACGCTCTGCCTTGCCAGTTCAGAGGGCCGGCATCCCGGCTGCGGATATTGCGCCGAGGGTAACGTCGTATGGGCGCTCGGTGGCGATGCTGCGCGAGTCGTATTCACTCACGCCTACCACGTGGTGGGCGAGGCAGGAAAGCGCAGGGCCGAGGTGAAGCCGGTCTGTGCGAAGTGTCAGGTGGATTATCCCAACGGGCACTTCTTCCAGCCAGGCATCTACCTGGCAGGAGGGCGGGATCTGGGGCGGGTCGGGCCCCTGGCGCTGAAATCAGCAGGAGGTCCAGTGCTGCCGCCCGCCCCTCCGTGGGGCGGGCGGTAGATTTGCTCCACCGGAACCTGTGGCCACGGCGGTTGGCCACTCGTGGATCCGAGAAATGGTGTATCCCGATGGAACTTCAAGAACGACTCATTCGTGCCGTAATCGATGATACCGGCATATCGGAAATGTCGTGCGAGTGCGGAAAACCTGCACGCCACGTGATCGACGAGTTCCTCGACGCTCTGGACCGTGACCCTGGGAGTGTTGTCGAGCGGGACTGGATGGAAGGGCATGTCCTCATCCAGTCGTTCATGATGCGATCGGCGCCTGCCGTCGCGAACATCCTCATGGCAGCCCTGTCGCACTATGTCTCCGGAGACGCGAGGAAGGCCCTTCTGGAATCTCTCCTCTACCTGTCGGGTGGGGACTCCGAGGAGCTGGTCGCTCAATGCCAGGAGGTGATTGTCCGCGGTGCCTGGATATTCCTGGAGGAGATCTCTTCCGGCAGGTCGGTTGCGTGTGCTTCCTACGCCTTCGAAATCCTTGAAGCGCTTGATGAGGACGAGTGGGTGAGGATGGCGCGGACCCGGTTCGTCGACCTCCTGCCGGCGGAAATGCTCGACCCCGACCATCGGTGATGAACCTGTGCGTCTCCCGTGCGGCGGAGCCGCATGTCGATCCTGCGGGAAGGGGCGGGGTGGGGAAGCGCCCCGCGCGAGCGGACACGCATCCCCGACCCCGCCCCCATGGTCAGGCCGTGTCGTGCGACGGCACCGGACGGCGGTGGCGGCCGTGCGCCGGCGCCGCCCCGTCCTCCGCCGTGGCCGGCCCGCCCCGATGCCTCCCTGCGCCGCCGGCGCCGGCCCGTATCGCGTCCGCCGGCTGCGGGCGCTCCTGGGCCGTGTCGGTTCGGACTTCATACATGTGAGAACTTCACCCCGTTGCGATCGCTGATGCCCTGTCAAAGAGCCCCGGCAGCACGCTCCTTGCCCGTCACCGTCGGTACACGGGCGGTGCGGCTGGGTAGCCCCGGCGAAAGAGTTTAACCACGGGCCGCACGGCCGCTGAGAGGTGCCTGCTGCAAGGGAACCGGCTGGCACACAACAGGACTCCCGGACGCCTCGCACGGTTGCCCACCTGCGCGTTCCACTTGTGCCGGTTCTGTGACCGGGCCTCTGTCGAGGCTCCGCATGGTCTTCGCATCCGCCAGGCCGAAGGTTTCTGCACATCCGCCCCGAGCCGACCCGCCCCCGGACGGCCCGCCCCGAGCGGACCCGCCCCCGGCCGCCGAGCCCCCGTCCTTCGGCGTGTCCGTCGGCGCCGGCACGTGCGCCACGCCGCACGGCACCTCGCGCGTCTGGTACGGAAGGTGCAGCACCCCGTCGCGGCTCCATGTACCCGATCCCGCCAACCACCCCTGTGGTGGTGCCAGTTGGTGCACTCGGCGGCCCGCGGGACGCCATACGCCCACCCAGCTGCCCGCCGCGCCATCGATCCGCAGCGCCACCGCGCACGTCTCCGGTGTCAGCACCTGCCCCGGCTGCACGGCGATCGGCGTCACCAGCGCGTCCGGCAGTCGCAGACTCCGTGGGAACCGCACCGGCCGCAGGCTGCCCAGGACGCCCCAGCCGAGCCTGTCCTGGTCCGCGCCCGGTGCGTTCGAACGGATCAGCAGCAGGCCGCTGTCGGCGTCCGCCAGCAGCAGCCGGTCGTCGCTGTTCTCGGTGATCTGCAGCAGCGGGCTCACCTCCCCGCCGCGCGCCAGATCGACCGCCACCGTCTTCACCGGCCCGCCCGGCTGCCGGTGGTCGAGGGCGAGCATTCGTCCCGTACGGTCCAGCCACACACCGCCCGAGCAGTGCCCAGGCACTTCCGCGATGTGCTCGGGACCGAACGCCCCGCCCGCCACCAGCCAGATGCCCGTTGAGGTGCCGCCCGGCGTCAGGGCGTAGACGTGCGCACCGTCCGGCGAGGGCGGCAGCAGTGTCAACTCCCTGGCCGTCACGGCCCCGACGGCCAGTTCACCGGTTCCCGGCCCGGTCGGGTACAGCAGCGAGAACGTGTACCGCTCCCCGGTCCGGCGGCTGATCAGCACCCGCCCGTCGGTCAGCGGCTGCACCTCGGTGTCGCGCTGCTCGGGCTGGTCCAGCGGCAGCGGTACGGCATACGGCTCCGGGCCGTCGAGCGTCCAGCGCTCGGGGAACAGCGCGTCGCCGGTTCCGGCGAGCCGGGCCGCGTACGTCCCGTCCGCGGTGATCGTGAACCCCGTACTCGCCACCGCCCTTACCTCTGCGGCGGTTTCGATGGCACAGGCAGTCATCGATACGTCACCTCCGGTCGTCGACGCTAGGTTTCGCACTACCTGCCCAAGACCGCGCGACACGTGACTTCACACATAAGGGTGGCCATGCCCGGATTTTCCTGAGGCGGAGGGGGTGGTTGTGCTCTGCACGGGGTGAGCGTTTAAGGTAAGGCACCCCTAAGTTCGCTCCCCTCCCCAGGAGTCGTCATGTCCCTACGCCGCCGCGGCGCAGCCGCAGCAGTCGCTCTCGCCGCCGCCCTGTCCCTCGCCGCCTGCGGCGCCGCGTCGGAGGCGGGCGGCACGGACAAGGCGAAGGGCGGCGGCCAGACCGGCGCGGGCGGCAAGAAGTCCGTCGCGCAGGGCGGTGAGGACTTCTCCGACGCCGCGCGGCAGACGGCGGCGATGGGCACGGACGCGAAGCCGGGCGAGTTCCCGCGCACCATCACCCACGCGCTCGGCAAGACGGAGCTGAAGTCCGCGCCCATGCGGGTCGTGGTCCTCGACGTCGGTGAGCTCGACAACGTCGCCTCCCTCGGTGTCAAGCCCGTCGGCTACGCGCCGACCGAGGGGGACGACGGCATCCCCGGCTACCTGAAGAAGGCGGCGGGCAGCCCCAAGAGCGTCGGCACGATCAACAGCCTCAACCTGGAGGCGATCGCCGGTCTCAAGCCGGACCTGATCCTCGGCAGCCAGCTGCGCGCGGCCGACAAGTACGACGAGCTGTCCGAGATCGCCCCGACGGTCTTCTCCATCCGCCCCGGCTTCACCTGGAAGGAGAACTACCTCCTCAACGCCGCCGCGCTCGACCGGACCGCGGAGGCGAAGGCGCAGCTGGGCGCGTACGAGAAGAAGGCGAAGCAGCTGGGTACGGACATCGGCGATAAGAAGCCGACGGTCACGATGCTGCGCTACATGCCGGGGAAGATCCGCCTGTACGCGCAGGCGTCCTTCATCGGCACCATCCTGCGCGACGCGGGCATCCCGCGGCCGGCGAACCAGCAGATCGAGGATCTGGCGGTCGAGATCAGCCCGGAGAAGATGGACCAGGCGGACGCTGACTGGATCTTCGCCGGCGTCTACGGCGACCCGTCCAAGACCCAGCGGGACACGGCCCGCTCCAACCCGCTGTGGAAGAACCTGAAGGCGGTCAAGGCCGGTCAGGCGAAGGACGTCCCGGACGAGACCTGGTACCTGGGCCTCGGCGTGACGGCGGCGAACGAGGTCCTCGACGACCTGCGCGGCTTCCTGGCGAAGTAGCTCCACGACCCGGGCCCGTCCACCCAGGCGGGGTGGGCGGGCCCGGGCGCGTCCACCCCGGCGGGGGCGTCGGCCCGTACGCCGCGTGCCGGGCGCGGCCCCCGGCAGGGTGGACCCACGTCCCCTGCCCGCCCGGCCACCAGGCACCGGCGGCGCCGGACGGGCAAGCGCGGCAGCCGTGCGTACGGCGGGGTGCGGATGGGGGCCGCCCGGCCTGCCACCTAGGCGCGGGCCCCGCATCGGCAGCGGGTGTGTGCGGCGCTGCCCGCTGGCGCCGGGTGCTGGCGGCCCCGGGCGGGTTGGAGACCGTGCGCGGTGCTTGGCGAGGCGACGGGTCTCCGAGCTGGTGCCAAGTTCCGACGGCCCTGGTCGGGGTGGACGCGGGGTGCGCTTGCGGTCGGCGCGGTGCCCGGCCCGGACCCACGAGCACGGGACGCGGCGGTCGATGGGGTCGCGTAACCGCGGCGTCGCGGGCGCAGGCGGTGGTTCGGGTCAGGGCAGGTAGCCTTTCCCCCGTGCCCCGTCTGTCTGAAGTCATCAGCGCCCTCGACGCCCTCTGGCCCCCCGAGCGGGCCGAGGAGTGGGACGCGGTCGGCACGGTGTGCGGTGACCCCGACGCCGCGGTCACGCGCGTGCTGTTCGCCGTCGACCCCGTCCAGGACGTCGTCGACGAGGCGGTGCGGCTCGGTGCCGACCTGCTCGTCACCCACCACCCCCTCTATCTGCGCGGCACCACGACCGTCGCCGCCGGCCACTTCAAGGGCCGTGTCGTGCACACGTTGATCAAGAACGACATCGCGCTGCACGTCGCCCACACCAACGCCGACACCGCCGATCCCGGCGTCTCCGACGCCCTCGCGGGCGCCCTCGACCTGCGGGTCGTCGGGCCCCTCGTGCCCGACGCCACCGACGCGAACGGGCGCCGCGGCCTCGGGCGCATCTGCGAGCTCGACCACCCCGAGACGCTGCGCGACTTCGCCGCGCGCGCCGCCAAGCGGCTGCCCGCCACCGCGCAGGGCGTCCGCGTCGCGGGCGACCCGGACGCCCTCGTGCGCACCGTCGCCGTGAGCGGCGGTTCCGGCGACAGCCTCTTCGACCGGGTGCGGGCCGCCGGCGTGGACGCCTTCCTCACCGCCGACCTGCGCCACCACCCCGCGTCGGAGGCCACGCAGCACTCGCCGCTCGGGCTCGTCGACGCCGCCCACTGGGCCACCGAGTGGCCCTGGTGCGAGCAGGCCGCGGCGCAGCTCGACGAGATTTCCGACCGTCGCGGCTGGGACCTGCGGGTCCACGTCTCGAAGACGGTCACCGACCCCTGGTCCTCCCACCACGATTCCTCTGGAGCCCCCAACTGAACGCCGCGCCCGCCGACCAGATCCGACTCCTCGACGTCCAGGCCCTCGACATGCGCCTGTCGCGGCTCGCCCACCTGCGCAAGTCGCTGCCCGAGCACGCCGAGATCGAGTCGCTGAACAAGGACCTCACGCAGCTGCGCGACCTGCTCGTCGCCGCGCAGACGGAGGAGAGCGACACCGCCCGCGAGCAGATCAAGGCGGAGCAGGACGTGGACCAGGTGCGTCAGCGCGCCACCCGTGACCAGCAGCGCCTCGACTCCGGCGCGGTCACCTCGCCCAAGGACCTGGAGAACCTGCAGCACGAGATCGTCTCGCTCGCCAAGCGCCAGGGCGACCTCGAGGACGTCGTCCTGGAGGTCATGGAGCGCCGCGAGTCCGCGCAGGAGCGGGTCGCCGAACTGACCGAGCGCGTCTCGTCCGTGCAGGGCAAGGCCGACGCCGCGACGGCCCGGCGCGACTCCGCGCAGGCGGAGCTGGACGAGGAGGCGGCCTCGGTCGCCAAGGAGCGCGAGCTCGTGGCCGGTTCGGTGCCGGCCGACCTGCTGAAGCTGTACGAGAAGCTGCGGGTGCAGCAGGGCGGCGTCGGCGCGGCTCGCCTGTTCCAGCGCCGCTGCGAGGGCTGCCAGCTGGAGCTGAACATCACCGAGCTCAACGAGGTCCGCGCGGCCGCGCCCGACACGGTGCTGCGCTGCGAGAACTGCCGCCGCATCCTCGTCCGTACGTCGGAGTCGGGGCTGTAGTGCCGGAAGTGCGTGAATTCGTCGTCGAGGCCGACGGCGGCTCCCGGGGCAACCCGGGGCCGGCCGGCTACGGCGCCGTCGTGCTCGACCCGGTCACCGGCGAGACGCTCGCCGAGGCCGCCGCGTACATCGGGGTGGCGACCAACAACGTCGCCGAGTACAAGGGCCTGGTGGCCGGGCTCGAGGCGGCCCGGGAGCTGGACCCGGATGCGTTCGTACGGGTCCGCATGGACTCCAAGCTCGTCGTCGAGCAGATGTCCGGACGCTGGAAGATCAAGCACCCGGACATGAAGCCCCTGGCGGCCGAGGCGGCGGCGGTCTTCCCGCCGGCGCGCGTGACGTACGAGTGGATCCCGCGCGAGCGGAACAAGCACGCGGACCGGCTCGCCAACGAGGCGATGGACGCGGGCCGCAAGGGCCGCCAGTGGGAGCCGTCGCGTTCCACGGCGGCGCTGGACATCAGCCGGGACACCGAGGCGGCGCGCGTGGTGGGCGACGCGGCCGCGGGAGCGGCCAAGGCGCGGGCGGCGCTGGCCGGTACGGCGGGCGGCACGGCCCCCGTGCTCACGGCGGTTCCCGAAGCCGCCCCGACGACGACCCGGCCCGCCCCCGCGGCGGCCGCTGCCGCCCCTGCCCCGACCACGGGCTGGGGCGCGTCGGCGGACCTCGGCACACCGTCCACGTTCGTGCTGCTGCGCCACGGCGAGACCGCCCTCACCCCCGAGAAGCGCTTCTCTGGCAGCGGGGGCAGCGACCCGGTGCTGTCGGACGTCGGCCGCCACCAGGCGGAGGCGGTCGCCGCTGCACTGGCCGCGCGCGGCACGATCCAGACGGTCGTCAGCTCACCGCTGCGCCGCTGCCGCGAGACGGCGGAGATCGTGGCGGCCCGGCTGGGCCTCGACGTGATCGTCGACGAGGGGCTGCGGGAGACGGACTTCGGGGCGTGGGAGGGGCTGACGTTCGCGGAGGTCCGCGAGCGGTACCCCGACGACCTGGACGCGTGGCTGGCCTCGCCCAAGGCGGCCCCGACGGGCGGCGGCGAGAGCTTCGCCACGGTGACGCGGCGGGTGGCGTCGACGCGGGACAAACTGCTCGCCCGCCACCCGGGCCGTACGGTGCTGCTGGTCACGCACGTGACCCCGATCAAGACCCTGGCCCGCCTGGCCCTCGGCGCTCCGCCGGAGTCCTTGTTCCGCATGGAGCTGTCGGCGGCGTCGCTGTCGGCGCTGGCGTACTACGTGGACGGCAACGCGTCGCTCCGTCTCCTGAACGACACCTCCCACCTGCGCTGACCCGGCCCCTCGGCCGTCCCCGGCCGGACCCCTCGCCGCCCCCGGTCGGTCCGCTGTGTGCGTGCCGTGCCGGGGTGGCCGGGTGCCGTGCGGGCGACTTCGCCCGGACCCGTTGCCGCCCGGCGGCCGCTTCCGCCCCCGGGAAAGGCCATCCTCCGCCCCGGGAAATCCGCGCAGCCGCGCTGCCGTGACGGCAGGCAGGGGGCGCGCCCCTCGCGGCGGTGCGGGGTCCGGTTCCCTGACCCCGCCCGGGTCCGTCGCCGCACAAGAAAATCCCGCGCACCGGACCCCGCCCCGTAGCACCATCACCCCATGACCTGGCATCTCACCCACGACGTCGAGGAGTTCTGCCGCGAGGCGGGCGAGCACCTCGCGGCGGACCCCGTCGGCAACACCGCCCTGCTCACGGTCAGCGAGACCGTCCGCCGCCACGGACCGGACGCGTACGGGGACGGCGGCGGCCTGCCGGTCCGCTTCGGGTGGTGGCGGGACCGCGGCTCCGGTCCCGTGACGGCGGCCTTCGCCCAGACGCCCCCGCACCCGCCCCTCTTCGGGCCGGTCACCTCGCACCAGGCTCGCGAACTCGCCCGCGTGCTGCGCGCCGACGGGGCGGTGGCCAGTGGCGTGAGGGGCCCGGACGGCGGCGCCCAGGCGTTCGCCGACGAGTGGGCCGGGCCGGGGCGGTGGTCCGAGGCGGTGCGGTCGCGGCTGTTCCGCCTCGGTGGGTTGTGCCCGCCCGAGCAGCCGCCGCCGGGCCGCGCCCGGCGGGCGACCGAGGCGGACGTGGCGCAGGCGACCGCGTGGATGACGGGATTCGCCGCCGACACCGGCGCGAGCACCGACACCGATTACACCGCGAACATGGCGCGCCGCATCGCCGACGGCGGGTTGCATCTGTGGGAGGTGGACGGACGTCCCGTCTCCATGGCCGCGCACTCGCCGGTGCTCGCGGGCCAGTCGCGGATCGCGCCCGTGTACACCCCGCCCGCACTGCGCGGCCACGGCTATGCGGGCGCGGTGACCGCCGCGGCCAGCCGGGGGGCCCTGGACGCGGGCGCCGAGCAGGTGCTGCTGTTCGCCGATGTCGCCGATCCGGCGGCCAACCGCCTTTACGAGCGCCTTGGTTACCGTCCGCTCGCGCCGTACGTCGAGCTCGACTTCGCGGAGTAGGGCGCCGGAGGGGGCGTCAGGTCCGCGGTGTCCGGCCGGCGTCCCACCCCGGCAACCCCGGCAGCCCCGACGCCGTCCGGCCGGCGTCCTGGCCCCGCAGCCCCGACGCCTCACGCGCCAGCGCCTCCACCCGCCCCCAGTCCCGGGCCTGGAGCGCGTCGGCGGGCAGCATCCAGGTCCCGCCGACGCAGCCGACGTTCGGCAGTGCCAGATACGCGGGCGCCGACGCGAGCGAGACGCCGCCGGTCGGGCAGAAGCGTGCCGCGGGCAGCGGTCCGGCGAGGGACTTCAGGTACGCGGTGCCGCCAGCCGCCTCCGCCGGGAAGAACTTCATCTCGTGCACCCCGCACTCCAGCAGCGCCACGACCTCCGAGGCCGTCGAGACGCCGGGCAGGAACGGCACGCCCGAGCCGCGCATCGCCTCCAGCAGCGTGTCCGTCCAGCCGGGGCTGACCAGGAAGCGCGCCCCGGCCGCCACCGCCGCGGCCACGCCCTCCGGCGACACCACCGTGCCCGCGCCGACGAACGCGTCCGGCACCTCCGCCGCGATGGCCCGGATCGCGTCGAGCGCGCCCGGCGTACGCAGCGTCACCTCGATCGCGGGCAGCCCGCCGGCGACCAGGGCACGCGCCAGGGGGACGGCGTCGGCTGCGTTGTCGACCACGACGACGGGCAGCACGGGGGCCAGGTCGAGGACGGAGGGCGCGGCAGCGGCGGAGGGCACGGAGGTCATGCCGTCATCCTGCCCAGGAGGCACACATCACGCAACGAGCGTTGCGTAATGTGCAACGGCACCCTTCAGTGGATCTCCGACACCAGCACGTCGAGCTTCCCCGCCGCCTGCGTCTCCACCACGTACCCCAGATCCCGCAGCGCCTCCACCAGTGCCGCCGGCGTCTTCGGCGCGGCACCCGCCTCCAGCAGACTCCGCACGATCCGGCCCTTCGTCGCCTTGTTGAAGTGGCTGACCACCTTCCGGGTCGGCGCGTGCAGCACCCGCACCGTGGCCGTACGCCCCGCGACCTCCCCCTTCGGCCGCCACGCCGTCGCATAAGCCGACGACCGCAGGTCCAGGACGAGACCGTCCCCGGCCGCCTCCGGCAATACCGACGCCATCGGGCCGCGCCAGTACGCCCCGAGCGCACCCAGCCCGGGCAGCTTCACGCCCATCGAGCAGCGGTAGGAGGGGATACGGTCGCCGACGCGCACCGCGCCCCACAGCCCGGAGAACACCAGGAGCGACTGGCGCGCCCGCCTGCGGGCGGCGTCGTCCAACGTGGCCAGGCCCAGCGCGTCGTACAGAACGCCCGTGTAGATCTCACCGGCGGGGCGCGCACCGGCTGTGCGCAGCTCGGCGTTCTTCGCGATCTCGCCGCGCAGCCCGTCGCTCAGCCCCAGGACCTCCTGCGCCTTGGCCTCGTCGGCGGCGCACAGCTCGACCAGCTCGTCCAGGACGGCGGCCCGTGCCCCGGCGAGCCCCGGCAGGGACAGCGACTCGGGCTTCAGGGGCGCCCCGCGGCCGGAAGCGGCCTTGCCCTCCGACGGCGGCAACAGCACGAGCACGGCAGATCTCCTTCATGACGTACGGGGGCGGGGGTGTGGCCCCCGCGCCAGCCTACAAAGCGCAAAGGCCGCCGAAATGCCACGGCCCCCGCCCCGCCATACGCTCGGTCCATGCCCCGCCGCCCCATCCGTCTGACCGGCGCAGCCGAGACCCCGCCGCTGCGCACCGCCCTGCGCGAACTGCGTGCGTCGCTCGGAGTGTCCGCGGACTTCCCGGCGGAGGTACTGGCCGAGGCGGACGGGGCCGTGCGGGAACCCGTGCTGCCGCCGCTCGACGAGACCGGCATCCCGTTCTTCACCATCGACCCGCCCGGCTCGGTCGACCTCGACCAGGCGATGCACCTCTCCCGGCGCGAGGGCGGTGGTTTCCGCGTCCACTACGCGATCGCGGACGTGGGCGCGTTCGTCAGGCCCGGCGGGCGGCTGGACGCAGAGGCCCACCGCCGGGTGCAGACCCTGTACTTCCCCGACGGGAAGGTCCCGCTGCACCCGCCGCAGCTCTCGGAGGGCGCGGCCAGTCTGCTCCCCGGCCAGACCGCGCCCGCCCTGCTGTGGCGCATCGACCTGGACGCCGAGGGCCGCACCGTGACGACGGACGTGCGCAGGGCCCTGGTGCGCAGCCGGGCCAGGTTCGACTACGCGGGCGTGCAGCAGCGGATCGACAAGGGCACGGCCGAGGCGCCTCTTGCCCTCCTTCAGGAGATCGGGACCCTGCGCGAGGCGCTGGAGGTCGAGCGCGGCGGCATCTCCCTCAACGTCCCCGAGCAGGAGGTCGTCCCCCGGTCGTCCCCCGCCGCGGAGCCGGGAAGGGAGCCGGGGCCGCAGCAGGGAGGGGAGACGTACGCCCTCGAATACCGCGCTCCGCTGCCCGCCGAGGCGTGGAACGCGCAGATCTCCCTGCTGACCGGCATGGCCGCGGCCGATCTGATGGTCGCGTACGGCACCGGCATCCTGCGCACGCTGCCCACCGCCCCGGACGGTGCGGTGGCCCGGCTGCGCCGCTCGGCGACCGCGCTGCACATCGACTGGCCACACCACGTCTCGTACGCGCAACTGGTGCGCTCGCTCGACCCGCACAACGGCCGTCATGCAGCGTTCCTGCAGGACTGCACGACGCTGCTGCGGGGCGCGGGCTACACCGTCTTCACCGGGGGCGTGCTGCCCGCGCCCGCCGTGCACGCGGCCGTCGCCGATGAGTACACGCACTGCACCGCGCCCCTGCGGCGCCTCGTGGACCGCTATGCCGGAGAGCTGTGCCGCGCGGCGGTGGCGGGGCAGGAGCCGCCTCAGTGGGTGAGCGAGGCGCTGCAGGCGCTGCCGAAGGAGATGGCCGAGGGCGCCCGGCGCGCGGGCGCGGCGGAACGCGGCTGTGTCGACATCGTGGAGGCGGCCGTGTTGCGCGACCGGATCGGCGAGGTCTTCGACGCGGTCGTGGTCGACGTGAAGGAGAACGAGCCTGCCGTCGGCACCGTGCACCTTCAGGACCCGGCGGTGGTGGCCCGGGTGGAGAGCGACGGAGCCGACCTGCCCCTGGGCGAGCGGATACGGGTGCGGCTCACCCGGGCCGACCCGGTGGCGGCGACGGTGCTGTTCGCGCCCGCGTGACGGCCTCCCACAGGGCACCGGCGAAGGCGCGGGCGTCGTCGGCATGGCAGCGGACGACCCGGACCGGCCGCTCCCGGCCCAGCAGTCCCGTGAACGCCACCGGCTCGGACAGCTCCAGCGTCACCGACGTCTGCGCGGCCACCGTCAGATCGAGGACGCCGTCCCGCTTCGCGTGCGTGAACAGCAGGTCATGTCGTACGGCGGCGATCCGGTCCAGCGGTATCAGCAGGTCCACATGGCCGGCCTGGCGCAGCCGCAGCGCCTGTGCGGACAGCACATGGGGGCGGGTCACCGAGGCGGCGTGCAGCCCGATCACGAACACGACTGTGTACACGTCCACGAAGAGCATCACGGCGTGCATCGCCGGCCGGTCCTTCAGCAGATACGACACGGCCAGCGTCTCCACGAGGCACACGAACGCGAAGCCGTACATCGGCGCCGCCTGGTCCCGGGCGTGTCCGAAGGGGCGCTCTCCCGGGCCGACGCCGTGGCGACGTCGCGCGGCCCAAAGCACCAGGCTGAGCATCAGGCGCAGCTCGTGACCCACGAGCCGGCGGACCACGGACACCGGCCGGTTCACCGGACACGCTCCACGGCCAGGCCCAGCGCCCGCGTCACGACCGCGGCCTGGGCGGGGGAGAAGTCCGCCAGGCAGGTGTCCATGAGACCGCCCTCCGGGGGCCGGCCGCCCTGCTCCAGCACTTCGCGGGGGAGCAGGGCGGCCAGCTCCTGCGCTGCCTCCTCGACCCGGGCGTCGGCCGGGTCCGCGTCCACGAGCGCGTCGAGCCGCTCGTACACGGCGTAGGCACGCTCCATCGCGCCGGGCGCCTCGGTCATCCTGCGCATCGCCCCCATCAGCCGCTCCTGCTCGGCGTCGGGCGCCACGGTGTCCAGCAGCGCCAGCAACTCCCGGTCCCTGGCGGCCATCGCGGGCTCCGGCCCGGGCCGCCGGGCCGACGCGCGCGCCATTTCCCCGAACAGCTCCGCCAGCCGCGGAGACACCGGCCCCTCGGCGGTCAGCCGCCCCTCCCTCGCCTGCTCGAGAAGCTCGGCCAGCCGCGCGCGCCGCTCACGCAGGAGCGCCTCCTGCCGCGCGAGGTCCTCGTCGAGCTCTTCCAGCACCTCGACGAGATCCCGCCCGGCGTCGTCGGCGAGGACGTCGCGCACCTCGTGGAGCCCGAGCCCCAACTCGGTCAGGCGCCGGATGCGGGCGAGGAGGACGGCGTCGCGGACGGTGTAGTCCCGGTAGCCGTTGGCCCGGCGGACGGGCTCGGGCAGCAGTCCGAGGTGGTGGTAGTGCCGCACGGCCCGCGCGGTCACCCCGACGAGTGCGGCGATCTCTCCGATACGCATGCCGTCAGTAGAAACGCTGACCTTGCGGCAAGGTCAAGCGCCGCCTCGACAGGGCGGCCCGCCTGCTCCGGAACGCCGGGTAGCATGGTCGACACGGCAGACGAGCCGGGCGGACGGCCGCGTGGAGGTTCTTGTGGATCTCCCCGAGGAACGTCCGGGCTCCACAGGGCAGGGTGGTGGGTAACGCCCACCCGGGGTGACCCGCGGGACAGTGCCACAGAAAGCAGACCGCCGGGGACCTCGGTCCTCGGTAAGGGTGAAACGGTGGTGTAAGAGACCACCAGCGCCTGAGGTGACTCAGGCGGCTCGGTAAACCCCACCCGGAGCAAGGTCAAGAGGGGTCACTTCGGTGGCCCTGCGCGGACGTTCGAGGGCTGCCCGCCCGAGTCCGCGGGTAGACCGCACGAGGCTGGCGGCAACGCCGGTCCTAGATGGATGGCCGTCGCCCTGACGACCGCGAGGTCCCGGGGCACAGAACCCGGCGTACAGCCCGACTCGTCTGCCCCCTAGGGCTTCTGACCAGTGAAAACGCAGGTCAAGGGCCTTCTTCTTACGAATCGAAGGGCCCTGCCGGACACGGTTTCACACCGGTACATACGGGACCGCGCGGCTACGTACGTAGCCATGAAAGTAGCCATGCCTCGTGGGGCTAGGTGGGCGTCGGCGGGGCCGGGGAGCGCCCCCGGCCAGGTGCTTGCCTGGTCAGGGGCCTTTTCGGCGCTGGAGTGGGCGGCGAAGCTGGCTCGCGGTACGTCGTCCATCGTGCTTCCTACGAGCTGGGAGGCGACTTCCTCGGAGGGTAGCGGTTCAGGCGAGCCAATGCTCCCAGCGCAGCAACGGGCTGCTGTCGATCCAGTACAGGTGCGATCTGTCGGTGACGCGGAGCCGCACACCTTCGATACCTGGACTGCCCTTGTCCTGCCAGGCGACGAGGGCGCGCTCGATTTCGTCCCAGAGGGCCACGGGGCCGCCCTGGCGGACGGTCCAGCTCTCGCCGTCGGCGATGAACTCGGCGAACGACTCCCGTTCAGGGTCGAAGAAATACCGCAACGGTGCGCCGTCGCTGCGGGTGGCGCGAACGAACTGCGCTCCCGGTGCGGCGAGCTGTGTGAGGAAGGCGGGCATCCACTCCTCCAAGACGAGAGGAGACACCAGCGCGGGCCGGTCACTGTCCGCGTAGGCGGTGCGGGCGGAGAGGTCGCCGGCCAAGGGTGTCACCGTCTGGGCCCGCGCCTGCATGAAGGAGGAGC
Source organism: Streptomyces sp. ISL-10 (assembly GCF_018614575.1). Classification (GTDB taxonomy): domain Bacteria; phylum Actinomycetota; class Actinomycetes; order Streptomycetales; family Streptomycetaceae; genus Streptomyces. The sequence goes on from NZ_JAGGOJ010000011.1 coordinate 272,477, forward strand.
GTCCGATGATTGCGCCCTCGGCGGTACCGCCATCGCCGACGGTGAGCTTCGCCAGACCGGTTCCCCAAGGCCAGGAGCCGACCGTGCTGAGGACGATCCCACCAGGCTTCGTCTGCCGGACCCACGCGTACGGAATGCGGCGGACCGCGCAGGTGGCGATGACCCTGTCGTACGGCGCCCGGTGCGGATGGCCGAGGAGTCCGTCGCCCGTCACCGTCCACGTCGAGTAGCCGACGGTTTCCAGGGCGGCGTCGGCTCGCGCCGCCACCTGCGGATCGACCTCGATCGTGGTGACGTTGTCCTCGCCGAGGTAGTGGCACATCAGGGCCGTGGAGTAGCCGGTGCCCGTGCCGATCTCCAGGACGCGGTGTTCCGCCTTGAGGTCCAGGGCCTCGATCATGCCGACGACGGTGGTCGGGTCGGTTGAGGACGACGTGGGTGCGCCCGCGACGGGATTGCCGGTCTGGTCGGCGGTGAGGTGGCCGTCGAGCTGGGTGGTGAGGGTGTCGATGCTGTAGGCGATCTTCAGCCACTCGTTCGGGTCCGTACCGAGGGCAGTGACGGGCCGCCACGTTCGTCCCTCGTCGAGGAAGACTCCTGGATGGAGGAACTGCTCGCGCGGCACGGTCTCAACGGCGCCGCGCAGCCAGGAAGACTTCAGGACACCGTTGCTCTCGAGTAGTACGGCCATGCGGCGCCGCTCGAATGCCGAGTCGGTCATTGGCGGTCTCCTTGCATGAGTAGGTCGGCGAAGGCCGAGGACATCGGGAGGCCGGTCTCTGTCTCCAGCCACCCCCACTGCCCGTTGGGGTTCAGCTCCAGCCACCAGTAGTTCCCCGCTCGGTCCGCCGCGAGATCGAAGCTCCCTGATACCAGCTCCAGGTAGCGCAGGTAGGTGCGCAGTGCCTTGTCCACCCAGTCGGGGAGGTGCTCGATGGTGTACGTCAGGGCGTCGTAGTTCTTGCGCCAGTCCAGCAGTTCGGAGTCGATGCGTACGGCGAACGTGTGCCGGCCCACGATCAGAACACGGAGGTCGGCGACCTTGTCCACCCGTGCCTGGAACAGGTGCGGGGCAACACGAACACCGTCGTCGATCTCGTCGGCGGTGACTGGATCAGCCCATCCGGTCACCGGCACGCCCTCGCGCGTGTACGGGGTCCACCGCAGCGTCTTGAAGATCGCGTTCCTTTGTGTGCGGATGAACTCGCGTGCTTCAGATGGGTCGTTGGTAACGAGGGTGGGTGGGATGGTGAAGCCGAGCTGCTGGGCGAGAGCGAGCTGAGCGGGTTTGTAGTCGGCCGCGGCGATGCGCAACGGATGGTTGACCCAGAGCGGGCCGTCCAAGGCGTAGAGCGTGCCCCCAAGCCCGTAGCGGACCTGCATCGCCGCGAACCGGGAGTCGTCCGGAGACAGGTGGGGGAACGACGGCCACTCCGGGCGGCGCCAGTACACCGATCGGACGCGGGTCAGGTCGGCGGTTCTCGACGGGGTGCGCACCTGCCCGACCACAGGGGCCGGGCAGGTCCCGAACCGAGCCGAGACCGTGAGGTCCTCGCCGATGTCGGCGAGGTTGAACCGGACCACCGGCACATCGCGCCGGTTGAGCTCAGCGATCACCATGTCGGCGGTGATGTCGTCCGCCTCCGTGGCCACCAGGACCGGCCTCTTCTCGGTCATGGCCATCAGTCCTGGTTGCTGTCCTGATCGTGGCCCTGGTCGTTCCGGGAGTCCGAGTTCGTCGTCGTCGAGGTCTCGGTGCCGGAGCTGGTGCCGTGCTTGCCCATCTCGACCACCTGACCGGCGCGGTCGCGGAACACCCCGAGCTGCGTTGTGGGATCGATGGCGACCGTGGCGTGGGGTCGGCGGATGGTGGTCGGGTAGGGCGCGAGTCGGCCCGCGCCCCACGGCCGTGTGAGGGTGGGGACCGCGGCGGAGGTGGTCATGAGGCTCCTTGCGTTGAGATGAGAATGGTGCAGAAGCCACTCACCCCGGCTCGGGACATCCCCCGTAGGGAAGGGCCTGACCGAGGCGAGCAGGACTCGGAACGCCTGCCCCATGGGGAGCAGTCTGTGGTGACCGCCTCAGAGTTGCGCGGCCTGGATGTTGTCGGCCGCAGTCGTCCACTCGACGCCGCTCTCGGGCCGGATGTGCGCGACCCGGACAGTGCCGTGGTTGTGGAGCTCGTGGGTAACGGCGACGAGAACACCCTCCCCACGCGACGCGACGTCGCGGACGTTCATGTTCAGGAGCGGGTGCTGCTCGTAGCCGTCGCGGCCGACTGGGTTCACGTCTTCGTCTCCTGCCGGGTCTCGCTGCGGCACATGAACTTCTCCCAGCCGATGGCCGCCCGTTTCCCCAGAGCCCGGCTCGACGCACCCGGCTGGGGCTCCGGCGGCGTGTACGTACGGCCACTGGCGCCGGGGTTACTACGAGGTAGGTCGGAGGTAGTCACGCGGTCGCTCCTCTCGGACGGGGCAGCAAGGGGCCGCGGTTCGGACGGGACACGGTGCGGCCGCTGCCTCGGGGAGTCGCCCGGAGGGTCTTCGACCTCCGAGCGGCGTGTGACCAGTGAACGACGATCCGTTACCGTCTCCCAGAGCAGACCCCGCGCACTTCCCAGGCGTTTTCCGGGCATCGGGTGTTGCGAGCTGGGAAGGTGCTCTTCGTGAGGGGAGACCAATGGCATTAAGGCGTAGGCGTTTCGCCGACCGGCGGGCGTCGCAGGGTTACTCTCAGGAGGAGTTCGCCGAAGCGCTCGCGGTGGCCACGTCCACCGTGCTCCGTTGGGAGGGCGGCCGTGCTACACCACAGCCGCACCAACGGCCCAAGATCGCCAGCCTGTTAGGAGTCACCCTCTCCGAGCTGGAAGGGCTTCTCGTCGAAGAACAGCCGGCCGAAACGGCCATGCCTCCTGACACCCACCCCTCCTCCACGGTGATGATGACGATATGAAGCGCCGCGATGTCTTGGGACTGCTCGCCGTCACGGGCGCGCTGGTCACCCTGCCCGGTTCGGACGAGGCCCCCGGAGGACACACGGCAGCGGCGCTCCTGAAGACGGGGGAGGAGCTGCACCGCAGCCTGTGGCAGGTCTTCACCCTCTCGGACTCCAAGCAGACTGTCTTCCCGGCGGCCCGCAAGCAGCTGGGCGTCCTGACGAAGGGCCTGGCCGAGGCGCGTACCGAAGTGGACCGGGCCCGGCTGTGCACGATGACGGCCGACCTCTACCAGCTCGCCGGCGAACTCTTCTTCGACGCCAACCGATATACCGACGCCGCCCAGTGCTACACGCTGGCCGCCAACGCTGCCCATGCCGGTGGCGACTACGATCTCTGGGCCTGCGCCATGACGCGCCACGCCTATGTCGAGCTGTACGCCCGCCGCGCGCCCGCTGCCCAGCCGCTGCTGGCGGCGGCCTCCCAGATCGCCCGGCGGGGCGACAGCGCACTCTCCACCCGCCACTGGGTCGCCGCCGTACAGGCCGAGGCGTACGCGGCCATGGGCGACATCGACGCCTGCACCCGGGCCCTCGACGAAGCCGAGAAGGTGCGCTCTCTCGGCGGCTCCCACAGCGGCGGCTGGCTCCGCTTCGACGGCTCCCGCCTTCCCGAGGAACGAGGAGCCTGCTACCTCCAGCTCGGCCGTCCCGACCTCGCGGAAGACGCCCTCACCGCAGCCCTTGCGCGACCCCTGTCGCTGCGCCGCCGCGCCGCCGTACTGAGCGACCTTGCCGTCCTCGGGGTCCACCTGCGCGACGTCGACCAGGTCGTGCACTACGCGGAGACAGCGATCAACCTGGCCGACCAGTCGAACTCGGGATTCATCGGTAAGAAGCTGGACGGACTTCGAGGGCGTCTTGCCCCGCTCATGTTCGATGGCCGAGTCTCGGATCTGGATCACCGAATCGCGGCGCTTTCGCGCACCGCACGACGAGAGGGACACGTGCATGAGGGACGGTCGGATCTTCCGCGAGTCGTGGATCGCCGGTGTGACCAAGCACTACCCCGGTGAGCCGAAGCCCAGCTACGTCACGCCGTGGGACGAGACGCCCGAGTGGGAGCGCGAGGCTGCCGCGGCCGTGTACGGACAGGTGCGCGACTTCATCAAGATCAGCGACGGCCACGCTACGCGGCTCACCCGCGAGCAGAAGGGCCGTTTCGTCGCGATCTGCTGGACCGCCCAGATGTTCAAGCACTTCGAGGACCCGAAGCCCGGCTACGTCGCGGACTGGGCCGATCTGCCGGCCTGGCAGCAGGAGACGGACGCGGACATCTTCGAGCGCATCGAGCAGACCGTTTGAACTCCAGGCACGACGATGCGCCGGTCCGGACCGCTCCGGGGCGGGGGCGACTCGTTACGTAGCCGTCAAAGTAGCGCCCATTCCTCGTTGCGGGCGTGCACGTTGCCCAGGCCCGACTCGTCTGCCGCCACCTGCCGCTTTGTCATCTGAGGGCCTCTGACCTGCGTCGGAGGCCCTTTCCGGGCTTTCGGGGCTTGCCACGTCGGGCGGCAGCGAATCCCTCGGAAGTCCCTCGGACAGTGCTCGGAGTCCCTGAGAGGTCCCAGGAGCAAAAGGGCGGGCGATGCCTCCCCGTCCCGGCTGGAACGGGCCGTGCGAGAGCCTGCTGAGGCAACCGCCTGGACCGACGGCGAGGCGACCTGTCACGTGGACCTTCGCCCGTTCCTGCTGGGCGATCAGCGCCGGCGCGGCTCCCCGCTCGACCTCGGTGCGGTGCACCAGGACGGCGGTGACGGGACGACGCCGGCCCCCGTCCAGGCGAGCGTGATCCGGGCAGCGAGCCACCAGCGGCGGCCGGGAACTCTGCCGTGGACACAGGCGATCCCGCGCCGGACCGGCAATGACGGACTCCGGGACTTCGGCCCCCGCGAGGGGACTGTGGGCACGTAATCTGCCGCCATGCCTGATATGGATGCGGTCGTTGATGTGTCGAATGTCTGTTGGGCAAGTGATATTGAGCCGTGGTCGAGCTTGCCGCAGCTGGCGCGGCTGCGCAGCCTGACGGACGCGTGGCGGGGACTGTACGGCGCAAAAACGCGTATGGAATTGGTGGTGGACCAGTCGCTTCGGTACAAGATTCCGGCGGGGGACAGAGGCGAGTTCGACCGGATGTGCCGGACGGGGGAGCTGGTGAAGGTGCCGTATGCGGACCCTGTGGTGTTGTCCATGGCAGGCGAGAGGGGCCTGAAGGTCATCAGCCGGGACAAGTTCATCGACATGCGGCGGCGATACGCGTGGATCGAGGGCGCTGTGGAACGGTTCTACGACTGGCGGGGGAAAAGCGGGGGGCTGAGCTTCGTACCGAGCGGAATCGTGCCGGTTTCGGGTCAGGTCGTGTCGCGGGCGGAGGAGGACAAGGAGCTGACCCGGGACGGACTCAGGGACCGCAAGGATGTCCTGGGTTTCGCGTGGAAGTGCGTGTCGCGGTGTGCGGTGTCGCAACTGTGGCCGGACCGGATCCTGTTGTGGCCCGCGGTGGAGCGAGGGACGGGCACGCCGCTGTGCCCCGACCGTAATTGCCGCCGGCCGCTGGTGAAGGCGGGGCCGCGCAAGCCCTCGCGGCAGATCGTGATCGCACGGCGGGACGACGGGACGGAGATTCTGCGTTTCCCGCTGGAGGCGGGAGACTGCGCAGAGGTCGGCCGGGGAGCTCTGACGCACGGGATCAACTTGGACGGGCTCGGCGATCACCACCGCGAGGCTGTCGCGGCGGTCAGCCGCCATCATCTGCTACTGGCACTGGACGAGCGTTTGGCGCTCTCAGCGCGAGACGTCGGCTCGTCGCACGGCACCGAGCTACGGCGCTGGGGCGGGCAGGCGCTCGGGGAGCCCAGGCGATTGGCGGCAGGTGAGGAGGTGCGGCTGAACCGTCCGGACCAACTGGTACTGGCGGGAGCCGTGGTGGTGAGGATGTCGGGCCGGCGCTACAGCCCTGATGTCGTGTACCCGGACTGCGGCGACGGGGGCGGCGCGAGCACGGCGTTCGCGGAGCCCAATCGGTGACAAGGGATCCCAGAAGATGACGAAGCCCGTTGTGAGAGGAACATCACGAGGATAGGCTGCGGAGCGTGCTGGTGAGTCTGACACGGGTGGGGGCTGCGCGGCAGGCGCTTGCCAAGGGACTGGTTGTGCAAGGTGCTGACCCGGCTGCCGTGGTGGCGGCCGTGGCACGGAGTGGACTTCCCTCCCTCGGAGGCGAGCCCATCCGGTTGGAACAGCATCCCCGGCGCCAGGAACTGCTGCGGCTCACCACGCCGATGACGTGGCTGGGTACGAGGGGCGCGCGCCGGGAGGGATTCGACGCGCTGGGACGTGCGGTCGACATGGTGGCGTCGGCGGCGAGAGGGGCGGGAGGCCTGTTGACGGCGCCGGGCCTGTCGCTGGATGGTTCCGCTGTACCCCTGGATGGTGACACGCACTGGCTGGAGGCTGCCGATCCGGTCGAGCAGGAGGTGTTGTGCAACCTCTTACGGCGGCACAGCCCACTGCTGATCGCGATAGCCGGCCGGGGATCCTTCGTCCCGGGTGGGCGCAGGGACCGCGTCGGCTCGCGTTGGCTTGCCGACTCCCATGAGCACCTTGCCGCCCGCTTCTTGGCCTCGGTGACGGAGCGCCACTTGTATCGGGTCCAAGCCGAGTTACGCCGCCGCGACGGCATCAGCCATCTCGACCGGATGGATATCGCTCCGGTGATCGGCAACGGTGCGGTACTCGTCCGCTGCCTGGACGCGCAAACGTCGCTCGCCGAAGCACGGGCCCACGTACTGCTGTTGAGCGCTTTGGCCCTGCGGGCACGATCCATGGTGAAGGAAGGCCGTCGCGAAGGCCATGTTTCGCAGCGGCTGTTGGAGGAGAATCGCGCCCGCGTGATCTCCGACGGGCTGCGCGCAGGACTGGCGGAGGACAAGCGTCCCCGCGAACGGGAACGTGATCGCGACCGAGGGCGGCGCGACCACCAGGCGCGAGAAGCGACCCCGTACGAACGCAGGATTCCCGCCCGCCAGGCGGTTCGGGCGCTGCTGGATGACCTCATGCCGGAGTTCAGCCGACTGGACGCCACTCCGGAGGAGATTCTTCCCCTGCTGTCTCTGGTCGAGTTGCCGAGCGGGCAGCCGCTGCGGGCTCAGGACTTGCTGGCCCCAAGTGCCGGAAGCGGTCAAGCGCTGGCGGAAGTCGTGCGGGCGGCACTGACCGACTCCCGGCCGGGCGGTCCGCTGCTCGATGCAGTGCTGGCCGAGTACCCGGGCAGCGGTCAGCTGATGCTGAACGTGTGGCGTGAGGCGCTGGAGAGCGGGCTGTCGCTGCGGGCCCGCCGTGATCACGATCGCCCGTCGGCCCGCTCCGGCAGTCGGCCGGACCAGCGGCGCAAGGGCAGGGCTGGTGACCGGCGCGGCCGTCCGGCAGGCCCGGCGAGGGGAGGGAACCAGCAGTGACCGCTGTGCACTCCGAGCACTCCGTGGTGCCGGCTGGTGAGGTGGAGGTCGTGCTCGATCTGCGCGCGTCGACGCTGTCCCTCGCCGGTGCCGCACAGTACGCCGAGTTGTGGGATCAGCTGGAGCCCGCCCTGCTGGGGGAGCCGTTACGGACGGGGACTCCGTACCTGTGGAGTTCGCACGTCGGCGACATCGCGGTGGAGATCGTGCGGCTGGCGCCCGGAGTGACGGTGGCCAACAAGGACACCCGCTTCGACGTCGTGGCCGTCAGGGAGCGGGCGAAACTCTCCTACCGCTGCGCCACCTGCGCCGATTCCGGTAGGGAAGCGTACGGCCCGTTCCTGTGCCGCGACTGTGCGGGAACCGGACGCGGGGACCGGGTCTGCGACGAGCACGTCGTCATCCTGGACGGGGCGCTCACCACCAACTGCCCGTTGCATCACCCCGGGTGCCGGCAGTGCGGACAGCCCGCGTCCTTCCGGTGCGCCGGCGACCGCTGCCGCACCAAGATGGCCTGGTGCGACGCCCACCGCGTTTCCCATCCCGAGGACCCGGACACCGATTACTGCCCGTCCTGTTACCGACTGCTCTTTCCGGTCTGCGAACACAGTGGTTGCGACGGAGTCGGCACCATGGGCTGCGACATCGTGGATGCCTCCGGCCGCCCCTGCGGACGGCAGGCCTGTACCCGCCACGCCCTGCGCTGGCAGGTCTTCGGTCACGAGAAGACCGGCTTGGGGCTGTGTACACAGCACCACGCGACGCTGCGCAGCACCGCGCCGGTGGAGCTGATGCGGCAGATCGTGTCCACTGCCGCCCGGCGCTCCGACGACTTCAGGACACCCCGACTGGTGTCGTTCGGCCACAACCTGCGCAACACCGGGCACCGGCAGCTCGCCGTCGACTACCGCTCCATCTACGAACAGTTGCGCCGGCTCCGCGAGGACTGCGAGCGAAGTGGGGACCGGCGCGTCGCGGGTGCCCTACGCCGTGCGGACGCGGGATGGCAGCGCGAAATGGCTGCCCTGGTGGGAACGGCGGAGGAGGGCGAACGGCTACTGGCCCGGCTGCGGCTGCTGGTCGAGCAGCAGGACTGGCGCCGGGGCCCGGAGGTCGCGGCAGCGCTGCGACTGGTGGAGTTCAAGGCTCCGCGAGTACGCAACGGGGTCACGGAACGACGGGGCATCCTCTTCGTCGACCTCCCGGCAGAGCTTCGCGGTCTCTTCATCGGCGCCAAGGGCGTGAACGTGGCGAAGTACCGGACAGAGCTGGGTGTGGACGTGAAGTTCGAGGGCGATCGGAGCCGACGATGACAGGACGTCCGGTGGATCCGGCCGACACCAAGGCGGTGGTCGTGCCGGCCGGAGGCGTCCTGGCCGGGGCACGCGTCGGCGTGTCCGCCGCCGACTGGCGGCCCGCCGGCATGTCCCAGGACGACCGTTTCCGGGTGCTGACCGTCGACACGGGGTACGACAGCACCGCCGTCGCTGTCGAAGTGGTGCCCTTGGACGACGTGCCGTCCGGTGTACTGGCCATCCCTGACGACCTCGCCCAGACGACGGATTTCGCCGGGGCCGAGGAGACCGCCACGTGGCGGCTCGACGCGGCGCCCGTGGTGGAGGCCCGTTTTGTCCGGCTGGAGTCGTCCACCGAGCGTTCTCTCGACGACACCGCCCGCGATCTGGGCGAGGCGGGCCTGGTCGGGAGGGTCCTGTGGATCCCTCGGGACCCACAGGAGTTGTGGCTGGATGTCGACTCCGTTCCCTTCCGGGTTCAGCAGTACGACGCGGAGGGCCGTGACGCCGTCATCCTCAGGATCGGCGCGCGTACCGCCGTGGATCTCTTCGTGCCGGGGGCCCGGAGCGGTGTCGACATCGTCATCCTGGCCGACTGCAGCGGTTCGATGGGGTGCGATGACATCGCCGCGGTGGGGGAATACGCCGCCGCCCGCATGCCCGCCGTCCGCGACTGGCGCAGCTTCGTAGGATCTCGGAGCCGCACAGCCCAGGCGGGCGTGAGCCGGATGCGTACGCTCCAGGACGCGCTGCAGCACCTCCTCGACGTACGGCTCCAGGTGAGCGGCCGGGTCTCGCGCATCGCGCTGGTGGAATTCACTCACGGCACCCGGCAGGTCTTCCCCCGCCAGGGCGGTATGTCCGAGGTCGACGCAGGCACGCCGGAGGAGGCGGAGGCGTTTCGGCACGCCATCGCGCTCCTGCAGGCCCAGAACGCCGGCACCGACATCGGCAATGCCCTGCACGAGGCGGCCAACCTCCTCTACCGGCACCACAAGCCCGGCAACGACAAGCTCATCGTGCTCGTGAGCGACGGCGCCCACTGGGCGCCAAAGGGTGAGCAGGGATCCGGTGAAGTGGTGTACGCGCACCAGGAGCCGGTCAGTCTCATGGAGCACCTGCACGCCGCCACAGGCATCCGGGTGCACGCCATCGGCATCAGCACCCCCGACATGTACGAGCGGTGGATGGCGCGGACCGGACGGCAGGACCATGAATCGCTGCGGCCGGACCACGCGCTGCTGGCCGAACTGGTCCGGGTCGGCGGCGGCGACCCGGCCGCCATCGGCGGCTACGAGGTGCTGGACGAGTACTTCTCCGGGCTGGGAGCGGGCATGTCGCGCCGCGTCCGGGTGACCCGCGCCGAGTCCGTGGCTTCGGGCCTGCCCAACGCGACGACGCAGGTGCTGCGGGACTGGGCGGCACGGCTCGCGGCCGGACGTACGGTGGCGGAGTCGCGGGACCTGGCCCGGCGCCGGGAGAACGTCCGCGAACGGCTGTCAGCCGCCGTTGGCCGGTGCGCCGAGGCCGCTCAGGCTGCGCTGCGTACGCCGTTGCTGGATCAGCGACAGTTCCTGGACGCTGTGACCCGCGGCATTGAGGGTAGACGCGGGTTGTCCGACTCCAAGGCGTTCGTCAGGATGGTCGGGCGGGCACTCCTGCCCCGGTCCGGCAAGGCGCCCCTGCCGGAGCGGGTCGCAGCGGGGCACCAGCAGGTCAGGGACTTCCTGTCCGGGCTCGGGCAGGAGCACAACCAGCTCATGGCCGCAGGCACCGGCGTCGATGACGGCGGGTGGATCGTGGAGCGCTGCGACCGGCTGGCCGAGCTTCTGGAAGCCTTGGCCGTACAGCTTGAGGGCCTGCCACCTGCCGTCGCCCAGCCCGCCGAGCCGCCCGAGGAAGCCCATCCCCCGGTTGATCAGTCGGCCGCCCATGAGGTTCCGTACAGGGTTGAGTCCGCGGTCGGCACGGCGGGCGTGGCCCCCGCCGGCTCCCAGTCCACCCTCCAGCTCGGGCTCAAGCGCTTCAGGTGACGGTGTCTGTGTACTCCTCCTCATGGAAGTCCGGCATGTGCCTCGGCAGCCGGGAGAACCCCGACCAGTACATCCTGGACGAGTACATCGCCCGTGGAGGGGAGGGCGAATCCTGGCGGGCCCGGCGCATCGATCGGTCCGGCGACGCGTCCTACTGGATGGTCAAGATCCTCAAACAGCAGAGCGACCCGGCCGAGCTGCGGAAGTGGCAGACGCGCTGGGACGACTGCGCAGCCACGGCCAACAGCCTGGCGATCGAGGGTCTCGTCGCGCCGATCGCCATCGTCGGCCCGTCGCCCCATTGGCCCGGTACCGAATCCGGCACGCTCTCCTCGTACCTGGTGACGCGCTGGTGTGATGGCTGGAACCTGCGGCAGTGGGCCAGAAGCAATCCCGATCCCCTGGAAACAGCCGACGTCCTGGTACGCCTGTGCGCACTGGCGGACCGCCTGCACGACCGTGGCTGGATCCACGGAGACATCTCATCAGGCAACGTCATGATCACCCGTGACCACCGGGTTCAACTCATCGACCTCACCTTTCTGCATCGCGCGGGGGTACCGCGCACCGCACCTGTCCACACCGACGGCTACGTGGCTTTGGAGAAGGTGCCGAACCTGCACCTGACCACGATCGAAGCCGAGCGCTACGCGGTAGGGGTTCTGGTCAGGGAAGCGCTGCTCGGCGTGCAGCCCGAGGTGGTGCCGGGCGGGGGTCGCAGCCGGTTCGAGGACGAGTTGGAGCACGCCGGATACTCGGCGGAAGCTGCCGCGCACGCCGCCCAACCGCTCGCAGACGATCCGGCGCAGCGTCCCCGGAAACTGCTGCCGTGGGCCGAGCGGCTGCGCGCCTTACTGCAGGATGGCGGACGCCCGGCCCGGCACCGGTGCGTGGACGTCCTGATCGGCGGCGCGCATGGACTCGTGGTCGCTGCGGGCGGCACGGGCGGCGTGGAGTTCCTCCGGGTTCCGGGCCCCGCTCCCGTCGCCGACACGCTTCCCCCGGACGAGGGCGCACCGCGTGGAGTGCACGAGGTAGCGATCCAGTACACCGGCACCGGACGCCCGGTGGTCTTTGCTCTCGACCTTTCCGGCGATCTCCACGTCGGTGACGCCTCCGGCTGGCGCACTGGGCTTGTGGGGGCTTGCGGGCTTGCCGTCTGCCGCACTGTGGAAGGGGACCTCATCGGCTGGACCGCGCACGACGGTGCCCTGTACGCGGTGCGGTGCCCGGCGGACGGTGGCGAGCCCGTGCGGCGACGGATCGAGCAGACGGTGGCCGGACGCGTCCTGGCGGCGGCCCGGGGCACGAATGGCAACACCGCCGTACTCGTCGACGACGGGAGCACCTTGTCATGCCTGTGGTTCGGGCAGGGCCCGCTCTCTCCACCGCGCGATCGAGAGGTCGTGCTTGGCCGCCGGCCCGATCAGGCGGCCCTCGCGGTGAACCGCTGGGGCAATCTCGAGGCCGTGCTGAACTTCTCCTCCGGCCCTGCGGAATTCGTGGAGCACGACGGCATGGGCTGGGACACTCCGGTCCCTCTGACCACCACACAGCCGGTGTCCCACGTCGCGGCCGTCGGGCACCGAGGCGGCCCCACAGTGGCGCTGGCCGGACCGGAGGGCGTGCTGGTCATGACGGGGGACACCGAGGACAGCACATGGAGCCCCATCAAGGAGTCCTCTGGCGCAACCCGGGTCACTGTCGCTGAGGGGGCTGGATGGAGGCTGTGTCTGGCGGCTGTCGTCGAGGGCACCGCGCGCCTGTGGTTCGAGAAGGTGACGGGCAACGGCTGGGACGACCGCGTCGTTCTGATCTGAGGCCTCGCGCGTGCGGGGTGTCTCAGGAGGTTCCGTCCGATTCCACTGGTCCTGGGGGTTCTGAAGTTGCCGGAGAGTTTGGTCGGGATCGCTGCTTCGGGAGCAACAGCGGTGGTGACGGCGGTGGGAACCGATGCCTGGGTCGGAACCAGGACGAGAGCAGCCCGGCTCCTGGGACGAGGCGGTCAACGGGAAGAGGCGGTACTGCGGCGCCTCGACCAGACTGCCGCTGAGCTCGAACACGCATCTGCAGAAGACGCGCGGACCGGGCTGGAACAGGTGCGCGGGACACAGACCCAGTCCTGGCAGACGCGTTTCACGGATCTGCTCCAGGACCTGCCGGAACCGGAAAGGGCCGAGGTCATCGCGGAGCTGCGGTCTCTGGTCGAGCATGCCCAGCGATGCAGCCCTGGCTCCGGTGCCTTGGCCGCCACAGACGGATCGATGGCCGCCGGTGTCGTTGCACGGACGTATGCACATGAGCCCTTCGCCGCTGGGGGCGGCGTCCCAGAACTGACCGCCCCCGACTCGTCGAAGGCCGAAGTCGACATGCTCCGCAAAGAGATCGCGGGGCGGCTGCGGGCAGGGGACACCGATCAGGTACTCAAAGGATGCGAACAGCTCGCAGCGTTGGGCCCGTCGTACCGCGAAGAAGCCGCGTCGACAGCGGAAAGGGCCTTTGGCAATCGCTACGCGACAGGAAGCCAGCACTTCCTCGCAGCCGAGTTACTGGAAAGCCTCGGCAGCCGATTCCATGATGCGGCAGCGCAGCATCTCTGGGAGATCATCGAAAGTGCAGGCGCGGAGCATGGCGAGCGCGAACGTGCAGCCAAGTCCTTGCTGGTCATTGGCCGTCGCTACTACGCAGAGGCCGAACGCAGGGCACCCGGACTCACGGCCGGGCGCGACAACGAAAAGTGTTACGGCGAACTGCTCGCGGCCCTCCGGGAGCGCAGGGAACCACAAGCGCCGCTCTGGAACTACGGCGATGTCGTGAATGACGTCCTGGAAGGCATAAGAAATTGCCGCCGGCTCGACGACTGTCCGGAAGAGGCTACGGGCTTCTTCAACAAGGAAGCACGTGAGCGACGTAAACAAGCACAAACTCTTCAAGCCCATCTCAGCGGCGCATGGCGGTACGGGGTCCCCTTCGGTTCCGTCATCGCCCTCGCTGTGTTGGGACCCCAATACCGAAAGATGGCCGAGACCCGCCTCACATCGCGGCTCACCGATGCATGGGCGGACGACGCTGATGGTGACCGCTGCGCAGGGGTAGGGATCGCGTTCAGCGCACTTGGACCGCAGTACAGCAAGAAGGCTGTCCAAGCCCTGCTCGCAGCTCTCGTCGATGCCAGAACGAAACCACAGCTCTGTCGCCTGGCTGCACACGTACTGGTTGAACATGGGGCGGAATACCGTGAAGAAGCCGTATTGGCTGTGCGAAGGCTTCTCGCCGACCCAACCGTGGAAGTAGAAGATCGCATCAAGGCTTCGGTCTCCCTTGCTGGTCTGGAAGCGGAACGCACGGAGGAAGCGGCGATGGCGCTGCGTGCCATCGCCGCAACAAAGGACGTCTGGATCGAGGAACGGGTGGAGGCCGCCCGAGTCCTGGAAGGGTTCGGCGGACGGTATCGCGAGGAAGCGGGCAGAGCACTGCAGGCAATGATCAGCGACGACAAGGACCTGCGGCTGGCCGAACGTGCTGAGACCGTGGAAGCCCTGGTCCAGCTGGGATTTGCGGGACAGGCTCCTGACCGCGGTTGAGATCCCGCAGGAGACGTGCGGTGGGCCAGTGGGTACCTGCCGCTGCTCCATCGGCACGTGGCCCACGGAACCTTCGTAAGCCCGCACGCCGATCGGCGCAGCGTCGTTACGCTGCGATGACCGTGCAGGCGCTGGGGATTCGGAGGGGCGATGCAGGCCGGAGACGTCAAGTTGGGGAAGGTTTTCGCGAACGACCACCAGAGTGTGATCCCGATCTTCCAGAGACCCTATGTCTGGGACCGGGAGGACAACTGGGAACCCCTGTGGAAGGACGTCCGGACGGCCGCGGAGGAAGTGGAGGCCGAGGCAGAGACGCGGAGTGGCGCCGGGCAGTCAAAGCCGCGCACGTATTTCCTGGGCGCCGTAGTCGTACAAGAGCGGTATCGGCCGCCCCGGCGCCTTGGTTCGTCCCACATCATCGACGGTCAGCAGCGCATGACCACACTGCAGGTTCTCTTCGCCGCGGCTCGGGCTGTCGCCCACGACCTTGCTGCCGACAGCGTGGTCGGGCGTTTCACCAGTTTGCTGGAGAATCGGGCGGAGACGGTGCATGAGGCCTTCCCCGACGACCGCTACAAGGTCTGGCCACTCCCTCAGGACCGCGCGGCATTCCTCTGGGCTGTGCGCCGGAGCGACGACGGACGCACGGCGCCCCAGCCAGGTCACCGCCTGGTACGTGCCCGTACGTGGTTCGAGCAGGAGATCAGTGACTGGGCCAAGGCCGCGTCCAACCCCACCTAGCGCCTCGACGACCTGTACTACACGCTTCAGGAGCGCATGCAGCTCGTCGAGATCGTCCTGGACACCGGCGACGACCCACAGGTGATCTTCGAGGCGCTGAACCACCGCGGCGTACGCCTTGACGCCGCCGACCTTGTGAAGAACCTCCTTTTCCAGACAGTGGAATCACAGGGGCAGCACCAACACTCCGAAGAGCTGTTGATGAACGCCTGGCTGCCGCTGGACGCCGAGCCCTGGCGCGGTCAGGTCACCACTGGGCGCATCAGACGTGCCCTGATCGACCTGCTCCTGGCTTATTGGCTGACCATTCAAAAGCGTCAAGACGTCCTGGTGGAGCATCTCTTCGCCGACTTCAAGAAGTGGCTTCCGGAAAGCGGCCGGCACGCTTCGGACGTGATCCGGAACATCAGGCACTACGCCGACACATACCAGCGGCTTCGGGAACTGCCGCTGACCGATCCCACCGGCCGATTGCTCGATCGCATGCAGACCATGACCACGACGCCGTGGCCGGTTCTGCTCTACCTGCACGCGACGGAGGAGGTACCGAGCGACCAACGAGCGATCGCGGCCCGCGCCATCGACTCTTTCCTCATGCGGCGAGCCGTGTGCCTGATGACGACGAAGGACTACAACCGACTCTTCGTCCAGGTACTGGCCGACGCTCAGGAGAGCGATCCCGCCCGGGCCGGTTTCGCCGTCGCACGGAGCCTTGGGAACCAAACGGCAGAGGCCCGGCTGTGGCCTGACGACCAAACGTTCCTTGATGCTCTGATCATGCCTGATCTTTACCGTCGGTCCTACCGGGCGCGGTTGAAGGCGTTGTTGGTCGGGCTTGAGAACCACCTGCGGACGCCGAAGACCGAGCTTGCGCCGGTACTTTCCAGCTCGGATTCCCGGCTGAACATCGAGCATGTCCTGCCGCAGAAGTGGGATACCCACTGGCCACTGACGGACGGTGACAGCGAGAAGGCCCTGGAGAAACGGCACGAGGTGGTTCATCAGCTCGGCAATCTCACCCTCACCACCACAAAGCTCAACCCGTCGTTGAGCAACCGGGAATGGCTCCGCAAGAAGGACGATCTGCGCGCTCACAGTCTTCTGCGGCTGACGACCTCCTCGATCCTCTCCGTGCCGGAGGGGCTCGGCGAGAAGTGGAGCACTGATCGTTGGGCCGCTCGCTGGGACGAGGACCGGATTCAGCTGCGTACCCTGTGGCTTGCCCGTATCGCCCTACAGGCGTGGCCGAAGCCCAAGGCCGACACCGGCTGACTCGTCCAGAGGGGCGTGCGGGGGTGCAGGGTCCCACCGGCCAGGGCCTGCTCGCCGCGTGGTCACCTTCCCCTCGAGCGGCCAGGGTCCCTGCCTGAGCCGCCTCCAGCGGCATGGAGGCTCCACCCAGGCAGGCGTGTAGGTGCGGCACCGCGGCCGCGCCACAGGTACGGCCATCACCGGCGCGGACCGCGTCGCCGCCCCGAGTGGCCGATGCCGGAAGGTGACGCGCGGCGGGGCGGTGTACGGATGGAGCGACCCTCATCCCGAGCGGGAAGGACCGCCCCCCATGCCCATCGCAGTGAACAAGCTCACCGACCCCGCCGTACGCGCCTTCGTCGGTGCCCTCAACGCGCACGACCGCGAGAGCTTCCAGGCCGCCCTCGCGCCCGGTGCCACCATGTCCGACGACGGCAGCGAGCGGGACATCGGCGACTGGACCGAGCGCGAGATCTTCTCGTCGAACGGTCACATGGACGTCGAGAGGCAGACGGCCGACGGGCTCGGCCTCGTCGCCCGCTACCGCAACGACTCCTGGGGCGAGATGCGCACCGCGTGGCGGTTCACCGTGCAGGACGGCAAGATCGAGCGGTTCGAGACCGGCCAGGCCTGATCCGGTGCCGGGCGGCGGGCCCGGCCACCGGCCAGGTGTGAGCCCGCACCGGGCGGCCGGCCCGGCTCAGCCGCGCCCGATGAACGGCATGTTCGTCGCCAGCACCGTCGCGAACTGGACGTTCGCCTCCAGCGGCAGTTCCGCCATGTGCCGTACGGTCCGTGCCACATCGGCCGCGTCCATCACCGGCTCGGCCGCCAGCTCGCCGTTCGCCTGGAGCACGCCCGACTGCATGGCCTGCGTCATCTCCGTCGCCGCGTTGCCGATGTCGATCTGGCCGCAGGCGATCGAGTACGGCCGCCCGTCCAGTGAGATCGACTTCGTCAGCCCGGTCAGCGCATGCTTCGTCGCCGTGTACGGCGCCGAGTGCGGGCGCGGCACATGCGCCGAGATCGAGCCGTTGTTGATGATGCGGCCGCCCTGCGGAGTCTGCTCCTTCATCTGATGGAACGCCGCCTGCGCGCACAGGAACGCGCCCGTCAGATTGACGTCCACCACCTTGGTCCACGCGGAGTGGGGCAGGTCCTCGAAGGGGACGCCTCCGGGGCCGAAGGTGCCCGCGTTGTTGAACAACAGGTCCACCCGGCCGTAGTGCTCGCGGACCGTTGTGAACAGCGCGGCCACGGCGTCCGGGTCGGTCACGTCCGTCGGCACGCGCACCACGTCCGCGTCCGGTGCGGCAAGGGCCGCCGTCTCCTCCAGCGCCTCCGCGCGAC
This sequence comes from Streptomyces sp. ISL-10, assembly GCF_018614575.1. Taxonomy (GTDB): domain Bacteria; phylum Actinomycetota; class Actinomycetes; order Streptomycetales; family Streptomycetaceae; genus Streptomyces. Next base: position 290,182 of record NZ_JAGGOJ010000011.1, read on the forward strand.
GGCCGGCCAGCGCTACCGTCCATCCGGCGGCCGCCAACTCCAGTGCCACGCTGCGACCGATGCCCGAGCCCGCGCCCGTCACCACCGCGATCCTCCGTACAGCGTTCATGGGGCGCAGCGTACGCGCATGTCCCGTACACGGAACTCATCCGACCGCCACGCGGATGTTGTGTTCCCCGACAACGCTGATTCGTCACGGGCCACTCCAATGCGACTGACAACAGCCGCAAGGGGAAGGCCACATGAATCGCGGGTCGCATCCTGACCACGCGCCGGGCTCAGAGCGGCGGCCGCACCGCCCCACCTGGGCCGCCGCACCTTCCTCACCGTCACTTCCGCGGCAGCCGCACTGGCTTTCAGCGTCGGCCTGCCCGGCACCGCGCACACCGCCGAGGGCGACGCCCGGAAGATCATCGTCGGACCCGTTCACCCTCGGCGTCGCCTCCGGTGACCCGAGCCCTCCTCCGTCGTGCTGTGGACGCGGCTCGCGCCCAGCCCGCACGAGCCCGGCAGCGGTCAGCCGCAGGCAGCGGCCCGCGCCGACTTCCGCTCGATGGACCGCGTCACCGTGCCCGGCGGCGCGATCACCACGTTCGGGTCGATCGTGACCGAGCCGGCAACCCCGGCCTCCGACAGGCCTGACGCTCATTCACCGGGGCCGCCGGGACAGTGGATGCCGATGCGGTTTCGTACCGCGTCGAGCGTTCGTATTACGGCGAGCCTGCCGTCCAGCGGCACCAGCGGCGATTCCCCCTCGCTCGCCCGCAGCGTCCGCATCACCTCCGCGGCTCGTGCTGCACCGCGTCACGGACCCCGTCCACGTCCGGGTCGGCAGCGAGCGAGGCGCGCTCGCCCTACGCCCGGGGGATCGCGAACCGGTCGGCGAACGCCGTCGCGGCGATCCCACCGGCCGCCGGCACACCCCACCGGACGGTCCCGCTCACGGCAAGCCGGCCCTGTGTCATGACGCACATTCCGCAGCACCGGCAGCGTCCCAGTGACGAAGTCCACGGTCCGTGGTCTCGCTCGAACGGACGGGCTGAGAGCATGGTCCGTTGAATCCAGGAACGGAGTGGTGATGTCGGAGAGCGGTCAGAGCGAACAAGGACCCGTCCCTCGAACCGATCCGGCACCGTCTTCCCCAGCCACGCGGCCCCGTGCCGCCGCCGTCCCGGCCCGCCGGGCCGGACTCCTGATCACCCTCGTGCTCGGCGGGCTCACCGCACTGCCGCCGCTGTCCATGGACATGTACCTCCCGGCGCTGCCCGAGGTCACCGACTCCCTGCACGCACCCGCGGCGACCGTGCAGCTCACCCTGACCGCGTGCCTCGCCGGCATGGCGATGGGGCAGCTCGTCGTCGGCCCGATGAGCGACAAATGGGGACGCCGGCGTCCGCTGCTGATCGGCATGGTCGTGTACGTCGTCGCCACCGCGATCTGCGCACTCGCCCCCACCACCGAACTCCTCATCGGCTTCCGGCTGCTGCAGGGTCTCGCCGGCGCCGCCGGCATCGTCATCGCCCGCGCCGTGGTCCGCGACCTCTACGACGGCATCGAGATGGCCCGGTTCTTCTCCACACTGATGCTGATCTCGGGGGCGGCGCCGATCATCGCACCGCTGATCGGCGGGCAGGTGCTGCGGCTGACCGACTGGCGCGGCATCTTCGTCGTGCTCGCCGCCGTCGGTCTGGTGCTCACCCTCGTCGCGATGAAGTGGCTGGGCGAGACGCTGCCCGTCGAACGGCGCCACGAGGGAGGGGTCGGCGAGGCGCTGCGCACCATGCGCGGACTGCTCGCCGACCGGGTCTTCACCGGCTACATGCTGACGGGCGGGCTCGCGTTCGCCGCTCTGTTCGCGTACATCTCGGCGTCCCCGTTTGTGATGCAGGAGATCTACGGGGCGTCGCCGCAGATGTTCAGCCTGCTGTTCGGCGTCAACGCGGTCGGCCTGATCGTGGCCGGTCAGATCAACGGCAAGGTGCTGGTCGGCCGGGTCCGTCTGGACAGGGTCGTCGCGGCGGCCCTCACGGTGATGACACTCGCGGCGACGGCGCTGCTGCTGATGACGGCGGGCGTTCTCGGCGAGACGGGGCTGGTCCCGGTCGCGACGGGCCTGTTCGTCCTCTCGGCGGCGATGGGTTTCGCGTCGCCGAACACCAACGCGCTGGCCCTGATGCGCACCCCGCACGCGGCGGGCTCCGCCTCCGCCCTCATCGGCACGGCGTCGTTCCTCGTCGGCGCGGTGGCGTCCCCCCTGGTCGGCATCGCGGGCGAGGCGACGGCGGTCCCGATGGCCGTGGTCCAGCTGTGCTGCGGCCTGGCGGCGATGGCCTGCTTCGTGGGTCTGTGCCGCCCGTGGCAGCGGGAGACGTCCGAGTCGTCCGGCGTGTGAGCCCCGCGGGCACGACGTACGCGCCGGGACGGCCTGCGAGCCCCGCGGACACAACCTGTGCCCCGCCCGGGATAGGTGTGCGGTGGTGAGCCGGCCCTACCTCCCGCCGGAATCCGGCCGCCGGGGGCTGCCCATCAGATGGCGCCGGTCCTGCGGGTCCGTCCAGGTGAACAGGCCCACGTCCGCGACCTCTGCCTCCGGCACGCGCACATGCGCGGGCAGTGGCTCCGGTTCGGCGGCGGCCAGGTCGAGCGTCAGCGGTGTGCCGGTGCCGGCGAGCGCGCCGGTCGTCCCGTAGGCGACGCCCGCGTCCGTCACCGCCGTCAGCGTCAGCGACGTCGTGCCGTCCTCCCGCTCGTGGCAGCGGCCCCTGCCGAGCGTCAGGTCGAACGCCAGGTTTCCCGCGACGAGATGCCCGCCCGCGGACGAGCGCACCGCCTGTGGATACGTGCCCGGTTCGATCTCCGGCTTGTGGCAGCGCACGGAGACCAGGGCCCTGCCGGTCCTCGACTCGTGCACCGACCAGATGTCGTGCGTGGTCGAACCCTTGCCGCCCTTCGCGACCCGCCAGCGGGCCAGCACATAGCCGTCGACGACCGAGGTCGGGACGCCGGAGTCGCGGTCGGCGCCGGCCGGGGCCACCTTCCTGCTCGCCCAGCCACCCCGCACCCAGAAGCCCGTACTGCCGCTGACCAGCAGACCCTTGCCGGTCACCCCGCGCACCTCGGTCAGCCGCCGGCAGCCCGCGCAGTCCTTGGGGGGACGCAGGTCGTTCCCCTTGACGGTGGAGACCGCGCCCGTGACCGGGTCGACGACGGCGTTCGCGGTGCCACCGTCGGTGATCAGGACACCGGGACCGGTGCCCGAGACGGACGGCGCGGCGGGCCACGGCACCTCGGCCCGGCGGCGCGAGCCGTCGGTCGCCGCGTACATGTCGAGCACGACGGCCGTGTCCACCGCCTCGGGGCCGGGGGTTCCCGTGCCGGCGCCCTGGTGCGTGTCCGTCGTCCCCTTTCCGAACGTCCAGACGACGAAGTGGTCCAGGCCGTCCTTGGTGACGGTCAGCAGGTGCGGCGGGCTGTCGGCGGAGCCCCGCGGGCTCCACGCCGGACCGGCCCAGCCCCGTTCGCCGGTCGTCGCGTCCAGCGTCCGCAGCCGGTACCGTCCCTCGCCGAGCGCCTCCAGATAGGCGACCAGGCCCAGGTCGCGGGCGACCGCGTAGCCGGCCGAGACGCCGGAGACCTCCCAGCCGCGGTCGGTGTCGTACGCCGCCGGCACGGCCGGACGGCCCGGCGACCCGGTGTCCCGGCGGGCCGAGGCGGACGGCTTCGTGCCACCGGATTCCTCGGCCTTGCCGCCGCCGTCACCGGTGTCCGCGCCGCCGTCGCACATGGACACAAGGAGCAGCAGGGCGAGCACGGTCACACCGGCCACCAGGGCCAGGCGCACCACGCGCTGTCTCATGCTTCCCCCCGGCGTGAGCCGTGCGGCACCACGGTGCGTGTGCGGCATGGGGCGTCAGCGTAGCAACAGGCCCCGTGGGTCGGGCAGTTGGTCGTACCGTCCGCACGACTTGCCGCCGGGGCCGCTTGCGCGCCCCGCTGCCACCGGGCCGGACGTGCCTAGAATCTCTTGGTGAACGCCTCCGCCCCCACCGCCGAGACCCTGCGCGGCGCCCTCGCCGGGCTGCTGGACGGACTGCCGCCCAGCCAGGCCGCACAGGCCGTCGAGCGGCTGATCGCCAAGTACCGGGGCACCACCCCGACCGATGCCCCCGTGCTCCGCGACCGCTCCGACGTCGCCGCCTACGCCGCGTACCGGATGCCCGCGACCTTCGAGGCCGTACGGTCCGCGCTCGCGGCGCTGCGCGAGGCGGCGCCCTCGTGGACCCCGGCCACGCACACCGACATCGGCGGCGGCACGGGAGCGGCGAGCTGGGCGGTGGCCGACGCCTGGGAGGAGTCCGCGCCCAGGACGACGGTCCTCGACTGGGCCGGGCCCGCGCTGGATCTGGGCCGCGACCTGGCGCTCGCGTCATCGATGCCGTCGCTGCGGGCCGCGCGCTGGGAGCGGGCGCGTATCAGCTCGGCGCTCCGGATCGGGAGCCCAGATCTCGTGACGGTGTCGTACGTGCTCAAGGAGCTCTCCGAGGCCGATCGCGCCGCCGTCGTCGCCGAGGCGGCCCGCGCCGCGCAGGCCGTCGTGATCGTCGAGCCCGGCACCCCCGACGGATACGAGCGGATCATCGCGGCCCGCGACGCGCTCATCGCCGCCGGCCTGACGGTCGCAGCGCCCTGCCCCCACAGCGCCGCCTGCCCCATCGAGCCCGGCTCCGACTGGTGCCACTTCTCGGCCCGCGTCTCCCGGTCGTCCCTGCACCGGCAGGTCAAGGGCGGCTCGCTGGCGTACGAGGACGAGAAGTTCAGCTACGTCGCGGGCGTACGCTTCCCCGCCGAGCCGGCGGACGCCCGGGTGACGCGCAAGCCGCAGATCCGCAAGGGCCTGGTCCTGCTCGACCTGTGCACGGCGGCGGACGGGCTGTCCCGCGAGACCGTGACCAAGCGGCACGGCGACCGGTACCGCGCGGCCCGGGACGCGACGTGGGGCGACGACTGGCCGCGCCCCTGAGCCGTCCGCCTCCTCGTCGGCGGGTGCCGCCGCCCGTCGGGTACGGGCAGCCGAGACGTCTCGTCTCCCCGGTTGGTAACTTGGGCGCATGACGAAGGCCAAGGCACCCGACTCCTCCCGCCGCAGCGAGCGGTCCCGCCGCGCGATCTACGAGGCCGCACTCGCCCTCGTCGGCGAGGTGGGATACGGCAGGACCACCATCGAGGGCATCGCCGCCCGCGCGGGCGTCGGCAAGCAGACCATCTACCGCTGGTGGCCCTCCAAGGCCGCCGTCCTGCTGGAGGCCTTCCTCGACCTGGCCGAGCAGGCCGCCGAGGAAGCGGGCACGGGGGAGTACGAGATCCCCGACACCGGCGACCTCCAGGCCGACCTGCGGATGGTGCTGCGCGCCACCGTGGACGAGATGAACAGCCCCGCCTACGACGCCCCCGCTCGCGCCCTCGCCGCCGAAGGCTTGGTGAACGCCGAGGTCGGCGCCCAGTTCGTGGAGAAGCTGCTCGAACCGCAGCTCCAGCTCTACGTCACCCGGCTGCGCTCCGCCCAGGATGCGGGTCAGGTGCGCGCGGGCATCGACCTGCGGATCGCGCTGGAGCTGTTCACCGGCCCCCTCGCGCACCGCTGGCTGCTCCGCACCCTGCCGCTCACCCACGACTACGCGGACGCCGTCGTCGACTACGCCGTCAACGGCCTCGCGCCCCGCCCCTGAGCCGGCCGCGCCGCCCGTCCGGCCTTCTCCGGCCGCGCCGCCCGTCAGTCCGGGGACCCCTGGGCGGCCGCGCCTGCCGGCCCCTGAGCCGCCGTGCGCCGGGCCTGCCGCGGCGCGCCCCGCGCGCGCCGGGAACACATGAGCCGGTACCCCGGTTGGGAACTGTGGCCACCGGCAGCGCAGGATGGTGGGACCATGGCAGTGTCCGCATGGGGCGAGCGCAGGTGTGAGGGGATAGATGGGCGACGGTATCGGCCGCTTCCGCGGCACGGAGGGCAGGACGTCCGGGGAGAGCAGGCTGGCCCAGTGGCTGCGCCGCCGCACCGGGAACACCGAGGCGGAGGACTCGCAGCGCGAGGCCCTGCTCCTGGCCACCGCTGCTGCCGGACTGCCGCTCGCGCCCGCCGCGTATCCCGTCGGCCCCAGCTGTTCCTGCGAGCGCATCGGCTGTCCCATCCCGGCCACCCACCCCGTCTCGTTCGCCTGGCAGACGCAGTCCACGACGGACAGGGCACAGATCGAACGCTGGGCCCGCAACCAGCCCGAGGCCAACTTCATCACCGCGACCGGCATGGTCAACGACGTCCTGGACGTTCCGTTGGATGCCGGTCGCAGTGCTCTGGAGCGACTGCTGGCACAGGGCATCGACGTCGGTCCCGTGGCCGAGGCCGGCGGCGTCGGCGACCGGGGGCGGATGCTGTTCTTCACGGCGACCCGCGGCACGCCCGAGGACGAGGACGAGTGGTGGCCCTGCGAGCTGGACTGCCACCCCGAGACGATGGACGAGCACCCGGGTCTGCGCTGGCACTGCCGGGGCAGCTATGTGCTGGTGCCGCCGGCCCGGCTGCCGGGCGAGGCCGAAGTGGTCTGGGTGCGTGGTGTGGAGCATCCGCTGCCGGACCCGCTGACCCTGCTGGAGACGCTGACGGACGCGTGCGCGCGCTATGCGGCGGGCGAGGCCGAGTACGCCGGCCACCACGAGGCGGCCTGGCCGCTCGGCCGCCGCTGACCGCGCGGGGACACCAAGGCCTCGGCGCGGGGTGCTTGGAGCCTGTAGGCCCGTACCTCCACTGGGCGTTGGCGCGGTAACTGGTGCGAGCCGCGGCTGACTGCCGTGCCGCCCGTGGGTGGTTGGCGGGTACCGCCGCGAGCCGCGGTTGACTGCCGTAGCGCCACTGGGCTTTGGCACCGGTGCTGCTGCGAGTGGTGGCTGATTGCCCTGCCGGCACGGGGCGTTGGCGCGGCGCACTCCGCCCGCACGCTCGCGCGCATCGCACCCGGAGCGCCCAGCCCCGCGCCGTACGCCCGTGCCGCTACGAGCCCTTGGCCGCCGTCAGGCCCGTCAGTCTGCCCAGTATGTCCGGCTGGCCGCCGCCGCTGCCCACGGGCACCGTGACCACCTGGCTGGAGATCCGCTCCTTGGTGATCGTGGACTTCACCTCGCCGGTGAGCAGCGCCTTCACATCCGGGATGATTTTCAGCTTCACGCCCTCCGCAGCGGTCTGACGCTCGAAGTTTTTCACCGCGAAGAACACCAGCGCGCCGCCGTCCTGGGTGACGAGGCCCAGGGGCGCGAACGCACCGGTGTCCATGGGCTGGTCGATGTACTGGGTGGACATGCCCAGCACGGTGGCGTTCTTCTTGCGCATCTCGCGCCAGCCGGACGTGTGCGGTCCCGGCTTGAAGCGCTCGGGCGTGCCGCTCTGCAGGTACGAGGCGTAGTCCTCGCTCAGGTTGCGCGGGGCGACCGCGAGCGCGGCGTCGTCCGGCGCGACCGGTTCCGCGTAGCCGTCCTGGTCCCGCTTGAGGGCCGGAATCTCCTTCGGCGACATGATGGCCAGGTACGCGGCCTTCCATGTGTCGTCGACGCCGCTGCGCACGAAGACGACGAGCCAGCGGTTGTCCAGGTCGCCGCCGTTGTCGCGGTCGCGGTTGGAGTCCGTGTCCGCGAGGAACCAGCGCGGCCAGCCCGCCTTCTTGGGGATGACGTACTCGGCGTCCCCGAGTTCCAGCGGAATGTGTTGCGGATTGCCGTTCGGGAAGTTGACCTGCCGCGCCTTGAGGCCGGCCTGGTTGATCGCGCCGAGCGCCCCGGTGACGTGCTGCGCGTCGAGAGCGGGGTCGTAGGCCTTGTCGGCCTTGTTGTACGCCGCCGTGAAGCCGGCGAGCGCCTTCGCGGCCTCAGCCTCCGTCGCCGCCGGGACGACCTCCCGTTCCCCGTGCACCGTCACGCACGCGCTCGCCGTCAGGGACAGCACCACTGTCGCCGCGAGCCCCGTCGCCGCCCGACCCAGCCTTCTCATCGGTTGCCTTCTGCTCCTCGCCCCGCACTGACCGTCCGAACCCTACCGGGGCCAGGAACAGGCCGAGCGTCGGGACCAGATACAGGACCCACACCGTGACCTGGAGGACGGTCGGGTTCGGGTGGAAGTTCAACACGCCCTTCAGCAGCGTCCCGTACCAGCTGTCCGGCGGGATCACGGCGCTGACGTCGAACGCTCTGTCCGCGAGGCCGTCCAGGAAACGGGCCTCCTGCAGATCGTGGACTCCCTGCGCGAGCACCCCCGCCGCCACGACGACGAGCATCCCGCCCGTCCAGGTGAAGAACGTCGCCAGGTTGATCCGCAGCACGCCGCGGCAGAACAGCCGGCTCAGCACCATGGCGGTGGCCAGGCCGAGCAGCACGAGGATCAGCGGGGCGCTGTTGCCGCCGCCGCTGTCGGTCGCGGCACGCACGGAGGCCCACACGAACAGCGCAGTCTCCAGTCCGTCGCGGCCCACTGCCAGGACTGCGGTGGCGACCAGCGCGGCCGTGCCCGTGCTCGGCGCCGCGTCCGGCCTTCCGTACGGCTCCGCCCGCAGGTTCTTCCGGGCCGTGCGCCGCATCCAGAAGACCACCCAGGTCACCAGGCACACCGCGGCGATCGACAGCGAGCCGCCGAGCATTTCCTGCGCCTCGAACGTCAGCTCCTGCGAGCCGTATTCGAGCGCGAAGCCGAAGCCCAGCGAGAGGGCGACGGTGACCCCGATGCCCGTCCATATGGGGCGAAGGGCGTCGCGCCGACCGGTCCTCACGAGATACGCGACGAGGATGGAGACGACGACGCTCGCCTCCAGGCCGGCACGCAGGCCGATCAGGTAGTTGCCGAACACGGCGGGTCCTTCCGGGAGTCCGGTTGACGAGGGTTCAGGAGAACGGCGCCCGGCCCCACCTGGTCCTGGTCCCGGACGCGCGGTGGGATCGCGAACAGAGCCGAACCTAGCCTGGGGTCTTGCCGCCGGTGGCCCCGGCCTAGTCGACGGTGCCGTCACCCGCCATGCCGGGCTTGCAGGAGCTCGTAGTCACCGGCCTTCACCTCGGTGGTGAGGGTGGCGTTGGCACCAGGGCCGATGTGCTCGCGCCCGGTGACGATGCGGCCGCCGGGAGGAGGATGTGCCCAGGCGGGGCCCGTTGGACGGGTCGAGCAGCGGCCGAGCGGGTACTTCCCGCCTCGGCCCGCCGTGCTGCGGGCCGCCTCGCCGCCGGCGCCGGTGCTCCGTCGTCCGGGGTGCTTGAATGCCCGGGTGAACGAACGCGACGTGCTCGACGTGCTCCAGGTCTTCTGTGCCGGTGACGGCCGGTTCGGCAACACCCTCGGTGTCGTACGCGACGGACGCCGCTTCCCGGACCGGGCGTCCCGCCAGGCGCTCGCGGCGGAACTCGGGTACGGCGAGACCGTCTTCGTCGACGACCCCGAGCGCGGGGTCGTCGACATCTACACCCCGGGCCTGCACCCGGCGTTCGCCGGGCATTCCCTCGTCGGGGCGGCCTGGCTGCTGGACCTCGAAGCCGTCCACCCGCCGGCCGGCGAGGTGTGGGCGCGCCACGACGGCGAGTTCACCTGGATCACCGCGCGCGCCGCATGGTCGCCGCCGCGGCAGCTGGTGCGGTACGCCTCTCCCGCCGAGGTCGACGCCCTGCCCGGGCCGCCGCCCGGTGAGGGCGGGCTGTACGCCTGGGCCTGGGAGGACGAGGCGGCCGGCCGGGTACGGGCGCGTGCGTTCTCCCGGCGGGACGACGGGATCGTGGAGGACGAGGCGACCGGTGCGGCGGCCCTGCTGCTCACCGACCGGCTGGGCCGGGCCCTGAACATCACCCAGGGCCGGGGCTCGCAGATCCTCACCGCGCCCGGCCCGGACGGCATCGTCGAGATCGGCGGACGCGTACGCCTCGCGAAGGCGGCGGCCGACACGGGGCCTGCGGCCGAGTCCGAGTCCGTGAGCGGGAGGGGCACCCGTATCGCGCCGCTGCGACGCGACGCGAGGCCGCCCCGCCTGCCGCACGCGGTGACGATGCCGGGGCTCACGGGCTGAGCGGACGGGGCCCGGGCGTCGCCCCGGGCCGACCGGCCCGTGCTCGGGCGCGGCGCGGACGGGCCATACGCTCCCCGGGCGCAGGCGCGGACCGGGCCATGCGCTTTCCGGGCGCCCGGAGCCCCGTGCTCACGCGAGGCTCGGCGCGGACGGGCCACACGCGCCCCGGGCGCAGGCACCGAGCGGGCCATGCGCGCTCCGGGCTACGCGCTGGCCGGAAACTCCGCGCCCAGCTCGTGGAACACCGCGCTGTTGAAGTCGAACGCCCGCCTGCACTCGTCGACGATCCGCTGCTTCTCCAGGTCGTCGGCGTTCACTGCGTCCAGCAGCTCGCGGTAGGCCCGCTTGAACGCCGCGGGGTTGGGGATCTCCTCGAAGACGTAGAACCGCACGCCGTCGCCCTTGCGGGCGAAGCCCCACGTCTTCTCCGCCCGGTCACGGATGATCTGCCCGCCGGACAGGTCTCCGAGGTAGCGCGTGTAGTGGTGGGCGACATAACCGGCCGCCCAGTCGCGGGCGCACTCGGCGACCCGTGCGGCGTACGCGGCGGTCGCCGGCAGCGCGGTGAGGCCCGAGCGCCACTGCGGACCTCGCAGGTGGGCGAGATCGCGCTCCAGCTCCGGCGTGCGCATCAGCTCGGGCCGGACGAAGGGCCCCGCGACCGGATCGTCCCGCAGCGTCCCGGCCGTGTCCTCCAGCGCCCGGTAGACGAACCACAGCTGCTCGGTGTAGCGCGCGTACGCCGCCACACCGAGCCGGCCGGCCAGCAGGCCGCTCATGAAGGAGGAGGTCTCGGCCCGGGTGTGCTGCTCGTGCGAGGCCGTGCGGATCAGCGTCGAGAAGGGCGTGCCGGTTGCGTCCAAGGCGGGCCTCCAGGGGCGAAGGAAACGGAAACAGGGCCGTTGCCACGACCGATCCTTCTACTTAGGCTTACCTAAGTCAACCTGTTCCCGACGTCCTGTCGGTAAAAACGCTACCCGCCCGGCCGGTCACGGCAACGTGAGAATCTCCGCGCCCGTGTCCGTCACCACCAGCGTGTGCTCGAACTGCGCCGTGCGCTTGCGGTCCTTCGTGACGACCGTCCAGCCGTCCGCCCACATGTCGTACTCGTACGTGCCGAGCGTCAGCATCGGCTCGATGGTGAACGTCATTCCCGGCTGGATGACCGTGGTCGCGTGCGCCGCGTCGTAGTGCGGGACGATCAGCCCGGAGTGGAAGGACGAGTTGATGCCGTGCCCGGTGAAGTCACGGACCACGCCGTAGCCGAAGCGCTTGGCGTACGACTCGATGACCCGGCCGATGACATTGATCTGCCGGCCCGGCTTGACCGCCTTGATGGCGCGGTTGAGCGACTCCCTGGTCCGCTCCACCAGCAGCCGCGACTCCTCGTCGACGTCACCGCACAGATAGGTGGCGTTGTTGTCGCCGTGCACGCCGTTGATGTACGCGGTCACGTCCAGGTTCACGATGTCGCCGTCGCGCAGGACGGTGGAGTCGGGGATCCCGTGGCAGATCACCTCGTTGACCGAGGAGCACAACGACTTGGGGAAACCGCGGTAGCCGAGCGTCGACGGGTACGCACCGTGGTCGCACATGAACTCGTGGGCGACGCGGTCGAGTTCGTCCGTCGTCACGCCGGGGGAGATGTGCTTGGCGGCCTCCTCCATCGCCTGTGCGGCGATGCGCCCCGCGATGCGCATCCGCTCGATGGTGTCGGAGTCCTGGACCTCGGGCCCGGTGTACGGGGTCGGGGAGGGCTTCCCGACGTACTCGGGACGAGCGATGGAGGCGGGGACGGAACGGGTGGGGGAGACCACCCCGGGAACGAGCAGCGACTGGCCAGACATGCCGCGAGTCTAACCGCGGGGTCCCTGTCGGCCGCCGGGCGTAGGCACAGGCCCATGGGGCAGCATGGCCCTGGAGGAAGGAGCCGACGATGGCCCTGTTCAAGAAGCGCACGGTGGGCAGACCGGGCGAGTGGTACTACTGCCTGCAGCACCAGAAGGTCGAGGAAGGCCCGGAGTGCCCGGCGAAGGACCGCTTCGGGCCGTACACGACCCGCACGGAGGCGGAACACGCGATGGAGACCGCGCGTGAGCGGAACCTCGAGTGGGAGAACGACCCCCGGTGGCACGACGGGGCGTCGCGCCCCGAGGGGGAGTAGCCGGGAGGCGGGGGTGCGGCCCCGGCTACACCCCCGCCGCCTCCTTCTGTGCCCGCCGGCGCACCGCGTCCTCGTCCGTCTCGCAGTCGTACGTCACGAGCTTCGGCAGCACCGCCGCCAGCACGCCCACGGACACCACGCACGCCAGACCGCCGGCCCAGATCGCGGGCCGCGTGCCCGTCCAGCCCGCCATCGCCCCCGCGCGGACCTGACCCAGCTGAGGGCCGACGCTGTACGAGAGCACCTCGATGCCCGCGAGCCGGCCGCGCAGCTCCTCGGGGATCGTCTGGTTCCAGATCGTCGAGCGGCCGAGCCCGCTCAGCATGTCGCCCGCCCCCGCGAACGCCAGGCACAGCAGCACCAGCCACACATTGCCGAACCAGCCCGCCGCGGAGATCGCCAGCCCCCAGCCCGCCGCGCCGAACACCACGAACAACCCGTGCCGCCGTACACGCGACGTCCAGCCACTGGTCAGGCTGAGCAGCACGGAACCGACCGAGCCCGCCGCATACATCAGTCCCAGCGACCACTCGGCGTCCAGGTCGTCGGCGAGGAAGGGGAAGATCGTGTTCGGGAACGCGAAGAACATCGCCGCCAGGTCGATCGCGTACGTCCCCAGCAGCACCGGCCTGCTCCACGCGTACGTGGCGCCCTCCGCGATGCCCCGCAGCGAGGGCTTCTCGGCGTCGTGCGCGGGGGGAGCCGGGGCGAGCCGCAGGCAGAGCAGCACGGAGACGCCGAACCCGGCGATGGTGATGCCGTACGCCGTGGCATGCCCCGCGTACGCCACGACCACGCCCGCCAGCGCCGGGCCCGCGATCGCGCCGAGCTGCCAGCGCAGGGCGTTCAGCGCGGCGGCCGCGGTGAGCTGGTCGTGCGGCACGATACGGGCCATCAGCGAGTCCAGTGCCGGGCGCTGCAGTCCGGCGAGTGCCGAGACACCGGCCGCGACGACGTACAGCGGCCACAGCATGGGCTCCGGCAGCATCGCGTTGACCAGCAGCACCACGGCGAGCAGTCCGAGGGCGGCCTCGGTGCCGAGGATGAGCCTGCGCCGGTCGACCGCGTCGGCGAGCGCCCCTCCGTACAGCCCGAACACGACCAGCGGCACGAGCTCGACCGCGCCCATGGCCCCGACCGCGAGCGGAGAGCCGGTGAGGTCCTTGATCTGCAGCGGCAGCGCGATCATCGCCATGAAGCTGCCGAAGTAGGTGACCAGCCCCTGGACCCACAGCAGCCGGAAGTCGGCCGAGGACCGCCAGGGCGAGAGATCGGGCAGCACCGCGGAGAGCTTGGAGGTCACGGGCGACCATGGTCGACGCCCCTGACGGTCGCCGGCAACCGATTTACCTCCGGCGGGGGGCGCCGGAAGGCGCGGACCGATCGGCGCCCCGCGAGGAGCGGGGCGTGGGTGCCGGCTGCCCGGGGCTGCAACCGGGCAACGCCCGGCCCGGGCGGGTGTCCCGGACCGGGGTGGCCCCCGGCCCCGGGCCCCGAGTCGACGGAGCGCGTCGCCGCCTGGCGGGGGCTGGAGTCGCGGGCAGGGCGGCCGGTCCGCTCGACCGGGCGCGGAGTCGCGGGCAGGGCGTCCGGTCCGCTCGACCGGGCGCGGTGGGCGGCCGCGCGAGCGCGTCCCCGGCCCGGCATGCCGGGAGGCGTGGGGGTGTCAGCGGGGCGTGGGTGTCGGCTGCCCGGGGTTGCAACCGGGCAACGCCCGGCCGGGCGGGTGTCCCGGACCGGGGTGGCCCCCGGCCCCGGGCCCCCGAGTCGACGGAGCGCGTCGCCGCCTGGCGGGGACGGAGTCGTGGGCAGGGCGGCCCGGCCCGGGCGGGCCCCGGGCCCCGAGTCGTCGCCAGGGCGTCCGCGGAGCTGTGAGCGGGGTGGGCGGCCGCAAACCGGAGCGCCGCCCGGCCCGCCCTGCTACCAGCGGGTCGGTGGGGGCTCCGTCAGCTGGTCCGCCAGCCGCGACAGCCGGTCGCGGAAGCGCAGCCGCCCCCGCCGTACCGGCACGCTGTTCTCCCCGGCCGCGGCGCTCACCAGGTGCTGCACCATGTCGATGTCGATCTCGGCCGCCGGGCCCTCCGGCTCCGCCGCCGGCACCGTCAGCGCCTCGTGCGCCAGGCCGTGCACCTCCGGTTCGCCACCGTCGAGCGCCAGCACCGTCGCACCCGCCCGTCGGGCGTCGTGCACCCGCTCCAGCAGGTCGGCGCCCGGCAGCTCCGGCGCCACGACCAGCAGCGTCTCCCCGCGGCCGGCCGCCTCCAGCCTGCCGAGACCGACGGCCAGGTGAACCGGGTCGCCGGAGCGCACCCGGTGGCGTACGAGGGTCGGTTCCAGCTCGCGCAGACCCGACCAGGCGGCCTCGTCCACCAGGTGCGCGGCCAGATGCCACGGCTCGTACTCCCGCGTCCCCACCAGCAGCAGCCCGCCGCCCCGCCGCACCGCACAGGCGCGCATCACCCCGGCGAAGTGCCGGGTCGCGGCCGGCCACTCGGTACCCGCGAGGACTTCGCGCAGCAGCGCGACGCGTACGGCATCCATGGAGCGGCATCCTGCACCACGGAGCCGCGGCCGCGGGCGGGGTCCAGGCAGGCTCACCCGTTCGGGAGCCGCGTACCAGGAAGTAGGGTCGGCCCATGACTTCGAATGACAGCGCGGGCACCGCGCCGAAGGCCCCGGCCAAGGATCCCTGGGACCTCCCCGACGTCTCCGGCCTCGTCGTCGGTGTCCTCGGCGGCACCGGCGACCAGGGCCGCGGACTCGCCTACCGGCTGGCCAAGGCGGGCCAGCAGGTGATCATCGGCTCCCGGTCCACCGAGCGGGCCGCGACCGCCGCGGCGGAACTCGGCCTCGGCATCGAGGGAGCCGACAACGCCGCGTGCGCCCGGCGCAGTGACGTCGTGATCGTGGCCGTGCCGTGGGACGGGCACGCCAAGACCCTGGAGTCGCTGCGGCAGGAACTCGCGGGCAAGCTCGTCGTCGACTGCGTCAACCCGCTCGGCTTCGACAAGAAGGGCGCGTACGCGCTGAAGCCGGAGGAGGGCAGCGCCGCCGAGCAGGCCGCCGCGCTGCTGCCCGACTCGCGGGTGACCGCGGCCTTCCACCACCTGTCGGCCGTGCTCCTCCAGGACGAGTCGATCGGCGAGATCGACACCGATGTGATGGTGCTCGGCGAGTCCCGCGCGGACACCGACATCGTGCAGGCACTCGCGGGCCGCATCCCCGGCATGCGCGGCGTGTTCGCGGGCCGGCTGCGCAATGCCCACCAGGTCGAGTCGCTCGTCGCCAACCTGATCTCCGTGAACCGCCGCTACAAGGCGCACGCGGGCTTGCGCGTCACCGACGTGTAGCGCGGCGGGGGCATGGGGGACACTGGGGGCCTACCTCCCCGTACGCCCTGGCGGGCGTGGGAGGTGTGCCCCCCATCCGAAGGACCCGACAGGAGTCGCACCCCATGCCCCGCCTCGCTCTCTACTCCCTCGTCGTCTGCGTGCTCTCCGTCGCCGCGGCGGTGCTGTCCTTCACGCAGGGCATGTGGCTCGGGATCGTCTGGGTGCTGCTCGCCGGCCTGTCGTCGAACATGGCCTGGTACTACATCCGCCGTGCCAGGGCGCAGCGCGAGGCCGGCGCACCGTCAGCGTGAGGTGCGCACGTCGTCAGGGTGAGACGCAGAGGTCGTTCTGCCCGTCCCAGAACATGAAGAGGTCCCGCCCGCAATAGATCTCGGCCTGGTGCACGCCGAGCGCCTCCATGACGCCGTACACCGCGTCGAAGAAGACATGGTTGACCTCGGGGATCCACAGGATCACGAAGACGGCGAGCAGACCGAACGGTGCGACCGGCTCCACCTGGCGGCGCACCTTGTACGGCAGCCAGGGCTCTATCACGCCGTAGCCGTCCAGCCCCGGCACCGGCAGGAAGTTCAGGATCGCGGCCGTGACCTGGAGCATGGCGAGGAACGCGAGCGCCAGCCGGAAGGGCAGGGGCACCCCATCGAGGGCCCCCAGCCAGAACGGCGCGGTGCAGACAGCGGCGAAGAGCACGTTCGTCAGCGGGCCCGCCGCGGAGATCAGGCTGTGCTTCCAGCGCCCCCGGACGCGGTGCATCTCGATGAAGACGGCGCCGCCGGGCAGACCGATACCGCCCAGGATCACGAAGATCACGGGCAGCACGACGCTCAGCAGGGCGTGGGTGTACTTCAGCGGGTTCAGCGTCAGATAGCCCTTGGCGCCGACCGAGATGTCCCCGCCGTGCAGCGCGGTGCGGGCGTGCGCGTACTCGTGCAGACAGAGCGAGACGATCCACGCCGAGACCACGAACAGGAAGACCGCGAGCCCGGGGCTGGCCGCGAAGTCCGTCCACACGGCCCAGCCCGTCACCGCCATCACCGCGGCGATCCCGAGGAACACGGGACTGATCATGCGGTCGCTGTGGCGCCTGGCAGCGGTGGTCATGGATACGGCTCCTGGGGACGCGGGCGGTTCGTGCGACAGGGATGTGCGGGGGCGGGCGTGCGCGTGTGCGGAGTAGACCGTACCGGTGACACGGGGAGAACGCCCCGGGGCCCTCCCCGGTTCCTGCCCTGCCCCGTGGGCCGCCGCCGCACACCGGGAAACATGGACCGGGCGACGCTTCTGTCTCCTCGGCAGCACCCAGGCCGTCCGCGCCGACGGCACGCCCGTCGCGCTCGAAGGCGCACGGCTGTGCCCCCTGCTGACCGTGCTCGCGCAGCGCCCCGGACACGCGGTCCCCCGTCGCCGTGCTGGTCGACGAGGCGTGGGGCACAGATCAGCCGGTCGCCGCGCACGTCGCCGCGCAGGTCCTTGGTCGGCCGGTGCGCCGGGCCGTCGGCACGAGGCGATCGCTATCGGCGGCCGGCGCACAGGCGGTAGCCGCTCGCCCTGTGCCGTGCCGTCGACGTCCTGCCGGAACTGGCCGCCCTCTGCGGGGCCAAGCCCCTGGACGAGCCGCTCCAGGCCTTGCGGAATCGCGGGCGCGAGACGGGACGGGCGGCACCGGCGCCGACCGCGTACAGGGAGGTACGCAAGGACCCGGCGGACCGGCTCGGCGCCGATCCGGGGCGGAACTGCTTTCGCGGCACCGCAAGTTGCGGCCCCGGTCCCTGTGGCACGCGGCAATTTCTCGTCCACGGGGGACTACTGACGGTGAGTCCGAAGATGCGGCGCGTTGTCGGGGCCGGCGCACGACGCCGTGGCCGGCGACGGTCGCCCGGCCGGCGTCGGGGGCGACCGACAGC
Source organism: Streptomyces sp. ISL-10 (assembly GCF_018614575.1). Taxonomy (GTDB): domain Bacteria; phylum Actinomycetota; class Actinomycetes; order Streptomycetales; family Streptomycetaceae; genus Streptomyces. The sequence continues at coordinate 307,682 of NZ_JAGGOJ010000011.1, forward strand.
GTATGAGGATGGTCTTGCCGGTGCCGTTGGGCCGAGGGCGCCGAGGGCCGTGCCCGCCCTCACGGACGTCGAGGTCCGCCCCTGTCCAGCGCTTTGGCCTCGCCGCAGTGCCTCACGGGGCCCCGTACTTCAGCGGCATTGGAGTCGAGTCTGTCCTGCGGGTGCCGTGGTGCACGACGGACCGCCGAGACGATGTCGATGTCTCCCCGGCGGTCACTGTTCTTGCAGGTCAGGCACCGGACTTCGCGTACTCCCCGAAGCCGACCCAGTCGAGCATGACGCACGGCTCGTCGCCGACGACGTAGGCGTCGTGCCCGGGTGCGACGGTGACGAACTGGCCCGGCTCCGCGTCGGCCGTCTCGCCGTCGTCCATGACGATCGTCATCCGTCCGCTGACGACGTAACCCACATGGGACGCCATGCAACTGTCCGTCCCCGCGATGGGCTTGACGTGGGTGGACCAGCGCCAGCCCGGTTCGAACACGGCCCGGCCGACCGGCCCGTGCTCCGTGTTGAGGAGGTCGAGCCTCCCCTTCCCCTCGGTGAACTCCCGTGTCTCGTCAGCCGAGTCGAACGTCCTGCTCACGATACCCGCCATGGTCATCCGCCTCCTGGCGGCGTTGCTGCGCATCCCGAGTCCATCTCTCACGTTACGCGCCGACCCGTGCGGCAGCCCGCCGACGGGGGAAGATCGGCGGGCTGCCGGCCGTACCGGGAGTGGTCAGTGGAAGGTGTGCTCCTCGGCGGGGAAGGCCCCGCCGACGACGTCCTCCGCGAATGCCTTCGCCGCATCGCCCAGAACCCGGCGCAGGTCGGCGTACTGCTTGGTGAAGCGCGGCACCTTGCCGCCCGTCAGGCCCGCCATGTCGGTCCACACGAGCACCTGCGCGTCCGTGTCCGGCCCGGCGCCGATGCCGATGGTGGGGATGTGCACGGAGCGGGTGACCTCGGCGGCGACCTCCGCCGGCACCAGCTCCAGGACGACGGCGAACGCGCCCGCGTCCTGGGCGGCCTTGGCGTCGCGGATCAGCCGGTGCGCCGCCTCGTCGCCGCGGCCCTGCACGCGGTAGCCCATGGTGTTCACGGACTGGGGGGTCAGGCCGAGGTGGGAGACGACCGGGATGCCGGACTCGACGATCAGCTCGGTCTGCGCGAGCGACCGCTCGCCGCCCTCCAGCTTGACGGCTCCGACGCCCGCCTCCTTCACCAGCCGGGTCGCGTTGCGCAGCGCCTGGACCGGGCCCTCCTGGTACGAGCCGAACGGCAGGTCGCCGACGATCAGGGCGCGCTTGGTGCCCCGTACGACGGCGGCGGAGAGCAGTGTCATCTCGTCCATCGTCACGGGCACGGTGGTCTCGTAACCGAGGTGACAGTTGCCCATCGAGTCCCCGACCAGCATGACAGGGATGCCGGCCTCGTCGAAGACGGACGCGGTCATCGCGTCGTACGCGGTGAGCATGGCCCACTTCTCGCCCCGCTCCTTGGCGGCGGTGATGTCGTGGACGGTGATGCGGCGCCGCTGCGTCCCGCCGTAGAGCGCCTTGCTGTGGGACGCCTTGCCGTCGGACGGCCTGCTGTCGGACGGGCGGGCGGCGGGCTGGTTCTGCGCAGCCTGAAGCGTCATGGCTGATCGGCTCCTTGTTGTCATCTCGAGGCGTCCTTACGACGTCCCCGGACCGCCTCCATGGTGGCACTACGTGCCGCCGGGCGAAAGGGGGCCCTGTTCCGTAAAGTGTTCCTATACGAGACGGTCTCGTATCGAAATCGGTTTAGGCTGGTTGCCCCATGCCCACCCCGCCCGGTGACCCCGCCACGCTGTGCATCCCTGAGGTCGTACGTCGCAGACGCTGGGCGACCCTCACCGTCCTGATGTTCAGCCTGCTCATCGTGGTGCTGGACAACTCGATCCTGAACGTGGCGGTCAGGGTCATCGCCGCCCCCGAGCCCATCGGCCTCGGCGCCACCCAGAGCCAGCTGGAGTGGGCGATCAACTCCTACACGCTCGTCTTCGCCGGTCTGCTGTTCACGGCGGGCCTGCTGGGCGACCGCATCGGCCGCAAGAAGGTGCTGCTCTTCGGCGTCGCCGTGTTCGGGTCGGGATCCGCGCTCGCCGCGTTCTCCGGCTCGCCGACCGAGCTGATCGCCTACCGGGCGATGATGGGCTTCGGCGCGGCCTTCGTGATGCCCGCGACGCTGGCCGTGCTGATGAACGTCTTCGAGCGCGACGAACAGCCCAGGGCGATCGGTGTCTGGACCGGCAGTGTCGGCCTCGCCATCGCGATCGGCCCCATCACGGGAGGACTGCTCCTCGAACACTTCTGGTGGGGCTCGATCTTCCTGATCAATGTGCCCGTCGTGATCACCGCCCTGGTGGCCATGACTCTGCTGGTCCCCGACTCCAAGGACCCGAACCCCGGCCGGATCGACGCCCTGGGCGTCGTCCTGTCCGTCGTCGGTCTCGTCCTGCTGGTCTCGGGCATCATCCGCGGCGGCGAGCTCGCCGACTTCACGGCCCCGTCCGTGCTCCTCCCCATGCTCGGGGGCCTCGCGGTGCTGGCCGGCTTCGTCCTGCACGAGAGGCGCAGCGACCATCCGTCGATCGACATGTCGTACTTCGCCAGGCCGGCGTTCGCCGCCGCCGTCGCCGCGATCGCGCTGGTCTTCTTCGCGCTCATGGGCGTGACCTTCTTCTCCGCGTTCTACCTGCAGAGCGTGCGGGGCCACAGCGCGCTGGAGGCCGGGATGCTGATCATGCCGCTGGCGGTGACGCAGGTGGTGTTCGCGCCACGCGCCCGGCTGGTCGTGGACCGCTTCGGCGCCCGGGCCACCTGCGCGGCGGGCCTGCTGATGGTCGCGGGCGGCCTCGGCGCGTTCGCGTTCTTCGACGCGTCGACGCCGGTGTGGGTGCTGGAGACCGTCTTCTTCGTCCAGGGCACGGGAATGGCGCACGTCATGCCGCCGGTGACGGTGGCCGTGATGCAGACGCTGCCGCGGGAGAAGGCCGGCTCGGGCTCGGCCATCAACAACACGTTCCGCCAGGTCGGCGGCGCCCTGGGCGTCGCGGTGCTCGGCTCGCTGCTGTCCGCGCACTACCGGGGCGAGATCGAACCCCACCTCACCGGCCTGCCGGCCGGGGTCAGGGAGGCGGCGGGCGAGTCGATCGAGGCGACGCTCGGCGCGGCGGAGGCACTGGGTCCGGCGGGCAAGGCGCTGGTGGGCCCGGCGAACGACGCGTTCCTGAGCGCGATGCACCTGACGGCGCTGGGATCGGCGGGGGTGTCCCTGATCGGGGCGCTGATGGTGGCGCTCTTCCTGCCCGGCCGCGACGGGACGCGGCCGGGTGCGCCGCCCGCTCCCGAGCGGGCGCCGGCCAGCGCCGCCCGCCCGTGAGCGGCGGGGGCAGGGCGGGGTGCAGGGAGGCGTGAGCAGTACGAAAAGCATGAAGAGCCTACGAGAGAATGGGCGCATGGCGGCGAAAGGCAAGGCGGCAGTGCCCCCGGAGCGTCGGCAGGACGCGCCCGGGCCGGTCACGGCGCCCGATTCCGCTGCCGCGCCGAGCACGGGGCGCCACGTGGAGGTCGGTCCCGGCGGGGACGCGCACGCTGCGCCTGCGCCTGGCCGGAACCCCCGGCTCACGTACGCGCCGGGCAGGGACACCCGTGCCGCGCAGGCGCCGGGCAGGGACACCCGTGCCGTGCAGGCGCCGGACAGGGACACGCGCGCCGCGCACGCGCCGGGCAAGGACACCCGTGCCGCGCACGCGCCGGACAGGGACACGCGCGCGCCGGCCACCGGCACCCGCACCGCGCACGCGCCCGACCGGGACACCCGCACCGCGCAGGACACACGCGGGTCCGGTGCGGCGCCCCGGCGAGGTCGTCCCCGGAGCGAGGCCGTCGAGCGGTCCATCATCGACGCCGTCGTCCGGCTCCTGGAGGAGGGCGTGTCCATCTCCGACCTCTCCATCGAGCGCATAGCCCGCACCGCTGGGGTCGGCAAGGCCACCATCTACCGCCGCTGGGAGGGCAAGGAGTCCCTCCTCGTCGACGTCGTCCGCTCCATGGAGCCCGCCGACCCGCCCCTGCCCGGCACCTCCGTGCGCGACGACCTGGTGGCCATCGTCGAGATGCTCCGCCGGCGCGGTCTCGCCAAGCGCTCCTCCGCCCTCCTGCACAACGTCTTCGCGCAGATGCAGAACTATCCCCAGCTCTGGGAGATGTACCACCGCATCGCCGTCGCCCCGCGCCGTGAGCGCATGGACGCCGTCCTGCGGCGCGGCGTCGAGAACGGCGAGATACGCGCCGACGTCGACTTCGACCTGCTCGGCGACATGTTCGTGGGACCCATGCTCGTACGCACCGTGCTGCGCCCCGAGTGCACGCCCGGCCCGGGCAGCGCCGAGCTGATCGTGGACACCGTGCTGCGCGGAGTGCGGCCGCACGGCTGAACGGCCCCGGGGCCACGCCCGGTCGACCGGGCCGTAATGTGCGGGTTCTGTCACAGCCGCCCCACCTGGGCCGATACGCGGAACCCGGTGCGCGGACCCGTCGTCATCGAGGCAGTACGGCCGTCCACGGACGGTGAAGTGACCACCGGTCATCCCCTAGGGTGCCGAAGGGTCCGAAGGATCCCGGGGCGCCCTGACCCTGGGGTCTTCGAGGGGCACGGCCCGGGACCCGGGGGAGCGGCGCAGTGCGCCACCGGTGTGACGGCAAGGCAGTGAGGACTCTTTTATGGCGCAGGCGTACACGGCGGAGAAGGGGAGCGGCACGGCGGGGACGCCGCCATCGGAGTCCCGTGTCCGGAGCCTGCTGGAGCGCTGGCGCGGCGACCGGGGCATCTGGCGGCGGGGTGTCCTGCTCGCGCTGTGCGCCGTGCTGGTGGCGTTCCTGATGATCCTGCACGCGCAGATCCCCAACAGGATCGGCAACCTCGGCAGCCTGACCGAGACGTTCCTGCCCTGGCTTGGCCTGTTCGTGCCGCTGCTCCTCGCCGGTGCGCTGGTGCGCCGCTCGGCCACGGCGCTCATCGCGCTGCTCCTGCCGCTGATCGTCTGGCTCAACCTGTTCGGCGATCTGCTCACCGGCAAGTCGGCGGCGGTCGGCGGCGATCTCACGCTCGCCACGCACAACGTGAACGCCGGCAACCCGGACCCGGCGGGCACCGCCAGGGACGTCGCGGCGTCGGGGGCCGAGGTGATCGCGCTCCAGGAGCTGCCAGCGGGTCAGGTGGCGGCGTACGAGAAGGCGCTGGCGGAGACGTACAGGTACCACGCGGTCGAGGGCACGGTCGGGCTGTGGAGCAAGTACCCGCTCTCCGGTGCGGCGCCGGTGGACATCCGGCTGGGCTGGACCCGGGCGATGCGCGTCACGGTGACGGCGCCGGGCGGCAAGGTGGCCGTGTACGTGGCGCATCTGCCGTCCGTGCGCGTGAAGGTGAATGCGGGCTTCACGGCCAACCAGCGGGACAACAGCGCGGACGCGCTGGGGGAGGCGATCGCCCGTGAGCGTCTGGACCGTGTGGCGCTGCTCGGCGACCTCAACGGCACGATGAACGACCGCTCCCTGAACGCCGTCACGTCCCAGATGCGTTCCACGCAGGGTGCGGCCGGGGACGGGTTCGGATTCAGCTGGCCGGCGTCGTTCCCGATGGCGAGGATCGACCAGATCATGGTGCGGGGCATGGAGCCGGTCTCGTCCTGGACGCTCCCGCGCACGGACAGCGACCACCTCCCGATCGCGGCCCGCCTCTCGCTGTGACCCCTGTGACCCGTGTTGATGCTGTGCACGTGGGGCCGCCGGTGGCGCGGCCGTGGCGCCTGACATGACTGGTCGTCGTCGCCTGTGACGGTGCCCGGCGTGGGGAGAGTCTTGTCGCAACCCCGCGTTCACCGCCGGGAACAAAGCGTCTGAGAGTATTTGTTCCGAGAACGAACTTAGCCTCGGAAAGGCTCCCCTCCATGCCCCTGGCGCTCCTCGCCCTCGCCGTGTCCGCCTTCGGCATCGGAACCACCGAATTCGTCATGATGGGCCTCCTGCCCAACGTCGCCGACGACCTCGGCACCTCCGTCCCCACCGCAGGCCATCTCGTCTCCGCCTACGCCCTCGGCGTCGTCATCGGCGCTCCGCTCCTGACGGCCCTCGGCTCCCGCACCCCCCGCCGTCGGATGCTCCTGCTGCTCATGGCGCTGTTCACCGTCGGCAACCTCGCCTCCGCGCTCGCGCCCGGCTTCGGCACCCTGATCGCCGGCCGCGTGCTCGCCGGGCTGCCGCACGGCGCGTTCTTCGGCGTCGGCGCGGTCGTGGCGGCCCGCCTGGTCCGCGAGAACCGGCAGGCGCGCGCCGTCGCCACCATGTTCCTCGGCCTCACCGTCGCCACCATCGTCGGCGTTCCCGCCGCCACCGCTCTCGGCCAGCACCTCGGCTGGCGCGCCACGTTCCTCGTCGTCACCGGCATCGGTCTCGTCTCGATGGCCGCCCTCGCCCGGCTCGTCCCGCACATACCGCTGGAAGCGCACCAGAGCGTCGGCCGCGAGCTGCGCGCCCTCGGCAGCCGGCAGGTCGTCCTCGGGCTGCTGACCGCCGTCTTCGGCTTCGCCGGCGTCTTCGCCGTGTACTCCTACCTCGCGTCGATGACCACCGAGGCGATGGGCCTCGGGCAGTCGTCCGTCACGCTCGTGCTCGCCCTGTTCGGCATCGGCATGACGCTCGGCGCGCTCGCCGCGGGGCCGCTCACCGACCGCGCGCCGCGTCCCACGCTGTACGGCTCCCTCGGCGCGCTCGCCCTGGTCCTGGTTGCGTTCCCGTTCACCGTGCACACCACTTGGCTCGCGCTCACGGCCGTCGTCGTCCTCGGCGCGGTCGGCTTCCTGACCACCACCCCGCTGCAGATGCTGGTGATGCGGGCGGCACAGGACGCCCCGACCCTGGCGTCGGCCTCCAACCACTCGGCCTTCAACCTCGCCAACGCGGGCGGCGCCTGGCTCGGCGGCACCGCCATCGCGGCTGGCTGGGGCTGGACCTCCCCCGCCTTCGTCGGCGCGGTCCTCGCGGCGGCGGGCCTCGCGATCGCGGCGACGGCCGGGCTGCTGGACCGGGACCGTACGACGAAGGGGACCTCCCGCGTCGTCGCGGGAAGCCCCCTCGCTCACGAGACGATCAGCTCGTCGCCTCGCGCCACCGGTTCGTGATCGGCAGCCGCCGGTCCTTGCCGAAGCCCTTGGCGGAGATCTTGGTGCCCGGCGGGTACTGGCGCCGCTTGTACTCCGCCGTGTCCACCAGCCGCAGCGTCTTCGTCACCAGCGCCTCGTCGAAGCCGGCCGCCACGATCGCGTCCTTGCCCTGGTCGCGGTCGACGTACAGCTCCAGCAGGCGGTCGAGCACGTCGTAGTCGGGCAGCGAGTCGGTGTCCACCTGGCCCGGGCGCAGCTCGGCGCTCGGGGGCTTGGTGATCGACGCCTCCGGGATCGGTGGGGTCTGACCGCGCTCCTCGGCGGCGCGGTTGCGCCACTTCGCGAGCCGGAACACGGTCGTCTTGTAGACGTCCTTGATCGGCCCGTACGCGCCGACCGAGTCGCCGTACAGCGTCGAATACCCCACCGCGAGCTCGGACTTGTTGCCCGGCGCGAGCACGATGTGACCCTCCTGGTTGGAGATCGCCATCAGCATCGTGCCGCGCAGCCGCGACTGGAGGTTCTCCTCGGCCAGCCCGGTGAGCCCCAGCGAGTCCATGTACGCGTCGAACATCGGCTCGATCGGCACGGTGCGGAAGTTCAGTCCGGTCCGGCGCGCCAGCTCGGCGGCATCGCCCTTGGAGTGGTCGGAGCTGTACTTGGACGGCATGGAGACGCCGTACACGTTCTGCGCGCCGAGCGCGTCGCAGGCGATGGCGGCGACGAGCGCGGAGTCTATGCCGCCGGAGAGGCCGATGAGGACGGACCGGAAACCGTTCTTGGCGGCGTACGCGCGCAGGCCGACGACCAGCGCGGAGTACACCTCCTCGTCGTCGTCGAGCCGGTCGGCGTACCCGCCGGAGAGCTCGGCCTCGTACGCGGGCAGCGGCTCCTCCGACAGCACGACGCGGTCGATGCGCAGACCGTCGTCCACGACACCCGTGGGCGCCTCCGCCTCGGCGGCGGGCAGATCCAGGTCCAGGACGACGCTGCCCTCGGCGAACTGCGGGGCACGGGCGATCACATCGCCGTCCGCGCGGACGACGATCGAGTCGCCGTCGAAGACCAGCTCGTCCTGGCCGCCGATCATGGCCAGGTAGGCGGTGGTGCAGCCCGCCTCCTGGGCCCGCTTGCGCACCAGTTCCAGGCGGGTGTCGTCCTTCTCCCGCTCGTACGGCGAGGCGTTGATCGAGATCAGCAGCCCGGCCCGCGCACTGCGGGCGGCGGGCACCCGGCCGCCGTCCTGCCACAGGTCCTCGCAGATCGCGAGCGCGACATCGACGCCGTGTACGCGGATGACGGGCAGGGTGTCGCCCGGCACGAAGTAGCGGAACTCGTCGAACACGCCGTAGTTGGGCAGATGGTGCTTGGCGAAGGTCAGCACCACCTCACCGCGGTACAGCACGGCGCCGGCGTTGCGCGGGGCCCCGGCGGGCTGGCCGTACTTGGGGCTGCGCGTCTCGGAACGGTCCAGATACCCGACGACGACGGGCAGGTCGCCGAATCCCTCGGCGGCGAGCCGCGAGGCGAGCGCGCGCAGGGCGGAGCGGGACGCGTCGACGAAGGACGACCGCAGGGCCAGGTCCTCGACGGGATACCCGGTCAGCACCATCTCGGGGAAGGCGACGAGATGCGCCCCCTGTTCGGCGGCGTGCCGGGTCCAGTGCACGATCGCCTCGGCGTTGCCGGCGAGATCGCCGACGGTCGAGTCGATCTGATTCAGGGCGAGGCGTAGTTGAGGCACGCGGCTCAGTGTAATCGTCTTTCTGACGCGATGCCCTGGGGGGTCGGGATCCGGGCGCGGACCACGCCCGGGGCCATGATCGGACCCCAGCGCCGCCGGTGGCCGTGACCCGACCGCAGCGCCGCCCCGGGGCCCCGTAGGGACCGGATGGCCGCGCCGCCCCGGGTATCGGGTGGAGACTGCCGCGCCGCCCGGGGGCCGCGTAAGGACCGGATGGCCGCGCCGCCGCAGGTGCCGGGTGCCGGGTGCCGGGTGCCGGGTGCCGGGTGGAGACTGCCGCGCCACCCCCGGTGGACCGTGGCCCGCGGCCGTGTCAGGTCCACCCGGAACGCAACGCAGGGATCAGGAGCGCGACGGCCCTGTTTCCGCGTACACGCGTTCCGCCCAGCCCGCGATCTGGTCCTCGTTCAGGTGCTGCGCCAGGTCGGCCTCGCTGATCATGCCCACCAGGCGCTTGTTCTCGATCACCGGCAGACGGCGGATCTGATGGCCCTGCATCTCGCGCAGCACCTCCGTCACGTCGGCGCCCGCCTCGATCCAGCGCGGTGTGCCCTTGGCCATCTCGCCCGCCGTCATCCTCGACGGATCATGGCCCATGGCCACGCAGCCCACGACGATGTCACGGTCGGTGAGAATGCCGCAGAGGCGTTCGTCGGCGTCCGCGATGGGCAGGGCGCCCACGTTCATGTCGCGCATCATCTGTGCCGCGCGGTCGAGGGTCTCGTGGGCGGGAATCCACTGGGCTCCCGCGTGCATGATGTCTTTGGCCGTGGTCATCGAACGTGCCTCCTGGATGCCGAATGGCCCCGAGCCATCCCATTGTGGTTGCGCCGTTCCGCGTACGCGACCGCGCGGGCGCCGGAGCCGTACAGCCGGGGGAACCCGCCGGTCACCTGCGGCGTCGTTCTGTACGAACGCGTGGTGTACGCCGCACGCGCGACGGGCCGGCCGACCACCGGCTCAACCGGGGAACGAACGAGGGAGCCGTGCATGACCGTCACGCTGGCCGAGGAGATCATGCTGCTGTCGCTGGACGACGAGTCGGGCGCCGCCAAGGACAAGGCGTCCGCGGCCTGGGCCGTCGCGGGCGGCATCCTGCTGGACCTGGCGCTGGCGGGGCGGGTCGCCGTGGCCGACAAGCGGCTGCGGACCGTCGACCCCACGCCGACGGACGTCCCGCTGCTCGACGAGCGCCTGCGGAAGATCACGGACTGGTCGGCGAACCGCCGCTCGGCGAAGGTCGCGGCCTGGCTCACCAAGGACCAGTCCAAGGCCCCGCGCGCGACGCTCGACAGCCTGGTCTCCCGCGGCCTCGTCGCCGAGGAACGCCGCCACGCCCTCGGCATCTTTCCGGTCCGGCGCTATCCCGAGGCGGACGGTTCGGTGGAGCGTGAGCTGCGCGGGCGGCTGTCCGGCGTGGTCCTCCACGGCGGCACGCCCGACGACCGCACCACCGGACTGATCGCCCTGCTGCACGGCGCCAAGCTGCACCGCATCGCCTTCCCCGACGTACCGCGCAAGAGGGTCGAGGCCCGTATGGCGCAGATCGCCGACGGTCAGTGGGCGGGCGACGGTGTCCGTGAGGCGATCCGGGACATGCAGGCGGCGATGGTCACGGTGACCGTGGTCACCCTTGCCGCTGCGGCCGGCTGACGCTCCGTACGCGGACAGCCGGCCCGTCACCGTAGGAGGAGCAGACCCGTCACCGTACGGAGACAGCCGGCCCGTAAGCCGTACGGAGAGAGCAGACCGTCGTACGAACGCGGCACGGCCCGTCACCGCGCGGTGACGGACCGGGCCGACGGTGCTCCGGGCGGCTCGGGCGACGGGCCGGTCCTGTGGTGTCAGGGCGGCTCAGGCGAGCGGCTCGGCGTCGCGCTTCTTCAGCAGGTCCACCATCAACTCGACCTCCGAGCGCTGCGCGTCCACCATGCCCTGCGCCAGATCCCGCTCCACGCCGACGGTGCACAGGTCCGCACAGCCCTGGGCCATGGCCACGCCGCCGTTGTGGTGGTTGATCATCAGCTGGAGGTAGAAGACCTCCGCCTGCTTGCCGCTGAGCCGGCCCAGTCGTTCCAGCTCGTCCTTCGTCGCCATGCCCGGCATCAGCCGGTCGTCCCCGGCCGCCCCGGAGCTGTGGCCGCCGTGCCCCGGCCCGTGCCCGGACGCGGCGTCCGTGTCCGCATGCATCCACTCCATCGGCGCCCTGCCGGCGACGACCTTGGGCAGCCCCCACAGGTCGAGCCAGCCCAGCATCATGCCGCGCTGGTTTGCCTGCGTATTGGCGATGTCGTACGCGAGCCTGCGCACGCCCTCGTCCTTCGTCCGGTCCCGGACGATGAACGACATCTCGACCGCCTGCTGGTGGTGGACCGACATGTCCCGTGCGAAGCCGGCGTCCGGCGAATCCGTCGCCGGCGTACGCGGGGCGGGCGTGTCACCGCCCGCGGAGGCCACCGTCGCGGCCCCCGCGAAGAGCAGCGCCAGCACGACCGCCGTGATCGCGGCCCAGTGCGTACGCGTCATGCCCCTCACTTCCCGCTCAGCCCGCCCGTGCAGGCGGCACCCGGCTCGGGCGTCTGGGGGCCCTGGACGTACTTGGTGAAGAACTGGTTCACCCGCGGGTCGTCGGCCGAGTCCACCGTGACCTGCTTGCCCCAGGCGCTCAGCGTGATCGCGCCCTTCTGGTCCTTGTACGGGCTCATCAGCGAGTAGGGCGTCTTCTTGACCTTCTCGCCGAGCTTCTTCACATCGGCTTCGGCGGCCTTGTCGGTGTACGTCACCCACACCGCGCCGTGCTCCAGGGAGTGGACGGCGTTCACGTCCGGGACGGGCTCGGTGTAGACGTCACCGTTGCAGTTCATCCACACCTGGTTGTGGTCGCCGCCGACCGGCGGAGCCATTTCGTACTTCACCTGGGTCTCGACGTGATTGCGGCCCAGCTTCTTGGCGTCCCAGGTCTGCTCGTCGGTAACCGGCGCCTTGGCCGCGGCGACCTCCTGGTCCTTCTCCTCGGACTTCTTGTTGAGGACGAAGCCGCCGAAGCCGACGAGCGCGGCGACGACGAGGGTGCTGATGCTGATCGTGATGATGCGGTTGCGGCGCTCGCGCGCGTGCTCGGCGCGGCGCATCTGCTCTATTCGGGCCCGGCGGTCGTTGGTCGTGTTGCGGGAAGCCATGGTGGGGTCGTCCTTCGTGTGGTCTGCGGGGGTGTCGTTCGGTGCGGGGAGCGAGCGGGCCGGATCACGCCCGCAGCACTTGAAGGACGTGCAGATCGGGCGCGCGGGGCAGCGCCCCGGTCCACCGCGCCCCGCCTCCGGCGGCGGGCGGCACCGTGTACGGGCCCTGGGCGGCCGCCGCCGGGGGAGCGTCCAGCGGGGGCGCCGTGAGCACGGCCGGGCTCAGCACCGGCAGCAGACGGCAGTCGCCGCGGTCGTCGGGGCAGCCCAGTACCGTCGCGGGCACGGCCGGTGTCCGGTCCGTCCTGTGCGCGGCGGCAGGGGCGCCGAGGTGCGGTTGGCCTCCGGCCCCCTCATGGGACGCCGGTCCCGACGGGCTCAGGCAGATGAAGAGCGCGCCGAGGAGCGTCGCCACGGAGCTCAGCAGAGCCGTGGGACGCGCACTGCGCCGGACGCGGTCGCTCCGCGAACCCCTCATGGCCCGAGATCGTAGTCGGCGCGCGGGCGGTGCAGGCCGGATGGGGAGGAAACCCGAGACCTGCGAGGGCGGACAATCGGCGCGAACCGCCGATTGCGCGGGATTTTCTTGTGCGGCGACGGACCCGGGCGGGGTCGGGGGACCGGACCATGCACCGCCGCGAGCAGCGCCCCCTGCCTGCCGTCACGGCAGAGCGGCTGCGCGGCCGCGCGGCTTCTCCCGGGCGGAAAACGCCTTTTCCCGGGGGCGGAAACGGCCGCCGGGCGGCAACCGGTCCGGGCGAGACCGCAGCGGCCCGTCGCGCGAAGCGACGGGGCCTTCACCTGCCGCCCGGCCGATGCCGGCGGCTGCCTCTCGCCTCAGGCCGGCTCCCGGTCCGCTTCGGGCGTCCGGGGTTGCGGCTCTGGCCGGCTGCGCCTCCCGGTCCGCTCTCGGTGGCCGCCTCCCGGTCGTGACCGCCCTGCGGCCCGGCCCTGGGCAACGCGACGACCTCGGGGCGAGCGCGTAGCGGAGGCGTCGGCCCGAAGGACTGCATGGCCTTCCCGCCGTCGGACAGCCGCAGCTCACCGCGGCCCGGCCCGCCCGCCTCCAGCCGCTGGAGAGCAAGAGACCCCTCAGGGTCGTCTCGGGGTGTGCCCTGACCCACAATGGGCACAGCCGCACTGCGCAACGCGCCTGAAACCCGTCAGTGGCATGCTCGGGCGGTAGGCAGACGGCAGACAGGCGGCGGGACCGGCAAGGATGGGTGGAAATGGATAAGCAGCAGGAATTCGTGCTCCGCACGCTCGAGGAGCGCGACATCCGCTTCGTGCGCCTGTGGTTCACCGACGTGCTCGGCTTCCTCAAGTCCGTCGCCGTGGCGCCTGCCGAGCTGGAGCAGGCTTTCGACGAGGGCATCGGCTTCGACGGCTCCGCGATCGAGGGCTTCGCGCGGGTCTACGAGTCCGACATGATCGCCAAGCCGGATCCGGGCACGTTCCAGATCCTGCCCTGGCGCGCGGAGGCCCCCGGTACGGCCCGGATGTTCTGCGACATCCTGATGCCCGACGGGTCGCCGTCCTTCGCGGACCCGCGCTTCGTGCTCAAGCGCATTCTCGCCAAGACCTCCGACCTGGGCTTCACCTTCTACACCCACCCGGAGATCGAGTTCTTCCTGCTCAAGGACAAGCCGGTCGACGGCACCCGCCCGACCCCCGCGGACAGCTCCGGCTACTTCGACCACACCCCGCAGAACGTGGGCATGGACTTCCGCCGCCAGGCCATCACGATGCTGGAGTCCATGGGCATCTCGGTGGAGTTCAGCCACCACGAGGGCGCGCCGGGCCAGCAGGAGATCGACCTGCGCTACGCGGACGCGCTGTCGACGGCCGACAACATCATGACCTTCCGTCTGATCATGAAGCAGGTCGCGCTGGAGCAGGGTGTCCAGGCCACGTTCATGCCCAAGCCGTTCTCGGAGTACCCCGGCTCCGGCATGCACACCCACCTGTCCCTCTTCGAGGGGGACCGCAACGCCTTCTACGAGTCGGGCGCCGAGTACCAGCTCTCCAAGGTCGGCCGGTCGTTCATCGCGGGTCTGCTCCGGCACGCCGCCGAGATCTCGGCCGTGACGAACCAGTGGGTCAACTCCTACAAGCGCATCTGGGGCGGCTCGGCCCGCACGGCCGGTTCGGGCGGCGAGGCCCCCTCGTACATCTGCTGGGGCCACAACAACCGCTCGGCCCTGATCCGTGTCCCGATGTACAAGCCGGGCAAGACGGGCTCGGCCCGTATCGAAGTCCGCTCCCTGGACTCCGGCTGCAATCCCTACCTGTCCTACGCGCTCCTGCTGGCAGCCGGCCTCAAGGGCATCGAGGAGGGCTACGAACTCCCCGCCGGCGCTGACGACGACGTGTGGGCCCTCTCCGACGCCGAACGCCGCGCGATGGGCATCGCCCCGCTCCCGCAGAACCTGGGCGAGGCGATCGACCTGATGGAGCGCAGCGAACTGGTGGCGGAGACGCTGGGCGAGCACGTCTTCGACTTCTTCCTGCGCAACAAGAAGCAGGAGTGGGAGGAGTACCGCTCCGAGGTCACGGCCTTCGAGCTGCGCAAGTCGCTGCCGGTGCTGTAAGGCCAGGTCAAGGCGCGTTTTTTAAACCGTGTTCTCCCTCCGGGGAGGCAGTCGTCGGCGGCCGCCCCGGAGAGGCCGCCCTGGGCCGTCTGCCGGCCGTCGCGCGATCGCGCCACGTGCCGCCGGCAACAGCCTTCAACATCGGCGCTGCGCTCCAGGAGCCAGGACCGACGGCAGCGCTTCGGACCTGCAAGAGCTTCTTCCTGAGGACCGTCACCCCGCTGGGTGGCGAACCTCCGGGGCATGGAGCGCGGCGCCGCGCCGCGGACGCGCATCAGGGCGCTGCTCAGCCCCTGCCTGCGCCGCGAGGCACCGATGGGAACGAAAAGTGCCGAGCGTCGGCGGGCGGCCGAGGAGGCTCAGGGGGACTGTCTCGAGGACCGCTGCGAAGCCGGGCCGGCAGCGCGTGCCGTGCGTGGTGCCGAGAAGGAGAACATTTAGGACGGTTCCTGTCCGCTTTGATCGCCCGTGCGGATGCGAACCCAGCCGGGTGCGGTGACCCTGGAGTGACGGGGGACCCCGCGTCGAGGAGGCAAACCCCATGTCCATGATGGACAAGATCAAGAGCATGCTGAAGGGCCACCCTGAGCGGACGAACCAGGGCGTCGAGAAGGCCGGCGACTATGTGGACGACAGGACCCAGGGCAGACACCGCCGCCACGTCGACACGGCCCAGGACAAGATGAGGGAACAGTACGGCGGCGGCCGCGGCGAGGGCGGGCAGCAGCCTGGCGCGGAGCGAGGCCCGGAGGAGCCGCCGCGCGCCTGACGGCGCCGGCCCGGACCTCGTCGGCCTGACGCCGACGGCCGCCCCGGGCATCGCGCACAGCATCGGCCCGGACCGGGGGTGCAGCCCCGGTCCGGGCCGACGCGCGTCGGACCGGGGCGGCCGTCGGGGGCGCCGCGAACCAACCGAGGCCGTGCACCCCGTCGCGCGTCGGCTCCGGGCCCTCGCGTGCTCACGCGGGGCGGCGGGCCAGGAGATGGGCCTGGGGAGTGGGCTCGTTCGCGGCCGCCTCCCGCACCATGCGCACCCGCACCTCGAACCCGGCCGACTCCAGCTCCGGCACGACCTGTTCGGGCATCATCCGGTGGAAGTCGAGCGAGATCTCATGCCCGAACGCCTCGGTGCGGCGCACGGGTGCGTCACCGACCTGGAAGCCCATCAGCAGATGCCCGCCGGGTGCCAGGACCCGGTGGAACTCCGCGTACACGGCGGGCCGCCGGGCGGGCGGGACATGGATGACGGAGTACCAGGCGACGAGCCCGCCGAGAGCCCCGTCCGTGATGTCGAGCGCGGTCATCGACCCCTCGTCGAAGCGCAGTCCGGGAAACGTACGCCGCGCGAGAGCGACCATGGCGGGCGACAGGTCGATACCGCGGATGTCCACGCCGAGCGCGTGGAGGTGTGCGGTCACACGGCCCGGCCCGGACCCCACCTCGACCACGCTGCCGTCCGCCACGTACTCGGCGAACGCGCCGAGCATGGCGCGGGCGAGTGGATTGGCCTCCGGCTCGGAGCGGAACATGTCGGCGTACTCAGCGGCGATGGCGTCGTAGGAGGAGCGGGTGCGGTGGAGGAAGTCGGGTTCGCTCGTCATGAGCCCGGACGGTAGCGGCCGGGTCCGACAGCGGGAGACTGTGCCGGGACGTCGCGGCGGAACAGGGCGGTCCACAGGAAGGCTTCACCGAAGTACGGCGATTCGGCCGGCTCGTCGCGCATGCGCCGCAGTTCGACCTCCTCCAGATCGGAGAAGATCCAGCGCAACGACTCCGGGGTGTAGGCGAGTCCGCCGTGCAGGCGGGACTGGCGGTAGAAGTCCGCGTCGGGCAGCTCCGAGCCCATGCCGCCGGCCGCGAAGCAGGTGAGGGCGAGATGGCCGCCGGGCGCGAGGAGGTGGTCGAGCAGGGAGAGGTAGCTGACACGGCGGTGCGGCGGCAGATGGTGGAAACAGCCGGAGTCGTGGATCAGGTCGTACGGCCCGCCCAGCTCGTCCGTGGTGAGGGCGAAGGCGTCGCCGCAGCGGAACCGGATGTCCGCGCCCGCCTCGCGCGCACGCTCCTCGGCCCATGCGACCGCCGTGGGCGAGAGGTCGACCGCGTCCACCTCGAAGCCGGAGCGGGCGAGATGGAGCGCGTTGCGGCCGGGGCCACAGCCCAGATCGAGGGCACGGCCGGCCGGGATCAGGCCGCGGTCGATGTACGAGGCGAGGTTCTCGTCCGGCTTGGACACGAAGAACGGCACAGGCTTGGCTCGGTCGGCGTAGAAGCCGTCCCACCAGTCCGCCGCGCCGGCCGTCCAGCGGTCCGCCTCCGGCGCGAACAGGCCGTCCAGAAGTTGCAACACGTCGTCGACATTGCGTATGTGGCGGTCCATCAGGTCCCCTTCCTGTTACGGAAACCCTAGGGCCCGAAGAGGTAAAAGCCCAGGCCACAAGGGGTGCGGCAAGGGCATGGACGGGCGTTTGGGGGACCGCCGCCACCCCTGCGTGCCCGCCACCCCGCACCCGGTCCGAACGATCGCCGAGGCCCCCGCCGAAGGCCGTCACGACGGCGTTCGGCGCGGCCGGCGAGCAGGTTTCGCAGAACGATTCCCGTGGTCCACGGCGACCGCGGGCGCCCCGGCGGCGGACGAGCCGGCTCCGCGGCACCCGCCCTCGCTATCGGGCCGTTCCACGGCCCAGGTGGCGGCGCGAGAGCTGCTTCAGACAGTCACCGAAGACCCGCCGGGCGTGAAGGCGTGCTCCTGGTGACACACGAAGGCGCCGCCGACCCCCGCACGGGTAGGCCCGTCACCGCTCCGACAGTGGTGACGGCGCCTCCTGTACGCACCAGGTGTTGCCGTCCGGGTCCTTGAAGAACAGGAAGGAGTTCCACTCCTCACCCGGCCCCTCCTCCCAGCCCCTCGCGCCCACGTGCTGGATCGTCGTCACCGGCACCCCACGCGACATCAACTCCGCATGCGCCTTCGCGATGTCCGTGACGCACAGCTGCAGGGCATGCAGCGAACCGGGCGGCATCGTGGGCTGCTCCGGGTGGGACGGCATGCCGCTCATCAGCGCGATGGAGCAGCGCGAGCCGGGCGGCGTCAGCTGAACGATGCGCATCCCGGGGGCGACCTCCGAGTCGAGGTCGACCTTGAAGCCCAGGGCCTCCCCGTAGAAGATCTTGGCGCGGTCCAGATCGGAGACCGGGATCGTGACGACTTCCAGGGTCATGTCCACGACGGGTTCCTTTCGCAGTGCGGTCAGCCGGTGAAGCGCCAGCGGGTCTGGCCGAACGGCTCGCCCTTGTGGAAACCGAAAGCCGTCCGCGGCGCCACCCGGAATACCAGTGCCTCGCCGCCGTCGCCGACGAACACGCCGTCACGGATCCGGAAAGTCCAGTGCTCGCCGTACTTCTCGACCCACAGCCCGGCCAGGGTGCGCAGCGTCGCCTCGTCCGTGACGCGGACCGCCTCGCCCTCGACCACCACGTCCTGGCCTTCGCCCAGCGCGTTCCCGCCGGTGGTCAGGACGACCTCGCGGTTGGCGCGCAGGTTCTTCGCCTTCCGCTCGTCGGGGCCGGTGCAGAAGTGCAGGGCGCCGTCGTGCCAGACCGCGATCAGCGGGGTGACGTGCGGGCGGCCCTCCGGCCGTACGGTCGTCAGCCAGAACACCTCGGCCGCGCGGATCAGCGCGAGGGCCTCGGTCCAGTCGGCGGGCGACGCCTTCGGATCGCTGAACCGGGCATCGAGATCCGTACGGGGATCGCTCATGGGCATCGTTCCGGTCCTCTCGCAAGCGCGCATCGGAAGGCACCTGTGCAGACCGGCGCGACAGCCCATACTCATCGGTCCCCGCTCAGTCCACCGGCCGCCACGCCTGAGGCGCGTCCGGCCGCGACCAGTACAGCCGCCCGTCCTGCCCGATCGCGCCCACCCCCGCCGCCGCGCCCGCCGGAGCACCCGTGAACAGCGGCCCGCCCGAGAGCCACTGCCCTGTCCCCGCCGACCGGCCCGCCGTGCCCGTGCCGCCCGGTCCCGGGAGGTACGTCCCCGGTACGCCCGTCCCGGAGCGGACCGCCAGCAGCGCGTTGTCCGGGCCCGACGCGCTCACCGGGCCGAAGCCCGCCACCCCGCCGAGCTCGGTCACGGGTGACGCCAGCGGGCCGGAGAAGCGCACCGTGCGGACCGCGCCCGACGCGGGCTTGCGGAACCAGAGCCGTACGCCGTCGCCCTCCGGCGCCGCGCTCAGCGTCAGCGTCGTCGGCGGCAGGCCCGTCGCGGTGGGGCCGCTCAGCGGCGCGCCAGGCTCGGCCTGTGTCCAGGACCAGACCGTCAGCGGTGTGCTGACGAAGACGTGCTGGCGGCCGCTCGCGTCGGACGCCACGGCGGGGTCGCCGTGCAGGTTCCGGCCGCCGCGCTCCCGCCAGGACGACCAGGAGCCGTCGCCCTGCTGGGAGATCGAGCTGAGCGAGTAGCGGCTGTTGCGCAGATAGACCGTGATCCGGCCCGCCCTGTCCACCGTCGCGGCGGGGGCGCTGATGTCCGAAAGGCCGGTCGCGTCGTCCCGTTCGGGCGTGCCGAGCGAGAGCCACGGGCCGAACGCGCCGCCCGGCGTGCGCTGCACCGCCGTCACCACGTCGCGGCGGTAGTCGGCGGGTGCCGCGCCCAGGGACGTACGCGTCGCGAACACCGCGATCCGGCCGTCCGCCAGGCGCACCGAGGTCACACCGCTGTCCAGCCCGGCACCGGGCAGCAGCTCGGGGCCGGTCCAGTCGCCCCGCGCGCCGCGCTGCCAGACAGCGAGCCGCGTGTCCAGCACGGAGAACGCCCACAGCTCGCCGTCCCGCCCGGGCTGCACCCAGGACGTCGACTCGCCGCGGGTGTAGCGGACGGACCGCGTCCAGCCGTGGCCGCCGGGCCGTGCCGCCACCTTGCGGTCGCCGCAGCCGGCCTCGTCGCCGCAGTAGTTCGTCTCGTCCATCCACGCGTACGTGTGCATCGTGCGCAGCTTGGCCGCCGCGGTCTCGGGGTCGAGCGTGTGCGGCAGGCCGCTGGTGAAGTAGCCCAGGTAGTTCTGGACGCTGAACGGCGGATGGCCGGGCGTCGCCGCGTACCGCGCCAGCGCCGCCTGTGCGAAACGCGCGCCGAAGAGGTGGTCCTGGTGGTCGGTGGGGCGGTCCGTCCCGGTGACCAGGCCCGGCGTCGGGTCCTGCATCCGTACGTGGGTGGGTGCGAACCGCTCCAGCAGCCCCGCCACCGTGTCGACGACCTGCTTCTTGTCGTAGGCGAAGTCCCGCTCCACCGGGGAGCCGGACGCCAGCTGGGAGGGCAGTTCGGTCACCCGGCCGTCCCACAGCCCGTGCAGACTGACGGGCCGGTCGCCGCTGACGGAACCCGCCTCGCGCAGCTGGACCCACACCAGCGATATCTCGGGGCGGGCAGCGAGTACGTCCAGCTCGGCGGCGCCTCCGCCCGCCGTCTCTATCGCCGTGCGCCGCCACGGGCTGGTCCGGTCGCCGGTCGCCATCTCCGCGTACGCGGCGCGTATGCCGTTCTGCCGGGCCTCCGCGTAACGGGCCTTGTCGGCGGCGGGCCTGACCGACGGGGCCAGCGGGCCGGTCCGGGCGGCGTTGACGCCGTCGGACTCGCCCGCCGTGAGGTAGAGCGACGTCAGCCGGGAGCGGGAGACGATCGACTGACGGGTGTCGGGGTTCATGAAGAACAGGTCGTCGTCGGGGTGCGCGAGGATCTGCACCACGGACGTGGCCGCGGGCCCCGTGGGCGCCGGGCTCTCCTGGACGGTCGCAGGCCGGGCCTTCGGCACCGGGGGCGCGTCCCGCGTGGCGCCGGCACCCGAGGCGTCGGCACCGAAGATCCAGCCGGCCACGGCGACCGGGGCGATCAGCAGGGCCGCCGTCGGGCCACGGCGGGAGAGCAGGGTGAAGCGGCGGCGGGGCCCGGACGAGCGCATTGCGGTGGTGCCTTCGGTGTTCAGGAATGCCGGTGGACAAGGTTCGGGCCGGTGCGCATCGTGTTCGGGCACGAACGCGCAACGGGTTCGAGCACGAAGATCGGCACCGGCCTGCCGTGAAGACGGAACTACCGAGGATGCGGTTCATCGCGGGCGAGATGTGGGGAACATGGCGTATCTCACGCGTCTCCTGCGTCACTCCCGTGCGCGTGGCGCGCGTGGCGCGCGCTCTCCGTGCGGTCCGCGTTGCGCGTGCCGCACGTGCCGTCCGCTTCTTGTGTCGTCTGCGTCGTCTGCGTCGTCTGCGTCGTCTGGCGTCGTCCGCGTTGCTCGTGCTGCCTGCGTTGTGCGCGTCTTCTGCGTTGCGGCCTGCCCGTGCGGTCCGCGTCTTCCGCATTTGCTCGCGGTGTCCACGCTGCCCGCCTTCCCCGCGCCGCTCGGGCTCTCCGCGCCGTCCGCGCTGCTCGCGCACTGCCCGTGATGCCGGTGTGGCTCGCGTTGCCACCGCTGCCTGCCGCTCGCGCGGCTCGTGCTGTCCGTGTGGTTCGCGTTGCCCGTGCCGTATGTGCCGTCCGCTTCTTGTGTCGTCCGCGTTGCTCGCGCTGCCCATGTCATCCGCGCCGCCGGCGCTGCCTGCGCCGCGTGCGCTCTCCCCGCTGCCCGCCTTCGCGCCGCTGGGCTGGCCGCGCCATCCGCGCCGCGCCTGCCGCTCGCGCGGCTTGCTCTCCCCGTCGATCTCGGTGCCCGTGCCGCTCGCGCGGCTCGCGCGCCCCGGCGCCCCGCCGCCCGCGCCGTCCCGGAATCCGCGTGGTCCGGCCGGTGCTGCCCGGGCGGCGGGGGCTAGTCTCGAACCGGCACGCTGGTCAGGGCGAGGACGGGAGAGACGCGATGACGGCGCCGGGGCGCAGAAGCAGCACCTTCACGCGACTCCTGCGGCACGGCTTCACCGATCCCTCCGCCGCCGAGCGGCTGCTCGAGCTCCCCGACATGGCCCCCGTCCGCGCCGACCCGGTGCTGCTCGACGCGCTCGGCGTCACCGCCGACCCCGACCTCGCCCTGCGCGGACTCGTGCGCCTGGTGGAGGCGCACGGGGACGGCGAACGCCGCCGCTTCCTGGACACCCTCGTCACCGCCAAGCCCCTGCGCGACCGGCTGCTGGGCGTCCTCGGTGCCTCCGAGGCGCTCGGCGACCATCTGGCCCGCCACCCGCACGACTGGCAGGCTCTGTTCACCTATGAGTCCGCCGACCTGCACCCGGGCGTGGCCGAGTTCGAGGTCTGTCTTGCCGAGGCGGGCGACCCCGTGTCGCTGCGCGTCGCCTACCGCCGGTGTCTGCTGGCCATAGCGGCCCGCGACGTGTGCGGCACCATCGACGTCGCCGAGACCGCCGCCGAACTCGCCGACCTCGCAACCGCGACCCTGCGCGCCGCCCTCGCCATCGCCCGCGCCGCCGCGCCCGGCGACGCCGCGGCCTGCCGCCTCGCCGTCATCGCCATGGGCAAGTGCGGCGGTCACGAGCTGAACTACGTCTCCGACGTCGATGTGATCTTCGTCGGCGAACCGGCGAACGGCACCGACGAGGGCAAGGCCCTCCAGGCCGCCACCCGGCTCGCCTCGCATCTGATGCGTATCTGCTCGGAGGCCACCGTCGAGGGCACCATCTGGCCCGTCGACGCCAACCTGCGTCCCGAGGGACGCAACGGCCCGCTCGTGCGCACCCTGTCCAGCCACCTCGCCTACTACCAGCGCTGGGCCAAGACCTGGGAGTTCCAGGCGCTGCTCAAGGCCCGCCCGGTCGCCGGGGACCTGTCGCTGGGCGAGGAGTACATCGACGCCGTCTCCCCGCTGGTCTGGCAGGCCGCGGAACGGGAGAACTTCGTCGCCGACGTGCAGAAGATGCGCCGCCGCGTCGTCGACAACATCCCCCGCGCCGAGATAGAGCGCGAGTTGAAGCTCGGGCCCGGCGGGCTGCGCGACGTCGAGTTCGCCGTCCAGCTCCTCCAGCTCGTGCACGGCCGCAGCGACGCCTCCCTGCACAGCGGCAAGACGCTGGAGGCGCTGCAGGCGCTCGCCGCCGGCGGATACGTCGGCCGCGCGGACGCCGCCCAGCTCGACGACGCCTACCGCTTCCTGCGCGCCATGGAGCACCGCATCCAGCTGTACCGGCTGCGCCGTACCCACCTGGTGCCCGAGCAGGAGGCCGACCTGCGCCGCCTCGGGCGTTCCCTGGGGCTGCGCACCGACCCCGTCGCCGCCCTCAACAGGGAGTGGAAGCGGCACGCCTCGGTGGTGCGCCGGCTCCACGAGAAGCTGTTCTACCGGCCGCTGCTGGACGCCGTCGCCCAGCTCGCGCCCGGCGAGATCCGGCTCAGCCCGAAGGCCGCCGGGCAGCGCCTCGAAGCGCTGGGGTACGCCGATCCCGCCGCCGCCCTGCGCCACTTGGAAGCGCTGTCGTCGGGGGTGTCCCGCAAGGCCGCCATCCAGCGCACGCTGCTGCCGGTGCTGCTCGGCTGGTTCGCTGACTCCGCCGACCCCGACGCGGGCCTGCTGGGCTTCCGCAAGGTCTCCGACGCGCTCGGCAAGACGCCCTGGTACCTGCGCCTGCTGCGGGACGAGGGCGCGGCCGCCGAGAACCTGGCACGGGTGCTGTCCGCCGGCCGGCTCGCCCCCGACCTGCTGCTGCGTGCTCCCGAGGCGGTCGCGATCCTCGGCGACCCGGAGGGGCTGCGGCCGCGCGGGCGCGACCATCTGGAACAGGAGGTGCTCGCCGCGGTCGGGCGCGCGGACAGCGCCGAGGCCGGCGTCGCCGCGGCCCGCGGGGTGCGCCGCCGCGAGTTGTTCCGTACGGCCGCCGCCGACCTCATCGCCTCCTACGGCACCGAGGACCGCCCCGCCGAGGCCGATCCCGGGGCCATCGTCGACCGGGTCGGCACGGCGGTCACCGACCTCACCGCGGCAACGATCGCGGGCGCGCTCAGGGCTGCCGTGCGCGCACAGTGGGGCGACACGCTGCCCACCCGGTTCGCGGTCATCGGCATGGGCCGCTTCGGCGGCGGCGAACTGGCCTACGGCTCCGACGCCGACGTCCTGTTCGTGCACGAGCCGCGCGACGGCGTGGACGAACAGGAGGCGGCACGCGCCGCCACCGCGGTCGTAGAGGAGATGCGGCGGCTGCTGCAACTGCCGACCGCCGACCCGCCCCTGTTGATCGACGCCGATCTGCGTCCGGAGGGCAAGAGCGGGCCCATGGTGCGCACGCTCGCCTCCTACGAGGCGTACTACCGCCGCTGGGCGCTGGTGTGGGAGAGCCAGGCGCTGCTCCGTGCGCGGCCCATGGCCGGTGACGCCGAGCTGGGCGCCCGGTTCGTGGCGCTCGCCGACCCGCTGCGGTACCCGGAGAAGGGCCTGGGCGAGGACGCCGTACGGGAGATCCGCCGGCTCAAGGCGCGCATGGAGTCCGAACGCCTGCCGCGCGGCGCCGACCCGACACTCCACGCCAAGCTGGGCCGTGGTGGGCTCAGCGATGTCGAGTGGACGGTCCAGCTGCTCCAGATGCGCCACGGCCGGGCCGAACCGGGCCTGCGCACCACCCGCACCCGTGAGGCCCTCGCGGCGGCCCGGGAGGCCGGCCTGATCTCCGCCGAGGACGCGGCGACGCTGGACGAGGCGTGGGTGCTGGCGACGCGGGTGCGCAACGGCGTGATGGTCGTACGCGGCAGGGCGGGGGACACCTTCCCCTCCGACAGCCGGGAGCTGGCGGCGGTGGGCCGCTACCTCGGCTACGGGCCCGGGCACGTCGGCGACATGCTCGACGGCTACCGCAGGGTGACCCGGCGGGCGCGGGGCGTGGTGGAGAAGCTGTTCTACGGTTCCGGCTCCTAGAAACCGGGGCCGGTCCGGCGGGCGTGGTCTCCGGCTAGACGCGCGTCGGCAACAGGCGGCGGAAGCGCTGGATCCGGTTCGGGTCCTCCGGCACCAGCCGGGGCAGCTGGTGCGGCAGCGCCCGGTACCACGCGTACGAGACGCCGTAGCCGAACCCCAGGCAGATCATGCCGCCCACGGCGTCCAGCCAGAAGTGGTTCGCCGTCGCCACGATGACGACCAGCGTCAGGGTCGGGTACAGCGCACCGAGGATCTTCGCCCAGGGCGCCGTCGCGAGCGCGCAGATGATCATGCCGCTCCACAGCGACCAGCCGATGTGCATCGAGGGCATGGCTGCGTACTGGTTCGACATGTTCTTGAAATTGCCCGAGGCCATCGATCCCCAGGTCTCGTGGACGAGCACGGTGTCGATGAAATGCTGTCCGTTCATCAACCGGGGCGGCGCGAGCGGATACAGGTAGTAACCGACCAGGGCCACGCCGGTGGTGGCGAAGAGGACGAGGCGGGCGGCGGCGTACCGGCCGGGATGTCCGCGGTACAGCCACACCAGCACACCGATGGTCACGACGAAGTGCAGCGTCGCGTAGTAGTAGTTCATCGACACGATCAGCCATGTCACCGAGTTCACGGCATGGTTGACCGACTCCTCCACCGCTATGCCGAGGGTCTGCTCGGCCTCCCAGATCCAGTCCGCGTTGCGCAGGGCCTGGGTCCGCTGCTCCGGTACCGCGTTGCGGATGAGGGAGTACGTCCAGTAACTCACCGCGATCAGCAGGATCTCGAACCAGATGCGGGGGCGGCGGGGCGACCGGGGAGCGCGCCGGACATCCGCGGCGGGTCGGGCACTTTCTGTGGCGGCCTCGTCGTCCACTATGGGTGACGGGGTCGCCGTCCGGCTGTCCAGAGTCTTCACGGTCGCTTCACCCATGGGACGAGAGTCTGCCAGATACACGGCCCACCCTGATCATCCCCCGGACAGGTTCATGCTGCATGCGCTGCTCCTGAGGGACGAGGGGTCCGTGAAGGGCGCCTCGGGGGATGCCTCAGAGGGCGCGTGGTTCAGGCGGTCCGCAGGCGCTTCTCCAGCAGCAGCACGCCGTAGCGGCTGCCGTCCGCCGCCGTCTTCGCGGGCTGCTCGCCGACCACGGCGTACCCCGCGCCCTCGTAGTACGTCCGCAGCCGGGGGTTGCTGCTCAGGCAGTCCAGCCGGGCTGAGTCCCGTCCGGCCACCGCGATCCGCGCCTCCGCGTGGGCGAGCAGCTTCCGGCCCGTACCGGGGGGAGCGGACCGGTCGGTCATCAGGCGGTGCACATAGCCGGCCGCCGGGGGCTGTGCACCCCACGCCTCCTCGTCGTCCCACCACAGTTCGTACGCGCCGGCCGGGCGGCCCCCGGTCCGCAGCAGCCACACCTCGCCCTCGGTGATCCTGCGGCGGAAGTGCCGAGCGTCCTTGCCGCCGGGCCGCCACTGATCGATGCCCCGGCGCAGCATCCAGTGCGCGGCACCGTCGTACAGCGTGACCAGGGCGTCGACGTCCGAAGGCGTCGCGAGGTGGAAGGCGGAGTCGGTGATCATGTCCTCATAGTGACCGGCGGCCGTCCCCGGCCGAACCGGGGGTCACCGGGAGCGTGCCGACCCGGGTGACCTGCCCCGCTCCGCAGAAGCCCCTCGCCGGCGCAGCTGTCAACGGCTCCTGCCCGCTCAGTCACGGCCCGGGTGAGGGGGGCGCTGGCGGGGCACCTGCGTCACGGCGGGCGCGAGGGCCACCAGGCGGCCGACGAGATCGCCGAACGGGCCGTCGGCCGGCTCGTCCGCGAGCATGGCCACCACGATCCCCGCCATCTCCTCGTCGTACGCCGCGCTCACCGCGGCCAGCGCCGCGAAGTCGTGCACGAGCTGGAGTTCCAGCTCGGAGCGCGGGATGCTGCGCCCGTCCAGCCACAGCAGCGCCGTCGACTCGGCGAGCGAGACCCAGGAGCGTACGACCAGTTCGAGCCGCGCCGACGGCGTCGTGATCCCCAGGTGCGCGAGGATCTGGTCGAACGCGGCCTGCCGCACCTCGTCGATCATGGCGTTGGTCGTGGAGGAGCCGACGGCAGGCCCCCCGCGCATCAACGCCGAGAAACCCGGGCCGTGTTCGTCGACGAAGTCGAAGAAGCGGCCCATCACACGCAGCAGACGTGTGCCGAGCGGACCGTCGTGCGGCTCCTCGAACCGCCCGGCCAGCTCGTCGGCAGCCCGGCGCAACGCCGCCTCGTACAGGCTCTGTTTGCCGGGGAAGTAGTGGTAGACGAGCGGTCGTGAGATGCCCGCTGCCGCCGCGATCTCGTCGATGGAGACGTCGTCGGGGGAGCGGTGGCTGAACAGCTCCAGCGCCACACCGATCAGCTGCTGCCTGCGCTCCTCCACGCCCATCCTGCGCCGCACCCCGGTCGTCATGCGGCCACCCTACAGACCGGCCCGCGGCGCGCTTCCCCGCCTCCCGTCCTGCGCTGTGCTCCGCTCCCCTGTTCGCGGGAAAGCGATCGCATCCCGGATTTTCTCCGACATCAGCCGTGGGCTGGGATCCGCACGGCCCGGCCACGGTCGTGCGGGGCGCTGCCGGCTTGAGGGCGGGTTTCCCGCCGTCCGGTCCTCGCTCAGCGCAGGGCCCGGACCCTGGTCCCGTCCGTGAGGCGCCCGTTCAGCTCCGCCCGCGCACCCTCGCGCGCCCGCACCGCCAGCACCGGGCCGGCGCCCTCGCCGGCCATCTCGCCCGAGACGGTGAGCGAGACGAACTGCCCGCTGCCGGCCGCCAGTACGTACCACTGCCCCGCCTGCGACTTCCACAGCACACCGGACAGCACCCGGGGCTCGCGCACACCGCACGACGGTGAGTCCTCCGCCCGCGCCACCACGGTGCCCGGCGCCTCGGGACGCACGGCCGGCGCGTGGAACTGGACCATCACCCGGCCGCCGGCCCCCCGCCAGGTCTCGGCGCGCGTGCACAGCCAGGCGGCCGTGCCGTTGGCCTCCGGCAGCTTCTGCCGCGCGTACTCCCAGGCGTTGACGCCGCGCACACCGTGCGAGCGCACTCCGGACAGGGAACAGGCCGAATGCGCCCAGACGGCGCGGGCGGCGGGGCCCGTGGCGTCCTTCGGGGCGGTCGGTGGACCGAAGGTGAGCCGCGCGGGCGTCAGTTCACCGAGGTCGGTCAGCAGCCGGGCCCCGCCGCCCTCGCCGATCTGAAGCGTGTGCCACGCACGGCACGCGGACGCCTGCGCCGGACTGGACAGCGCGGCCGTCAGCCCGTCGGCGTCCCGCCCCAGCGGGCGCGGCCGGGC
Source organism: Streptomyces sp. ISL-10 (assembly GCF_018614575.1). Classification (GTDB taxonomy): domain Bacteria; phylum Actinomycetota; class Actinomycetes; order Streptomycetales; family Streptomycetaceae; genus Streptomyces. The sequence goes on from NZ_JAGGOJ010000011.1 coordinate 335,529, forward strand.
CGCGGGCGCCAGCAGGTCCCGTACGGACACCTCCCGCACCCACGGCGCCGTGAGATAGCGGACCCGGCCGTCCGCGCGGCCCGCGACGAGCGCCGCCGCGGAGACGGCGTCCGCGCCGTCCGTCCGCGCGAAGTCCAGCGCCGCACCGGCGGAGCCGTCCCGCGGCTCGGCGTACCGCACCACCCGCAGCCCGTCGTACAGCAGCACGACCCGCGCCTTGCCCACCTCGCCCGCGAACAGCAGCTGCGGCGGCCCCATCGGCGGGCCGGACGGAGTGCCCGGCGTCGCCGAGACCTGGATGTTCCCGCCGGGCCGCGCCCACACCGCCAGCGCCCGCCCCAGCAGTCCGCGGTCCTCCACCAGTGCGCCGCGCGCGGGCCACACCGAGAAGTCCCGCCGGGTGGACTGCTGCCAGGCACCGGGTGCGACCTGCGTCAGCCTGCCCGGCTCCAGCGCCGCCTCGGCCGCCGCGTTGCGGGTGTAGGAAGGAGCCGCCGGGACGTCCGCCCCCCACCCGTTGCCCGCGCGCCCCAGCAGCGCCCCGCACACCGCGAGCGCGGCGACGGCGACAAGAGCCGCTCTCGCGTGCCGGCGGCGGCGTATCAGATCCGTGGGGCGCACCTGGAGCGAACACGGGTCGAACTCCGGCGAACCGAGCAGCGCCGCGGCCTGCCTCCCGCCGGGCACCGCATCCGCGTCCGCGAGCGCCGCGCCGGGGTCCGCCGCACCCGTGGCGGCGAGGACGTCGCGCACCTGCGCGTCCGTGAGCCCTTCGAGACCGCGCAGCACATAGGCCGCGCGGGCGGGCCCGCTCAGCGCGGACAACCGCTGGTCCAGGGCGAGTTCGTCCGCACCGCCGGACCGGGGGAAGACCCGAAGGCCCCAGATGTGCGGCAGCAGCGGCGGAAACTGGGCCCGCCGCGGCCGGGCCGCACGCCGCAGCGGCAGTCCCGCGTCCAGAGCCTGGCGCAGCACCCGGTCCCGGACGAACACATAGCCGGGGTCGGCTGCCCCCTCCGGGCGGGCGCGGGGCACCGCGGGGGAGCCGGTGACGGCCCCGCGGCCGCGCGGCAGCGAGCGCTGCACGAGCGCGTGCGCCGTCAGGACACGGCGGTTGCGGCCGAGCGTCGGCGGCAGCACCAGATAGGCGATCCGGACGAGCCGCGGATAGTGCTCGACGAGCGCGGCCTCCACCTGCTCGACCCCGACGCCGGCGTCAACGGCCGGGCGCGAGGCGGTGGACGGGGCTGTGTCGGTGTCGGCATCCTGTGGGCGCACGTTCAGCAGAACGAGCGAATCGTCCTATGGTCACCCAGCAGCGGTCCCGAGCGGCCGGTCACCGAGCGGCGGTGCGGGTGCGCCCTGCCCGGTCGGTCACGGCGTCGTGACGAGGTGGCCGTGCACGTGCGCCCCGCCCAGTCGGTCACCGAGCGGCCGGTCACCGAGCGGCGGTGCGGGTGCGCCCTGCCCCGCCGGTCCCCAGCGGCCGGTCACGCAGCGGCGGTGCGGGTGCGCCCCCGCCCGCCGGTCACGCCGCCCCGCCGGTCACGCCGTCGTGACGAGGTGCTCGCGGAGGCGTCCCAGCGTTGCGGGCGCCACGCCCAGGCCGTCGGTCACGTACCTCTCCATCGACCCGTACCGCGCGTCGACCTCGTCCAGCGCCGCCGCCAGGTACTCCGGCGCCACACCGATGATCCCCAGTGCCGTCTCGGGGCGCCCGCCCTGGAGGGTGAACCCCTCCACCATCGGCGCGAACGCCTCCCGCACCGCCGCGTTGACCGACAGGTACTCCGCCCGCACCGCCTCCGGCGACGCTCCCAGCACGGTGAGCACGATCGTCGCCGCCCAGCCCGTACGGTCCTTGCCCGCCGTGCAGTGGAACAGCAGCGGCATCGCGGCGGGCTCCGCCAGCTCGTTCAGGAACGCGCCGTAGGACGCCCGCGCCGAGTCCGTCGTCACGAACGAGCGGTAGATCGACTCGAACATCGACAGCACCCGGCCACCGCCCAGCTCCTGCTCGGCGACGGCCGGATCGGCCAGCAGCTGACGCAGCCGGGCCGCCGCCGGCATCCGGCCGGAGGCGACCTGGTCCGCGAGTACATCGGCGAGCAGCAGCCGCCCGCCCGGCGGCACCCGGTCCGGGCGGGCGTCGCGCTCGGACCGGGTGCGGAAGTCGACCACCGTGCGCACACCGAGCGCAGCGACCGCCGGATCCGCCGCCGGGTCCAGCCGGTGCAACTGCCCCGAACGCAGCAGCACACCGCTGCGCACCGTGCCGCCGCCGTCGAGCGGGATGCCCCCGAGATCACGGAGGCTGGCGACAGTGGTGGACGGGATCGCGTTCATGAGCGGAATGTATGCGCCGGGGACGTCAGCCGGCGGGCGCGACACCTCCGGTGAGCGACCAGCCGCTGAACCGCACCGTGCCCCGCGCGCCGCTGCCGCCGTTCGCCGCGCTCATGAAGAACCCGGTGTCCTGCCGGGCCGCCGCCCCCGCCACGGTGACCTTGGCCACCGTCCGCCAGGTCGCCCCGCCGTCCGTGGAACAGGCGCCGGTGAACGCCGCACCCGCGTGCTTCGTCAGCCGCAGCAGCACCGGCGCCTTGATGCCCGTGATGCGCCGGTAGGTGTCGAGGGTGCCGTCGCCGCCTGTGTCGTACGACATCACGACACCCTGCCCCGGAGTCACGGCCAGGTTCAGGAATCCCGCGTCACCCGGCTTCGCGAGCGCGTTGCGCACCACGATGCCGGCCCGCGCCCAACTGCCGGTGTTCTCCTGGGTGACCACCCGCAGCAGCACACTGCCGCCCTCGCCCAGCGCGCCCTCGCGGTACGCGGCGCCGAACTGCGTGGTGCCCCGCCACAGGTCGTTGCCCGCGCCGTTGATCGCCAGCCGGTCGCCGAGCTGCCCGAACACGGCCACGTTGGACGTGAACGTGCGCCACTGGGGGTCCAGCGGCGATGCCAGGTGCACACTGCTGCGCTGGGTGACCGCCACCCGCTCCTCGCCCTCCGGTCCGTAGCGTGTCGTCAGCACGTACGGCATCGGCACCAGCGGCTCCGTCAGGGGCTCGTCCGGGGCCGTCACCCGCCACGCCACCTCGCCGCTGCCGCCCGCCGGGACACCCGGAAGCTGGGCCGCACCCTGCGGCTCGGCGTCGAGGCCGGTCAGCTCCAGGTCCACGCGACCCGTCGCCCGCAGCCCGTTGAGGTTGCGGAACGAGGCCGTGACCGTGCCCGTGCTGCCCGGGGTGAACGCCGCCGGCTCCACCCGCACCGAGACGAACCCCTGGTACGGCGCGCGGGCCAGGGTGTCGTACACCCGGCGGGCCGTGCGGTACGCGTCGCCCGTCGGCCGCACCGGATAAGCGCGCCGGTCCTTCGTCCACGCCTCCTCCGCCGGATACCAGTCGAACGGCTTCGGCGCCCTGCCCTCCGCCATCGCGTCGGCCTGCTCGGTCAGATACGCCTCCCACTGCGGCACATGGACATCGTTGATCAGCCCCTGCCAGTCCCGGTTGGCGTAGTTGCTGAGCTGGTCGGCGGCCGCCCGGTCCGCCCAGGTGGTGATCAGCGAGCGGGCCGTGCGCTCGAGCTCCACCGCCTCCTCGGGGCTCGTGGCGAGCCGCTTGGCATCCTCCAGCCAGGGCCCGAGCAGGAAAGAGCGGTGACAGCCCGCCATCGTGTCGCTCAGCCGCATCAGCCTCACCCACAGTGCGGCGATCGCGCGGAAGGCGTCGGCGTCCTTGTCCCGGTGAGCGGCCCGCAGTGGCAGCTGGAGGATGCGCGAGCGATTGGCGAGGGCCTGCCGCGCCAGATCCGTCAGATCGTGGCGGTAGGCGTCCGAGTCCCGCAGCCGCGGCCGTACGTCCAGCAGCGCGGCGAACGCCCGGTCGAAGCCCGCCGGGTCGAAGGCCGTGCCGATCGAGGAGGTGAGACTCGGGCGGCGGCAGAATAGCGAGTCGTGGGGCCGGCCGTCGGTGCTGGTGAGCCGGTACGCGGTCGCGGCCAGCGCGGCGAACGCCTCGCGTGCGGAGCGGTCGTCGCCGCCGTAGCGGATGTGAGCGTACTCGGCGAACCACGCCTCCCGGTCGATCTTCTCCTCGCGCCAGGCCAGTTCGCTGAACAGCTCCAGCGCCGCCGGGTCCCGCTCGGCCGCCTCCGGCATGTACGCGGTGCCCGCCAGCGCGCTGCCCGGCTTGTCGCGCCAGGCGGTGAACTTCTCCGTCCACCGGTCGGTGTTCGCGCCGAGCGTCGTACGGCCGCCGAAGTTGGGGATCGTGCCGAAGGCGTACGGCGCGCCGCCCCACTCGCTCTCCCGGTCGGTGACCGTGTCCAGATCGGACAGGCCGTCGACGATCAGTACCCGGTCGGTGTCGATGGCGTCCAGCAGCGCCGGGCGGGGATTGGCCTGCCAGCCGAGGATCACCCATGTCGCGTCCGGCCGGGCCGTGCGCAGCGCCCGCTCCACGGCGCGGGCGGCGTCCGGCACCGGTACGTCGCCCGCCGTGCCGCCCTCGTGCAGCAGGTCCATCTTGAAGTGGTCCACCTCGCCGAACAGTTCCGCCTGGTGCCGGTAGAAGGCGGCGGCGACTTCGGCGAAGGCCCGGGTGCGCGGGTCGAGCCAGTCGGGGCGGCGAAGACCGTTCCAGGTGCCCTGCGGGATCACCCGCGCATCCCCCGGGTTGCGGGCGGCGAAACCGTCGGGGACGGTACCGAAGTAGCCGGGCAGCACCGGGCGCATGCCCAGCTCCCGCATCCGGTCGGCGATCCTGCGGCCCAGGTCGGTGCGGCGCTCGATGAGAGCGGTGGACATCGGGCCGCCGTACTCGCTCATGTTCTGCAGCAGCCACCACGGCTGGTGCGAGGGCGCGGGCAGCCAGGTGCGCGCCTCGGTGTCGGAGTAGCCGAAGTCCCTCAGCAGCCGGTGGTACACCGCCTCCTGGCCCGGTGTCACCAGCACCTCGTTGCATCCGTGCAGGGCGAGCACATCCAGCAACCGCTCCCAGCGCGGCCAGTCGGCGTAGGGGGCGGTGTAGCCGTCGTGGGTGTCGTTGTACGCGAACCGGTGGGCGACGGTCGCAGCACGTTCCAGCGGTGCGCGGGGCGCGGGCAGGCGGCGGGGCAGGTCGAGCTGGGAGCCGGACCACGAGATGTGCGCCCGGCAGACGTATTTGAGGTACCAGTGGACCCCGGTCAGCAGCACGGCCGCACTGGTGCCGGCGACCTCGATACGGCCCGTGGAGCCGGTGACGCGGAACCGCTCGGCGCCGCCCAGCATCCGCAGCCGGAACTGCCCGGCGTGCTCGGGTGGCAGCAGCCGCCGCAGCGCCGCGAGCGCGGCGTCGACCGGGGAATCGGCCGGGGAATCGGCCTGGGCGCCGACCGCGGCGGGCTGCTGCTCCGTGCGGGCGGCGGGGAGTGCCGCGGAGCCCGTGACCGCGGCGGCCGGGGTGTGCGCGGCGAGCACCGCGCCTGCCCCGACCGCTCCTGCCGCGCCCAGCAGCGTACGTCTCGACAGCTCGTCCATCAGCGCTCCTCCATGTTGCTCCAGCGACAACAGGTGCGTGCGCAGCGCACGTTACTCGCGGTTCGTCCGCACGAAGAGGGGGCGGGAGTGCACCATGGCCGGATGCGGACAACGACGAACAGCGGCACGCGGCGGGCGGCCCGTACAGGAACGGCAGTTGTGCTCCTCCTCCTGGCCGCCGCCTGCTCATCGGGAGGCGACGACGGGCGTGTCGGCCCCGACGGGGAAGCGAAGGCGTCCCAAGCGGCGACCGGCAGCCTGGAGGAAATCGCACGCCGGGCCGCGTGCGAACCGAACATCCAGACGGATGCGGAGGAACTGCGGCAGGCCAACTGCAAGACGGCCGACGGCCGGTACGTGCTGGCGACCTTCGCCACCGACCGCGGCCAACGCGAATGGATCAACGCGGCGAACGACTACGGCGGCACCTATCTGGTCGGCCGCAAATGGGTCGCCGTCGGGGACGAGAAGGTGGTGACGGCGCTGCGCGACCGGCTCGGCGGCACGGTGGAGAAGGGCGAGCAGCACGGCTCGCACACCGGCGGCACCAGCGGCGATGGTACGGGCGGTGAGGGCACCGGCGGGAGCGAGGAGGGGCACACAGGTCACCACGGGGGCTGAGGCCCGCGACATCGGCCCCGGACGGGCCGGTCCGGACCACCGGGCCGGCCCGGAAAGGCCGCTGCACGAGGACGTCCGCACACGGCGAGGCCGGGTCTGCCTGGAACACTCCAGGCAGACCCGGCCTTACGTCGTTCGGCGGGTCACTGGCACTTGCGCCCGTCGTTGATGCAGTCCACCACCTCCTCCATGAGGTTCTCGTCGAAGACGTTGATGAAGTCACCGTGGTCGGTCACCGGCTTGTGCAGCTGCTCGGGGAACGAGTCCACGGCGAACACCGAGGGGTTGTCCCCGTCGAACACCGGGGGCGGCACGTCGTAGACGATGCGCTGCACCAGCTGCGGAATCGCCTGGAAGCCGTTGGGGCAGTTGCCGTCCTCGTCCGCGAAGGCCACATGGGTGCGGTGGTTCGCGCTGTCGATGTTCTGGCCGTCCCAGCAGCTCTGGAACTTGAAGGAACGCACGACCTGGCTGCCCTCGGGGCAGATCGGGTACTTGTCCTTCAGCTGACGGTCCTCGAATCCGGTGCAGCTCCACGAGGCGTTGGCATTGGCGTCGCCGTTGACGAACGCCTTCGCATCACCGGTGATGATGCGCAGGAACCTCGGCATCGCCGTCACCTTGCTGACCGGGCTGCCGACGAACGTCATCGTGACCTGTGACGGTGTCTGGATCTCACCGACGTTCTGGTCGTTGCCGCCGCCGTCCGCATTGGCGTCGTTCTCCTGCTGCCCGTTCTGCAGGCGCAGCACCGGCCAGAAGTACGTCGACTTGTCGCCCTGGTTGCGGCACGTGGTGTCACCGGCTGCCAGGTCGTCGTCGCTGGCGAAGGCGTCGTTGGCCTGGTTGCCGACGTAGTCGTGCATATGGTGGGCGCCATTGCTCACGCCCGGGGCGACGATGACGTTGTCCGGGTTGAACAGGCCGTTGGCGTTCACACCGCAGTCCGTGGTGAACGTGCCCTGGGAGGAACCGTTGCGGTTGGGCGGCTGCTGGACGTTCGGCTGGACGTTCTGGATCTCGACGAAGTCGCCCGCCTCGGGGCCGTTGCCGGCCTGGCCGGCGTTGCCGCCCTGGTTGTCGCCGTCGTTGCCGTTGTCGTCGTTCTGGCCGTCGTCCTGGTTCTGGTCGCCGTCCTGGTTCTGGCCGTCGCCGTTCTGATCGCCTCCGTTCTGGTCCCCGCCGTCGTTCTGGCCGTCGTCGTTGTCGTTGCCGTCGTTGTTGCCGTCGTCGCGCAGGGTGCAGGGAGCCATCTGCTCCAGTCCCTGCGGCCGTTCGGCCGAGCGGTCGATCAGTGCGACGATCCGCTGGATGGTCACCAGGCGTTCATTGCGCAGCGGAGCCAGAATCTGGTTCTCGGCGAAGGAGCGGTCCGCCTGCACCCGCTCCTTGCTGTCGGCGAACCGCTGATAGGCCGTGGTGATCTGGTTGTCCAGTGTGGCCAGTTCGCGGTCGACCGCGAAGCGCTGCTGGTCGGGCACCTCCTGGAGCGAATTGCCGACGTCCGGACAGTCGACGGTGGACACCGGTTGGTCGCCGGCGGCGCGGGTGGTGCTGTTCCGCTGCCCGTCGTCCCGTCCGCCTGGCCACCAGCCCTCGCCTGCGGAGGCATAGGTATTGGCCGCGAGCAGCCCGCCCCCGCCCAGGATCAGTGCGGCCGAGGCGGCGATCGCCCTGTTGGCCAGCGTGGAGCGTTTTCTCGATGTGCGTCCCATGGAACTCCTCTGCTTCGTTGCCGGGGGGTGTGTGGGTTAAGGGGGGGTCCCGGCAGAGGGAGAAGCGCGCCCTTCCATACGGGAGTGGCCGGTGGGGTGTTCATGGCGACGGCCGATTCATAGAAACGTCCAGCGTCAAACCGGCGCTTTGGGCTCAACCCGGACGCGGTCGGGGCGGGCCTGTCCATTCGGCACAATGGGCGCATGACCGAGATCCTCACGCCCCGCCTCCTCCTGCGCCGCTGGACGGAGGACGACCTCGCGCCCATGGCGGAGATCAACGCCGACCCCGAGGTGATGCGCTGGATCGGTGACGGCTCCGTGCGCGACCTGGAGCAGACGGCGGAGGACATCGAGCGCTGGGAGGAGGAATGGGACGAGGAGGGTTTCGGCCTCTTCGCCGTCGAGCTCCTCGCCTCCGGAGAGCTGGCGGGATTCGCCGGGCTGTCCGTACCGGACTTCCTCCCCGAGGTGCTCCCGGACATCGAGATCAGCTGGCGTCTCGGCCGCTCCTTCTGGGGGCAGGGCTACGCCTCCGAGGCGGCCCACGCCGTCCTGGAGTTCGCCCTCCAGGACCGGGGACTGGACCGGGTCGTCGGCATCTGCCGGGCGGGGAACACCGCGTCCGAGAACGTGATGCGCAAGCTGGGCATGACACCGGAGCGCGAGACGGTTCACCCGGAGTACGGGTATCCGCTGCAGGTCCACGCGATCGACCTCACCGAGTACAGCGGCTGACGCAAAGCGCGCCGCTGACGAGGGGCCCCATCGTCCCGGCCCGGCCGGCGGCCCCCGGGTCGTCGGACCCCGGGGCCGCGCCCCGCCGTCTCAGCCGCGGTCGAGGTACGCCAGCACCGCCAGCACCCGGCGGTTGTCGTCGTCCGAGACGGGGAGTCCCAGCTTGGCGAAGATGTTCGATGTGTGCTTGGCCACCGCCCGTTCGGTCACCACGAGCTGCGTCGCGATCGCGGTGTTCGAACGGCCCTGGGCCATCAGTTCCATGACGTCCCGCTCGCGCGGCGTCAGACCGCCCAGCGGCCGGTCCCGCGAGCGGCGGGTCAGCAGCTGGGAGATGACCTGCGGGTCCATCGCCGTGCCGCCGGCCGCCACCCGGCGGACCGCGTCGACGAACTGCGCCGCGTCGAAAACCCGGTCCTTCAGCAGGTAGCCGACGCCGCCGTGCCCGTCCGCCAGCAGCTCGCGCGCGTACAACTGCTCCACATGCTGCGACAGCACCAGCACCGGGAGGCCGGGGCGCGCGCGCCGGGCCGCCAGTGCGCACTGCAGCCCCTCGTCGGTGTGCGACGGCGGGAGCCGGACGTCGACGACGGCCACGTCCGGCTCCAGCTCGGCAAGCGCCTCGCTCAGTTCGGGCCCGCTCTCCACGGCCGCCAGGATCTCGCAGTCGAACGCCTCGAGCATCCGGACCAGACCGTCGCGCAGCAGGAACAGGTCCTCCGCTAGGACAATGCGCAAGGGATCTCCATGGTGACCATGGTGGGGCCGCCCGCGGGGCTGCTGACGGCCAGGACTCCGTCGAATGTACCGAGCCGCCGTTCGACCCCGCTCAGGCCCGAACCCGAGCCGATCGCCGCACCGCCCCTGCCGTTGTCCGTGACCGAGACGCGCAGCGCACCCTCCGCGTAACTCATGTCGACCCAGACCCGGTCCGCGCCCGAGTGCTTGACCGCGTTCGTCAGGGACTCGCTCACCGCGAAGTACGCCGCCGACTCGACCGGCGCATCCGCGCGGCCCGGCAGCTCCACATCCACCTCGGTCGGCACCGGCAGCCGCAGTGCCAGCGCCTTCACCGCGTCGCCCAGGCCGCGTTCGGCCAGCACCGGCGGATGGATGCCGCGCACCAGGTCCCGCAGTTCCGTCAGCGCTTCCGCGGACGACTCACGCGCCTTGGCGATCAGCTCCTTTGCCCGCGCCGGGTCCTTCTCGATCAGTGCCTCGACGGTGCCCAGGCTCATGCCCACCGCCACCAGCCGCGCCTGTGCCCCGTCGTGCAGATCGCGCTCGATACGGCGCAGTTCGGCGGCCGACGAGTCGAGCGCGTCGTGCCGGGTCTCGGTCAGCCGGTCGATCCGATGTTCCAGTTCCTCCTGCCGGCCGGGCATGAGGACGGCCCCGGCGACACGGAAGTGGGCACGTACCAGAAGGGGGTTCACATGCAGCGCGACGACCAGCCACGCGAGGCCGAGCAGCGCGGCGGGCCCGGCGGTGTCGGCGCTGTCGACGCGCAGGAACGTGTACCAGTAGGCGCCGTCCGCCAAGACGATCGGCTTCCACAGGCCGGCCGCGAGCAGCAGGCCGAAGACGCCCTCCAGGATCAGGCACGGGGCGAGCAGCGCCACGACCGCCCCCGCGGTCATGTCGGTGGCCAGCCACTGGATGTCGCGCCACGTCGCCGGATCCCTCAGCATCAGCGAGCAGCGCTCCACCATGCCCGTGATCCCCTTGCGCGGATGACGGGGCAGGGGGCGGTAGCGGACGGGGATTCGCACCCCCGACCACTGTGCCGCAAGCAGCCTGCGGCGGTTGGCGTGGGCGCGTACGAGGGTGAGCAGCGGGGGAGTGGTGAACACGCCCACGCCGATGGCGACGAGGACTATCGACACGAGTGTCAGGGAGAAGAGCAGGACCGAACCGATCAGCGCCGTCAGCGCGAGTGCCATTCCCTGCGCCCCGGCCCTGACAGCGTCACGTACCTTCTTGATCATTTCGTGCCCCCTTGTTCCCGGTCTCGGGCACCAGTGTCGCGGGGGATGAACGGCGCCCGCACTGGTCCTGGCCCCCGGACCGGGGGTGCACCTGGCTACACCTCTTTGCCCGGCCGCACCCCGTTCACCGGCTACGCCTCCGGCCGCCCGCCCAGCAGCGCCGTCTCCAGCGCGGGCGGGAGCCCGACCTCCGGCCGGTCCGGGCGCTGGGGAGCCGGGCCGTCGAGCGACCGCAGCCACGACCACGTGTCCCGCACCGTCTCCCGCACCGGTCGGCACGTGAGGCCCGCCGCCAGCGCCCGGGACACACCCACTCCGTGCAACGCAGCGTGCATCTCGGGGCGTTCGGCCGCCGGGACCCACACCGGGAGGTGGGACCACGGCTCGGCACCCGCCGACAGCACCACGTCCGCCGGTGTCCACCGCAGCCGCGCCGCCGACCCGGTCGCCGCCACGCACGCGTCCAGCAGCTCGCCGATCGTCGTGTGGCCGGGCTCGCTCACCACGTTGTACGGGCCCGCCAGGCCTGCTTCCACCGCGTCGAGCGTCCACTCGGCCAGGTCGCGGACGTCGATGTACTGCAGCGGTGTGTCTCGCGGCCCCGGCGCGACGACGTCGCCGCCGCGCGCGATCCGCTCCAGCCACCACGGCAGGCGGCCGACGTTCTCCCAGGGGCCGAGGATCAGCCCCGACCGGACCAGCAGCGAGCGCGCGGCACCGAACGCGTCGAGGACGGCCAGCTCACCGCCCCGCTTGGCCTGCGCGTACGGCACCTCACCCGCGTCCGGGGATCCCTCGACCAGCGGCGCGCTCTCGTCGTACCCGGCCGCCGGCGGCCACGCGTACACCGAACAACTCGACACGTGGACACAGCGATCCACCCGGCCCGCCAGCAGCCGCGCCGTGACCCGCACGGCCGACGGCGCGGCCGACCAGGTGTCGACGACCACGTCCCACGCGCCGTCGGCCAGCGCGGCGAGGCCGCCGGGGGCCAGCCGGTCGCCGATGAGGTCGACCACCCCCTCCGGCGCCGCATGCCTGCCGCGGTGGAAGACCGTGACCTGCCATCCCCGCGCGAGCGCCGCCATCACGACCGCGCGCCCCACGAACTCCGTTCCGCCCAGCACCAGAAGTCTCATGACCACGACTCTGCCCCGGCCGCCCCCGGCGGGCACAGGGATTCTGCTGCTGGAAGAACGCCGGCGGAAACGGGTCCGTACCGGAGGTCACTCTCCCGCCCCCGGTCCGGGAATGGCAGCATGAGCCGACGATGACGAATGCCCGGTCGCCGATGCGCGCCTTACGGGCCGCACTGTTCGCGGCGGTGGCCGTCATCCTGGCAGCCATAGGGCATTTGTCCCAGTCCGCGCACGATGTGCCTGCTTCCGGGCTGTTCGCCGCGCTCGGCGTGACGGCCGTCGCCGGCTGGTGCGCGGCCGGCCGCCGCCGCGGCGCCTGCTCGATAGGCGCCGGGCTGCTCGCCGTCCAGGGAGCACTGCATCTGCTGTTCTCCGGGGCGGGCCGCACTCCGTCGACATCAGCACCGACACCGACACCGCATCACCACGCGTGGCACGGGCAGTACGACACCGCGCAGACCGCCGTCGAGACCTTCGACACCGGCATGCTCGCAGTCCACCTGCTCGCCACCGCCGGCTGCGCCCTGTGGCTGGCTCACGGCGAGGCCGCCTTCTTCCGGTACGCGCGCGCCGCGCTTGCCTTCGCGTTCACACCGCTGCGGCTGCTGCTGGCCGTTGTACCGCTGCCCGCGCCGCGCCCCGCGGCCCGGCCCGCCGCCGAGGCGTCCGGCGTACGCCGCCCCGGCGTCCTCGTCCTCGCGCACACCGTGATCCGCCGCGGCCCGCCCGCGTGCGCCGTTCCCCGCGCCACCGCCCCTGGAGCCGCTGTCTGACCTGGGGGCCCGTTTCCCCCATGTCACCACCGACTCCCAGGGACCACCATGTCCGTAGACGCCCCCAGCAAGGGCACCGCACCCGAATCCGGCACGAGCACCGCTCCCGAAGCGCGAGGCGCGCTGCGCCCGCTCCTGCTCCGTCTCCACTTCTACGCGGGCCTGCTGATCGCCCCGCTCCTCCTCCTCGCCGCCGTCAGCGGCCTGCTCTACTCGCTGTCGTTCCAGGCGGAGACGTTCCTCTACCGCGATGAACTGCGCGTACCCGTCGGCGCACGTTCCGTCCCGCTGTCGGCCCAGGTCGACGCCGCCCGCGCCGCCCACCCCGAAGGCACGGTGACCGCGGTGTGGCCGTCGTACGAGGACGGCGCGACCACCCGCGTCCTGATGACCTCGCCCACGGTGGAGGACGGCACGTCCCTGGCGGTCTTCGTCGACCCCTACACCGCGGCCGTACGCGGCGAACTCGCCTCGTACGGCAGCTCGGGCGCACTCCCGCTGCGCGCGTGGCTCTCCGAGTTCCACGCCGATCTGCGGCTGGGCGAACTCGGCCGGCACTACAGCGAGCTGGCCGCCAGCTGGCTGTGGGTCGTCGCACTGGGCGGACTGGTGCTGTGGTTCGGACGCCGACGCCGCACCAAGCGCGATCTCTTCCTGCCCGAGCGCGGCACCACGGGCCGCCGCAGGACGCTGTCCCGGCACGGCGCCGTCGGCCTGTGGGCCGTCACCGGTCTCGTCCTGCTGTCGGCCACGGGGCTGACCTGGTCCCGCTACGCGGGCGAGAACATCGACGCGGTGCAGTCCCAGCTCGGCGGATCAACCCCCGTCGTCTCGGCCGCACTCGCGCCGGGCGGCGGCAGCGGCGGCGGTCATGAAGGGCACGAGGGTCATGGCGGCGGCCCCGCCGCCGGCCACGCGGGCGCGGACGTCGGCATCGACAACGCCGTGGCGGCGGCCCGCGGCTACGGCGTCGACGGCCGGATCTCCGTGATCCTGCCGGCCGACGGCGACGGATACGTCGTCAAGGAGACCGACACCCAGTACCCGGTCCACCTCGACTCGGTCGCCGTCGATCCGGCCGACGGCAGCGTCATCGACCGACTCCGCTTCGACGACTACCCGTTGCTCGCCAAGCTGACCCGGTACGGCATCGACGGCCACATGGGCGTCCTGTTCGGCCTGGTCAACCAGCTCGCGCTCGCCGCGCTCATGGTCGCCCTGATCCTGCTGATCGTGTGGGGGTACCGCATGTGGTGGCAGCGCAGGCCCACGAAGGAACGCACGCTGTCGGCGGGCCGCCCCGTGCCCCGCGGCGCCTGGCGCAAGGCACCGCTGACGGCGCTGCTGCCGCTCGCCGTCGTGACGGCGCTCGTCGGCTGGTTCGTGCCGATGCTCGGCATCAGCCTGCTGGTGTTCCTCGCGATCGACATCGCGCTGGGCGCAGTCTCGAAGGCCCGCGCCCGGGCCCGCGCCTAGGACCGGGAGCCCGGGCCGTCGCCGAGGACCCGGACCGGAGCCGGATCGGGACCCGGATCCGGGCCTGCGTCTGAGGCCCGGAACTCGGGCCCGAGCTCTGACCCGGGCCCGAGCTCTGACCCCGGCCCGGCCCCGAGCTCTGACCCCGGCCCTGACCCTGACCCTGACCCTGACCCGGGCCCTGACCCGGACGTGCGCGCTGGGTCAGGGCGCGTACTTGTAGCCGACCCGCCGCACGGTCTCGATCGTGCGGCGGTGCTCGGCACCCAGCTTGCGGCGCAGCCGGGCGACATGGACGTCCACGGTCCGGCCGTCGCCGACGTGACCGTAGCCCCAGACGGTGGTCACCAGCTGATCGCGCGTGTGCACCCGGTGCGGGTGCGCCACGAGATGCGCCAGCAACTCGAACTCCAGGTACGTCAGGTCCAGTTCCCGCCCGTCCACCCGGGCAGTGCGGCGCACCGTGTCGACCGCCACCGGGCCCGCGCCGGCGGGCCGCTCCTGCGCGGCGGCCGCCGCGACGGGCGGCTGCTGATCGGCCGGTACGAGGACGAGGTAGCCGACCATCGGGGGCCGGCCCGGCAGCGTGGGCAGGGTGTGCGGCGGCGCGGGCAGCCAGGTGGCGCCCGGCGGCAGGAGGTCCGCCACGTCCACGACCTCGTCCTGGTCGACGGCACGCAGCCGGTGGTGGCGGGCCGAGGGTGCCGTCCGGTCGGCCGTGGCACGGGCGGCCTGCGGGACGGGGGACGCGACAGCGGAAGCGGTGGAGAAGGAACGGCTGTTCGCCATGAGAGATCAGCTCTTTCACGCGGAGGAAGTCGTCGATGCGTCGTGAGGACGGACGTACGTCGTGCGCGCTGGCCGAAGGCCGGGGAGAGCGGCTTTAGAGGGCCTGCGCGTTCACCGCGCGGCAACACACCCGGTCGAAGTCGTGGTGCTGCCGGGAAGGCCAGAACGGCTGGAGGTCGTCGCGACCCGTCGTGGTGTTCTGGAAGCCGGTCATGTGGCCCATTGAAGCAGACCTGCCACGACCTCAGCAGGCCCCTCCCGCCCGTTGATACGTGCCCTTCCCCGCATCCGCACCGTTCAGGCCACCTCCCCGGGGAGCCTTTCGCGCCAGAGGAGAGGAGTGACGATGATCGCCCGGCGCGGCGACGTGCTCGCAGCGCCGCGGAGTCGAGTCGCCGATCCCCCAGCAGGCGAGCGACCCTACGGCGAAGGGCGCACGCACGATGAAGGGGTGGACGCATGACGAAGGGGCGTCCGCCTCGTCGGCGGACGCCCCTTCGGTCGGTTCAGCGGCTCAGACCTGGCCGGCCTTCTCCAGCGCCGAGCAGCAGGTGTCCACCAGCAGGCGGGTCACCGTGTACGGGTCGACGTTGGCGTTCGGGCGGCGGTCCTCGATGTAGCCCTTGGCGTCCTTCTCGACCTGCCACGGGATGCGGACCGAGGCGCCGCGGTCGGAGACGCCGTAGCTGTACTCGTTCCACGGGGCGGTCTCGTGCAGGCCGGTCAGACGGTCGTCGATGCCCGCGCCGTAGTTCTTGACGTGGTCCATCGGCTTCGAGCCCTCGCCCAGCGACTCGCATGCGGTGATGATCGCGTCGTAGCCCTCGCGCATCGCCTTGGTCGAGAAGTTGGTGTGCGCGCCCGCGCCGTTCCAGTCGCCCTTGACCGGCTTCGGGTCCAGGGTGGCGGAGACGTCGAAGTCCTCGGCGGTGCGGTAGAGCAGCCAGCGGGCCACCCACAGCTGGTCGGAGACCTCCAGCGGCGCGAGCGGACCGACCTGGAACTCCCACTGGCCGGGCATGACCTCGGCGTTGATGCCGGAGATGCCGAGGCCCGCCGCGAGGCAGTTCTCCAGGTGCGCCTCGACCACGTCACGGCCGAAGATCTCGTCCGAGCCGACACCGCAGTAGTAGCCGCCCTGCGCGGCGGGGAAGCCGCCCTCGGGGAAGCCGAGCGGACGGGAGCCCTTGAAGAAGGTGTACTCCTGCTCGATGCCGAAGATCGGCTCCTGCGCGGCGAACTTCTCCTCGACCTCGGCCAGGGCCGCACGCGTGTTGGACTCGTGCGGGGTCATGTCCGTGTTGAGGACCTCGCACAGGACGAGGACGTCGTCGCCGCCGCGGATCGGGTCCGGGCAGGTGAAGACGGGCTTGAGCACGCGGTCGGAGGCGTGACCCTCGGCCTGGTTGGTGCTGGACCCGTCGAAGCCCCATATGGGGAGCTCGGCGAGGTCCGCCGAGGAGCCGGGCAGGATCTTGGTCTTCGAGCGAAGCTTGGCGGTCGGCTCGGTGCCGTCGATCCAGATGTACTCAGCCTTGAAGGTCACGGGCCTCATCCTTTGCGGGTGCAGCGGTATGCCGCGCAGCTTGGCAATGCGCGATTTCCCGGCCGTTGCCCGCTTGTGAACCCCACGTTACGCACGAAACATCCGAGGTCTTCCCCGGCGTGTCGAGCGAGCGCGGCGGGCTGCCGCGTGCTCGTTCAGCAGCGCCCCGGAGCCCGCGAATCCCTGATACGGCCAGGCCGTGCCCAGCGCTTTCCCGGCCCTTTTGGGTGCCGTTCGTGGTCGTGGAGCAGGTTCAGCGGATGCCCGCGGCGGATCTGCGCCTCCGACGCCCCGGACGTCTTGAGATACGCGACACATCCCCTGTCATCCGTGATCCGTGATCCGTGATCCGTGATCCATCCGGGATCCGGGATGTGGGATGCGTGATCCGGGATGCGTGATCACCCCTCCGACCCCTTGGCGCGGTCCCGCTCGGCCACCCGGTGGCGGACGCGCACGGACGTCCGCTCCGGGGCGTCGTCGTGGGTGCTCAGCCGGGGCCCCGTACGCCGCGGAGCTGTTGTTCTCGCGTCGTATACAGGGGTCAGATGCGCCGCAGCGGGGCGCGGTTCACGGTGGCGCCGCATGGATTTTTCGGGTGGTGCGGCCGCCGGGTGCTTGGCCGCCGGGTCCGCCGGGCGCGCCACGCGGCATCCCCGTGGGGAGCGCTCAGCGAGGGGCGCGCGGGCACACTGGTGGGCATGACCAAGCACCTGCGTATCGGACTTCTCGGCGCCGGCCCCTGGGCCGCCATGACCCAGGCACCCGCGCTCTCCGGCCACCCGGACGTCGTCCTCGGCGGGGTGTGGGGGCGGCGGCCCGAGGCGGCCGCCGCGCTCGCGGACGCCCACGGCACGACCGCGTTCACCGGAGAGGACGGCATCGACGCGCTCTTCGCCTCGAACGACGCGATCGCCTTCGCCGTGCCGCCGGACGTACAGGCGCCGCTCGCCGTCCGGGCCGCCGCCGCCGGCTGCCACCTGCTGCTGGACAAGCCGGTCGCGACGACGGTCGCGGCTGCCCGCGACGCCGCGAAGGCCGCTGAGGAGGCGAAGGTGGCGTCCGTGGTCTTCTGCACGCTGCGGTTCGCCACGGACACCGCGCGCTGGATCGGGGAACAGGCCGCGACCGGCGGGTGGTTCACGGCCCATGCGCAGTGGCTCGGCGCGCTGTTCTCGCCGGGCGCGGAGAGCCCGTTCGCCGCGTCGCCGTGGCGGCGCGAGAAGGGCGGTCTGTGGGACGTCGGCCCGCACGCGCTGTCCGCGCTGCTGCCGGTGCTGGGCGACGTGGTGGAGGTGACGGCGGCCCATGGCCCCTCGGACACCATGCACCTGGTGCTCCGGCACACGAGTGGAGCGTCCAGCACGGCGACCCTCGGCCTGGGCGCGCCCATGAACGCGGCGGGCGTGAGCCTGGTGCTGGTGGGGGAGCGGGGCAGGACCGAACTGCCGGACGGCTGGGGCAATCCGGTGGAGTCGTTCCGCACGGCGGTCAACGAACTCATCGGCGTGATCCGGACGGGCCGGTCGCACCCGTGCGACGTCCGTTTCGGGCTGCGGATCACGGAGATCCTCGCGGAGGCCGAGCAGAAGGCGGCCGGGACGGCGCGGTGATGCCCGCGCCCGCGCCCGCGGAGCGGGGAGCGGGGAGCGGGGAAGGCAGGACGGTGCCGTCCTGCACTCCGAGTGTGCGGCTCGGAGGCGGGCGCTCGGCCCCGGGACAGCGGGGGAGGGGGGAGCGCGGACGGCACCGTCCTGCGGGCCGGCTGCGGCCGGGCCCGCGGGGGAGTGGGGGATCGCGGACCCGGCCGCCCGGCGTCAGCCGACGCGCTCGATCCGCGCGTTGCGGATCAGGAACTTGCCGGCCTCGCGGACCTGTTCGAAGGCAGCGTTGTTCAGCAGGGCGCAGCTGCCGGACACCGACGTGACCTCGACGGTCGTGGACTTGTTGTTGTCCAGGTTGGTCACCTTGAGCTGGGTGCCGACGGGGAACTGGCTGCTGGAGGCGGCCGGCGCGCCGCCCTCGCCGGAGAGGGTCACGGTCGAGCCGGCGCAGACGACCTCGCCCGTCGCGCCGCCCCCGGCCTGACCGCCATCGGCCTGGTCCCCGGCTTGGTCCCCGGCCTGGTCACCGCCCTCGGCGGGGGGCGCTTCGTCCGCGGGCGGTGCCTCGGCGGGCGGCGCTTCCTCGGCGGGTGGTGCCTCCTGGGCCGGCGGCTGCGCGGGAGGTGCGGCTTCGCCGCCGCCCGCCCCGGCGTCGCAGCCCGCGGCCTTCTGCTGGACCCCTATCTGCGCGATCACCGCCTCCCGGTTGGCGATGCGTGCCGCCGACTGGGCGTCCGGATTGGCCTGTTGACCGGCGATGAAGTTCTCGTTGTTGCGAATCGCCTGGGCGAGGCCGTCACAGGCGGCGGACGCCTGGCTTGTTCCGGTCATGACAACCGCAGTGCCGCCGACCAGCGCCGCCGCGCCGACGAGGAGTGCGAGCTTCTTCTTGCCGCTGAGGGTCTTCTTGCGTGACACGTAAGGGCTCCTGTCCCCGGCCGCGGGGGCGGCCGGTTGGTTCCTTGTGCCCTTACGTACGAGGACCCGTCGGCGTCTGCTCACCGTTCGCGGCCGCCTCTTCCTTAACATTCCTTAAGGCAAAGGCGGTTCGCCCGCAGCCTCGCGTCGTTGGCCCCGCCGGCAGCGCGGCACGGCCCGTCCAGCGCCCCCTTGAGCAGGACGGTGACGCCGTACGCGTCGGGAGTCGCGACCGCAGTACGCCGCCCGGGTCCGCGGCTCAGCCGCGGCCGAGCGCGTCCCGGACCGCGTCCTCCGTGCGGCCCACGACCGCCGTACCGTCGTCCGCCGTGATGATCGGTCGCTGGATGAGCTTGGGGTGCTGGGCCAGGGCCGAGATCCAGCGGTCCCGCGAAGCGTCGTCGCGAGCCCACGTCTTCAGTCCCAGCTCCTTCGCGGCGGGCTCCTGTGTCCGCGTGATGTCCCAGGGTTCGAGGCCGAGCCGGCCCAGCACCGCCCGGATCTCGTCCTCGGTCGGCACGTCCTCCAGGTAGCGCCGCACCGTGTAGTGGGCGCCCTCGGCGTCGAGGAGCGTGAGGGCGCTGCGGCACTTGGAACAGGCGGGATTGATCCAGATCTCCATGCCGCACACCGTACCGCTCGCCGCTTCACATGCCGTCTGGCCAGCGGCGATTGTCAGTGGCCGCCGATAGAATGAACAGTAGTTCGGGATGGTCCCGCCACCGCGCCAGGAGGTCGCCGATGGCCGTTGCCACACTCACGACGAAGCCCCTGATCCCCCTTCAGAAGAAGCCGCTCCCGGCCGGACAGCCGCGCGAGTGGTACGTGTCGCACAACCGCCGCCTGAAGGCGATGCGCCTCGCGATCGCCCTGCTCGACGCCGGCGTCTACCACCCGGCGACAGCCGACAACCGCCGCATACGGGACGTGGCCGAGCGCACCGGCCTGCACGTCCCGTCCGACACCACGTGCCGGATGGTCAGGGCCCTGATCCGCTACGGGCGCTGACCGGAGGAAAGGCTCAGGAGGCGGGGCGCTCGGGATCGGGCGCCCCGTTCTCGTACCACTGGGGTCGTACCGCGTCGCCGACCGCCAGCGTGCCGCCCCGCAGCACCGCGGCCTTCGCCCCGAAGCTGATCTTGTTGTCGTACGCGGGCTCCCGCCGGTACGTCGCGAGCGTGCGCACCGGCTCGGGGCCCGCCCGCAACCCCGTGACCTGGTCCACCAGCGGCACGGAACAGCGCATCGCCCTTACGGAATGGGCGAGTTGCACGGTTCCGATCTCCAGCCGCCGCATCAGGTCCTCATCGTGCGGCTCGGCGCACCCGTCGAGCACGATGTTGGCCCGGAAGCGGTCCATGGGCACCGGCGTCCCGCCCGACGCCTCGATCCGCGCGTTCAGCCCGTCGAGCGAGGCCTGGGAAACGACGGCCACGGCATGCGCGTCGGCGAAGGCGATCTTGCCGGGTGTCTCCCCCCACCCGTCCCGGTCGAACCTCTCGGGCACCCGCACAAGCCGCGACGCGGTTCCGAGCACCTCGGACAGCCATGCGGCGACCGCGTCCCCCTGGTCCACCGCGTCCCCGACCGGCCGACCGAACAGGCTCACCGCCCGCGGCTTGCCCTCGGGGTCCACGTCCACCACGAGCTCCTCGACCCCCTCGGCCCGCAGGCGCAAGGTGCGCCCGCCGTCGCCGATCCCGGGCCGTACGGCGGCCAGGGCGGGATGCGTCCGCTGACTGCGGAAGGTCCCGTCGAGGGCATCGACGACCATGAACGTCCGGTCGTGCTCGAGCCCTGTTCCGCCGACCACAGCGGATCGCACCTCGATCCCGGCGCAGCCCTTGACCGGGTAGTACGTCAGCTTCTGCACAGTGATCCCCATGGGCATGGATCGTAGAGGCGCTCGGGCACGGGGTGCACGCAGGGAGCGTCACGCAGCCCGGCCGGGGCCGACGATCCGGCGCGCCCCGACGGCGATCAGGACGCGCTGCGGACGGCGGAGGCGTGGGCGGCGGACGCGGTCGCCGTCCGTACCGGCCCGTCGTCGACCCACCCCCGGGCAGGTCGCCTCGCCGCGGTCCGCTCCGAAGGTGACGACGAGCGTGCCGCTCTGCCCCGGCCCGGACGGCTCGACCTCCTTGCGCCGGGGCAGAGAGGTCACCCTCTGCTGCTCGGTGCCCGGGTCGACCTCGCGCCAGGGAGACCGGGACGGTGACCTCACGGGCACCGCCCGTGGCCTCGTACGAGAACGTGATGGTCCGGTCCATTTCGTCGGACACCTCGCTCACGACGAGACCGACCGCGCCATGCGCGCCATCCCCGCCGCTCCCGCCGTGAAGCCCTGAAGCCGTGAACCGGTCACCGTGAACGGCCGACGGCCGTGCCTTCCGGTGAGGGAAGGGCACGGCCGACGGCGGAACGGGCAGGGCCCGGACTTCTTAGATGTCGAAGTAGAGCTCGAACTCGTGCGGGTGCGGACGCAGCTGGATCGGGGCGATCTCGTTCGTCCGCTTGTAGTCGATCCACGTCTCGATCAGGTCCGACGTGAACACGCCGCCCGCCTGCAGGTACTCGTTGTCCTGCTCCAGGGCGTCGAGGACCGCCGGGAGGGAGGTCGGGACCTGGGGGACGTTCGCGTGCTCGTCGGGGGCGAGCTCGTAGAGGTCCTTGTCGATCGGCTCGGCCGGCTCGATCTTGTTCTTCACGCCGTCCAGGCCCGCCAGCAGCAGGGCCGAGAAGGCCAGGTACGGGTTCGACGACGGGTCCGGAGCGCGGAACTCGACGCGCTTGGCCTTCGGGTTGGAGCCGGTGATCGGGATACGCATCGCCGCCGAGCGGTTGCGCTGCGAGTAGACCAGGTTGACCGGGGCCTCGAAGCCGGGGACCAGGCGGTGGTACGAGTTCACCGTCGGGTTGGTGAAGGCCAGCAGCGACGGGGCGTGCTTGAGGATGCCGCCGATGTAGTAGCGGGCGGTGTCCGACAGGCCCGCGTAACCGGCCTCGTCGTAGAAGAGCGGCGAGCCGCCCTGCCACAGCGACTGGTGGACGTGCATGCCCGAGCCGTTGTCGCCGAAGATCGGCTTCGGCATGAAGGTCGCGGTCTTGCCGTTGCGCCAGGCGACGTTCTTCACGATGTACTTGAAGAGCATCAGGTCGTCGGCCGCGGCGAGCAGCGTGTTGAACTTGTAGTTGATCTCCGCCTGGCCGGCGGTGCCGACCTCGTGGTGCTGGCGCTCGACCTGGAGGCCGACGTTCTCCAGCTCCAGGGAGATCTCGGCGCGCAGGTCGGCGAAGTGGTCGACCGGCGGGGCCGGGAAGTAGCCGCCCTTGTAGCGGACCTTGTAGCCGCGGTTGTCCTCGACCGCGCCCGTGTTCCAGGCACCGGCCTCGGAGTCGATGTGGTAGAAGCCCTCGTTCGCGGCGGTGTTGAAGCGCACCGAGTCGAAGACGTAGAACTCGGCCTCGGGGCCGAAGTACGCGGTGTCCGCGATGCCGGTGGAGGCGAGGTAGGCCTCGGCCTTCTTGGCGATGTTGCGCGGGTCGCGGCTGTACTGCTCACCCGTGATCGGGTCGTGGATGAAGAAGTTGATGTTCAGCGTCTTGTCGCGGCGGAACGGGTCCAGACGGGCGGTCGACAGGTCCGCACGCAGCGCCATGTCGGACTCGTGGATCGCCTGGAAGCCGCGGATCGACGAGCCGTCGAACGCCAGCTCGTCCGAGGGGTCGAAGGCCGTCGCCGGGATCGTGAAGTGCTGCATGACGCCAGGAAGGTCGCAGAACCGGACGTCAACCATCTTTACGTCGTTGTCAGCGATGTACTTCTTGGCCTCGTCGGCGTTCTGGAACATCCAACTCCTCCTACTCCCACCCGGGAGGGGCGGGGTTGCAGCTCGTCCGTGCGGCCAGTGCGGTGGCACACGCTGGACCCGACCATAGGCAGGCCGGATTTCTCAAGCATGACCCATTTGTTTCGACGAAGTTAACCGGCACGGGTGCCGGGCGCCTGCCGCGGGCCGCAGGGGGACCCGGGCCGAAGTGATCCAAAGCGGGCGCAGTACCGTGGTCGCGTGGACAACAGGCAAGCAATCGGATCGTGGCTCTCCGGGCCCCGCGCTGCGGCCGAGGACATGGGTGTCGACTTCGGGTACCGGGGCCAGCGGCTCGGTCTGCCGGAGACGGGACCGGGCTCCGTGGCCCCCCTCGGACGGCGCTTCGGAGCACTGTTCCTCGACTGGGGACTGTGTTGCCTGATCGCATACGGACTGTTCGCGGGCAGTGACCAGCAGGCGACGTCCAACCGCGCCCTGCTGATCTTCCTCGTCATGAGCATGCTGACGGTCGGCACCGTCGGCTGCAGCCCCGGCAAGCGGCTCCTCGGCCTGCGCGTCGTCTCCGAGCGCGGCGGCCGCCTCGGATTCGGCTGGGCCGTCGTCCGCAGCGTGCTGCTGTGCCTGGCCGTGCCGGCGCTCGTCTGGGACCGTGACGGCCGCGGTCTGCACGACCGCCTCGCCCGCGCGGTCCAGGTCAGGATCTGAGCGACACAGGACGGAAGAGCCGCAGGACCAGAAGCGCCGCAGGACACAAGGACAGCGGCGCAGGACACAGGGACATGACAGAGGCGGCCGGGACATCGTCCCGGCCGCCTCTGTCATGTCCTTCGTGCGTCAGCGCATCTTGCCGCCGCGCGGCATCCGCATGCCCTTCGGCATCGGGCCCTTCGGCAGCGGCATGTTGCTCATCAGGTCGCCCATCGCGCGCAGCCGGTCGTTGGTCGAGGTGACCTGCGGGCCGGTGAGCACACGCGGCAGCTTCAGCATCGTGGTGCGCACCTTCTTCAGCGGGACCTGGCCCTCGCCGTTGCCCACCAGGATGTCGTGCACCGGTACGTCCACGACGATGCGGTTCATCTTCTTCTTCTCGGCCGCGATCAGGGTCTTGAGCCGGTTGGGGTTGCCCTCGGCGACCAGGACGATGCCGGCTTTGCCGACCGCCCGGTGCACCACGTCCTGGTTGCGGTTCATCGCCACCGCGGGGGTCGTCGTCCAGCCGCGGCCCACGTTCTGCAGGACCGCCGCGGCGGCGCCCGGCTGGCCTTCCATCTGCCCGAAGGCCGCCCGCTCGGCGCGGCGGCCGAAGAGGATCGCCATCGCCAGGAAGGCCAGCAGGAAGCCCAGGATGCCCAGATAGATGGGGTGGTCGATCAAGAAACCGATCGCGAGGAAGACACCGAAGGTGACGATTCCCACAGCCGCGACGACAAGACCGACCTTGGGGTCGGCCTTACGGGTCATCTTGTACGTCAGGGCGATCTGCTTCAGTCGCCCAGGATTCGCAGCAGCGTCAGCGCTGTCTGAATGTGCCTTCCTCGCCATACCTGAAGTTTACGTGGCCTACGAAGTGCGGTCAGCCACGGCCTCCAGAACGTGCTGGGCCTCGACGCGGTCCTTGGCCCGGCGCCGGTCCTCCAGCACCGCGGTCCATGCGTTGCGGCGGGCGGTGCGCTGGCCGCTGCCGAGCAGCAGCGACTCCATCGCGCGCAGCGCGTCGGTGACGGTCGGGATGGCGGTGGCGATCACGGGACGTACCGGCGCGGCCTGCATGCTGGAGGTCGGCATCGTGAAGGTTCCCCCTCGGGGCGGGCGTGGATGAGTGGGAGCTGTGCGTGCATTCAGCGTCACTGATTGGTGTTACCAGGGCGTGACCGGGTGGTCAAACGCCGATGAAGCACGGATGGGCGCCCTGCGAAGCCCCCGCGAACGCGAACGCGGCCCGCACCGTGTCCCCGACCTGCGGGGAGGATGCGGGCCGCGCCCAACTGGCCATTACTGGCCGGTAGTTGCTTGTGCCTGAATTCACACAGCCTGGGCCGCGCCGGTGGCGGACGTGGTCCCCCGGGCCTCCATCGCCTGCTGGAACAGGCGGCCGGCCCGGTACGACGAACGGACGAGCGGACCCGACATCACACCGGAGAAGCCGATCTCCTCGGCCTCTTCCTGCAGCTCCACGAACTCGTGCGGCTTAACCCAGCGCTCCACCGGGTGGTGGCGCACGGAGGGGCGCAGGTACTGCGTGATCGTGATCAGCTCGCAGCCCGCGTCGTGGAGGTGCTGCAGCGCCTCGCTGACCTCCTCGCGGGTCTCGCCCATGCCGAGGATCAGGTTCGACTTGGTGACCAGGCCGTCCTCGCGGGCGCGGGTGATGACCTCGAGCGACCGCTCGTAGCGGAAGCCGGGGCGGATGCGCTTGAAGATGCGCGGCACCGTCTCGACGTTGTGCGCGAGCACCTCGGGGCGGGAGGAGAAGACCTCGGCCAGCTGCTCGGGCACGGCGTTGAAGTCGGGGATCAGCAGCTCGACCTTGGTGTGGCCGCCCTCGCGGTCGGCGGTCATCGCATGGATCTGGCGCACGGTCTCCGCGTACAGCCAGGCGCCGCCGTCCTCCAGGTCGTCGCGGGCGACGCCGGTGATCGTGGCGTAGTTCAGGTCCATCGTGACGACCGACTCGCCCACGCGGCGCGGTTCGTCGCGGTCCAGGGCCTGCGGCTTGCCGGTGTCGATCTGGCAGAAATCGCAGCGGCGGGTGCACTGGTCGCCACCGATGAGGAACGTGGCCTCACGGTCCTCCCAGCACTCGAAGATGTTGGGACAGCCCGCCTCCTGGCAGACCGTGTGCAGACCCTCGCTCTTGACCAGTTTCTGCAGCTGGTTGTACTCGGGACCCATCTTCGCCCGGGTCTTGATCCACTCGGGCTTGCGCTCGATGGGGGTCTGGCTGTTCCGGACCTCCAGGCGCAGCATCTTGCGTCCGTCGGGTGCGACTGCGGACACGACCGGCTCCCTACAGCTTCGATTCTTCGGCGAACACCAGAGTACGCCCGTTAAAAGTGCGGCCTTACGTTTGGCCAACCTGTGGCCAAAGGGACGCATTCCCCAGGGCCGCCGGCAGGCGTCAGGCGGACGCCGTCTCGACCGCGCGGGGCCGGAGCTCCGCGTGCTCCAGGACGTCGCGCAGATGCTTCTCCAGGACCGGGAGCACCTCCTCGATCGTGATGTCGCGGCCCAGCTCGTTCGCCAGTGAGGCCACGCCCGCGTCGCGGATGCCGCACGGCACGATCCGGTCGAACCAGGTGTTGTCCGGGTTCACGTTCAGGGCGAAGCCGTGCATCGACACGCCCTTGGCGATCCGGATGCCGATCGCGGCGAGCTTGCGGTCCTCGCGCCGCTGGCCGGCGTTGGAGGGGGCGTACTCCGGCCCGTTCAGACGCGGGTCGAACTCCTCGTCCTGCAGCCGGGGGTCGAAGTCGAGCGACAGGCCGCCGAGTGCCGGACGCTCCTCGACCGGATCGCCGAGCACCCACACACCGCTGCGGCCCTCCACCCGGCTCGTCTCGACGCCGAACTCCGCGCAGGTGCGGATGAGGGCGTCCTCCAGGCGGCGTACGTGCGCGACCACGTCCACCGGGCGCGGCAGCTTCAGGATCGGATAGCCCACCAGCTGGCCCGGGCCGTGCCACGTGATCTTCCCGCCGCGGTCCACGTCGATGACGGGCGTGCCGTCCAGGGGGCGCTCACTGTCCGCCGTGCGCCGTCCGGCCGTGTAGACCGGCGGGTGCTCCAGGAGCAGGCAGGTGTCCGGGATCTCGTCCGCGAAGCGGGCGGCGTGGACCTCGCGCTGCTTCTGCCAGGCCTCCTGGTACTCGACGGCGTTCTCGCCGAACCCCAGTCGGACGAACCGCAGCTCACTCACGGCAGAGCCTCCCTCGAACCTTCGCCCAGCTGTGATCCGGGCCCATGCCACTGTACGGCGGCCCGGAAACCGGGGGCCGGGCAGGTAGCTCCCGTCAGCGCAGATGTCAGTGCCGCCGTCAATCCTCACACGATCGGATGAATGTGGGGCGAAGGTAGCGGAAGGGGCCGGTCCGGCCGCTAAATTCGCGCCGTTCCATGAGGGCTGCTCCCGGCCCGGAAGTCAGGAGACCCGACAGCAGATGACGGAACGAGCCCCACAGCGCACCCCCAACCGGCAGCTCGCCGCGCTCATCGCGGAGGCGGGCTTCTCCCATGCCGGGCTCGCCCGCAGAGTCGACCAGCTCGGTCTCGAGCACGGCCTCGACCTGCGCTACGACAAGACCTCCGTGACCCGCTGGCTGCGCGGCCAGCAGCCGCGCGGTACGACCCCGGCACTGATCGCGGAGGTGTTCACCCGGCGGCTCGGGCGCCGGCTGTCCGCCCAGGACCTCGGCCTCGACGCCTGCGCGCCGGTCTACGCCGGCCTGGAGTTCGCCGCCACGCCGGAGGAGGCCGTCGACATCGTCAGCGGGCTGTGGCGCAAGGACTCCGGCAGCCACGGGGAACTGCGCAAGATCGCCTTCACCCCCGCCGGCCTGGTCGTGCCGAGCCGGGACTGGCTGATCGGACGCGCCGACGAGCGGGTCGGCCGCGGGGACGTGGCGCACAGCGCATTGGGGCGGGTGCCCCTCCAGGGGACACGCGTCACCGTGCCCCGCCAGCGCGGCACCGACCGGGGGCCCGGCCAGAAGGTCTCCGGCGGAGACATCTCGGCCCTGCGCTCCGTCGGCGAACTGTTCCGCGCCCTCGACCACGCCTACGGCGGCGGCCACGCCCGGCAGGCCCTCGTGCGCTACCTGGAGCACGAGGCCGAACCGATGCTGCGTGGCACCTACGGGGAGGCGCTGGGCCGCCGGCTCTTCGCCGCGGCCGCCGATCTGACCCGGCTCGCGGGCTGGACCTCGTACGACATAGCGGCACACGGCCTCGCCCAGCGGTACTTCGTCCAGGCGCTGCGGCTCTCACAGGCGGCGGGGGACCGGGCGTACGGCTCCTATGTGCTCGTCACCATGAGCCGACAGGCTGTCTACCTGGGCCACGGGCGGGAAGCGGTCCAGCTCGCCCGGGTCGCCCAGCAGGGCGTGGGCTCCGCGGCGCCCCCGCTGGTCCAGGCGCTGCTGCACGCCGCCGAGGCACGCGGCCACGGGGTGCTCGGCGAGGCACGGGCGTGCAACACGGCCCTCGCCCGCGCGGAGCGTGCCCTGGACTCGGCCCGTCCGGGCGACGACGTGCCGCACTGGGCGCGGTCCTTCGACGAGGCCCAGCTCGCCGACGAGATCGGGCACTGCCACCGGGACCTCCAGCAGTACCGCTCGGCGGTCCAGCACGCGGAACGTTCTCTCCAGTTACGGGCCCCGGCCTTCGCCCGCAGCCGGCTGTTCTGCCGGGTCGTCCTCGCGACGGCGCGCCTCGGCCTCGGCGAGCTGGAGCAGGCGTGCGCGCTGGGCGCGGAGGCGGCGCTGCAGGCGTCGGAGATGAGGTCGGCGCGGGCGTCGGAGTACGTGCGGGAGTTCGAGCGCCGCCTGGAGCCGTACCGGGACGCGAGCCCGGTCCGCACCTACCGCGACCGGGTGGCGGCGCTGGGGTGAGGGGGCGACCCCGGCCGGGGCGAGCGCGGGGGCGGGCTGCCGCTGTGCGGGGCCGTTTCCCGGTGGTCGCCTCCCCTACCGGGTGGGCCGTGGGCGTACCCCTCCCGAAGCGGGGCTGCGCCCCGGACCCGGTGGCCTTGCGCCCTGCCGGGCGCGGGGTGCGGGGACCTTGCGCCCTCCCCGCCTTCCCTCTACGGCCTGATGGTCGTGGGAGTACCCGCATCCCGGACCGGGGGCCCTCCCCTACGTCCTGCGGGGGTGGGGTAGGAGCCCCGCGCCTGGAGCCCCGCGCCTGAGGACACCGTCCGAAGGGCGGTAAGAGTGCGGGGAGCAGCCCCCTTCGGGAAGGGGCGGAGTCCGGGGAGGTACGACGTATCTCCGGCATTTGCGTCCGCTGCGGGGGGCTGCCGCGGGGACGGTGGCGGTTCGCCCCGCGGCAGCGGCGGGTGACGGCCCGTCCCCGCGTGACTCACGCCGCGGCCCTCACCGCCACCGTCCCGAAGCCCGGCCGGATGCCGAGGTCCGACAGGAGTGCGTGCGCGGCCCGGCGGCCCGAGTACAGCGCGCCCTGCACCGTCGCCGTGTCCCGGTGGTCGCCGCAGACGTACAGGCCCGACAGCAGGCGCACGGGTCGGCGCAGATCGTAGGGAGGCGTCATGGCCGGGACCGCCTCCGCGTCATGATGGACCGTCAGGAGTTCCCAGTCGTCGGTCGGAGTGCCGTACAGCGTCGTCAGGTGCCGCCGCACCTGCCGGTCCAGGTCGTCCGGCGGGTCGCCCGCCACCGTCGAGGAGATGAGCGCGCGGCCCTCGGGCGCGCGGGACGGGTCGACCTCGCTCAGCACGGCCGTGTGCGACACGGGTCCGCTGCGGTCCGCGTCCAGGACGAGTGACGGATCGGTCAGGGGCGGCTCCGGCGCGGTGTGGTGCACCACTGTCACCGGGCGGAACGACGGCACCCGCAGCCCCGGCAGCAGGTCCGCCGCCGTCCGCGCCCCCGTCGCGACCACGACCGAGCGGCAGCCGAACTCGCCGTGCTCCTCGGTCGTGACCCGGTTCGTCGCGAGGTCGGTGACCCGTGTCCCCGTCCGCACGGTGCCCTCCGGCAGCGTGGCCGCCAGCAGTTCCGGAAGCGCGGACGCCCCGCTCGCCGGAACGCACAGCCGGCCGCGCGCGTAACCGCGCAGCACCAGGTCGGCGCACCGGCTGGACGTGGTCAACTCCGGGTCGCACAGCAGGGCGGACAGCAGGGGGCGCAGAAAACCGTGCACTGTACGGGCGGGCAGCCCGCGGCTGTGGAGGGCGTCTGCCGCGGGCCGTTCCGGACGGGCCAGCACGCGCCGTACGGGCGTGCCCGCGAGTCGTGCCAGCGACGCTCCGAGCCTTGCCTGGTCGAGGTGCCTCGGCCGAGGGGCGCTCGCAAGGGCGCGCGCCATCGTGAATGCGACCCCTACGCCTCTGGCGGCGTGCGGCGAGCTTCCCACCTCGCCGGTCCGCTGAAGGCGTCCTTCGGCGTGGACGAGAACACCGGGCGAGAACGACCGCAGTTCGGCGTCGCGCAGCGCCGAGATGCGCCGCAGCTCCGGGAACGCGGTACTGAGCAACTGGCCTGTGCGGTCGAGCCGGAAGCCGTCGACGCATTCGGTGGCCATCCGCCCGCCCACCACGGGGGCGGCCTCCAGGACCCGGACCGTCACCCCCGCAGTGGTCAGCCGATGAGCTGCCGAGAGCCCGGCGATCCCGGCCCCCACGATGACGACGTCCGCGTGATCCGCATGCTGAGCGGTGCTGAGCACGTGCCCCTCCCCGAGGTCGGCGCGGCTGGTGGGGGGCTCATGCCCCCATCAGGCCCAGTGAATACCCGAGTTCACACCGAGACTAGGAACCGGAACGCCCGCGTGCAGTCGCGCACAGCGCGGAGCACCGTAGCGCGGGGGCGCACGCGGGACGTCGACGTGCCGCGGCCTCACATAGCCGGCCCGTGGGGCGGCCTCCGCCGCGTGGCGGCCGCCCCCGCGGCCGGACGGGCCCGCCGGGTCGGCGCCTTCGGCGGCCCACGGCACGCTGGCGCCGGGCGGCTTTGGCGGCCGGTTCGGCGCTATGCGGCCGCCGAGGCCGGGCGCTTCGTGCGGTGTCGCGTCGGCGGGCTTGCGCTGCGGGGGCGTCTGTGGCGGTCGATGCCGCTGGGGCGGTGGTGATCCGTTGCGGGCCGCGTCGGTCGGCGTATGGCCGTACGTGGGCGGTGGCAGTGCCCTGGTGCCTGTTCGGCGTTGCGGCCGAGGAGCGGCGCGACTGGCAGCGGCCGGTGGGCACCCGCCTCCCGCGCCGCGCGCCCGGGGCGTGGCTGCCGCCGCTGGGACGGCGGCGAGCGTCCCGCCCACGCGCGGCCCTGAGCCGCCCGCGGTCCCGCCCGGCACGTGGTTCGGGGCCCCGGGAGCCCGGCCCGGGCGAACCACCCCGGCCCTGCGGCCCTACCCCCGGCCGCTACCGCAGTGCCGCGCGGATCGCGTCGTCGATCCGGGGGAACGCGAACGAGAAGCCCGACTCCAACAGGCGTGAGGAAGCGCGCGTTGGCTGGTCAGCACGTCCGACGCCATCTCTCCCAGCGCCAGCCGCAGCGCCGGCGTCGGGACCGCGAAGAGTGCCGGACGGCGCAGGACCCGGGCCATCGCCTGCGTCACCTCACGGTTCGTCACCGGCTCCGGCGCCGTCAGGTTCACCGGGCCCGACAGCGACTCCGTGTCGAGGAGATGCCGCAGCGCCGCCACCTCGTCGTGCAGCGCGATGAAGCTCCAGTACTGGCACCCGCTGCCCAGCCGCCCCCCGAGGCCCGCCCGGAACAGCGGGAACATCCGGCCCCACGCGCCGCCGTGCCGTGCCACCACCAGGCCGGTGCGGGCCAGCACCGTGCGTATCCCCGCCTCCTGCGCCGGGGCCGCCGCCTCCTCCCACTCCACGCACACCCCCGGCAGGAAGCCGTCCCCCGGCGGCGCGTCCTCGTCCACCGGGCGGTCCCCGGTGTCGCCGTAGAAGCCGACCGCGCTGCCGCTGATCAGCACCCTGGGCGGTGTGTCCAGTGAGGCGACGGCCTCCGCGATCGCCGTCGTGCCGAGCACCCGGCTGTCGCGGATCTCCTTGCGGTACGCCTGCGTCCAGCGGCGGTCGCCCACCCCGGCGCCGGCGAGATGCACGACCGCGTCACAGCCCACGAGGCCCGCCACGTCGACGTACTGCCGGAGCGGGTCCCACTCGACCTCGTCCCCGGCGCCGGCGGCGTGTCGCACCAGGCGCACCACCTCGTGCCCGTCCGCGCGCAGCGAGCGTACGAGGGCCGCGCCGATGAGCCCGGAGGCGCCGGTGACGGCGATACGCGATGTCTCCATGGCCCCATCCTGCCGTCCCCCTACC
Source organism: Streptomyces sp. ISL-10 (assembly GCF_018614575.1). Lineage (GTDB taxonomy): Bacteria > Actinomycetota > Actinomycetes > Streptomycetales > Streptomycetaceae > Streptomyces. The sequence continues at coordinate 367,212 of NZ_JAGGOJ010000011.1, forward strand.
GCGTGGCACAGTTGGCCCATGCCCGAGTCGCACACACGTCCCGCGGTACGCCCGCTGATACGCCCCGCACGAGCCGCCGACGACACGGCCCTCGGCGAACTCGACCGGGAGACGTGGTCCCCTCTGCACGCCGTTCAGCCGCGGCCGGAGCCGCCGTACGGCCCGTTCTTCGACCCGATGCACCGGCCCGAGGACTTCCTCGTCGCCGAGGACGGCGACGGCACGCTCCTCGGCTTCATCCGCCTGGTGCGGCCGACGCCGCTGGCCTGCAACCGGCATGTACGCCAGATCCAGGGCCTCGCCGTGGCCGGCCGGGCACGCGGCCTCGGCGTCGGCCGGGCCCTGCTGCGGGCGGCCTGCGACGAGGCCCGTCGCCAGGGCGCGATCCGCATCACCCTGCGCGTCCTCGGCCACAACGCGCCGGCGCGCGCGCTGTACGCGGCGGAGGGCTTCACGGTCGAGGGCGTGCTGCCGGGCGAGTTCCTGCTGGAGGGGCGATATGTGGACGACGTCCTGATGGGCCGTTCCCTCACGGGATGACGCGCCCGCCCCGCGGTCAGCCGCCGAAACGTTCCCACAGTCGCGGAAACCGCTCTGCCAGCGCCGCGTCGTCGTCGAAGGCGAACGGGACGCCCGCCGGTTCGGCCGCCTGCACCGGGATGCCGAGATCCGGCGCGTCGACGCCGGTCAGCTGCTCGTACGCCTCGTCCGCCGCGTACCCCAGCTCCTCGCCGTCCCCGTCGATGTCCTCGTCGAAGTCGTCCAGCAGCTCCGCCAGCGAGTCGGGATCGTGCACCGCGCCCTCGAAGACCTCGCGGCCCTGGCCGATGAGCCAGCAGCGGAAGTAGTCGAAGGCGTCGTCGCTCGCGCCGCCGAGCAGCACGGCCGCCGCGCCCCACAGATCCCAGGTGTAGGCGCGGTTGTAGCGGGCCTCGAAGTGCCGGGCGAAGTCCAGTACGGAGTCGGGGTCGAGCTGCAGCAGCCGCTCGACGAGCAGTTCGGCATGGTCCTCGGGGTCGCCCTCGGCGGCCTCGCGGGTGCTGTCGATGATCTCCCAGAACTCCGTCTCGTCCATCACGGGTCAAGCATCGTGGCTGGCGGATGGCGGCGCACGCGGAGGCGGGAAAAGCGGCTGTATCGAGATGAACGGTCCACGATGGCGATGGGCGGCAATGTCGGACAGAGGATGTCCGGATTCCGTGCGACGGTCGGTCCATGACGACGAACGAGCCGACGAACGGGCCGACGAACGAGCCGTCCAACGGGCCGATGAACGCCCCCACGAGCGCCCCGACGAACGCCCAGTCCAACGAGCCGACGAACGAACCGCAGGACCGTCCTTTCGACGAGCCGCCGGCCGGCTCCCCGGACAGGCCGCTGCACGGAAGCGTCGCACTCGTCGCGGGCGCCACCCGGGGCGCGGGCCGCGCCATCGCCGTGGAGCTCGGCGCCGTGGGCGCGACCGTCTACGTGACGGGACGCACCACCCGGGACCACGTCAGCGAGGTGGGACGCGCGGGGGAGACGATCGAGCAGACCGCCGACCTCGTCACGGCCGCGGGCGGCACGGGCATCGCCGTTCCCACCGACCACCTGGTGGCCGACCAGGTCCGGTCGCTGGTCGACCGCATCGACCGTGACCACGGTCGCCTCGACATCCTCGTGAACGACATCTGGGGCGGGAACTTCCTGCTCGACTTCGACACCAGGATGTGGGACGTCGACCTGGAGCGCGGCCTGCGCATGCTCGACCTGGGGGCGCGTACGCACATCATCACCAGCAGCATCGCGCTGCCCCTGCTCGTACGGCGGCCCGGCGGCCTGGTCGTCGAGGTCACGGACGGGACGGCCGAGACCAACAAGGACTTCCGCGAGAACTTCTACTACGACCTGGCCAAGAACGCGCCGATCCGGATGGCGTACATCCTGGGCGAGGAGCTCAGGAGTGTCGGCGCGACAGCGGTGGCCGTCACTCCCGGGTTCCTGCGGTCCGAGGAGATGCTGGACATCTTCGGCCTCACCGAGGAGACCTGGCGCGACGGCATCGCCAAGCAGCGGCACTGGGCCCTGTCCGAATCCCCGGCGTACCTCGCCCGTGGCGTGGCCGCCCTCGCCGCCGACCCCGACCGCGCCCGCTGGAACGGCCGCTCGGTGGACAGCGGCCGGCTGGCCAGGGAGTACGGCGTCACGGACGCGGACGGCAGCCGCCCGGACGTGTGGGCGTACATCCTCGCGGAGAAGGCGGGGGAGGAACCGTCCCTGGCCGACTACCGCTGACGCCACCACAGGCCTGGCGGCGGTACGGCCCCGGAACACGCCGCCCCCGGCCCCGTCCACGCTTCGCCGCCCCCGGCACCGTCCACGCTTCGGGACCGACGCCGTCAGCCGTACAGGTCGCGCATCCGCGCCGCCGTCGCCGCGAAGCGCTCCCGCAGCGCGGCGGGCTCCAGGACCTCCACCTCGCCGCCCAGCGACAGGAGTTGGGAGTACGCCACGTCCGGGGACTCGACCGGGAGCGTGAGCGTCACCCGACCCCGCTCGTCCGGCGGGGCAGCGGCGGCGAGGGCCTCCTCGGCCGCCGCACGGTCCGTCACGTGCGGCAGGCGGCGCGCGCCCGCCTCCGTGACCCGTACGACGACCTCCGCACGGAGGATGGAGCGCGCGAACTGGGCCGCGCGCTCCGCCCAGAAGGCGGGCAGGTCGAAGTCCTCGTCCCGGTCGAAGACCTCACCGTCCGCCTCCACCGCCGAGAACCGGTCGATCCGGTACACCCGGAACGTGCTCTCCGCGCGGGCGCACAGGTACCAGACGCCCGCCTTCAGCACGAGCCCGTACGGCTCCAGCTCCCGCTCGACCCCGGTGTCCCGGCGGCGGTAGGAGGCCCGGATCCGGTGGTCGCTCCACACCGCCTCCGCGATCACCGGCAGCAGCGCCGGCGTCCGGGGCTCCTGGTACCACCCGGGCGCGTCCAGATGGAACCGCTGCGCCGCCGAGCGCGGGGCGTCCCGCAGCGACGGGAGCAGCGCCGCGGACACCTTCAGGCGAGCCGCGGAGGCGGCGTCCTGAAGACCCATGTCCCGCAGCGCGCCCGGCAGCCCGGACAGGAACAGGGCCTCGGCCTCGTCGCGGCCCAGTCCGGTCAGCCGGGTGCGGTACCCGCCGATCAGCCGGTAGCCCCCGCTCCGCCCGCGGTCGGCGTAGACCGGCACGCCGGCCTCGGACAACGCGAGCGCGTCCCGTGTCACGGTCCGCTCGGACACCTCCAGCTCCCGCGCCAGCTCGGCCCCCGTCATGGACGGCCTCGCCTGCAGGAGCAGCACCATCTTGATCAGCCGGGCAGCGCGCATGGAGGCATTGTGGCGCAGCTCAGGCCAGCGGCTCCTGGAGCTCGGTCACCCACCTCTCCTTGTCCGGCGGGCACTCCACATACACCTCCCTGGCGTACCCGGCCGAGCGGTGCCCGCCCGCCTCGATCCACCGGGCCAGGATCTGCGCGGTGGGCACGACCGCGTCCATCGGACCGCGGTGCACGATCGTCGCCGCCCGCTCGACGGCCGGCAGGTCGACGATCGCGAAGTCCCGGCCGGGCTCCTGGTCGGCGGGGACCGTGCACCCGGCGTGCACCAGGATCGCGCCGTCGCCCTCGGGCGCGTCCTCGTAGTACGCGATACCGGGCCCTGTCGGGGTGACGCCCGCCGCCTTCAGCCGGCCGAACAGCTCCTCGTACAGGGGGCTGATCACCGGCCCGATGTGCTCGGGTCCGTAACCGCCGGCGACAGCGGTCAGTTCCGCGACCCTCACCGCGGGGGTGCTCTTGATGACGACGTCCTGGGTGGGCATGCGGCCCTCGCTCTCGATCGACCGGAGCCTCGCCTCGACCTGCGCCAGCCTGGCGGCCGCCGCGGCCATCGACTCCTCGAGCTCCGCCCGCCGCAGCGTGAGCATCCCGCGCAGCTCCTCGGTGCTCACCTGCTCCTCGAGGATCTGCCGCACCTGGTGCAGCGTGAAGCCGAGATCCTTGAGCGCGATGACACGGTTGAGCGTGGCGAGTTGGGCCGCGGAGTAGTAGCGGTAGCCGGTGAAAGGGTCGGTGTGTTCCGGCCGCAGCAGCCCGATGGCATCGTAGTGACGCAGCATCCGGGCGGACACGCGGCCGTGCCTGGCGAAGTCCCCGATGGTGAACATGACGTCTCCCAGTGCACGGCTTCACATGGTGTGAAGGTCAAGCATCATGCGCGACGGCCCCTGGAGGGCATGCCTCCGGGGGCCGTCGCGGTCACGTCCTACAGGCCGTAGCGCTCGCGCGCCTCCTTCACGGCCGAGGCCGGGACCTCGCCGCGCCTGGCCAGCTGGGCCAGCGCCGCGACCGTGATCGACTGCGCGTCGACGCCGAAGTGGCGGCGGGCAGCCTCACGCGTGTCCGACAGGCCGAAGCCGTCGGTGCCGAGCGAGGACCAGTCCTGCTCGACCCACTGGCTGATCTGGTCGGGCACCTGCCGCATCCAGTCGGAGACCGCGAGCACCGGGCCCGGAGCGCCCTCCAGCGCCTGGGTGACGTACGGGGTGCGCTGCTCGCCGCGGAGCAGGGCCTCGTCGGCCTCCAGAGCGTCGCGGCGCAGCTCGCCCCACGAGGTCGCGGACCATACGTCGGCGGCGACGTCCCAGTCGTCCGCCAGCAGCTGCTGGGCCTCGAGCGCCCAGTGGATGGCCGTGCCGGAGGCGAGCAGCTGGAGCCGGGGGGCGTCCGCGCCGGCCGATCCCTCGTTGAAGCGGTACAGGCCCTTGACGATGCCCTCCTCGACGCCCTCCGGCATGGCGGGCTGAAGCTTGGGCTCGTTGTAGACCGTCAGGTAGTAGAAGACGTTCTCGGCATCCGGGCCGTACATCCGGCGCAGACCGTCCTTGACGATCACCGCGATCTCGTACGCGAACGCCGGGTCGTAGTTCAGCGACGCCGGGTTCGTGGCGGCGATCAGGTGCGAGTGGCCGTCCGCGTGCTGAAGGCCCTCGCCGGTCAGCGTCGTACGGCCCGCCGTCGCGCCCACGATGAAGCCCTTGCCGAGCTGGTCGGCGAGCTGCCACATCTGGTCGCCGGTCCGCTGCCAGCCGAACATCGAGTAGAAGATGTAGAACGGGATCATCGTCTCGCCGTGCGTCGAATACGACGTCGCGGCGGCGATGAAGTCGGCCATGGCGCCGGCCTCGGTGATCCCCTCGTTGAGGATCTGGCCGTCCTTGGCCTCCTTGTAGTACATCAGCTGGTCGCGGTCGACCGGCTCGTACGTCTGGCCCAGCGGCGAGTAGATGCCGGCCGACGGGAACAGCGACTCCATACCGAAGGTGCGGGCCTCGTCCGGGACGATCGGCACCCAGCGCCGGCCGGTCTCCTTGTCCCGCATCAGGTCCTTGACCAGGCGGACGAACGCCATGGTCGTGGCCATCTCCTGCTTGCCGGACCCCTTGTACAGGGCCTTGAAGGCGCGCTCCTCCGGCTCGGGCAGCGGGGCCACCGGGTGCACCCGCCGGGCCGGGGCGGGCCCGCCGAGAGCGGCGCGGCGCTCCTGGAGGTAACGGACCTCCGGGGAGTCGGCGCCCGGGTGGCCGTAAGGCACGACGCCGTCGGTGAAGGCGCTGTCGGCGATCGGGAGCCCGAGCGCATCGCGCATGCCCTTGAACTCGTCGATCGTCAGCTTCTTCATCTGGTGGTTGGCGTTCTTTGACTCGAAGCCCTTGCCGAGCGTGTAGCCCTTCACCGTCTGCGCGAGGATCACGGTCGGCGCGCCCTTGTGCGCGAGCGCCGCGCGGTACGCCGCGTACACCTTGCGGGCCTCGTGGCCGCCGCGGGAGGTGTGGAAACACTCGGCGATCTTCGCGTCGGAGAGCAGCTTGGCCAGCTCGATCAGCGCGGGCTCGGCACCGAAGAAGTGCTCACGGATGTACGCCACGTCGCGGGTCGCGTACGTCTGGAACTGGGCGTCCGGTACCTCGCGCAGCCGGCGGACCAGCGCGCCGGTGGTGTCGAGCTGGAACAGCTCGTCCCAGGCGGAGCCCCACAGCGATTTGACGACGTTCCAGCCGGCGCCCCGGAACTGGGCCTCCAGCTCCTGCACGATCTTGAAGTTGGCGCGGACCGGGCCGTCGAGACGCTGCAGGTTGCAGTTGATCACGAAGGTCAGGTTGTCGAGCCGCTCGCGCGATGCGAGGGCGAGTGCCGCCGTCGACTCGGGCTCGTCCATCTCGCCGTCGCCGAGGAACGCCCACACGTGGGAGTTCGCCGTGTCCTTGATCCCGCGGTTGTGGAGATAGCGGTTGAAGCGCGCCTGGTAGATCGCGGAGAGCGGGCCGAGGCCCATCGAGACGGTGGGGAACTCCCACAGCCAGGGCAGCCGGCGCGGGTGCGGGTAGGAGGGGAGGCCGTTGCCGCCCGCCTCCTGACGGAAGTTGTCGAGGTGCGCTTCGGTGAGACGGCCGTCGAGGAAGGCGCGGGCGTAGATGCCGGGGGAGGCGTGGCCCTGGATGTAGAGCTGGTCCCCGGAGCCGTCTTCCTTGCCGCGGAAGAAGTGGTTGAAGCCGGTCTCGTAGAGCCAGGCCGCGGAGGCGAAGGTGGCGATGTGGCCGCCGACGCCGTGCTTGGACCCGCGGGTCACCATGGCGGCCGCGTTCCAGCGGTTCCAGGCGGTGATACGGGCTTCCATCGCCTCGTCGCCGTCGAAGGAGGGCTCGGCGGAGGTCGGAATGGTGTTGACGTAGTCCGTCTCCAGCAGGCGGGGCAGGGCCACACCGGCCTTCTCGGCGTGCTGGAGCGTGCGGCGCATCAGGTACGCGGCGCGGTGCGGACCGGCATGCTCCGCGACGGCGTCGAGGGACGCCGCCCATTCGGCGGTTTCCTCGGCGTCACGGTCCGGGAGCTGGTCGAGCTCGCTCGGAAGCTTGCCTACGGGGTCGGTCATGATCGCCGCCTTCCGGACAGGAGGGGGGTGGAGAAAGGGGGTGCCGTGTCTGGCAGGACAGGGCGAAGGGTTGGTGAACCCGTCGTCGACTGTAAGTCTCTGATCGATGATCGATCAAAGTCTGGGGAGAAATTGGCATCCGGTGCCGCAAAAGTGGGCACGCGGTGCCGGTGCGAATGCGCCCTTTCCGGGCGCGCGCGGTGTCCGGCGGGGTTTGCGGCCCCCGGTCACCCCTGCTGGGGTGCGGAGGCACACTCCTCGTCCCGAGCAGGTGGGGGCACTTGCCTGCTGACGACCACGTCCCTCGCGGCGGGGGTAGGGAAGCGCAGGGTCGTGTTCGGGACGTAAGGCGTCGTTGGTCACCTCAAGGACCGGAAGCTGTAAAGCAGTCCCGGATACGAGCCCGGGAGCGGCCGGCGTCGCGGGCAGGGACCGGGCCGAGCCCGGGAGCGTGACACCGGTCCGCGGCCCGCCCAAGGGCACGCGCGCGTGAAGCCTGGTCAGCCCGAGCACGCCGCGCTCACGGGGGCGGCCGCGTACGAGGGTCGGGGGTCGGCCGCGCACGAGGGTCGGGGGTCGGCCGCGCACGAGGGCGCAACCCGGTCCACGCGCGCTACGCGCGCGGCGCGCAGCCGAGAACGTGGGCCTTCACCAGCGTGCCGATCGACGGGTCACGCCGGCGGAACGCCTCCACCAGCTCCTGGTGCTCCTCCGCGTACGACTTCTGCACCGTTCCCAGCCAGCGGATGGACAGCGCCGTGAAGACCTCGATCCCGAGCCCCTCCCAGGTGTGCAGCAGGACGCTGTTGGACGCGGCGCGCACCAGCTCCCGGTGGAACGCCACCGTGTGGCGGACCTGCGCAGCCGAGTCGCCCGTCCGGTCCGCCTCGTACAGCGCCGCCACATGCGGCTCCAGCGCCGAGCAGTCGGCCGCCAGCCGCTCCGCGGCCAGTTCGGCCGCGATCTGCTCCAGACCTGCCCGGACCGGGTAGCTCTCCTCCAGGTCCGCGGCGGTCAGATTCCGCACGCGTACGCCCTTGTTGGGCGCCGACTCGATCAGCCGCAGCGACTCCAGCTCGCGCAGCGCCTCGCGCACCGGGGTCTGGGAGACCTCCAGCTCGGTCGCGATACGGCGCTCGACGATGCGTTCCCCGGGCTTCCAACGGCCGCTGACGATCCCCTCCACGATGTGCTCGCGGATCTGTTCGCGCAGCGAGTGGACGACGGGGACGGTCATGGAGCGCTCCTTAAAGCCGCGTTGACCTGTGACCCCTAGACAATACGGCGGCGCCCCCGCCGGGATGTACTCCCAGCGGGGGCGCCGTCGGTGAGGCTGGTTACACGGGCGGTGCTACAGGCCGAGCTCGACCTCGAACTCGCCCGCCTCGAGGACCGCCTTGACGGCCGTCAGGTAGCGGGCCGCGTCGGCGCCGTCCACCAGGCGGTGGTCGTAGGAGAGCGCGACGTACGTCATGTCGCGCACGGCGATCGTCTCGCCGAGATCCGGGTGGTTCACGACCACCGGACGGCGGACCGTGGCACCGATGCCCAGGATGGCGACCTGGTTCGGCGGCACGATGATCGTGTCGAACAGGGCGCCGCGCGAGCCGGTGTTGCTGATGGTGAAGGTCGCACCGGCGAGGTCGTCCGGCGTGATCTTGTTGGCGCGCACGGCACCGGCGAGCTCGGCGGTCTTCTTGGCGATGCCGGCGATGTTCAGGTCGCCCGCACCCTTGATGACCGGCGTCATCAGACCCTTCTCGGAGTCCACGGCGATGCCGATGTTCTCCGAGTCGAAGTACGTGATGGTGCCCTCGTCCTCGTTGATCCGGGCGTTGATGACCGGGTGGGCCTTCAGCGCCTGGGCCGCGGCCTTGACGAAGAACGGCATCGGGGAGAGCTTGACGCCCTCGCGAGCCGCGAACGCGTCCTTCGCCCGGGCGCGCAGCTTCATCAGCTTGGTGATGTCGACCTCGACGACCGAGGTCAGCTGTGCCTGGCCGTGCAGCGCCTTCATCATGTTGTCGCCGATGACCTTGCGCATGCGGGTCATCTTGACCGTCTGACCGCGCAGCGGGGACGCCTGAAGCTTCGGAGCCTGCGGCGCGGCCGGAGCGGCAGCGGCTGCGGGCGCCGGGACGGCGGCCTTGGCGGCCTCCGCTGCGGCGATGACGTCCTGCTTGCGGATGCGACCGCCGACGCCGGTGCCCTTGACCGCGCCGAGGTCGACGCCGTTCTCGGCGGCGAGCTTGCGGACCAGCGGGGTCACGTAGGCGTCGCTCGTCTCCACGGAGGGGGCCGGGGCGGGCGCGGCCGGAGCTGCCGGGGCAGCGGCGGCCGGGGCGGGCGCCGGAGCCGGAGCGGCAGGCGCGGGAGCCGGGGCGGGAGCCGGAGCCGGAGCCGCCGGGGCAGCAGGCGCGGGGGCCGGAGCCGGAGCCGCGGGGGCGGCCGGGGCCGGAGCCGCGGGAGCCGGGGCCGGGGCGGCGGGAGCCGGGGCAGCGGCCGGAGCCGCACCCGGAGCGCCGATGACGGCCAGCTTGGCGCCGACCTCGGCGGTCTCGTCCTCGCCGACCACGATCTCCAGCAGCACACCGGAAGCCGGGGCCGGGATCTCGGTGTCGACCTTGTCGGTGGAGACCTCGAGCAGGGGCTCGTCCTCCGAGACCTCCTCGCCGACCTCCTTCAGCCAGCGGGTGACGGTGCCCTCGGTGACGCTCTCGCCGAGCGCGGGGAGGACGACGTCGGTGCCCTGGGCGGAACCGCCGCCGGACGCGGCCTCGGCCGTCGGAGCCGGGGCGGGTGCCTCGGCCTCGGTGGACGGGGCGGCCTGCGGGGCGGGGGCCTCCTGCGCCGGGGCCGGAGCCTCGGCGGCGGCCGGGGCCGGAGCCTCGGCCGGGGCGCCGGTGCCGTCGTCGATGACGGCCAGCTCGGCACCGACCTCGACGGTCTCGTCCTCGGCGACCTTGATGGAGGCCAGGACACCGGCGGCCGGGGCCGGGATCTCGGTGTCGACCTTGTCGGTGGAGACCTCGAGCAGCGGCTCGTCGGCCTCGACGCGCTCACCCTCGGCCTTCAGCCAGCGGGTGACGGTGCCCTCGGTGACGCTCTCGCCGAGCGCCGGAAGGGTTACGGAAACCGCCATGGTTTCAGTTGCTCCTTAACGATGTGCGGAAGTGGTCGTCGCGCCCGGACTGATCAGTCGTGGGAGTGCAGCGGCTTGCCGGCCAGGGCCAGGTGGGCCTCGCCGAGAGCCTCGTTCTGCGTCGGGTGCGCGTGGATGAGCTGCGCGACCTCGGCCGGCAGAGCCTCCCAGTTGTAGATCAGCTGCGCTTCACCGACCTGCTCGCCCATACGGTCACCGACCATGTGGACGCCGACCACAGCGCCGTCCTTGACCTGGACGAGCTTGATCTCGCCCGCGGTCTTCAGGATCTTGCTCTTGCCGTTGCCCGCGAGGTTGTACTTCAGGGCGACGACCTTGTCCGCACCGTAGATCTCCTTGGCCTTGGCCTCGGTGATACCGACGGAGGCGACCTCGGGGTGGCAGTACGTCACCCGCGGCACGCCGTCGTAGTCGATCGGGACGGTCTTGAGACCGGCCAGCCGCTCCGCCACCAGGATGCCCTCGGCGAAGCCGACGTGCGCGAGCTGGAGGGTCGGGACCAGGTCGCCGACCGCGGAGACGGTGGGCACATTGGTCTGCATGTACTCGTCGACCAGGACGTAGCCGCGATCCATCGCGACGCCCTGCTCCTCGTAGCCGAGGCCGGCCGAGACCGGGCCACGGCCGATGGCGACCAGCAGGACCTCGGCCTCGAAGGTCTTGCCGTCCGCGAGAGTGACGCGCACACCGGTCTCGGTGTAGTCGGCCTTCTCGAAGAAGGTGCCCAGGTTGAACTTGATGCCGCGCTTGCGGAACGCGCGTTCAAGAAGCTTGGAAGAGTTCTCGTCCTCGACCGGGACCAGGTGCTTGAGCCCCTCGATGACGGTGACGTCGGTGCCGAAGGACTTCCACGCCGAGGCGAACTCGACGCCGATGACGCCGCCGCCCAGGATGATCGCGGACTGCGGGACGCGGTCCAGCTTGAGGGCGTGGTCCGAAGAGATGATGCGGTTGCCGTCGATGTCCAGGCCCGGCAGCGACTTGGGCACGGAGCCCGTCGCCAGGAGGACGTGACGGCCCTGGACGCGCTGGCCGTTCACATCGACGGAAGTGGGGGAGGACAGCCGGCCCTCACCCTCGATGTAGGTCACCTTGCGGGAGGCGACGAGACCCTGCAGGCCCTTGTACAGGCCCGAGATCACGTCGTCCTTGTACTTGTGGACACCGGCGATGTCGATGCCCTCGAACGAGGTCTTGACACCGAACTGCTCGGCCTCGCGAGCCTGGTCGGCGATCTCACCGGCGTGCAGCAGAGCCTTGGTGGGAATGCATCCGTTGTGCAGGCAGGTGCCGCCGAGCTTGTTCTTTTCGATCAGTGCGACGTCCAGGCCCAGCTGAGCTCCGCGCAGCGCCGCAGCGTAACCGCCGCTACCGCCGCCGAGGATCACTAGGTCGAAAACGGTGCTGGCGTCGTTCGCCACGTCACGTCCTCCATGCATGTGCGCCGTTCGCCGTCGTCGATGACGGGCGGCGGCTGGTGTTCGGCCGCTTGGTCTTCGGCCCTGTGGTGGGGCCCTGTCCTGCCGAGAACCCATCTTTGCACTTGTCGACGGACGGCGGGACGTGGGGCCGGAGCTTGAGATGGTGAGCTTGAGCGCTTTTGCGGTTACCGGGGCGTAGAGGGGAACCGGAGGCTCCTCCCCTACGCCCTGCGGGCGCAGGGACCCAGCGGATCCCCGGCGCCTCGACACCGGCGGGGCCGACTGCGTCCGCCCCGTCCCCTGTCAGCCCAGGTCGCCGGCGGCCGTGCGCTCCGCCAGCTTCACCAGCGTGCGGACCGACGAACCCGTGCCGCCCTTGGGTGTGTAGCCGTACGGCGCGCCCTCGTGGAACGCCGGGCCCGCGATGTCCAGGTGCGCCCAGGTGATGCCCTCGCCCACGAACTCCTTCAGGAACAGGCCGGCAACCAGGCCGCCGCCCATCCGCTCGCCCATGTTGGCGATGTCGGCGGTCGGCGAGTCCATGCCCTTGCGCAGGTCGGAGGGGAGCGGCATCGGCCAGGACGCCTCGCCGACCTCCTCGGCGATCTCGTGGATCGAGGTGCGGAACGCGTCGTCGTTGGACATGATCCCGAACGTGCGGTTGCCCAGCGCCAGCACCATCGCACCGGTCAGGGTCGCCACGTCGACGATCGCGTCCGGGTTCTCCTCCGACGCCTTCGTCAGCGCGTCGGCGAGCACCAGGCGGCCCTCGGCGTCGGTGTTGAGCACCTCGACCGTCTTGCCGCTGTACATGCGCAGCACGTCACCCGGGCGGGTGGCCGAGCCGGACGGCATGTTCTCGGCGAGCGCCAGCCAGCCGGTGACGTTGACCGCGAGGCCCAGGCGGGCGGCCGCGACGACGGCGGCGAACACCGCGGCGGCGCCGGACATGTCGCACTTCATCGTCTCGTTGTGACCGGCCGGCTTCAGGGAGATGCCGCCCGAGTCGTAGGTGATGCCCTTGCCGACCAGGGCCAGGTTCCTGGCGCCCTTGGAGTGCGTGTAGGAGAGCTTCACCAGGCGCGGCGGGTTCTGCGAGCCCTGGCCCACGCCGAGGATGCCGCCGAAGCCGCCCTTGGCGAGCGCCTTCTCGTCCAGCACCTGCACCTTGACGCCGTGCTCCTTGCCGGCGGCGGTGGCGATCGCGGCGAAGGCCTCGGGGGTGAGGTCGTTGGGCGGTGTGTTGATCAGGTCCCGGGCGCGGTTGATCTCCTCGGTGAGGGCGATCGCACGCTCGGCCGCGGCCTTGAACGCCTTGTCACGGGGCTTCGCGCCGAGCAGCGCCACCTCGGCCAGCGGCTTCCTCGCGCCGTTCTCGTCAGCCTTCCCCTGGTAGGCGGTGAAGGCGTACGCACCGAGCAGAGCGCCCTCCGCGATGGCCTCCGCGTCCTCGACGGCCTCTATCGGCAGCGCGAACGCGGCCTTCTTGGAGCCGGTCAGCGCGCGGGCCGCGCTGCCCGCCGCACGGCGCAGCGCCTCGGTGTCGTACGCGTCGTCCTGCTCAGGCGCGGAGCCGAGGCCGACCGCCAGGACGACCGGCGCCTTGATGCCGCCGGGGGCGGGGAGCTTGGTCACCTCCCCCTCGGCACCACTCGCGCCGAGGGTCTCCAGGACGGTGGCGAGCTTTCCGTCGAACGCCTGGTCCACGGCCTCCGCGCCCGGTGCGACCACCGGGCCCTTGGCCCCCTTGGCGACACCGACGACGACGGCGTCGGCGCGCAGCGTCGCTGCGCCGGCAGTGCTGAGAGTGAGAGCAGTCACGGTGGTGAAATCTCGCTTCCGTTGAGTTCCGGGGCCGCAGCGGGCCGTACACGGGATGGATCGGCATCCCCATGCCGGGAAGAGCCTACGCGCGGTCACCTGTCTCGCTCACGGCGGCGGCGGTTCACCTCTCCGTGGTGTCTCTGTCATGTTTAGGCCAAAGGTCGTGAGAGGTCGGCCACACTCCGCCCGTTCGGGCAAGGGGACTCCCTGTCCCTTTGCATCATCTCCACAGATCCTCCTCGCGCCCGACCGGGCCACCGGGAGGGCGTGCAGGGGGAAATCACATGGAGTTGCACGGATCACGGATGGGCAGAGCCGTCATGACGGCCTTCGCCGCCGTGACGCTGGCGACAGCCGTCCCGGCGGCCTCGGCCGCCGAGGCGCCGCTGCCGCGCATCGACCTGACCGTCCTCGTCGTCGACGACGGCGGCGGCGCGGTCGACGCGATCCTCTTCGAACTGCGGGGCACGGGGGTGCCGTACCGGAGGATCGACCTGACCGACCCCGGCCGGCCCGTCGTGGACGCCGCGTTCCTCAGCGACACCGTCGACGGCCGGCCGCGCGCCAGGTACCAGGGCGTGGTCGTCCCGGACGAGGACCCGTTCGGCGCGGACACGGCCGCGGGAGCGGCCGAGAACGCGGCCCTGTTCGCGTACGAGAAGACCTTCGGGATTCGTCAGGTCGACGCCTATACCTGGTCACATCCGGGGGTCGGACTGGAGTACACGGACAACGGCGGATACGCGGGCACGCTCGACGGCGCCCCGACCGCGCTCACCGCGGCCGGCCGCTCCGGCCCCTTCGGCTACCTCGACGGGCCCGTCGCCTTCGAGGACAACTCGCCGAGCGTGATGGAGAGCCACGGCTATGCGGGCAGGCCGAGGGAGGGCTTCACCAGCTACCTCGACACACCCGTCGGCGACGGCACCGCCCGCGGCAGCCTCATCGGCGAGTACGCCCACGACGGCCGCAACGAGCTGGTGGTGACCTTCGCCTACAACCGGCACCAGCGGCAGTTCCGCGTCCTGGCCCGCGGCATCGTCGAGTGGCTCACCCAGGGCGTTCATCTCGGACAGAGCCGCCACTACTTCTCCGTCCACGTCGACGACGTCTTCGCCTCCGACGCCCGCTGGGACACCGAGCGCAACTGCACCCCCGGCGACTTCGACTGCGTCGGCGACGGGGAGGAGACCGCCCCGATCCGGATGACCGCGGCCGACGCCGCGTACGCCGCGGCCTGGCAGCGCACCGCCGGCTTCACGCTCGACATGGTCCACAACGCGGGCGCGGGCGAGGAATGGAAGGCCGAGCACGGAGGCAGCGACCCGCTCACCGATCGGCTCCTCGCCGACAAGGCGCAGTACCGCTGGATCAACCACACCTACACGCACCCCTTCCTCGGCTGCGTCCAGGACGTGTCGGTCGTGCCCTGGCAGTGCGCGAAGGACGCCGCGGGCAACACGCGCTGGACCAGCCGCGCCGAGATCTCCGCGCAGATCCGCGACAACCACGACTGGGCCGTGCGCAAGGGCCTCTCCGTCGACCGCACCGAACTCGTCACCGGCGAGCACTCGGGCCTGAAGACCCTCCCGCAGCAGCCGGCGGACAACCCGAACCTCGCCGGCGCACTCGCCGACAACGGCGTCAGGTGGCTCGCGAGCGACAACTCCCGCGAACCGCAGCAGCGTCCCGTGGGCACCGCCCGCACCGTGCCGCGCCACCCGATGAACGTCTACTACAACGTGGGCACCGCGGCAGAGATGACCGACGAGTACAACTGGATCTACACCTCGGCGGCCGACGGCGGCAGCGGCGTCTGCGCGACCGACCCGGCCTCCACGTGCCTTCCCGAGCCGCTCGACACCGCCACCGGCTACGCCACCCGCATCGTGCCGCAGGAGGCCCGAACCGCTCTCGGCCATGTCGTCGCCAACGATCCGCGCCCGCACTACGTCCACCAGTCCAACCTCGCCGAGGACCGCATCCTCTACCCGGTGCTCGACAAGGTCCTGGCCGACTACCGCGCCCTGTTCGCGGAGAACACCCCGGTCGTCAACCCGCGCCAGCGGGAGGTCGGCACCGAACTCCAGCGGCGCGCCGCGTGGCAGGCGGCCCTCGCGGCGGGCAGGGTCACCGCGTACCGCATCGGCGACACCGTCACCGTCAGGACACCGTCCGGCGTGGCCGCGCCCGTCACCGCGCCGGCGGGCACCGTCAAGCAACTGCTCCTGACCACCACGGCGTTCGGCTCCGCCTACGCCGGGGCGCGGTCCGCCTGGACCACGCCCGAGCTGTTCCAGTCGGCGATCACGCTGAGGCTCCCGACCTGAGTCCTCGACTCAACTGACCGATCGCCGACCGCTGTCCTGGGGGGACGAACCATGCTGAGCTGTGGCCGCCATGTCACCATGCTCACCGAAGGCACCTATCCGCACGTCCACGGGGGCGTGTCCACCTGGTGCGACCAGCTCGTACGCGGCATGCCGGAGGTCGACTTCCAGGTCGTCGCCCTCACCGGCAGCGGGCGGGAGCCGGTCGCCTGGGATCTGCCGCCGAACGTCTACCGGCACACCTCCTTCCCGCTGTGGGGGCCCGAGCCCGCCCGCCGCCGGCTCCCACGACGCGAACGCCGCCGCTTCCTGGACGTCCACGAACGCTTCCTGCTCTCGCTGCTCGACCCGGGCGCCGACCGCGATTTCGGCGC
This sequence comes from Streptomyces sp. ISL-10, assembly GCF_018614575.1. Taxonomy (GTDB): domain Bacteria; phylum Actinomycetota; class Actinomycetes; order Streptomycetales; family Streptomycetaceae; genus Streptomyces. The sequence continues at coordinate 383,274 of NZ_JAGGOJ010000011.1, forward strand.
GGCACTCGACGAACTCGCCGGCTACGCGCGCTCCGGCCTGCTGACCGCCGCTCTGCGGACGGAGCCCGCCCTGCGCTCCCTGACGCGGATCTGGACGATGCCGCATCTGGAGATCTCCGCGGCCCGGCCCACCGTGCACGACGCGCTGACCGCCACGGACCTGCTGGAGCACGCGCTGCGCCCGCTGGCGGCGCGGATACCCGACGACGCCATCGCGCACGCCGTCAGCGCCGGACTCGCCACACTCCCGGCGCTCGCCGCCCAGCACTTCGACAAGGTGCCCTTCCTGCTCACCGAGCACGGCATCTACCTGCGCGAGCGCTACCTCGGCTACCGCGCCCAGGCGCAGCGCGCGCCCGTGAAGACACTGATGCTGGGCTTCTACCGGGAGCTGAACTCGCTGGGCTACCGGCGGGCCGACCTGATCACCCCCTGCAACCGCTACAACCGGCGCTGGGAGGAGCGGGGCGGCGCGCCCGCGGACCGTATCCGCACCGTCTACAACGGCGTCGACCCGCACGCCTTCCCCGCCGCCGGGCCCGAACCGGACGTACCCACCCTCGCCTGGGCCGGCCGAATCGACCCCATCAAGGACCTGGAGACGCTGATCAGGGCGTACGCCATGGTGCGGGCCGAACTGCCCGCCGTACGGCTGCGCCTGTTCGGCGGTGTGCCCGACGGCGGCGAGGCCTACCGCACCCGGCTGGAGAAACTCGCGGCCGAACTGGGCGTCGTGGACGGCATCACCTGGGAGGGCCGGGTCGGCGACGTGGCGCGCGCGTACGCCGCGGGCAGCGTGGTGCTGCTGTCCTCGATCAGCGAGGGATTCCCCTTCTCCCTCATCGAGGCGATGTCGTGCGGGCGGGCGACTGTTTCCACGGACGTCGGCGGCGTGCGGGAGGCGGTCGGCGACACCGGCATGGTGGTGCCGCCGCGCGAACCGGCGCTCATGGCCGAGGCCACCATCGGCCTGCTGCGGGACGCAGGACGACGGGCGGAGCTCGGCGCGCGGGCCCGGCAGCGGGTCGTCGACCGCTTCACGCTGACGCGGTCCGTGGACGGATTCCGCCGCATATACCGCGAGCTCGCCGGATTCCCGGAGGCGGCGACGGAGCTGCGGTACGCCGAGGCGGTGGCCGGGTGAGCGGTCCCCTGTGGCAGGGGCCGGGCCGGCGGATCGACACCCTTCCCGTACTGCCACGGCAGCGCGGCGGGACGGCCGCGGACCCGATGGACGCGCTCGCCGACCGGCTGCACGACATGATCGCCGCGGCCGTGCACCCCGACGAGATCGCCGCGGTGCTGGAGTCCGACGGCATGACGGACGATCACATACGGCTCACCTACGGCCGCCCGGACTCCTTCACGCTGGCGGAGGAGCTGTACGCCAAGGTCCCCCGCGCCCACCCCGAACCTCCCGGCCCGCCCGCCGACCCGTGGCGGGTGAGCCTCCTCGGCTGCCTGCTGCGCGGCCTCGTGTTCGCCCTGCCGGGCCTCGCCTACGTGCCGGCCGCACCGCAGCTCGCGGGAGCGGACCTGGCGCCGCTGCTCGCGGGCGCGCTGACGGGCTGGATGTGGAACCAGGCGCTGTCCCACCGGGCCTACTCCTGGCTCGCGCTCGGCGACCGGGCGGCGGCCGTCCGCTGCCTGCGGGCCGGCGCCCCGGCGGGCGCCGTGCTCGGCACGGCGGCGGCGCTGCTGTTCACGGGGCCGGGCCAGTGGCCGTCGGCCGTCTTCTCTGCGGCCCAGTCGCTCTACCTGTCGGCGGCGACGGCGCTGCTGGTCCTGGGCCGCGAACGGGCCCTGCTGTGCTGCCTGCTGCCCCTCCCGGCCGGCACGGTCCTGGTGCTGCTCCACGAGGGAGTGCCGCTGTGGGCGCGCACGGGCCTGCTGCTGGTGCCGCTGACGGCGTCCCTGACGACGGCGGCACTGACGCTGCGCACCAGGGCCACACCCCAGGGGCGGAAACCCGCCTCTGGGAGGAGCGGTGCCGGCGCGCGTGATCGGTGGGGGCCGGTGGCCTTGGTCGCGGGCGTGTTGTCCCGGCGCCGGGCGGCGGCGGGGGCCGGGGCGGTTGCGTGCCTGTCGGCGCGGCGGGGCAGGCGTCGTCCGGATGCGGAGGGCGGCACAGGTGCGGCCGGCTCGCACGGGGCGGGGGCGCGGTGCGGAGTGGGCTTGTCCGCGGGTCTGTCGGCCCGGCGTCGTTTGGCGGTGGGGGACGGTCGGGGTGCCGTCGTCCCCGGTGCGCATCCCGCGGACGTGGCGGGCGGCAGCGGTGGCGGGCGGGGCGAGGCGACCCGGCGGCTCACGGCCGGGGGTGAGCCGATCGGTGTCCGCTCCCGGTTCCGGCGCGCTCCGGCCGGCGAAGGACCCGGCCGCTCGGCAACGGGTTCCCCGGGGTTCTCCGGTACGCCTGCCATCGAGCGTCGCCCGGGCCGGCAGCCGGGTGCCGCTTCCGCACACGGTGCGCATCCCGCGGCGCCGCCGCGAGCAGGCGGCGTGTCCGGCGCGCTGCGCTCGTTCCTGCGCGGTGCGCGCCGGAGCCGGCCGGGCGCCCCGCCCGGCCCTTCGGCGGTGCGCGAACTGCGGGTCGCGGGCGATGCGACGCGGCAGGAGAGGGCGCCCGGCGGGCAGGGTCTGCCGACGGCCCACCGCGGCGGCGGCGTCCGCCCCGAGGCCGCGGCCGATCCGGGCGGCGGCAGCAGGCCCGGCCCCCAGCGTCGGGAGCGCGGCTCCGCGCCGCGGCTGCTCGCGTCCCTGCCGCACGGGCTGTTCGGGCTCGGCGTCGGCGTGCTCGTCCTGTACACCGCCCTCGGGGACGTGCTCGGCGGGCTGACCGGGGCCGTCGTCGCCGCGCCGTCCGCGGTTGCGCTCACGGTCAGCATGGGCCCCGCCGAGTGGCTGCTGCACCGCTTCCGCAGCGAGAGCCTCGCCGGGCTGCGGGCGAGCACCACGGCCCGCGCCTTCTGGCGCACCGCCGCCACCGTCCTCGCCAAGTGCCTCGCCGGCTACCTCGCCGTCCTGTTCACCCTCGCGCTCGCCGGCACACTGCTCTGGTCCGGCGCCCCCGGGCTCGGCGGCGTACGGCTCGTCACCCTGCTCCTCATCGGCACGGTGCTGTGGACCGGGCTGCTGCTCCAGTCGTTCGGGGCCGTGACCCTCGCGGCCGGCGTGTGCTGCGCGGCGGCGCTCGTCCAGACCGCGGCGCTCGTCACCGGCGCGGCGGGTCCCCGGACGGCGGGGCTCGCCGTCGCGGCGGTGGCGGCGGCCGTGCTCGTCGGACTCGTCTGCGCCCTGCTGGGCCGCGCCACGGCCCACCGCGTATGAGCGGACTCCTGGTGCCGTACTACGAGCACCCCGTCGAGCGGCCCGCCGCCTGGGACGCCGTCATCGCGGCCGCGCCCCGCCTCTACGGCGTCGTCATCAACCCCGCCAGCGGGCCGGGGACCGCGCCGGACCCGGCGTTCGCGGCGGTCGCCGACCGGCTGCGCGAAGCGGGGGTGCGGGTCGTCGGTTACGTGGACACCGACTACGGCCGCCGCCCGCACGCCGCCGTCCTCGGCGACCTCCTGGCCCACCGCGACTGGTACGCGGCGGACGGCGTTTTCTTCGACCAGGTCTCCTCCGGGCCGGACACGCTGCCGCACTACGGGCGCCTGACCGTGACCGCACGGGCCGCGGGCGCCACGACCGTGGTGCTCAACCATGGCGTCCACCCCCATCCGACCTACACAGAACTGGCCGATGTGCTGGTCACGTTCGAGGGCCCGTGGGACGCGTACCGCACGGCGGGCGTCCCGTCCTGGACGGCCGCGCACCCGCCGGAGCGGTTCTGCCACCTGGTCTACGCGGCCCCGCCCGACGCCCAGGCGGGTGCGGCGATCCACTGTGTGGTCCCCGGCACGGGCGCCCACCCGTGGGGCACGCTCCCGCACGCCCTGACGACGGCCCCCCGCTAGCCCGACCAGGTGCCACCGGTCCCGCCGAGCACCAGGATCACCAGGGCCGTCGTCCCCGCCGTCTCCGCCAGCGCGCCGAACACGTCGCCCGTCACCCCGCCGAAGCGGCGCACACAGTGCCGCAGCAGCACCTGCGCCGCGCCCAGGGCGCAGACGACCGCGACGGCCGCGTGCAGTGCTGCGTACGGGCCGGCCTGCGCGCCCGCGCCCGCCGCAGCGGCCGTCACCAGCGCAACCGCCGCAAGAGCCGGGCGTACGGGGACGGTTCCGGCGACCGCCGCTCCGAGGCCGTCGGGGCGGGCCGCCGGGACGCCCGTGCGGGACGCGAGGGTCAGGGCCAGGCGGGCCGTGACCGCCGACAGGGCCGCCGCGGCCGCCCCGAGCGCCCAGCCCTGCGCGTACAGCTCACTCAGCGCGGCGACCTGCGCCAGCAGGACGAACAGCAGGGTGATGACGCCGAACGGGCCGATGTCCGACTGCTTCATGATGCGCAGCGCGTCCTCCGCGGGCCTGCCGCTGCCCAGGCCGTCCGCCGTGTCGGCCAGTCCGTCCAGATGCAGCCCTCGGGTGAGCACGGCCGGTACCGCGGCCGTGGCGACGGCGGCGAGCAGCGGACCCGCGCCCAGCAGGAGCAGGACGCCGCCGAGGGCCGCGGCGAACAGGCCGACGACCAGGCCGGCGAGCGGGGCGCAGAGCATTCCGGCGCGGGCGGCGTCGCGGTCCCAGCGGGTCACCCGCACCGGGAGCACGGTCAGGGTGCCGAAGGCGAAGCGCACGCCATGCAGAACAGTCGTCGCGGCAGTCATCGCGCGAGGGTAGCCCGACGCCGGCAGAGGTAAATTGCGCATAACGCGCGAACCGGAAGCAGGTGGCATGGGTCACTGGTTGTATCGCAACATCGTCGAGCCGGGAAAACTCCCGATGCTGCTGGCACTGGCCTCGTTCGTCATCACGTTCCTCGTCACGCGCACGGTGACCCGGATGATCCGCGCGGGCCGCGGTCCCTTCGGGAACATCGCTCCGGGGGGCTTGCACATCCACCACGTCGTGCCCGGCGTCGTCCTCGCCGTGGTCGGCGGGTTCACGTCCCTCGGCGGTGACCGCCGCAGTGTGACCGCCTGCGTCGGCGCCGTCGTGTTCGGGATGGGCGTGGGTCTCGTCCTCGACGAGTTCGCGCTGATCCTCCACCTCGACGACGTCTACTGGACCGAACAAGGGCGCCAGAGCGTCGAGGTCGTCGTGCTGGCCGCGGCCCTCGCCCTGCTCGTGCTCGCCGGATCGTTGCCCCTCGGCGTCAACGAACTCACTCCCGACGAACGGCAGGACCGCGCCTCGCTGATCCTCACCATGGCCGCCAACTTCCTCTTCGTGATCCTCGCCCTGGTCAAGGGCAAGCTCCGCATGGCCCTCATCGGCGCCCTCGTGCCCCTCGTCGCCCTGGTCGGCGCCGTACGGCTCGCCCGGCCGGGATCGCCGTGGGCCCGCCGCTTCTACCGCGCCAGACCCCGCGCCCGGGCCAAGTCCGTGCTGCGCGCCACCCGGCACGACCGGCGCTGGGGCGGGCTGAGCCGGAGGTTTCAGGACCTGATCGGCGGCGCGCCCGACCGGCCGCCGTCCCGCGAGGACTGACCGCGTCGTCGCAGCAGCGCGTCCGCCCCGCACACGACGAGCACCGCGCCGATCGCCGCCAGGTGCTCCTTGCCCGCGAGGTTCGGTTCGACGATCACCTCGACGATCATCGCCAGCAGCACCAGGCCCGCCGTGACCCAGGCCCGGTAGCGGTGGCAGATGAACACGGCGAGCCCCACCACCGCCGCCGACGGGCCCGTGTCCACGATCCGCGCGTCCGACGCGGGCAGCCCGAACGCCCCGTCGGGACCCACCGCGACGCCGATCCGGGCGTACGTCGTCCCGGCCAGCGTCGACACATACGCGATCACCAGCGTGCGCCGTCGCCCCAGCGTGAGCTCCGCGATGCCGAACACCAGCAGGATCTGCGCCAGCGCACCCCACACGGGCAGGTCCAGCGCCGGTACGAACAACGACAGCGGTGTACGCAACAGGGCGAGCCACAGCGGATCCTCGGCCCTGACGAAGCCGATGTCGTGGACCAGCCGCAGGCCCCGGGGCCGGTGCTGGAGCACGTAGAAGAAGGCGGTGAGCGCCACGGACACGAGCGTCAGCGAGACCGCCCGCCACCGCTTCACGGTCAGCTCGGCGCGCACTGCCGTATGCAGTGCGCCCCACTCACGGCGGGCGAACGCGGACAGGGGCGTCCGGCTCACCGGCCGCTCTCCAGGTGCCGGCGATGCAGCCGGCGGGGCAGCCCGGGGGGCTGGAGGAATCCCTCGGCGCGGGCGGCTGCGACGCAGACGCGCGGCAGGTCGGCGCTCTTCTCGAAGAGCATGAAACGCGGCTCCCAGATCGGTCGGTACTTGGCGTTGGCCCGGTAGAGGGACTCGATCTGCCACCATCGGGAGAGGAAGCCGAGCAGCGAGGCCCACAGCCTCAGCACCGGCCCCGCACCGAGCTTCGAGCCCCGTTCGAAGACCGACCTGAACATCGCGAAGTTGAGTGAGACCTGAGTGATCCCGATCTCTTCGGCGCGCTGGAGGAGTTCGATGACCATGAACTCCATGAGGCCGTTCTCGGCCTCGCGATCGCGCCGCATGAGATCGAGCGACAGCCCCTTCGTCCCCCACGGCACAAAGCTCAGCAAGGCTTTGAGCTCGCCCTCGCCGTCCCTGCACTCGAGCATCACGCAGCGCCCGTCCGCCGGATCGCCGAGCCGCCCCAGCGCCATGGAGAATCCGCGCTCGGTGGTTCCCTCGCGCCAGTCGTCGGCGCGCCGCACCAGCTCGTCCATCTCCTGCGCCGGGATGCCGTCGTGGCGGCGGATGCGCACCCGGTAGCCGGCGCGCCGCACCCGGTTGTACGCCTGGCGCACGGTGCGCATCGCCCGGCCCTCCAGCGTGAACTCGCCCGTGTCGACGATCGCCTCGTCGCCCAGTTCGAGCGCGTCCATGCCGTGGCGGGCGTACACGATGCCCGCCTCCTCGCCCGCCCCCATCACGGCCGGGAGCCAGCCGTGTTCGCGGGCCTGCGCCAGCCAGGGCTCGATCGCGCCGGGCCACGCCTCGGGGTCGCCGACCGGATCGCCCGACGCGAGCGAGACGCCGCTGACCACGCGGTACGCCACGGCCGCCTTGCCGGTCGGCGACCACACCACGCTCTTCTCGCGGCGCAGCGCGAAGTAGCCGAGGGAGTCCCGCTCGCCGTGCCGCGCCAGCAGGGCGCGCAGCCTCGCCTCGTCGTCCTCACCGAGCGGATCGACGGCCCGCAGCGAGCGGAAGGCCGCGTACAGAACGCCGAGCAGCAGCAGCGTGGACATGATGTTGATGACGACGTCCACCCAGCCTGGGGTGGTGATCTCGGGGAAGCGGGAGTCGCCGACCGCGATGGAGACCAGCCGCATCGCGCCGTAACGCCAGCGCTCCAGGAAGGTCGAGCCCGCGGGGGAGGTGTTGGTCACGGTGACCAGTCCCGCGGCCAGCAGCGAGGCGACGAGCAGACCACCGACCGCGACGGCGGCGGCCAGCTCGGGGTTGGACCGGTCGCCCTTGGCGTAGAACTCGCGGCGGCCGTGCAGCAGGGCGGCCATGAAGGCCGCGCTGAGCACAAGGGAGATCCAGTTCTGCGCGTGCTGCCGGATCTCGGGGAAGGCCATCGCGACGGCGAAGAGCAGCAGGAAAAGGCCGCAGAGCACGACGTTGAGAATCCAGGCCGCCCGTTTGCGGCGGCGCATGGTGATGGCGAGGAAGAGGGTGAAGACACCGGACGCGAAGCCCGCGGTGAGCAGGTAGGGCGTGAAGTAGTTGTCGGTGTTGTGGCGGCGCAGATCCTGACCGAGGGACACCCATACGGCGCTCAGGAAATTGATGACCGTCACGATCCGCAGGTACCAGACGGCGAATGCCGCGCTGCGCCGCGTGCGGTCGGTGCTGCGTCGCGACTCTTCACCGGAAAAGCGGACTTCTCCCATGAAAAGCGATCATATGGGTCATCGCTGGTCATGGTGGAGTCACGCTGCGGCCGCCGGCCGCCGGCCGTCGTCTGGTCGGCTGCCGCGCGGTCGCGTCTGTCAGTCCGTCAGGCTCTCGTCCCCCGACGCCTGTTCCTCGTCGCCGGTCTCCGGCTTCCGCTCGGGCAGCTCCGCCGCGAGGGCGGCGGCCGCCTGGACCAGGGGGAGCGCGAGCAGGGCGCCGGCACCCTCGCCCACGGTGACGGCATGGTCGAGGAGCGGGGTGAGCGCCATGCGGTCCAGCGCCTTCGCCTGCGCCGGCTCACCGCTGAGCTGGCCCGCGAGCCACCAGTCGGGCGAACGGAACGCCGCACGCTGGCCCACGAGACCGCACGCCGCCGCCACGACGCCGTCGAGCACGACAGGCGTCCGGCGCACCGCGCACTGCAGAAGGAAGCCGGTCATCGCCGCCAGGTCCGCGCCGCCGACCGTCGCGAGCAGCTCCAGCTGGTCGCCCAGCACCGGCCGGGCGCGGCGCAGCGCGTCACGGATCGCCGCGCACTTGCGCATCCAGGACAGGTCGTCGATCCCGGCCCCGCCGCGACCGGTGACCACGGACGCGTCCGTGCCGCACAGCGCGGCGACCAGGGTGGCGGCGGCTGTGGTGCCTCCGACGCTGAGGTCGCCGAGGACGACCAGGTCGGTGCCCGAGTCGGCCTCCTCGTCGGCGATCGCCATACCGAGGCGTACGGCCTGTTCGGCCTCCTCGACGGTCAGCGCGTCCTCGATGTCGATACGGCCGCTGCCGCGCCGCACCCGGTGCTTCACGACGTCCTCGGGCAGCAGCTCGGGATCGCAGTCCAGGCCGGCGTCGACGATCCGCACCGGCACGCCGGATCGACGGGCCAGCACGGCGACGGGGCTCGCGCCTTCGAGTACGGCCCGCACGAGCTTGTGTGCGGTGCCGGACTCCCGTCCCGAGACGCCGAGTTCGGCGACACCGTGGTCGCCGGCGAACAGCACGACCCGCGGCTGCTCGATGGCCCTGACCGGGACGGCGCCCTGCGCGGCCGCGAGCCACTCACCCAGCTCGTCGAGCCGCCCCAGCGCACCGGGCGGCAGGACCAGCCGCTCCCGCCGTTCCTCGGCGGCGCGCCGGACACCGCTGTCGGGGCGCTCGATCAGATCGGAGAAGTCGTCGAGATTCAGCCTGCTCATCCGCCGAACAGTACCGTCACGCGGTGACGCCCCGGGAGCCTCCCGCCCCCTTCTCCCGCGCCGCTGGGCCCGCTGAGCGCGCGGGCGGGCCTTCTCAGGCCGCCCCGGCCCCCTCGGCCGGGGCGATCTGAGCCCCGCCGACGATGGGGGCTGCGGAGTCCGGGGGCCCCCGAGACCGCCGCGCGAGCGGGTGCGATCACCTCGTGCTCCGAGCTCCGTCGGCAGGAGGCCCCTCCGGAACCGGCCGCGCCGCCGAGGGCACCGGGGCGTGCGGGGCAATTCGAGCTGCCGGCGATTGAGGTGCGGGGTCTGGGGTGGAACCCCGCGGGACCGAGGCGCGAGCGGGTGCGCCTGCCTCGTGCCCCGCTCGGGCGGCCGCCGCGCCCCGAACCGGTGCACCGGCGCGAGCGGGTGCGCTCACCTCGTGCCCCCAGCTCCGGCGGCCGCGGCGCCCCACCGAACTCGCCGCGCGAACCGGCGGACCCGCCCCTCACCCCCGCAACTGCAGCGCCTGCCCCGCAACCACGAGCAGCACGTGCTCGCACTCCGCCGCGAACGCCGCGTTCAGGCGGCCCAGTTCGTCGCGGAAGCGGCGGCCGGACGCGGTCGCCGGGACCACGCCCGAGCCGACCTCGTTGGTGACCGCCACCACCGTGCGGCCCGTCTCCCGTACCGCGGTCACGAGTTCGGTCACCCGTGTGCGCAGCGTCCGCTCGCCGTGCGCCGCCCACGCGGCGTCGTCCCAGGCGTCCGCCCGGTCCATCGCGTCGGTCAGCCAGAGCGACAGGCAGTCGATCAGCAGCGGCGGCCCGTCCTCGCTCAGCAGCGGCACCAGGTCGCACGTCTCGGTCGTGCGCCAGGAGCCGGGCCGCCGCTCGCGGTGGGCGGCCACCCTCGCCGCCCACTCCACGTCCCCCTCGCGGTGCCCGCCGGTCGCGACGTACAGCACGTCCGGGAACGCCTCCAGGCGTCGCTCCGCCTCCAGTGACTTGCCCGAACGGGCCCCGCCCGTCACCAGCGTGCGCCGGGGCACGTCCGGGACCGCGTGGTACTCGCCGACGATCAGCGTCGTCCCGTCCGGCACCGCCCGCGCCCCCGCCGCCGCCAGCCGCCGTGCCAGCTCGGAACCGCCGGGCACGTCGTGGTCGAGATGGACGGCGATCACATCGGTCGTGGACCCGATCGCCCCCGCGGCCCGCAGGCGTCCCACCGCGTCCGGCCGCCCCACGACATCCGCGACGACCATCTCGTACGCGGCGAGCCCCTCGGCCAGACCGGCGGGCGCGGCGCCCGGGGGCAGATAGAGCAGCCGCTCGCCCTCGGGTGACGTCACCTCGTACCCCGTACCGGGGTGGTCCACCGGAACCGCCCGCACCCGGTGCCCGCTGATCAGCGTCAGCTCCCGGCCGTCGGGCACCCGGCCGGGAGTCGGCAGCCCGGCCGGCAGGTCGAGCGCGGGGCCGTCGTGCGGATGGGCCAGCAGCACCTGGCGTACGCCGACGAGCGAATGCCCCGCCCGCGCCGCCGCCAGCGCGGCCCCGGGCGTGAGGTCGAGCAGCAGCGCCCCGTCCAGGAGCAGTGCGGTGGCCGCCCGCGCCTCCGCGCCGCGAGCGGTCGCGCAGACGGCGCAGGGGCAGTCGGGACGGGGGAGGCCGGCGGGCGCGCCGGTGCCGAGCAGAGTCAGTTCCACGCCCCTGATCCTCCCGCGTCCCCGCAGCTGGTGCGCGCCCGGCTACGCTGCGGGCAGCAAACTGATCAGCTGCGAGGCCCCAGGGACCCGGAGGCGCACATGGCATGGACGTGGCGGTTCGAGAAGTCCGACGGTACGGAGGTGCAGCCGGCGGTGGAGCCGGAGGAGTTCCCCACCCAGGGCGACGCCGAGTCGTGGATCGGTGAGCACTACAAGGAGCTCCAGGAGGGCGGGGCCGACCAGGTGGTGCTCTCGGAGGACGGGACGAAGGTCTACGGCCCGATGAGCCTCCACGAGTAGACCTCGGGCCGACGCACGCACCGGGCCGCACTCGACGGGGCGGCCCGGTGCCGGCGTCCTGCTCCCTGGCGCAACCGCCCCGTCAGAGCTCGCCCAGCGTGACCTGAGCCGTGCGCTGTGATCCGTCCCGCTGATACGTCACCGTCACCTTGTCGCCGGGCTGCTGCGCCGCCAGTGCCTCCGCGAGCGACGTGATCGTCGTGATCGCGGTGTTCCCCACCTTCGTGATGATGTCGCCCGCCCGCAGTCCGGCCTGGTCCGCGGGACCGTCCTGCGTGACCTCGACCACCGCCACGCCGGACGGGGCGTAGCGGTCGTCGAGGACCGTACGGCCCGTGATGCCGAGCGCCGCCCGGCCCGAGTCCGTGACCCGGCCGGTCGTGATGATCTGGTCGGCGATCCTGCGGACCATCGACGCCGGGATCGCGAAGCCGATGCCGGGCGCTGCGCCCTCGCCCAGTGACGGGTCCACCGCGGCGAGCGTCGGAATGCCGATGACCTCGCTGTCCAGATTGACCAGCGCGCCTCCGCTGTTGCCCGGATTGATCGGGGCCGACGTCTGCACCATGTCGGCGAACGTAGCCCCGGTGCCGCCGCCCAGGTCGCTCTGGGTCACGGTCCGGCCGACCGCCGAGACGATGCCCTGGGTGACGCTGCTGGAGAGGCCCAGCGGCGAACCCATGGCCAGCACGATCTGGCCGACCGCGACCGTGGACGAGTCACCGAACGTCGCCGCCCTCAGCCCCTCGGGCACGGACTCCAGCCGGATGACCGCGAGGTCCTGCTCCGGGTAGGAGGAGACCAGCCGTGCCGTCATCGGCGCCTCGCCCGTCGCCACTGTCACCCTGAACGACCTGCCGGGGCCCACGACGTGCGCGTTGGTGACGATGTGCCCCTCGTCGTCGTAGACGATCCCGGAGCCGAGGCGTTCGTCCGCCTCGATCTGCACGACCGACGGGAGCACGTTCTCGATGACGGCCTGGTAGTCGTCCTCCAGTTCGTTCGCGGCCTTCGGCGCCAGGGCGCGCGCCGTGACGAGGTTCGACGGCGCCGACGGCTGCGGCGGGGCGGCCGGTGAGCAGCCGCCGACGAGAACGGCCGCGCAGAGCGCGGCCGTGACGGAAAGGAGAGCGGGCAGCGGCGAACGGCGTGACGGACCGCGGGACGGGGATGCGCTCATGCCCGGAGTATCCCTTTTGCTTCCTCCTGGTCGCCCGCCCTGCGCCGCCGATCAGGGGGAGGGCGAGGCCGGGCCTCAGGCCCGCCGCACTCCGCACAGATGCAGCAGCGCCGCCACCCGCCGGTACGGATCGGTACGCCCCGCCCGTTCCTCCACGGAGAGCAGCTGGTGCAGCTCCTCGGCCGAGGGCAGCTCGACGTCGTTGCCGACGCTGTCCGTGAAGACACGCACCCCGTACCAGGCGTGCAGCGGCGCGTTGATCCCTTCGAGCGTCTCCGTCAGCGCGGCCAGCCGGTCCGCCCGCACGGTGAGACCGAGCCGGTTGGTGTACATCTCGGTGTCGAACGCGCTCCGGGCCGCGGACCAGTCACCGGCAAGGCCCGGCCGCATCGCCAGCGCGTCCCCGTTGCGCACCAGGAGGGACAGCAGCCCGCCCGGTGCCAGCATCCGCGCGAGGCCCGCGAGCATCGCGTCCGCCTCGGCGACGTACATCAGGACGCCGTGGCACAGCACCACGTCGAAGCTGCCCGGCAGGAAGTGCACACCGGTGTCGCGCCCGTCGCCCTCGATCAGCCGGACCCGCTCGCGGATCCCGGCCGGTTCGCCGGCGAGCGACTCGCGCGCCGCCTTCAGCATGGCGGCGTCCGACTCCAGCCCCGTGACCGTGTGCCCGGCCCGCGCCAGACGCAGTGCCTGCGTGCCCTGCCCCATGCCCACGTCGAGCACCCTGAGGCGCTGTCCGACCGGATACCGGGCGGAGATCTGCTCTTCCAGCTGGCGGGCGACGAGTTCCTGGCGGACCGTGTTGCGCAGCCCGCCCGCCCCCGCGAGCCATTCGGCGGACGCCCCGGCGAAGCACGAGGGCTCGACGGAGCGCGCGCTCAGGGCCGCTCCCCGCGCTTGACCTGCGGCTTGGGCAGACGAAGCCGGCGCATCTGCAGCGTACGCATCAGGCCGTACGCCACCGCGCCGCGCTTCGGCTCGTCCGGGAAGCGCTCGCGCAGCTGCTTCTTGAGCCGGATCACCAGACCGACGGAGTCGATGACGATCATCACGATCACGCCGAGCCAGAGCAGCAGGGCGATGTTCTGCAACTGCGGGACCCGGATCATGCTCAGTACGAGGATGACCACCGCGAGCGGCAGGAAGAACTCGGCGATGCAGAAGCGGGAGTCGACGAAGTCGCGCACGAAGCGCCGCACCGGACCCTTGTCACGGGCCGGCAGATAGCGCTCGTCGCCGCTGGCGAGGGCCTCGCGCTGCCTGGCCAGGTCCGCACGGCGGGCCTCGCGCTGGCGCTTCATCGCCTCCTTGCGGTCCTGCGGTGGGGTGGCCGCACGGCGCCGCTGGCCCTGGGCCTCGGCGCGCTTCGGTGTCGGGCGGCCCTTGGGGGCCTCGGGGTCGCGGGGCTGCTTGGAGAGGTCCGCCGTCACCTTTTCGGTGGGGGCCTTCTCGTCCTTGGAACGGCTACGGAACACAAAGCCCAAGGGTACGGGGTGCGAGGCATGGACCCCACCTTCGCGGGGAACGATCCCGCAACGGCGTGCGTCCGTAAAGGACACAAGCACCACAGAGCGGACGTCCGGTGCGACGGGTCCCTGACGGCTCTCTACTCCTTCGGCCGGATCAGGAGCTGTTCGCAGTCGTCCTTGGGGATGAGCGCATCCACGCTCGAACAGTGCGGTAATGGATGCAGGGCCCGTACTGTGGGTTCTGTTGGAGTGGTGAAGCCGAGTCCGTCAGAAGGGGGCGCGCGAAGCCCATGAGCGGTGTCATGAAGCGTATGGGGATGATCTTCCGCGCGAAGGCGAACAAGGCCCTTGACCGGGCCGAGGATCCGCGCGAAACCCTCGATTACTCGTACCAGAAGCAGCTGGAGCTGTTGCAGAAGGTCCGCCGCGGAGTCGCGGACGTCGCGACGTCCCGCAAGCGCCTCGAGCTCCAGCTGAACCAGCTGCAGGGCCAGTCCGCAAAGCTGGAGGACCAGGGCCGCAAGGCGCTTGCGCTGGGTCGCGAGGACCTGGCGCGCGAGGCGCTCTCCCGCCGTGCCGCGCTCCAGCAGCAGGTCACCGACCTGGAGACCCAGCACCAGACCCTGCAGGGCGAGGAGGAGAAGCTCACGCTCGCCGCGCAGCGGCTGCAGGCCAAGGTCGACGCCTTCCGTACGAAGAAGGAGACGATCAAGGCGACGTACACCGCCGCCCAGGCGCAGACCCGGATCGCGGAGTCCTTCTCCGGCATCTCGGAGGAGATGAGCGACGTCGGCGTCGCGATCCAGCGCGCCGAGGACAAGACCGCGCAGCTCCAGGCACGGGCCGGCGCGATCGACGAGCTGCTCGCCTCCGGTGCTCTCGACGACCAGTCGGGCCTGGCGAAGGACGACATCCAGGCCGAGCTCGACCGCCTCTCCGGTGGTACGGACGTCGAGCTGGAGCTCCAGCGCATGAAGGCCGAGCTGGCCGGCGGCCCGGCGTCGCAGCAGCAGGCGATCGAGGGCGGTGCGGACCGTCAGGACGCGCCGCCGCAGCAGCAGAGCACTCCGAAGTTCGACAAGCAGTAAGGACTCGTCATGATCGTACGGATCATGGGGGAGGGGCAGCTGGAGGTGGCGGACAGCCACTTCCCTGAGCTGAACAAGCTCGACGACGAGCTGCTCGCGGAGATGGAGAGCGGCGACGGCACCGGTTTCCGCCGGACGCTGCACGCCCTGCTCGAAAAGGTCCGCGAGCTCGGCGAGCCACTGCCCGACGCCTCCCTGGAGCCGTCCGAGCTGATCCTTCCCGCGCCGGACGCGACGCTGGAGGACGTCCGGGAGCTGCTGGGCGAGGACGGGCTCATTCCCACGGGCCCGGAGCCCTCCCGCACGGAGCCGGAGCCGGAGCCGCTGGAGTCCTCCCGCACGGCCCCGTCCGAATCCCCGGCCCCGGTCGAACCCCCGGACTGACGCGGCCCAGCGGCCCCGGCGGTCCTCCCCTGCCCGTCCCTTCCCGTGAGCTGGGGCTCCTCGCCCTGCCGGCGCGGGGACCCAATCGACCCCGCGCCGGCGGGCCGGCCGGCGGTGGGGTGCGGTTCCTGCTCGTCCGGCCCCAGCGAAGCCGGGTACGGGGTCTGGGACGGGAGCCGGTTCGGGAGGGGCGGGGCGGGGAACAGCCCCGCGCAGCGGCCCCGCCGCACGCCCCTCCGCACCCCCCTCCGCACCCCCCTCAGCACCCCGTAACGTAGCCGGACGTGACCTCACTCGCCGACCGGCTCCTGCGGACAAGGCACTGGCTGCACGCGCACCCGCTCGCATTCGACGCCGCGCTCGCCGTCGCCGTGCTCGCCTGCATGGTCACCGGGTCCTTCGCCGACCCGCACGGACCCCACGGCCCCACCTTCGGCACCCGCACACCCGAGCTCCGCAGCGCCGTCCTGATGGTCGTCGCGGCGGCCGCGCTCGTCTTCCGGCGGTGCGAACCGATGGCCGTGCTCGGTGTCACCGGTCTTGTGTCCGTCGTCGAGCTCGTGGTCGGCGACCCGGCGGCGCCCGTCGCCATGAGCGCCGTCATCGCCCTGTACACCGTCGCCTCCACCACCGACCGGCCCACGACGTGGCGCGTCGGGCTGCTGACGATGGCCGTGCTGACGGGCGCGGCGATGTCGTTCGGCTCCACTCCCTGGTACACCCAGGAGAACCTGGGCATCTTCGCCTGGACCGGGATGGCGGCCGCCGCCGGTGACGCCGTCCGCAGCCGCCACGCCTTCGTCGACGCCATACGGGAGAGGGCCGAGCGCGCCGAGCGGACCCGCGAGGAGGAGGCCGGGCGCCGCGTCGCCGAGGAGCGGCTGCGCATCGCCCGCGATCTGCACGATGTCGTCGCGCACCACATCGCCCTGGTCAACGTGCAGGCCGGCGTCGCCGCCCATGTCATGGACAAGCGGCCCGACCAGGCCAAGGAAGCCCTGGCCCATGTCCGCGAGGCCAGCCGCTCCGCACTCGACGAACTGCGCGCCACCGTCGGCCTGCTGCGTCAGTCCGGCGACCCCGAGGCGCCCACCCAGCCGGCCCCCGGCCTCGCCGTCCTCGACGAACTCGTCACCACCTTCCGCCAGGCCGGACTGCCCGTCGAAGTCGCCCGCGCCGACGACGGCGTCAGCCCGTCCGCGGCGGTCGACCTCGCCGCGTACCGGATCATCCAGGAGTCGCTGACCAATGTGCAGAAGCACGCGGGCCCGGACGCCAAGGCCGAGGTCAGCGTGGTGCGCGTCGGCGCCACCCTGGAGGTGACCGTCCTCGACAACGGCGCCGTCGACCCGGACCCCGGCGAAGGCGGCGGCCACGGACTCATCGGCATGCGGGAACGGGTCACCGCGCTCGGCGGCACCCTCGCCGCCAGGCCCCGCTACGGAGGCGGCTTCCGGGTGCAGGCGATACTGCCCCTGCATGCGCGGGCGGCCCGCGCGGGGGAGGACCGATGACCATCAGGGTGCTGCTCGCCGACGACCAGGCGCTGCTGCGCAGCGCGTTCAAGGTCCTGGTGGACTCCGAACCGGACATGGAGGTCGTCGGGGAGG
Organism: Streptomyces sp. ISL-10; assembly: GCF_018614575.1. Taxonomy (GTDB): domain Bacteria; phylum Actinomycetota; class Actinomycetes; order Streptomycetales; family Streptomycetaceae; genus Streptomyces. The sequence goes on from NZ_JAGGOJ010000011.1 coordinate 400,196, forward strand.
CCGCCGACGGCGCGCAGGCCGTCGCCCTGACCCGCTCCGCCCGCGCCGACGTCGTCCTGATGGACATCCGGATGCCCGGCACGGACGGCCTCGCCGCGACCCGCATGATCAGCGCGGATCCCGAACTGTCGCATGTGCGGGTGGTGATGCTGACGACCTTCGAGGTGGACGAATACGTCGTCCAGTCGCTGCGCGCCGGGGCCTCCGGCTTCCTCGGGAAGGGCGCCGAGCCCGAGGAGCTCCTGAACGCGATCCGTGTCGCCGCCGCCGGAGAAGCGCTGCTGTCCCCGGCCGCGACCAAGGGACTGATCGCCACGTTCCTCGCCCAGGGCGGCGGTTCGGACAACGTGGCCGAACCCGGCGCGTACGCCGAGCGGATGTCCGCCCTCACGAGCCGCGAGCGCGAAGTGCTGGTGCTGGTCGCCGGCGGGCACTCCAACGACGAGATCGCCGACCGTCTGGAGGTCAGTCCGCTCACCGTGAAGACCCATGTGAACCGGGCGATGGCCAAGCTCGGCGCCCGCGACCGGGCCCAGCTGGTGGTCACCGCGTACGAGTCCGGTCTGGTACGTCCACGGGTGGAGTGAGCCCTGCGGGGCCGTGGTGGCCGGTGCCGGCTGCGTCCGATCCTGACAATGGCCCTGGCGACGGTCTTCACCGTGCTGCCGATGGTGCCGGGCGTGACGGGCGAGGGCGGCCTCATGGCCAGGCCGCCGGCCCTGGCGCTGATCGGCGGCCTGATCACCTCGACGCCGCTGACGCTGCTGCTGGCGCCGACGCTGTACGCGATGGTGGAGCCGTGCAAGGAACGGCGCCGCGCTGAGCGGCGGGTACGCCGGCCTCGACAGACCCGCCGACGCCGGAGCCGGTGAACGCGTGAGCATGCAGCGGGCGCTGTCGACGCCGAGCCTGCGCAGACAGGGGAGCCCGGCCAGAACGTCGGCCGGGTCGCCGATGCCGCCCCCTGTGCTGTCGAGAAGCTGCGGACTTGGACCTGGTGGATCAGCGCGTTGGGCCATCACGGTTCGGGAGTCGTGGCGCTGCGGGTCCGGGGCGGCCGATGCCGGCCGGCGAAGCCCCATCCCGAAACCGGGGCTTCGCCCAAGAGCCGTACCGCCCTTCGGCGGGGTCCTTGAACTTCCCCTGGGCTTCGCCCCGGGGACCCTCGGCCGGGCTGACAAAGCCGGCCCCGCTGCGGCACTCCCCCTGGCTTCGCCGGGGGACCCAGCACCGCCAGGCCGTAGGTTTTGTGGCGCGAGGGCCCGGTGGGGTCCCCCGCGCCCGCGGGGCGTAGGGGCAGGAGCTACGGCAGCGCCAGCATCCGCTCCAGCGCCAGCTTCGCGAAGCTCTCCGTCTCCTTGTCGACCTGGATGCGGTTGACCAGGTTGCCCTCGGCCAGCGACTCCAGAGCCCACACCAGGTGGGGCAGGTCGATCCGGTTCATCGTCGAGCAGAAGCAGACCGTCTTGTCGAGGAAGACGATCTCCTTGCCCTCGTCTGCGAAACGATTCGCCAGACGACGGACCAGGTTCAGCTCCGTGCCGATGGCCCACTTGGACCCGGCCGGGGCCGCCTGAAGCGTGTTGATGATGTACTCCGTCGAGCCCACGTAGTCCGCGGCCGCGACGACCTCGTGCTTGCACTCAGGGTGCACCAGGACGTTGACGCCCGGGATGCGCTCGCGCACGTCGTTGACCGAGTCCAGCGAGAACCGGCCGTGCACCGAGCAGTGGCCGCGCCACAGGATCATCTTGGCGGCTCGCAGTTCCTCCGCGGTCAGGCCGCCGTTCGGCTTGTGCGGGTTGTAGAGCACGCAGTCCTCAAGAGACATCCCCATGTCACGGACGGCGGTGTTGCGGCCCAGGTGCTGGTCGGGCAGGAAGAGGACCTTCTCGCCCTGCTCGAAGGCCCAGTCCAGCGCGCGCTTCGCGTTCGACGACGTACAGATGGTGCCGCCGTGCTTGCCGGTGAACGCCTTGATGTCCGCCGAGGAGTTCATGTACGACACGGGCACGACCTGCTCGGCGATGCCCGCCTCCGTCAGCACGTCCCAGCACTCGGCGACCTGCTCGGCCGTGGCCATGTCGGCCATCGAGCAGCCGGCCGCGAGGTCGGGGAGCACGACCTTCTGGTCGTCGGACGTCAGGATGTCCGCGGACTCGGCCATGAAGTGCACACCGCAGAAGACGATGTACTCGGCCTCGGGGCGCGCGGCCGCGTCCTTGGCCAGCTTGAAGGAGTCGCCGGTGACGTCCGCGAACTGGATGACCTCGTCACGCTGGTAGTGGTGGCCCAGGACGAAGACCTTGCTGCCGAGCTTCTCCTTGGCCGCACGGGCGCGCTCCACCAGGTCCGGGTCGGACGGCGATGGCAGGTCGCCCGGGCACTCGACACCGCGCTCGCTGCGGGGGTCGGCCTCGCGGCCGAGCAGCAGGAGGGCGAGCGGCGTCGGCTGGACGTCGAGCTCGGGGCGGGTTGGGGCGGTGGTCACGACACGCACCCTTTCTTCGTCTGACAGAGGGCTTCTCGTCTATTTGACGCTATCTATCATAACCGCTTCACGTCACTTTGACGATGTCCATAGCGTCGATGTGACGCACCCCCTGTCCACAGGCCGGTGCCTTGTGTCGAGCCGGTGTGCGAGCATGAAAGGGAAAGACTAGGGCTCGCCCGGAATGAATCCGGGACCCGGCCGGTTGCACCCGTCGGCAAGCAGTCTCCGTACTACCCGGGAGAGAAGCAGATGTCCGTATCGGACGAGACCACCACCGTGAGCGACGGCATCCTCCTGTCCGACGCCGCCGCGGCCAAGGTCAAGGCCCTGCTGGACCAGGAAGGCCGTGACGACCTCGCCCTGCGTGTCGCTGTTCAGCCCGGCGGCTGCTCCGGCCTGCGGTACCAGCTGTTCTTCGACGAGCGCTCGCTCGACGGCGACGTCGTCAAGGACTTCGGCGGCGTCAAGGTCGTCACCGACCGCATGAGCGCGCCGTACCTGGGCGGTGCGTCGATCGACTTCGTCGACACCATCGAGAAGCAGGGCTTCACCATCGACAACCCGAACGCGACGGGTTCCTGCGCCTGCGGCGACTCGTTCAGCTAGAGACTCTTCTCTGCATGCGGCGAAAGGCGGCGGCCCCCATCCGGGACCGCCGCCTTCGGCGTCTCAGCACCCTCACCCCTTGCGCGGCAGTTCCTTGCCCGTGCTCGCGTCAACGACCTTGCGGCCGTCCAGGGGTGCGTCCAGCGTCACCGATTCGGTCAGCTCCTTGGCGATGGCGATGCACACCCGGTCGGGATCGGGATTCGGCTCGACGATCTCGACCTTCACCTGGTCCGGGCTCTCCGTCGCCCTCGCCTCGTAGTCGCTGCACACCCCGCCCCAGAAGGTCACCGACAGCGTCCTGCCGTCCACGCTGTACGAGATGGCCGGAGGGGAGGGGACCTTCCCCGGCTCGGTCGGCGTGACGTCCTGGTGCGGCGGCTCGGCCGACTTGAGATACGCCGGCTCCACCGCGGTGTGCGTGACCGTGAACGGCTCGGCCTGCCCCTTCGCAGTCACCTGGAACAGCCACGACGGCACCAGCGCCTGTCGCCCGTCCACATACTGCGCCGCCAGCCCGAAGACGGCCTTCTCGACAGTCAGCTGCTCCGGTGCGGGCTTGTCGCCCGCCGGCTCACACGGCGCGGCGGGCTTCTGCTCGCCCTCCCGCGACTCGTCCGCGGGCGGCTCACCCACCCGCAGGTCGTCCTTGTGCGGCACGGGCGTCGCGCAGCCGCCGATGCCGATCGGGCCACCGCCCTGCCCGGCCTCGTTCAGCGCCTTCATCGCCTCGTCCGCGGAGATCGCCGGATAGCTGTGGGACTTCACGGGCTTCTTCAGCTGCCCGCTCCCGCCGATCACCTGACCGTCCGCGCCGACCTGGATGCCGGTGCTCCAGCCGTACGTGGGCAGGCCGCCCACCACCGGGTCGGCGTTGACCACGCGTACCGCGCCCATCAGCTGCCGGGCGTCGAGCTTCGCGTCGCCCTGGCCGACCGCGGCCAGCACCGGCGCCGCGGCCTTCTTCGCGGCCGCCTCGTCGACCGCGGGCCCCGACTCGTCCGGCGCCACCGAGCCGTCGGCCGGGCAGTCCTTGCCCTTCGGGCAGTCGTCGCCGCGGGGCGCCGCGCCGTAGCGGGCGAAGGTCCAGGTGCCCGGAGCGTCCTTGTTCACCTGGAGCATCGGGCCCGAGCCGTCCTTGTCCGCCCCGATCTTCCACGCTGTACCCGCCAGTCGCGGCGATCCCGTCACACCGAGCGCCTTTGCCAGCCGTGCGACCTCGGCCTCCGTCACGGATCCGGCCGCCCGGTACACGGCGGCCCGCTCGGGTCCCTCGGGCAGATCGCCCGCGGCGCGGTAGACCGTACCGCCACCGTCGTTCGGATCGGGCTCGCCCGGAGCGATGGAGCCCGTGCTCTCGCCGGCGCTCCCCGGCGCGTCCAGGGAGAGCAGCGGAGCCGGCCCACCCCGGGGGGCGTCGCTCTTCGCGTCGGACGCCGTGTCCGTGCCGCCGCCCAGTCCTGTGGTCGCCACGTACGCCCCGCCTCCGCCGGCGACCAGCACCGCCGCCGCCACCGAGGCGACGACGAGCGGGGAACGCCGGTGGCGGGGGCTGCGTTGCGTCTTGTCCGTGCTGCTCACCGCATCGCTCCTTGTCTCGTGCCTCCTGCTGCGGAGGGCACGGATGGGACGGAGCGGGGGAGCGCGTGGTTCCCTCGCGTCGCGCGGCGCCCGTCGCGGCTCAGTCGCCGTAGTCGGACATCGCGTCCAGCAGCCGGGCCGAGGAGGGCGGCACCACGACCCCGTGGATGAGCGAATGGTGCACCGGCGCCGGCGCCGTGACCGCCGGTACGACCCAGTGCGGTGCCATGCGCGCGCAGTCACCGCGCAGCTGGTCGAGACTCATCTCGGACTCCCGCGACTCGCGCGCGGCGATGTGCTTCGTCATAGCGGCACCGTATGCACCTGGGCCTGGCGGAAAAAAGCCCTACTATCGGGTAGTTTCCGCACGTGGAAGGGGCGTAGAACCCGGTAGCGTGGACTGTCACTGCCAACCCGCCCCAGGAGCGCCTCACCGTGCGTATCGCAGTCACCGGCTCCATCGCCACCGACCACCTCATGACCTTCCCCGGCCGCTTCGCCGACCAGTTGGTCGCGGACCAGTTGCACACGGTCTCCCTGTCCTTCCTCGTCGACAATCTCGATGTGCGCAGGGGCGGTGTCGGGGCCAACATCTGCTTCGGCATGGGCCAGCTGGGCACCGGACCGATCCTCGTCGGCGCGGCCGGCTCGGACTTCGACGAGTACCGCGCCTGGCTCGACCGTCACGGTGTGGACACCGCGTCGGTCCGTATCTCCGAGGTCCTGCACACCGCCCGCTTCGTGTGCACCACCGACGCCGACCACAACCAGATCGGCTCCTTCTACACCGGTGCCATGAGCGAGGCTCGCCAGATCGAGCTGAAGTCCGTGGCCGACCGGGTCGGCGGCCTGGATCTCGTCCTGATCGGCGCGGACGACCCCGAGGCGATGCTGCGTCACACCGAGGAGTGCCGCTCGCGCGCCATCCCGTTCGCCGCGGACTTCTCGCAGCAGATCGCGCGCATGGACGGCGACGAGATCCGGATACTGCTGGACGGCGCCGCGTACCTGTTCTCGAACGAGTACGAGAAGGGCCTCATCGAGTCCAAGACCGGCTGGACCGACGGGGAGATCCTGGCCAGGGTCGGCCACCGCGTCACCACGCTCGGCTCCCGGGGCGTCCGCATCGAGGCGGCGGGAGGGGAGACGATCGAGGTCGGCTGCCCGGAGGAGGACGCCAAGGTCGACCCGACGGGCGTGGGCGACGCGTTCCGCGCGGGCTTCCTGTCGGGCCTGTCGTGGGGCGTGGGCCATGAGCGGGCGGCGCAGGTGGGCTGCATGCTGGCCACGCTGGTGATCGAGACGCTGGGCACGCAGGAGTACACGCTGCGGCGGGCGCACTTCATGGAGCGCTTCACCAAGGCGTACGGCCACGAGGCGGCAGCCGAGGTCCACGCACACCTGGCCTGACACGCTCAGGGGGACCCCGCCGGGCCGGCGGGGTCCCCAGGGGCTGTCCGGCGGATCCGGGCCGGGGCCCTGATGCGCCGGACACCCCTACACCAGCCGCCGCACCACGTACGCCACCCCTCGCTCCGCCTCCTGTTCCCCCACGTACTCCTGCCCCCGCATCACGCACCACGCCGGGATGTCCAGGCGGGCCGCCCCGTCGTCCGAGAGCACCGTCACCGTCGCGCCGACCGGTACGTCGCCGATCACCTTCGCCAGTTCGATGACCGGGATCGGGCACCTCCTGCCCAGCGCATCCACGACGAGCGACGCGTCCCGGCCGGACGGTTCGACCGGCGCCGGGGCGGGCGCGCCGAGACGCTCCCGCACCTCCGCCACCACTCGCGGCAGCACCTGAAGGAAACCGTCGACGTCCTCCCGTGACGTGCCGAGCGGCAGCGAGACCCGCACATTGCCCTCCGACAGCACTCCCATCGCCCGCAGCACATGGCTCGGCGTGAGCGTGCTGCTCGTGCACGACGAACCGGACGACACCGAGTAGCCCGCCCGGTCCAGCTCGTGCAGCACTGTCTCTCCGTCGACATAGAGACAGGAGAACGTCACCAGGTGGGGCAGCCGCCGCACCGGGTCGCCCACCACCTCGACGTCCGGCACCAGCTCCGGCACCCGCGTGCGGATCAGGTCCACCAGGCCCCGGAGACCCGCGGCCTGCTCCGCCGCCTCCGCGCGTACCGCACGCAGCGACGCCGCGGCCGCCACGATCGCCGGGATGTTCTCGAAGCCGGGCGCCCGCCCCGACTCCCGCTCGTCGGCGGGACCTTGCGGGGCGAAACGGACACCCTTGCGCACCGCGAGCAGCCCGACACCGGCCGGGCCGCCCCACTTGTGCGCGCTCGCGGCCAGCAGGGACCAGTCGCCCCGCACCGGCCCCCAGGGCAGCGACTGCGCGGCGTCCACCAGCAGCGGCACACCCGCCTCCCGGCAGGCGGCGGCCACCGCGTCCACCGGCTGCTCGGTGCCCACCTCGTGGTTGGCGGACTGCAGGCACGCCAGCGCCGTCCCGGGGCCGAGGGCGCCGGCGAAGTCGTCGGCGGACACCGATCCCAGCCGGTCCACCCCGACCTCCGTCACCGACCCGCCCGACGACTCCCACGAGGACGCCGAGTGCAGCACGGCGGAGTGCTCGACGGCGGAGACGACGAGACGGCCGCCGACACGCCGACGGGCGGCGAGCGCGCCGGAGATCGCGGAGTGCAGCGCGTGGGTCCCCGAAGGAGTGAACACGAGCTCGTCGGGACGGCAGCCGACGGCCTCCGCGGCCGCCTCCCGGGCGGCGTCCAGCAGAAGCCTCGCCCGCCGCCCTTCGCGGTAGAGCCGGGACGGGTCGGCCCAGCCCTCGTCGAGCGAGGCCTGCAGGGCCTGACGCGCGACCGGGTGCAGGGGAGCGGAGGATGCTGCATCGAAGTAGGGCACGTCATCACGCTAACGCCGTGCAGGCGAGGGGGCGTCAGATGGGCCCCGGACCGTTGAATTCCGGGGGTTTGGGACGGTCCCCGGGAAGGTGCGGCACCCCTTCGGGGTGTCGGACGGCGCGTTGGGCACCCTCCCCGCGCGACCCCAAATAGCGTCCAGTAGGGTTTGGTCCGCATAAACATCCAAACCCCTGCCCGCGTCAGGGCCGGCGACCGACCAGCGAGACGGCCGCAGCCGGCCGCGCGGGCCGAGACTCTCGGGAAGGCGCTACGTGAGTCCCAACGGCTCCGACCGCTCGTCGCGGCGCCCGATGCGGCGGAAGCTGCCGCAGGTGCTGACTGCGGGCCTGATCCTGGCTACCGCCTCCGGTTGCTCATACAACTGGGAGGACTTCCCCCGGCTTGGCATGCCCACCCCGGTGACGGAGGAGGCCCCGCGGATCCTCTCCCTCTGGCAGGGCTCGTGGGCGGCAGCGCTCGCCACGGGTGTGCTGGTGTGGGGCCTGATCCTGTGGAGCATCTTCTTCCACCGGCGCAGCCGCACCAAGGTGGAGATTCCTCCGCAGACCCGGTACAACATGCCGATCGAGGCCCTGTACACCGTGGTCCCGATCATCATCGTTTCGGTGCTCTTCTACTTCACCGCGCGTGACGAGACGAAGCTCCTCGCCCTCTCGGACAAGCCCGCCCACACCATCAACGTGGTCGGCTACCAGTGGAGCTGGGGCTTCAACTACGTCGAGAACGTCGACGGCGACGCCCAGAGCGGAGCCGAGATCCCCAAGGAGCTCGACGCCGTTCCGGACAAGTACCAGCAGAGCTTCCCCGAGGGTGCCGAGGGCGTCTACGACGCCGGCATCCCCGGCACCGAGAACCCGCAGACCGGCAACCCGGGCCCGACGCTGTGGCTGCCCAAGGGAGAGAAGGTCCGGTTCATCCTGACCTCTCGTGACGTCATCCACTCCTTCTGGGTGGTCCCCTTCCTGTTCAAGCAGGACGTCATCCCCGGCCACACCAATGTCTTCGAGGTGACCCCCAACAGGGAGGGCACCTTCCTGGGCAAGTGCGCCGAGCTGTGTGGCGTCGACCACTCCCGGATGCTCTTCAACGTCAAGGTCGTCTCCCCGGAGCGCTACCAGCAGCATCTGAAGGAGCTTGCCGAGAAGGGGCAGACCGGCTTCATCCCGTCGGGCATTGAGCAGACGGACCCGGCCAGGAATGCGGAGAAGAACCAACTGTGAGCATCCTCAACGAACCCCAGGGTGCCGCCGCGGCAGATGAAGACTCGTACGAGAACGAGCTGCCGGTACGGCGCAAGCAGCCCGGCAACGTCGTCGTGAAGTGGCTGACGACCACCGACCACAAGACGATCGGCACGCTCTACCTCGTCACCTCGTTCTTCTTCTTCTGCATCGGTGGCCTGATGGCGCTCTTCATGCGCGCCGAACTGGCCCGTCCCGGCACGCAGATCATGTCGAACGAGCAGTTCAACCAGGCGTTCACGATGCACGGCACGATCATGCTGCTGATGTTCGCGACGCCGCTGTTCGCCGGATTCGCGAACTGGATCATGCCGCTGCAGATCGGCGCGCCCGACGTGGCGTTCCCGCGGCTGAACATGTTCGCGTACTGGCTCTACCTCTTCGGCTCGCTGATCGCGGTCGCCGGCTTCCTCACCCCTCAGGGTGCGGCGGACTTCGGCTGGTTCGCCTACTCCCCGCTGTCGGACGCCGTCCGCTCCCCGGGTGTCGGCGCCGACATGTGGATCATGGGTCTGGCCTTCTCCGGCTTCGGCACGATCCTCGGTTCGGTCAACTTCATCACCACGATCATCTGCATGCGCGCTCCCGGCATGACGATGTTCCGGATGCCGATCTTCACCTGGAACGTGCTGCTGACCGGTGTGCTGGTCCTGCTCGCCTTCCCGGTCCTGGCCGCCGCGCTGTTCGCCCTGGAGGCGGACCGCAAGTTCGGGTCGCACATCTTCGACGCCTCCAACGGCGGCGCGTTGCTGTGGCAGCACCTGTTCTGGTTCTTCGGCCATCCAGAGGTGTACATCATCGCCCTGCCGTTCTTCGGCATCGTCTCGGAGATCATTCCGGTCTTCTCCCGCAAGCCGATGTTCGGTTACATCGGTCTGGTGGGCGCGACCATCGCGATCGCCGGTCTGTCCGTGACGGTGTGGGCGCACCACATGTACGTCACAGGCGGCGTGCTGCTGCCGTTCTTCTCCTTCATGACGTTCCTCATCGCCGTACCGACCGGTGTGAAGTTCTTCAACTGGATCGGCACGATGTGGAAGGGCTCGCTGTCCTTCGAGACACCGATGCTCTGGACGATCGGCTTCCTGGTCACCTTCACCTTCGGTGGTCTGACCGGCGTCATCCTGGCCTCGCCGCCGATGGACTTCCACGTGTCCGACTCGTACTTCGTCGTCGCGCACTTCCACTACGTCGTCTTCGGCACCGTGGTCTTCGCGATGTTCGCCGGCTTCCACTTCTGGTGGCCGAAGTTCACGGGCAAGATGCTGGACGAGCGGCTCGGCAAGATCACGTTCTGGACGCTGTTCATCGGCTTCCACGGCACCTTCCTGGTGCAGCACTGGCTCGGCGCCGAGGGCATGCCGCGCCGCTACGCGGACTACCTCGCGGCCGACGGCTTCACCGCGCTGAACACGATCTCCACGATCGCCTCGTTCCTGCTCGGTCTGTCGATCCTGCCCTTCATGTACAACGTCTGGAAGACGGCGAAGTACGGCAAGAAGATCGAGGTCGACGACCCCTGGGGCTACGGCCGTTCGCTGGAGTGGGCCACGTCCTGCCCGCCGCCGCGGCACAACTTCCTCACCCTGCCCCGCATCCGCAGTGAATCTCCCGCGTTCGACCTGCACCACCCGGAGATCGCGGCTCTCGACCAGCTCGAGCACGGCGGCATCCCGGCCGGCGTGACGGCCGGTGGCAAGGAGGAGAGCAAGTGAAGATCCAGGGCAAGATGTTCCTGTGGCTGGGCGTCTTCATCCTGGCCATGGCCGTCCTGTACGGCGTGTGGTCGAAGGAGCCGGCCGGTACCACCGCGCTCTTCCTGGCCTTCGGCCTGAGCGTCATGATCGGCTACTACCTGGCCTTCACGGCCAGGCGGGTGGACGCCATGGCCCAGGACAACAAGGAAGCCGATGTGGCCGACGAGGCCGGCGAGGTGGGCTTCTTCTCCCCGCACAGCTGGCAGCCGCTCTCGCTGGCGATCGGCGGTGCGCTCGCCTTCCTCGGTGTCGCGATCGGCTGGTGGCTGCTGTACTTCTCGGTGCCGCTGATCCTGATCGGCATCTTCGGCTGGGTGTTCGAGTACTACCGCGGTGAGAGCCAGAACCAGTAACACCGCGTGACGCATCACCTGTCGGGCCCGGGTCCCCTTCACTCCAAGAAGGTGGATCCGGGCCCCTCTTTTGGAGTCATTCAGCGCGCCGCTGCTGACAAGCGTTCATAGCGTGTGCTCATGAACCACACGCCGCACTTCCGTACCGTTCTCAGCTGCACTCTGGTGGTCCTGGCCCTTGGAGTGGTCGCGACCGCGTGCGGCGAACCCGACGGTCACCCCCTCGCCGCCCAGCCCTACGACGCCGCCCGGCAGGTCAGCTTCAACGCCGAGGCCGGCGGCGGCAAGGTCGACCCCGACAAGCCGCTCGAGGTCACCACCAAGCGCGAGGCCGGCCGCATCACGGACGTCACCGTCATAGATGACGCGGGGCGCTACCTCGCCGGTGAACTCTCCGCGGACGGCCTGCGCTGGCGCTCCACCGCCCCCCTCGCGGCCGGCGCCCGCTACACGATGCGCGTTGCCACGGAGAACGAGGACGGCTCGCCCGGAGTCCGTGAGATCACGTTCGAGACGGCCCCCGCCAAGCGCTTCCTCACCGCCGAGTTCGGCCCGGAGCCGGGCACGTACGGCGTAGGCCAGCCGGTCACGGCCAAGCTCAGCATGGCCGTCAAGGACAAGAAGGCCAGGCGAGTCGTCGAACGCGCGCTGAAGGTCGACTCCAAGCCCGCTGTGGAGGGCTCCTGGTACTGGGTGGACGACAAGACGCTCCACTACCGCCCGATGGACTACTGGCCCGCGGGAACGGTCGTGGACGCGACCAGCAACCTCGCGGGGGTCAAGGTCGCGAACAAGCTCTACGGCGGCCGCTCCAAGGCCCTGAAGCTCACCATCGGCGACCGTGTGGAGGCCATCACCGACGCCGCCGCGCACTCGATGGTCGTCATGCGCAACGGAGAAGTGATCAACACCATTCCGGTCACTACAGGAAAGCCCGGCTTCGACACGCGCAACGGCATCAAGGTCGTGCTCGGCAAGGAGCCGTTCGTCCGGATGCGCAGCACCAGCATCGGGATCGCCGAGGGCAGCTCGGAGTCGTACGACCTGCCGGTCTACTGGGCGACCCGCGTCACCTGGAGCGGCGAGTACCTCCACGCGGCACCCTGGTCCGTCGGATCACAGGGTGCCGCGAACGTCAGCCACGGCTGCACGGGGATGTCCACGGACAACGCCGCGTGGTTCTTCAAGACCGTCCAGCAGGGCGACATCGTCAAGGTCGTCAACAGCTACGGCGACATGATGGACACGTTCGGGAACGGCTTCGGGGACTGGAACCTGTCCTGGGACAAGTGGCGCGAGGGCAGCGCCCTGACCGGCGGCACGCCCCAGGAGACCGGCGCCTCCGCCGTCGCCGCCCGCCTGCGGCCGGCTGTTTAGAAGGCTCACTCGCCCCCCGGCTACGGGGTCAGGCGGCGTGGTGGGAGAGCCTGGTGCGCAGCAGGGAGGCCAGGGCCTCGGCGAACTCCACCGGGTCGACCGGGAGCGTCACCGCCGCCTCCGCGCGGCTCCAGGTGGCCAGCCAGGCGTCCTGCGGCCGACCGATGAGCAGCAGCACGGGCGGGCAGTCGAAGATCTCGTCCTTGATCTGCCGGCACACGCCCATGCCGCCCGCCGGAACGGTCTCGCCGTCCAGCACGCACACATCGATGCCGCCCTCGTCGAGCGCCTTCAGCACTGCGGGCAGCGTCGCGCACTCCACGAACCGCACCGGCGGCACGTCGGCGGCCGGCCTGCGACCCGTTGCCAGCCTGACCTGCTCGCGGGTATTGGCATCGTCGCTGTAGACCAGGACCGTGGCGCTCGACTGCATGGTTCCTCCGCCTCGTACGAACAGAGCTTGTGGCGCGGATGCTACTCCTCCCGACTGGCTGTCAACAGCGCTTCGGACAGGGCTTCGATGGGCCGTTCGGGCTGGACAACGGCCACTGACACACCGAACGGCACCCCCGGGAGTGAGGGCGGGATAAGCGACCGACATAATGTCGGTCGTGGCGACAGCAACGACAGTAGAAACCGGGCACGCGCACCCGTCGGTCAATCGGCCGAACCTCACCAGCGTCGGAACCATCATCTGGCTGAGTTCCGAGCTGATGTTCTTCGCGGCCCTCTTCGCGATGTACTTCACCCTGCGATCGGTGACGGGTGCCGAGTTCTGGGCAGAGAAAGCCGATGCCCTGAACTTCCCGTTCTCGGCGACGAACACCACGATCCTGGTGCTCTCCTCCCTCACGTGCCAGCTCGGCGTCTTCGCCGCCGAGCGCGGCGACGTGAAGAAGCTGCGTGCCTGGTTCGTGCTCACCTTCGTGATGGGTGCGATCTTCATCGGCGGTCAGGTCTTCGAGTACACCGAGCTGGTCAAGCACGAGGGGCTCTCCCTCTCGTCCGACCCGTACGGCTCCGTGTTCTACCTGACCACCGGCTTCCACGGTCTGCATGTGACAGGCGGTCTCATCGCCTTCCTGCTGGTTCTCGGCAGGACGTACGCGGCCAGGAGATTCACCCACGAGCAGGCAACCGCCGCCATCGTCGTGTCCTACTACTGGCACTTCGTCGATGTCGTCTGGATCGGCCTCTTCGCCACGATCTACATGATCAAGTAATCGGCGCGGGCGGCGCGCACCGAGCGTTCGCCGCCTGAAGCAGACATAGTCCAGAAGCATCGACGCAGAAGATCCTGACACCGGGGTAATCCGTGAAAAAGCTCTCCGCACGACGACGCCATCCGCTGGCGGCGGTCGTCGTCCTACTCCTCGCGCTGGCGGCCACTGGGGGGCTGTACGCCGCGTTCGCACCCGCGGACAAGGCGCAGGCCGATGTAACCGCCCAGTCCCTCGCCATCAAGGAGGGCCAGAAGCTCTACACCGTCGGCTGCGCCAGCTGCCACGGAACCGGCGGTCAGGGCACCTCCGACGGCCCGTCCCTGGTCGGTGTCGGCTCCGCCGCCGTCGATTTCCAGGTCGGCACGGGGCGTATGCCCGCCCAGCAGCCCGGCGCGCAGGTGCCCGAGAAGCCGGTCATCTACTCGCAGGCCGAGATCGACCAGCTCGCGGCGTACGTCGCCTCCCTGGGTGCCGGCCCGATCACGCCGACCGAGAAGGACTACAGCGCCGAGGGCGCGAACATCGCCAAGGGTGGCGAGCTGTTCCGCACCAACTGCGCCCAGTGTCACAACTTCACCGGTGAGGGCGGCGCCCTGACCGACGGCAAGTACGCCCCGAGCCTCGAAGGCGTCAGCGCGAAGCATCTCTACGAGGCCATGCAGACCGGTCCGCAGAACATGCCGTCCTTCCCCGACACCACGATGCCCCAGCAGCAGAAGCGGGACATCATCGCGTACGTCAACTCCGTGAACGGCGAAGACACCCCGACTCCGGGCGGTTTCGCCCTCGGTGGCCTCGGCCCCGTGAGCGAGGGTCTCTTCGGCTGGATCTTCGGTCTGGGTTCGCTGATCGCTGTTGCCGTCTGGGTTGCGGCCCACACCGCTAAGGCCAAGAAGTCATGAGTAGCCAAGAGAATTCAGAAGAGAACCTGCCTGTAGAGCAGGGCACCGCGCACGACGCGGCTCACGGTGGCGGCACCGCTGTCGCACAGCGTGACGAGGACCCGCTCGCCGATCCCGGACTGCCGGCCCACAAGCCGCGCGTCCAGGACATCGACGAGCGTGCGGCCAAGCGCTCCGAGCGCACCGTCGCCTTCCTGTTCACGCTGTCGATGCTCGCCACGATCGGCTTCATCGCCTCGTTCGTGATTTTCGACGTCGAGAAGATCGTCTACATCTGGCCGCTCGGTCACATCAGCGCGCTCAACTTCTCGCTGGGTGTGACCCTCGGTCTCGCGCTCTTCTGCATCGGCGCGGGTGCCGTCCACTGGGCGCGCACCCTGATGTCCGACGTCGAGGTCGCCGACGACCGGCACGCGATCGAGGCCGCGCCCGAGGTCAAGGCCAAGGTCATGGCCGACTTCGCGGACGGTGCGCGCGAGTCCGCCATCGGCCGTCGCAAGCTGATCCGCAACACCATGTTCGGTGCGCTTGCCATGGTGCCGCTCTCCGGTGTCGTGCTGCTGCGCGAGCTCGGCCCGCTGCCCGAGGACAAGCTCCGCCACACGCTGTGGGCCAGGGGCAAGACGCTCATCAACATGAACACGAACGAGCCGCTGCGTCCCGAGGACGTCGCGGTCGGATCGCTGACCTTCGCCATGCCCGAGGGCCTGGAGGAGAGCGACCACGAGTTCAACACCGAGATCGCCAAGGCCGCCCTGATGATCGTCCGTATCCAGCCGGAGGACATCAAGGACAAGCGCCAGCTCGAGTGGTCGCACGACGGCATCGTCGCCTACTCGAAGATCTGCACCCACGTCGGCTGCCCGATCAGCCTGTACGAGCAGCAGACGCACCACGTCCTCTGCCCGTGCCACCAGTCCACCTTCGACCTCTCCGACGGCGCCCGCGTCATCTTCGGTCCGGCCGGTCACCCCCTTCCGCAGCTGCGGATCGGTGTGAACGCCGAGGGCAACCTCGAGGCGCTCGGCGACTTCGCAGAGCCTGTCGGTCCTGCCTTCTGGGAGCGCGGATGAGTACACAGACGGATACGCAGAAGAAGGCGCCCGCCGGCGAGCGGGTGGCCGACTGGGCGGACGGCCGGCTGGGGATCTACTCCCTGGCCAAGGCCAACATGCGGAAGATCTTCCCGGACCACTGGTCCTTCATGCTGGGTGAGATCGCCCTCTACAGCTTCATCATCATCATCCTCACGGGTGTGTACCTGACGCTGTTCTTCCACCCGAGCATGAACGAGATCGAGTACCACGGCTCGTACGTGCCGATGCAGGGCATCCGCATGACCGAGGCGTACGCCTCGACGCTGCACATCAGCTTCGACGTCCGCGGTGGTCTGCTCATCCGGCAGATCCACCACTGGGCCGCGCTGATCTTCCTCGCCGCGATGTTCGTGCACATGATGCGCGTGTTCTTCACCGGCGCGTTCCGCAAGCCGCGTGAGATCAACTGGCTGTTCGGCTTCCTGCTGTTCGTCCTCGGCATGTTCACCGGCTTCACCGGTTACTCGCTGCCCGACGACCTGCTCTCCGGCACCGGTGTCCGCTTCACGCAGGGCGCGATCCTGTCCACGCCGATCGTCGGCACGTACATCTCGATGTTCCTGTTCGGCGGCGAGTTCCCCGGCCACGACATGGTGGCCCGGTTCTACTCGATCCACATCCTGCTGCTGCCGGGCATCATGCTCGGCCTCGTGGTGGCGCACCTGATCCTGGTCTTCTACCACAAGCACACGCAGTTCGCGGGCCCCGGCCGCACGAACAAGAACGTCGTCGGCATGCCGCTGCTGCCGGTGTACATGGCCAAGGCCGGAGGCTTCTTCTTCCTGGTCTTCGGTGTCATCGCGATCATCGCCGGCCTGTTCACGATCAACCCGGTGTGGGCGCTCGGCCCGTACCGTCCGGACCAGGTGTCCACCGGCGCCCAGCCCGACTGGTACATGGGCTTCGCCGAGGGTCTGATCCGTGTGATGCCGGGCTGGGAGATCAACCTGTGGGGTCACACGCTCGTCCTGGGCGTGTTCATCCCGCTGGTGCTCTTCGGTCTCGTCCTCGGTGCGATCGCCGTCTACCCGTTCATCGAGTCCTGGATCACCGGCGACAAGCGCGAGCACCACATCCTGGACCGCCCGCGCAACGCGCCGACCCGTACCGCCCTGGGTGTCGCCTGGGTCACCGGCTACGTGATCATGCTGCTCGGTGGCGGAAACGACATCTTCGCGACGCACTTCCACCTGTCGATCAACGCGATCACCTGGTTCGTCCGGATCACGTACTTCGTCGGACCGGTTCTCGCGTTCATCATCACCAAGCGGATCTGCCTGGGTCTGCAGCGGCGCGACAAGGAGAAGGTGCTGCACGGGCGTGAGTCCGGCATCATCAAGCGTCTGCCGCACGGTGAGTTCGTCGAGATCCACGAGCCGCTGTCGCAGGCCGACCGGTACAAGCTGACCGCGCACGAGCAGTACCAGCCCGCGGAGCTCGGCCCGAAGGTCGACGAGCACGGTGTGCGCCGCAAGATCGGCCGGATGGAGAAGCTGCGCGTCAGGCTCAGCAAGGGCTACTTCGGCGGCGACAACCAGGTCGCCAAGCCCACCGCCGACGAGTACAAGGAGATCACCAGCGGCCACGGCCACCACTGATCTTCTGCCCGGTACGTCGCCACAGCGGGGCCCCGTCCACTCGATGGACGGGGCCCTTTGCTGTGCCCTGGGGCTGGATAGGGTGGGACCCATCCCTAATCGGCTGTGGACCCAGGAGCGGACCATGAACGTTGTGACCCCGGCAGGCGGCGACAGCGTGGCGGCCCTCTCCTGGCCGAGCGTGCTGAACGCCCTCCTGGAGAACCGGGACCAGAGCGCGGAGGCCACCGCGTGGGCGATGGACCGCATCCTCAGCGGCGAGGCGACCGACGCGCAGATCGCCGGCTTCGCGGTGGCCCTGCGCGCCAAGGGCGAGACGGTCGAGGAGATCTCCGGTCTTGTCCGGACGATGTACGAGCACGCCAACCTGATCGAGGTACCCGGCCCGAGCGTCGACATCGTCGGCACCGGCGGCGACGGTGCGAAGACGGTCAACATCTCCACCATGTCCGCGATCGTCGTCGCCGGCACGGGCGCGAAGGTGGTCAAGCACGGCAACCGGGCCGCGTCCTCGCAGAGCGGTGCCTCGGACGTCCTGGAGAAGCTCGGCGTCAACCTGGATCTGTCCCCGCAGCGGGTGGCCGAGGTCGCCGAGGAGGCGGGCATCACCTTCTGCTTCGCGGTGAAGTTCCATCCGGCGCTGCGGCACGTGGCCGCCGCGCGCAAGGAGCTGGGGATCCGGACGACGTTCAACTTCCTCGGCCCGCTGACCAACCCGGCGCGGGTCAGGGCGCAGGCCACGGGCGTCGCCGACGCCCGCATGGCGCCGATCCTCGCCGGTGTGCTGGCCGAACGCGGCTCGTCCGCGCTGGTCTTCCGCGGCGACGACGGCCTGGACGAGCTGACGACGACCGCGACGTCTCGCGTGTGGCTGGTGCGGGACGGCGAGGTGCGCGAGGAGGCGTTCGACCCGCGCGACGTCGGTATCGATCTGGTGCCCGTTGAGGCCCTGCGCGGCGCGGACGCCTCGTACAACGCGGACGTGGCGCGCCGCCTGCTCGGCGGCGAGACCGGCCCGGTGCGGGACGCCGTCCTGCTCAACTCGGCGGCCGCGCTGGTCGCGTTGGAGCCGACGGACGGCACGCTCAACGAGCAGCTGGCGGCCGGGATGGCGCGGGCGGCGCAGTCGATCGACTCCGGCGCGGCCCGGGCCGCGCTGGAGCGCTGGGTGACGGCGAGCAATTCGTGACGTTCGGCAAGCGGCGTGGTCCGGATGGTGGACCGCGCCCTTGCGCCATGCGAGACATATGGCAAGATGCTCTGCAAGGTCATGAGTGACAGCGATTACGGCCCCGGCCCGCTGTCCGGCAACCCTCCGTCCGTGGCGGGGTGCCCCGGGTGAAGACCAGGCCGCAGGCAGCGAGGTCTGTGGCAAGCGCGGACCCCTTTGAAGCTCTGGGGTCCTGGTCCTCAAGGAGCTGTCTCGTGAGCAAGCGAATGCGATAGGGCGTTTCCGCCCCTTCTTCACCCTCCGCGCGGGGATGTCCGCGTGTCGAGGCCTTGCCCCGTGCGCCGTCGTACGCCGTCGTGCCGTCACGGGTTCCGTCGAAGCCAATTCGCCTTTTCCTGCCGGGAGATACCGCCATGTCCGCACGCCCTGCCCCCGCCTCTGCCGCCCCCGCCTCCGCCGTCGTGCCCGTCTCCGACTCGGACTCCTGCTGTGGCGCGCCGCTGCCGGTCCTCGGCCGTGACGTCACCGTCCCGCTCGTGACCGGCGGCGAGGTCACGTACGCCGCCCTCGACTACGCGGCGAGCGCGCCCGCGCTGCAGCGCGTGTGGGACGACGTCGCCGCGTACGCGCCTTACTACGGCAGCGTGCACCGGGGCGCCGGGTACCTGTCCCAGCTGTCCACCGACCTGTTCGAGAACAGCCGGGCGACCGTGCACGAGTTCCTCGACTGCCGGGACGGCGACCAGGTCGTCTTCACCCGCTCCACGACGGACTCGCTGAACCTGCTGGCGGCTGCACTTCCCGCGGACTGTGAGGTGTTCGTCTTCGAGACCGAGCACCACGCCTCCCTACTGCCCTGGGGCGACGCCCGGGTGACCTATCTCAACGCGCCGCGCACACCGGGAGAGGCCGTACGGACGCTGGAGCAGGCGCTCGCCCACCGTGCCCCTTCCCCTGGCTCTTCGAGCTGGGGAGACCCCATCGGGCCGGCGCTGGTGTGCGTGACCGGTGCGTCCAATGTGACCGGTGAGCTGTGGCCCGTGCGCGAACTGGCGGCCGCGGCCCATGCGCACGGCGCCCGGATCGTGCTGGACGCGGCCCAGCTCGTCGCCCACCACCCCGTCTCCGTACGGGAGTTGGACGTCGACTGGGTCGCCTTCTCGGGGCACAAGCTGTACGCGCCCTTCGGTTCCGGCGTGCTCGCCGGCCGGGCGGACTGGCTGCAGGACGCGGAGCCGTACTTGGCGGGCGGCGGCGCGTCGCGCAAGGTGAGCCGGCGTACGGACGGGGGAGTGGACGTCGAGTGGCACACGACGGCCGCGCGCCACGAGGCCGGTTCGCCGAACGTGATCGGCGTCTACTCGATCGCCTCCGCCTGCAAGGCGCTCAGCGAGGCGGGGTTCGACGCGCTGGTCGCCCGTGAGCAGCACCTGATCGCGAAGGTGCGCGCAGGCCTGGCGGAGGTGCCGGAGGTCCGCGTGCTGTCGCTGTTCGGCGACGATTCCCCCTCGCGTTCCGCTGGGGGGACCCCCACGCGCGTCGGCGTCATCTCGTTCGTCGTCGAGGGCTGGAACAGCTCGCACTTCGCCGCGGCGCTGTCGGCGGAGTACGGCATCGGCGTCCGGGACGGCCTGTTCTGCGCCCACCCGCTGGTGCGCACGCTGCTCGGCAGCGACCCGCAGGACGTCGGCGAGTGCGGTGCGCCGGAGGCGGAGCCGGGCGAGAAGTCGCTGAACGCGATCCGCGTCAGTTTCGGCGCGGGCACGCCGGACGAGCATGTGGAGCGTTTCGTGGCGGCGGTGCGGGAACTGGTGCGCGAAGGCGCGAAGTGGACGTACCACACGGAGGACGGCCGCTGCGTCCCGGCGGTCTGAGAAGGGGCGCCGCCCCCTCGGCGTTGCCCGGGCCGGGGTCTGCGCTCGGCCGGGGTCTGCGCTCGGCCGGGGCGCCCCGTGGTCACGGAGCGGGGAGGGCTACGACTCCAGGCCGATCGCGAACGCCGCCTCCAGGTCGTGCTGCGAGTACGTACGGAACGCCACGTGCGTGTCCGTCGCCTCGACGCCCTGGATCTTGCTGATGCGCCCGGGGATCACATCCGCCAGATCGTCGTGCCTGGCCACGCGCACCATGGCGATCAGGTCGTAGGTGCCGGTCACGGAGAAGACCTCGCTGACGCTGTCCAGCGCCGCGATCGACTCGGCGATCTCGGGGATGCGGTCCACGCTGGTCTTGATGAGCACGATCGCGGTGATCACGGCTTGCTTTCTCCCTCGGTGGCCGCTGCAGATGCCTTCACTCTAGTCCCACGCCCGAACCGGGCCCACGCGTAGAGGAACCCGGCCGAGAACCCCGCCAGGTGCGCCAGGTACGCCACCCCCGGACCGCTGCCCGCGTTCCGGGCAGCCAGCCATTGCAGGACGAACCAGAAGATCAGCACCACCCACGCGGGGAACCGCAGCGGCAGGAAGAAGAGGAACGGGAACAGGCTCGTCACCCGCGCCCTCGGGAACAGGTACAGGAACGCGCCGAGCACCGCGGAGATCGCCCCCGAGGCGCCCACCAGCGTCTGCCGGGACTCCGGGTTGGCCAGCGTGTACGCCAGGAGTGCCACGTAGCCGGCGCCCAGGTAGAACAGGGCGAACTCCACCCGCCCCAGGCGCTCCTCGGCCATCGCGCCGAAGACGTAGAGGAACAGCATGTTTCCCAGCAGGTGCAGCCAACTGCCGTGGATGAACAGGGCGGTGAGAGGGGTCAGCAGCGCGCGGGGCGAGCCGGTCAGCAGCTGCGCCGGGATCACGCCCCAGCGTTCGAAGTAGTCGGACTGCGCCGCGAGGAGAGCGTCGCCGAGGCCGTGCGCCGGGTTGAGGCCCGAGACCGGGCTGATGACGAAAATCGCGAAGCAGAGTGCGATCAGCCCGTAGGTGACGGGCGGTCCCGCCGCCACCCCACGTACCGCGCCCCTCGCCGTGCTCCACCGACTGATCATGGACAGAGCATGGCGTAGCGGGATCGAAGGGTACAGAGTGCCTCGCCGTGACCGCGGGTACCTGCGAGGCCGTAGGGTTGCAGGCAGTACATCCGCAGTTCGACGGCGCACCGCGGCACAGGACCCGCACGACGGAAGAGGACGGCACGATGACGACGGTTCCCTGGCCTACCGCCGAGACCAGGTGGCGCTGCACTCTCTGCGGCAACCTCACCCGCTTCGACGTCACCCGCTCGTCCAAGGTCGTCGAGTACGTCCATTTGGACCTCGCCGGGGAGCCGACGGTCGAGGAGCGCGAGGTGGTCAGTGAGACCATCGAATCGGTCCGCTGCCGTTGGTGCAACGCGGTGGACCAGATCGAGCTGGTGGACAGGCCGGGCGCCGCTTCCTGAGGGAGAGCGGCCCGCAAGGTAGGGGTGACGGATCGTGGAGCAGCCCGCGAGTGGCGGGGAGCCGGCCGGTGCGGCCGGTGACGCCGCCGAGGCGCTCGATCGCCCGCTGCCCGAAGGCGTACGGCGCCGGGTCGTCGCGCTGGTCTCGGACGCCTTCGGCGGCCTGACCGTCGCCGAACTGCCGCCCCAGCTACGGCAGTACGCCCGTTTCACCCCCACTCGGCGGGCCAAATTCGCCGGCAACGCGATGGCCGCCGCACTGGAGAGCGACACTCTCTTCCGCCAGCGCATCGGGGAGCGGGTGGGCAAGGCGCAGCCCGAGCTCGCCAAGGCCCTGGCGGCGGGCGCACCGCCCGCCGCCGCCGATCCGGTCGACGTGGCGGCCGCCGCGTATGTGCTGCGCCCCGCCGGATGGGTGAAACTCGTCGGCGCCGCGGGTGAGGAGGTCCAGCGCGCGGACGCCGAGCGTGCCGACGAGGCCGGCCGGCGCGAGCTGGAGCGGCTGCGCGATGAGCTGGCCGAGGCGCGCGGCCAGATCAGGACCGAGACCGAGCGGCTGCGCGCCGAGCTGGACGGCGCCCGCAAGGAGAGCGAGTCCCTGGGGCGCAAGCTGCGCAGCGCGCAGGCCGATGTGAAGCGCGGGGAGGCCGCCCTGCGCCGGACGGCCGCCGAGATCGACTCCATCAAGGCGCAGGCCGCCGCCCAGGTGTCGGCGGCGGAGAGCGAGAGCCGCCGGCTCAAGGCCCGGCTGGCCGAGGCCGAGGCGGCGGTTGAGGCCGGGCGGCGGGCCGCCCGCGAGGGGCGTTCGATCGAGGACATGCGGCTGCGGCTGCTGCTGGACACCGTGCTGGACGCGGCCCAGGGGCTGCGTCGCGAGCTGGCGCTGCCGCCCGCCGGGATCCATCCCGCAGACACGGTCGACGCCGTGGAGCCGGGTCGGATGTCGCCCAAGGACATCGCGGCGCGCGCCCTTTCGGAGACGGACCCCGCGCTGCTGGACCAGCTGCTCGCGCTGCCCCAGGCACATGTCGTCGTGGACGGCTACAACGTCACCAAGACCGGCTATCCGACGATGCCGCTGGAGAAGCAGAGGTTGCGGCTGCTCGGCGGGCTCTCGGTGCTCGCCGCGCAGACCGGCGCCGAGGTCACCTGCGTCTTCGACGGCGCCGAACTGGCCGCCCCGGTGCTGCTGGCGCCGCCGCGCGGGGTGCGGGTGCTGTTCTCCAAGCCGGGGGTCACCGCGGACGAGCTGATCCGCCAGCTGGTGCGCGCCGAGCCACCGGGCCGGCCGGTGGTGGTCGTGTCGACCGACCGCGAGGTGGCTGACGGGGTCGCGAAGGCGGGCGCCCGCCCGGTCACGTCCGCTTTGTTGCTGAAGCGGCTTTCGCGGCTGTCGTAACTCCCGCGGCGAATGCCCGGATTCGCGTGACCGCGGCTGGGACGGTGCGTCAAGTAACCACTACTACGCGTGTGATGTGGGTAAAGAATGCGCGCGGCGACTCAGATTTTTCCTATGAGGATTTGAACTGATCACAAGAAGGTCACTAGGGTCGGGCCTCGAACCTTCGCGCGGTTGATCGTCCATCCGGGACGACAGCGAAGGAACCGCCGAGTTCGTACAGTTCGCCCCTTTTCCCCAGGGTTCCGACGTACGGACGCCGGGGATTAAACCCCCCACAGCCCGGTAGGCGGCTGAGGAAGAAGGAGCTCGCCTTCGTGGCGTCCCACCGTCGTCCCAAGCAGCCGAGCCGCACCCGTGTGACCGTGCTCACCGCGACCGCCGCAGCCGCTGTCGCTCTGACCGCCCAGACCGCGCAGGCCGATCCGAAGCCGAGCAAGAGCGAGGTCAAGGAGAAGGTCGACAAGCTGTACGAGGAGGCGGAGCACGCCACCGAGAAGTACAACGGGGCCAAGGAGAAGCAGGAGAAGCTCGACGAGCAGATCGACGCGCTGCAGGACAAGGTGGCGCGCGGTCAGGAAGAGCTCAACACCCTGCGGGACAGCATCGGTTCGGTCGCGAGCGCCCAGTACCGCTCCGGCGGCATCGACCCTTCGGTCCAGCTCTTCCTCTCCGGCGACCCGGACACCTACCTGGAGAAGGCGTCCGCGCTGGACCAGCTCGGCGCCAAGCAGACCGACGCGATCCGGGACATCCAGGCCAAGCAGCGCACGCTCGCGCAGCAGCGCCAGGAGGCCCAGGGCAAGCTGAAGGACCTGGCCGAGACCCGCGAGGAGCTCGGCAAGAAGAAGAAGGAAGTCCAGGGCAAGCTCGCCGCCGCGCAGAAGCTGCTCAACACCCTCACCGCGGCCGAGCGCGCCGAGCTCGCCGCCGACGAGTCCCGCGCCAACCGCGCCAGCTCGCGCGCCGACCTGGGCAATGCCGTCCCCGCATCGCAGCGTGCCGCCGCCGCGTTCTCGGCCGCCCAGTCCAAGATCGGCTCGCCGTACGTCTACGGCGCCTCCGGCCCGAGCTCCTTCGACTGCTCCGGCCTCACCTCCTGGGCGTACGCGCAGGCCGGTGTCTCCATACCGCGCACCTCCCAGGCCCAGGCCAGCGCCGGTACGCGCATCTCCTCCCAGAGCCAGCTCCAGCAGGGCGACCTGGTCTTCTTCTACGGCGACCTGCACCACGTCGGCTTCTACGCCGGCAACGGCCAGGTGCTGCACGCGCCCAAGCCGGGTGCCAGCGTGCGTTACGAGTCGATCAACAACATGCCGTACATGTTCGGTGTGCGCGTCTGACCCCGGCCTGCGACCCTGATGGATCGTTCGGCGGGCTCTCGCATCCGCCCGAATGGGGGAATTCCATCACAACTCGCTGACGCCGCGCCCCGCCGGTGACCTGTGGTCTCCGGTGGGGCGTCACTGTGTGTGCCCCCAGCGGTCGTTGGCCGCCCGGTGCTCACACGGATACTGTCTGCCGCGCAAGATCCCCAGTTCCTCCAGTTCTGCGAAGTGTGCGGAAGGGAGCGCGGCACGTGGTGTCCCACCGCCGACCCTCACAGACCGGTCTCACATCGAGTGCCCGGGTCACCGTCCTGTCCGCCGCGGCTGCCACCGCGGCCGCGGCGTTCGGGGCGGCGCCCGCGAGCGCCGAACCCCAGGAGCCGGCACAAGCCACCCGGGCCCGGGTCGACCGCCTCTACGAGGAGGCCGAACAGGCCACCGAACGGTTCAACAAGGCGGGCGAAGACGTCGATCGGCTGAGCGAGCGCGTCGAATACGTCCAGGACAGCGTCGCCCGCGGCCAGGAGCGCATCAACCGCATGCGCGGGGCGCTCGGTTCCGTGGCCGGCGCCCAGTACCGCTCCGGCGGAGTCGACCCGGCGCTGGAGCTGCTGCTGTCCGCCGACCCGGACACCTATCTGGAACGCGCCGCCGTGCTGGACCGCATCAGCGAACGCCAGTCGGCCGCCCTGGACGAGCTGCGCCGCGAGCAGCGTGACCTGGGCCAGGAGCGGGCCGAGGCCGCCCTGGACCTCGCCGAGCTGGAGCGCAGCCGCTCCGCCGTGGCCCGCCACAAGCGCAGCGTCGAACGCAAGCTCGCCGAGGCGCGCAGGCTGCTGAACGCCCTGCCCGCCGAGGAGCGCGCCGACTTCGACCGGCTCTCGCGCTCCGGTCGTGACGGCGCGCTGCCGGAACTGACGGGCCTCCCACCCGGCTCGGGCCATGCGGCCGCCGCCGCGCTCGCCGCCCGCAGCGCTGTCGGCCGACCCTATGTGTGGGGTGCCAGCGGCCCGACGGGATTCGACTGTTCGGGCCTGGTGCAGTGGTCGTACGCCCAGGCCGGCGTCGGCCTGCCGCGCACCTCGCAGGCGCAGGCGAACGCAGGCCGCCGCGTTCCGCTGTCCGAGGCGCGGCCCGGCGACATCGTCACCTACCGCGGCGACGCCAGCCACGTCGGGATGTACATGGGCAACGGCCAGGTCGTCCACGCCCCCTACCCGGGAGCCGCGGTGCGCTACGACCCGGTGGGCATGATGCCGATCCACGCGGTGACGAGGGTCTAGGGCCGTTCTTCGGGGCGGGCCGGGGCGGGTCCGGCCGGGTCGGCCGGGGCAGACCGGAACCTGCCGGAGCGGGCCGAACGGAAAGTTCCCCGGCGACCACGGGGTTCCGCTCTCCGGCGTAGCGTTCCGCCGCCCTTTCCGTACGATCGGCCATGTGGCAGGTCAGGAGCGCATACAGCGCGCATCGGCACGGCGCACGGCGGGGCTCGGTCTCGCCGTGCTGCTGCTGGCGTCCGGCTGCACGACCGCCGACAAGCCCCTGGACCCCACGGTGGACGCCATCCAGGAGGCCCTTGACGAGCGGGGCGAGGCCGTCGTGGACGGAGACCGCAGCCGCTATCTGGAGGCACTCGCCCCCGGCGCGACCGCCCTGCGCAGGCAGCAGGCCAGGGAGTTCGACAACATGGCGGACATCCCCTTCCGTTCGTGGGAGTACCGCATCAAGGGCGTACGCCACCAGGGTGCTCGGGCCGTCGCCGACACCGAACTGCGTTACCGCGTCGACGCCTACGACACCGTCCCCGTGACGGCCGCCCGCATCCTGGAGCTCACCGAGCGCGACGGCCGCTGGTACGTGACCGCGGACGAGCCGGGCACCGGCGCACCCGAGCTGCTGTGGCAGCAGGGCGACGTCGCGGCCGTGCGGGGCAGCCGCAGCCTGGTCCTCGGCGTCGGCCAGGACGACAAGCGGCTGCGCGAGCTCGCCGCGGCCACCGACCGCGCCGTGCCCGCCGTGACGGCCGCCTGGCCCTCGAAGTGGGCCGGCCGCGTGGTCGTCCTCGTCCCCTCGTCCGTCGAGTCCATGGGGCGTCTCCTCGGCGCCCCGGCCGCCGGATACCGGGGCATCGCCGCCGTCACCACGGGCGAGACGGGCCGCAAGGACGGCGAGACCGCCGACCGGGTGATCGTCAACCCGGAGGCGTACGGGCTGCTCGGCGACTTCGGGCAGGGCATCGTGCTCACCCACGAGACCACCCATGTGGCGACCCGCGCCGACACCTCGGCCGCCACCCCGATGTGGCTCTCCGAGGGCTTCGCCGACTGGGTCGCCTACCGGGGCACCGGACGCACCGCCGAGGAGACCGCGCCCGAGCTGCGGGACGCGGTGCGCGGCGGCGAGGTGCCCGCGGCCCTGCCCGCGGACGAGGGCTTCGCATTCGGCGGGGACGCCGCCGCCCTGGCGCGGGCCTACGAGGGCGGCTGGCTCGCCTGCGAGCTGATCGCCGACCGCTGGGGCGAGGACGAGCTCAGGGAGTTCTACCGGACCGTCGGCGAGGCGGAGCAGCGCGAGGGCGCGGTGGAACGGGCTCTGGGCGAGGTGCTGGGCGTCACGGCGGACGCATTCACCGCGCAGTGGCGGGACTATCTGCGCGAGCGTCTGGGCTGACGGCCTCCCCGCGGACCTGCCGGGCCGACACCGTGGTCCGCCACAGGCGCCGGCAGGCGACAAGCGTCGCGGCCACCAGCAGGCCGTTGCGCAGCACGAGCAGCGCGATGCCCGGCCCGTCGCTCGCCACCACATGCGCGAACCACACCGGGAACTCCAGCACCGTGACCGCCGTCGCGGCCAGCGTGAGCAGCGCCGGCCGCACCATACGGGTCTCCCGGCGCACCAGGCACACCGCGGCGACGCCCACCAGCCAGATCAGGTACTGGGGGCTGATCACCCGGCTCGTGGTGGTGAACAGCAGCACGGCGGCGAACGCCGCGTCGCACAGCGTGGCCGGGCCGAGCTCCCGTGCCCGGAGCCGCCACACCACCAGCCAGCCGAGGGCCAGGGCGCTCAGCGCCAGCGACCCCCCCGCTCACCAGCGCCACCCACGGTCCGACGAACTCGACCGACCCGTAGCTCAGCAGCACCTCGCCCCGCCAGCCGAAGTGCCTCGCGACATGGAAGACCAGGGCGCCCAGCGACTCGACCTCGATGCCACGGTCGCGCTGGAACACCAAGAAGGCCGATGTGCCCGGCAGCGCGGCGGCGAAGGCGAGCGCAAGACCCGTGCCCGTCACCGCCGCCGTGCCCCAGGCGCGCCGCGCCGCCCGGCCGCGCGCCACGCCCACCAGCAGCAGCACCGGCCACACCTTCAGCAGCGCCCCCAGACCCGCGAGCGCCCCCAGCGCGCGCGGGCGGCCGGAGCCCGCCAGCAGAGCGGCGACGGCGACGGCGGTGACCATCAGGTCGTAGCGGGCGTAGGCGGTGGGCCCGAGCAGAGGCACGCCCACGATCCAGACCCAGGTGCCGCGCCATGCGGCTTCGTTCCTCTCCGCGTACCGCAGCAGCCCGAGGACCAGCAGATCGCACAGCAGGACGAGGAAGAAGAAGGCGCCGGCGTACGCGAGACCCGGCACAAGACCGGGCGCGAGGATCGCGAGCGCGGCGGCGGGCGGGTACTGCCAGGTGACGTCGTCCAGCGGGAACGTCCCGGTGCGCAGTACCTCGTACCAGCCCTGGTAGATCACCGAGACGTCGCTCGTGACGTCGGGCCCCGGGACCGTGACCACCTTGAAGACGCACAGCAGCAGCGCCGTACGGGTCAGCGCCCACACTGCGAGCGGAGCCCGGGCGCCCCGTGCCAGTGTCTTCGCCATGGCGTCCCTTTCGTCACCTTCGTCACCGACTGGCTGCCCATCATGCCGCGCGGGGCCGTATGGGACGGGGGAAGGAGTGTTCGGTACTGTCGGCGGCGATGCACAAGACCCTGATCGTGACGAACGACTTCCCGCCCCGGCCCGGCGGCATCCAGGCCTTCCTGCACAACATGGCGCTGCGGCTCGACCCGGGGCAGCTCGTCGTCTACGCCTCCACCTGGAAGCGCGGGCGCGAGGGCGCCGAGGCGACCGCCGCCTTCGACGCGGAGCAGCCGTTCACCGTCGTACGCGACCGTACGACGATGCTCCTGCCCACGCCGCGAGTCACCCGGCGGGCCGTCGAGCTGCTGCGGGAGCACGGCTGCGCGTCGGTGTGGTTCGGCGCGGCGGCCCCGCTCGGCCTGATGGCCCCCGCCCTGCGCAAGGCCGGTGCGCGGCGGATCGTGGCCACCACGCACGGCCACGAGGCGGGTTGGGCACAGCTGCCCGCGTCGCGGCAGCTGCTGCGGCGGATCGGCGAAGGCACGGACACGATCACCTATCTGGGCGAGTACACCCGGTCGCGGATCGCGTCGGCGCTCACGCCTCAGGCAGCGGGGCGCATGGTCCAACTGCCGCCCGGCGTCGACGAGAAGACGTTCCACCCCGGCTCCGGCGGCGACGAGATCCGCGACCGGCTCGGGCTGAGTGACCGGCCCGTCGTCGTCTGCGTCTCCCGTCTGGTCCCGCGCAAGGGCCAGGACACGCTGATCCTCGCCCTGCCCGCGATTCTGGCGAAGGTCCCGGACGCGGTGCTGCTGATCGTGGGCGGCGGCCCGTACGAGAAGGACCTGCGCAGGCTAGCCGCGGAGACGGGCGTGTCGGACTCGGTGCGCTTCACGGGCGCTGTGCCGTGGTCGGAACTCCCGGCGCACTACGGGGCGGGCGACGTGTTCGCCATGCCGTGCCGCACGCGCAGGGGCGGCCTCGATGTCGAGGGCCTCGGGATCGTGTACCTGGAGGCGTCGGCGACCGGACTGCCGGTGGTGGCGGGCGACTCCGGCGGCGCGCCGGACGCGGTGCTCGACGGCGAGACGGGCTGGGTGGTCCGCGGCAACGCGCCGGAGGACACGGCGGAACGGATCGTGGCCCTGCTGGACGACCCTCGACTCCGGCAGCGCATGGGCGAGCGGGGCCGTGCCTGGGTCGAGGAGAAGTGGCGCTGGGACCTGCTGGCGGAGAGGCTGCGGGAGCTGCTCTGAGGTAACCGGGGGCTCCGCCCCCGGACCCTGCGCCCTGCTGGCGGTGAGGGATCCCCAGCGCGTGAGTCTCCCCTACGGCCTGGTGGCCGTGGGTGGGGTTCCCTTCGGCGAAGCCAGGGGGGAGTGCCCCAGTGGGGCTGGATTTCGCAGAGCGAAATCAGTCCGTCCGGGGCGCCCCGGACGAAGCCCAGGGGCTTGAGGACACCGCGCGAAGCGCGGTACGGGGTCCGGGGCCCGCTCCGGGTCGGGATGGGGGTACCGCCCACGGCCGCCGGGCCGTGGGGAGGGCGGGGTGGGGGACAAGCCGCCGCAGGCGGGCACGCACCCCGGGGCCGAGCCCCAACGCGCGCGCCGCGCCCCCGGGCGGGGCACCGGGGGCAGCGCCCCCGGTCAGGTGGCGTAGATCGCCTCGATCTCGTCCGCGAAGTCCTTCGCCACCACATTCCGCTTCAGCTTCAGCGACGGCGTGATGTGCCCCGCCTCCTCCGTGAACTGCGACGCCAGCACGCGGAACTTCCGTACCGACTCCGCCTTCGACACCGCCGCGTTGCCGTCGTCCACCGCACTCTGGATCTCGGCCAGCAGCTCCGGGTCCTCGCGCAGCACCGCCGCCGTCGCGCCCGCCGGCTTGCCGTGCTCCGCCGCCCAGCGGCCGAGGAACTCCTCGTCGATGGTGACCAGCGCGCCTACGAAGGGCCGGCCGTCGCCGACCACCATGCACTCCGCGACCAGGGCGTGCGCGCGGATGCGGTCCTCGATCACGGCCGGGGCGACGTTCTTGCCGCCCGCGGTGACGAGGATCTCCTTCTTGCGGCCCGTGATCGCGAGGTAGCCGTCCTCGTCGAGGGTGCCGATGTCGCCGGTGTGGAACCAGTTGTCCGCCAGTGCCTCCGCCGTGGCCGCCTCGTTGTTCCAGTAGCCGGAGAAGATGTGCTCGCCGTGCAGCAGCACCTCGCCGTCGTCCGCGATCCGGACCACCGAACCGGGCAGCGGCTGACCGACCGTGCCGATCTTCTGCCGGTCCCACGGGTTGAACGCGGTCGCCGCGCAGGACTCGGTCAGCCCGTAGCCCTCCAGCACCGTGAAGCCGATGCCGCGGAAGAAGTGGCCGAGCCGCTCGCCGAGCGGCGCGCCGCCGGAGACCGCGTACTCGCCGCGCCCGCCCAGAACGGCGCGGAGCTTGCTGTAGACGAGCCTGTCGAAGACCTTGTGCTTGATCTTCAGGCCGATCGGCACGCCCTGCGAACTGCCGATGGCGCGGCTGTAGGCGATCGCCGTGTTCGCGGCCTTGTCGAAGATCTTGCCCTTGCCGTCCGCCTGGGCCTTGGCCCGCGCCGAGTTGTAGACCTTCTCGAAGACGCGCGGCACACCGAGGATCAGCGTCGGCCGGAAGGAGGCCAACTCGTCGGTGAGGTTCTTGATGTCCGGCACACAACCGAGCTTGATCGGCGCCATGACGGCCGCGAGCTCGACCATGCGGCCGAAGACGTGCGCGGCGGGGAGGAACAGCAGCACCGAACTCTCGCCCGTACGGAACAGTGGCTTCAGACGCTCGACCAGGTTGCCGCACTCCGCGAAGAAGGCGCGGTGGGTGAGGACACAGCCCTTGGGACGCCCGGTGGTGCCGGAGGTGTAGACGATCGTCGCCGGGTCGTCGGCCTTGGCGGTGGCGCTGCGCTCGTCGACGGTGGCGTCGGAGATCTCCGCGCCGGCGGCGGTGAGTTCGTCGACGGTGCCCTTCTCGATCTGCCAGACGTTGCGCAGGGAGGGCAGCGATTCGCGTACGGACTCCACGGCGGCGGCGTGTCCGTCGCTCTCGACGATGACCGCGGCGGCACCCGAGTCACCGAGGATCCACTGCACCTGCTCGGCGGAGCTGGTCTCGTAGACCGGCACGGTCACCGCGCCGGCGCTCCAGATGGCGAAGTCGAGCCGGACCCACTCGTAGCGGGTGCGGGACATCAGGGCGACCCGGTCGCCGGGGCGGATGCCGGCGGCGATCAGGCCCTTGGCGGTGGCCCGCACCTCGGCCAGGAACTGGGTGGCGGTGACGTCCGCCCATGCGCCGGCGACCTTGCGGCCCATCACCGCCACATCGGGGTGCTGCGCGGCATTGCGGCGGATGAGATCCGTCAGGTTGCCGTCCGTGGGGACCTCGTACAGGGCCGGAAGGCTGAACTCGCGCAAGACTGCTGCTCCTCATCGGGCGCCGGCGCCACGGCTCTGTGTGATGCACCGGTTGCGGTCCAAGATCGGGCAGGTGCTCGTGGGGGCGAGCACGACTGGACTGCCCGGACGTTACCCATCAGTACGCGGTTCCCGATAGGGGTTCCCGGCCAATGTTCCCTGCGTCACACGTCAATGGCTGGACATCGCGCAGACTATTCCACTCCGCCCGCGGCCCGGAAGTTACCGCAGGTCCACCCCCCTCTACCCGCGTTCGGCAGGCGCGTTCTAGGGTGCTCGTCATGCGACGCATGCGAGTCAATGTGGTCAGCGACGTGCACGGCAACGCCCGGGATCTCGCCACCGCGGGCGACGGCGCGGACGCTCTCGTCTGCCTCGGCGACCTGGTCCTCTTCCTCGACTACGCCGACCACTCGCGTGGCATCTTCCCCGACCTCTTCGGCGTCGAGAACGCCCACCTGATCGTCGAACTGCGCACCGCCCGCCGCTTCGACGAGGCCCGGGAACTGGGCCGCAGACTGTGGGCCGAGCTCGGCCTCGACCGCGAGAGCGCCATCGAGACCGCCGTGCGCCGCCAGTACGCCGCGCTCTTCGCGGCCTTCCCCACGCCGACGTACGCCACCTACGGCAATGTCGACATCCCCGGCCTGTGGCCCGAGTTCGCCCGGCCCGGCACCACCGTCCTCGACGGCGAGCGGGTCGAGATCGGCGGCCGCGTCTTCGGCTTCGTCGGCGGCGGGCTGCGTACCCCGATGCGCACCCCTTACGAGATCTCCGACGAGGAGTACGCCGCCAAGGTCGAGGCCCTGGGCGAGGTCGACGTGCTCTGCTCCCACATCCCTCCCGATGTCCCGGAACTGACCTACGACACCGTCGCCCGCCGCTTCGAACGCGGCAGCCGCGCCCTGCTGACCGCGATCAGGCGCACCAGGCCCCGGTACGCCCTCTTCGGCCACGTCCACCAGCCGCTCGCCCGCCGGATGCGCGTCGGCGCGACGGAGTGCGTGAACGTCGGGCACTTCGCCTCCACCGGCCGCCCTTGGACGCTGACGTGGTGAGCGGCGCCGGCTGGCGTGCCAGAAGAGCGACGTTCGTCGGCCGGGGCCGCCACCGGCGTCGCTCCCGCTCGCGATAGCCTGCTCACCACCACACCACCGGTCATCACCGCACTGTTGAGGAGCCGCAGCGATGGCGGAACACACCAGCTCGAGCATCACGATCGATGCGGCGCCGGCCGATGTCATGGGCGTGATCTCCGACTTCGCGCGCTACCCCGAGTGGACCGGCGAGGTGAAGGAGGCCGAGGTGCTCGCCACCGACGCCGAGGGCCGCGCCGAACAGGTCCGCCTCGTCCTCGACGCCGGCGCGATCAAGGACGACCACACCCTCGCGTACACCTGGCACGGCGAGAACGAGGTCAGCTGGACACTGGTGAAGTCCCAGATGCTGCGCGCCATCGACGGCTCGTACAGCCTCGCTCCCATGGGCGGCGGCGACCGGACCGAGGTCACCTACCAGCTCACCGTCGACGTCAAGATCCCCATGCTCGGCATGATCAAGCGCAAGGCGGAGAAGGTCATCATCGACCGCGCTCTGGCAGGCCTGAAGAAGCGCGTCGAGAGCGGCGCCGGCGCCTGATGCGCAGGGTCCTCGTCACCGGGCTCGGCGGCGCGGGCCGCACCACCGTCGCGGCGGCCACGGCCCTCGCCGCGGCCGCGTCGGGCCGTCGCACACTCCTGCTGTCGGCAGAGGCGGACGCCGTGCTCGGCACGGCTGTCACCGGCGCCCCCGACCGGCCGATACCGACGGCGGAGGGGCTGTGGGCCGGCCGCATCGACGCGGGCGCCGACTTCCGCG
The DNA here is from genome assembly GCF_018614575.1 of Streptomyces sp. ISL-10. Classification (GTDB taxonomy): domain Bacteria; phylum Actinomycetota; class Actinomycetes; order Streptomycetales; family Streptomycetaceae; genus Streptomyces. Next base: position 433,761 of record NZ_JAGGOJ010000011.1, read on the forward strand.
CCGAATTCCTCGACCTCCAGCAGCGCGCCTCGGCCGGGCTCGACCTGCTGGGAGCGGCGCGGCTGGAGGACGAGGAACTCACCGAGCTGCCGGGCAGCGACCAGTTCGCCCTGCTGCGGGCCCTGACCACCGCATCCCGCGGGGACTGGGACGTCCTCGTCGTCGACATGCCGCCCTTGCGCGAGACCCTCGCGCTGCTCGCCCTGCCCGAGCAGCTGCGGCGCTATCTGCGCCGCCTGCTGCCGGCCGAGCGGCAGGCTGCCCGGGCCCTGCGCCCCATGCTCGCCCAGCTCGCCGGTGTGCCGATGCCCGCGCAGTGGCTGTACGAGACGACCGCACGCTGGGACACGGAACTGGCAGGCGTCCAGTCCGTGATCGAGTCCGAGAACACCACCCTCACCCTGGTCGCCGAGCCCGGCCCCGCGGCCGCCGACGCCCTGCGCACCGCCCGCACCGGGCTGAGTCTGTTCGGTCACCGCGTCGACATGGTCGTCGCCAACCGCTGCGTACCGCAGGACTCCGCCGATCCCTGGGCGGCCTCGGTCGCGGCCCAGCAGGAGGCGTGCCGGCGGGAGTGGGTGGACACCTGGATGCCGGCCGGCTCGGTCTGCCTGCTGCCGCATCTGGGCCGCGATCCACGCGGCCCGGACGACCTCACGCGGCTCCAGAAGGAGGCGGACCGCTGCTCCTTCGCGCATGAATTCACCGCCGACCCGGCGGCTCACGAGCTCGACGGGCTGATCGTGGCCCTGCGCGGGGACCGGGAGGGCCGGCGCCCGGACCCGGGGCGGATCGAGAACGTGTACGAGGAGTCCGTCCGCCGTGACGCGTCGGTCGCCTCACTCGCGGACACCGACAACCACTGGCACGGCCGGAACGGCAAGAGCCGCAAGGAGCCGCCGCCCGGTCCCGCCTCGGACGACGGCACGCTGATCTGGCACCTCGACCTGCCCGGCGCCGTCAAGGAGCAGCTCACCCTCGTACGCCGTGGGGATGAACTGCTGATCACCGTCGGCCCCTTCCGCAGGATCCTGTCCCTGCCGTCCGCACTGCGCCGCTGCACGGTCGCCGGCGCGGGCCTGAAGGACGGCACCCTGAGCGTGCGGTTCACGCCCGACCCCGCCCTGTGGCCGCGGGCACGCTGAATGCCGTACCGCCGTTCGGGTAACGTCGGGTAGACGAATCCTCAGTCCTGCCGCAGGAGTACGCCATGAGCGATGCCACCGAGCGTCCCGACACCGACGCCGACGCAGACGCCTGGGCCACGGCGTGCGAGGAGGACCTCAAGGCCGAGCGGAACCGCCGGCGCGGCCAGTACGGGGCTCCGCCCGGCTCGGCGGCCGAGGAGCTCCGCAAACTCTTCGACGTCGTCGCGGACAAGGTCACCGCCTTCCAGTCGTCGCTGCCCGGCGTGGCGGCACAGAACGCCGTGCAGCAGTTCGTGACCCAGGCCAAGGCCGCGGTCGAGCCCGTCATCGAACGGAACCCGCAGGTCTTCGACCATCTCGCGGCCGCCGGGGGCGAACTGCTCGCCGCCTACCGCTCCGCCGTCGAGAACCAGGAGCGCCGCTGGACCCAGCGCTCGGACACCGCCAAGGACACCGACGACCCCCGCGACGACGGGCCCGGTCCGAGCGAGCACATCGACCTGGACTGACCAGCGCCTGCCCGCCCTCGGGTACGGTTGGCATAGCGGGGCTCGACCGAATACTGAGGGACACATGGGACTCACCATCGGCGTCGACATCGGCGGCACGAAGATCGCGGCGGGCGTGGTCGACGAAGAGGGCGCCATTCTCGAGACGCACACCGTGCCCACCCCGTCGACTCCCGAGGGCATCGTCGACGCGATCTGCGCTGCGGTGGCGGGAGCCGGCCAGGGGCACGAGATCGAGGCCGTCGGCATCGGCGCGGCGGGATACGTCGACGACAAGCGCGCCACCGTCCTGTTCGCGCCCAACATCGACTGGCGCCACGAACCGTTGAAGGACAAGGTCGAACAGCGCGTCGGCCTCCCCGTCGTCGTCGAGAACGACGCGAACGCGGCGGCCTGGGGCGAGTACCGCTTCGGCGCGGGCCAGGGTCACGAGGACGTCATCTGCATCACCCTGGGCACCGGCCTCGGCGGCGGCATCATCATCGGCAACAAGCTGCGCCGCGGGCGCTTCGGGGTGGCCGCGGAGTTCGGCCACATCCGGGTCGTCCCGGACGGGCTGCTGTGCGGCTGCGGCAGCCAGGGCTGCTGGGAGCAGTACGCCTCCGGCCGCGCGCTCGTGCGGTACGCGAAGCAGCGCGCCAACGCCACGCCGGAGAACGCGACCATCCTGCTCGGTCTCGGCGACGGCACCATCAACGGCATCGAGGGCAAGCACATCAGCCAGGCAGCGCGGCTGGGCTGCCCGGTCGCCGTCGACTCCTTCCGCGAGCTGGCGCGCTGGGCGGGCGCGGGTCTGGCCGACCTGGCCTCGCTCTTCGACCCGTCCGCGTTCATCGTCGGCGGCGGCGTCTCCGACGAGGGCGACCTGGTGCTCGACCCGATCCGCAAGTCGTTCCGCCGCTGGCTCATCGGCGGCCAGTGGCGCCCGCACGCCCAGGTTCTCGCGGCCCAACTGGGTGGCAAGGCGGGACTGGTGGGCGCCGCCGACCTGGCCCGCCAGGGCTGAGCCCCCGTACGGCCATGTGCCCGTCGCGTCCTCATCGGATTGCGGCGGGCACCGTCGTATCTTGATCCACATGGCCACCAGCATGCTGCCCGCCCTCCCCAACTCCCGTACGGAACCGGATGGTTCAGCCGTGATCCGGGTGCTGAGCTACAACGTCCGGTCGATGCGCGACGACGAGAACGCCCTCGCCCGGGTGATCCGGGCCTGCGAGCCGGACCTGGTGTTCGTCCAGGAGGCCCCGCGGTTCTTCCGCTGGCGCAAGCACGCGGCGCGGCTCGCCGCCAGGACCGATCTGGTGATGCTCTCCGGCGGCGCGACGGCCGCCGGGCCGCTGCTGCTGTGCTCGCTGCGCGCGACGGTGGAGCGCACGGAGGACGTCATGCTGCCGCTGACGCCAGGGCTGCACCGGCGCGGCTTCGCCACCGCGGTCGTCCGGTTCGCGGGGGCGCGGGTCGGCGTGATCAGCTGCCACCTGAGCCTGCAGACGGACGAGCGTTACGCCCAGGCGGGCATGCTGCTGGACCGGCTGGCCGCGATGGGCACGCCGCACGCGATCGCGGCGGGCGACATCAATGAGCGTCCCGGCGGCCGGAGCTTCAGACGCCTCGCCGACTCGCTGCAGGACTGCTGGGCGGTGCGCCCGTGGGGCGAGGAGCACACGTCGACGCCGGTCGATCCGCACCAGCGGATCGACGCGATCTTCGCGACGCGGGGGGTCCAGGTGCTCGGCTGCGGTGTCCCGCAGGGCCTGGAGGGCGTGACGGACCGCGACCTGCGCGCGGCCTCGGACCATCTCCCGGTCCTGGCGGCCCTGCGCCTGCCGACGACGGGGTAGGCCAGGGGGGCGTGTTCGCGGGGCGCTGCCCCGGAGTCCCCCGGCGCCTGGAATGCCGGCGGGGCTGGATGTTGCCCGGTGAGGCGGCCCTGGAACGGCGCTGATACGGGGCCGGGGGCATGCCGTAGACCCGCGGGCTCTGCCCGCACCTTGCGCCTCGAACGCCGACTGGGCCGGAAGCTGCCCGGTGCGAGTGGCACTGATAGAGGCGACCGATCTGGGACTGGGGGATGCCGTAGGCCGGCGGGCCTGTTCGGCTGGTGCGTCCCGCACCCTGCGCCTCAAGCCGGCGGGGCTGACAGTGGCTTCAACCAGCGGCCCCTGTCCCGGCGCTCATGTGGGGCCGGTGGCATGCCGACAACGGGGTAGGCCCGAGGCGTGTCCGGCGCGCTGCCCCGGGAACCCCGCGCCTCAAACGCCGGCGGGGCTGGATGTTGCCCGCTGCGTTGGCCCTGGCACGGGTGCCGATGTGGGGCGGGGGACATGCCGCCCGCAGGCGTTGTCGCGGCCCCGGTACCGGTGCCCATGCGGGGCCGGGGCGTGCCGACTGAGAGGCAGGCCGCGGCACCCCGCGCCATGGAACGCCGGCGGGGCGGACACCGCCCGCCCGCCGGTGCGGGGCCGGCGCAGCCCGACGCGCAGCGGCCCCCGCGCCCCGCTACACCACCGCGCCCCGACCCGGGTCGTCCTCCTCGTCGTCGTCCGACGACATCCGTGCCACCAGCGTCGCGAACCCGCCCAGGAAGCCGCCGATGCACAGCGTCGTCAGCCACCACGTCATGTCCCACCCCAGCAGCACCGCGACCAGCATCAGCACCGGGCCGCCCACCACCGCCAGCCACGCGAACTTCGCCGTCACGTCCGCCTCCGGCAGGGGCGGCGGCTCCGGGGGGACGAAGTGGCCCTCGTCGGTCTCGTCGAAGTCCTCGTCACTCGCCTCCGGGACCTGGTAGTCGCGGGGGCCGCCCCCGCCGACACCTGGCGCGAACGTGATCGAGCTGCCCAGCGCGGGCGGCTCCTCGGCGGCCTCCTTCGGGGGCTCGGGCCGCTCGTTCACCCCGCCCTCCAGGCGCGCCAGATCGTCCACGGACTTGAACGGCTTGGCGCCGGGCGGATCCACCGGCTCGTCGCCGTACCCCGCGACGATGGCCGCCCACGCGGCCTCCTCGTCGATCGGCTGCGGCTCTCGGTCCGCATCGTGCTGCTCAGCCACCGGTCGTGCTCCCTCCCAGGGACTTTGTCGCGGGGGACCCCGTGGTCCCGGCCTCCGGAGCGAGCCGGCCGATGAACGCGTAACTCTCCTCGAAGATCCGCTCCGCATCGTGGTCCAACGTCGCCACGTGGTAGCTCTGTTCCAGCAGGATCTCCGTGACGTCCGTCGACGAGACGCGGCTGAGGATCCGCGCCGAGTCCGCGGGCGGCACGACATGGTCCTGGGGGCTGTGCAGCAGCAGCATCGGCTGGGTGACCTGCGGCAGCTCGCCGTCGACGAGCCGGAAGAACTGCCGCACCGAGTACGCCGCGTGCAGCGGCACCCGGTCGTACCCCACCTCCTCGACTCCCGGTTTCGCGATGTCGCTGGTCAGCCCCTTCGTGGAGGGCACCAGATGGCGCACCACGGGCAGCAGCGACGCCATCGCGCCGTGCACCTTGTTGGCCGGGTTGACCACCACGACGCCCTGCACGGCGTCCCCGTGCTTGGCGGCCAGGCGCAGGGTGAGCGCGCCGCCCATGGAGAGGCCGAAGACGAAGACACGGCTGCACCGCTCCCGCAGGGAGCGCAGCTCGCGGTCCACCTCCGCGTACCAGTCCTGCCAGCCGGTCACCTGCATGTCCTGCCAGCGGGTGCCGTGTCCCGGCAGCAGAGGCAGGGACACGGTGAGCCCCCGCTCCGCCAGATATTCGGCCCAGGGGCGCAGCGACTGCGGGCAACCGGTGAATCCGTGACAGAGAAGGACGCCGACCTCGCCGCCTTCGTGGCGGTAGGGCTCGGCTCCAGGAAGGACCGGCACCGGGGTCTCCTGTTCGTGAGGTGTACGGGGAATGTTGGACGTCATGGGCGCGTGTGACGGTCCCAAGGTGTACTTCACGGTACGCGACCGGACGGACACCGACCAGGGCCGTCACCGCGTCAGGCGGGCCCGGAACGACAGGAGGCAGGCCAGCAGGGGTTAAGGTCTGTTCGAGAACACACAGGAGGATTTCGAGTTGATCTACGGAGCCATGAAGTTCTCCATCGGGGGTTCGCTGAAGCTCGCCTTCAGGCCCTGGGTGGAGGGCCTGGAGAACATTCCGGCCGAGGGCCCCGCGATCCTCGCGAGCAACCACCTGTCCTTCTCCGACTCGTTCTTCCTCCCCGCCGTGCTCGACCGCAAGGTGACCTTCATCGCCAAGGCGGAGTACTTCACCTCGCCCGGCGTCAAGGGCAGGCTGACCGCCGCCTTCTTCAAGGGCGTGGGACAGCTGCCGGTCGACCGCTCCGGCGCGCGCGGCGCGGGCGAGGCGGCGATCAAGGCCGGTATCGACGTCATCGAGTCCGGCGGTCTTTTCGGCATCTACCCCGAGGGCACCCGCTCCCCGGACGGCCGGCTCTACCGCGGCAAGCCCGGCGGGCTCGCGCGGGTGGCGCTGGCGACCGGCGCGCCCGTGATCCCGGTCGCGATGATCGACACCGAGAAGATCCAGCCGCCCGGCAAGATCGTCCCCAAGCTGATGCGTCCGGGCATCCGGATCGGCAGGCCGCTGGACTTCAGCCGGTACCACGGCATGGAGGGTGACCGCTTCATCCTGCGCTCGGTGACCGACGAGGTCATGTACGAGATCATGAAGCTGTCCGGCCAGGAGTACGTCGACATCTACGCGACGGCTGCCAAGCGTCAGATCGCCGACGAGGAGAAGGCTCGTAAGGCCGCCCGGGCGGAGGCCGAGAAGGCGGCCAGGGCGGAGGCCGAGAAGGCGAAGAAGGCGCAGAGTCCAGCGGCCTAGCCGCGACGGACACAGCTTCGGGGGTGGGGGAGATGGCCGGGCGCGAGCGCGTCGTACGGATGTCGGTCGAGCTGCCGCTGTGGCGCGCGCTCGCCGGCTACCGCGTCCTGACGATGGTCTACGCGGTGCTGCTGTTCGCCTTCGCACCGGACAAGTTCGAACGTCCTGGCGTGGCGGTCGGCTTCCTCGCCGTCATGGTCGTATGGACCCTCGCCACGCTGCCCAAGGTGTCCAACGCGGCCCGGTGCACCCGCGGTTTCCTGATCGCCGATCTGACCGTCGCCCTGACCGGCATCCTGCTCACTCCGCTCGCCGACGCCCAGGCGCAGACACAGGACGGCCCGACGCTGCCGACCATATGGACAGCGGGCTCCGTCCTGGCCTTCGCCATCAAGGGCGGCTGGCGCTGGGCCGGTTTCGCCTCCTCGCTGGTCGCGGTCGCCAACATCATCGAGCGCGGCGAGCCCAGCCGCGACACCTTCCACAACGTGCTGCTCGTCTGGGTCGCCTCCATCGCGATCGGCTATGTCGTCGAGGTCGCCCGGGCCTCCGAGCGCACCCTCGCCCGCGCCCTGGAGATCGAGGCGACGACCCGCGAGCGCGAGCGCCTGGCCCGCGACATCCACGACAGCGTGCTGCAGGTGCTGGCGATGGTCCAGCGGCGCGGCACCGCGCTCGGCGGTGAGGCAGCGGAGCTCGGCCGGATGGCGGGGGAGCAGGAGGTCGCCCTGCGCAGCCTGGTGGCGGGCGGACTGCTGCCCCCGCCGCGTTCCGCTGTGGCGGAGGGGGACCCAGACAGTGACACGGCGGTGGAGAGCACCGGCCCCGCCCGGGCAGGCCGGCGTCGGGTGCCCGGCGGCACCGGCCCGGGCGAGCCGTGCGACGTGCGCATGCTGCTCGCCTCCTTCGTCACCTCGCGCGTGACGCTCTCCGAGCCCGGTGCCCCGGTGCTGCTCCCGGCGCATGCGGCGGCGGAGGTCGCGGCCGCCGTCGGCGCCGCCCTGGACAACGTCCGCCGGCACGCCGGCGAGGACGCCCAGACGTGGATCCTGGTCGAGGACTGGCCGGACGAGGTCGTCGTCACGGTCCGCGACGACGGCCCCGGCATCGCGGAGGGCAGGCTCGCGCAGGCCGAGGGCGAGGGCCGGATGGGAGTGGCCCTGTCCATCAGGGGCCGGCTGCGCGACCTGGGCGGCACGGCCGAGCTGATCTCGGTACCGGGGCAGGGCACGGAAGTCGAGTTGAAGGTCCCACGGGGGAAGGCGGAGAAATGACCGGAGCGAAGCCGATCACGGTGATGGTCGTCGACGACCATCCGATGTGGCGGGACGCGGTGGCACGTGATCTGGCGGCGGCGGGTTTCGACGTGGTCGCCACGGCCGGGGACGGTGCGCAGGCGGTGCGCCGGGCGAAGGCCGTCACCCCCGATGTCCTCGTGCTCGACCTCAACCTGCCCGAGCTGCCCGGCGTCCAGGTGTGCAAGGAGCTCGTCGCGGCCCTGCCCGGCCTGCGGGTCCTGGTGCTGTCCGCGAGCGGTGAGCACGCGGACGTCCTGGAGGCCGTGAAGTCAGGGGCCACCGGCTATCTGCTCAAGTCGGCGAGCACAGCGGAGCTGACGGACGCCGTGGGGCGCACGGCCGCGGGCGATCCCGTCTTCACACCGGGCCTCGCCGGTCTGGTCCTCGGCGAGTACCGCCGCCTCGCGTCCGAGCCCGTCCCCTCCCCGGGCGGCGACGCGCCGAAGGCTCCGCAGCTGACCGACCGGGAGACCGAGGTGCTGCGGCTGGTCGCCAAGGGGCTGTCGTACAAGCAGATCGCCGAGCGTCTCGTCATCTCGCACCGCACCGTGCAGAACCATGTGCAGAACACCCTCGGCAAGCTCCAGCTGCACAACCGCGTGGAGCTCGTGCGGTACGCGATCGAGGCGGGTCTCGACGACGCCTGAGTCACCGTCACCTCCACCGTGTTACCCGTACGGGTGAATGACGTCCGCTCAATGTCCCGGAGTCGTAGAGGAATTGACCCTTCGCCCCATCCCTGAGTGACCTGGATCACCATTAGCGTGACGGTCCTAGGGTCCACCCCAGGCGAAGGGAAGTTCCATGCGCGTCGGAGTACTGACCGGGGGCGGCGACTGCCCCGGCCTCAACGCGGTCATCCGCGGCCTCGTCCGCAAGGGCGTCCAGGAGTACGCGTACGAGTTCGTCGGCTACCGCGACGGCTGGCGCGGACCGCTCGACGACGACCACATCCCCCTCGACATCCCCGCCGTCCGGGGCATCCTGCCCCGCGGCGGCACCATCCTCGGCTCTTCGCGCACCAACCCCCTCAAGGAAGAGAGCGGCATCCGCCGCATCAAGGAGAACCTCGCCAAGCACGAGGTGGACGCGCTCGTCGCGATCGGCGGCGAGGACACCCTCGGCGTGGCGGCACGGCTGTACGAGGAGTACGGCGTCAAGTGCGTCGGCGTGCCCAAGACCATCGACAACGACCTGTCCGCCACCGACTACACCTTCGGCTTCGACACCGCCGTCGGCATCGCCACCGAGGCCATCGACCGGCTGCACACCACGGCCGAGTCCCATATGCGCGTCCTGGTCGTCGAGGTGATGGGCCGTCACGCGGGGTGGATCGCCCTGCACTCGGGTCTCGCCGGCGGGGCGAACGTCATCCTCATCCCCGAGCAGCGCTTCGACGTCGACCAGGTCTGCGCCTGGGTGACCTCGCGCTTCCGGGCCAGCTACGCCCCCATCGTGGTCGTCGCCGAGGGCGCCATGCCCAAGGACGGCGACGCGGTCCTCAAGGACGGCTCGCTCGACTCCTTCGGCCATGTCCGGCTCTCCGGAGTCGGGGAGTGGCTGGCGAAGGAGATCGAGAGCCGTACGGGCAAGGAGGCCCGTACCACGGTCCTCGGTCACGTCCAGCGCGGCGGCACCCCGAGCGCCTTCGACCGCTGGCTCGCCACCCGGTTCGGTCTGCACGCGATCGACGCGGTGCGGGACGGCGACTACGGAAAGATGGTCGCGCTGCGCGGCACCGACATCGTGCGCGTGCCCATCGCCGATGCCACCGCGAGGCTCAAGACGGTCGACCCCGCGCTGTACAAGGAGATCGGCGTCTTCTTCGGCTGAGCACCGCCGGAACGGGCGCTGCGAGGACGACCGTGTCCCCGCAGCGCCGCCGGCCGCTCAAGGCCGGTGGGCCGGAACCGCCGCGAGCAGTTCGGCCACGAGCGCCGCGCCGTCGAGGGTCAGGACCGACTCCGGGTGGAACTGCACGGAGGCGAACCGCGGACCGCGCAGCGCGTGCACGTCCCCGGTGGCCGTGTCCCGGGCGACCTCCACGGCGCGGTCGGCGAGCAGCGCCGCGCCATCCGCGTCGCAGCGTGCGGTGAAGCTGTTGTAGAAGCCGACCGTCTCCGGGCGCCCGAAGAAGTCGATCCGCTCCTGGGCGCCCTGGTACGGCTCGTCCTTGCGGACGATGTCCAGGCCGAGTTCGGCCGCCATCAGTTCGTGCCCCAGACACACCCCCAACAGGAAGGTGCGGCCCGAAGGGCCTCGATGAGGGGTGGTGGTCGGGTGGCGGGCGGGCCCGTGCCGGTGCTCGCGCAGCAGATCGGCGGCGAGCCCGCGCAGCAGCCGCATCTTCTCGTCGGTCGCGTCGGCGGGATCACCCGGGCCGGGCCCCAGCACCACCGGCCCCTGATGCCCGAGCACCCGCTCCCGCAGCCCAGGCTCGTCGTACCGGTGCACCGACACCTCCAGGCCCGACGAGCGCAGCAGGTGGGCGAGCATCGAGGTGAACGTGTCCTCGCCGTCGACCACCAGGGCATGGCCGGACAGCCGCGCGGACCTCTCCTGCATCCGCAGCCAGAACGGCGCCAGGTCCGCGCGCCGGGCGTCCAGCGCCGCCCGTACGCGAGGATCGTCGGCGAGCCGGGGCCGCACCGCCGGCCCCTTTGAGCGCCCAGGCCGCACCCCGAGGGCCGCCAGCACGGCCGCCGCCTTGGCGTGCGTCTCGGCCACCTCGCCCAGCGGGTCCGAGTGCCGTACCAGCGTGGCCCCGACAGGGACGCGCAGCGCCCCTGTCGCGTCGATGTCGGCGGTGCGGATCAGGATCGGCGAGTCGAGCGTCTGCGCGCCGGCGCCGTCCAGGCCGATCAGGGCCAGCGCGCCCGCGTAGTAACCGCGGCCGGTACCGTCCCGCCCGACGGGCTCATGGCGCTCGATGACCCGGCACGCGTTCTGCACCGGCGAGCCCGTGACCGTCGCCGCGAACATGGTCTCCTTGAGCACCTCGCGCACATCGAGGGAGGAGCGTCCCCGCAACTCGTATTCGGTGTGCGCGAGATGAGCCATCTCCTTGAGCCGCGGACCCACCACCACACCGCCCATGTCGCCGACGGTGCACATCATCTTCAGCTCCTCGTCGACGACCATCGACAGCTCCTCGCGCTCCTTGCGGTCGTCGAGGAAGCCGAGCAGCGCCTCGGCACTCGGGCCCTCGGGCGGATAGCGGAACGTCCCGCTGATCGGATTCATCACGACCGTCCCGCCGCTCATCCGCACATGCACCTCGGGGCTCGCACCCACCAGGGTCCTCGTGCCCGTGTGGACGACGAAGGTCCAGTACGCGCCCCGCTCGCCGGCCAGCAGCCGCCGGAACAGGGCCAGTGCGTCGGTGCGCGAGAAGCCGGGGATGCGGCCGGTGAAGGTGCGGCGGATGACGAAGTTCGCTCCCTCGCCCTGCCCGATCTCCTCCTCGATCACCCGGCGCACGATGTCCGCGTACTCCTCGTCGCCGACGTCGAACGCACCGCCCTCGACCCGTACGGCGCGCCGGGGGAGCTGCGCGAGGACGTCGTCCAGCGCCAGCTCGTGGCTCTCGTCGGCGACCAGCACGGCGAGCGGCGTCCCGTCGTCGCGGACGTCGAAGCCGCGCTCGGCGATCTGGCGGAACGGGACGAGCGCCAGCGCGGGACGCTCGCCCACGGGGAGGTCGGCGAGGCGTTCGGCGTGGTGCACGTCCCCGATCAGCAACTCGACGGTGCCGTGGTCACGGCCGGGTGTGCGCCGGTGCAGCAGGGCGAACGGAGGGCAGTCGTCGTCCAGGAGCCGGCTGACGAGGCTGTCGTTCATGCGGATGTTCCTTCCGGTGGGAGAGGAACGGCCGCTGGTGGCGAGAACACCGAAGGCCGCCCCTCGGGCGGCCTTGATGATCCGGTGCTGCGCGCGATCAGGAGGTGGGCCGCCGATGTGCGGTCCACCACCAGTTCTGGATCTGCTGCGCGAACATGCCGCCGACCCTAACGCATCCGCCCGCGGCGCTGCGGCACGTCCCACGATGAGGACGGCCGCTGCGCCGCGGGCGGAGTGCCTGCGGCCGGTCAGATCAGCAGGTTGTAGATCTGCCAGCCGTCGCCGATCTTCGTACGCGCGGCGAACGGGGCGGCCGGGTCGCCCGTGCCCTTGTACAGGTACAGGGCGCCCGCCGACTCGCGGGCGATCATGTCGGCCTTGCCGTCGCCGGTGAGGTCCCCGGTGCCGGCGAGGGTGTTGAACCGGCCCCAGCCGTCGCCGATCTTCGTACGCGCGGCGAACGGGGCCGTCGCGCTGCCCGTGCCCTTGTACAGGTACAGCGCACCGGCGCCGTCGCGCGCGACGATGTCCTTCTTGCCGTCGGCATTCAGGTCGCCCGTGCCGACCAGGGTGTTGAACTTGCCCCAGCCGTCGCCGACCTTGAGCTTCGTCAGGAACGGCACCACCGGGTCGCCCGTGCCCCGGTACAGGTACAGGCTGCCGGTCGAGCTCTGGCGGGCGATCATGTCGGCCTTGCCGTCGCCGGTCAGGTCACCGGTTCCGACGAGCAGGTTGAACTGCCCCCAGCCCGTCCCGACCTTGAGCTTCGTCAGGAACGGAGCGCTCTTGTTGCCGCTGCCCCGGTAGTACCAGAGCGTGCCGGAGGAGTCGCGGGCCACCATGTCGCCGGTGCCGTCGGCACGCAGGGTGTCGAGGTTGGTGATGGCGTTGAACTGCTGCCAGCCGCCGCCCACTCGGTAACGGGAGTAGAACGGCGCCGAGGCGCTGCCGGTGCCCTGGTACTGGTACAGGTTGCCGCCGGAGTCACGCCCGAGGATGTTGAACCGGGTGGTGCCGGCGTCCGGAGCCGTGGGCGTGGCCTCGGTGACCTCGGTCGACTTCACCCAGGCCAGGCGGTGGTTGTAGCGGATCGGGATGTAGACATCCGTCTTGCCGACGACCCGGACCTGCGAGGAACCGAAGTAGTCGTCACCCAGGACCGCGTCGCCGGCCTTCGCGTACGCCTGACCGGTCGCGACCGTGTACTTGGAGAGGTAGTTGGGGTTGTCCGTCGGGGCCGCCTGACCGGTGCCGGTGTAGGCCGATGCCTCCGGGAAGGAGCGCCCGTACAGCTTGGCTCCGGTCACGGGCTTCACGAGCGTTCCACCGGTGACAGGCGCCGTGTACTGGCCGCCGGGGTTGCGGAACCACGCCTTCTTCCCGGCGTACCAGATCGCGGTCCAGTCGTTCTGCGCCTCGGCGACGACGTAGGTGCCGCCGGCGACGACCTTGTTCCCCCAGTTGGGTCCTTCGGACCACAGGTACGTGGGGAAGTAGGGGTCGGTCAGCGTCGTCGAGGAGGTGGACGGCGAGGTGTAGAGGTAGAGGAAGTTCGACGGGCGGGGGTCGACGGGCTTGGACGCACCGCCGTAGGTCAGCGTGGGCTGGTTCGCCGTGGTGAACGGCGGCACCACGCGCACCAGCTGACCGGCCTTGAGCGGGCCGCCCGCGCCGCCGGCACCGGTGGGTGCGCCCATCAGCGACATGTAGTGGTTCCAGTCCCAGTACGGACCGGCGTCCCAGTGCATGCCGGCGACCTTGGCGTCCAGCTGTCCCGGTACCTCGTCGTGGCCGATGATGTGCTCACGGTCGAGCGGGACGCCGTACTTGGCCGCCAGGAACTTCACCAGGGCCGCGGACGACTCGTACTGGGGCTCGGTGTACCAGCTGCCCGCCTTGATGGCGTAGCCCTCGTGCTCGATGCCGATGTCGTGCATGTTCGCGGTCCAGTTGCCCGCGTGCCAGGCCACGTTCTTGTTCTCGACCATCTGGGTTACCAGACCGTCGGAGGCACGGATCAGGTAGTGCGCGCTGCCCCTCGCCGTTTCGCTCTGGAAGGCGCTGATGGTGCCGGCGTAGCTGCCCTCGGTGTCGTGGACGACGATCCGGCGGACGTCGAAGCCGTTCGCCGGGCGGCTCGCCAGCGTGTAGTTGCGCTGGCCGGTGCTCGGGACCTCGGCAGGGATGTAGTTGCAGTTCAGGCCGGCCGGGCACTCGGGCGTCGGAGTCGCCGTCGTGCTCACGGTCGTCGCCAGCGGCAGCTTCGACGGCTTGACCGGGTTGGCGGACGGGTCGGCAGGCAGCGTGAGCTGCTGGCCGTCGGCGGTCAGGCGGCTCTCGCCGGTGCGGATCGACTCGAAGACACGCTTGGCGAACAGGTCGGCGCCCTTGCGGTCCGGCGACTGGCTGTAGCGCGCCACCGCCGCGTACCACTCGTCGGCCTCGTCGGGCAGCTCGCCCGTGGCCTCCTTCTGGTACTCGGCGAGGAGCGCGGCGCCCGCGCGGATGCTCGTCCCGGCATCCGCCTTCACGGACTCCTCGGAGCTGTCGATCAGCTCGGCGGCCTCGTCCAGGGTGTGCAGCCTCGGGTCGTCGGTGTCGACCGTTTCCTCCGGCAGGGCCTCCAGCGCCTTGGCGGCGTCGAAGGTCTTCTCGATCTCCGGGTTGCCGCTCGCGTTCAGGTGCGCCAGGCGCTCCTTGTCCTCGTGCTGCTCGACGTCCTCCGGCTGCACGCTGGTCAGCCCCATGACGTTGTACGCGCCGGTGACGCTCGGCTCGCCGCGGTGCGACTCCCAGCGCGTCTGCCGGTACGAGACCGCCATCAGCACGCTCTGGGGAACGTCGAACTCGTCCGCGGCCTTCTCGAACTCCGCCTGGAGCCGAGCCCCCGGTGCCACGGCCGCGGTCTCGCTGTCCCCGCCCAGCAGATCCGGCGATGCGACAGCGACCGTGCCGGCGACGGCGGACGCCACGACGGCAGCGGCGACCCCGTACAGGATCGATCTCTTCTTACGATTTCTCCGATGTCTCGGATTCACGCCCCACCCCAGTTCAAGGCCCACCCCTGCAGGCTCGGAAGTGATGGCGACCGCGGCTCCCCGCCGGGTCGCAAGCGCTTGAGGCTAGCACCGGTGCATGACAACGATGGTCCGGGGTCGTCTCACCTGCTGAGCGCCGACATGGACAGCGCTCCCGACCACGTACTGTTGACGGCGTGACCGTGAACGCTAAGACCACCGCCACCGGTGGCAACACCTGGCGAAACCTGCCCGCGGCGCAGCAGCCCGAGTACCCCGATGCCGAGGCTCTGCGCGATGTGATCGCGGACCTCGAGTCGTATCCGCCGCTCGTCTTCGCGGGCGAGTGCGACCAGCTGCGCGCCCGGATGGGAGCCGTCGCCAAGGGCGAGGCGTTCCTGCTCCAGGGCGGCGACTGCGCCGAGGCCTTCGACGCCGTGTCCGCCGACCACATCCGCAACAAGCTCAAGACGCTGCTCCAGATGGGCGCCGTGCTGACGTACGCGGCCTCCGTGCCGGTCGTCAAGGTCGGCCGGATCGCCGGGCAGTACTCCAAGCCCCGCTCCAAGCCGACCGAGACCCGCGACGGTGTCACGCTCCCCACCTACCGGGGCGACTCCGTCAACGGCTTCGACTTCACCGAAGAGGCCCGCATCCCGGACCCCGAGCGCCTGAAGCGGATGTACAACGCGTCCGCCTCCACGCTCAACCTGGTGCGCGCCTTCACCACCGGCGGTTACGCCGACCTGCGCCAGGTGCACGCCTGGAACCAGGACTTCGTGAAGTCGTCCCCGTCCGGTCAGCGCTACGAGCAGCTCGCCCGCGAGATCGACAACGCGCTGAACTTCATGAAGGCGTGCGGCACCGACCCGGCGGAGTTCCGCACGGTCGAGTTCTACGCCTCCCACGAGGCGCTGCTGCTGGACTACGAGTCGGCGCTGACGCGGGTGGACTCGCGCTCCGGACAGCTCTACGACACCTCGGGCCACATGGTCTGGATCGGTGAGCGCACCCGGCAGCTGGACGGCGCGCACGTCGAGTTCGCGTCCCGGATCCGCAACCCGATCGGCATCAAGCTCGGCCCGACGACGACCGTCGACGAGGCCCTGCAGTACGTCGACAAGCTCGACCCCGAGCGCGAGCCGGGCCGGCTGACGTTCATCGTCCGCATGGGCGCCGACAAGGTCCGCGACAAGCTCCCCGAGCTGGTCGAGAAGGTGACCGCGTCGGGCGCGACCGTGGCCTGGGTGACCGACCCGATGCACGGCAACACCTTCGAGGCGGCCTCCGGCCACAAGACCCGCCGCTTCGACGACGTGCTGGACGAGGTCAAGGGCTTCTTCGAGGTCCACAAGGCGCTCGGCACCCACCCGGGCGGCATCCATGTCGAGCTCACCGGTGACGACGTCACCGAGTGCGTGGGCGGCGGCGACGAGATCTTCGTCGACGATCTGCACCAGCGCTACGAGACGGCCTGCGACCCCCGGCTGAACCGCAGCCAGTCCCTGGATCTGGCGTTCCTGGTGGCGGAGATGTACCGCGACCAGTAGTGACGGCTCGACGACGGTGGGGCGCGGATCGATGTGATCCGCGCCCCACGGTCGTATTCCGGGCTTTTGCGTCCCGTGGGCGGCGGGTAAGGTTAGGTTAGCCTCACCGAGTAATCGGGGCGGCGCCACTTATCGATCCCGCTCGATCTCCCGGGAGGTGAACCGCGTGTACGTCTGCTCATGCTTCGGCATCACGGAGAAGCAGGTCAAGGAACACGCGGAGGCCGGTGCCTGCACCCCCCGCCAGATAGCGTCGGTGTCGAAGGCCGGCACGGACTGCGGTTCGTGCGTGCGCCGCATCCAGGGTCTGCTCGGCCGTGGGGCGTGCCCCCGCCGCGAGCTGCTGGAGAACGGCGACAGCACCGCCGTCCTGGCCGCCGATGGGGCCCCCGGCGCCCGTCCCGCGCTCGACGAGGCCGCCTGAGCCTCGCGCTCCCGCGATCCCGCGCTCGACCCAGACCGCCTGAGCCTCGCGCGATCCCGCGCTGGACGATCACCGGAGCCGCTGGAACCTCGCCCGGTCCGGTGAGCGCCGCGCTCAGCCCTCCGGCTGCTCGATCAGCTGCGCGATGTACAGCGCCTCACCGAGCTTCTCCACCAGCTCCAGCTGCGTGTCGAGGTAGTCGATGTGGTGCTCCTCGTCCGCGAGGATCGACTCGAAGATGTTCGCCGAAGTGATGTCGCCCTTGGCACGCATCACCTCGATGCCCCGCCTGAGGCGGTCGATCGCCTCCACCTCGATCTGCCGGTCGGCCTGGAACATCTCCTGCACCGACTGCCCGATCCGCACATGGAACAGGCGCTGGTAGTTCGGCAGGCCCTCCAGGAAGAGGATGCGGTCGGTGAGTACCTCGGCGTGCTTCATCTCGTCGAAGGACTCGGCCCGGGTGTACTTGGCGAGCTTCGTCCAGCCGAAGTTCTCCTGCATCTTCGCGTGCAGGAAGTACTGGTTGATCGCGGTCAATTCGGCAGTCAGCTGCTCATTGAGGAACTCGATGACCTCGGGGTCGCCCTGCATCGCAGAGGCTCCTTCCACGCGTATGACTGGCAGGTGGGCGCATCCTTGCATCGCGGCGAAGGAGCGTCCAGTAAGTGCCTCCTTAGTAGGAGTTGCCCGAATCAGGCCAGACCTGGTCATGACCACCCTTCCCTGTCTGTCACCATGGAAGGCATGGGTCAGCCGGAGAGCCGGGAATACCGCGCACCAGAGGAGTCGGAGCTTCCGCCGGGACAGCGACTGCAGCGCGGCTGGCCGGTCACCCACTACGGTCCCGTCCCCAAGTTCAAGCCGGACCGCTGGGAGTTCAGGGTCTTCGGCGCCACCGCGGACGGCGACAAGCACTGCTGGAACCACGAGGAGTTCTCGGCGCTGCCGTTCTCGACCGTCGTCGGTGATCTGCACTGCGTCACGAAGTTCAGCATGCTGGCGGCCGAATGGGGTGGTGTGCCCGCCCGTACGGTCGTGGAGCTCGCGCCGCCGGCGCCCGCTGTCACCCATGTCATGGTCTGGGCCGAGTACGGCTTCAGCGCGAATCTGCGGCTGTCCGACTTCGTGGCCGAGCGCACGATCTTCGCCACCCACAAGGACGGTGAGCTGCTCACCGCCGAGCACGGTTTCCCGTTGCGGCTCGTGGTGCCGCACCTGTACGCCTGGAAGGGCCCCAAGTGGGTCCGGGGTGTCGAGTACATGACGGCCGACCGCCGCGGCTTCTGGGAGGAGCGCGGCTATCACAACGTCGGCGACCCCTGGAGGGAGCAGCGTTACTCCTACCAGGAGGAGCCGGGAGACGGCCCGGAGTTCTGAGGCTCAGGGCCGTCTTGAGGCGTCGGGGCGGCGGTGTCAGTGGTGGTACTGGTGGACCACCGCGTGGCCCTTGCCGCGGCCGATCATCCACTTGTTCACGGGAGTGGTGATCAGGAAGGCGATCAGGAAGGCGAAGGCGAGCGCGCCCCAGAACAGCCCGTCCGCCAGATGGGCGTCCATCGCGCCGGGCACCATCAGCAGAACGCCGTTGTCGACGATCTCCATGACGGTGATGGACAGCGTGTCGGCGGCGAGTGCCACGCCGATCGCGGCCTTCAGGCCCACTCCGGCGCGCAGGACCGCCCACAGGGTGAGCGAGTAGCCGAAGAAGAAGGCCAGGGCGATGGCCAGCGCCATGGTCGGGGCGGTGCCCCAGCCCAGGGCCGTACCGATGATCATGCCGAGGACCTCGCCGATGGCGCAGCCGGTGAGGCAGTGCAGGGTCGCCTTGGCCGCCATCGACCAGCTGACCTTGCCGCCGCTGTGGGCTTGATGCCCGTGGGCGTGGACGTGGGCCGCGTGGTCGTGGCTCGTGTGGTCGTGCCCCGTGTGCTGTGTGTGCGCTTCGTGCTGCATGGCGATGCCCCCAACGTCAGGTAGCGGTTCCTGCCGACAGCAGGAACCGTATACCCCCATGGGGTATTCCCTCAATGAGGGAAACTCAGCGAAGTTTCTTCAGCAGCGCCACATCCGCCGTATGTCCCTCCTTGCCGCCCGGCGTCTCGATGATCAGCGGCACGCCTTCGGTCGCGGGATGGGACATGAGCTCGCGGAACGGCTCCTCGCCGATGTGTCCCGCGCCGATGTTCGCGTGACGGTCCTTGTGCGCCCCCACCACATCTTTCGAATCATTGGCGTGGATCAGCTTCAGCCGCCCCGGCCCTACGGTCGCCACCAGCTCGTCCAGCGTCCGCGCCACGCCGTCCGGCGCGGCAAGATCGTGGCCCGCCGCGAAGATGTGACAGGTGTCCAGGCAGACGCCGAGCTTGGGGTGCGCGTCGAGCGCCTCGAAGTACGGCCCGAAGTCCCACGTCCGGTAGCAGAGCGACGAGCCCTGGCCGGCCGTGGACTCCAGCAGCAGATATGGGTCGTCCTCGTGCGTCAGCTCGTCCAGCAGCGGCAGCATCCGCTCCCGCACCTGCGCCAGGGCCACCTCACGGCTGCGTCCTCCCCCGTGGCCTCCGGCACGGGAGGTGCCCCCAGTCGCCGAACCCGTGTGCACCACGACACCCCGGGCACCGATCCGACGGGCCCGGCGCAGCGAGTGGCGCAGCGAGATCACCGACCGTTCGACGGTGGCCTCGGTGTGCGAGCCGAAGTTGATCAGATACGGGGCGTGCACCCATGCCGACATCCCGTCCGCGGCGCACTCCGCCCGGAACCTCTCGTCCTGTGCCGGGTTCCCGGCGGGTGTGGCCCAGCCCCGCGGATTGGCGACGAAGACCTGCACGGCCTCGGCCTCCAGCTCCCGCGCGTAGGGCAGCCCGGTGGTGGCGAGGCCGCCGGCCACGGGGATGTGGCCGCCGACGGGGTTGCGCATCAGCACTACAGTCCCTTGATCTTGATGGTGATCGTGCTGCCCTCCGCAGCTTCGTCGCCGCCCGCGACGGACTGGCTCTCGACCGTCTCGCCGAGGAACGGGAAGCTCTTCTCCACGTCCACCGCGAAGCCCGCCGCCTGGAGCTCCGCGGTGGCGTCGTCGACGTTGTCGCCCACCACATCGGGCACCTCGACCATCCGCGGCCCCTTGGACACCGTGAGCGTGACGGTGTCACCGGCGGCCAGCTTCGTGCCCTCGGGCGCCGACTGCCGGGCCACCGAGCCGGCCTCCTGCGGCGCGTTGATCCGCTGGGCGGCCACCTTCACCTTCAGGCCGGCCTCTTCGAGCTCGGCGGTCGCGTCCGCCACGGCATCACCGGTGACGTCCGGAACCTCGATCGGCGCGCCCTTGCTGACCACCAGCGAGACCGCGCTGTCGGGGCTGCGGCTGCTGCCCGGCTCGGGGTCGCTGCCGATCACCGCACCCTGCGCGACGCTCTCGTCGAACCGCCTCGTCACCACGCCCGGCGCCAGCCCCGCCTTGCGCAGCTTCCGCTCCGCCTCGGCGAGCGGCTTGCCGACGAGCTGGGGGACCTTCACGATCCGCGGGCCTCGCGAGACGATCAGCGTCACCGATCCGTTGCCGCGGATGCGCTCGCCCGTGGCGGGATCACTGTTGATCACCGATCCCCGGGGGACGGTCTCGCTGAAGTCGTGGCGGACCTTCCTGACGTCCAGACCGGCCTGGTCGAGCTGCCGGCGCGCGTCCTTCTCGGACTTGCCGATGACGGCCGGGACACGGGTGAACTGGCCCGAGTTGATGTACCACACGCCCGCCCCGACGCCGAGGACCGCGATGACCGCGAGCACCAGGGCGAGCACACCGCGGCGGGCGAGCGGGCCCCGCGCGGTCGCGCGCCGCTGCGGCGGCTGCGAGACGGGCGGCGGCATCGTCAGCCGTGCGGTGTGGTGGACCTCGGCCTCTTCGGCGGGCAGCGCGCGGGGGATCACGTCCGTACGGTCGTCGTCGTCCGCGGCGGTGCTCACGGGGCCGGCCTCGGCCCGTGCCTGCGGGGGCATCGCGTCCAGCTGCTCGTCACCGAGCGCGGCACGTGCCTCGCGGGCCTGCGCCAGGAGGGCCACGGCGTCGTGCGGGCGGATGTCGGGATTGCGGGCGGTGGCGCTCGCCACGAGCTCGTCGAGCTCGACGGCGAGTCCGGGCACCAGCGCGGAGGGGGCGGGGACGTCGTCGTTCAGATGCCGGTAGAGAACCTGGGCGGGGGTGTCGCCGGAATGCGGTTTCCCGCCGGTGAGCATCTCGTACAGCACGACACCGCACGCGTACACATCGGCGCGGGTATCGGCCGTGCCGTACTCGATCTGCTCGGGCGCGAGATACGAGACGGTGCCCAGCACGGTGCCGGAGGTGTTGGTGACCGAGCCGACCGCGCGCACGAGGCCGAAGTCGGCGACCTTGACCCGGCCGTCGTCCCCTATCAGCACGTTCTCCGGCTTCATGTCCCGGTGCACGAAACCCGCCCGGTGCGCGGCGCCGAGCGCGGCGAGCACGGGCTCCAGGATGTCGAGCGCGGCCCGCGGCCGGAGCGCGCCGCGCTCGCGCAGGACGTCACGCAGGGTGCACCCGGCGACGTACTCCATCGCCAGGTACACGTACGCGCCCTCGGCGCCCTGGTCGAAGACACCGACGACATTGGGATGCGCCAGCCGGGCGACGGACTTGGCCTCGCGGATGAACCGCTCCACGAACGTCGCGTCGGCGGCGAGCCCCGGATGCATCACCTTCAGGGCGAGCACCCGGTCGAGCCGAGTGTCGACGGCCCGGTAGACCGTGGCCATGCCGCCGACGGCGATACGCGCGTCGACGCGATAGCGGCCGTCGAGCACCTGCCCGACGAGGGGGTCTTTGAGGGTCGTGTCCACGGGCCGATTCTACGAGCCACGGGGAGCCGGCTTTACGGGCCGGGGCTGGGCTGCAGCGGAGCTGTGACAGGGGACGCGGGGACGCACCCCCCGGGGTCTCCGCCCCTGGAGCTGCCGGGGCCCTGCACCACGCCGTCGCCGCGCTCCGGGACGCCGGCGACGGCGGGCCCGCCCCGCGCCTTCCCATAAGCGGGGGCTCTGCGCCTTGCGGGCGTGGGGAAGCCCCACCGGGACCGGGCCCGGCCCTGCGCCCTGCGGGCGTGGGGAAACAGGTACGGGGTCCGGGGCGGAGCCCAGTTTGGGGATGGATCAGAACGCCGGGCGTTCCGGGTCCAGCGACGCCCGCCCCTCCACCGGCGACGACGCCTGCGCGAAGTGGCGGCGCGGAATGCGGCCCGCCCGGTACGCCAGCCGCCCCGCCTCCACCGCGTGCCGCATCGCCTCGGCCATCAGCACCGGCTCCTGCGCCCGCGTCACCGCCGATGCCAGCATCACCGCCGCGCACCCCAGCTCCATCGCCAGCGCCGCGTCCGAGGCCGTGCCCGCGCCCGCGTCCAGGATCACCGGCACGCCCGCCTGTTCGACGATCAGCTGGAAGTTGTGCGGGTTGCGAATGCCGAGACCGGATCCGATCGGCGAGCCCAGCGGCATGATCGCCGCGCAGCCCACGTCCTGGAGCTTGCGCGCCAGCACCGGGTCGTCGTTGGTGTACGGCAGGACCGTGAAGCCGTCGTCGACCAGCGTCTCGGCCGCCTCCAGCAGTTCCACCCCGTCCGGCAGCAGCGTGCGCTCGTCGGCGACGACCTCCAGCTTGATCCAGTCCGTGCCCAGCGCCTCCCGCGCGAGCCGTGCCGTCAGCACGGCCTCGCCCGCGGTGAAGCAGCCGGCCGTATTCGGCAGGACCTGGATGCCCAGCCGGGTCAGGACGGACAGGACGGACCCCTGCACTGTCGGATCGAGACGGCGCATGGCGACCGTGGTGAGCTCCGTGCCGCTCGCGAGCAGCGACCGCTCCAGCACGTCGAGGCTCGGCGCCCCGCCCGTACCCATGATCAGCCGTGAGGTGAATGGGGTGCCGCCGATGGTGAGACGGTCGTCGGCCATGGTGCTCAGCCTCCCTGCACGGCGGTGAGGATCTCGACGCGGTCACCCTCGCCGAGCCGGGTGCCCGCCCACTGGCTGCGCGGGACGACGGACTCGTTGACGGCGGCCGCCACACCCGAGGGGGCCGTCGTCAGCGCGGCCACCACCGCGTCCAGGGTGGTGCTGTCGGCAAGCTCGCGGTCCTCGCCGTTGACGGAGACGTTCATGCGGGCTGCTCCTGTCGTACGGGTACGCGCGCGCCTGCGGGGGAGAACCGGCGAGGGCTGAACGGGCGGGCCTCATCGGGCAGTTCGCCCGTGGTGAGCGCGGCGGCGAGCACATCACCGGTCACCGGTGTGAGCAGTACCCCGTTGCGGTAGTGGCCGGTGGCCAGCAACAGCCCCGGCAGCTCGGTGAATCCGAGCATCGGCGCGTTGTCGGGGGAGCCGGGGCGCAGTCCGGCGCGCGTCTCGATGAGCGGCAGTTCCGTGATGCCGGGGAGCAGCTCGTGCGCGTCGCGCAGCAGTTCGTAGACGCCGCCGGCGGTGACGGTCGTGTCCCAGCCCTGTTCCTCGCTGGTCGCGCCGACCACCAGTTCGCCGTTCTCGCGCGGCACCAGGTACACATGGCTGCCGCGCACCACCGCCCGCACCGTGCGGGACAGGAACGGCGCGTACGGGCCCGGCACCGTCAGTCGCAGTACCTGGCCCTTCACCGGCCGCACCGGAGGCAGGACGTCGTCCGGGACCCCGCCGAGCCGGCCGCTCAGGCTGCCGCCCGCCAGCACCACCTGGTCCGCGGCCACCTCGGTGCCGTCGGCCAGCACCGCACCGGCGGCGCGGTCGTGCACGACGAGCAGCCGCTCCGCCCAGGCGCGGCGGAAATCGACACCGGCCCGCTCACAGGCGACGACCAGAGCGGCGGCCAGCCGCCGCGGATCGACCTGGTGGTCCCCGTCGACACGCAGGCCCCCGCGGACGCCCGGCGCGAGCAGGGGCTCGAGGCGGCGGCATTCGCGACCGGTCAGCCACTCGGACTCGAGGCCCGAACGGCGTTGCAGAGCATGCAGGTCCCGCAGGTGCGCGCGGTCGTCGGCGTCGAGGGCGACGGCGAGGGTGCCGCATGCGCGGTAGCCGACCTTCTGCCCGCTCGCCTCTTCCAGCTCGGCGGCGAACACCGGGTAGCGCCGGGCCGATTCGAGGTTGAGGCCGAGCAGCGTCTGCTCGCCGTAGTGGAGTTCGGTGACGGCGGCCAGCATGCCTGCCGCGACCCGCGCCGCTCCGCCGCCGGGCTCGGGATCGGCGACGGCGACGCGCAGTCCGCGCTGCGCGGTGCGCCAGGCCGTGACCATGCCGATGATTCCGCCCCCGACGACGAGGACGTCGGGTGCGTCTGGTGTACGAGACATGGGCGTCCAGCCCCTCCCTTCGCCGGCATGACCCGGATCAGGTTCGTACGGTCGGAGGCCGGCCAGCCTCCCTCTCAGCCCGGTGCGTCCGGGCTCCCGCGAGTGCCTTACGGTGGCCACCCTAACCCCACGCCCAGGCGTGCAGTAAGGGAGCCGCCGTCCCCCCGGCGCAGGGGGCGCAGGAGGTGACCGAAGTGGCGAGATCGCTCGACGGGCTGGTGCTGGCGCCGGTCGCCGACCAGGCCCCGGGCCAGGTCGGTACCCGCACCCGGTTCCTGTACCACGAGGAGGACGGGCGGATCTGGGCCGAGTACGAAGGCGGTGACGTGGTCCGCGGCCACCTCGTGGGCACCCGCGAGGGAGATCGGCTGGACTTCCGCTACGTGCAGCTGAAGACGGACGGCGGGACCTCCTGCGGCCACTGCCGGTCCACCGTCGTCGAACTGCCCGACGGCCGGGTGCGGCTGGAGGAGACCTGGGAGTGGGAGTCGCAGGAGGGCAGCGGGACCAGTGTGGTCGAGCAGCTGCTCCCTGACGGTTCGTCAGGAGCTTAGGGTGGCCGGGTGAGCGAGCAGACGCAGCACCAGGAGAGGGACGGGCGGCGGGTCGTCGTGGTCGGCGCCGGGATGGCCGGCGTGCAGACCGCGGTCGCCCTGCGCGAACAGGGCTTCACCGGAGCGGTCACCCTCATCGGCGCCGAACCGCACCAGCCGTACGACCGGCCGCCGCTGTCCAAGGCGATCCTCCTCGGCACGGCCGAGGGCTCGGCCTTCGACATCGACTTCGACGCGCTGGACGTCGACCTGCGGCTCGGCTGCGAGGTGACCGGCGTACGCCCGGCGGCGCACGAGGTGGACACCGAGGCCGGCCCCGTTCCCTACGACGCGCTCGTCCTCGCCACCGGGGCCGAACCCGTCACCCTGCCCGGAACGACGGGCATCCCGGGCGTCCATCTGCTGCGCACGCTCGACGACGCGGACCGGCTGCGGCCCGTGCTCGCGCGGCAGCACGACATCGTGGTCGTCGGAGCGGGCTGGATCGGCGCGGAATTCGCGACCGCCGCGCGCGAGGCGGGCTGCGCGGTGACCGTCGTCGAGGCCGCCGACCGGCCGCTGGCCGGGTCCATGCCCGCCGAGGTCGCGGCGTCCATGGCCGACTGGTACGCCGAGGCGGGCGCCGAGCTGCTCACGGGCGCGCGCGTGGCCGCCGTCGAGCCGGGCGCGGTCGTGCTGGCGGGATCGGGGCGCAGGCTCGCGGCCGGCGCCGTCGTCGTCGGCATCGGGGCCCGGCCCGCGACCGCCGCGCTCGCCGGCAGCGGCATCGAGCTCGGCCCGGACGGCGCCGTCGTCGCCGACCACCATCTGCGCACCTCCGCGCCCGATGTGTACGCCGTGGGGGACTGCGCCTCCTACCCCTCCGGCCGCTACGGCGAGCGGCTGCTCGTCCACCACTGGGACAACGCCCTCCAGGGGCCGCGCACGGTCGCCGCCAATGTCCTGGGCACCGGCCCCGAGCCGCAGGTGTACGACCCCGTGCCCTACTTCTGGTCCGAGCAGTTCGGCCGCTTCGTGCAGTACGCGGGCCACCACCCGGCGGGCGACACGCTGGTGTGGCGGGGCGATCCGGCCACGGATCGGGCCTGGACGGTGCTGTGGCTGCGCGAGGGCGTGCTCGTCGCCCTGCTCGCCGTCGACCGGCCGCGTGACCTGGCCCAGGGCCGGCGGCTCGTGGCGGCCGGCGCACGCCTGGACGCCGACCGTGCCGCCGACCCGTCCGTCCCCCTGAAGGGCGCGACGGCGTAGGCGTCGGCTACCGAGTGTCAGTCACAGATGGCAGGCTTGTTCCTGTGACCGAGATTGACGCAAAAATCGATGCTCTCGTCCCCGCCTGGCTCCACCTGCCCGACATCGCGGAAATGCTCGATGTCGAGGTGACGCGCGTGCGGCAGCTGGTCAAGGAGGGCCAGCTGATCGCCGTCCGCCGCGGTGAGAACAGGACGCTGCAGGTGCCTGCCGCCTTCATCGACGGCAACAAGGTGGTCAAGGGCCTCTCCGGGACCCTGACGCTCCTGCGGGACGACGGCTTCACCGACGAAGAAATGCTGGAGTGGTTGTTCACTCCGGACCCGACCCTGCCGGGCACCCCGGCACAGGCGCTGAGCGAGAATCGCGGCACGGAGGTGAAGCGCCGGGCGCAGGCGCTCGCCGTCTGACATCCGTGCCCTGATCCATCGCAGCGCGTGGTGCGGGCGGGAGCCGCACGGCCCCGGCCCGCACCACGCGGCGCCCATCACCCATCCCTCGGGGGGAAGCACCATGTCCACGGCTCGCGAACAGCTCGGCGACGCCCGGCTCTATCTGTGCACCGACGCCCGGAAGAGCCAGGGTGACCTGGCAGAGTTCCTGGACGCGGCGCTCGCCGGCGGGGTCGACATCGTCCAGCTGCGCGACAAGGGCATGGAGGCCGGCGAGGAGCTGGACCACCTCCAGGTCTTCGCCGACGCCTGCCGGCGCCATGGCAAGCTCCTGGCCGTCAACGACCGGGCGGACGTGGCTCACGCCATCGGCTCGGACGTGCTGCACCTGGGCCAGGGCGACCTGCCCGTCCCGGCCGCGCGGGCCGTCCTCGGCGACGAGGTGCTCATCGGCCGCTCGACGCATGCCGAGGCCGAGGTGGACGCGGCCGCCGCCGAGCCCGGCGTCGACTACTTCTGCACCGGCCCCTGCTGGCCCACCCCGACCAAGCCCGGCCGCTTCGCCCCGGGGCTGGGCCTGGTGCGCCATGCGGCCGCGCTCGCGAGCGACCGCCCCTGGTTCGCGATCGGCGGCATCGACGCGGCCAATCTGGACGAGGTGCTGGACGCGGGAGCCCGCAGGATCGTCGTCGTACGGGCGATCACGGAGGCCGGTGATCCGGGCGCGGCCGCCGCCGATCTCGCGAAGCGGATCAGGGAGCGCAGCGCCTGACCAGGCCCGCAGAGGCGCCGGCGCCGAGTGCGCCGGCCGCCCCCAGGTGTCTCACATGTGTCCAAGGCGTGGACAGGAGACAGGCAAAAGGCAACAAATTCCCCTGATCTGGTTGGGTGACCCGCCCGGCCTGGCTAACCTGCCCGTATGGCCCTCGGCACTGCTTCCACCAGGACGGATCGCGCACGCACCGTGCGCGACATGCTCGCGACAGGCGAGACGACGTATTCCTTCGAGTTCTTCTCGCCCAAGAGTGACAAGGGTGAGCGGAACCTCTGGAACGCGCTGCGCAGGGTCGAGGCCGTCGCGCCCGCTTTCGTCTCCGTCACCTACGGTGCCGGTGGCTCCACCCGTGCCGGCACCGTGAAGGCGACCCAGAAGATCGCCGCCGACTCCACGCTCACGCCGGTCGCCCACCTCACCGCCGTCGGCCACTCGATCGCCGAACTGCGCAATATGATCGGCCAGTTCGCCGACGCCGGCATCCGTAACATCCTCGCGCTGCGCGGCGACCCGCCGGGCGACCCGATGGGCGAGTGGGTCAGGCACCCGGACGGCGTGGACTACGCCGCGGACCTGGTCAGGCTGATCAAGGAGTCCGGCGACTTCTGCGTCGGCGTTGCCGCCTTCCCCGAGATGCACCCCCGCTCCACCGACTGGGACTCGGACATCCGGCACTTCGCGGACAAGTGCCGGGCGGGCGCCGACTACGCGATCACGCAGATGTTCTTCGAGCCCGAGAACTATTTCCGGCTCCGCGACCGCCTCCGGGCGGCAGGCTGTGAGACCCCGATCATCCCCGAGGTCATGCCCGTGACCAGCGTGAAGCAGCTGGAGAGGCTGCCTCAGCTGAGCACCGCGGTCTTCCCCGGCGAACTCCGTAACCGGATCCTCGCGGTCAAGGACGATCCGGCCGCTGTACGCTCCATTGGCATCGAGTTCGCGACGGAGTTCTGCGCGAGGCTGCTTGCCGAGGACGTTCCGGGACTGCACTTCATCACGCTCAACAACTCCACTGCGACGCTCGAAATCCACGAGAATCTCGGACTGCACCAGCAGTCGTAACCGGCCGCACCCGCCAGTACCCTGGCCGTCGGCCGCAGGAGAGGGGCGGGCATGGGCTGGACGGTCCTCTACATCGCGTTCGGCATCGTCGCGCTGTGGCTGCTCGGTGAGGTGCTGCTGCAGTACAAGGCCCGACTGCGCTGGCGCGTGCTCGCCTTCACCGGGTTCCTCGGTGTCGTCGTGGGCGTGCTGCTGCCCTCCGTCGTGGTGATCGCGCTCGGCACCGCGGCGTTCGCCGTCGGCCAGACGTACGTCACCCTCTCCTTCCGGCGCGGCTTCTCCACGGGCTGGGCGCTGGGCGGCAGCCCGGGGGTCAGCAGGCGCCGCAGGTCAGCCGGGCCCGCCGCCGAACGGGAGCCGACGCTGGAGGTCACGGAGCTCTCCTACGAGTCCTACGAGCCGCCCGCGGACACGGAACGGCGCGGCCCCGAAGCCCCCGCGGTCTACGAGCCCCAGCCGCTGCCTGACGACACAGGCCAGTACGGCATCTACACCGACGACGCGTACGCGGCGCCGCAACACGCATCGCAGCAGGTGCCGGACCAGGAGCAGAGCCAGGCCTACGCGCAGTACGGCGCCGACCACACCGGCTACGGCGCGTACGACGCCTACGGCGACTACGGGCAGCCGCAGCAGCCGGGCCACGAGAGCCAGTACGCCTACGACGCCGGCCAGCAGCAGTACGCGGCGTACGCGGACCCGTACGCCGGCGGCCAGCAGTACGCGGCTTCGTACGGGAGCTACGACGCCTACGGCGGCCCGCAGCAGTACGCCGACCCGTACGCGCAGCAGTACGGCGACACCCCGCCGGGCGGCGTCTGGGCCCCCCAGGTCCCCCAGCAGCGCGACGGCGACCAGTTCCCGCCGATGCCCCAGGAAGAGCCGACACCGTACGGCTACGACACGGGAGCGGGCCACACCGAGCAGCAGTACCGCTACTGAGGCGGCGAAGACCGCCGGAGGGGCTTCGCCGGCCATGCGGTGAGGACCGGTCGGCGGGACATGCTGTGAGGACCTGCCGCCGGGGGACACGCTGCGAGGACCGGTCGTCGGGACACGCTGTGAGACCGGTCGGTCGTCGGGACACGCTGCTGCGAGGACCGGTCGGCGGAACGGCGCTGAGGCCGGTCGCGGCAGCCTCAGGCCGTCCACGCCGCCCGCACCCTCACTGCGAGCCGCGGAACTCCGCGCCCTCCACGATCAGCCCCGCCACCAGCGCCCCCGACATCCCCGCATGCGCGAGCCCGCCGCCAGGATGCGCCCAGCCGCCCGCGACGTACAGACCGGACAGGCCGCCGGCGTTGGACGCGGGCAGGAAGGCGCCGGCCGCCCCCGCCAGCGCCGGGGCCGGGACCCGGCCCGTGCCCGTCTCGCGGCGGATGTCCTCGGGACTGCGTATCTCACGCCACAGGATCCGCTCGCGCAGCCCCGGGACCGCCGCCTGTGCCGCCTCCACCATCCGGTCCGCGGCCCACTCGGCGGTGTCCGGCCAGGACTGACCGCCGTGCACGTCGCTCGCCACCGTGGAGACGAGCGTGACCGCCTCGTGGTCGTCGTCCGGCCGCAGCAGCGGGTCGTCGGGGCGCAACACCGTCACCGTCGGCCGACGGGCGGCGCGCCCGGCGTGGATCGCCTCCCACTCGGCCGCGGGGTCCGCCGCGTGCACCACGGTGCGGTGCACGGCATCCGCTCCCCGGCCGCCCCGCAGGGCGAGATGCACCGTCAGCCGCCCCGTCCGCACCTTCGGCTGCCAGTGCGGCCACTCCTCCCGGCGGCTCGGCTCCCCGATGTGCTCCTCGAAGAGGGACGGCAGCAGGGCGCCGCAGACCACGACGTCGGCCCCGACGGGGCCGCCCTGCGCCAGATCCAGGCCTGCCGCCCGGCCGTCCTTCTCCCGCACGCCCGTCACGTCCGCCCCGAAGACGAACTCCACCTTCCGGGCCAGGCAGCGCCCGTACACCGCGTCCGCGAGCGCGCGCAGGCCGCCCTTCACGTACCACGAGCCGAAGGTCTGCTCCATGTACGGCAGGACGGCGGCGGACGCGGGCGCGGTGCGCGGGTCCAGCCCGTACGCCACGGCATGGCTGTTCAGCAGTGCCGCGAGGCGCGGGTCGCGCAGCTCCCGCTCGCCGATCTCGCCGAGCGTGCGGGCCGGGCGACGGAACAGGCCCTGCCGCAGCGCCGGATACGGGTCCTTGGACAGGGGCGAGCGGTCGGCGGGCAGCGGCTCCTCCAGGAGCGGCCGCCGCGAGCACTCCCAGGTCTCGCGGGCCCGCCCGAGGAAGTCGCCCCAGCGCTCACCCGCACCGGATCCCAGCGCCGCGTCGAGCGCCGAGATGATTCCGGAACGCGAGGCGTTCGGCAGGGACACGTCCGTGCCGTCGGGGAAGACGTGCCGGCTCGCCGGGTCAACCTGGACCAGCTCGACGCACCGCTCCAGCGGCTCCTTGCCCGTCTTGACGAACACGTCGCGCCAGACGGCGGGAAGATGGAGCAGACCGGGGCCGGTGTCGAAGGCGAAACCGTCGCGCTCCAAGCGGCCCACCGAACCGCCGTGGGTCGCCGAACGCTCGTACACCGTCACCCGGTGGCCTGCCGTGGCCAGCCGGGCAGCAGCCGCCATGGCGCCCATCCCGGCGCCGATCACCGCAATTCGTGCCATGCGGCTGACTTTATCGACCGCCGCCGACACTCACTCCTGTGGCCTGTGGACAAACCCCGCGGTCGCCAGGCGCTTGCTCTCCCTGCGCTCCTTGCTGCGCTGCGCCCTGCGCCGCAGGAAGCGGCGGATCCTCGTCGCGAGGAAGGCCACTACGGCGATGCCCAGCACGAGCAGTGTCCCCGCCACGACGGCGGCGGCGACCGGATGGAAGACGGCGAACGTGATGACCCCCGCGACCCCGAGGTCCTCGGCGAGGCTCACTCCGACGTTGCTGAACGGCTCCGGCGATGTGTTGATCGCCATCCGTGTCCCGGCCTTGACGAGATGGCTCAGCAGCGCCGTGGAACCTCCGACCGCGCCGGCCGCGAGCTCCGGCAGCGACCCGCTCTCACCGGCCAGCAGCGCGGCCACCACCGCGCCGGCGACGGGCCTGACCACGGTGTGGACGGAGTCCCATATCGAGTCGACGTACGGGATCTTGTCCGCCACCGCCTCGCACAGGAAGAGCACGCCCGCGGCGACGAGCACGTCGGTGCGCTGCAGTGCCTCGGGCACCTCCTCGCTCAGTCCGGTCGCGCCGAAGACGCCGAACAGCAGGACCACCGCATAGGCGTTGATCCCGCTGGCCCAGCCGCTGGTGAAGACGAGGGGGAGTACGGACACGGACGCGATCGTAACCAGCCCTCGGCCGCGCGGGATGGGGTTGAGCACGCACGGCTGAGTATCCGTACCTAGGTGCCGAGATGAGTACGCGGGCGGATGGGGTTCCACCTGCGCGGACGGAAGAGTGGAGGCCAAGGAAGGGGCGCGGCGCCGGCACCGACGACACGGGGCTTCGGAACGGCGCGGCACCCCTGCCGGAACGGGGAGAACACCGGAGAGCCCACGACCACGGGGGAACAACGGGGGACGGGCTCTCCGGACCACGGGGGAAAGCGGGGGAACGGGGAGACCACGGGGGAAACGGGGGAGGAACGGGGGAACGGGGGGACACGGGGGACACACACGAGGGCCCGGGCCGGAACATCCGGCTCGGGCCCTCGTGTTCAGTCGCGGCGTCCGCTCACCCGCCCGTGCAGCAGCAGCGACAGCGCCCCGTGCACATCGTCGAGCGACCGCTCCCGCTGGAACGCCTGCCAGTCCAGCGCCGCCACCAGCACCATCCCGACCAGGGCGGCGGCGGTGAGCGGGACGTCGATCTCCTCGCTCAACTCGCCCGCGTCGACGCCCTCCCGCAGCACCCTCTCCACGACGGCCACCGCCTCCTGCCGGACGACGAGCAGCGTCGACTGCCAGGCACGGTTGGTGCGCCACAGCTCGGCGACGTACAGCTGGGTGAAGGCCGGATACCGGTCGATGAACACCAGACCGGCCCTGATCATCGCGTCCAGCGCCTCGACCCTGGTGCCGCCGCGCTCGGCCGTCTCGTCCGCCGCCCGCTGCAACGAGGAGGTCAGCAGGCCGACGCCGAAGCGGAGCAGCTCCTCGAAGAGCTCGGTCTTGCTCTTGAAGTTGTAGTACACCGTGCCCTTGGCGACACCGGCCCGCTCGGCGATCTCGTCCACCGTGGTGGCGGAGAAGCCCTGTTCGGCGATGAGGGTCACCGCGGCCTCGTAGAGCTTGGCACGCGTGGCCCGGCGTCTGGTGCTGCTGCTGTCCATGGCGTCGATTCTCACAGGTCGCACCCCGTCACAGACTCAGCTCGGGGTGCAGCCGGTCGAGTGTCCACACCTGCTTGCGCCGGGCGGAGACGGCGGTGAGCGCGAGGGCGCCCGCGGTGAAGGCCGCGAGCACGACGCTCGCCTCCCAGACCGGTGCGAGGCCCCCGCCCGTGATGAGCCTGCGCAGCGCCTCCACGACATGGCTCATCGGCAGGAAGGGGTGGACGGCGTTGAAGAACGCCGGGCTCGTCTGGACCGGATACGTGCCGCCCGCGCTGGTCAGCTGAAGCATCAGCACCGCGAGGACGAGAATCCGGCCGGCCGCGCCGAAGCGGGCGTTGAGCCACTGGATGATCGCGGCGAAGCAGCAGGTGACCAGTGCCAGGAAGGCGACGGTGCCCGCGGCCTGGGTCGCCCTGAGTCCAACGCCCCAGTGCAGAACGGACATGAGCGCGGCCACCTGGAGCAGACCGATCGTGGCCACCGGCAGCCAGCCGGCCAGCGCGATCCGCCAGGCGGATGCGCCGGCGGCGAGCGCCCGCCGGTTCAGCGGCTGGATGATCATGTAGGCGACCATCGAACCGACCCAGAGGGACAGCGGGATGAAGTAAGGGGCGAAGCCGGTGCCGTAGTTGGGCGCCTTGTGCAGGGACTGGGCGGCCAGCTGGACGGGGTCGGCCATGACCTCCGTACGCCGGTCCCGGTCCTTCTTGTCGTAGTCCGGGATCTTGGAGACGCCGTCGTTCAGTCCGCCCGCCAGCTCCTTGGAGCCGCCGGACAGCCGGAACAGGCCGCCGTCCAGATCGCCCGCGCCCTTCTTCAGCCTGCCGACGCCCGCGTCGAGGTCCGTGGAACCGGTCTTCGCGGTCGTCAGGCCGGTGTGCAGCTTGTCGGCGCCGCGCGCGACCTTGTGCGCGCCGGTGTTGAGCTCGTTGATCTTTCCGACGACGTACTCCAGATCCTCGTCCAGGCGCGGTGAGCGCTTGGCCAGCTCGTCCGCCTGCTTCTCGAGCTTCTTGAGGTGGCGAGTCATCGCCTTCAGGTCGCCGTTGTTGTCGGCGACGAGTGCGCTGACGTCGTCGGCGATGGCCGCCACATCGGCCGCGGTGACCTTGGCGCGCTTGAGGGCCGGGCAGAAGTCGGGATCCGGGAGCACGTTCTCCTCACAGCGCGTGCGGTGCATCTCGCTCAGCTCGTCGGCCGACGCGTGGGCGAGCCGGGCCTTCGCCGGGGCGTTCTTCGCCAGGATGTCCAGGTTGTGGCGCACCAAGCGCGAGGAGTCCGCCACCAGACGGGCCGTGTCGCCGATCGTCCTGCCGTTGTCCTTGAGGTAGGGACGGACGTCGGCGGCGATGCCGTTGACCTTGTCGGCGAGCACCTGGGTCCCGTCGGCGACCTGCCGGGAACCGGTCTCCAGCTCACCGGCCCCCTTGTGCAGCTTGCTGATGCCGCCGGCCAGCTTCCCGCTGCCGTCCTTGGCGTCCCCCAGTCCGTCCGCGAGGTCCTGCGACCCCTTCTTGGCCTTTCCGACACCGTCCTTGAGCTTGTCGGCGCCCTTGGCCGCCTTCTCGGTGGCGTCGTGGATGTCGGAGAACGAGATGAAGATGCGGTCGAGGAAGCCCTGTGAGGCGTTCGTCGACGCGGCCGTACGCACCTCGGAGAACACCGTCCGGGAGATCTGGCCGACGATGTAGTTGTTGGCGTCGTTCGTACGGACCCGGAGCGCGCCTGTCTCCGGGGAGTCGCCCGAACTGGAGGCGATGCGCTTGCTGAAGTCCTCCGGCATGGTCAGCGACAGGTAGTACGTGCCCTCCTCGACGCCCTTGCGCGCCTCGGCGTCGCTCACCTCGTGCCACTCGAAGACCTTGCTGTCGCGCAGACCGTCGGCTATCTCGTCACCCGCGCTGATCTTCTTGCCGGCGGCCGTGGCGCCCCTGTCGTCGTTGACGAGGGCGACGGGGATCCTGTCGAGCCTGCTGTAGGGGTCCCAGAAGGACCAC
Source organism: Streptomyces sp. ISL-10 (assembly GCF_018614575.1). Classification (GTDB taxonomy): domain Bacteria; phylum Actinomycetota; class Actinomycetes; order Streptomycetales; family Streptomycetaceae; genus Streptomyces. The sequence goes on from NZ_JAGGOJ010000011.1 coordinate 468,078, forward strand.
AGGTACAGCGCTCCGTACAGCAGCGGCAGCAGCAGTACGGCGACGAGCGCGGCGCGTGGCAGTTTTCCCCTGCCGAAGCGCCTCAGCTCAAGCGCGGCCAGTTTCGGCGAGCGCATCGGCCGCCCCCTCCTCGGTGGTGTCCTTGTGGTTGCTCTGCTCGGCATCTCGGCCGGTGAGCTCGGCCTGGTCGGTGCGCTCGTGCGCATCAGCCTGCTCGGCCGGCTCGTCGGCATCGGCCTGGTCGTCCGGCTCGGCCTCGTCGGCGTGCTCCGGGGCCTGCGCTGAGCGGACCTCTTCCGGGGCGTCGGTGTCGTCGGCGTCATCGGCCGCACCGGCGAGCTCGGTGGTGTCCGCGGGGGTACCCGCCGGTGTCTCCTCCGTCGTGTGCACGACGGTCGCGCCCTCAGGGGCCTGGCTGCACACCGCCAGCACCGTCGTGCCGCCCGCGGCGATCGCGCGAAGCAGTGCCCAGGCCTCGTCGCGGTCGGCGTCGGAGAGCTTCAGGTCCGTGTCGTCGACGGCGAGCAGCCGGGGACCGCCGATCAGGGCGAGTGCCACGGACAGGCGCAGCTCCTCCAGCCGCTCCAGGTCGCGTACCGCCGTCCGCTCCCGTTTGGGCAACGCCGCCAGGTCGAGTCCGGCGAGCTCGAGCGCGCCGTCGATCCGGGCGCGCGCCTCGGCGGTGCGCTCGGTGCGGGGCCGCAGCAGCGCGCGCAGTGAGCCGTCGAAGCGCCGCTGCAGCAGCGCGCGTTCCCGAAGATGCTCGGCCACGGTCAGGGCCGGATCGAGATCGCTGACGCCCGGCACGGGCCCGAGCGCGCTGATCCGGCGCACGGCGGCCATCTTGTGCGGCAGTGGCAGCCCGCCGACCTCGGCGTGGCCCTCGGACACGCGCATCCGGCCGGTGAGCGCGAGCAGCAGACACGTACGCCCGGACCCCGAAGGCCCCTCGATCGCGACGAGCGAGCCCGGCTCGGCGGTCATGTCGACCGAGCGGAAGGCCCAGCCGCGCGGCCCCTTGAGTCCCAAGCCCTTGGCGACCACGGCCGCCCCGTGCGGGCTCTCCACGGCCCCCACCCCCTGATTCCGCACTGCCACCCATTCTTTGAACTGACTGGTCAGTACAGAAAGTATCACGGCTCCGTCAGAAGCGTTTCCGAGACGGACCAGTTCACCCCGGAAACGGCAGGTCAGCCGGATTGTCAGTGGTGGCCTTCACGATGGACACATACGGACACAGCGCCGTCACACGACGACAGGAGGCTCGTCATGGCCACCCACTCCGCAGCTGCCGCGTCCCGGCGCCGCGCCACCGGCCCTGCCCCCTCACTGACCGGTCCCGCCCACGACGTCCACCCCGTCCTGCGACGAGCCTCGGCGCCGCCCGCCGCCCTCGACCTGCTCGCCCAGGCGCGGGCCGGTCTGGAGGAGGCCGCCGCTCTGGACCTGCCGAACGAGCGCTACGCCACGGCCCACCTCGCCGCGCTGCGCACCGCCGCCGCCGTGCTCGCCGCACGTGGCCGTCCCGAGACCAACCCCCGGCGTCGGCAGCGCATACGCAGTGCCTGGGAGGTCCTGCCCGAGATAGCACCGGAGCTCGCCGAGTGGAGCCTGCTCTTCGCCTCGGGCGCCGAGCGCCGGGCCCGTGCCGAGGCGGGCATCCGGGGCGCGGCCACCACCCGGGACGCCGACGACCTGCTCCGCGACGCCGCGATGTTCCTCCGCCTCGTCGAGCGGCTGCTCGTGCTGCAGCCGGTGCTGCCCCAGCCGAGGGGCGAGCATCCGCCCCGGACGCCCCATGCGGGTGGGACCGGCCGGGAGGAGGACGCCGTGGGATGAGACACGAAGCGATGCGCGTCGGCGGAGGCAATAGGGTGGACGGCGTCTCACCAGCACATCGCCCGAGGAGTCAACTGCCGTGCCGGACCCTTCCCCTGCCTCCGGTGGGGAGACCCCACCGCGACCCTCCCGCGCCTCGCTCCGCACCGCCGTGGTCTGGGAAGTCCTCAGGGACGCCATCGACCGCCGGGTCAAGGCGGCCGGTGTCGACTCCCTGGACGTCCTCGACACCGGCGGCGGCACCGGTAAGTTCGCCGTGCCCGTCGCCCGCCTGGGCCACCGCGTCACCGTCGTCGACCCCAGCCCCAACGCCCTGTTCGCCCTGGAGCGCCGGGCCGCCGAGGCCGGTGTCGCCGACCGCGTGCGGGGCGTCCAGGGAGACATCCACGGCGTGTTCGACGTCGTCGACCGAGGCAGCTTCGACGCGGTGCTGTGCCACGGAGTCCTGGAGTACGTGGACGACCCGGCCGAGGGCGTGCGCAACGCGGTGGACGCGCTGCGTCCGGGCGGCGCGATCAGCCTGCTCGCCGCCGGGCTCGGCGGTGCGGTCCTGGCCCGGGCGCTGGCCGGTCACTTCTCGGAGGCACGTCAGGCGCTGGCCGACCCCGACGGGCGCTGGGGCGCGGGTGACCCGGTGCCTCGCCGGTTCACCGCGGAACAGCTCACCGAGCTGGTCGCCGGGGCCGGAGTGGAGGTCTCGGCCGTCCACGGCGTGCGGATCTTCGCCGACCTCGTTCCCGGCGTCCTCGTCGACACCGAGCCGGGCGCCCTGGAGGCACTGCTGAAGCTGGAGGAGGCGGCCGCCGAACTCGCCGCCTTCCATTCCGTCGCCACCCAGCTGCACGTACTGGGTGAGAAGCGGGGCTGATCAGGGGCGCAACCGCAGATGGAGTACGCCACAGACCCCCCGATCGTGGCCTGCGCCCCGTATGATCGGGGGACACCGTCCGGCATGACGGATCGGAGGATGGGGAATCAACGCCTCAGTAACTTCGATCGGGCATGGCGGCCCGGACTGGTTTGGCGAGAGGGCGGGTTTCACGGGGGCGAATCCCTGCCTATCCTGAAAGGGCCGCATACCGGTCGCCCCCGCGACCGACGACGAGGAGGACTCCGTGCCGCTCTCGGAGCACGAGCAGCGAATGCTCGAGCAGATGGAGCGAGCGCTGTACGCCGAAGATCCCAAGTTCGCGACAGCGCTCGAGGGAAGCGGGCTGCGTACGTACACCCGGCGACGGGTCTACCAGGCAGTGGCAGGCTTCCTGGTGGGTATCGCGCTCCTCATGGCCGGAATGGTCGCGCAGCAGATCTGGGTCAGCGTCGTGGGCTTCCTTGTGATGCTCGGCTGCGCGGTTCTCGCGGTCACCGGGTGGCGCAAGGCGCCGAAGCCGGGCGAGCAGCAGGCCTCCGGATCCGGCGGCTCGGCCGGGCGTCGCCAGTCCCATCCGCGAAGGTCGATGATGGACCGGATCGAGCAGAGGTGGCAGCGCCGCCGGGACGAGCAACAGGGCCAGTGACCGGCGATCGTGCGCGCGAGCGCGCGGGCCGGACGTAGACATAGAGGTGAGGGGCGACGCTCGAAGCGTCGCCCCTCACCCGTATGTGCGCCTCAGCACGACGGCGCCGGTCTCCCGGGCCAGTGCCGGCAGCGGGCCGTCGGCCCTCGTCCCCGGCGGCCCGCGCCCAGGATCCGTACACCGCGGGCGACTTGCGCCGAGGGCGGTGGTGCTTGGGGGCGCGCTGTGCCTCGGGTGGCCACATTGCGTCCGGCCGCGTCTGCCTCGGCCTCCCGGCCTGGCGGGCCCAGCCCTGGATCCGGTGTACCGCGGGCGACTTGCGCTGAGGCCATGGTGCTTGGGGGCGCGCTGTGCCTCGGGTGGCCACATTGCGTCCGGCCGCGTCTGCCTCGGCCTCCCGGCCTCCCGGCCTGGCGGCCCCGGCGGGCCGCGCCCAGGATCCGTACACCGCGGGGACTCGCGTCTGGGGCGTGCGCGCCTCGGTGGCCGCATGGCCCCCAAGCTGCCCATGCCTCCCGGTGGGGCGGCCTGGCGGGCGCCCCCCAGATCCGGTTTCCCACGCGCGACCAGCGCCGAGGGCCCGTGGTCCCTCGGGGACGCGCGTCTGGGGCGGGCCGCCGCTCGGGCGGCTACATGGCTCCCGGCCCGGTCCACCAGGCCTCCCGGTGGGGCAGCCCGGCGGGCCGTGCCCGGATCCGGCGACACTCGGGCGACCTGCGCCCAGGATCCGGTACCCCTCGGGCGACTTGGGCCTGGGGCGCGGCACACAGCGCCGCGCCCGGGCGGCACACAGCGTCTCTCCGGCAAGACACGCCCCGCCCCGACCGGCCCCAGCCGGGCAGCCCTACCCAAGAGGGCCGCCCGGGCTCATGCCCAGGCGGCCCCAACAGTGGGCGTCCTCAGCCCCGTTGCCTCGTCGGGCGGCGGAGCAGTGCGGACCAGCGGTCGAAGGGCAGGCGGCGTGGTGTCCAGCGGGTGGTGAGCGACTCCCAGCGGGCCGACAGCGCCCAGATCACCCGGACCGATGACCGGGGCAGCAGCAGGGCCCGCACGCGGGTGCGCAGGTTCACGCCGTCCCGCAGGCCCGCACGGATCAGGTGGGCGTCGTCCGCCAGGCCCGTGGCCGCCTTCGGGACCGGGGCGTACAGGACCTGTTCGACCGCCCGGGCCGTGCGGTGCATCGCCGCCGCCGGATCGTCCGTCAGCTTGCCGAGCCTGACGATGCGTGCCGCGGTCTTCCTCGGCGTCTGCGACTCGTCGGGCAGGATGCCGAGGTCCCACGCCGTGTCCGTGATCTCCTGCCAGACCGCCAGGGTTCCCGCCGGATCGTCGACGAGCGTCATGCCGTCGGCACCGACCGGAGCGAGCGCACCATCACGGGTGGGATCGACGGCCCCGGGGCCCTTCCCCGCCCCCCTCTTCGAGCCCTTCGGCGTAGATTTCGCGCCGGGCTCCGGCGGGGCCTGGCCCATCGCGCTCAGTCGCCGCGTACGTGCGCTGATCCGCCACAGCAGCGGCAGCAGGAGCAGGAGCAGGCCGGCGACCACGCTCAGGCCCGTGAAGAGCACGGTCTGCCACGGGAAGCCCTCGTCCGTCTGCTGTCCGATGTCACGCGGTGCCGCCGCCCCGCACTCGCCCAGCCGACGCTCGTGCTCCGGGCAGGCGTCCGGCGCGACCGGCTGCGTCGACGGCTGGGCCGAGGCACCGGTCTCCGGCCGCGCCGGGTCGGTGGCGCCGCCCGACGGCACCTCGTCCTGCGCGTACTCCGGCACCGAGCCGCGGCTCGGGGTGGGCTCGAACCTGGTCCAGCCCACGCCCTCGAAGTACAGCTCGGGCCAGGCGTGCGCGTCGCGTAGACCGACCGACATGGTGCCGTCGGACTGCGGACTGCCCGGCGTGAAGCCCACCGCGACCCGCGCCGGGATGCCCAGCGTCCGGGCCATCGCGGCCATCGAGAACGAGAAGTGGACGCAGAAGCCCTCCTTCTGCTTCAGGAAGCGGCTGATCGCGGCGACGCCCGTGCCCGAACGGGCCTGGGTGTTGTACGTGAAGCCGCCGTCCTCGGCGAACCACTCCTGGAGCTTCGTCGCCCGCTCGAAGTCGTTCGCTGAGCCCTTGGTCACCTGCAGGGCGGTCTCCTTGACCGACCCCGGCAGGATGTCGGGCACCTGGGTGTACTCACGCTTCAGTTCGGACTGCGGCGCCATCGCCTGGGCGAGCTGCTCCCGGGTGGGCCGGACGACCAGGCTGTTCACCGAGTACTGCACGCCGCCCGTGGTCTGACCGCGGTCGCCGACCAGGGTCCGGCCGGCCGGTTCGTAACGCCAGCGGCCGTCGATGGCCACCTTGGTCGCCGGGTAGGGCATCGGCAGCCAACTCTGCTTGTACGAGCCCGCCGACGAGAGGTTCGTCCTGACCTCGGTGACACCGACCGCCGGGCTGAGCCCGTCCGGCTCGGGCAGCCGGTCCGGCACGCCCTGCACCTTGCGCTCGGAGGAGCGCCATGCGGTGCCGTCGAAGCGGTCCAGGGCGACGATGCGCAGATACATGCCCTGGGTGTCCGGCGCGTTGGTGCGGTAGCGCAGGACCTCGCGGTCCTGCGGCTGGTTGAGGCTGTCCTGCAGCGAGACCAGCGGGTTGACAGCGGCGATCGTGCCACCGCCGCCCCCGCCCCGGCCGGGACCCCTGCCCGGGCCGTCGAAGAGGCCGCCGTCCAGGGCGGGCAGCGCCGCCGGCACGGCCAGTGCCACGCCGAGCGCGACCACACCGATGCGCCGGCCGGTGCGGACCGGGGCATGGGCCGCCCCGCCCGGCTCGAACCCGGCACCCGGACGTGACCGGTTCGGCGGCGCGCCGCCGAACACACGTCCCCAGGCGGAGAGCCGGTCGCGGCCCTCCGCCAGCAGGAGCAGCAGATAGCCGGAGGCGGCCAGCAGGAACCAGAGCCAGCCCGCCCCGCCGTCGCCAAGACCCGCGGCGACCGTGTACAGCGCAAGCAGCGGCAGACCGGCAGGTGCCGCGCTGCGGTAGGTGACGGCAAGCGCGTCCACCGCGAGGCCGATCACCAGCACCCCGCCGATGAGCATCAGCCGGATGCCGTCGGTCGCCGGGGCCGGGATCGCGTACCGGCTCACATCGTCGTAGCCCGCGCCGAACAGCTGGCCGAACTGCGCGAACGCCTCCGGTCCCGGCAGCAGCCAGAGGATCGCCGAGTCATGGACGAACACCACGGTGATCGCCAGCAGGCTGACCAGCGCCTGCACGGCGATCGTCAGTGCTCCGGCCAGCGGAACCCGCCGGGCCAGCGCCCCGACGCCGCTCTGCAGAGCCATCAGGAACGCCGCCTGCAGCATCCAGCCCGCCGGATCGACCAGCGGCAGCAGCGCCCCGGCCGCCATCAGCGTGGCGGCGTAGGAGCACAGGGCGAGTCTCGCCCGACCGCTCATGACCAACCCCCCGAGAAACCGTTCGTACCGCCGGGCGACTGGGTGCGCTCCCGGCCCGCCTGCTGCCACAGCTCGGTCAACGGTGTGCCCGGCCGTACGGACAGCGCCGTCCAGCCCGCCTCCCGCAGCAGCCGCAGCCGCTCGTCGACCGCGCCCGTCACCGCGCCGCCCGTCACCCACGTCCCCGAGTCCAGCACGAAGGCGACCGCGGCCCCGCTGCGCTGCCGCATCCTGGCGGCGAGCGCCGCCTGTTCCTCGTCCAGGTCACCGAAGAAGGCGACGAGCAGCCCTTCGCCGCCGCCGCTGTTGCCGCCGCGCAGGACGTCGATCGCGCGGGACAGGCCGGCCCCGTCGGAGTGGTCGACGACCGCGAGCGTGTCGAGCATCAGCCCGGCGGAGTCCGCTGACTCCTGGGTGGAGCCGGCGAAACCGTCGGCTCCCGTGCCGGGCACCGAGCTGCCCGTATCCGTCAGCAGCCGCACCGCGAAGCCGTGCTCCAGCAGATGCACCAGAGCCGACGCCGCACCCGAGACGGCCCACTCGAAGGCCGAGTCCGGACCGGCGCCCTGGTAGGCGATCCGTCGGGTGTCCAGCAGGACCGTGCACCTGGCCCGCTGCGGTTGCTCCTCGCGCCGGACCATCAGTTCGCCGTAGCGCGCGGTCGAGCGCCAGTGGACCCGGCGCAGGTCGTCCCCGTACCGGTAGGCGCGCGGGATGATGTCGTCGTCTCCGGCCAGCGCCAGGGCGCGCCGGCTGCCGTCGCCGTAGCCGGACGCCTCGCCGGCCAGCCGGACGGCCGGCAGCACCTCGGTGCGGGGGATGACGGTGAGGATGTCGTGCGCGCTGAAGGAACGGGTCAGCTCGCACATGCCGAACGGGTCGTTCAGGCGCAGTTGCAGCGGTCCCAGCGGATACCGGCCCCGAAGGTCGGACCGCACCCGGTACGACACCTCCCGGCGGCCGCCCGCCTCCACCCGGTCCAGCACGAACCGGGGCCGGGGACCGAGCACATAGGGCACGTGGTCCTGGAGCATCAGCAGCCCGGTGGGCATCCGGGAGACGTTGTCCATGCGCAGGTGCACGCGCGCCTCCGCGCCGGCCGGCACCCGCGAGGGGGACAGCCGGCGGCTGGCGGCGACCCGGTAGCGGGTGCGGTAGAGCACGGCGACGCAAATAAGCGGCAGGACGGCGAGGAGCAGCCCGACGCGCAGCAGATCGCTCTGGCCCAGGACGTACGCACAGGCCGCTGCGGCCACTCCGGCGGCGAGGAAGGAGCGGCCGCGCGTCGTGAGCCCGCCGAGCGCGGCCCGTACTCCGCCCTTGTCCTCGCCCTCCGGGCCCGGGGGAGCGGCGGGCCGTGCGGCGGACATCACAGCCGCCGGGCGCCGGGCTGCTGCCCGTACAGCGGCTGCTGACCCTGCGGGCCCGTCAGGTAGGCGCCGTCGGCGCTGCCGGTCGTGGGCACGGGAGTGCGCTGCACGATGTCCAGGACTACCTGCTCGGCGGTGCGCCGGTTCAGCTGGGCCTGGGCGGTGGGCAGCAGACGGTGGGCCAGCACCTGCACGGCGAGCCCCTGGACGTCGTCGGGCAGGGCGTACTCGCGGCCGCTGAGGGCGGCGGACGCCTTGGCGGCACGCAGCAGGTGCAGCGTGGCACGCGGGGACGCGCCCAGTCTGAGATCGGGATGGCTGCGGGTGGCCGCGACGAGGTCCACCGCGTACCTGCGGACGGACTCGGCGACATGCACCGAGCGCACGGCCTCGATCAGCTTCACGATGTCGTGGGCGTGCGCCACCGGCTGGAGGTCGTCCAGTGGCGAGACCCCGCCGTGCACATCGAGCATCTGCAGCTCGGCGGCGGCGCTCGGGTAGCCGATGGACACCCGCGCCATGAAGCGGTCGCGCTGTGCCTCCGGCAGCGGATACGTGCCCTCCATCTCCACCGGGTTCTGCGTGGCGACCACCATGAAGGGGTCCGGCAGCTCATAGCTGTGCCCGTCGATGGTGACCTGCCGCTCCTCCATGGACTCCAGCAGCGCGGACTGGGTCTTGGGCGAAGCGCGGTTGATCTCGTCGCCGATCACGATCTGCGCGAATATCGCGCCCGGCTTGAACTCGAACTCGCGCCGCTGCTGGTCGAAGATCGACACACCGGTGATGTCCGAGGGCAGCAGGTCCGGCGTGAACTGGATGCGCCGCACAGAGCAGTCGATGGAACGCGCCAGCGCCTTGGCCAGCATGGTCTTGCCGACGCCCGGAACATCCTCGATGAGCAGATGTCCCTCGGCGAGCAGCACTGTCAGCGAAAGCCGTACGACCTCAGGCTTGCCCTCGATCACGCTCTCCACCGACCTGCGGACTCGCTCCGCAGTCGTGGTCAGATCCGTGAGGCTCGCTCGATCGTCATAGGTCGTCACCCGGCCCTCCTCGGCCCTTTCATAGGGCCTGTGCGCATCACACGGCACGGCCCACCCCGAAACACGGACACCAGTCCCCGGAGAGGTTCCGGATGGCGTCACACCCGCATTCTTGTTGGCGTCACCACGTCATGTCACTCGCCTGCGGACAACTGAGAGTGATATGCCGGGGTTGACCCATTTATTGGGTGGCCGGCGGGTCACTCAGCAGGGTCGATCTCCCTCAGCAGACCCGTGGTGACGTCGAAGACGAAGCCCCGGACGTCGTCCGTGTGCAGCAGGAACGGCGAGGTGCGCACCCGCTGCATCGACTGCCGTACGTCCTTGTCGACGTCGCGGAACGCCTCGACGGCCCAGGCCGGCCGCTGGCCGACCTCCTCCTCCAGCTCGATCCGGAAGTCCTCGGTGAGGCTTTCCAGGCCGCAGCCGGTGTGGTGGACGAGTATCACGCTGCGGGTGCCGAGGGCGCGCTGGCTGATGGTGAGCGAGCGGATGACGTCGTCGGTGACGACACCGCCGGCGTTGCGGATGGTGTGACAGTCGCCGAGCTCCAGGCCGAGCGCGGCGTGCAGGTCGAGGCGGGCGTCCATGCAGGCGACGACCGCGACCTGGAGGACCGGGCGCGCGTCCATCCCAGGGTCACTGAAGTCGGCGGCGTAGCGCTGATTCGCCTCGACGAGGCGATCGGTGACTGTTCCGCCGCTGCGGACGGCATCGGAAGGGGACTGCTGGGCAGAAGTCGACATGGCTCGAAGGTAACGGTCACACGAGGTGTAGGCCCGCTGTGAGGGCGGACAAAGAACGTCAACGTCCCTTGTTGTGAGCTAACCCACAAGCGTGGCGTCGAGGCTGGTGCGACGCGCTGGCCGGTTGATTGACCGGCCGCACCAGTGGACTAAAGTGGCGCGAAGTTCATGGGCGTCACCAGCACATTCGGTGGCATCCCGCACATTTCCCCACACTCCCCGCGTGCGCGGCGTACGCACGGCCCGGCCCTGAACCGCGCGCGCCGGACCTGAGAGGGCGCATGAGCCAGACCCGACACGTCCCGGTGATGCTCCAGCGGTGCCTGGACCTGTTGGCCCCGGCCCTGCGGCGGCCCGGCGCGGTCGTCGTCGACTGCACCCTCGGCCTCGGCGGACACAGCGAGGCCCTGCTGACGCAGTTCCCCGAAGTGCGGCTGATCGCGCTCGACCGGGACACGGAGGCGCTGCGCCTGTCCGGTGAGCGGCTCGCCCCCTTCGGCGACCGCGCCACGCTCGTGCACGCCGTCTACGACGAGCTCCCCGCCGTCCTCGACCGGCTCGGCGTCCCGCGCGTCGAGGGTGTCCTGTTCGACCTGGGCGTCTCCTCCATGCAGCTGGACGAGGCCGACCGCGGCTTCGCCTACGCCCAGGACGCCCCGCTCGACATGCGTATGGACCAGACGACCGGGATGAGCGCCGCCGAGGTCCTCAACACCTACCCGGCCGGTGAGCTCGTGCGCATCCTGCGCTCCTACGGCGAGGAGAAGCAGGCCAAGCGGATCGTCTCGGCGGTCGTGCGCGAGCGGGAGAAGGAGCCGTTCAGCAACAGCGCCCGGCTGGTCGAGCTCATCCGGGACGCACTGCCCCAGGCGGCCAAGCGCACCGGCGGCAACCCGGCCAAGCGCACCTTCCAGGCACTGCGCATCGAGGTCAACGGGGAGCTGTCCGTGCTGGAGCGCGCGGTTCCCGCCGCCGTCGCCGCGCTCGCCGTCGGCGGCCGCATCGCGGTCCTGTCGTACCACTCGCTGGAGGACCGGCTGGTCAAGCAGGTGTTGGCGGCGGGCGCCACCAACACCGCGCCTCCCGGGCTGCCCGTTGTCCCGGAGGCGTACCAGCCCCGGCTGAAGCTGCTCACCCGCGGCGCCGAGCTGCCCACCGACGAAGAGGTCGCCCAGAACCGCCGCGCGGCTCCGGCGCGTCTGAGAGCGGCAGAGCGCATCCGCGAGGACGTCGCGTGAGCGGGGCGCATCCGCGAGGACGTGGCGTGAGCGGGGCGCGTCGGTGCGGGCGTCGCATGAGCGGGGCGTATCCGCGAGGTCGTCGGACGAGGGCGGCCCACGGGCGCGGGTGAGCGGCACACGCGGGTGAACGGCGGCACGGCGACGATGCGGAGGACACCTTGAGCACAGCGGCCAAGCAGTTGAAGGGAAGGGCCGCCCGGCTCGCGCGGCTGATGCCGTCGGGACCGAGCACCGCCGCCCGCACCCCCTTCGTCCTGCTGGTCGTGCTGCTCCTGTCCGGCGGGCTGATCACCCTCCTCCTCCTCAACTCCGCCCTCAGCCAGGGCTCCTTCGAGCTCAGCGAGCTGAAGAAGAGGACCACCGAGCTCACCGACCAGCAGCAGGCGCTGCAGCGCGACGTCGACAGCTACTCCGCCCCCGACGCCCTCGAGCGCCGCGCCCGCGAACTGGGCATGGTCCCCGGGGGCAGCCCCGCCTTCCTCGGCCCGGACGGCACGGTCCGCGGCGTCCCCGGCAAGGCCACCGCCCTGCCCTCGCCCGACCAGGAACCGCAGCAGGCCCAAGGCACCGCAGCCCCCTCCGCCACGCCCTCGGCGTCCGCCACCGCCTCGCAGCCGGCGCTCCCGGCCCCCTCCGCCTCCGCCTCGGCCCCGAATCCGGGCGCGTCCTCCTCCGCGCCCTCGCCGCAAACGGTCCCCGAGAGCGCCGATCCACCCGGCGAGCCCTTCCGTACGTCCCCGCAGCCGACCCCGACGACCACCGGCAGGTGACGCAGTGCCCTCCCAGCAGCCCCCGCGGCGGCGCGTGCCGGGCCCCGCCCGGCGTCCGTCCGTGCCGCCCTCCGGCAGGCCGGGCCGGCGACCCGCGCCCCGCAGCGCACGCCCGGCCCAGCGCCCCGCTCCGCGCACGATCACGCTCGGCAGCCCCCGGCCCCGGCTGCGGCTGGTCAGCCTGGGCCTCACCCTCGTGATGCTGGCCTTCGTCGTACGGCTGCTCCAGGTGCAGGCCGTCGATGCCAGCGCGTACGCGACCAAGGCCGACAAGAACCGCTACTTCAGCTACACACTCGCCGCCGAGCGGGGAGAGATCACCGACCGGGCGGGGATCGCGCTCGCCACCTCCGTCGACGCGCACGACATCACCGCCGACCCGAAGATGTTCACCCCCAAGGAGAGCAAGGCCCCGGACGCGCCCGAACAGGCGGCCGCGCTGCTCGCCCCCATCCTCGGCGCCGACGCCGCCGTGCTGGCCGAGAAGCTCAAGAAGCCCGGGTCCCGCTACGCCGTGCTGGCCCGCCGCCAGACCCCGCAGGTGTGGAACCAGATCAAGGACCTCAAGAGCGTCTACGCCCGCAAGGCCGCCGCCGACAAGCGCAGCGGCGGCCCCGGCTCCAATGTCCTCGCGGGCGTCTTCCAGGAGCCAAGCAGCAAGCGCGTCTATCCGAACGGCGATCTCGCCGCCGGGATACTGGGATACGTCAACGCCGAGGGCCGCGGCGGCGGCGGCATCGAGTCCATGCTCGACAAGACGCTCGCCGGCAAGAACGGCATGGTCACCTACGCACAGTCCGGCGGCCGGCGCGTCCCGACCGCCGGTTCCCGCGAGGTGCCCGCCGTCCCCGGCTCCGACATCGAGCTGACGATCGACCGGGACATCCAGTGGGCCGCCCAGAAGGCGATCGAGGACCAGGTCGGCAAGTCCCGGGCGGACCGCGGCTATGTGATCGTGCAGAACACCCGCACCGGAGAGATCCTCGCCATGGCCAACGCCCCCGGCTTCGACCCGAACGATCTCAGCCAGGCCAACGCCGCCGCCATGGGCAACGCCGCGCTCCAGGACGCGTACGAGCCGGGCTCCACCGCCAAGGTCATGTCCATCGCCGCCGTGCTGGAGGAGAAGAAGGCCACCCCCGGCACGCATGTCGTCGTCCCCAACCGCCTGCACCGCGGCGACCGCCTCTTCAAGGACGACATCGACCACCCCACCTGGTACCTCACGCTCAACGGGGTTCTGGCCAAGTCCAGCAACATCGGCACCATCCTCGCGACCGGACAGCTGGGGAAGACCCAGCGCCAGGCCAACGGCGTGCTCCACTCCTACCTGCGCAAGTTCGGCCTCGGCAGCACCAGCGGGCTCGGCTACCCGGGCGAGACCCCCGGCATCCTCGCCGAGCCGGCCGACTGGTCCACCTCGCAGCAGTTCACGATCCCCTTCGGCCAGGGACTGTCGATCAACGCGATGCAGGCGGCGTCCGTCTACTCGACCATCGCCAACGGCGGCGTACGCATCGAGCCCACGCTCGTCCGCGGCACCAAGGGACCGGACGGGCAGTTCACCGCGGCACCCCCGCCCAAGAAGAACCGCGTGGTCAGCGAGCAGACCGCGAAGACGGTCGCCACCATGCTGGAATCCGTCGTCGATGACGAGGAGGGCACCGGCACCAAGGCCCGCATCCCCGGATACCGCGTCGCCGGAAAGACCGGAACGGCCAACCGGGTCGACCCCGAACTCGGCCGCTACAAGGGCTACACCGCCTCATTCGCCGGTTTCGCCCCCGCCGACAACCCGGAGATCACCGTCTACTGCGCCATCCAGAATCCGACCAGGGGCAGCTACTTCGGCGGCCAGATCTGCGGCCCCGTCTATCAGCAGGTCATGGCGTTCGCGCTGAAGACCCTGCAGGTCGCACCGACCGGCAAGGCACCCGCCCGCCTGCCGGTGACCTTCGAACCCGGCGAGTGACCGGAGGACCCAGCAGTGACAACGATCACCCCCGATCCCGGGAACCGGGCCGCAGGCACCCCCTCTTTTTTCCCCGGGCCGCCTGCGCCCGGTACGCTCACCGCCGTGCCACACGCTGATCAGTACCGAACCGCCCAGCAGGACGAGCCCGCGAAACACCCGGGAGCGCCCCGCCCAGCCCGGCCCCGCCCGACCGACCTCGGGGAGCTGGCCGCCCGGCTGGGGGTGCAGACGGGGGCCCGGGGAGCGATCACCGGTATCACCCACGACTCGCGGGCGGTACGTCCCGGTGATGTGTACGCCGCCCTGCCCGGCGCCCGTTTCCACGGAGCCGACTTCGCGCCGCAGGCCGCCGACCTCGGGGCCGCCGCCGTCCTCACCGACGAAGCGGGCGCCGAACGCGCCGCGGCCACCGGACTGCCGGTCCTGGTCACCGACAACCCGCGCGGCCGGATGGGCGAACTCGCCGCCGAGATCTACGGACGGCCCGGCGAGGACCTCCTGCAGATCGGCATCACCGGCACCTCGGGCAAGACCACCACGGCCTACCTCGTCGAGGGCGGCCTTCGCGCGGCCGGCCGCGCCACCGGGCTGATCGGCACCGTCGAGATGCGCATCGGCGACGAGCGCATCAAGTCCGAGCGGACCACCCCCGAAGCGACCGACCTGCAGGCCCTGTTCGCCGTCATGCGCGAACGCGGCGTGGACTCGGTCGCCATGGAGGTCTCCAGCCACGCCCTGGTGCTCGGCCGGGTCGACGGCTGCGTCTTCGACGTGGCCGTCTTCAACAACCTCAGCCCCGAGCACATGGAGTTCCACTCCGGCATGGAGGACTATTTCCAGGCCAAGGCGCAGCTGTTCACGCCGCGCCGCAGCCGGGAAGCGGTCGTGAACTTCGACGACGAGTACGGCCGCAGGCTCGTGGCGGAGGCGACCGTGCCGGTCACCACCTTCTCCGCCGAGGGCCACCCGGACGCCGACTGGCGGGCCGAGGACGTCGAAGTCGGCGCGACCGGATCGACGTTCACCGCCGTCGGCCCCAAGGGCGAGCGGGTGCGGGCCGAGGCGCCGCTGCCCGGGACGTTCAACGTCGCCAACACGCTGGCGGCGATCGTCACGCTCGCCGTGGCCGGAATCGAACCCCAGACCGCCGCCGACGGCATCGCCGCCGTGCCCGGCGTGCCCGGCCGTCTCGAGCGCGTCGACGCGGGCCAGCCGTACCTCGCCGTCGTCGACTACGCCCACAAGACCGACGCCGTCGAATCGGTGCTGCGCTCCCTGCGCAAGGTCACCGAGGGCCGCCTCCACGTCGTCCTCGGCTGCGGCGGCGAACGCGATGTGACCAAGCGCAAACCGATGGGCGCCGCGGTCGCGCGCCTGGCCGACACCGCCGTACTGACCTCCGACAACCCGCGCTCCGAGGACCCCCTCGCGATCCTCGCCGCCATGCTCGCGGGCGCCGCCGAGGTGCCGATCCACGAGCGCGGCGACGTCCTGATCGAGGCCGACCGCGCCGCGGCGATCGCCGCCGCCGTCGCCCGCGCCCTCCCCGGTGACACCGTCCTCGTCGCCGGCAAGGGCCACGAACAGGGGCAGGACATCGCCGGAGTGGTCCGCCCGTTCGACGACCGCCAGGTACTGCATGCCGCCATCGTGGCGCAGGGCGCCGTCGAGCGCCCGGAGCACAGCGCCGCCGAAAACGAGAACAGTCAGGGATGACCCAGTGATCGCCCTCTCCCTCGCCGAGATCGCCGAAATCGTCGGCGGGCAGTCGTACGACATACCGGATCCGGCCACCCCGGTGACCGGCTCCGTCGTCATCGACTCCCGGGCCGTGGAACCCGGCGGCCTGTTCGCCGCCTTCCAGGGCGAGAACGCCGACGGCCACGACTACGCCGAGCGAGCGGTGGCCGCGGGCGCGGCCGCCGTCCTCGCCGCCCGGCCCGTCGGCGTACCCGCGATCGTCGTCGACGACGTCCAGGCCGCGCTCGGCCGCCTGGCACGCGCCGTCGTCGAACGGCTCGGCGCCCACGTCGTCGCACTGACCGGGTCGGCCGGCAAGACCAGCACCAAGGACCTGATCGCCCAGGTGCTCCAGCGCAAGGCGCCCACGGTCTGGACCCCCGGCTCCCTCAACAACGAGATCGGCCTCCCCCTCACGGCCCTGACCGCGACCGAGGACACCGAGCACCTCGTGCTGGAGATGGGCGCGCGCGGAATCGGCCACATCCGGTACCTCACCGGCCTCACCCCGCCCCGGATCGGCCTGGTGCTCAACGTCGGCACCGCGCACATCGGCGAGTTCGGCGGCCGCGAGCAGATCGCCCAGGCCAAGGGCGAGCTCGTGGAGGCCCTGCCGGACGACGGCGTGGCCGTGCTCAACGCCGACGACCCGCTGGTGCGGGCCATGGCGTCGCGCACCCGAGCCCGCGTGCTCCTCTTCGGCGAGGCGGCCGACGCCGCGGTGCGCGCCGAGAATGTCCGGCTCACGGAGCACGGACAGCCCTCCTTCACGCTCCACACACCCACCGGGTGCAGCGAAGTGACCATGCGGCTGTACGGTGAGCACCACGTGTCGAACGCGCTCGCCGCGGCCGCCGTCGCCCATGAGCTGGGCATGCCTGTGGACGAGATCGCCCTCGCGCTCTCCGAGGCGGGCACCCTCTCCCGCTGGCGCATGGAGGTCACCGAGCGTCCGGACGGCGTGACGATCGTCAACGACGCCTACAACGCGAACCCGGAGTCCATGCGAGCCGCGCTCCGCGCACTGGCGGCCATGGGCGAAGCCGCACGGGCAAAGGGAGGCCGTACGTGGGCGGTGCTCGGTCAGATGGCCGAGCTCGGGGACGAGGCGCTCGCCGAGCACGACGCGGTCGGACGGCTCGCCGTCCGGCTCAATGTCGGCAAGCTCGTCGCGGTCGGGGGCAGGGAAGCGTCCTGGTTGCAACTGGGCGCATACAACGAGGGTTCGTGGGGTGAGGAGTCGGTGCACGTGTCCGACGCGCAGGCGGCGGTCGACCTGTTGCGCAAGGAGTTGCGCCCGGGAGACGTCGTGCTGGTGAAGGCTTCCAGGTCGGTCGGTCTGGAGCGGATCGCACAGGCTCTGCTCGAGGGCTTCGACAGCTTCGAGGGTGAGGGTGCCGTCCGATGAGGCAGATCCTGTTCGCGGGAGCCATCGGTCTCTTCCTGACCCTGATCGGTACCCCGCTGCTGATCAAACTGCTGGCCCGCAAGGGATACGGGCAGTTCATCCGCGACGACGGCCCGCGCACGCACGGCAGCAAGAAGGGCACGCCCACCATGGGCGGCATCTCCTTCATCCTGGCCACGCTCATCGCGTACGCCCTCGCCAAGGTCATCACGGGTGAGGACCCGACGTTCTCGGGCGTGCTGGTGCTGTTCCTCATGGCCGGCATGGGCCTCGTCGGCTTCCTCGACGACTACATCAAGATCGTCAAGCAGCGCTCGCTCGGTCTGCGCGCCAAGGCGAAGATGGCCGGACAGCTGATCGTCGGCATCGCCTTCGCCGTGCTGTCACTGCAGTTCGCCGACAGCCGCGGCAACACCCCGGCCTCCACGAAGCTGTCGTTCATCACCGACTTCGGCTGGTCCATCGGCCCGGTGCTGTTCGTCGTCTGGGCGCTGTTCATGATCCTCGCCATGTCCAACGGCGTGAACCTGACCGACGGCCTCGACGGCCTCGCCACCGGCGCCTCGGTGATGGTCTTCGGCGCGTACACCTTCATCGGCCTGTGGCAGTTCCAGGAGTCCTGCGCCAACGCGGTGACCCTGACCAATCCCAACGCCTGCTTCGAGGTACGAGATCCGCTCGACCTCGCGGTCGTCGCCTCCGCGCTGATGGGCTCCTGCTTCGGCTTCCTGTGGTGGAACACCTCACCCGCCAAGATCTTCATGGGCGACACCGGCTCTCTCGCGCTCGGCGGCGCGCTCGCCGGCCTGGCGATCTGCTCCCGTACGGAGTTCCTGCTCGCCCTCCTCGGCGGACTGTTCGTCCTCATCACCATGTCCGTGGTGATCCAGGTCGGTTCGTTCA
Source organism: Streptomyces sp. ISL-10 (assembly GCF_018614575.1). GTDB lineage: Bacteria > Actinomycetota > Actinomycetes > Streptomycetales > Streptomycetaceae > Streptomyces. The sequence goes on from NZ_JAGGOJ010000011.1 coordinate 486,079, forward strand.
AGATGACCGGTAGGCGCGTCTTCCGCATGGCACCTCTGCAGCACCACTTCGAGCTCAAGGGGTGGTCCGAAGTCCTGGTGGTGGTCCGCTTCTGGATCATTCAGGGCATGTGCGTGATCGTGGGTCTGGGCCTCTTCTACGCGGGATGGGCAGCTGACAAGTGAGCGACTGGCAGGGCAGGAACATCACCGTCGCCGGCCTCGGCGTGAGCGGCATCAGTGCCGCGCGCGCCCTGGCCGGCCTCGGCGCGGCCGTCACCGTCGTGGACGGCGGTGACAGCGACGCGCTCCGTACACGCGCCGCGGAACTGGCCGAGCTGGGCGTCGCGGTGCGTCTCGGCGACGCCGAGACGCTGCCCGAGGGCACCGACCTGGTGGTCACCTCGCCCGGCTGGAAGCCCTCCAGCCCGCTCTTCGAGGCGGCGGCGAAGGCGGGTGTGGACGTCGTCGGCGACGTCGAGATCGCCTGGCGGCTGCGCGGTCCCGACGCGGCGCCGTGGCTCGCCGTCACCGGCACCAACGGCAAGACGACCACGACGCGGATGCTCGCCTCCATCCTCACCGCAGCCGGCCTGCGGACCGCCGCCATCGGGAACATCGGCACGCCGATCATCGATGTCGTGCTCGGCGACGAGCCGTACGACGTGCTCGCCGTCGAACTCTCCAGCTACCAGCTCCACTGGGCACCCTCGCTGCGCGCCCACTCCGCCGTGGTCCTCAACCTCGCACCGGACCACCTCGACTGGCACGGCTCCATGCAGGCGTACGCCGCCGACAAGGGCCGGATCTACGAGGGCAACACGGTCGCCTGTGTCTACAACGTGGCCGACCCCGCGACCGAGGCCCTGGTGCGCGAGGCGGACGTGGAGGAGGGCTGCCGGGCCATCGGCTTCACGCTGGGCACCCCCGGACCGTCCCAACTCGGCATCGTGGAAGGCATCCTCGTCGACCGCGCCTTCGTCGAGAACCGGCAGAAGCAGGCGCAGGAGCTCGCCGAGGTGTCCGACGTCAACCCGCCCGCGCCGCACAACATCGCCAACGCGCTGGCGGCCGCGGCGCTCGCCCGCGCCTTCGGCGTCCCGCCCGCGGCCGTACGGGACGGCCTGCGCGCCTTCCGCCCCGACGCGCACCGCATCGAGCACGTGGCGGACGTCGGCGGTGTCGCGTACATCGACGACTCCAAGGCCACCAACACCCATGCCGCACAAGCCTCTCTGGCCGCGTACGACCCGATCGTCTGGATCGCCGGAGGCCTGGCGAAGGGTGCCACGTTCGACGAACTGGTCGCCACGTCGGCGGAGCGGCTTCGGGGTGTGGTCCTGATCGGCGCCGACCGCGCCCTCGTACGGGAAGCCCTCGCGCGACACGCCCCCGAGGTCCCGGTCGTCGACCTCGAGCGGACCGACACTGGGGCGATGTCCGCAGCGGTGGCCGAGGCTGCCTCGCTCGCCCGGCCCGGCGACACGGTTCTGCTGGCCCCGGCCTGCGCCTCGATGGACATGTTCACCAACTACAACGAGCGAGGCGAGGCCTTCGCGGAAGCGGTCCGCGCACTCGCCGCCGAGCAGGGCTGACAGCCGCCAGGTCCGGCTGCCGCCGGGCACGACTGGAGGGGACAGCGACGATGCCGCCCAGCACGACCGGGAACGCGACCCCTACGGGGAACGCCGCGCCGCCCCCGCCCACCGCATCGGCCCCGGGGGCTCGCCCGGCTCCGCAGGGTGACGCCGGGGCCGCAGGCCGGCGCAGGCCGTCTCCGCCGCCCGCCGCCCCCGTGGCCGACGACCCCACGGCTCCGCCCGTCGCAGCCCCCGTCACCGACGGCCACGTCGCCCACGTCCACGCTGTCTCGTCCTCGCCCGGCGATGCCCGGCCTGTGGCGCTGGAGCGGGTCCGGCACATCGCTGCGGTGTGGCGGGCCACCACGTGGAGCCTGGGGCCAGGGCTTCCCGCCGGGCCCGTCCCCGCCTTTGCCGGCGCGGCCGGCTCCGCCGCCCCCACCGGGTACGGCGGGCAGCTCGCCCTGCGCAACCGGATCGGGGCCGACGTGCCACGGCCGAGCGCGCTGCGGGGCGGGAGCTCCCGCGCCCCCAAGGCGCCTCGCGCACCCCGCGGCCCCCGGCGGCTGTACGAGCAGGCGCGCAGGGCCTGGGACCGGCCCCTCACCGCGTACTACCTCATCCTGGGCAGCAGCCTGCTGGTCACCGTGCTCGGCCTCGTCATGGTCTACTCCGCGTCCATGATCCAGGCGCTGGAGTACTCCCTCCCCGCCTCGTACTTCTTCCGCAAGCAGTTCCTCGCGGCCCTCATCGGCGCCGGGCTGCTGTTCCTCGCCTCCCGGATGCCGGTCAAGCTGCACCGTGCCCTGTCCTACCCGCTGCTCGTCGGCGCGGTGTTCCTGATGGTCCTCGTGCAGGTCCCGGGGATAGGGCATGCGGTCAACGGCAACCAGAACTGGATCTACCTCGGCGGACCCTTCCAGCTCCAGCCCAGTGAATTCGGCAAGCTCGCGCTGATCCTCTGGGGCGCCGATCTGCTCGCCCGCAAGCAGGACAAGCGGCTGCTGACCCAGTGGAAACACCTGCTCGTCCCGCTCGTCCCCGTCGCGTTCCTGCTCCTCGGGCTCATCATGCTCGGCGGGGACATGGGCACGGCGATCATCCTCGCCGCCATCCTCTTCGGTCTGCTGTGGCTGGCGGGAGCTCCCACCCGCCTGTTCGCCGGGGTCCTCGGCATCGCCGGGTTCGTCGGTCTGCTGCTGATCAGGACCAACGAGAACCGCATGTCCCGGCTCGAGTGCATGGGCGCCACCGACCTTGGACCCAAAGGCGAGTGCTGGCAGGCCGTGCACGGCATCTATGCTCTTGCCTCCGGCGGATGGTTCGGTTCCGGTCTTGGCGCAAGTGTGGAAAAATGGGGCCAACTACCCGAACCGCACACCGACTTCATCTTCGCCGTCGCCGGGGAGGAACTGGGCCTCGCGGGGACGCTGTCGGTGGTCGCGTTGTTCGCGGCTCTAGGCTATGCGGGTATCCGCGTTGCCGGACGCACGGAGGACCCCTTCGTGAGGTACGCAGCGGGAGGTGTGACCACCTGGATCACGGCCCAGGCCGTGATCAACATCGGTGCGGTGCTCGGTCTGCTGCCGATCGCCGGCGTCCCGCTTCCGCTGTTCTCCTACGGTGGGTCGGCCCTGCTGCCGACGATGTTCGCCGTCGGGCTGCTGATCGCCTTCGCGCGACAGGATCCCGCCGCGAAAGCGGCCCTGGCCACGCGGAGGCCTGGGGTGAGATGGAAGTCGATGAGACGGCGCGTCAAGAAGCGTCCGTCCGGAGAGCGGTGAATTTCGGTGCATGTCGTACTCGCCGGCGGGGGGACCGCCGGCCACATCGAGCCAGCGCTCGCCCTCGCGGACGCCCTGCGCAGGCAGGACCCGGCCGTGGGAATCACGGCCCTCGGCACGGAGCGCGGACTGGAGACCAGGCTCGTTCCCGAACGCGGCTACGAGCTGGCGCTCATCCCCGCCGTACCCCTGCCACGCAAGCCCACGCCCGAGCTGATCACCGTTCCCGGACGGCTGCGCGGCACCATCAAGGCCGCCGAGCAGATCCTGGAGCGCACCAAGGCCGACTGTGTCGTCGGCTTCGGCGGCTACGTCGCCCTGCCCGGCTACCTCGCCGCCAAGCGCCTCGGTGTGCCGATCGTCGTCCACGAGGCCAACGCCCGCCCCGGCCTGGCCAACAAGATCGGTTCGCGGTACGCCGCCGGGGTGGCCGTCGCCACCCCCGACAGCAAGCTGCGCAACTCCCGCTACATCGGCATCCCGCTGCGTCACTCCATCGCGACGCTCGACCGCGCCCGGGTGCGGCCCGAGGCCCGCGCGGCCTTCGGCCTCGACCCCAACCTGCCGACGCTGCTGGTGTCCGGCGGCTCGCAGGGCGCCCGCCGCCTCAACGAGGTCATCCAGCAGATCGCCCCGGTGCTCCAGCGCTCCGGCATCCAGATCCTGCACGCGGTCGGCCCCAAGAACGAAATGCCGCATGTGGACAACATGCCCGGGATGCCGCCCTATGTGCCGGTACCGTACGTGGACCGGATGGATCTCGCGTACGCCGCGGCCGACATGATGCTCTGCCGCGCGGGCGCGATGACCGTCGCCGAACTCTCCGCCGTGGGCCTGCCCGCCGCGTACGTCCCGCTGCCGATCGGCAACGGCGAACAGCGGCTGAACGCCCAGCCGGTGGTCAAGGCGGGCGGTGGACTGCTGGTCGACGACGCCGAGCTGACCCCCGAGTGGGTCCAGGGCAACGTCCTTCCGGTGCTCGCCGATCCGCACCGGCTCTACGAGATGTCGCGCGCGGCCGCCGAGTTCGGCCGCCGGGACGCCGACGAGCTCCTCGTCGGCATGGTGTACGAGGCGATTGCTGCACGCCGCCAGGCGTGAGAAGGCAGGGAGCGTGGCCGGACCGACCACCGCCGAGCGCGGTGCACGAAACCCCCGTGACGGATCCGCAGGATCCGACGGATCGGTCCGGCCGCCCCGCCAGGACGACGGCGGCGGCCGCCGCCGCCGTCCTGGCTCGCGCGTGCTGGCCGTCGCCGTCGCGGCCGTCCTCCTGGCCGCGGGAGCGATCTGGGTCCTGTACGGCTCCCAGTGGCTGCGCGCCGAGCACGTGAGGATCAGCGGGACCGAGGTGCTCACCCCCCAGCAGGTCCAAGAGGTGGCGGCGGTGCCGATCGGCGCCCCGCTGATCGCCGTCGACACGGACGCCATCGAGGCGCGGCTGCGTCAGAAGCTGCCCCGCATCGACTCGGTCGACGTCGTACGGTCGTGGCCGCACGGAATCGGTCTTGAGGTGACCGAGCGCAAGCCGGTCCTGGTGCTCGAAAAGAGCGGAAAGTTCATCGAAGTGGATGCCAAGAGCGTCCGGTTCGCGACCGTCGAGACCGCCCCGAAAGGCGTCCCGCGGCTGGAGTTGACGACCGCCGGCTCCCCGAGCGCGAAGCGCTTCGGCGCCGGCCGGCTGGTCGCCGAGGCCGTCCGGGTCCGGGGCGATCTGCCCGCCCGGATCGTCCGCGATCTGACCACCGTCGACGTGCGGTCGTACGACCGCATCTCCCTTGAGCTGAAGGGCGGTCGCACCGTGCTGTGGGGCAGCTCCGAGGAGGGGGAGGCGAAGGCTCGCACACTCACGGCGCTGATGAAAGCCGCGCCCGTCGCACGCCACTTCGACGTAAGTGCCCCCACCGCCCCTGCGGTATCGGGGAGTTGACGCACATATGCCCAGGCCAGCACCCTGGTTGGGCATGGCTGGGCGTGATCACATAGGGTGAAAAGAAAAACGGGAGGCTCGGCGTGTTCGTTGAACGTGCGCCACTTGTCGACTTAGTGTCCTGTTCGGAAGAGTCAAGGGAACAGACACACTGGTAACCCTAAACTTCACCGTTAGGGTTCGGGTCGGCCGTCAGATTGGTCGAGCCGTCCCCATTCGACATCAGTCGTCGCAGCGCAGCCCCGCGAGGCGGCGACACGTAAATCGAGGCGAGAGGCCTTCGACGTGGCAGCACCGCAGAACTACCTCGCAGTCATCAAGGTCATCGGTGTCGGCGGCGGTGGTGTCAATGCCATCAACCGAATGATCGAGGTCGGTCTCAAGGGCGTCGAGTTCATCGCGATCAACACGGACGCGCAAGCGCTGTTGATGAGCGACGCCGACGTCAAGCTCGACGTGGGCCGTGAACTCACCCGAGGCCTCGGCGCCGGAGCCAACCCGGCAGTCGGTCGCAAGGCGGCAGAGGACCACCGCGAGGAGATCGAGGAGGTCCTCAAGGGGGCCGACATGGTCTTCGTCACCGCAGGCGAAGGCGGCGGCACCGGCACCGGCGGCGCACCCGTCGTCGCCAACATCGCCCGCTCGCTGGGCGCCCTGACCATCGGCGTCGTCACCCGCCCCTTCACGTTCGAGGGCCGCAGGCGCGCGAACCAGGCGGAGGACGGAATCGCCGAGCTCCGCGAAGAGGTCGACACCCTCATCGTCATCCCCAACGACCGGCTGCTGTCCATCTCGGACCGCCAGGTGAGCGTCCTCGACGCCTTCAAGTCGGCGGACCAGGTGCTGCTGTCGGGTGTCCAGGGCATCACCGACCTCATCACCACCCCCGGTCTGATCAACCTCGACTTCGCCGACGTCAAGTCCGTGATGTCCGAGGCCGGATCGGCGCTCATGGGCATCGGCTCCGCCCGCGGCGACGACCGCGCGGTGGCGGCGGCCGAGATGGCGATCTCCTCGCCGCTGCTGGAGGCGTCCATCGACGGCGCCCGCGGCGTGCTGCTGTCCATCTCCGGCGGCAGCGACCTCGGCCTCTTCGAGATCAACGAGGCGGCCCAGCTGGTCAGCGAGGCCGCACACCCCGAGGCGAACATCATCTTCGGTGCGGTCATCGACGACGCGCTCGGCGACGAGGTGCGCGTCACCGTCATCGCAGCCGGTTTCGACGGCGGCCAGCCTCCGACCCGCCGGGAGAACGTGATCGGCTCCGCCTCCGCCAAGCGCGAGGAGCCCGCGGCCCCGCAGCGGACCGAGAGCTCCCGTTCGACGAGCGGCCTCGGCACCGTGCCCGTACGCGAGGAGCCCCAGGCCCCCGCCGAGCCGGCCCCGGTCGCCGGCGACCTCAACCAGTCGGCCGCCTCGCCGCAGGTGCCCTCGGCCCGTCCGTACGACACCCAGGCCGAAGAGCTGGATGTTCCGGACTTCCTGAAGTGACAGTGCAGCACGACGCGATAGACGAGAGCGGCGCGCACTTCGCCTTCACCGACAGGTGGGGTGGGGTGAGCGCCGTTCCGTACGAGGAGCTCAACCTCGGTGGCGCCGTCGGCGACGACGCCGAGGCCGTGCGGACCAACCGCGCGATCGCCGCCGAGGCACTCGGGCTCGACCCGGCCGGGGTCGTCTGGATGAATCAGGTCCACGGCAGGGACGTGGCCGAGGTCGACGGACCGTGGGGGGACGCGCCGATCCCGTCCCTCGACGGGGTGGTGACCGCCCGGCGCGGACTCGCGCTCGCGGTGCTCACCGCCGACTGCACGCCCGTTCTGCTCGCCGACCCGGTTGCCGGCGTCGTGGGTGCGGCGCACGCCGGCCGCGCCGGAACGATCGCCGGCATCGTCCCGGCGACCGTCGAGGCCATGAGGTCGCTCGGCGCCGAACCGGAGCGGATCATTGCTCGTACGGGACCCGCCATTTGCGGTCGCTGCTACGAAGTACCCGAGCAGATGCGGGCGGAAGTGGCCCAAGCGGAACCCGCCGCCTGGTCCGAGACCAGCTGGGGCACCCCTGCGGTCGACGTCACCGCGGCGGTGCACGCCCAACTGACCGCACTCGGCGTGACGGACCTGCGCGGATCGCCGGTCTGCACACGCGAGTCGCGCGACCACTACTCGTATCGCCGCGACCGCACCACCGGACGGCTCGCCGGATACGTCTGGCTCGAGGGCCGGGAAGACCTCGAAGGCCGGGAAGACAAGGACCGGGAAGAGGCATGAGGGACCGCAGAACCGAACTCGCCGAGAATCTGGCGAAGGTGGAGGAACGGATCGCCGCCGCCTGCGAGGCCGCCGGCCGCGCGCGGGAGGAGGTGACCCTCGTCGTGGTCACCAAGACCTACCCGGCCGACGATGTTCGCCTCCTCCATGATCTGGGGGTGCGGCATGTGGCGGAGAACCGCGACCAGGACGCGGCCCCGAAGGCCGCCGCCTGCTCGGATCTGGATCTCACGTGGCACTTCGTGGGTCAGTTGCAGACCAACAAGGTCCGTTCTGTGGCGAGTTATGTCGATATTGTGCAGTCTGTCGATCGGCTCAGGCTCGTTTCCGCACTGTCGGCGGCCGCCGAGCGCGCCGAACGCGAACTCGGCTGCCTCGTGCAGGTGGCCCTGGACGCCGAGTCGGGGCAGCAGGGCGCGCGCGGCGGCGTCGCGCCGGACGGCATCGAGGAGTTGGCGGCGGCGATCGCGGACTCACCAGGACTGCGGCTCGACGGGCTGATGACCGTCGCGCCACTCGCCGGACCGTACGCGGGACGGCAACAGGCGGCGTTCGAGCGACTGATGGAATTCTCATCCGGCCTGCGCGTGGCCCATCCGGCTGCGAACATGGTGTCAGCAGGGATGAGTGCGGACCTTGAGCAGGCCGTGGCGGCCGGGGCGACACATGTGCGCGTCGGTACCGCGGTACTCGGAGTCCGACCCAGGCTCGGGTAACGTCGCGAAGCAAGTCGGACCACAGCAGAAAATATGGTCATTTCCGCGCAAAGCGGGCAGACCGAGTGGATCGCGGGCACTTGGTGACGAATGCCGATCCACCACAGAGCGGAGGACTCAGAGAATGGCCGGCGCGATGCGCAAGATGGCGGTCTACCTCGGCCTCGTGGAGGACGATGGGTACGACGGCCGGGGCTTCGACCCCGATGACGACTTCGAACCCGAGCCGGAGCCGGAGCGGGAGCACCGGCGGCACCAGCCCCCGCACCAGGTCGAGCGGGAAGAGCCCGTCCGGGCGGTGGCGCCGCCCCCGCAGCGCGAGCCGGCCCCCCTGTCCGTCGAGAGCGGGCGCCCGGCGCGCATCGCGCCCGTGGCATCCATCACACCTGAACGTCCGAGCCTGGAGAAGAACGCACCGGTGATCATGCCCAAGGTCGTGTCCGAGCGGGAGCCTTACCGCATCACCACGTTGCACCCGCGGACCTACAACGAGGCCCGTACCATCGGGGAACACTTCCGCGAGGGCACCCCTGTGATCATGAACCTCACGGAGATGGACGACACCGATGCGAAGCGACTTGTCGACTTTGCCGCGGGTCTCGTCTTCGGTCTGCATGGCAGCATTGAGAGAGTTACGCAGAAGGTGTTCCTGTTGTCTCCTGCTAACGTCGATGTCACGGCGGAGGACAAGGCCCGCATCGCAGAGGGCGGATTCTTCAACCAGAGCTGAGAACGACACCGGGAACGAGCCGGCCGCAAGGCCGGTACCACGAGAGCCAGGGGAGAGGGAAGCGCGGGATGGGCGTCGCATTGGATGTGGTCTACATCGTGCTGATGTGCTTCCTCGTCGTGCTGATCTTCCGGCTGGTCATGGACTACGTCTTCCAGTTCGCCCGTTCATGGCAACCCGGTAAGGCGATGGTGGTCGTTCTGGAGGCCACCTACACTGTCACCGATCCACCGCTCAAGCTTCTGCGGCGGTTCATCCCGCCGTTGCGTCTCGGGGGCGTGGCACTCGACCTGTCCTTCTTCGTTCTGATGATCATCGTCTACATCCTGATCTCCATCGTTCGTGGAGTGGGGAACTCGATGTGAGCGATACGGTCCTGCCGACTGCCGACGACTACGTAGAGGTGAAGAAGAGATGCCGCTGACCCCCGAGGACGTGCGGAACAAGCAGTTCACGACCGTCCGCCTCCGAGAAGGCTATGACGAGGACGAGGTCGATGCCTTCCTTGACGAGGTCGAGGCCGAACTGACCCGCCTGCTCCGCGAGAACGAGGACCTGCGCGCCAAGCTGGCCGCGGCGACCCGTGCGGCGGCGCAGAACCAGCAGCAGCAGGGCATGCGCAAGCCGCCGGAGCCGCAGGACGGCCGCGGTCCCGGCGCACCCGTGCCCGCCGCCATATCCGGACCGCCGGTCCAGCAGCAGCCCCCGCAGATGGGTCCCCCCCAGCTGCCCGGTGGTGCGCCTCAGCTGCCGGCCGGTCCGAGCCACGGCGGTCCCCAGGGTCCCGGCGGCCCGATGGGCCACGGCCCGATGCAGGGCGGTCCCATGGGTGGCCCGATGGGCGGCCCCATGGGCGGTCACGGCGGCCCGCAGGGCGGCCCGATGGGTCAGGGCCCCGGCGGCGACAGCGCCGCGCGTGTGCTCTCGCTCGCCCAGCAGACCGCCGACCAGGCGATCGCCGAGGCCCGTTCCGAGGCCAACAAGATCGTCGGCGAGGCGCGTTCGCGCGCCGAAGGCCTCGAGCGCGACGCCCGGGCCAAGGCCGACGCGCTTGAGCGGGACGCCCAGGAGAAGCACCGCGTCGCGATGGGTTCGCTGGAGTCCGCGCGCGCCACGCTGGAGCGCAAGGTCGAGGACCTGCGGGGCTTCGAGCGCGAGTACCGCACGCGTCTGAAGTCGTACCTGGAGAGCCAGCTGCGTCAGCTGGAGACCCAGTCCGATGACTCGCTGGCACCGCCGCGCAATCCGGCGGCCGCGTCGCTGCCGCCGTCCCCGGCGCCCTCCATGGCCCCGGCCGGTGCGAGCGCGCCGTCCTACGGCGGCAACCAGACGATGGGCGGCCACGGTCCTTCGCCGTCGGGTCCGTCGTACGGAGGCCAGCAGCAGATGTCGCCGGCGATGACCCAGCCGATGGCACCGGTGCGGCCGCAGGCGCCGCAGCCGATGCAGCAGGCGCCGTCGCCGATGCGTGGCTTCCTGATCGACGAGGACGACAACTGACGGGGCTGCGCGCCAAGCGCGCGTAGCCGTCGGCAGACTGCGAGGCCGGGCCCGGAGTGCACTAGCACTCCGGGCCCGGCCTTTTGCGCGCGCCGGCGCGCCCGCGCTGCGGGTAGCGGCGTGGCCGCGTGGCCGCGTGGCCGCTGCGCGGAGCGGTTACCCTCCCCGTCCCTTTCCGAACCAGGCTCGCCCCGGACCCTGCAGCGCCCTTCGGGGGTTGCTCCGGGGTTGTGCTGCCGGACCTTGTGCTGGCTTCGGTGGTTGTTCGGGGGCTGTGCTGCCGGACCTTGTGCTGGGCTTCGGGGTCGTTCGGGGGCTGTGCTCCCGGACCTCGTAGTCAGCTTCGGTGGTTGTTCGGGGGCTGTGCTGCCGGACCTTGTGCTGGGCTTCGGGGTCGTTCGGGGGCTGCGCTCCCGGACCTCGTAGTCAGCTTCGGTGGTTGTTCGGGGGCTGTGCTGCCGGACCTTGTGCTGGGCTTCGGGGTTGCTCGGGGGCTGCGCTCCCGGACCTCGTAGCGGGCTTCGGGTGGTGTCCTCAAAACTCCGCTACGGCCTTGCGGCCGTGGGCGGGGAGCTTCCGGACGAGCTGACATCACGCAGCGAAATCCAGCCCCGCTGGGGGCACCTCCCACGGCCGCCAGGCCGTAGGGGGAGATCGAGGCGCGGGGCGCGGGGCGGAGCCCCCGAAACACCGCGCGAAGGCGGTACGGGGTCCGGGGCTTGCCCCGGTTTCGGGAAGGGGGCGGGGAGGGGAAAGGCTGACGGCCCGGCCACCTACCGTGGCCGGGCCGTCAGCGCGCGCTTCGCGCGCCCCGCGCTACGCCTTGCGGAGGCGGAACGTCAGCGACAGGCCCTCGTCCTCGAAGGGCGAGCCGTACGACTCGTCCGCCTCACCCTCCGCGAAGTCCGTCGCCAGCACCTCCTCCGCGATCAGCGACGCGTGGTCCGCCAGCGCCGAGGACACCTCCGCGTCCGTCGAGACCCACCGCAGTGCGATCCGGTCCGCGACGTCCAGGCCGCTGTTCTTGCGCGCCTCCTGGATCAGGCGGATCGCGTCACGGGCCAGGCCCGCCCGCCGCAGCTCCGGAGTGATCTCCAGGTCCAGGGCGACCGTCGCGCCCGAGTCGGACGCCACCGACCAGCCCTCACGCGGCGTCTCCGTGATGATGACCTCCTCCGGGGACAGCGTGATCGTCTCGCCGCCCACCTCCAGCGTGGCCTCGCCCGAGCGCAGCGCCAGGGACAGCGCCGCCGCGTCCGCCGCCGCCACCGCCTTCGCCACGTCCTGGACGCCCTTGCCGAAACGCTTGCCCAGCGCGCGGAAGTTCGCCTTCGCCGTCGTGTCGACCAGCGAGCCTCCGACCTCCGACAGCGACGCGAGCGAGGAGACGTTCAGCTCCTCCGTGATCTGGGCCTGGAGCTCGTCGGAGAGCGAGGAGAAGCCGGTCGCCGCCACCAGGGCACGGGACAGCGGCTGGCGGGTCTTCACGCCCGACTCCGCACGCGTCGCGCGGCCCAGTTCGACCAGCCGGCGCACCAGCGCCATCTGGGACGACAGCGTCGGGTCGATCGCGTCCAGGTCGGCGGCCGGCCACGAGGACAGGTGCACCGACTCGGGGGCGTCCGGTGTCACCGGGACGATCATGTCCTGCCACACCCGCTCGGTGATGAACGGGGTCAGCGGCGCCATCAGCCGGGTCACGGTCTCGACCACGTCGTGCAGCGTGCGCAGCGCGGCCTTGTCGCCCTGCCAGAAGCGGCGGCGCGACCGGCGCACGTACCAGTTCGACAGGTCGTCCACGAACGCGGACAGCAGCTTGCCGGCGCGCTGGGTGTCGTACGCCTCCATGGCCTGGGTGACCTGGTCCACCAGCGCGTGCAGCTCGGACAGCAGCCAGCGGTCCAGGACCGTACGCTCGGCCGGTGCCGGATCGGCCGCCGACGGCGCCCAGTTCGACGTACGGGCGTACAGCGCTTGGAAGGCGACCGTGTTCCAGTACGTCAGCAGCGTCTTGCGGACGACCTCCTGGATCGTGCCGTGGCCCACCCGGCGCGCCGCCCAAGGCGAGCCGCCGGCCGCCATGAACCAGCGCACCGCGTCGGCGCCGTGCTGGTCCATCAACGGGATCGGCTGGAGGATGTTGCCCAGATGCTTGGACATCTTGCGGCCGTCCTCGGCGAGGATGTGGCCGAGGCACACCACGTTCTCGTACGACGACTTGTCGAAGACCAGCGTCCCGACGGCCATCAGCGTGTAGAACCACCCGCGCGTCTGGTCGATCGCCTCCGAGATGAACTGCGCCGGGTAGCGCTTCTCGAAGATCTCCTTGTTCTTGTACGGGTAGCCCCACTGCGCGAACGGCATCGAGCCCGAGTCGTACCAGGCGTCGATCACCTCCGGCACGCGCGTCGCGGTGTGCCCGCAGCCGTCCTGCGGGCAGGCGAAGGTGACCTCGTCGATGAACGGGCGGTGCGGGTCCAGTCCCGACTGGTCGGTGCCGGTCAGCTCGGACAGCTCCGCGAGCGAGCCGACGCAGGTGAGGTGGTTGTCCTCGCAGCGCCAGATCGGCAGCGGGGTGCCCCAGTACCGGTTGCGGGACAGCGCCCAGTCGATGTTGTTGTTGAGCCAGTCCCCGTAGCGTCCCTGCTTGACGGAGTCCGGGAACCAGTTGGTCGCCTCGTTCTCCGCGAGCAGCCGGTCCTTGACGGCCGTGGTGCGGATGTACCAGGACGGCTGTGCGTAGTAGAGCAGCGCGGTGTGGCAGCGCCAGCAGTGCGGGTAGCTGTGCTCGTAGGGGATGTGCCGGAACAGCATCCCGCGGGCCTGGAGGTCCGCAGTGAGCGCCTCGTCGGCCTTCTTGAAGAAGACGCCGCCGACCAGCGGGACGTCCTCCTGGAAGGTCCCGTCGGGACGGACGGGGTTGACGACCGGCAGACCATAGGCGCGGCAGACCTTGAGGTCGTCCTCACCGAAGGCGGGGGACTGGTGGACCAGACCCGTACCGTCCTCGGTCGTCACATAGTCGGCGTTGACGACGTAGTGCGCCTCCGCCGGGAACTCGACGAGTTGGAAGGGACGGTCGTACGTCCAGCGCTCCATCTCGGCGCCGGTGAACGTCTGCCCGGTGGCCTCCCAGCCCTCACCGAGCGCCTTCTGAAGCAACGGCTCGGCGACGACGAGCTTCTCCTCGCCGTTCGTCGCGACGATGTAACGGACGGAGGGATGCGCGGCGACGGCCGTGTTGGACACCAGGGTCCACGGCGTCGTCGTCCAGACCAGCAGCGCGGCCTCGCCGGCGAGAGGGCCGGAGGTCAGCGGGAAGCGCACGAAGACCGAGGGGTCGACGACCGTCTCGTAGCCCTGCGCCAGCTCGTGGTCCGACAGTCCCGTGCCGCAGCGCGGGCACCACGGCGCGACGCGGTGGTCCTGGACCAGCAGACCCTTGCCGAAGATCTCCTTCAGCGACCACCACACCGACTGGACGTAGTCCGGGTCCATCGTGCGGTACGCGTCGTCTAGGTCGACCCAGTAACCCATACGGGTCGTGAGCTCGGCGAACGCGTCCGTGTGGCGGGTCACCGACTCGCGGCACTTGGCGTTGAACTCCGCGATGCCGTACGCCTCGATGTCCTTCTTGCCGGAGAAACCGAGCTCCTTCTCGACGGCGAGCTCGACCGGCAGGCCGTGGCAGTCCCAGCCGGCCTTGCGGGCGACGTGGTAGCCGCGCATGGTGCGGAAGCGGGGGAAGACGTCCTTGAAGACGCGAGCCTCGATGTGGTGGGCACCGGGCATGCCGTTGGCCGTGGGCGGGCCCTCGTAGAACACCCATTCGGGGCGGCCCTCGGACTGGTCCAGGCTCTTCGCGAAGATCTTGCTCTCGCGCCAGAAGTCGAGCACGGCGTGCTCGAGCGCGGGCAGATCTACCTGAGCGGGCACCTGGCGGTACTGCGGCGGTGTCATCGTCTCCTCCGGCGGACTGTTCGTCGTTCCGTCCGGAGGGACGAAAGCCGATGCTCGCGCGGCCTCCGCGGTACCACCCTCCTTGGCGGTGCACAGGTCACCGCCCCCTCATTGGGGTCGCGACGCCGGTTCTACCGGCCACGGAGGTCCGTGGCTTTCTTCCGGCGGCTCCGGGGTGATGCTTCACGTCGCGCTCGCCCCCGGGCTCTCACCGTCCCCGGGTCGCTCATGGCTGCGTACGCCGCTACTCGTCCCCATCCACGCCTTTCGCTCCGCCCAGTGTAAGGGCCCCGGTGAGGGGCGGCCGACCGCTTTTCGCGGGGCCGCCACGCCCTGGTGCCGTTGACCCGAATGCCATACGGCCGCCGCCGCGGCCGGGCGTGGTGCGTCAGGCGGATTACCGGGCGGCGAGCTGGGCACAACGGATGCAGGCCCGGCTCCTCGCAGCCCGGGACGGGCCGAACCGGCGGCGTGCCCCGTTGCCGCGGGGCTGGTGTCGATTTATCGTCCCAGCACGATTCGCGAGCAAGATCACAAAATGTGAAGGGGCCGCGGTGATGGTGGCGAAGAAGACCGCCGAGAAGACGGCGTCAGATCGTTCCGCCGCCGTGTCGAGGGCGGCGCGCTACAGGGCCGCGCCCCGCAGGAAGCCCCCCGAACGGGCGGCGCCGGCGGACGAGCACCCGGACACCGCGGCGGGTCGCACAGCGAGGACGACCGTGGGCGGCAAGGCCGTCGGCGGGGCTCGCGCTGCCGCGCGTGGGGCGAAGAAGGCGGTGGGGGCGGATGCGACGGAGGCGCGTCAGCCGGCCGCATCGGCGAAGAAGAGCGAGCCCGCGAAGAAGGCGGCCCCGAAGAAGGCCTCCGCGAAGAAGGCACCTGGGAAGAAGGACGCGCCTGCCAAGAAGACCGCTGCCGCGCATGGGGCGAAGAAGGCGGTGGGGGCGGACGCGGCGGAGGCAGGTCGGCCGGTCGCGCCGGCGAAGAAGGCGGCTCCGAAGAAGGCGCCCGGGAAGAAGGCCGCGCGTGCGAAGGAGGCAGCCGGGAAGAAGGCCGCGCCTTCGAAGGAGGCAGCCGGGAAGAAGGCCGCGCCCGCGAAGAAGGCGCCCGCGAAGAAGGCCGCGCCCGTCAAGAAGGCAGACGCCAGGACCGCGGCTGCCGCGTCCCGGGTGGCGGCGGGCGTCGAGGAGCTCCCGCCCAAGAAGGCCGCGCGCGCCGAAGCCCTCGCCCCGGGAGCCCCCACGCCCGAGCGAGGAGCGAAGAAGGCGGTGGGGGAGAAGCAGATCCCCGCCCGGCGGGGCATGCGCGCCGCCCGGGCGGGGGCGGGGAGCGAGGACCGCGCGGTCGGTGAGGGCACCGTCGTCAGGGCGGACGCGACCACGGCCGCGCCGGGGGAGCAGGCCGCCGCCAAGAGGTCGGCGGCCAGGAAGGCCACGAGGAAAGCCGCATCCGCGGCCGGGGCCGCACAGCAGACAGGAGCCAGGACGGTGGCAGCGAAGAAGACCGCGGGCAAGGTGTCGGGCGGAGCCGGGAGCGCGGTGGCGGTGCCCACCGCACGTACGGTGGCCGCGACCCCGCCCGGTGAGCTGGCGGTACGGCCCGGCGAGGACCCCTGGACCACAAAGGAGGTCGCCGAGGCGAGGGCGGAGCTCGCGGGCGAGGCGGCCCGCCTCACCGCGGAGATCACCTCGTCGGAGACGGCGCTCGTCGGCCTCATGCGGGACTCCGGCGACGGAGCCGGCGACGACGAGGCCGACACCGGCACGAAGAACATCACACGCGAGCACGAGATGGCGCTGGCCGCGAACGCCCGGGAGATGCTGGAACAGACCGAGCGGGCACTGCTACGACTCGACGCGGGGACCTACGGTCTCTGCGAGAGCTGCGGCAACCCGATCGGCAAGGCCCGGATGCAGGCGTTCCCTCGCGCGACCCTGTGCGTGGAGTGCAAGCAGAAGCAGGAGCGGAGGGGCTGAGGGCATACGCCGGTGCCGTACCCTCGTGCACAGTCAGGCACCTAGGTTGAGGGACTCACGTGGCAGAGGCGGAGCGCATCATCGGTACGCCAGATGTTGACGACGAGGCTGCGGCACCTGCCGAGCGGCCTCAGGGCAGGCGCAGGGTCGTCGCGCTCTTCGTGGTGGCCCTCGTGGCCTATCTGCTGGACCTCGTCAGCAAGATCATCGTGGTGGAGAAGCTGGAGCACCACGAGCCGATCGAGATCATCGGTGATCTGCTGAAGTTCGAGGCGGTGCGCAATCCGGGTGCCGCCTTCGGCATGGGCGAGGCCTTCACCATCATCTTCACCTTCATCGCGGCGAGCGTGATCGTCGTGATCATCCGGCTGGCACGCAAGCTGTACAGCCTGCCCTGGGCGATCGCGCTCGGCCTGCTGCTCGGCGGTGCTCTCGGCAATCTCACGGACCGGATCTTCCGGTCGCCCGGCGTCTTCGAGGGCGCGGTCGTGGACTTCATCGCGCCCGCGCACTTCGCCGTGTTCAACCTCGCGGACTCCGCCATCGTCTGCGGCGGAGTGCTCATCGTGCTGCTGTCGTTCAAGGGCCTGGATCCCGACGGGACCGTCCACAAGGACTGACAAGGCATACTCGACGGGTGAGTACCCTTCCCGAGATCCGCACCCTGCCCGTACCCGATGGCCTGGAGGGCGAGCGCGTCGACGCCGCCATCTCCCGTATGTTCGGGTTCTCCCGTACGAAGGCGGCCGAGCTTGCCGCTGCCGGGAAGGTGCAGGTCGACGGCTCGGTCGTCGGCAAGTCCGAGCGGGTGCGCGGCGGCGCCTGGCTCGAGGTCGAGATGCCCCAGGCGCCCGCGCCGGTGCAGATCGTGGCCGAGCCCGTCGAGGGCATGGAGATCGTGCACGACGACGACGACATCGTCGTGATCATGAAGCCGGTCGGCGTGGCGGCTCACCCCAGCCCCGGCTGGACCGGGACCACCGTGATCGGCGGGCTCGCCGCGGCGGGCTACCGCATCTCCACCTCGGGAGCCGCCGAGCGCCAGGGCATCGTGCACCGGCTCGACGTCGGTACGTCCGGGCTGATGGTGGTCGCCAAGTCGGAGCGGGCGTACACCCTGCTGAAGCAGCAGTTCCGCGAGCGTACGGTCGACAAGCGCTACCACGCGCTCGTTCAGGGCCACCCGGATCCGCTGAGCGGCACGATCGACGCCCCCATCGGCCGGCACCCCAGCCTCGACTACAAGTGGGCGGTCACGGCCGAGGGCAAGCCGTCGGTGACGCACTACGACCTGATCGAGGCGTTCCGCGCGGCGTCGCTGCTGGACATCAAGCTGGAGACCGGCCGCACGCACCAGATCCGGGTGCACATGGCGGCCCACCGCCATCCCTGCGTGGGCGACCTGACGTACGGCGCCGACCCCACGATGGCCAAGAGGCTCGGGCTGACCCGGCAGTGGCTGCACGCGGTGCGGCTCGGATTCGAGCACCCGGCGGACGGGCAGTGGGTGGAGTTCGCGAGCGAGTACCCCGACGACCTCCAGCAGGCCCTGGACAAGATCGCAGCGGAGAGCGCATGAGCGCGTACACCGTGCGGGTCGCGGTCGGCCCCGACGACCGGGAGGCGTGCTTCGCGGTCCGCAAGGCGGTCTTCGTCGCCGAGCAGCGGGTGCCGGAGGACATCGAGTACGACGCGTACGACGCCGAGGAGACGGACACCGTGCACGTCCTCGCGGTCCGCGCGGACGGTGTGCCGCTGGGCACGGGCCGGCTGCTGCACGGCGCGGCCGCCGTGCACCGGACCGGCGGCGACCTCGCCATCGGCTCGCTCGGACGGCTCGCGGTGACCAAGGACGCGCGCGGACTCGGGGTGGGCGTGGCCCTGGTGCGCGCCATCGAGGACGCGGCGCGCGAGCGGGGTCTGGCGGCGGTCGACCTGCATGCGCAGACCCATGCGACGGGCTTCTACGAGCGCCTCGGGTACGCGGCGTACGGGGCCGAGTTCCTGGACGCAGGCATCCCGCACCGGTCCATGCGGCGCGCCCTGCGTCCCTGAGCGCACCGGCGCCGCAGCGCGGGCGTGTACGCGACGGCGGAGGCGTTTACGCGGTTCGGCCGGTCCCCGTGGCAGGGTTGAGACCTTGATCCCTTGAGGCTCCCGGCCGGCGGAGGACGCTCGTGGACCAATTGGCGCTGCTGTTCGCCCTGTTGTTCGGCGCCGTCGTGACCGTGCCGCTCGGTCAGCGGCTGGGGCTGCCCGCGCCGGTGCTGATGACACTCGCCGGGATCGTACTGGCCTTCCTGCCCTTCGTGCCCAACGTCGACGTACCGCCCGAACTCATCCTGCCGCTGCTGCTGCCGCCGTTGCTGTACGCGGCCGTGCAGCGCACCTCCTGGCGGCAGTTCACGGCCAACGCCCGGCCCATCCTGCTGCTCGCCGTCGCGCTCGTGTTCGTCACGACCGCCGCGGTCGGCGCGGTCGCCCACGCCGTCGTCCCCGGCCTGCCGATCGCCGCCGCGGTCGCGCTCGGCGCGCTGGTCGCACCACCCGATCCGGTGGCGGCGACCGCGGTCGCCGGTTCGCTGGGGCTGCCGCGGCGATTGGTGTCGATCATGGAGGGCGAAGGGCTGTTCAACGACGTGACGGCCATCGTGCTCTACCACGTGGCGATCGTGGCGGCCGTGAGCGGCGAGTTCTCCTGGGGGGCCGCCGCGGGGGAACTGGTGCTGTCGGCGGTCGTCGCCGTGGCGGTGGGCCTCGCGCTCGGCTGGGTCTCCAACAGGCTGATGGGGGTGCTCGGCGACGCGACCCTGCAGGTCGGTCTGACGCTCATGGTGCCGTTCGCCAGCTACGTGCTGGCCGAGCAGCTTATGGGCTCGGGGGTCCTCGCCGTCCTCACCACCGCACTGTTCCTCGCCGAGTACACCGCGGACGCGGACGACGTGATGGGGCGGCTCGCGGGGAACACGTTCTGGCAGATCGTCGACACCCTGGTCACCGGCGTCGCCTTCGGGCTCATCGGCCTCGAACTGCACCATGTCTTCGGCACCGCCGACGACCGGCTCGGCCGGCTGCTCGGCTGGAGCGCAGCAGTCGTCGCGGTCGTCGTGGGCGTACGGCTGCTGTGGCTGCTGCCCGCCGCATGGCTCGCCAAACGGCTGCACCACCTGCGCGACTACGACGAGGACGTGCCCACCACCTGGCGGGAGACCGTCGTCCTGTGGTGGGCGGGGATGCGGGGCGTGGCGTCGGTCGCGCTGGCCCTCGCGATTCCGCTGGAGACGGACGACGGTGCGGGCTTCCCCGGACGCGAGGTGATCATCTTCATCGCGTTCGCCGTCATTGTGGCGACCCTGGTCTGCCAGGGCATGACGCTGCCGTGGCTGGTGCGGCGGCTCGGGGTCCGCGCGGACACCGACGCCGAGCGCGAGCTGGAGCGCATGCTCGCGATCCGGGCGGCGAAGGCCGCCAAGGCCCGGCTCAAGGAGATCGAGGCGGAGGAGGAGCTGTCCGAGGAGGTCAGCGAGCGGCTCCAGCGGGGCGCGTTCGACATGGGAGCCCGCATCAGTCCGGACATCGTGGACGAGGAGCGGCGGGACTGGTTCGCGAAGCGGGCCCAGCGGATGGCGACGGTGCGGCGCATCCAGCGGGAGATGATGTCGGCTGCGCGCCACGCGGTGCTGTCGGCGCGCAGCGAACCGGGCGCGGACCCCGAGATCGTGGACCGGGTGCTGCGTCACTTGGACGTGCACAGCCTGCGGTGAGCCGCCGCGCCGTCGACCACGAGGCCTGTCGTGAGCGGCGGCCGGGTCGGGCCGCGGCGCCTGCGCTGCTTGTGGCGAGCGGCCGCCCCGTCGGCCCGTCGACTACGAGTCTGTGGTGAGCCGCCGGGTCGGGCCGCGGCGCCTGCGTGGCCAGTGATGAGCCGCCGCCGGGCAGGGCCGCGTCGCCTGCGCTGCCTGTGGTGAAGCGCCGCCGCGTCGGATCAGGGTGGGCAGCCCGGTCAACCGCCGCCGGTCACGCCACGGTGACCTGCACGCCGAGCAGCGCGGCACGTTCCGTCAGGCCCGTCGAGACCACCGTGGTGGCACCGGGCCAGGTGAGCTTGGGCAGCAGAATGTCCTTCATCTCGCGCACCATGGCGGGCGCCGGAGGCTCGTAGAACAGCGACAGCGTTCCGCCGGGGGCCAGCAGGCCGCGGAGCAGGGCCACTTCGCGGTCGGCGGCGGACGTCCAGAAGACGTTGACGTTCACGGCGAAGATCTTGTCGAACCGGTCGCCGCCGCGCGGCAGTTCGGTGAGGTCCAGCCGGCGCACCTCGGCCCGCCCCGCCGAGATGTGTGCGTGGTTGCGCCGGCGGGCAGTGTCGACGGCGTGCGCCGAGCGGTCGATCGCGGTCACGGTGCCGGTGGTCAGGCGCGCTGCGACCAGACCGACCGCGACACCGGGGCCGCAGCCGATCTCCAGCACCCGGTCATCGGGCCGTACGTCCAGCTGTTCGACGGCCCAGGCGAGGCGCTGCGGCACGGAGGTCACGCGTCCAGGGTAGGACGTCCCGCCCCCGCTGGTCGCCGCCGCGCCATGGGGCAGGGCATCAGCCGCGGCCGGTGCGGGGGCCGTTGTCGTCGGGCGCGGCGAGGGGGCTGGGCACCGGTGCGGACGAGGACGCGGGCCACTGGCCCGACGGCGGCACCGAGGCGGCCGACGTCGCGATGCGCGGCAGCGCGTAGGGATGCTTCTCGCACAGCCAAGCCACCATCCGCTCGCGTACCGTGCAGCGTGCCGTCCAGACGTCGTCGGCGTCTTTCGCGGTCACCACCGCCCGCACCTGGATCGTGCTCGGTGTGGTGTCCGTCACCGCGAGGCTCCAGTCGCGGCGGTCCCAGGCGGGGCAGTCCTCGAGGATCTCCCGCAGCTTCTCCCGCATCAGCGCCACCGGAGCCGAGTGGTCCAGGTGGAAGAAGACGCTGCCCGTCATCTGCGCGCCGCCGCGGGACCAGTTCTCGAACGGCTTGCTGGTGAAGTACGACACGGGCATCGTGATCCGCCGCTCGTCCCAGGTCCGTACGGCGAGGAAGGTGAGCGTCACCTCCTCGACCACGCCCCACTCGCCGTCGACCACCACGGTGTCGCCGATGCGCACCATGTCGCCGAACGCGATCTGGAAGCCGGCGAAGAGATTGCCGAGTGTCGACTGCGCGGCCACACCCGCGACGATGCCGAGGATGCCCGCGGACGCCAGCATCGAGGTGCCGACCTTCTCCATGCCGGGGAAGGTGAGCAGCATCGCGGCGGCCGCGACGACGGCCACGACCGCGGTGACGATGCGCATGATCAGGGTGACCTGCGTGCGCACCCGGCGGACGCGGGCCGGGTCCCGCGTCGAGGAGGCGTAGCGGGCGTACGTCGACTCCACCGCGGCCGACACGATACGGGTCACCAGCCAGGCGCTCGCCCCGATCAGCACCAGGGACAGGACGTGTCCGATGCCCGCGCCGCGGTCCCGCACGAGCGGCTGGTGTATCTCGCCGTACGACGCCCGCAGCAGCGCTGAGAGCAGCACGACCTGCAACGGCAGGCGGCAGCGGCGCAGCATGCCCCACAGCGGGGTCTCCGGGTGGCGGTCGTCGACTCGGCGCAGCAGCCGGTCGACGGCCCAGCCGACGAGCAGCATCACCACCACCGATCCACCGACGACGGTCAACGGGCGCAGTACGTTCTCCATGTCTCCCTGACTCCGTGGCTCGTGTGCCTTCGCTGGCGCGTCGCACGGCGGAGGCGGCTGGCAGGATGGCCGGATGGACATCATGCTTTTCCACTCCGCCTTCGGTCTGCGGCCCGCGGTGCACGCCGCGGCCGACCGGCTGCGGGCCGCCGGGCACGAGGTTCGCGTGCCCGACCTCTTCGACGGACAAACCGCCGATTCGACGGAGGAGGGCCGGGACATCAAGGACCGTATCGGCCAGGAAGAGCTGCTGCGCCGTGCGATCGGCGCGGCGGCGCCGTATTCCGACGCGGGTCTGGTGTACGCCGGGTTCTCCCTCGGCGGCGCGATCGCGCAGAACCTCGCGCTCGCCGACGACAAGGCCCGCGGGCTGCTGCTCCTGCACGGGACCTCGGACATCGCCGAGGGGACGGCGGTGGACGGCCTTCCCGTCCAGTTGCATGTCGCCGACCCGGACCCCTTCGAGCCGGACGACTGGCTGAACAGCTGGTACCTGCGGATGCAGCGGGCCGGCGCGGACGTGGAGGTCCACCGCTACGCGGGAGCCGGGCACCTCTACACCGATCCCGAGCTGCCGGACCACGACGAGGACGCGGCCGAGCAGACGTGGCGGGTCGCGCTCGCGTTCCTCGACACGCTGTAGGACCTTGTCTGCCTGGTCCCGCCTGGTCCCGCCTGGTCCCGCCTGATCCGGCCGGACAGGACGGATCAGGCGGGACCAGGCCGGACACCGGGACATACGCACGCTGCCGAGCTGCTTGAGCAGCTCGGCAGCGGCCGTTCCTTCACGTCCCCGGCGTGTTCGGGACGCCGGGGATCCGATGTGTCAGCTCGCGCGGTACGCGGTCCAGTGGTCCTTCATGCGCTGTACCTGGCCCGAGGTGAACTGGAACATGCACGCGTCGTACGTGTAGTCCATGAAGTTGTGGATCGGGTCCGCCCCGGTCTTGCTGGCGCAGCTGTCACGGCCGGTCGGGCACTGGTAGGCGGGGCTCTTCTCGGCGGGGGTGTCCGTCACGTAGTCGCCGTTGCCGTTACAGCCGCCCTGGAAGGTGTGGTAGAGGCCCATCCAGTGGCCGACCTCGTGGGTGGCGGTGTCGCCCTCGTCGTAGTTGGTGGCCGTGCCGCCGGGCAGCGAGGCGTCGAGGACGACGACACCGTCCATCGACGGGTTGGAGTTGTACGAGGAGGGGAAGGTCGCCCAGCCGAGCAGGCCGCCGCTGAGGTTGGCGGTGTAGAAGTTGAGCGCGCCGGCGCCGCCCTGGCGGAGGGTGGACTTCATCTGCTTCTCCGCGGTGGAGCCGGAGGCCAGGTTGTACCAGGTCGGGTTGTTGGAGTAGTCGGTGCCGGCCAGTGTGAACTGGAAGCCGGAGTCGACGTTTCCGGTGCCCTGGCCGGCGAAGGCGGAGTTGAGAACCGCCATCTGGCTGCTGATCTGGGCGCTCGTGAGCTTGCCCTTGTCACCGTCGTGGATGACGTGGAAGTAGACCGGGATGCTCACCGCGGCGGTGGTGGACAGGCCGCGGGCGTTGGTGCGCGCCGCCTCCAGTCTCTTCTTCAGATCCGCGTCCATGGCCTTCGCCTTGGTCGCGGTGATCTCGTTGGGCTCGTTGACGTGGCCGGCGCCGGGGCGCGTCTCGCGGGCCGTGGCGCTTTCGTGCTCGTGCGTGTCCTCCACGCACTCCTCGGCGGACGAGGCCGCGGAGAGGGAGGACTGGGGGGCGGCGACGCTGCCGGGAGCGGAGAGCGGCGCGATGGCCAGGGTTCCGGCCATGATCGCCGTACCGACTGCGCGGTGGCGCAGACGGGGGGATATACGGGCAAGAGCACGCATGACGTCTCCTCGCGGGGGGTTGTAGAGGGGGCCGTTCCTGGCCACCGCGGGGAGATTACGGGTGCATGTCAGATCTTGATGAGGATCGATCAAGCCCAATCAATCGTGGGGTGATTACGGACATCAGGGAGAAAAGTTTTGGCCATGTCCGGCACGTGAGATCTGCACGTAACGCAGGACGTGACGACGACGGGTGGTGTGTCCGCATTCATGGTGCGGAACACGCCACCCGTCGTAGCGATGTGATCTTCCGTTAACCGTTCGGTGAGTGGCTGAAAATCGCCCCTCTGTTCCTGCTAGCGCACCGGCTGATTCACTCGCTCGACCTTTTGCGTTCCGCTCACGGTGCGGTACGAGCGCGACCACGCGGACGTTGCGTCCGGGTTCGTCCGGTCCGAGACGGTGTAGTAGTCCATCTGCGTCCGCTCGGCCGTCACATCCAGGACGCCGTAGCCGTGGTTGTCCATGTCCACCCACTTCACATGGCGGTTGGCGGCGCGGATCGCGGCCTGGGCGACCAGCGAGACGGTCCCGGGAGCGACATGGAGGAGGTCGTCCAGGTTGTCGGAGGTCACCGACGTCACGACGAACTCGGTCGCGGCGGACGCCGACAGCGGATACGTGGCGGCCCTGACCGGCACGTCGTTGGCCCACGCCATGTGGATGTCGCCCGTGAGGAACACCGTGTTGCGGATACCGCGCTGCGTCAGATGGGTCAGCAACTCCTTGCGGTCGTCCGTGTAGCCGTCCCACTGGTCGACGTTGACCGCCAGCCCCTCCTGCGGCAGCCCCAGCAGCTCGGCGAGCGGGCCCAGCAGATGCGCGGGCAGCGAGCCGAAGGCGACCGGCGAGATCATCACCGAGGTGCCGACCAGCTGCCAGGAGGCGTCGGACGACGCGAGGCCCGCCTTCAGCCAGTCCAGCTGGGCCCGGCCGGTGAGCGTGCGGTCCGGGTCGTCGACGTCGCCGTTGCCTATGCCGGACTGCTGCGACCGGAACGAGCGCAGGTCCAGCAGATGCAGATCGGCCAGCCTGCCGAAGCGCAGCCGGCGGTACACGGTGCCCTCGGTGGACGCGCGGACCGGCATCCACTCGAAGTACGCCTGCTTGGCCGCCGCCACGCGCGCGGTCCAGTCGCCCTCGGTCTCCGGCGTGTGGTTCTCCGCGCCGCCCGACCAGGTGTCGTTGGCGAACTCGTGGTCGTCCCATATGGCGATCACCGGATGCGCGGCGTGCAGCGCCTGCAGGTCGGCGTCCGTCTTGTAGGTGGCGTGCCTCAGGCGGTAGTCGGCGAGACTCGCGATCTCGTGTCCCGGCTCGTGCCGCCGTACGGCGTATTCCTCGGCCGGGTAGCCGCCCGTGGCGTACTCGTAGATGTAGTCGCCGAGATGCAGGACCGCGTCGAGGTCCGTGCGGGTGGCCAGATGGCGGTACGCGGAGAACCAGCCGGCCTCCCAGTTGGCGCACGAGACCACGCCGAAACGCACACCGGTCGCGGCGGCGTCGGTGGCCGGAGCGGTCCGGGCGCGGCCGACCGGGGAGACGGCCGTACCGGCCGTGAAGCGGTACCAGTAGGTGCTCGCCGGGCGCAGACCCCGGACGTCCGCCTTGACGGTGTGGTCGGTGGCGGCCCGGGAGGTGGCGCTGCCGCGGGCGACGACCCGGGCGAAGTCCCTGTCCTCCGCGACCTCCCAGCCCACGGTCGTGTCCGCGCCTTTGCCGGAGCCCGGCACGGCGTCGTCGCTCGGCGTGAGGCGCGTCCACAGCAGGACGCCGTCGGGCAGTGGGTCGCCCGACGCGACGCCGTGGTCGAAGGAGGGGCTCTGGTCCGCCGCGGTGGCGGGGACGGTCTGGGCCGCGAGAAGGGGGGCGGCGACAGCGGTGGCGGCAGCGGCCTTGACGACCGTGCGGCGACTGGGAGTTGTGCGGAATCGACTGGTCACGGCCGATCAGACTACTGATCGGTAAGCCGAACGGGCGGGCGAACCAGGAAAGTTCGCCCGCCCGTTCGGAGACGGTCAGCCGCGGCCGGCCGCGGGTGCGCTCAGCCCTTGAGGGCCTTGTCGATCGCCGTGGTGAACTGCTCCACCGTCATGGGCGCGTTGTCGCTGCCCTCGGCCGTGATCTTCTTGCCGTCCATCTTCAGCGTCGGCGTACCGCCCACCCCGCTGTCGTCGAACATCTTCGACATCTTCATCGCCCAGGCGTCGAAGGTCCCGTCCTCGACGTTCTTCTTGAACTCGCTGTTGTTCTTCAGGGCGGGCACCGAGTCGGCGACCTCGAGCAGATACGCGTCCTCGGCGAACTTGTCGTCGCTCTCCTCGGGGTGGAACTTCTCCGAGTAGAGCGCCGACTTGTACGCCATGAAGGCGTCGGGGCTCACGTTCAGCGCCGCACCCAGCGCGCTCAGCGCGTTCTTGGAGCCCTCGCCGTTGTCGGCGTTGTCGATGAACGTGGCGCCGATGTACTTGATCTTGTACTTCCCGGCCTCGACGTCCTTGTCGACCGTCTCGCCCACGGCCTGCTCGAACACCCCGCAGACCGGGCAGCGGGAGTCCTCGTACAGCTCCAGCGTCTTCTTCGCGTCCGTCTTGCCGATGACGACGGTCGTGCCGTTCTCGCCCTCGGTGTTCTTCGGGGCGGTGACGCTGCTCTCGTCGGCCACCGACTCCCAGTGGGACGGCTTGTTGGCCTGCATGATGCCGAAGCCGACACCACCGGCGATCGCCAGGACCAGGACGCCGGTACCGGCGACGATCAGCTGACGGCGCAGCTTGTCCTTCTTGGCCTGGCGCTCGCGTTCCAGACGCAGCCGCTCACGGGCCGCTGCCTTGTTGGCCTGGCTGTTGCGCTTGCTCATGATCATTCACTCCATGGGGACAACGGGGAGAAGGGGACTTCCGGCCGGGCGCGCAGAGCGCGGCGTCACGCGCAGGGCGCGACCGGACGCGGAGGCCCCCTCCGTCCCACGGAGTGCACCAGCTGGAGCGCACGGGAGGGGCGGGGCTCGCGATGTTCCCGGCGGCCCGTCGTACGCGGGGCGCCGCGCGTGCCGCGCAGCGCGGCGACCGCGAGCAGCAGCGGTCGGAAGGCGAACACGCCCACCGAGCGCAGCAGCGACGCCAGCGCCGCCTCGCCGCGCCGCAGCCAGGCGGCCGCGACCAGGCCCACCGAGACATGCGCGGCGAGCAGCAGCCAGGGCACGGCGGGGTCGGGGGACTGCAGCAGGGCGCCGAGGCCCCCGGTGTGCGCGGCCGCCGCCACGCCGGGCAACTGGGCGCCGATGCTGCCACCGCACAGCACATCGAGACCGACCGCACGCAGCGACCCGGTGACCGGGCCGCCGGCCGCCCCGTAACAGGCGTGCTGGCCCGCGGTGAAGACCGTGTCGGCCGCCAGCTCCAGCGGGATCAGCAGACCGGCGATCCGCGGGAAACCGCGCTCCCCGCCCGACAGCGCGCAGGCGACGGCGAAGACGGCGGCGGTCAGCGCGGCGACCGTCGTCAGCGGCAACGGAGCCTGCGAGAGCAGCACATGGGAGGCGGCGGACAGCGTCACGACCAGTGCCGTGAAGACCGCCGCCCGCAGCGCCCTGAGCCGCATCCCGGATATGTCCATCGCCGTGAGTTTGTCACGCCCTCCCGTAAGGGATCCCTAAAGGCCCGGGGCGGCCGGCCTTGCTCCGCCGGCCTCCGGGCACGCGCTTACAGGCCCGGGGCCGCCGACCTGTAGGCATCCGTCGCCCCCAGGCCGGGGATCCTGCCGTTGCGGAACAGGTCCACGAAGATCTGGTGGTCCGCCCGGGCCCGGGCGCCGTAGCCGTGCGCGAAGTCGACCAGCAGCTCGCCGAAGCCGTCCTCGTCCGCCGCGATCGCCGCGTCGATGGCGCGCTCGGTGGAGAACGGCACCAGTGAGTGCCCGCTCTCGTCGTCCGCCGCCGCGTGCATCGTCGCCGTCGCCCGGCCGAGGTCGGCGACGACGGCCGCTATCTGAGCCGGGTCGTCGATGTCCGACCAGTCAAGGTCCACCGCGTACGGGGAGACCTCGGCGACCAGCTGGCCGGAGCCGTCCAGCTCGGTCCAGCCCAGCCACGGGTCGGCGTGGTCCTGGAGCGCGCGCTGCGAGATCACCGTGCGGTGGCCCTCGTGCCGGAAGTAGTCGCGGATCTCCGGGTCGGTGATGTGGCGGGAGACGGCCGGCGTCTGCGCCTGCTTCATGTAGATCACGACATCGTTCTCCAGGGCGTCGCTGTTGCCCTCCAGGAGGATGTTGTACGAGGGGAGGCCGGCCGAGCCGATACCGATGCCCCGTCGGCCCACCACGTCCTTGACCCGGTAGGAGTCGGGGCGGGTCAGGCTCGACTCCGGCAGCGTCTCCAGATAGCCGTCGAAGGCGGCGAGCACCTTGTAGCGCGTGGCCGCGTCCAGCTCGATCGAGCCGGCGCCCGAGGCGAACCGCCGCTCGAAGTCACGGATCTCGGTCATCGAGTCCAGCAGCGAGAACCGGGTCAGGGAGCGGGCCGTGCGCAGGGCGCCCAGCAGGGGGCCCTCGGCGGTGTCCAGCGTGAACGGCGGCAGCTCGTCGTTCTTCGCCCCGGCCGCGAGGGCGTGGACGCGCTCGCGGTAGGCGGCGGCGCAGATCCGTACGAGATCGGTGATCTGGTCGTCGCTCAGCGCCTTGGTGTAGCCGATCAGGGCGATCGAGGCGGCCAGGCGCTTGACGTCCCAGGTGAAGGGACCGACATAGGCCTCGTCGAAGTCGTTGACGTTGAATATCAGGCGGCCGTTGGCGTCCATGTAGGTGCCGAAGTTCTCCGCGTGGAGATCGCCGTGGATCCACACCCGGCCGGTGCGCTCGTCCAGGAAGGGGCCGCCGTGCCGCTCCCGCTCCAGGTCGCTGTAGAACAGGCATGCCGTGCCCCGGTAGAACGCGAAGGCCGAGGCCGCCATCTTGCGGAACTTGACCCGGAAGGCGGCCGGGTCGGCGGCCAGGAGCTCGCCGAAAGCGGTGTCGAAGACGGCGAGGATCTCCTCGCCGCGCTGCTCGGCGGTGGGCTGCGGGACCGGCATCGCGGGGTGCCTCCTGGTGCAGGAAAAAGGACAGGCGTTTCCGCCCCGTCCAACGCGTGACGGTGCGCAGGAGTGCCCGCACGCCACCCCTCGTCGAGGGGGTTTCGCCCCGCGGTTTCCCACCGGGTGTCAGTCCCTCGCCGTAGACTTCCAGGCTGTCCCCCAAAGCGGGGGTCCGGGGGTGTGCCCCCCGGAAGACTGCAGCCCGGAGGCCATCCGCCGTGACCAAGCCGCCCTTCACGCACCTGCACGTCCACACCCAGTACTCGCTGCTGGACGGTGCTGCGCGGCTCAAGGACATGTTCGACGCGTGCAACGAGATGGGCATGACCCATATCGCCATGTCCGACCACGGCAATCTCCACGGGGCGTACGACTTCTTCCACTCCGCGCAGAAGGCCGGCGTCACTCCGATCATCGGCATCGAGGCGTATGTCGCGCCCGAGTCCCGGCGCAACAAGCGCAAGATCCAGTGGGGCCAGCCGCACCAGAAGCGCGATGACGTCTCCGGTTCCGGTGGTTACACCCACAAGACCATCTGGGCGGCCAATGCGACGGGCCTGCACAACCTCTTCCGGCTCTCCTCCGACGCGTACGCGGAGGGCTGGCTGCAGAAGTGGCCGCGGATGGACAAGGAGACCATCGCCCAGTGGTCCGAGGGGCTGATCGCCTCCACCGGCTGCCCCTCCGGCGAGCTCCAGACCCGACTGCGCCTCGGCCAGTTCGACGAGGCCCTGAAGTCCGCCTCCGAGTACCAGGACATCTTCGGCAAGGACCGCTACTTCCTGGAGCTGATGGACCACGGCATCGAGATCGAGCGCCGCGTCCGCGACGGACTGCTGGAGATCGGCAAGAAGCTCGGCATCCCGCCGCTGGTGACCAACGACTCCCACTACACGTATGCGCACGAGGCGACCGCCCACGACGCGCTGCTGTGCATCCAGACCGGCAAGAACCTCTCCGACCCCGACCGCTTCAAGTTCGACGGCACCGGCTACTACCTCAAGTCGACCGACGAGATGTATGCGATCGACTCCTCCGACGCCTGGCAGGAGGGGTGCCGCAACACCCTCCTGGTCGCCCAGCAGGTCGAGACGGAGGGGATGTTCGAGAAGCGCGACCTGATGCCGAAGTTCGACATCCCCGAGGGGCACACCGAGGTCACCTGGTTCAAGGAGGAGGTCCGGCGCGGCATGGAGCGCCGCTATCCGGGAGGCATCCCCGAGGACCGCCAGCGGCAGGCCGAGTACGAGATGGACGTCATCATCCAGATGGGGTTCCCGGGGTACTTCCTCGTCGTCGCCGACTTCATCATGTGGGCGAAGAACCAGGGCATCGCGGTGGGCCCCGGCCGTGGCTCCGCGGCCGGTTCGATCGTGGCGTACGCCCTGGGCATCACCGACCTCGACCCGATCCCGCACGGTCTGATCTTCGAGCGGTTCCTCAACCCCGAGCGCGTCTCCATGCCCGACGTCGACATCGACTTCGACGAGCGCAGGCGCGTCGAAGTGATCAGGTATGTGACGGAGAAGTACGGCGCCGACAAGGTCGCCATGATCGGCACGTACGGCAAGATCAAGGCGAAGAACGCGATCAAGGACTCCGCCCGCGTGCTGGGCTATCCGTACGCGATGGGAGACCGGCTCACCAAGGCCATGCCCGCCGACGTCCTCGGCAAGGGCATCGACCTCAACGGCATCACCGATCCCTCCCACCCGCGCTACAGCGAGGCCGGCGAGATCCGCGCGATGTACGAGAACGAGCCGGACGTGAAGAAGGTCATCGACACCGCCAAGGGCGTCGAGGGCCTGGTCCGGCAGATGGGCGTGCACGCCGCCGGCGTGATCATGTCCAGCGAGACCATCACCGAGCATGTCCCCGTGTGGGTCAGGCACACCGACGGCGTGACCATCACCCAGTGGGACTACCCGCAGTGCGAGTCGCTCGGCCTGCTGAAGATGGACTTCCTGGGCCTGCGCAACCTCACGATCATGGACGACGCCATCAAGATGGTGAAGTCCAACAAGGGCATCGACCTGGAGATGCTCTCCCTCCCGCTCGACGACCCCAAGACCTTCGAGCTGCTCCAGCGCGGTGACACCCTCGGCGTCTTCCAGTTCGACGGCGGGCCCATGCGCTCCCTGCTGCGGCTGATGAAGCCCGACAACTTCGAAGACATCTCCGCCGTGTCCGCGCTCTACCGCCCGGGCCCGATGGGCATGAACTCCCACACGAACTACGCCCTGCGCAAGAACAAGCAGCAGGAGATCACGCCGATCCACCCGGAGCTGGAGGAGCCCCTCAGGGAGGTCCTGGACGTCACCTACGGCCTGATCGTCTACCAGGAGCAGGTGCAGAAGGCCGCCCAGATCATCGCCGGGTACTCGCTCGGCGAGGCCGACATCCTCCGCCGCGTGATGGGCAAGAAGAAGCCCGACGAACTGGCGAAGAACTTCGTCCTCTTCCAGAAGGGCGCCCGGGAGAAGGGCTACAGCGACGAGGCCATCCAGGCGCTGTGGGACGTGCTGGTCCCCTTCGCCGGATACGCCTTCAACAAGGCGCACTCCGCCGCGTACGGCCTCGTCTCCTACTGGACGGCGTACCTCAAGGCCAACCACCCCGCGGAGTACATGGCGGCGCTGCTCACCTCGGTCAAGGACGACAAGGACAAGTCGGCCGTCTATCTGAACGAGTGCCGGCGCATGGGCATCAAGGTGCTCCCGCCCAACGTCAACGAGTCCATGTCGAACTTCGCCGCCCAGGGCGACGACGTGATCCTCTTCGGCCTCACCGCCGTGCGCAACGTCGGGCAGAACGTCGTGGAGTCGATCATCAGGACCCGCAAGGCGAAGGGGAAGTACAGCTCCTTCCCCGACTTCCTCGACAAGGTCGAGGCCGTCGTCTGCAACAAGCGCACCGTCGAGTCCCTCATCAAGGCCGGCGCCTTCGACGAGATGGGCCACACCCGCAAGGGCCTGGTCGCCCACCACGAGCCGATGATCGACAACGTGGTCGCGGTCAAGCGCAAGGAAGCCGAGGGGCAGTTCGATCTCTTCGGCGGCATGGGCGAGGAGGAGAGCAGTGAGCCCGGCTTCGGCCTCGACGTCGAGTTCTCCGACGTCGAGTGGGAGAAGTCGTATCTGCTCGCCCAGGAGCGCGAGATGCTCGGCCTGTACGTCTCCGACCACCCGCTCTTCGGCATCGAGCACGTCCTGTCCGACAAGACGGACGCGGCGATCTCCCAGCTGACGGGCGGCGAGCACGCGGACGGCGCGGTCGTCACCATCGGCGGCATCATCTCCGGCCTGCAGCGCAAGATGACCAAGCAGGGCAACGCCTGGGCGATCGCCACCGTCGAGGACCTCGCCGGTTCGATCGAGTGCATGTTCTTCCCGGCGACGTACCAGCTCGTGTCCACCCAGCTCGTCGAGGACACCGTGGTCTTCGTCAAGGGGCGCCTCGACAAGCGAGAGGACGTGCCCAGGCTCGTCGCCATGGAGCTGATGGTCCCGGACCTGTCGTCGGCCGGCACCAACGCGCCGGTCGTCGTGACCATCCCGACGGTCAAGGTCACCCCGCCCATGGTCAGCCGCCTCGGCGAGATCCTCAGCCATCACAAGGGCAACACCGAGGTACGGATCAAACTCCAGGGCCCGCGCAAGACGACGGTGCTCCGGCTCGACCGGCACCGCGTCCAGCCCGACCCCGCGCTGTTCGGCGACCTGAAGGTGCTGCTCGGCCCGTCCTGCCTGGCCGGCTGACCCTTCGCCGCGCGGCGCAGTCACGCGGAAGCAGCCACGCGGAAGCAGTTCACGCAGAAGGGGCGCACCCGTTGTCACGGGCGCGCCCCTTCTTGCCGCTTACGTCCGTCAGTTGTGGCCGAAGCGCTTCTGCCGGCCCTTGTGGGCCACGTCGGACGGCGTCACCTGCGCCGCGCGCTGCTCCGCCTGCGCCTCCATCGAGGACTTGGTGGCCTCCTGACGGCCGCGCTCCGCCGGAGAGGACTTCTGTCTGCGTTCACGGTTCTTGTTCTTGGCCATGGTGGTTGCCTCCTGTGAGGGTCTGGGTGCCAGAGCCGCTGTCAGGCTCACATAGGTGAATAACCGGCGCATTTTGGATCATTGCGGACCGTAGTCGCCCGTCAGGGGCCTGGACCGGTCGATCCGCCACGCCGATGATCGAGTTCCGGCCGTCAACACTGCGGCAGTCGGGCAGACTCGAAGGAAACCCGGAAGAATCCCCGATCCGGACCTTTCCCGGCCTCCGAGTTCCCGCGATCACCGGACCTGCCCGGCGCTCGCGCACAGCTGACGGGAACGTCGCCGAAAGAGTCCCCGAAAGAGGGTGGAACGCGTGGACCGCTGCGTCGTCCTGGTGGACGCCGGATATCTGCTGGGCGCCGCCGCGAGCCTTCTCGCGGGAGAACCGGCGCGGTCGCGGATCACCGTCGACCACTCCGCCCTGATCCATGGCCTGCGCGACCTCGCCGAGGCCGACACCGAACGCCCGCTGCTGCGCATCTACTGGTTCGACGGCGCCCCCGACCGGGTGCCCCAGCCCGAGCACCGCAGGCTGCGGGTGATGCCCAGGGTCACGGTCCGCCTCGGCGCCCTGACCCGAAGCGACGGCCGCTGGGCCCAGAAGGGCGTCGACGCGGCCATGCACGCCGAGCTCACCGAACTGGCCAGGAACCGGGCCTGTTCCGACGTGGTGCTCGTCACCGGCGACGGCGATCTGCTGCCCGGCCTGATGTCCGCCAAGGAGCACGGCGTCGCCGTCCACCTGTGGGCCGTCCAGGCCGCCGACGGCGACTACAACCAATCCGAGGACCTGGTCGCCGAGGCCGACGAACGCCGCGTCCTCGACCGGGTCTGGATCACCCGCGCGGTACGGGCCAGGGAACTCACCGGCGTCTGCGCCCCGGCTCCCGTGCCGCGCCCCGAGATCGCCGCCATCCTGTCCGCGCCGCTGCCCGAGTCGGCGCTCGCCGACTCGGCCGAGCGCGCGGCCGAGTCCGCCGCGTGCAACGGCGCACCACCCGCACCCGCCGACGACGCCCCCGACACCACACCCGCCCCCGCCGCCCCGGCCAAGGGCGTGCCCACGCCCAAGGACCTCGCCGGACTGCGCGCCCCCGGCCAGCAGCCCGCGGCCCACCCCGTGAACGCCACCCTGCGCTGGTCCTCCGACAAGGGCTGGATCGACCGGTCGGGACAGGGAGCGCTCGGCGAACCGCCGGAGAGCGCGTCCCTGCCCACCCTCGCGCAGCTCACCAGCGCCGAGCAGCGCTGGGCCGACCGGGAGGAGGACATCACCACCGTCGGCGGCGACCCCTTCGAGGTGGGCCAGGTCTTCGCCCGCCGCTGGATGGAACGGCTGCCGGAGACCGGCCACGTGCAGAAGCTGTCCGGCCTGTATCCGCGCATCCCGCACCGCATCGACGGCGAACTGCTGCGTTACGCGGCGCGTTTCGGACTTCTCGCCCACAAGGACGACCAGATCGACGAGCACGACCGCTATGCGATCCGGGCCGGATTCTGGCGCGAGATCGATGTGCGGACGGCCACCGAGCACGCCCCTGCGGGGGAGCAGTCGGGGCCCGAGGGCATTCGGGGCGGCCGGACCCCGTAGTCTCGTACCTCGTGAGTACGGTGTGCGTGGTGCGGGATCTGGTCAAGACGTACCCCGCCGCGCGCGGCAGGAGGGGCACGCCCGGGACACCCGAGGTGCGTGCCACCGACGGGATCAGCCTCGATGTCCGGCGCGGCGAGGTCTTCGGCCTGCTCGGGCCCAACGGCGCGGGCAAGTCCACCCTGGTGCGCCAGCTCACCGGGCTCATGCGCCCCGACTCCGGCGCCGTCGAGCTCCTCGGCCACGACCTGGTGCGCCATCCCGAGCGGGCGGCCCGGCTGATCGGCTACCTCGGCCAGGAGTCCACCGCCCTCGACGAACTGACCGTCGCCCTCGCCGCCGAGACCACCGGGCGGCTGCGCGGGCTGACCGTCCGGCAGGCGCGGCACGAACGGGACGCAGTCCTGGACGAGCTCGGACTCACCGCACTCGCCGCGCGCCCCCTCAAGAAACTGTCCGGCGGTCAGCGGCGGCTCGCCTGTTTCGCGGCGACCCTCGTGGGCGAGCGGCCGGTCCTGATCCTGGACGAACCGACGACCGGTATGGACCCCGTCGCGCGGCGTGCCGTGTGGGCGGCGGTCGACCGCAGGCGCGCCGAGCACGGCGCGACCGTGCTCCTCGTCACCCACAACGTCATCGAGGCCGAGACCGTCCTCGACCGTGTCGCCGTGCTCGACCGCGGCCGTGTCATCGCCTGCGACTCGCCCTCCGGACTGAAGGAGCGGGTCGCAGGCGAGGTCCGCGTGGAACTGGTGTGGCGCGAGCGGGCGCCGCTGGACGTCCCCGAGGTCGCGGCACTGCGCGGTGTCGCCCAGGAGTCCGGCCGTCGGTGGGTGCTGCGGCTGGGGCCGGAGGAGGCGCGGGCGGCGGTCGCCGCGGTGACGGGCGGTGCGGCGTTCGCTGCGCTCGACGACTTCACGCTGGCCACCCCGAGTCTGGAGGACGTGTACTTGGCACTCGGCGGGAACACGACGAAGGGGCTGGTCAAGGCGTGAGCATCATCTCCGCCGAGTCGGCGAGGACCACGAGCGGGGCGGCGCCCGTCACCGGGCACGCGCCCGCACCGCTCGCGCCGCGGGCACGGCTGCTGCCGGCGCTCGCCGCCGTGTACCGGGCGCAGCTGTCCCGGGCGCGGGTCGCCCGGATCCCGCTGCTGTTCGTGGCGACCTTCCAGTCCGTCGGGATCATGGTCCTGATGCGCGGGGTCGTCGACGGCGGAACGGAGGCGAAGGCGGTCGTCGCCGGCGCGAGCGTGCTCGTCGTCGCCTTCGTCGCGCTGAATCTGCTCGCCCAGTACTTCGGGCAGCTGCGCGCCGGCGGCGGCCTCGACCACTACGCCACGCTGCCGGTGCCGCCCGCCGCCGTGGTGCTGGGCGCGGCAGCGGCGTACGCCTCCTTCACCGTGCCGGGCACCGTGGTGACGGCGGTCGCGGGCAGCGTGCTCTTCCAGCTGCCGCTGACGCACCTGTGGGTCCTCGCCGCGGTGATCCCGCTGTCCGGCGCGGCCCTGGCCGGACTGGGCGCGGCCCTCGGCCTGCTCGCGCCGCGCCAGGAGCTGGCGACGCTGCTCGGCCAGCTGGGCATGTCGGCGGCGCTGCTGCTCGGCGTGCTCCCGGCGGACCGGCTGCCGGCACCGATCGGGTACGCCCGCGACCTGCTGCCCTCCACCTACGGGGTCGAAGCGCTGGCCCGTACCTTCGACGCGCGTCCCGACTGGGCCGCGGTCGGCCTCGATCTCGCGGTCTGCGCGGTCGTCGGAGTGGTGTCGCTGGCCGCGGCGACGTGGGCGTACCGGCGGGCGGCAGTCCGGTGAGGCGTCACTCGGGCGGGCCTGGCACGATGGCGGTGTGACCGCACCGCTGACGCCTCCCCACCAGCCGAACGAGCAGCCCTCGGGCGACAACCCCTGGCAGTCGCCGTCCTCGGGCCCTGTCCCCGCGGGTGCGACCTGGACCGGCGACGGACCGGGCGAGAAGGACGGCCGGAACACGGACGAGCTGCGCAAGGACCTCCGGGACGGCGCCGTGGTGCTGGTGGCCGTGACGGTGCTCGGTGTGGCGCTCGGGCTGCTGTGGCTGTGGCTGGCGCCGCGGGTGCCGCTCGTCTCCCACGACAACGGGGTCTTCCTCAAGGACACGGAGGGCGAGGAGGCCATCGGCGCAGACGGAACGTTTGCTCTGCTGGCGGCCGGGCTGGGCGCGCTGAGCGCGGCGGCCGTTTTCCTGTACCGCCGCACCGGCGGCATCGTCCTGGTGGTGGCGCTCGCGCTCGGCGGCGTGCTGGCTTCGCTGCTCGGCTGGGGCGTCGGCGTCTGGTTCGGCCCGACGACCGACGTGGTGGAACACGCGCGCGAGGTGGGCGAGGGCGTCACGTTCGACGCGTACCTGGAACTGGGCGCGAAGAACGCGCTGTTGGCGTGGCCGCTGTCGGCGTCGGCGGTCCACCTGGGTCTGACGGCCCTGTTCGGGCCGCGGGACCCGGAGCCGGAGTGGGAGTCGCACGGTCCCTGGCAGGCGTGACCTTCCCCCACCCCGCCCCTTCCCGTACCGGGCTCTGCCCGGCCCCGTACCTCCGGCCCCGTACCGGGCTCCGTACCGCGGTTCGCGCGGTGTCCTCAATCGCCGGACGGGCTGGATTTTCGCTGCGCGGAATCCAGCCCCGCCGGCGATTGAGGCGCGGGGTTCGGGGCGGAGCCCCGACGGGGGCGTTGCGCTCTCCGGGCACGGCCGGAGCGGAGCATCCCGGTACCGGCGGCCCTCCGGCCGCTGGGTGCGGCTGATGGGAGTGAGTTGTCGGTAGCAGCGGCCCGCAGCCGCTTGGCGCGGTCGATCGCAGCGAGCTGCCGGTAACCGCGGCCTCCAGCCGCTGCGCGCGGTCCATCGGAGCGCGCCCCCGGCAACCCCGCCCCTGGTAACCGCGGCCCCCGGGCGCTACGCGCGGCCGATCGGGGCCATGGTCGCCGATGTCAGGGCGGCGAGGGACTCCGGGGACAGTTCGACCTCCAGGCCGCGGCGGCCCGCCGAGATGCAGATCGAGTCGTGCTGCGCCGCCGACGCGTCCAGGACCGTCGGCAGGCGCTTGCGCTGGCCGAGGGGCGAGATGCCGCCGCGTACGTAGCCCGTCGTGCGTTCCGCCGCCGCCGGGTCCGCCATCGTCGCCCGCTTGCCGCCCACCGCCGCCGCCAGTGCCTTCAGGTCGAGCTGGCCCGCGACCGGGACCACCGCCACCGTCAGGGTGCCGTCCACGTCCGCGACGAGGGTCTTGAAGACGCGGTCGGGCGAGACGCCGAGTGCCTCCGCCGCCTCCTCGCCGTACGACGGCGTCGACGGATCGTGGTCGTACGCGTGCAGCGTGAACGGCGTGCCCGCGGCCGTCAGGGCCACCGTCGCGGGCGTGCCTCCCGACTGCTTCTTCTGCTTCTTCGCCATGTGGGCGGTCCCTCCCGTCAGTTGGGGCTCGTCGGCTGCCGGGTCAGGTCGACCATCGGCAGCGACGGGAGATGGCGCAGTACAGCCGTCTCCGTTCGCAGCAGCTTCAGTTCCTCTCGCAGCCGCGTCGCCGTGTCCGGCGCCTGGAGCAGCCGCTGCTTCGCGGGGGTGTCCAGCACCGCCGCCGCGGCGACCAGATAGGAGACCACCGACGGCTCGTCCGGCAGCTCCGTGCCCGTCGACAGCGTCCGCTCGCGCGCGCCCGCCAGTCGCTGCTGGTAGGTGCGGAAGGCCCGCAGCACACCCTCCGCGAGCGCGCCGGCCCCGTCACCCGGCTCCTCGGGGATCTCCTCGAACTCCGCCGTCAGGAACGGGCCGCTCGCGTCCACGGACAGCAGCTTCACCCGCGTCGTCCCGGTCGCCAGGACCTCGAAGCTGCCGTCCGCCCGCTCCCGGATCGTTGCCGCGTCGGCGATGCAGCCCACCTGGTGGAACGCCTGGATCGGGTCGGGTCCGAAGCCGGCCGCGGGGCCGCGCTCCATGACGGTCGTCGGGTCCGGCATGCCGGGCGCGGTGGGCGCGACCTCCCGTCCGTCCCGGATGGCGACGACGGCGAAGCGCCTCGGCTCCTCCTCGTCCGTCTTCAACAGTTCGCGCATCATGGCGCGGTAACGCTCCTCGAAGATGTTCAGGGGCAGTACGAGCCCAGGGAACAGCACCGAGTTCAGCGGGAAGAGGGGGAGGCGAGCGGTGGTCACAGGGGTCAAGAGTAATGGGCGCCGGATCGGCCCCCGCGCCCGCACAGCGGCATCGTGTACGCGACCTCTACGCACGCCCCGTCGCGGGCCCGCAGGAACTGCCCCAGCGGGTCGTCCGTCACCGAGGTCCAGGGGAAGGAGGTGGCGTACGGGCCGATCAGCCGGAACTGCGCCAGCGCGTCCGCCCATCGCCCTCGCGCCATGAGCACGTAGGTGAGCGTGTTGCGGACCTCGGCCGGCCAGGGGTCGCCCGCCGCGTAGTCGGCGGACAGCGAGATCGCGAGGTCCGCCGCCGCGTCGATCCGGTCGTCCTGCACCGACGTCGTCGGCTCAGAGGCGAGCAGCTGGGCGAACGCCGCCCGGACGGGGAGCGCCTGGATCAGCGAACCGGGCAGCGCGTCGGCGGCCGCCTGCTCGGCGAAGTCGAAGCACTCGCGGTGCGAGCCGTACCACTGGGCGGACAGATACTGCAGGGCCGCCACATGGCAGCCGTAGTGGTGCGACGACCGGCGGATGGCCCGTTCCCACAGGGACTCGAAGGCCGTGTGCGTGGCATGGGTTCCCCGCGCGTGGTCCAGTGCGATGCGCCACGGCACCGGGTCGCTCGGTTCGGCGTCCGCCGCCGCGTCGATCAGCGGACCGACCTCCCGCAGCCGCTCGGCGCGCGCCGGCGACTCCCACGCCCGCGCGAGCGCGAGCTGCGCCTTCACGAGCAGCGCGTCCGCGTCGCGGGGCGCGGCGCCGAGCCAGCCGGCGAGCCACTCGTCGCGATTGCGGGCGAAGGCCGCGAGCCGCGACACGTATCGGTCGCGGTTCTCCCATTCGGCCGATTCCCGGGTGGTCGCCAGCAGTTTCGCCGCTCCCTCGTACTCGCCCTCGGCGGCCGCGACGAGCGCGGGACCGAGCCGCTCGTCGGGGGCGTCGAGCAGTACCGCGTCATCGGGCACAAGGCCTTCGGACAGCCGGGGCGTATGACGGATCATGCGCGCGGTACGGGTCAGGGCGCGAAGGAAAGACATGGTGCGGACCATTGAAAACCGCAGGTGAGCGCCGCGCCAGTAGCCACCTGTGAATCTTTGGTAGCGGCGGAAAGGTTGTCCGTGCGCGGGTCAAGAGATCGTAAAGGCGAGTCGAGGCGCGTCGCAAAGAGAGCTCGGCGCCTCAGCCGCGGCGCAGCAGACGCGACGCGCCCGCTGCCACCGTGGTCGCCAGAATCCACCCGAGAAGCACCAGTGCCGCCGAAGCCCATTGCCAGTGCCCGTCAAGTCGCCAGTAGCCGTCCTGGCCGAGATTGATCACCGGAATGAGCAGATCCAGCGCATACAGAGCGGGATTCCATTCCGGATGCTCGTCCTTCTTGATCGGATCCGGACCGACCTGGGAGAAGGCGATCGTGCCCGCCGCCCACAGCACGGCCATCCACAGCGCCGCCCGCCCCGGCCGGTAGCCGTACGCCACGGTCCAGTCCTGGAGATACCCCCACAGCTTCGCGGCCAGCGGCAGCGTCTCGCGCCGCCTGCGCTGCTTGGCCAGCAGCACCTCACGCGCGTCCGCGTCCTCACCGCTGTTGCGCAGCACCATCGCGAGACGTTCGTACGGCTCCGGGGAGTACTCCGGCGTCGCCGATGCCACCCACTCCAGCCGGCGCGACAGCGGGAACTCCTCGTAAGGGACAAGGTTCTCGTAGACGAAGCCGCCCATCGCCAGGCCGCCCGGCCCCGGCCAGCTCGCCGCCAGGTCGATCAGCGTCACCACCTTGGCGCCGTTCAGCACGACCCGGCCCTCCTCGGGACGCTCCGCGTTGAACCGCAGTTCCGGTGTCGTGATCCGGCGCAGCGACAGCTCCTCGTGCGGACTCAAGCCGAACCGCGCGCCGTTGAGATCGACCGCGTCACCGAACCGCCCGTCGTCCAGGCGCACCCCGCCGTAGCACTCGAAGGGCTGCAGCCGCGAGCCGCGCACCGGCACCCCTTGGGCGGTGATCCCGAACGGGGGAGTGGCGCCCTGGTTGCCGGTGGCGACGCTCACCCATGCGCCCGTCATGTACAGCGTGCGCTCCACGCTCAGCTGCGGGGCGTTCAGCGCGCGCCGCTCCGCCGCGGCCCGCAGCCGGCTGCCGCGCAGACTGAGCGAGACCCCGATCTTCGCGCCGCGCAGACTGAACTCGCCGTAGGTCTCGATCAGTTCGGCCTGTAAGTCCTGGGCGACCGACATGCCGTCCGCGGTGATGGCGCGCCCGCGGCGGTCCGGCCGCACATGGATCTGGTTGATCAGCAGGTCCGTGCCGATCTGCGCGTCGGTGAGCCGGATGCCGTGCTCCACCCGGCAGCGCGGCAGGTGCAGATCGCCCTCCGTGCGCAGCCGGGCCGCCTCGATGCGCGGAATCGCGCAGCTGACCAGGCGCACGGTCGTGAAGTGCGCCTCCGGCATCAGCAGCTCGTTCTCGAATCGGCAGCTGTTGAGCTCGACGTAGGGGCCGATGCTGCCGCCGGCGAGCTTGAGGGTGCCGGTGATCTGGACGCCGCGCAGCTTGAGCGCCGCGACACGGCCGGGCCGCGCCGAGGGCCCGTTCAGCAGCAGCCGCGCCAGGATGGAGGCTCGGACGCTGCGCTCGGGACCCCAGGGGCGGGGCGAGAAAGGATCGTTCAGCAGGGGATCGATGTCGCTGAGGTCGTGCGTGCTTCCATTTCTGAAGGCGTTCCACATGTGCAGTTCGGTCGGGCTCAGTCCCTCCGGAGGCCCGTCGTCAAGCGGCTCCGTCACTGCCGCCCCTCCGCTCATTGGCTCGTACAGCTGTTCTTCCCGCTGCGTGACGGCCTGAACGCTAGTGGTGATAGTCGGCCGGAGATGATCTGAGGTGGCTGTTTTCGGCCTCCGGGAGGGGTGGGGGCCTGGTGACGGCCGCGTCTGTATCAGCCACTGATACAGAACACAACCGCCGGATCCGGTCTGAGAGAATTGACCACGTGATCTCTCGAATCGATCTGCGCGGCGACACCCTCCCCGAGGGTGGCGCTCTGCGCGACCTGCTGCCCCGTGCCGAATTCGACGTGGCGGCCGCCCTGGAGAAGGTGCGGCCGATCTGCGAGGACGTGCATCATCGTGGCGACGCGGCGCTGATCGAGTACACGGAGAAATTCGACGGCGTCACCCTCGACCAGGTGCGCGTGCCCGCCGCAGCCCTGACCAGGGCGCTGGACGAGCTCGACGCCGAGGTCAGGGCCGCGCTGGAGGAGTCGATCCGGCGCGCCAGGATCGTCCACCGCGCGCAGCGCCGCAAGGATCACACCACCCAGGTCGTCCCCGGCGGCACCGTCACCGAGAAGTGGGTCCCCGTCGACCGGGTCGGGCTCTACGCACCCGGCGGCCGCTCCGTCTACCCGTCCTCCGTGATCATGAACGTGGTGCCCGCGCAGGAGGCCGGTGTCGTCTCCATCGCGCTCGCGTCCCCCGCGCAGAAGGAGTTCAACGGCCTTCCGCACCCCACGATCCTCGCGGCCTGCGCCCTGCTCGGCGTCCACGAGGTGTACGCGGTCGGCGGCGCCACCGCCGTCGCGATGTTCGCGTACGGCACCGAGTCCTGCCCCCCGGCGAACATGGTCACCGGCCCCGGCAACATCTGGGTCGCCGCCGCCAAGCGGTACTTCACCGGCCGCATCGGCATCGACGCGGAAGCCGGCCCCACCGAGATCGCGATCCTCGCCGACTCGACCGCCGACCCCGTACATGTGGCCGCCGACCTGATCAGCCAGGCCGAGCACGACCCGCTGGCCGCGGCCGTGCTCGTCACCGACTCCGAGGAGCTCGCCGCCGCGGTCGAGCGCGAGCTGGTGCCGCAGGTCGCCGCCACCAAGCATGTCGAGGACCGGATCAAGCCCGCCCTCGCCGGCCGGCAGTCCGCGATCGTCCTGGTAGGCGGCCTGGACGACGGCCTCAAGGTCGTCGACGCCTACGGCGCCGAGCACCTGGAGATCCAGACCGCCGACGCCGCCGATGTCGCGGCCCGGGTCCGCAACGCCGGCGCGATCTTCGTCGGCCCCTGGGCGCCGGTGTCCCTCGGCGACTACGCCGCCGGCTCCAACCACGTCCTGCCGACCGGCGGCTGCGCCTGCCACTCCTCGGGTCTGTCCGTGCAGTCGTTC
Organism: Streptomyces sp. ISL-10; assembly: GCF_018614575.1. Lineage (GTDB taxonomy): Bacteria > Actinomycetota > Actinomycetes > Streptomycetales > Streptomycetaceae > Streptomyces. The sequence continues at coordinate 529,090 of NZ_JAGGOJ010000011.1, forward strand.
CTGCGCGGCATCCACATCGTGGACTACACACGCGACGCGCTCGCCGAGGTCACCCACCACGTCGTCACGCTCGCCGAGGCGGAGGACCTCCCCGCGCACGGCGCCGCGATGAAGGCACGGTTCGGCTGGAAGGTGCCGGGACAGTGACCGGGGACATCGGAATCGACGACCTGCCGATCCGGGACGAGCTGCGCGGCAAGTCCCCTTACGGGGCGCCCCAGCTCGACGTCCCCGTCCGGCTGAACACCAACGAGAACCCCTATCCGCTGCCCGAGCCGCTCGTCGAGCGCATCGCGGAGCGCGTGCGCGACGCCGCACGGGGCCTCAACCGCTACCCCGACCGGGACGCGGTCGAGCTGCGCACCGAGCTCGCCGCCTACCTCACCCGGACGACCGGCCACCAGGTGTCGGCCGCCAACGTCTGGGCCGCCAACGGTTCCAACGAGGTCATCCAGCAGTTGCTGCAGACCTTCGCCGGACCGGGCAGGACCGCCATCGGCTTCGAGCCGTCGTACTCCATGCACGGCCTGATCTCCCGCAGCACCGGCACCGGCTGGATCTCCGGCCCGCGCAACGCCGACTTCACCGTCGACGTCGCCGCGGCCGAGGCAGCCGTCGCCGAGCTCCGCCCGGACGTCGTGTTCGTCACCACGCCCAACAACCCGACGGGCACCGCCGTCGACGCGGGCACCGTCATCGCGCTGTACGAGGCCGCGCAGGCGGCCAAGCCGTCCCTGGTCGTGGTGGACGAGGCGTACGTGGAGTTCAGCCACCACCCCTCGCTGCTGCCGCTGATCGAGGGCCGGCCCAACCTTGTGGTCTCGCGGACCATGTCGAAGGCATTCGGCGCCGCCGGGCTGCGCCTCGGCTACCTGGCCGCGCACCCCGCCGTGGTCGACGCCGTCCAGCTGGTACGCCTGCCGTACCACCTGTCGGCCGTCACCCAGGCCACCGCGCTGGCCGCCCTGGAGCACACCGATACGCTGCTCGGGTACGTCGAGCAGCTGAAGACCGAACGGGACCGGCTGGTCGACGAACTGCGCGCCATCGGCTACGAGGTCACGGAGTCCGACGCCAACTTCGTGCAGTTCGGACGCTTCGACGATGCCCCTGCGATGTGGCAGCAGATCCTCGACCGGGGTGTCCTGGTCCGTGACAACGGCGTACCGGGCTGGCTGCGGGTCACCGCCGGCACGCCCGAAGAGAACGACGCGTTCCTCGATGCGGTTCGCGCACTGAAGAAGGAGCAGAGCTCATGAGCCGCACTGGACGGGTCGAGCGCACCACCAAGGAGACCTCGGTCGTCGTCGAGATCGACCTCGACGGCACCGGCAAGGTCGACGTCGCCACCGGCGTCGGCTTCTTCGACCACATGCTGGACCAGCTCGGCAGGCACGGCCTGTTCGACCTGACCGTCAAGACCGACGGCGACCTGCACATCGACACCCACCACACCATCGAGGACACCGCGCTCGCGCTCGGCGCCGCCTTCAAGCAGGCCCTCGGCGACAAGGTCGGCATCTACCGCTTCGGCAACTGCACCGTGCCCCTGGACGAGTCCCTCGCGCAGGTCACGGTGGACCTCTCCGGCCGCCCGTACCTGGTGCACACCGAGCCGGAGAACATGGCGCCGATGATCGGCACCTACGACACGACGATGACCCGTCACATCCTGGAGTCCTTCGTCGCCCAGGCGCAGATAGCTCTGCACGTCCACGTCCCGTACGGGCGCAACGCGCACCACATCGTCGAGTGCCAGTTCAAGGCCCTCGCCCGCGCCCTGCGCTACGCCTCGGAGCGCGACCCGCGCGCCGCCGGCATCCTGCCGTCCACGAAGGGCGCCCTCTGAGCATGACCGGCCTGTCCACCATCCTCATCGTCGTCGGGCTGTTCCTCGCCGGCGGTGTCTACTCCTTCTCCAAGCAGAAGATGCCCAAGGGTCCCATCGTGCTGCTGGCCTCAGCCTCCGCGATGTGCCTGGTAGCCGGCGTCCTGCGGATTCAGGGGATCTGGGTATGAGCCCACAGAAGAAGGTCGTCGTCTTCGACTACGGCTTCGGCAACGTCCGCTCCGCCGAGCGCGCGCTCGCGCGGGTCGGCGCCGACGTCGAGATCACGCGTGACTACGACAAGGCCATGAACGCCGACGGACTGCTCGTCCCCGGCGTCGGCGCCTTCTCCGCCTGCATGGACGGGCTGAAGAAGGCCCGCGGCGAATGGGTCGTCGACCGCAGACTGTCCGGCGGCCGGCCCGTCATGGGCATCTGCGTCGGCATGCAGATCCTGTTCGCCCGTGGCATCGAGCACGGCGTCGAGACCGAGGGTCTCGACGAGTGGCCCGGCACCGTCGGCCCGCTGAAGGCCCCGGTCGTTCCCCACATGGGCTGGAACACCGTCGACGCGCCCGCGGACAGCGAGCTCTTCGCCGGAGTCGGTGCCGACGAGCGGTTCTACTTCGTGCACTCCTACGCGGTGAACGAGTGGAACTTCGAGGTCACCAACGCCGCCCTGCGCGCACCGAAGGTGACCTGGGCCACGCACGGCGAGCCCTTCGTCGCCGCCGTCGAGAACGGCGCGCTGTGGGCCACCCAGTTCCACCCCGAGAAGTCCGGCGACGCCGGCGCCCAGCTGCTGACCAACTGGATCGAGACGCTCTGATGCCGAAGCTTGAACTCCTCCCCGCAGTCGACGTCCGCGACGGCCAGGCCGTCCGGCTCGTGCATGGCGAGTCCGGTACGGAGACCTCGTACGGCTCCCCGCTGGAGGCCGCCCTCACCTGGCAGCGCGCGGGCGCCGAGTGGTTGCACCTCGTCGACCTGGACGCCGCCTTCGGCACCGGCGACAACCGTGACCTGATCGCCGAGGTCGCCGGGGCCATGGACATCAAGGTCGAGCTGTCCGGCGGCATCCGCGACGACGCCTCGCTCGAGGCCGCGCTCGCCACCGGCTGCCGCCGCGTCAACCTGGGCACCGCCGCGCTGGAGACCCCCGAGTGGGTCGCCAAGGTCATCGCCCGGTACGGCGACCGGATCGCCGTCGGCCTCGACGTGCGGGGCACCACGCTGCGCGGCCGCGGCTGGACCCGCGACGGCGGCGACCTGTACGAGACCCTGGCCCGCCTCGACTCCGAGGGCTGCGCCCGGTACGTCGTCACCGACATCGCCAAGGACGGCACGCTCCAGGGCCCCAACCTGGAGCTGCTGCGCAACGTGTGCGCCGCGACCGACAAGCCCGTCGTCGCCTCCGGCGGCGTCTCCTCCCTCGACGACCTGCGGGCGCTGGCCTCGCTGGTGCCCGAGGGCGTCGAGGGCGCGATCGTCGGAAAGGCGCTCTACGCCAAGGCGTTCACCCTCGAAGAGGCACTCGCGGCGGTGTCCGCATGACCGACGCCGTACGCCGGGTCGGCTCGGGCGGTCCGTGGGAGGAGTCCTTCGGCTACTCCCGCGCCGTCCAGCTGCCGAACGGCCTGGTCCTGGTCTCCGGCTGCACATCCATCGTCGGCGGCGAGATCTCCGCGGGCGGCCCGTTCGAGCAGACGATGACCGCCTTCGGGGTGGCCGTCGACGCACTCAAAGAACTCGGCCTCGGAGCCGAGGACGTGGTCCGCACACGTATGTACATCACTCACGCCCGGGATATAGATGAAGTGGGCCGCGCACACAAGGAGTGGTTCGGCGAGGTCCGTCCGGCCGCGTCGATGCTGATCGTCTCCGGCTTCGTCGACCCCTCGCTGGTCGTCGAGGTGGAGGTCGAGGCGTACCGAGGAGGTGCGGAATGACCCTCGCGGTCCGAGTGATCCCCTGCCTGGACGTCGACGCCGGCCGGGTCGTCAAGGGCGTCAACTTCCAGAACCTGCGCGACGCGGGCGACCCTGTCGAGATGGCCAAGCTGTACGACGCCGAGGGCGCCGACGAGCTCACATTCCTCGACATCACCGCCTCGTCCGGGAACCGGGAGACGACATACGACGTGGTGCGCCGCACCGCCGAGCAGGTCTTCATCCCGCTCACCGTCGGCGGTGGCGTGCGCAGCGCCGAGGACGTCGACAAGCTGCTGCGGGCAGGCGCCGACAAGGTCGGCGTCAACACCGCGGCGATCGCCCGGCCGGAGCTGATCCGCGAGATCGCCGAGCGGTTCGGCCGCCAGGTGCTGGTGCTCTCGGTCGACGCCCGGCGGACCGCGTCGGGCTCGTTCGAGGTCACGACGCACGGCGGCCGCAAGGGCACCGGCATCGACGCCGTCGAGTGGGCGCACCGGGCCGCCGAGCTGGGCGCCGGCGAGATCCTGCTCAACTCGATGGACGCCGACGGCACCAAGGACGGCTACGACACCGAGATGATCGCGGCCGTGCGCAAGCACGTCACGGTCCCGGTGATCGCCTCCGGCGGCGCCGGCAGGCTGGCCCACTTCCCGCCGGCCGTCGAGGCGGGCGCGGACGCGGTGCTCGCCGCCTCCGTGTTCCACTTCGGCGATCTGCGGATCTCGCAGGTCAAGGAAACACTGCGGGCGGCGGGCCACCCGGTGCGCTGAGGCAGCGGCTCCCTGCTCCCGAGGGCCGCTGCTCGGGTCGGTGTCGACCCGGAGAGCATCGGCCCCGCGGAGCGGGCGGGCGACGTGTGCGCCCCGGGTGGACGGGTCCGCTTCCCTCGCCCGCTGCTGCGTGCCGCCCTTCCTGCACCGCACGCGCGGTGGGAACGGCCCCCGCGCACCGAGCCGCCGCCGTGCACGGACTGCCGGCGGCGGTGCCCGGCGGCGGTGATCGAGGGGCCGTGCGGGAGCCTGCCGCGCCTGGCCCATCCGGCGGGCGCCACGACCCCCGTGGTCCGCTGCCCCGGCCCACCCGGCCTGTCACGGCCTGCCCGGCCTGCCCGGCCCACCCGGCCTGTCACGGCCTGCCCGGCCTGTCAGGCGTGACCTGGCAGGCATCGGGCGCGAGACCGTCGCCGGGGAGGCGCGGCATCTCCGATGGGGGCGATCGACGCAGATGCGTTGCTAGACCGTGATGCGGAAAATGTCGCATACCCCTGGGGTACCGACCGGGCGGTATGTCATTCTGCGGACGTCAGGAAGATCCGGGGCACGGCCTGCCCCCGACCGCCGCACCGGAGCCAACCGACTCCCCTGGAGGCCGCCATGCCGCACGTCCTGCGTTCGCGCGTCAGAGCCCTGCCCGCGCCCTCCGCCGCACCGCAGCGTTCACGCTCGCTCGTCGACGCCGAGGCACTCGCCGCCCTGCACCGGGCCGCGCAGGTCCTCCTCGACGACCTGGCCGGCCTCACCAGCAGCCTGGTGGCGGAGCTGCGCGAGCAGGAACCGGCGTACCGCGCGATGATCGATGCCGATGCCTCGGGGGTGTGGCAGGAGGTCCACCTGTCGCTGCGGCACAGCATCGAGTCGATGATCCGGCCACGCGAGATGCGGGAGGCGGCGCGGCTGATCTCCCGGCGGATCGGCGCATCGCGGGCCGAGCAGGGCATGCCGCTCGACGCGCTGCTGCACGCCTTCCGCCTCGGCGGCGCCATGGTGTGGCAGGGGCTCGTGGACGAGACCGCGCGCCGTCACCCGGAGGACATGCGGCTGCTCGTGCACGTGGCGGCGGACGTGTGGACCTTCGTCGACGAGCACTGCCGCCTGGTCGCCGAGGCGTACCACCAGACGGAACGGCAGCTGGCATGGCGGAGGGAGAACAGGGTGCGGCTGATGACCGAGGCACTGCTGGAGGGCGCCACCCGCATCACCGACCTCCCCGAGGTCGCCGCGACCCTGGCCCTGCCGGAGGCCGGTCGGTACGCGGTGGTCGCCGTCTCTCCCGGCGCGCCGGCCGTCCACGCCCCGCCGGCGCTGCCGGCCGGCACCCGCGCCCTGTGGCACGCGTCGGAGGACGGCGAACTGGCGATCGTCCTCCTGGACGCGGACTCCGACACGGACCGGCATCTGGGCGGGCATGGACACCCGGCCGTGGACGCGAGCGTGTGCACGGACGGGCCCTGGGCCGCGGACGGGCACCCGGACACGGACAGCCCCGCGCGCAGGGACACCCGCCCGGACCCGGACGGGCACCCGGACACGGGCAGCCACCCGCACCCGGACGGGCGCCGGCACATGGACAGGCGCCTGGGCGCGGAGGCGGAGCACGGCGAACTCGCCCGTCCGGAGCCGCCGCGTCGCACCGGGACGGGCGCGCCCACCACACCCGCCGAGCTGGCCGCGCGCCTGGACGTGCCGCCCGGCGTCCGGGTCGGCATCAGTCCGGCCGTCACCGGTCTCGCCGCCGTGGGGGAGGCCCGCGGCTACGCGGAGATCGCGCTGCGCGCCTGTCCGCGTGACGGCGGTGTCGTCCTCCTCGACGAGCACCTGCCCGCCGCGCTCGTCGTCACCTCGCCGAACCTCGGCAGGGCACTGGCCGACCGCGTACTGGGTCCGCTCGGCGGCATCGACCCCGCCGACCGCCAACTCCTCGTCGAGACCCTCACCGCGTGGTTAAGGTCCGACGGCTCCGCGCAGCGCGCCGCGAAGCTCCTGTACTGCCACCGCAACACGGTGCTCAACCGGCTGCGGCGCTTCGAGCAGCTCACCGGCCGGTCGCTGTCCCGGCCGTCCGACGCGGTCGAAGTGTCTCTCGCGCTCACGGCCGCACGCCTGCTGACGACCTGACAGATCCGCCCTGTGCCGGGGCACAGGCCCGCGCCGCTTCCGCCTGTGCTCCGGCACCGGAGATCCGCGGACCGCTGTACGCGCCGCCGTGGCCCTGGTGGCCTGGGCGTCATGCATTCCCTCGTACCTCTGGCCCTCGCTCCGGGCGGCGAAGGCCCCTCCCTCGCCCTTGTCGTCTTTCTCGCCTTCGTCGCCGTCTCGCTTCTGCTGTGCAGCCTGGCGGCCGCCGACGAGGACGACCCCGACCACTTCTACGCCGGCGGGGCGGCCCTCGGCCCGGTCGGCGGCGGGCTGGCCGTCTCCGGTGACTACGTCTCGGCGGCGACGCTGCTCAGCACCACCGGCTCGGTGGCCCTCACGGGCAGGACGGCGTCCTCTTCGCGTGCGCGACCGTGGCCTCTCTCGCCCTGGTGATGCTGCTCCTGGCACGTCCACTGCGCCAGGACGGCGTGTACACGCTGGGCGACTTCGTCTCCGCCCGCCTCGGCGACGCGTCCGTGCGCCGGGCCCTCGGCGTCGCCACCCTGGTCGTCCTCCTCCCGTTGCTGGTGGTCCAACTGGCCACCGCCGGGCGCCCGGAGCCGTGCGGTGTATGCCGCGCGGCGGCCGACGGCCACGAGGGGACGATGCGCGGGCCCGGTACCACCCGGACGATCTCGGCCGCTCGGAACGGAGGGCCGCCTCCGCACCTGGCGCCTGCTGGCCCCGTCCGCCAGGGCGGTGTGCGCCGAGGATGTCGCCGAGGCCCTGGCCGTGCTGCACGCAACCGACCCGGCCACCTGGCGGCCACGGCCCGGATGCGCGCCCCCCCAGATCGCGGACGTCGTGCCTGCCCTCTACGACGACCTCACCCTGGAGCGCGGGCTCTGCACGCGCTCCAGGGTGCGCACGATGTTCATCGTCCCTGCCGCCCCCGGACCTCAGATCCCCAGCTTCGCCTCACGCGCCCGCGCGATCGCGTCCTTGTCGCCCTCCAGGTCCACCCGCGACGCGTCCTGGCGTCCGAAGGCGAAGAACGTCAGCTCGCCGGGCTCCCCGGTCACCGTCACCACCGGCGTCCCGCGGTGCGCCACCGCCGTCTGCCCATTCGGCCTGCGCAGCACCAGGCCCACCGGCGACCTGCGCCCCAGCAGCCGCGCGCCCTTCTCCAGACGCGACCACAGGACGTTCTCGAACACCTTGTCCAGATCGCGCGGCGCCCAGTCGGGCTGCGCCCGCCGCACGTCCTCGGCGTGGACGAAGAACTCGATCGTGTTCGCCGCCTCGTCGACCTGCTTGATGGCGTACGGGGACATCCGCGGCGGTCCCGTACGGATCAGCTGGACCAGCTCCTCGTACGGCTTCGCGGCGAACTCCGCCTGGATCCGCTCCGCACGGTCCCTGAGCGCCCTGAGCAGAATCCCGCCCGCGGCGTCGGGCCGGTGCTCGCGCATCACCACGTGCGCCGCCAGCTCTCGCGTCGTCCAGCCGTCGCACAGGGTCGGAGCATCAGGCCCCGCGGCCTCCAACAGATCGGCGAGGAGAAGTCGTTCACGCTTCGCATGGGTCGACATGCCCGCCAGCGTACGGCCGCTCAGCCGGGTCCGCCCAGTGGAGACACCCACCGCCCGGCCGGGTCCGCACAGTGGACGCACCGTCCGGGCCGTCCCCCGGCACGGCACAATGGGCGCATGACCAGCAGTGTCCCCGCGAGTGCCCTCGATCCCGCCGTCGCCGCCCGCCTCAAGCGCAGCGCCGACGGCCTCCTGCCCGCCATCGCCCAGCAGTACGACACCGGTGAGGTGCTGATGCTCGGCTGGATGGACGACGAGGCACTGCACCGCACCCTGACCACCGGCCGCTGCACCTACTGGTCCCGCAGCCGCCAGGAGTACTGGGTCAAGGGTGACACCTCCGGCCATGTGCAGCACGTGAAGTCGGTCGCCCTGGACTGCGACGCCGACACCGTGCTCGTCAAGGTCGACCAGGTCGGCGCCGCCTGCCACACCGGCGCCCGGACCTGCTTCGACGCCGACGTCCTGTTCGACGCCGATGCCCTGTCGCTCGGCGAGTAGGGTCTGCCGCCATGGATCTCGAGACCTTCCGCAAGCTGGCCGCCGACCGTCGTGTCATCCCCGTCAGCCGCCGCCTGCTGGCGGACGGCGACACGCCGGTCGGGCTCTACCGCAAGCTCGCCGCCGAGCGCCCCGGCACGTTCCTCCTGGAGTCGGCGGAGAACGGCCGCTCCTGGTCGCGCTACTCGTTCATCGGCGTGCGCTCCGACGCCACACTGACCGTGCGCGACGGCGAGGCGCACTGGCTCGGGGGCCCGCCCGTCGGCGTCCCCACCAGCGGTGACCCGCTCACCGCCCTGCGCGAGACTGTCCAGACCCTGCACACTCCGCGTGACCTCGCATCCGCCATGCCCCCCTTCACCGGCGGCATGGTCGGCTACCTCGGGTACGACATCGTCCGCAGGCTCGAGAAGATCGGCCCCGGCGAACGCGACGACCTGCGGCTGCCCGAGCTCACCATGCTGCTCACCTCGGACCTCGCGGTCATGGACCACTGGGACGGCAGCGTCCTGCTGATCGCCAACGCGATCAACCACAACTGCCTCGACACCGGGGTCGACGAGGCGTACGCGGACGCCGTCGCCCGCCTCGACGCCATGGAGGCGGACCTCGCCCGGCCGCTCGTCTCCGCGCCCGCCGCACTGCCGCCCTCGGAGCTGCCCGAGTTCTCCGCGCTGTGGGGAGGCCGGGACTATCAGGACGCCGTCGAGGACATCAAGGAGCGCATCCGGGCCGGCGAGGCGTTCCAGGTCGTGCCCTCGCAGCGGTTCGAGACGCCGTGCACGGCCGGCGCGCTGGACGTCTACCGGGTGCTGCGGGCCACCAACCCCTCGCCGTACATGTACCTCTTCCGCTTCGACGGCTTCGACGTCGTCGGCTCCAGCCCCGAGGCGCTGGTCAAGGTCGAGGACGGGCAGGCCATGCTCCACCCGATCGCCGGCACCCGCCCGCGCGGTGCCACCCCGCAGGAGGACCACGACCTCGCCGAGGAACTGCTCGCCGACCCCAAGGAACGCGCCGAGCACCTGATGCTCGTCGACCTCGGCCGCAACGACCTCGGCCGTGTCTGCGAACCCGGCAGCGTCGAGGTCGTCGACTTCATGTCGATCGAGCGGTACTCCCACGTCATGCACATCGTCTCCACGGTGACCGGCAGGGTCGCCGAAGGCCGGACCGCCTTCGACGTCCTCACCGCCTGCTTCCCCGCGGGAACCCTGTCCGGTGCGCCCAAGCCCCGCGCGATGCAGATCATCGACGAGCTGGAGCCTTCGCGGCGCGGACTGTACGGCGGTGCCGTCGGCTACCTGGACTTCGCCGGAGACTCCGACACCGCCATCGCCATCAGGACGGCGCTGCTGCGCGACGGCACGGCGTACGTCCAGGCCGGAGCGGGTGTCGTCGCCGACTCCGACCCGGTCGCCGAGGACACCGAGTGCCGCAACAAGGCGGCGGCGGTGCTGCGTGCCGTCCACACCGCCAACCGCCTGAACGACGCCGCGGGGCGGTAAGGGATAGTGGACGCGTGAGTGCCGTACCCGTACCCCAGTCCCGCGCGGCGGCCCCGCCGGCCGCCACGAGCGGCGGCCGCCGCAGCCTCGCCGCGGCCCTGCTCCTCGGCGCCGCCGGAGCGACCGTCGTCCTGCTCGCCGCCGGCCGGATCTGGGCCGAGGGGCACGCCTCGGTCGGCGGCGGAACCGTCGCGCTCGACGCGAAGGGCGGGGACGTCACGGGCGTGCCCACCGCCCTCGCGATCGTCGGCCTCGCCGCGCTCGTCGCCGTCTTCGCCGTGCGCAACGGCGGTCGCGTCGTCGTCTCCGGGCTGCTGGCCCTCAGCGGCGCGGGTGCGACGCTGGCCGCGCTGCTGGGTGCGTCCGACAGCGCCGCGCTCGACGAGAAGGCGGCGCGGACCACGGGCGACGCCGGCGCGACGGTCGAGGCGCTCACACACACGGCCTGGCCGTATGTCACCGTCGCCGGCGGGGTGTTGATCCTGCTCGCGGGAGCCCTGGCCCTGCGGTACGGCAGGCAGTGGCCGACCATGTCCGGCCGCTACGAGCGCGACGGGACGCCCCGTCCCCGCAAGGCGGCCGTGGTGGACCCCGACCGGCCCGAGGACCTCTGGAAGGCCCTGGACCGCGGCGAGGACCCGACGCGCGAAGGGTGACCCCAGCTCATCACGCCTGTTGCCGTACGGGACAATGACAGCGAGCGTCCGGCTCAGCACGAGCACCAGCTCACGACAGCGCATCAGAAACGAGGAGCAACTCATGGCGGGCAGCAGCCACGGACACACCCCGGCCGCCTGGACCGGTGTCACCATCTCGTTCATCGGCTTCTGCGTCGCAGGCGTCTTCATGGTGGCGAACAGCCCGGTCGGCTTCTGGGCCGGTTCGGCCCTGATCGTGATCGGCGCGATCGCGGGCGGCGCCATGAAGATGGCCGGCTTCGGCACGCCGAAGGAGCCGCAGGACGTGGTCGAGGCCCGGGAGCGTGCCGCCGCACGGGAGAGGGCGACCGCGTGACGCGGTGACGACCCGACCCACGAGACGGCGCAGCACGGACACGACCGGGCTGCGCCGTTCTGCTGCAACGGTGCAGAATCACGCCATGACCGCCATGCCCCGCCCCACGCCCCGCCCTGCCGAGCCGGGGCCGCTGCACGGGGCCGCCGCTGCGTCTGCCCCGCCGCCCGCGGCCGCTGCGCCGCCGGTCACGCCCGCGGCCCCCGTCGGTCCGACCGCTTCCGACCGGCCCATGCCGCCGCCCGCCCATTCGGCCCCGCGGGGGCCCAAGGGCCAGGAGATCGCCACGCCGGTCCGGCGGCCTGCGACGCCGCAGGCGGGCGCTATGTCCGGCTCGCCGCCCGCGGCCGCTGCGCCGCCGGGCACGCCCGCGGCCCCCGTCGGTCCGACTGCTTCCGACCGGCCCATGCCGCCGCCCGCCCATTCGGCCCCGCGGGGGCCCAAGGGCCAGGAGATCGCCACGCCGGTCCGGCGGCCTGCGACGCCGCAGGCGGCCGCTGCGCCGGGCACGCCGCTCCAGGGCGCTGTCGCCGCCACGCGACAGGCGGCCCCAGCGCCGGGCATGCCGCAGAGGAGCGCAGGTACCCCGGTCGGGAGCGCCGCTGCGCCGGGCGCCCCGCACGCCCATTCGGCCACCCAGGGGCCGGAGGGCCAGGAGATCGCCGCGCCGCCGCAGCCGGCTGCTGAGCCCGGTACGCCGCGGGCAGCCGCAGCGACCGACACGCCACACACGCCCTCCCCGCCGCGGGCATGCGCAGCCACCGACACGCCACACGCGCCCGCCACACCGCACAGGGGCGCAGCGCCTGATGGGTCGGCGCGTGGGTGGGCCGTCCGGGACGGGGTGGACGCAGCGGGCGTGGGCGGCGGCGCGCGACACCGTGGGATCGCGCGGCGGGTCGCCGCGCCCCTCGCGGCGCTCGGTGGCGTCGCCGCCGCCTTCGCCTACGTCGGCACCATCGACCCCAACGAGCCCGGCCATTACCCCGTCTGCCCCCTCCTCCGCTTCACCGGCATCTACTGCCCCGGCTGCGGCGGCCTCCGCAGCGCCCACGCCTTCATCCACGGCGATCTGGCCACCGCCCTCGGAGCCAACGCCGCCGCCGTCGCCGGCTACGCCGTTTTCGCCGTCGTATGGGTCGTGTGGCTGGCTCGCTCCGTACAGAGCCGCCCGCTGCGCATCGGTCTCACCCCCGGCTGGTGGTGGGCCGTGGGCAGCGTCCTGCTCGCCTTCAGCGTGGTGCGGAACCTGCCGTTCGGATCCGCGCTCGCCCCATGAAGTCCCAGGTAGTGGGACAGCGGCCGACCGGATGAGCACCCTGGGCGCTCCTGCGGATACCATCGAGTTGGCTGATCCTCAACCATCACCCTCCCGGAAGGGGGCCGCTCGCGTGAGTGTGCTCGACGAGATCATCGAAGGTGTGCGCGCCGACATGGAAGAGCGGCAGGCGCGCGTCAGCCTCGACGAGCTCAAGGAGCGCGCCGCCAAGGCTCCCGCGGCCAAGGACGGCGTCGCCGCACTGCGCGGTGAGGGCGTCACGGTGATCTGCGAGGTGAAGCGCTCCAGCCCCTCCAAGGGCGCGCTCGCCGCGATCGCCGACCCGGCGGGGCTCGCCGCCGACTACGAGGCGGGCGGCGCGGCCGTCATCTCCGTGCTCACCGAGCAGCGCCGCTTCGGCGGATCGCTCGCCGACCTCGAGGCCGTCCGGGCCAGGGTCGACATCCCGGTGCTGCGCAAGGACTTCATCGTCTCCGCGTACCAGTTGTGGGAGGCGCGCGCGTACGGCGCCGACCTGGCGCTTTTGATCGTCGCCGCGCTGGAGCAGGAGGCCCTGGTCTCCCTGATCGAGCGTGCCGAGTCCATCGGCCTCACCCCGCTGGTCGAGGTGCACGACGAGGACGAGGTCGAGCGCGCCGTGGACGCGGGCGCGAAGATCATCGGTGTCAACGCCCGGGACCTGAAGACGCTCAAGGTCGACCGCTCCACGTTCGAGCGGGTCGCCCCCGAGATCCCGGCGCACATCGTCAAGGTCGCCGAGTCGGGTGTGCGCGGCCCGCACGACCTGATCGCCTACGCCAACGCGGGCGCGGACGCCGTGCTCGTCGGCGAGTCCCTCGTCACCGGCCGCGACCCCAAATCGGCGGTCGCCGACCTGGTGGCGGCGGGTGCCCATCCCGCGCTGCGGCACGGGCGGGGCTGACCACAGCATGACCGCCGTCCGCCGCGGACCCACCCCGGGCTCGCGCCCGGGTCCCGTCGGCGTGCCCGCGGCGACGGCCACACCGGCGTGCGGCCCGTACGCACGCCTGGCCCGCGGCTGCCGACCGCGCGGCTGCCGGGCGCCGGCGCGGCGGGTGCACGGGCGGCGGGTGCGTTACGTCATCGGCGACGAGCCGGGACAGGTCAACGGGATGCGATGGCGCGCCGCGGCGCGCGCCGGCCGCTAGGCCGTTTCCCTCCCATGCTCTTCCCGGGGCCTCGCCCCGGACCCGTACCGCCACCGGCCGGTTCTCGATCACCGGACGGGCTCCCTGCCGGAGCCCCGCCGGCACTCGAGGGCAGCCGGAAGGTGCGGGGTGGGAAGGTCTGCGACGGTGCGCGGCACGCCCGACGTCCTGCACACCCACATCCGGGGCCCCGCCCTGAAACGCCCTGAAACAAGGAGCATCGTCGCCATGTCCAGCGACTACTTCATCCCCGACCCCGAGGGTCAGGTCCCCAGCCCCGCGGGCTACTTCGGTGACTTCGGCGGAAAGTTCATCCCCGAAGCCCTCGTCGCCGCCGTCGACGAGGTCGCGGTCGAGTACGAGAAGGCCAAGTCGGATCCCGCCTTCGCCGCCGAACTCGGCGAACTCATGGTCAACTACACCGGCCGCCCCAGCGCCCTCACCGAGGTGTCCCGGTTCGCCGAGCACGCCGGCGGAGCGCGCCTCTTCCTCAAGCGCGAGGACCTCAACCACACCGGCTCGCACAAGATCAACAATGTGCTGGGCCAGGCCCTTCTCACCAAGCGCATGGGCAAGACGCGGGTCATCGCCGAGACCGGCGCCGGTCAGCACGGTGTGGCCACGGCCACCGCCTGCGCGCTGTTCGGGCTCGAATGCACCATCTACATGGGTGAGATCGACACCCGGCGGCAGGCACTCAACGTCGCCCGCATGCGGATGCTCGGCGCCGAGGTCGTCGCCGTGCAGTCCGGCAGCCGTACCCTCAAGGACGCCATCAACGAGGCGTTCCGCGACTGGGTCGCCAACGTCGACCACACCCACTACCTCTTCGGCACCGTCGCCGGCCCGCACCCCTTCCCCGCCATGGTCCGCGACTTCCACCGCGTCATCGGCGTCGAGACCAGGCGCCAGATCCTGGAGCGCGCCGGGCGCCTCCCGGACGCCGCCGTCGCCTGCGTCGGCGGCGGGTCGAACGCGATCGGGCTCTTCCACGCCTTCATCCCGGACACGGGCGTCCGCCTGATCGGCTGCGAGCCCGCCGGACACGGCATCGAGACCGGGGAGCACGCGGCCACCCTCACCGCGGGCGAGCCCGGCATCCTGCACGGCTCGCGTTCCTACGTCCTCCAGGACGACGAGGGCCAGATCACCGAGCCGTACTCCATCTCGGCCGGGCTCGACTACCCGGGCATCGGCCCCGAGCACTCGTACCTCAAGGACACCGGCCGCGGCGAGTACCGCGCGGTCACCGACGACGCCGCCATGCAGGCGCTGCGCCTGCTGTCCCGCACCGAGGGCATCATCCCGGCCATCGAGTCGGCGCACGCGCTGGCCGGTGCACTCGAGGTCGGCCGCGAGCTCGGCAAGGACGGACTGATCGTGGTCAATCTGTCCGGCCGCGGCGACAAGGACATGGACACCGCCGCCCGTTACTTCGGGCTGTACGACACCGACGCCCGGGTCGAGGCCGACGCCTCCGCCGACGACGGCGCCGCCGAGATCCAGGGGGACGCGAAGTGAGCGGCACCATCCAGCTTCTGAGCGACACGCTCGCGGCGGCGAGGAACGAGGGCCGGGCCGCGCTCATCGCCTACCTGCCCGCCGGTTTCCCGACCGTCGACCTCGGTATCGAGGCCGTCAAGGCAGCCTTCGACGGCGGCGCCGACGTCGTCGAGGTCGGACTGCCGCACAGCGACCCCGTCCTCGACGGGCCGGTCATCCAGACCGCCGACGACATCGCCCTGCGCGGCGGCGTCCGGATCGCCGATGTGATGCGCACGGTCCGCGAGGCCCATGCGGCCACGGGCAAGCCGGTGCTGGTGATGACGTACTGGAATCCGATCGACCGGTACGGCGTCGAGCGGTTCACCGCCGAGCTCGCCGACGCGGGCGGCGCCGGGTGCATCCTGCCCGACCTGCCGTTCGAGGAGGCGGGCCTGTGGAGGGAGCACGCCGAGAAGCACGGTCTCGCCACCGTCTTCGTCGTCGCTCCGAGCAGCAGGGACGAGCGGCTCGCCAAGATCACGGCCGCCGGTTCCGGCTTCGTCTACGCGGCCTCCCTGATGGGCGTCACGGGCACGCGTGAGTCGGTCGGCGCCCAGGCCCAGGACCTGGTGGCGCGCACGCGTGCCACCACGGACCTGCCCGTGTGCGTCGGACTCGGTGTGTCCAACCCGGCCCAGGCGGCCGAGGTCGCCTCGTTCGCCGACGGCGTGATCGTCGGCTCCGCCTTCGTCAAGCGCATGCTCGACGCCCCGGACGAGGCCGCGGCCGTCGACGCCGTACGGGAACTGGCGGGCGATCTTGCCCGGGGTGTGCGCGGCGGCGCGTAGCTCGTACGGGTGGATGTGGGACCGGGGAGGCGTGCTGACGCCTCCCCGGTTCGTTTGCGGATTGTGAGCGAGAACGAAGAACGAAAGCGGACCGCACGCGAGCGGCTCCAGCAGGAACGGAAGCGGGACCAGGCGCGCGAGAAGCGCCGGCGGACCCTGATCGTGGCGGCGGCCGTCGTCGGAGTCCTCGGCCTGGCCGCCGTGGTCGGCCTGATCGCGGCGAACACCGGCAAGGACGGGGACGGCGCGTCGGAGACCGGACCGCTCTCGGCGCCGAGCGGGGCGGAGGGCGAGGAGCAGCTCGCGATCCCGGTCGGCGCGAGCGATGCGCCCTCCACCCTCACGGTGTGGGAGGACTTCCGCTGCCCGGCCTGCGCCCAGTTCGAGAACGCCCTGCGGGAGACGATCCACGAGCTGGAGAAGGCCGGCAAGATCAAGACCGAGTACCACCTCGCCACCCTCATCGACGGCAACATGGGCGGCAGCGGCTCCCTGCGCGCGGCGAACGCGGCGGCCTGCGCCCAGGACGCCGGCAAGTTCCCCGAATACCACGACGTGCTCTTCATGAATCAGCCGCCCGAGCCGGACGACGCCTTCGCGGACAACAACAGACTCATCGACCTCGCCGGCGAGGTCGAGGGCCTCGACACGCCCGCCTTCCGCAGCTGCGTCGAGGGCGGCAGGCACGACGGCTGGGTCAAGAAGTCCAACGAGGCGTTCCAGAAAGGCGGCTTCGGTGGCACGCCGACGGTGCAGCTCAACGGCGAGTCGATCTTCCCGGCGAAGGGCAAGGAGCAGATCTCCGTGGCCAACTTCAAGAAGTGGGTCGAGGAGGCCAACAAGGGCAAGAAGCCCGGCACCCAGCGGCCCGCGGCGGGCGTCGGCGGGTCCGCGGGCGCGTCGTCGTCCTGACAACCGCCGCTTCCCCGGCACGGCGTCCGCTTTGTTGCGCGACGGCCGGGGGCCGGGGCCTGTTACCCAGACGTTGCCGGGTGGGTTGTCGTACGTCCCACCCGGCACGGTAGCGTCGGGGCTGCCATGGACATCGCCTACATTCCCAGCCCGTCGACCGGAGTGATCCATCTTGGACCGCTCCCGCTGCGCGGCTATGCCTTCTGCATCATCATCGGCGTCTTCGTAGCCGTCTGGTACGGCAACAAGCGCTGGGTCGCCCGGGGCGGCAAGGCCGGCACCGTCGCCGACATCGCTGTCTGGGCCGTGCCCTTCGGCCTCGTCGGCGGCCGGCTCTACCACGTGATCACCGACTACCAGCTGTACTTCAGCGAGGGTGAGAACTGGGTCGACGCATTCAAGATCTGGGAGGGCGGCCTCGGTATCTGGGGGGCGATCGCGCTGGGCGCGGTCGGTGCCTGGATCGGCTGCCGCCGCCGGGGTATTCCGCTTCCGGCCTGGGCCGACGCCCTCGCCCCCGCGGTCGCCTTCGCCCAGGCCATCGGCCGCTGGGGCAACTGGTTCAACCAGGAGCTCTACGGCAAGCCCACCGACCTGCCCTGGGCCCTGAAGATCACCGAGGGCCCGAACCGGGAGGCCGGCCTCTACCACCCGACGTTCCTCTACGAGTCCCTGTGGTGCATCGGCGTCGCGCTGCTCGTGATCTGGGCCGACCGCCGCTTCAAGCTGGGCCACGGCCGGGCGTTCGCGCTCTACGTCGCCGCCTACTGCGTGGGCCGCGGCTGGATCGAGTACATGCGGGTCGACGAGGCGCATCACGTGCTGGGCCTGCGGCTGAACGTATGGACCTCGATCGTGGTCTTCCTGCTGGCCGTGGTGTACATGGTCGTCTCGGCCCGGCTGCGCCCGGGCCGTGAGGCGATCGTGGAGCCCGCGGCGGTGGACCTCGCCAAGAAGGCCGGGGACGAGAGCGCCGAGAAGGCGGAGAGCTCCGAGAACACCGACGACGTCGGCGCCGCGGCTGCCGATGCGGCCCACGACCCCGATGCGGCCACCGACGCCGACGGGGACGCCAGATCGGCAGACAAGGGCTGAGGGCAGAACCGTGGCGAAGACCGCCGGAGGCGACGCCTCCGGCGGTCTTCGCGTATCGGGAGCGGAGTCCCCGGGCCCGAAGCACCGGCCTCGGACTCCTGAGGCTCCGACTCCCGGGGGCCCGGCTCGTGCGGGCCGCAGAGTCCGCACCTGCCGGGCCGGCTGCCCGGTGCGGCCGCACCGCGTGGCGGGCGCAGCGGGCGGGGCGCGGTGGGTGTCAGGGCTCCCAGTCCCGTGCGGCGAGGTCGAGCGTGCGCTGTGCGGCCGCCACGACCGCCGCATCGACGAACCGTCCGTCCGGCAGGGCCATCGCGCCCTCGTCCTCGGCGGCCGCCTTCACGATCTCCTCGGCGGCTTCGATCTCCTGCGGAGTCGGCCGGTAGGCGCGCTCGATGACCGGCAGCTGACGGGGATGGATGGCCGCGCGGCCGAGGAAGCCGATGGAGCGGCCGTGGGCGCACGACGCGTGCAGCGCGTCGAGGTCGAGGATGTCGGGGAACACGGACTGCGTCGGCGGCGCCAGCCCGGCCGCACGGGCCGCGACCACCGTGCGGGTGCGCGGCCAGTCGAGACCGGTGTCGCCGCGCACGCCCAGGTCGGCGCGGAGATCGGACTCGCCGAGGGCGATGCCTCGGACGGCGTTGTGGGCGGTGGCGATGGCGTAAGCGTGCTCGACCGCGAGCGCCGACTCCAGCAGCGCGTACAAGGGGACGCCCGGTGCCGCGGCCGCGATCTGCTGAATGTCAGTGGCGTATGCGACCTTGGGAACACGCAGCGCTGTCAGACCTGGCAGCCCTGTGAGGGTCTCGATGTCCAGGGGGGAGTTGATGCGGACATGGACCGGCAGGGGCAGGTGGGAGGAGAGCAGTTCGGCCGTGGCGGCAAGAGCGTATTCCTTGCGGCCCTGGGCCACCGCGTCCTCGAGGTCGACGATGACGACGTCGGCGCCGGAGGCAATGGCCTTGTGCACGACGTCGGGGCGGTCACCGGGGGCATAGAGCCAGGTCAGGGGGAAGGTCATAGAGCTCCTTCGGTGCGCAGTGCGGCGATGTCGGCCGGGGTGAGACCCAGTTCGGAGAGCACCTCTTCGGTGTCGGCGCCGTGCGGGCGGCCGGCCCAGCGGATGGCGCCAGGAGTCTCGGAGAGCCGGAAGAGGACGTTCTGCATGCGCAGCGGGCCCAGCTCGGGGTCGGGGACCTCGGTGATCGTCCCGAGCGCCTGGTACTGGGGGTCGGCGACGATGTCGCGGACGTCGTAGACCGGAGCGATCGCCGCCTCGGCTTTTTCGAACGCGGCCACGGCGTCGGTGCGGGTGTGCTGTGCGATCCATCCGCCGACCGCCTCGTCGAGCAGGTCGGCGTGCTCGGCGCGGCCGTGGCCGGTGGCGAACCAGGGCTCGTCGATCAGCTCGGGGCGGCCGACCAGGTGCATCACCCGTTCGGCGACGGACTGGGCGGAGGTGGAGACGGCGAGCCAACTGCCGTCGGCCGTGCGGTAGATGTTGCGGGGAGCGTTGTTGCGGGACCGGTTGCCGGTGCGCGGCTGGACGTAGCCGAGCTGGTCGTACCAGAGCAGTTGCGGTCCGAGTACGGCGAGGATGGGTTCGATGATCGCCATGTCGACCACCTGGCCCCGGCCGGTGGTGGTGCGGGCGGCGAGCGCGGTCATCACGGCGTAGGCGGTGGCGAGCGCGGCGACGGAGTCGGCGAGACCGAAGGGCGGCAGGGTGGGCGGGCCTTCGGGCTCGCCGGTGGCGGCGGCGAATCCGCTCATCGCCTCCGCGAGCGTCCCGAACCCGGGCCGCTGCGAGTACGGCCCGAACTGGCCGAAGCCCGTGATCCGGGTGAGGACGAGACGGGGGTTGGCCGCGCTCAGCTCCTCCCAGCCGAGGCCCCACTTCTCCAGGGTGCCCGGGCGGAAGTTCTCGACGACCACGTCGGCCGTCGTCGCGAGGCGCAGCAGCGTGGCCCGGCCGCCGGGTGTGGACAGATCGAGGGTGACATTGCGCTTGTTGCGGCCGAGGACCTTCCACCACAGCCCGACGCCGTCCTTGGCGGGCCCGTGGCCGCGGGACGGATCGGGGCGGGTGGGGTGCTCGACCTTGATGACCTCGGCGCCGAAGTCGCCGAGCAGGGTGGCGCACAGCGGACCGGCGAAGAGGGTCGCGAGGTCGAGGACGCGGAGTCCGGTCAGGGGGGCGGGCGGGGTGTCCGGCGTGGGAGAGGGGGTCATGAGGCGGCGTCGATCTCGGGGCGGTAGGGCATGGAGGTGGACGCTCCTGGGCGTTGGACGGACAGGGCGGCGGCGGTGGAGGCCCACGCCAGGGCCTCGGGGACCGGTTTTCCTTCCCCGAGGGCGACGGCGAGGGTGCCGACGAAGGTGTCGCCGGCCGCGGTGGTGTCCACGGCGGCGACCTGGGGTGCGGGCACGGTGACGGGTTCGGTGTCGCGGGCGGCGTACAGACAGCCCGCGGCGCCGAGGGTGATGACGACTTCGGGGACCTGTCGCAGCAGGGCTTCGGCCGCGCCGTGCGGGTCGGCGACTCCGGTGAGGGTGGCCGCCTCGTGCTCGTTGGGGACCAGCAGGCCGGTGACGGCGAGGAGTTCGGGCGGCAGTGGCTGCGCGGGAGAGGGGGTGAGCACGGTGCGTACGGCATGCCGGTGAGCGGCCTCGGCGCCGTTGAGCACGGCGCTGAGCGGCAGTTCGAGCTGTAGCAGGAGGAGGTCGGCGGTGGCGATGAGGGCTTCGTCGCCGGGTGACAGACCGGTCACGGTGCCGTTGGCGCCGGGGATGACGACGATGGAGTTCCCGCCCTCGTCGTCGACGACGATGTGCGCGGTGCCGGAGGGGCCTTCCGCGGTGCGCAGCAGATCGGTGTCGACGCCCGACGCGTCGAGGGTGTGACGGAGCAC
This sequence comes from Streptomyces sp. ISL-10, assembly GCF_018614575.1. Lineage (GTDB taxonomy): Bacteria > Actinomycetota > Actinomycetes > Streptomycetales > Streptomycetaceae > Streptomyces. The sequence continues at coordinate 550,019 of NZ_JAGGOJ010000011.1, forward strand.
GGCGCCGAAGTCGTCGGACCCCACGGCGCCGATCATGGTGACGTCACCGCCCGCGCGGGCGGCGGCCACGGCCTGGTTCGCGCCCTTGCCACCGGGGACCGTACGGAACTCCCGTCCCGTGACGGTCTCTCCGCGCTCGGGGGCGTGCGCGACATAGGCGACGAGGTCCATGTTGGTGCTGCCGAGCACCACGATGCCGGTCATGGGCGGAGTGCCTCCTTCAGCGTGAGACGGGCCAGGGTGTCGAAGCCGGCGCCGTCGAATCCGGCGACGGAGGTGGACAGCCGGTTCTTCAGCGGGGCCGTCCAGTGGTCCGGCAGCCTCCCGGGGTGGCCGGCCAGCAGCCCGGCGAGCGAACCGGCCGTCGCACCGCCCGAGTCGGTGTCGAGCCCGCCGGAGACGGCACGGCAGACGGTGCCGGTGAAGTCGCCGTCGGCATGGGTGAGTGCGGCGGCGAGCAGGGCGGCGTTGGGCAGGGCGTGCACCCAGTGGTACGCGCCGTAGGCGGCGTGCACGCGGTCGACGGCGCGGTCGAAGTCGGCCTCCGAGCGGGCCGCTTCGACGCCGAAGCGTACGGCGCGGGCGAGGCGGGAGCCGGTCGGTACGACGGTCAGGCCGGTGGCGATCGCCTCGTGCACATCGGTGGTGCCGCCGGCCGCCGTCGCGATGGCGCCGGCGGTGAACATCGCGCTGTAGACGCCGTTCGCGGTGTGGGTGAGCACGGCGTCGCGGTAAGCCTGCTCGGCCGCGGCGGCCGGATCGCCGGGGTTGGTCCAGCCGTGCAGGTCGGCCCGGATCGAGGCGCCGATCCATTCGCGGAAGGGGTTGCGATGGGTGGCGGTGAGCGGGGGCTCGATGCCGGAGAGGAGGTTGCGGTAGGCGATGCGTTCGGCGGTGAAGGTCCGCCCGGCGGGGAGTTCGTCCAGCCACAGGGCGCCGACCTGCGCTGTGGTGAACGCACGGCCGTGGCGCTGGAGGAGGACGAGGGCGAGGAGGGGATAGTTCAGGTCGTCGTCCTCGGGCATGCCGTCGATGTTCTCGGCGAGCGACGTGGCTGCGCTGCGCCGGTTCCACGGGTGGGCGGCGGCGAGTTCGGCAGGCAGGCCCTTGGCCGTGAAGTAGGCGGTGGGGGGCCAGTTCCCGGTGGCGCGGCCGATGGCGCGGATGGCCTGGAGGGGCAGCTTCTCGACGGGCTTGCCGAGCAGGCACCCGACGGCACGGCCGAGCCATGCGGCATGCAGGGCGTGCAGCAGGGACTCGTCAGGGGGCCGGGACGCGCCGGGAATGCGCCCCTCGGGCCCGGCGGCCGCGAGCCGCGTGCCGTGAGCGTGGACATCCGGTTCCCACTGCGGGGAATGCGGCTCCGCGGGCGACGACAGGCGTTCGGCGGGCGCCGGGTCGCCCGGACGGCCGTGTGCGACGGCCGGCGCCGACCGCACGGCGCTCGCGGCAGGGGGCGCGCTGTCCCGGGCCCCGGGGCCCGGGTCGGCGGCCGGGGCCCGGTGGCGGTCAGGGCCGTGCCGCGGGGGCGACGGCCACTGAGGGCAGGCCGCGACGATCGACGGCCAGTCCGTCGGCTCGTCGGCTGCCAACGGGGAGGACAGCGCGGCCAGTTCGTCGAGCAGCTCTTCGGCGAGCGCCCGCAGCTCCGGGCGCGGCGGATCCGGGGAAGCGCCCGCGCGGGGCGGGGCGTATCTGCCGCCGGCGGCCAGCCAGCGGTCGCGCACGGCCGTAGCGTCGCGGCCGTCCTGCTCCGCCTGCCGGAGCTCGTGGCCGACGAGGTCCTCCGGCTGCACCCAGGTCAGGCGCAACAGGCTGGTCATCGGGCGTCCGTCAGCTCGGCGAACGCCGCCTCGTGGGCGCGGCGGCGCGCCAGGTCCCGGGCGTGGATCTCCCGCGCCACGGCCGTCAGCTCCACGGCGGGCGCGCGCAGATCGACCCGGCTCGCCTCGGCAACCCGCTCCGTCCACTCCTGCGGTACGGCCCCCTCGCCGTGCAGGGCTCCCACGATCGCTCCGGCCATCGTCGCGATCGAGTCGCAGTCGCGCCCGTAGTTGACGCAGGACAGGACCGTACGCCGGAAGTCGCCGTCACCGACCAGCAGCATGCCGAGGGCGATGGGCAACTCCTCGATCGAGTGCAGTCGCGAGGGCCGCCGCGCCCCCAGCGACGGGGCGCGGTAGTCGGGACCGACCGTGTCGAACGGTGCCACCGCGGCCCGCAGCGGGCCGAGCGCGGACTCGAAGTCCGAGTGATGGGCGGCCGCTTCGGCGACGGCCTCGATCGCGGCCTGTGTGCCGTCCTTGGCGAGGGCGAGCGCCGCGTCCACCACGGTGGCGGGCGTCGACTGAGGAAGGCAGGCCGCGGCGACCGCCGCCGCGAAGACGCCGGCCGCCTCGCGGCCGTACGAGGACTGGTGCGCGCCGGCGATGTCGAGGGCCTCGTGGTACGCGGCCGTCGGGTCGGCGGCGTTGACGAGGCCGACCGGTGCCATGTACATCGCGGCACCGCAGTTGACGATGTTGCCGACGCCCGCCTCGCGCGGGTCGTTGTGCCCGTAGTACAGGCGGTGGACGATCCACTTCTCGGCCAGGAAGACCCGGTGCAGGGGGAGGGCCTCTGCCTCCAGTTCGGGGATCCAGCGGGTGTTGGAGATCAGGTCCGGGACGAGGTGGTCGGCGACGGCGTAGGCGTCCAGATGGTCGCGGACGGTGGCGTAGACGCGGACCAGGGCATGGGTCATCAACGTGTCGTCGGTGATGTGGCCGTTGCCCTTGTGGTAAGGGGCGAGCGGGCGCGCGGTGCGCCATTCGTCGCCGTTCCAGGGGCCGACGATGCCTTCGACGCGGCCGCCGTGCCGCTCGACGATCTGTTCCGGTGTGTAGCCCTCGACGGGGCCGCCGAGAGCGTCGCCGACGGCGGCGCCCACGAGGCTGCCCCGGAAGCGGTCGTCGAGTGAGGGGGGCGGGGGAGTCGTACGCTCTGCCGTCGACGTGTTCGTCGTGCTCGCCGCGCTCGCCGCCGTGTTCGCCGTCGCTGTCGTCATGCCCCGATTGTTCCCTTGGGGTGGCGGTTGACGGCGTACCGCGCGCCCGGATTCGACCGTGGCCCCTCGGCTGCCCTACAGCGTGTCCGCGAGCAGGCCGGCGAGGTCGACGAGGTCCGTCCCGGCGAGATGGGGCAGGGCGCAGCCCGCGAGGATGCGGCAGGACTCGCGCCAGGTGCCGGGCACGGCGTCGCCGCCGCCGAGGACGCCGGTCAGCGCGCCGGCCAGCGCGGGCGCGGAGTCGGCGACCCGGGAGAGACACGCGGCCGCGGGCACCGCCTCGGCGACCCGGCCGCGGGCGGCGATGGTGACGGCGAGTGCGATGGGGACGGTCTCGGCTGCGGCGATGCCGTAGCTGTACACGTGGTCGACGATCTGATGCTCCAGCAGGGGCACAAGCTCGAACGCCCCTTCGGCGCCGCGGGCGAGTGCGACGGCGTGGCGCGCGTTGCGGCCGATCTCCGTGGACTCGGGAAGCTGGGCCAGTGCGGTCTCGACGGTGTCGTCGACGGACGCGCCGCCGAGCGCCGCGGCCACGGCGGCGGCCATGGCACGCGCGCCGTGCACTCCGTCGCCGTCCTGGGTGTAGCGGGCGTCGAACTCGGCGAGTTCGGCGGCCGCGGCCGGGTCGCCGGGATGCACGACGGCGAGTACGGCGGCCCGTACGCAGGCCGCGTCGTCGAAGTAGTGCGGATTGTCGTGGCCGGTGGCGGGCGGGCGCAGCCCGGTCGCGAGGTTGCCCAGTCCGGCGCGTACGGAGATGCGGGCGCGCAGGGGGAGCACGGCGGACTCGACCTCGGGGGCGCGGTCGGCGGCCGCGGCGACCTGGCTGGCGAGGGAGTTCCAGGCCAGGTCCACGGCGGCGCGCACCCGGCGGCCGGGTGCGAGGCCGCGGAAGTGGTCGCCGGAGGCGGTGAGCACGGTCCCGGCGGCGAACGCGGCCCACTCGGCGTCGTCGGACGGACCGAGCCGGAGGGGTTCCGGGGGCTGGTTGAGGGCGATGGGCACGGGGAGGGTGGTGGTGGCGTTGTGCTCGGCGAAGGTGTCGAGCTCCCGGGTGAGCCGCCGGGTCCACTCGGGCATGCGGCCGGCGCGATGCCGCGCGGCGGGCCAGCCGGCGGCGTCGCCTGCGGCGAGCCCGAGCAGCAGCCCCTCGACCGCCCGTTCCGGGCCCGGTGGCGTCGCCTTCGTACGGGCAGGAGGCCCGGCCCCGGTCTCCTGGGGCGGGGGCGCGTGGGGAGGGGTCGCGTCGGTCGTGGGCAGGCCCTCGGGGGGTGGGGGCGTCATCGCGGGATGGGGGTCAGGAGCGTGGCCACGTCCAGGACGTGGTGGCCGCGCATCGACGGGAGGCAGCTGCCGCGGACCGGGCCGATCGCCGACGCCCATGCGTCCGGGATCGCCCGCGCCCCGGACACCGCTCCCGACAGCGCCCCCGCCACCGCCGCGGTCGTGTCCGCGTCGCGGCCCATGTTCACCGCCGTGAGCACCGAGCCGCGGAAGTCTCCGCGGGCCGCCGCGAACGCGCCGAAGGCCAGACCCACCGCCTCCGGTGCCAGGTCCGTCCAGGGATAGCCGCCGATCACCACGGTCGAGCGGATCGCGCGTTCCATGGTGAGGACGTCCGGGTAGGCGCGGCCCGCCGCCACCACCGCGCGGCGCATCGAGCGGGCCGTCCACGAGTCCATCGGCACCACCGACAGCGCCGCGCCGATCACCCCGGCCGGCCCCGCGCCGCCCATCGCCGCCGCGACCCCGGCCGCGACCGCGCGGCCGCCGTAGATGCCCTCGCCGTCGTGGCTGACGCTGCCGTCGATCGTCACCAGCCGGGCTGCCTCCTCCGGCTGCCCGGCCGCGAAGACGCCGAACGGGGCCGCCCGCATCGCCAGGCCGTCGCTCCATGCGTGCCGGTGCTGCGCCGAGATCGGGGCGGCGAGGCCGCGGCGGAGGTTCTCCAGCGTGCCGCGCTCGCTGAAGCCCGCGCCGCGGAAGGGGCCCTCGTCCAGGTCCGCGATCCACTCGTGCCACGCCGACTCGACATGCGCGACGGTCAGCTTTGAACCGTGCCGGGCGAGGAGCAGGCCCGAGAAGATCGCGTACTCGGTGTCGTCCGTCCCCGCGGGATCGTCGCTGACGAAGCCCTCGATACGGCCCCAGCGGCGGCGGATCTCGGAGGGCCGCAGGTTCTCGGCGGGCGCGCCGAGCGCGTCGCCGACCGCGAGGCCGAGCAGCGCGCCCCTCGCCCGGTCGTGGACGTCCGCGGCGCGGGGGAGGGCGTCGGCGGCGGGCGTCCGTTCCCCGGACGCCGAGGCTGTGGACGTCTCGGTCAGCAACTCCATGAGGGGCCCTTTCGCGCGCGCGAGCCTGTTCCCGGATATGTGCCACGCGCCGCCCGCGAAACAGCCAAAGAAACGTTTCTGTCACCCGGCTCGCTGCACCGCTCCCTGGTAGGTAAGTACGGCCTGCCTTGCTGGCGCGCCCCTTACGTGGTGCGTATTTTCGAGGGATCGAGGGGGAGCGGGCCCGCCGGGTGCCGCTGCTGGAAAGGGGATAGCTGTGTCCATCATCGAAACCGAGGCCGCGCTTCACGAGGCGCACCGTGACAACCACACCCACCGTGATGTGAACGGCGGCTGGCTGCGCCCTGCGGTGTTCGGTGCGATGGACGGGCTCGTTTCCAACCTCGCCCTGATGACCGGCGTTGCGGGCGGTGCCGTCTCGCCGCAGACCGTCGTGATCACGGGACTGGCGGGACTCGCGGCCGGCGCGTTCTCCATGGCGGCGGGCGAGTACACCTCCGTCGCCTCGCAGCGCGAGCTCGTCCAAGCCGAACTGGACGTCGAGCGGCGGGAGTTGCGCAAGCACCCGGTGGACGAGATGGAGGAGCTCGCCGCGCTCTACGTCGCCCGTGGCGTCGAGCCCCCGCTCGCCCGTGAGGTGGCCATGCAGCTCTCCCGGGATCCGGAGCAGGCGCTGGAGATCCACGCCCGCGAGGAGCTCGGCATCGATCCCGACGATCTGCCTTCGCCCGCCGTCGCCGCCGTCTCCTCCTTCGGTTCGTTCGCGCTCGGCGCGCTGCTGCCGGTCCTGCCGTACCTCCTGGGCGCCACCGCCCTGTGGCCGGCCGTGCTGCTCGCCCTGGTCGGTCTTTTCGCCTGCGGCGCGCTGGTGGCCAGGGTCACGGCTCGCAGCTGGTGGTTCAGCGGGCTGCGTCAGTTCGCGCTGGGCGGGGCCGCGGCGGCCGTCACGTACGGTCTGGGCATGCTCATCGGCGCCGCCGTCTGACGGGGACTCTGCCCCGGATTCCGCACCGGTCCTGGTCCAGGGCCGGTGCGGTGGCGCGTCGAGGGCGGGTGCGGTCGCGCGTCCAGGGCCGGTGCGGGGACGCGCGTCCAGGGCCGGTGCGGGGACGTTTCGAAGACCCGCGCTGGCGTTTCGGGGCTGTGTCGGCGACCCTGTGACGTACGTCCTCTCCTCGGATCGGGGTCGGGATGAGACACTATGCAAGGCACAACATAAGTAGCCGTTACCCGGCGGTTTCGACGCCGTAATCACCGGGCATGAGCCGTAGGCGCTGCGGGCAACGAAGCCCGCTCCTGCGATGGTCCTCCGAATCCCGATCCGCCGGTCTGTTCGGCTGTGACCCACCCTTCACCGCTTGGCGCGGTGTCCGCATGCTGGAATGAGCTATCCGCTTTCCGAGAAGCACTCCATCATGTAACCTGCACGAAATTTCGCGGAGGGCCAACGTCGTCCCTCGGCACTGCACATGCCACGACGACGACGGGAGAGCCGATGCGTTCCGACGCCTGGTCGCCCATGGACGGTCGCCCCGCCCCCCAGGGGATGTACGACCCCCGTAACGAACACGACGCCTGCGGTGTCGGGTTCGTGGCCACCCTCACCGGTGTAGCCAGCCATGAGCTGGTCGAGCAGGCGCTGACCGTACTGCGGAACCTCGAACACCGCGGCGCCACCGGCTCCGAGCCCGACTCCGGCGACGGCGCCGGCATCCTGATGCAGGTGCCGGACGCGTTCCTGCGCGAGGTCGCCGGATTCGACCTTCCCGACGCCGGTTCGTACGCCGTCGGCATCGCCTTCCTTCCCGCCGACGGCTCCGCACAGGCCGTCTCGCGGATCGAGACGATCGCCGCCGAAGAGGGCCTGAACGTCCTCGGCTGGCGCGAGGTCCCCGTCACGCCCGACCTCCTCGGCAACGGCGCCCGGGCCACCATGCCCGCCTTCCGCCAGCTCTTCGTGGCCGACGGCAGGAGCCGCGGCATCGCGCTGGACCGCAAGGCCTTCGTGCTGCGCAAGCGCTCCGAGCGCGAGGCAGGGGTGTACTTCCCCTCCCTCTCCGCCCGCACGATTGTCTACAAGGGCATGCTGACCACCGGACAGCTGGAGCCCTTCTTCCCGGACCTGTCCGACCGCCGCTGCGCCACCGCCGTCGCGCTCGTGCACTCCCGGTTCTCCACGAACACGTTCCCGAGCTGGCCGCTGGCCCACCCGTACCGGTTCGTCGCGCACAACGGCGAGATCAACACGGTCAAGGGCAACCGCAACTGGATGCGCGCCCGTGAGTCCCAGCTCGCGACCGGACTCTTCGGCGAGGGCGCCTTGGACCGGATCTTCCCGGTCTGCACCCCCGACGCGTCCGACTCCGCCTCCTTCGACGAGGTCCTGGAGCTGCTGCACCTCGGCGGGCGTTCGCTGCCGCACTCCGTGCTGATGATGGTCCCCGAGGCGTGGGAGAACCACGACTCGATGGACCCGGCCCGGCGCGCTTTCTACCAGTACCACTCCACGATGATGGAGCCCTGGGACGGCCCGGCCTGCGTCACCTTCACCGACGGCACCCAGGTCGGCGCGGTCCTCGACCGCAACGGACTGCGCCCCGGCCGCTACTGGGTCACCGACGACGGTCTCGTCGTCCTCTCCTCCGAGGTCGGCGTCCTCGACATCGACCCCGCCAAGGTCGTCCGCAAGGGCCGGCTCCAGCCCGGCAAGATGTTCCTCGTCGACACCGCCGAGCACCGCATCATCGAGGACGACGAGATCAAGTCCGCCCTCGCCGCCGAGGCTCCGTACGCCGAGTGGCTGGAGACCGGCGAGATCGAGCTCGAGGACCTGCCCGAGCGCGAGCACATCGTCCACACCCACGCCTCGGTCACCCGCCGCCAGCAGACCTTCGGCTACACCGAGGAGGAGCTGCGCGTCATCCTGGCGCCGATGGCCCGCACCGGTGGCGAGCCGCTCGGCTCGATGGGCACCGACTCGCCGATCGCCGCGCTCTCCGAGCGGCCGCGGCTGCTCTTCGACTACTTCACCCAGCTGTTCGCGCAGGTCACCAACCCGCCGCTGGACGCCATCCGCGAGGAGCTCGTCACCTCGCTGCACTCCTCGCTCGGCCCCCAGGGCAACCTGCTGGAGCCGACCGCCGCGTCCTGCCGCAGCGTCACCCTGCCCTTCCCGGTGATCGACAACGACGAGCTGGCCAAGCTCATCCACATCAACGCCGACGGCGACATGCCCGGCATGACGGCCGCCACGCTCGCCGGCCTCTACCGGGTCTCCGGCGGCGGCGACGCGCTGGCCGCCCGGATCGAGGAGATCTGCGCCGAGGCCGACGCCGCCATCGAGAACGGCGCGCGCCTGATCGTGCTCTCCGACCGGCACTCGGACGCCGAACACGCGCCGATCCCGTCGCTGCTGCTCACCTCGGCCGTGCACCACCACCTCATCCGCACCAAGCAGCGCACCCAGGTGGGCCTGCTGGTCGAGGCCGGTGACGTGCGCGAGGTCCACCACGTCGCGCTGCTCATCGGCTACGGCGCCGCCGCCGTCAACCCGTACCTGGCGATGGAGTCCGTCGAGGACCTGGTCCGCGCCGGCACGTTCATCGAGGGCCTGGAGCCCGAGCAGGCCATCCGCAACCTGATCTACGCCCTCGGCAAGGGCGTCCTCAAGGTCATGTCCAAGATGGGCATCTCCACGGTCGCCTCCTACCGCGGCGCGCAGGTCTTCGAGGCCGTCGGCCTGGACGAGGCGTTCGTCGAGAAGTACTTCAACGGCACCGCCACCAAGATCGGCGGCGCCGGTCTCGACGTCGTCGCCAAGGAAGTCGCCGCCCGTCACGCCAAGGCCTACCCGGCCTCCGGCGTCCCCTCCGCGCACCGTGCGCTGGAGATCGGCGGCGAGTACCAGTGGCGCCGCGAGGGCGAGCCGCACCTGTTCGACCCCGAGACGGTCTTCCGCCTGCAGCACGCCACGCGCTCCAAGCGGTACGACATCTTCAAGAAGTACACGGACCGCGTGAACGAGCAGTCCGAGCGGCTGATGACCCTGCGCGGCCTCTTCGGCTTCAAGTCCGGCCGCGAGCCGATCTCCATCGACGAGGTCGAGCCCGTCTCCGAGATCGTCAAGCGCTTCTCCACCGGCGCCATGTCGTACGGCTCCATCTCCAAGGAGGCGCACGAGACCCTCGCGATCGCCATGAACCAGCTGGGCGCCAAGTCCAACACCGGTGAGGGCGGCGAGGACCCGGAGCGTCTCTACGACCCCGAGCGCCGCTCCTCCATCAAGCAGGTCGCCTCCGGCCGCTTCGGCGTCACCAGCGAGTACCTGGTCAACGCGGACGACATCCAGATCAAGATGGCCCAGGGCGCCAAGCCCGGCGAGGGCGGCCAGCTGCCCGGCCACAAGGTCTACCCGTGGGTGGCCAAGACGCGTCACTCGACGCCGGGCGTGGGCCTGATCTCCCCGCCGCCGCACCACGACATCTACTCCATCGAGGACCTGGCCCAGCTGATCCACGACCTCAAGAACGCGAACCCGGCCGCGCGTATCCACGTGAAGCTGGTGTCCGAGGTCGGAGTCGGCACGGTCGCCGCGGGTGTCTCCAAGGCGCACGCCGATGTCGTCCTCATCTCCGGCCACGACGGCGGAACGGGCGCGTCCCCGCTCACGTCGCTCAAGCACGCGGGCGGCCCGTGGGAGCTCGGTCTCGCCGAGACCCAGCAGACGCTGCTGCTCAACGGCCTGCGCGACCGGATCGTCGTGCAGACGGACGGGCAGCTGAAGACCGGCCGCGACGTCGTCATCGCGGCGCTGCTGGGCGCCGAGGAGTTCGGTTTCGCGACCGCGCCGCTCGTCGTCTCCGGCTGCGTCATGATGCGTGTCTGCCACCTGGACACCTGCCCGGTCGGCATCGCCACGCAGAACCCGGTGCTGCGGGAGCGGTTCTCCGGCAAGGCCGAGTTCGTCGTGAACTTCTTCCAGTTCATCGCCGAGGAGGTCCGCGAGATCCTCGCCGAGCTGGGCTTCCGCAGTATCGAGGAGGCCGTCGGCCACGCCGAGCTCCTCGACACCGAGCGGGCCGTCGGTCACTGGAAGGCCCAGGGCCTCGACCTCGCCCCGCTCTTCCACGTGCCCGAGCTGCCCGAGGGCGCCGTGCGCCACCAGGTCGTCGAGCAGGACCACGGTCTGGAGAAGGCCCTCGACAACGAGCTCATCGAGCTCGCCGCCGAGGCGCTGGGCGCGGCCACCGCCGAGGACGCACAGCCCGTGCGCGCCCAGGTCGCGATCCGCAACATCAACCGCACCGTCGGCACGATGCTGGGCCACGAGGTGACGAAGAAGTTCGGCGGCGCCGGACTGTCGGACGACACCATCGACATCACCTTCACCGGCTCCGCCGGCCAGTCCTTCGGCGCCTTCGTGCCGCGCGGCATCACGCTCCGCCTGGAGGGCGACGCCAACGACTACGTCGGCAAGGGCCTGTCCGGCGGCCGGATCGTCGTCCGCCCGGACCGCGGCGCCGACCACCTCGCCGAGTACTCGACCATCGCCGGCAACACGATCGCCTACGGCGCGACCGGCGGCGAGATCTTCCTGCGCGGCCGCACCGGCGAACGCTTCTGCGTCCGCAACTCGGGTGCCACCGTCGTCTCCGAAGGCGTGGGCGACCACGGCTGCGAGTACATGACCGGCGGCCACGCGGTCGTCCTCGGCGAGACGGGCCGCAACTTCGCGGCCGGTATGTCCGGCGGCATCGCGTACGTGATCGACCTCGACCGGGACAACGTCAACTCCGGCAACCTGGAGGCGATCGAGGCCCTGTCCGACGCCGACGAGCAGTGGCTGCACGATGTCGTGCGCCGCCACCACGAGGAGACCGGCTCCACCGTCGCCGAGAAGCTTCTCGCCGACTGGTCCGTGAACGCGGCCCGTTTCAGCAAGATCATCCCGACCACGTACAAGGCAGTGCTCGCCGCCAAGGACGCCGCTGAGCTCGCCGGTCTCTCCGAGCAGGAGACCACCGAGAAGATGATGGAGGCGGCGACCAATGGCTGACCCCAAGGGCTTCCTGACCACCGGGCGCGAGGTCGCCAAGACCCGTCCCGTCGAGGAGCGCGTCAAGGACTGGAACGAGGTCTACCAGCCCGGCTCCCTGCTGCCGATCATCAGCAAGCAGGCCGGCCGGTGCATGGACTGCGGCATCCCGTTCTGCCACAACGGCTGCCCGCTCGGAAACCTCATTCCCGAGTGGAACGACTACGCCTACCGCGAGGACTGGTCGGCGGCGTCCGAGCGGCTGCACGCGACCAACAACTTCCCGGAGTTCACCGGCCGCCTGTGCCCCGCTCCCTGTGAGGCGGCGTGCGTGCTGGGCATCAACCAGCCCGCCGTCACCATCAAGAACGTCGAGGTCTCCATCATCGACAAGGCGTGGGAGACCGGTGACGTCACCCCGCAGCCGCCCGAGCGCCTGTCCGGCAAGACCGTCGCCGTCATCGGCTCGGGTCCGGCCGGTCTCGCCGCCGCCCAGCAGCTGACCCGGGCCGGCCACACGGTCGCCGTGTACGAGCGCGCCGACCGCATCGGCGGTCTGCTGCGCTACGGCATCCCCGAGTTCAAGATGGAGAAGGTGCACATCAACCGGCGCATCGAGCAGATGCGCGCGGAGGGCACCAAGTTCCGTACGGAGGTCGAGATCGGCCGCGACATCGACGCCGCGAAGCTGCGGCGCCGGTACGACGCGGTGGTCATCGCCGCCGGTGCGACGATCTCGCGCGACCTGCCGGTCCCGGGCCGCGAGCTCAAGGGCATCCACTTCGCGATGGAGTACCTGCCGCTCGCCAACAAGGTGCAGGAGGGCGACTTCATCGCGCCTCCGATCACCGCCGAGGGCAAGCACGTCGTCGTCATCGGCGGCGGTGACACCGGCGCGGACTGCGTCGGCACGGCCCACCGCCAGGGCGCCGCCTCCGTCACGCAGCTGGAGATCATGCCGCGTCCGGGCGAGGAGCGGTCCGCCGGCCAGCCGTGGCCGACGTTCCCGATGCTCTACAAGGTCACCTCCGCGCACGAGGAGGGCGGCGAGCGGGTCTACTCGGTCTCCACCACCCACTTCGAGGGCGACGAGGACGGCAACGTCCAGTTCCTCCACCTCGTGGAGGTGGAGTTCGTCGACGGCAAGCTGACCCAGAAGCCCGGGACCGAGCGGAAGATCCCCGCGCAGCTGGTCACGCTCGCGATGGGCTTCACGGGCACGGACCGGTCCAACGGCCTGGTCGACCAGTTCGGCCTGGAGCTCGACGAGCGCGGCAACATCGCGCGGGACGCGGACTACGCGACGAACGTCGACGGCGTGTTCGTCGCGGGCGACGCCGGCCGCGGCCAGTCGCTCATCGTGTGGGCGATCGCCGAGGGCCGCTCGGCGGCGCGAGGAGTGGACCGCTACCTGACGGGCGCCAGCGAACTGCCGGCCCCGATCCGCCCGACGGACCGCGCACTGACGGTCTGACCCCCTGATACGTCCCGTACAACGGCGTACGGAACTGAACACGGCGCCTGCCTTGTCCCCGACCGGACCATGGCAGGCGCCGTGGTGCGTTCGGGTGCGGGCGTTGCACGCGGTGTTCCGGGGGTTCCGGCCCCCGCACCCCCACGCCTCACACGCCGGCGAGTCTGCTTTGCAGCCCGTCCGGAGATTGAGGACACCGCGCGGTGCGCGGTACCCGGGATCCGGGGCGAAGCCCGGTTTCGGGAAGGGGCGGGGCGGGGAACAAGCCCCGCGCATCGGCCGGTTCGCACCCGCCGCAGCGGCCCGTTCGTGACTGCCGCCGCGGGATATCGTTCAAACCGGCGCCCACCCGGTCCGACGAAACGGAGCCCGCATGCCCGTCAGCCTCCAGAAGCTCGAGCGCAGCGCCCCCGCGCTCGTGAGCCTCTACAAGACCGCGGGCGTCTCCCTTCAAAAGCATGGACTGCACGGGCAGCGCGCCGCCGTCTATCTCGTCGTCGACTACTCCGGGTCGATGAAGGACTACTACAAGGACGGCAGCGTCCAGGCACTCGCCGATCGTGTCCTCGGGCTGTCGGCCAACCTCGACGACGACGGCACCGTGCCCGTCGTGTTCTTCTCCACCGACGTCGACGCGGTCACCGACATCGCGCTGGAGAACCACCACGGCCGGATCGACGAGATCGTCTCGGGCCTCGGGCACATGGGGAAGACCAGCTATCACCTGGCGATGGACGCCGTCATCGACCACTACACGGACAGCGGCTCGACCGCCCCCGCTCTTGTCGTCTTCCAGACGGACGGCGGCCCCATCAACAAGCTCGCCGCGGAACGCTACCTCTGCAAGGCGGCGAAGCTGCCGCTCTTCTGGCAGTTCGTCGGCTTCGGAAACAAGCGCAGCTCGCAGTTCGACTTCCTGCGCAAGCTCGACGAACTCGCCGTACCCGCCAGGCGTCCCGTCGACAACGCCGGTTTCTTCCACGCCGGGCTCGACCCGCGCCAGGTGCCGGATGCCGAGCTGTACGACCGGCTGCTCGGGGAGTTCCCCCAGTGGCTCGCCGCCGCACGCGCCCAGGGCATCGTCCGGTGACGATGCGGCTGTTGCGGGCGGCCGGCCGGGTGGCGGTGCCGTGGAAGAACGGCGGCGGTGTGACCAGGGAGATCGCCGCCTCGCCCGAGGGCGCGCCGATGGATGCCTTCGACTGGCGGATCAGTCTCGCCGAAGTCGCCGATGACGGGCCCTTCTCCGCGTTCCCCGCCGTGGACCGCACTCTCACCGTGGTGGAGGGGCGCGGCATGGAACTCACCGTGGGCGGCGAGCGGCTCGTCGTCGACGAGCGCTTCGTGCCGCGCGACTTCCCCGGCGACCGCGCCACCGAAGGCCGGCTGCTCGGCGGCCCGGTGGTCAACTTCAACGTCATGCACAACCGGGACCGCGCCGTCGTCATGACCTCGGTCGTACGCGGCCGACTGCCCGTGGTCGTTCCCGACCGCTCGGTCGTCGTGGCCGTCGCCCTGCGGGGCACGACGGTGCTGGAGGCGATGAGCCCCGGCGCCGGGCGCGTCACGCTCGAGCGGTACGACGCGGCGGTGCTGGACGGCCACGCGGTCGTGCTGGCGACCGACGGAGACGCGGCTCTGGTCACGATCCGCCTCCGGGAGGCCTGAGCCGCGGCGGCCCCGAGCCCGCCCCTCTTCGCGAGCGGGCGTCTGCGAGGACCCCGGCCGATGGCGAGGCGCCGGCGGCCTGCGCTGCTGTCCACCGGATCATGTCCGCCGGCCGGCGCCATCCGAGGAAGCCCGACAGCGGATGTCCGGCTTTCGCGATTGGCTGGTGTCATGACCTTCGCCCCATGGTCCGCGTTCCGGACCGCAGAGCCCGCCTTCGCCGAGATCGTCCAGCACCGCTTCGAGCGGTACAGGCACCACGTCCTCGCGACCCTCCGCAAGGACGGGTCGCCCCGCCTGACCGGCCTGGAGGTGAATTTCCGCTTCGGTGAGCTGTGGCTCGGCATGATGCCGAACTCCCTCAAGGCCCGGGACCTCCGGCGCGATCCGCGCTTCGCCCTGCACACGAATCCGGGCGCGGACGATTCCATGGACGGTGGTGACGTACGCGTCTCCGGGCGCGCGATCGAGGTGACCGACCCCGAGGAACTCGCGCGTTTCGTGGCCGCCGTCGAGCCGCCCGAGCCCTTCCACCTTTTCCGGACCGAGCCGGCCGAGGTGGTGAGGACCTGCGTCGAAGGCGATGAGCTGGTCGTGCGGTCCTGGCGTCCGGGCACGGAGGTCAGAACCGTCCGGCGACGCTGACCGGCGACTCAGCCGGACAGCAGCCGGGCCCGGCAGAGCGACGGGCTGCCCCACGCGTCCCGCAGCGGGCGGGCCTTGCGCAGCCACAGCGCGAGGTCCGGCTCGTCGGTGTATCCGATCGCGCCGTGCAGGTGCAGCGCGGCGAGCGCCGCGGCGTACGCGGCCTCACCCGCTGCCACCTTCGCCGCCGCGATGTCCGCCCGGCTCATCGACAGCGCGGCCCCGAAGAGCACAGGACGCGCGAACTCCAGCCCGATCAGGGTGTCCGCGAGCCGGTGGCCCACCGCCTGGAAGGACCCGACCGCCACCCCGAACTGCCTGCGCTGCTTCACATACGCCACGGTGCGTTCCAGCAGCGCCAGCCCGGTGCCGAGTGACTGGGCCGCGGTCACGAGGGCGGCGACATCGGCCGCGTACGCCGCTGCCCGCGTGACCTGCGGGCCCTCGGCGAGCACCGCACCGCCGGCCTCGGGCAGGGCGAGTCGCCGTACGGGGTCCGCGGAGATCCGCAGCGGACCGTGCCGGCCTGCGGTGCGCAGCACACCGGCGCCGTCGACGGTCAGGAGCACGGACGCCGCGTCCGGGTCCAGGGCGTACGGGCCGTGACCGGCGAGCACGAGCGTGGCGATCTCCTCACCCGACACCAGCCGGGGCAGCAGCAGCTTCGCGGCCGAGGCGTCACCCAGGTCGGCGAGCCTGCCGAGCAACGCGGCCGCCGCCACCGTCTCGACCACCGGACCGGGCATCGCGTGCCTGCCCAACTCGACGAATACCAGAGCGAGTTCGGCGGTCAGCGGGCCGGCACCGTCGTACGCCTGCGGTGCCGCGAGCCCGAACACGCCCGCCTCCGCGAGCCGTGCCCAGAGCGCCGTGCCCGGCGTGCTGTCGCCCGCCGCCCACGCGCGGGCGACGGCGGGCACGTCGGCGGCCGACAGCAGGGCGTCCAGCGACCGGGTGAAGGCCTGCTGCTCGGCGGTCGGCAGAAAACGCATCAGCGGCGGCCCTTCGGCAGGCCGAGCAGCCGCTCGGCGATGATGTCGCGCTGGATCTCGTTCGTACCGGCGTAGATCGGGCCGGCCAGTGAGAAGACATGGCCCTCGGCCCATGGGGTGTCGCGCAGTTCCCCGTCGGGGCCGAGGAGGTCGAGCGCCGTCTCGTGCAGGGCGATGTCGTACTGCGACCAGAAGACCTTGTTCAGGCTGGACTCCGCCCCGAGTCCGCCGCCCTCGGCGAGGCGGGACGCGGCGGCGAAGGCGAAGAGCTGGTAGGCGCGTGCGCCGATGACCGCATCCGCGACCCGGTCCCGCAGCGCCGTGTCCGCCGGGTCGGCCGACGCGCGCCACTGCCGCACCAGCCGGTCGGCGGCGGCGAGGAAACGGCCCGGTGAGCGCAACGTCAGACCGCGCTCGTCGCCCGTCGTGGACATCGCGATCCGCCACCCCCGGCCCGGCTCGCCGATCACGTCCTCGTCCGGGACGAAGACGTCGTCGAGGAGGAGTTCCGCGAAGGCGGGCTTGCCGTCGAGGCGCCCGATCGGCCGGACGCCCACCCCGGGCGCCGACAGGTCGAACATCAGATACGTCATGCCCTGATGAGGCCTCGCCGCGGCCGGATCGGTGCGGAAGAGGCCGAACGCGCGGTCCGCGAACGCGGCCCGCGACGACCACGTCTTGGTGCCCGAGAGCAGCCAGCCGCCGTCCGTGCGCACCGCGCGAGCCCGGAGGGAGGCGAGGTCCGAGCCCGCCTCGGGCTCGGACCAGGCCTGCGCCCACACGATCTCGCCGCGTGCTGTCGGCGGCAGGACGCGGGCCCGCTGCTCCTCGGTGCCGTGGGCGAGGAGGGTGGGGGCGAGCAGCGCGATGCCGTTCTGCGAGACCCGGCCCGGCGCGCCCGCTGCCCAGTACTCCTCCTCGAAGAGCAGCCAGCCGGTGACGTCCGCGCCGCGCCCGCCGTACCGCTCGGGCCAGGAGACCGCCGACCAGCGGCCCTCCGCGAGCCGTGTCTCCCATGCGCGATGCGCCGCGAAACCCTCCCGCGTCTCCAGCGAGGGAAGGGGCGAGGCGGGGACGTGCTCGGCGAGCCACGCTCGTGCCTCGGCGCGCAACTCCGCGTCGGCCGGGGAGAGATCGAGATCCATCGGACTCCTTCCCTAACAAGTGTTTGGTAGGTTAACGTGCGGATGTGACGGACAACAGGGCACAGGCGCGGATCGACGCCTCCCGGCCGCGGTAC
Source organism: Streptomyces sp. ISL-10 (assembly GCF_018614575.1). Lineage (GTDB taxonomy): Bacteria > Actinomycetota > Actinomycetes > Streptomycetales > Streptomycetaceae > Streptomyces. The sequence goes on from NZ_JAGGOJ010000011.1 coordinate 567,415, forward strand.
GAACCCGGTCACGGCCTGCTGAAGGGGCGTACCGCCGTCATCACGGCCGCCGCGGGCGCCGGGATCGGCGGGGCTGCCGCGCGCAGATTCCTGGAGGAGGGCGCCCGCGTCCTTCTCTCCGACGCCCACGCCCGCCGCCTGGAGGAGACCGAGGCCGCCCTCGCCGCCGAGTTCGGCCCGGGTGCGGTCGCCGCGCTGCCCTGCGACGTCACCCGGGAGGACCAGGTCCGGCAACTGTTCGACACCGCGGTCCGGCTGCACGGCGGGCTCGACGTCGTCGTCAACAACGCCGGGCTCGGCGGCACCGCCACGCTCGCCGACATGACCGACGACCAGTGGACCCGTGTCCTCGACGTCACCCTCAACGGCACTTTCCGCTGCACCCGGGCAGCTCTGCGCCGGCTGCGTGACGGCCCCGGCGGCGGCGTGATCGTCAACAACGCCTCCGTCGTCGGCTGGCGCGCCCAGGCCGGACAGGCCCACTACGCCGCCGCCAAGGCGGGCGTCATGGCGCTCACCCGGTGCGCGGCGGTCGAGGCCGCCGAGTACGGCGTCCGCGTCAACGCCGTCGCGCCCAGCCTCGCCATGCACCCCCACCTGGTGAAGGTCACCTCGGCCGAGCTGCTCGCGGAACTCACCGCACGCGAGGCCTTCGGGCGGTACGGCGAGCCGTGGGAGGTCGCCAATGTCATCGTCTTCCTGGCATCCGGCTACTCCTCGTACCTGACCGGCGAGGTCGTCTCCGTCAGCAGCCAGCATGCGTGAGGGGCCGGCGCCGAGGACGACAATGGACCCGTGCCTCCGACGAAGAAGAACCAGGTGAACCCGGCCCCGCCCGAGCGGCGCGCCGAACTCCTCGCCACGGCGGCCGAGGTGTTCGCCGCACACGGCTACAACGCGACCACCGTCCGCCGGATCGCCGACGAGGCCGGCATGCTCGCCGGCAGCCTCTACTACCACTTCGACTCCAAGGAATCGATGGTCGACGAGATCCTGTCGACGTTCCTCGACGAGCTGTGGGCCGGCTACGACACGGTCCTCAGCGCCGGGCTCGGACCGCGCGAGACCATCGAGGCGCTCGTCACCGAATCGTTCCGCGAGATCGACCGGCACCGGGCCGCCGTCGCCATCTACCAGAAGGAGTCCCGGCAGCTCGCCGCGCAGCCGCGCTTCGGCTATCTCACCGAGTCCCAGGCGAAGTTCGAGAAGGCCTGGCTGGGGACGCTGGAGCGCGGGGTCGCCGAGAACGCCTTCCGTGCCGACCTCGACATCCGGCTCACCTACCGGTTCGTGCGCGACACGGTGTGGGTCGCCGCGTCCTGGTACCGGCCCGGCGGACTGCACAGCCCCGAGGAGATCGCCCGCCAGTACCTGTCGATGGTGCTGGACGGTATCGCCGTACGCACCTGATCCGACAAGGAGCCCAGCCATGCCCGAGGCCTACATCGTCGAAGCGGTACGCACTCCCGTCGGCCGGCGCAGGGGCGGACTCGCCTCGGTCCACCCGGCCGACCTCGGCGCCCATGTGCTGCGGGCTCTGGTCGAACGCTCCGGGATCGATCCGGCGGCCGTCGACGACGTCGTCCTCGGCTGCCTGGACACGGTCGGCCCGCAGGCCGGTGACATCGCCCGCACCTCATGGCTCGCCGCCGGGCTTCCGGAGGAGGTGCCGGGCGTCACGGTCGACCGCCAGTGCGGCTCCTCGCAGCAGGCGGTCCACTTCGCCGCGCAGGCGGTGCTCTCCGGCACGCAGGACCTTGTGGTCGCGGGCGGCACGCAGAACATGTCGATGATCCCGATCGCGTACGCCTCCCGGCAGGCGGCGGAGCCGCTGGGGCTCACCGAGGGACCGTACGCGGGCAGTGCGGGCTGGCGCGCACGCTACGGGGACCGGCCGGTCAACCAGTTCCACGGCGCCCAGCTGATCGCCGAGAAGTGGGGGATCACACGACGGGAGATGGAGGAGTACGCGCTGATCTCCCACGGTCGCGCGGTCCGCGCGATCGACGAGGGCCGCTTCGACCGGGAGCTCGTGCCGTACGGCTCCGTCACGGCGGACGAAGGGCCGCGCCGGGACACGACGCTCGAGAAGATGGCGGCGCTGCGCCCCGTCCTGGAGGGCGGCACGATCACGGCGGCGTGCTCCTCCCAGGTGTCCGACGGGGCCGCGGCGATGCTGATCGCGAGCGAGCGGGCCGTGGTGGAACACGGGCTGACCCCGCGGGCCCGGATCCACCACCTGTCGGTCCGCGGCGAGGACCCGATCCGGATGCTCTCCGCGCCCATCCCGGCCACGGCGCACGCCCTGAAGAAGACGGGTCTGACGATCGACGACATCGACCTCGTGGAGATCAACGAGGCGTTCGCCCCGGTGGTGCTGGCCTGGCTGCGCGAAACGGGCGCGGACCCGGAGCGGGTGAACGTGAACGGCGGAGCGATCGCGCTGGGCCATCCGCTCGGAGCGACGGGTGTGCGGCTGATGACGACTCTGCTGTGCGAACTGGAGCGGACCGGCGGCCGGTTCGGCCTGCAGACGATGTGCGAGGGCGGGGGCCAGGCGAACGTGACGATCGTGGAACGGCTGTAGGGTCGTCCCTCCTTTTCCGGGGGCGGCTCAGACACGGACCTCCGGGAGGCCCATCGGGTTCGGGAAGCGCAGTGCCGCCGCACACGCCCGTGCCAGCGGGGTCAGCGTCCTCAGCAGCTCATCGGTCGCCTCCATCCGCGCCGCCGCCCCGTCCGTCGCCGCCTCCACCGCGCGGTGGACCGCCCGGCCGGCGTCCGTCGCCGTGCCGTCCGGGGTCAACAGACCCCGCTCCATGAGGCGTTGGCATGCGGCCGCCCATTGCTCGTCCGACCAGCCGCGGTACGGCTGGAGTTCGGAGCGTGGCAGGTCGATGCCCGCCCGCAACGCCAGGATCTCGCAGCCGTCGAGCCCCGCGGCCACCAGCGCCGCCACGTGCCCGTCCCCGCGGTGCTCACGCAGGAGGGTGGCGCAGTGCCACAGCCGGTCGACCGGCTCGTCCGGCCAGGGGAGTTCGGCGTTGGCCGCGGCGAGCGGGCGGCCTGCGAGGTCGAGGCCCCCCGCGTACGGCGTCAGGAGGTCCACGGCCCGGGCTGTCTCCGTCTCCAGACCCGTGAGCAGGCGGCACAGTGCCGCACGCGCCCCCGCCCTGCGCAGGGCGAGCGCGTCGGCGGGTGGGACGAGGTCCCACACGGAAGGCACGACGCGGGTCACCATCGTGGGGGCGAACGAGAAGAACGCCGCGACCACTGGTCCCTGGCCGACCGGCCCCAGGGGCGCGGCCCGGCCAGCGAAGTAACCGCGCCAGAATCCGCGCAGTCCCGCGGCCTCGAAGGCGGCGTGGGACTCGGGCGCGAAGTAGGTGACGGCGTGGACCGGTTCGATCAGGGACCAGAGTGTACGGGCGGTGTTTTTGGTCGTGTCCATGTCCATGCGGGCATTCTGCCCGAGGAAGATCCGACGCCCCCCGCCGATACGTGCTACGGTGAAGGCGTTGCAGTTTTGGTACCCATGAACTTTGTGTGCGCCTGACGGGAATGCTTCCTCAGGCGCATGTTTTGTTTCCGGCAGTCTCCGGATGGGGTCAATGCAGCGACAGGGAATTCGCGCAGTGTGGATTCTCGGCTTGCCCCGTTTTAGGAGAATGACATGGCAACTGGCACCGTGAAGTGGTTCAACGCGGAAAAGGGCTTCGGCTTCATCGAGCAGGACGGCGGCGGCGCCGACGTCTTCGCCCACTACTCCAACATCGCCACCTCGGGCTTCCGTGAGCTCCAGGAAGGCCAGAAGGTCACCTTCGACGTCACGCAGGGCCAGAAGGGCCCGCAGGCGGAGAACATCGTCCCGGCCTGATCGCTGGACGTACACCTCGGCCGGGGTCCGCACCGCACGGTGCGGGCCCCGGCTCGTTCTGTCCACAGGGACCAGGAAGGCATTGCCTATGAACCGCTCCGAACGTCCGGTACGAAAGCGACCGGCAGGCACCCGCGTCACTTCCCGCGCCTCCTCCCGCGCCGCGGCTCCGGCGAAGGGCGCCGGGAAGTCCGCCGCCCGCAGGCCGGCCGCGCCGCAGGAATTCACGCTGCCGGAAACCATCACCCCGGCACTGCCTGCCGTCCAGGCGTTCGGTGAGCTGGACATGCCGGCCGCCCTCCTCAAGACCCTCGACGCGCAGGGCGTCACCGAGCCCTTCCCCATCCAGGCGGCGACCCTGCCGAACACCCTGGCCGGCCGCGACGTCCTCGGCCGCGGGCGCACCGGGTCGGGCAAGACGCTCGCCTTCGGGCTCGCACTGCTCGCCCGCACCGCGGGCCGCCGCGCCGCGCCGAAGGCACCGCTCGCGCTCGTCCTGGTACCGACCCGCGAACTCGCGCAGCAGGTCACCGATGCCCTCGCCCCGTACGCCACCTCCGTGCAGCTGCGGCTCGCGACGGTCGTCGGCGGCATGTCGATCAACAAGCAGGCGGGCACGCTGCGGCGCGGCGCCGAGGTGCTCGTGGCGACACCGGGACGGCTGATCGACCTCGTGGAGCGCGGCGACTGCCGCCTCGACGAGGTGTCCGTCACCGTTCTGGACGAGGCCGACCAGATGGCCGACATGGGCTTCATGCCACAGGTCACGGCGCTGATGAAGCAGGTCGAGCCGGGCGGTCAGCGCATGCTGTTCTCGGCGACGCTGGACAAGAACATCGACCGGCTGGTCCGGATGTTCCTCACGGATCCCGTCGTGCACTCCGTCGACCCCTCCGCGGGTGCGGTCACGACGATGGAGCACCACGTGCTGCACGTCGCCGACGAGACCGACAAGAAGGCCGTCGCCGTGCGCATCGCGGCCCGCGACGGCCGTGTGATCCTCTTCGTCGACACCAAGCGGAGCGCCGACCGCTTCACCAAGCGGCTGCTGGCCAGCGGCGTCCCGGCGGCGGCCCTGCACGGCGGCCGTTCGCAGCCGCAGCGCAACCGCACGCTGGACCAGTTCAAGAACGGTCAGGTCACCGCGCTCGTTGCGACCAACGTCGCGGCGCGCGGCATCCATGTCGACGACCTCGACCTGGTCGTCAACGTGGATCCGCCGGTCGACCACAAGGACTATCTGCACCGGGGCGGGCGCACCGCCCGCGCCGGTGAGTCCGGCAGCGTCGTGACCCTGGTGCTGCCGGAGCAGCGCCGCGAGATGACACGGCTGATGGCGGACGCGGGGATAGAGCCGAGGACCGCCAGGATCAAGTCCAGCGACGAGGAGCTGGCCCGCCTCACCGGTGCGCGTGAACCGTCCGGCGTGGCGGTGACGATCGAGGTCCCGCAGCCGGCGGCCCCGGCGGAGAAGTCCGGTACGGCATCCCGCCGCCGCCGGCCTGCCCGCCGCCGCACGGACGCCCCACGGGCGTCGCACACAGAGCCGGTTGGCCGTGGGCGTGCGCAGGGCGAGCCGGCCGGGCGTGGTCGTGCGCAAGGTGAGCCGACCGGGCGTGGTCGAGCGCAAGGTGAGTCGAAGGGCCGCGGGCGGGCGCAGGGCGAGCCGACCGGGCGTGGCCGTGCGCAGGGCGGCTCCGCCGGCCGCAGCCGTGCGCGTCGCGGTGGCGGCGCCTGATCCGGCCATCTTGACCGGGACTGCGCGACCCCCAGGCCCGCACGTCCGACACTCCCGCGGCGGCTTCGCGGCCGCGGGAGCTCTCGGCAGCCGCGGCATCTTGCCTCTCGGCCGCGGGTAGCCTCGGCCGGGCGGCAACCGGCGTTCGGACCCCGGCCTGTCCCCGCCCCCGGACGAGCGCGGGGGGCGACGCCCGCCTGCGACGACTCCAGCGTGTCGAGGGCCCGTTGGGTCAGGCGGGACTGTCCGGGTGCCAGCGGACGCAGCCCCGCCGCAGGCGTACGGCGTTCGTGGCCAGGCCCGAGGGACGCGCCCCCGGCGCCCCGCCGACCCCCCGTCACGGCCGCGGCAGCCCCGCCAGGATCTCCGAGGCCTCCCGCATCACGCGGTCGAGCAGTTCCTCGCAGCTCGGCAGGTCGTCGATCACGCCCGCCACCTGGCCCGACGCCATCACGCCGAGGTCCGTGCGGCCCTCGACCATCGAGGCGCGCAGCAGCATGGGGGTGTTGGCCGCGAGCAGGACCTGAGACCAGTTCAGGTGCCTGCCGTGCCTCATCTCCAGGCCGTCGCCGATCATCCGGCGCCAGGTCAGGCCCGACAGCCGGCGGAACGCGGACGCCCTGCGCAGGGCCCGCGCCAGGGACATCACGCGGCCCGCGCCCTCCAGCGAGGCGACCAGGTCCGTGCGGAGCATCCGGTGCGGCAGCCCGTCGACCGCCCTCGTCACCGTCACGTCCTCGACGCGCGCCGCCAGGTAGCACGCCTTGACCTCGTCCGGGACCGTCGAGTCGGACGTCAGCAGGAAGCGGGTGCCCATGGCGACGCCCGCCGCGCCGTACGCGAGCGCCGCGACCAGTCCGCGCCCGTCGTGGAACCCGCCCGCGGCGACGACGGGGATGTCGACCGCGTCCACGACCTGGGGGAGGAGCACGCTCGTCGCCACGCTCCCGGTGTGCCCGCCGCCCTCGCCCCCCTGCACGATCACCGCGTCCGCGCCCCACGCCGCCACCTTCTCGGCGTGCCGCCGCGCCCCGACGGACGGCATCACCACCACCCCCGCGTCCTTGAGTTCGGCGATCAGCTCCCGGGACGGGGCCAGCGCGAACGACGCGACCCGTACGCCCTCCTCGACGATGATCCGGACCCGCTCGCCCGCGTCCGCCGCGTCGGCGCGAAGATTGACGCCGAACGGCGCATCCGTGCGGGACCTCACCTCGCGGACTGCGGCCCGCAGCTCGTCCGTCGTCATGGTCGCCGAGGCGAGGACGCCGAGTGCTCCGGCGCGTGCCGTCGCCGTGACCAGTCGTGGGCCCGCGACCCAGCCCATGCCGGTCTGGACGATGGGGTGACGTACTCCGGTCAGCCGGGTGAGCGCGGTCTCCATCAGGACCGCACCTCCCGCTCGCGTACGCCGTCCGGGTCGAGGACCTCGCGGATCAGCCGCATCTCGTCGGCGGTCGGGTCGCGGGTCCAGGGCACCTCATCGGGGATCGCCGGCGGGAAGCCCGTCGCTTCGAGGACCTCGTCGACCGTCACGCCGGGGTGCAGTGAGACCAGCCGCATCGAGTGGTCGCAGGTGGCGAAGTCGAAGACGCCCAGATTGCTCACCACCCGCTCGAGGTGGTGGAAGCGCGCCCCGGCCGCCCGGTCGTACCCCACGCCGCACACCATGTCGACCCGCTCGACGAAGACCCGCGCCGAGTGCCGGGGCACCCAGTAACTGGTGGGATGGTTGAGGGTGTTGACCGGTGCGCCGCGCACCCCCAGCAGCTGTCGGCGGGGCCTTCGCCAGTCTCCGACGCAGGAGATGTTCTGGTTGCCGTAGCGGTCGAGCTGGCTCGCGCCCATCATCACGTGCCGCTTCCCGCCGGTGACCAGGGCGAGATGCCTGCGGTACGGCAGCCAGCCCTCCACCGTGCCGTCCGGGGCGAGGAGCATCGCCTCGCCGTCGGTCAGCAGCAGTTCGGGGGAGAAGGTGAGCCTGGCCAGACGCGCCCCGAGTGAAGGGATCGGGCCCATCGGGCTCGCCAGCGCTTCGCCCGCGCCGCGCCACGCCTCGGCACAGGCGACCACACAGTGCTCGGCCCTGGTGACGCTCATGCCCGCTCCTCGTGCCAGGCCCGGACGGCCGACCGGTAGGCGCGCTCGTCCCCGGACAGGAAGCGCGCCGAGAAGTCGGCCCAGGGCGTCGTCGCGTACATCCGCTGGAACTCCTCGTCCCTGGCGTGGTCGGGGGCGCAGGAGGTGAAGTGCGCGCCGTTCGGCGCCTCGACGACCCCGGTGACCGAATGCCGGGCGACCAGCAGCGTCTGCGGCGCGGCGCCCTTGCTCAACTCGGCGGTCCCGACGAGCTGATCGCAGGAGACGTACGCGGCGTCGGCGGCCTCGCAGAACAGATCGTCGAAGTACGGGTCGGGGCCGAGGTACTGGCCGTTGCCCAGCCGGTCGCAGCGGTTCAGGTGGACCAGCGCCGCGTCCATGCGCAGCGCGGGCGCGGCGACGAATGTCTCCCCGTCCTCGTACGGCGATGTGACCGTGCGCAGCCCCGGATTGACCGTCATCACGTCGGAGCCGAGCCCGGCCCGGACCGGCAGGAAGGGCAGCCGGTTGGCGGCGGCGTGCAGGCCCCACATGAACATGGCCTCGTCGAGTTCCGTCAGCTCGAACGCCCCGCGCTCGCGTGCCGCCCGGTAGTGCGGTTCCAGCGGAATGGAGTCCAGGGTGACGAAGGCGGTCACCAGGCGGCGGATGCGTCCGGCGGCGGCGAGGAGGCCAACGTCGGGGCCACCGTACGAGACCACGGTGAGATCGGTGATCCGGGACCGGAGCAGTGCACGCACCAGGGCCATCGGCTTGCGGCGCGAGCCCCATCCGCCGATGCCGACCGTCATCCCGCTGCGCAGCCTCGACACCGCCTCGTCGGCGGTCATGGTCTTGTCACTCATGCCGCGCCTCCTCGCGGGCGTCCGCAGGGCCGTGGTCGCCGCCGAACCTGCCGCGCACACGGCCGCCCGCACCGCTCAGCTCCGCCTCGAAGGTGAAGCCCTGCTCGAAGCGGTAGCTGCGGCGTACGTCGACGGGGTCGATGCCGTTGATCGCGGCCTTCGCGAGACGCAGCAGTGTCCCGTCCTTCCGGGCGATCTCCTGCGCCAGCTCCAGGGCCGCGGAGAGGAGCTCGCCGCGCGGGACGGTCCGCCACACCGAGCCGTGCGCCTGCAGTTCGGCGGCGGTCGCTGTGCGCGAGGTGTAGTACAGGGCGCGCATCAGATGCCGGGGCACCAGCCGCGCCAGGTGAGTGGCCGCGCCGAGCGCGCCGCGGTCCAGTTCGGGCAGTCCGAAGACGGCGTCCTGCGAGGCGACGATCGCGTCCGCGTTGCCGACGAGGCCGATGCCGCCGCCCAGACAGAAGCCGTGGACGGCGGCGACGACGGGCACCTCGCACTCGTGGACGGCGGCGAACGCCTCCGCGCAGCCGCGGTTGACGTCCAGCAGGACCCGGTGTCCGGTGTCCCGCTGCACCTCCTTGATGTCCACGCCTGCGTTGAATCCGCGGCCCTCTGCTGCGAGGACCACACAGCGGACGTCCGGGTCGCGCCCGGCGGCGCGCACGGCGTCGGCGAGGTCGTACCAGCCCTGTGCGGGAAGGGCGTTGACGGGCGGGAAGTCGACGGTGACGACGCGAATGCCCGTCCGCGGGCTTGCGGTGGAGACAGTCATGAGCGGATCATCTACCTTCCACCAAACGTTTGTTAGGTGGGGAAGGTAGCAGCCGATGGAGCTGGACGGGAGGGTCGCCGTCGTCACCGGCGGCACGCGCGGTGTCGGCGCGGGCATCGCGCGCGCGTTCGCGCGGGCGGGTGCCACCGTCGTCGCCTGCGCACGCCGTCCGCCCGAAGTCCCGTTGCCCGGAGTGGAGTTCGCCAGGCTCGACGTACGGGACGCGGCAGGCGTGGGGGAGTTCTTCGCCACCGTCGCCTCGCGGCACGGACGGCTGGACACGCTCGTCAACAACGCGGGCGGCACGCCGCGCCGGCTGCTCCGGGAGGCCGGCCCGGAGCGGCACGCGCGCGTGATCGAGCTCAATCTCGTCGCACCGCTGACCGCCTCGCTCGCCGCCCGCCCGTACCTGGACGCCTCCCGCGGGTCGATCGTCATGATCGGCAGCGTGAGCGGGGCGCGCCCTTCGCCGGGCTCCGCCGCGTACGGCGCCGCCAAGGCCGGTCTCGAGAGCCTCGCGCGGTCGATGGCCGTCGAATGGGCGCCCCGGGTCAGGGTGAACACTCTGGTGCTCGGCATGGTCCGCACCGAGCTGTCCGCCCTGCACTACGGGGACGAGGCCGGCATCGCCGCCGTCGGCCGCACCGTGCCGCTGGGCCGGCTCGCCGAACCCTCCGACGCCGGCGACGCGGCCGTCTTCCTCGCCTCCCCGCGCGCCGCGTACATCAGCGGGGCGTCCCTCCTCGTTCACGGCGGCGGCGAGCGGCCCGCCTTCCTCGACGCGTCCACCGCGGATCCGCCGGGCGGACCCGCGGTGGAAGAGGTCCGTCGGCGGCGGCGTCACGACGCATGACGCGCGGACGCGGCAACGCGGACCAGGAGGTGGCGATGACGACGACGACCGAGACGAGGAGACAGCCATGACAGGCATGTGCGACGGACGTGTGGTGATCGTGACCGGAGCCGGACGCGGCCTCGGCCGCGCCCATGCGCTGGCCTTCGCCGCCCAAGGGGCGAAAGTCGTCGTCAATGACCTCGGCGTCTCGCTCCACGGGGCGGGCGGCTGCGCCGATCCGGCCCGCGCGGTCGTCGAGGAGATCGCCGCGGCGGGCGGCACGTCGATCGCGCACGCGGGCGACATCGCGACCACCGACGGCGCGGCGTCCCTGATCGCTGCCGCCGTCGACGCCTTCGGCCGGCTGGACACCCTGGTCAACAACGCCGGGTTCCTGCGCGACCGAATGCTCGTCAACCTGGACGAGGACGACTGGGACGCCGTCGTGCGCGTCCACCTCAAGGGGCACTTCCTGCCGCTCAAGCACGCGGCGGCGCACTGGCGGGCCGAGACGAAGGCGGGGCGAGAGCCGGTGGCCAGGGTGGTCAACACGAGTTCCGGGGCCGGGCTGCTCGGCAGCGTCGGCCAGGGCAACTACGCGGCCGCCAAGGCCGGGATCCTCGCGCTCACCCTGGTCGCCGCGGCCGAGATGGGGCGCTACGGCATCCAGGTCAACGCCGTCGCCCCGGCCGCCCGCACCCGGATGACCGAGCACACCTTCGCCGACACGATGGCGGCCCCCGAGCGCGGCGGTTTCGACGCGATGGCGCCGGGGAACGTCTCGCCGCTCGTGGTCTGGCTCGGCTCCGCCGACTGCGCCGGAGTGACCGGCCGTGTCTTCGAGGCCGAAGCCGGCCGCATCACCGTCATGGACGGCTGGCGGCCGGGCCCCACCGCCGACCGGGGTGCCCGGTGGACACCGGCCGAGGCGGGCCGAGCCGTACGGAAGCTGCTCGCGCAGGCGGCGGAGCCGGGACCGGTGTACGGCGCGGGGTGACGTTGTGCCCGGCTCGCGAACACCCTGCGGACGACAGGTGAAGACCTGCGGCCCGGCGGTCCGCAAGTGGTGAACTCCCGGGAAATTCACCTGAGTTGGCGTTGACGCGGCATGGTCTACGCGCATCAATGGTTGCCATGCGAATCCCCCCACGAATAGCTGCCGCCGGCGGTGTCGCCGCCCTCGTCTCCGCCCTTCTCCTCGGTGGCCAGGCCGCCACCGCCGCCCCCGCCGCGCCCGCAGCGGTCGGTGAGATCTGCTACTCCGCCCTGCCGCCGCAGGCTCACGACACGCTCGACCTGATCGAGCAGGGCGGGCCGTTCCCCTACGAACAGGACGGCACCGTCTTCCAGAACCGCGAGGGCGTCCTGCCGTCGCAGTCGACCGGCTACTACCAGGAGTACACCGTCGTCACGCCGGGTTCCCCCACACGCGGCGCACGGCGGATCGTCACCGGAGAGACGGAGCAGGAGGACTACTACACCGCCGACCACTACGAGTCGTTCGACCTCGTCGACCACGGCTGCTGAACCGCTGAACGGCAGCCCGCCGCCGGTATCCTCCGCTCCGTGACGACCACCTATGCGATCGACGGGGCGGAGGTCACCGACCTTGACAGCTTCTGGACGGTGATCGGCGAAGCCGTCAACGGACCCGGCGGATACTTCGGCCGCAACCTCGACGCCCTCGCAGACTGCCTCCGCGGCGGCATGGGCACCCCCGACGACGGCGACTTCGTCGTCGAATGGCGCGACCACGAGCTCTCGCGCCGCGCCCTCGGCCGGGAGGAGACCGTACGGCAGCTGGGTCTGCGCGCCCGGCGCGCACACCCCGACAGCCGTGCCGAGATCCTCGACCGGCTCGCGCGCGCCCGCGCCGGACAGGGCCCCACCGTCTTCGACTGGCTGGTGACGGTCTTCGAGGAAGCAGCGCCGGGCAAACTCAGACTCTTGTGAGCGCTCAGGCCGCGGCGGCCGGTGCGCGGGGAGCCGGGGCCGCTGTGCGCTCAGGCCGCCAGGGCCGTCGCGGTTCCGCTGCGGTCAGGCTGCCGGGTCCGTCGCGGTTCCGCTCCCGGCAGGCCGCTAGGGCCGTCGCGGCACCGTCGCCTCCAGGCGCCGCCTCAACCGCTCGTCCCTGATGTGCCGTACCGCGTCCGTCGCCGTGCCGTGCGCCGGGCTCGCGGGGTCGCCGTCGGCGAGGAGGCGCACCAACACCGCCTCGGCACGTTGATCCTGACGAATCGCCAGTCCCCGTGCCGCCTCCGCGGCGGTGTCCGCGTCGGGATCGTCGATCCGGGCCGCCAGCGCCTCACGGATCTCCGGGGTGTCGGCGTCCAGTTCGGCCAGCGCCGTCGTGGACCAGTCCCTGACCGCGTCGGCCGGGTCCCGGCTGAGCGTGATCAGCGCCGCGATCCCCTCGGCGTGGTCGCCGGGGACCAGGCCGCACAGCGCGAGTGCCACCCGGTGGCGGACCGCCGCGTCCGGGTGTCCGGCGTGCCGCAGGACGTCGTTCAGAGCCGAAGGGTCCGCGTGGTGGCCGAGCGCCGTGACCGCCGCCTGGACCAGCTCGGCATCGCGCGCCTCCCGGGACAGCTCGCGCAGCAGGGGCAGCGCCCGCGCCGCGAACGGCCGCAGGATCCTGTCCCCGTCGCGTGGACTCGTGTCACCGCGTACGTCCCCGTCCCGTGCGGGAGGCTCCGCGCCTGCGTTCGCCGCGTCGCTGTCGGCCGCGTGGCCGTCCACCGCGTCGCCGTCCGCCGTGCGGCTGTCCGGCGCGCCGCCGTAGGTGAATCCCAACTGCCCCAGGACGTCCGCTGCGAACGCCTGGCGCAGCGGATCGTCGCTCGCGCACCACGCGGCCGCGGCCTGGAACGTCTCCTCGTCGCCGCGCCGCCACAGCGCCGTCACCGACTCGATCCAGTCGTCCCGGTCCGGGTCGCCCTCGCGCAGGGCCCGTTCCGCCAGGGTCGCGTACGGGGTACGGATGCCGAGGTCCTCCTCCAGGAGCGTGGCAATGGCCCCGTGCCCGGTCTGCTGTTCGTTGCCCGCCGCCGGCCTGCCCTCGCGCAGCACCTCCACGACGACCGTTGCCCCGCCGTCCTCCGCCACCCGCCGCGAGACGGTCTCCGCCCCTGGCTCGTGTGCCAGCAGCCCCTCGCGCAGCTGCTGCTCCACGTCCAGCGTCAGCCAGCGGCGGGCCTCCTCCAGCGCCTCGGCCCGGGCGCTCGCGCCGTGTCGCAGCAACGCACGCACGGTCGACGGAGAGCCGCGCCGGGCCGCGACCACCAAAGGGGGCTCGCCGCTCGGGCAGGTCAGGTCCGGGTCGGCTCCGTGCTCCAGCAGCGCCTCCGCCGTCTCCGCGTGCCCCTGGCCCACCGCCCAGGTCAGCGCGGTGAAGCCGAGCAGTTCCCGCCGGTCGGGCGTGGCGCCCGCGGCGAGCAGGGCGCGGACGACGCCGGTGTGGCCGCCGACGGCCGCCCCGCACAGCGGCAGGTCGTCGTTCTCCGGCCCGCAGGCCCGGTCGGGATCGGCGCCCGCGGCCAGCAGCAGCCGTACGATGCCCGTCTCGCCCTCCACGGCCGCCAGGTACAGCGGTGTCTGCCCGTCCTCGTCCACGGTGTCGGCCGGAACGCCCGCGCGCAGCAGCCGCACCACCGGTCGTCGTCGCCCTCGTACACGGCCGCGAACAACCCGCGCGCGTCCGCCCGCTCCCGGTCCGCCGTGCCCCGGTCCGTGCGGCCCTCGTCCACGTGACTGTCGTCCATGGCACGACCCTACGGAGACCGGGTCAGGTGTCGCATTCGAGAATCGTCCGGCACAGCCCGCACCGGGCGCGCACCCGGCCCCGGACGGGCACCCGGATGCGCTGGTGGCAGGTGGTGCACGGAAAGGACACCCGCATCCCGCCGGGGCCGGGCTCGAAGACGTACGCGCCCTGGCCCGCGTGCTGCCGCGCGGGTTCCTCCAGCGCGTGGCGGCGGTCCTTGGCGTAGCGGTGGCGCGCGAGGCGGCCCGCGGTGGTGAGCGGAGGGCGCCGGGCGTCGCGCAGCGCCTGCGCACGCCCGGTGGTGTACGCGGAATAGCCCTCGGCGCTGGTGAACCACGGCGAGGGGTCCTCGCCGAAGGCCAGGGCCCGCCCGGCGAGCACATAGCCGAACTCCTCCGGGGTGAGATAGCCGAGCTTCTGGCTGGACACTCCGTCCTCGCGGAACGCGTCCAGCAGCAGCCAGCCCGCCCCGAGATAGGTGGTCACCGTGTCGGTGAGGATCTCGTTGTCGCGCAGGCCGGGGAAGGAGAGCCCGAGCCGGTGCAGCAGCACATGGGTGATCTCGTGGGCGAGAGCGGCGCCGATGTCGCGCCGGTGCGTGCGGAAGCGGTCGTTCAGCTCGATGAAGTACTCGGGGCCCGCGGCCAGTTCGACGCTCGCGGCGTGTTCCATCGCGCGGAAGCTCACGATCATGCGCGCGTCGGGCAGCCGCAGATGCCGGACCAGAGCGCCGGCGACCCGCTGGGCGCCCAGGTGCAGATCGTCCCGGTCGTCGAAGGCCACGTCGGCGGGGAGCACGCTCGGGGCGTAGGAGTGCACGCCTTCGGGCGAGAGCCGGCGGTACAGGGCGGTGACCGCCGACCGCACGGTGTCCAGGTGCGGGAACCCGTGCACCACCTCGCTGCCGTTCGCCACGTCCCGTACCCCCATGCACGACAGTCGGCCGCTTTCAACTCTACGGCCGGGCCGGCAAGGGGCACGGGACCAGGCCGGCCCGCGCCCTCACGCATGGCCGAAACCCGCTTCTTGTGGGGCCGCTGATCCGGTGCAGATAATCCGGACACGTCCTTGTCGCGCGCATGTCATTACCCGAACTGCCGCATGCGTGCGAACGAGGCGCACTCTCAACCCCCCACGAAAGGCAGTCCGTTGAAGCAGCTTCTGCGTGTGCTCAAGAGATGCGCCGCGGCCGGCGCCATCGTGCTCGCCGCGATCAGCCTCCAGCCCAGCTCCGCCTCGGCCGCCACCCCGCCCGTCGTCGGCGGCACCCGCGCCGCCCAGGGCGAGTTCCCGTTCATGGTCCGGCTCTCCATGGGCTGCGGCGGCGCGCTCTACACCAAGGACATCGTCCTGACCGCCGCCCACTGTGTGAGCGGCTCCGGCAACAACACCAGCATCACCGCGACCGCCGGAGTCGCGGACCTGCAGAGCCCCAGCGCCATCAAGGTCCGCTCCACCAAGGTCCTCCAGGCCCCCGGCTACAACGGCTCCGGCAAGGACTGGGCGCTGATCAAGCTCGCCCAGCCGATCAACCTGCCGACCCTCAAGATCGCCGAGACGACGGCGTACAACAGCGGCACGTTCACCGTCGCCGGCTGGGGCGCGGCCCGCGAGGGCGGCCCGCAGCAGCGCCACCTGCTCAAGGCACAGGTTCCGTTCGTCTCCGACGCCAGCTGCGGGCAGGCGTACGACGAACTCATCCCGGGTGAGGAGATCTGCGCCGGCTACAACCAGGGCGGCGTCGACACCTGCCAGGGCGACTCCGGTGGACCGATGTTCCGCCGGGACAACGCGGGCGCCTGGATCCAGGTCGGCATCGTGAGCTGGGGCTACGGCTGCGCCAGGGCCGGCTACCCCGGTGTCTACACCGAGGTCTCGACCTTCGCCTCCGCGATCAAGTCCGCGGCCGCCACGCTGTAGCCCGGGCGCACACGGCACGCAGCACACCGGGAGGGTCGGGCCGGCGGGCCCGCCCCTCCCTTCGCGCCCCCGCGCCCCGCCCCGCCCCGCCCGTCCGCGCCGCACACGCGCCCCGCCCCTCCTTGCCCCTCCTTGCCGCACCCGCGCCCCGCCTGTCGTGCGCGGCCGCCCGGGCCACCGGCCATCAGCGCAGCAGCACCTCACGGTCCCCCGCACAGCCCTCCAGCTCCAGCACCCACACGTCGTTCCCGCCCGCGTGCAGCACGGGGCCGGGCACGTACAGCGCCTGCTGCGGACCCTTCGACCAGTACCGGCCCAGGGCGAACCCGTTGACCCACACGAAACCGCGCGTCCAGCCGGGCAGTTCGAGCCAGGCGTCCCCCGGCGATGCCACCTCGGCGACCCCCCGGAACAGTCCTCGGGCCATCTCACGGGGCGCATCCCGCCACGGCAGCCGGTCGACCGCGGCCACCTCGAAGGCGTCCAGCCGCAGCCCCCGTGCCCGTATCCCGTGCAGATACTGCCGCTCGTGCAGGACCCCGCCCGTGATGCCCTTCGGCTCGCCGGTCCGCGGCCCGTAGTTCACCCGGCCCAGCGACTCCACCCACAGCTCCACGGCGGCCGGCCCCGGCACCGGCTCGGCGAGGACCGCGTCCTCCTCTTCCAGGACCCCGGCGAGCTCGCCGTCGACGTACACCACAGCCCGGTCCCGCAGGCCCGCCACCCGCAGTGAATACGGCCGCCGGGGTCCGGGAACGTCCACCTGGTAGCGCACCAGACCGCGGTCCACGTCCAGCTCCTCGAACGTCGGCGGGAGCGGGCCCGACCACTCCTTGCCGCCGAGGACCTCCAGCACGTCGCCGGCCGGCGTCCACGCGTCCGGCACCGCCCGGGCGGGCGCACCGAGCGCCGCGGGCGGCGGCGGCGGATCCGGCAGCGGACCGTCGTGGTACTCCGCGAGGACCTCGCGGAAACGCCAGAACTTCTCCGTCGGCAGGCCCGCCTCGTCGATCGGCGCGTCGTAGTCGTACGACGTCACCGTCGGCGCGAGCAGCCCGTCCTGCATCGGGCCCGAACGGTTCGCACCCGCCCAGCCCGCGAAATTCGACCCGCCGTGTGCCATGTACACATTCACCGAGCCACCGGCCTCGAGGATCTCCCGCAGGGCCCGCGCCGCATCGTCCGCGTCGCGCACCACGTGCTCGTCGCCCCAGTGGTCGAACCAGCCACACCAGAACTCCATGCACATCAGCGGCCCCCGCGGCTGATGGCGGCGCAGGGCCGCGAACGCCTCGGCCGCCCCCGACCCGAAGTTCACCGTCGCGAGCACGCCCGGCACCGAGCCGCCCGTCAGCATGTGGTCCGCCGGCCCGTCGGACGTGAACAGCGGGACGGTCACACCGCAGCCGCGCAGCAGCTCCGCCAGGAACCCCAGGTGATCGCGGTCGGAGCCGTAACTGCCGTACTCGTTCTCGACCTGCACCATCACCACGGGGCCACCCGCCGGGAGCTGGCGCCGCACCAGCTGCGGCAGCAGCCGGGTGAACCAGCGTTCCACATTCCCCTCGTACTCCTCGTCCGACGTGCGCGCCCGGCGCCCCAGCCGTCCGGTCAGCCAGTGCGGCAGCCCGCCGTTCTCCCACTCGGCGCAGATGTACGGCCCCGGGCGCACGATCGCCCACAGCCCCGCCGCCCGCACCGCGTCGAGGAACCGGCCGAGCGCCTCCTCGTCCGCGTAACGCCCTGGCCGCGGTTCGTGCAGGTTCCACGGGACGTAGGTCTCCACACAGTTGAGACCCATCGCGCGCAGCATTGCCAGCCGGTGCCCCCACTGCGCCTCGTGCACCCGGAAGTAGTGCAGCGCCCCCGACAGCAGCCGCACCGGCCGCCCGTCCAGCAGGAAATCACTGTCGCCCACCGTGAAGTCGCTCACCGTGAAGTCGTCCACCGTGACGTCATCCGTCGCGAGGTCACCCGCCGTGAAGTCGGACACCGGCTCCCCGTTCCTCTTTCGCTCGTTCACATCGGAAACGATCGCCGTCTGGCGTGCGGCCGGTCCATGGACAAAGATCGGCCTTCCTTGGACTGGGGCCCGTCCGGTGGCCTCCTCCCATCCGGCCGATCCGGCGGAAGGGGCCCCGGGGGAGGGAGCGGAAAACGGCATGTACCACACCTGGATGCGATATTTCACCCCGAGGCCGGTCCATCACCGGCTGGGCCTCGTCTGCCTCGGCGTCGGCCTCCAGCACGGGCAGCTGCCCACCGTCGGGCCCCGCACCCTCGACCACCACGTCGCCGTCGTGATCAGCGCCGGCAGCGGCTGGTACCGCGGCACCGACGGGCGCCGCACCAGCGTCACCGCGCCCGCCGTCATCTGGCTCACCCCGGGAGTCCCCCACCACTACGGACCCGACCCCTCCGCCGGCTGGGACGAGAGTTTCGTCGACTTCACCGGACCCGCCACCGCCACCTACACCGAACTCGGCTACATAGAACCCGACCGGCCCGTCGTGCCCCTGTCCGACGCCGCGGGCGCCCGCGCCGCCGTCGGGCGCATCACCCGCGCCGCCCGCCGCGGCAATCCGCTCCTGGAGGTCGAGACCGGCGCCGCCGTCCATGAGCTCCTCGTCGCCCTGCGCCGCGCCCGCGCCGACACCAACGCCGACGGCGACCCGGTCCTCACCGCCCTCGCCCGCGACGCCTGCCAGCCCCTGTCCGTCGCCGAGCACGCGGCCCGGCACGGCATGACCCCCACCGAACTGCGCACGGCCGTGCGCCGCGGTGCCGGATGCAGCCCCAAGGACTACCTTCTCGGCATCCGGCTGGGCCACGCCAAGGAACTCCTCGCGACCACCGACCTGCCCGTGGCGGCTGTGTCCCGGCGGGTCGGCTACGAGGACCCGGCCTACTTCTCCCGGCTGTTCACCCGCCGCGTCGGCCTCGCGCCCGTCCGCTTCCGCGAGCAGCAGGGACGCAGCGTCCCCGGCGGCTGGAGCAACCGCGTCCCGGACCCTGAACACCCCCCGACCGTCATCGGCACCTCGACGTAAGCTCCATGACCATGACCACGAAGGACATCGACGAGAACGTGCGCGCCGAACTGACCCGCCTGCGCGAGAGCATCGACAACATCGACGCAGCGGTCGTGCACATGCTCGCCGAACGCTTCAAGTGCACCCAGCAGGTCGGGCACCTCAAGGCCGAGCACCACCTGCCGCCCGCCGACCCGGCCCGCGAGGCCCGCCAGATCGAGCGGCTGCGCCAGCTCGCGGAGAGCGCGAACCTCGACCCCGCGTTCGCCGAGAAACTGCTCAACTTCATCATCGCCGAGGTGATCCGCCACCACGAGACCATCGCAAGCGGACCCCCGCCGGAGAACGAGGAGTAGGCCCGGACGCTGCCCGCGGCGCACGCCGACGCCCCGGTGAGCCGCGAAGCCGACGTCCCGATGTTCCGCGCAGCCGACGCGCGGCGTTAGGCGAGCGTGGCGGACAGTGTGCGCTGACAGCGCAACACACCCCCCTGTGCCGTCCCGGGGCCATCGGGCAGCATGGCCCCCATGTCCGTACTGAGGCGCGACGAAGCGCAGACCCGAGCCCGGCTGATCGACGTACACCGCTACAGCATCGACCTCGATCTGACCACCGGCGAAGAGACCTTCGACTCCCGGACCGTGATCCGGTTCACGGCACGCGCGGCCGGGGACACCTTCGTCGAGCTCAAGCCCGCCGAACTGCGCTCCCTCACCCTGGACGGACAGTCACTCGACCCCGCCGCGCTCGACGGCAACCGCTACCCGCTGACCGGCCTCACCGCCGGTGACCACGTGCTGCACGTCGACGCGAGCATGCGCTACTCCCGCACCGGCGAAGGCATGCACCGCTTCACCGACCCGACCGACGGCGAGGATTACGTCTACACCCAGCTGTTCCTGGAGGACGTCCAGCGGGTCTTCGCCGCCTTCGACCAGCCGGATCTCAAGGCCGTCTTCGCGCTCACCGTCACCGCGCCGCAGGGCTGGACCGTCCTCGGCAACAGCATCGCGACCCACGACGGCAACGGCCGCTGGACCTGCGCCCCCACCCCGCTGCTGTCCACCTACCTCGTGGCCGTCGCCGCCGGCCCCTGGCACTCGGTCCGCACCGAGCACGCCGGGCTGCCCTTCGGCCTCCATGTGCGCCGCTCGCTCGGTGCCCACCTCGACGCCGACGCGGACGAACTGTTCGAGATCACCCGCCAGTGCTACGACCGGTACCACGAGAAGTTCGAGGAGCCGTACCCCTTCGACTCCTACGACCAGGCCTTCGTGCCCGAGTTCAACGCCGGTGCCATGGAGAACCCCGGACTCGTCACCTTCCGTGACGAATTCGTCTACCGCTCCGCCGTCACCGACACCCAGCGCCAGACCCGCGCCATGGTCATCGCCCACGAGATGGCGCACATGTGGTTCGGCGACCTCGTCACCCTCAAGTGGTGGGACGACATCTGGCTGAACGAGTCGTTCGCCGAGTACATGGGTTACCAGACGCTCACCGAGGCCACCCGCTTCACCGACACCTGGGTCGACTTCGGCATCACCCGCAAGGCGTGGGGCTACGACGCCGACCAGCGGCCCTCCACCCACCCCGTCGCCCCCGACCCGGACGCCGTGCCCGACACCGCGTCCGCGATGCTCAACTTCGACGGCATCTCCTACGCCAAGGGCGCATCCGCCCTGCGCCAGCTCGTGACCTGGCTGGGGGAGAAGGACTTCCTCGCCGGCATCAACATCCACTTCGCCCGGCACAAGTTCTCCAACGCCACCCTCGCCGACTTCATCGACTCTCTCGCGGAGGCCACCGACCGGGACGTGCACACCTGGGCGGGCCAATGGCTGCGCACCACCGGCGTCGACACCCTCACCCCGACCGTCACCGAGACCGCCGGCGGCTGGAGGCTCGGCATCGAGCACGACGGCAGCCGCCCCCACCGCATCGCCGTCGGCGCCTTCGACACCGACCCGATCGAACCGGGCCGCCTGGTCCTGCGCCACCGCATGGACGTGGACGTGCCGCTCACCGAGCACGAGGTCCATCCGGGCCGCCGCCCCGCGCTCGTCGTCCTCAACGACGGCGACACCACCTACGCCAAGGTCCGCCTCGACACCGAGTCCTGGGCCACCGCACTCGGCTCCCTCTCCGGCATCCCCGACCCGCTCACCCGCGCCGTCGTGTGGAACGCCGCCCGCGACATGGTCCGCGACGGCGAACTGGCCCCCACCGCCTACCTCCAGGCCGCCCGCGCGCACCTGCCCCGGGAGACCGACCTCGCCGTCGTCCAGGGAGTCCTCGCCTTCGCGTCCGGACCGATCGCCGACTGCTACCTGCCCGCGGAGCAGCGCCCCGCCGCCCTCGCCACGCTCACCGACACCTGCCGCGCCGTGCTGCGCCACACGGAGGACGGCAGCGACCCGGGCCTGCGACTGACCGCGGTCCGCCACTTCATCGACGCGGCCTCCCAGCCCGCGTCCATCCAGGAGTGGCTCGCCGACGACAGCGTCCCCGGCGGGCCCGAACTCGACCCCGAGCTGCGCTGGCGCATCCTCACGCGCCTCGCCGTCCTCGGCGCGGTCGGCGAGAAGGAGATCGCGGCCGAACTCGACCGCGACCCGAGCGCAACCGGCCAGGAGGGCGCGGCCCGCTGCCGCGCCGCCCTGCCGACACCGGAGGCCAAGGCGGAGGCCTGGTCCCGGCTCTTCGAGACGGACGACCTGTCCAACTACCTGTTCACGGCGACGGCCCAGGGCTTCTGGCAGCCCGAACAGGCGGCGCTGGTACGGGAGTACGTCCCCCGCTACTACCCCGACGCGGTCGCTGTCGCGGCCCGCCGCGGCCCGGCGATCGCAGAGGCCGCCGGCCGGTACGCCTTCCCGCTCCACGCGGTCGACGCGGAGGCGCTGCGACTGGGCGAGGACTGCCTGCGCGAGGCCGCACCGATCCCGGCACTGCGCCGCAAGCTGGCGGACCAACTGGACGACCTCCGAAGGGCCCTGCACATCCGCGGCGCCTGACACCCGGGGGCCGGGGGGCGTGTGCCCTCCGCCCCGCCGGTGCCCCGCCCCAATCCCCGGCGGGCCGGCTGTGGCCCGCGGGTCTGGAGGTGCCCGGCGGGCTGGAGGTGCCCGGCCGGGCCGGATGTGTGCCGACGGGCCGGTACCCGGCCGTGGCCGGATGGGCCCGCAGGGCTGATGACCCCGGCGGGGGCTGGACGCACTCCGGTTGGGCGTCGGCGGGGCCGGTGTGCCGAGCCCCGCCCCTCAGTCGCCGGCCGGCCTGGAGGCTTGCCCGGCGGGCTGGCTGGGCTCCCGGCTCCGGGCTGGATGTGCACCTCTGCGAGGCTGATGGCCACGGCGGGGCTGGATGTCTGGCGGGAGCCAAATGTGTCTCCCGGTTGGGCGCCGGCGGGGCGCGGTGTGCCCGCCCCCCGTCGGGGCTCCGCCCGGAATCCCGCGCCGCGCCTCAATCGCCGGCGGGGCCGGAAGTGCCTGAGCGAGGCCGGATGTGCCCGGCGGGGCTGATTGAGTCCGGGCGTAGCCGGAGAAGACCGGACCGGCAGCCGGAGCGTTCCGCGCAGCGGCGAACCAGTCCGTCCGGCGCTTGAGGACACTCCTCGCACGCGAGGTCCCCCAGCCTCCCGCCGTACCGGGGCCGGGGCTTGCCCCTGTTCCGGGAAGGGGCGGGTAGGGGGAAAGCGCCCCACCCCGCAGCCCGGCCCCCCACCCAATACCCCTTCCGTTCCGGATCGTTGAGCCTCCCGGGCGCACCGCGCCCACCGCCGCGATCCGTCACGAAGGACTCCGCATGCCCACGCCGCCGCCACCGCCCCTCGCAGGCGGCCCCACCGGCCCCGATGCCCTGCGGCCACTGGTCCGCGTCGTGCTCGGCGCTCTCCAGGAGGGTGCCGAGGCGCGCGGCGGCCCCCTGCCCGGCGGCGGACCGGACGCCGTCGCCGCACGGATGCGCGACGCCCTCGGCGACCCCCTCCCCGATCAGGGCCGCGGCCCCGAAGAGGCCCTCCACACCCTCGTCCGCGCCGTCGCCCTGGGCTCGGCCGACCCCGCCGATCCCCTGTGCGCTGCCCACCTCCACACCCCGCCCCTCGCACTCGCCGTCGCCGCCGACCTCGCCGCCTCCGCGCTGAACCCGTCGATGGACTCCTGGGACCAGGCCCCGGCCGCCTCCGCGCTCGAAGCAGCCCTCACCCGGGCCCTGGCCACCGAGGTCTACCCGCGCGCTCCCGCCCCCGCCGCCCTCGTCACCACCGGCGGCACCGAGTCCAACCAGCTCGCCCTCCTCCTCGCCCGCGAACGCCACAGCCCCGCGGTCCAGGTCCTCTGCGCCGACTCCGCACACCACTCCGTGCGCCGCGCCGCCTGGCTGCTGGGGCTGCCCGACCCCGTCACCGTCCCGGTCCACGACATCGCCGCCGTGAACGACGCCCTCACAAAGCTGCCCGGCCCCGTGCTCGTCGTCGCCACCGCCGGCACCACCGACACCGGCCGCATCGACCCGCTCGCTGCGATCGCCGAGGTCGCCGGGCATCACGGCGCCGAACTCCACGTCGACGCCGCGTACGGTGGCCCGCTCCTCTTCAGCCGCGCACGAAAAAGCCTCCTCGCGGGCTTGGACCGCGCCCACTCCGTCACCCTCGACCTGCACAAACTCGGCTGGCAGCCCATCGCGGCCGGACTCCTCGCCGTGGCCGACACGACCCGCCTCGCGCCCCTCGCACACACCGCCGAATACCTCAACGCCGAGGACGACACCGACGCCGGACTGCCCGACCTCCTCGGCCGCTCCCTGCGCACCACCCGCCGCCCCGACGTCCTCAAGATCGCCGCCACCCTCAGGGCCCTCGGGCGCACCGGACTCGGCGCACTGGTGGACCAGGTCTGCGCCGCCGCACAGGACCTCGCCGACCTCATCGAGAAGCACCCCGGACTGGAGCTGTACGAACGTCCCACCCTGTCGACCGTCCTGTTCCGCCCCACCGGCGCCACCGACGAGCGGACCGCCGGCATCCGCCGCACCCTCCTCACCGGCGGCCACGCCGTCCTCGGCCGGGCCCGCGCCGACGGCCGCATCTGGCTCAAGGCGACCCTGCTCAACCCGCACGCCACCCCCGACCATCTGCACGCCCTGATCGCACTCGTGGAAGGCAGCACCCCCCGATGACCGCCACGCCCGCTACCGAGGCCGCCCCGGCGGCGGCCACCCTCGACCGCCCCCACGACCTGGTGGGCATCGGCATCGGCCCGTTCAACCTCTCCCTCGCCGCGCTCGCCCACGGCGTACCGGGCGGCCTCGCGACCGCGTTCTACGAGCAGCGGCCCACCTTCCGCTGGCACCCCGGTCTGCTCATCGAGGGCGCCACCCTCCAGGTCCCGTTCCTCGCCGACCTCGTCACCCTCACCGACCCCGCGAGCCCCTGGTCATTCCTCAGCTACCTGCGCGCACGGGAACGGCTCTACCCCTTCTACTTCGCCGAGACGTTCCACATCCAGCGCGCCGAGTACGACGCGTACTGCCGCTGGGTCGGCGAGAACCTCCCCGGACTCCACTTCGGCCACCAGGTCGACGCCGTCCGCTGGAACCCCGAACGCGACCTGTTCGAAGTCGACTTCACCCAGCTCGACGCCGACGGCGAGGCCGAGGCCCTCGGCCGCGCGTACACCCGCAGCATCGCCCTCGGCATCGGCACCGAACCGTACGTCCCCGAACCGCTGCGCCCCCTCGCCGACGCACCGGGCGTGCCCGTCGTCCACTCCGCCGACTACCTCGACCACCGCGACGCCCTGCTCGCCGCCGAACACGTCACCGTCATCGGCTCCGGCCAGTCCGGAGCCGAGGTCTTCCTCGACCTGCTCCGTGCCAGACCGGCCGGAGCCGAGAGGATCCACTGGCTGGCCCGCACCGGATCGTTCGCGCCGATGGAGTACTCCAAGCTCGGCCTCGAACACTTCACCCCCGACTACACGCGCTACTTCCACGCCCTGCCCGAACCGGTGCGCAACGACCTCCTGCCCCGGCAGTGGCAGCTCCACAAGGGCATCGACGCCGACACCATCGCCGCCATCCACCAGGAGCTCTACCGCCGCACCCTGCACGGCGGCTGGCCCGACGCCGTCCTCACCCCCGGCGTCACCGTCCGCACCGCCGGCCGCGTGGCCACCACCAAGGTCGAACTGCACCTGGAGCACAGCCGGCAAGGCACCCGCTCCCGGCTCACAACCGACGCCGTCGTCCTCGCCACCGGGTACCGCGAGCGCCCGCTCGGCCACCTGCTCGCCGGCATCGACCCGTACATGCGCCTCGACAGCCAAGGCCGACCCGTCGTCGACGAACAGTTCCGGCTGAACCTCGACCCCTGCGTCACCGGCACCGTCTACGTACAGAACGCCGAACGCCACACCCACGGCGTCGGCGCCCCCGACCTCGGCCTCGCGGCCTGGCGCAGCGCCTCCATCCTCAACTCGCTCACCGGCAAGGAGCCCTACCCCCTGCCCCGCCGCACCGCCTTCACCAGCTTCGGCCTCGAACGGCGCGAGGCGCCCGCCGTCCCCGGGCAGCAGCCGAAGCCGACCCCCTTGACCCAGGCGCGCTGAGCGCCTCGCGGACCCCGCGTCTAGAAGACCGGCGTGCCCTCGCGCGTCAGCTTCCAGCCCACCGAGGCGAACGACGCCGGGTCGACCGTGCCCTTCGCCTGCACCCAGGAGATGATCGTGTTCCTGATCTCCTCCGAGTTCGCCCACAGCTGCTGGGCACGGGCGATGTGAGGGAAGTTGCCGCCGCCGCTCGCCCGGTAGTTGTTCACGGCCAGCACGAACTGCGCCGCCGGATCGACCGCCCTGCCCTCGAAGGACAGGTTCACGATCCGCGAACCGGCCGGCTTCGCGATGTCGATCTCGTACATCAGACCCGACACGGCGTCATAGTTGTAGTCGGGAATGCCGTCCGCGTTCGTCAACCTCGACGTGTCGACCGGAGCCCCCGCGGGCGTCCGCACGTAGTAGCGCGCCGAGAACTCCAGGTACTCCTTCAGCTGCGACCCCGTCACCAGCCGTGCCTCCAGCGTGTTCTCGAACGGGTACAGCCCGGCGGCGTCCCTGATCGTCACCTCGCCGGCCGGAATGGCAGCCGTACGGGAGAAGCACGAGGCCTGCGAGAGCACCGGCAGCGTCGCCCACTGACCCCCCGCCAGCGCAGCCTTCACCGTCTCCGTCTGCACCTGGTTGATCAGGTCGATGATCGGCTCGTCCTTCCACGGCGCGTCGGCCGTGGACATCGAGGCCGTGGACGTGCCGATGACCTGATTGACGTACGCGACCACCTTCTTGTGCTCGTCACCCAGCAGCCGGGTGATCTCCTCGTCCTCGGCGACCGTGTTCGAATTCAGGACCTGCGCCGCGACCTTCTCGACACTCCAACGGCCTCTCTCCCACACCAGGTCGAAGTCGAACAGAGTCAGCCGCTGACCCCACTTCAGCGGCTCCGAGAGCACAACCTGCTTCCCGGTCTCCTTGTTAGTGACGAAATGCTCCGCGATCTCCGTGTGCGCATGACCGACCAGGATCGCGTCGATGCCCGGCACCTGCTCGGCGACCAGACCCGCGGCGTTCTCGATGTACGGCACCTGATCCCCGTACGAGGAAGTGCCGCTGGACCCCGAATGCGCGGACACGATCACGACATCCGCACCCATCGACCGCAGCTTCGGCACCCACTTCGCCGCCTGCTCCTCCAGACCCGGGAACACCATCCTCCCGCTGACATTCTGCTTGTCCCAGATGGCGATGCCCGGGTTCGTCAGACCGAGCACCGCGACACGCACATCGCGGCCGTACGGCGTGCGCAGCCGGTGCATGCTGTACGGGGCGAACGCCGGACACAGCGTCCTCGCGTCCAGCGCGTTCGCACCGAGCAGCGGGAAGTCGCACTGCTCCTCGAACTTCCGCAGCACCGGGATGCCGTAATTGAACTCGTGGTTGCCGAGCGCCGCCGCGTCGTAGCCGATGGCGTTCATCGCCTGCGCCATCGGATGGACCGGGCCGCGCTCGGCGGTGATCGGGTCGACCTTCGCGTAGTAGTACGACAGCTGGGTGCCCTGGATCGTGTCGCCCGCGTCTATCAGGAGCGTGTTGCCGCGCCCCTTCTCCTCGCGGACGCGATTCACCAGCGTCGAGATCTTCGCCAGGCCCACGTCGTTGTGCGCCTTGTCGTCGAACTCCTTGTCGGTGAAGTAGTCCCAGTTGAAGACGTTGCCGTGCAGATCCGTCGTCCCCATGACGGTGAACGCATACCGCTTCGGCGGACGTCCGTGGCCGTGCCCCCGCTCCGGCTCCGCGGCCGCGGCGGGCGCCACCGCACTGCCGGCGATCGCCACACCGGCCCCGGCGGCGGCCGACCGCTCCAGGAACGTCCTACGGTTCAACGGCATTTCGTCTCCCTCGATCATGTGCACAACGCGCGTAGATTCTGGCGTAGGACGACCCCGTGCGAAAGGCTTCGACCACAACAGTGAGGGAGACCGCATGACCGGCGACACCGCAGTCCCGTACGGAACACCCGAGGCCCCCAGAGTCGCCGTACGCGGCGAAGCCCAACTCGAACACGACCCCGAGATCGCCAGGATCGGCATCCAAGTCAGTGCACGCGGCAAGGACCGGCGCACAGCCCTGGAGGACCTCACCCGGCGCAACAACGCCGTACTGGACCTCATCAAGTCCTACGGAGACGCCGTGGAGAAACTGGCGACCGGCGCCTTCTCCATCAGCCCGGAGCTCACCCAGCACAGCCGAGGCGAACGCGTCCGCGCCTACCACGGCGGCGTGTACATCACCGCCGAACTCACCGACTTCACCGCCCTCGGTGAACTCACCACCCGCCTCGCCGACCTCGAACTCACCCGCGTCAGCGGCCCCTGGTGGTCACTGCGCCCCGACTCACCCGCCCACGGCGAGGCCCGCCGCGAGGCCGTACGAGACGCCGTACGGCGCGCCCGGGAATACGCCGAGGCACTCGGCAGCCGGCTCACCGCACTCCTGGAACTCGCCGACATCGGCGCCGAAAACGTCTCACCCTACGGAATGCCGGCGGCGCCCGGCGGAATGCGGGCCGCCGCATTCGGCGTCGCACAGACCGAAACGGCGCCCCCGCTCGACCTGGAGCCGCAGCGCCAGACGGTGACCGCACAGGTGAACGCCCGTTTCACGATGACACCGCCGGAGCTCCAGGCGCCCACACTTTCATGAAATGGCGAGCGCTCATCGGAGCACCCCTGCGCACAATTCAACACTTGTCAATAACCCTTCACGCAAAGGTCGTTGAGTAGTCATGCCCGGCCAATTCTCTACCGGTCGGTAAGGCCTAGGCTCGAACCATGCGCCGAGCAAAGATCGTCTGTACCCTGGGGCCCGCCACCGACACATACGACCAGATCAAAGCCCTGGTCCAAGCCGGAATGGACGTCGCCCGCTTCAACCTCAGCCACGGCACCTACGCCGACCACGAAGAGCGTTACAGGCACGTGAGGAAGGCCTCCGACGCGACCGGACGCAGCGTCGGCGTCCTCGCCGACCTTCAAGGTCCGAAGATCCGTCTCGGACGCTTTCGCGAAGGACCCGTACTGCTCGAACGCGGAGACGAATTCACGATCACCGTCGACGACATCGAAGGCGACCGCCACACCTGCGGCACCACCTACAAAGGACTGACCGCAGACGTCAGCCGAGGCGAGCGCATCCTCGTCGACGACGGCAAGGTCGCCCTCGAAGTCACTGAAGTCGAAGGCACCCGCGTACACACCGTCGTCGCTGAAGGCGGCATGGTCTCCGACCACAAAGGCCTCAACCTGCCCGGCGTCGCCGTCTCCGTCCCCGCACTCTCCGACAAGGACATCGAAGACCTCCGCTGGGCCCTGCGCATCGGTGCGGACGTCATCGCCCTCTCCTTCGTCCGCACCGGCCGCGACATCGAAGACGTCCACCGCGTCATGGCGGAAGAGGGCCGGCGCCTGCCCGTCATCGCCAAGGTCGAAAAACCCCAGGCCGTCGAGAACATCGACGACATCGTCGCCGCCTTCGACGGCATCATGGTCGCCCGCGGCGACCTCGGCGTCGAAATGCCACTGGAGCAGGTGCCCATCGTCCAGAAGCGGGCCGTCAAGCTCGCCAAGCGCAACGCCAAGCCGGTCATCGTCGCCACCCAGATGCTCGACTCCATGATCGACAACAGCCGCCCCACCCGCGCCGAGGCATCCGACGTCGCCAACGCCGTCATCGACGGCACCGACGCCGTGATGCTCTCCGGCGAGACCAGCGTCGGCAAATACCCCATCGAGACCGTCAAGACCATGAGCCGCATCGTCGAAGCGGCCGAGGAAGACGTCCTCGCCAAGGGCCTGCCGCCCCTCACCGACCGCAACAAGCCCCGCACCCAGGGCGGCGCGGTCGCCCGCGCGGCCGCCGAGATGGGCGACTTCCTCGGCGCCAAGTTCCTCGTCGCCTTCACCCAGTCCGGCGATACCGTCCGCCGCCTCTCCCGCTACCGCTCCCCGATCCCTCTCCTCGCCTTCACCCCGGACGCGGCCACCCGCTCCCAGCTCAGCCTCACGTGGGGCGTGGAGACCTTCCTCGGCCCGCACGTGGAATCGACGGACGCGATGGTGGCCCAGGTGGACGAGGAACTGCTGAAGATCGGCCGCTGCGAAAAGGGCGACATCGTGGTGATCACGGCCGGGTCCCCGCCGGGAGTCGCCGGCTCGACGAACCTGGTCCGGGTGCACCGCATCGGCGAGAGCCTCGCGTAAGGCATGAGTGTTTCGGCCCGACGGGCGCGTCCATGAGGGCGACGGAGGCGCGTCGGGCGACGGAGATGTTCTGCGCGTCCGCGACTGGTTGGCGGCCTTCCACTCGACGCCCCCGGTCGAGGGCGTCGGTGTAGAGCCGGATGATGTCGGCAGACGAATTGGTGAAGAAGTACCGGGGGTACTCGTAGCGCTTGCGCTGCCCGCCGATCACCTTCTCGGTCCGGTTGGTGATCCGGCTGCCGTCGGAGTGGACGAGCCCGCGGATGAACGGCCAGGGGTGCATGTCGACGATCTGCTGCTGCCAGGGTTCGAGGGTGATGGGGAGCTCGTGCTTCTTGCCCGGCCCGTGCTGAGGGAAAGGGCACCCCAGGTGCTTGGAGGAGATCTCGACCTCAATGCATCCCTCCCTCCGCACTTTCGTTGCGCGATTGCAGGGCAGGACCGACTGCATGGCCTGCACGCATGCCTCGATGAGCCCTGGCACGCGTTTGGCGTGGTCCCCGTGCTTCCAGTAGCCGATTGTGCCGAGCGGCACGTTGAGCCTCTGGGCAACGTATGCGTTCTCCGCGCCGCCCCCGCAGGAGCGCCAGTGCCCTTCTGCCGTACTTCTGTGCCATGGAAGTGCATACCGCCACTCTTCGTGACAATGCCTGGCGAGGCGCAGCAGAAAGCGGAGAATCACGAGAACGTGACTCTCCGCTTCTGGTGCTCAGGTGCCCGGTGTGGGATTCGAACCCACATGCCCTAAGGCACGGTGGTTTGAGCACCGCGAGTCTGACCAGTTCCTCCAACCGGGCGAGCTCGGGAAGTCTACCGGTTAAACGCGGGCTACTGCAGCTAGGTAGGCTCTATGAGCAGTGACCTGCCCCGCCCCGAGGAGTCCCGTGACCGCCCCCGAGTCGCCCCAGCCCATCTCCGCCGACGACGACAAGTCACACGTCCCACCGCTGACGACCCGTGTCGTCATCGCCGAGGACGAGGCCCTCATCCGGCTCGACCTCAAAGAGATGCTCGAGGAAGAGGGTTACGCGGTCGTCGGCGAGGCCGGTGACGGACAGCGGGCCATCGAGCTGGCCCGGGAGCACCGGCCCGACCTGGTCATTCTTGATGTGAAGATGCCCGTCCTGGACGGGATCTCCGCGGCCGAGAAGATCGCCGAGGAGTCCATCGCCCCGGTTCTGATGCTCACCGCGTTCTCGCAGCGCGATCTCGTCGAGCGGGCGCGTGACGCCGGTGCGATGGCGTATCTCGTGAAGCCGTTCAGCAAGAGTGATGTCGTGCCGGCGATCGAGATGGCCGTGTCTCGCTTCACCGAGCTGAAGGCCCTGGAGAAGGAGGTCGCCGACCTCTCCCAGCGGCTGGAGACGCGCAAGCTGGTCGACCGGGCCAAGAGCATCCTCCAGACGCAGTACGGGCTCACGGAGCCGGCCGCGTTCCGGTGGATCCAGAAGACGTCGATGGACCGGCGGCTGTCGATGCAGCAGGTCGCAGAGGCGGTCATCGAGGATGCCGAGGAGAAGAAGGCGGCCAAGGAGCAGTAGTCCCCGCCGGGACTGAAGAAGGACACGTGAGAAGGGCCCGCACCCCTCGGGGTGCGGGCCCTTCTCACGTCTGCCGGGTCAGTCCTCGCCGAGGTAGGCCTTCCGGACGGACTCGTCGTGGAGCAGGTCCTGGCCGGTGCCGGAGAGCACGACCTTGCCGACTTCCATGACGTATGCACGGTCGGCCAGGGAGAGGGCGGCCTGGGCGTTCTGTTCGACGAGCAGGATCGTCGTGCCCTGGGCCTTCAGCTCCGAGATGGTCGCCATGATCTTCTGCATCATGATCGGCGAGAGTCCCATGGAGGGTTCGTCGAGCATGAGGAGTTTCGGCTGCGACATCAGAGCGCGTCCCATGGCGAGCATCTGCTGCTCGCCGCCGGAGAGCGTTCCCGCTGCCTGCTTGCGGCGCTCACCGAGGATCGGGAAGAGGTCGTAGGCACGCTGGATGTCCCTCTCGATCCCCACCTTGTCGCTGCGAAGGAACGCTCCGAGGTGGAGGTTCTCGGCGATGGTGAGGCGCGGGAAGATGTGCCGGCCCTCGGGGGAGTGGGCCAGGCCCAGCGACACGATCTTGTGCGCGGGGATGCCGCTGAGCGGCTTGCCCTCGAACGTGATCTTTCCTCCGGACGGCTTGAGCAGTCCGGACAGTGTGCGCAGCGTGGTGGTCTTGCCGGCGCCGTTGGTGCCGATGAGGGTGACGACCTGGCCGGCCTCGACGGAGAAGGAGATGCCCTTGACGGCCTCGATCTTGCCGTAGGCGACCCTGAGGTCCTCGACTTCGAGGAGTGCGGTCACTTCGCGTCTCCTTCCGTGCCGGTGGTGCGTGTGTCGTCGTCCGCGTCCGCTTCGGCGGATGCGTCGTCGGAGGAGGCCTGGACCTCTTCCGCGGTCTCGCCGGGAGCCTCCGCGGCTGTACCGCGTTGGGCGGACGCGTCCGCCTCGGCGGCTGCCACTTCTGCGGCTTCTGCCTCGCCCGGCTCGCCCTCGAACGGTGTGCCGAGGTATGCCGCGACGACGCGCTCGTCGCCCTGGACGACCGCTGCTGTGCCTTCGATGAGCTTTTCGCCCTGGACGAGGCAGGCGACGCGGTCGCAGAGGTTGAAGATGAAGCGCATGTCGTGCTCGATGACGAGTACGGCGATGCCCATGTCCCGGATGGCGAAGATGAGTTCTTCGGCGGCCCGGGTCTCCTGGGGGTTCATTCCGGCGGTGGGCTCGTCCAGGAGCAGGAGGCCGGGGTCGCTCGCGAGTGCTCGGGCGATCTCCAGCTTGCGCTGTTCGCCGTAGGGCAGGTTGCGGGCGAGGTGGTCGGCCTTGTGCTCCAGGCCGATGAACTCGAGGAGTTCCATGGCGCGTGCGTGGGATGCGGCTTCGGCCTTTTTGAAGCCGGGTCCGCGCAGGAGGGCCGACCAGAGGCCTTCCTTGGTGCGGGTGTGCCGGCCGACGAGGACGTTTTCCAGGACGGTCATGTTGGCGAAGAGCCGGATGTTCTGGAAGGTGCGGGCGATGCCGGCTTTGGTCACCAGGTGCGGCTTGGGCGGCAGCACGGTGCCCTTGTAGGAGACGGTGCCTTCGGTGGGGATGTACAGCCCGGTGAGGCAGTTGAAGAACGTCGTCTTGCCGGCGCCGTTGGGGCCGATGAGGCCGACGATTTCGCCGGAGCGGACGGTGAGGTCCACGGCCTTGACGGCGGTGAGGCCGCCGAAGCGCATGGTGACGCCGCTGGCTTCGAGGACGGTCTGGGTCTGGGTGTCGGTTGTGGTCGTCATGTCTTTCACGCCCCAGCCTTCGCGACGCCGACGCCGGAGTCGGGGAGTCCGTTTTCGGGGACGTCGAGTTGATCGGTCTCGTGGTACTCGAGCTGGGCGCGCCGGTTGGCGATGAGGCCCTCGGGGCGGAAGCGCATGAGCAGGATGAGGGCGATGCCGAAGCCGAGGAGCTGGTAGTCCTGAAGGAACTGCAGCTTGGCGGGGATCATGTAGAGGAGCGTGGCGCCGATCAGCGGTCCGCTGATGGTGCCCATGCCGCCGAGGATGACGGCCGCCAGGAGGAAGGCCGAGTTGGGCGGTACGGGGCCGGCGAACTGGTACATCTCGGGGACCACGGTGTGCTGGACGTGTGCCTGCACGGTGCCGGCGAGGCCGGCGAGAGTGGCGCCGAGGGCGAAGGCGATGAGCTTGACGCGGAAGCCGTTGATGCCCATGGCGGTGGCGGCGGTCTCGTCCTCGCGGATGGCGACCCAGGCGCGGCCGATGCGGGAGCTGCCGGCGCGGCTGAAGACGAGGACGACGAGGATCGTCGCGAGGAGCATGAGCAGGTAGTAGTTGGCGTAGGCGCCGAGCTCGATGCCGAATACGGTGTGGGCCTGCCCGAAGTTGAACCCGAAGAACTCGAGGTCGGGGATGTTCGGGATGCCGTTGGGGCCGTTGGTGATCTGCGGGCCGGAGACGCCGTCGAGGTTGCCCATGGCGATGCGGAAGATTTCTCCGAAGCCGAGGGTGACGATGGCGAGGTAGTCGCCGCGCAGTCGCAGGGTGGGGGCGCCGATGACGACGCCGAAGATCAGCGACACGATGGCGCCGGTGAGCACCGAGGCCCAGAAGGGGAAGTGCACGTCGAAGGCGGAGGCCGTCGATCCGGAGACGAGGGCGGCGGTGTAGGCGCCGACGCCGAGGAAGGCGACGTATCCGAGGTCGAGGAGGCCTGCGAGGCCGACGACGACGTTCAGGCCCAGGGCGACGGTCGCGAAGATGAGGATGTTGACCGCGACGAGGGTGTACTGGTCGGTGCTCTGGGTGAAGGGGAAGGCCGCGGCGGCGACGAAGGCGGCGATGACCGTGACCTGGCGGTACTTGGCCGTGACGGCGGAGAGCCGTGCGACGAGACCGGCCTTGAAGAGCGCGGCGACGGCGAAGCCGACGGTGATCAGGTAGCCGGTGAAGAGTTCGGCGTACTCGGTGTCGATGCCGTAGGTGATCACGAAGAGACCGACGGCGAACGCGGCGACGATGATGAGGATCTCGGCCCAGGAGGGGAGTTCCTTGGGGCGGGCGGCCTTGCGGGTGTCGTCGGGCAGCAGGAATGCGGTGACGACGGGGATCGCGGAGGCCACTGCGGCCACGAAGCCGCCGGGTTCGAGGTTCCGGAGGCCACCGAGTTCGATGGCGATGGCGATGACGGTGAACCAGGTGGTGGCGGCGGTTCCCAGGGCGAGGAGCTTCAGGGCCTTGGTGCTGCCGGTGGGCGTCAGCCAGCCGAGTCCCTTGATGCCGAGCGACGCGAGTGCGAAGAGGGTGACGAGAATGCCGGCGGTGAGGGTGAGGACCTGGAGGCCGCCGGGGTATCCGGTGACGGTGAGGTCGCCGGGGAACTCGGCGGTCCATGTCCAGGCCAGGAAGGTGCTGGCAATGGTGGCGGCGCCGCCGAGAGCGGTCAGCCAGCGGAGGGCGGCGGCACGGGAGGCGTCCGGTGCGGCACCGGCCGTCTTGGTGGTGTCGGTGGTCATCGTTCTCACGCCCGATCCGCGACGCGCTCACCGAGCAGGCCCTGGGGCCTGACGAGGAGCACGACGATGAGGAGTACGAAAGCCCAGACGTTGGACCAGGCGCCACCGCCGAGCTGCTGCATGCCGGGGATTTCCTCGATGTAGGCGATCGACAGGGCCTCGGCGAGGCCGAGGACGACGCCGCCGACCATGGCGCCGTAGATGTTGCCGATGCCGCCGAGCACTGCGGCGGTGAACGCCTTGAGGCCGAGGATGAAGCCCATCTCGAAGTTGATCTGGCCCTTGTCGAGGCCGTAGGCGACCGCGGCGACCGCGGCGAACGCGGCGCCGATGGCGAAGGCCATCACGATGATGCGGTCGGTGTTGATGCCCATCAGCTTCGCCGTGTCGGGGTCCTGGGCGGTTGCCTGCATGGCGCGGCCGCTGCGGCTCTTGGAGACGAAGAGGCCGAGGGCGAGCATGCAGAGCGGGGCGAGGACCAGCACGAAGGCGTCGGCGCGCTGGATGGCGAGGTTGTCGAAGATCTTGAAGGATTCTCCGGTGAACTCGGGGAAGCTGCGCGCTGCCTTGGCTTCGGGGTAGAAGCCCCAGATGAGCTGCTGGAGGGCGATGGACAGGCCGATCGCCGTGATGAGCGGGGCGAGCCGTGGCGCGGAGCGCAGTGGCCGGTAGGCGAAGCGCTCCGCGGCCGTGGCGACGGCGACGGAGGCAATTGCGCCGCCGATGATCATGAGGGGTATCGCCACCAGGAGACTGGTTCCGCTGGGGAGCCAGATGTAGGTGGTGAGGGCGCCGAAGCCCCCGATCATGAAGATCTCGCCGTGGGCGAAGTTGATGAGCTGGACGATGCCGTAGACCATGGTGTACCCGATGGCGATGAGACCATAAAGGGCGCCGAGGGCAAGGCCGTTGGCCAGCTGTTGCGGCAGTTCGTTCACCGCAGGGCCTCCGATGAGCGTGTCGGATTATGAGTCCGCGCGAGGGCGCTGTTTGCGCCCTCGCGCGGCGGTGTTCATTTCGGTGGGTGCCGGCGGAGTGGACCGGTGGCCGGTCCGTCCGGGATCAGTCCTCGAAGGTCGCGGACTTGACGTCGGTCCAGTCGGCGCCCTTCACCGCGTAGACGGTGAGCTGCTTGTTGGTGGTGTCGCCGAACTCGTCGAAGGAGACCTTGCCGGTCACACCGTCGAACGAGATCTTGGACATGGCGTCGACGACCTTCTTGCGGGCGTCGGACGGAACCTTGCCGTCGTTGGCCGCGACGACCGCCTTGACGGCCTGGATGATGCTCCAGGCGGCGTCGTAGGAGTAGCCGCCGTAGGCCGCGTACGCGTCCTTGTAGCCGCCGGCCTTGTAGTCGTCGATGAACTTCTTGGCGGTCGGCAGCTTCTCGACCGGGTAGCCGACGGAGGTGGCGAGGTCGCCGTCGTTGGCCACACCGGAGGCCTTGATGAACGCGGGGTCGTAGATGCCGTCGCCACCCATGGTGGGGATCTTCGCTCCGGCCTTCTTGACCTGGTCGGAGAGCAGGCCGCCCTCGGGGTACTGGCCGCCGAAGTAGACGGAGTCCGCGCCGGAGGCCTTGACCTTGTCGGCGGTGGAGGAGAAGTCGGTCTCCTTCACGGTGACGTGGTCGGTGCCGGCGATCTTGCCGCCGAGGCGCTTGAACTCGTCGGAGAAGATCGCGGCGAGGCCGGCGCCGTAGGTCTGCTTGTCGTCGACGACGAAGACCTTCCGCTTCTTGGCGTCGTTGTAGAGGTACTGGGCGGCAAACTTGCCCTGGATGACGTCCGTGGTGGCGGTACGGAAGTAGGTGGCGAACGGCCGCTTCTTGTCGCCCTTGCCCCAGTTGTCGCCCTGGGTGAGCGCCGGGTTGGTGTTGGCCGGGGAGACCTGGGTCAGGTTGGCGGTGTTGAAGACACCCTGCATCGACTGGGCCACGCCGGAGTTCAGCGGGCCGACGACGCCGAGAACGTCCTTGTTACCCACCAGTTTCGTGGCGTTGGCCTGGCCGGAAGCGGGCACTGCCTGGTCGTCGAGAGCTTCGATCTTGAACTCGACGCCGGGGACCTCGTTGTTCTTGTTGGCGGTCTTGACCGCCAGGTCCACCGAGTTCTTGATGCCCTGACCGAGCGCGGAGAGGGAACCCGTGAGTGGCGCGTCGACACCGATGACAACGGTGGTCTTGCCGCCACTCTCGTTGCCGCTCTTGTTGTCGTCGCGCGAGCCGCAGGCGGAGAGGGTGAGCGCTCCTGTGGTGACCATGGTGGTGAGAATGAGCAAGGAACGGTGGCGCACGATTAATCCTTTCCCTGGCGCGGCCCCCTCTGCTGAGGTGCCGTTTCTTCGCCGGGCCGTACTGGGGAGAAACACGGCCTGCTGAAGGTGCGCCCTTCGGCGCGGTGACTGGCGGTGACTCTAGGCGGAGGTGAGGGGCCTAGGGAGTCGAGAAGTCAGGATGTGACGCTCTTGTTATGCCAAGGCCAAAGATGTGTGGGGGGAGTATGGACAGATCGGGCTTTTGTCGACGGCGCAGAATGCCCACATGCTGAGAATCCGCAGTTCCGCTAAGGGGCTTGGGTAGATCTTGGTACTGACACCCGATCGGAGTTTGCTCGGGTTACGCGGGGATCGGAGCCGCGGGCAACCGTGAGCGTGAAACCGCATTCCGGACACGATCTTTGTCACTCAGGGTGACGAACGCGGGGATGTTGATCTTGTTGCGGCGTCATGTCGGTGAGGTGAATCGGCCGCGGATGGAAGCGCTCTGTAATCAGCCATAGTCCGATTTTCGGACTCCTCGTCAGGGAATGCGGCACGTCGGGTCAGCTCGGCGGTCGCCAGTTCTCGGAGCTCCCGGTCGCGCCCTTGCGCTGCGTGCACTTCTGCTCCGCCTGTCGGTCGATCAACTCCAGCGCTTTTCGACGGCCTTGGCGCCTCTCCTCGGCGTGTGCTGCGGCGACGATTTCCTCGTGCAGGGCGTACTGGTCATTGGAGAGGCCTTTCTGTTCCCAGTCGATTCCCGACCATTTGCTGCCGTTGAGTGTCTCTTTGGCCCAGTACGAGACGAGACTTGTGCATATCTGGGCGGGGGAGGTGTTCTGTGGCAGAGGAGTTGAGGGCCCTGAGGAGCCGGGAGAGCGGGTGGACGCACAGGCGGAGGCGGCGAGCGAGAACAGGAGTACGCCGACGGCGCACGTGGCCGGACAGTGCGGCTTCATGCCCATGAGGAAACGCTAAGCCGTCACCATCGGTGACACAACGGTCCGGAACGGCGATGCTCCCGCAAAGCATGCCCCGGGCCCGCAAAGCGGCGCGGGCGGCGGAAGGTGGGGCGGGGGGTCCTGCGCGGGGCGGCCGGCGGCCGCGGGGCTGGGTGCCCGGGGCCGGTCTGGAGCGAGGTACCGGTGGAGGTGCGGGGCAGGGTCCCGAGTGAGGCGCGGCGGCCCGGTGGGCGGGCCGCCGGCCAGTGGCTCAGCCCTGGGCGTCACGCAGGAGACAGGTCAGCCGTGCCGTGCAGACCCGCCTGTCCTGCTCATCGCTGATCACGATCTCGTAGGTGGCCGTGGAGCGCCCCCGGTGCACCGGCGTCGCCACGCCGGTGACCTGACCCGACCGCACACCGCGGTGGTGCGTGCAGTTGAGGTCCACGCCGACGGCGATCTTGGAGGAGCCGCCGTGCAGCATCGAGCCCACCGATCCCAAGGTCTCGGCCAGCACAGCGGAGGCGCCGCCGTGCAGCAGCCCGTAGGGCTGGGTGTTGCCCTCCACGGGCATCGTGCCGACGACCCGCTCCGCCGAGGCCTCGACGATCTGCACGCCCATGCGGTCGCCCAGGGTCCCGGCGGAGAAGAGTGCGGGCAGGTCTATGCCGAGCTCCGCGTACTCGTCGATGACCTCTTGCGGGAACTTCACGGTGGTCTGCTCGCCCATGGGGCCGGCTCCGATCGTCGTACGGCGTTTCCCTGACTGCCTGAGCAAACGCTTAGGCGGTCGGAGATTGTTCCAGACGCACGATGACGGACTTGCTGGCGGGGGTGTTGCTCGTGTCCGCCGTGGAGTCCAGCGGCACCAGCACGTTCGTCTCCGGGTAGTACGCCGCGGCGCAGCCACGCGCCGTGGGGTAGTGGACCACCCGGAAGCCCGGCGCGCGGCGCTCCACGCCGTCCTTCCACTCGCTGACCAGGTCGGCGTACGCACCGTCCGCCAGGCCCAGCGCCCGCGCGTCCTCGGGGTGGACGAGCACCACGCGCCGGCCGCCCTTGATGCCCCGGTAGCGGTCGTCGAGACCGTAGATCGTGGTGTTGTACTGGTCGTGCGAGCGCAGGGTCTGCAGGAGCAGCCGTCCCTCGGGCACCTCGGGGTACTCGACCGGGGCCGCGGTGAAGTTGGCCTTGCCCGTGGTCGTCGGGAAGCGGCGCTCGTCGCGCGGGCCATGCGGCAGGGTGAATCCGCCCGGCCGGGCGATCTTCTCGTTGAAGTCCTCGAAGCCGGGAACGACCCGGGCGATCCGGTCGCGGATCGTCCCGTAGTCCTTCTCGAACTCCTCCCACGGTGTCGTCGACGCCGGCCCCAGCACAGCACGCGCCATGCGGGCGACGATGGCCGGCTCGGAGAGCAGATGCGGGCTCGCGGGCGGCAGATTCCCGCGGGAGGCGTGGACCATGCCCATCGAGTCCTCGACGGTGACCACCTGACGACCGCCCGCCTGGACGTCCTTGTCGGTGCGCCCCAGGGTCGGCAGGATCAGCGCACGCCGGCCTGTGACGGCGTGCGAGCGGTTCAGCTTGGTCGACACGTGCACCGTC
Source organism: Streptomyces sp. ISL-10 (assembly GCF_018614575.1). GTDB lineage: Bacteria > Actinomycetota > Actinomycetes > Streptomycetales > Streptomycetaceae > Streptomyces. The sequence goes on from NZ_JAGGOJ010000011.1 coordinate 606,961, forward strand.
AGCCGGGCCTTGCGCATCGCCGCCTCGGTGACCTCCGTGTCCGGGGTGGCCCCCACGAAGTTGCCGCCCATCGCGAAGAACACCTTGGCCCGGCCGTCGCGCAGCGCCTCGATCGAACGGACGACGTCGAAGCCGTGGTGGCGCGGCGGCGCGAAGCCGAACTCCCGCTCCAGCGCGTCCAGGAACGCCTGCGAGGGACGCTCGAAGATGCCCATCGTGCGGTCGCCCTGCACGTTCGAATGGCCGCGCACCGGGCACACCCCCGCGCCGGGGCGGCCGATGTTGCCGCGCAGCAGCAGGAAGTTGACCACCTCGCGGATGGTCGCCACGGAGTGCTTGTGCTGGGTCAGGCCCATCGCCCAGCACACGATGATGCGCTTGGACTCCAGCACCATGGTGAGCGCGCGCTCGATCTCCTCGCGCCCCAGGCCTGTCGCGGCGAGCGTGTCGTCCCAGTCGGCCGCCCGCGCGGCGGCGGCGAACTCCTCGAATCCATGGGTGTGTTCCCGGACGAAGTCCGTGTCGACCGCACCGTCGGTCTCCAGCACCAGCTTGTTCAGCAGGCGGAAGAGCGCCTGGTCGCCGCCGATGCGGATCTGCAGGAAGAGATCGGTCAGCGGGACGCCCTTGATCATGCCGCGCGGCGTCTGCGGATTCTTGAACCGCTCCAGCCCCGCCTCGGGCAGCGGATTCACCGAGACGATGCGTGCGCCCGAGCCCTTGGCTTTTTCCAGGGCGGAGAGCATGCGGGGATGGTTGGTGCCGGGATTCTGCCCCGCCACGATGATCAGGTCGGCCTGGTGCAGGTCCTCCAGCGAGACGCTGCCCTTGCCGATGCCGATCGTCTCGTTCAGCGCGGAGCCGGACGACTCGTGGCACATGTTGGAACAGTCGGGCAGGTTGTTCGTCCCGAACTCGCGGGCGAACAGCTGCAGCAGGAACGCCGCCTCGTTGCTCGTGCGCCCCGACGTGTAGAACAGGGCCTCGTCCGGGGAAGAGAGTGCGCCCAGCTCCTCGGCGATGATCGAGAACGCCCGGTCCCAGGTCACCGCCTCGTACCGTTCGGCGTCCTCGGCGAGATACATGGGCTGGGTGATACGGCCCTGCTGGCCCAGCCAGTAACCACTGCGGTTCGCCAGGTCGGCGAGCGTGTGCGCGGCGAAGAAATCCGGCGTGACCCGGCGAAGCGTCGCCTCCTCGGCGACCGCCTTCGCCCCGTTCTCACAGAACTCGGCCACATGGCGCTTGTCGCCCTCGGGCCAGGCGCAGCCGGGACAGTCGAAACCGTCCTTCTGGTTCACCTGCAGCAGCGTCTGCGCCGTGCGGCGCACGCCCATCTGCTGCCGGGCCATGCGCAGCGTGTGCCCGATCGCGGGCAGACCGGCGGCCGCATGCTGCGGCTCCGCGACCTGGGGTGCGTCCTGGACCGGATCACCTGCGGGCGGCTTGCTGGCCATCGCGCTCTCCTTCGAGCGTCGTTTCCTGCTGTACGGCTCCGATCCTTTCACGTACCACCGACAGTGGCTCCGACGGACCGGGCGCCGCCGGCGGTGGGTCGGGCCCGGACCGTACCGGGCAGCGCTCACGTATCACCCGCAGCGGTTGGGGCTCCGGCCGGACCGGGCGCTGACCACGTGCCCCCCGGCGGCGGCCCGGGCCGGGCCGTACGGGGAACCGCTCGCTCACCCCCGGTGGCGGCCCGGCTCCGGCCGTACCGGGTACCGCAGACCGTGGGTCGGGAATGTCAGTGGTCCGTGGCAGGATCGGGTCCGTGGCTGAGACAGCATCGAAGAAGACGGCAGACAACCGACCGCGCCTGCTCCTCATGGACGGGCACTCCCTGGCGTACCGGGCGTTCTTCGCGCTGCCCGCGGAGAATTTCACGACCGCGAGCGGTCAGACGACGAACGCGATCTACGGCTTCGCGTCGATGCTGGCGAACACGCTGCGCGACGAGGCGCCCACGCATTTCGCCGTGGCGTTCGACGTGTCCCGCAAGACCTGGCGCTCGGCGGACTTCCCCGAGTACAAGGCGAACCGCTCGACGACCCCCGACGAGTTCAAGGGGCAGGTCGAGCTGATCGGCGAGCTGCTGGACACGATGAACGCGGTGCGGTTCGCCGTCGAGGGCTTCGAGGCCGACGACGTCATCGCCACTCTGGCCACGCAGGCCGAGGCAGCCGGGTTCGAGGTGCTGATCGTCACCGGTGACCGGGACTCGTTCCAACTGGTCAGCGAGCACACGACCGTGCTGTACCCGACCAAGGGCGTCTCCGAGCTGACCCGGTTCACCCCGGCCAAGGTCGAGGAGAAGTACGGCCTCACTCCCCAGCAGTACCCGGACTTCGCCGCCCTGCGCGGCGACCCGTCGGACAACCTGCCGGGCATCCCCGGCGTCGGCGAGAAGACCGCCACAAAGTGGATCAACCAGTTCGGCTCGTTCGCCGAGCTGGTCGAGCGCGCCGACGAGGTCAAGGGCAAGGTCGGTCAGGCGCTGCGCGACCACCTGGAGTCGGTCAAGCTCAACCGCCACCTCACCGAGCTGGTGCGCGACGTGGAGCTGCCCAAGTCGGTCGCCGACCTTGAGCGCGCTGCCTACGACCGCACCGCGCTCAAGGGCTTCCTGGAGGTCCTGGAGATCCGTAACCCCAGCCTGCGCGAGCGGCTCCTGTCGGTCGACCCGGGCGCCGAGGCGGAGGAGGCTCCGGCACCCGCCGCCGGCGTCGAGCTCGACGGCAGCGTGCTGGGTTCCGGCGAGCTGGCGTACTGGCTGGAGCAGCACGGCAAGCAGCCGCTCGGCGTGGCCACCGTCCACAGCTGGGCGCTCGGCGTCGGCAATGTCAGCGAGGTCGCTCTGGCCGCGGCTGGGGGCAAGGCGGCCTGGTTCGACACGACGCAGCTCGACGAGTCCGACGAGAAGGCGTTCGCCGCCTGGCTCGCCGACCCCTCCCACCCCAAGATCATGCACAACGCGAAGGAGGCCCTGCGGGTCTTTCCCGAGCACGGCTGGGAGATCGCCGGCGTCACGATGGACACCGCGCTGGCCGCGTATCTCGTGAAGCCCGGACGACGGTCCTTCGCGCTGGACGCCCTCTCGGTCGAGTACCTGCACCGCGAGCTCGCGCCGGCCGCGGCCGACGGGCAGCTGGCCTTCGGAGCCGACGAGCAGGCCGAGGCCGACGCGCTCATGTCCCAGGCCCGCGCGGTCCTCGATCTGGGTGAGGCATTCGCCGGGAAGCTGACGGAGGTAGGCGCGACCGACCTGCTCCACGACGTGGAGCTGCCCACCTCCCTGCTCCTCGCAGGGATGGAGCGGCACGGCATCGCCGCCGACCGAGCCCATCTGGAGGCCATGGAGCAGCAGTTCGCAGGCGCCGTGCAGCAGGCGGTGAAAGAGGCGCACGCCGCCGTCGGCCACGAGTTCAACCTCGGCTCGCCCAAGCAACTGCAGGAGGTGTTCTTCGGCGAGCTGAATCTGCCCAAGACGAAGAAGACCAAGACCGGCTACACCACGGACGCGGACGCGCTCGCCTGGCTCGCGGCCCAGACCGACCACGAACTGCCGGTCATCATGCTGCGCCACCGCGAGCAGGCCCGGCTGAGGTCCACGGTCGAGGGCCTGATCAAGACAATCGCGGCCGACGGCCGCATCCACACCACCTTCAGCCAGACCGTCGCCGCAACGGGCCGCCTCTCCTCGACCGACCCGAACCTGCAGAACGTGCCGGTGCGGACGGACGAGGGCCGCGCGATCCGCCGCGGGTTCGTGGTCGGCGAGGGCTTCGAGTCCCTGATGACCGCCGACTACAGCCAGATCGAGCTGCGCGTGATGGCGCACCTGTCGGAGGACGAGGGCCTCATCGAGGCGTTCACCTCCGGCGAGGACCTGCACACCACGGTCGCCTCCCAGGTGTTCGCCGTGGAGCGGTCGGCCGTGGACGCCGAGATGCGGCGGAAGATCAAGGCCATGTCGTACGGACTCGCCTACGGACTCTCGGCGTTCGGCCTCTCCCAGCAGCTGAACATCGAGCCGGCCGAGGCGCGCGTCCTGATGGACACCTACTTCGAGCGCTTCGGCGGTGTCCGCGACTATCTGCGCCGCGTCGTGGACGAGGCGCGGGCGACGGGCTACACGGCGACGATGCTGGGGCGCCGCCGCTATCTGCCCGACCTGAACAGCGACAACAGGCAGCGTCGGGAGGCTGCCGAGCGGATGGCGCTGAACGCGCCGATCCAGGGCACCGCGGCGGACATCGTCAAGGTGGCCATGCTCAATGTGGACCGCGCGCTGACGGAGGCGAAGCTCTCCTCCCGTCTGCTGCTCCAGGTCCACGACGAAATCGTGCTGGAGGTGTCTCCGGGCGAGCGCGAGCAGGTCGAGGCGCTGGTCCGCCAGGAGATGTCCTCGGCAGTGTCCCTGCGGGCGCCGCTGGACGTCTCGGTGGGCGTCGGCCCGAACTGGGAGTCAGCGGCCCACTGAGCTCGCGCCGCGTGTGACGCCCCAGGGCCCTGTGTCCTGGGGCGTCACACGCGGGTGCGGACGCGTACCGCCGCCCCACAGAGCACCAGGCCTGCGAGCAGCCCCGCCCCCGCGCCGAAGCACGCCGTCGGGATCAGGTCGAGCGGCGTGTCGATGCGGCCCCAGTGCAGGTACCAGCGCACACAGCGGTGTGCGACGCCCGCGGCCACGCACACCGCCAACACCGCCCCGGCCGCGAGGCGCTCACGCCGACCGAGCGCCGGCAGAGTGGCGCCGGACGGAGTCTCCGGCTCTGCGCGGCGCAGGGCCGACACCCAGAACCACGTCAGCGCGACAAACGCGAGCGCCGAACTCCCGTACTGCGCATACGTGTAGAGAGGCATTCCCGCGACCGCCTCGCCCAGCACGGGCATCATCCGCACACCCCACCGGTCGAAGTGGGTGAACGCGTCCCACACCACATGCGTCGTCGCCCCGATCACCGCCGAGGCGTAGAACCAGAACGCGGCGGTCAGCGGCGGGCGCTCATGCCACGCGCGGCCCCGCAGCACCGCGTGCACCCTCGCCTGCCATCCGTGGGGAAGCAGCGCGACCAGCGGGTCACGCACCAGCAGCCACAGCGCGAGCAGCACCACGGTGATGGCGGCGTCCACCGTGAGTACACCCGCGGGGCCGTGTGTCATCTCCCCCAGTTCCATCGCGCCCGGCGCGAAACTCGCCGCGAAGTACGTCATGTCCGGCGCGAACGAGCCCAGGACGAGCCCTGACGCGAACAACGGCCCGCGTGCCGCCCCGTTCGTCCGGATACCCGGCAGCACCGCCGCGGCGTGGCTCAAGGTGAACGGCATGGTGTCAGTCCCCTGTGACGACGCTGTTGATCAATGCCGCCCAGTATGCGTGACCTCTCTGTGCGCCGCAGGTCCAGAATCCGGAGTACCGCTAGGTGGCGAACCAGTGAATACCGGTCAGGGACCGGTTTTACGCCGCCCGCAGGTGCACTAGGGTCACGAGAGACTTCGCGCAGGGGAGCGCGAGGAGTCGCCGACGGGGAGGGACCAGACGTATGGCAGCGCAATTCGGCCGCCGACTGCGCAGGGGAGCTACGACGACCGCCGTTGCCGCGGCTGCCGTGGCCGCACTCTCCGCCTCCCAGGCGCCGGGCATTGCGCCCGCCACGTCGGGGGGAAGCCAGGAGGCGACCGACGCCACCCCTCCGCCCGGCACGCCGGTCACCGGCAACTCCCCGTACTACACCGACCTTCCGCCGCTGAACACCCCGGACACCCCTGGAACTTCGGGCGATGTGCCGGTAACCGGTCCAGGAGAGGCGGGCATACCCGCGACCGTCCTCGCGGCCTACAAGCGGGCCGAGCAGAGCCTCGCCGAGACGGATGCGGCGTGCCGTCTGCCGTGGCAGCTGCTCGCGGCCATCGGCAAGGTGGAGTCGGGTCAGGCGCGTGGTGGCCGGGTGAACGCGAACGGTACGACGCTGACCCCGATCCTGGGCCCGGTGCTCAACGGCGTCGGCTTCGCGAACATCTCCGACACCGACAACGGCGCCTACGACGGCGACACCGTCCACGACCGGGCCGTCGGCCCCATGCAGTTCATCCCCTCCACCTGGGCCACCTGGGGCCAGGACGGCAACGGCGACGGCAGCAAGGACCCCAACAACATCTACGACGCCGCGCTCGCCGCCGGTCGCTACCTCTGCGCGGGCGGCCGCGACCTGACGGTCCAGGACGACCTGGACAAGGCGATCCTCGGCTACAACCACTCGCGGGAGTACCTGCGCACAGTGATGTCGTGGTTCGAGTACTACAAGCGCGGCACCCACCAGGTCCCCGACGGCACCGGTGTACTGCCCGTGGACGATGCCCCCGACAGCGCCGGTCCCCTGCCCACCCCGAATCCGGCTCCCAAGCCGAAGCCCACGCCGAAGCCGACGCCGAAGCCGACGCCGAGCCCGTCCCAGCCGGAGACGCCTCCGAGCCCCGCACCCTCCCAGCCTGGTGAGGGCTCCGGCGCAACGCCTGCGCCCATCCCCGTGCCCGTCTCGCGGATCGAGGACGCGGGCACCGGGCGGATGACCGCGACGGCCGGGCAGGACTTCACCGTCCGCGCCAAGGCCTGGGTGGAGAACTTGCGAGGCGACGCCGTGCCGCGCCAGGCCGTGCGGTTCACCGTCATCGGCGACACCGACACCCGCTTCCCGGACGGCGCGACCAGCGTGCTCCTCCTCACCGGAGCGGACGGCACGGCTACGGCCCCCGCCCTCCGCGCGGGCGAGAAGACGGGCACCTTCACCGTGCGCGCCACCGTCGAAGGGCGCACCCTCGCCCCCGTCGACTTCATCGCCACTGTGACCCAGCGGGTCGCGGACACGATCGTGCGGATCGGCAGCGAGGCCCAGACGGCCGAGCCCGGTGGCGAGTTCGCCGACGCCATCCAGGTCAAGGCGACCTGCCGCGGTGCAGCGGCCGCCGGTGTCGAGATGACCGCCACCATGATCACGTCAGACGAGAGCGCGGCCGTGAACAGCAAGGGCCCTCACTTCGGGAAGGACGCCGACGGCAACCCCATCCGCACCCTTACCGGCCTCAAGGCCGACGCCAACGGCCTGGTGACGCTCCCGAAGGTCTACGCGGACGACAATCAGGGCACCTTCCGCCTGCGTCTGACCACCCCCGGCGGCGGGAGCCTGGACATCGACCTGCAGGTCGTCGCCCCGGCCGAGCCTTCGCCCTCCCCGTCCCCGTCGTCCACCGGCTGACCTCCGCGCGGACCTGCACCGCACCCCCCCCTCCGCCCCTCCGCCCCTCGGGCCGAGGGGCGGTCGCGTACGTTCCTCCCGTTCTGCTCGCATCGGCTGTTCTCATCTCACCGTCGCATTGCTACGGTGCCCCCTCCCTGACGCTGCATCAGTTAAGAGTCCCGGGAGGCCCAGCATGCGTGCCCTCGCCGCCGCCGTCATCGGACTGGCCGCCGCGTTTGCCCTGGTCCTCACCGTGACGGCGATCGGCGCACCCGTCGGCGAGACCTCGCCGAAGCCACTGCTGACCACCGTCCCCGGTCCCAAGAAGTAGGGAGACGGACCATGCGCCGCAGAGCCGGACTCGTACTCCTCGCCCTCGCCGTATTCTTCGCGGCCCTCGCCCCCCTGCTGCGCTGGTACGCCTTCCCCCGGCTCGCCAAGATCCCCGCCGGGCAGTACCAGGAGATGGTGCTCGAGGCGAAGCCCGCGACCCTCCTCGACTACGGCACCCTCAAGGCCCAGGAGGTCGGCAAGGTCACCATCGTCCAGACCCTCAAGGGCAACGTCGAGGAGTCCGATCGCATCGAGCGCAGCGCCGGCCGTGACGTGGTGGTCTGGGACACGCTTGCCCACGTCCAGGGCCCCGACGGCAAGATGGTCTCCCAGATCCCCGAGCGCTACATCTTCGACGCCCACAGTCAGGAACCCGTCCATGCCACCGGCGAGTCCGTCGACGGCGACGCCGTGCGGCGCGAAGGCATCGAGTTCAAGTGGCCCTTCCTCACCGAGAAACGGGACTACGCCTACTTCGACGCCCAGACCCGCACCTCCGCCCCCATCCACTACAAGGGCACCCGCACCTTCCGCGGCCTGGAGGTCTACTACTTCGAGCAGACCGTCCCATGGACCGAGGTGCCCTACCCGAAGAAGATGCCCATCCCCGGCGTGGACGCCACCACCCTGGAGAAGCAGACGGGGACCACCCGCTGGTACACCACCAAGCGCATGTTCTGGGTGGAGCCGGTGACGGGCGCCCCCGTCAACGGCGAGGAGATCCACAGGGAAGAGCTGCGCGGCGGATCCCTTCTCGGCGGCCGCGACAAGGTCACGGCGTTCGCCGGTCATGTGAAGATGCGCGAGGACTACATCGACTACACGGTCGGTCTGGTGAGCTCCCAGCGACGGCTCGTGCTTCTGATGACCTCCTTCCTTCCATGGGGATTTCTGACCCTGGGCGGCGGCTTGCTGACACTGGCGCTCGTCCTCGAAGCACGGGGCCGCCGACCAAAGAGCCCCGCCCCGGCACCCACGGCACCCGGCCCCGAACCCGCCCGGACCTCCTGACCGCTTCCGCCTCAGAGCGACCGCGTCAGGGTTGCCCCACCCGTACCTTCCGACCGGCTCGGCCGACCATCGCCAGGACCGGTCCCCGCCCCCGTTCGGTCTCGCCCCGGATCCGCCTCCGCCCCTAGGGCGAGGAGCGCGCGGCTCTGGCCTTCGTGTGGCGGGTGGGCTCAGCCGTCGCCGGGTCCTGCGGCCACGGGTGCTTGGGATAGCGCCCGCGCAGCTCCGCCCGCACGGAGCGGTAGCCCTCCCGCCAGAACGAGGCCAGATCCGCCGTGACCGCGGCAGGCCGCCCTGCCGGGGAGAGCAGATGCACCAGCACGGGCACTCCCGCGATCGTCGGCGTCTCCCGCAGACCGAACATCTCCTGGAGCTTCACCGACAGCACCGGCTGCTCCCCGCCGTACTCCACCCGTATCCGTGACCCGCTCGGCACCTCGATCCGCTCCGGCGCCAGCTCCTCCAGCCGCGCCGCATCCCCCGTCGCCCATGGCAGGAGACGCGGCAGTGCCTCGCCGGCCCGGATACGGCCGAGATCAGCCCGCCGCGCCGCCCGGGACAGCTCGGGCTCCAGCCAGTCCCCGGCCCGCTCCAGCAGCGCGGCGTCCGACACGTCCGGCCACGGCGCCCCCAGCACCCGGTGCACGAACGCGAGCCGCTCCCGCAGCCGGTGGGCCTCACGTGTCCAGTGCAGCAGCCCGGGACCTTCCCGGCTCAGCCCGTCCAGCAGCGCCTGCCGCACCAGACCCGGATCGGCACTCCCGAGCGGTCGCACCGACAGCTCCACCGCGCCGAGACGCTCCACCCACCGCGCGACCACGTCCCCGTCCTCCCAGTGCACCTCCTCCTGTTCGGACAGCAGATGCGACGCGGCGGCGCGCGCCGCCTCCTCGTCGACGACGGCCGCCAGTCGCACCCGCGCGGAGGCCGCATGAGCGGGCCGGTCGGCCACCGCGACGGCGAGCCATGGAGCCTGCCGCAGGCGGGAGCCGTCCCCGACCTCGGCCCTGGTGCCGGACACCATGAGGAACGACTGCTCCCCACGCGCCCGCGCCACCCGCTCGGGGAAGGCGAGGGCCGCCACGAGCCCTGCGGCGGCGTCCTGTCCCATGGCCGCGGTCCCGGGACCGCCTTCGTTCGTGTCGAGGCCGGCGAACCCCCGCCCGGCCGCCACCGTGCCCGCACCGCTGCCGGCGCCGTTCATCGCCTGCTCGGCCTGCTCGGCCTGCTCGGCGTCCCCGGCCTTCGTCCGGTACGCAGCGGACAACGACGACAGCAGACGGCCCGCCTCGGCCCGCCACCGCGCGCCGTACGCGTCGCCGCCGCGCCGCGCCGTGCGCCATGCCCCCGCCAGGTCGTCGCCGTACTCGCGCGGCGGCTCCTCGCTCAGCAGCGCCACGATCTCCGCCGCGCGCCGGGCACCCACGTCCGGTGCACCGTCGAGCAGAGCGCGGGCCAGCCTCGGGTGCACGCCGAGCCGTGCCATCCGTATCCCGCGGTCGGTTGCCCGGCCGCTGTCGTCGACGGCGCCGATGGCACTCAGCACGGAACGTGCGGCAGCCATCGCGCCTGTGGGAGGTGCGTCCAGAAGGGCCAGGCCCCCGGCGTCCGGATCCCCCCAGCAGGCCGTCCGCAGTGCGAAGGAGGCAAGATCGGCGATCCTGATCTCCGGGGAGGGGTGGCGCGGCCGCCGGACGTCGTCCGCTTCCGACCAACAGCGGTACACCGTGCCGAACGCCTCCCGGCCCGCCCGGCCCATCCGCTGCGTCGCGCCCGCCGCGGACACGGGCACCGTCGCCAGTGAGCCCAGCCCCCGGGCATGGTCGACCCGCGGCTCCCGGGCCAAGCCCGAGTCGACGACGACCCGCACCCCGGGCACCGTCAGGCTGGACTCGGCGACGGATGTCGCCAGCACGACCCGACGCCGGTCACCTCCACGCAGCACCGCCTCCTGCACCGCTGCCGGCGCCCGCCCATGCAGCTGCAACACCTCGGCGTCCATCCCGTCGAGCATCCCTGCAGTGCGCGCGATCTCGCCCGTGCCCGGCAGGAAGCACAGGACGTCCCCGTCGTGACGGTCGAGGGCCAGGCGTACGGTCGCCGCCACATGCCGCAGGAACTGCGGATCGACCCAGGTGCCGTGCGCCGGGCGGATACCGGCGGGCGGCGGCGCGAAGTGGACCTCCGCTCCATACCCCTGGCCCTCGCTGCGGACGACGGGTGCGGGGCCCAAGCCGTCGAGCCGGGTCAGCAGCTCGGACCACGCTTCGGCGTCGCTGGTAGCGGATGCCGCGATCAGCCGCAGGTCCGGACGCAGCGTCGCCCGCACGTCCACCAGGAAGGCGAGGGCGGTGTCGGCATCGAGATGCCGTTCGTGGCACTCGTCGAGCAGGACCACGTCCACGCCGGGCAGCTCGGGGTCGCGCTGCAACCGCTGGAGCAGCACGCCCGTCGTGACCACCTCGACGCGTGTGCGGGGGCCGGACCTCCTCTCACCGCGCACGGAGAACCCGACCCCCTCGCCCAGGTCCTGACCCAGCAGCCAGGCCATCCGGCGCGCGGCGGCCCGCACGGCCATCCTGCGCGGCTCGGCGACCAGCACCCGCCGCTGCGGGCCGTCCCCTATGAACCCGGCGAGCGCCAGCGGCACCAGCGTCGTCTTGCCGGTGCCGGGCGGGGCGTGCAGGACGGCCGTGCCGCGCTCGTCGAGCGCGGCCAGCAGCTCGGGCACTGCGTGGCGGACGGGAAGGCGGTCGATTGCGTCGGTTCGGATCACGTCATCAGTTTCGTACGGACCGCCGATGCGCCGTTCAGGGTTGTCCACAGAGGACCAATACTCTTGAGTTCATATGACTTAACTGGAGTCGGTGACAGGCCCTGGCCACAGGAGCCGGTGACGCGCCCATGACCTGCGGCAGTCGGCCGTAGGATCGGCGACGCTCAGTCCCGTCGGTCGCGCCTGATGCCGGTGACTGCTCAATCCCTCGGTCTCGCCAAGCCTCGGCGACCGCTTGGTCTCGCCAAGCCTCGGCGACCGCTTGGTCTCGCCAAGCCTCGGCGACCGCTCGGTCCCGCCGGACCCTCGGCAACCACTCGGGCCCGTCCGTCCCTCAATCCCGCTCGCAGACGAAGATCGCCGTTCCCGGGATCAGATTTCCCCGCAGCGGCGACCAGCCGCCCCACTCCTGGCCGTTCCACGCCGGCCACTCCGGCTCGACCAGGTCCACCAGCCGGAAGCCGCCCGCCACCACCTCCCGCACCCGGTCGCCCAGGGTGCAGTGGTGCTCGACGTAGACGGCGCGCCCCTGCTCGTCCTGCTCGACATACGGCGTGCGGTCGAAGTACGAGGACGCCACGGACAGCCCCTCGGGCCCGGGCTCGTCCGGGAAGGCCCACCGGATGGGGTGCGTCACCGAGAAGACCCACCGCCCGCCCGGCCGCAGCACCCGCCTGACCTCGCGGAAGACCCGTACCGGATCGGCCACGAACGGCACCGCGCCATAGGCGGAACAGGCCAGGTCGAAAGAGCCGTCCCGGAAGGGGAGCGTCCCCGCGTCCGCCTCTACGAGCCGCACGTCCCCGCCGATGCGCAGCGCGTGCTGCAGCTGGCGGTGGGAGAGGTCGAGTGCCACGGGCCGCGCGCCCTGTGCCGCCAGCCAGCGAGAGCACTGCGCCGCCCCGGCACCGATCTCCAGGACATTCAGGCCCTTGAGGGAGCCGGCCGGGCCGAGCAGTCCGGCCTCTGCCTCGTCGAGCCCCTCCGGGCCCCAGATGAAGCGGTCGTCGCCGAGGAAGGCGCCGTGGTCCTGCTGGTACTCGTCGGCGTTCCGGTCCCACCAGCCGCGGTTTGCCCGGGTGCTCTCCGCGTCTCCGGCGTCACGGCGGGTCGCTTCCGGTTCGAATTCTTGGCTCATCGTCACCGTCGTTGTAGTTTGCGTATCGCCCGCCGTTGGCGGGCGACAACGAGGCCATTGTGGCCTCGGCAAACATTAGTTGTGCCGGGTATGCGGTCTTCTGCCCCGGGTGTGCGGCTTCGCGCATTGACCGTGTCCGGCTGCCCCCGTATGCTACAAGTTGCGCTGCGGGCCTGCGCGCCTCAGACGGAGCAGGCCGCGCTCGCATCTGTATGTATGTCCCCTCGGTTCACGAGGCGCCTCCAGACTCCTGGATCGGCGCTTCCTAGGCTGTCCGGTCTTCTGCAGCTGCGATACGGGCTCTCGGCGTAGCAGTACCTACGACTTCAATGTCCGTACCGGAGCCCTTTCCCACATGACGAGCAGCACCGAGACCACCGCCACCACCCCGCAGGTTGCGGTCAACGACATCGGTAACGAGGAAGCCTTCCTCGCCGCGATCGACGAGACGATCAAGTACTTCAACGACGGCGACATCGTCGACGGCGTCATCGTGAAGGTCGACCGGGACGAGGTCCTGCTCGACATCGGTTACAAGACCGAAGGTGTCATCCCGAGCCGCGAGCTCTCGATCAAGCACGACGTCGACCCGAACGAGGTCGTCAAGGTCGGCGACGAGATCGAGGCCCTGGTCCTTCAGAAGGAGGACAAGGAAGGCCGCCTGATCCTCTCGAAGAAGCGCGCCCAGTACGAGCGTGCCTGGGGCACCATCGAGAAGATCAAGGAAGAGGACGGCATCGTCACCGGTACCGTCATCGAGGTCGTCAAGGGTGGTCTCATCCTCGACATCGGCCTCCGTGGCTTCCTGCCGGCCTCCCTCGTCGAGATGCGCCGTGTCCGCGACCTCCAGCCCTACGTGGGCAAGGAGCTCGAGGCCAAGATCATCGAGCTGGACAAGAACCGCAACAACGTGGTCCTGTCCCGCCGCGCCTGGCTCGAGCAGACCCAGTCCGAGGTCCGCCAGACGTTCCTCACCACCCTGCAGAAGGGTCAGGTCCGCTCCGGCGTCGTTTCGTCGATCGTCAACTTCGGTGCCTTCGTGGACCTGGGTGGCGTCGACGGCCTCGTCCACGTCTCCGAGCTGTCCTGGAAGCACATCGACCACCCGTCCGAGGTTGTCGAGGTCGGCCAGGAGGTCACCGTCGAGGTTCTCGACGTGGACATGGACCGCGAGCGTGTCTCCCTGTCGCTGAAGGCGACGCAGGAGGACCCGTGGCAGCAGTTCGCCCGGACCCACCAGATCGGTCAGGTCGTCCCGGGTAAGGTCACCAAGCTCGTTCCCTTCGGTGCGTTCGTCCGCGTCGACGAGGGCATCGAGGGTCTGGTCCACATCTCCGAGCTGGCCGAGCGCCACGTGGAGATCCCGGAGCAGGTCGTCCAGGTCAACGACGAGATCTTCGTCAAGGTCATCGACATCGACCTCGAGCGCCGTCGCATCAGCCTCTCGCTGAAGCAGGCCAACGAGTCCTTCGGTGCCGACCCGGCCTCGGTCGAGTTCGACCCGACCCTGTACGGCATGGCTGCGTCCTACGACGACCAGGGCAACTACATCTACCCCGAGGGCTTCGACCCGGAGACCAACGACTGGCTGCCGGGCTACGAGGCCCAGCGCGAGGCGTGGGAGACCCAGTACGCCGAGGCGCAGCAGCGCTTCGAGCAGCACCAGGCTCAGGTCATCAAGTCCCGCGAGGCCGACGAGGCCGCTGCTGCCGAGGGTGGCACCGCCGCTCCGGCCGGCGCCCCGGCGGGTGCCTCCGGCGGCTCGTACTCCTCGGAGTCGGACGACAACTCCGGCGCCCTGGCGTCGGACGAGGCGCTGGCCGCCCTGCGCGAGAAGCTGGCCGGCGGCCAGAGCTGAGGCTCTGACCACGGGCTGGTGAACAGCTGACGTGAGGCCCGCTCCCTTTGGGGAGCGGGCCTCACCGCGTTTCCCGGCGCCTTGAGCTCGGACGCCGTGTCCACATCGATGACCGTGGCCGCCCCGGCAGGAGCGGCGAGCAGTGACAGGCCACCGGTGGCGATGGAGGCCACCAGGACGGGGACCAGTTTTCGGGCGCGCATGGGCGTGCCTTCTCGTGGGATGCGAGGTCCAGGGTGTTCTCGTTCATGGTTAACGGATGTGTATGTGAACATGAGCCCACAGGCGCCAGAGACGCCCCATGGGGTGTCAGGGTCTGTACCAGAAGCGGCTGCGTCCGGACCGGGCTGTGAACTGGCGGCCCGCCGCAGCTCGTTCACCGGCGGAACGGGAATGACCGCGCACCATCAGGCGTTCTTCCTCAGGGACACGAGGAGGAGCGGTAATCGTGCTTGATCCGCAGGGTTTGTACGAATGGGAGCCGAAGGGCCTGGCGGTCGTCGACATGGCGCTCGCGCAGGAGTCGGCGGGCCTGGTCATGCTGTACCACTTCGACGGCTACATCGACGCGGGTGAGACCGGCGAGCAGATCGTCGACAGCCTGCTCGCCTCGCTTCCCCACCAGGTGGTGGCGCGTTTCGACCACGACCGGCTGGTGGACTATCGTGCCCGCCGCCCGCTGCTGACGTTCCGCCGCGACCGCTGGAGCGCCTACGAGACCCCGTCGCTGGAGGTACGGCTCGTCCAGGACGCCACGGGCACCCCGTTCCTGCTGCTGTCCGGCCCCGAGCCGGATGTCGAGTGGGAGCGCTTCGCGGCAGCAGTGGCCCAGATCGTCGAACGGCTCGGCGTACGCCTGGCGGTCAATTTCCACGGCATTCCCATGGGTGTGCCGCACACCCGCCCGGTCGGCCTCACCCCCCACGGCAACCGCACCGACCTCATGCCCGGCCACCGCAGCCCCTTCGACGAGGCTCAGGTGCCCGGCAGTGCCGAGTCGCTCGTCGAGTACCGCCTGATGGAGGCGGGCCACGACGTGCTCGGTGTCGCGGCTCACGTTCCGCACTACGTCGCTCGCTCCGCCTACCCGGACGCGGCGCTCGCCGCTCTGGAGGCGATCACCGCCGCGACGGGGCTGGTTCTTCCGGCAGTCGCGCACACGCTGCGCACAGAGGCTCACCGCACACAGACGGAGATCGAGCGGCAGATCCGCGAGGGCGACGAGGAACTCGTGGCACTCGTTCAGGGCCTTGAGCACCAGTACGACGCGATGGCCGGCGCCGAGACCAGGGGCAGCCTGGTCGCCGAGCCCGTCGACCTGCCGTCCGCGGACGAGATCGGCCGCGAATTCGAGCGCTTCCTCGCGGAGAGGGAGGGCGACGCGTAGCCGGCCCGGGGGCCGGACAGGGGCGCGCGGCGCTCACGTAGGCTGCGCGCATGCTGAAAGTGGGCCTCACCGGTGGAATCGGCGCCGGGAAGAGCGAAGTGTCCCGGCTCCTTGCTTCGTACGGCGCGGTGCTCATCGACGCCGACCGGATCGCGCGTGAGGTGGTCGAGCCCGGCACCGAGGGACTCGCGGCCGTCGTCGACGCCTTCGGACCGGACATCCTGACGCCCGAGGGCACGCTGGACCGGCCCAGGCTCGGGGCGATCGTCTTCAACGCCCCCGACCGGCTCGCCACGCTCAACGCGATCGTGCACCCGCTGGTGGGCGCGCGCTCACGTGAGCTGGAGGCCGCCGCGGGTCCGGATGCCGTGGTGATCCACGACGTACCGCTGCTCACCGAGAACGGCCTGGCGTCGCTGTACGACTTGGTGGTCGTCGTGGACGCCACGCCCGAGACACAGCTCGACCGCCTGGTACGGCTGCGGGGTATGAGCGAGGCCGACGCCCGGGCGCGGATGGCGGCGCAGGCCACACGTGAGCAGCGGCTGGAGATCGCCGACCTCGTCATCGACAACGACGGTCCGCTCGCGGAGCTGGAACCGCAGGTCCGCAAGGTGTGGGACGAACTGACCCGCAGGGCCTCCGCCGGGCGGTAGCCACGCCTCCGGCCCGTCGGTGCGTACGCCGCCTGGCGGGAACGGTCCGTCGCGGGTTCACGTGGCCGGAATACCGCTGCGGCAGGCGGTGTTGAAACAACGACGTGAGGGGAAGGATCGCAGCGTGCCCAACAGCAACCCGGAGACGCACGTCATCGACTACCGCGCGGCCGAGCAGTTGCTGGCCGCGCGTGATCCGCGTGGCGCCGTGAAGCTGCTCGACTCAGTGATCGCCGCCCACCCGGAGAACACCGCCGCGCGGCTGCTGCGCGCGCGGGCCTTTTTCGCCGCGGCGCAACTGCGCCCTGCCGAGCTCGAATTCGAGCTGGTCCTGGAGCGGGAGCCGGACAACGCCTTCGCCCACTTCGCGCTGGCCCGCACCTTCGAGCGCTCCGGTCGGCCCGAGCAGGCGAAGCGGCACTTCCGTCTGGCGGCAGCGCTGGATCCCAATCCGGAGTACCTGCGGGCAGCCCGCTTCGACGGCGAGTCCTGACATTCGACCGCCCCCGGGGCCCGGCCTCGTCCCCGAGAGGCGGCGGGCCCTCGCTGGCGGTTCGGGCCCAACGCGTCAGCCGTGATCCGGTTCGTACGGAGGAACGTCCCGGCCGGGCTGATAGTGCGGTCCCTGGCGCATGTGCCGGATGACCATGACCACGTCCACGGCGACGACCAGGAACAAAGCCCCGAAGGCGGCTGCCCAGCCCGGGCGCCCGGCCCATGCGAACACAGCCGTGCCGGCCGCGGTCCAGATCAGACCCCAGACGCCGAGCCAGAGCCGCAGCCGCAGGGGACTGCGGGCGGTGATCGGTTCGTTTCCGGTACGCATAGCCGTCACATCTTCCACCCTTATCCCTCTGTGTACCCGCGCGGCGAAGACCTACGTGTCCCTGGCTCTGGGCAGAGCGGCAGAAGGACGCGGACGGTCGGGAACGATGGGTCCCCGGACCGCAAAGAAGACAGGGGAGAGGGCGGACCGGGCTTCGACAGGATCGGGTACGGCGACTGGTACGTGTACCTGGTCGGTGGTCTGGAACTCGCCGGTGCCGTCGCTCTCGTGATCCCGATCCTCGCCGGTGTCTCCGCAATCGCTCTGATGGGGCTGATGATCGGCGCGTTCGTCACCCAGATCACCGTCTCGACGGCGAGTACGCGATCACCCCCGTGATCTTCTTCGTCCTCCTGGCGATCGTGGCACGCGTCCGCCGCGACCGGACCGTCTCTGTCGTCGCCTTGGTGCTGCACGGGCCGACGGCCGGCACTCGCGGATGAGGGCTCGTCCTCAGGGCATAACGGTCATACCGTGGTAGTGCAGTCTGCGGCCCGACAACAGGGGGTGCCCCCATGGTCGAGGAGCTGGTGGTGGCCGGCATTGCCGCCCTGACGGGAGGCGTCGCCTATGCGATGGCGGCCGCCCGCGTGGTCAGGCAGTACGAGCGGGGCGTGGTCCTCCGGCTCGGTCGGCTGCGCCGTGAGGTCCGCACGCCCGGATTCACCATGATCATTCCGATCGTCGACCGGATGCACAAGGTGAACATGCAGATCGTCACCATGCCGGTGCCCGCCCAGGAAGGCATCACCCGCGACAACGTGACGGTGCGCGTCGACGCGGTCGTGTACTTCCGGGTCGTCGACGCTGCCAACGCCATTGTCGAGGTCGAGGACTACCGCTTCGCGGTGTCGCAGATGGCGCAGACGTCACTGCGCTCGATCATCGGCAAGAGCGACCTGGACGACCTGCTCTCCAACCGCGAGAAGCTCAATCAAGGCCTGGAGTTGATGATCGACAGCCCCGCCGTCGGCTGGGGGGTCCAGATCGACCGCGTGGAGATCAAGGATGTCTCGCTGCCCGAGGCCATGAAGCGCTCGATGGCGCGGCAGGCCGAGGCGGACCGCGAGCGCCGGGCGCGAGTCATCAACGCCGACGCCGAACTGCAGGCGTCGAAGAAGCTGGCGGAGGCCGCCGGGGAGATGTCGAAGCAGCCCGCCGCCCTGCAGCTGCGACTGCTCCAGACCGTGGTCGCCGTCGCCGCCGAGAAGAACTCCACACTGGTCCTGCCCTTCCCCGTCGAGTTGCTGCGCTTCCTGGAGCGTGCCCAGCAGCCCGGTGCCCAGCCCGGGGCCGTGGGCCAGCCCGCTCCTCAACAGCAGGTGACGGGCGGCGGGACCGCGCACGAGCCGGTACCGATCGCGCCCGAGGTCCCCGATGCGGGCCAGGCACCGCTTGCGCCCGAGGTCCCCGATGCGGGCCAGGCACCGCTTGCGCCGGAGGGGCAGGGTCGGGAGCAGCGGGGCGCTCCGCCGGCCGATGGGCCGTCCGGCCACCGGCCCGCACCGCCCACGACATCCACCCCTGCCGCGTGAGTGTGCGCAACTGGTCCGCTCGCCAGGGCCCTGGGGCTCGCCAGAGTTCTGGGCAGACATCGCCGTCCTGAGCCGGCGATGCACACCGGTTGCCCGATTCCGCGCTCTGGCGCGCCTGGCGAACGGGGGCCGGGCCATCGACGGGTTATCGACCGCAGACGCGGGCCCGGTCCGGCACGGCGCGCGTCCGGTCGTCCCGGGCGGCGAAGTTGCAGGTCAACAGGGTGCCGGGGTCGATTGTCAGACCCCGCCCGTAAGGTCATGGATCCAGTGACTGATACGTCGCCGGCGACCTGCGGGAGGAGGTGACCTCATGGGCCCGGATCTTGCGTTCTCCATCGAGATGCGTGCTGACCAGGCGCGTCCGCTGCGGCGGTGTGCGGCGGTCTTCCTGCCCGGAGCCCTGCCCCGTCAGGGACGGATCGCCTTCTGGGGCCCGGACGGGGACGAGGTGACGGGTGCAGACAGCGAGCTCACCGTCGTCGGGGCGCACGGCGCGGGCGTGCGCAGCCGTACCGTTCCCGCCAGGATCCTGTCCGTCGCCGATGCGGCCCCGCTGCTCATGCAGGCCCGCCACGACCCCTTCGCCCATCCTGCGGCCGCCTGCTGGGGCGCCGCCGTGCTGCACGCTCTGCACCTTGTCGCACGGGGTCGCCTGATGCCGGGCCTGACCGCGACCGATCACGACGCCTGGCGGGCCGGTCCGCTCGACGCGGACGACATCGCCCAACTGCGCGCCATCGCGGCCGCCATGCCGTACGAGGCGTACGCCGCTCCGGTTCCGGGCATCCGGCCGCTGTCCCTGCCCGAGCCCGAGGCTCTCGTGCGGCAGTTCTTCGACGCGGTCGCCGACACCCTGCCGCGCACACCGGCTGCCGCACACGCCGCGGGTGCGCCGTTCGCGGCTTCCGGTGCACAGCATCTGCCCGGCGCGCGCGAGTGGGCCGCCGAGGCCGCCGCGGGCATGGACGCGGGTGTACGGGTCTCCCTGCGCCTGGACCTCTCCGCGTTCGAGCTCTTCGACCAGGCCGAGGAGGACGGGGCGCAGCCCAGCGCCGGAGCCGCACTCGTGCAGGTGCACAGCCTGGCCGACCCGACGCTGGTCATGGACGCGGCCCCGCTGTGGGCCGGGGCCGGTGACGAGCAGTTCGGGCCGCGGGCGCGGATCGACGCGATGCTGGCACTGCGCCGCGCGGCACGCGTCTGGTCACCGCTCACCCGGTTGCTGGAGATGGACGTGCCGGACGTCCTGCCGCTGACCGAGGACGAGCTGTACGAGCTGCTGGGGCCCGGGGCCGCCCGCCTGGACGCGGCGGGCGTGGCGGTGCACTGGCCGAAGGAGCTCGCGCGGTCGCTCACCGCGGCCGCCGTCGTGCGGCCCGCACCGGGATCGGCCACCGACGGCACACCTTTCTTCGACAGCGAGGAACTGCTCAGGTTCAACTGGCAGCTGGCGTTGGACGGCGATCCGCTGACCGAGGGCGAGATGGACGCGCTCGCCGAGTCGCACCGGCCAGTCGTGCGGCTGCGCGACCGGTGGGTGGTGGTCGACCCCGACCTCGTACGCAAGGCGCGCAAGCGCGAGTTGGGCCTGCTGGAGCCAGTGGACGCGCTGGCCGTGGCGCTGACCGGCACGGCGGAGGTGGACGGGGAGACGGTCGAAGCGGTGCCGACCGGGGCGCTCGCCGCACTGCGCGACCGGCTCACCGCGGCGTCGGAGCCCGTGAGTCCACCCGAGGGACTCGCCGCGACCCTGCGCGACTACCAGCTGCGCGGTCTGGCCTGGCTGGACCTGATGACATCGCTCGGCCTCGGTGGCTGCCTCGCCGACGACATGGGTCTCGGCAAGACGGTCACCGTCATCGCCCTGCACCTGCGAAGGGCGCGCCGCGAGCCCACCCTGGTCGTCTGCCCGGCCTCCCTCCTCGGCAACTGGCAGCGAGAGATCGCGCGCTTTGCGCCCGGCGTCCCCGTACGCCGCTTCCACGGAGCCGACCGCACACTGCCGGCTTCCGACGGGGGCTTCGTCCTGACCACGTACGGCACGATGCGCACCAGCGCGGAGCCGCTGGCCGGGCACCGCTGGGGCATGGTCGTCGCCGACGAGGCCCAACACGTGAAAAACCCCTTCTCCGCCACCGCCAAAGCCTTGCGGACGATCCCCACACCCGCGCGCGTGGCCCTCACCGGCACCCCCGTGGAGAACAATCTCTCCGAGCTCTGGGCGCTGCTGGACTGGACGACGCCCGGGCTGCTCGGGCCGCTGAAGGCGTTCCGCGCCCGGCACGCCCGCCTCGTGGAGAACGGCGAGGACGACGAGGCTGCCGAGCGCCTCGCCCGCCTGGTGCGGCCGTTCCTGCTGCGCCGCCGGAAGTCCGACCCGGGCATCGTGCCGGAACTGCCGCCGAAGACGGAGACCGATCATCCGGTCCCGCTCACCCGCGAGCAGGCGGCGCTGTACGAGGCGGTCGTGCGCGAGACGATGGCGGCCATCGAGGGCGCGGAGGGCATCGCACGCCGCGGCCTGGTGATGAAGCTGCTCACCGCGCTGAAGCAGATCTGCAACCACCCCGCTCAGTTCCTCAAGGAGCACGGCACGGGATACGGGCAGCCTGCGGGCCCGACCGGTCTGTCGGGCCGCGGCTCGGGATACGGACGGGGCGCCGGCCCGGCCAGGCTGTCGGGCCGCTCCGGGAAGCTGGCGCTCCTCGACGAACTGCTCGAGACCATCCTGTCCGAGGACGGCTCCGTCCTGGTGTTCACCCAGTACGTTGCCATGGCCCGACTGCTCTCGGACCACCTGGCGTCCAGGGCGATCCCGAGCCAGATGCTGCACGGCGGCACCCCGGTGGCGGAGCGGGAGCGCATGGTGGACCGCTTCCAGTCGGGCGAGGTCCCGGTGTTCGTCCTCTCCCTGAAGGCCGCGGGCACGGGGCTCAACCTCACGAGGGCCGGCCATGTCGTCCACTTCGACCGCTGGTGGAACCCGGCGGTCGAGGAGCAGGCGACCGACCGGGCCTACCGCATCGGCCAGACACAGCCCGTGCAGGTCCACCGGCTCATCGCCGAGGGCACGGTCGAGGACCGGATCGCCGAGATGCTCACCGCCAAGCGGGCGCTGGCCGACGCGGTGCTCGGTTCCGGCGAAGCCGCCCTCACCGAGCTGACCGACCGCGAGCTTGCCGATCTCGTCTCGCTCAGGAGGCCGTCATGAGCCCGTCCACGCGGCCGCGTCACGGCCACAGGTCCACCGCGCGCACGGATCCCCGCCACGACGACCTTCGCCGCACCTTCCCCGCCCTCGACCCCTGCGAGGGCGAGGAGATCGCCTCCACCTGGTGGGGAAACGCCTGGGTGGAGGCGCTGGAGGCCGCCGCCCTCGACCGGGCTCGCCTCGAACGCGGCCGCGTCTACGCCGGCCGGGGCAGCGTCGCGTCGATCACCGTCACACCCGGCCGGGTCACGGCGTACGTCCACGGCAGCAGACCGCGCCCCTACCGCACCGAGATCCGCCTGCGCACCCTCGGCGAAGACGACTGGGACGAATTCCTCGCCGCCGCATCGGCCCGCCCCGACCACATCGCCGCCCTGCTCGACAAGGACGTCCCGCATGCTCTGGCGGACGCCGCCGACCTGCTGCCGACGCCTGGTGACCTGATCCCGGACTGCTCCTGCCCCGACGACGGTTACCCCTGCAAGCACGCGGCCGCGCTGTGCTATCAGACGGCCAGGCTGCTCGATGAAGACCCGTTCGTGCTGTTCCTGATGCGCGGGCGGGGCGAACGGGACATCCTCTCCGCCCTGTCCCGGCGCAACGCGACCCGATCCGCCGCCGAGCGTGCCGCGGTAGCGGCCGAGGCACCCGTGGCGAGGGTGCCCGCCCGCGAAGCCGTCGCGGCGAGAGAACTGCCCACGCTGCCCCCGCCGTTCCCGCTGCCCGCCCGGCCCGGCCGTCCGCCCGCTTATCCGCACGCGCCCGGCGCACCCGACCCGCTCGCGCTCGACCTCCTCGCCGGTGAGGCGGCGGCACGCGCCCACACCCTCCTCGCCACCGGCAAGGACCCCGTAGCCCGGCTCACCCCCTGGCAGGACGCCGTCCGCCTGGCCGCAGCTCACCCCGGCTCCGGCCTGACCGCCTCCACCCGCGCGCTCTACCGCGACCTCGCCGCAGCGGCCGACCGCACATCCACCGACCTGGCCCGGGCCGTCGCCGCCTGGCGCCAGGGCGGACTTGCCGCACTGCGCGTCCTGGAAGAGCCCTGGGACCCGCCCGCCGGGCCCTTCGACCGGGCGAGGCCCGCCCTCGCCGCGGCCGACTTCCCGCACTTCCGGCCCTGGCGAAACCAGCTCTCCTCGCGCTCCTTCCAGCTCCGCCTCGGCCGCGACGGCCTCTGGTACGGCTACGAGTCGGATCCCGGCCGTGAGGACTGGTGGCCTCGTGGCACACCCGACACGGACCCCGTCGGAGCTCTCACCGCGCTGGTGGGCGGATGACCCGGCCAGGGGAGGGCGGCAGCCGCCCGCCGACTCAGAAGTCGGCGAAGGCCGATTCGTCGAGCCGCGCCACCGAATCCTGCGCGTACGCCTGCACATACGCCTCGCGGACCGCTTGGATCAGCGGATCGCGATGACGCGCCTCGGTGGCCGGGTAGAGCAGGATCAGTTCGTACGAACGTTCCCGCTCGATCGTTCCGTTGGAGTCGCGCCATTGGCCGCGGCCTTCCTGGACCGTCAGCCCGTCGGGGAAATGCGGGGTCACATTGCGGTCGATGAAGGACATGAACTGAGCGTCCGTCACGTCCGGTCCTCCGTCGGGACGCTCCGTCCCGAAGAACAGCCGCGTCTCGACATAGCGTTCGCCGCGCTGCGGCTCGGTGGGGGCGGACGAGGCGATGGTCACGGTCCGCTCGCTGTCGAGGCCGGCCTGGGCGGTGGGCGTCGCGACCGCCAGTACGGCGATGGCGGCGCCCACGGCGGCGAGCAGCGTCCGGTGCTTCACGGAGCGGCTGAGGGGGCGCGACGGGTGCGGGAAGGACAACGGAGGATCCCTTCGTTCGGTTGGTTCCATTCGGTTCGGTCCGGACCGTGACGCCATGGCGCCGCACAGCACGGGTCGGCGCGCACCGGCCTGCCGGAGGACGGCCTTCACTGTGGCAATCGCACCCAGGTCACGACCGGCGGAACGCCGACGTCGTCCGGAAACCACCCGCATGAGCGGTGCGTCGCTCGCCCACACCGGCGCCGAGCCGCTGGCGTTCGCAGCCGGCGGGCGCGGCCACGGTGCTCGGCGGCCTCGCTCTCTACCGCCGCTTCCGCCCCGCGCAGGTCTGCCGATCCGCACGGCCGTTCACCGCACCGGGCGGTCCTTCTCCCGAGGCGGTCCGCCACGACGCCAGAACGGCATCGATCTCCGCGGCCACCCGGGCCCGTGCCTCGTGGCGGTCGACCCCGGCCGTGAGCAGGGCGTCGTAGCCGGTGTCGAGATGCCGCACCGACGCCCGTACCGCGGCCGTGACCGCTCCTTCCTCCAGGGACCGGCCGGCCGCGGTCCTGCCCACCCGGCCGCTGCCCCGCACCGACGCGTGTGCCGCTATACCGACTGCCCGCTCGGCGGGACAGCGGGGGAACAGCCGCACGATCTCCGCCGCCAGGGCCGCCGTGAACCGCACGTCCTCGGCCGCCCGGCGCACGGCGTCCCGGGGCCGGCGGCGGGCCCGCGCCTCCGCGTCGGCCAGGCAGACCGACTCGGCGCGGGCGAGCGCGGCCTCCTCGACCAGCAAACCCTGGCGCTCGTAACGGCTGTGGCGGCGGTTGAGGCGGACCACAACCGCGAACAGTGAACTCCCCTCGCGTGCCCGGCGCGTGAGCGCAGCGCTTCCCCGCGGCAGATACACCAGGTGCCCGAGGTCGGCACAGTCCAGGCAGACGGGGACGCCGGTCTCCAGCACGTGCATCTCCAGCGGCCCTTGGCGGCACTCCGCGCAGTGTCTGCCCTTGAGCGGCTGGATCACCACCAGACCCATATCGGCAGCGTACCCAGCGGGTACCCTCCGCTCTCATGACGCTGCACTGTGCCGTGCTCGACGACTACCAGGACGTCGCGCTCACCCTTGCCGACTGGTCCTCGCTCCCCGGCACCGTCGAAGTCCGCTCCCTCCAGGAGCACTTCACCTCCGAGGAAGCTCTTGCCGCCGAGGTCGGCGACTGCGAGATCCTCGTGGTGATGCGCGAGCGGACCCCCGTCACCGCCTCGCTGCTCGCCCGCCTGCCGCGGCTGAGGCTCCTCATCACCTCGGGCATGCGCAACGCCTCCATCGACCTCGAGGCGGCCGCACGCCACGGCGTCACCGTCTGCGGAACCGCCAGCAATTCTGAGCCTCCCGCCGAGCTGACCTGGGCGCTCATCCTGGGGCTCGCACGTCATGTGACGACGGAGAGCGCGGCGTTGCGCGGTGGCGGGCCGTGGCAGTCCACCCTCGGCACGGACCTGCACGGCAGCCGGCTGGCCCTGATGGGCCTCGGGAAGACGGTGCCCAGGTCGCCCGGGTCGGTCATGCCTTCGGCATGGATGTCATGGCATGGAGTCGAAACCTCACCGACGAACGGGCCGCCGAACACGGCGTCGTACGGGCCGCGTCGCTCGAAGAGCTCCTGGAAGCGGGCGATTTCGTCTCCGTGCATCTGCAGCTCTCCGACCGCACACGCGGACTGATCGGGGCCGACGAACTCAAGCGGATGCGCCGCACCGCCTACCTCGTCAACACCTCACGGGCCGCGATCGTCGACCAGATCGCGTTGGTGCAGGCCCTTCGGGAGGGGTGGATCGCGGGTGCGGGCTCCGATGTCTTCGCCCACGAGCCGCTGCGCGCCGACGACCCGCTGCGCACCGCACCGAACTTCCTGGGCCTGCCCCACCTGGGATATGTCACGCGGCGCAATTACGAGGGGTACTTCCGGGAGGCGGTGGAGGACATCGCCGCGTACCTCGCGGGCAGCCCGTTCCGCACGCTCGTCGACCCGGCCACGGCCTGAGCGACCAGCCGCTGATCGGGGCAGCCGGGCACCGCCCCTAACGCACGCCGGGCGCCGCGGCGCCGATGAACTCCGACAGCGTCTCGCGTGCCTGCTCGGAGCGCTGCGCGCGGTCCGACTCGTCCGGTGCCTCGTGCATGCAGTTGGTGACCTCGAAGGCGGCCGCGGCCAGCTCCAGCGCCTGCGGGTCGTCGCACACCAACTGCACACGGATCAGTGCCTGATGCGCGCTGGAGCGCAGCCGGTACGAGTCGATGCGGGCCTCCTCGGCCGCGGCGCTGCCCGGAGCCTCCAGTGCCCGGTGCCAGCGGTCGTTCTGCCCGCGCCGGTAGTCGACGAGCGCGCCCGCGAAGGCGCTGTACGCCGAGATCCGCTCCTGGCGCAATTGCTCGGCGCGGGTGAGGGCGGCGCTGCGTTCGGCGGTCTGGCGCTGGAACAGGTGGGTGGCCACCGATCCGAGCAGAGTGCCGATGACCGCGATGACGGCTGTCCACATGTGCGCGCTCCTGAGCTGCGGTGAATCGTGTGGGCGGCCGGTGGCCGCCGGCTTCACCCTGTGGCGGAACCCATCAGATCATCGCAGTGGAGAACGACGTCAAGAGCGAGGTCCGTCCGTCGTCATCGAGAGCAGCAGCGACACCAGCCGCAGCCCCGGCAACACGAGAGGCACGACCACCAGGGCGATCAGGGGCCCTTGCGGCGAGGCCGTGCTCCCGCCGTGATCGTCACCACGCCCTTGCGGGCGGCCGCGCGCATTCCCCGATGAGCACCACGTCACGTCCCGCCTCCACCTGCACGCCGCCGATGACGATTTCCGACAAGTGTGATGTGCACAGGCGGGCGTGGTGCGGACCACCTGCCGCTCATGGCAGGGTCGGGTCCATGGGAAACGAGGAGGCCGCCCGACTGTGGGCGCAGCTGTCACCGGCGGCGCGGGAACGCGTCGACGCGGAAGTCGTCGGGCGCCGGAGGCTGCACGCGGTGCTCGCGCTGCGTGAGGCGTTCCGGGAGGCGGGCAGCCCCGCGCCCGGTCTGTACGCCTGCCAGGCCGTGGTCGCGGCACGCGGCGAGGACCTCGCCGACCGGCTGGAGCCACTGCCGCCACCGGACGACGTGCCCACACTCCTCGCCAGGGCGGCGGACCTGCCCGGCGCGCCCCTCGCCTTCGAGGCCGAGTGGGACGGGGACACCCAGGGCTGGATCGCCGATCTGTACGCGGTCCTGCCGGAGCCGGCAGGCCGGGTGCGCATCGGCTCCTTCCGCGACGGCGGCGATCTGTACGGCAGGGCCACCGAGGCAGGTTGCGCGCTCGGCGCGCGTTTCGCGGTGCCATTCCGCTTCTGTGCCGGCGACGGCCCTGGCGACGGTCCTGGCGACGTCCCCGCACCGGCCGGGTGATGATCCGGTCGGGTGATGATGGAGCGTGCGACTCGAAGCGATCACTTGGGATCGGCTGGCCGAGGCCGTGGCCGAGCGGGCGCTGCGGACCACCGCCGAGGACGGCAGCCCCTGGCTGCGCATCGGCATCGACGGAGCGCCCGCCGCACGCCCCGGCGAGCCCGCGGAGCGCATCGGCGACGCGCTGCGGCTGCGCGGGCGCAGCGTTCTCGTGGTCGGCACGGGCGGGTTTCTGCGGCCCGCCTCGCTGCGCTACGAGTACGGGCGGGAGGACCCCGACTCGTACTACGGCTCCTGGTTCGACACGGGCGCCTTGTGGCGGGAGGTCTTCGGGCCCCTGGAACCGGGTGGGTCCGGGCGTGTGCTGCCGGATCTGTGGGACCCGGCGACGGACAGGGCGACGCGTTCCCTCCGCGTCGAACTCCCGCCGGGCGGGGTGCTGTTGCTGCACGGGCCGTTTCTGCTGGGCCACTGGTTCCCGTTCGATCTGACCGTGCATCTGCGGCTCTCCCCGGGCGCGCTGGAGCGCCGCACCGACAGGCAGGAGCGCTGGACGCTGCCGGCGTACGCGCGCTACGAGGAGGAGGTCCGGCCCGGGGAATCGGCCGACGTGCTCGTACACGCCGACGATCCGCGCCACCCCGCGTGGGGCGGGCTGCCGTGACAGGCCGCGACGCGCGCCTCTCGGGTTCACGCCACCCCGCGTCGGGCGGAAATGCCCTGACAGGCCGCACGCCCACGACCGCGCCCTCGTGTGTTTCAGGGCCGGCCGCCGACCAGCGTCACCGCCCTGGCCCCGGCCCGGCAGCCCTCCGCCGCGGCCGTGCGGGCGTCCGCGCCCGCCAGGCGGGCGGCGAGGAACGCGCCCGTGAACGCGTCGCCCGCGCCCGTCGTATCCACCGCCTCGGCCGCTTCGGCCGGGACGCGTGCCGTGACCCTGCCGGACTCGGCGAGCAGTGCGCCCCGTTCTCCCAGCGTCACCACCGTGAGGGGCACGACGCGGCTGAGCTTTGCGGCGGCGTCGGCGGCATCGGGCAGTCCGGTGAGCAGACGCGCCTCGTCCGCGTTGGGGAACAGGATGTCCGCGCCGTGGAGGGCCGAGAGCATGCGCTCGATGCCCAGTCCGGCGATGAAGCCGGCCGAGGCCGGGTCCACGCTCACTGCAATGCCCCTCTCCCGTGCCGACCGCATCGCCAGCCCGGCGGCCTCCCCGCTCGTACCGGAGAACAGCAGATAGCCCGAGAGGTGCAGATGGCCGACTCCGTCCAACAGGGCCGGTGACCAGTCGCCGGGGCTCAGCCGGAGCACCGCGCCGCTGTCCGTGAGGAAGGTGCGCTCGGCTCCCTCGTCGACGAGGGCCACGACGGTGGCGGTGGGGGCCTCCGCGTCGGGCACCAGGTGCGCACGCACTCCCGCGGCCGTCAGCCGCTCGGCGTGCCACGCCATGTCCTCCTCGCCCGCGCGGGCGAGGAGCCGTACGTCGGCGCAGCCCCAACGGGCCGCCCAGCAGGCGACATTGGCCCCGGCACCGCCCGGCAGGATGCGGATGCGGGCGGCCGTGTCCGTGCCCCGCGCGAGCGGCGTGCGATGGCGTGCCACGACATCGGTGACGACGTCGCCGACGACGAGCAGCCCGGGCGAGTGGGTCCCCCTGCCGCCGCCCGTCATGCGTAGGCCGCCGCGATGCGCGCCGCCAGACGTACGTTGCCCCGCACCGCCGCCAGGTTGGCCTCCAGTGACGCACCGTCCGTGTAGCGCATCAGCCGTTCCAGCAGGAACGGAGTGACGGCCTGCCCGGTGACTCCCTCCTCTTGGGCCTCGCGGAGCGCCCGCGCGAGCACCCGGTCGTGCAGCTCTGGGTCCAGCTGGTCCTCGGGCGGGACCGGGTTCGCCACGATCAGGGCGGAGTACGGCTCGGCCAGCAGGTCTTTGGCGTGCATGACCGCCGCGACCTCCTGGGGGGTGCCGACGGTCCAGTCGACCGGTTCGCCCGACGACGTCAGATAGAAGCCGGGAAAGCGGTCGGTCCCGTAGCCGACGATCCCCACACCGAGCGTCTCCAGGCGCTGCAGCGTGGCCGGGACGTCCAGGATCGACTTGACGCCCGCGCAGACCACGGTGAGGCCGACCTGCGCGAGCAGCCGCAGATCGGCCGACTCGTCCTGCGTCTGCGTCCACCCGCGGTGCACACCGCCGAGCCCGCCGGTAGCGAAGACGGCGATGCCCGCTCTGTCGGCGAGGAACGCCGTGGCGGACACCGTCGTCGCCCCGCTCGCGCCGGTCGCGAGGGCAGGGCCCAGGTCGCGATGGCCCAGCTTGCGCATGCCCGGGTCGGCCGCGACACGCTCCAACTCCGCCTTGCCCAGGCCGATGTGCGCCCGCCCGTCGAGCACGGCGATCGTGGCAGGCACGGCTCCCTCGGCCCGTACCAGCTCCTCCAGCTCATCGGCCACGGCCAGATTGCGGGGGCGGGGCAATCCGTGCGCGATGATCGTCGACTCCAGGGCGACGACGGGCGCGTCGGCGTCGAGCGCCTCCCGTACTTCTTCGGACACCGTTATCGCGGTCTTCAGCATGTCCCATCCCTGGCACGGCGGCGGGCCGCCCAAACGTCGCGGGGCAGCCATGCGCGGCCCAGCGGGACAGGCTTCCTCCCGTCAACTACTGGGGCGGGACGTTCGCACGCGACGACAACCGCTTCTACGCGGCCGTCTCGACACACGGCCGCACGCATCTCGTGGAGGGCGACATGGGCGCATGGTCGGCGCGGGCGCTGCGGGAGAACGTCGAATGGTCCTCCCTGTCCCCGGACGGCACGCGGCTGGTCTTCAAAAAGAAGGTCCGGGACGACCCGCGCCGCCCGTGGCGT
The DNA here is from genome assembly GCF_018614575.1 of Streptomyces sp. ISL-10. Lineage (GTDB taxonomy): Bacteria > Actinomycetota > Actinomycetes > Streptomycetales > Streptomycetaceae > Streptomyces. The sequence continues at coordinate 637,015 of NZ_JAGGOJ010000011.1, forward strand.
CTGCACGCCCTTGACCTGCGCACGATGCGTGAGCGCCCACTGGCGGAGACCCGCGGCGTGGACGACCAGGTCGCCTGGCTGGACGACGAGAGGGCGGCCTATGCGCTCGCACCGGGGGACATCTGGTCGGTCCCGGCATCCGGGGCCGGCCGGCCGGCCCTGCTGGTCCGGGGGGCGACGTCACCGCCGCCGGTGAGGTGACCTGTCCCGGGCGGCCGGGTCTGCCGGGGTCGCCCACAGATGAAGCCCGGCCGTGCCTGGCGGCCCCGCGCCCGTCCGATCGGGCCGTGGGCGGCGAGGGCTCCGGGGCGGAGCCCCGGCTCCGCAGGGCGCGGCGGCCCGGCCCGAGTCCGCCCCTGTCCCACGGCAACGCACCGGCCTGGTCGCGCGGCCCCGGCTCGCGTCCACACCTGGCGCCCTTCCTGGCACCGGCCCGGCTCACGCCCGCGCGCGCCGGGGCACCTCCTGACACCGCCCCGGCTCACGCCCGCGTGCGCGCGCGCCTCACCGCCAGCGCGGCCATCGGGAGCAGCAGCACCGCGCCGATCGCGTTCAGCCAGCCGTAGCCTGCCTGGGCCACCACCAGGCCCGCCGCCGCCCCGCCCAGTCCGGCCGCCGTGTTCATCGTCAGGTCCGACAGGCCCTGGACCGCCGCCCGCGCCGGCTGCGGCACGGAGTCCGTCAGGAGCGTGGATCCGGCCACCAGGCCCGCCGACCAGCCGAGGCCCAGCAGGAACAGGCCGGCCGCCGTCCGGCCGTGGCTCGGGCCCGCCGTGCCGGCGAGCAGCGCCGCTGTGCTGAGCAGGCCGGCCGCCAGGCCGATCACGGCCAGTCGGCCGATACGGTCGGCCAGCCAGCCCATCACCGGCGAGAACGCGTACATGCCCGCGATATGGCCGCTGATCACCAGGCCGATCAGCTGGATCCCGGCACCGTGGTGGCTCAGCGCGACCGGGGTCATCGACATGATCGACACCATCGCGGTGTGCGACACGGCGACCGTCACGAGGGCCAGCTGCGCCATGGGGGAGTCGCGTACGGCCCGTACCCCCGCACGCAGCGAACGGCCCTCGGGGGAGCGGTCGCCCGGGGACAGCGCACGGGCTGTCAGCAGCGGGTCGGGCCGCAACATGACCAGCACGAGCACCGCCGAGACGAGGAAGACGCCCGCCGCCCAGAGGAACGGACCCGCGGCCGCCGGAATGCCGATGCCGGACACACTGCGTCCGGCGGGTGAGGCGATGTTCGGGCCGAGCACCGCCCCGATCGTCGTCGCCCACACCACCGTGGAGATCGCCCGCCCGCGCCGCTCCGGTTCGGCCAGATCGGCCGCGGCGAACCGGGCCTGGAGATTCGCCGAGGAGGCCGCGCCGAAGCCGGCCATGCCGAGCAGCAGGAGCGGGAAGTTGTCGACGACGGCGGCCACCACGACCACGCCCGCGCCCAGTGCCCCGATGAGGTACGCCAGGACCAGACCCGGCCGCCGTCCTCGGGCGGTCATCAGCGCGGCCAGCGGCATCGAGAGCAGCGCGGTCCCGGCCACGGTCGCGGTCGGCGCGAGCCCGGACAGGGCCTCTGTGCCGCTGACATCCTGCGCCAGTACCGCGGCCAGCGCGATACCGGTGGCGACGCCCAGGCCGCCCAGGATCTGGCTCGCGATCAGCACGGCGTTGATACGGCGCCGCAGCGCCGGGAGCTCGGCGGCCCCGATGCCAGGGGCCTTGGATATGTCAGGAGCGTCAGGGCTGATGGTCACTTGGCGCAGTGTGCCAGCGGCCACGCCCGGACGAAACCGTGTATTCCAAGGGCGTCCGCGCCGGGGTGTCGGGGCGGACGCCCAGCCCGAGCGACCGACCGTGCTGGCTGGGGGACCGCGCGGCCGTGCCGGGTGCGGACGACGGCCCCGAGCGACCGCGCGGCCATGCCGGCTGCGGACCGTGTCAGAACAGCGGCTCCGGCAGCACGCCCTCCAGTGCGAGCAGCCTGCGCTTGGTCTCCAGGCCCCCGCCGAAGCCGCCGAGACCTCCGCCCGTCTCCACTACCCGGTGGCACGGCACCACGACCGGCAGCGGATTGGAGCCCATCGCCGCCCCGACCGCCTGGGCAGCACCCGGCTGGCCGACCCGCGCCGCGAGGTCCCCGTAGCCGACGACCGTCCCGTACGGCGCGGCGGCGAGCAGCTCGCGCAGCACCTGGCGGTTGAATCCCGCCGACAGCGACCAGTCCAGCGGCAGGTCGAACTCCCGCAGACCACCCTCGAAGTACGCCCGCAGCTGGCGTATCGGCTCGGCGAGCCGACCGGTCGCCGTCTCGACCGGTCCGGCCCCGAGACGGTCCGCCAACTGCTTCAGCGCCCGGTCCCGCACTGCGGGCCGGGCATGGAACACCACGCTCACGAGACCGTCGGCGGTCGCCGCGAGCAACAGCGGCCCGATGCCCGTGGCGACGACGCTCCACTCGAAGGTGTTCCTGCCGGTGGTCTTCATACGGACCACCGTACGGCCGGGCACCGACATCGAGGCCGGGCCCGGTGCCGAAGCGGCCCTCAGCCGACCGCGTCCCGGACGACGTCGGGGTTGTTGGTGATGATCCCGTCCACCCCGAAGGCGTCCACGCGCACGGCGCCGGCCGCCTCGTTCACGGTCCAGGTGTTGACCCGCAGAGGCTTGCCGTGCGCGCCCTTGAGCGCGTGGACGGCCGCGACGTACTCGGCGGTGAGGGAGGTGTGCGTGGGGTTGATCTGGTCGGTGAACGCCGCGTACGCCGGCAGATCGGCGACCGCCGGCGTACCGAGGAAGCCGGTGGTGACGTCGGGCCGCCGCTGGTGCACGGCCCTCACGCTGTCCGCGCCGAAGCTCTGGATGACGAGCCGGCCCGCCACGTGCCGGCGGTCCAGCCAGCCCTCCGCGCCCAGCACCCGGAGTGTGTCCAGCTCGATGCCGGGGTACAGCTCGGGCTTCTTGATCTCCAGAAGGAGTTTCTGGTTGTTGGCGTCGACGCGGTTCAGGTACTGCTTCAGCGTGGGCACCCGCGCTCCCGCCCACGTGGCGCCGCGCCAGCTGCCCGCGTCGAGGCGGGCGATCTCGGCGGCGGTGAAGTCCTTCACCTTCCACGGGGCGCGGTCGGGGAAGAGCTGCTCCACGTCGGTGGTCCGGGCGAGTGAATCGTCGTGCACGACGACCAGTTCGCCGTCCTTGGTGCGCTGGACGTCGTTCTCGACCCACACGAATCCCATGCTGTCCGCGAGATCGACCGCCGCGAGGGTGTTCTCGGGGGCGTAGGCGGAGGCACCGCGGTGGGCGATCACGAGGGGTTCGTCGTGCTGCGCGGCGGCTTCGGGCGTGGCCGAGGCCGAGCCGGGAGCCAGGAACGCGGCGATTCCGAGTGCGGTCGCGGCCAGGGCTGTGACGGGGCGTGCGTGCACAGGATTTCCTCACGTCGTCGGGTCACGGACGGGCCGAGAGTGACAGTTGTCGGTCAACGCGGGACAGGCGAAGTATGGCCACAGCGTGAACGGATCCGCCCGCCGGAGACCGCACTCCGCGCGGATGTCGACAAATCGCCGCCCCGGCGTTTGCTTCCCGTTCCCTTGGCCGTACTCTCGCCCACAACCGGACGTTCCCTGTCGATCGCGGGGGTCACAGGGGAACGTCGGGCGCGGGCGCAGGGGATCACGCGGTTGAAGGGCCAGGGGATGCAGGGCACGGTGGACGGTTTCGGCTACGGCCTCGTCACCCCGGTGGCGGCCTATCTCATGGCATGCCTGGGCGGCGCCCTGGGCCTGCGCTGCACCACGCGGTCCGTGCGCGACAACGGCCGCTTCAAGGCCGGCTGGCTCGCGCTCGGCGCCACGGCCATCGGCTCCGGGATCTGGACGATGCACTTCATCGCGATGATGGGGTTCACCGTCGAGGAGGTTCCGATCAGCTACGACAGGCCGACGACCTACGCGAGCCTGGCGGTGGCAGTCGTCATGGTCGGCATCGGGATATTCGTCGTCGGCCACCGCGGCACATCCGTGATGGTGCTCGTCACCGGCGGAACGCTCACCGGGCTCGGCATCGCCTCCATGCACTATCTGGGCATGGCCGGAATGCGACTGCAGGGCACCCTCGAATACGACACCCTCACCGTGGCGCTCTCCGCGGTGATCGCCGTCGTCGCGGCGACCGCAGCGCTGTGGGCGGCGGTGTCCGTGCACGGCTTCCTGGCCAGTCTCGGCGCCAGCCTCATGATGGGCTTCGCCGTGAGCGGCATGCACTACGTCGGGATGGCGGCCGTGAGCGTCCATCTGCACCCGGTGATCGACCTGGCGGCCGCGGGTGAGTCTCCGGCCGGCCTCCTCACGCCCATCCTCGTCGGTCCCGCCGTCTTCCTGCTGCTCGCCGCTGTCGTAGTGATGTTCGACCCGCTGCTCGTGCTGGGCGAACCGGAACGGGGGTGGAGCGCCCGCGACGGGGGCCGGCGCACGGGAGTCCCGGCCGGCCGCGGGACGGTGCCGAGCCGTCGCCCGGCCGCCTGGGCCGCCGACCGCGACCGGGCTCGTGACCGCGACCGCCGCCGACGTCTCACGGGGCGTGCCGACGGCCGCTGAGCACCGTTCCAGGGGGCGTGGCGACCCAGCACGGCGGGAAAGCTGCTGGTCGGAACGGGTCCGGCCGGCGATCGGGACCTGGCGGACCGGGGATCCGGGCGGTTCACGCCCGGCTGTCAGTGGTGGGTCGTACGGTGGATTCCATGCGGCCCGTTTCCAAGATCGAACGTACGGTGGCGCCTTTCGAGGTCGTCAGCCCCTACCAGCCCAGCGGCGACCAGCCGACGGCCATCGCCGACCTGGAGCGGCGTATCCGCGCTGGCGAGAAGGACGTGGTCCTGCTCGGCGCGACGGGCACCGGCAAGTCGGCGACCACCGCCTGGATGATCGAGAAGCTTCAGCGCCCCACCCTGGTGATGGCGCCGAACAAGACTCTGGCCGCCCAGCTGGCGAACGAATTCCGCGAGCTCCTGCCGAACAACGCGGTGGAGTACTTCGTCTCGTACTACGACTACTACCAGCCCGAGGCGTACGTCCCGCAGTCGGACACCTACATCGAGAAGGACTCCTCGATCAACGAGGAGGTCGAGCGCCTGCGCCACTCGGCGACGAACTCACTGCTCACCCGCCGTGACGTGGTCGTCGTCGCCTCCGTGTCCTGCATCTACGGCCTCGGCACGCCGCAGGAGTACGTGGACCGCATGGTCCAGCTCAAGGTCGGCGACGAGATCGACCGGGACCAGCTGCTGCGCCGCTTCGTCGACATCCAGTACACGCGCAACGACATGGCCTTCCAGCGCGGCACCTTCCGGGTGCGCGGCGACACCATCGAGATCTTCCCGGTCTACGAGGAGCTCGCCGTCCGCATCGAGATGTTCGGCGACGAGATCGAGGCCCTGTCCACCCTCCACCCCCTGACCGGCGAGATCCTCACCGAGGACCAGTCGCTGTACGTCTTCCCCGCCAGTCACTACGTGGCCGGCCCCGAGCGCATGGAGAAGGCGGTCAACGGGATCGAGGCCGAGCTGGAGCAGCGCCTCGCGGAGCTCGACAGGCAGGGAAAGCTGCTGGAGTCGCAGCGGCTGCGCATGCGCACGACGTACGACATCGAGATGATGCGCCAGATCGGCTCCTGCTCGGGCATCGAGAACTACTCGATGCACTTCGACGACCGCGAGCCCGGATCCCCGCCGAACACCCTCCTCGACTACTTCCCCGAGGACTTCCTGCTCGTCATCGACGAGTCGCATGTGACGGTCCCGCAGATCGGGGCGATGTACGAGGGCGATGCCTCCCGCAAGCGCACGCTGGTGGACCACGGCTTCCGGCTGCCGTCCGCGCTCGACAACCGCCCGCTGAAGTGGGAGGAGTTCAAGGAGCGGATCGGCCAGACCGTCTACCTGTCCGCCACTCCCGGCACCTACGAGCTCTCGCGCGGCGACGGCTTCGTGGAGCAGATCATCCGCCCGACCGGTCTCGTCGACCCGGAGGTCGTCGTCAAGCCCACCGAGGGCCAGATCGACGACCTGGTGCACGAGATCCGGCTGCGCACGGAGAAGGACGAGAGGGTCCTCGTCACCACGCTCACCAAGAAGATGGCCGAGGACCTCACCGACTACTTCCTCGAGCTGGGCATCCAGGTCCGTTACCTCCACAGCGACGTCGACACCCTGCGCCGCGTCGAGCTGTTGCGCGAACTGCGCGCGGGCGAGTACGACGTCCTCGTCGGCATCAACCTCCTGCGCGAAGGCCTCGACCTCCCCGAAGTGTCGCTGGTGGCGATCCTGGACGCCGACAAGGAGGGATTCCTGCGCTCCGGGACCTCCCTGATCCAGACCATCGGCCGCGCGGCGCGCAATGTCTCCGGCCAGGTCCATATGTACGCGGACAAGATCACGGCCGCGATGGAGAAGGCCATCGAGGAGACCAACCGCCGCCGCGAGAAGCAGATCGCGTACAACACGGAGAGGGGCATCGATCCGCAGCCGCTCCGCAAAAAGATCAACGACATCGTCGCGACCATCGCGCGCGAGGAGGTCGACACCGAGCAGCTGCTCGGCACCGGCTACCGCCAGGCGAAGGCCGAGAAGGCGGGCAGGGCCGCCAAGGCCCCGGTCCCGGCTCTCGGCACGTCGGGCGGCAGGAAGGGCGAGGTGCTCAGCGACCGTCCCGCGGAAGAACTGGCCGGAATCATCGAGGAGATGACCGAGCGGATGCGGGCCGCCGCGGCAGAGCTGCAGTTCGAGGTGGCTGCACGACTGCGCGATGAGGTGAGCGAGTTGAAGAAGGAGCTCCGCCAGATGAAGGAGGCGGGTCTCGCGTGAAGCAGCCGGGGACGCTGTGTTGCAAGACCGACACAAAATCGGGCGGACGGTCCTGCTCCGCCGTCATGACTGCGTAGGGTGCAGGTCAACCGCACATTTGGGCGGTGGCAATTCTCAAGAAGGGGACAGCGCGTGACGGTCAACATGACCAAGGGCCAGGCCATCAGCCTGCAGAAGAGCGACGGGGGCACCCTCACTGCTGTGCGGATGGGGCTCGGCTGGCAGGCGGCGCCGCGCCGCGGTCTGTTCGGCTCGCGCACCCGCGAGATCGACCTCGACGCGTCGGCGGTGCTGTTCGCCGACAAGCAGCCGGTGGACGTGGTCTTCTTCCGCCACCTCGTCAGCGACGACGGCTCCGTCAAGCACACCGGTGACAACCTGGTCGGCGGCGCCGGTTCGGGCGGGGACGACGAGGCGATCCTCGTCGACCTGCAGCGGGTGCCGGTTCACATCGACCAGATCGTCTTCACGGTGAACTCCTTCACCGGCCAGACGTTCCAGGAAGTGCAGAACGCGTTCTGCCGCATCGTCGACGAGACCAACGGCCAGGAGCTCGCCCGTTACACGCTCGACGGCGGCGGCCAGTACACGGCGCAGATCATGGCCAAGGTGCACCGTGCCGGTGCCGGCTGGCAGATGACCGCCCTGGGCAACCCGGCCAACGGCCGTACGTTCCAGGACCTGATGCCGGCGATCCTGCCGCACCTGTAGGCGTTCACCGCAGGCACGGACCGTATCGACGGACCCGCAGCTCCCGGAGGCATCGCCGCCGGGAGCTGCACCGCTTGCACCGCACGACACCGCCGGCCACCCGCAACACCGGCAACCGTGCACCGGCCGCCCGCACACCGGCAACCGTGCACGACGCACACACCACGAGCACCGCACAGCACTGAGGGGACAGAGCGATGACGGCCGAGCTGGTCCGGGGGCAGAACCACCCGCTGCCGCACACCCGCCTGGACGTACGGGTGTCGGCCGGTCATCCGGTCGTGGCCTGCGCGAGCTACGTCGACGACCGCGGCGTCGCACGCGAGGAGTGGATCGCCCATCCCGGCGCCCGTACGCGGCCCGGGATCGAAGTGCCGGAACAGGCCGAGCGGACGCCCCGGTTCACGCTCCACCTCGACGCCGTGCCCGAGGCCGCCCAGCAGATCAATGTGCTCCTCGCGCTCGCCGGGGCGGGTGGCCCCGACCGGTTCGGCGCCACCGCGGCGCCCTTCGTCGCCGTCGTCGGCGAGGACGGCGACGACATCGCCAGCTTCACCGTCACCGGACTGGACACCGAGACCGCGCTCGTGGCGGTCGAGGTCTACCGGCGCCAGGGCGCCTGGAAGATCCGCGCGGTGGGCCAGGGGTACGAGGGCGGGCTCGCGGACCTCCTGGCCGACCAGGGCCTCGCCCGGGCCCGGCAGATCGCCGCGGACATACACGCGACCGCCGCTCCCCGGACCCCACGCACCGAACCCGCGCGGCTGGGCACGGGTGCCGAGGCGGGTCCGGCCGCTCCCGCCGCGCCCAGCCCCGACCAGCCCGCCAATCCGGACACGACGAGGTCCGGCGGCCGTTCGCGCCCGGACGGTCTCTCCGTGCCCGCGGCCCAGGCCGCGGCGGCCTCGGCGGGGCCGCAGCAGACCCCCGGCCCCGACGCGCCGCAAGTGCCCGGCGGCCCCGTCAACTACTCCCACCCCCGGCGGCAGTCGGCGCCTCCGACGCCGCCCCCGGCCACACCACCCGGTGAGCCCGGCCGCCCCTCCGCGCCCGTCGCGGGCGACGCCACCGGCTGGTCCATGGAGGAGCGCCTCTACAACCAGATCTGGGGCATGTTCGAGGACCTGGCCCGGACCGTCGCCGCCTACCGCAGCGCCGTGGAGTTCGCCGAGGCCCGTATGGACAAGGAGCTCGACGGGGTCCTGTCCGACCCGCGCAGTCGTATCGGCAGCGGCGGCGACGCCGCCAGGGCCGCCGCGCGTGCCAAGTACGAGGAGCTGACCGACCAGGCCCGGCAGGTCCTCGACCGCGACCTGGCCCAGCTCACCGCCGAGGCGGAGGTCGTGGAGCCCGCGCTTCCGCCGGCCTTCGCGCGCTGGGACAACCCGGCCTGGCACGCCTACCGCGTCCCCATGGAGATCCCCATGGCGCTGCGCATCGGGGACATCCACCTGCCCGAGAGTCCCGAACTGCGCCTTCCGCTGCTCGTACGGCTCCCGCTGGAGCGGGGGCTGTGGGTGGACAGCGGACGGTCCGGCTCGGACGCCGCCATGGCGCTGGACGAAGGGCTGCTGCGCCGACAGGCCGCCGACACGGCGGTCGCGCTCGCCGCCCGGCTCATCGCGGTGTATCCGCCCGGCGAGTTCACGGTGCATGTGATCGACCCCGCGGGGGCGGCGTCCGGATCGCTGGCCCCGTTGGTCGGCTCGGGCGTGCTCGCCCGGCCCCCGGCAGCCGGTGCCCAGGGCGTGAGTTCCGTGCTCGCCGAACTGACGCAGCGGGTCGACCTGGTGACGATGGCGCTGCGCGGCGGCGCGGCCGACTCGCTCCCGCCGGACCTCGACCGTGGCGAGCAACTGCTGATCGTCAACGACTTCCCGCACGGCTTCGACGACCGCGCGGTCACCCAGCTGCGGTATCTGGCCGATGAGGGCCCGGCGGTCGGCGTCCATCTGCTGATGGTCGCCGACCGCGAGGACGCCTCCGCCTACGGTCCGGTGCTCGATCCCCTGTGGCGCTCGCTCCTGCGGATCACGCCCGTGCCCGACGACCATCTCGCCGACCCCTGGGTGCGGCATGCATGGACGTACGAGCCGCTGACCGTGCCGCCCGGCAGCGCCGTTCTGCGTCAGGTACTGGACCAGGTGGCCGACGCCCGCCGCTCATGGGGCCGCTGACCTGGCGACATGGTCCGGCTTTTCTTTCCCTTTACCTTCCCTTGGTCTTTCCTGTACTCTTCTTCGAGCGGAGGGGAGTACTCCCGACTCGCGGCGTGCCCGTCAGTACGGACCCACAGAGAAGGTCCCGGGGCGCCGGCCCGTGGTGCGGCACGACGCCGCGCGGGTGGAGGAGACCTCCGGCAGCGACGACGCTGATCAGTAGCCGTACGAAGCCGGAGGCACAGTGGACGTTTCCCTGACCCTGTGGGTGCTGACCATTCTCGGTCTCAGCGCCCTGATCGCGATCGACTTCTTCATCGGGCGCAAGCCCCATGACGTGTCGATCAAGGAAGCCGGTATCTGGACCGTCGTCTGGATCGTGCTGGCCGCGCTCTTCGGCCTCGGCCTGCTCGTCGTCGGTGAGAGCCAGGCGTCCGGCGAGTTCTTCGCGGGCTTCATCACCGAGAAGTCATTGAGCGTCGACAACCTCTTCGTCTTCGTCCTGATCATGGCGAAGTTCTCGGTGCCCTCCCACCTCCAGCAGCGGGTGCTGCTGATCGGTGTGCTGATCGCGCTCGTGCTCCGGGCGATCTTCATCGCCGCCGGCGCCGCGATCATCGCCAGCTTCTCGTGGGTGTTCTACATCTTCGGCGCCTTCCTCATCTACACCGCCTGGAAGCTCATCCAGGAGGCGCGCTCGGACGAGGAGGACGAGGAGTTCGAGGAGAACAGGCTCCTCAAGTCCGTCGAGAAGAAGTTCGGTGTCGCCGACAAGTACCACGGCACCAAGCTCTTCATACAGAACAACGGCAAGCGCGTCCTGACCCCGCTGATGGTGGTCATGCTCGCCATCGGCACCACCGATGTGCTCTTCGCGCTGGACTCCATCCCCGCGATCTTCGGCCTCACCCAGGACCCGTACATCGTCTTCACGGCCAACGCCTTCGCGCTGATGGGTCTGCGCCAGCTGTACTTCCTCATCGGCGGGCTGCTGAAGAAGCTGGTCCACCTCAGCTACGGCCTGTCGGTGATCCTCGGCTTCATCGGCGTCAAGCTGGTGCTCCACGCACTGCACGAGAGCGGGGTGCATGTCCCCGAGATCTCCATCCCGTTCTCGCTGACCGTCATCTGCGGCGTGCTGGTCGTCACGACGATCACCAGCCTCATCGCCTCGAAGAGGCAGGCCGAGCGGGAAGCCGCCGAGTCCGGCGAGAAGACCGGCGTCGAGGTCTGACGCCCAGTGCCGACCCGATGGCCGGCCCGGAGCACGCTCCGGGCCGGCCTCGCGCCGTCCAGGCCGGGGTCGGCCACGTGGCCGGGGCGTCGGTTCGGGCCGGGAGTCCGGCGGCGGGGCGAAGCAGCCGGAGGGTCAGTGGCGGCATCGTCGTCAGGTGGGCCGCCACTCCCCACGGCGTTTCCGAGCCGGCGGAGGTAGCCGTCTCCACCGGCGGTGTCAGGACCTCCGAGCACCCCGCGGGGTTGGAGCCGACCGCCGCGCCCGTGGGGCGAACCGTAGAGAAGAGTCGAAGGACCCCGCGGCGGTCTCCTGGAGTGAGGCAGCCGCGAGCCGTCCCATGGAGGGCGCAGGCCGGACGGCGGCAACGGAGGGTGACGGATGCGCTGGCCGCGCCGACCACCCGGCACTCGGCCGGGTTGCGCGGCCCCGCCGCCGACGCGCGTGGTTCGCGCCACGCGCCTCGCCGTCCCCGGCTGTGCTACCAGCCGCGTTCGCGCCACTCCGGCAGCTTCGGCCGCTCGTCGCCCAGTGTCGTGTCCTTGCCGTGGCCGGGGTAGACCCAGGTCTCGTCGGGCAGCTGACCGAAGAGCTTCTCCTCGACACCGCTCAGCAGGTCCGTGAACGCCTTCGGGTCGTCATGGGTGTTGCCCACACCGCCCGGGAAGAGGCAGTCCCCGGTGAACACATGGGGATGCCCGTGCGGGTCGTCGTAGACAAGGACGATCGAACCCGGGGTGTGGCCCGCCAGGTGACGGGCGGTCAGTTCAACGCGGCCGACCCGGATCGTGTCCCCGTCCTCCACCGGCACATCGGTGGGGACGGGGATGCCCTCGGCGTCGTGACGACCGGCGTAGGTGCGGGCGCCCGTCGCCGCGACGACGTCGGCGAGCGCCTGCCAGTGGTCGCCGTGGCGGTGCGTGGTGACGACCGACGCGATCGAGTCGTCCCCGATCAGGCGCAGCAGGGTGTCCGGCTCGGCGGCGGCGTCGATCAGCAACTGCTCGCCCGTGGCCCGGCAGCGCAGCAGATAGGCGTTGTTGTCCATCGGGCCGACCGCGACCTTGGAGATCATCAGGTCGGTCAGTTCGTGCACATCCGCAGGGCCGCCGACCTTCACCACTCCGCTGTATGTCATGTGTCTCAGCCTATAGCGGGGGCAACGCGGGAAGCGGGCCTCCCACCGTCTCCAGAGCTGCGCCGTCCCGTCGTCCCGCGAGCCAGCCCAGCACGTCCGCCGGGGTGCCGGAGACCGTCACTCCGGGCCCCTCGGCGCCGCCCGTGCGCCACTCGCCGCCGGTGGTGAGAATGCGGGTCGGCGGGACGCCCGCGGCACCGGTGAACCGCTGGGCGAGGAACTCGGTCTCGCGCTCGGTGAAGTCCTTCGGCAGGTCCTCCAGTTCGTAGCCGATGCCGAGGTCGACATGGTGCAGCTCCACCTCGACGAGGCGGCGGAAGGGCAGCCGCGCCGCCCGGTCGGTGACGCCGTTGCGCAGCTCGACCGTGCGCTCCCAGTCGGCCGGTGCGGAGCCGGCGTCCTGGAAGCGCGCGGCGCTCGTGCGCAGGTCGTCGAGCTGTCCGGCGAGGGGGCGGGGTGCGTCGCGCTCGATGTCGGCGTCGCGCGCCTCGCCGCTGACGTACATGGGGCGGCCCTCGAGAACATTCACGAGCGCGTCGGCGTTACGACAGAGGTGGGCCAGCACATGGCCGCGGGTCCACCCCGGCAGCCGTGACGGTTGCGCCACGGCAGCGCTGTCCAGCGCGGCGACCCCCGTGAGGAGCCGCTCGGTCGCTTCGCGCACGGAGCGCAGGTCGCTGTGAGGATCGATCATGAGGCCGACCCTAGCCCTCGGCACTCGATCGGGTGAAGGAATCGGCAGGTGTCCGTAAATCGAATGCGCGTGCTATACGCTCGGTGGAGGCATCCTTGAAAGTCAGGCATTCATCCTTCTGGCGGCCCCCCTAGGCTTGGAACAGTCTGGGACGGGGGCCGTGCCCCCGCTTCTCTCAAGAAAGGTGCGGACCGGCGTGGCCGACCGTCTCATCGTCCGTGGCGCGCGCGAGCACAATCTGAAGAACGTCTCGCTCGACCTCCCGCGTGACTCCCTCATCGTCTTCACCGGGCTCTCGGGGTCGGGGAAGTCGTCCCTCGCGTTCGACACGATCTTCGCCGAGGGGCAGCGCCGCTACGTCGAGTCCCTCTCCTCGTACGCCCGGCAGTTCCTCGGCCAGATGGACAAGCCGGACGTGGACTTCATCGAGGGCCTTTCGCCGGCCGTCTCGATCGACCAGAAGTCGACCTCGCGCAATCCGCGCTCCACGGTGGGCACCATCACGGAGGTCTACGACTACCTCCGTCTGCTGTTCGCCCGCATCGGCAAGCCGCACTGCCCCGAGTGCGGCCGCCCCATCTCGCGCCAGTCGCCGCAGGCCATCGTCGACAAGGTGCTGGAGCTGCCCGAGGGCAGCCGCTTCCAGGTGCTCTCGCCGCTGGTGCGCGAGCGCAAGGGAGAGTTCGTCGACCTCTTCTCCGACCTCCAGACCAAGGGCTACAGCCGCGCCAGGGTCGACGGGAAGACGATCCAGCTCGCCGAGCCGCCCACGCTCAAGAAGCAGGAGAAGCACACCATCGAGGTGGTCGTCGACCGCCTCACCGTCAAGGACAGCGCCAAGCGCCGGCTGACCGACTCCGTCGAGACCGCGCTCGGCCTCTCCGGCGGCATGGTCGTGCTCGACTTCGTCGACCTGCCCGAGGACGACCCCGAGCGCGAGCGGATGTACTCGGAGCATCTGTACTGCCCTTACGACGACCTGTCCTTCGAGGAGCTCGAGCCCCGCTCCTTCTCGTTCAACTCGCCGTTCGGCGCCTGCCCCGACTGCACCGGCATCGGTACGCGCATGGAGGTCGATCCCGAGCTGATCGTTCCCGACGAGGAGAAGTCCCTCGACGACGGCGCGATCCACCCCTGGTCGCACGGCCACACCAAGGAGTACTTCGGGCGCCTGATCGGCGGGCTCGCCCAGGCGCTCGGCTTCTCGACCGACATGCCCTGGGCCGGGCTGCCGCAGCGCGCCAAGAAGGCCCTGCTGTTCGGTCACAAGACCCAGGTCGAGGTCCGCTACCGCAACAGGTACGGGCGCGAGCGGGCGTACACCACACCCGCCTTCGAAGGCGCCGTCCAGTTCGTGAAGCGAAGGCACTCCGAGGCCGAGAGCGACTCCAGCAGGGAGCGCTTCGAGGGCTATATGCGCGAGGTCCCGTGCCCGACCTGTGAGGGCACCCGCCTCAAGCCGATCGTCCTCGCGGTCACCGTGATGGAGAAGTCCATCGCCGAGGTCTCCGCCATGTCGATCAGCGACTGCGCCGAGTTCCTCGGCCGCCTCAAGCTCAGTGCCCGCGACAAGAAGATCGCCGAGCGAGTCCTCAAGGAGGTCAACGAGCGGCTCCGCTTCCTCGTCGACGTCGGCCTGGACTACCTCTCCCTCAACCGGGCCGCCGGCACCCTCTCCGGCGGTGAGGCACAGCGCATCCGGCTCGCCACCCAGATCGGCTCCGGACTGGTCGGCGTGCTGTACGTGCTGGACGAGCCGTCCATCGGCCTTCACCAGCGCGACAACCACCGCCTGATCGAGACGCTGGTACGCCTGCGGGACATGGGCAACACCCTGATCGTCGTCGAGCACGACGAGGACACGATCAAGGTCGCGGACTGGGTCGTGGACATCGGCCCCGGCGCGGGTGAGCACGGCGGCAAGGTCGTCCACTCCGGCCCCCTCAAGGAACTGCTGGGCAACAAGGAGTCCATGACCGGGCAGTACCTGTCCGGCAAGCGGTCCATCCCCACGCCCGACCTGCGCCGCCCGATGGACCCGACGCGCCGGCTCACGGTGCACGGCGCCCGGGAGAACAACCTGCGGGACATCGACGTCTCCTTCCCGCTCGGTGTGCTCACCGCGGTCACCGGCGTCTCCGGCTCCGGAAAGTCGACCCTGGTCAACGACATCCTCTACACCCACCTCGCTCGCGAGTTGAACGGCGCGAAGTCGGTGCCGGGCCGGCACACCCGTGTCGACGGCGACGACCTCGTCGACAAGGTCGTGCACGTCGACCAGTCGCCCATCGGCCGCACCCCGAGGTCGAATCCGGCGACGTACACCGGCGTCTTCGACCACGTCCGCAGGCTCTTCGCGGAGACGATGGAGGCGAAGGTCCGCGGCTACCTGCCGGGCCGCTTCTCCTTCAATGTCAAGGGCGGCCGCTGCGAGAACTGCTCCGGCGACGGCACCATCAAGATCGAGATGAACTTCCTCCCGGACGTGTACGTCCCGTGCGAGGTCTGCCACGGCGCGCGGTACAACCGCGAGACCCTGGAGGTCCACTACAAGGGCAAGTCCATCGCCGAGGTGCTGGACATGCCGATCGAGGAGGCACTGGACTTCTTCGAGGCCGTCCCCACGATCTCGCGCCACCTGCGCACGCTCAACGAGGTCGGCCTGGGGTACGTCCGGCTCGGCCAGTCCGCGCCGACGCTCTCCGGCGGTGAGGCCCAGCGCGTGAAGCTGGCCTCCGAGCTCCAGAAGCGTTCCACCGGCCGGACGGTCTACGTGCTGGACGAGCCGACGACCGGTCTGCACTTCGAGGACATCAGCAAGCTGATCAGCGTGCTGTCGAACCTGGTCGACAAGGGCAACACGGTGATCGTCATCGAGCACAACCTCGATGTCGTCAAGACGGCCGACTGGGTCGTCGACATGGGCCCGGAGGGCGGCAGCGGCGGCGGACTGGTCGTCGCCGAGGGCACCCCGGAGCAGGTCGCGGGCATCCCGGCGAGCCACACCGGCAAATTCCTGCGGGACATCCTGGACGCGGAGCGGATCAGCGACGCGGTGTCCGTACCGGCGGCGCGGAAGCCGGTACGGAAGGCGGCGGCGAAGAAGACGGCGGCGGCGCGGGCGCGCCGCGCCTGACGGGGCCGGGGGAAGGGGTACGGAGTCCGGTTTTGGGACTCCGTACCCCCGCCTCTCCGCCGCCGGACTCTGCGCCCGGTCCTCAGGCGCGGCGTACGGCGGCTCCGCTCCTGTACGGGAACACGTCACGGCCGCCGCCCGCGCGGTGAAGCCCAGCACCTCGGTCCAGGCAGCCGCGTCCAGCGACGACAGCGCGGCAGGGGACAGCGCGTCCCGGGCTGCGAGGACGTGCAGCAGCGTCGCGTTCACCGTGTCGCCCGCCCCGATCGCGTCCGTGACCGTCACCGGCGCGGCGGGGGCCGAGACGTCGACACGGGACCGGGTCCGCACCGTCAGCCCCGAGCCGCCTCGCGTCAGGACCACCGCCGGGGGCCCTCGGCACGCCGCCCAGCCAGTCGGCGTCGTCCTCCGAGAGCTTCAGCAGCGTGACTAACGGCAGCCAGCCCGCGAACCGCGCCCGATAGGCGTCCGCATCGGGGATCAGACCGGCCCGGATGTTCGGATCGAGCAGGGTGAAGACCGCGCGGCCGGCCTCCCGCCGCAGCAGCGCCTCGTACGCCCTCGCGCCCGGCTCCAGCACCAGCGAACAGGTGCCGAGCGCCACCGCCCGCACCTCCTCGGGAAGTGCGCCGGGAAGGGTGAAGAGGCGGTCCGCGCTGCCCTCCGCGTAGAAGCCGTACCGGCCGAGCCGTCCGAGCCGATCACGGCCACAGCCAGCGTCGTCGGCTCGGGGCCGCGCTGCACCAGTGAGACGTCAACGCCGGCCGCGCGCAGCCCACCCAGCAGGGCCTCGCCGAAGGCGTCGGTCGACACCCGTGAGCAGAACGCCGCCCGGGAGCCCAGCCGGCCGAGAGTCACCGCCGTGTTGTAGGGGCCGCCGCCGAGGCGCGGCAGCAGCGAGGCAGGGGGTGCCGGCCCCTTGCAGGACCAGGTCGATCAGGGACTCACCGGCGACGACGATCACGGCCCAGAACGCAGCCCATGGCGCAGTGCGCCGACCAGGGAGCCCGCCCAGGGCACCGCAGGGTTGCGCCGGTATCGTCGTTTGCGTCACCGACACGCGCCCTCGGACGCACCCGACGCCTTTGAACTGTGGAGTTCCCATGCCCGGCCAGCCGCCCGCCCGCCGTACCGTCCTGAAGGGCGCCGCCCTCGCCGGGGCCGCGGGGCTGGGCGTCGCCGCCTGCTCCACCGAGTCCAAGGTCGGCCATGCGGAGAACCCCACGCCCACCGCGCCCGTCGACCTCGGGGCCGCCGACGCCGTGCCCGTCGGCGGTGCGAAGCTCTACCGCGAGCAGCGGCTGGTCGTGCACTGCCCGGCGAAGGGGCAGTACAAGGCGTTCAGCGCTCAGTGCACCCACGCCGGCTGCGTACTCGACAAGCTGGAGGGTACGGAGGGCAACTGCCCCTGCCACGGCAGCCGCTTCGATGTGACGACCGGCAAGGCGCTCGTGGGCCCGGCCACCGTGCCGCTTCCGGAGGTCCCGATCACGGCGGAGGGCGGCAGGCTCGTCGCGGGCCCGGACGCCTAGAGCGCCTGAGTCGGCAAGCCCGGGCAGCCTCGTGAGCCCGGGCCGTCAGTCCCAGTCCCAGTCGATCCCGAGGATCCCCGGCCGTACGCCCTGCTCCACCAGATGCACCATGCGATGGCGCCCGCTGAGCGGCAGATCCGTACGGGCGCCGCGCGGCGCGCCCGTCGTAGCCCGGGCGAACCGGTGGCAGCGCACCGGCAGCGCGCTCTCGTCGAACCGCACCTGGAGCACGTACTGCCCGCCCGCGAGGCCGAAGCCGCGCACGTACTCGCTGCTCCGGCCGCCGGTACCGTCCACGAAGCCGTAGCCGAAGACGTATGTCTCGCCGACGCGCAGCCGTGTGTCGAAGAGGAGCTCGGCGACCACCACGCGGGAGTCGGTGTCCCATCGCACCCGGCCCGTACGGCAGTTCTCCAGCGCGTTCACCCGCACGCGAGCCGGATCACAGCCCGGATCGCCGTGGTGCACGGCCAGGTAACGGTCGATGCCGTCCCGCTGGGCGCGTACGACGTGGTGCGAGTCGCGCCCCGCGAGGCGCCGGTCGGCGCCGATGCGCACCCGCTCCTGGTGCCCGACCGTGTGCAGTCCGCCGTCGGCAGGCGGCGTGAGACCGGCGAAGAGCCGTTCCACCGTGCCGGAGGCCTCCACCAGCGAGCGGTAGGAGCGCGCGCCGGGACGGTCGGCGTCCGCGTGGGCGCTGTCCGTCCCGGGGCCGAGCAGCCGGACCAGTGACTGCGCGGGCAGCTCCAGCACCTCCTCCAGGGCGCGCACGGCCCGCAGCGACTCGGGACGCTGGGGGCGGCGCGCGCCCTGCTGCCAGTAACTGAGGCTGGTCACCCCGACCTTGATCCCCCGGTGGGCGAGGTGGTGCTGGACGCGCTGGAGCGGCAGACCGCGCACCGCGAGGGCGGCGCGCAGGGCCAGGTGGAACGGGCCGCTGTTCAGCACCTGTGCCAGGTCTGCCTGGGTGTGGCCCATGGACTCCTCCGGGGGCTCATGGCGTGCGTTGGATGATCACGTGGCGGGGGACGCCGCTGGGGGTGGGCGGCGGCATTCCGGGCGGGGAGGGACGGAGGTCTTCACATCCGGGCCGTACCGATCACAGCGCCGCGTCACTCCGCATTGAAGCGTGTTGATCTTCCCGCGACAAGGAGGGATGCAGGGCCGGTGGCCGGGATCCGGCCTCCACGGCCGGCTTCCCGGGCTCCTGCACCGCCTTTGCGACCGGCCTCCGTCCCTCCACCAGCAGCCTGTACCGGCCTCCGGCCTTCCGCCCCCGCAGCCTGTACCGGCAGCCCGCACCAGCAGCCCGTGCTCCGCCCCGCGCCCAGCCCGGCCACCCCGGGCCGGGCTGATCATGTCCCTGCCCGGTGATGACCACGCTGTCACCGCCCGCAAGTAGGGTGGTTGGCATGGCAGACCCCTCCAGCTACCGCCCCAAGCCGGGACAGATCCCCGACTCGCCGGGGGTCTACAGGTTCCGCGACGAGCACCGCCGCGTGATCTACGTCGGCAAGGCCAAAAGTCTGCGCCAGCGCCTTGCCAACTACTTCCAGGACCTGGCGGGCCTCCACCCGCGCACCCGCTCCATGGTCACCACCGCCGCCTCCGTGGAGTGGACGGTGGTCTCCACCGAGGTGGAGGCGCTTCAGCTGGAGTATTCCTGGATCAAGGAGTACGACCCCCGGTTCAACGTCAAGTACCGCGACGACAAGAGCTACCCGTATCTCGCGGTCACGCTGAACGAGGAGTTCCCCCGCGTCCAGGTGATGCGCGGCGCCAAGCGCAAGGGCGTGCGCTACTTCGGGCCGTACGCACACGCGTGGGCGATCCGCGAGACCGTCGACCTGATGCTGCGCGTCTTCCCCGTCCGCACCTGCTCGGCGGGCGTGTTCAAGAACCACGTGCAGAAGGGCCGGCCCTGCCTGCTGGGCTACATCGGCAAGTGCTCCGCCCCCTGCGTCGGCCGGGTCACCCCCGAGGAGCACCGCGAACTGGCCGAGGAGTTCTGCGACTTCATGGCCGGCCGCACCGGCACCTACATCCGCCGCCTGGAGAAGCAGATGATGGCGGCCGCCGAGGAGATGGAGTACGAGAAGGCGGCCCGGCTGCGCGACGACATAGAGGCGCTCAAGCGCGCCCTGGAGAAGAACGCGGTGGTGCTTGCCGACGCCACCGACGCCGACCTGATCGCTCTCGCCGAGGACGAGCTGGAAGCCGCCGTGCAGATCTTCCACGTCCGCGGCGGCCGGGTGCGCGGCCAGCGCGGCTGGGTCACCGACAAGGTGGAGAACGTGGACACCGCCGGCCTGGTCGAGCACGCGCTCCAGCAGCTGTACGGCGAGGAGAGCGGCGACGCCGTCCCCAAGGAGGTCCTCGTCCCCGCGCTGCCCGAGGACGACGGCGCGGTCACCCAGTGGCTGAGCGGCCGCCGTGGTTCCGCCGTCTCCCTGAGGATCCCGCAGCGCGGCGACAAGAAGGCGCTGATGGAGACCGTCGAGCGCAACGCCCTGCAGGCCCTCGCGCTCCACAAGACCAAGCGCGCCAGCGATCTGACCACCCGCTCGCGGGCCCTGGAGGAGATCGCCGAGGCACTCGGCCTCGACTCGGCGCCGCTGCGCATCGAGTGCTTCGACATCTCCCACCTCCAGGGCGAGGACGTGGTGGCGTCGATGGTGGTCTTCGAGGACGGCCTGGCGCGCAAGAGCGAGTACCGCCGCTTCCAGATCAAGGGCTTCGAGGGCCAGGACGACGTCCGGTCCATGCACGAGGTGATCGCCCGCCGCTTCAAGCGGTACCTCGCCGAGAAGGACAGGACGGGGGAGTGGATCGGCGGCGACGACCCCGAGACCCAGGCCCCCGAGGACGACGGCCGCCCCAAGAAGTTCGCCTATCCGCCGCAGCTCGTCGTCGTCGACGGCGGTCAGCCCCAGGTCGCCGCCGCCCAGCGCGCCCTGGACGAGCTGGGCATCGACGACGTCGCCGTCTGCGGCCTCGCCAAGCGCCTGGAAGAGGTCTGGCTGCCGCACGACGACGACCCGGTCGTGCTGCCCCGCTCCAGCGAGGGCCTGTACCTCCTGCAGCGGGTCCGTGACACGGCTCACGACTTCGCCATCCGCTATCAGCGCTCCAAGCGGACGAAGCGCATCAGGACCAGCCCGCTGGACGCCGTCCCCGGCCTCGGGGAAACGCGGAAACAGGCTCTGATCAAGCATTTCGGCTCGGTGAAGCGGCTGCGGCAGGCGACAATCGAGCAGATCTGCGAGGTCCCGGGCATGGGCCGCAAGACGGCCGAGTCGGTCGTCGTGGCCCTTGCGCAGGCGGCCCCGGCCGCACCCGCCGTGAACACGGCGACAGGAGAGATCATTGAAGAGAACGACGGGGGCAGGACGACATGACTGAGCACGACGGAGACGGAGCAGCAGACGTGAGTACGGGCAATACGGCCGAGCCCGCCGACGCCGCCGGTGACGTGGCCATCCCGGAGCTGGTGATCATCTCCGGCATGTCCGGGGCCGGCCGCAGCACGGCGGCGAAGTGCCTGGAGGACCTCGGCTGGTTCGTCGTGGACAACCTGCCGCCCGCGCTGATCCCCACCATGGTGGAGCTCGGCGCCCGCTCGCAGGGCAATGTCGCGCGCATCGCCGTCGTCGTGGACGTGCGTGGCCGGCGTTTCTTCGACAATCTCCGCGAATCCCTCGCCGACCTCGACGCCAAGCAGGTCACGCGCCGGATCGTGTTCCTGGAGTCCTCCGACGACGCCCTGGTGCGCCGTTTCGAGTCGGTCCGCCGCCCGCACCCGCTCCAGGGTGACGGCCGGATCGTCGACGGCATCGCGGCCGAGCGCGATCTGCTGCGCGAGCTGCGCGGCGACGCGGACCTGGTGATCGACACCTCCAGCCTCAATGTGCACGAGCTGCGCGCCAAGATGGACGCCCAGTTCGCCGGCGACGAGGAGCCGGAGCTTCGGGCGACCGTGATGTCGTTCGGGTTCAAGTACGGACTGCCCGTCGACGCCGACCTCGTCGTCGACATGCGCTTCCTGCCGAACCCGCACTGGGTCCCCGAGCTGCGCCCCTTCACCGGCCTCAACGATGAGGTGTCGAACTACGTCTTCAACCAGCCCGGTGCCAAGGAGTTCCTGGACCGCTACACGGAGCTGCTCCAGCTGATCGCCTCCGGTTACCGCCGCGAGGGCAAGCGGTACGTGACCATCGCCGTGGGCTGCACGGGCGGCAAGCACCGCTCGGTCGCCACCTCCGAGAAGCTGGCGGCACGGCTGTCCTCCGCCGGCGTAGAGACCGTGGTCGTGCACCGGGACATGGGGCGCGAGTGACCGGACGGAACCTCCGTCTGCGTCGGCTGCGCAGGTCCACGCGCACGCCCTCGACACGGAAGCGCGGCGCACAGCCCAAGGTCGTCGCCCTCGGCGGCGGCATGGGTCTGTCCGCGTCGCTCGCGGCCCTGCGCCGCATCACCGGCGACCTGACCGCGGTCGTCACGGTCGCCGACGACGGCGGCTCCAGCGGCCGCCTCCGCGAGGAGCTCGGGGTGCTGCCGCCGGGCGACCTGCGCAAGGCGCTCGCGGCCCTGTGCGGGGACGACGACTGGGGTCAGACGTGGGCCCGCGTCATCCAGCACCGATTCCAGTCGCAGGGCGAGCTGCACGAGCACGCGGTGGGCAATCTGCTGATCGTGGCGCTGTGGGAACAGTTCGGCGACCATGTGCAGGCCCTGGACCTGGTGGGCAGGCTGCTCGGCGCGCACGGCCGCGTGCTGCCCATGTCGGCCGTGCCGCTGGAGCTCCAGGCGCTTGTTCGCGGGCATGATCCGGCGCGCCCGGACGAGCTGTCCACGGTGCGCGGTCAGGCGACCGTCGCGCTCACCCCGGGCGAGGTGCAGTCGGTGCACCTCGTGCCGAACGACCCGCCGGCCGTCCCGGAGGCCGTCGAGGCCGTCCTGGACGCCGACTGGGTGGTTCTCGGGCCCGGTTCCTGGTTCTCCTCGGTCATACCGCACCTGCTGGTGCCCGAGCTGCTGGATGCCCTGGTAGAGACCAAGGCGCGCCGGGTCCTCTCCCTCAATCTCGCGCCGCAGCCGGGCGAAACAGAAGGCTTCTCCCCGCAGCGTCATTTGGAGGTTTTGGGACGACACGCGCCTAAACTCGCCCTGGACGTGGTGCTGGCCGACGAGGCCGCCGTGCCCGACCGCGAGTCTCTCGACGACGCCGCGCAGCGGCTCGGCGCCGCGGTCGAGCTGGCGCCCGTGGCCTCGCCCGACGGCGCTCTGAAGCACGACCCGGAGCTGTTGGCCGCCGCGTACGACCGTATTTTTCGGATGCATGGAAGGATCGGCCCATGGCGATGACGGCAGCGGTGAAGGACGAGATTTCCCGGCTTCCCGTCACCCGGACCTGCTGCAGAAAGGCGGAGGTCTCGTCGATCCTGCGGTTCGCGGGCGGTCTGCATCTGGTCAGCGGCCGCATCGTGATCGAGGCGGAGCTCGACACCGGGATCGCGGCGCGCCGCCTCAAGCGCGACATCCTGGAGATCTTCGGCCACAGCTCCGAGCTGATGGTGATGGCCCCCGGCGGGCTGCGCCGCGGCTCCCGCTTCGTCGTGCGGGTCGTGGCGGGCGGTGACCAGCTGGCGCGGCAGACCGGCCTCGTCGACGGCCGCGGCCGCCCGATCCGCGGCCTGCCGCCTCAGGTCGTCTCCGGCGCCACCTGCGATGCCGAGGCCGCCTGGCGGGGCGCGTTCCTGGCACACGGCTCGCTGACCGAGCCCGGCCGGTCCTCGTCGCTGGAGGTCACCTGCCCGGGCCCTGAGGCCGCCCTGGCCCTGGTCGGCGCCGCACGCCGGCTCTCGATCGCCGCGAAGGCGCGGGAGGTCCGCGGCGTGGACCGCGTGGTGGTCCGGGACGGTGACGCGATCGGCGCGCTGCTGACCCGCCTCGGGGCGCACGAGTCGGTGCTGGCCTGGGAGGAGCGGCGGATGCGCCGCGAGGTGCGGGCGACCGCCAACCGCCTGGCGAACTTCGACGACGCCAACCTGCGCCGCTCCGCCCGCGCCGCCGTCGCTGCCGGGGCTCGCGTGCAGCGCGCCCTGGAGATCCTCGGCGAGGAGGTGCCCGAGCACCTCGCCGCCGCCGGCCGGCTGCGCATGGAGCACAAGCAGGCGTCCCTGGAGGAGCTGGGGGCGCTCGCCGACCCGCCGCTGACGAAGGACGCGGTCGCCGGCCGTATCCGGCGGCTGCTGGCGATGGCCGACAAGCGGGCGCAGGACCTGGGCATTCCGGGTACGGAGTCCAATCTGACCGAGGAGATGGCCGAGGGACTCGTCGGCTGAGCCCTCCCCGGCATGCAGCTCAAGAGCTTTGCTGCCGACGCCCGTTGGGGCGTCGGCAGCGGCGTTTCCCGGAGGGCCGCCGGTCCATCCGATGCCCTATTGACATGATCATGGAGAGTCATGAGCCTTGCGCGTGTCCATTCACCGGGCAGACCACAGCAAAAAGGGGGGCGTATGAGACGCAGGGCGAGATCGATCCTCGCAGCGGCTTCACTGCTCGTCGCGGGACTGGCGGCGCCGATCGCGCAGGCCGAACCAGGTGGAGGCGACAGTGACGAACTGTCCGTATGGCATGCGGAAGTCACCAGGGCCCAGGTGCCGCTGATCCTGGCAGCTGGCGCCGACGGCCACGAGCTCACCGAGCAGGTGCCGGAAAGGGGCACCGCCACGGTCGAGCTGTACCTCACCGAGCGGCAGGCGGACGAACTGCGCGGCCAGGGCGTCGGCGTCACGGAGCACACCGTCCCGCCCGCGGCCGAGCGCCGCGTCGCCGCCGCGGGCGACGGCGTCTACCGCCCGTACAGCGGCGAGGGCGGCCTCATGAGCGAGATCCTGGCGACCGCCGCGGCCCACCCCGCCCTCACCAAGCCCGTCAGCATCGGCAAGACCGTCAAGGGCCAGGACATCCTCGCCCTGAAGATCTCCAAGGGCGCGGACAGCGTCCGGGACGGCAGCAAGCCGGCCACCCTCTACCTGTCCAACCAGCACGCCCGGGAGTGGATCACGCCGGAGATGACCCGGCGCCTGATGCACCACTACCTCACGAACTACGGCAAGGACCCGCGGATCACGAAGATCGTGGACTCCACCGAGCTGTGGTTCGTGCTCTCCGCCAACCCGGACGGCTACGACTACACCTTCACCGGGACCGCCGAGCGCCAGTGGCGCAAGAACATGCGCGACAACAACGGCGACGGGAAGATCGCGCCCGGCGACGGCGTCGACCTCAACCGCAACTTCGCCTACAAGTGGGGCTACGACAACGAGGGTTCCTCCCCTGACCCGTTCGACGAGACCTACCGGGGCACCGGCCCGGCCTCCGAACCCGAGACCCGCGCACTGGACTCCTTCCAAAAGCGCATCGGCTTCGAGTACGGCATCAACTACCACTCGGCGGCCGAGCTGATCCTCTACGGGGTGGGCTGGCAGGTCGCCACCCCCACGCCCGACGACGTCCTGTACAAGTCGCTGGCCGGCACGCCCGAGAATCCGGCCGTCCCGGGCTACCGCCCCCAGGTCTCCTCCGAGCTGTACACGACCAACGGCGAGAGCGACGGCCACGCGGCCAACGTCAACGGGATGATGATGTACACCCCCGAGATGTCGACCTGCGCCACCGCGTCCCGCATCGACCCCGACGACCCCTGGAACGCGGCCGACTGCGCCTCCGTCTTCACCTTCCCCGACGACGAGAAGCTGATCCAGCAGGAGTTCGCGAAGAACATTCCCTTCGCGCTCTCCGTCGCCGAGACCGCGGCCCACCCCGACCGGCCGTCCTCCTCGATCGGCCTCGGCGCCGCGGACTTCACCCCCGACACCTTCACGACCTCCTACGCCCGCGGCGGCGACCAGGAAGTGTCCGTGGTCGCCCGCAAGTCGCTGCGGGACAAGGAGCTCAAGTACCGCGTCAACGGCGGCACTACGCACGACCAGGCGCTGCGCCCCTGGAAGGGCGGGGAGACCTTCGGAGGCCACGACAACATCCGCTTCGACGAGTACCGCGCCCCGGTGCAGGACGGCGACGTCGGCGACAGCGTCGAGGTCTGGTTCACCGGCCGTACGGCAAGTGGAAAGAGCACCTCCAGCGAGCACTTCACCTACCGGATCGCCGAACGGCCCCGGGCATCCACGCTGGTGCTGGCGGAGGAGGGCGGCAGCGGACCCGCCCAGCACACCGCCGCTTACACCGGGGCACTCGCCGACAACAAGCGGCGCAGCGCCGTCTGGGACGTCGCGACCCAGGGCGCCCCGCACCCGCTCGCGGTGCTCGGTCACTTCGACACCGTCGTCTGGTACACCGGCGCGAAAGCGCCGTCCTGGGCCACCACACAGGCGGTTCGCGCCTATCTCAACGAGGGCGGGAAGCTCGTCACCACCGGTGAGCGCGCAGGCGGCGACGCCGACCTCGGCCGTGCCCTGAGCGACGACTTCGCCCAGTACTACCTCGGCGCGTCGGGCCGCGCCTCGCTCGCCGGAGCCGGCAGCTTCCTCGGCACCGGGCGCCTCGCCGGCGCCTCGGGGCCCCTCGCCGCGGCGCCCGGCAACGCGCTGGACGCGGCCGGTGCGTACACCATCACGTCCGACACCCTGCCGTCCGACGAGTTCCCGCAGTTCCGCAGCGCGCCGGCGGGCGACTACCCCGGGGTGCGGATGCCCTTCTCACCGTACGAGGGCGACTGGTACGCGGCGGCGGGCCACCGCAACGCCTCCTGGATGCGGCTCGCGCGTACCATCGACCTGAGCGGTACGAGCGCGGCCGACGCGCCCGCGCTGAATCTGCAGCTGAGCTTCAACACCGAGCCCGGCTACGACAACGCGGTCCTGGAGGTCCACACCGTCGGCCAGGACGACTGGACGACCCTGCCCGACGCCAACGGTGCCACCTCCACCCGCGTCCCCACCCAGTGCGACGGCGGCTTCTACGTCGCCATGCATCCCTTCCTGAAGCATTACCTCACCGTCGGTCCCGACGGGTGCACGGCCCGTGGCACGACCGGCGTCTGGAACTCCTTCACCGGGGCGTCCGACGGCTGGCGCGCCGCCTCCTTCGACCTCAGTGCCTACGCCGGCAAGCGGATCGAGGTGTCCGTCTCCTCCATCACCGACCCCGGCGACGGCGGCCGCGGCATCTTCGTCGACGACACCCGTCTGGTGACGGCCGGGGAGCCGCAGGGTGCCGAGGGCTTCGAGACCTCGCTCGGCCCCTGGACCGTCACGGGGCCGCCGCAGGGCAGCCCCGCGCTGCGCGGGAACTGGGCACGCAGCCAGGACCTGTACCCCTCCGCGTCGGCGGTCACCACGCGTGACAGCGTGCTGATCGGTTTCGGTCTCGAGCACGTGCCCGCCACCGCCGACCGGGCGCGGATCATCGGCAGGGCACTCGCCGCTCTGCGGCGCTGACCGGCCAGAAAGGGCCAAGGCCGGGCCGATGAGCAGCCCGGTATCCGGACAGAACGAGGCGGTCCGTATTCCTACTGGCGGGTACGGGCCACCTTGTCGCAGACGTGCCCCTCTCGATGTCACCACGAGCACCTCGGAGGGGTAGGGTCGTAGGCGGTCGGGGACATCCCATACAGCTCGCCGGCGTCGAAACCGGCGTACCAACGAGGAGATCGGTTCGTGACGATCCGCGTAGGCATCAACGGCTTTGGCCGCATCGGTCGTAACTACTTCCGCGCGCTGCTGGAGCAGGGTGCAGACATCGAGATCGTGGCTGTCAACGACCTGGGTGACACTGCGACCACGGCCCACCTGCTGAAGTACGACACCATCCTCGGCCGTCTCAAGGCCGACGTGACCCACACCGCCGACACCATCACCGTCGACGGTCACACCATCAAGGTGCTCTCCGAGCGCAACCCCGCCGACATTCCGTGGGGTGAGCTGGGCGTCGACATCGTCATCGAGTCGACCGGCATCTTCACCAAGAAGGCCGACGCCGAAAAGCACATCGCCGGTGGCGCCAAGAAGGTCCTGATCTCGGCTCCGGCCACCGACGAGGACATCACCATCGTGATGGGCGTCAACCAGGACAAGTACGACGCGGCCAACCACCACGTCGTCTCCAACGCCTCCTGCACCACCAACTGCGTGGCGCCGATGGCCAAGGTCCTGGACGAGAGCTTCGGCATCGTCAAGGGCATGATGACGACGGTCCACGCGTACACGAACGACCAGCGCATCCTGGACTTCCCGCACAAGGACCTGCGCCGCGCCCGTGCCGCCGCGGAGAACATCATCCCGACCTCGACCGGTGCCGCCAAGGCCACCGCTCTGGTCCTTCCGCAGCTCAAGGGCAAGCTGGACGGCATCGCCATGCGCGTCCCGGTTCCCACCGGCTCCGTCACCGACCTCGTCCTGGAGCTGGACCGAGAGGTCACCAAGGACGAGATCAACACCGCCTTCCAGAAGGCCGCCGAGGGCCAGCTGCAGGGCATCCTGGAGTACACCGAGGACCCGATCGTCTCCTCGGACATCGTGAACTGGCCGGCCTCCTGCACCTTCGACTCCTCCCTGACCATGGTCCAGGGCAAGCAGGTCAAGGTCGTCGGCTGGTACGACAACGAGTGGGGCTACTCCAACCGCCTCGTCGACCTGACGGTCTTCGTCGGCAACCAGCTCTGATCCGTACCTTCTGATCCGAACTGCAACGAGAGCACCACGATGTGAGCGACAGGGCTCGGGCAGCGCAATGTGGCGCCGTTCGAGCCCTGTCGCGCGTGCAGTCCCCCGAGGAGCCGTAAAACACCATGAAGACCATCGACCAGCTGCTGGCCGACGGGGTCGCGGGCAAGCGGGTATTCGTCCGCGCCGACCTCAATGTGCCGCTCGACGGCACCACCATCACCGACGACGGCCGCATCCGCGCCGTCCAGCCGACGATCGCGAAACTGGCCGAGGCCGGCGCGCGTGTAGTCGTCGCCTCCCACCTGGGCCGCCCCAAGGGCAGCCCGGACCCCGCCTTCTCCCTCGCGCCCGCCGCCGAGCGGCTCGGACAGCTGCTGGGCGCCGATGTCGCCTTCGCGACCGACACGGTCGGCGAGTCCGCGCAGGCCGTCGTCGCGGGTCTGGCCGACGGCCAGGTCGCCGTTCTGGAGAACCTCCGCTTCAACGCCGGTGAGACCGCCAAGGACGACGCCGAGCGCGGTGCCTTCGCGGACCGGCTCGCGGCCCTCGCGGACGTCTACGTCGGCGACGGCTTCGGCGCGGTGCACCGCAAGCACGCCTCCGTCTTCGACCTCCCGGCCCGGCTGCCGCACGCCGCCGGCTACCTCATCGCCACCGAGGTCGGCGTGCTGAAGAAGCTCACCGAGGACGTCAAGCGGCCGTACGTCGTCGTCCTCGGCGGTGCCAAGGTCTCCGACAAGCTCGCCGTCATCGACCAGCTGCTGGCCAAGGCGGACCGCCTCCTGATCGGCGGCGGCATGGCGTACACCTTCCTCAAGGCCAAGGGCTACGAGGTCGGCATCTCCCTCCTCCAGGAGGACCAGATCCCGATCGTGACCGAGTACATGGAGCGCGCCGAGAAGAACGGCGTCGAGCTGGTGCTTCCGGTCGACATCCTGGCCTCGGGCGAGTTCCCCGACCTGAAGACCAAGGCCCCCGCCGACGTCATCACGGTCGACGCCGACAAGATCCCCTCCGACAAGGAGGGCCTGGACATCGGCCCCAGGACCCGCGAGCTGTACGCCTCCAAGATCGCCGACGCCGAGACCGTCTTCTGGAACGGCCCCGTCGGCGTCTTCGAGCACCCCGACTACGCCGGCGGTACCCGCTCGATCGCCCAGGCGCTCGTCGACAGCTCCGCCTTCACCGTCGTCGGCGGCGGCGACTCGGCCGCCGCCGTCCGCACGCTCGGCTTCGACGAGAACGCATTCGGCCATATTTCGACCGGCGGCGGCGCGAGCCTCGAGTACCTCGAGGGCAAGACGCTTCCCGGCCTCGCCGCACTGGAGGACTGACCCCTTTATGAACACCCGCACCCCGCTGATGGCGGGCAACTGGAAGATGAACCTCAACCACCTCGAGGCCATCGCCCACGTCCAGAAGCTCGCCTTCGCGCTGGCCGACAAGGACTACGACGCCGTCGAGGTCGCCGTCCTGGCGCCCTTCACCGACCTGCGGTCCGTGCAGACCCTGGTCGACGGCGACAAGCTGAAGATCAAGTACGGTGCCCAGGACCTCTCGGCGCACGACTCCGGCGCCTACACCGGCGAGATCTCAGGCCCGATGCTGGCCAAGCTGAAGTGCACCTACGTCGCCGTGGGCCACTCCGAGCGCCGTCAGTACCACGCCGAGAGCGACGAGGTCTGCAACGCCAAGGTGAAGGCCGCCTACCGGCACGGCCTGACCCCGATCCTGTGCGTCGGCGAGGGCCTGGAGATCCGCAAGGCAGGAAACCAGGTCGAATACACGCTCGCGCAGCTCGACGGCGGCCTGAAGGACGTCCCGGCCGAGCAGGCCGAGTCCATCGTGATCGCCTACGAGCCGGTGTGGGCCATCGGCACCGGTGAGGTCGCGACGCCCGAGGACGCGCAGGAGGTCTGCGGGGCGATCCGCGGCCGTCTCGCGGAGCTGTACAGCCAGGAGCTGGCCGAAAGGGTCCGCATCCAGTACGGCGGCTCGGTGAAGGCCGGGAACGTCGCCGCGATCATGGCTCAGCCCGACGTCGACGGCGCCCTGGTCGGCGGCGCGGCACTGGACGCGGACGAGTTCGTCAAGATCGTCCGCTTCCGCGACCAGTGAGTATGCGCTAGCGCGGATCCGGCGTACCCTTGCGGGGGCCGAGGCTCACAGTGCCACTATGCGGCTCCGCCGCGTGGCGAGCCCGGCCCCCGCAGTACATGTCGGTATCAGTTCTGATCAGTCCGAGGAAGTTGGTCCAGCCGTGGTTATGGGGTTCTCGATCGCCCTGATCGTCTTCAGCCTGCTGCTGATGCTGCTGGTGCTGATGCACAAGGGGAAGGGCGGCGGCCTCTCCGACATGTTCGGTGGCGGCATGCAGTCGTCCGTCGGTGGCTCGTCGGTCGCCGAGCGCAACCTCGACCGCATCACCGTCGTGATCGGTCTGCTGTGGTTTGCGTGCATTGTCGTACTTGGTCTGCTGGTGAAGCTCGACAGCTGACCCACCTCCTTCCCGTCCCGACCTGGGGTGTAACTCCAATCACTGGACGAGCGTTGGGCCTTACGTAGACTGGGGCACTCGCGGCGCAGCCGCTGTGAGACGCTGTGCAGCACCATCACGCAGGGAGTTACGACCGTGGCAAGTGGCAACGCGATCCGGGGAAGCCGGGTCGGAGCGGGGCCGATGGGCGAGGCAGAGCGGGGCGAGTCGGCACCGCGCCTCCGCATCTCCTTCTGGTGCTCCAACGGGCACGAGACGCAGCCGAGCTTCGCCAGTGACGCACAGGTCCCCGACACCTGGGACTGCCCGCGCTGCGGGTTCCCGGCCGGCCAGGACCGGGACAATCCGCCGGACCCGCCGCGCACCGAGCCGTACAAGACGCACCTGGCGTATGTGCGCGAGCGGCGCAGTGACGCGGACGGTGAGGCGATCCTCGCTGAGGCGCTCGCCAAACTGCGGGGCGAGATCTAGACGTTGAGTCCGGCCGGACACCTGATGGGGTGCCGGCCGGACTTCGTCGTTCCGGGGCCGCCCGGCCGCTTCTCGCCGTCCCGCGGCCCGCTGGCACGTCATCCATCCGCCTGATCAATTAGGTTGGAGACGCAGCGGGGCATGCAGGCAGGTACGAGAAGAAGTGGGCTGATGTCCGAGATGAACGCAGAACGTCCTACGAGGCTCCACCAGATGTCGCCATGGGTCGCTCTCGGCAAGCATCGCGAGCAGTTGGGCGACACCCACCTGCGGGAGCTGTTCGCCGCCGACGCCGGGCGCGGCAGCGGATACACCCTGCGGGTCGGCGATCTGTACATCGACTACTCCAAGCACCTCGTCACCGACGAGACGCTCGCGCTCCTGCGCGAGCTGGCCGAGGCCACCGGCGTGTACGCCCTGCGCGACGCCATGTTCCGCGGCGAGAAGATCAACACCACTGAGGACCGGGCGGTCCTGCACACCGCGCTGCGCGCCCCGCGTGACGCCGTCATCGAGGTCGACGGCGAGAACGTGGTCCCCGCCGTGCACGCCGTGCTCGACAAGATGGCCGCCTTCTCGGACCGGATCCGCTCCGGCGAGTGGATCGGCCACACCGGCAAGCGCATCAGGAACGTGGTCAACATCGGCATCGGGGGTTCCGACCTCGGGCCCGCGATGGCGTACGAGGCGCTCCGCTCCTACACGGCGCGCGACCTGACGTTCCGTTTCGTCTCCAATGTCGACGGCGCCGATCTGCACGAGGCCGTACGCGACCTCGACCCGGCCGAGACGCTGTTCATCGTCGCCTCCAAGACCTTCACCACGATCGAGACGATCACCAACGCCACCTCCGCGCGCTCCTGGCTGCTCACCGGGCTCCGCGCGGACCAGGAGGCTGTCGCCAAGCACTTCGTCGCCCTGTCGACGAACGCCGAGAAGGTCGCCGACTTCGGCATCGACACGGCGAACATGTTCGAGTTCTGGGACTGGGTCGGCGGGCGGTACTCGTACGACTCCGCCATCGGCCTCTCGCTGATGATCGCAATCGGCCCGGACCGCTTCCGGGAGATGCTGGCCGGCTTCCGCCTCGTCGACGAGCACTTCCGCACCGCGGCTCCCGAGGCCAACGCACCTTTGCTGCTCGGTCTGCTGGGTGTCTGGTACGGGGCGTTCTTCGACGCCCAGTCGCACGCGGTCCTGCCGTACTCCCACTATCTGTCCAAGTTCACCGCGTACCTCCAGCAGCTGGACATGGAGTCCAACGGCAAGTCCGTGGACCGGGACGGCAACCCCGTCGACTGGCAGACCGGCCCCGTCGTCTGGGGCACGCCCGGCACCAACGGGCAGCACGCCTACTACCAGTTGATCCACCAGGGGACGAAGGTCATCCCGGCGGACTTCATCGGCTTCGGCCGGCCGGTCGACGAGTTGCTGCCCGGCCTCGTCGCCCAGCACGACCTGCTCATGGCCAACTTCTTCGCGCAGACGCAGGCCCTGGCCTTCGGCAAGACGCCCGATGAGGTGCGGGCGGAAGGCGTCGCGGAGGAGCTCGTGCCGCACAAGACCTTCCGCGGCAACCACCCCACCACCACCGTCCTCGCCGATGAACTCACCCCGTCCGTGCTCGGCCAGCTCATCGCGCTGTACGAGCACAAGGTCTTCGTCCAGGGCGCGATCTGGAACATCGACTCCTTCGACCAGTGGGGTGTCGAGCTCGGCAAGGTGCTCGCCAAGAAGATCGAGCCCGTGCTGACCAAGGGCACCGGCGGCGAGCAGCTCGACAGCTCGACCGCCACGCTGGCGGCCGAGTACCGCGCGCTGCGCGGCCGCTGAGCCGATGCGGGGGGAGAACGCGGTGCGGCTGCGGCCGCCGCAGAACCGGCTGAACGAACGCGCCGTCGGCTGGTGGCGCACGCAGTGCCTGCTGATGGCAGCCGTTCCCGCGGCCGTACTGGCCGTGCTCGGCACGCTCATCGTGCCCGCACGCGCCTGGTTGTGGGGCCCGGCCGCCGCGGTGGCCGTCATCGGCCTCGCCGGCACCGCGTTCTTCCCCGCCTGGTGGTACCGGGTGCACCGCTGGGAGGTCACCGACGAAGCGGTGTACGTCCGCACCGGCGCGCTGTGGCAGGAGTGGCGGATCGCCCCGATGTCCCGCATCCAGACCGTGGACACCGTGCGGGGCCCGCTGGAGCAGGCGTTCCGGCTCGCCACGGTGACCGTCACGACCGCCTCGTCCAAGGGTGCGATCAGGATCGAGGGGCTCGACCACGAGCTCGCGGCGGAGCTCGCGGAGCGGCTCACCCGGATCACGCAGGCGACGCCGGGGGACGCGACATGAGCGAGGGCGGCGGGTCAGCGGGCTCGGGCGGCTCGGACGGTGTCCCGCCGGGTCCGGCCGCCGCGGGCCCTGGCGTACCGGACGGCCCGCTCCGCGCCGGCGGCCAGGCCGGCCCTGGTGGTCCCGGCGGACCCGGTGACCTGGGGGAAAAGGCCCAGGCGCTCCCCGCCCCTGACCACGAGTGGCGTCGCCTGGACGGGCGTACGGTCCTGGTCAACGCCCTCGTCATGGCGGGCGTCGCCGGAGGAGCCGGTCTGCCCGCGCTGTTCGGTCTGCTCCGCGGCATGCCCCTGTGGCAGGCGCTCGGCTGGGTGCTGGCCGGCGCCGTCCTGCTCGTCACCGCCGCCACCGGAGCCGACTACGTCCGCTGGCGCCGCACCCGCTACCGCATCGGACCCGAACGCGCCGAACTCCGCACCGGACTGCTGCTCGTCAAGCGGCGTTCCCTCGCCCGCGAGCGCATCCGCAGCGTCGACCTGACGGCCAACGTTCTGCTGCGGATCCTCGGCCTCGTCCGGGTGCGGATCGGCACCGGTGAGCAGACCGCCGGTGGCGAGTCGACGCTCGAACTCGATGCCGTCTCCAAGGCGGAGGCCGAGCGGCTGCGCATACAACTGCTGGCCCGTACGGCGCCGTCCCCCGGCCCGGTAGAGGCGACGGACGGCGTCCTGGCCGCTCTCGACCCCGTCTGGATCCGCTACGCGCCGGTGTCCTTCGTCGCACCACTGCTCGGCGGCGCGGCGGTCGGGGCCGTGATGCAGGTCAGCGAGTGGTTCGGCGCCCAGGCCGAGGTCATCGACTGGATATGGGGCCGCTTCAGGGACACCCCGCTGATATGGATGATCGTCGTGCTGGCCGGGGCGGCGATCGCCACGGGCGTCGTGGGCGCGCTCGGCCTGTGGATCGAGATGTGGTGGAACTACCGCCTGGAGCGGGAACCGGGCGGCACCCTGCGGGTGCGGCGCGGTCTGCTCACCGCCCGCTCGACATCGATCGAGGAACGGCGCCTGCGCGGAATCGACCTCGTCGAGCCGCTGGGGGTACGGCTGGTCGGCGCGGCACGCCTGGACGCGGTGGCCACGGGGCTCGTCAAGGACGGCGAGGACGAGCACGCCGACCGCAAGACCCTTCTCCCGGCGGTGCCGCGTGCCCTGGCCGACGAGGTCGCGGGGCGCGTGCTGCGCGAGCCCGTCGCCCCGACCGCCGCGTCGCTGCTGACCCCGCACCCACGGGCCGCCCGTGGCAGGCGCCTGCGCTGGGCGTTGACGACGGCGCTGCTCCCCGCCTTGCTGCTCGCTCTGCTGGGGTGGTGGCTCACGCCGGTGCTGCTGTGGACAGCGCTGGGCTGCGCGGTGGCCGCGGTCCCGGTGGCGGTCGCGCTCGGACTCGACGCGTACCGGAGCCTGGGCCACGGCGTCACGGGCGCGTACCTGCTGAGCCGCTCGGGCACCGTACGGCGCAGCACCGTGGCGCTGCAGAGGTCCGGGGTGATCGGCTGGACGGTGCGGCAGTCCGTCTTCCAGCGCCGGGCGGGCCTGATCACGGTGACGGCGACGACAGCGGCGGGCGCGGGGGCGTACGACGTTCCCGACGCGGGGGAGTCGCAGGGGTTGACCTTCGCGGCGGAAGCGGTGCCGGGTCTGCTGGAGCCGTTCCTGATTCGCGACGACGGGGTGCGCACGGGCGGCTGACGGCGCGACAATCGCGCCATGAGCGCAGCCGGGTACGCGGGTACGCCCCTGGCCGGGAAGATCGGCATCAGGGCGGGCGACCGTGTGGTGCTGCGTCACCGCCCCGACGACTGGGAGGTCCCCGGGTTCCCCGAGGGTGTCAGCCTCACCGAACGGGCCTCGCACACCGCCGATGTGACGCTGACCTTCCACCGGACCCGCCGCGAACTGGCCCGCGAGGCGCCGGGCCTCGTCGAACGGCTGGCGGACCGGGCGATGCTCTGGGTCGCATGGCCGCGCAAGGCCGCCGGGCATGACAGCGACATCACCGAGAACGTGCTGCGGGAGGTGTTCCTGCCACTGGGCGTCGTGGATGTGAAGGTGGCGGCGCTGGGGGAGGACTGGTCGGCCCTGAAGTTCGTCCGCCGCACGGAGAACCGGGCGGGGTAGCAACGCAGGGCCTCTGCCCGGGCCCGCGCCTGTGCCGGCCCCGGGCCTCTGCCCGGGCCCGCGCCTCAATCGCAGGCGGGGCTGAAAGGCTTGTCGACGCTTGCCCCCGACCGGGATCGCCCCTGGATCGGCGGCGGGCAGCAACTGCCGCTCGGGCCGGTCCGGTGGGGAGGACAACGCGCCCCGAAGGGCGTTACGGGGTCACGGGCGCAGCCCAGGTCCCGGGTATGGGCGAGGAGGGGAAAACCGAAAACCGCCCCGCCCCACCACCTACGCCGACGCCGGCGGATACAGCGCCCGCGGCAGTTGCGACGCCGCCGCCGAATCCAGCAGCCACAGCGTGCGGGCCCTGCCGTACGCCCCCGCCGCCGGTGCCTGGATCTCGCCCGCGCCGGACAACGCGATCTGGACCGCCTTCGCCTTGTCCTCGCCCGCCGCGAGCAGCCACACCTCGCGAGCCGCGCGGATCGCGGGCAGCGTGAGCGAGACACGCGTCGGTGGCGGCTTCGGCGCCCCGTGGACGCCGACCACCGTGCGCTCGGTCTCGCGAACGGCAGGCAGCTCCGGGAAGAGCGACGCCACATGCGTGTCGGGGCCCACCCCCAGCAACAGCACGTCGAACGTCGGCACCGGGCCGTGGTCCTCCGGGCCGGCCGCCGCGGCCAGCTCGGCCGCGTAGGCCGCAGCCGCGGCGTCCACGTCCGAGCCGTACGGACCGTCCGACGCCGGCATGACATGCACCCGCGCAGGGTCCACCGGCACCGTGTCCAGCAGGGCCGCACGGGCCTGCGTGACATTGCGCTCGGGGTCGCCGTCCGGCAGGAAGCGCTCGTCGCCCCACCACAGGTCGAGCCGCGACCAGTCGATCGCGTCCCGCGCGGGGGCCGAACTCAGCGCCGCCAGCAGTCCGTTGCCGTTGCGGCCGCCGGTGAGGACCACCGAGGCCGAACCGCGGGCGGCCTGGGCGTCCACGATCCTCGTGATCAGCCGGGCCGCCGCGGCCTGTGCCATCAGCTCCTTGTCGTGGTGCACGACCACCTGCGCCGCGCTCACTTCGACGCCGCCTTCTTCGCCGGAGCGGCCTTCTTCGCGGGCGCCGCCTTCTTCTCCGCCGGAGCCTGCGCGGCGTCGGCCACCGGGTCAGCCGACTCGCCCACGGCCACTGCCGTGTCGCTCAGCCGGTCGACCCCGTACCGCAGCGCCGAGGCGTAGGTGTCGTCGGGGTCGAGCCGCCGCAGTTCCTCCGCGATCAGCTCGGCCGTCTCACGCCGCTTGAGCGCCACCGCGCGGTCCGGCTGGCCCTGGATGGACAGGGTCGCGAGCGACCCGTCCGGCCGGTCCAGCACGATCGGCCCGCACGTGGACTCCATCCGCACCGAGGTGAGTCCCGGGCCCGCGGACGACGACCGCTTCACCGGGACGTCCAGCCGGTCCGCGAGCCACATGGCCAGCAGCTCGCAGCTCGGGTTGAACTCCTCGCCCTCCACCTCGACCGAGGTGACCTTGCACGTGACCTGGTCCAGGGCGGCCGCGAGCATCGAGCGCCACGGCGTGATCCGGGTCCAGGACAGGTCGGTGTCGCCGGGGCTGTACGCCTCGGCGCGGGCGGTGAGTTCCTGCACCGGCTGCTCGGCTGCGTACGTGTCGGTCACGCGGCGCTGCGCCAGCGCGCCGAGCGGGTCGGCCGCCGGGTCGGTCGGCGCGTTCACCGGCCACCAGACGACGACGGGGGCGTCGGGCAGCAGCAGCGGGAGCACCACGGACTGGGCATGCTCGGTGATCTCTCCGTACAGCCGGAGGATCACCGTCTCGCCCGTGCCCGCGTCGGCGCCGACGCGGACCTCGGCGTCGAGACGCGCCTTGGCGCGGTCGCGCGGGGAGCGCGAGACACGCTTGACGACGACGAGGGTGCGCGAAGGGTGCTCGCGCGAGGCCTCATTGGCGGCCTTGAGCGCGTCGTAGGCGTTCTCCTCGTCGGTGACGATGACGAGGGTGAGCACCATGCCGACGGCCGGGGTGCCGATCGCACGACGACCCTGCACCAGCGCCTTGTTGATCTTGCTGGCCGTGGTGTCCGTAAGGTCGATCTTCATGGCCGGCGCCAGCTCCGTCCGTCTCGTGCGAGCATCTCGTCCGCCTCGGTGGGCCCCCAGGTACCGGCGGGGTACTGCGCGGGCTTGCCGTTGGTGTCCCAGAACTGCTCGATCGGGTCGAGGATCTTCCAGGACAGCTCGACCTCCTCCACCCGCGGGAAGAGGTTGGAGTCGCCGAGCAGGACGTCGAGGATCAGCCGCTCGTACGCCTCCGGGCTGGACTCCGTGAACGACTCGCCGTAGGCGAAGTCCATCGACACGTCCCGCACCTCCATGGAGGTGCCGGGCACCTTGGAGCCGAAGCGCATGGTGACGCCCTCGTCCGGCTGGACCCGGATGACCAGGGCGTTCTGCCCCAGCTCCTCCGTGGCCGTGGAGTCGAACGGGGAGTGCGGGGCGCGCTGGAAGACGACCGCGATCTCGGTGACCCGGCGGCCGAGACGCTTGCCGGTGCGCAGGTAGAAGGGGACGCCCGCCCAGCGGCGGTTGTCGATCTCCAGCTTGATCGCGGCATAGGTGTCGGTCTTGGAGGCCGCGTCGATGCCGTCCTCCTGGAGGTAGCCGACAGCCCTCTCGCCACCCTGCCAGCCCGCCGCGTACTGCGCGCGGACCGTGCTGAGGCCCAGGTCCTTCGGCAGCTTCACCGCGCCCAGCACCTTGGTCTTCTCGGCCGCCAGCGCGTCGGCATCGAAGGAGGCGGGCTCCTCCATCGCGGTCAGCGCCAGCAACTGGAGGAGGTGGTTCTGGATGACGTCACGGGCGGCGCCGATGCCGTCGTAGTAGCCGGCCCGGCCGCCGATGCCGATGTCCTCGGCCATCGTGATCTGCACGTGGTCCACGTAGGACCGGTTCCATATCGGCTCGAACAGAGTGTTCGCGAACCGCAGCGCCAGGATGTTCTGGACGGTCTCCTTGCCCAGGTAGTGGTCGATGCGGAAGACCTCGTTGGGCGGGAAGACCTCGTGGACGACCTGGTTGAGCTCCTTGGCGGAGGTCAGGTCGTGACCGAACGGCTTCTCGATGACCGCGCGGCGCCAGGAGCCTTCCGTCTGGTCCGCGAGACCGTGCTTCTTCAGCTGCTGCACGA
Organism: Streptomyces sp. ISL-10; assembly: GCF_018614575.1. GTDB lineage: Bacteria > Actinomycetota > Actinomycetes > Streptomycetales > Streptomycetaceae > Streptomyces. The sequence goes on from NZ_JAGGOJ010000011.1 coordinate 675,777, forward strand.
CCTTGGGGAAGAACTTCGGCGGCACGGACAGGTAGAACGCGAAGTTGCCACCCGTTCCCTGCACCTTGTCCAGGTCCTCGATGGTCGCCTTCAGCTGCTCGAAGGCGTCGTCGTCGTCGAAGGTGCCCTGCACGAAGCGCATGCCCTGGCTCAGCTGCTGCCAGACCTCCTCGCGGAACGGCGTGCGCGCGTGCTGCTTGACCGCGTCGTGGACCTCCTGCGCGAAGTCCTCGTCCTGCCACTCGCGGCGGGCGTACCCGATGAGCGAGAAGCCCGGCGGCAGCAGCCCCCGGTTGGCGAGGTCGTAGACGGCGGGCATCAGCTTCTTGCGGGACAGGTCCCCGGTGACGCCGAAGATGACCAGGCCCGACGGCCCCGCGATACGCGGGAGCCGTCGGTCTGCAGCATCACGGAGCGGGTTGGCTCCGCCAATACCGGACAAGGTAGGTCAGCCCTCCGACGGTGCGAGGCGCTTGAGCTCTGCCTCGGTCGACTTCAACAGGTCGTTCCAGGACGCCTCGAACTTGTCGACGCCCTCGTCCTCCAGCAACTGGACGACGTCGTCGTAGGCGATGCCCAGCTTCTCGACCGCGTCGAGCTCGGCCCGGGCCTGCTCGTAGGTGCCGCGGACCTTGTCGCCGGTGATCTCGCCGTGGTCGGCCGTGGCGTCGAGGGTGGCCTCAGGCATGGTGTTGACCGTGCCCGGGGCGACCAGCTCGTCGACGTACAGCGTGTCCTTGTACGCCTTGTCCTTGACACCCGTCGAAGCCCACAGCGGACGCTGCTTGTTGGCCTGGGCCTTGTCGAGCGCGGCCCAGCGGTCACCGCTGAACACCTCTTCGAACGCCTGGTAGGCGAGGCGGGCGTTGGCCAGCGCGGCCTTGCCGCGGGCCTCCTTGGCCTCCGGGGTGCCCAGGGCGTCCAGGCGCTTGTCGATCTCGGTGTCCACGCGGGACACGAAGAACGACGCCACCGAGTGGATCCTGGACAGGTCCAGGCCGCGCTCCTTGGCCTTCTCCAGTCCGGCCAGGTAGGCGTCCATGACCTCGCGGTAACGCTCCAGCGAGAAGATCAGCGTCACGTTCACGCTGATGCCGAGGCCGATGACCTCGGTGATCGCAGGCAGACCCGCCTTGGTGGCCGGGATCTTGATGAGCGTGTTCGGGCGGTCCACCAGCCATGCCAGCTGCTTGGCCTCGGCCACCGTGGCCCTGGTGTTGTGCGCCAGGCGCGGGTCGACCTCGATGGAGACCCGGCCGTCCTGGCCGTCCGTCGCGTCGAAGACCGGGCGCAGGATGTCCGCGGCGTCACGCACGTCCGCGGTCGTGATCATGCGGAGGGCTTCCTCGACCGTCACCTTGCGGGCGGCGAGGTCCGCCAGCTGCTGGTCGTAGCCGTGGCCCTCCGAGATCGCCTTCTGGAAGATCGACGGGTTGGTGGTGACACCGACGACGTGCTGCTGGTCGATCAGCTCGGCGAGGTTGCCGGAGGTGATCCGCGTGCGGGACAGGTCGTCCAGCCAGATCGCCACGCCTTCGTCGGAGAGGCGCTTGAGTGCGTCTGTCATGAGAATTGCATCTCCTACTTGTCGTATACCGGCGTCAGCGCGCGGCGGCTTCCATCGATTCCCGCGCGGCGGCGGCGACCGCGTCGGCGGTGAAGCCGAACTCGCGGAAGAGGACCTTGCCGTCGGCCGACGCACCGAAGTGCTCCAGCGAGACGATGCGTCCGGCGTCGCCGACGTAGCGGTGCCAGGTCAGGCCGATACCTGCCTCGACCGCGACACGTGCCTTGACCGACGGGGGAAGCACGGCATCCCGGTACCCCTGGTCCTGCTCCTCGAACCACTCGACCGAAGGCATCGACACCACGCGGGTCGGCACACCGGCCGCCTGGAGCTGCTCGCGGGCCTCGACGGCCAGCTGCACCTCGGAGCCGGTACCGATCAGCACGACCTGCGGCTCGCCGCCGTCGGCCTCGAACAGCACATAGCCGCCCTTGGCCGCGTCCTCGTTGCGCTCGTACGTCGGCACGCCCTGGCGGGTCAGCGCGAGGCCGTGCGGGGCGCCCTTGCCGAACTCCTTGGTGTACCGCTTGAGGATCTCGCGCCAGGCGACGGCGGTCTCGTTCGCGTCCGCGGGGCGCACGACGTTCAGACCGGGGATCGCACGCAGCGAGGCCAGGTGCTCGACCGGCTGGTGGGTCGGGCCGTCCTCGCCGAGGCCGATGGAGTCGTGCGTCCACACATAGGTGACCGGCAGGTGCATCAGCGCGGACAGGCGTACGGCGTTGCGCATGTAGTCGGAGAACACCAGGAAGGTGCCGCCGTAGATGCGGGTGTTGCCGTGCAGGGCGATGCCGTTCATCACCGCGGCCATGGCGTGCTCGCGGATGCCGAAGTGGATCGTGCGGCCGTACGGATCCGCCTCCGGCAGCGGGTTGTCCGCGGGGAGGAACGACGACGTCTTGTCGATCGTCGTGTTGTTCGAGCCGGCCAGGTCCGCCGAGCCGCCCCACAGCTCGGGCACGACCGCGCCCAGGGCCTGGAGGATCTTGCCCGACGCGGCACGGGTGGCGACACCCTTGCCGGTCTCGAACTCGGGGAGCTTCTCCTCCCAGCCCGCCGGCAGCTCACCGGCCCGGATGCGGTCGAACTCCGCGGCGCGCTGCGGGTTGGCCGTGCGCCACGCGGCGAACGCCTTCTCCCACTCGCCGCGCGCCTCGCGGCCGCGGTCCAGCGCCTTGCGGGTGTGCGCGATGACCTCGTCGGAGACCTCGAAGTGCTGCTCCGGGTCGAAGCCCATGACGCGCTTGGTGGCCGCGATCTCCTCCTCGCCCAGCGCCGAGCCGTGCGCGGCCTCGGTGTTCTGCGCGTGCGGGGCCGGCCAGGCGATGATCGAGCGCATCGCGATGAACGACGGGCGGTCCGTGACGGCCTTGGCTGCCTCGATCGCGGCGTACAGCGCCGCCGGGTCCAGGTCGCCGTTCTCCTTGGGCTCCACGCGCTGCACGTGCCAGCCGTAGGCCTCGTACCGCTTCATGGTGTCTTCGGAGATCGCGGTCTCGGTGTCGCCCTCGATCGAGATGTGGTTGTCGTCCCACAGCAGGATCAGGTTGCCGAGCCTCTGGTGGCCGGCGAGCGAGGACGCCTCCGCGGAGATGCCCTCCTGGAGGCAGCCGTCACCGGCGATCGCGTACACGAAGTGGTCGAACGGCGAGGTGCCCTGTGCGGCCTCGGGGTCGAACAGGCCGCGCTCGTAGCGGGCGGCCATGGCCAGGCCCACGGCGTTGGCGACACCCTGGCCGAGGGGGCCGGTCGTCGTCTCGACACCGGTGGTGTGCCCGTACTCCGGGTGGCCCGGGGTCTTGCTGCCCCAGGTCCTGAACGCCTTGAGGTCGTCCAGCTCCAGACCGAAGCCGGCCAGGTAGAGCTGGATGTAGAGGGTCAGGGACGAGTGGCCCGCGGACAGCACGAAGCGGTCGCGTCCGGTCCAGTCGGCATCCGCCGGGTCGTGCCGCATCACCTTCTGGAAGAGGGTGTACGCGGCCGGTGCCAGGCTCATGGCCGTACCGGGATGGCCGTTGCCGACCTTCTGTACGGAATCCATGGCCAGGACGCGGACGGTGTCGACTGCCCGCTGGTCCACTGCGGTCCACTCGAGGTCTGTGGTGGTCGGCTTGGTGCTCACCCTGAGTCAGGGCTCCTCTCCACATGTCGAATCCCGGCGACGAGGGGTGCACCGGGCGGTGTCGAGCCTACCCTCGCAGTAACGCGCCCCTTTTCGAGTGCGTGTCTCACGAGATGGGTCGGACATTGTCAGAGTGCGGGTCCCGGGTGCCGTTCGCCCGGCGGGCATGTATACGCACGGCGTCGGGGGGTGGGCTCAACACGAGCCACCCCCGCGAAGATCGGCGTCTGGGCAACGTCTAGAGTGGCGTGGTACGCGCAAGTCTTCACGGGTCTTCGCTCCCCCATAGCCTCTCGGCATGGGAGGTGCCTCCAGAAGCTTGCTGGGATTTCTCTGTCAGGGGTGTGCGTGACGGCCGTCGAGTCCCGACCCGCGGGGGTCGTCTTGGCTACCGGCCCGGGGGGCCATCGGCCGTTCGGGGCCCGCGTCAAGGCATTCGTGGCGCTGACCAAGCCGCGGATCATCGAGCTGCTGCTGATCACCACCGTGCCGGTGATGTTCCTGGCCGAACAGGGCGTTCCGGACCTGTGGCTGGTGCTCGCGACCTGTCTCGGCGGCTACCTGTCCGCCGGCGGTGCCAACGCGCTCAACATGTACATCGATCGCGACATCGACGCACTGATGGACCGCACGTCCCAGCGCCCGCTCGTCACCGGCATGGTCTCGCCGCGGGAGGGGCTTGTCTTCGGCCTCGCCCTCGCCGTGATCTCCACACTCTGGTTCGGCCTGCTCGTCAACTGGCTGTCCGCCGCCCTGTCCCTCGGTGCGCTGCTGTTCTACGTCGTGGTCTACACGATGATCCTCAAGCGCCGCACCGCGCAGAACATCGTCTGGGGCGGCATCGCCGGCTGCATGCCGGTGCTGATCGGCTGGTCCTCCGTCACGAACTCGATGTCGTGGGCCGCCGTCGTCCTCTTCCTCGTCATCTTCTTCTGGACGCCGCCGCACTACTGGCCGCTGTCGATGAAGGTGAAGGAGGACTACGCGCGCGTCGGCGTGCCGATGCTCCCGGTCGTTGCGGGCAACAGCGTCGTGGCCCGGCAGATCGTCGCCTACAGCTGGGTGATGGTCGCCGTCTCCCTGCTGCTGACCCCCCTCGGCTACACCGGCTGGTTCTACACGGCGGTGGCGCTCGCGGCGGGCGGCTGGTGGCTGTGGGAGGCCCACGGGTTGCAGAACCGCGCGAAGAGCGGGGCGACGGGCGGCAAGCTCAAGGAGATGCGGCTGTTCCACTGGTCGATCACCTATGTGTCGCTGCTGTTCGTGGCCGTGGCGGTGGACCCCTTCCTCCGCTAGGGCCTCGCGTTCGGATCCTGCCGGACTCGTGCGCTGGCACGCTCCCCACGGCCTCCGGCGTGGGGCATGCCACTCGTTCCGGCGTCGCCAAGCGATCTACCCACGGGTAGCATCCTGACCATGGCAGACACCCAGGTTGAGACGAGCGCGCAGGACGCCGGCCGGGCCGCGAAGGCCGAGCACAGGGCGGCGAAGCTCGCCAAGCAGATCCGGTCGTTCTCCAAGGCGCACGGCGGCGCCGAGGGGCAGCTCGCCTACATCGGACAGATGGGCACCCGTATCGTCCTCGTCGGCGAGGACGGTGACTGGGGCGACCTCGTCGCGCCGACCCACGCCGTCGCCGTCAGCGCCGCCGAGAAGGCCGGGATCACGCTCCACGAGTCCTTCGACGGCGACTTCGCGGCGAAGGTCCGCACCGGCCCGTACGAGTGGACCCGCATGGCGGGCATCCAGCTCGGCGGCCCGTCCAACGACTGAGCAACACCTCGCGCGGGGCTCACCCGTTAGGTCTGTGGAAGCACGGTCCTAGACAGGGAGCTCCCGATGATCGACGCCGCGTCCTCGGTGCGTCTGGTCGACCAGTACTGCCACGGGGTGCTCCGTACGGAACTGGGCCTCGGCACCTTCGAGACACACCTCGGCCCCGGCGCCGGGACACCGGCCTCCGGCACCACGTTCTTCGACACCCAGACCGGCTTCGCCGTACGGCGCTGGTGCCCGCCGCTGCTCGGCCTCGAAGCCCACTGCCCGCCCGCCCACTATCTGGCCCGCCGACGCGAGCTGGGAGTGACCGAGGCGGGCAGACGGCTGCTCAGGGGTACCGGCATCGACACCTACCTGGTCGACACCGGTCCTCCCGGGGACCTCGCGGGGCCGGCGGAGATCGCCGCGGCGGGCGCGGCGGACGCACGGGAGATTGTCCGCCTGGAGCTGCTCGCCGAACAGGTCGCCGACACCTCCGGCACGGTCGAGTCCTTCCTCGCGAACCTCGCCGAGGCGGTGCACGGAGCGGCAGGATCGGCCGTCGCCTTCACCACCGTCGCGGGCGCGGCGGGCGGCGCAGCCCGCGATCCGAAGCCGCCAGGACCGGGGGAGGTGCGCGGGGCCGCGGACCGCTGGATCGCCGGGCGCCGCGCGGGCGACCCGCTGACCGACCCGGTGCTGCTGCGCCATCTGCTGTGGATCGCGGTCGCGTCGGGCCGGCCGCTGCAACTGCACCTGGGCGCCGGCGACCCCGTGCTGCTCGCGGCGTTCGCCGCGGCGACGGCGGGCCTCGGCACGGACCTGGTGCTGCTGCACGGCTATCCGCACCACCGCGGCGCCGCCCGGCTGGCGAGCGAGTATCCGCACGTGTACGCCGACTTGGGGCCCGCGGTGACGCGGACGGGCGCGCGGGCCGCGGCGGTGCTCGCGGAGATCCTGGAGCTGGCCCCGTTCGGAAAGCTGCTGTTCTCGAGCGGGGCGCGCGGCCTGCCGGAGCTGCACGTGGTGGGCGCCCGCACCTTCCGCGACGCGGTGAGCCGGGTACTCGGCGGCTGGGTGGACGAGGGCGCGTGGGCGCGCTCGGACGCGGAACGGGTGGCGGGGATGATGGCGGCCGGAAACGCGCGCCGGGTCTACGGGCTCACCGCACCGTGAGTCTCCCGGGGCCCGCGGCCCCGGAGCGGCAGCTCACACCGGAGAGAGCGCGTCGTCCGTCCGGGAGGGGGCCACTGCGTCCGACACCTGGCGCTCGCGCAGGCTGAGCGCGAGGCGCAGCACCGCGATCCACATCAGCGACGAGCCCAGCATGTGCAGGCCCACCAGGACCTCGGGGACGTGGGTGAAGTACTGGACGTAACCGATCACGCCCTGCGCCAGGACCACCAGCAGCAGGTCGCGCGCCCGGGCCCGGGTGTCGTCCGGGGCGTCGACCACCCGCAGCACCAGCCACATCGCCACGGCCAGCGCGCACACGACCCAGGCCGCGATCGCGTGGACGTGGGCCGCGGCCGTCCAGTCCCACGGCATACGCGGCACATCGCTGCTGTCACCCGCGTGCTTGCCGGAGCCCGTCACCGACGTCCCCAGCACGATCAGCACCGCCGACGCCGTGATGATCGCCCACGACAGCTTGCGCACCGGACGCGGCACGCGGGGCCGGGGTGCGGCGTCGCCCTCGCCGGTGCGCACCCAGGTCACGGTCGCGGCCGTGAGGAGCGCGTTGGCGAGCAGGAAGTGGCCGGCGACGGTCCACGGGTTCAGGCCCGCCCACACGGTGATGCCGCCGACGACGGCGTTGCCCATGACGATCCAGAACTGCAGCCACGCCAGCCGCGTCAGACCGCGCCGCCACGGCTTGGTGGAGCGCACCGCGATGATGGCCCAGCCGACCGCGGCGGACAGCACGTACGTCAGCATCCGGTTGCCGAACTCGATCGCGCCGTGGAGTCCCTGCTCGGACGTGGCGACCAGGCTGTCGTCCGTGCACTTGGGCCAGGTGTCGCAGCCGAGACCGGAGCCGGTCAGCCGGACGGCGCCGCCCGTGACGATGATGAAGACGCTCATCACGACGGCCGAGAGCGCCGCACGTCGCAGGGTTTTGGGCGACGGTGTCCAGCGCTGGGCGATATAGGCGAGGGGGGTCTGCACGGGCCCTATCGTAGGCGGGGGCTTGTGCACGGTTTCACGAGGGGTCCGGCGTGGGCGTGCACGTCATCCGGAAACGCGCCCCGTCCAGGTGTCCCTCCTCCTCCCACCACAGGGCGAACCGCCACCCCGCCTCGTCCCCCGGGCGGTCCGGCGAGTGCAGGAAGGCGTCCGTCAGATCGGCGGCGACCGCCGCAGCGGTCCTGTCCGTCACCGCGTCCGTGCCGCGCCAGGGATACGCCATCGGCATCCATGCCCCGTCGTCCGCGCGCACGTCGAACCGCCACACCGCCCGCCACGAGCGCGCTCGCAGGATCCGCCGCGCCTCGGACCCGTCCAGCCCAAGCCCCTCCGCGATCGCGTCCTTCGCCACGCCCTCGATCCGCCCCGCCAGGACCGCCAGCGGCACCAGCCGCTCGGGCAGCAGCGCGCGCTTGTGCAACTGGGTGAGCCCGCCCTCGAAGGGACAGCGCCGCAGCCGGCGCGCCAGCTGGTCCCCCAGATGCTCCAGCACGGCCGCGTGCGCGCGCTCCGCCGGGACGGGTGGCGCCCACGCCGTGTGGAACGCCCGCTCGGCCCGTACGGCCCACTCCGCCGCGTCGACCGGGCGGCCGAGCTCCTCCAGCCGGTCGCCGAGGAAGGCGTAGGCCTGGGCCAGCCCCTCCTGGTTGCGCGGGTCACCGTGGTCCAGCCTCTCCCAGACGGCGATCGCCCGGTGGGTGGCCTCCACGGCGGCAAGACCCGCGAGCCGGTCCTCGGCCGAGGGTTGCTCGCCCCGCGGACGAAAGGCGTAGCGCGGCAGCCCCATCTCGTCGCTGAGCGGTTCCGCGAGGTAGACGGCCTGGCTGAGCAAGGCCCTGGCATACCAGCGGGCGTGCTCGTCGTCGTGCCGCGCGGGCTCGGCGCAGTGGCGAACGGCCTCGTCCACCGCGGCCAGCGCGTCCGCACGTCGGCCGATGTCGAAGTGGTGCCGCGCCAGATCGCCGTAGCGCAGGCTCAGTCTGGCGGTGAGGGACAGATCGTCGGTCGTGTGCGGGGCGAGCGCAGCGATGAGATCCGTCAGCATGCGCTCGCGCCGACGGGCCGAGGCGCCGGGCCGGCCACCCCTGACCTTCGTCCACTCCGCGTCCAGTCGCAGTGCGGCATCCCGCTCCATCCAGACCTCCAGTTGTGCGGGTCCGACGGGAGCATCCTTGCGCGCGCCTCACTCCCAGCGGAAGAGCCGGGCGGCCGCCCCCAGTCCGAGCAGTGCCCATACGGAAAGGATTCCTAGATCGCCCCAGGGCATGCCGGCGCCCTGCTGCAGAACGTCGCGCAGCCCGTCCGACAGCGCCGAGATCGGCAGCAGCCCCAGGACCGACGCGACACCGGCGGGGAACCTGTCCAGCGGCACGATCACCCCGCCGCCCACCAGGAGCAGCAGGAAGACCAGGTTCGCGGCGGCCAGGGTCGCTTCGGCCCTGAGCGTCCCGGCCATCAGCAGCCCCAGCCCGGAGAAGGCCGCGGTGCCGAGGACGAGCAGCAGGAGCACGGCGAACGGATTGCCGTGCGGCGACCAGCCGAGCGCGAAGGCGATCACGGTCAGCAGCACGATCTGGAGCACCTCGGTGACCAGCACCGAGAGCGTCTTGGCACACATCAGCGCCCAGCGCGGGATGGGCGAGGCGCCGAGCCGCTTGAGCACCCCGTAGCGCCGCTCGAAGCCGGTCGCGATGGCCTGGCCGGTGAAGGCGGTGGACATCACGGCGAGCGCGAGGACGCCGGGTGCGAGGAAGTCGACGGCCCTGCCGTCGCCCGTGTCGACGATGTCCACCGTGGAGAACAGGACGAGAAGCAGCGACGGGATGATCACGGTGAGCAGCAGCTGCTCGCCGTTGCGCAGCAGCATTCTGGTCTCGAAGGCGGCCTGCGCCGCGATCATGCGGGTCAGCGGCGCGGCGCCCGGCTTCGGTGTGTACGTACCGGCGCTCATCCGCGCAGCTCCTTGCCCGTGAGCGTAAGAAAGACGTCTTCGAGCGTGTGGCGTTCGACCGAGATGCCGTCCGGCATCACTCCGTGCTGGGCGCACCAGGTCGTGACCGTCGCCAGCAGCTGGGGGTCGACCTGGCCGCTGATCCGGTACGCGCCAGGGGTGAGCTCCGCCGCGGCAGTGCCGTCCGGGAGCGCCTTGAGCAGCGAGCCGAGGTCGAGACCGGGGCGGCCGGTGAAGCGCAGGGTGTTCTCGGCGCCGCCGCGGCAGAGCTCCTCCGCGGTGCCGCGGGCGATCACCCGGCCCGCGTCCACGATGGCGACGGCGTCCGCCAGTTCCTCGGCCTCGTCCATGAAGTGCGTGGTCAGCACGGTGGTTACGCCGTCGGCGCGCAGTTCGCGCACGAGCTGCCAGGTGGCGCGGCGGGCCTGCGGGTCGAGCCCGGCCGTCGGCTCGTCGAGGAAGACGAGCTCGGGCCGGCCGATGACGGCCATGGCGAGAGCGAGCCGCTGCTGCTGACCGCCGGAGAGCCGGCGATAGGTGGTGCGGCCGCAGCTGCCGAGGCCGAGCCGTTCCATCAGCGCGTCGACGTCCAGCGGATGCGCGTGCAGCTTCGCCATGTGCCGCAGCATTTCGTCTGCGCGGGCGCCCGAGTACACGCCGCCGGACTGGAGCATCACGCCGACGCGCGGACGCAGCCGTGCCGCGTCGGCGACCGGGTCGAGGCCGAGGACGCGCACCGTGCCGGCGTCGGCGCGGCGGTATCCCTCGCAGGTTTCGATCGTGGTGGTCTTACCGGCTCCGTTGGGGCCGAGCACGGCGGTCACGGATCCCGCGGCGACGTCGAGGTCCAGGCCGTCCACCGCGGTCTTCGATCCGTACCGTTTGACCAGGCCCCGGATCTGGACGGCCCACTGGTTGCTCATGCGGGGAAGTCTAAGGACCCGCCGGGACCGCTCCGGCCGCGCCCCCGGGGCCCGCCGGGCGCACCGGCGGACTGCCTGGTCACGGGCCGGCCTGACCCCGGCAGGGGCCGTTTGGTGGTTGGCGTCCGGTTGGTGGTTTCCACGGGGCCGGCCTGACCCGGGCCGTGGCTTGCCCGGGCAGGGGCCGTTGGTGGTTGCTGTCCGGTTGGTGGTTTCCACGGGGCCGGCCTGACCGGGGCCGTGGCTTGCCCGGGCAGGGGCCGTTGGTGGTTGCTGTCCGGTTGGTGGTTTCCACGGGGCCGGCCTGACCGGGGCCGTGGCTTGCCCGGGCAGGGGCCGTTGGTGGTTGGCGTCCGGTTGGTGGTTTCCACGGCCGACGACGGTGAGGCGGCCTGGACGGGGAAGGATCACCGTATGCCCGTACTCATCGGCACCTCCGGGTGGCAGTACCGGGACTGGCGCGGCGCCCTCTACCCCGAGGGCCTGCCCCAGCGGCTCTGGCTGGAGGAGTACGCGCGGCACTTCGTGACCGTCGAGAGCAACAACGCCTTCTACCGGCTGCCCGAGCGCAGGACCTTCGCCGACTGGCGCGACCGCACCCCCGACGACTTCGTCATGGCGGTGAAGGCCAGCCGCTTCCTCACCCACATCAAGCGGCTGAAGGATCCCGAGGAGCCCGTCGAGCGGCTCATGGGCCGTGCCGAAGCGCTGGGGGAGCGGCTGGGGCCCGTACTGCTCCAGCTGCCGCCGACCCTCCGCGCCGACGCCGCGGCACTGGACGCGGTGCTCGCCTGCTTCCCGTGCCATGTACGCGTGGCGGTCGAGCCGCGGCACGACTCGTGGTGGACCGAGGAGATCGCCGGGGTTCTGGCGGCCCGGGGTGCGGCCCTGTGCTGGGCGGACCGCGGCTCGCGGCCGGTGACCCCGCTGTGGCGGACGGCGGACTGGGGATATCTGCGCTTCCACGAGGGCCGGGCGAAGCCCTGGCCGGGCTACGGGCGCCAGGCGCTCGCGACCTGGGCGGGGCGTGCCGCGGACGCCTGGTCCGACCGGGCCGACGTCTACGCGTTCTTCAACAACGACCCGGGTGGCGCGGCCGTCCGGGATGCGGTCGCGTTCGCCCGTGCGGTGGTGTCCCGGGGCCGCACGGCACCCCGTCCGACGGCGGGCGCTCCCGCGGGCGGGCACCCGGGCGGACCTGCGAAGGACGTGCCGAATGATCATTTCCGCAGGTCAGCTTAGGTATGCCTAAGTGATGTACGGCACCGCGCGGTGATCCGGACGCGGCTTGTCACTCTCTGAGGAATTACGCAACAATGGCGTTGTGAAAAACGTTGGCGAGGCTCCCCATGAGGAACTCGCGACCGGTGAGCGCTCCACGCGCAACCGCGTCGCGCGCTCCATCCTGGACCACGGCCCGTCCACCGTGGCCGACCTCGCGGGCCGTCTCGGACTCACGCAGGCGGCCGTCCGCCGTCACCTCGACTCCCTCGTCTCGGACAACGTCGTGGAGGCGCGCGAGCAGCGCGTGTACGGCGCGCGCACGCGCGGCCGCCCGGCCAAGGTGTTCGCCCTGACCGACTGCGGCCGGGACGCCTTCGACCAGTCGTACGACACGCTGGCCGTCGACGCCCTCCGCTGGATCGAGGAGAATGCCGGAGGGGAAGCGGCCGTCGCCGCTTTCGCCCGGGACCGGTTCGAGGCGCAGGCCGAGGCCTACCGCGCCGCCGTCGAGGCCGCGGCCCCCGAGGAGCGCACCGAAGCGCTGGCCAAGGCCCTCAGTGCCGACGGGTACGCTGCTACGGCCCGTACCGCGCCGGTCGGCGAACAGCTCTGCCAGCACCACTGCCCGGTCGCCCACGCGGCCGAGAAGTACCCGCAGCTGTGCGAGGCGGAGACAGAGTTCTTCTCCAAGCTCCTCGGGACGCATGTGCAGCGGCTCGCCACCATCGCCCACGGCGACGGCGTCTGCACGACGTTCATCCCGCGCGGCTCGCCCCAGAGCAGCGCCCCCCAGACCACCACATCACCAGCATCTGCAAGCACGGCCGGGAGGAACCCCGCATGACTCTCCCCACGGAGACTGCCCACCCCGAACTCGAGGGTCTGGGTAAGTACGAATTCGGCTGGGCCGACTCCGACGCGGCAGGTGCCGCGGCCAAGCGCGGTCTCTCCGAGGAAGTCGTCCGCGACATCTCCGCGAAGAAGAACGAGCCGGAGTGGATGCTGAAGCTGCGGCTGAAGGGTCTGCGCCTCTTCGACAAGAAGCCGATGCCGAGCTGGGGCTCCGATCTGTCGGGCATCGACTTCGACAACATCAAGTACTTCGTGCGCTCCACCGAGGCGCAGGCCGCCTCGTGGGAGGAGCTGCCCGAGGACATCAAGAACACCTACGACAAGCTCGGCATCCCGGAGGCGGAGAAGCAGCGCCTGGTCGCCGGTGTCGCCGCCCAGTACGAGTCCGAGGTCGTCTACCACCAGATCCGTGAGGACCTGGAGGAGCAGGGCGTCATCTTCCTGGACACCGACACCGCGCTGAAGGAGCACCCGGAGCTCTTCCAGGAGTACTTCGGCACGGTCATCCCGGTCGGCGACAACAAGTTCGCGTCACTGAACACCGCCGTGTGGTCCGGCGGATCGTTCATCTACGTCCCCAAGGGCGTCCACGTGGACATCCCGCTGCAGGCCTACTTCCGTATCAACACGGAGAACATGGGCCAGTTCGAGCGGACGCTGATCATCGTCGACGAGGACGCCTACGTCCACTACGTCGAGGGCTGCACCGCCCCGATCTACTCCTCGGACTCGCTGCACAGCGCCGTGGTCGAGATCATCGTCAAGAAGGGCGGCCGCTGCCGCTACACGACCATCCAGAACTGGTCGAACAACGTCTACAACCTGGTCACCAAGCGCGCCGTGGCGTACGAGGGCGCGACCATGGAGTGGGTCGACGGCAACATCGGCTCCAAGGTGACGATGAAGTACCCGGCCGTCTACCTGATGGGCGAGCACGCCAAGGGCGAGACCCTGTCCATCGCCTTCGCGGGCGAGGGCCAGCACCAGGACGCCGGCGCCAAGATGGTCCACATGGCCCCGAACACCTCGTCGAACATCGTCTCCAAGTCGGTGGCACGAGGTGGCGGCCGCACCTCGTACCGCGGTCTGATCGAGATCGGCGAGGGTGCGCCGGGCGCCAAGTCCAACGTGCTCTGCGACGCGCTGCTGGTCGACACGATCTCCCGCTCCGACACCTATCCGTACGTCGACGTCCGCGAGGACGACGTCTCCATGGGCCACGAGGCGACCGTCTCGAAGGTCTCCGAGGACCAGCTCTTCTACCTGATGAGCCGCGGTCTGACCGAGTTCGAGGCCATGGCGATGATCGTGCGCGGCTTCGTCGAGCCGATCGCCAAGGAGCTCCCGATGGAGTACGCGCTGGAGCTCAACCGGCTGATCGAGCTGCAGATGGAAGGCGCGGTGGGCTAGACCGCCGACCGGATCACGTCCCTGGGGCTCACCCGGTGAGCCCCGTCAGCGGACCCCGGCAGACTGCCGCAGCCGGAGCCGAAAGGCGCCGGCCCGCAGCGGCCCCGTGGGCGAGCGCACGCACCTGAACGCAGAAAGCGAGCAGACCGACAGCCATGGCTGAGGCTCAGAACTCCCCCAAGGACCTCCGCAGGACTCCGGTCCAGGGGGGATCCACACCGGTGGGCTCCACCACCGCCGGCTCGATCGCGGTGGCCGCCGAGTCGACCGTCGCCACCCGTATGAGTGCGCCCCCGTCGTTCGACGTGGCGGACTTCCCGGTGCCGCACGGCCGCGAGGAGGAGTGGCGTTTCACTCCGCTGGAGCGCCTCGCCGGACTGCACGACGGCACCGCCGTCGCCACGGGCACCGGCGTCAAGATCGCGATCGACGCCCCCGAGGGCGTCGTCGTCGAGACCGTCGGCCGCGACGACGCGCGGCTCGGCAAGGCGGGCACCCCGGTGGACCGCGTCACCGCCCAGGCGTACTCCTCCTTCGAGCAGGCCTCGGTCGTCACCGTGCCCAAGGAGACGGTCCTCACCGAACCGGTGCGGATTGCCGTGCACGGCGAGGGTGGCGTCGCCTTCGGCCACCAGGTGATCGAGCTCGGCGCGTTCGCCGAGGCCGTCGTGGTCATCGACCACACCGGCGACGCGGTGCTCGCGGCCAACGTCGACTACATCCTCGGCGACGGCGCCAAGCTCACCGTCGTCTCCGTCCAGGACTGGGACGACAAGGCCGTCCACGTTGCCCAGCACAACGCGCTGGTCGGCCGCGACGCCTCCTTCAAGTCGGTCGTCGTCACCTTCGGCGGCGATGTCGTCCGCCTCCACCCGCGCGTCCAGTACGCGGGTACCGGCGGCGAGGCCGAGCTCTTCGGTCTGTACTTCACCGACGCCGCCCAGCACCAGGAACACCGTCTGCTGGTCGACCACAACACTCCGCACTGCAAGTCGAACGTCGCCTACAAGGGCGCGCTGCAGGGCCAGGACGCGCACGCCGTGTGGATCGGTGACGTCCTCATCGAGGCCAGGGCCGAAGGCACCGACACCTACGAGATGAACCGCAACCTCGTCCTCACCGACGGCGCGCGGGTCGACTCCGTGCCGAACCTGGAGATCGAGACCGGCGAGATCGTCGGCGCCGGGCACGCGAGCGCCACCGGCCGCTTCGACGACGAGCAGCTCTTCTACCTGATGGCCCGCGGCATCCCGGAGTCCGAGGCCCGTCGTCTCGTCGTCCGCGGCTTCTTCGCCGAGCTGGTCCAGCAGATCGGTCTGCCGGACGTCGAGGAGCGCCTCATCGCCAAGATCGAGGCCGAGCTGGAGGCTTCCGTCTGATGGCCTTCGTCCGAGCCTGTGGGCTGAGCGAGCTGGAGGAGGACACCCCGAAGCGGGTGGAACTCGACGGCACGCCCATCTCCGTCGTCCGCACCGAGGGCGAGGTGTTCGCGATCTACGACATCTGCTCGCACGCGAACGTCTCCCTCTCGGAGGGCGAGGTGGAGGACTGCCAGATCGAGTGCTGGCTCCACGGCTCCGCCTTCGACCTCCGCACCGGCAAGCCGTCCGGCCTTCCCGCGACGCGCCCTGTGCCCGTATACCCCGTAAAGATCGAAGGGGACGATGTGCTCGTCTCCGTCACCCAGGAGAACTGAAGTCCCCATGGCAACGCTTGAAATCCGCGACCTGCGCGTCTCCGTCGAGGCCGACAACGCCACCAAGGAGATCCTCAAGGGCGTCGACCTGACCGTCAACCAGGGCGAGACCCACGCCATCATGGGCCCCAACGGCTCCGGCAAGTCGACCCTCGCGTACTCCCTGGCGGGTCACCCCAAGTACACGATCACCGGCGGCACCGTGACCCTCGACGGCGAGGACGTCCTGGAGATGTCCGTCGACGAGCGCGCCCGCGCCGGCGTCTTCCTCGCCATGCAGTACCCGGTCGAGGTCCCCGGCGTCTCGGTCTCCAACTTCCTGCGCACCTCCGCCACCGCCATCCGCGGCGAGGCCCCCAAGCTGCGCACGTGGGTCAAGGAGGTGAAGGAGTCCATGGAGCGTCTGCACATGGACCCGTCCTTCGCCGAGCGCAACGTCAACGAGGGCTTCTCCGGCGGTGAGAAGAAGCGCCACGAGATCCTCCAGCTGGAGCTCCTCAAGCCGAAGATCGCGATCCTCGACGAGACCGACTCCGGCCTGGACGTCGACGCGCTGCGCATCGTCTCCGAGGGCGTCAACCGCGTCCGCGAGACCGGCGAGGTCGGCACCCTGCTGATCACGCACTACACGCGCATCCTGCGCTACATCAAGCCGGACCGCGTCCACGTCTTCTCCGGCGGCCGGATCGTCGAGTCGGGCGGCCCGGAGCTGGCCGACAAGCTGGAGGCCGAGGGCTACGAGTCCTACACGAAGGGTGGCGTATCCCTGTGAGCGACGCACGCGAGGCCACCGGCCCGCAGACGACCTGCGACCCGCAGGTGCGCCTCGCGGGCGGAAATGGGGGCTCCTCCCGGACGAAGTCCGCGGGGAAGAACGAAAGGGGAGGGGCGTGACACAGCTGCCGGGCCTCCTCGACACCGAGGCGATCCGTAAGGACTTCCCGATCCTCGACCGGGTGCTCCACGACGGCAAGAAGCTCGTCTACCTGGACAACGCGGCGACATCCCAGACGCCGCGCCAGGTGATCGACGTGCTCAGCGAGTACTACGAGCAGCACAACGCCAACGTGCACCGCGGCGTGCACGTGCTCGCCGAGGAGGCCACGGCGCTGTACGAGGGCGCCCGTGACAAGGTCGCGGCCTTCATCAACGCGCCGAGCCGCAACGAGGTGATCTTCACCAAGAACGCCTCCGAGGCGCTCAACCTCGTCGCCAACATGCTCGGCTGGGCCGATGAGCCCTACCGGGTGGACAGCGACACCGAAGTCGTCATCACGGAGATGGAGCACCACTCCAACATCGTTCCGTGGCAGCTGCTGTCGCAGCGCACCGGCGCGAAGCTGAAGTGGTTCGGCCTCACCGACGACGGCAGGCTCGACCTGTCGAACATCGAAGAGATCATCACCGAGAAGACGAAGATCGTCTCCTTCACGCTGGTCTCCAACATCATGGGCACCGTCAACCCGGTCGAGGCGATCGTCCGCCGTGCCCAGGACGTCGGCGCGCTGGTGCTGATCGACGCCTCGCAGGCCGCCCCGCACATGGTGCTGGACGTGCAGGCACTGCAGGCCGACTTCGTGGCCTTCACCGGTCACAAGATGTGCGGCCCGACCGGCATCGGTGTCCTGTGGGGCCGACAGGAGCTCCTTGAGGACCTGCCGCCGTTCCTCGGCGGCGGCGAGATGATCGAGACCGTCTCGATGCACTCGTCGACGTACGCTCCTGCGCCGCACAAGTTCGAGGCGGGTACGCCCCCGATCGCGCAGGCCGTCGGCCTCGGCGCGGCCGTGGACTACCTCACCTCGATCGGCATGGACAAGATCGCCCAGCACGAGCACGCGCTCACCGAGTACGCGGTGAAGCGGCTGCTGGAGGTCCCCGACCTGCGGATCATCGGCCCCACCACCGCCGAGGACCGCGGCGCGGCGATCTCCTTCACGCTCGGCGACATCCACCCGCACGACGTGGGCCAGGTCCTCGACGAGCAGGGCATCGCGGTACGCGTCGGTCACCACTGCGCGCGCCCCGTCTGCCTGCGGTACGGAATTCCTGCGACCACACGGGCGTCGTTCTATCTGTACTCCACGCCGGCAGAGGTCGATGCTCTGGTCGACGGCCTGGAGCACGTCCGGAACTTCTTCGGCTAGGGGACGATGTGAAGCTGGATTCGATGTACCAGGACGTCATCCTGGACCACTACAAGCATCCGCACGGGCGGGGCTTGCGGGACGGTGACGCCGAGGTGCACCACGTCAATCCGACGTGCGGCGACGAGATCACGCTGCGAGTGAAGTACGACGGCACGCGTATCGCGGACGTGTCGTACGAAGGCCAGGGCTGCTCCATCAGCCAGGCCTCCGCCTCCGTGCTGAACGAGCTCCTCGTCGGCAAGGATCTTGCCGAGGCACAGAAGATCCAGGGCACGTTCCTGGAGCTGATGCAGTCCAAGGGTCAGATCGAGCCGGACGACGCGATGGAGGAGGTGCTGGAGGACGCGGTCGCGTTCGCCGGCGTCTCCAAGTACCCGGCCCGTGTGAAGTGCGCGCTGCTGAGCTGGATGGCGTGGAAGGACGCGACCGCCCAGGCGCTGGGCGACGGCACCGACGCCGAGAGGAAGACGGCATGACCGAGAACGCTGGGGCGGCACTGAAGCCTGCCTCCGAGGAAGAGATCCGCGAGGCACTGTACGACGTCGTCGACCCCGAGCTGGGCATCGACGTCGTGAATCTGGGCCTGATCTACGGCATCCACATCGACGACTCCAACGTCGCGACCCTCGACATGACGCTGACGTCCGCGGCCTGCCCGCTGACCGACGTCATCGAGGACCAGGCGAAGGCCGCGACGGACGGCATCGTCAACGAGCTGAAGATCAACTGGGTCTGGATGCCGCCGTGGGGTCCGGACAAGATCACGGAAGACGGCCGCGAGCAGCTGCGCGCGCTCGGGTTCAACGTCTGATCCGTCGTGACGCGCGATCCGTCGCGACGAGCAACCCCGTGACGTGCGATCCGTCGCAATGAGCAGTCCCCCGTGACGCGCGATGCGTCGTGCGGAGCAACGGCCGTGTCCGCCAGGCAGACTGGCGGGCATGGCCGTTTCCCTGTATCAGATCGCCGTCGACTGTCACGACGCCGGCGCCCTCGCGCGGTTCTGGACGCAGGTACTCGACTGGCGGATCCTCTACGAGGAGCCTGAGGAGATCGTCATCGGGGCCGACGCCGGCGCTCTGCCCGGCATCGTGTTCCTGACCGTGCCCGAGGCGAAGACCGTCAAGAACCGCCTGCACATCGACCTCAGCCCGGACGACCAGGATGCCGAGGTGAGCCGGATCATCGCGCTCGGGGCGCGGCGTGCGGACGTCGGGCAGGGGGACGACGCCACCTGGGTGGTCCTCGCCGATCCCGAGGGCAACGAGTTCTGTGTGCTGCGGCCCAAGAAGACCCTGCTCGACTGACGCCTCGACGCCGGTTCGCGTCATCCGACGCCAGGTCGCGTCACCCGGCGTCGGGGCCGCCGCTCTCGGCGCCGGCCGTCGCTCCGGGCCGGACACCGAGCGCGTCATGGGCGCTCAGCGCCGCCCGTACCCGCATCACGTCCGCACCTGACGTGGCGTCGAGGCCGGTCGCCTCCGCCGCGCGACGCAGCCGGTAGTCCACCGTGTTCGGGTGCACGCGCAGCCGTTCGGCGGTGAGCTGGCGGCTGAGCCCGCTGTCCAGGAACGTCCGCAGTGTGCCCAGCAGTTCGGGCCGGCCGGTCAGTGGCCTCATCAGTTCGGCCAGGGCGTCGCGGGCGGGGCCGGGCTGCATCAACTGGTACTCCAGCAGGACGTCCCCGAGCCGGTAGACGCCCGGCTCCCGGCCCGCCGAGACCGCCACCCGCCGTACTTCCTCCGCCTGCCGGACCGCCGCGGCCACGCCCTCGGGGGCGGCCGCCGCCGCGCCGGCCATGATGTCGACCCCGGCCACCCGGCTCATGTGCGACACCACGCTGGCCAGCCGGTCCCAGTCCCGGTCCGCGAGCAGTCGCGCCTCCGTGCCGTATGGGATCAGGGCGAGCCCGCCGTCGCCGGACAGGGCGGAGAGCACCTGGCCCTCGGCGTGACGTTCCAGCTCCACCCGCAGCCGCCGCACCTTCCGCGTCCTGGCGAACAGGGGGCTGACTCCCGGGGCCCCCTCATCGGGGTGAGGGCCGAGGGCCAGCCCGAGGACCAGATAGCAGGCCGGGAGGGCGATGCCCCAGCGGTCCGCCGTCGCCCGGACGTCCTCCCCGTCGACGAGCGCGGTGAGCATCGCCTGCCGGGCCGACTGCTCCTCGCCCGCGGCCGCCTGCCGCTCCGCGAAGTAACCCGACACCACACTTGCCGTCATCCGCTCCAGGAACCGCAGTACCAGCACGTTCACGGTCTTCACCTCCGGCAGGTCGTCCGGCGTCGCGTACGCCGCCATCTGCTCGAAGCACTCCTGCGCCCCCACGTGGTAGGCGCTGATCACCGCCTCGACGGGGACGCCCTCCTCGGCCCGCTTGGCGGCCGACTGCCGCACGACCTGCAACTGCGCCTCGTCCGGGAGCGATCCGGTGCGCAGGACGGAGACGAAAGCGCGTATGCCCTGGCCGATGACCCGCTGGATCTCGCTGCGCAGCTGCTCGACCGGCAGCGTGCCGTACACCGGCACATGGTCGACGAGCCGGGCGAGGACACGGGCGGCCAGCTCGTCCACCGACCCGGCGAGCCGCTGATGCACCGGAACCCCTCCGAAGGAGAGCGGTACGTATCCGTCACTGTCCACGGTGGCGACCTCATCGAAGCTGCTGATCTTACTTACCAGTAACCAAGGTCGCCGCAGGACACGCGGGGTGTCAATGCCGACGCGCGGACGAGGCCTCGTACCCCGGGAGGGTTTTGTGACCGCTCACAATCCTGCCGCCGAATGTTTGGACCAGGCCCGGGGCCCGGAGGACCGAACCGCGGTCAGGCTGCTTGCGGGCATGCACATGCCCGTATGCCTCCGCCTCCATCAGCCCCGGGACGGGCTGAACAACCCCCCAGGAGCACCCGAATGTCAGGGATCGATCGGTCCGCCCGGCGACGGCGGACGGGGCCGGCCGCGGCCGTGGTCGCCGCCGTCGTCGTCCTCACCTGCGCCGCGGCCCCGGCGCAGGCCGCCGAGCGGGAGCCACTGCGCGAAGGCGGCGTCGCCCAGGCGCTGTGGAACTATGCGGTCTCCCCGGCGACCGTGCCGGGAGCCAACGACTGGTCGTGCCGGCCCAGTGCCGAACACCCCAACCCGGTGGTCATGCTGCCCGGCACCTTCTTCAACATCGGCGCCAACTTCGTGAAGGCCGCTCCGCGCCTCAAGAACAACGGCTACTGCGTCTTCGCCATGAACTACGGCTTCACACCCGCGTCCTTCGGCCGCGTCGGCGGGCTCGGCTCCAATCGCGACTCTGCCGCGCAACTGGACGCCTTCGTGACCGAGGTCCAGCGGGCGACCGGCGCCGAGAAGGTGGACATCGTCGGCCACTCGCTCGGCGGGAGCGTGCCGATGTGGTGGATGAAGAAAATGGGCGGCGCCGAGAAGGTCGACCACTACGTCGGCTGGGCGCCCAGCTCCCACGGCACCGACCTGAACGGCATCGCCCGGCTCGGCGACTCGCTGAAGCTCATGGGCTTCGTCACCGGGCTGTCGAGGGCGGGCCGGTTCCCCGGAGTCGTCGAGCAGATCCGCACCAGCGACTACACCGAGGAGATGTGGGCCGAAGGCGACAGCGTGCCGGACGGACCCGAGTACACGGTCATCATGACCAGACAGGAGAAGGTCGTCACCCCGTACGCCTCCCAGGCCCTGACCGGCAAGGACGTGAACAACATCGTCCTTCAGGACATGTGCCCCGACGACAGGGCCGGCCACATGGGGCTGTTCAACGACGACCCGACGCTCCAGATCACCATGAACGCGCTGGCCGACGGCCCCGCCGACTTCCGGCCCACCTGCACGGGGTACGGCATGCCGCTGTGACCGCGCACGCTCCGCGGGACCCCGCCCGCCCGGCTTCCGGGCGGGCGGGGTCCCGTACGTCTCAGGTCCCGTACGTCTTCAGCGCCCGTACGCGTCCGGTGCCTGCTGCGGAGGCAGCCCGGCGGCCTCGGCGAGCGCCGGGGCGAGATTCTCCTTACGGATGCGCTGGTCGACGTAGAGCAGGCTGATGACCAGCTGCGGGAACGCCGAGGTGAGGATCTGACCCAGCAGTGTGGTCAGCAGTCCGAACGCCATCGTCGTGATGACGATCGTGACGGCCACACCGCCGTTGGCCGCCTCGTCCGACAGGGACGCGGGCCCGCTGGGGACGAGGCTGAGCAGCTGGAACACCAGCTGGAGGAGGTAGCTCGCCGCGGCGGCCATCACGGCGGCCAGCAGCGAGATGCCGAACACCCGCCACCAGGCGCCCCGCACCAGCTGCGCCGAGCGCGCCATCGCGCTGATGGTGCCCTGTCCCTCGAGGACCGCGGCGGCGGGCGCGAAGCTGAACCGCACCCACAGCCAGACCGCCACAGGCCCGGTGGCCAGTGCCCCGAGGACGGCGATCAGCACCAGCCAGCCCCACTCGCCGGAGCCGTCGGCGGCCAGCGCGATCAACGACACGACCATCCCCACGAAGGCGAGGGTCATCAGGACCAGGGGGACCGCGGCGATCAAGGCGGTGATCAGGACGGTGCCGAGCACGGCCCAGAGCCGGGGCCACACCCGGCGCCAGATGGCGCCGAAGCTCGACGGGCGGCCCAGCACCGCGTCCTGGAGGACCGCCGGGCAGCCGGCGTACACGGCGGCGTTGGCGACCAGAAGGGCGAAGAGCCCGAAGAGGTACACGGTGCCGAACGTCAGCACCAGCGGCATGACCTCGTCGCTGCCCGGCGCGCTCTCGTCGGACCACTCGAGCAGCCGGTGCAGCTCCGCCTTCACCGCCAGATAGGCGAGGGCGAGCGCCGCGCCGAACAGCACGACGGCCATGCCGTACACCGCGAACGCGAACCCGAGCAGTTGCTTCCAGTGCCGGCCGAACGTCGCGAACGCCCCGCCGAGGATCTCGCCGAGGCCGAGCGGCCCGAGCGGTATCACTCCGGGCTTGGGCGGTGGTGGTGTCCAGGGGCCCCATGCGGGCGGACCCGGATACGGCGGCGGGTTTCCCCCCGGACCAGGCGTGTTTCCGTAAGCCATTGGAGCCCCCCACGTCGGATGATGACCGGACGGGGCCTGCGGCCGCCCGTCCGGACGAACAAGGTAGCCGGGGCCGGAGCCGCGGCCCACGCCGCCCCTGCCGCCCGTATCCCGCGTTCTCCGCGGCGGCCGTGCGCGACGCGGACCGCGTTGCATGTGATCCCCTGCTCCTCGCGCTCTTCCACGCGACACCGCCGCCCGGCACCTGAGATCGGTTCGCCCCCGCGGGCCCCGGCCGGTTAGGTTTCCTGTCATGACTGACTCGTCCGACAGCACCACTGCTCAGCGCACCACCGGTGCCGTGGCCGCCGGCCTCGCCACCGTCACCGCCGAGGGCGTCGTCCTCGACACCTGGTACCCCGCCCCCGAGCTCACTGCCGAGCCCGGCCCCGCCGGCACCCAGCGGCTGACCGCCGAGCGCGCCGTGGAGCTCCTCGGCCACGGCGCCGCGAAGGCCATCGGCCCGGACGCCCGCCGTGGGGTCGAGGTCGTCGCCGTCCGCACCGTCATCGCCTCGCTCGACGACAAGCCGCTGGACGCCCACGACGCCTACCTGCGCCTCCACCTGCTCTCGCACCGCCTGGTCAAGCCGCACGGGCAGAACCTGGACGGCCTCTTCGGCGTGCTCTCCAACGTCGCCTGGACCAGCCTCGGCCCCGTCGCGGTCGACCAGCTGGAGACCGTGCGCCTCAATGCCCGAGCCGAGGGCCTGCACCTGCAGGTGACCTCCGTCGACAAGTTCCCGCGGATGACCGACTACGTCGCCCCCAAGGGTGTGCGGATCGCCGACGCCGACCGCGTCCGGCTCGGTGCGCACCTCGCCGAGGGCACCACCGTCATGCACGAGGGCTTCGTCAACTTCAACGCGGGCACGCTCGGCACCTCGATGGTCGAGGGGCGCATCTCCGCGGGCGTCATCATCGGCGACGGCTCCGACATCGGCGGCGGCGCCTCCACCATGGGCACCCTGTCCGGCGGCGGCAACGTCATCATCTCCATCGGCGAGCGCTGCCTCATCGGCGCCGAGGCCGGAGTCGGCATCGCGCTCGGCGACGAGTGCGTCGTCGAGGCCGGTCTGTACGTCACCGCCGGTACGCGCGTCACCATGCCCGACGGGCAGATCGTCAAGGCCCGCGAGCTGTCCGGTGCCTCGAACATCCTCTTCCGCCGCAACTCGGTCACCGGCGCCGTCGAGGCCCGCCCGAACAACGCGGTCTGGGGCGGCCTCAACGAGGTGCTGCACAGCCACAACTGATCGTCGCGTTCCTCGCTCCCATCGTGTGACTCTGCGTAACCTTCGCTGCGTGCGGGTGGATAGGCAGGTCGACGCCGGGGCGTACGACCCCGTGCCGAACCGCACAGGGGAGGAACCGACATGAAGACCAGGCCGACCGCTCTCGGCACGTGCGCACTGCTTGCGGCGATGTCGTCGCACGGTGTCGCACACGCCGACGAGACGCACACCGGCTCGCACAACGGAGACCACGTCACCGTGGTCTCGATCGGTCAGATCGACGATCCGCTCGAGGACGTTCTCGAACACGCCGCCGTTCTCGGCAGCAGCTACACCAACGGCTGAACCGCGGCGCGTTCCAAGCGCTCGTACGCATCCAGCAGCCCGTCGGCCGTCTCGCGGCCGGCGGGCTGCAGCGGTTCCCGGACCGGGCCGCCGGGCCGCCCGAGCGCGCCCAGCAGCGCCTTGGCGGTGACCGTACCCGGCAGCCCCGAAGCCATCATCAACTCCGCCAGGGGCAGCGTGAGTTGGTTGAACCGAGCGGCCCGGGCGTTGTCCCCGGCGTCGTACGCGTCCAGGACCGCCCGCATCCGGGGCGCGGCGGCATTGGCCACCGTCGACACGAAACCGGCCCCGCCCACCGCGTACAGCGGCAGGTTCATCTCCTCGCAGCCCGAGTAGTAAGCGAGCCCGCCGAGCGCGATGACCTTGGTGCTGCCCAGCAGGTCGTACGCACAGTCCTTCACGGCCACGACGCGGGGGTGCTCCGCCAGCCGCAGCACCGTTTCGGGCTCGATGCGGACGCCTGTGCGGCCGGGGATGTCGTACAGCATCAGCGGCACGCCGACGGCGTCGGCGACCCGGCGGAGGTGCGCCTCGATCGCCGCCTGGGGCGGGCGGCTGTAGTACGGGGCGATCACGAGCACTCCGTCGGCGCCCGCCCGCTCGGCCTCGCGCGCGAGCTCGACGGTGTGGCGGGTGTCCGCGGTGCCGACGCCCGCGACGATCGCGGCCCGGTCACCGACCGCCTCGACAACCGCCCGCACCAGCGCCGCCTTCTCGGCGTCGGACGTCGTCGGTGACTCGCCGGTGGTCCCGGAGAGCACCAGTCCGTCGCAGCCGTCGTCGACGAGCCGCGTGGCGAGCTCTTGAGCACCGTCGATGTCGAGGGAGCCGTCGTCGGTGAAGGGCGTGACCATGGCGCACAGGGCGCGGCCGAAAGGGCGTGAGGAGGACATGTCCGCAGTGTGGCCAAAGGGGCGGTAGAGCTCCAGTTAAATCTGCTTCCGACGACTGTGAAGCAGCGCTGCGAGATGCGCGGACGTCCTGGTCACGGCGGTGAGCGGCGGTGAAGGTCGGTGGTGCGCGGTGCGCCGGCCGCAGGAGGCGGCGGGCGCACCGGCACGCCAGCTCGCCTAGGGGCGGAAGCGCAGCACCTGGGGGTCGTGGTCGCTGTTCTGCTCCGCGAACTCCGCGTTGATGTGCACGCTGTCATAGGAGAAGTCGTCGATCGACGGGCTCGTCAGGATCTGGTCCAGGACCTGGCTGTTGCCCTGGTAGACGTACGAGTAGCGCTCCGAGCGCGGCAGTGACCTGACCGCGGGGTACAGCGCGCCGCCGTCCGTGAGCGCCTTCGTCGTCGCCGAGAACTCGAAGTCGTTGATGTCGCCGAGGACCACGACGTCGGCCTTGCGGTCGGCCTTGAGGACGTCCTTGACGAAGGCGTTGACCGACTGCGCCTGGAGCAGGCGCTTGGCCTCGGAAGAACGATTCGGCGGCTGGTGGTGGGAGGTCAGTCCCTCGTCGCCGCCCTTGGAACCGAAGTGGTTGGCGATCACGAAGACCGTACGGCCGCGGAAGGTGAACTGGCCCGCCAGCGGCTTCCGGCTGTTCTCCCAGGCGGAGTTCGCCGGGTCGATCCGGCCGGGCGACAGCGTCAGGGCTGCCCGGCCGTGCTCGCGCACGACGCCGGTCGCCGTCGTGGCGTCGCCGCCGGCGCGGTCGGTGAAGGAGACCCGCTCCGGGTTGAACAGGAAGACCTGCCGGATGTTGCCGCCGGGCTCGCCGCCGTCCTTGTTGTTCTGCGGGTCCACGGATCGCCATGCGTAGGCCGGGCCGCCGGCCGCGAGGATCGCGTCCGTGAACTTCTTCAGCGTCTGGCCGGCCGCGACGGTGCCGTCGTTCTTCGCGCCGTTGTCGTCCTGGATCTCCTCCAGGGCGAGGATGTCGGGCGAGGAGAGGTTGTCGACGACCGCCTTCGCCAGCGCGTCGAACTTCTCCTGCGGGTCCGACGGGTCCAGGTTCTCCACGTTGTACGTGGCCACCGCCAGCTCGCCACCCCGCTGCGGGCGCGTGCGCTCGCGCTCGAGTCCGCGGTCCACCACCGTGCCCAGGGTGCGGGCGGTCAGGGTGTAGCCGCCGAACTGGTTGAAGTCCAGGGGGCCTTCGGTGGTGCCGGCGAGCATGTCACCGACGTTCGCGTCGGGGAACGGCTTCTCGGCGAGCGGCGTCAGCGACTGGATCTGCAGGCGCCCGGTGTTCTGCGAGGAGTACGAGCCGTAGACGGTGCCGCCGCGGTGGTTGTCGTTCTCCCACGGCTTGACCGTCACCCACAGCTCCGCGTACGGGTCGGTGGCGCCGACCACGCGGGACGTGCCGATGCGGACGTTGCTGCCCTCCAGCGACTCGTAGTAGTCCAGTGCGTAGGTGCGCGGCCGCAGGGCGAGGCCGTTGATGCTGTTGCCGGCGGCCGGATCGCCCTCCGGAGCGTATTCGGCGGGCACGGACGCGGCCGAGACCGTGACGGGTGCGGGCAGTTCGTTGCCCTGCGAGACGACGGTGACGGCCGGCTTGGCTATCTGGGTCAGCGACTGGTTGCCGGAGGAGGTGCCGCCCGGGATGTACTCGCCGACCGTGCCGGAGACCAGCACCCGGTCCCCGACGGCGACGGTCGGGACCGAGCCGGTGTAGACGAAGACGCCCTCGCTGGTGGCGGCGTCGTCGTCGGCCTGCGGGTCCTGGAACCAGAAGCCCCGTGAGCCGTACGTCCGAACGCCCGTGACGATGCCCGGCACATCGGTGACCTGGCGTCCCACGAGCGGGGACGTCCGGGTGGTGCCCTGGATGTCGTGGATCCGCACCTGGGCGGTCTCGGCGGCGGTGGCGCCGGTGGAGCCGGCGAGCAGACCGGTGGCCAGCGCGGCGGCGACAAGGGCGGCGACGGCGGGCGTTCTCGGTACGACGGAGGAAGGCATCGAGGTACTCCGGATGTGAGGGATGAGGGGCGCCGGCGGCGCCGGCTGGGGTGCTGCACTGTTCTACGCGCGTCAATCTCTTGTCTCGACAGTGCAGTTGTCAAGAGCCCCCGGATGTACGGCGGCGGACGCGTGGGTGAACGCGATGGCCGGAGCCTGCCCGGGCGGTCCCGCACAGGCACCCTTGGAGGTGGCCTCTTCCCGGTGGGCCCCGAAACCCCCTCGAATGCGTCTACGCTGGCACCGCCCGGGTCCCCAGCGTCCGGGTCCCTTACGTCCGGGGGCCCGAGAGCCTGCCCCGGATCCCGTACGCCGCGGAGGAGAACCACCACATGCCCGAAGACCGCCCCACACTCCCGCCGGTCCGGCTGCACTCGGACGCGGAGCTGGCTCGGGCCGCGCTCGGCGCCCCGTTGCTCGCCCGGGCCGTCAGGCTCGCCCGCTGGGCGGGGCAGGGGACGCGGGTCGGTGTCGGCGGCGAACTCGTCGATGAGCAGCTGCCGGAGGCCGCCGAGGTGCTGGGCCTCGCCCCCGACGACGCGGACGGGCCCGCGTACGCGAGCGAGGCGTGGCGGGTCGCCGTCGACACCGGTCTCGTCGAGGTCGGCGCCCCCGATGACGGGGACGACGACGCGCACGACGACGCAGGCGGTGGCGCGGTCGCGGGGACCAACCTGGCGCTGGTCACCGGGGGTTCGCCCCAGGACGTGCTCGGGCTGTGGCTGGACGCCCTGGACGTCGTCCTCGCGGACGCGACCGCACCCGTCCTCGACGACATCGCCGACGTCATCGGCGAGGACGGCGGAATCGACTTCGAGGCGCTGGGCTGGGACCCGGACGCGGAGGCCGACTTCCTGGACGGCGTGCTCGGCAATCTGTACCTGCTGACCGTCTCCGACGGCGGTGACCAGCCGGTCCCGCTGCCCGTACTCGCGGCATCGATGATCGTGCCCGACGACATGGGCGAACCGACGGACGACGTGCTGGAACAGGTCTCCGAGGCGATGATGCGCCTGGACGACCAGTTCCGGCTGCTGGAGCCGATCGGGCTCGTCGAATACCGGCCGGTGGACGAGGCGTTGATGGCGGAGGAGGCCGAGGGCGCGGAGACCGAGACCCCGGCCGAGGACGAGGACGTCTCCCGGTACGGGATGGTCAGGCTCACCCCGCTCGGTCTGTACGGCATCCGGTCCCGGATGCTGGAGGCCGGCGTCGACGCACCCGCCGTCGGTGATCTCGCGGGCAAGGGCGCGGATGTGCTGCTCGACCGGCTCACGCACTTCCCCGAGACCGCCGCGCGGGCCGAGACCGAGCAGTGGCTCGCCCGCCGCGCCCCGTCCGCCGCCGCCCGCGAACTGCTCGCCGCGGCGCGGGGCGCCGACCGCGGGGCGCCGCTGCGCCGCCTTCACTGCCAGCAGGCCCTCACCCTGGTCGGCCCGCACGCCGAGCCGGAGGTCCGTGCGGTTCTCGACGACGCCGAACTCGGCGGCCTGGCACGGGTGTGGCTGGCCGAGCAGGGCGCGTCGGACGTACCGCCGCCGCCGGAGTCGATGATCTTCTGGCTCGCGATCGACACCATCGCCGCGCAGCTCGACGCGGACGGGGAGGCCGAGGAACTGCGGGGCCTGGTGGAGGGCCTGGTCGGCCGGCACAGCGGGTTCTTCGATGCGGCGTGGCGGGTGGACCATCCGCGGACGGCGGATGTGCTGGAGGCAATGGGGAGGCTGCACAGCGACAGGCGGCTGGCGAAGGAGGCGCGCAAGGCGGCCTTCAAGTTCCGCTCTGCGCACTGACGCTCGCGGCACCGTGGCCCGGGGCGCGGCGCCCCGGGGAGCCTCGGTGGTGCGACGCGACCCGGCGATCCCTGCTGGATGCGCCGCGTTCCTGGGCTCCTGCCGGAGGTGCGGTGTTCCGGGCATCCTGCGCAGGGCTGCACGGCGTTTTCGGGGCCCTGCGGGGGTGTGGCGCATTCGCGGCGGGCCCTGCGGGGAGCCGGCGTTCCCGGGCCGAAGCGCAAGCGCATCGGCGACTGGGGGCGCGAGGGGCTGACCGCGGCTTCGCCGACGCCTGGCAGCGTTCGCTCCCCGTGGTCGAGGGGTGGGCGGATCGCGCACAGCACCCCCAGGCCCTGGAGCAGGCCTGGCACGTGGTCCAGTCGGGGCGGACCGCGCCGCGCGCCGGCCACGTACTCGCTCTCTGACCTGGCAGCGCCTGCCGCATCGTCACCGGTCTCCCGCGCCGGGCGCGGAAAGGCACCGGAAAAGCGGAAAGGCACCGGAAAACAAGTGGCGCGCCCGGCGGCCCGTTTCCTAGAGTTTTCCCACGAACTGCGCCTCCCGGTGCGTCGGCCGCGGATACTTCCTCTGACATAAAAAGCACCGCTGCCACCTGTGATCTCGGGAGGCACGGTTCGCCAGGCGCCCGTCCACCGGCGCCCGATGTGCTTGTCCGGAATTCGGGGGGATTTCGTATCACTCGCTTCAACAGCGCCGCGGCCCGCGAAGAGGCCGCACCGTACTCGTACGTCGGTGCCGGCGGCCGGGTCCTCTACCTGGACGAGGAACCCGCACCGCATTCGGTCACCCGCTCCACCCGCCCCTTCGATGCCCGCCCCGTCGTTGCCCGGCCCGTGGTGCGCACCTACGAGGGCGGTGCCGGTTTCGAGCGCGACCCGCGCTTTGAGCTCTTCCTTCTCGCAGTGGCGAATTTCGTGGGGCAGGAGACCTTCTACGAGGCGGCCGGCGACCGCGACAACCGGTTCGCGGCGCTGGTGCGCAGGCTCGCCGTCGAGGACCCGCAGTGGACCGCCGCAATGCTCGGCTGGCTGCGCAACCGCGCCCATATGAGGACCGCCTCGATCGTGGGGGCCGCCGAGTTCGTGCATGCGCGGCTCGCGGCGGGCCTCACCCAGGGCGGACACAACCGCCGCGTGGTGGACTCCGTGCTGCAACGTGCCGACGAGCCCGGCGAGTTGCTGGGGTACTGGATGTCGCGGTGGGGCCGTACGGTGCCCAAGCCGGTCAAGCGAGGCATCGCCGACGCGGTGCGCAGGCTGTACGGCGCGAGGTCGCTGCTCAAGTACGACACCGCGAGCAAGGGCCACCGCTTCGGCGACGTGCTGAACCTCGTCCACGCCTCGCCGGACCCGGCCAAGCCGTGGCAGGGCGACCTGTTCCGTTACGCGCTCGACCGCCGCCACCGCCCCGACCGCGCCGAGCCGCCGGCTTCGCTGCCGGTGCTCACGGCGCACCGGGAGCTGATGGAGCTGCCCGTGGCGGAGCGGCGGGCCGTGATCACCGCGCCCGGTGGCGCCGAGCGGCTGGCGGCCGCGGGGATGACGTGGGAGTCGCTGGCCGGCTGGCTCCAGGGGCCGATGGACGCCGCGGCGTGGGAGGCCGTCATACCGTCCATGGGTCCGATGGCCCTGGTCCGCAATCTCCGGAATTTCGACGAGGCAGGCGTCTCGGACGAGGTCGCGGCGCGGGCGGCGGCGCGGATCTCGGACCCGGACGTGGTGGCCGCGTCACGGCAGTTCCCCTTCCGCTACCTCGCGGCGTACCAGCGCGCGCCGTCGCTGCGCTGGGCCTACCCGCTGGAGCTGGCGCTCGGGCACTCACTGGCGAACGTGCCCGTCCTGCCGGGGCGGACGCTGATCCTGGTGGACCGTTCCGGCTCGATGTGGTCTCCGCTGTCGGACCGCTCGCAGTTGAACCGGGCCGACGCCGCCGCGATCTTCGGCACGGCGGTGGCGATGCGAGCCGACGACGCCGCTCTGGTGCAGTTCGGTACGGATCACAGCCGGGTCGCGTACACCAAGGGGGAGTCGGTGCTGAACGTCCTCGCGCGCTTCGGCGAGCTCGGCGGCACCGACACCACCCGCGCCGTGCGGGCGCACTACCGTGACCACGACCGGGTGCTGATCGTCACCGATGAGCAGGCCATGTACCACCACTGCGGCGATCCCACGGAACAGGTCCCAGGTCATGTGCCCGTCTACACCTGGAATCTGGCGGGCTATCGGGCCGGTCACGGCCCCTCGGGGGCTGCCAACCGGCACACGTTCGGCGGGCTCACCGATGCCGCCTTCCGGATGGTCCCGCTCATCGAACAGGGCCTGTCGGCCGACTGGCCCTGGATCTGAGCAGCCACCGGGGACGCCGTGGCGGTGTCCCCGGTGGCCGGGGTGTCACAGGGCCTGCGCCGCCGGCTTGACCATGCCGCGCACCGTACGGGACTTCACGAAGTCGCCCATCGCGGTCATCTCCCACTCGCCGGAGAACTGCTTGATCAGCTTGGCCATCATCACGCCCGTCTGCGGCTCGGCGCCGGTGAGGTCGAAGCGGACCAGCTCCTCGCCGGTGGCGGCGTCCAACAAGCGGCAGTACGCCTTGGCGACTTCGGTGAACTTCTGCCCGGAGAAGGAGTTCACCGTGAAGACCAGGCCCGTCGCGTCGGCGGGCAGCCGGCCGAGGTCGACGACGATCACCTCGTCGTCGCCCGCGCCCTCGCCGGTCAGGTTGTCACCGGAGTGCTTGATCGCGCCGCCGAGGATGGAGAGCTTGCCGAAGTAGCAGCTGTCCAGGTGGTTGCGGCTGGGTCCGTAGGCGATGACCGAGGCGTCGAGGTCGATGTCCTTGCTGCGGAACGCGGGCTCCCACCCGAGGCCCATCTTGACCTGCGAGAGCAGCGGACGGCCGCCCTTGACCAGAGAGACGGTCTGGTTCTTCTGCAGGCTGACGCGGCCCTTGTCCAGGTTGATCTTCCCGGTCGAGGCGGCGGCGGGGGCCGGCGGAGCCGCCGGGGGCGGCGGCGCGGCGGCGGCGATCCGCGGGTCGGCGGCCGCGGGGGCGGCTGCAGGCGCCGGCGGAGCTGCGGGGGAGGGGGCCGGCGGCGCGGCGACGGGGACAGGGGCCTGCGGCGCGGCGACGGGGGCGGCCGCAGGCTCCTCGTCGACCGAGACGCCGAAGTCGGTGGCGATGCCCGCAAGCCCGTTCGCGTAGCCCTGGCCGACCGCACGGGCCTTCCAGACGCCGCCCCGGAGATAGATCTCGACGACCACCAGCGCGGTCTCGGCGCCCAGCTGCGGCGGGGTGAAGGTGGCGATCGCGCTGCCGTCGTCGGCATTGCGGATGGTCGCGGTCGGTTCGATGCCCTGGAAGGACTGCCCTGCCGCGTCCGGGCTCGCCGTCACCACGATCTTCTCGATGCCGGCGGGGACGGACGCGGTGTCCACGACGATCGCGTCCGGAGCGGTGCCGCCGCCGGAGCGGTAGGTGACGCCGGGGCCCTGCGGCTGGTTGTAGAAGATGAAGTCGTCGTCGGAGCGCACCTTGCCGTCGGCGGTGAGCAGCAGGCCCGATACGTCGAGCCGCACCGGGGCGGCGACGTCCACCGCCACACGGGCGACGGCCAGGGGGATGTTCGAACCGGGGGTCATAGCTGTCATGCCAGAGGTAACGAGCGAAGCCGCTTTACCGTTCCCTTACCCTCGTCACCTGTTGCGCGGATGGTTGCGCGCGGCGCGTTCGTTGCCGTACGTGTACGCCCCCGTCCAGCGCGCCATCACCAGCTGGGCGTCTCCGGACTCCACCTCGGTGAGGAACTTCCTCGCGCGTGAGCCGCGCAGCGTGGCTGCCGCGCGTCCCCGGTGGGTGATGACGACGGTGCCGTCACCGTGCTGTGCGCAGGTGAATCCGGAAGGTGTGGCCATGTCCGGCATCCTGGCGCATCGGCGTCCGCGGGGCGATGGATTTCGGGGCGGCGGCTCAGTGGGGCCACATCGGCGGACGGGTGGTGAAGTGGCCGCCAGGTGGTGTGCTCGGGGTGGTCCGGGTCGAGTTCGCCGTGCTCGGCGAGGAGTTTCGGCGCGTACCGCTCCGAGTCGTCCTGCGGCGCGTATCCCAGCGCCCGGGCGGTCGACAGGTCCCACCACCGGCGGGTGCTCGCGGAGGAGCCGTAGACGATCGTGTGGCTGACGTTCTCGGCGGTGAGCGCGGCGTGGAAGAGGCGGGCGCCGTCGCCGGGGCTCAACCACACCGACAGCATCCGTACGGAGGTCGGCTCCGCGAAGCAGGAGCCGATGCGCACGGAGACGGTCTCCAGGCCGTGCAGATCCCAGTGGAGCTGGGCGAGGTCCTCGCCGAAGCACTTGGACAGCCCGTAGTAGGTGTCGGGGCGGTGGCGGGTCTCGACGGGGATCAGCGCCTCCACGGGTACGGGGGCGTCCTGGAGGGGGCGGGGGACGAAGCCGGCGGCGTGGTTGCTGGAGGCGAAGACCACCCGGCCCACGCCCTCCTCGCGGGCGGCCTCGTACAGGTTGTAGGTGCCCTGGATGTTGGCCGCCGGCAGCTTGTCGAACGAGGACTCCAGGGAGATGCCCGCCAGGTGGATGATCACGTCGACCTCGCGTACCGCCTCCCGCAGCGCGTCGGTGTCCGCGAGATCGGCCGTGACGGCGTCCGGCTCCCCCGCGACGGGCACGGCGTCGAGGAGGCGGAGGCCGTAGCCACAACTCTCGTGACAACCCTTCGCAGAACAGGTGTAACACTGTTATAACCTGAAGCGCCCTTGCGCCCGGCACAATCCAGCTGCCTGCCGACCGGATCACGCCTTCGAGGAGCGCCATGTCAGCAAAGGTCGACCGATACTTCCAGATCAGCGCCCGGGGTTCGACCTTCGCGCGGGAGACACGGGGCGGCTTCGCCACGTTCTTCACGATGGCCTACATCCTCGTGCTCAACCCGATCATCCTCGGCGGTACCGCCGACAAGTTCGGCGCCGAGCTCTCCGGGCCCCAACTCGTCACCGCCACGGCCCTCGTGGCCGCCGTGATGACCGCGATCATGGGCCTGGGCGGCAATCTGCCGCTCGCCATCGCCGCCGGTCTCGGCCTCAACGCCGTCGTCGCCTTCCAGATCGCGCCGCTGATGAGCTGGCCCGACGCCATGGGCCTCATCGTCATCGAAGGCGTCCTGATCTGTCTGCTGGTCGTCACCGGGCTGCGGGAAGCCGTCATGCACGCCATCCCGCAGTCGCTCAAGCAGGCCATCAGCGTGGGCATCGGCATGTTCATCGCGTTCATCGGCTTCATCGACGCCGGGTTCGCGACCCGTATCCCCGGCGACACCGGCTCCGTCCCCGTACAGCTCGGCGCGAGCGGTCAGCTCTCCGGCTGGCCGGTCCTCGTCTTCTGCCTGGGCGTGCTGCTGACCATCGCGCTGATGGCGCGCAGGGTGCGCGGCGCGATCCTCATATCGATCGTCGTCATGACCGTGATCGCCGTCGTCATCAACGAGAACGCCACGATCGACCCGCTCGCCTGGGGACTGACCGTGCCGACCGTGCCCGAGGACATCGTCGCCGCACCCGACTTCGGACTCATCGGCTCCTTCAGCCTGTTCGGCGCCTTCGAGCAGGTCGGTGTCGTCACCATCGTCCTGCTGGTGTTCACGCTGATCCTGAGCGACTTCTTCGACACGATGGGCACGGTCGTCGGCATCTCCAGCGAGGCCGGACTCCTCGACGAGAACGGCAAGGTGCCGAACCTCGGCCGGGTCCTGCTGATCGACGGCGCCGCCGCCGCGGTCGGCGGTGCGGCCTCCGCCTCCTCCAACACCTCCTACATCGAGTCCGCGGCCGGCGTCGGCGAGGGCGCCCGCACCGGCTTCGCCTCACTCGTCACCGGCGCGCTGTTCGGCGTCGCCCTCTTCCTCACCCCGCTCGCCACGGTCGTCCCCGCCCAGGCCGCCGCCCCCGCACTGGTCGCCGTCGGCTTCCTGCTGATGGCGCAGGTGCGGCACATCGCCTGGGAGAAGTACGAAGTCGCCATCCCGGCCTTCCTCACCATCGCCGCCATGCCCTTCACCTACTCCATCACCAATGGCATCGGCGCCGGCTTCATCGCCTACGTCGTCATCAAGGCCGTGGTGGGCAAGGCGCGCGAGGTGCACTGGCTGCTGTGGGGGACGGCGGCCCTGTTCGTCGTGTACTTCGCCATCGACCCCGTCGAGCAACTGCTGGGCGTCAGCTGACGTTCTGCGGCCGAGGGTCCCCGCCTGGTCGCGGGGTACGGCACGCGTCACACTTCGCGAGCCGGCGGGACTATGCCTTTCCCAGCGCCGCCTCCATCAGCTTCTGCGCGACCGGTGCCGGCAGGCCGTTGCCGCTGACCTCCGAACGCTCCGCGCCCGAGTCCTCGATCACCACGGCGACCGCGACCTCCTTGCCCGTGTACGGGGTCTTGCTGTTGTTCTCGCCGTGCTGGGCGGTGCCCGTCTTTCCGCCGGCCTCGGCACCCGCGATCGAGGCGTTCGAGCCCGTGCCGTCCTCGACGACCGTCACCATCGCGCTGCGCAGCTGCTCCGCGGTGCCGGCGGACACGATCCGGACTTCCTCATGAACACCGGTGGCGGGGGACAGGCTGTCCGGCGGCCCCTCAGCGAGGGGAGATGAAGCCCGATTCGTACGCCGCGATCACCGCCTGGGTCCGGTCCCGCACGCCCGTCTTCGCGAGAACCGAGGCCACATGCGTCTTCACCGTGGCCGGGCCCACACCCATGCGCCCAGCGATCTCCGCGTTGGTCAGGCCCGTGGCCATCAGCCGCAACACCTCCGCCTCCCGCTCCGTCAGCCGCCCCGCCCAGGCCGGCAGCGCCGCGGGCCGGTGGCGGCCGTACTCGGCGGCCAGTGATCGCACCGCCGCCGGGAAGAGCAGCGAATCACTGCGCGCGACCAGCCGTACCGCCTGCACCAGCTCCTCGGCGGCGGCACGCTTGAGCAGGAAACCGGCCGCGCCGGCACGGAGCGCGTCGTACACGTACGAGTCGTTCTCGAACGTCGTCACCACCACGATCCGCGGCGGCACCTCCATCGTGCCGAGGATCTGCTCGGTGGCCCGGATGCCGTCGATCTCCGGCATCCGCACATCCATCAGGACCACGTCCGGCCGCAGCTCGCGCACCACCGACACCGCCTCGGTGCCGGTCGCGGCCTCGCCCACCACCTCCAGGTCGGGCTCGGCGTCGAGGATGACGCGCAACGCCGTGCGGACCATCCGCTCGTCGTCGGCGAGGGCGACCCGGACCGCGCTCATCGGCCGCCTCCCAGCGGCAGCAGGGCCGACAGCCGCCACACCGCGTCCTGCGGCCCGGCGGCCGCCCGGCCGCCGAGGAGCGCGGCGCGCTCGGTGATGCCGCGCAGGCCGCGGCCGCCGCCCGGGCGGACCACCGGAGCCTGGTCGGGCAGGGGATTCTCCATCGTGATCTCCAACTCCTCGCCGCGTACGGCGATCCACAGGGACACCGGGACCGCCCCGGCATGGCGCAGGGCGTTGCTCAGCCCCTCCTGGACGATGCGGTACGCCTCGCGGGAGACATACGCGGGGACCGAGGCCGGATCGCCCTCGGTGCGCAGGGCCACCCGTACCCCGCTGCGGGACAGCAGACCGTCCAGGGTGTCCAGCGTCGGACCGGCGGCCCGGTCGGCCCCCTCGCCGTCCTGCCGCAACAGGCCGAGGACCGCGTCGAGTTCGCCGACGGTACGCCGCGTCGTCTCCTCGATCGCGGCCAGCGCCTCCCGTACGAACTCCACGTCGCTGTCCAGCACCCGGCGGGCGGCGCCCGCCTGCAGGGTGACGGCGCTGAGCGCGTGGCCGACCGAGTCGTGCAATTCGCGGGCGAGGCGGTTGCGTTCGCCCAGCTCGGCAGCCCGCTGCTCGGCCGCGGCGAGACGGTCGGCTGGCGTCGGTCCGAGCAGCACCGGTGCGTGGCGGGCCAGCAGTGCCCCGGCCGCCGCCGAGAACGCGGCGAGCGCGAGAAGCATGCCGATCCCGGTGATCGGCAGCAGCAGGACCTGATCGAACGGGCGCATCGACCACGGCACATGAAGGAAGTCCTGCACCGAGCGGCTCAGCGGCGCGACGATCAGCGTGACCGCGAACGGCGGCAGGGCGAGCGACGCACCGCTGACCAGTGCGCCGACGCCCGCGTGCAGGGTGAACCAGGCCGAAGTGCGCAGGCGCGCGGCCCTGCTGTGCGCGGGTTCGTCCGCGAACAGCTCCGCGGGCACCCCGGTCAGTGCCCGGGTTATGCCCACCGACAGCGGTCTGGCCAGCGGCAGCAGCCCGACGATCGCGGCGAGCGGCAGGGCGACGGCGTACGCGCCGAACTGCACGACGAGCGAGGTCGCGAACGTTTTCCCCGTGTCGGTCAGCGGACCGACCACGACCGTCCCCACGAGCCAGAACGGCATCAACAGCGCGCCGCCGAGCACCAGATGGACCCAGCGGAGCCGTGCCTGCAGTCCGAACAGCGCCCGCGCCGCGACGCGCACCCTCCCGCCGGAGCCGCCCTTTCCGCCGGTGGTCCTCGCGCCGGGGTCCCTTCGGCCTGCGGTCCTCCCGCCGGAGGCCCTCGCGCCGGTGGTCGTACCGCGGCGCGCCGCGCGCGGGTCGCTCACGCGCCGCGCCTGCGCAGCAGTACGGCGACGGCGGCGCTCAGCAGCAGGCCGGAGATCATTTCCCCAGCGTAGGTCAGCGTCAGCAGCGTTGTGGGCTGCTCGGCGTCATGGGCCGGGGGCATCGCGGCGGTCATGGTCAGCCAGCCGCCCCAGGCGCCGAGCGCGCTCGCTCCGACCCACGCCATGCCAAGCGGCAGTTTTACCGAGAGGGCGGGGCCGAGGCGGAAGGCCAGCAGCAGCGTTCCGGCGACGGCGAGGGCCACGAAGCCGACGCGCACGCCCTCCAGGACGTAGAAGTCGGTCGTGCGCTCCAGCACCCGGGCGGCGGGCAGTGCCGCGGTCGATCCGGCCGCCCACATCAGATGCATGACGCCGGGGAACACCGCGAGGAGCGCACCGGCCACGGCCAGGGCGCGCACCGGCCGGCCCGTCACGGCGGAGGGCAGGTCCCACACCTGTCCCCGCCACAGGTGACTCCAGCGGTCCCTGGCGTACAGCAGGAAGAGCACGCCGAGGGCAAGGCCCTGAAGGAGGAAGCCGCTGTAGACGACGTCGAACACCCAGCCGTCCAGGAACGGTTCGCCCGTCGTGTCCTGCGTCGTGGTGCCGCCCGCGGCGGAGGCCGCCAACTGCACCGGGAAGCCGACCATGATCGGTGCGAGCAGCCCGGTCGCGCCCCAGATCGGCACGCCGAGCAGCCGGCCGCGCACGCGCATGCCCCACGGCTGCGTGAGCAGCAGGGCGAGGACGACGACGGCCGCGTCCATCAGCACGGTGACGCTGTTGACGACGGCTATCAGGGCGCGGTGGTCCAGCAGCACGCTGCCCTCGGGGATGCCGATACGGCTGCCGGCGATCCAGGCGATCTTCAGTGCCAGGTACGGCAGGCAGGCGGCGATCGCGACCGCGCGCAGAGCGGACCGCAGCGGGCGGCGCCGCAGGGTAAGGAGTGTGCCGGCGTCCGCCGGGAGCGAGGTCGGTGTCATGCCGTCCACACTCCTCGCCGCGGAGCCGGGACACCTCCTGCGTGGCGACGATCTCCCTCCGCCGTGAGGCTGAGACGCGCATACGCCTCCGGGTCGCCGCGCGGCCCGGGTTCGGAGTCTTCCGGTTCAGAGCCTTCGCGTTGCGAGCGTGAGGCGGTCACGCGCGTCGAACAGGGCATCCTTGATCATCTGCTCGTGCGCGGGGGTGAGCCTGGCCACCGGTACCGAGCAGCTGATCGCGTCACGGGCCGGGGTGCGGTAGGGGATGGCGATGCCGAAGCAGCGCAGCCCGAGGGTGTTCTCCTCGCGGTCGACGGCGTAACCCTGCTCGCGGATGACGTGCAGCTCCTCGATGAGCTTCTCGCGGTCGGTGATCGTGTGCTCGGTCAGCGGCGCCAGCGTCTCGGGGAGCATCTTGCGCACCTGCTCGTCGCTGTGGGTGGCGAGCAGGGCCTTGCCGAGCGAGGTGGAGTGGGCGGGCAGCCGGCGGCCGACGCGGGTGAAGGGGCGCAGATAGTGCTGCGACTGCCGGGTGGCGAGGTACACCACGTTGGTGCCGTCGAGGCGGGCGAGGTGGATGGTCTCCGTGGTGTCGTCGGAGAGCCGGTCCAGGGTGGGCCGGGCCGCCGCGACGACCTCGTCCCCGTCGATGTAGGAGGTGCCCACCAGCAGGGCGCGCACGCCGATGCCGTAGCGGGTGCCGGTGGCGTCGGTCTCGACCCAGCCGAGCTCGACGAGCGTGCGCAGCAGCATGTAGAGGCTGGACTTGGGGTACCCGACGGCCTCCTGGACGGTGGCGAGCGAGTGCATGCCCGGGCGCCCGGCGAAGTACTCGAGCAACTCGACCGTCCGCACCGCGGACTTGACCTGCGCTCCACCGGAATCGATTGCTGACATCGCTGTTCGCCCCTCTCGACCGCACGGGCGCCCGTCCTGACCGCCGAATGCCTTGACCCCGCGCAACGCCCGGAAATAGAGTCCCCGGCATATTCATCACCAGGAACACTGTTCAGAATACCGAACAAGACCGGGTGGATGACAGAGAGCCGGGAAGGAATACACGGTGGCAGCAGCACAAGTCTGGAGTGTCGACCCCCGAACCGGGAAGCAGCGTGAACAGGTTGCGGTGGAAGCCACAGCCCAGGAGGTCGACGCCGCGGTACGGTCCGCGCACGCCGCCCGCGCCGCCCTCGCCGACCGTACGGTCCGCTCCGCGTTCCTGCGCACCGCCGCCGCATTGCTCGACGGCGCGGGCGACCGGCTCATCGAGGCGGCCGACGCCGAGACCGCGCTCGGGCCCGTACGCCTCACCGGGGAACTGGCCCGGACGTGCTTCCAGTTGCGCGCCTTCGCGGACATCGTCGACGAGGGCTCCTTCCTCGATGTGATCATCGACCACCCGGACGACAGCGCCACCCCGCCGATTCCCGACCTCCGCCGCTACAAGGTGCCCCTCGGCGTCGTAGCTGTGTACTCCGCGTCCAACTTCCCCTTCGCGTTCTCCGTGCCCGGCGGCGACACCGCAAGCGCGCTCGCGGCGGGCTGCCCCGTCGTGGTCAAGGCCCACCCCGACCACCCGGCGACCTCCGAGCTGGTCGCCGCCGTGCTGCGCAGGGCGGCGGCCGAACACGCCCTGCCCGATGGGGTCCTCGGCCTGGTGCACGGCTTCGAGGCGGGCGTCGAGCTGGTGAAGCACCCCTTGGTCGCGGCGGCCGGTTTCACCGGGTCCGTACGCGGCGGACGTGCACTCTTCGACGCGGCGGCCGCCCGCCCCGTGCCCATTCCCTTCCATGGCGAACTCGGCTCGCTGAACCCGGTCGTGATCACCGAGGCGGCCGCCGCGGAGCGCGCCGAAGAGATCGGCACCGGTCTCGCGGGGGCCATGACGCTCGGCGTCGGCCAGTTCTGCGTCAAGCCCGGCCTGGTGTTCGCGCCCGCCGGACCGGCGGGCGACCAGCTCGTCAAGACGCTGACCGACGCCGTGAGCGACACCGCCGCCGGTGTCCTGCTGGACCACCGCATGCGCGACAACTTCGTGGCCGGGGTCGCCGAGCGCGCCGCCCTGCCTGACGTGGACACTCCCGTCACCCCCGGCGTGGGCTCGCAGCACACCGTCAGTCCCGGCTTCCTGACCGTCCCCGCCGCGCGGCTCGCCGCCGACGGGGACCACGATCTGCTCCTCGAGGAGTGCTTCGGACCGGTCACCGTCGTCGCCCGCTACGACAGCCACGACGACGTCACCACGGTCCTGTCCCGCCTGCCCGGCAACCTCACCGCCACCCTCCACCTGTCGGGCGACGAGGCCGAGGGCAACGGCAACGGCGCCAGGATCCTCGCCGAACTCACCCCGCTCGCCGGCCGCGTCCTCGTCAACGGCTGGCCGACCGGAGTCGCCGTCGCGCCCGCCCAGCACCACGGCGGCCCGTACCCGGCGACCACCTCCACGTCGACCTCGGTCGGCGGCACCGCGATCGAGCGGTGGATGCGCCCGGTCACGTACCAGACCACCCCCGAGGAACTGCTCCCGCCGGAGCTGCGCGACGACAACCCCCTCGGTCTGCCCCGACGGGTCGACGGACGCCGCGAGAGCTGACCCGGAGCGCCTCCAGCTCGTCCGCGAGCCGGCCGGCTCCCCGGTGTGGACCCGCAGCTGCGGCAGCTTCGACGTCCCGGTCGGCGAGGCGGCACTGAGCCACCACTTCACGGTGCTGCGCGCCGCCGGTCTGGTCGAACAGCGCGACCAGGGGCCGAAGCGGGTTGTCCGCCTGCGGCGCGAGGAGTTCGACGCGCGTTTCCCAGGGCTGCTGGACCTCGTGCTGCGGCCCGGCGACGGGACGTAGCCGGACCGACGCTCCGTTCGTGGCCCGTGGCGGAATGAGACGGCCCGACGCCGTGTTGACCCTGCTGCGGAGGTGGCCTCCGCCTGCCCCTGTGCCGCACGACTGGAGTGATGAGAAGACATGCGCGTCGAGATCTGGAGCGACATCGCCTGCCCCTGGTGCTACATCGGCAAGGCCCGGTTCGAGAAGGGGCTCGCCGCCTTCGCGCACCGCGACGACATCGAGGTCGTGCACCGCTCCTTCGAGCTCGACCCGAACCGCGCCAAGGGCGACACCGCCCCGGTGATCGACATGCTCGCCGCGAAGTACGGGCGCACCCGCGAGGAGGCGCAGGCCATGGAGGAGCACGTCGCCGCCACCGCGCGCTCGGAGGGGCTCGGCTACCGGACCGAGGGCCGGGTCCACGGCAGCACCTTCGACATCCACCGCCTGCTGCACCTCGCCAAGGACCGCGGCCACCAGGACGAACTCCTCGACCTGGCCTACCGGGCGAACTTCGCCGAGGAGCGGTCTGTCTTCGACACGGACGTGCTGGTCCGGCTCGGCGTCGAGGCGGGCCTCGGCGAGGACGAGGTGCGCGCCGTCCTCGCCGACGGGAGCGCTTACGCGGACGACGTACGGGCCGACGAGCGCGAGGCCGCCGAGCTGGGCGCGACCGGGGTGCCGTTCTTCGTCATCGACCGACGCTACGGGGTGTCCGGCGGGCAGCCCGCCGACGTGTTCACGCAGGCGCTGGAGCAGGCGTGGCAGGGCCGGGTGCTCACCCCGGTCGGGACGGCCGCAGCCGCGGCCTGCGACGCCGACGGATCCTGCGAGATTCCGCCAGCCTGACGCCTGACCAGCCTGACGCCTGACGAGCCTGATGGCTGACGAGCCTGATGCCTGACGCGTCCCTGCTTGTCCCCGCCTGGCGTTCCGATGCCTCGACGCCCGGTCGCGAGTTCTCCAGGCGCCGTACGCGATGCCCGGCCGGGCGGCCGGCCCGCACGTCGCTCGGCCTCTACAGGCGCCGAACGAACGCGATGCCCGGCCGGCCGTCCAGTACGACCTCGTCCGTGGCCGTGAAGCCCGTGCGGACCAGCACCGCTTGTGAGGCCGCGTTGTCCGCGGTCGTCGACGCCCGCAGCTCTCTCAGCCCGTACTCCACCGCCGCCGACGCGCACACCGCGCGCACGGCGGCGGTCGCGAGGCCCCGGCCCGCCGCGTTCTCGGCGATGCGGTAGCCGAGCTCGGCGCTGCCGCCCGCCGCATCGACCAGGTTGACCCGCCCGAGCACCCGGCCGTCCTCGTCGACGAGTACATGGAAGTGGCACAGCCCCGTGGCCTGTTCGGCGAGGAGGGCGGCGTGCCGGTCGTCGAACCGTGCGAAGTACTCGTCGCCCCGGTCCGGGACCGAGGCGGCGAAGTAGGCCCGGTTCTCCCGCTCGAACGCGAGGAGGGCGGGGGCGTGATCGGCACGGAGGCGCTGTAGGGCGGGGGAGAGTGCGGGCATGGGAGGACACTACGCCGTTCGGGCGGCGCCGCGGGGTGCCATTGACCAGGTGCCCGGCGCATCGGAAGGTGGGCCCATGGAGAGTCTTCACGCCCTCGCCGGCGGCGAGTTCGCGCCCGCGTCGACGTATCTGAACACCGCCGTGTGCGGGCTGCTGCCGCGCCGTACCGTCCGCGCGGTCACCCGGCTCGCCGAGGAGCTGGCCGAAGGGCGCCCGGGCGGTTCGGGCGAGTCGGAGGCGGTGGACGCCACGCGCCGCTCGTTCGCACGGCTCGCCGGTGTGGACGAGGGCCGCGTCGCCGTCGGCGGTTCGGTGTCGGTGCATGTCGGGCTGATCGCCGCGTCGATGCCGCCGGGTGCCGAAGTCCTCTTCCCTGAAGGGGAGTACGCCTCCGTCATCACCCCCTTCACGGTGCGCG
This sequence comes from Streptomyces sp. ISL-10, assembly GCF_018614575.1. Taxonomy (GTDB): domain Bacteria; phylum Actinomycetota; class Actinomycetes; order Streptomycetales; family Streptomycetaceae; genus Streptomyces. The sequence continues at coordinate 719,364 of NZ_JAGGOJ010000011.1, forward strand.
GCGACCTCAAGCTGCGGTACGCGCCGCTGGACGCGCTCGCCGACGCCGTGCGGCCCGGCACGGCGCTCGTGGCGTTCTCGTCGGTCCAGTCGGCCGACGGCCGGATCGCCGACTTGGCCGCCGTACGGTCGGCGGCGGCGGCGCACGGTGCCCGTACGCTGCTGGACGCCAGCCAGTCGGCGGGCTGGCTGCCGCTGCGGGCGGGGGAGTGGGACTACACCGTGACCGGCGGGTTCAAGTTCCTGCTGTGTCCGCGGGGCGTCTCGTTCCTGACCGTGGCCGAGGAGGCGCAGGAGGCGCTGGCCCCGATGCACGCGGGGACGTTCGCGGCCGAGCGTCTGTGGGAGACGACGTACGGTCCGATCGACGAGCTCGCCCACTCGGCCCGCCGCTACGACGAGCCCCCGGCCTTCCTCGCGTACCACGGCGGCGAGCAGTCGCTCGCGCTGCTGGAGGAGATCGGCATCGACGCGGTGCACGCGCATGTCGTGGCATTGACACGGCGGTTCCGGGCCGGGCTCGACGCGCTCGGCCATGCCCCGGTCCCCGGCGATTCGGCGATCGTCGCCGTCCCGGGCCTCGGCGACCGCGCGGCGGAACTGGGCGCGGCGGGCATCGTCGTCTCCTCGCGCGCGGGTGCCTTGAGGGCGGCGTTCCACCTCTACAACACGCAGACGGACGTGGACCGCGCGCTGGAGCACATCGGCCCGCGCCGCCTGTATTGATCACGAGCGTTGTTGACGCTCATGGGTCTTGATCATGGCGAAGACCTCCCGTGTGGAGGAGGTGTCCAGGCTTCACCGCGCAACGGAGGCCTTCGTGTCCCACCGTCATGCCCGGCGATGGTTCATGGCAGGCGGTTGCTCATCGAGCGTGTCCGGTCCGGCCGTCCGGTGGCACACGTGGCCGCTGAGATGGGGGTTTCACGGGCCACGGCTCACAAGGGGTGCGCCGCTTCAGGGCTGAGGGGGGCGGGCCTCAGTCGCGCGCCCGCCGCCGCCCTCACCCCTTCGCTTCCCCGCAGTCGGCCGTCTCTGTGCACAGACTCGCCTCGACCTTGCCCAGCAGGCGGGCCAGCTCGCGGCGTTCGTGTCCGTCCAGGCCGGCGAGCGTCTGCTCCTCCAGTTCGGCCCATGCGGCCGACATGTCCGCGAGCAGCGCGCAGCTGCGTTCCGTCGCCTCGACGACGACCGCGCGGCGGTCGTCGGGGTCGGGGCTGCGGCTGACGTGGCCGGTCTGTTCCAGGCGCTGGAGCATCTTGGTGACCGTGGAGGGATCCAGACCCACTTCCTTGATCAGCTCCGACTGCCGAACGGGGCCTGCGCCCCACAGGCGCATCATCAGGAACTCCTGGCCGGGGTAGAGGTCCAGCCCCTTGAGCAGCCTTCCCGCGGCGATGCGGTGCAGCCTCGCCACCCTGGACAGCGCATGGCTCACGGGGCCGCCGCGGGCGGCATGCGGGAGCGCTTCGGCACAGGTGGCGTCGTCCTGTGTCTCGGGCGCGGCGGACATGGTGACCTCCTCGGCCAGGGGCGGCGAGGGGGAGCGGCTCCGCCCTTCGGCCGACTGCGGCGGCGGGCTCGTCCAGCCCTCGTTCCCGATGCTGTCACACATATTACCTTGGCTGGCCAATGAATGCGGTACAGTGGCGTCCGTGTCATTAATTGGCCGACCATATAAAGTTTGGGGACGATCATGACCACCGCATTCGACCCGATCCGTCTCGGCGGACGGCAGCTCGCCAACCGCATCGCCATGGCCCCGATGACCCGCAGCCGCGCCCACGGTCCCGGACTGACGCCCACCCCGTCGGTCGTGGAGTACTACGTGCAGCGCGCCTCGGCGGGGCTGATCATCACCGAGGGCATCCAGCCCTCTGACGTCGGCCAGGGATATCCCGACACCCCCGGGCTCCACAGCCGCGAGCAGATCGCCGCCTGGCGCGCGGTCACCGACGCCGTGCACGCCGCAGGCGGCACGATCTTCGCCCAGCTGATGCACGCCGGCCGCATCGGCCATCCCGTGCTGCTGCCCGACGGCCTCGTCCCCGTCGGCGCATCCGCAGTCGCCGCCCAGGGCCAGGTCTACACGCACGAGGGGCCCAAGGACTTCGTCACCCCCAGGGAACTGAGCGCCGACGAGATACGGGCGACGATCGCCGACTTCGCCGCCGCCGCGCGCAACGCCGTCGAGGCGGGCTTCGACGGCGTCGAGCTGCACGGTGCCAACGGCTACCTGATCCACCAGTTCCTGGCGCCCAACACCAACCGCCGCACCGACGAGTGGGGCGGCTCCGCCGAGAACCGCATGCGCTTCGCGGTGGAGGCCGTCAGGGCCGTGGCCGAGGAGATCGGCGCCGAGCGCACCGCCATCCGCCTCTCGCCCGGCAACTCGTACAACGACATCGACGAGCCGGAGCCCGAGGACGTCTACACCGCGCTCGCCCAGCGGCTCGAACCGCTCGGACTCGCCTACCTGCATGTCCTCGAGTCCACCCCCGACCAACGGGAGCTCGTGCTGACCCTGCGCAAGTTGTTCGGCGGCACCGTCGTGCTCAACGTGCCGGCCGACGGCCCGGCCGGCCGACTGGCCCTGATCGAGGACGGCGTCGCCGACCTGGTGTCGTTCGGCGCCCTGTTCCTCGCCAACCCCGACCTGCCGGCCCGTCTCCGGGCCGACGGTCCGTACAACACCCCCGACCCGTCCTCCTTCTTCGGCGGTGGCGACAAGGGATTCATCGACTACCCGGCCCTCGTCTGAGCGGCAGCGGCCAAAGGCGGGGCCGGTCTCCTCGGGAAAGGAGACCGGCCCCGCCTTCTTGGTGACCGGGAGCTACCGCACCGCGGTGAAGTCCCGCGCCCCGATGAACTCGGGCCGCCGCACCGGCGCGGCGAACGGCTCCGCCGCGGCGTTCTCCACGCTGTTGAACACGATGAAGACGTTGCTGCGCGGATACGGGGTGATGTTGTCGCCCGACCCGTGCATGCAGTTGCAGTCGAACCAGGTCGCCGACCCGGCCCGGCCCGTGAACAGCCGGATTCCGTGGGCGTCGGCGAAGCGCGTCAGCGCCTCGTCCGACGGGGTCCCGGCGTCCTGCATCTGCAGCGACTTCTTGTAGTTGTCCTTCGGCGTCGCGCCCGCGCACCCGAGGAACGTCCGGTGCGACCCAGGCATGATCATCAGGCCGCCGTTGGTGTCGAGGTTCTCGGTCAGCGCGATCGACACGGACACGGTCCGCATGTTCGGCAGCCCGTCCTCGGCGTGCCAGGTCTCGAAGTCCGAGTGCCAGTAGAAGCCCGAGGCGCCGAAGCCCGGCTTCACGTTGATACGCGACTGGTGGACGTAGACGTCCGAGCCGAGGATCTGGCGGGCTCTGCCCACCACTCGCTCGTCGCGCACCAGCGCGGCGAAGGCCTCGCTGAGCTTGTGGACCTCGAACACGGACCGCACGTCCTGAGACGTCGGCTCGATGATCGAGCGCTCGTCGGCCCGTACCGCCGGGTCGGCGATCAGCCGGTCCAGTTCGGCGCGGTAGAGCGCCACCTCGTCGTCGCCGATCAACTGGTCGACGGTGAGAAAGCCGTCGCGCTCGAAGCCCATCAGATCGGCTGTGGCGATCGGGCCCGGGGTGCCCGGTGCGGACCAGACGACCGGGTCCTGACGCGGGGTCGTCACCTCACTCGCGCCACGGGTGGGGTACAGATCGGTGCGTGCGGGTGCGGTCGTCATGTCTCAGCCCTCCTCCGTCAGCAGGGGGTACACGCCGTTCTCGTCATGGTCCTCCCGTCCGGTCACGGGCGGGTTGAAGACGCAGACGCAGCGGAAGTCGGTCTTGGGGCGCATGGTGTGCTTCTCGTGCCCGTCCAGCAGGTACATGGTGCCGGGCTCGATCCAGTGGGTCTCGCCCGTCTCGTCGTTGGTGAGCTCGGCCTCGCCCTCCACGCAGAGCACGGCCTCGATGTGGTTCGCGTACCACATCGACGTCTCCGTGCCCGCGTACAACACGGTCTCGTGCAGCGAGAAGCCGACCTTCTCCTTGGCGAGCACGATGCGCTTGCTCTCCCAGGTGCCGGACGCGGCCTTCACATGGCGGTCGGTGTTCTCGAGGTCCTTGAACGATCGGACGATCACGGTGAGTCGTTGCCCTTTCTGTCTCTGCGGTGGTCAGGCGGTCTCGCGGACTGAGCGCGCCAGGATGCGCAGGCCCTCGTCCAGTTCCTCGGGGGAGACGGTCAGCGGCGGCAGGAGCTTCACGACCTCGCTCTCGGGACCCGAGGTCTCCAGGAGCAGTCCGAGTTCGAAGGCACGGGCGCACACCTTGCCGGCGCGGGTCTTGTCCGCGAACTCCAGGCCCCACACGAGCCCGCGGCCGCGGAAGCCGACGCCCTCGCCGCCCAGTTCGTCGACGACGGCGAGCAGCGCGCGCTCGACCTGCTCGCCCCGCGCGATGGTCTGCTTCTCCATCTGCCCGTCGGCCCAGTAGGTGCCCAGCGCGGCGGTCGCGGTCACGAACGCCGGGTTGTTGCCCCGGAAGGTGCCGTTGTGCTCGCCCGGCTCCCAGATGTCCAGCTCCGGCCGGAACAGGCAGAGCGACATGGGCAGTCCGTAGCCGCTGATCGACTTGGACAGCGTGACGATGTCCGGGGTGATGCCGGCCTCCTCGAAGGAGAAGAACCCCCCGGTGCGGCCGCAGCCCATCTGGATGTCGTCGACGATCAGCAGCATGTCCTGGCGCTTGCACAGGTCCGCCAGCGCACGCAGCCACTCGGGACGGGCCACATTGATGCCGCCCTCGCCCTGGACCGTCTCGACGATCACGGCGGCCGGCTTGTTGAGGCCGGAGCCCTGGTCCTCCAGCAGGCGCTCGAACCAGAGGAAGTCCGGGACCTTGCCGTCGAAGTAGTTGTCGAACGGCATCGGGGTGCCGTGGACCAGCGGGATGCCGGCGCCGGCGCGCTTGAAGGCGTTGCCCGTGACGGCGAGCGAGCCCAGCGACATGCCGTGGAAGGCGTTGGTGAACGAGACGATCGCCTCGCGCCCCTTGACCTTGCGGGCCAGCTTCAGCGCGGCCTCGACCGCGTTGGTGCCCGTCGGGCCGGGGAACATGACCTTGTACGGCAGGTCGCGCGGGCGCAGGACGACGTTCTCGAACGTCTCCAGGAAGGCGCGCTTCGCGCTCGTCGCCATGTCCAGTCCGTGGGTGATGCCGTCGCGCTCGATGTAGTCGAGCAGCGCCCGTTTCAGGACGGGGTTGTTGTGCCCGTAGTTGAGCGATCCGGCGCCGGCGAAGAAGTCCAGGTAGGTGTGGCCGTCCTCGTCGTGCAGATAGCTGCCTTGCGCGCGGTCGAACACGGCGGGCCAGCCGCGGCAGTAGCTGCGCACCTCGGACTCGAGGGTCTGGAAGACGCTCAGGGCGGGCGGGGTGATGGTCACAGCGGTCTCCATGGGGGTGGGGGTCAGGCGGCGAGGGGGCCGATGCGGTAGAGCACTTCCGGCTGGTGCGTTCCCTCGGGGAACAGTCCGCCGTCGAAGAGGACTTCGCGGCGCAGCGGCGCGTCGTGACGCCGGGCGTAGGAGGTGAACAAGGCGTCGGACGCCGTGTTGTCCGGCGTGATGGTCGTCTCGATCTCACGCACCCCGCGGCCACTGGTGACCTTGGCCGTCAGGGCATCCAGCAGGACGCCGGCCAGTCCCCGGCCGCGGTGCTCGCGGTCGACGGCGACCTGCCAGACGAGGAGTGCCTCCGGGCGGTCGGGCCGTACGTAGCCGGTGACGAAGGCGATGGGCTCGCCGCCGGGGCCGCGCGCCACGACAGAGGTGGCCGCGAAGTCGCGACACCACAGCAGATAGCTGTACGAGGAGTTGAGGTCCAGGACCTCGGAGTCGCGGGCGATGCGCCAGATCGCGGCTCCGTCCTCCACTCGCGGGGTGTCTATCTCCAGGAACTCCGGGGAGTCGGCAGAATCGGCGAATCCGTCACGGGCTCGTACAAGGTCTTCCTGTGAGGCGGTCATGCGAATTGAATTTACCGAGCAAATTTCGAGATTGCATCGAGCGGAGGGGTTGGGTCCGGACGCTGTCTGTGTTATCGCGCGGGCGCGAGCGGCTCGGCGTGAACCCCTGTGATCGCGCTGTTTTGCCCGTATTTAAGGGGGCAAAACAACCTTCCTGTGGAGTCGGTCACATATCCGTAACGACGTTGAACGCGCCCGTGAATCGCTTCGTGAAACCGAGAGGAATCCATGTGTTTAGGGGCGGAGATCGGGGGCAGCAGAATGCGGGGACCTGTTCACTTGAATTTGCTCCCTGTATTTACGGGCCATGCTATGAATTGTTTTGCGTCAAAGAGGAGCGGGGAAGGTGCTGCCGACTCTCTCCGGCCGCTCGCCGCGCACGTTCACAGGTCCACCTGCCGGCCGTGCCCCGATCGGTGGCGCGGGCCCGGCGTCCGGGCCTTCGGCCGAGCCTTCCGAGGCCCCGGGTCACCGCCGTTGTAAGCCTCGTACAGTGCAGGGCATGAGCGATGACACGGTGCTGCATGTGAAGGGGCGGGTGCTCGTCGGACCCGAGGACGTCCGGGACGAGGTGTGGGTGGTGGACGGCCGCATCACCTACGACCGCCCTCGCGCCGAGGCGGTCACCGTGCACGGCTGGGCCCTGCCCGGACTCGTCGACGCCCACTGCCATGTGGGGCTCGACCGCCAGGGCCCGGTCGACGAGGCGACCAGCGAGAAGCAGGCGCTCACCGACCGGGACGCGGGCGCCCTGCTGCTGCGCGACGCCGGGTCTCCCTCGGACACGCGCTGGATCGACGACCGCGAGGACCTGCCGAAGATCATCCGGGCAGGCCGCCACATCGCCCGCACCCGCCGCTACATCCGCAACTACGCCCATGAGATCGAGCCCGAGGATCTGGTCGCGTATGTCGGGCACGAGGCCCGGCGCGGCGACGGCTGGGTCAAGCTCGTCGGCGACTGGATCGACCGGGAGGCCGGTGACCTGACCGCCTGCTGGCCCCGCGACGCGGTGGAGGCGGCGATCGCGGAGGCGCACCGGCTGGGCGCGCGTGTGACGGCCCACTGCTTCGCCGAGGATTCGCTGCGCGACCTCGTCGAGGCCGGGATCGACTGCATCGAGCACGCGACGGGACTCACCGAGGACACGATCCCGCTGTTCGCCGAGCGCGGCGTCGCGATCGTCCCGACGCTGGTCAACATCGCCACGTTCCCGGGCCTGGCGGCGGGCGGCGAGAGCCGGTTCCCGCGCTGGTCCGCCCATATGCGCAGGCTGCACGAGCGCCGCTACGACACCGTGCGTGCGGCCTACGACGCGGGCATCCCGGTCTTCGTCGGTACGGACGCGGGCGGCTCGCTGGCGCACGGCCTGGTCGCCGACGAGGTCGCCGAGTTGGTGAAGGCCGGTATTCCACCGGTCCGGGCGCTGTCGGCCACCACTTGGGGCGCTCGGCAGTGGCTCGGCCGCCCGGCGCTGGAGGAGGGCGCCCCGGCGGACCTGGTGGTCTACGACGAGGACCCGCGGGCCGATGTCCGGGCGCTCGCCGCGCCGCGGCGGGTGGTGCTGAACGGGCAGGTCGTGGGATGAAACGGTCCTGCCGCCGACAGGTCACCTCGGCCGCCGACAGGTCACCTCGGCCGGCGGCCGAGGCGCGGCGGCCCGCGTCCGGGCCGTCCCGGGCAGTGTGCTGACCGAGCGTGACCCGGCAGGATCACCCGTCGTCGAGGCCTTCTTCCGCGCACCCGTCCAGAGGATCGGCGCACGCCCTTCGGCCGTGACGGATGTGGTCAAGGGGAACACCCTTGCCTCAGGAATCGAATATTGACGCGGAAACCCCACTTTAGGGTGAAGTCACCTCAGGCACCGGTCAGTTCACTCTTCGTGCGTAAGGATTCGGGGTGTCTTCGTCCCCGCCGCCACGTGTCCCCGTGGGTGGCGGGCGACGCCATGTCTCTTGTGGGGGTTCCACCACCGTGAACAGCAACACCTTCCGCCTGCCCGCCAGTGTGCCCGCACGCAAGGCAGCCGCCGCGACAGCCGCCGCCGCACTGGCCGCCGTCCCGCTGGCCTTCGCGGCACCCGCGCACGCCACCGGGGGCGAAGGACGGGCGAACGCGGTTGTTCTCCGTACCGACCTCGACGTCTCCCTGGTCGACACGGCCGGCGACGTGCCGCTCAAGGCCACGCTCAACGAGGTGCGGGCACCCCGGAGCGCCGAGAAGACCACGCTGAGCGTGCAGTTGGACGGCGTCGACAAGGGGCGGCCGTTCCAGGTGTTGCGCGCCGACGTGGCCAACGCGAGGGCCACCGTCGAGGACGGCAGGGCCGCGGCGTACAGCAATCTCGTGCGGGCACGGGTCCATGTGCCGGGACTGCCCCTGCTGTCGCTCGTCGAGGTCGAGAAGGCCACCTCCGAGGCCGTGTGCGAAGCGGGCAGGAAGCCCGTCGCCACCTCCAACGTGCTCGGCCACGTCAAGGTGCTCGGCGAGAAGGTGACGCTCAGTGCGTCCGGACCGACCCGTGTCGAGGTGCCCGGTGTCGGAGAGGTCACGCTCGACCTGTCGACGACGCACACCACGTCCCGCACCGCCGCCGCGACGGCTCTGCGGCTCACGGTGTCGGTCGACCCTGTTGAGCTCAACGTCGCCGAGGTCACCGGTGAGGTCACCCTCGCCGAAGCCGCCTGCACAGCGCCCGACGCCCCGAAGGAGCCGGTAGACGAGCCGACGGCGGAACAGCCGTCGAAGGCCCCGGCCAAGAACATCGCGGCGCAGTCCGGGCAGGAGCCCGACGAGAATCTGGCCGAGACCGGCGGCAGTTCCAGCACCCCGTACATCGCGGGCGGCGCCGGACTGCTGCTGGCCGCCGGTGCCGCCGCGATGGTCCTCACCCGCCGCCGCTCGCGCTCCCAGGACTGAGCCGCCCCGTACCGGACGGGCCCTTGCCGGAGGGCCCGTCCGCGTGCGCCCGGCGGAGCGGTGCCGAAAGGAGGCCCCGGTCCGCCGCGTCCAGCCAGCCGCCTCGGTCCGCAGCGTTGCGTAGGCCGGCCTCGGCGTCCGCAGCGTCCAGTCGGCCGACGCCGAGGGGAGGCCCCGGTCCGCCGCGTCCTGCAGGCCAACTCAGCCCGCGCGTCCCGCAGGCCAACTCAGCCCGCGCGTCCCGCAGGCCGGCATCGGCCCCGGTCCAGCCGGGAGGCCCTCGGCCCACCGGTCCAGCGGGTCGGCGTCAGCCCACCATGACCAGGGCTTGGTCCAGGGCCTGAAGGAAACGATTCGTCGTCGCCCGGTCCCGTACCGCCAGCCGCAGCCAGCCCCCGTCGAGCCCCGGGAACGTGTCCCCGCGCCGGACGGCGAAGCCCAGCCCCCGCAGCCGCTCCCGCACCTGCGACGCACGGCGGACCCGCACCAGCACGAACGGGCCCTCGGCGGCCTCCACCACCCGTACCTCGTCGAACTCCGCCAGACCGGCCAGCAGATGCGCACGGTCCGCGGTGATCCGGCGTGCCGCGTCCTCGGCCTCCGCCAGCGCCGCACTGCCCATGCACGCCTCCGCGGCCACCAGCGCGGGCGTGGACACCGGCCACAGCGGCTGCGCCCGCTCCAGCGCGGCGATCGTCTCCGGCTCGGCCAGCACATAGCCGATCCGCAGCCCCGCAAGGCCCCACGTCTTGGTGAGGCTGCGCAGCACTACCAGACCGGGTATGTCGGTGCGCCCCGCGAGCGCCTCCGCCTCGCCGGGCACCGCGTCCATGAACGCCTCGTCCACGACCAGCAGCCGCCCCGGACGCGCCAGTTCGGCGATCCGCGCGGCGGGATGCAGGACGGACGTCGGATTGGTCGGGTTGCCGATCACGACCAGGTCCGCCGACTGCGGCACCGCTCCCGGGTCCAGCCGGAAGCCGTCCTCCTCGCGCAGCAGCACCCGGCCCACCTCGTGGCCCGCGTCCCGCAGCGCCGCCTCCGGTTCCGTGAACTGCGGATGCACCACGACGGGCCTGCGCACCGGCAGTGCCCTCGCGAGCAGGACGAACGCCTCCGCCGCACCCGCCGTCAGCAGCACCCGCTCCACCGGCAGCCCGTGCCGTGCCGCGACGGCGGCGCGTGCCGCGCGCCCGTCCGGATACGCCGCGAGGGAGGCCACGGACGCGGCGACGCGTTCCCGCAGCCATTGCGGAGGCGTGCCGGTGCGGACGTTGACCGCGAGGTCGACCAGATCAGCGCCGCCGTCGCGGACTTCGGCGTCCCCGTGGTGCCGCAGGTCGTGCGGCCCGCCGGAGGGCTCGGGGTGCTCGGGGTGGCCCCGGTCGTCAGTGCGCGTGAACATGGCCGCCGCGCAGCGGTACGGGAAGACTGATCACAGGGGTCTCCTCGATGTGTGGGGGGTTGAAGAACGCACGACGGTCATCATGTCCCCTGCCGCCGGATACCGGCAGATGTCGGAGACGTACGCCGCGGTCGGCGCACGATGGCGCACGTCACACCCGCGGGCCGTCCCACCGGACACGACCGGCGCTTGGGCACCAGGAGTTCGCCGCCGCCCGCCAGGGCCGCCGCCTCGGCGACCGACGGCGTCCCCACCGCGGCCAGCGCCGCCGCGGACGGTCCGCGGACCGGGACCTCGGCGAGTCGCGCGGCGGAGTACGTCACCAGGGGAACGCCCAGCCGTCCGGCCGCGCCCACGATCCCCGGTTCGCCGGCCTTGACGTCGAGCGTGGCGACCTCGACCACGTCGGCCGCCGCCAGGCCCGCCCCGCGCAGCGCCGCGAGGACGAGTTCCACCACCTCGTCCACCGGGACACCGCGGGACGCACCCAGGCCGACGACGAGAGAGGTCGAACGTGTCATGGAGCACTCCTCGAAGGTCGGGGCGACCGGGTCAATCCGGCGCGGCAGCAATGTGCACGGGGGCGGGTCGATGGGCTAGCAAGGGCGCATGGCGGTGTTCGTCGCGCTCGGCGCGTTTCTCATGACGCTGTTCGGCGGCTGGATGGCGCACCGCGTCACCGACCGCAGACACCTCGTGCTGGGCCTCGCGGGCGGCCTCATGCTCGGTGTGGTCGGACTCGACCTTCTGCCCGAGTCGTCCGAGGCGGCGGGCCGGCCGGTGTTCGGCGTACCGCAGGCGCTGCTGCTGTTCGCCGGCGGCTTCCTCACGGCCCACTGCGTGGAACGGCTGCTGGCCGTACGGCAGGCCGCGCACGGCGGGGAACGCCGCGTACCGCAGGTGGGCCTGACGGCCGCCGCGGCGATGGTGACCCACAGCCTCATGGACGGCATCGCGCTCGGCGCCGCCTTCCAGGTCGGCGGCGGCATGGGCGCCACCGTCGCACTCGCCGTCATCACCCACGACTTCGCCGACGGCTTCAACACGTACACGCTCACCAGCCTGTACGGGAACACCCGCCGCAAGGCGGTCGTCATGCTCGTCGCCGACGCGCTCGCGCCGGTGATCGGCGCGGCGACCACCTTGCTGTTCACTCTTCCTGAGGAACTTCTCGGCAGCTACCTCGGATTCTTCGGCGGCGCGCTGCTCTACCTCGCGGCCGCCGAGATCCTGCCCGAGGCGCACCACGAACACCCCGCCCGCTCCACGCTGTTGTGCACGATCGGCGGCGTCGGCTTCATCTGGCTGGTGGTCGGCCTCGCCGAGTGAACCCTCCCGCGTCATTCCCGGCACGCCTCGGCGAACCGGGCGGCGACCTCGGGCCGCGATGCCCAGTGCGTGTGCAGATAGCTGGCATGCACGCCCTGTTGCACAAAGCCCTCGACCCGGCGCTCCGGACGGACCATGCCCCACGCGGGCGTCGGCCCGGCCCCGGGCTCCAGCACCGTGCGGTGGAACTCGTGGCCGCGCAGGCGCGTGCCGGCCGCGGCCAGGGGGCTGTCTCCCACGGCGACGGCCTCCCGGTAGCCGAGGGTGAGCCGGCCCGTCATGCGCGCATCCGCGTCCAGCACCCCGCACATCGGCTTTCCGTCCAGGGAACGGGCGAGGTACAGCAGCCCGGCGCACTCGGCCGCGACCGGCGCACCGGACCGCGCCAGCTCGGCGACGGCCTTGCGCAGTGGTTCGTTCGCCGAGAGCTCGGGCGCGTACACCTCGGGAAAGCCGCCGCCGATGACGAGACCGCGGGTGCCGTCGGGCAGTTGTTCGTCCCGGAGCGGGTCGAAGGTGACGACCTCCGCCCCGGCGGCCCTCAGCAGCTCGACATGCTCGGCATACGAGAACGTGAACGCGGCGCCCCCTGCCACCGCCACGACCGGTGTCGGGCGGTCGTTCGGCGGGACTGCGGGCACCCCCCGGGCGGAGCTCCGGGGGAGGGTGGGCACATCCCGACCACCGGCGGTCGGCGGCCCCACGACCGCCGGGTCCCATGCCTCCGCGTGCAGGGCAGGAGCGCTCCGGGCGAGGGCCAGCAACGCGTCCAGGTCGCACCCGGCCCGCACCCGCTCCGCCATCGCGGCGACCGCGTCAAGAGCCTCTGTCTGCCGCTCGGCGACCGGCACCAGCCCCAGATGCCGCGACGGCGTCGCCATGACGTCCGCACGCCGCAGAACGCCCATCACCGGCACGCCCGACTCCTCCAGCGCCTCGCGCAGCAGACGCTCGTGCCGGTCGGTGGCGACCTTGTTCAGGATCACCCCGCCGATTCGCACTCCGGGATCCCACGACGCGAAACCGTGCACCAGCGCCGCCACCGACCTCGACTGCGAGGACGCGTCCACCACCAGCACCACCGGCGCCCGCAGCAGCTTCGCGACCTGTGCCGTCGAGGCCAGTTCGCCCTGGCCCGCGGCGCCGTCGTACAGACCCATCACGCCCTCGACCAGCGCCAGTTCGCAGCCGCGCGCGCCATGTGCGAAGAGCGGCGCGATCAGCTCCGTACCGCACAGGTACGCGTCGAGATTACGCCCCGGGCGTCCGGTGGCCAGTGCGTGGTAGCCGGGGTCGATGTAGTCGGGACCGACCTTGTGCGGTGAGACCGCGAGGCCACGGCCGGCGAACGCGGCCATCAGCCCCGTCGCCACCGTGGTCTTGCCCGCGCCGGAGGACGGCGCGGCGATGACGAGACGTGCTACCACTCGATGCCCCGCTGGCCCTTCTGGCCGACGTCCATGGGGTGCTTGACCTTCGACATGTCGGTCACCAGGTCGGCGAAGTCGATCAGTTTCTGCGGGGCGTTGCGACCGGTGATCACCACATGCTGGGTGCCGGGCCGCGTGCGCAGCACCTCGACGACCTCGTCGGTGTCGATCCATCCCCAGTGCATCGGATAGGCGAACTCGTCGAGCACGTAGAGCTTGTACGTCTCGGCGGCCAGGTCCCGCTTGACCTGCTCCCAGCCCTCGCGCGCCTTGTCCTCGTTCGACAGCTCGCCCTCGGCCGTGGGGCGCTGGATCCACGACCAGCCCTCGCCCATCTTGTGCCAGGCGACCGTGCCGCCCTCGCCGCTCGCGCCGAGCACCCTGAGCGCGTTCTCCTCGCCGACCTTCCATTTGGCCGACTTCACGAACTGGAAGACCCCGACCGGCCACCCCTGGTTCCAGGCCCGCAGCGCGAGCCCGAACGCGGCGGTCGACTTGCCCTTGCCGATGCCGGTGTGCACGAACACGAGCGGACGGTTGCGGCGCTGGCGGGTGGTGAGTCCGTCGTCCGGTACGACGGACGGCTGTCCCTGCGGCATCAAGCGGCCCTTCTGCTGTTTGCGGATACGGTGCGAACGTCCTTGACGAGACCGGCGATCGAGTCGGCGCGCAGCTCGTCGAGCGTGACGGCGGCGCCGCCGAGTTCGCCGGCGAGGGTGCCGGCCAGACCGAGCCGTACATAGCCGGACTCGCAGTCCACGACGACCGATGCCGTCCCCTCGGCGGCGTGCAGCCGCGCAGCCCGCATGGCGAGCGCGAACGCGTCACCCGCACCCCGTGCCGTGGCGCGGCCGTCCGTCACCACGACGAGCAGCGGGCGGCGCGAGGGGTCCCGCAGGCGCTCGACGCGCAGCACCTCCCGCGCCTTCAGCAGGCCCGCCGCCAGGGGCGTACGGCCGCCCGTGGGAAGCGACTCCAGCCGGGCCGCGGCCGCGTCCACCGACGACGTCGGCGGCAGCACCAGCTCCGCGTCCTTCCCGCGGAACGTGATCAGCCCGACCTTGTCACGCCGCTGGTAGGCGTCCAGCAGCAGCGACAGGACCGCGCCCTTGACCGCGCTCATCCGCTGCCGTGCCGCCATGGATCCCGAGGCGTCCACCGCGAACAGCACGAGGTTGCCCTCGCGCCCCTCGCGGGTCGCCTGCCGCAGATCGTCCCGGCGCAGCACCAGCCCGGGGCCGCTGCGCCCACGGGCCCGCTGGTGGGGCGCCGCGGCCTGCACGGTGGCCGCCAGGTGCAGTTTGCCGAGCGCGCCCCGCGGCCGCCGGGCACCCGTCGTCCGCCCGTGCTCGGTACGCGCCCGGGACCTGCGGCCCGAGGCGCCCTCGCCGAGACCGGGCACGCTCAGCACCTTCGCGCGGAACGGCTCCGAGGCCCGTACGGGCTGCTGCTCACCGCTCCCGGCCCCGGGGGCCGGCGTGGGTTGCGGGGCCTCCTCGGAAGGCTCGGAGGGCTCGGCGGACTCGGGTGACGCGTCAGGGCCCTGGCCCTGCGGAGGCACCCCGCCCCCGCCGCCGGGCCCGCCGCCGTCAGGACCGTCGCCGTCGGGTCCGGGATCCGGGTCCGGGTCGGGCTCGTCCTCGCCGAATTCCTCCAGCGTCCGGTCGAGCTTGTCCTCGTCCAGGCCGGGGGCGTCGAAGGGATTGCGCCGCCTGCGGTGCGGCAGGGCGAGCAGCGCGGCCTGCCGTACGTCGTCGGCGGTGACCTCTCGCCGGCCGGCCCACGCGGCCAGCGCCGTCGCCGTACGCGCCATCACGATGTCCGCGCGCATGCCGTCCACCTCGAAGGCCGCGCAGGTCGCCGCGATCTGACGCAGCACGCCGTCACCGAGGACCACGCCCGGCAGCAGCTCCCGTGCCGCCACGATCCGGTCCCGCAGCGCCGCCTCCTCGTCCGCCCAGCGCGCCGCGAAGCCCGCCGGGTCCTCGTCGTACGCCAGCCGGCGCCGTACGACCTCCACCCGCCGGTCGGGGTCCCGGGAGGCGGCGACCTCCACCGTCAGGCCGAAGCGGTCCAGCAACTGCGGCCGCAACTCGCCCTCTTCGGGGTTCATGGTCCCGACGAGCAGGAAGCGCGCGTCATGCCGTACGGAGACGCCTTCGCGCTCCACGTAGGAGGCGCCCATGGCCGCGGCGTCCAGCAGCAGGTCGATCAGGTGATCGTGGAGCAGGTTGACCTCGTCGACGTACAGGATTCCGCGGTGCGCGTCCGCCAGAAGCCCGGGCTCGAAGGCCTTCACCCCGTCCGCGAGCGCCCGCTCGATGTCGAGCGCCCCGACGAGCCGGTCCTCGGAGGCGCCGACGGGCAGTTCGACCATGCGCGTGGGCCGGTGCTGCGCCGGGCTGTTGCTGTGCGGTCCGTCCGGGCACCGGGGATCGGGCGCGGCCGGATCGCAGGCGAAGCGGCACCCCGCCACCACCGGGACGGCCGGCAGCAGGTCGGCCAGCGCGCGTACCGCGGTGGACTTGGCCGTGCCCTTCTCGCCGCGGACCAGGACACCGCCCACCGCCGGGCTGACCGCGTTGAGCAGCAGCGCCAGCCGCAGGTCGTCCATGCCGACGACCGCGGTGAACGGATAACGGGTGCTCATGCTCACTCCTTGACGTGACGGGATGTCACCAGGGGACGGGACCGGTGGGGCCTGCGGGGCGCTCACGGTGCCCCCGGCGGGACGAACGGCAGCCCGTCCGGCGGGCCCTGCTCGATCAGCCGCAGCAGCGCGTCCGTGTCCGCGTGCTCCTCGATCAGATCGCCGAGCCGGTCCAGCTGCTCCTCGCGCAGCGCACCGAAGCTCGTGTCCGGCGCCGGTACGAAACGGCGGCCCGCCTGCGCGGCGATCCGGCGCAGGAACGCCCGGCGGAAGCCGTCGCTCTCCAGGGAGCCGTGCCAGTGCGTGCCCCACACCGACCCGACCCGGCAGCCGTCCAGGAACGCCTCGCCGCCGAGGACTTCGGCGACGCCGTGGTGGATCTCGTAGCCCTCCACCCGCTCGCCGAGCGCCTCGCCGACGGGGCGGGCAAGGGTCTTGTCGTGCGCGAACCGCACCCGTACCGGCAGCAGTCCGAGCGCGTCGACGGCACCGGCCTTCGACTCGACCTCGTCCTCGATGCGCTCCGACAGGACCTGGAAACCGCCGCAGATGCCCAGCACCGGCCTGCCCTCCGCCGCCCGACGGACCAGAGCGTCCGCGAGCCCGCGCTCCCGCAGCCACGCCAGCGCCCGTACCGTGCCGCGCGTGCCCGGGACGACCACCAGGTCGGCGTCCGCCAGTTCTTCGGCACGGTCCACGAAGCGCACCACGACACCCGGTTCGGCGGCCAGCGCGTCCACATCGGTGAAGTTCGACATCAGCGGCACCGCGCACACCGCGACCCGCAGCACGTCCTCGCCGACCGGCGGAGCCACGACCGACTCCCTGACCGCCCCGCGCAGGGACACCCGCAGCCCGTCCTCCTCGTCGATGCCGAGCCCGTGCGCGTACGGCAGGACGCCGAACGTCCGCCGCCCGGTGAGCCCGTGCAGCATGTCGAGCCCTGGCTCCAGCAGCGTCACGTCCCCGCGGAACTTGTTCACCAGGTAGCCGGCGACCAGCGCCTGGTCCTCGGGTGCGAGCAGCGCCGTCGTCCCGAAGAACTGCGCGAACACCCCGCCCCGGTCGATGTCCCCGACCACGAGCACCGGCAGCCGTGCGGCCCGCGCGATGCCCATGTTCACGATGTCCGTGCGCCGCAGATTGATCTCGGCCGGACTGCCCGCCCCCTCGCAGATCACCGCGTCATACGTGCCCCGCAGCTCCTCCAGGCACGCCAGGACCGGCTCGAACAACTCCCGCTGCCTGCCGCCGTGATAGCCCCTCGCGCTGAGCTCGCCGACCGGCCGGCCCATCAGCACGACCTGACTGGAGCGGTCGCTGCCGGGCTTGAGCAGCACCGGGTTCATCAGCGCGGTCGGCTCCACGCGGGCCGCCTGCGCCTGCATCGCCTGTGCCCGTCCGATCTCGGCGCCCTCGCGCGTCACGAACGAGTTCAGCGACATGTTCTGCCCTTTGAACGGCGCGACCTTCACCCCGCGCCGCACCAGCCAGCGGCAGATCCCGGCGGTGACGACGCTCTTGCCCGCGTCCGACGTGGTGCCCGCGACCAGCAGTCCGCCACCGCTCATGTACGCCTCCCCCTCATGGCTCCGTAGGCGAGCCGCGCACCCGCGCACGCCACCAGCGTCAGCACTCCGATACGCCGCGACAGCCGCACGGCCCGGTCGATGTCGCCGAACTCCACCGCTCGGCCCTGCCCGCCCAGCACGGGCCGGTGCTCGACGCGGCCCCCGTACGACAGCGTCCCGCCCAGCCGGACGCCGAGCGCGCCCGCGAACGACGCCTCCACCGGGCCCGCGTTGGGGCTCGGATGCTTCGCCGCGTCGGCGCGCCACACGCGGACCGCCCTGCGCGGATCCGGGCCCGCCACGGCGGCGAGCACCGCGGTGAGCCGTGCGCCGGGCCAGCCCACCACATCGTCGAGGCGCGCGGAGGCCCAGCCGTAGCGCCGGTGGCGCGGCGACTTGTGGCCGACCATCGCGTCCAGCGTGTTCACCGCCCGGAAGCCGACGAGCCCGGGAACACCCGCGACCGCGCCCCACACCAGCGCGCCGACGACGGCGTCCGAGGTGTTCTCGGCGACCGACTCGACGACGGCACGGGCGATCTGCTGTTCGTCCAGGGCCTGCGGATCGCGCCCGCACAGATGGGGCAGCCGCGCGCGGGCCGCCTCGACGTCCCCCGCGGCCAGTGCCTCGCCGATGACGCGGGCCTCCCGGCCCAGCGTGGTGCCCCCGACCACGGCCCAGGTGGCGGCCGCGGTCAGGGCGACGGACGCGACGGGGGAGCGGCGCACGGCACGGGACGCCAGCGCGCCCAGGGCCGCGGCGCCGCCGGCGCACACGGCGGTGTGCAGAGCGCCCCAGCCCCGGTGGTCGCGCCACAGCAGGCGCTCCGCGGCGCCCGCGGCCCGCCCGAAGGCGGCGACGGGATGCCCGCGGCGGGGGTCGCCGACGAGCAGGTCACCGGCGAGGCCGACGGTGGCGCCGTACACGAATACACGGTCGGCACGCATCGGGTCAGTGGTCCCGCAGGTGGTGTCCGGCGGACAGGGCTGAACGGCAGCCAGGCATGGTGAGGTCCTCACTCAGGGTCCGCGCCCTGGTTCGACGTGACCGGCGGTGAGAGTTCCTGGCTCCCCGGCGTGTGCGCCGGGTGACAGTGGCGGGACCGCGCCGGATTCGCACCGGACTTCCTCTTCTGCCGCCGTATTTGGCCCCGGCAGTCCACCATGCCCGCGAACGCCCGTCAACTCACCCTTGACCTGCGGCGGGACAGTGTGCGAAGCCCCACATCCCGGATGCGCCGAAGCCGGGCCGGAGGCACGCGGGGTGCCTCCGGCCCGGCTCCGAGCGGGACGGCGTCGTCAGCGGACGACAGGAGTCAGCGGGGTCAGCTGACGATGAGATAGATCCCGTACGCCACGGCCGCGGCGCACAGGGCGAAGCAGGCGTAGGCGCCGGTGCGGACCATGGTGGCCGATCCGCCGTTCGCGCTCGCCGTCTCGTGCTTGGTCAGGCCCACGATGCCCAGGGTGAACAGGCCCACCAGGGCGACGGTGGCGATGAGGCTCACGCTGAACACGGAGCCGAGAGCTGCCCAGTCGATCTTCATGCTGATGATTCCTTACACCGTGGCCGGACGGACCGGCTCGGGCTCGGCCGGCGGGGCGGCCGGGGCCGGGATGGTGGTCTTGAGCTCGCCCGCGGGCGGCGGGGTGACGGCCGCGATGGCCGCGGTGACGACGCCCGCCGGCTCCCCGTCCGAGACGTCGTTGACGTTGGTGTGGTCGACGACCTGGCGGCGGGAGACGAACCAGATGGTGACGCAGGACGCGACCAGGAAGACGGCGACGGCCGCGACGCCCCAGGAACCCTGCTTGGTGACGAACTCCGAGCCCGCCGCGACGAGACCCGCGGCCGGCAGGGTCAGACCCCAGGCGACGAACATCCTGGTCGCGGTGGACCAGCGGACCACACCGCCCTTGCGGCCGAGACCCGCGCCCATCACCGCGCCGGAGCACGAGTGCGTGGTCGACAGCGAGAAGCCGAGGTTGGAGGAGGCGAGGATGACGCTCGCCGCGCTGGTCTGGGCGGCGAAGCCCTGCTGCGGCTGCAGGTCGGTCAGGCCCTTGCCCATGGTGCGGATGATGCGCCAGCCGCCGAGGTAGGTGCCGAGGGCGATGGCGACACCGGCGGAGACGATGACCCACAGCGGAGGGTTGGAGCCCGGGGCGATGACGTTCCCGGCGACCAGGGCCAGGGTGATGATGCCCATCGTCTTCTGCGCGTCATTGGTGCCGTGCGCCAGCGAGACGAGGCCGGCGGAGCAGATCTGCCCGGCGCGGTAGCCCTTGGCCGTGGCCTTCGGGTCGGCGTTCTTGCCGATCTTGTACGTCAGCCGGGAGGCGAGGAACGCCGCGACACCGGCCACGAGAGGCGCGGCGACCGCGGGGATCAGGACCTTGGTGACGACGACGCCGCCGTTGACCGCGTTGAAACCGGCGGAGGCGACGGTGGCGCCGATGAGGCCGCCCATCAGGGCGTGCGAGGAGCTGGACGGCAGACCGATGAGCCAGGTCAGCAGGTTCCAGAGGATGGCGCCGACGAGCGCCGCAAAGATGACTTCAGGGGAGATGCCTGATTCGTCGACGAGGCCACTGGAGATCGTCTTGGCGACCTCCACGGACAGGAATGCACCGACGAGGTTCAGAACGGCGGACATGGCCACCGCGGTCTTGGGCTTCAGGGCGCCGGTCGAGATGGTCGTCGCCATCGCGTTGGCGGTGTCGTGGAAACCGTTCGTGAAATCGAACACGAGAGCTGTCACGATCACAATCGCGAGCAGCAGCGTGATGTGTTCCATTTACCCAGGCAATCGTTTGACGTCATTGACTCGGCGACCGTAGGCAACCTGGGTGAACGGAAGATGAACTGGGTCCGGCTCCATGGTGTCGTTAAGTAGGTAGCGGACGTTCCGTTTGTCCTTTCGGCACCCGTTGACAGCACCCGGCGTTCACTCGAACACACTCTGTCGCGTCCGCCGTCCCTGTCGGCCTCCGAGCCCTGACTGCCAGGATCGTCGCCATGACTGATCACGCGCGACAGGACACGATCGAACAGGCCTGGCAGGACGTCGTCGCGACGGCCCGCAGAACCGCCGCGGAGGGACTGGTCGTCGGCACGTCCGGCAACGTCTCCGTACGGGTCGGCGACCTCGTGCTGGTCACGCCGAGCGGGGTGCCCTACGACCGGCTCGGGCCACGTGACGTCGTCGCCGTGGACCTCGACGGCCGGCAGACCATCGGCACCCTCGCCCCCACCAGCGAGCTGCCGCTCCACCTGGAGGTCTACCGGAACACACCGGCCGCGGCCGTCGTCCACACCCACGCCGTGCACGCCACCGCCGTCTCCACGCTGGTGCCCGAGCTGCCGCCGATCCACTACATGACGGCGGCCCTCGGCGGCCCGGTCCGCGTGGCGCCCTACGCCCTGTACGGCACGCCCGAACTGGCCCGCGCCATGCTCGCGGCCCTCCGGGACCGCACGGCCTGCCTCCTCCAGAACCACGGCACGGTCGCATACGGCACGACGCCGGCCGAGGCGTACGACAGGACGGCCCAGCTGGAATGGATGTGCCAGGTCTGGCTCACGGCCTCCTCGGTCCCGCCGCTCACACCGCGACTGCTGTCCGAAGAGGAACTCGCGTCCGCCGCCACCCGCCTGACCACCTACGGCCAGCCCGGGCTGCCGCGCGGCGGTGATTCCGGTGGTCCCCCGGGCGAAGCGCAGGGGGGAATGTGAGGACACGGCGTACGGGGGTGTAGCCCGGAAGCGCGTTGAGGCGGCGATCGGGTGCCCGCGCGGCGGTGATTTCAGCTCGTCTGGTGTCTGAGGCCATTCGCCTGGGGCTGGCGGCTGTGGGAGGCGCTTCGTCTCAGGCGGCAGGGTCCGGGGTGGAGCCCCGGGCGCGGTGAGGCGGCTATCCGCCGCCAGCTGCTCGCGCCCGGGCGGCGGTGATTCCAGCTCGTCTGGTGTCTGAGGCCATTCACCTGGGGCTTGGCGGCTGTGGGAGGCGCTTCGTCTCAGGCGGCAGGGTCCGGGGTGGAGCCCCGGGCGCGGTGAGGCGGCTATCCGCCGCCAGCTGCTCGCGCCCGGGCGGCGGTGATTCCAGCCCGTCCGGCGTTTGAGGACACTCCCCCTACGGCCCGGTGGCCGGGGGAGGCCCCATCCGAAGAGTGGTACGGGGCCTGGGGCGAAGCCCCAGTTACGGGAAGGGGCGGGGTGGGGAAAGACCTCCCACCGAGATCCACCCCTCCCGCCCACTGGCACCCCCGCCCGCCCCCGTCGACACTGGACCCGTGCGCCCCGCTACAGCGACGGCAGCGGCCGTCACCACACTCATCGGCGTCGGCGCGGCGGCGGTCGCCGCCGGCCGTCACGCGTGCAGCGCCGCCCTCGGGGCGCCCATCCGCCGCCCTCTGCCGGGCGACCCGAGGCTCACCGTGCACGAGACCGGCCCCGCCCGCGTGACGCTCACCCGCAGCCTCGCTTCCCTGCGCCCGGGGACGTACGGACTTCAGGGCTCCGGGGTCCACGCCGTCGTCGGGCCCGTGCTCGACGAGGTCACGCACTCCGCTGACACGGTCGTACGGCGCCTGGAGCGCGCCGCCGACGGGGGGCTCCGGCCGGGCAGCCGGGTCCGCTTCACGCCGCAGGTGCACAGCGGCAACCCCGCCGACGCCCTCGGCATCCCGTACGCCGACGTCCTCGTCCCCGGCGAACTCGGCGCGCTGCCCGCGTGGTTCGTGCCAGGTGCCCGCAGCACCTGGGTGATCACGGTGCACGGCATCGGCACCACCCGGGAGCACCCGCTGAACCTGCTCGCGTTCCTGCGCGACCACCAGTTCCCCGTGCTCAACCTCGCCTACCGCGGCGACGAGGGCGCCCCCCGGCCGCCCGACGGCCTGAGCCACCTCGGGGACTCCGAGTGGCGCGACCTCGACGCGGCCGTACGGCACGCCGTGCGGCACGGCGCCGAACGCGTCGTCGTCCACGGCTGGTCCACTGGTGCCTCGATGGCCCTGCGGGCCGCCGCCAACTCGGGTCTGCGCGACAGGATCAGCGGACTCGTCCTGGACTCCCCGGTCCTCGACTGGGAGGCGACCCTGCGCGCCCTCGCCACCGCCCGGCGCACCCCCGCCCCGCTGCTGCCGCTCGCGGTGCGCGCCGCGCTCGGCCGTACCGGCCCCCACGGCGACCGCCTCGCCGAGGCCGCCGACCCGCTCGCCGTCCGCGTCCCGATGCTCATCTTCCACGGGCCGGACGACACCCTCGCCTCGTGGGAGCACTCGCGCCGCCTGGCCGCCGGCCGCCCCGCTCTGGCCACCCTGCACACCGTCCCCGGCGCCCCGCACGCGGCGATGTGGAACGCCGACCCCATGGCGTACGAAGAGGCCCTCCGCCGCTTCCTCACGCCTCTCATGTAGCTCACACAGCCGCAGGCGGGAAACGTCAAGGGCCCGGCGCCCCACGTTCCGTTTGGGCTTTCGGGCCGTCAGCGGGAAGACTGCTCCCCGTGACGTCCCGAAAGCCTGATGAGCAATTGGCGCGCAACTCCAGACTCCGTCTTGTCCGCCCGCGATCGCTGGCCACCGCACGACGGGCCGTGACGACCCGGCGCACCCGTCCGGCGCCCCGCCCGCCGGAGGGCACCCCCGCTCCCGCCGAGCTGGCCCGACAGGCCCGCGCGGTCCTCGCCGACGCCGTACGCATCGCTCGGTGGGCCGCCGCGGGCGTGGCCCCCTCCCTGCCCGAAGGGCCGCCCGGAGGCCACCCGGCCACGGTCCCGTCGGCGATCGGCGCCCAGGAACGGGCGGCTGCCGCACTGAACCTGACGCCGGACCAGGTGCGCGCGGGCTGGGACCGTGCCCGCCTCGCCGGTCTCGTCGAACTGCACGGCGGCACCGCACGCCCCGGCTGGCGGCTGCGCGCCTGGGACCGGGACGACATGGCCGTGCTGCGCGGCTGGGTCGCCCTCTTCGACGCCTGGTCGCTCGCGCACCCCGCCCCCGAGGTCGTCGCACCCACCGCCGTGGCCGAGGTCGTCGAGGCCGTGCCCCAGGTGCTCTCCCTCCTCCAGCTCTCGGCCGGACCCGTGCTCGTACCGGCCCTGCTCGATCTGCTGCAGCAGCGCGTCGCCGAACTGCGTGAGGAACGCTGCGAGGTCCCCTACGGCCCCCGCGGCGAGACGCCCTGCGCTGCCGGCGAGCAGCCCGCCGCCGGCCCCGCCGCGCCCGCCTCGCCGGTCACGGCCGGCCCCGGTGACGGCGACGTTCCCCTCTCCCTGTTGCTCGACTGGGCCCTGGAAGGACTGGCCGCCATCGGCGCGCTGACCCTGGAGCGCGGTCAGGCCACGCTCACCCCCCTCGGCAACTGGGCGGTGTGGGTCAAACTGGAGCAGATCTGCGTCGCCGCCCAGAGCCCCGCGGGCAACATCGAGCAGTCCGCCGAGGACATGCTGCGCGGATGCGCCCGCCTCACCCCCGGACCGGCACGCGCCGAGTACCGCGCGTGGCTCGCCGCCCGCACCGTCTCCAGCGCGGTCGGTGAACTCCTCGGCGTCGCCCGCGGCGAGGACGCCCTGTTGCGCGGACTGGCCTTCGAGGCGCTGCGCGTCGTCGGCGGCCCCGCCGAGCCCGAGGTGCGCGCCGCCGCCGCCGAACCGTCCCTGAGGCCCTATGCCTTGCTGTGGCTGGCGGAGTACGAGGGCGCCGATCCCGAGGACGCCGCCGATGTCCTCACCCGCGAAGAGGCCACCTGGCTCTGGGTGGACACCGCGGCCGCCGTCGCCGACCACGGTGAGCCCCAGCTGCTGCTGCGCCACCTCGACTCCGCCGTGCAGGGCACGGTCCCCGCGCTGATCGAGGAAGTCCGGGCCGGCGGGCACCCGCGTACGGTCCAGGTCCTCGTCGCCCTCGCCGCCGCGCACCCGGACCCCGCCCTGGCCAAGGCCGTCCGGCGCGCGGCCTTCCAGGTGCACACCGGTCGCGCCTGACATCCGGCACACCGCACCCGGGGCGGCGCAGCGCTACGAGGACTCCGCCGCCCCCGGTGTGTACGTACCGAAGCTCCAGATGTTGCCCTCGACGTCGCGGGCCATGTAGTCCCGCGCCCCGTAGTCCTGGTCGGTCGGCGGCATGACGATCTCCGCGCCGTGCTCCACCGCGGTGCCGTGGTGCGCGTCCACGTCGTCGACATGCACGAACACCCCTGCCGGACCGGCGTCCTGCATCAGCTTGTCGAACTCGCTGCCGGTGCCCCTGCTGCCCAGCATCACCATGCCGTTCCCATACGTCAGCTCGGCGTGCAGCACCCCGCCGTCCTCGTCCTCGTACACCGCGTGTTCGGTGAAGCCGAAAGCCTCGGTGAGCTGTCTGATCGCGGCCTTGGCGTCCGTGTAGACCAGCGTGGGACAGATGCTCGGCGACTGCGTCATCCCGATCACTCCTCACTCGCTCGACGACAGGATGGTGATCTGCGTCTCAGTCTGGCACCGCCCACAGACAATCCCGGCCCGCAGCGGCCGCGCCTGTCAACACCGCTCCGTACGGCTCAGGCGAACGTGTCGCAGCGGCCCCTGCCCCGTGCCGCGGCCGGTCGCGAACGACCGCCGCGTCCGCGCCGCCGGGCCATTCGTCCCGGCCTTCGGGGCGTCCCGGCCCTGGTGGCGCTCCCGGATCCGCCCGCCGGCCCCCGGCCGCCGATCGCCGCCCCGCGCCCGGACCGTCGCGGCCGTCCGCCCCCGTTCGGGCGGGCTGCTTCACGGCTGCGCGCCATGCGCTCACCGGGCCGCAGAGCACCCGTCCGGCAGCTGTCGCAGCCGGAAAAGCACTTGCCCTGCCCCGTTAGACTGGCCCGTATGGCAATTCTCCTTGTGCATTAGACGGCGTCGAAGCGTCGCTGCGCCCGTCCCTTCCGCCGTCCCACCGCCCTGGAGTATTTCCCCGTGATCACCGCATCCGGTATCGAGCTGCGCGCCGGCGCGCGCGTCCTCATCGAGTCCGCCTCCTTCCGTATCGCCAAGGGCGACCGCATCGGCCTCGTCGGCCGCAACGGCGCGGGCAAGACCACCCTCACCAAGTGCCTTGCCGGCGAGGGCATCCCCGCCGCAGGCACGATCTCCCGTTCCGGCGAGGTCGGCTACCTCCCGCAGGACCCCCGCACCGGCGACCTCGACGTCCTCGCCCGCGATCGCATCCTCTCCGCCCGCGGACTCGACCTGCTGATCCGCAAGATGCGCCAGAACGAGGACCGCATCGCCAACGGACTGGGCGCCACGCGGGAGAAGGCGCTCAAGCAGTACGAGCGCCAGGAGACGGAGTTCCTGACCAAGGGCGGTTACGCCGCCGAGGCCGAGGCGGCCACCATCGCCGCCGCGCTGGGCCTGCCCGACCGGGTCCTCGGCCAGCCCCTGCATACGCTCTCCGGCGGTCAGCGCCGCCGGGTGGAGCTCGCGCGCATCCTCTTCTCGGACGCCGACACCCTCCTGCTCGACGAGCCCACCAACCACCTCGACGCCGACTCGATCGTCTGGCTGCGCGACTACCTGAAGACGTACCGCGGCGGGTTCATCGTGATCTCCCACGACGTCGACCTCGTCGAGACGGTCGTCAACAAGGTCTTCTACCTCGACGCCAACCGATCGGTGATCGACGTCTACAACATGGGCTGGAAGCTCTACCAGCAGCAGCGGGAGGCCGACGAGAAGCGCCGCAGGCGCGAGCGGCAGAACGCGGAGAAGAAGGCGGCCGCCCTCAACTCCCAGGCCGACAAGATGCGTGCCAAGGCCACGAAGACGGTCGCCGCGCAGAACATGGCCCGCCGCGCCGAGCGCCTGCTGTCCGGCCTCGAGGACATCCGGATGGCCGACAAGGTCGCCAAGCTGCGCTTCCCGGAGCCCGCACCGTGCGGGCGGACCCCGCTGACCGCCGAGGGCCTGTCCAAGTCGTACGGGTCGCTCGAGATCTTCACCGATGTCGACCTCGCCATCGACAAGGGCTCGCGCGTCGTCATCCTCGGCCTCAACGGTGCGGGCAAGACGACGCTGCTGCGCCTTCTCGCCGGCGTCGAGAAGCCCGACACCGGCATGGTCACCCCCGGTCACGGCCTCAAGCTCGGGTACTACGCCCAGGAGCACGAGACCCTCGACCCGGACCGCACGGTCCTGGAGAACATGCGTTCCGCCGCGCCCGACCTCGACCTCGTCGAGGTGCGCAAGACGCTCGGCTCGTTCCTCTTCTCCGGTGACGACGTCGACAAGCCGGCCGGGGTGCTCTCGGGTGGTGAGAAGACCCGCCTGGCGCTGGCCACGCTCGTCGTCTCGTCGGCCAACGTCCTGCTGCTCGACGAGCCCACCAACAACCTGGACCCGGCCAGCCGCGAGGAGATCCTCGGCGCGCTGCGCACCTACAAGGGCGCCGTCATCCTCGTCACCCACGACGAGGGCGCCGTCGAGGCGCTGGAGCCGGAGCGGATCATTCTGCTGCCGGACGGTGTCGAGGACCTGTGGGGTGCGGACTACGCGGACCTGGTGGCGCTCGCCTGACGCGGTCGGGCGGCATCCCGGGCGCTGTTGATCCACTCCGTATGGATCATTCGGCCTACGCGTGATCCGTCATCTGTGTGAGAGCGTCTCGTACCGCAGTGTGGCGGCTGGCCAATTGCCGCGTTCCGGCCTCCCGTCCCGGTGTGTCCTCCGTCACGCTGCTGACCAGGCGTTTTCGCGGGAGGTCAGGCGATACGTTCCCTCTCGCCGGATCGGAAGGGTTGATTCCGGTAACGGTGGCCGCATATCGCGTTGCCAAGCGATCCGTACGGACCTTGTCGAATGGGTGGCCAGGACGCCCGTAAGGGGTGATCATGAGAAGTCCAGAGCGCACTTCCCATGAGGAGGCACGGGTGGCCGAGACTCTGAAGAAGGGCAGCCGGGTTACCGGCGCCGCGCGCGACAAGCTCGCGGCAGACCTGAAGAAGAAGTACGACTCCGGTGCGAGCATCCGGGCGCTGGCCGAAGAGACCGGTCGCTCCTATGGATTCGTCCATCGGATGCTCAGTGAGTCCGGAGTCGCTTTGCGTGGACGCGGCGGAGCGACGAGGGGCAAGAAGGCCGCCTCGGCCTGACCAGCCCCGTCGTAAGGACTCCTTCGGCCCATCGGTTCCGCGGTGGCCACCCGGGCGGTCGTCCGACCGGTCCGGGTGGTTACTGTGCAGTCGCTTATCTTCGTAGGCATCACTGCACCGAACCGGAGGCGTCCCATGACTTCGCTCGACCCTGTGCTCGACAAGGACGGTGTGCGACTCACCGTCGACGGCGCCGTTGCCACGGTGACCCTGACCAAGCCGGACAAGCGCAACGCCCAGGACTTCGCGCTGTGGCGGGCATTGACGCAGGCCGGCAGGTCACTGCCGGGTGATGTGCGTGTCGTGGTGCTGCGCGGCGAGGGCAAGTCCTTCTCCGCCGGGCTCGACCGGCAGGCCTTCACGCCCGAGGGCTTCGACGGCGAGCCGTCGTTCATCGACCTCGCGCGCAGCAGTGACGCGGAGGTCGACGCGGCCATCGCCGAGTTCCAGGAAGCCTTCACCTGGTGGCGTCGCAGCGACATCGTCACCATCGCGGCCGTGCAGGGCCATGCGATCGGCGCGGGCTTCCAGCTTGCCCTCGCCTGCGACCTGCGGGTCGTGGCGGACGACGTCCAGTTCGCCATGCGGGAGACTGCTCTCGGGCTCGTTCCCGACCTCACCGGTACCCACCCCCTGGTGTCGCTGGTCGGCTACGCCCGCGCGCTCGAGATCTGTGCGACCGGCCGATTCGTCCACGCGGAGGAGGCCGAGCGCACCGGCCTGGCCAACCTCGTCGTGCCCGGGACCGAGCTGGACGCGGCCGTACGGGACCTCGCCGCGGCGCTCGTCGCCGCGCCCCGTGACGCCGTGATCGAGACCAAGGCGCTGCTGCAAGGTGCGGCGGGCCGCTCCTACGAGGAGCAGTGCACGGCCGAGCGCGCCGCCCAGGCCCGTCGGCTCAGGGACCTCGCGGGTCTCGGCGACTGACCGCCGGCCCCTTTGCGCAGGGCGCCCACCGGCCTTGGTGCGCGCCCTGCGAAGGCGAGGTCAGGCCACCGATGAGATCAGGACCGTGACCGGGCGGCCGTCCGCCATCGCGCCCGACACCGACGCGCGCACCGCGCGGGCCACGTCCAGCGCCCGGAACCCCTCGGCCGTGGCCAGTTCGATCCGTACGTGGTCGTCGGCCAGGTGCACGGCACGGCCGCTCAGCTCCGCCGTCAGGCCCACCACACCGGCCGTCGCCGCCGCCGTAGTACCGGCCGCGTCCGAGGGCGCCACCACTGTGGGGGAAGGGGTGGGGGCGGGCTCCAGCGGACTGTCCGGGAGCTCCACCACCCGCAGGTCCACCTCGCCGACCACCAGGCCCAGCCGGTCCGCCGCCGTCCGGGACAACGCCGACCGAAGCGCCGCCGTCACCTCGGGCAGCGGCTCACCGCTCCACACCGCGACCTGCGCCGAAAGTCGGTACGACCCTGGTGGAAGCGCGCTCGGCGGCGGCGGAAGCATGGGCTCCGCAGCCGTTTCGGGGTCCGCGAGCCTCACGTCGAGGCGGGTGACCGCAGCTCCGCGCACCGCCTTCGCGGCGGCTCTGATGAGCACCGATCCGGCCGCGCGTTCGGCGAGCCACGTGCCGTCCTCCGGCCCGCCCAGCGCCACCAGCCGACCGAGCCCCAGCGCCCGCCGCATCCGCCCCATCGCTCCCGCAGTGGTCATTCCTCCAGCCTGCCGCATCTCTGGCGCGAAACGGGGCAAGCACACCTAATGTGGGCAAAGGGAGGTCACCACCACCCGAAAGGACAACGCGATGACCGAGACAGGTGAACGCAACCGGCCGCAGAGCGCGGGGAACGAATCCGGCGAGCCGTCGCCCCGCAGGACCTCCATCGGTAAGCGCGTGGAAGCGGGGGTCCGAGGACGCACCACGATCGCCGACGGCGTCGTGGAGAAGATCGCCGGACTCGCCGCACGGGACGTCGTCGGCGTCCACGCGATGGGCAGCGGCATCTCCCGCACCTTCGGCGCCGTACGCGACCGTGTGCCGGGCGGAGGCGGCCGGTCCAGTGTGACCCGGGGCGTCAAGGCCGAGGTCGGTGAGGTGCAGACGGCCCTGGACCTGGAGATCGTCGTCGACTACGGCGTCGCCATCTCCGATGTCGCCCGCGATGTCCGGGAGAACGTCGTCGCCGCAGTCGAGCGGATGACCGGCCTGGAAGTCGTGGAGGTCAACATCGCCGTGACCGACGTCAAGCTGCCCGATGAGGAAGAGGACGAGTCGGAGCAGCGTCTCCAGTAGAGGAGGTCAGCATGAGCATGGCCGCGGTCGGCCTGTTGGCCGGCATGGCGCTCGGATTCGCCGGTTACTTCGGTGGGTTCGGGGCGTTTCTCCTGGTCGCCGCATTGGGGGCGGTCGGTTTCGTGGTGGGCAGGTTCCTCGAGGGCGACCTGGAGGTCGGCGACTTCTTCCGGACCCGCGATCGCGGCGACGGGCGGCGGTGACGCACGGTGGCCGCCGAACGCGTCGCCGCCGCCGAACGCGGGGCGACCACCATCGCCGACCGTGTCGTGGCGAAGATCGCCGCGAAGGCGGCACGCGAGGCGCTCGAGGGCGTGCCCGAGGGCACTCCGCCGCCGCACGCGATGGTCGTCGTGCACCATGACACCGCCCGCGTCAGCGTCAGCCTGGAACTCGACTACCCCGGCGACATCGGCCGCCAGTGCGGCGCGGTGCGTCGCCAAGTGGTCAAAAGGGTAAGGGCATTGGCGGGGATGGAGGTGCCCGAGGTGGCGGTCCAGGTCGAGCGCCTGCACTCCGTCCACTCGCGTCACGGGGCGCAGGGGAGGATCCGATGACCGAGCCCGAACACAGCGACCGGCCCGTTCTGGAACTGGACCAGTCCACATCCGCGGCGGACTACGACCCCGCCCCCGCCCCCGCGAAAGGGGAGCACGGCAAGGCGGGGCGCTTCTGGTCGGCGCGTCGCGTTCCCGCCGCGCTGGTCGCCCTGGTGATCCTCGCCGGATCGGGGCTGCTGCTCTACGACATCGCCGCGGTGCGCGCCGGCCGGTCGGCCATGCACTGGCGGCGCGCGCTGGCGGACCATCTCGACCGCTGGCGCCTGGACGAGGTGGCGGTCCTCGCTGTCGCTGGGGCCGTGGCACTCATCGGCGTCTGGCTGATCGTTCTCGCGGTGACGCCGGGGCTGCGCACGGTGCTGCCCATGCACCGCGACCGCGCGCACGTACGGGCCGGCCTCAACCGTCAGGCGGCGGCGCTCGTGCTGCGCGACCGCGCGATGGAAGTCTCCGGAGTGTCATCCGTACGGGTACGGATGACACGCTCCAAGGCCCGGGTGCGGGCCCGCTCGCACTTCCGCGAACTGGACGACGTACGCGCCGATCTGGACGCCGCCCTCGGGGCGGGCATCAGGGAACTGGGCCTCGCCAGACCCCCGGCGCTGGCCGTGCACGTCGGCCGGCCGCCGGCGGGCAAGCGGTGAGGGACAAGGGGTGAGAGGGATGCTCAGAGCGGTCAACCGGATCCTGCTCGGTCTCGCCGGGCTGGCGCTGCTGTGCGCAGGCGGTGCCGTTCTCGCGGCCGGGGCAGGGCTGTCCGTGCCTTCCTGGTGGCCCTACAGCGGGCGGCGCGACGTGCTGCTCAGCGCAGCGGACCGCATGAGGTGGCGGGACGAGGGCTGGTGGTGGCCGGTCGTCATCGCGGTCCTCGCGGTGCTGGTGCTCCTCGCCCTGTGGTGGCTGCTCTCCCAGCTGCGCCGCGCCCGCCTCGCCGAGGTCCTGGTGGACACCGGGGACGGCGAGGGCGCGCTGGTGCGGGGCCGGGCGCTGGAGACCGTGATGGCCAGGGAGGCCGAGTCGCTGGACGGCGTGTCCCACGCCCACGTCATGCTGACGGGTCGCAGTCGAAGTGCTCCCGAGGCACGGGTCCTGCTGCAGCTGGAGCCGCATGCCGAACCGGCCGAGACGCTGGCCCGGCTGGTGGACGAGGCGGTGGCGCATGCGCGGGAGTCCGCCGGCGTGCAGGCGCTCCCGGTGGAGGTGCGACTGCGCGAGTCGAAGCACCGGGCGGAACGTGTGGCGTGACGCCGGACGGGCCGGACTCGCCGGGCTTCGCCCGCCGGCGGCGTGAGGCGCCGAGGCCCGGCCCAAACGCCGCAGCCGTCAGAAACCGTGGCGTGCGCCGCCGTCGACCGGGACCATCACACCCGTCAGGTACGACGCCGCGGGCGACAGCAGGAACGCCGCGACCCTGCCGAACTCCTCCGGCGTACCGTAGCGCCGCAGCGGGATGCGGGACTCGTTCCCCGCGCGCGCCGCCTCCGGGTCGCCGGAGAGCGCGTCGAGTTCCCGTACCCGGTCGGTGTCGATGCGTGCCGGCAGCAGGCCGACTACGCGGACGCCGCGCGGGCCCAGCTCGTCGGCGAGTGACTTGGCGAAGCCCGCGAGGCCCGGGCGCAGGCCGTTGGAGATCGTCAGGCCGGGGATCGGTTCATGGACCGAGCCGGACAGGACGAAACCGATCACCCCGCCCTCGGACAGCTCCGCCGCCGCGGTCCGCGCCAGCCTCACCGCGCCCAGGAACACCGACTCGAACGCCGACTGCCACTGCTCGTCGGTGTTGTCCGCGACGAAGCCCGGCGCCGGGCCGCCCACGCTGATGAGGACGCCGTCGACCCGGCCGAAGTGCGCCCGGGCCGCGGCGACCAGACGCTCCGCGCCGGCGGGGTCCGCGTTGTCCGTGGCCAGGCCCACCGCGTTCGGGCCCAGTTCGGCCGCCGCGTCCTTGACCGTCTGCTCGTCCCGCCCCGTGATGACCAGCTTCGCGCCGTCGGCCGCCAGCGCCCGCGCGGAGGCGTTGCCCAGGCCCCGGGAGGCGCCGGTGACGATGTAGACGCGGCCTTTGAGTCCAAGATCCATGGCTCTATCCTGCCGCCTCGTGCCGCCCCAGCGCGAGGGCGGCGTTCACCAGCCCGATATGGCTGAACGCCTGAGGGAAGTTGCCGAGCTGGCGGCCGGCCAGCGGGTCGTACTCCTCGGAGAGCAGGCCCACGTCGTTGCGGAGCGCCAGCAGCCGTTCGAACAGCTCCCGGGCCTCGTCCTCACGGCCCGTCATGCACAGCGCGTCCGTCATCCAGAACGAGCACGCCAGGAACGCGCCCTCGTCGCCCGGCAGCCCGTCGACGGAGACGCCCGCGGTGCTGTAGCGCCGCACCAGCGGACCGCTGCCCAGCTCGGCCTGCACCGCTTTGACCGTGCCGAGGACCCGGGGATCGTCCGGGGGCAGGAAGCCGACGTGCGGAATCAGCAGCACCGCCGCGTCCAGGTCCGTCGAGCCGTACGACTGCGTGAAGGTGTTCCGTACCGGGTCGAAGCCCTTCTCGCACACCTCCCGGTGCACCTCGTCGCGCATGGCGCGCCAGCGCGCCGCGTTCCCGCGCAACGTCGGGTCGGCCTCCAGAGTGCGTACGGCACGGTCGGCCGCGACCCACGCCATCACCTTGGAGTGCACGAAGTGGCGGCGCGGTCCACGCACTTCCCACAGCCCCTGATCCGGTTCGCGCCACTTCGACTCCAGGAAGCCGAGGAGGCTCAACTGAATGTTCCACGCGTGCCGCTCGGTCTTCAGACCCATCTTCCTGGCGAGGAACAAGGAGTCGATGACCTCGCCGTAGACGTCGAGCTGGAGCTGGTACGCCGCGTCGTTGCCGACCCGGACCGGGACGGATCCCGCGTAGCCGCCGAGCCAGCCCAGCTCCATCTCGGCCAGCCGGCGTTCGCCCGCGAGTCCGTACATGATCTGCAGGTCGGCCGGGTCGCCGGCCACCGCGCGCAGCAGCCAGTCGCGCCAGGCCGCGGCCTCGTCGAGGTAGCCGGCCGCGAGCAGGGCGCCGAGCGACAGGGTGGAGTCGCGCAGCCAGCAGAACCGGTAGTCCCAGTTGCGTACGCCGCCGATCTCCTCGGGCAGGGACGTCGTCGGGGCGGCGACGATCCCGCCC
This sequence comes from Streptomyces sp. ISL-10, assembly GCF_018614575.1. Classification (GTDB taxonomy): domain Bacteria; phylum Actinomycetota; class Actinomycetes; order Streptomycetales; family Streptomycetaceae; genus Streptomyces. The sequence continues at coordinate 752,749 of NZ_JAGGOJ010000011.1, forward strand.
GTGGGCGCGTAGGTGAGCGCCTTCAAGGTGATCAGAGAACGCAGGACCGCCTCGCGGTAGGGCCCCTGGTACCGGCAGCGGGACGACCACTCGGCCCAGTCCTCCAGGCAGTGGCGCAGTGACACATAGGGGTCGACCAGCTTGGGGCGCGGCCTGTGCGAGGGGTGCCATGTGAGGACGAAGGCGACCTTCTCGCCCGCCGCGACCGTGAACGACGAGCAGGTGCTGAACTGCTGGCCCCAGGTGTGCACCGGCGGCTCGCAGCGCAGCCAGACGGAGTCGGGGCCCGCGACCGCGACCCGGTGGCCGTCCGCGCGCCGCATCCAGGGCACGACGCTGCCGTAGTCGAAGCGCAGCCGGAGGGTGGCAGCCATCTCCACGGTGCCGACGACGCCCTCCACGATGCGGATCACATCGGGCGCTTCATCCCTTTGTGGCATGAAATCAAGGACTTTGACCGTGCCGGTTCGGGTGCGCCACACCGTCTCCAGGACCAGTGATTCATCGACATAGCCACGACTTGTGCACCGTCCGGCGCCCTTGGGCGCGATCCGCCAGTGGCCGTTCTCCTCGTCGCCCACGAGCGCCGCGAAGCACGCCGCCGAGTCGAAGCGGGGCAGGCACAGCCAGTCGATGGAACCGTCCGCACCGACCAGTGCCGCGGTCTGCAGATCGCCGATGAGGGCGTAGTCCTCGATACGTTGGCTCACGCTCTGGCGTGTTCCCGGCCCGGTTGGCCGCTAAGCAGGCGCGTGGACAGGTTCCGGCACGCCGTTGCGGGCCGCCGCCCTGTCCCGCTTCTCCCGGCGCACCAGAATCACCCAGCCGACGGGTACCGCGCCGGCGAACAGCCACCACTGGACGGCGTACGCCATGTGCGCGCCGATCGAGTCGTGGTCGGGGTCGGGGATCTGCTCCGGGCCGGCGGCCGGCTTCGGCTCCGTCTGCTCCAGATAGCCGCCGAGCACCGGGCGGTCCAGCAGCTTCGCCTGCTGCTCGCTGTTGATCAGCATCACCTGGCGCGGGGGCAGACCGGCCAGGTCCTTGATCCCGCTGGCGCCGGTCGTCTCGTCGGCCTTGAGCCGGCCGGTGACGGTGACCGTGCCGGCCGTGGCCTTCGGGACCTCGGGGAACGCCTTCTGGTCGGCGGCGGCCGGGACCCAGCCGCGGTTGACGAGCACGGCCGTGCCGTCGCTCAGGACCAGGGGGGTCAGTACGTGGAAGCCGACGCGGTCGTCGGCGTTGGTGCGGCGGCGTACGACGACCTCATGGGCGGTGTCGAACGAGCCCGTCGCGGTTACCTGCCGCCAGTAGTCGCCGCGCGGGACGGTGTGGCCCAGGGAGGTGAGCTCGCCCACCGGCACCGGCTTCGCGTCGAGGTTCCGGGCGATGAGGGCGTTCTGCGCGACGCGGCGTTCGTGGCGGTGCAGCTGCCAGAAGCCCAGCTCGACCATCGTGGGGATGAGAACGAGGGCGATGAGGGTGAGGATCACCCACTGCCGGGACAACAGGAAGCGGTACACGGCTTCGACCGTACCTGCAGTGCCCCCGGGCCGGGACGGGGGGTCCCGGTGGCGGCCGTCCCCGGGCCCGGTGGCACCACGCGATCACACCCTGTCGATGATGCCGGCCCTCCCCTCGGCGCGGGCGCAGTGGGCGCCGCAGTACCAGTGGCCCTCGGCCTCGACGCCCTGGCCGATGATCTGCACCCGGCAGTGCTCACAGATGGGCGCCATGCGGTGAATGGCGCAGGAGAAGCAGTCGAAGACGTGCACCGCGCCCTGCGCGTGCACCTCGAAGGACATGCCGTAGTCGTTTCCGCAAACCTCGCAACGTGCCATGCGCCACAGGGTGGGACGCGAGGCGGGCGGGGGGCGAGCGGACAGCGGGCGAGTCGCGCCGGGTTCACTCCGATGCGGGTGCCATGCCCGGCAGCACTCCCTGCTCCGCGCTTCTCGCCCCCGGCAGCATTCGCTGCTCCGGCGAGAGCCCCGCGCGTCCCGTCCCCGGCGAGCCTCCGCTCGCCCGCGAACTCACGGGTGAGCCGCTCACCGGCGCATTCACCGGCGAGCCTTCGCCTGCCGGCGTATTCACCGGCGTGCCTGCCCCCACCGGAACGCCTGCCGTCTCCCCGGCCGTGCCCTCGGCCGGGACCACATGCCCCAACAGCTGGGTGAACGCCGCCTCGTCGACCACCGGTGTGCCGTACGACGCGGCCTTGACCGCCTTCGACGTCGTCGCGTGCGGGTCGTTGGTCACCAGCAGACTCGTCAGCCGCGACACACTCGTGGCGACGTGCAGGCCCGCCTCGGTCGCCCGGTCCTCCAGCAACTCCCGCTCAATGGAGGTGTCGCCGGAGAACGCCACCCGCATCCCCTGCATCAGCTGCCCGCCCGGCCGGTACCTGCCCGGGTTGGGGAAGGGGCACGGGGGCCGCTTGCGCGACGGCCGCCAGCTGCTCTGCCCGTACGACGGCTGGTATCCGATGCGCGGGGCGGGCGGGGCGTCGGACCACTCGGTCAGCGGCAGGCACTCCAGCAGCGGCAGCCGTACCCCGTCGCGGGCGGCCGAGTGCAGGCTCGGCCGGAACGCCTCGGCCAGCACCCGGGCGTCGTCCAGCGCGTGGTGGGCCCGCTGCTGCACGACGCCGTAGTGCGCCGCGAGCGTCTCCAGCTTGAAGTTGCGCAGGGGCAGCCCGAGCTCCCTGGCGAGCGCGATGGTGCACAGGCGCTGCCGGGTCGGCGCGGTCCGCCGCACACGTGCGTACTCCCGCGCGATCATGCCCCAGTCGAAGCCGGCGTTGTGCGCGACCAGGACGCGGCCCTCCAGGCGCGCGGTGAACTCGGCCGTGATGTCGCCGAACAGCGGCGCGTCCCGGAGCATCTCTCCCGTCAGACCGTGGATCTCCACCGGGCCGGGGTCGCGCTCGGGATTGACGAGCGTGTACCAGTGGTCCTCGATGTTGCCCCGGCCGTCGAGGCGGTAGACGGCAGCGGACACTATCCGGTCGTGGTTGAACAGTCCGGTGGTCTCCACGTCGACGACCGCGTACCCCTGCGGGTAGGCGGCCGGCCACGTCGTCGCTGCGGTCGTACGGTCGTCGAGCATGGTCACAGAGAATACGGGCCGGGACCGACAGCGGCGGAGCGCCCCGTCCCCCGGCCCTCGCGTACGGAGGCCGCGACCGGCTCCCCGGCCGCGGCCCGTTCCGGATCGCAGCCGCCAACGGGCCCTGGTCCGCAGGCCCTCCACCTGTCGTCCGGCGGGTTGTCCGCGCCCACCGCACGGACCGGTGAGACCCTCCCGGGATGAGTGACGAGACCACGGGCGCAGCGCACGACGAACCACACGGCGGCGGACTCGGCACGCGCCTCAACTGGCTGCGCGCCGCGGTCCTCGGCGCCAATGACGGGGTCGTCTCCACCGCCGGCCTCGTCGTCGGGGTCGCCGGAGCGACCGACGCGCGCGGCACTCTGCTCACCGCGGGCCTCGCCGGACTGCTCGCGGGCTCCATGTCCATGGCCGCCGGGGAGTACGTGTCCGTGTCCACCCAGCGCGACTCGGAGAAGGCGGCCCTCGCCGTCGAGAGGCGCGAGCTGCGCGAGCAGCCCGAGGAGGAACTCGACGAGCTCACCCGCCTGTTGACCGAACGCGGCCTGTCCCGGGACGTGGCCCGCGAGGCCGCCGAACAGCTCACCGAGCGGGACGCCCTGCGCGCCCACGCGCGCGTGGAGCTCGGTATCGACCCCAACGAGCTGACCAACCCCTGGCATGCGGCCGGCGCGAGCTTCTTCGCCTTCACGGCGGGCGCGCTGCTGCCCCTGCTCGCGATCGTCCTGCCGCCCTCGTCGGTCCGCCTCTACGTCACCGTTGTGTCGGTGCTGGCGGCCCTGGCGCTCACCGGCTGGTGGAGCGCCCGCCTGGGCGCGGCGGACCCGGTCCCGGCCGTGCTGCGCAACACCGGCGGCGGAGCGCTGGCCATGGCGGTCACGCACGCGGCGGGAACGCTGCTGGGCGCGGCGGGCGTCTGAGCCGCACCACCGGTGCGGCCCGCACCGCCCGGCGGTGCGGGCCGCCCCTGGCGGGGCCTGCCCTTCCGCGGTCATTCTCCTGGCGGGGCCCGTTCCTTGGCGGTCCGTCTCCTCCGCGGGGGCGCGCCCTTGCGCGACCGGCCGCTCCGGGGCCGTCTTTCCGTGGTCCGCCCGCCGGTGGGACCACGGCTCGCCCTGCCGAGCGCGCCGACGGGGCCGCCGTCCCCGGGCGGTGACGGCGTGGCCGGCGGCCCCCGCGCGACGGCCGAGGCCTCACGCCGTGTGCGTCAGCCGCGCCACTCCGGCACGTCCGTGCCCAAAAGCCCCGCCGGGCGGGTCCAGCTGACCGGGCCGCCGTCGAACGAGACCGGGGGCAGGGCATGGCGCAGGCGGCCCATGGGGCTGTCCGTCTCGGTGAGCCATCGCTCGGCGTCGTATTCCCCGGAACCGTTGTCCGGCGTCTTGTGAAGGCCCTCGACCAGCCAGGCGGCCGTCCGGGCGAGGGCGAGCTCCACCAGCTGGGCGCCGCCCGTCCCGTGCTGTTCGGTCAGCGCGCGCAGGACACCGGCGGCGAGCAGGTACCCGGTGCCGTGGTCCAGGGCCTGTGCCGGCAGCGCGCCCGGCCGCTCCCCGTCGCCCTCGATCTCCGCGATGCCCGACGCGGCCTGCACCAGACTGTCGAAACCGCGCCGCGCCGCCCACGGCCCGTACCGGCCCCACGCCGAGAGCCGGGCCACCACCAGGCCCGGGCGCCGCTCCACCAGCTCCTCCGGTGCGAGACCGAACCGGTCCAGGGCGCCCGGCCGGTAGCCGGTCACCACCACGTCGGCGGAGGCGAGCAGTTCCTCGAACGCGGCGCGGTCCGCGGCGGCCGCCAGATCGAGCCGGGTGGATCGTTTGCCCATACCGGTGTCGTTGTGGGCCTCCTGACTCTCCGGCAGGCCGGGGGCGTCGATCCGCAGGACGTCCGCGCCGAGCAGTGCGAGCGTGCGGGTCGCGACCGGGCCGGCCAGCACCCTGGTCAGGTCGAGCACCCGCAGCCCCGCGCAGGGCCGCGTCGCAGAACCGTCGGCCGCCCTCGGTGCGGGGCCGTCCCCGATGCGCTCCATGACCAGCAGCGGTTGCGCGGCCGCGGCGGCGCCCTGCGGATGCGCGGCCCACTCCTTCGGGCCGCGCGCCGCGACGGCCAGGCCGCCGGCGGCGTACACGCTCTCCTCGACGTCCAGCGCCCGCCGCTCGCCCACGGCGGCCGCGACGGCCTCCACGCCCGCGTCATCCGGCATACCGAGTGCGGCGAGCAACCGGGACCGGTGATGAGGGTAGTTGGCGTGCGTCCGCACCCAGCCGTCGGCGGCGGGCCAGAAGCGGGACAGCGGCGCGAACGTCGTCGGTGCCACCCCGTTCACCCGTACCAGCCGGTCGCTGAGGAACGCCGTCGTCACCGCCCCGTCGTCCACCCGCACCGCGGGGACGCTGCCGCCGGTGCGGCGGGCTGCGAGCTCCGCGGCGGCCAGCGAGCACACCGCCACGGTGGAACGCGCCAGCTCCATGACCGGCAGGCGGGCCGGCAGCGCGCCCCGGCCCTCGCACGTCACGTGGTCCACCAGGGCGGGATCGCCGCCCAGAGCGGCCCAGGCCGCGGCCGTACCGCTCGAAGATGTCTGACCCATACAGCCACTATGGCACCGAGTCACGCGAAGGGGCCCGGTGCGGACATCGCACCGGGCCCCCGAAAGCGGTGGATCAGAGGTGATTACCGGCGAACGGCGTCGAGAGCGTCCGCGACACCCTCACCGTAGAAGCCGTTCTCGTCCTCGTCGCCCTCGCAGACCGCGTCGACCGTCCCGTTGTTGTCGATGTCGTACGGGTTGGTGCACGCGGTGTCGTCGGCCTGCACGGAGAGCAGGGCCTTCACCATCGCCGGCGACGCGTACGGGTGCGTCGACTTGATCAGCGCGGCGACACCCGCGACGTGCGGGGAGGCCATCGACGTACCGGCCTTGTAGCCGAAGCCGCCGCCCGGCAGCGTCGACAGGATCCGGCCGTCGACGGCCGGCGCGTCGGGCGCCTGGAAGCGGGTGGCGTCGCCGCCGGGGGCGGAGATGTCGATGACGCCGTTGCCGTAGTTGGAGTACGAGGACTTCAGGTTCTTCGCGCCGAGCGCGGAGACCGTGACGACGCCCGGGATCTGCGTCGGGATGTCCAGGCACTCGCTCGGGTTGATCTTCCGCTCGACCGGCGTGGTGTCGTTCGGGCTCGTGGTGTCGGTGAGCTCGTCGGAGGCGAGGTCCATCCGCGAGTTGCCGGCGGCGGCCACGTGCACCGCGCCCTTGCTCTCCGCGTACCGGATGGCGCGCCTGTGCGACTCGATCAGAGCCTGCTGGTCGGCGTCGTTCTTGCAGTTGAACAGCCACGGGTCGGTGTAGTAGCTGTTGTTGGTCACATCGACACCGTGCTCGGCGGCCCACACGAAGCCGCAGACGACGGCCTCCGTGTAGAAGAAGCCGTCCGGCTGCGAGACCTTGATGCCGGAGACCTTCACCCCCGGCGCGACACCCGTGATGCCGGTGCCGTTCTTCGCCGCCGCGATGGTGCCCGCGACGTGCGTGCCGTGGTCGCTCTCCGTCGGGCCCGGACGCCAGGCGCCGTCCGCCGTGTCGGGCACACCGCCGACACAGCTGACGGAGGCTTCCCGGTCGAAGTTCGGCGCGAGGTCCGGGTGCGTGTCGTCGACACCCGTGTCGATGACGGCGACCGTCACCTTCTTGCTGCCGAGCGTCTTCTCGTGCGCCTTGTCCGCCTTGATGGCGGGCAGGTCCCACTGCAGCGGCTCGAGCGCGTCCTGGTCCGCCGTCGCCTGGCCCGCCGCCGCCTCGGCCTCCTCGGCGGTCAGCGGACGCTCCGACTCGATGGCAGTGTCCGTCACGGGCGCCAGCGGGGCGGTGCGCGTGGCACCGGCCGACTGGACACCGCGGACCTGACGGATCGTCTCCGCGAACGCAGGATTCTGCGAGTGGACGACGATGACGCCTATCTGGTCGTACGAGTGGACGACCGTCCCGCCGGCCTTGGCTATCGCCCTCTTGACGGCCTTCGCGGTGCCGTGACCGCCGTTCACATTGACCACGTACGACAGCTTCGGGCCATCGGTCGAGACCACTGCCGGGACCTCGTCGGTGATTGCTGCCGACGCCGTACCCGTCGGCAGGAATCCGAGTGAGGCCGTGAGCGCCAGACCGACGGGCAGCGCGAGTGCGCGCCGACGTCTGGATCCCAGATGAGCCATGGGTTCTCCACATCATCCGTGACAAACCGCCCAAACACCCCTTGCGAATGGGCGGGTTCATGCCGGGCGAAGCTATCGCTGATCAAGGCGGCTCTTCAATGGATTCGTGCAGATGTACGGCAACAAGTACGACAAGAAGTGCGGAGGAAAAAGGCCGGAGGTGAACCGGTTCGGTGTGTGCTCCGTGCCGTTGTCAGGGAGTGGAGCAACATCAAACCGCCCCCACAGGCACCATCCCCATGACCATCACCACCGCACCCGCGTCGCGAGGAGTCTCCGTGGCCACCGATGCACCGCCGCCCCCGGGCGGTACGGGCACCAGCCCCGCCCAGCCCACGACAGAGTCGTTCGTTCAGGTGCAGGAGAGTACGGAATTCGGCGAACTACGCCGTACCTACCGCTCCTTCGCCTTCCCCCTGACCGTCGCGTTCATCGCCTGGTACCTGCTCTACGTCCTGCTCTCCAACTACGCGGGCGGCCTCATGGGCACGAAGGTCTTCGGCAACATCAACGTCGCCCTGGTCTTCGGCCTCGCACAGTTCGCGACCACGTTCCTCATCGCCTGGTTCTACTCGCGGCACGCCGCAGTGAAGCTCGACCCGAAGGCGGAAGCCATCAAGTCCCGTATGGAGGCCGACGTATGAGCCCCACGCTCCAGCTCGCCGCGTCGAGCGCGACCACCGAGCACCGGCCGCTCATCATCACCCTGTTCGCAGCCTTTGTCGTCGCCACCCTTTTCATCACGGTATGGGCGGGGCGGCAGACCAAGGACGCCTCCGACTTCTACGCGGGGGGCCGCCAGTTCACCGGCTTCCAGAACGGCCTCGCCATTTCCGGCGACTACATGTCGGCCGCCTCGTTCCTCGGTATCGCCGGCGCCATCGCCCTGTTCGGCTACGACGGCTTCCTCTACTCGATCGGCTTCCTGGTCGCCTGGCTCGTCGCCCTGCTTCTCGTCGCCGAGCCGCTGCGCAACTCCGGCCGCTACACGATGGGCGACGTCCTCGCCTACCGGATGCGCCAGCGCCCCGTGCGCACCGCGGCCGGCACCTCCACCATCGTCGTCTCGATCTTCTACCTGCTGGCCCAGATGGCGGGCGCCGGCGTCCTCGTCTCCCTGCTGCTCGGCATCACCAGCGACGGCGGGAAGGTCGCCATCGTGGCCCTCGTCGGCCTGCTGATGATCGTGTACGTCACCATCGGCGGCATGAAGGGCACCACCTGGGTGCAGATGGTCAAGGCCGTCCTGCTCATCGCGGGCACCGTGCTCATCACCTTCCTGGTGCTGCTGAAGTTCAACTTCAACATCTCCGAGCTGCTCGGCCAGGCCGCCGAGAAGAGCGGCAAGGGCGCAGCGTTCCTGGAGCCCGGCCTCAAGTACGGCGCCACCGGGACGTCCAAGCTGGACTTCATCTCCCTCGGCATCGCGCTCGTCCTCGGCACCGCGGGCCTGCCGCACATCCTGATCCGCTTCTACACCGTGCCCACCGCCAAGGCCGCCCGTAAGTCCGTCAACTGGGCCATCGGCATCATCGGCGCCTTCTACCTCATGACCATCGCGCTCGGCTTCGGCGCGGCGGCGCTCGTCGGGCCGACGGAGATCACCGCGTCCAACAAGGCGGGCAACACGGCGGCGCCCCTGCTGGCCCTGCATGTCGGCGGCGTCGGCTCCGCGGGCGGCGCGATCCTCCTGGCCGTTATCTCCGCCGTCGCCTTCGCCACCATCCTGGCCGTGGTCGCGGGCCTCACCCTCGCCTCCTCGTCGTCCTTCGCGCACGACATCTACGCCAACGTCATCCGCAAGGGACAGGCCACAGAGAAGGAGGAGGTCCGGGCGGCCCGCTGGGCGACCGTCGCCATCGGCATCGTGTCCATCGCGCTCGGGGCCCTCGCCCGCGACCTGAACGTCGCCGGCCTGGTCGCCCTCGCCTTCGCGGTCGCCGCGTCCGCGAACCTGCCGACGATCCTCTACAGCCTGTTCTGGAAGAAATTCACCACCCAGGGCGCCCTGTGGTCCATCTACGGCGGTCTGGCGTCGTCGGTCGTCCTGGTGCTCTTCTCGCCGGTCGTCTCCGGCAAGGCCACCTCGATGTTCCCCGACGCCGACTTCGCCTGGTTCCCGCTGGAGAACCCCGGCCTGATCTCGATCCCCGTCGGTTTCCTGCTCGGCTGGATCGGCTCCCTGCTGTCGAGGGAGGAGCCCGACAAGGGCAAATACGCGGAGCTGGAGGTCAAGTCCCTCACCGGCGTCGGGGCCCATTGAGTGAGCCCACCGACACCCGGCCGTAGCGGCCGCGTCGTAGGGTCCTACGACGCGGCCGTGCCGCGCCTCGTGCCAAACGGGCCACTTTCACTGTCGGTGGCCTGACGTAGGCTCGAAGAGTCACATCCGCGAACCGGGGAGGGGGCCCACAGTGCTCATCGACACCTATGGCCGAGTGGCTACTGACCTGCGGGTTTCCCTGACTGACCGCTGCAATCTGCGGTGTATGTACTGCATGCCCGAAGAGGGCCTGCAATGGCTGAAAAAGCCCGATCTGCTCACCGACGACGAGATCGTCCGCCTGATCCGCATCGCCGTCACCGACCTCGGCATCACCGAGGTCCGCTTCACCGGCGGCGAGCCCCTGCTGCGCCCTGGCCTCGTCGGCATCGTCGAGCGTGTCGCCGCCCTGGAGCCGCGCCCCAAGATGTCCCTGACGACGAACGGCATAGGGCTGGGGCGCACGGCCGCCGCTCTCAAGGACGCCGGCCTCGACCGGGTCAACGTCTCCCTGGACACGCTGCGCCCCGACGTCTTCAAGACGCTCACCCGCCGCGACCGCCACCACGACGTGCTCGACGGTCTGAAGGCCGCCCGCGCCGCCGGACTCACCCCCGTCAAGGTCAACGCGGTCCTCATGCCGGGGCTGAACGACGACGAGGCCCCCGACCTGCTTGCCTGGGCCGTCGCCCACGACTACGAGCTGCGGTTCATCGAGCAGATGCCCCTGGACGCCCAGCACGGCTGGAAGCGTGACGGGATGATCACCGCCGGTGACATCCTCGTCTCTCTGCGCACCCGCTTCACGCTGACCGCCGAGGGCGACGCCGCGCGCGGCTCCGCCCCCGCGGAGCGGTGGATCGTCGACGGCGGGCCGCATCGCGTCGGTGTCATCGCCTCCGTCACGCGCCCCTTCTGCCGGGCCTGCGACCGCACCCGCCTCACCGCGGACGGTCAGGTGCGCACCTGCCTCTTCGCGACCGAGGAGACCGACCTGCGGGCGGCGCTGCGCTCGGATGCGTCGGACGAGGAGATCGCCCGCATATGGCGGCTGGCGATGTGGGGGAAGAAGGCCGGATCCGGACTCGACGACCCGTCCTTCCTCCAGCCCGAGCGCCCCATGTCAGCGATCGGCGGCTGATCCGTCCCCGGGCCGCAGCCGCTCCCACTCCTCCAGGGTCACGACGTCCTTGAGGAACCCGCGTACGCCGAGGAACTGCGACAGGTGCTCCCGGTGCTCCTCGCAGGCCAGCCAGGTCTTGCGGCGCTCAGGAGTGTGCAGCTTCGGGTTGTTCCAGGCGAGGACCCACACGGCGTCGGCGCGGCAGCCCTTGGCGGAACAGATCGGGGTTTCGTCACTCACCGGATCATTGTCCCAACATGGCGACGCCGAGCAGCCACGGGGGGAGCTGCCCGGCGTCGGTCCGTCGCTCCGACGGGGGATGCGGAGCGCGTACGCAGTATGTCATGGGCAACGGGCCCGAGTGCACAGGAACTTCATGATTGATCTGAGGTTTTCCTGAGGTTCCCGGAGCCCGTCGCAGACGGTCGTCATCAGCCCTGTTCGGACATGGGGCGCTCATCCGTGAAAGATCCGTCGGCCGTCGGGGAGTCGTCGGACCCCGCCTCGATCATGGGTCGCGACGGCGTGGGGACGAACGTCGGAGGCGGCGTCGGCGCGCTCTCGCGGCCGGCGTTGGCGATGACCACGGAGATGTACGGCAGGACAATGCCGAGCACCAGCGCGACGACGGCCACATGACGTTCCACGTTCCACAGGACCGCGGCGAGGATCACCGACACCGTGCGCACGGACATCGAGATCACATAGCGGCGCTGCCGGCCGCGGACATCGTCGGCGAGCCCCTGCCGGGCCCCGGTGATCCGGAAGACTTCGCTGCCGCCGCGCCTGTGCATCTCCACCACCCGATTCCCACCCCGGACGTTCCCGGACATCCCCGCCCCGACCACATCCACCGTACGCCGCCACCGCGCCGCCTACGAGAGCGGGTCGACGCTGTGCGCGCCCCGCGTGCGCCGGGACACGTACGGGTGGCTCCGACATGCGCCGTACGGTCCAGTGGCCGAGACTGGCAGGCGTAACTGCTCACGCGGAGCCGAACAAGGAGGCAGCCATGGGCTGGTTGTGGGCGATCATCGTGGGATTCGTGCTCGGTCTGATCGCGAAAGCCGTCATTCCGGGAAAGCAGCACAGTCCCCTCTGGCTGACCACCATCTTCGGCATCATCGGGGCCATCATCGGCAACGCGGTCGCGCGGGGCTTCGGCATCGCGGAGACCAGCGGCATCGACTGGGGCAGGCACGCACTCCAGCTCGCCGCGGCCATCGTCATCGTGTTCCTCGGTGACATGGCGTACACGTCGGTGCGCGGCGGGAAGAAACGGCGGGCGTAGCCGGACGACGAACGGCGGCGGCCGGGCGGGCATGATGCCCCGCCCGGCCGCCGCCGTTCGTCCGTGTCGTCCGGTCAGCCGGCCGTGACCTCGACCGCCGCCAGGTTCTTCTTGCCGCGGCGCAGCACCAGCCAGCGCCCGTGGAGCAGGTCGCCCCGCGTCGCCACGGCATCCTCGGCGGTCACCTTCACGTTGTTCACGTACGCGCCGCCCTCCTTCACCGTGCGCCGGGCGGCCGACTTGCTGGCCACCAGGCCGACCTCGGCGAACAGGTCGACGACCGGGGCGAGCTCGGTGACCCGGGCGTGCGGCAGCTCGGAGAGCGCCGCACGCAGCGTCGGCTCGTCGAGCTCGGCCAGCTCGCCCTGCCCGAACAGCGCCTTGGAGGCGTCGATGACGGCGGCGCACTGGTCGGCGCCGTGCACCAGGGTCGTCAGCTCCTCGGCCAGCGCGCGCTGCGCGGCACGGGCCTGAGGACGCTCGGCGGTCTGCTTCTCCAGTTCCTCCAGGTCCTCGCGGCTCTTGAAGCTGAGGATGCGCAGGTACCGGTTGATGTCCCGGTCGTCCGTGTTCAGCCAGTACTGGTAGAACGCGTACGGTGTGGTCATCTCGGGGTCGAGCCAGAGCGTGCCGGTCTCGGACTTGCCGAACTTGGTGCCGTCCGCCTTGGTCATCAGCGGGGTGGCCAGGGCGTGCACCTCGGCGTCGGGCTCCAGGCGGTGGATCAGGTCCAGCCCCGCGGTGAGGTTGCCCCACTGATCGCTGCCGCCCTGCTGAAGGGTGCAGCCGTAGCGCCGGTACAGCTCCAGGAAGTCCATGCCCTGCAGCAGCTGGTAGCTGAACTCCGTGTAGCTGATGCCCTGTTCGGACTCCAGACGCCGGGCGACGGAGTCCTTGGTGAGCATCTTGTTGACGCGGAAGTGCTTGCCGATGTCCCGCAGGAACTCGATCGCGGACATGCCCGCGGTCCAGTCCAGGTTGTTCACCATGATCGCGGCGTTGTCGCCCTCGAAGGAGAGGTACGGCTCGATCTGCGAACGCAGCCGGGTCACCCACTGAGCGATCGTCTCCGGATCGTTCAGCGTGCGCTCGGCGGTCGGCCGCGGGTCGCCGATCTGGCCCGTGGCCCCGCCCACCAGCGCCAGCGGCCGGTGCCCGGCCTGCTGGAGCCGGCGCACGGTCAGCACCTGCACCAGGTGCCCGACGTGCAGACTCGGCGCCGTCGGATCGAAGCCGCAATAGAAGGTGACGGGACCGTCCGCGAGCGCCTTGCGCAAAGCGTCCTCGTCAGTGGACTGGGCGATCAGCCCGCGCCACTTCAGCTCGTCGACGATGTCCGTCACGGTTCTTCCGTCTCCTCGTACGTCAATGGATCGGTGGGAGCCAGTCTAGGCCGGTCACACGCCCCGGCTGACCGAGCTCATGTTGAAGTCGGGCACCCGCAGCGCGGGCATGGCGGCGCGGGTGAACCAGTCACCCCACTCGCGCGGCAACGTCTTCTCGGTCCGGCTGGCCTCCGTCGCCCGGCCGAGCAGGTCGACCGGCGACTCGTTGAAGCGGAAGTTGGTCACCTCGCCGACGACCTCGCCGTTCTCCACCAGATACACGCCGTCCCTGGTCAGCCCGGTCAGCAGCAGTGTGGCGGGGTCGACCTCGCGGATGTACCAGAGGCAGGTCAGCAGCAGACCCCGCTCGGTGGCCGAGACCATCTCCGCCAGGGAGCGCTCGCCGCCCGCGTCCAGGATCAGGTTGTCCGCACCCGGAGCGACCGGCAGCCCCGTCAGACCGGCGCTGTGCCGGGTCGTGACCAGGTGCTCCAGCTTTCCGTCACGCACCCAGTCCGTGGGGGCCAGCGGCAGACCGTTGTCGAACACCGAGGCGTCGTCGCCGGAGGAGTGCGCGATCACGAACGGGGCCGATTCCAGGCCGGGCTCGTGCGGATCGCTGCGCAGCGTCAGCGGCAGCGAGGACAGCGCCTCGCCGATACGGGTGCCGCCGCCGGGCTTGGAGAAGACCGTACGGCCCTCCGCCGCGTCCCGGGCCGCCGACGACCACATCTGGTAGATCAGCAGATCGGCCACGGCGGTCGGCGGCAGCAGCGTCTCGTACCGGCCGGCCGGGAGCTCGACGCGGCGCTCCGCCCAGCCGAGCCGCTCAGCCAGAGCGGCGTCGAGCGCGGCCGGGTCCACGTCCTTGAAGTCCCGCGTGGAGCGGCCCGCCCAGGCCGAGCGCGTCCGGTCGGGCGACTTGGCATTGAGTTCGAGCGTGCCGGTCGGCTGGTCGTGGCGCAGCCGCAGCCCCGTCGACGTACCGAGGTACGTCGAGGTCAGCTCGTGGTTGGCGAAGCCGTACAGTTCACGGCCGCCGGCGCGGGCCCGGGCGAAGGCCTCCCCGAGCGCGGGCGCGAAGTCGGCGAACACGGCCGACGACGTCTCGGCGGGCCCGTCGGCGAAGTCGGGAGACGCCTCGGTCCCGGTGACCAGGGGCTGCGCGTCCTCGGCCGGTCCCGCGGACCGGGCGGCGGCCTCGGCGGCGCGCACCAGCGGCTCCAGGTCGGCGGCGGTCACGGCGGACTGCGAGACCACGCCCGACGCGGTGCCCTCGGACCCGTCCACCGTGGCGATCACGGTGAGGGTGCGGCCGCGGGTCACGCCGTTGGTGGTCAGCGCATTGCCGGCCCAGCGCAGATTGGCCGAGGAGTGCTCGTCGGCGATGACGACACAGCCGTCCGCCGTGGACAGCTCCAGCGCCCGCTCGACGATCTCGTGCGGCTTGCTCACGCGGCTCATCGGCCCGCCTCCTGCGTCGTGTTGAGGATGTTGACTCCGCGGAAGAGGGCGGAGGGGCAGCCGTGGGAGACCGACGCGACCTGGCCCGGCTGGGCCTTGCCGCAGTTGAAGGCGCCGCCGAGCACATAGGTCTGCGGGCCGCCCACCTGCTCCATCGAGCCCCAGAACTCCGTCGTCGTCGCCTGGTACGCGACGTCCCTCAGCTGACCCGCAAGCCGGCCGTTCTCGATGCGGAAGAACCGCTGCCCGGTGAACTGGAAGTTGTAGCGCTGCATGTCGATCGACCACGACCGGTCGCCGACCACATAGATGCCGTGCTCCACCCCGCCGATCAGGTCCTCCGTCGACAGACCGCCCGGGTCCGGCTGCAGCGACACGTTCGCCATCCGCTGCACCGGCACATGGCCGGGGGAGTCGGCGTAGGCGCAGCCGTTGGAGCGGCCGAGGCCCGTCAGCTTCGCGATCCGCCGGTCCAGCTGGTAGCCCACCAGCGTGCCGTCCTTGACCAGGTCCCAGCTCTGCGCCTCGACGCCCTCGTCGTCGTACCCGATCGTCGCCAGCCCGTGCTCGGCGGTCCGGTCGCCGGTCACGTTCATCACCGACGATCCGTACGCCAGCTTCCCCAGCTGGTCGAAGGTCGCGAACGACGTCCCCGCGTACGCGGCTTCGTAGCCGAGCGCGCGGTCCAGTTCCGTGGCGTGGCCGATCGACTCGTGGATCGTCAGCCACAGGTTCGAGGGGTCGACCACCAGGTCGTAGCGCCCGGCCTCGACGCCCGGCGCGCGCATCTTCTCCGCGAGCAGCTCCGGGATCTGCTCCAGCTCCGCGTCCCAGTCCCAGCCGGTGCCGGTCAGGTACTCCCAGCCGCGTCCCACCGGGGGCGCGATGGTGCGCATGGACTCGAACTCGCCGGACGTCTCGTCGACGGCGACCGCCGTGAGCTGCGGGTGCAGCCGTACCCGCTGCTGCGTGGTGACGGTCCCCGCGGTGTCCGCGTAGAACTTGTTCTCGTGGACGGTCAGCAGCGAGGCGTCCACGTGCGCCACGCCGGAGGCCCCCAGCAGCCGGGAGCTCCAGTCGGCGAGCAGCGCGGTCTTGTCCTCGTCGGGCACCTCGAAGGGGTTGATCCCGTACGAGGAGATCCAGGTCTTCTCGGCGTGCACGGGCTCGTCCGCCAGCTCCACGCGCTCGTCCGAGCCCGCCGCCGCGATCACCTTCGCGGACAGCTTTGCCATCGCCACGGCCTGTCCGGCGACCCTGGCCGCGGCGTCCATGGTCATGTCGACCCCGGAGGCGAACCCCCAGGCGCCGCCGTGCACCACCCGCACCGCGTATCCGAGGTCCGTGGAGTCGGACGATCCGGCGGGCTTGGCGTCACGCAACCGCCATGAGGCGCTGCGTACACGCTCCAGGCGGAAGTCGGCATGCGCGGCGCCGAGTGCACGCGCCCGGGCGAGTGCCGCGTCGGCGAGCGCCCGCAGCGGCAGCGCCGTGAAGGCTTCGTCGAGGGAATGAGGCACGGATGTCTCCTGTCGTCGAGACGGGTCGCCCCGATCATGTCGCGCCGGACGGGGCCGTCGCCAGCCGGTTCCCGGGGTCGGTGGCCACGGGCTTTCTGTAGGGACCCGACAGCGACGGACACAAGGCGCTGTCAGGGCCCGATTCTCCGTACGCAGTGCCGTACCGATAGTTTGCAGACGTACCAGACCGCATAGGGAAAGGGTGATCCGTTGAGCCGCTCGGTTCTCGTCACCGGAGGAAACCGGGGCATCGGCCTCGCCATCGCCCGCGCGTTCGCCGCGAACGGCGACAACGTCGCGATCACCTACCGGTCGGGGGAACCCCCGGCGGGCTTCCTGGCGGTCAAGTGCGACATCACCGACGCCGAGCAGGTGGAGCAGGCGTACAAGGAGATCGAGGAGAAGCACGGTCCCGTCGAGGTGCTGGTGGCCAACGCCGGCGTCACCAAGGACCAGCTGCTGATGCGTATGTCGGAGGAGGACTTCACCTCCGTCCTCGACACCAACCTCACCGGCACCTTCCGGGTCGTCAAGCGCGCCAACCGCGGCATGCTGCGCGCCAAGAAGGGCCGCGTCGTGCTGATCTCCTCCGTCGTGGGGCTGCTGGGCTCCGCGGGGCAGGCGAACTACGCGGCCTCCAAGGCCGGTCTGGTGGGCTTCGCCCGCTCGCTCGCGCGTGAGCTCGGCTCGCGCAACATCACGTTCAACGTCGTCGCGCCCGGCTTTGTCGACACCGACATGACCCAGGCGCTCACGGACGAGCAGCGCGCCGGCATCGTCTCGCAGGTGCCCCTCGGCCGTTACGCGCAGCCGGAGGAGATCGCCGCCGCCGTGCGCTTCCTCGCCTCCGACGACGCCTCGTACATCACTGGAGCCGTCGTTCCCGTCGACGGCGGATTGGGCATGGGTCACTGATCACATGAGTGGAATCCTCGCCGGCAAGCGCATCCTGATCACCGGTGTGCTGATGGAGTCCTCCATCGCCTTCCACGCCGCAAAGCTCGCGCAGGAGCAGGGCGCCGAGGTCATCCTCACCGCGTTCCCCCGCCCCACGCTGACCGAGCGCATCGCCCGCAAGCTCCCCAAGCCCGCCAAGGTCATCGAGCTCGACGTCACCAACGAGGAGCACCTGAACCGGCTGGCGGACCTCGTCCGCGACGAGCTCGGCAGCCTCGACGGCGTCGTCCACTCCATCGGCTTCGCGCCGCAGGACGCGCTGGGCGGCAACTTCCTCAACACTCCCTTCGAGTCCGTCGCGACGGCCGTGCATGTCTCGGCGTTCTCGCTGAAGTCGCTGACGATGGCCTGCCTGCCGCTGATGCAGGAGGGCGGCTCGGTCGTCGGCCTCACCTTCGACGCGCAGTTCGCCTGGCCGCAGTACGACTGGATGGGCCCGGCCAAGGCGGCACTGGAGGCCACCAGCCGCTACATCGCGCGTGACCTCGGCAAGCAGAACGTGCGCTGCAACCTGATCTCGGCGGGCCCCCTCGCCTCGATGGCCGCCAAGTCCATCCCGGGCTTCTCCGAGCTCGCGGACGTGTGGAACCACCGCTCCCCGCTGGAGTGGGACATGTCCGACCCCGAGCCGACCGGACGCGGTGTCGTCGCACTGCTGTCCGACTGGTTCCCGAAGACCACGGGCGAGATCATCCACGTCGATGGCGGCGTGCACATGATGGGTGCCTGACCAGGCAGAACGTAGAAGAGCGACGCCCCGTTCCCCGCTGCGCGCGGGGGGCGGGGCGTCGCCCGTTCGGCCCTGTGGGTGAGCGGCCCGAACGGGGGGCGGTGATGCTGGAGGGGCAACTCTTCCTTGTGGTGCTTTTGCGGCGCCCGGCGCCGCAGTTCGGCCGAGGGGGTCCTGCTTGTGTGTACGAAATGGCGTCATGCCTGCGTACTCGCCACAGTGACGGTCCTGCTGTGGGCGACACCGACGGCGTCCCGGACCGGCAGTCGTCAGGAGCAGCAGAGCCCCCGGCAGCACACGCGGGAGCAGCCCCCCGACTACCGCGCCGACTGCGGAACGGTGATCGACGGCTCCAAGGCCACCGCCTACTGCCACAATCCCTATCCCGCCACCGACCGCATACGGCTGCACGTCGAGTGCGCCCGCTGGTGGGACGTCGACGCCGACTCGGCGCCGGTCGAGCTGCACCCCGCGGGATACGCGGAGCTCACCCAGCGCTGCTGGAAGGAGATCCGGGCCGTGTGGATCAGCCACCAGCCGCAGCGGGCCGCAGGCACATGAACGGATAGCCCGCCGCCTCCGCGGCAGCGGCCTCGCCGTCCCCGGCGCGGATCGCCTCCACCATGCGCCCGTGGTCCATGTGGTGCTCCGGCCGCAGCTCCGTGCCGATGTCGTCGCGCAGCCAGTCGCGCAGCAGGTCCGCCAGGTCCGCGTACAGCTCGGTCATGACCTCGTTGTGCGAGGCCGCCACCACGGCCAGGTGGAACGTCGCGTCGGCTGCCACGAACCGCTCGGCGTCGCCGGAGGCCCACGCCTCCTCACGGCGGGCCAGCAGCGTGTCCAGCTGCTTGAGGTCCTTGGCGGTGCGCCGCTCGGCGGCGAGCCGGGCCGCCGAGGACTCCAGCGTGGAGCGCAGCTCGGCGACATGGCGGGGGTCGGCGTCGGCGAACCGGCGGTGCATCACGCCGGCCAGCTCACTGGTGGCGACCACATACGTCCCCGAGCCCTGCCGGATGTCCAGGAGACCGTTGTGGGCTAGCGCGCGTACCGCCTCACGGACGGTGTTGCGGGCGACGCCCAGTTGCTCGACCAGTTCCGGTTCGGTCGGGATCCGCGAGCCGACCGGCCACTCGCCCGAGGTGATCTGGTTCCGCAGCGCGGCGATCACCTGGTCCGAGAGCGCGGAACGCCGGGGAGAGGACAGCGCCATGGTGCTCCTTGTCGTGGAAGTCGCCCACCCATGTTCGTACGCGGACCCGTCCGGGAGGAAGCGGAGCCTGTACGGGATTGGACAACCAATCATCCCATGATTCTATGATGGTCCTCATGCATGACGAGACCCGGACCCTCCGCCCCGCCGCCACGGCGGCCTCCTCCGCCGCATCCCTGGACTCCGCCACCCCAGGGAGCGCGACGCGGCGCGCGGTGTGGACCACCCGGCTCGTCGTCGTCGGCATCGTCCTCGCGGCCCTCAACCTGCGGCCCGCGATCACCAGCCTCGGCGCCCTGCTCGAAGAGGCGCGCGTGGGCCTGCACATGAGCGGCAGCGTCGCCGGACTCCTCACCTCACTACCGCCGCTGTGCTTCGCCGTCTTCGGCATCGCGGCCCCCCGGCTGGCCCGCCGTTTCGGGCCCGGTGCCGTCGTGTGCGCCGGTATGGCGGCCATCGCCGCCGGGCTCGCGGTCCGCCCCTTCGCGGGCGGCACGGCCGGCTTCCTCGCCGCCAGCGCCCTCGCTCTCATGGGCATCGCCGTCAGCAACGTCCTCATGCCGGTGATCGTCAAGCGGCACTTCCCCGACCGGGTCGGCTCGATGACCGGTCTCTACTCCATGGCACTGGCCCTCGGCACCTCGCTCGCCGCCGCAGCGACCGTGCCCGTCACCCAGATGCTGGGCGGCAGCTGGCGCGTCGGGCTCGCGGCCTGGGCATCGATCGCCGCGGTGGCCGTACTGCCCTGGGTCGCCCTCGTGCGCGACCGGGGCCGCGCCCGTCCCGACACCGCAGGCGCGGCCGCCGCCGGGGAGGTGCCCGCGCCGCGTATCACCCGCAGTCCCACGGCGTGGGCCCTCGGCTGTTTCTTCGGGCTCCAGGCCACCGGCGCCTACATCACGATGGGCTGGATGCCGCAGATCTTCCGCGATGCGGGCGTCTCCGCGTCCACCGCGGGAGTGCTCCTGGCCGTCACCATGGTGATGGGCGTGCCGCTCGCCTTCGTCATCCCGCGGCTTGCGAGCCGGATGAAGAACCAGGGCCCCATCGTCGTCGCCCTGGGCGCGTGCGGACTGACCGGCTACCTCGGCCTGCTCCTGGCGCCGGCGGCGGGCGCATGGGCCTGGGCGCTGCTGCTGGGCGTCTCCAACTGTGCTTTCCCGCTCGCCCTCACCATGATCGGCATGCGGTCCCGTACGGGCACCGGAGTCGTACGGCTGTCGGCGTTCGCCCAGTCCACCGGCTATCTGATCTCGATCCCCGGCCCGCTGCTGATCGGCGTGCTCTACCAGCACAGCGGCGGCTGGACGCTGCCGCTGGGGCTGATGGCGGGTCTGCTGGTGCCCCAGATGATCATGGGCGTGATGGCAGGACGGGACCGGACGATCGAGGACGAGCCGCGGGTGCGAAACTGATCCCATGCCTGTGCTCGACCCGAACCCCCAGAACGGCCAGAAGAAGCTCCTCGGAGTCTTCGGCGCGATGCTTCTCATCGGCGTGGTGATCGCGATCATCGCCACCGTGGCGTCACCGTGACGGACGCCGACCCGGCTCGGCACGAGGGCGAGTGAGCCGAAGGGGCCGCGCGGGTGTCGAAAGGCCCCGTGGGGGTCCCCGGCGAAGCAGAACAGTGGTGCCGGCACCCCCGTCCCCTAGGGGGCCAGGGTCAGGGTGAAGTGGGTGGGTCACCGGATGGGCCCCGCTCCTCGTGATCCGTACGTTTGAGGCACTCGACCTCAGACCTCACGGAGGCGGCCATGGCGGCCCAGACGCACACCCGGACCCAGCCCGCTGCCACCGGTGCCGTCGCGGCCACGCTGCCCTGGTGGGCCCTCGCGCTGCCCGTGCTCGCCTTCGCCGCACTGCTGATGCTCATAGCCGCCCCCGGCGAGGCCCAGGCGGCGGGGGACCCGGCGGCCGGTGACACCCTGCGTCAGATCCTGCGGATCCTGGTCCGCTGACGTGTTCCCCTTCGGGGGAGAGGCCGTCAACACCCTGCGCCCACTGGCTCATTTCATGCGAAGCTGGGGTGCATGAGCGCCGCTGTGTCTTCCGGGGGGACACCCCCCGGACCTCCCGAGTCCCGCAGGATCGTCCTCCTTCGGCATGCGAAGGCCGACTGGCCCCAGGTGTCCGACCACGAGCGCCCGCTCGCCGAGCGCGGCCGCAAGGACGCCCCCGTGGCCGGCCGCCGGCTGGCCGAGACCGGAATCTCCTTCGACCTGGCCCTGTGCTCCACCGCCACCAGA
Organism: Streptomyces sp. ISL-10; assembly: GCF_018614575.1. Classification (GTDB taxonomy): domain Bacteria; phylum Actinomycetota; class Actinomycetes; order Streptomycetales; family Streptomycetaceae; genus Streptomyces. The sequence continues at coordinate 774,198 of NZ_JAGGOJ010000011.1, forward strand.
ACGCGCGAGACATGGAAGCTCGCGGTGCACGAGCTGCCGCACCGCCCGAAGACGGTCTACGAGGAGCGGCTGTACGAGGCGTCCCTCGGTGAGCTGATCGCCCTGCTCAACGAGACCCCCGACGAGGTGAACGACCTGCTCGTCATCGGCCACAACCCCGGTATGCACGCGCTGGCCGACGCGCTCGCGGGCACCGCGGAGGGCGACGCGCTGGCCCGTATGACCCAGGACGGCTTCCCGACCTCGGCATTCGCCGTCCTCTCGTTCGCCGGCTCGTGGAAGTCGCTGGAGCACGGCGTGGGCAAGCTGCTCGACTACTGGACCCCGCACGAGTGACCCGCGGTCACCGTCGACCGACCCGCGGCCCGCACCATCGACCCGCGGAACCGGAGGCCCCGGCGCACGCACCGTGCGCCGGGGCCTCCGTTTTCCGTCCGCAGTCACCTCTCGGTGCTGCTCAGTGCTCCTCGGTGCCGTCGTCGGCCGCCTCGACCTCTTCGCGGGTGACGCCCAGCAGGTAGAGCACGGTGTCCAGGAACGGCACATTGACCGCGGTGTGCGCGGCCTGGCGGACCACGGGCTTGGCGTTGAACGCCACTCCCAGCCCCGCCGCATTCAGCATGTCCAGGTCATTGGCGCCGTCGCCGATCGCGACCGTCTGCGACAGCGGCACTCCGGCCTCGGCCGCGAAGCTCCGCAGCAGCCGCGCCTTGCCCGCCCGGTCCACGATGTCGCCGACGACCCGGCCGGTCAGCTTGCCGTCCTTGATCTCCAAGGTGTTAGCCGAGGCGAAGTCGAGGCCGAGACGCTCCTTGAGATCGTCGGTGACCTGTGTGAAACCGCCCGAGACGACGCCCACTTGGAAGCCCAGTCGCTTCAGCGTGCGGATCAGGGTCCGGGCGCCCGGGGTGAGACGTACCTCCGCACGCACCTTGTCCACGACCGATGCGTCCAGTCCCTCCAGCAGCGCCACGCGCGCGTGCAGGGACTGCTCGAAGTCCAGTTCGCCCCGCATCGCAGCCGCCGTCACCGCGGCCACCTGGTCCTCGCAGCCCGCATGGGCCGCGAACAGCTCGATGACCTCGTCCTGGATGAGCGTGGAGTCGACGTCCATCACGACCAGGCGCTGGGCCCGCCGGTGCAGCCCCGCCGACACGACGGCCACGTCGACGCCGATCTCGTGCGACTCGGTGGCCAGCGCGGTGCGCAGCGGCTCCGTCTCCACGCCGGACACCGCGAACTCCACCGCCGTCACGGGGTACTTCGCCAGTCGGAAGATACGGTCGATGTTGGCGCCCATATCGCTGATCCGGCCCGCTATGGCCGCCGTGGCCTCGGCGGTCAGCGGGTGCCCGAGCACGGTCACATGGGAACGGCCGCTGCCACGCGGCCGGTTGTCGCCCGTACCGGAGATGATCTCGGCCTGCAGCTTCAGGGACTCGGCCCAGCCGTGCACGGTCGCCCGCAGCTCGCCCTCCGAGGTGCCACCGGCCGTCGGCGCCGTGACGAGGGCGCACAGCACGAGGCGGCCTCGCGAGACGACCTGCTCGATGTCGACCACGTCGACCGAGTAGGCGGCGAGGGTGTCGAAGAGGCCGGCGGTGATACCTGGCCGGTCCTTCCCGAAGATCTTGACGAGAAGGGTCGGGACGTCGGTGCCGAGAGGGGGCTGCGATGCACTCATGGTGCTACCACCGTATCGGGCGACCGCCGCGATCCGACGTCCTGTCCCGTCTGCCGGACACTCGCGCCCGGAAACTGCTCACGTTCTGGTTCATTGCGGTTGCACACTGTTATCACCATTCATGGGCAGTGGTGGTGCAGTGCCGTCCCGAGACCCGTCCCGGAGGGGCCACGAACGTCCCAACTCCGTACCGAACAAGGTCTTCACAGGGCCCGGCTTTCGGATACGGGACCCGGCCTGAAATAGTTCCCCACGATGTTCGCCATCCCTAAGCTCCCGGCAACGGGGGTAGCTCGGGGGACAACTAGTGGGGCATGGAGTGCCGGAACACGTACTGGAATTGAACGGAAGGACCTGGACCCTCGATCCGTCCAGGTCGTACACCCTCGGCCGCGATCCGCAGGGTGATCTGGTGATCGACGACGCCAGGGTCTCGTGGCGGCACGCCACGATCAGTTGGGGCGGGCGCGGTTGGGTCATCGAGGACCATGGCAGTACCAACGGCACGTACGTGCAGGGCCAGCGGATCCATCAGATGGAGATCGGCCCCGGCTCTGCCGTACACCTGGGGAACGCGACCGACGGTCCCCGCGTCAGCCTCACCGCCGCCGCCGGCGCCTACAGCGCCCAGGCCGCCGCCCCGCAGCAGGCTGCCGCCCAGCAGGCCCCGGCCGCCCAGCAGCAGGGCTGGCCGCAGGCCCAGGCGCCCCAGCAGGCCGCGCCTCAGCAGGGATGGCAGCAGGCGCACCCACAGCAGCCGCAGGCTCCGCAACCGCACGCACAGCAGCCGCCCCCGATCCCGCACCAGCAGGGCGTGCAGAAGGCACAGGACGTCCCGCAGGTCTACGGCGACCGCAGTCCCACGACGTTCCACCAGCTGGACCTCGGCCGCGTCATGCGCATCGGTCGTGCCCTGGAGAACGAGCTGGTCGTCTCCGACCTCCAGGTCTCGCGCCACCACGCCGAATTCGTCGCGACGCCCGACGGTCGCTTCGAGATCCGCGACCTCGGTTCCCACAACGGCACGTACGTCAACGGTCAGCCGATCGCCAAGTCGTCCTCGGTCCTCATCGGCCCGAACGACATCGTCGGTGTCGGTCACTCCACGTTCCGGCTCGTCGGTGACCGTCTCGAGGAGTTCGTCGACACCGGTGAGGTCTCCTTCTCCGCCCGTCATCTGACCGTCACGGTCGACGGCGGCAAGCAGATCCTGCGCGACGTCTCCTTCGGTGTCCCCGAGAAGTCCCTGATCGGCGTCATCGGCCCGTCGGGCTCCGGAAAGTCCACCCTGCTCAAGGCGCTGACCGGTTACCGGCCCGCCAACCAGGGCGACGTCCTCTATGACAACCGCAGCCTCTACAAGCAGTTCGCCGAGCTGCGCCAGCGCATCGGTCTGGTCCCGCAGGACGACATCCTGCACAAGGAGCTGACCGTCCGGAAGGCGCTCACTTACGCGGCCAAGCTCCGCTTCCCCGCGGACACCACGCCGGCCGAGCGCGCGGCCCGCATCGACGAGGTGCTGCGCGAGCTCAAGCTCGACATCCACAAGGACAAGAAGGTCACTTCCCTGTCCGGTGGCCAGCGCAAGCGCGTCTCCGTCGCGCTGGAGCTGCTGACCAAGCCGTCGCTGATCTTCCTGGACGAGCCGACCTCCGGCCTCGACCCGGGCATGGACCGCGACGTCATGCAGCTGCTGCGCGGCCTCGCCGACGACGGCCGCACCGTCCTCGTGGTCACCCACTCCGTGGCGGAGCTCCAGCTGTGCGACAAGCTCCTCGTCATGGCGCCCGGCGGCTCCGTCGCCTACTTCGGCCCGCCGGAGGAGGCGCTCAACTTCTTCGGCTACAGCACGTGGGCGGACGTGTTCTCCGCGTTCGAGAACTACCGCGACTACGACTGGGCCGGCCGCTGGCGCGGCTCGCAGCACTACCAGATGTACGCGGCGGACCTCGACGCCGTCGCCCCCCAGGCGGTCAACATGCCGCCGCCGCAGCAGATCAGGCCGCCCAAGCCGCAGAGCTGGGGATCGCAGCTGTGGACCCTGATCCGCCGCTACTCCTCGGTGATCGCGTCCGACAAGGGCTTCATGGGCCTGATGGTGATCCTGCCGGCCGTCCTCGGCCTGGTCTCCGTCGTCATCCCGGCCGACTTCGGCCTGGCCGCCCCCGACGACGGCAGGTCCCGGTTCAACGGCGACGCGGGCACGATCATGCTGATCCTCGCCGTGGGCATGTGCTTCTCCGGCGCCGCGAACTCCGTACGAGAGCTGATCAAGGAACGGGTCATCTACGAACGTGAGCGGGCCACCGGCCTGTCCCGCTCGGCGTACCTGATGTCCAAGGTCATCGTCCTCGGCCTGATCACCGCGCTGCAGGGTGTCATCATCTGCGGCATCGGCTTCGCGACCCGCAAGCTGCCCGAAGAGGGCCTGATCATGCCGCCGGCCGTCGAGATCTGCCTCGTCGTCATCGCGCTCGGGTTCACCTCGATGATGTTCGGACTGGTCATCTCCTCGCTGGTGAAGACCGCCGAGAAGACCATGCCGCTGCTGGTCATGTTCGCCATCGTCCAGGTCGTCTTCACCGGCATCCTCTTCCAGGTCTACGGCTCGCCCGGGCTGGAGCAGTTCGCCTGGCTGATGCCGTCCCGCTGGGCCATCGCCGGTGCCGGTGCGACGCTCGACCTGGCGCACCTCATGCCGCCGTGGGACCCGAAGAACCCCACCGACCTCGACCCGCTGTGGGAGCACACGGCCGGCCAGTGGGGCATGAACATGACCGTCCTGCTCGCCATCGGCATCATCTGCGGCTTCGTGGTCCAGCGCCTGCTGCGCCGCCACGAGCCCGAGGTCATGCGCAAGTGATGGCACACGGCCGCTGACGACGCCGAAGGGCGCACCCCGCGCGGGGTGCGCCCTTCGGCGTATGTCCTGCCACCGCTTCGTCGCGGGGCGGTTCGTGCCAGAGCCTCAGTAGGCGCTGTTCACGTTGTCCATGGAGCCGTAGCGGTCGGCCGCGTAGTTGCAGGCGGCGACGATGTTGGCGACCGGGTCGTACTGGTCCCAGGAGGTGCCGGCGACGTGGTACGCGTCGAAGGTCGGCTTGATGACCTGCAGCAGGCCCTTGGACGGCACACCGTTGATGGCGTTGATGTCCCAGTTGTTGATGGCACGCGGGTTACCGCTGGACTCACGCATGATGTTGCGGTGAATGCCCTCGTAGGTGCCGGGGATGTTGTGCTTCTTCATGATGGACAGCGCCTCGCGGATCCACCCGTCCAGGTTGTTCGGGTAGGTCACCTTCGCGGGCTTGCGGGCGGCTGACCGGCTGGCGGCCTGCTCGGCGGCGCGCTTCTTCGCGGCGGCCTCGGCCTTCTTCTTGGCCTCAGCCTTCTTCTTGGCCTCGGCGGCCTTCTTGGCCTCGGCCTCGGCCTTCTTCTTCGCCTGCGCGGCCTCGACCTGGGCCTCGAAGGCGGTCTGCTGGTTGGCGATGCTCTCCTGCACCGCGGTGGCCTGCTTCTCGTTGACCTTCCAGGCGATCGGGGCGGCCGCGGCGACCTCGGTCGTCGTGCCGGCTTCCGCGTCGGCCGGGGCGAGTGAAAGCGCCATGGCGGCGGAGGCGGCGACGGCGGCGGCGGCGACCGCGGCCTTGCGCGATCGAAGGCGACGGAGAGCTGCGGTGCTGAACGCGGACATACAGACGTACCTCTTCGAATAGCGGAAAGTCGCTCCAGGCCGGTTCGGCTCTGCGCTGTTCGGAAGCGACGTCGGCAATTCTTAGCGGCAGCAAAATCCTGTGGCAAAGGTGTGACGTACGATCCGGGATAGTGGATCACGGTTGCCCCATACGTCCGATTCACCCGTGCTGTGCATGCTCAGATGCCCCTTATGCGTCCACTAGCGAGCTTCGTAAGTGACCTGCGTCCTATGCCCGGGCTCACATCGGGCACATGGCGTCCTCACCATGTGTTGCTTCAGCAATCCAGTCAGTGAGGGCCGTCCGCCGGGAGGAGGAGATGGACGTCGCCGAACTCGTGCCAGAGGTAGCGCTGCTCAAGCGCCTCGGAGTACGCACAGGTCAGCGCCGCCTCGCCGGCGATCGCAGCGAGCATCAGCAGATGCGACGCCGCCGGCTCGTGCAGGCCGGTCAGCAGACCCTCCACCACCCGCACCCCCCGCCGCGGCGTCACCACCAGATCGGTCCACCCCGCCGCGGGCGCCACCACCCCCGCCGGATCCGCCGCCGACTCCAGCGCCCGCACCGCCGTCGTACCCACCGCCAGGACCCGCCCGCCCGCCGCCCGCGCCGCGTTCACCAGCCACGCCGTCGTCGCCGGCACCTCGAAGCGCTCCGGATAGGGCGGCTCGTGCGCCTCCGCCGACGCCACCCCGGTGTGCAGCGTGATCGGCGCGAACTGCACCCCCCGGCTCACCAGCTCCGCCACCAGCCGCGCGGTGAACGGCCGCCCCGCGCTCGGCATCTCCGCCGAGCCGGAACCGTCGGGGGAGGGCAGCGCGAAGACCGTCTGGTACGCGGACTGCGGCTGGTCCCTCGTCGTGTACCCGTAGCGGATCGGCCGCCCGTACCGCGCCAGCAGACCCGGTACGCCGACCGGCACCGACGCCCACCACAGCCGCAGGGCGCCCGGCGCCAGCGGTTCCTCCAACACCAGCTGCGCACCCCCTGGCAGCCGCACCACAGTGCCCCGCGGCCCGCCCGGGCGCGGCGCCGTACTGCCGAAGCCGTCCGGGCGCCGCAGCTCCACCGCCCACCGCCCGTCGTCGCCCTGGGTGGAGAAGTGCACCACCACCGGCTCGCCGCCGACCCGGCCGTCCACGGCAGCCGCCAGCGTCGTGGAGGTGTTGACGACCAGCACGTCACCGGCCCGCAGCTGCCCCGGAAGATCACCGAACGCGTGATGCGACACCCGCGTCCCGCGCGAGACCAGCAGCCGTACGTCGTCGCGCCCCGAGCCCCGCTCCTCCGCCGGCACCCGCGCCGACAGCTCCTCGGGAACCCTCAGCGCCTCCAGCACGGCGCCTGTCTCCCCGACCGTCCTCATCGGGACTCCAGCAGCGCGGCAACGGCATACCGGCCGCTGACCGGACGCAGCGCTAGCAGCCGCAGGAAACCGGGGACGACGGACTCCGGCGACGGCCGCGGCTCGTCGTCGTCCGGCACCGCTGCCGCATAGAGGTCCGTCGCCATGTCGCCCGGATCGACGCTCCACACACGCAGACCCGGCTCCTCCACCGCGAGCACCGCGGCCAGCTGGTCGAGCGCCGCTTTGGAAGCGCCATAGCCGCCCCACGTCTCGTACGCCTCCGCCGCCGCGTCCGAGCTGACCGCCACCACCGCCCCGGCCGGCGACCTCCGCAGCAGCGGCAGGGCCTCCTGCACCAGACCGAGCGCCGCGACCACATTGGTCTCCAGCGCCGCCCGCAGACCCTCCAGCGGCAGGGCGTCCAGCCGCACCAGCGGCTCCGCACCCAGCGCGCTCGCGTTGCTCACCAACAGATCGAGCCCACCCAGCGCACGGGCCTGTGCCACCAGCGCCGCGCGGTGCGCGCCGTCCGTGACGTCCCCCGCCACCGGCACCACACGCGTCCCGTGCGCACCGGCCAGCCGGGCACTCTCCTTCAGTACGCCCTCGCCACGGGCGCCGAGCACCAGGTCCCAGCCCTCTTCGGCGAGAGCGGCCGCGAGCGCGCGGCCCAGCCCCTTCGACGCCCCTGTGATCACCGCTACCGGCATGAGAACCGTCCCCTTCGCCCTACCGCTTCCGCGCGGTCCTGTGTGGTGCAGCCAACGTAGGAACGGGGAAGCGCCCGCCGCCTCGTGCCAGAGGCCCCACTCGGCAAGGCACTTCGACCTACGACCAGGGACCCGGGCAGCGGCGGTCCCCGGACCGATACGGACTGTCACAACCCGCCGGTACCGTGAGGTCATGAGTCACCGACCGAGCTCCGGCCTGGCCGCCGTCAGCACCGCCCTCCTCGCGATGAGCAGACATCTCGAGGTGCGCGATGTGCTGAAGACGATCGTGGCCTCCGCGCGCGATCTCCTCGACGCGGAGTACGCGGCGCTCGGCGTGCCCGACGACCACGGCGGTTTCGCCCAGTTCGTCGTCGACGGCGTCAGCGACGCCCAGTGGAAGGCCATCGGCCCTCTCCCGCGCCAGCACGGCATCCTCGCCGCGATGCTGCGCGAGGCGAAGGTGGAGCGGCTCGCGGACGTGCGCGAGGACCCCCGCTTCGAGGGCTGGCCGTCCGCCCACCCCGAGATGTCCGACTTCCTGGGGCTGCCCATCAAGGACGGCGACGAGGTCATGGGCGCCCTCTTCCTCGCCAACAAGCGCTGCCCACGACAGGACGGCGGCTGCGGATTCACCGAGGACGACGAGGAGCTGCTCGGCATCCTCGCCCAGCACGCGGCCATCGCCCTCACCAACGCCCGGCTGTACGAGCGCAGCCGCGAACTCACCATCGCCGAGGAGCGCTCCCGCCTCGCCCATGAGCTGCACGACGCCGTGAGCCAGAAGCTCTTCTCGCTGCGGCTCACCGCGCAGGCCGCGGCCGCCCTGGTAGACCGCGACCCGGGGCGGGCGAAGGGCGAGCTCCAGCAGGTCGCCGAGCTCGCCGCCGAGGCGGCCGACGAGCTGCGCGCCGCCGTCGTCGAACTGCGCCCGGCGGCCCTCGACGAGGACGGCCTCGTCAACACCCTCCGCACCCAGATCCAGGTCCTGGACCGCGCCCACACCGCCAAGGTCACCTTCGACACCTGCGGGATCAAGGCCCTGCCCGCCGCCCAGGAGGAAGCGCTGCTGCGGGTCGCTCAGGAGGCACTGCACAACGCGCTGCGCCACTCCGGCGCGGACCGGGTCGATGTCGTGCTCGTCCGCCGCGGCCAGGGCGCCATGCTCACCGTCACCGACGACGGCAAGGGGTTCGAGCCGCGTACCGTGCGCAGGGCCGGGCGCCACCTCGGTCTTGTGTCGATGCGGGACCGGGCGAGTGGCGTCGGCGGCACACTCAGCGTGGAATCGGCGCCCGGCAAGGGCACCACGGTCGAGATGGAGGTCCCCGGTGGCTGACAGGAAGATCCGCGTGCTGCTGGTCGACGACCATCAGGTGGTGCGGCGCGGGCTGCGCACGTTCCTGGAGGTCCAGGACGACATAGAGGTGGTCGGGGAGGCCGGCGACGGCGCGGAGGGCGTTGCGCGGGCCGAGGAACTGAAGCCGCATGTGGTGCTGATGGACGTGAAGATGCCGGGCATGGACGGCATCGACGCCCTGCGCAAGCTGCGCGAGCTCGCCAACCCGGCCAAGGTGCTGATCGTCACCAGCTTCACCGAGCAGCGCACGGTGGTTCCGGCCCTGCGCGCGGGCGCGTCCGGGTACGTGTACAAGGACATCGACCCGGAGGCACTGGCCGGCGCCATTCGCTCGGTCCACGCGGGCCATGTCCTGTTGCAGCCGGAGGTCGCGGGCGCGCTCTTGTCCGAGGACGACGCACCGAGCGGCACGGGCCGCGGCGGCAACCTCACGGAGCGGGAGCGCGAGGTGCTGGGGCTGATCGCGGACGGCCGGTCCAACCGGGAGATCGCCAGGGCGCTGGTGCTGTCCGAGAAGACGGTGAAGACGCATGTGTCGAACATCCTCATGAAGCTCGACCTGTCGGACCGCACGCAGGCGGCGCTCTGGGCGGTACGGCACGGTCTGGCCGGCTGACGGGACCGGCGTAACCAGGGTTCTACGTGCAGATGCCTGGGGACTCCCACGTCGACGGGTGCCTGCCCCTGACGGGCAGCAGGCACCCCCCGGTAACAGCCCCAGGCAGGGACACCGCCCGTTCCCGCTCACTCCCGTTCCCGCTCCTCCACGTACGCGTTGTACGCCGCCACCTGCGCCCGCCGCGCCACCCGCTCCACCGGACGCAGCGTCTCGCCCCGGGCCGCCATCTCCGACGCGCTCACCGCGCCGCCGTGCCCGTTCTCGTACGCCACCGAGATCAGCAGCCCGATGCGCTGTGCCAGCTCCAGCACCCGTGCCGCCCGCGACGGATACCCGGGCGCCAGCGTCTGCGACGCCCCGCGCTCCGCCCGCGCCCGGTACGCGTCCACCGCCGCCTCCGCCACCGGCCCCGACGCGGCCACGTCGAGCCGGGTCAGCGCATCCGTCGCATCCCGCAGCGCCTCCGCGAGCTCCCGCTCCGCCTCACTGAGCGAGGGCACGTCCGCGGGCGGGGCCGGGCGCACCGGAAGGCAGTGCCACACCACCTCCACATGCACGTCCCCCGACGGGCCGGCCTCGCGGATCTCCGGCACCAGCCCGTACGCCGCCCCCGTCGCGACGACGGCCTCCGCGGCTTCCAGCGCCCGCGCATTGAACTCGGGCGGTCCGCTCAGACCCAGCGGATGCCCCGGCGCGGGCAGCGCCACCCGGTAACCGGTCACACCCAGCGTCCGCAGCCGCCCGAGCGCCAGCGTGAGCCCGACGGGACCGGTTTCGCCCGGCAGCCCCTCCACCCGGTGCACGGCATCGTCGCCGACGATCGCGTGCACCGCGTCGTCCGGCGAAACAAGCCCGGCGAGAAGGGCATTTCCCCATGCCGCCAGGCGGCCTGAACGTGGTTCCGAAAGCATGCCAATACCCTAGGCGTGCCCGGGGGTCGCTCCCCAGGGGCGCCCGCCGGATCATGGCAGGGATCACGACTCGCCCAGGGCTTCGCCTGGGGCTGCCCCAGCACTCCCTCTGTGTCCTCCGGGGTCCCACGCCGCGTTGCCGAGATGCCCGGACAGCTCCGCCGCCAGGGCACTCCGGCGCCTTGCCAAGCCTCCCCTCGACCCTGTGGCCTGGGGCCCTGGGGAGACTGCCTCCCCCGGCCCCCTGGTTCACCTCAGGAGGCCCCATCCCTCGGCCCTGGCGGGCCCGGGGGAGGACCGCCCCTCTGTCCTGGCGGGGTGGGGAGAGCCCGTCTCTCGGCCTGGCGGCCCTGAGGGGACCCAGTCCCTCGGCCCTGCGGCCTAAAGAGGCCCCGTTGCCTCTGTCCTTGCGGGCGTGGGGGATCGGTCTTCCCGCCCCCGTGGGGAGTCCCGTCCCTCGGTCCCGGCGGCCTGGGGACCCCGTCCCTGGCACCTGGCAGCCATGGGATGGCCCGATCTCTCGGGCCCTGGCGGGCCTGGGGTGGTCTCATCTTCGGTCCCTGCGGGCTGGGGTGGCGAGGTTCCTTGGCCCTGGCGGGCAACCAGGGCCCGACCCATCGGCCCTGATGGGCAGGGGAGACCCGGTTCCTTGGCCCTGGCGGGCACACCAGACCCCATCCCTCGGCCCTGGGAGCCTGGGGAGACGTCCCTGCGGCCCTGGGAGCCCCGATGCACCGGACGCCGCGCCCTGTCCGGTCCTGATCCGGCGCCCAGCCCCTAGCGCGGGGCCGGGCGACCGTCGCCCCGGGCAGGTGGCGTAGGTTTTCCCTGGGTGCTGTGCCCACAGGCGCACAAACCGCCCACACGCACCCGAAGACCTCGACGATTGCATGGGGAGACAACGCGCTCATGAGCGATGTACTGGAGCTGGTGGACGTATCCGTGGTCCGCGACGGACGCGCTCTGGTGGACGACGTCTCCTGGTCGGTCAAGGAGGGCGAGCGCTGGGTCATCCTCGGTCCGAACGGCGCCGGCAAGACCACCCTGCTCAACATCGCGTCCAGCTACCTCTTCCCGACCACCGGCCGGGCCGACATCCTCGGCGAGCGCCTCGGCGGCGTCGACGTCTTCGATCTCCGCCCCCGCATCGGCATGGCCGGCATCGCCATGGCGGAGAAGCTCCCCAAGCGCCAGACGGTCCTCCAGACCGTGCTCACCGCCGCGTACGGCATGACCGCCACCTGGCACGAGGACTACGACGAGGTCGACGAGCAGCGCGCCCGCGCCTTCCTCGACCGCCTCGGCATGACCGAGTACCTCGACCGCAAGTTCGGCACCCTCTCCGAGGGCGAGCGCAAGCGCACCCTGATCGCCCGCGCCATGATGACCGACCCGGAGCTGCTTCTCCTCGACGAGCCCGCAGCCGGTCTCGACCTCGGTGGCCGCGAGGACCTGGTGCGCCGTCTCGGGCGGCTCGCCCGCGACCCGTACGCACCGTCGATGATCATGGTGACCCACCATGTCGAGGAGATCGCGCCCGGCTTCACCCACGTCCTGATGATCCGCCAGGGCAAGGTGCTCGCCGCGGGCCCGATGGAGACCGAACTGACCTCCCGCAACCTCTCCCTCTGCTTCGGCCTCCCGCTCATCGTCGAGCGCAACGGCGAGCGCTGGACCGCGCAGGGTCTCCCGCTCGGCTGAACTCCCCAGGAAACGGGGGCGTATCTGACATCGCCCCCTGTCCCGACCGCGACCGGCGGACCTACCATGACCACGTGGACATCGACGCATGGGTGTGGTGGCTGATCGGCGCGGTCGGACTGGGCATTCCGCTCGTGCTGACCGCGATGCCCGAATTCGGAATGTTCTCCGCCGGAGCCGTGGCCGCGGCCGTCGTGGCGGCGGTCGGCGGCGGATCGGTGGCTCAAGTGCTCGTCTTCGCCGCGGTGTCCGTCGCGCTCATCGCCGTCGTACGCCCGATCGCGGCTCGTCACCGAGCCCAGCAGGGGCCCCGCTTCGCCAGCGGCGTCGACGCGCTGAAAGGCCGTCAGGCGGTCGTCGTCGAACGGGTCGACGGCAACGGCGGCCGCATCAAGCTGGCCGGCGAGGTCTGGTCCGCCCGCGCCCTCGACGCGTCCATGTCCTACGAGCAGGGCCAGCAGGTCGATGTGGTCGAGATCGACGGAGCCACCGCCGTGGTGATGTGAGCGCCGCCACGGCACCCCACCCGAGACGACCGGACGGAAGCGAGCGAACCGGCCGAACGGACCGAACTGCCCACAGCACAGCCCCTGTTCTGGGAAACTGATCATCACGACCGTCGGAACAGCCGTCAGATCCGCCGTCAGACCGTCGTCAGCTCAACCCGCAGAATCATCCGGCAGCGAAGGGCACAGGAAACGCGATGCAACCGATCATCATCGTCCTGATCATTCTGGTGGTGCTGGTCTTCATCGCCCTGATCAAGACGATCCAGGTCATCCCGCAGGCCAGCGCCGCCATCGTGGAGCGGTTCGGACGCTATACCCGCACTCTCAACGCGGGCCTCAACATCGTCGTCCCCTTCATCGACTCCATCCGCAACCGCATCGACCTCCGCGAGCAGGTCGTCCCCTTTCCGCCCCAGCCGGTGATCACCCAGGACAACCTGGTCGTCAACATCGACACGGTCATCTACTACCAGGTGACCGACGCCCGCGCCGCGACATACGAAGTCGCCAGCTACATCCAGGCGATCGAGCAGCTCACCGTCACCACCCTGAGGAACATCATCGGCGGCATGGACCTGGAGCGGACCCTGACCTCCCGCGAGGAGATCAACGCCGCGCTCCGCGGAGTCCTCGACGAGGCCACCGGCAAGTGGGGCATCCGCGTCAACCGTGTCGAGCTCAAGGCGATCGAGCCGCCCACCTCCATCCAGGACTCGATGGAGAAGCAGATGCGCGCCGACCGCGACAAGCGGGCCGCCATCCTCACCGCCGAAGGTATCCGCCAGTCGCAGATCCTCACCGCCGAAGGCGAGAAGCAGTCCGCGATCCTCCGCGCCGAGGGCGAGGCCAAGGCGGCTGCCCTCCGCGCCGAGGGCGAGGCCCAGGCCATTCGTACGGTGTTCGAGTCCATCCATGCGGGCGACGCCGACCAGAAGCTCCTCGCCTACCAGTACCTCCAGATGCTCCCGAAGATCGCCGAGGGCGACGCCAACAAGCTCTGGATCGTGCCCAGCGAGATCGGCGACGCGCTCAAGGGACTCTCCGGAGCCATGGGCAACTTCAACCCGATGGCCGGCATGGGCGGCGGATCGGGCAAGGCGGACAACGGCAGCGGAACCGAGCGCCGCGAACAGCCCCCCATCGACTGAAGCCGAGACTTCTTCATGCATGATCGGTGAGGCCCCTCGACCTTGATGGCGGGGAGGCGTCTCACCGACCGTGGAGGAGATGGCGTTGTCCATCTGGGAGTCACTGGCAATCTTCGCCGCCGGAATGGGCGCCGGCACCATCAACACCATCGTGGGCTCGGGGACCCTGATCACCTTCCCCGTACTGCTCGCCACCGGGCTGCCGCCGGTCACCGCCACGGTCTCCAACGCCCTCGGCCTGATCCCCGGCTCCATCAGCGGCGCCATAGGCTACCGGGAGGAACTGAAGGGCCAGCGCCCCCTTGTGATGCGCCTCGGCGTCGCCGCCGCCATCGGCGGTCTCGGCGGAGCCGTCCTGCTGCTGATGCTGCCCTCCACCGCCTTCGAGACGATCGTGCCCGTCCTCGTCGGGCTGGCCCTGGTGCTCGTCGTGCTCCAGCCCCGCATCTCCACGGCCGTCCAGCGCCGCCGCGCACGCAACGGCACCGACACCAAGACCGACGGCGGCCCCGTCCTCTTCGGCGGAATGCTGCTCGCCAGCGTCTACGGCGGCTACTTCACCGCGGCCCAGGGGATCATCTACCTCTCCCTCATGGGCATGCTGCTCGACGACACCATCCAGCGCCTCAACGCCGTCAAGAACGTCCTCGCGGCCGTCGTGAACAGCATCGCCGCGCTGTTCTTCCTCTTCGTCGCCGACTTCGACTGGACCGCAGTGCTCCTCATCGCCGTCGGCTCGGCGATCGGCGGCCAGTTCGGAGCCAAGATCGGCCGCAGACTGCACCCCACCGCCCTGCGCGCGTTCATCGTGGTCGTCGGCAGCTTCGCCATCGTGCAGCTGCTCCTGCGCTGAGACGAGCAAGAGCCCGCCCCGATCCGTACGGGGACGGGCTCCCTCACGACACACCACGGCCGCATGGCCCGGGACCACGCCCGACACGCGCTACGGCGCCACCGACCGGACGCCCGCGGACTACGCGGCCGTGTCCGCCGCCAGCCAGTCCGGCAGAGCCGCCCGCTCGCCCGACCTCAGACCGAGCAGCATCGCCTCCGCCGGCGACGGCACGAAGGGCTCGTGCAGCAGCGGCATACCCGCCTGCTCCGGCGTACGGTCCGCCTTGCGGTGATTGTCCTCGGCGCACGAAGCCACCGTGTTCAGCCAGGAGTCCGCGCCACCGTGCGACTTCGGCACCACGTGGTCCACGGTCGTCGCCCTCCTGCCGCAGTACGCACAACGGTGCTGGTCCCTGACCAGCACACCCCGCCGCGACCACGGCGCCTGTCTTCGGAACGGCACCCGTACATATCTGCACAACCTGATGACCCGGGGCACCGGAAGATCGACGGCTGCCGCGCGCACACGGAGACCGGGGTGGGCCTGCTCGACGACCGCCTTGTCCTGGAGCACCAGCACCACCGCACGGTTGAGCGTCACCGTCGACAGCGGCTCGAAGCTCGCATTCAGCACCAGCGTGTCCCGCATCTCGCCCACCTCCCGTTCGCCGGCCCAGCCTTTTCGGCGGGCATCGGACTCGGATCAACTCTGGCCGGGCGCGCCGAGATGGACAACGCAATATCTGTGCCTGCCGGGAGGACGAACCCCCGGCCCCCGGCAACAAAACTGCCCTGCCCTGATCTCTCCAAGACCAGGGCAGGGCAAACGAAAAACGAACAATCAGCTCTCGGCGGGACCTTCGTACTCAGCGATCAGCTGCGCACGGGCGATCGTGTGGAAGCGCAGGTTGAAGCCCACCACCGCCGGCGAGACATCCGCGCCCGGCCCCAGCTTCTCGCTGTCCACCGCATACACCGTGAACACATACCGGTGCCTCTCACCGGCCGGGGGAGCAGCGCCGCCGAAGTCCTTCGACCCGTAGTCGTTACGGACCTGGACCGCTCCCTCGGGAAGCCCCTCGAACTTCCCGGTGCCCGCCCCCGCGGGAAGCTCGGTCACCGACGCCGGGATGTCGAAGAGGACCCAGTGCCAAAAGCCGCTGCCCGTCGGAGCGTCCGGGTCGAAACACGTCACGGCGAAGCTCTTGGCCTCCGCCGGGAAGCCCTCCCAGCGCAGATGCGGAGACGTGTTGCCCGCCGCATAGACCTGAGCGTCCTTCAGCACCGCCCCCGGCTCGATGTCGTCACTCACCACCGTGAACGACGGCACCGGCGGATGGAAGTCGTGGGGAAGAGGCGCCCGCTTCAGCTCGGTCACGTCAAAACCTCCGATTCGGCTGTCCTGCGTCTGTGCCCCGAGCCTAGAGCCAGTTGCGACGGCCACCGACGTCGGCGAGCCACTGGTTGAGGTACGCCGCCCAGTCGGTCGCCGCGAAGTCGTGGTGGCCGACCTTGAACGCCTTGTACGAGTCACTGCTCTCGCTGAACAGGCCCGGCTTCTTGTCCATCTCCAGGACGACGTCCATCTCGTGCTCGTCCGCGACAAAGGTCAGCTCGACCTGGTTCAGCCCGCGGTACTGCTGCGGCGGGAAGAACTCGATCTCCTGGTAGAACGGCAGCCGCTGTCGCGTGCCCCGTATGTGCCCGCGCTCCATGTCCGCGCTCTTGAAGCGGAAGCCCAGCTGGATGAACGCGTCGAGAATCGCCTGCTGCGACGGCAGCGGGTGCACATTGATCGGGTCGAGGTCGCCCGAGTCCACGGCACGCGCGATCTCCAGCTCCGTCGTCACACCGATGTTCATCCCGCGCAGCTGCTGCCCGGCGATCGCCGTGACCGGCGTCTCCCACGGGATCTCGAGACCGAACGGCACCACGTGCACCGCGCCGGCCTTGACCTCGAAGGCGCCACCGAGCCGCTGCTTGGTGAACTCGATGTCCTGCCTGACCTCCTGGTCGCCGCCCTCGACCTCGACGCGCGCCTGGAGACCGACGGACAGCCCCTCGATCTGCTGGTCGACCGAGCCGCCCTGGATCCGCACCTCGCCCTGGACGACACCACCCGGAACGACGTTCTCCTCGGTGAGCACCGTCTCGACGGACGCACCACCGGCGCCGAGGCTTGCGAGCAGCTTCTTGAAGCCCATGTCCACTCCTTCTAGGTCCTGACCCCTACATACGCCCGACGACCGTAGTCGGTTCCCCGGTACGCTCGAAGCAATGATCGAGAGCTCCGACCGTACGCCGCTGCCCCGTGCCTTCTTCGACCGCCCGGTCCTGGAAGTGGCACCCGAACTGCTCGGCCACACGCTGGTCCGCATGACGGAAGACGGCCCGATAGAGCTACGCCTCACCGAGGTGGAGGCATACGCGGGCGAATCCGACCCCGGCTCCCACGCCTTCCGCGGTCGGACCGCGCGCAACGAGGTGATGTTCGGCCCGCCCGGCCATGCGTACGTCTACTTCACCTACGGCATGTGGCACTGCCTCAATGTGGTGTGCGGCCCGGAGGGCAAGGCGAGCGGAATCCTGCTGAGGGCCGGGGAGATCCAGTTGGGGGCCGAGCTCACCCGCAGACGTCGTGTCTCGGCCCGTCATGACAAGGAACTGGCCAAAGGCCCCGCGCGGCTGGCCACGGCTCTCGATGTCGACCGCGCGCTCAACGGCGCAGACCTCTGCAACGGCCCGGCTTCCCCTCTGACGCTCCTCCAGGGCAACCCGCCCCCGCCTGACCAGGTCCTCAATGGACCGCGGACGGGAGTCAGCGGTGAAGGTGCGTACCACCCGTGGCGGTTCTGGATCGAGGGCGACCCGACCGTGAGCCCGTACCGGGCCCACGCGCCGCGCCGACGGCGACTTGACTCGGACCGACGCGACGCCTAACGTAGCCCGAGCCGCTTGAACGGGTACTGCTTTTCAGCAGCTCCGGAGCGGCCATCCACTACTGACGACAACCCCGACCGGGTGGGATTTCGGCATGCCGAAATTCAAATCCGATCGACTCAAGTCGCCTCGATTATGAGGCACCGGGGAAATCGGCTAAAGTAGTGACCACGCCGAAAGGGAAACGCGAAAGCGGAGACCTGAAAGCGATCCCGCCGACCGGGAATCTGACACGAAAGCGTCTGATAGAGTCGGAAACGCA
>NZ_JAGGOJ010000012.1 GCF_018614575.1 Streptomyces sp. ISL-10
TTACCGCCCGGCAAAACCTCGTGCATGCGCGGCATGCCGCGCAAGCTGTACAGCAGCGGAGTACAGCAACCGCAGCTGACCTCACGGAACCCCCAGCAACCGACTGACAAGTTCGATGGACCTCCCGCCCATAGTTCACATCGAGGAGGTAGGCCGTGCCACAACCGCGCCAGATCAGGCGGGGAGCCACGGGTAATCGCTGGGTGTCGTGGACGACGTGCGTGTAGACGTCCATCGTGATGCTGATCTGCCTCTGTCCGAGGATCTCCATAACGACACGGGGAGCGACCCCAGTCGTAGTGAGCAGCGTCGCGCAGCCGTGCCGGGCGTCATGCAGACGGATCACGCGCATGCCGGCAGAGTCAGCGACCCGGGTGAAGGAGCGGTACACGTTGCGCGACTCGACGGGGCGGCCGGTGCGGGTGGAGAGGACGTAGTCCGACTGCTGCCACCTCTCCCCCGCTGTGGCGCGAGCGTCCATCTGCCGCATGCGGTGCCAGCACAGGGCTGCGATGCAGAGGCAATGGCTTAAGAGCAGCTTGCCGCCTGTCCAGGATTCTGCGGCGGCTGAGACTCACTACCGCACCGACTCAAACTCTGCGAACTCTGGATGGCGATGTGCCTGAACCTTCGACTATCACCTATTCAATTTCCCTTCGTAAGTACATAACTCAATGCGACAAACACGGACGCTTGGTGCAGAATTGAAGTGTGTTTGGAGTGGACCACCTCCCGGAAGCGCCGCGCCTTCCTGTGCAGTCTCCCAGGAGACAGCAGACCACAAAGATCGCAGACCTCGCGTGATCAAAACGGCGAGTCAATTACGCACCCGCCACGTAGATTGACGCCCGTCAAAACTGCTGATGACTCGTGAGCCGCTTCGGGTCTTGAGATTCTCCCTGCGGCAGTTAAGTCCAACCTTGGGAGTGACTGAAGATGATCGTCCAGTGGTGCGTGAAGGGGCTTGCACTTGAAAACGATCAAGACGCAAGAGACCTAATAGATTCTAACCGCGGAATCTGTTGCAACTGGTGGCGGCGTGTCGGAGCTATCTCCCCTAACTGGATCAGGGATAAGCTGACTCCACAGAATCTCGATCTCCACATAAATCATTTCACAACCCCGGACCCGGCTACGGGTGCCCCGTTTAATATCGACACTCCTTTTATCTCCTTGTCGGCTGGCACCGTGGAACGTGACGCGGCAGCGCAGACGAACATCGTTCACCGCGCACGCATGACTGCACTCTGGTTTGGAACGGATTTCGGACGTAGGGATCAGTGTTATCTCTACCTCTGCTGGGTCGTAGTCGCCCCTCGCCGCGCAGTTGAAATTGAGGGGGTAGCAGAAGAACCGAGAGACCTTAATACGTATCGACGCTACTCCGCTTACCAGACCGAGGGCGAGATAACGGCTAAGATTGTCATTCCGGACAATCAAATCATGGGCTGCGAAAAGTGGGCGTGGAATCAAAGCGCAAGCATATTGAGAAGGGAGTGGCTCCACCGCAATCCACGCTTCACCCTTCCCGAGATGCTTTCCAACGTGAGGCAGTTGATTTGACATGAGTATGTCTCATGTTCGCGATATGCGGATTGACCCAGAAAGGGTTTCTTCCGCAGTCGAATTCTTTGAGTCCTATGCAAATTCATGTCTAGCTGAACTCGATTCTCTGGGCAGTGAGGACATCTCATCATCCACCACCCAGAACGCTCCGGATAGTGATAGCAGCAGATGGATGGTGTTGAGTGATGCAGCATCGGCTTTGAGAGTAGCCTCCGAGTGGGCGATGCTATTCGATCCGAATAGAGCCCTGACCCTCCTCGACCGATGCGGAACGTTGCTCCACGAGTTGAGCTATCCTTTCGGTAATTTCTTGAAGGTTATCGCCGGTCCGTGGTTCGAGGATCCACCCATATCGGGTTTCGGTGAATGGATTGAAGACGTGGTACGCCTGAATAGACTGGAGGGCAGTCGAAAGGACACACAAAACAGGGGCGGTATACCGGCGACACTCATACATCCACAGCAGCAGGCATATCTTGTCATGGCAGCGGTTTCTTCACCTCTTGTATCTTCAGAATTCCGTAGGCCTCTGCGGCAGATCATATTGGAATCACCTCACAGAGTGGGCGTGACGCCTGTGGGTGCCCTGGGGACCCCAATTCGGCGATTTTGGGCAGTCTCCGAGGCTCTGACGCGTGATGGAGGAGAAGGCGCCGCGGTAGTGGCCGAACACCTGGCAGAGATGGGCCAGAAATACGCCGAGTCGGCTGAACTGGCGATGGCGAATGAATATTGCTGGCGCAACGCGGCATCGCCAATTGACATAGTAGACGTCGACATGACGGGAATCGTTGTGAGTGCCGCGCGAATCCTTGGAATTCGCACCTTTGGTCGTTCGCTGGAGTTGCAGCTTCCCAAGATTCACCCTTTGGGACGCGTACAGCTTGAAGTCGCCCTAGAGGTTACACGTAGCGGTCCTTCTGGAGCAGCACCATGACCGGACTTCAGACACTTATCTTGACAATCGTCCTTCTTGTGCTTGTATGTTCCCTTCTCTTCTTTAGGGGCGGGAATGCGAGAATATCGATGGCGCAACTAATCGATCTAGAGATCAAGGTAGGAGAAAAGAACAGAAATGAAGCCAAGAAGGCCATCGTCAAGGCTGCCGAGCAACGAGGCGATCGTGACGTACAGCCAGTTCTTCAAGAGATAGAGCAGACGAAAACGGCCCGCGTGGCGCGGGTGCTATGGGTCGATGACAATCCAGACAACAACCTCTACGAAACGCTGGCGTTGGAGCAGCTTGGACTCCTAGTCACGAAAGCTACTTCAACCGATGCTGGCATGTTCTATTTCAACAATCTGGATTTCTCGTTTGTTGTTACTGACGTGCACAGAGAGTCTGACGCAGACGCCGGCATGACTCTCCTGAAAGAGCTTCAGCGAGTCAAACCAGAAATCCCGGTAATCGCCTACACGATGGGGGCCGCTGAGATACGGGATCAGTTCATCAACGCAGGAGCGCGGGCAGTGGTAGACACACCTGCCGGACTGATACATGCGGCACTCAACGAACGGGCAAGTGCGCCTTGATCCGCAGGCATGACCATATGGGGTTGCGTCCTGAGAAGTGGTGTACGGGTTCGACCTGATCCGGGGGTTTGCTCCGGCATCAGGATGGTGCCCGCATAGATGAACGGCCACCGGCTGATCTTCGAGATGTCGAAGCTCGAAGGAAATCGGTACGATGACCGCACCAGAGAGTCTGCCCCTGCACACCCTTGCCGAGGACAACCTCGCCGCGGCGAGTCCCCCGAGTCCGGCCCCGTCGTCCGTCTCAGTTTCCGTCTCATTCAGCGCCGTTCACGGCCGTTCAGACGAGACCGAAGGCGGTGGCCGCTCCCCCCGACCGGCCGCCCATGAACGCAGGTGAACGGCTCCGTTCGAGGCCCCCGAGCCCACCACACAGTTGGCAAGCGAGTTGGTCGCGGGAACGCACGGTGACCAGTAAGGACCACCGTTACAAGGCAGTGATCTCCGGCGGCCTACGACCGCAGAAAAGCTAATCTCTGTCCCGCAGCTCCTTCACCGCAATGAAGACCACCGCGGGGAGTGTCACCAAGGCGAAGGCCACCCAAGGGCCGGCCATGCCCTGCAAGACGAGGACCAGGCCGACCAGCAGGATCCAGGCCAGGCCAACGGCTAAAGGTTCATTGTGTTGCTGATGTCGCCGGTTGTCTCCGTTACCCATGGAGAAGCGACTTCCCCGGATACCGTCCTCCAAGCCGGACGGAGTGTCCGGCGGGCGCATGTGCGGGGTGGGCGCGAAGGGCAGCCACTCAGCACGCCACGGTCGAAACGGCTAGGAACCAGACGGGCTCCAGAGCGGCGCGAGTGCAGCAGCGAAGTGACCACAGCCGATCGACAACATCGCCAGAGGACCGACTGCTGAGATTCCAGACGTGATGTCGCGGTTTGCGCGGGGCCTGAACTGCGGCCCTTTCGAAACGTCCGGCGACACCACGCGGAGATCATCAGTGACCAGCCCAGCAGACCTCAGCCACCGCTCCGCCGATGGTGCATCCAGTGGCAGGCGAACCCAGTGGGAGGCGTTGGAGGAAACGAGCGGTGAGCATGATGGACCTCATGACTGAGCAGTGGCGGATAGTTGTCGCGGCGGCCTTCATAGCGGCCGCCTGGGTGGGTGGGCTCAACGGCGGTCGCAAGCCGAAGAGCGCCTGACAGAGCAGGCTGCGACACCCGTCCTTGGTCCCCGCATGCAGTCCACCGCCTCAGCTGGCCTTGCCCAGCCGAGCTATCACACGCACCAGTGCCGCCACGTCATGAGCCACCGCCGCCGACAGGACCAGGCGCACCGCGCCGGATCCGTCCGCATTCGCCTTGGCCTGCCATTCGAGCCCAGTCGTGTCGAACCCGGCCGCCGCCAACGCATCCGCCAGCTCGGTACCGGCATCAGTCGCGTCCCGCCAGCCCGCCACGTAGTCCACGCCACGTACCCAAACCACCGCGTCAGGGTCGAACGATTCGTCCTCGAAACCCGCGTCCTCTGGGTGGTGCATCTGTCTCAAGTCCTTTCCCCGTGCACTGGCTTGACTCTGACGATCGGGGATCATCGGGCGTGAGCACGACGAAGACCCCGGTACCATCGGCACCGGGTTGCATCTGCATCCCGAACCGGGCCGCCCCACATGCTGTCCAGGCGAGAGGGGCGGTCCGGCCCGCAACCGGCTCACAAGGGCCGGAAGTTAAAGGGTGCGCAAGCAGGGATCGCTGATCACCGCCAACGGCACGTACAACGCGGTCCAGAAGACGACGATCCCGAACGCGAATAGCCGCTGTTTCATGAGTCGGCACCGCCGCACTCAGCTCGCGTTGCTCGGAAGAACGTGGTCATCACGGCCCGAAAGCCCGTGTGCCCGGAACGGCCCGCATGCCGCAGGCACCACACCTCCGGCTTCTCTTTGCTGTCAGCGGCTCCTGATGACTCCTGGCACGTCGTGCACTCGGCCTCGAAGATTGGGCCGCTTCCAGAAGCGTCGGGCTGCAACACCCAGTCCACGAAGCGCAACACCGTCCTTGCCGCCATCACATACGCCTTCCTTTCGGCTTGATTCGCAGAGTTCGTCCATGGCGATCAACCGGCAGCACATCGGCCGCATTCACCCGCAGCGCAGGACTCGCGTTGAAGACCAGAACCACTTGGGAACCGCCCGAGGCGTACCGGTCGGATCGAACCGCTTTGACTTCCCGCCACTGTCCGTGCGCGCACACCCAGTCCCCCCGCCGCACTCGTAGCGCCATCACCCGATCCATCGCGCCTCATCTCCGGCGGGGGCGATCACCACGGCCCAGACCGACTTGCCGACCCCATCCCGTTTGTCGACGCCCCAGCGGTCGGCCAGCGTGTCGACGAGGCCAAGACCCCAGCCGCCTGACTCTTCGGGCACGCGCGCTGCGGGACGTTCGTCAGCCGCGTCGTGAACCTCGATGCGGACGCCGTCTGCCTCACGCAGATATCGGGTCTCGATCTCGCGGCCCGGAGAAACGTGTGCATGCCGAACCGCATTGGTCACCAGCTCAGACAGCACCAGGAGCGCCGCGTCCTCTACTGCGTTGAGGCACCAGTTGGCCAGTGCTTTCCTTAATTCGGAACGCGCTCTTCCAACACTCGCAGGATGGCGAGTCCAACGCCGCACCATTGGCGGCTCTTTCGGCTGCATGTCGCCCACCTCGGTTCCGGTGATCGGTAAACCGGCTGTTCAACCATGCTGGCGACAGACAAAGCCCCCGACTTTCACAGTTCAGTGAAAGTCAGGGGCCAGGTGTGAGAGTCCTACAGCCCCACCCAGGCGGCGAGGTGATCGAGGGTGTCGGGAGTGCGTCGAGCCAGATGCACGAGGCCACGGATAGTCTCCCGAGCTCCCGCGTGATAGCGGGTCTGCTGTGGAGCCAACCGTCGCGCTGTGATGAGCGACTTCAGCGCAGCCTCGGTGCGGCCGGCCTCCATCTGGACGCGAGCCCGGTCCACGTGGAAGTGGGAAGCCCGGGACACCGCCCAGTCATTCGGGATGCGCACGTCTTCGGCTTGGCGCAATGCCTCGCCGAATTCGCCCATCTCGATATGGGCCGACACCGCGTGAACCCTCACGTTGGTCGGACCGAACGACAACCACAGCACATCGGACGCTTCGCCTACACGGGACGCGTACGCGCGTGCCTCGGCCAGATGGGCTGTGACCTCGCTGTGGTCATGGGCGCGTGCGGCGATGATCGAAGCTCCGAGGTGGAGCTGACCGGCCACGGCGAACCGTTCCCGAGAGGACGGGGCCTGACCCAAGGTGTTCTGACCAGCCACGATGAGACGCTGGCCGATGGTGTACTCACCTTCCCGGAAGTACACCAGCGCCCGCATGTACTGCCGGACCGCCGCCAGCAAGGGATCAGACGCACGCGACGCGGCCCAGTCCATGCGGTCGAGCGCCACGGTGGACAAGTCGTAGTAGCCGAGTTTCACGGTCACGTCGTGAGCGGTGCGATACGTGCTGGACAGCGCCGCCCAGATTTCAGAAGACGGCGCACGGTAGGCGGCAGTGGTGACCTCGGCGATGACATCGGGAAGTTCGAGCGCAGCGTCATGGAGCTTCGTCGCCCGCACCAGGCGGCACAGCTTCTCGGCCGCCGCCACGAGCTGAGGCGTGGGGCGGGGCGTGATCGCGGGATCTGGCCCCAGATCGTAGAGATCCAGTGCTTCCCTGATGGGCCGGACCAGTTCCGCCAGCCGATCCTGCTGGAGTTCGGTCACGTATGGCTGACCGGTCAGCGACGTGACGTCGACACACAGCACCTTGGCGACCGTGGCGACCAAGTCCGGACTCGCGGGCTTGTGGCCGCTCTCGACCTGAATGAGCAGGCTGTACGAGTACGGGATCTTCTGAGCCAGCCCGCGTTGGGTCAGCCCGGCCCGCTTGCGGTGGTACGCGATCCGGGCGCCTGTGTGCTCACCTTCGGTGACAGGCATTTCAGGGCTCCATTCCGTGGCGCGCTCCCAGGAAACGCTACCCGCCCTACCAGTAGTGGGAATGGCGAACCGTCTCGAAGGGCTCAGCCATCTGCAGTTGCGTGAGCCTGAATGTCCAAGGTGAACTGCGGTCATGACTGCGAACCGAGTCCTATACTTGCTGGGCAGTGCGGCCCCTCCCGTGCTCAATGTCGCCGGGGTCATCGAGAAGGCCCAGACGGCCGGGTGGGATGTCTGTCTGGGGCTGACGCCCACCGCCGCCCTCTGGCTGGACGACCAACTGCCCGCCCTGGAGGAGCTGACCGGGCACCCGGTGCGCAGCAGATACAAGCTGCCCAAGGACCCCGACGTGTGGCCGCCGGCGGACGTTGCCGTACTGGCCCCTGCGACGTTCAACACGATCAATCAATGGGCTCTGGGGATCACAGAGAAGTTCGTGGTCGGATTCGTGGCCGAGGGAACCGGCAAGGACATCCCCGTGATCACGATGCCCTGCGTCAACGCCGCGTTCGTACAGCACACGCAGTTCAACCTGAGTATTGCGAGCCTGCGCGCCATGGGCGTTCACGTGCTCTACGGGGAAGGCGGGTTCGTTCCGAACAAGCCGGGTGAAGGCCAACCCGACGCGTACCCGTGGCACCTCGCCCTCGCCGCCGCAGAGTCATTCGTCAGCCGAGGCGATGCGGGTGGCACACGGTCCACCGATCAGCGTTCCCCCTGACCCACAGTCGCAAGGTGGCTACCGGTCCTGTTGCATCAATTGGCCCCGCCTGCGACGGACCGGCGTCCCACCCCGGGCTGACCAGGCAACCAATTACTGCTTCAGCAAGGATTGACATCGATCATCGTGGGCGCGGCGATCGGCGCGCTGCTGTTCAAGGAGCGGTTCGGCGCGCCGCGGGTCGCGGCGGCGTGCCTGATGGTGCTCGGCATCGGCCTGATGCTCAAGGCGGGTTGACCCCCGCGAGCCGAGCCGGTGCGGGCAGCCGTAAACCCGGGCCTGCCACCCGTTGGGAAACCGGGTGCGTGCCCGACGCGTCCATCCCGGACATGGGGACGATCACCAAGGGGATACGCCAGCTGCTCCGCTTCGGTCTGCTGGAGGCACGCTGCTGCGCTTTCGCCGTCGCGCTCGTCGGCGGCATCGCCGTCTCGGGGCGGCTGCCCGAACTGCCCATCGCCCGCTACGACCTGCTGCTCCTCTACGGGATCGCACTGGCCGTGCTCGCCAGGAAGGTCGGCTGGGACAGCGCCCGCGACACCGCCGTGATCACTTGCTGCCATCTCGTCGGGCTGCTCTTCGAGCTGGTCAAAGTGCAGATGGGGTCGTGGAGTTACCCGGAGGACGCGCTCACCAAGATCGGGGGCGTGCCGCTGTACAGCGGCTTCATGTACGCGGCCGTGGGCAGTTACCTCTGCCGGGCCTGGCGTCTGTTCGATCTGCGCCTGACCGGCTACCGGCCCCGGCTCATGGCGGTGCTCGCGGTCGCCGTCTACGTGAACTTCTTCAGCCACCACTGGCTGCCCGACGCCCGCTGGGTGCTCGCCGCGCTGGTGCTGTGCGCGACCGCGGGGACGTGGGTGCGGTTCCGGGTGGGCGAGCAGGACCACCGGATGCCGCTCGCCCTCTCCTTCGTGCTGATCGGTTTCTTCCTCTGGGTCGCCGAGAACGTGGCGACGTACGCCGGGGCCTGGAGCTATCCGGACCAGCTCGGGGGCTGGCAGCCGGTGTCCCTGGCCAAGTTCGGGGCGTGGGCGCTGCTGATCACGGTCACGTTCGTGCCGGCGGCCGCGGCGGCTCGTCGCTCGCTGTCCCCCGGGCGCGCAACTGCTGGAAGCCGGAGTTGACCGCGAGCAGTCGCCGTCGCCCCGGAGCGTCGTACCCGTGATCCAGGCCGCGTCGCGGGAGGCGAGTAAGGCCACGGCGGCCGCGATGTCCTCCGGCTCACCGACCCGGCCATGGGGGTACCACCCATGCCCCCCTCGGGGCTATGGGGGAGGGCAGAGCTCGCGCAGCGCCTGAAGTTCGGCCTCGCGGCCGTGCCAGGCGCGGGTGCGCACGGTGCCGGGGTGGATTTGGTTGACGCGGAGGCCGCGCGGAGCCGCGTCGGCGGCGAGGGTGAGGGGGAGGGAGGCGAGGCCCTCCCCCATAGCCCCCAAGGGGGCATGGGAGGTGCCCCCAGGCTGCGCTGTAGGCGTGGCCGCCGAAGGACTGCTCGCCGTTGACCGAGCCGATGTTGACGATCGCCCCGCGGCCGCCCGCGGCGAGATGCGGCAGCGCTGCCCGGCAGCAACGGAAGGCGCCGCTCAGCCGGCGGCAACGGAAGGTGCCGCTCAGACAGATGTCCAGGTCGCGGTCCCAGGCGTCGTCGGGCATGTCCTCCAACGGCTCGGTGTCCCGCGTGGCGGAGAGCGCGTTGTCCACCAGTACGTCGAGGGTGCCGAAGCGCTCGGCGGCCTACGCGACGGCTGCTTCGACCGAGCCGCCGTCGCCCACGTCGCAGGGGAAGGGCTCCGCGCCGTCGATGGGCGCGGCGGTCTCCTCGGCGGCGTCCGCGTCGATGTCGGTGACGAGGACGCGGGCGCCCTCCGAGGCGAGACGCCGGGCGGTGGCCGTGCCGATCCCGCGGCCCGCACCGGTGATCAGTACGCCGTGCCCCTCGAAACGATTCAAAGCGCCGAACGTACCGCCCTGATCAGCGCCTGCGCACGGGGGTCGGCGGTGACGCCCTTGCGCATGCCGTTCGTCGCGTAGCCCAGCGCGATGCCCGACTCGGGGTCTGCGAAGCCGAGGGAGCCGCCGCGGCCGGGGTGGCCGAAGGAGCCGGGGCCCAGCAGCGGCGAGGCGGGGCCGTGCAGCATGTAGCCGAGGCCGAAGCGGGTGGGCACCACGAGCACCCGGTCGGGCCCCGAGGACTCCTCGGTACGGGCGAGGGTGAGGGTGGCCGGGGCGAACAGCCGCGCCCCGCCGTCGACCTGGCCGATGGTTGCGGCGTAGAAACGGGCGAGGGCGCGGGCGGTGGAGATGCCGTTGGAGGCGGGGAGTTCGGCGGCGCGGAAGGCGGCGCTGTTCTCGTCGGGCGCCGGGTCGATGGCGCCGAAGGCGCGGCGGGTCAGGGACGAGGGGTCCCGGTAGGCCTCGGAGACGGAGCGCTTGGGGCGGAGCCTCAGGCCGCCGCCCTGGGCGGTCTCCGGCTCGGCGACGGGGCCCAGGCGGCCGACGCGGTGGGTCTCGTCCGCCGGCAGACCTATCCAGAAGTCGAGGGCGAGCGGGCGGGCGATCTCCTCGGCGACCCAGCGGCCGATGGTGCGGCCGGTGACCCTGCGCACCAATTCGCCGAGCAGCCAGCTGTAGGTCTGCGCGTGGTACCCGTGCGCGGTGCCGGGCTCCCAGGCCGGTGCCTGGGCGGCGAGGGCGGCGGGGCCGCTCGTGCCGTCCTCGGCCTCGGCCGCGGTGAGGGGCCGGTCCAGCACGGGCAGTCCGGCGCGGTGCGCGAGCAGGTGGCGTACGAGGACGCGCTCCTTGCCCGCCGCCTTGAACTCCGGCCAGTACGTGCCGACCGGCGCGTCAAGGTCGATCTGGCCGCGCTGGTGGAGCAGCAGGACGACGGCCGCGGCGACTCCCTTGGTCGCCGAGCGGACGACCTGGGCGGTGTCGACGGCCCACGGTTCGTGGCCGTCCACGTCCCGGGTGCCCGCCCACAGGTCGACGACCTTGCGGCCGTCTCGGTAGACGGCGACCGCCGCGCCGCGCTCCCCGCGCTGCTCGAAGTTGCGTACGAAGGCGTCCGCGACCGCTTCGAAGCCGTCCGCCACCGTACCCCGGACGTCCACCACGTCTGCTCCTTCGCTGCCGTCCATCCCCCCATGGTGCAACGTGGTCCAGACCGCCCCGATCCCGGGGGCGCACTCCCCCAGAGCCTTCGGCCTGGGAGGTGCCCCCAGTCGGGGCGTCAGCTCAGGATGATGGAGACGTCGATGTTGTCGCGGGTGGCGTTGGAGTACGGGCAGACCTGGTGGGCGGCGGTCACGAGCCGTGCGGCGAGGTCCTGGTCGACGAGCGGGAGCGAGACGTTGAGGGCGACCGCGAGCCCGTATCCCCTGGCCCTGTTGGGGCCGATGCCCACTTTGGCGGCGACGGCCGAGCCGGTGAGGTCGAGTCCGGCGCGGCGGCCGACGAGTACCAGGGCGTTGTGGAAGCAGGAGCTGTAGCCGGCCGCGAAGAGCTGTTCCGGGTTGGTGCCGTTGCCGTCGCCGCCGAGCGCGGGCGGCATGGCGAGGCGCAGGTCGATCCGGCCGTCGTGGCTCGTCACATAGCCGTCCCGGCCGCCGTGGGCCGTGGCCTCCGCCACATACATGATCTTCGTGGGCCGGGTGTCGGAGGTGTCGAAGTGGACGGAGGCGTCGGCCTGCTCGCTCATGGTGCGTTCCCCGGGGTCAGTGAGCCGCTGCATTTACATCGCGCACAATGTATCGGAATCCAGGGCTAGTTGTTACTCCGAGGTAGCCGATCAGCCAGGGTCCGCCGCCTCGGCCAACCGGTGCAGTTCGCCCCGCAGTTGTGCGATCTCCGCGGCCCCCAGACCGGTGCTGCGGATCAGCTGCTCCGGCACCCGCTCGGCCCGCTCCCGCAGCGCCCGGCCCTCGTCGGTGAGCACCAGCAGCACCGAGCGCTCGTCGGCCGCCGAGCGCTCCCGCCGTACGAGCCCCGCCGCCTCCAGCCGCTTGAGCAGCGGCGAGACGGTGCCGTAGTCCAGCCGCAGCGCGGCGCCCAGCTCCTTGACCGGGACCTCGCCGCGCTCCCAGAGGACCAGCATCGCCAGGTACTGCGGATACGTCAGCCCCAGCTCGGTCAGCAGCGGCCGGTAGGCGGCCGTCACCGCGCGCTGGGCCGCGTACAGCGCGAAGCACAGCTGGTCGTCGAGCAGCAGCGATGCGGCGGCCGTCCCTGTCGGGGTCTCGTCGATGCGGTTCACGCGCCCATTGTCACGGACTTCGGGTCGAAGCCGAAGGGCAGCTCCAGCCGGTGGGTCCGCATCAGGTCCTCGTCGCTCAGCAGATCCTGCGTCGCGCCGTCCGCGGCGATGACCCCGTCACTGAGGACCACCGAGCGGGGACACAGCTCCAGCGCGTACGGCAGGTCGTGCGTGACCATCAGCACCGTCACGTCCAACGACCGCAGGATGTCCGCCAGTTCGCGGCGGGACGCCGGGTCGAGGTTGGACGAGGGCTCGTCCAGGACCAGGATCTCCGGCTCCATCGCGAGCACGGTCGCGACAGCGACGCGGCGGCGCTGCCCGAACGACAGATGGTGCGGCGGCCGGTCCGCGAAGGACGCCATGCCGACCTGTTCCAGCGCGGTCGTGACCCGGTGCTCCAGCTCCGCGCCGCGCAGGCCCGAGGCGGCGGGCCCGAAGGCGACGTCCTCGCGGACCGTCGGCATGAACAGTTGGTCGTCCGGGTCCTGGAAGACGATGCCGACCCGGCGGCGGATCTCCGCGAGATGGGCCTTGGCCACGGGCAGGCCGGCCACGGCGACCGTGCCGACCCCGCCGCCCAGGATGCCGTTGAGGTGGAGCACCAGCGTGGTCTTGCCGGCGCCGTTGGGGCCGAGGAGGGCGACCCGCTCGCCGCGCCCGACCGTCAGGTCGACGCCGAAGAGCGCCTGGTGCCCGTCGGGGTAGGCGTACGCGAGCCCGCGCACCTGAAGTGAAGGGGTCGTCATGACGTCGTCCATCCCAGCAGACAGACCGCGAGCGCGGTCACGGGCAGTGCGGCGGCGTACGACCACTGGGCGGCGGTGGCGCGCACGTCGTTCAGGACCGGCATGGTCCCGGTGTATCCCCGGCTCACCATGGCCAGGTGCACCCGCTCACCGCGCTCGTAGGAGCGGATGAACAAGGCGCCCGCCGACTTGGCCAGTACGCCCCAGTGGCGCACGCCGCTCGCCTCGAAGCCGCGCGAGCGGCGGGCGATCGACATCCGCCGCATCTCGTCGGCGATGACGTCGCCGTAGCGGACCATGAACGACGCGATCTGGACCAGCAGCGACGGCAGCCGCAGCCGCTGCAGGCCGAGCAGGACCGACCGCAGCTCTGTCGTCGAGGCGAGGAGCACGGAGGCGGCGACACCGAGCGTGCCCTTGGCGAGGATGTTCCACGCACCCCACAGGCCCGGGACGCTCAGCGCCACGCCGAGCACCTCGGTCCGCTCGCCCGGGACGACGAAGGGCATCAGCAGGGCGAAGGCCACGAACGGGATCTCGATCAGCAGCCTCTTGAGCGCGAAGCCCGCCGGAATCCGGGCCACCGCGGCGACCGCTGCGAGCAGCACCGCGTACACACCGAAGGCCCAGACGGCCTCGCGCGGGGTCGAGACGACCACGAGCACGAAGCACAGGACGGCGAGCAGCTTGCAGTGGGCGGGCAGCGCGTGGACCGGTGAGTGCCCGTGCCGGTAGAGCTTGTGCGAGTGACCCGCGCCCATGTCAGACGGAGCTCCGCACGGCGGTGTCCCGGTCGCCGTCCGCGCGCCGGCGGCGCACCGCGTAGAACACTCCGGTGCCGGCGACGACCGTCGCGCCGACGCCGATGACGCCGGCGAGGCCGCCCGACAGACGGGCGTCGGCGATCTCCTCGATGCCGTAGTCGGCGAGCGGCGAGCCGGCCGCGGCGTGCTCCTCGACGGTCTTGTCGATGCCCTTGTCGGCGGCGACCTTCTCCAGGCCGTCGGGGCTCGCGGAGGCGTAGAACGAGACGAACCCGGCCAGCACGAACGCCGTCACCAGACCGGTCAGCCACACCTTGCGCGGCGAGGCGGCGGCCACGCGGGCGGGCTCGGCCGGGGCGGCGTCGACGAGCTCGCCGCCCACGCGGAGCTTCAGCGGTGCGGCAAGCCCGCGCGCGCCGTACACGAGGTCGGGCCGCACGGCGAGGACGGCGCCCACAGTCAGCATGGTGATCACGGCCTCGCCGATGCCGATCAGGACATGGACGCCGACCATCGCGGTGAGGACCGAGCCGATCGGCACATCGGTCAGCCCGCCGACCGCGTAGAGCAGGGTGAACGCGGCGGCGGCCGCCGGCACGGAGACCAGTGCCGCGGCGAAGGAGGCGACGGTCACCGAGCGCCGGGTGCGCGGCAGGACCAGGACCAGGCCGCGGAAGAGGCCGTAGGCGACGAGGACGGTGACGACGCCCATGACCGTGATGTTGACCCCGAGGGCCGTGAGGCCGCCGTCGGCGAAGAGGATGCCCTGCATCAGCAGCACCACGGCTATGCACAGGACGCCCGTGAACGGCCCGACGAGGATCGCCGCGAGCGCGCCGCCCAGCAGATGGCCGCTGGTGCCGGCCGCGACGGGGAAGTTCAGCATCTGCACCGCGAAGACGAACGCGGCGACGAGGCCGGCGAGCGGTGCGGTGCGCTCGGCGCCGACGAGCGCGACGGAGGTCCCGCCCAGCTCGCGACGGGCGCCGCGGAGGCTGACCGCGACCGCGCCGGCGGCGACGACTCCGGCGGCCACCGATACGGGTGCGTTGATGAATCCGTCGGGGACATGCATGGAGAGCTCCGCTTCGGACAGATGAATAAGCGTCCAATGATAGGGCCCTCTTGCGAACCATTTGCAAGAACGTACGGCTCACAGATGCTGGTGCGTCCGGCGAACGGAGCGTGCACCCTAGCAAAATATGGGACATTAGAGAACAAAGCGGACGAGTGTGAGGAGCAGGCCATGTCCCCCGCCGTCATGGAACACGCACGAGGCCGAATCGTCAGCGACGCTCCTCAGTACCGCGCCGTAAGCGTCTCGCTCAGCTACGACCCCGTCGAGGACCCCCAGGCCGTGTGCTTCTCGTTCCCCAGCGGCAAGGAGTGGACCTTCCCGCGCGAAGTGCTGGAGAGCGGCCTGAACGCACCGGTCAGGCGGGGTGACATCGAGGTCTGGCCGTGCGGCCGGGTGCAGGCGGTGGTCGAGTTCCACACGCGGGATGGGGTCGCGGTGGTGCAGTTCGACGCGAAGACGCTGAACCGCTTCCTGCGCCATACGTACGCGGCCGCCACGGCGCCTCAGGCGGCCCGGGCGCCTACGCAGGCTCTTTCCGCGTCCGCAGCACCGCCCGCGGAAGCCTCGGCAGCCACAGCCCCTGCCCCGGCCCCAGCCCCCGCGACGCCCCCGGAGCCCGCCCCGGCCGTAGCGCCCGAGGTGCCCCCGGCGCATACCTGACACTCCCGCCGCACGCCAGGTTTTCGGAGCGGGCCGCGCGCCGCTGGGCAGACACAGAGGTGGCCGTGTCCGCCTGATCCGGCGGATACGGCCACCTCTCTCACGACGGCCCCCGTCCCCACGGTGCCGCCGCCCTTCCGGGACTCGCTCCTGGCGGTGCGATGCCCTTCACCTCGCGCCGGCCCCGTGCGGCGCGGTCAGGCCGCGCCGCACGGAAGCCCTGGAGCCTCAAGGCGTCAGACGCCGACCAGGTCGCGGTCCTCGTCCGGGTCGCCCCGCTTCCCGGCGAGCTCCTTGTGCAGCTTCTCGCCCTCCACGTCCACGTCGGGCAGCACCCGGTCGAGCCAGCGCGGCAGCCACCAGGCCTTGTGCCCGAGCAGCGCCAGCACCGCCGGCACGATCGCCATACGGACCACGAAGGCGTCGAAGAACACCGCGATCGCGAGGCCGAAGCCGATCATCTTGACCATCTGCTCGCTGGAGCCGATGAAGCCGGAGAAGACCGCGATCATGATGACGGCCGCCGCGGCCACCACACGGGCTCCGTGCCGGAACCCCGTGACGATGGCCTCGCCCGGCCGCTCGCCGTGGACGTACGCCTCCCGCATACGGGTCACCAGGAAGACCTCGTAGTCCATCGCGAGACCGAAGACCACGCCGATCATGAAGATCGGCATCATGGACATGATCGGGCCCGT
Organism: Streptomyces sp. ISL-10; assembly: GCF_018614575.1. Lineage (GTDB taxonomy): Bacteria > Actinomycetota > Actinomycetes > Streptomycetales > Streptomycetaceae > Streptomyces. The sequence goes on from NZ_JAGGOJ010000012.1 coordinate 15,971, forward strand.
CTGCTCCACACCGAACAGCGAACCGAACCAGCCCCACTGGAAGACCGCCACGACCGCGCCGAGTGCCGCGACGACCGAGAGCAGGAAGCCGAGGGCGGCCTTGAGCGGTACGAGCACCGATCGGAAGACCACCATCAGCAGCAGGAAGGCGAGGCCGACGACGAGCGCGAGGTACGGCAGCAACGCGTCGTTCATCTTCTGCGAGAAGTCGATGTTCATCGCGGTGGCACCGGTGACCAGGACCTCGTCACCGCTCTTGTCCCGGATCTCCTGGACCAGTTCCTCGGTGGCGACCGAGGACGGCCGGTCCTTCGGGACGACGGTGATGACCGCGGTGTCCCCGGCCTTGTTGAAGGACGGCGGCGTCACCGCGACGGCGCCTTCGAGTCCCTTGACGACCTCGACCGTGCGGTCCGCGGCGCTCTTGCCACCGTCGACGACGACCATCAGCGGCCCGTTGAACCCGGGGCCGAAGCCGTCGGACAGCAGGTCGTACGCCTTGCGCTGGGTGGTGCTGACCGGCTGCGAGCCGTCGTCGGGCAGGCCGACCTCCAGTGAGGCGGCCGGCACTGCGACGGCGCCGAGGCCGACGACACCGGCGAGCAGGACGGTGACCGGGCGGCGGATCACGAAACGCGCCCAGCGAGTGCCCGCATTGGGCTTGTCGGAGACCGCCTTGCCCTTGCGGACCTTGCGGCCGAGCACCCGCTTGCCCGCGAAGCCGAGCAGCGCGGGGATCAGCGTGAGGGCGATGAGGACGGCGATGACGACGGTGCCCGCCGCGGCGAAGCCCATCTTGCTGAGCATCGGGATGTTGACGACGGCGAGGCCGACGAGGGCGATGACGACGGTCAGGCCCGCGAAGACGACCGCGGAGCCCGCGGTGCCGACGGCCCGTCCGGCCGCCTCCTCGTGCTCGCGGCCCTCGGCCAGCTCGGCGCGGTAGCGGGAGACGATGAAGAGGGCGTAGTCGATGCCGACCGCGAGGCCGATCATCATCGCCAGCGTCGAGGTGGTGCTGCCGAGGTCGAGAACGCTCGCCAGCGCGGTGATCGTGGAGATGCCGATCCCGACGCCGATGATCGCGGTGAGCAGCGGCAGCCCGGCGGCGACCAGCGAACCGAAGGTGATGACCAGCACGATGCCGGCGATGATCACGCCGATGATCTCGCCGGCGCCCTGCTCGGGCATGGTCTGGAGCGCGTCGCCGCCGATCTCCACGGTCAGCCCGGCGTCCCGCGCCTCGGTGCCGGTCTCCTCCAGGGCCTCGCGCGTGGCGTCGGTCAGCTCCATGGAGTTGACCTTGTAGGTGACGGAGACGTACGCGGTGGAGCCGTCCTTCGAGACGGCCTGCGCCGTGTACGGATCGGTGACGGACGCGACCTGGTCGGAGCCGGCCTTCAGCTCGGTGACCGCCTTCGCGACCTCCTCCTTGGGGCCGGCGTCGGTCATCTTCTCGCCGTCGGACGCCTTGAAGACGACCCGGGCGGTGGCTCCGTCGGCGCTGCCGCCGGGGAAGCGCTCCTCCAGCAGGTCGAAGGCCTTCTGGGCCTCCGTGCCCGGTATGGAGAACGACGAGGACGTGGCTGTCGGCGCCGAGGCCGCACCGGCCCCGGCGAGCACGAGCAGCGCCACCCACAGCAGGGCGACGAGACGGCGGCGCCGGAAGGCGGTCCGTCCGAGTTGATAGAGGAACGTGGCCACGAGGGCTACTCCCGTGTGTGAGGTGAACAGGGCAGGGGAGCCGGCCCGACGACGAGAGCGGCGCGCGTCAGGTGGTGCTGGATGAGCGGATCGTGCTGGTGATCCGGGGAAGACGGGGACGGTCCGCGGAGTGGGGCTCCGCGGCCCGGGAGGAGTCCCGGGGAGTCAGACGCCGAGGGCGGGGAAACCCACGGCGTCGAGGTGGTCGGTGCTCAGGCGCCGAGGGCGGGGAGGACCACGGCGTCGAGGTAGTCGGTGAGGAAGGCCCGGTCGGGTGCCCGGTCCTCGATCAGCTGCCGGGCGACGAAGGCGCCGACCAGCATGTGCGGGACGTATCCGAGGGCGGGGTTGTCCGCCCTGATCTCGCCTCGGTCCACAGCCCTTCGCAGCACCACGCCGAGTCCGGTGATCTCGGGCTCGACGAGCAGTTCGCGCAGAGCCTCGTGGAGATCGGGGTTGGCGTGGATCGCCTGGGCCAGACCCCGCATCAGTGCGGAGTCCTTCTCCATCTGGCAGTCGTCGGTGCGGGCGAGCATCGCGTGGAAGTCCCCGTGCAGCGTGCCGGTGTCGATGTCGCCGATGCCCACCGGCTTGTTGTGCCTCAGCGCCTTGGCGACCAGCTCGGGCTTGCTCCGCCACTGGCGGTAGAGCGTGGCCTTGCTGGACCGCGTGCGCCCGGCCACGGCGTCCATGGTGAGGGCGTCGTAGCCGACCTCGCGCAACAGGTCGAGCACTGCTTCGTACAGCTCTGCCTCGCGCTCTGGGGTGAGCCGGCTGCGCGTCATGACCGTCCTCCCGAGTCGCCTGCCGAACGAAACTGTTTCGTACAGTTCGAGGGTACCCGACCCCGTCAGCGAAACGAAATCGTTTCGCTTGTGGTCTCCGTCACGACGGCCCGACGCCCAGGCCGTCGACCACTGATGACCCGTGCGCGACCACCGGACTCCGGCCCTGCGGCCACATTCACCCGGTCCCACGAGTTGCCGCGCCCCTCCGGCGCGGAAAGCATTGGGGGGTGAGTGACGACGGCGCGTATCTCCGCTTCCCGCATCTGCACGACGACTTGCTGTGCTTCGCCGCCGAGGACGACCTGTGGGTCGCGCCCCTCGTGCCGGAGGGGCAGCGGCCGGGCCGCGCCTGGCGGCTGACCGTGGACCGGACCAGAGTCGGCCACCCGCGCTTCTCCCCGGACGGCAGCCACATCGCCTACACGAACTGGCGCAGCCTCGATCCGGAGATCCACCTCGCGCCGGTCGACGGCGGGCCCGCGCGGCGGCTCAGTTACTGGGGGTCGACCGACACCCGGGTCTGCGGCTGGACACCCGACGGCCAGATCCTCGCCGTGTCCTCGCACGGCCAGCCCTTCTCGTACTTCTCCTGGGCCTACAACGTCCCGACCGACGGGGCGCCCGGCGCGCGGCTGCCCTGGGGCCCGGTGTCCGACATCGCCGTCACGGACATGGCCGCCGGGCCCTCGCACCCCGGCGGCGCCGGCTGCGAGCGGCGCTCGCTGCTGCTCACCGGCAAACCGCCGCACGAGCCCGCCGCATGGAAGCGGTACCGCGGCGGCGCGACGGGACGGCTGTGGCTGCACGGCAAGCGGCTGCTGCCCGACCTGGACGGCCATCTGGACTGCCCGATGTTCATCCGGGGGCCGGGAGCCGAGCGGTGGTCACCCGAGGAGGGCGGCCGGATCGCCTTCCTCTCCGACCACGAGGGTGTCGGCAACCTGTACTCGTGCCTGCCCGACGGCACCGATCTGCGGCGCCACACGGACCACGACGCGTTCTACGCCCGGCATGCCTCCAGCGACGGCAGCCGGATCGTCTACCAGTGCGCGGGCGACCTGTGGATCGTCGACGCGCTCACACCCGACTCCGTGCCCCGCAGGCTTGAGGTGCGGCTCGGCGGACAGCGCGCCGGCCGGCGCACGTACCAGATCCCGGCCGCCGGCCATGTGGACGCCCTGTCCGTCGACGAGACCGGCCGGGCGAGCGCGGTGGGTGTCCGCGGCAGCCTGTACTGGCTCACGCACCGCGACGGGCCCGCCCGCACCATCGCGGACACGCCGGGCGTACGGGTCCGGCTGCCGGAGATGCTCGACAGCGGGCAGGTCGCCTACGTCACCGACGCGGGCGGCGACGACGCGATCGAGATCGCCTACCTGCCACGGGCCAGCGGCGACCGCGAGCCGCGGCGGCTGGCCCAGGGCGCACTGGGGCGCGTGCTGGAGCTGGCACCGGACCCGGACGGGGAGCGGATCGCGGTCGCCTCGCACGACGGCCGGCTGCTGCTGGTCGACGCCGCGGAGGACGGCACCGGCGAGGTCACCGAACTGGTCCGCTCCACCAACGGGCCGGTACGTGACCTGGCGTTCTCTCCGGACGGCGGCTGGCTCACCTGGTCGCAGCCGGGCATCGGCCGCTCGCTGCGGCAGATCAGGATGGCCCGGATCGCGGATCGGACGATCGTGGACGTCACCAACGGCCGTTTCGAGGACGAGAATCCGGTCTTCACCCGCGACGGCCGCTATCTCGCCTTCCTGTCCTGGCGCGGTTTCGACCCGGTCTACGACGTGCACACCGGCGACCTGTCGTTCCCGCTGGGCTGCCGCCCCTACCTGGTGCCGCTGTCCTCGGCGACGCCCTCGCCCTTCGCGCTCACTCCGGAGGGCCGTCCGGCCGCGGGCGGTCTCGACCCGCTGGAGGGCTCCGGCGACCACTCGGCGATGGTCGAGATCGAGGGCCTGGAGAACCGGGTGGTGCCGTTCCCCGTCACGGCCTCCAAGTACTCGGCGCTGCATCCCGTGAGCGGCGGCGGCCTGGTGTGGCTGCGCTGGCCCATCTCGGGCGCGCTGGGCGAGACGTTCGCCAATCCGGCCGACATCTCCGGCCGTCCGACACTTGAGCACTTCGACCTCTCCAAGGCGCGCAGGACCGAACTGGTGGACCACCTCGACTGGTTCGCGGTCAGCGGCGACGGCTCCCGGCTGGTGGTCGTCGACGAGGGCGAGCTCCGGGCGCTGCCCGCGACGGAGAGCGGCGACAGCGACTCGACGGTCTATCTGGACATGCGCCGCATCCTGCACGAGGTGGACCCGGCGTTCGAGTGGCGCCAGGCGTACGGGGAGGCCGGCCGGCTGATCCGGGCGTACTTCTGGGAGCCGGACATGTGCGGCATCGACTGGGACGCGGTGCTGGAGCAGTACCGTCCACTGGTCGAACGGGTCGCCTCCCCCGACGAGTTCGCCGACCTGCTGCGCGAGGTGCTGGGCGAACTGGGCACCTCCCACGCCTACGTCACCCCCGCGCGACGCAACGAGGGCCCGCCGCACTATCAGCGTGCGATGGGACTGCTGGGCGCCAACCTGGTGTGCCGGGACGGCCGGTGGGTAGTCAAACGCATCCTGCCCGGTGACTCGTCCGACTCCAAGGCGCGTTCACCGCTCGCCGGTACGGGCATCCGCGAGGGCGCGATCCTCACCCACGTCGACGGGCGGCCCGTGGACCCGGTCGCCGGGCCGTACCCGATGCTGTCCGCGGCGGGCGGCACGACGGTCGAACTCGCCTTCCTGCCCCCCGAGGGCGAGGGCCACGCGCGCCGGGTGGCGATCGTTCCGCTGATCGACGAACGCCCGCTGCGCTACCAGGACTGGGTGGCCAAGCGGCGTGAGGTCGTACGGGAGCTGAGCGGCGGCAAGTGCGGCTATCTGCACATCCCCGACATGGGCGGCTCCGGCTGGGCGCAGTTCAACCGGGACCTGCGCATGGAGGTGTCCCGCCCCGCGCTGATCGTGGACGTACGCGGCAACGCCGGCGGCCACATCAGCGAGCTGGTGGTCGAGAAGCTCACCCGCAAGATCCTGGGCTGGGACCTGACCCGCAACGCGCAGCCCGTCTCGTACGCCTCGAACGCGCCGCGCGGCCCGGTCGTCGCGCTCACCGACGAGGCCACGTCCTCGGACGGCGACATGATCACCGCCGCCTTCAAGCTCCTGAACCTGGGGCCGGTGGTGGGCAGCCGCACCTGGGGCGGTGTGGTGGGCATGACCGGCCGGCACCGGCTGGGAGACGGCACGGTGATCACCGTCCCGATGAACGCCGCGTGGTTCGACGCATACGGCTGGTCGGTCGAGAACCACGGTGTCGAACCGGACCTGAACTCGTTGCGCACCCCGCTGGACTGGGCGGAGGGCCGGCACACCGACATGGACGAGGCGGTCCGGCTGGCCCTGGACATGCTGAAGTCCTCTCCGGCGGCGATCCCGCCGGACCACTCCACGGCCCCAGACCTGCGCCGCCCGAAGCTGCCCCCGCGGGAGTGAGGCGAGCACCGCGCAGACTGAAGGCGCACCCACTCCCTGAGTGGGTGCGCCTTCAGTCTCGCCGACGGTTCGATCAGGCGTCGTAGTCCTGGTTGAACCGGTCCAGCGCCTCCTGCATCGCCTCCTGCGCGTCCCGCGCGTCGTCGGGCCCCGTCCCCCGCTGGGGCGCCTTGTCACGGTCCTGGCCCGTACGCTTCGACGGCTGCTTCCCCGGGCCGCCGCCCCGCGCCTTCTGCTGCTCCCGATCGGCGCTCTTCCGCGCCTTGTCCTTGGACTGGTCCGACATACCCATGAGACGTCACTCCCGGAAGGATGAGGAGGTCGGTGGCGGGCACACCCCCGGGAGGGCCGCCGCCCCCTGAGCCTCGACCAGCCTTGCACGCAGGCACTGCGCACGCATTTCGAACAGCGGCGGCTGCCGCTACCGCCGCGGGGCGTCCGTCGCGCGGACCGACTCGTCCGCCGCTCCGCCCGCTCCCACCAGGCCCTTGGCGACATCCGCGAGCCGCGGCGCGAACCGCCGCATCTCGCGCCCGCCGACCGTCCCGATGACCGCGGGGAGGTAAGGGCGCACCGACTGCATGCCCCGCAGCCACCACTGTGCGTAGACATGGGCCGAGCGGCGCTCGATCCCGGCCACGATGCGGTCCACCGCCGGGCCCAGCGGGTACGTGCGGTTCGCCGGCCAGGGCAGCCGCTTGCGCAGGTCGCGCATCACGTCGTCCTGGTCCGCGCCGCGCACCATGTCCGTGTCCGTCCAGGAAAGGTAGCCGACACCGACCTTCACGCCCCGGTAGCCGACCTCGGCGCGCAGACAGTGCGCGAAAGCCTCCACGCCGGACTTGGACGCGCAGTACGCGGACATCATCGGCGCCGGGGTGATCGCCGCCAGCGACGCGATCTGCAGGAAGTAGCCGCGGCTCTCCACCAGCACGGGCAGGAACGCCCGCCCCGTCACCGCGCTGCCGATCAGGTTGACCTCGATCACGCGCCGCCAGGAGACCGGGTCGGAGTCGATGAACGGGCCGCCGGCAGCCACGCCCGCGTTGGCCACGACGATGTCGACCCTGCCGAAGCGCTCCTTGACCTCCTGCGCGACCCGCGCCATCGCCTCGTGGTCGGTGACGTCCGCGTACCAGTGGTCGCACTCGGTGTGCAGCCGCGCCGCGACGTTCTTCAGCTCGTCCGGTTCGAGGCCGACGAGCGCGACCTTCGCCCCGCGGGCCGACAGCTTGCGGGCCAGCAGCTCTCCGACGCCGCGCGCCGCGCCGGTGACGACCGCGACCTGGCCTTCCAGGCTCTTCCTGCTCATGCGACCTCCTCCTTCGGGGTCAGATACGTACCGGCCAGCTCACGGATCTTTCCGGTCACCGCCTCGGGCGCCTCGACCGGTGTCATATGTCCCATGCCCGCGAGTTCGACCAACTCGACGCAGTGCGGCAGGTCGAGGGCGAGCCGCTTGGCGTGCACCAGCGGGGTGAGCCGGTCCACCGTGCCCGCCACCACGACGGTCGGCACGGTGAGCGCCCGTACGCCCTCGTCGAGGTCGAGCTCGCCCAGCACGTGCGACCAGGCCACCCGGGCCGTCCGCGGGCAGGCGTGCACGATACGGGCGCACGCGTCGACCCGCTCCCGCGACGAACCGGGGCCCATGGTCGCGTACTTGAGAATGCTCCGGGACAGCCCGTTGACCGGCCCGAGCGGGGCCCGCGCACCGAGAACCATGCGGGTGAGCCGGGTGCGCAGCGGTCCCGGCCGCATCGGCAGGACCAGCGACTCGGCGACGAGCCCGGCGCTGCCGGTGCTGCACAGCAGCGCCGCGGCGGCGTGCTCGCGGAATCGGGGCCGCCGGGACGCGGCCATCATCGTCATGCCGCCCATGGAATGTCCGGCGAGGACGGCCCTCTCACCCGGGGCGAGGGCGGCCGCGAGCACGGCCTCCAGGTCGTCGGCGAGTTCGTCGGTGCCGACCGCCCCGGCGGGGGTGCGGCCGTGGCCCCGCTGGTCGTAGACGACGACGCGGTGGTCGGCGGCGAGATCGCGTATCTGGGCCGCCCAGAAGTGGGTGGAGCAGGTCCAGCCGTGGGCCAGGACCACGGCGGGCGCGTCCTCGCGGCCGTGGACCTCGACGTGGAGGCGGGAGCCGTCGGCGGACACAGCGGTCAGTTCGCGGTCGGCGACGGGCGGCGCGTCGGTGCGGCGCAGCAGCCGGCTCATGCGACGACCTCCGCGTCCTTCGCGGCCCGGGCGTCCGCGGCGGCGGCGGGAGCGGGGACCTTCCGGGCGCGGATCACCTCGTACTCGGCCAGGTCCACGCGCCGTGTCGCGTTGCGGAACTCGGTCGTCGTGCCCGGCCAGATCGTGGTGTTGCGGCCGCTCGCGTCGAGGTACCAGCTGGTGCAGCCACCGGTGTTCCACACCGTGCGCTGCATACGCTCCTGCACCCGCCGGGTCCAGGCGTGCACGGCGGAGGGGCGGGCGGCGAGGACGCTGCCCTCGCCGAGCAGGTCGAGCTGCCGCATGTAGTCGGCCATGTAGTTCAGCTGCGACTCGATCATGAGGATCATGGAGGAGTTCCCGAGCCCGGTGTTGGGCCCGATGATCGTCATGAAGTTGGGGAAGCCGGCCGCGGACGCGCCGCGCAGCGACTGCATGCCGTCCTTCCAGGCCTCGGCCAGCGTGATGCCTTCGGCACCGACGACGCGTTCGGCGATCGGCATGTCGGTGACATGGAATCCGGTGCCGAAGATGATCGCGTCGACCTCGGTCTCCGTCCCGTCCGCCGCGACCACGGTCGACCCGCGCACCTCGGTCAGCCCGGAGGCGACGACGTCCACATTGGGCCGGGCGAGCGCCGGGTAGTACGTGCTCGACAGCAGGATGCGCTTGCAGCCGATGCGGTACGAGGGCGTCAGCTTGGCCCGCAGGGCCGGGTCCTTGATCGCTTTGGCCATGTTGGCCTTGGCCAGCGACTCGACGAGCCCGAGCTCACCCGGCCGCTTGGTGAACGCCTGGACCTGCAGCTCCCTGATCCCCCAGAGCAGACCGCGCCGCGCGGTCCCGGTGAACGGCAGCTGCCGGTGCAACCAGCGCTCGGCGCCGGAGATCCTGCGGTCGATGCGCGGCATGACCCACGGGGGCGTGCGCTGGAACAGGGTGAGCCGGCCGGCCTTCGGCTGGATCGAGGGCACGATCTGGATCGCGGACGCGCCGGTCCCGATCATGGCCACGCGCTTGCCCGTGAGGTCGTAGTCGTGGTCCCAGCGGGCGGAGTGGAAGACCTTCCCGGGGAAGTCGGCGAGGCCCGGGATGTCGGGCGTCTTCGGGTCGGACAGCGGTCCGGTCGCGGAGACGACGACGTCGGCGGTGAACCGGCCACGGGACGTCTCGATGTCCCAGTGCAGGGCGTCGTTGTCCCAGCGCATCGTCAACACCTCGTGGCTCAGGCGCAGATGGGGGCGGAGCCGGAAGGTGTCCGTGACGTGCTCCAGGTAGGCACGGATGTGCTCCTGCCCGGAGAAGGTGCGCGGCCAGTCGGGGTTGGGCGCGAAGGAGAACGAGTAGAGGTGGGAGGGGACGTCGCAGGCACAGCCCGGGTAGTCGTTGTCCCGCCAGGTCCCGCCGACCGAGTCAGCGCGCTCCAGGACGACGAAGTCGGTGATGCCCTCGCGGCGCAGCCGGACCGCGGCGCCGAGGCCGCCGAATCCCGATCCGATCACCGCCACTCGTACATGCTCGTGCTGCTCGGTCATGCCGCTGCCTCCCACTGAAACCGCTGAACGTCCCGGATCGCCGTACCGTCAAGACCATGCCAGCAATCGCTGGCATGGTTGGGAGAGTAGAGCAGCGCCCCTACCGAGCGGTAGGGGTGGGGCGCGACAAGTTACCGGCGGTACAACATAGGCTTCTGTTGTGACTGAGGCGCGCGAGTACCGCATGGAGGAATTGGCCAAGGAGGCCGGCATCACGGTGCGCACCCTCCGCTTCTACCGCGAGCGCGGCCTGATCCCGCCGCCCCGCCGCGAGGGCCGCATCGCCTGGTACGACGAGCACCACCTCGCCAGACTGCGGACGATCGCCGCCCTCCTGGAGCGCGGCCACACCCTCAACGGCATCGCGGACCTCGCGACCGCCTTCGACAGCGGACGGGACGTCGGCGAGGTCCTCGGCCTCGGCGAACCCACCGAGGAGACCCCGGTCCGGCTCACCCCCGAGGCGCTCGCCGACTACTTCGAGGGTGAGGTGACACCCGAGAACTTCGCGAAGGCGCTGGAGCTGGGCTACCTGGCGACCGACGGCGACGAGATCGTCCACATCAGCCGCAGGCTCCTGGACGTCTCGGCCGAACTCGTGCGCGAGGGCGTGCCGCTCTCGGCTGTCCTGGAGGCGGGACGCCGGGTCCGTACGCACGCGGACGCGCTGGCGGAGCTGTTCATCGACGTCCTGACCGCCCACAGCGCGGAGTCCGAGCTGGAGCGCCTGCGCCCGCTGGCCAAGAGCGTGGTGGACGCGGAGCTGTCGATGGCGATGGACCGGCGCCTGCGCACGCAGCGGGGCACCGACGCCCCGGACTCCGCCGCACCGGACCCCGCCACACGGGAGGGAGCCGACCCCTCGGACTGACCCCTGCGCCGGCCCGACTCCGGTGCACAGCAAGGGTGGTGGACGCAGTGCCGTGGCTATAGTGGCAGGGGATCCGAGAATCGGGGGGATGCGCGGTGTCGCAGGACGAGTCCCGGGCAGAGGCGGTGAAGACCGCCTGGCAGATCCACAGTTCGCTCCACGAGTCGACCCGCACGGTGGACGCCAAAGCGTCCTTCGCCCTTGCCATGGAGTCCGCCGCCCTCGCCGGAATCGCCGCTCTGTCGGGCAGCGGCCGCTCCCTCGACCGCGTGACCGGCCCCGCCGCGGCCGCTCTGTGGCTGGGAGTCGCGCTCATCGGGCTCTCCGCGGTTCTCGCCGTTCTCGTAGTCATACCCCGCCACAGGGGCGAAGGCCGCTCCCCCAGCCCCGGCGAGGACGAATTCCTCTTCTACGGCCATCTGCGCCACTGGTCCCCCGACGACCTCGCCCAGCAATTGGTACGCGTCGATCCGCTGCCCACGCTCAGCCGCCAGCTCGTCGTCATGAGCGCCATCGCCTGGACGAAACACCGGCGCGTCCAGCAGTCGCTGCTGCTGGCCGTCGCCGGTAGCGCGATGGTCGCCGCCGCCGTGGTGTTCGCCTGAAACCGCCCGTGGACACCTCTCCGCACCGCCACCGGCCCGGCAGGTCGACCTTCTGGTCCCTGCTCGACGACACTGCCCGGACGGAACTGCTCGGCATGGGCAGTCTGACCCACTTCCCGCCGAGGCACGTCATGATGCGGCAGTACGACCTCACCGACCATCTCCTGGTCATCCGGCGCGGCTGCGTCAAGGTGTCCGCGGCATCCGCCGCGGGCTACCAGGCCGTGCTCGCCATCCGCAACGCCGGAGACCTGCTGGGCGAGCAGGCGGCACTGGACGGCGGGCCCCGCTCGGCCACGCTCGTCTCACTGACCCGGATCGAGGCCCTCGTGATCCCCGCCGACCCGTTCCGTGCCGCCGCCCGGACCGCGCCCGCGATCGGGCTCGCCCTTCAGCAGGTGCTCTCCGCGCGCCTGCGCGAGGCCGACGGCCACCGCGCCGCCGCCGGTTCGGAGGCCGTCCAGGCACGGCTCGCCGCACTGCTGCTGGAGCTCGGGGCGGAGTACGGGCGCCCCGAGGGCAACGGCTCCGTCCTCATCGCCCTGCCACTGTCCCAGGACGACTTCGCCGGGCTCGTCCTCAGCTCGCGGCGGACGGTCAGCCGCGTCTTCGAGCAGTGGCGCGGGCGCGGTTGGGTGACGACGGGACGCAACAGGCTGACCATCGACCGCCCGGACGAGCTGAAGCGGCTGAGCAGCAGCGGGCGCTGAGTCCGCTGGCTTCCGGATCGGGCCGGATCGTCCCCGATCAGGGCCGGGCGACGCCGGGCCGCGCCAGCCGCGCCGGACCGGGATGGGCCGGGCAGCGCCGGGAAGCGCCGGGCCGGGATGCACCGGGAAGCGCCGGGAAGCGCCGGGAAGAGCAGCCTCTTGGGCGCTGGGTCAGACCTCGTCCCAGGCCATCGTGGGCAGCCCGTACTCGTCGGCCAGCGGGTTCCAGTCGGACACGAAGTCCTTCTTCGCGCTCGTCGCCCGTGTGTTGGCGCGGTTCGCCTCGTCCCAGTACGCCGAGGACACCACCGCGCCGGACGTGCACCCGCTCATCACCTCCCCCGCCAGCTGCGCGTAGGCACGGTCGGCATCGGCGGACGCCTGCCAGCCGGATTCCAGGTTCTCCGTCATGGAGGAGGACAGCAGATCCACGTCGAGCGCTGCCAGCTCCTGTACGAGATCGTCCCGTTCGCTCGCCGCGTCCTCGAACACCCCCTGAACCTCCAGGAGTCCAGAGCTTCCCGGACACGCCATCATCCGGCGAACCGCCTCACCGACGCTCCCGCGATTGCCCTCGTTCCGCTCCAGGAGGCCGCTCAGGGCCCGCGCCTGGCCTTCCTCGGAGTTCTCGGCCGACGCACCGGACCCGCCCGATCCCAGGCCCGGCCGCCCGGAGCCGCTGGAGGCGGAGTTCTCGTTGAGCTCCTCGTACAGACCGGGGCCGTAGCGCAGGGCAAGGAGGAGCAGGATCACCGCGATGACCCAGCGGCCCGCGTGGGACTTGCCCTGCGACGCCGGAGCCGGTCGCCGCGGCCGCGGGGGCGTCCGCGGTGGCGTGGGCCGTGCACCGGACCGGGTCGCGGCCTTCGGCCTGGTCTGCGGGCGGTTGCCGGCCCGTGACGCAGCCGCGGACTGCGCACGGGACGAGGTGTTACGCGGCGCGGAGGCAGGCGGCGGGGCCTTCGGAAGGGTCGCGGGTGCCGTGCTGATCGCGCTGGTCAGGACGGTCAGCCACTCCTCCGGCTTGGGCCGCCGGGCGGGATCGGCCGACAGGCTCTGCTCCGCGAGCCGCCCCACGGCCGCGTCGGCGGCGCGCAGAACCCTGAAGTCCTTGCCGTCCTGCTCACCGGCGAAGAGCCGCGTGGCGAGCAGCCCGAACTTGTAGGCGTCACCCGACTCGGTGCCCTTGGGCTCTCCGTCGGGCAGGTTCCAGTTGGGGGTCTCGGCCTGCGGAAGCATCGACTTGCCTCGCAGGACCATCGCATCGCAGTCGATGAGGAAGCATCTCGGGGCGCCCTCCAGGGAGAAGAACATGTTCTTCGGCGACAGGTCCCCGACCACGATCCCGAGGGAGTGCAGCCGCCCGAGCGTCCGCGCGAAGTCCAGGAGCAGTTCGAACCTCTGCCGGGGGGTGATACTGATGCCCGCCGTCTTCAGGTAGTCGCCGGGGTTCAGCAGATACTCGAACCCCGCCGCCTTCTTCTCGCCCGGGGCGAAGGCGAACTCCCGGAGGAACGGTCCCGGGATCTGGCGCATCAGAAACCCGCACACACCCGCCGAGTCCTTCACCAGCATGGCCGGCCAGGCCGTGCAGTTCGCCAGCCACTCACCGGTGCCGTGCTCGAGCGCCGGCATGAAGTCGACCATCTCCGCGAGCACATCGACCCGCACCTGAGGGCGGATCTCCGGCTTGTACTCCTTGTACGCCACCGGCCACGACTTGTTGATCCTCCGGTCCTTGACCGCCCAGACGGTCCCCTGCCCACCGGAGTCGAACTTGCGTTCCTTCACCACGCGGCCGATGTCCATGGCTGCCGGATACACGCCGCTCATCGCACGGCCTCTCCCGTCCCCGGACCGGCGGGACCGCTGTGCGGACCACTGCCCAGGCCACTGCCCGTGCCGCCGCCCTGACCGCTCGCCCCGCCCAGGCGATGGCGCGGCCACACCGCCAGCAGCGTCCGGTCGTCGTCGAACGTCTCCCGGGAGAAGTCGAGCAGATGTGCGATCGCCAGTGGCTCGTGCGGCGGGCGGCCCAGTCCCCAGGCGATGTGCTCCCCGACCTTGCCCGTCCCGTCGCCCAGCGGATCGCCGAAGCCGTCCGTACCGATCAGGAGCACACCGTCCGCGGGGACCGTGCATCCGACCGGCTCGATCACCGGCGGCAGCGAGGGCAGCGCCTGGACCTTGGAGGAGAAGATCCCGTCCGCACCCTCCTCCTTGCCTCCCAGCAGCGGATGGAAGAAACCCCCGTGCAGGATCCAGGCGCCGCTGTCGCCGGCGTGTACGAGACGGGCCTTCAAACGGCCGTCGTCCGCGGCGTACACGATGCCCGCCACCAGTGTCGTGGCCAGCAGGCCCTGGGCCTCCTGCCGCTGTTCCCGGGTCGGCTCGGCACCGCGCGTCACCCGCATGACCAGCTGGTAGGCGGCGGCCGACACGGTGCGTCTCCAGTCGATCGCCTGGTCCCCGTCCAGTTGCCGCATGATGTCGGAGACGGCGGTACGGCACGCCAGCGCGGCCCCCACATGCGACTGCGGGGCCGCGGAGACGCCGTCCGCGACGGCGAACACGACGCAGCCGGTCGGCTCGTGCACCGCCACGACGATGTCGTCCTGGCGCGGCTGCCCGCCGGAGCGATGGGAGTCGCCCCGTACGGAGGCCAGCCGGACCGTCATCCAGGGCGTGGACCAACCGTCGAACAGCGAGTCGGGGCGGTACGGATCGGCGGGCGGCGGCTTGGGCTCGAACCGGGTGGTCGGCCGACCCACCACCCAACGCGCCCACGGCGGCAGGTACCCCTGTGCGGACGGGGCTTCCCGCGGTGCCTGCACAGGCACAAGGTCGCCCCGGTCCGGTCGCTGTCGGGGCAGCGCGGACTGCTGGTGCTGCCGGGGCCCCGCGGACTGCTGGTGGTGGTGCTGGTAGGACGCCTGCCCCTGAGGGGAAGCGTGCGGCACATCCCCACTCGGCGACAGCTCCTGCCCCGGCCCGTACTCCGCGGGCGGGCCGGGCCGATGACGCTCCGGCGCGGGCGGGCCGGCCGACAGTGGCGGGGGCGGCTGCGGCGGTGGCGGCGCCGAGTCGGCACCGCCGGCGGAGTCGGAGGACTGCCCCTCGTCCTCCCGGCGGCGCCCGAAGAAACGTGACACGGTCACACCTCGTCGATCGCGAGACGGAAGCCTTCCGGCCGCTCGACCACCAGCTCCGCCTGGCCCGATGCCATCGCGTTGCCGGACTCCACGACGCTCTTGGTCAGCGCGGTGAAGAACCGGGCGATGGACTCGCCCAGTTGCGCACCGGGCACCGACACGAAGGCGAACTCCGCCTGCGTGGCGACGCTCAGCATCGTCTCGGCCTCCGCCGCGCCGATGCCGCAGGCGATGATGTTGGGCGCCGCCTTGGTCGCCGAGCGGTCGGTGAGCTCCCGGTGTCTGGCCTGCCACGCCTCACCGGAGTTGGGCTGACCGTCGCTGAGGAAGAACACCGCGGGCCGGTGCACGCGGTAGCCCTGGCTCTTGAGCGTGTCCACGTCCTGCGGAATGCGCCGCAGCAGCGCGGTGAACGCCGCTTCGTAACTCGTCCCGCCGCTCGCCGTGAGGCGCGGCAGCTCGCTCTCGGCCCGAAGATCGGCGAGTATCAGCCGCTCGGTCACACTGTTGGAGAACCCGAGCACCGAGAAGCGGACCTTCGCGGCGGCCATCGGTTCACCGAGCAGGGCCCGGTGCAGCGAAGCCAGCCCCGCGTTGAGATCACCGACGTAGGGGTGCATGGAACCGGACTCGTCGGCCAGGACGTACACCGGCAGCAGCTGCCCTTGGGTTTCGGCCATGTCCATCAACTCTTTCTAATCGACGTCTTCGAGTGTGATCAGTCCCTGCGGGCGTTCCAGCCGCAGCTCCGACGAGCCGGCGACTGCGCTCCGCCCCAGGTGGAGCACGGTGTTCTGGAGCAGCATCGAGAACTGAGCGGTGGCCTGTGCCAGGTCCGCGTGCGGCTGCGCCGCGACGGCGAACTCCGCCGGGCTCGCGATCCGCGCCACCGTCCGCCGGTCGACGGCGCCGATGCCGCACGCCACGATGTTCGGCCGGTACTGGTGCTGCATCAGCCGCAGGTGCGCGGCCTGCCACTGGCCCCCGTCCGTCGGGTCACCCGCCGCGAGGAAGAAGACGGTGGGGCGGTTCACGCGCGTCGCCTGCTGCTTGAGCCGTTCCGTCTCCAGCGGTACGAGCTCCAGCAGGCGCTGGAAGACCGGTTCGTACCGGCAGCCGTGCCCGGTCGGCAGATCGGGGATGCCGGTCTGCCAGGACACCTGGGTGAGCGGCATCCGGACGTCGGCCGTGTCCGAGAAGGTCAGCACGGACAGCCGTACGGCCGAGGTGACGTCCGGACTGTTGGCCAGCACGGTCTGCAACGACCGGAGGGTGTCGTGGAGTTGGCTGACGCAGCGTGCCGCGGCAGCCGATGTGTCCAGGACGACGTAGACCGGCGCGATGCCGACCGCCGCCGGGCGTGCGTCCTGCGGTGAGGCGTCGTGCCGCGAGGCGGGCTGCGCGGCGTCGGGCCGCTGTGCAGACGCCGCCGCGTCGGGCCGGGTACCGCCCCACGGCGGCGTCGGCGGCGGGGGCGTCGGGGCCGAGGACGTCGGCGTGGACGCGGGCGGTGCCGGCTGCGCGACCGGGGGCAGCGCCTGCGCGGCGGCCGGCGCCCCGGCGCCCGACGGCAGCATCCCGCCCATGAGACCGGCCGAAGGCCCCAGCACCCCCTCGCGCAGTCCTGGCAGATCCACCTCCCGCACGATGCCCTTGTCGATCATGTAGCGGACCATCTCGACCTGTCGCTGCTCCTGGTCCAGGGCCTGCGCCCGCCGGCCCTCCTCCCAGCGCATCAGGAGATCCATCGCCCGCTCCGTGTCGTTCGGGTGCTTCGCCAGGTGCTCGAGGACGAGGCTGCGGAAGTCGAGCCGTACCGCGCCGAGAGCGGCGCGCTCCCGCTTGTCCCGCTCGATGCGGGCCTCCTGCCTGATGTCCTCGATCACTTCCTGGTGGCGAGTGTCACCGACCGCCGCCCTGTGCTGCAGGCGCCCGATCTCCGAGTCACGACCCGCCTTGGTCCGGCTGCGGATGAATTCCCTTGCCGCATCGTCCGGTTCGAGCTGCACATCGCAGTAGTAGAGCGTGACGCCTTCGGGCAGCGGGACCGGCAGCGCCAGCACTCCGTTGACCCGGGCCTGCGCCTCGAATGCCTCCTCGATCGCGAACTGAGCGGCATGCGGACGGATCTTGCTGATGAGATACGGGTAGACGACGCGGAGCACATCGGGAAGGTTGCTGCGCACGACCGCGACCGGATCGTGCACGCGGAATCCGACGTCGATCGTCGCCTCGAAGCGGTGCGCCTGGTCCTTGCAGGTCAGCGGGGTCTTGGTGAGTTTGGCGGTGCGCCGGTGGTCGCCCAGGTCGACGACGTAGCAGAGCTTGTGCTTGCCGAGCCACCGCTGGGTCATCGTGCGGTGCTTCGGCGTCTCGACCTCCCAGCCGCCGCCGTCCAGGGGGTAGACGACCGCGAAGTTCGGCGGCAGGTTCGGCAGCGTGCCGAGCTGGGCACGCGGCACCGGACGGTTGTTGAGGATCAGCGAGACTGTCATGTCACACCCCTTCCAGATCGAGCTGTGCATGGACGACCGCCGCGGTCAGGGGAATCGGCGCCAGTTCCTCCGGGTCGACCCAGTCGGCCGCGCACCGCCGCAGGATCCGGCCGGTCCTCGGGTCCCCGTACGCGACCGCCCCCACCATCAGCCGGAACATCTCCCGCAGTGCCGGATCGCGCTCGGCGAGTGCCGCCCAGTTCCGCAGCACCTGTTGGGCCTCGTCGCCGAAGTGGGCCTGGTTGAGCGACTCGCGCCACAGGGCGATGAACGGTGCGCGCAACTCCTCGCGGTGGTGCGCGTGATGAAGCAGGGCGGGCCACTGCTCCTCCTCGCCGCCGACTCCGTGCTCGTCCTGGCCCACCACCACCTGTGCCGCGACGATCAGGAAGGAGAGCAACGCCGTCGGCCGCATGCGGTGGTCCGCGGACCTCTCGTGGAGGGTGCAGAGCACCAGTCCCGCCGAGTCGGCGTTCTGGGCGAGGAGATCGGCCAGACTGCGGCCGACGGCCACAGCCACGGTCGCCCGGTCGACGACGGCGAGGCGGGCCAGCGCCGCCACGGCCCGCTCGGGGTCCTCGCCCATGCCGTGCATGCGCGCTGCCGTGGCCTGTGCGAAGGGCCGGCTGCGGTCGGCGAACCATCCTTCGACCAGCGCGTCCGCCCGCTCCCGGATCCAGGGGTCGCGCGAGGCGACGTGAAGGGCGTAGGCGACGGCGTCGCGCCGCCGCGGGTCCTCGCTCTGCGCCCACGGGTGGAAGATGCGGTCGCACAGGTAGGTGAAGGATTCCGCCGCGATCACCCCGAGCGCGGCAGCCGCGTACACTCGGACCTCTTCGGCCGGGTGCACGACCAGAGCGGACAGCCAGTCGAGCAACTCGCTCTGGATCTCGTACTGGGTCCACGCGTGCCGGATGACCCGCCGCGGATAGGAAGGGTCCTTGTACTCGAGCGCCCGGCCCGGCTCGCCGTCCTCCTTGTCGGTGTCCCGGGCGCGCAGCCGTGTCAGCTGCGTACGGCGAGGGGCTGCGAAGGGGTCCCTGATCCGGGGCAGCCGGCCGTCCGGCCCGGCCATCAGCACATGCGGGCGGTCGTCCTCGAGGCGCTCGCGCAGGGCGCGGGCACAAGTGGCCGTGTACTCCTGCGGCAGGCCGTTGAGCACGGCGAGAGCGATCGCGAGACTCCGCACGGCGGGTTCCTGCAAGCTCTCGACCCAGATGTCGAAGTCCTCGTCCGCCCGGCGGGCACGGCGCTCCTTGATGCGCTCGGGATCCAGCCGGCCGGACTCCCACTCCTCACTGATCGCCTCCGCCAGGTCGGCCGCCTGCTTGCAGGCGGGGTCGCCGTCGAGCAGCTCGTCCAGCAGCTTGTCGATGTCCTCGTGGCCGAGGAGCCGGTCGCGGACCGCGTCGCCGTGTCGCCAGCGCAGGTGGGAGGAGACGATGCCGCGCTGATCGGGTGCCTCGGTGACGTCGACGACCGCGGTGAGCAGTTCGCTGTCCGCGACCTCGGTGCTGGAGGCGGTGATCACCAGCCATGCGCCCGCGAGGGCGAGTGCGCCCTGCACCTTCTCGTACACCTCGCCGCGCAGCCCGGCGATTGAGGACGGCTGGTCCAGCAGGAAGGCGGCGCCGCGCTCGACGGAGTCGCCGTCGCGCTCCAGTAAGTCGGCGAGGGAGGCGAAGTCGACATCGCTGTCCAGGTGGTACTTGGTGGTGGCTCCCATGCCCTGGAGCAGGCGGACGGCCATGGCGGTCTTCCCGTACCCGGGGGCGCCGCGCAGGATCAGCAGATGCCGGCCGGCGAGGGCCTCCCTGGCGCCGGACAGGCCGGGGGGCTCCTGGTAGGCGAAGCGCACGCGCTCGTCCATGAGCGGGGAGATGATCCGCAGGCGCCGCTGGGCTCCGCCCAGGAGCAGGACGTACTTGTCGCCGCCGACGACGTCGCCCTCGACGTTGGCGAAGGCGTTGCGGACCCGGTCGTGGCGCAGGGAGCCCTGCCCCATCTGGCCGGTGGCCTCGAAGGACTCGGCTCCGGGCCCGGAGCGCGGCGGCTCCCCCTGCGTGCCGCTGCCGTCCCCTCCTCCCGGGGTGCCGGGGTTGCCTCCCGGGCTGCCGTCGCCCGCTGCGCCGTCGGAGGGCGGGGCCTGTCCTGCTCCGGGGGTCTGTGCCGGGCCGGGCGGGGCTGCGGCGTTACCCGCGGCCCCGGCCGGCCCGCCCCCCGTACCGGCCGCCGGAGGTACCGCGGGTGCGGCACCTCCGGCGGCCGGCGCTCCTGATGCCGGTGTCGTCATGGCCGGCCCGATCCGTCGGTGTTGACGTTGACGGTCTTGTTGCCCTGGACCAGGTCGCCCTGGACGGTTCCGACGCTGATTCCGCCTGCGCTCGGCGGGCTGGGACTGTCTGTGCCGCCGCCGTGCCCGCCGCCGGGCATCGGGGCCCTGACCGGCCCGTTCGTCGGCTCGGCCGGGGGGAGACCGGGCGGGGCCGGGTGTCCGGGCACGGTCACCCAGCTCTCGATGACCTCGCCGTGCTTGGTCGTGAAGGGCATGGGCAGGTACGCGGCCGGATCGATCGAGCGGTGCCCGTGCCGCACGACGGCCCGGTGGATCTCCTCCGAGACGACGAAGACCATCCGAGCCGAGACGGCGGCGGCGAGGACGTCCCGCAGCGGCGCCGCGTCGACCAGCCGGCAGGCGGTGTTGACGGCATCCCCGGACCAGCCCCGGCCGTCCCGCGCGGCGAGCCCCTGGTGCAGGGCGACTCGGAAGCGCATCGCGTGGGCCGGGCTGTACACGACGGCCTTCTGCCGCAGCTCGTCGTCAAGGGCACGTATGAAGGGTCCGGCCAGATCGATCGGTGAGACGGTCGCCGGAACGATCATCAGGACGCCGTCGCCGCGGTCCTCGGTGCTGATGCGCTCGGCCGGTAACCCGGCCCGCGCAAGCGCTTCGCCGAGCACCTCGTACATCCCAGCGCGCAGGGAGCGCTGGATCGGATCGGGCCGTGAGCTGAAGTTCTCGATGTCCAGCACCACGACCCAGCAGTGCGTGGCCTCACCAGGCATGGCGGCATCCCCAAACACTTCCGGAAGCGACTACTCGATCACTCGCCCCAGTAGTACGGCACCAAAGTCCCTTGGGTCTACGCCAATTGACACACAGCGGTGAATGGCCGATTTGCTTCGAAGATGCCATCGGAACGCGGCTTCGGCGCAAGCCTGCCGAGCCTCTCGTGCCCCTGCTGCCCCGGCACGGCTGTGCCCTCGGAGGGGCTCTCCTCAGAGTTCGTAGACGGCGCTCACCGGCGCGTGGTCGCTCCAGCGCTCGCCGTGCGTGGCCGCGCGTTCCACCCACGCCTTCACGGCCCGCCGCGCCAGCCCTGGCGTCGCCACCTGGAGGTCGATGCGCCAGCCGGTGTCGTTGTCGAAGGCGCGCCCGCGGTACGACCACCACGAGTAGGGGCCTTCCTGCTCGGGATGCAGGGCGCGCACCACGTCCACGTAGCCGGCCTCCTCGTACACGCGGGTGAGCCAGTCGCGCTCCTCGGGGAGGAAGCCGGAGTTCTTCCGGTTGCCCTTCCAGTTCCTGAGGTCGGCCTCCTGGTGGGCAATGTTCCAGTCACCGCAGACCACGGCTTCGCGGCCGTCCGCGGCTGCCCGCTCCCTCAGCTCCTTCAGATACGGCAGGAACTCGGCCATGAACCGCATCTTCTCGTCCTGCCGCTCCGTGCCCACCTCGCCCGACGGCAGATACAGGCTCGCGACGGTGACGCCGGGCAGGTCGGCCTCCACGTACCGTCCGCTGCCGTCGAACTCGCTCGACCCGAAGCCGATCCGCACCCGGTCCGGTTCCCGCCGCGTGTACAGCGCGACACCCGCGCGGCCCTTCGCGGCGGCCGGGACGTGCACTGTGAACCAGCCCTCCGGGCTGCGCACACCGGCCGGCAGCTGGTCGGCCTCGGCGCGCACTTCCTGGAGGCAGACCACGTCGGCGGAGGAGCCCGCGAGCCAGGGGCCGAAGCCCTTCTTGGCGGCGGCGCGCAGTCCATTCACATTTACGGAGGTAACGGTGAGCATTCCGGCACCCTACCTACCCCCGGGGCGGCCCGAGGACCGGCCGGCCACCGGGCCCGGACTCCTCTCGGCCTACCCGTACGCTTTTCAACATGCAGCTCAGAGCCGTGGCCTTCGACCACCCCGACGCCGTGAAACTGAACGACCAGGTCCAGCTCGAATACGTCGAGCGCTACGGGGACGGGGAGGGCGACGTCACCCCGCTCGACGCCTCGATGTTCGCGCCGCCGAGTGGCCTGTATCTCATCGCCTACGACGCCGAGGACCGTCCGCTGGCCACCGGCGGCTGGCGCTCCCAGGACGACGGCCCGATGGGGTACTCGGACGGGGACGCCGAGCTGAAGCGCATGTACGTCATACCCGAGGCCCGTGGCCTCGGCCTCGCCCGCCGCATCCTCGCCGCGCTGGAGGAGGACGCCCGTGCCGCCGGCCGGGCCCGGATGGTGCTGGAGACCGGGGACATGCAGCCCGAGGCCATCGCGCTCTACGCCTCCAGCGGCTACGAGCCGTGCGCGAAATTCGGCCACTACCGCTGCTACGAGAGCAGCCTGTGCATGGCCAAGCTTTTGACGCGCCCCTGACATAACCGCGCCATTCGTGGCACCCTGCCTCACGCACGTCCTTCCGCACCGCCTCGTCCCCCACCCCGCCCCTGTGCGCCACCGGGCGGGCACGGCAGAAGGAGACATGCGTGAGACGCCATCGCACCGCGGCCGGAACCGTGTTGGCCGTCACGACCCTGCTCGCCGGGGCGCTGACGGCCACGTCCGCCGGCGCCGCCCCCGTCCCCTCACCCCCGTCCACCCCCACCCCCGCGTCCTTCGCCCCGCGGCAGGCGCCGCAGGGCTTCTGGACCGCCGAGCGCATGCGCGCCGCCACCCCGCTCGACCTGATGCGCGTGGTCCCCGGCTCGCTCAAGGCCCCGAAGCCCGCGAGTGAGAAGACCGTGATCGGGCCGACCGCGTTCCCGCAGCCCGGCGGTCCCTGGACCGGCGGCGGCGCCGTCGTGAAGACGTCGGGCCGGGTGTTCTTCACCTTCCAGGGCCGTACGGCATCCTGCTCCGGCAACTCGGTCACCAGCCAGAACGGCAGCACGGTCATCACCGCGGGCCACTGCGTGAAGTACCAGGGCTCCTGGCACACCAACTGGGTCTTCGTGCCCGCTTACGACAACGGCCAGGCGCCGTACGGGCAGTGGAGCGCGACGAAGACCCTGGCGACCGACCAGTGGGCGGCGAGCGAGGACATCAACTACGACGTCGGAGCGGCCGTCGTCGCGCCGCTGAACGGCAGGACGCTGGCCCAGACCGTCGGGGCACAGGGTCTGCAGTTCAACGGCGGCTACAACAAGGCGATGTACGCGTTCGGTTTCCCCGCGGCCGATCCGTACGACGGCAGCAAGCTGATCCACTGCAGCGGCAACAGCTCCAAGGACTTCCTCTTCTCCAAGGACCACAGTCTGGGCTGCAACATGACGGGCGGCTCCAGCGGCGGCCCGTGGTTCACCTCGTTCAGCGAGGCGACCGGCACCGGCCTGCAGGTCTCGGTGAACAGCTTCGGTTACACGTTCCTGCCGAACCGGATGTTCGGCCCGTACTTCGGCAACGAGGCGAAGGCGGTCTACGACAAGGCGCAGACCTCCTGAGGTCCTGCCCCAGGAGGTCCGGACCGGCTCACGGTCCGGCCTCCCGGGGCCCTACGACCGGGGGCTCACGACCCCGGGCGGCCGTCCGGCCGAGCGCCACCGCGCGCAAGTCCCTGATCTCCTGGTCGAGTTCACCGCCGGGGCCGCCGTCGACGAGCCGGTCGAAGACCAGCTGGTCCACACAGGCCAGCAGCGTGACGGTCCTGTGGCCCGCTTCCTGCGGCGCCACACCGTGCGCGACGAGGAAGTCCTGCACGGCATCGCGCGCGGCGTTCCGCCGGGGCGCGAGGATCTCGCGCAGCTCGGGGTGGTGGGCGCTCGCGACGACGCAGGCGTACCGCATCAGGGAGCGCTGCCGGCCCGAGCCGCTGCCGCGTGAAGGCTGCGATGACGGAGGCCGGTTCACCCGGGTCCCGGGGCGTCGCCGCGGTCACACCTGCGACTCCAGCTCGGCCTGGTCCAGTTCCACGATCCGCCGCACGACCGCTGTCAGCAGCGCCTTGCGGGTGTGCGGATAGGCGGAAGTGGTGCCGGGCGGCATGCCCGCCGCCCCGTCGACGACGCAATGGGTGAGCGCCCGCATCCCGCCCTCGGCGAGGACCGGCGACGGCTGCGTGGCCCTCCTCGGCGACGCCGCCCACGCCATGACCCCGCATCTCGGGCAGGGCGCGCGCCAGGCGCTGGAGGACGCGGTCACGCTCGCGGCCACACTCGCCGCCGAGCCCTCGATCGACGCGGCCTTGCGCCGCTACGACGCCGAACGCCGCCCGCGCGCCCAGTCGGTGGCACGCGCCGTCAGCCGGCCGGATGAGCCACAACTGAGCCACCCCGTCGCGGTGGCGGCCCGCAACACGGCCCTGCGCCAGGCCCCGGCCGGCGTGTCGGTCCGCGCGATCCTGCGCCACGCGGCCTGGGTGCCACCCCAACTGAATGCCCGCTACGGTGCGGCGCTCCCCGCGGCGGCCGACGACGGAAGAGGCGTACGCCACACCTGCCGCATCAACCGCCCGGGGCTCGCGCCGGAACGCCGAAGAGCCCCGATCGGATCTCTCCGATCGGGGCTCTCAGCTGCGGTGGACCTGTGGGGATTTGAACCCCAGACCCCCTCGATGCGAACGAGGTGCGCTACCAGACTGCGCCACAGGCCCTTGCAACGAGTGAAACTCTAGCATCCCCATCGGCGTGCTTGGAAATCCGTTCCCCGCTGGTCACGGATGCCGCCGGGGCGGGTCACTCGTTGGCCGCGCGGGGCCGGTCCTCGTCCGCGTACTGGTCGAAAAGCGGCGTGCGGCCGCGGTCCCGGGAGCGGCGCGGCTGCGGTGGCCGCAGGCCGGCGGATGGCTCCGCGGACGCCGGGGCGGGCGGGACGGCCGGTTCCGCGGCGGAGGAACGCGCCGCGCTCCACGTCTCCGGGTCGCTGACGTCCACCCCGCTCGTCGCACGCGGGGCGACGGGCGCGGTGACGTACGTCGGCAGCGGCACGGGCACCGGGTCCCAGCTGTCGCCCGTGGCCGGGCCGCGCTGGCGCTGCTGGTCCACCCACTCCGCATGATCGGTCTGCTCGACCAGCGCACGCCGTCCGGCCTCCTGCGGGGAGAGCGTCGGCGCCGGTTCCGGGTCGGCATGCGCGGCGGGCTCCTCGTCGGGCTCGGCCGCACCGGCGGGCTGCTGGTGGCGGCGCGGCCGGCTCTCCCGCAGCCGCTGCGCCGCGGCCTCGGCCTGCCTGCGGTCCATGACGTAGGCGAAACGCCGCCTCTCCTGAGCCCGCAGATACACGATGTACGTGCTCAGCAGTACGGCCGGGACGGCCGGTGCCCAGAGGAAACCGAGTCCGCCGACCGCCGCGACGACCGCGCCGGCGCTGAAGGCGACGAAGAGGAGGGTCGTGGTCCGTCTGCGGCGGGCCAGCACCTTGGTGCGCCGGGCGCGCTCGCCGGCGGCGCTGTTCTGCCGCTGCCGCTCCCGCTCCCGCGGGGCCGGGCGCCGGGCCGGGGGACGCCCCGCACCGGCGGCGCCGGGGGTCGCCTCGGAGGGCACCTCCTGGCGCACTTCGGTTCGGGGCGCGGCGAAGGCCCGGACGTCCACGGAACTCAATCGGTCCGTGACGGCATCCGGGTCCACGTCGCGCTCGGGCCCCTCTGCGGTGCGTCCCCGCAGCTCCTTGGCGTACCGGCGCTCCATCCCCGCCCGGCCGGACAACAGCCGGATGGCGGTGGAGAAGCGTTCCGTTGGACGAGCTTCGTTGAGCTCGTCCTGCCTGCGGAGCCACATCGGCACCAAGTAGGCGGCCCAGGCCCCGACGATGACTGCGTAGATGAGGCCGCTGCTGCTCACGCATCACACCGTAGAGGGATTCGCGCAAGGGCATCCGCCAATTGGCCCGGTGTGTCGCACGATCTGGCTGATATCACCGACCTTTTTTGTGATTACTCAGATCAGTTCACGCTCTGCGACGATCAATTTCGAACACTTATTTTATTTCCTGCGCCGTTCCGGGTGCCGCTCCAGGTCGTGCCTGGTGCCAGCGGGTCAGCAGCCCTTCCGGCACCTCCTCGGCCGTCAGCGCGAAGACCAGATGGTCACGCCACGCACCGTCGATGTGGAGATAACGGGGCCGCAGCCCCTCCTCGCGGAATCCGAGTTTCTCCACGACCCGGCGGCTGGGCACGTTCTCCGGTCGGATGCACACTTCGATGCGGTGCAGCCCGACCGCGCGGAAGCAGTGGTCCACGGCGAGGGCGACCGCGGTGGGCATCACCCCACGGCCCGCGACGTCCCGGTCCACCCAGTAGCCGACATGCCCCGAGCACATCGATCCCCAGGTGATCCCGGCGACGGTCAGTTGCCCCACAAGCCGCCCCTGGTACTCGATGACGAACGGCAGCATCCGGCCCGCGTTGGCCTCCGACCGCAGGTGGCGGACCATCTGCCGGTAGGTCGGGCGCTGTGCGAGCGGGCCGCCCGGGGCGGGTGGCGGGATCGTCGCCTCCCAGGGCCGCAGCCAGTCGCGGTTGCGCCGGTTGACCTCGCGCCAGTTGCGCTGGTCCCGCATCTTTATGGGGCGCAGGACGACATCGCCGTTCGCGAGGACCACGGGCCAGGTCACGTTCATGACGTCGGTGAGGACGGGTCCGCAGGACGTGGATGGTCCCCGCCGCGGATCTGGTCCACGGCGTGGCGCAGGATCCCCTCCAGCACCGCGAGCCCGTCGCGCACGCCACCGGTGGAGCCGGGGAGATTGACGATCAGGGTGCGGCCGGCGACCCCGGCGGCGCCCCGGGACAGCGCGGCGGCGGGCACCTTCTCCCGCCCGTACGCCCGGATCGCCTCCGGGATGCCCGGGACCTCGCGGTCCAGCAGCGCACGCGTGACGTCAGGCGTGCGGTCCGTGGGCGAGATGCCCGTGCCGCCGGTGGTGAGGATGACGTCGTATCCGGCCTCGACCCCCTTGCGAAGCGCATCGCCGACGGGGTCGCCGTCGGGCACCACCCGGGGGCCGTCGACGGCGAACCCCAGGACGGTGAGCTTCTCGGCGATCAGCGGGCCGCCCTTGTCCTCGTACACCCCGGCGGAGGCGCGGTTGGAGGCGGTCACGACCAGGGCGCGGTACGGCGCTGTGGCGTGGGCGTCGGTCATGACCGGTCCCCTTCGCGCGTCCAGTCCCCGGATTTGCCGCCCGTCTTCTCCTCGACGCGGATGTCCGTGATCACGGCCGCCTTGTCGACCGCCTTCACCATGTCGACGACCGTGAGGGCGGCGACCGAGACCGCGGTGAGGGCCTCCATCTCCACACCCGTGCGATCCGTCGTCTTCACGGTGGCCGCGATCTCGACCGCGTCGTCGGTGACCGACAGATCCAGCGTCACGCCCGAGACGGCGAGCGGGTGGCACAGCGGAATCAGGTCGGGCGTGCGCTTCGCGCCCATGATCCCGGCGATCCTGGCCGTGGCGAGCGCGTCGCCCTTCGGGACGCCCTCGCCGCGCAGCAGCTCCACGACCTGCTGCGAGACGAGGACGCGACCGGTCGCCCGTGCGGTGCGAGCGGTCACGTCCTTCTGGGAGACGTCCACCATGCGGGCAGCCCCCGCGTCGTCGATGTGCGTCAGCCTGCCTTGCGTACTCATCTGCTGTGGCGCTCCCGGTCCGGTCCCATCAGGGCCTTGTGTGGGCAGACACGGTACCGCCACAGCGGGCCGCTCACCCCAGGAGGACCGCGTCGACCTCGGCGCCGGGCTCCACGGAGGTGGCGGTCTCGGGGACGACGATCAGACAGTCCGCGTGCGCGAGGGCCGCGATCAGATGGGAGCCCGAGCCCCCGACCGGGGTGGCGCTGCCCGACTCGGCGTCGTACGTCCCCCTCAGGAACTGGCGCTTGCCGGCCGGGGACGCCAGCGCCTTGTCCGCCTTGAGCGCGGCGCGGACCGTCGGCCGGTGGACGTCCGGGAGGCCCATCAGCGTGCGGATCGCGGGCCGGACGAACAGCTCGAAGGACACATAGCTGGAGACCGGATTACCCGGCAGGGCCAGCAGGGGGGTGTGCTCCCGGCCGATGGAGCCGAAGCCCTGCGGCTTTCCCGGCTGCATGGCGAGCTTGCGGAAGTCGATCCCGCTGCCGGGCACGTCCTCGTCCCCGACCGAGGCGAGCGCCTCCTTGACCACGTCGTACGCGCCGACGCTCACTCCGCCCGTGGTCACCAGGAGGTCGGCGCGGATCAGCTGGTCCTCGATGGTCGCGCGCAGCGTCTCGGCGTCGTCGGTGACCGCCCCGACCCGGTAGGAGATGGCACCGGCGTCGCGTGCGGCGGCCGCCAGCGCGAAGCTGTTGGAGTCGTAGATCTGCCCCTCCGCCAACCTCTCGCCGGGCTGGACAAGTTCACTGCCGGTCGACAGGACGACCACACGCGGGCGGGGACGGACCCGCACGGTGCCGCGGCCGATCGCGGCGAGCAGACCGATCTGCGGGGGACCGAGCACCGTGCCCGCGGCGAGCGCGAGATCACCCGCCTGCACATCGCTGCCGCGGGAGCGCACATGGGCTCCCTCCTCGGCCGGACGGTGCACCCGGACCTCGCCGCTCGCGCCCTCGGGGGCCTCACCGGCCGGACGCATGGCTGTGGCGGCCCCGCCGCCGGTGCCGCCGTCGGTCCACTCGACCGGGACGACGGCCTGGGCGCCGGGCGGCAGCGGCGCGCCGGTCATGATGCGCGCGGCCTGGCCGGGGCCGATGGTGGGCAGCCCGCCGCTGCCGGCCGCCACGTCGCCGATGACGGTGAGCACGGCCGGGAACTCCTCGCTCGCGCCCGCCACATCGGCGACCCGGACGGCGTACCCGTCCATGGAGCTGTTGTCGAAGGGGGGCAGCGCGATCGGAACGGTGACGTCCTCGACCAGGACACACCCCTGTGCGTCCGGCAGCTGGAGCTCGATCGGGTCGAGCGGCCGGATCGCGGCGAGGATGTCCTCCAGGTGGTCGTCAACCGACCAGATCGTGCTGCTCACGGTCCTACATCTCCTCGTTCACAAAGCTGCGAAGCCAGTCCCGGAACTCCGGGCCCAGGTCCTCACGTTCGCATGCGAGTCTGACAATGGCACGCAGATAGTCACCCCGGTCACCGGTGTCGTAGCGGCGGCCCTTGAAGACCACACCGTGCACGGGGCCGCCGGAGCGCTCCGCCTCGTCCTCCGACTGCTCGGCCTCGGCCAGCTTCTGGATGGCGTCGGTGAGCTGGATCTCGCCGCCGCGGCCCGGCTCGGTCTTGCGGAGTATCCCGAAGATCGCGGGATCGAGGACGTAACGGCCGATGACCGCGAGATTGCTCGGGGCCTCGGCGGCGTCCGGCTTCTCGACGAGGTCCGTGATCTTCACGACGTCGCTGTCGCCGGTGGGCTTCACGGCGGCGCAGCCGTACATGTGGATCTGGGCCGGGTCGACCTCCATCAGCGCGACGACCGTGCCGCCCTCGCGCTCCTGGATCTCGATCATGCGCGCGAGCAGCGGGTCGCGCGGGTCGATCAGGTCGTCGCCGAGGAGGACGGCGAACGGCTGGTCCCCGACGTGCGGCTCGGCGCACAGCACGGCGTGGCCGAGGCCGCGCGGGTCGCCCTGGCGCACGTAGTGCATGGTGGCGAGGTCGCTCGACTCCTGGACCCTCGCGAGCCGGCCGGCGTCGCCCTTGCGGGAGAGCGCCTCCTCCAGCTCATAGTTACGGTCGAAGTGGTCCTCGAGGGGGCGCTTGTTGCGACCCGTGATCATCAGGACGTCGGAGAGACCGGCCGAGACCGCCTCCTCGACGACGTACTGGATCGCGGGCTTGTCGACCACAGGCAGCATCTCTTTGGGAGTGGCTTTCGTGGCAGGCAGGAACCGGGTGCCAAGGCCTGCGGCAGGGATGACAGCCTTGCTGATCCTGAAGTGCGACTGAGTCATGCGGAGCACCATATCCGCTGAATATGGGCCGGAAGATGATGCTCCGGTTAACTTCATCCTCATAGAGACGCATACGAGAGGTTTACAGGCGACCAATGGGCAAGGAAATGTCCGGAAAGATTGCTCTTCGCGCGGAACTTCTCGGTGCGCGGCGGCTGCTGTCCCCTGACGACGTGAGCGACGCGGCAACGGTTCTCGCCCGGCACGCGCTGCTGCTGCCGGAGCTGGCCGAGGCCGGTACCGTCGCCGCGTACGTCTCCGTCGGGCGCGAACCGGGCACCCACGCGCTGCTCGACGCACTGCATGCGCGGGGCACACGGGTCCTGCTGCCGGTCCTCCTTCCGGACAACGACCTCGACTGGGGCCTCTACCGCGGCGCCGGCCACCTGGCACCCGCCGGCCGCGGCCTGCTGGAGCCGGACGGCGAGCGGCTCGGCCCCGAGGCAGTCGTCGACGCGGACGCCGTCCTGCTGCCCGGCCTCGCCGTCGACGACCTCGGGATGCGGCTGGGCCGCGGCGGCGGCTCGTACGACCGCGTCCTCGCCCGGCTCGCCGCGGCGCAGGCCGACCCCGCCCTCGTCGTGCTCCTCTACGCGAACGAGGTGGTCGCGCGGGTCCCGGTGGAACCGCACGACCACCCCGTCCACGCCGTGGTCACGCCTCAAGGAGTGCGCCGCTTCACTGGGCCGAGCCGCCCGGCGGGACGAGCGTGAGCCTGTCCACGGTCGCGGCGTCCACCGCCTGGGCGCCGTAGGCCCAGTCGAGCAGCTCGCCCTCTGCCCACTTGTCGGTCTGGTCGGTGTAGTGCGCGCTGTACGCGTGACCCGACGCCCCGGTCAGATTGATCCACCGGGACTTGTCCCACTCGCCGACGGTGACGACCATCCGCATCGACGGCACCCACACGACGCCGTAGCCTCCCGCCGCATTCCAGCCGGTGGCGTTGACCGCGGCCTCGCCGCCGCCCAGGTTCCACGGACCCCGGTTGAGCACGAACTGCAGGAAGCC
The DNA here is from genome assembly GCF_018614575.1 of Streptomyces sp. ISL-10. Taxonomy (GTDB): domain Bacteria; phylum Actinomycetota; class Actinomycetes; order Streptomycetales; family Streptomycetaceae; genus Streptomyces. Next base: position 46,738 of record NZ_JAGGOJ010000012.1, read on the forward strand.
CGGGCCCTCGGTGCCAAGCGTCTGGTTCTTCAGCGTCAGCTGGTGCAGGCGGCCCCAGCTCCAGGTGGAGGCATCCTTGCCGAGCTCCGCGGTCAGCTCCCAGCGGGCGTCCTCCATGGCGCGGTCGAGGAGCTCGTCACGGGTGTCGGTCGCCTTGTCCGTACGCGTCTTCGGCGTGCGCCACCACTCGCTGTCCTCGTCCTTGAGCAGCCGGCGCACCACCTCGTACCAGCGGTCGCCTCCGTCGGGCTGCGCGAGGTCGCTGTCCCGCTGGCCGCATTCGCGCACCCGCTCCGTCAGGTCGTCGTCCGGCGCGGTGCTGTCGGCGGGCAGCACGTTCAGGCATTCGCCCTCGACCCTCAGCTCCTTGGGGAGCTTGTTGCCGAACGCCAGCTTGAGCACATTGCGCCACACGGCATTGAAGTACGCGGCGGCACCGGAGTCCGGCTCCTGGGTGTAGTCCCAGCCCTCCAGCAGCTTCTGCGCCTCGCGGACATAAGGGTCGGAGACGTCGATCTTCAGCAGATAGGGGGTCAACAGCTTGGCTATCTCGCTGCTGTTGTCCATCTGCATGGTGCGCATGTCTTCGGTGGAGATCTTGCCGCCGCCCCGGATCTTGGACGCGATGAGGTCGTTTATCCGCTGGCTGCGGGCGCCGTAGCCGTAGTCCTCGGTGATCAGATACGGGTATTTCTTCGCGTCGACGACCGCCTGGTTCGCGGTGACGATGTAGCCGCGGTCCGGGTTGTAGTCGTAGGGCAGCTCCTCGAAGGAGATGTAGCCGTCCCACTTGTACCTCGGGTCCCAGCCGGGCGCGGGCGTCGTGCCGTCGCCCTCGCCCCGAAGCGGGATCTTGCCCGGGGCCTGGTAGCCGATGTTGCCCTTGGCGTCGGCGTAGACGAGGTTCTGGGAGGGCACCTCGAAGTCGCGGGCGGCGCGGCGGAAGGAGGTGAAGTCCTTGGCCCGGTCGAGCGCGAAGACGGCGTCCATCGACTTGCCGGGCTGCAGTGCCGTCCACTGCAGGGACACCGCGTAGCCGGTGCCGCGGTCGGGTGCTGCGTTGGACACGGGGGCCCGCTCACCGACCTTCTCCAGCTCGTCGCTGCGGTCGGAGACCAGCGGGCCGTGCTCGGTGGAGCGGACCGTGATCGTCTTGTCGGAGCCGCCGGCGACCTTGATGACCTCCGTGCGGTGGGCCAGCTTCTCCTGCCGGCTGCCGACGAGGTAGTTGTCGCCGCTGAGCTTCTCCAGGTAGAGGTCGGTCACGTCGGCGCCGAGGTTGGTGAAGCCCCAGGCGATGTCCTGGTTGTGGCCGATGATGACGCCGGGCATACCGGAGAAGGTGTAACCCGCGACGTCGAACGAACAGCGGTCGGACACCGTGCGGCAGTGCAGACCCATCTGGTACCAGAGGGACGGCAGCTGGGGCGCGAGGTGCGGGTCGTTGGCCAGCAGGGGCTTGCCGGTCGTCGTGTATGTGCCGGAGACGACCCAGGAGTTGGAGCCGATGCCGTTGCCGTTGGGGCCGAGCAGCTCCGGAATGGCGTCGAGCGTGTCGGAGAGCGCACCCAACTGGGAGTTCAGGCCGGCGCCCGCTTCGGACGCGCTGCCCGAGCCGCCGCCCGGTGCGCCGCTGTCGGCGGAGCCGTTGCCCGTCGCGCCGTCGCTCGCCGCGTCGTCACCCGTCGATCCGCTGCCCGTCGAGCCGGAGGGCTTGGCAGCCGGGTCGTACGCGCCGGTGGCCGGGTCGATCCCGCCCCCCTGCACGATCGGCTTGTTGCGGTCATAGGGATACGACGGGTAGAGGTCGCGGATCTGCTTCTCGCTGAGCCTGCTGGTGAGCAGCGAGCGGTCGATCTCTTCCTGCATGTTGCCGCGCAGGTCCCAGGCCATCGCCTTCAGCCAGGCCACGGAGTCGACCGGGGTCCACGGCTCGGGCTTGTAGTCGTTGGTGAAGGCCAGGGCCGCGTATTCGACCGACAGTTCCTCGGCCGAGCGGTCCTTGAGGTAGGCGTTGACGCCGTCCGCGTACGCCCGCAGATACTTCTTCGTCTCGGCCGAGAGCTTGGTGTCGTACTCCTGCTGTGCCACTCGGCGCCAGCCGAGCGTGCGCAGGAAGGCGTCCGTCTCGACCTGGCCCGATCCGAACATTTCGGAGAGCCGCCCCGCGGTCATGTGCCGGCGGACGTCCATCTCCCAGAAGCGGTCCTGCGCCTGGACGAAGCCCTGGGCACGGAAGAGGTCTTCGTCGCTGTCCGCATAGATCTGCGGAATGCCGTAGTCGTCGCGCTTGACCTCCACCCGGCCGCCGAGACCTTGGAGTTCGATCGTGCCATTGGTGGTCGGGAACGAGGCGCGAACCGTGCTGATGCTCCAGTAGGCCCCGTAACCGACACCTGCGACAAGCGCCAGCACCAGGACGAGCACGAGCAGTCGGGCGCGTCGCCCCTTCTTCTTCTTGGGGGAAGAGGCGGTTGTGTTGGCGGGCATCGCTGTCCTTCGAGGGGCAGGGTGGTCCTGGGAATGCTGAGGCAACTCTAGGCGCAGCGCCCGACCGGCCCTGACGCGGTATCCACAAGGCCGCTCCCGCAGACAGACAAACGGATCATCTGACCGTCAAGGAAACGTTAAAGATTAGGTAAGGTAACAAAGTGCCGCAGCCGGTTACGACATCTCCGGCATGAGGGCGCGAGGGGAAGGATCGGCCACTGACTGTCCACCAGCTCAACGAACTCCTGCTCATCTGCTCGCTCGTCCTGCTCGTCGCCGTCGCGGCGGTGCGCATCTCGTCCCGCAGTGGGCTGCCCAGCCTGTTGCTGTATCTCGGTATCGGGATCGCGATGGGCCAGGACGGCCTGCTCGACGTCCATTTCGACGACGCCGAGCTGACGCAGGTGATCGGGTACGGCGCACTCGTGGTGATCCTGGCCGAAGGTGGCCTCGCCACCAAGTGGAAGGAGATCAAACCGGCGCTGCCGGCGGCCGCTGTGCTGTCGACGGTCGGCGTCGCGGTGAGCGTGGGCATCACGGCAGCGGCGGCGCACTACCTCGTCGGCCTGGAGTGGCAGCAGGCACTGATCATCGGTGCGGTGGTGTCATCCACCGACGCGGCAGCGGTCTTCTCCGTGCTGCGCAGAGTGCCGCTGCCGTCCCGGGTGACCGGCGCGCTCGAGGCCGAATCCGGTTTCAACGACGCCCCGGTCGTCATTCTGGTCGTGGCCTTCTCCTCGGCGGGCCCGATCGACGAGTGGTACCTCCTGGTCGGAAGGATCGCGCTCGAACTCGCGATCGGCGCTCTCGTCGGACTTGCCACGGGCTGGCTCGGAGCATTCGGATTGAGGCGCGTCGCGCTGCCCGCGTCCGGTCTGTACCCCATCGCCGTCATGGCCATCGCCGTGGTCGCCTACGCGGCCGGCGCCATGGCGCACGGAAGCGGCTTCCTCGCCGTCTATCTCGCCTCCATGGTCCTCGGCAACTCCAAGCTGCCGCACGCGCCCGCGAACCGCGGCTTCGCCGAGGGCCTCGGCTGGATCGCGCAGATCGGCATGTTCGTCCTGCTCGGCCTGCTGGTGACGCCGCACGAGCTGCTGAGGGACTTCTGGCCGGCGGTCGTGGTGGGCCTGATGCTCACCGTGCTGGCTCGACCGGTGGGCGTCCTCGTCAGCCTCATGCCGTTCCGCATTCCGTGGCAGGAGCAGGTGCTGATGTCCTGGGCCGGTCTGCGCGGCGCCGTCCCCATCATTTTCGCCACGATCCCGATGGTCTCCGGCGTCGAGGGCAACGACCGGATCTTCAACATCGTCTTTGTCCTGGTCGTCGTCTACACCCTGGTCCAGGGCCCGACGCTGCCCTGGCTCGCGAGGGCCCTGCACCTCGGCGACTCCTCCGAGGCGGCCGACCTTGGCGTCGAATCCGCTCCGCTGGAGCGGCTGCGCGGCCATCTGCTGTCGGTCGCCATCCCGGACGGCTCGAAGATGCACGGCGTGGAGGTCGCGGAGCTCCGGCTGCCCTCCGGCTCGGCGGTCACTCTCGTCGTACGCGACGGCACGAGTTTCGTGCCGCTCCCGACGACGGTGCTGCGGCACGGCGACGAGCTGCTGGTCGTGGCCACCGACCCGGTCAGGGACGCCGCCGAGCGGCGGCTCAGAGCGGTCGGCCAGGGCGGAAAGCTGGCCGACTGGCTGGGCACCGGGGGGCGGTCCGGCCGCTCGTAGTCCGTCGGCCGCGCACCATCCGCGCCGGAACTGGATGCGATCCGCGTCGGGAACGGGAGCCATCCGCGCGGGGAACCGACGCCATCTGCGCCGACAGGCTGTCCAAACACAGGAACGGAGCGGTGATCTACGTCATTTCCCAGGCAGAAACCGCCGGAATCCCTGTACCATGAAGGCACACTGATCGACCAACTCTGCCTGACGCAGAGCTGGCGCGACCGTATGGCGGCCGCGGTGTCCCTTCGTGTGGACCCCGGTATCTACCGCAGTTCCGCGCAAGAGGACAGCTCTCGGCGACTCCCGACACCCAGGGGAGCGCTACCAGGCGGCAGAAAGGCAAGGGGCCGTGGCGTCCACGGTCGCTTCTGACACGCGTCCTGGTTACGGCCAGCTGCTCCGTACCCCTGGAGCCTGGACATTCCTGCTCCCAGGATTCGCTGCCCGCCAGCCGTTCGCGATGCTCACGATCGGCATCGTGCTGCTGATCCAGCACACCACTGGTTCCTATGGCAGCGCCGGTGCGGTCGCCGCCGTCACCGGTGTCTCCATGGCGCTGTTCGCACCGCAGAGCGGCAAGCTCGCGGACCGCTTCGGCCAGCGCGCGGTGCTGGTGCCCGGCGTCCTGGTGCACACCGTCTCGGTCGCCTCGCTCACCGCGCTGGCCCTCTCGGGCGCTCCGCTGTGGGTCCTGTTCGCCGCCGCGGTGCCGACCGGTGCGTCGGTGCCGCAGATCGGGCCGATGGTGCGGGCCCGCTGGGCCGCCAAGCTCCAGGGCTCGCCTTTGATGCAGACCGCCGCGGCCTTCGAGTCGGTGACGGACGAGTTCACGTTCGTCGTCGGCCCGGTCCTGGCCACTGCCCTGTGCACGGGCGTGCACCCTGCCGCCGGCCTGATCGCCGAGGCGGCGCTGACGCTGGCGGGCGGCCTGCTGTTCGCCGCCCAGCGCAGCACCCAGCCCGCCATCGGCCACCAGACCGCCGAGATCCGCGCGGAGCGCACGTCCGCCCTGTCCATACCGGGTGTGCGGGTGCTGGCCGTCGCCTTCCTGGGCATCGGAGCCGTCTTCGGCGGCATGCAGGTCTCGCTGACCGCGTTCACCGAGGAGATCGGGCAGCCCGGCATGAACGGTCTGCTCTACGGACTCTTCGCCGCGGGCAACATGCTCGCAGGCGTCGCCGTCGGGGCCATCGCCTGGAAGACCGGGCCGCGCCGCCGGCTCGTCATCGGCTACACGGCGCTCACGGTCGCCGCGTCCCTGCTGTGGACGGCACACTCCGTCGCCCTGCTCGGCGCGCTCGGCCTCGTCGTCGGCCTGTTCATCGCCCCGGCCCTGATCAGCGGCTACACGCTGGTCGAGTCGCTGGTGCCCGCGTCCGCCCGCACCGAGGCCTTCACCTGGCTGACAGGCGCGGTCGCGCTCGGGCAGGCGGCGGCCGTAACGGTGGCCGGACGGCTTGCGGACGGATACGGCGCGAGCGCCGGATTCGTCGTCCCGCTCGTGGGCACGGCTCTCGCGCTGGCCACGCTGCTGGCACTGCGTACGCGCCTGACGCCGACCGCGGGCGGACGGGTGGCCGCACGTGGGATCGGTCACCGAGTGCCGGTGACGGTGGACTGATCCAGCGGAATGCGTCACTATGGATCGTCGTTAGCACTCATCGAGTGAGAGTGCCAGGAGGAAGACAAGTGCCGACCTACCAGTATCAGTGCACCGCGTGCGGCGAGGGCCTCGAGGCGGTGCAGAAGTTCACCGATGACGCCCTGACCGTGTGCCCGAGCTGCGACGGACGCCTCAAGAAGGTGTTCTCGGCTGTCGGCATCGTCTTCAAGGGCTCCGGCTTCTACCGCAACGACAGCCGCGGTGCGTCGTCGAGCAGCTCGCCCGCCTCGTCGGGTTCGAAGCCGTCCGAGTCGAAGTCGTCGTCGGCCACGACCACGTCGTCGAGCTCCGGTTCGGCCTCGTCCTCCTCGACGAGCGCGTCGAGCACCTCCGGCTCCGCCGCCTGATCCTTACGATTCGCGGACCCCGCCGTGGCAGTGGCCACGGTGGGGTTCTTGGCGTTTTCGCGTCCGGCTAGTGTGACCGCCATGGCGACCAACGCGCACCCGAACGCAGGCTCTGGCTCTTCCGGCATCGGTTCCGGTTCCCCTGCCCGCTCTGCCGGTTCTCCGGAGGGCTCCGGCTCCGGCTCCGGCATCTCCGGCCCGGGCCTCGCCGAGATCGGCGTGATCGGTGGATCGGGCTTCTACTCCTTCCTGGACGACGTCACCGAGATCCAGGTCGACACCCCGTACGGCGCCCCCAGCGACTCGCTCTTCCTCGGCAAGATCGCCGGCCGCAAGGTGGCCTTCCTGCCCCGCCACGGCCGCGGCCATCACCTGCCGCCCCACCGCATCAACTACCGGGCCAACCTCTGGGCGCTGCGGTCGGTGGGCGTACGGCAGGTGCTCGGCCCGTGCGCCGTGGGCGGCCTGCGTCCGGAGTACGGCCCGGGCACCCTGCTGGTGCCCGACCAGTTCGTGGACCGTACGAAGTCCCGGGCCCAGACGTATTTCGACGGGCTGCCCCTGCCGTCCGGCGCGGTGCCGAACGTAGTGCACGTATCGCCCGCCGACCCCTACTGCCCGCGCGGCCGCAAGGCAGCTCTGGAGGCCGCGCGCGGTCGCGCCTGGGAGCCGGTCGACGGCGGCACGCTGGTGGTCGTGGAGGGGCCGCGCTTCTCGACCCGGGCCGAGTCGCGCTGGCACGCCGCGATGGGCTGGTCGGTGGTCGGCATGACCGGGCACCCCGAGGCGGTGCTCGCCCGCGAACTGGAGCTCTGCTACACGTCGATGACGCTGGTCACCGACCTGGACGCGGGTGCGGAGGCGGGCGAGGGCGTCTCGCACGAGGAGGTCTTGAAGGTGTTCGCGGCCAATGTGGACCGGCTGCGGACCGTGCTGTTCGACGTGGTGGCCGCGCTGCCGGCGAACGAGGACCGCGACTGCTCGTGCGGGAACGCGCTCGCCGGTGTCGATCCGGGCATCGACCTGCCGTAACCACCCTGGGGAGTGGCCAGGTTTTCCACAATGAAGGAGCTGTCCACAGGCTTCAGCGGGGGCGGACCGGACGGTGGATCGTGAGGAGCGGTCGGACACGGGCAGCAGGCCCGGTCCACGCCTCATGACAGGCGGTACTCGGCATGTCGCTGTATTCGTCCTCCGGTCCCTCGACCCCTTCGGCCGCTGCACCCTCTCCGGCTTCCCCGCCTCCTTCGGCCGCTGCACCCTCTCCGGCTTCCCCGCCTGCTTCGGGTCTGTCCGGTCCTTCAGTACCTGTGGCCTCCTCGCCTCCTCCGAGTCTGTCCGGTCCTTCAGTACCTGTGGCCTCCTCGCCTCCTTCGGATCCTGCAGGCCCCGCGGCTCCTCCTGGCCCTTCGGCTTCTTCCGTGGCCTCGACTGCTTCGGGGGCCTCAGCGCCTGCCGGTTCTACGGATCCCTCCAGCCTCGCAGGCCCCTCCGGGTCTTCGGCTCCTTCCGGGGCTTCGGGCCCCTCCAAGCCGCCTGCGGGCCCTTCCGGTCTCCCCGCCCCAGCCGTCCCTGACGCGCCTTGCCGGCGGATGCCGTTCACGACGCCTGCGCCGACAGCGTCACCGCACCGGCCGGCCGCCCCGCCGACCGCGCCCTTCGCCGCCCCGCCGACCGCGCCCTACATCGCGCCGTTCACCGCTCCGATGGGCGTCCCGATCGCCTCGTCACCGGCGCCGGATCCCCTGGGGGTGCCTCAGTTCCCGCCGCTGCGGATGCGCGGAAGCAGCCGTCGGCTGCGGCGGGCGCTGCGCAGGCAGCGGCGCGCGATGGCGGCCGGGCTGGCCGTGACCGCCGCGGCGCTGGCCGCGTCGAGCGCGCGAGGTCCGGACGACCCGGGCGGCCGGTCCGGGCCGCACGGCGAAGCCGGGCCGGGTACGGGGGCTTTGGCCGCCGCGGCTCCGGCGCGGGAGCGGCGGCCCGGAGACGTTCTGGTGTCGGCTCCCGTGCGCATCGCCGACGCGGCGACGGTTCGGCTGCTGCGGCCGGGAGACCGCGTCGATGTGATCGCCGCAGCGGATTCCCCGCCGGGCGAGGAGTCGGCGGCAAAGGTCGTGGCGTCCGGCGTCAGGGTTGCCGAGGTTCCGCGACCGGACGAAAGTCTCGCGGACGGAGGAGCCTTGATCGTGCTGTCCGTTCCGCGAACCACCGCTGTGGCTCTGGCCGGAGCAGGGGCCACCTCCCGACTGGCGGTGGCGGTGTGCTGACGTTCGATACGCCACCTCGTACTGACGTATCGCCAGGTTGCCTGTCGGCGGACCCTGATTGGACAGGGCGACCAGGGGCTGACGTAGGTTGCGCAGCAGTCCCCCTCCCCTACCGCACATGTGAAGAGAGGCTCATTCGTGAGCGAGAAGAAGCCGAGTCTGATCGAGGGCTTCAAGGCCTTCCTGATGCGCGGCAATGTGATCGACCTCGCGGTCGCCGTCGTCATCGGCGCCGCCTTCACCAACATCGTCAACGCTGTGGTGAAGGGCGTCATCAACCCGCTCGTCGGCGCGTTCGGCACGAAGAACCTGGACTCCTACAGCTCCTGTCTGAAGGACCCCTGCGAGATCGTCGACGGCGAGATGCAGGGCATCCAGATCATGTGGGGCTCAGTGCTCGGCGCCACCCTGCAGTTCCTGATCACAGCGGCCGTCGTGTACTTCCTGATGGTGCTGCCCATGGCGAAGTACCTGGCACGTCGCGAGGCGCAGCGCAAGGAGAAGGAAGGCGTGCAGGAGACTCTGGAGGTGACGGAGCTGGAGGTCCTGAAGGAGATCCGCGACGCCCTGGTCGCCCAGCGCGGCACCGGGGACCAGGCCGGCCCGTCGACTTCCGCGGACCGCGGCTAGACACCGCAGGGACCACGAGCCCTGAGGGCTCAGATGTGGTGGGGCGGCTTCTCGTCGAGAAAACGCGCCAGATCCGCGGCGCTGTCACCGCTGACCTGAGGCCGCTCACCCCACCCGCGGTCCGTATCGTCCGAGGACTGCTGGTCCATCGGATCGTCGAAGATCAGCTCCGGCTTCGAGTGCTGTCGGCCGGGCTGCTTCGCATCTCGCGGTCCGGGGGCGGGGGCGGTGCTCATACAACCAGGGTAAGGCGGCGGGGCGCCTTGTGGTCAACGGTCGACCCCGGTCCCCGCTCCTGCGCCCACAGTGCACGGGTCGGCATAGTCACTGGTGGCTCGGATCGGCGGACAGCGTCCATGGACGGGCCGCCGGGTGCCATGCCGGCGATCTCGCCGAGGCAGGCCCTCCACAGCGGTCGGGCGGCGGCCCGGCGGTCACCTCTCCCACCCGGCCGTCACCTCTCCCCGCCGGCCATCACTTCTCCCACCCGGCCGTCACCTCTCCGGTGCTGACGTCGAAGGCATCCTCATGGCAACGGGCAGAACAGCCCGCCCTCCGGGTGACGTCGGCACGCCAGGGCGGCGCGGGTGGCGCGGGTGGCAGGGGCCGCGGCTCGGACGGGGGCACCGACGGCTTCGCCGGTACGCCCGGGGCTTCAGGTGGCTCGGTCACGGAGCCACGCTAGATCGATATGCGCAAGTGAGCCCGTTTTGATGGACATGGGGGTGAGGACGCTTCGGCTGACGGGGACGGTGAATAGGGCCCGGGAGAACGGTCGTCGCGGCCGATGGCCGGGTGACCGGGGCGGCCGGCTCGCGCGTCCGGCCGTCGACAACCGGACCGTTCTGCTGTGCTTTGCGAATGATGTCCACACCTGCTCCGGACAAAGGGCACGCCGACCACCACCACGTCAGACCGCTGCAGCGGATGACGGCGCGCAGCCGGGAGGAGAGCGACCGCAGAGCGACCCCGCTGGAGCTCTTCTTCGACCTGTGCTTCGTCGTCGCCGTCGCCCAGGCCGGGGCCCAGCTGGTGCACGCCGTCGCCGAAGATCACGCGGGGACGGGAGTCGTCGGCTATCTGTATGTGTTCTTCGGCGTGTGGTGGGCCTGGATGAACTTCACCTGGTTCGCCTCCGCCTACGACTGCGACGACGTTCCGTACCGGATCGCCACGCTCATCCAGATCTCCGGTGTGCTCATCTACGCGGCGGGAGTGCCGCGCGCCTTCGTCGACAACGACTGGACCATCGCCGTCGTCGGCTACCTGGTGATGCGTGTGGCGCTGACCGGGCAGTGGCTGCGCGCCGGCGCTTCCGAGCCGCCCGGCCCCGCGCGGCGCACCGCCGTGGTGTACGCGGTGGGCCTGGTGCTCTGCCAGGCGGCGTGGGTCGCGCTGCTGGCGGCTCCGGAAGGCTCACGGCGCTGGCTGTTCTTGATCGTCGTGGTGGGCGAGCTGCTCGTCCCGGTGGTCGCCGAGCGGGACCACCAGACGCCCTGGCACCCGCACCACATCGTGGAGCGCTACGGGCTGTTCACGCTCATCGTGCTCGGCGAGACCATGCACGCGGCCACCACTGCCGTCCAGTCCGCGCTGGACGAGAACGACGCCCTGGGGGAACTGCTGCCCATCGCCGCGGGCGGGCTACTGATCGTCTTCGCCGCCTGGTGGATCTATTTCGCCGTCCCTGCGCACGAGCGGCTGGTGTCCAATCGCCAGGCGTTCCCCTGGGGTTATGGGCACCTGTTGATCTTCGCCTCGGCGGCGGCGGTCGGGGCGGGGCTGGAGGTGGCGGTGGAGCAGGCGGTCGGCAAGGCACATCTGCCGACCACCGCCGCGGCCGCGGCGGTGACGATTCCGGCAGCGGCGTTCTTTCTGACGGTGTGGCTGCTGCACGCCCGCCACTTCAAGCGTGGCACGGCGCAGCAGCTGACGCTGCCCGTCGGTGCGCTGGCCGTGCTGTCGTGCACGTTCGCGGGTCACTGGGCCGTGTTCGCCGCCGGGCTGGCCGCGGCCGCGACGGTGGCCGTCGGCGTGACCCTGGCCGCCCGGCCGCCTCGCCCCGCGATCACGCGTGAGCAACTACGGTAGGGGTCATGGGTGTCGACGACTCGTCCGGACCGGGATCCGCTCCCGGCACCTCCTCCGGCGGGCTGACGGATGTGGCCGGTCTGCGCGTGGGGCATGCGCAGGTACAGGGGGAGCGTGCGCTCAGCGGCACGACCGTCGTACTCGCCCCGGTCGGCGGAGTGGTCGCGGCGGTCGACGTACGGGGCGGCGGTCCCGGCACCCGTGAGACGGACGCTCTCGATCCGCGCAATCTCGTCCAGCGCATCGAGGCGGTCGTGCTGACGGGCGGCAGCGCATTCGGTCTGGAGTCGGCGGCCGGCGTGATGGCGTGGCTGGAGGAGCAGGGCCGGGGCGTACGGGTGGGCCCCGACCCCTCGCAGGTCGTTCCCGTCGTGCCGGCCGCATGCGTCTTCGACCTGGGCCGCGGTGGTGACTGGCGGGCCCGGCCGGATGCCGCGACCGGGCGGGCGGCCGTGGAGGCCGCCGCGGCGAGCGCGGAAGGCGCGCCGGTGATGGAAGGAGCGGTGGGCGCGGGAACGGGTGCGGTGATCGGCCAGTTCAAGGGTGGTGTCGGCACGGCGAGCTGCGTCCTGGAGACGGGAATCACCGTGGCGGCGCTCGTGGTCGCGAACGCGGTCGGCTCGGCGGTCGATCCGCGCACGGGCGCGCTCTACGGCGCGTACGGCACCGAACACGCCGTCAATCCGGCGCCCGCCGTGCACGCGGCGGCGCAGCTGCGGCTGGCCGAAGTGCGCGACAAGAACGGCCCGGCGCCGCTGAACACGACGCTCGCCGTCGTCGCCACCGACGCCGACTTGAGCCGCGCCCAGGCCCACAAACTCGCCGGAACCTCGCACGACGGCATCGCGCGCGCCGTACGGCCGGTGCATCTGCTCAACGACGGCGACACGGTGTTCGCCCTGGCCACGGGCGCGAAGGCGTTGGACAAGGACGATCCGCTCGCTCTCAACGATGTGCTCGTTGCGGGCGCGGACACGGTGACCCGGGCGATCGTGAAGGCCGTGCGGGCGGCCGACGGGGTCGACGGACCGGGCGGCTGCTTCCCCTCGTACCGGGAGCTGTACGGCGCCGACTGACGGGGGCGGCACAGGAGTTGAGAACATCGCGGGGAACGGGGAACTTCAGCCGACCCTGTCTTCGTTTTACCCGAACCCCGAACGCGTTGTCAGACCCAAGCGCTACGTTTAGCAATCGGCAAGTGACGTGTGGCGACGGCCTGGAGACCCCTCTTGAACGATCCGATCGATCCGTACGAGACATCCGAGACGCATCTCGAGCGACTCCTGGGTCGGGCGCTCAACTCCTTCGAGCTGCCCGATGCGACCGTCGAGCGGCTCGGATCGGCGCTGGCCCACGCCAGTTCGCTGCACTCCTCGCACCACGAGGCGGGGCTGCACCGGGCGACGTACCGCCATACGTACCTGCTGAGCGACGGCAGTTCGCTCACCCTGTGGGAGCTCGTGCACGGCACCGGATGCCACGGCGCCCGCGGCACGGAGCAACACGAGCTCTACGCGGACGAGGCCGAGGCCCGGCTCGCCGCGTCCCGCCTGCCGGCCGGCTTCCCCGGGTTCGCCGAGGACATCTCCGCTCCGGCCTTCGACCTGGACGTCGGCCTGGAGCTCCTCACCTCGCTGATGACGCCGCCCCCGGCACCGCTCCCCCCGATGTACGTCCCGGACGACTCGGCCGACCACGCGCGCCGGGTGCTGCGCCGCGCGGAGAACGTCGACCGGCCGGGCGAGCAGACCGCGCGCCGGCTGCGGACGGCGTTCGCGCACCACATCACGCAGGTCTTCGGGCGCCAGTACCGGGTGGCGGGCAAGGACGCCGGCTTCACGCTCTACGAGCACGCGTTCCTGCTGCTGGACGGCACGGAGACCAGTCTGTGGGAGGTGGAGCACACGGCGACGCCCGACGGCCGTCACATGTGCGAGGTCTACGAGGCGGAGCGCGCCGCGCGCGAAGCCATGGAGCTTCGCGCGCGGGTGCGGTAGCGACAGCGCCGGCGGGCGCCGTAGCGGTACGGGTTCAGGCGGCGACGGTCACCTTCTCCTCCCGGGCCGCCGCTGCGGGGACGGCGGCCGGTTCCGGCTTGCGGGCGCCCTTGAGCAGGAGCACCAGGGCGGTACTGACGAGCGTGCCCGCGACGATGGCGAGCAGGTAGAGGAACGGGTTGCCGATCAGCGGCACGACGAAGATGCCGCCGTGCGGGGCGCGCAGGGTGCACTCGAAGAGCATCGACAGCGCGCCGGTGACCGCGCCGCCCACCATCGCGGAGGGGATGACCCGCAGCGGGTCGGCCGCGGCGAACGGGATGGCACCCTCGGTGATGAACGAACCGCCCAGCACCCAGGCTGCCTTGCCGTTCTCCCGCTCGGCCTTGGTGAACAGCCGGCCGCGCACGACCGTCGCCAGCGCCATGGCGAGCGGCGGGACCATACCGGCGGCCATCACGGCGGCCATGACCTTGAGCGAGCCCTCGGTGGGGTTGGCGAGGCCGCCGACCGCGAAGGCGTAGGCGACCTTGTTGAGCGGGCCGCCGAGGTCGAAGCACATCATCAGGCCGAGGATGACGCCGAGGATGGCGGCGTTGGCGCCGGAGAGTCCGGACAGCCACTCCGTCAGCGCCTTCTGCAGCCCGGCGATGGGCTTGCCGACGACAAGGAACATCAGGAACCCGACCACCGCCGAGGAGATCAGCGGGATCACGACCACGGGCATGATGCCCCGCAGCGGCTTCGGCACTTGGATGCGCTGGATGGCCATGACCGTGAAGCCCGCGAGCAGTCCGGCGATCAGACCACCGAGGAAGCCGGCGTTGATGGTCAGTGCGATGGCGCCGCCGACGAAGCCGGGCACCAGACCGGGGCGATCAGCCATGCCGTACGCGATGTAGCCGGCGAGCACGGGCACGAGGAAGCTGAACGCGAGCCCGCCGATCTGGAAGAGCAGCGCTGCCCAGCTGGTGTGGTCGCCCCAGGCGAAGCGCTCGGCGACCGACGCGGCGTCGGCGATCTCGTACCCGCCGATCGCGAAGCCGAGGGCGATGAGGAGACCACCGGCCGCGACGAACGGGACCATGTAACTGACGCCGGACATGAGCCACTTGCGGAGCTTCGTGCCGTAGCCCTCGCCCGGTTCGCCCGCCCTGTCCACGGGGGCGGCCGCCCGCGCCGCCGCGGTGACCTCACCGCGCTCGGCCTTGCCGCGGACCTCGGCGATCAGCTCGGCGGACCGGCTGATCGCTGCCTTGACGCCCACGTCGACGGTGGGCTTGCCGGCGAAGCGCTCCTTCTCCCGGACGGGCACGTCGTGCGCGAAGATCACGCCGTCGGCGGCGGCGATGACGGCGGGGTCGAGACGGCTGAACCCGGCGGAGCCCTGCGTCTCGACGACGACCTCGACGTCCGCCGCGCCGCCGGCCTGCTCCAGGGCCTCGGCCGCCATGTAGGTGTGGGCGATGCCGGTGGGGCAGGAGGTGACGGCGACGATACGGAAAGGTCGCTGCGGCCCGGAGCCGGCTCCCGCGGTGACGCCCGTCGTTGCCGCGCCGCGGCTGGTGCCGGCTTCACCGGCTTCACCGGGCTCACCGGGCTCACCGGGCTCACCGGGCTCACCGGGCTCACCGGCAGCGTGTTCCTCGGCAGGCGCGGACGCCTCATAGGCGGCCGCCGCGTTCCCCTCCACGGGCGCGGACACCGCCGCCGTGCCGGACGAACCCGCGGACACCGCGTTCGCCTCCGGAGGCGCACCGGCGGCAGCACCCGCCTCCGCAGGGGCCTTCGGCGGCTCGTCGCCGCGGATCAGGGCCGCCGCCGACGCTGGGTCCGTCAGGGAGCGGAGCGCGCCCGTGAAGGACTCGTCCATCAGGCGGCGGGCCAGCGCCGACAGGATCGTCAGGTGGGCGTCGTCCGCACCCGACGGCGCCGCTATCAGGAAGATCAGGTCCGCCGGGCCGTCCGGCGCGCCGAAGTCGATGCCCGGTGCGCTGCGGCCGAAGGCCAGCGTCGGTTCCGTGACATGCGCGCTGCGGCAGTGCGGGATGCCGATGCCGCCGTCCAGGCCGGTCGGCATCTGCTCTTCGCGCGCCGCCACGTCGGCGAGGAAGCCGTCCAGGTCGGTGATCCGGCCGAGGGTCCTCATGCGTTCGGCCAGCGAACGGGCCGCGGCCTCCTTCGTCGTCGCGGCCAGGTCGAGGTCGACCAGGTCCGCGGTGATCATGTCGCTCATCGCGGGCTCCCTTGTTCGGTGAGGACTCGGTCCAGGGGAATGTCCGCGGTCACGGTGACCGCGGAGGGGTCGAGGTCGGCGGGGGTGGGCATCACGCTGCCCGGCAGTTGAACCGCCGCCGCGCCGTGGGCAACCGCTGCCGCCAGCGCCGCGGGGCCCTGCCCGCCCGCGGCGAGGAATCCGGCGAGGGACGCGTCGCCCGCGCCGACGTTGCTGCGCACGGCACTCACCGCCGCCGAGCCGAAATACGTGCCCGCCTCCGAGACGAGCAACTGGCCGTCCGCGCCCAGGCTGGCGAGCACCGAGCGCGCGCCCAGGCCGAGCAGTTCCTCGGCCGCCTTGACCGCTTCGCCGATGGTGAGCAGCGGGCGGCCCACGGCCGCGGCGAGTTCGTCGGCGTTCGGCTTGACGACGTCGGGACACGAGGACAGGGACGCCAGAAGGGACGGCCCGGACGTGTCGAGGGCGACGCGCACACCCGCGGCGTGCGCGCGGGCGACCAGCTCGGCATACCACTCCGGCCCGAGGCCGCGCGGCAGGCTGCCGCAGCAGGCGATCCAGTGCGCGAGCACCGACCGTTCCCGGATTGCGGAGAGCAGGAGGGCCGTCTCGTAAGGGCTCAGTTCGGGGCCGGGCGCGTTGATCTTGGTGAGCGTGCCGTCCGGCTCGGCGACGGCGATGTTCGACCGGGTGGGCCCGGTGACCGGCACGGGCACGACGTCGATGCCCTGGCCCGCGAGCAGGTCGGCGACGAGTGCGCCGGGCGCGCCGCCGAGCGGCATGACCGCGATCGTGCGGTGCCCGGCGGCCGCGACGGCCCGGGATACGTTGACCCCCTTGCCGCCGGGGTCCATCCGCTCGCCGGTGGCGCGCAGCACCTCGCCTCGGTCCAGTGACGGGACCTCGTAGGTGCGGTCCAGCGACGGGTTGGGGGTGACGGTGAGAATCATGCGCGTACGACCTCCGTGCCCGCCGCCTCGATGGCCGCGGCGTCCTCTGGGGCGAGCCCGCTGTCGGTGATGAGCAGGTCGACGTCGGTGAGGTCGCCGAACCGTGCGAAGTGCTCCTGGCCGTGCTTGGCCGAGTCGGCGAGCAGGACGACGCGCCGCGCCGCCGCGATCTCAGCGCGTTTGACGGCGGCCTCGGCCAGGTCGGGGGTGGTCAGGCCGCCGACTGGCGAGTACCCGTTCGCGCCGAGGAAGACGACGTCGGCGTGGATCTCGCCGTACGCGCGCAGCGCCCAGGCATCGACGGCCGCGCGCGTACGGTGCCGTACGCGGCCGCCCACCAGATGGAGGTCGATGCCGGGGTGGTCGGCGAGCCGGGCGGCGACGGGCAGGGCGTGGGTCACGACGGTGAGCGAGCGGTCCAGCGGGAGCGCGGCGGCGAGGCGGCCGACGGTGGATCCGGCGTCGAGGATCACGCTGCCCTCATCGGGCAGTTCGGCGAGGGCGGCCTGTGCGATGCGGTCCTTCTCGTCGGCGGCGGTGGACTCCCGCTCGGCGAGGTCGGGCTCGAAGTCGAGCCGGCCGGCAGGGATGGCCCCTCCGTGCACACGGCGTACGAGGCCGGCACGGTCCAGGGCCTTGAGGTCGCGCCGGACGGTCTCGGCGGTGACCTGGAACTCCTCGGCGAGCGACAGCACGTCGACGCGACCGCCGTCACGGGCGAGCCGCAGGATCTCCTGTTGACGCTCCGCTGCGTACATGTGGTTCTACTTCCGTTCCATGCCCGAACCTGTGGTTTCTCCCTTGGAGAGTACGCCCCGGCATCGACAAAGTAAACAGAATCGGGCGCAAGACAGACACCACCGGGCATCCGCCATCTCCCCCACGGCCGCATGTGCGCAGCTCCGGTGCACGACGATGCCCGCGCCACGGCAAGGTGGCGCGGGCATCGGTGACACGATGGACGGGCGAGCGAAGGTCGGTGCGATCGCCGTCGGGCAGACGGGTCAGCCTGCGAGCGCCGGCTCCACCTCAGGCGCGCCCCCGGGCTTCTCCGCCCCCGGCTTCGCGACCGGCTCGTGCGCTTCGTCCGCCGCGCCTGCCTCCAGGTGTTGCTTCGGCCGCGCCGGGAGCGCGAACATCACCAGGAAGATCACGCCGAGCACCGCCGCCACCCACCACAGTGAGTCCTGGAACGCTTCCACGAACGCCCGGCCCATCGCGCCCGGCGCGAGCCGCTCCTCGTCGATCGTGCCGAAGAAGACCACGGACACCAGCCCGAGCCCGAGGGCGTTGCCCATCTGGACGGTCGTGTTGATCAGGCCCGATGCCGAGCCCGCGTGCTCGCGCGGCACCTCCGAGAGCACCGCGTCGGTCAACGGCGCGACGATCAGCCCCATCCCGACGCCCATGACCACCAGCGGCAGGATCATCTGCCAGGAGTGGATCGCGGTGCCGTACCGGTCGGCCTCCCAGATGTAGATCAGCAGACCGGCGGCCATCGTGGCCGCGCCCGCCTGCAGCACCTTGCGTCCGAAACGCGGCACAAGCAGTTGCACCGACATCCCGGCTGCCGCCGAGACGGCGATCGAGAACGGCACCCCGGTCAGTCCGGCCTTCAGGGGGCTCCAGCCCAGCCCGATCTGCATGTACAGCGTCCAGACGAGGAAGAAGATGCCCATCACGATGCCGAACGTCAGCTGTACGGCGATACCGGCGGCGAAGCTCTTCACCCTGAACAGCGACAGCTCGACCAGCGGGGAGCCGTCCTTGCGGGTCTTGTACTTCTCGTACGCCACGAACACGGCGAACACCAGCGGGCTGCCCGCCATGCACAGGTGGCCCCACAGCGGCCAGTCCAGCTCCCGGCCGCGCGTCAGTGGGTAGATCAGCATCAGCAGACCGAGGGTCGCGAGGGCGACGCCGACGAGGTCGAGGCGGAGGGCCTTCGGGGCGCGGGACTCGGTGATGAACTTCCGTCCCAGGATCAGACCTGCGATGCCGACCGGAAGGTTGATCAGGAAGATCGGGCGCCATTCGAGGCCGAAGAGGTTCCACTGGGTCAGCAGCGCGCCGAGCAGCGGCCCGGAGACCGCCCCGAGGCCGACGATCGCGCCGAAGAGGCCGAACACCTTGCCGCGTTCGTGCGCCGGGAAGGTGACGTGGACGATCGCGAGGACCTGCGGCACCATCATGGCCGCCGCCGAGCCCTGGAGCAGGCGGGAGGCGACCAGCATCTCCTCGTTCGGCGCGAAGCCGCAGAGCGCGGAGGCGATCGTGAATCCGGTGATGCCGATCAGGAACAGCCGCCTGCGGCCGTAGATGTCACCGAGCCGGCCACCGGTGATCAGGCCGGCGGCAAAGGCGAGCGCGTATCCCGCGGTGATCCACTGAATCGCGCCGAACGAGGCGCCGAGATCCCGCTCGATGCTGGGGATCGCGATGTTGACGATGGTGACGTCGACCAGATCCATGAAGGCCGCGGTCATGACAATGGCGAGGGCTATCCATCGCCGGCGGTCCGATGCCGTACCCGTTACGGCGGGCTGCTGTGAACTCATAGGAGGATTCTGGAGGCCATATAGGTCAGGTCATGTCCTAGACGAGGAGCATCCTGAAGAACATGACGGACACTCCGGCACGACTGTTGAATCTGCTCTCGCTCCTCCAGACACCGCGCGAATGGCCGGGCAGCGAGCTCGCCGAGCGCCTCGACGTCAGCCCGCGCACGATCCGCCGCGACATCGACCGCCTGCGCGACCTCGGCTACCCGGTGGAGGCGACCAAGGGCGCCGTCGGCGGATACCGCCTGGTCGCGGGTGCCGCGATGCCGCCCCTGCTGCTGGACGACGAGGAGGCGGTGGCCATCGCGGTCGGCCTGCGCGCGGGTGCGGGCCATGCCATCGAAGGCATCGAAGAGGCCTCGGTGCGGGCGCTGGCCAAACTGGAACAGGTGCTCCCGTCCCGGCTGCGGCACCGCGTGACCACGCTTCAGGCGGCGACGCTCCCGCTGACCAGGGGCGACGGCGCGACGATCGACCCCCAGACGCTGACGGTCATCGCGGGCGCGGTCACCGCGCGCGAACGGCTGCGGTTCGCCTACCGCGCGGGTGACGGTGCCGAGACGCGACGGCAGGTCGAGCCGTACCGCCTCGTGTCGACGGGGCGGCGGTGGTACCTCGTCGCGTACGACCTCCAGCGCGAGGACTGGCGCACCTTCCGGGTGGACCGGGTGACGGAGCCGTTCGCCACGGGGGCGCGGTTCACGCCGCGGGAGGCTCCGGTGGGCGACGCGGCCGAGCTGCTGAGCCACACGATGTCGCGGCAGCAGCAGGAGCACGACGTCGATGTGAGTTTCCGGGCCCCGGCGTCGTTCGTCGCGGCCCGGCTGCCCGAGCATCTGGGCGCCCCTGTTCCGACGGACGAGGACAGCTGCCGGCTGCGGACGCGGTCGGCCGACTCGGTGGAGTGGCTGGCGCTGCGACTGGCGCTGGTGGACTGTGAGTTCACGGTGCACGGACCGCAGCCGCTACGGGAGTACGTGACGAACCTGGCGACACGCCTGACCAGGTCCACTGCCTGACGACCTGATGCTCTGGCGGGCCGCACGGAGCCGTGGGCGACACGGGGCCATGGGCGCACGTATGCGCACGTGGACCGTGGCGAGCGGGACCGTGGGCCGGCGCGGGGCCCGGGGCAGCGGGGCCGACAGGAACGCGGCGCACCGGCTCCCGTGGCACGTGTGCGCCCGTGCCGCACCGGGCCGTGGGGCCGTGTTCCCTGGAACCGACGCGCGCCCGCCGCCTCACCGGACGCACGCCCGCACCGAGCTCGCGGGGCCCCGCCTCACCGGACGCACGCCCGCACCGAGCTCGCGGGCCCCGCGCCCGTGGGGCCCCGTTCCGCACGGGGCTGTGGGCCGTCGCGGGGCCGTTGGCGCCCGTGGGCCGTGGTGCCGCACGTGCGCCGCCCGGCCCGATGCGCGCCCGCGCGCGGCGACGGCGGCCTACGCCGCCGCGTCGAAGCCCGTGTCGCGCGCCATCCGCTTCAGCTCCAGCAGCGCGTGCTTCTCGATCTGGCGGATGCGCTCACGGGTCAGGCCGTGCTCCTTGCCGACCTCCGTCAGCGTGCGCTCGCGGCCGTCCTCGATGCCGTAGCGCATACGGATGATCGAGGCGGTGCGGTGGTCGAGCTTGCCGATGAGGTCTTCGAGCTCCTCGCTGCGCAGCAGCGTGAGCACCGACTGCTCCGGCGACACCGCCGACGTGTCCTCCAGCAGATCGCCGAACTGGGTCTCCCCGGCGTCGTCCACGGACATGTTGAGGCTGACCGGGTCGCGGGCCCAGTCCAGGACGTCGATGATGCGCTCGGACGTCGAGCCCAGCTCCTCCGCGATCTCGGCGGCCTCGGGGTCCCTGCCGTTCTCCCTGTTGAACTCGCGCTGGACGCGGCGGATGCGGCCGAGCTCCTCCACCAGGTGGACGGGGAGCCGGATGGTGCGGGACTGATCGGCTATGGAACGGGTGATCGCCTGACGGATCCACCACGTCGCATAGGTCGAGAACTTGAAGCCCTTCGCGTAGTCGAACTTCTCGACCGCGCGGACCAGGCCCGCGTTCCCCTCCTGGATCAGGTCGAGCAGGGGCAGTCCGCTGCGCGGATAACGCCGGGCGACGGCTACCACGAGACGCAGGTTGGAGCGGATGAAGACGTCCTTCGCGCGCTCGCCTGCTGCGGCCAGCGCCTCCAGCTCCTCGCGCGTGGCTCCACCGGCCTCGCTCTCCACCTCTCCGTCGAGAATCTGGCGGGCATAGACACCCGCCTCGATGGTCTGGGACAGCTCGACCTCCTTGGCGGCGTCGAGCAGTGGCGTGCGCGCGATCTCGTCGAGGTACATGCCGACCAGGTCGCGGTCGGCGATCTCCCCGCCCACGGCGCGAACGCTGCTCGCCCTGTCGGTCCCACCCCCGGAGCTGGAGACCTGAGAGGTGCCCCCAGCGTCGGACTGGCGACGGGCGACGGCACGGGTTGCCATGCGAGCTCCCTTGCTGAGTAGGTCACGACACCCTCCCGGGTGCCCTGCATCCGAAGGAAACAACGACTGGAATCCGGACAGAATTCCCATGAGGCACATCGACTTCCGCGATCATGCAGTACCCTGTGCCGCTCCGAACCGGGAGGACGGATGCCGCCGAAGCGCGTGGACGTGCAGGTCAGAGCGGGCGTCGAGGCCGACCTCGCCGCGCTCACCGACATCTACAACCACTACGTCCGTGAGACCGCGATCACATTCGACACCGCGGAATTCACCCCCGGACAACGCCGTCCGTGGCTGCACTCCCACCCTCAAGACGGCCCGCACCGCCTGCTGGTTGCGTGGGATGCGGCAGGAGGCGTCCTCGGCTACGCCACCAGCAGCCCCTTCCGCCCCAAGCCGGCCTACTCGACATCCGTCGAGGTCAGCGTCTACCTGGCCCCCGAAGCCGCCGGCCGCGGCATCGGCACGATGCTCTACAAGGCGCTCTTCGCGGCCCTCGAGAGCGAAGACGTGCACCGCGCCTACGCCGGGATCGCCCAGCCCAACGAGCCCTCCAACAGACTCCACGCCCGCTTCGGCTTCCGACACGTGGGGACATACGAGCAAGTGGGCCGTAAGTTCGGCCGGTACTGGGACGTGGCCTGGTTCGAGAAGCCGCTCGACTGAGGCCTGAACGAGGACCCGGCCGAGGACCCGACCTCAGCCGAACTGCACGGACCGCTTGGCCAGCCCCATCCAGAAGCCGTCGATCACGCTGCGGTGGGTCCCCAGCTCGTCCTGCGCCGCGCCCAGGGTGACGAACAGTGGGGCGAAGTGCTCGGTACGCGGGTGGGCGATGCGGCCCGCGGGGGCCTTGGTCTCGAAGTCCAGCAGCGCGTCCACGTCGGCGGCCGCCAGCGCCCGCCGCCCCCAGTCGTCGAACTCCGTCGACCAGCCCGGCGTCCCGCCGTGCCGCAGCGCGGCCAGGTTGTGGGTGAAGAAGCCGCTGCCGACGATCAGCACGCCCTCGTCGCGCAGCGGAGCGAGCCGCCGCCCGATCTCCAGGAGCTTGCCGGGGTCGAGGGTCGGCATGGAGATCTGCAGTACGGGGATGTCCGCGCCGGGGAACATCTCCACCAGCGGGACGTAGGCGCCGTGGTCGAGTCCACGGTCCGCCACGTCCTGCACCGGCGTACCGGCGCGGTGGAGCAACTTACGGACCGAGGCGGCGAGTTCGGGTGCGCCCGGCGCCTCGTAGCGCACCTGGTAGTAGTGCTCGGGGAAGCCCCAGAAGTCGTACACGAGGGGGACGGTCTCGGTCGCTGCGAGTGCGAGCGGAGCCTCCTCCCAATGGGCGGAGACGACGAGGATCGCCCTGGGGCGTGGCAGTTCGGCGGACCATGCGGCGAGCTCGCCCGGCCATATCGGATCGTCGGCGAGGGGCGGGGCGCCGTGGGAGAGGTAGAGGGCGGGCATGCGCTCTGCGACGGGGCTGGAATTCATGACGACTGACTCCCGATCGATCAACTTGAACATTCAAGTTCAAGCCCGACCCTAACTCCGGATGACATTTAGTTCAACTTTCAAGGACGGGGGTCGTAGAGTGGGATACATGAACAGGGCATCCACTGGCGACAGCGACGTCGAGCCGCGCTGGCTGACCGAGGAAGAACAGCGAGTCTGGCGTTCCTACCTGCATGCCACCACTCTCTTCGAGGACCATCTCGACCGCCAACTGCAGCGGGACGCGGGCATGCCGCACATCTATTACGGTCTGCTCGTCCAGCTCTCCCAGGCCCCACGTCGCCGCCGCAGGATGACGGAGCTCGCGATCGACGCCAAGATCACCCGCTCCCGGCTCTCACACGCCATCGCGCGGCTGGAGAAGAACGGCTGGGTGCGCCGCGAGGACTGCCCCTCCGACCGGCGCGGCCAGAACGCCGTGCTCACGGACGAGGGTTTCGAGGTCCTGAAGCGCGCTGCTCCCGGGCATGTGGAGGCGGTGCGCCACGCGATATTCGACCGGCTCACGCCCGAACAGGTGCGGCAACTGGGCGAGATCATGCAGGTGATGGCCGAGGGACTGCAGCCGCATGACACGTGCGCGGACCTGCCCTGGTTGCGCTGACCCAACGGGCGCGCGGCCGGCACGTACACCTCGCACACGGACGGGGGGCCCGGCCCGGGTCGATCACCCGGGCCGGGCCCCCTGCGTCACCTCTGCACTGCCGTCGTACCTCTCGGCGTTCGCCTCAGAGCGGCCTCAGAGCGGCCTCAATTCGACCTCAACGCGGCCTCAATGCGCGATGACGGGAATCTTGACCTCGTCCTCGACACCGTCCGCCTCACCCGAGCCCGAACCCTCAGCCGGGGAACCGGCACCGGGCCGCCCGGAGTTGATGAACGTGAAGGCGATCACGGCGGAGATCACCAGGATGCCGACGGCCCACCAGATCGCGGACGAGAAGCCGTGCACCATGCCCTGGAGCTCCAGGAGCCTCGGGTCGGTCGCACCGGCCGCGCGCGAGGCGATGTACGACGTCGTGGCGGACGCGGCGATCGTGTTCAGCAGCGCCGTACCGATGGCGCCGCCGACCTGCTGCGAGGTGTTGACCATCGCCGAGGCGACACCGGCGTCGGCCGGGTTCACACCGTACGTGGACAGGGACATGGCCGGCATGAAGGCCGTACCCATGCCGAGACCCAGCAGCAGCTGCGCGGGCAGGATCAGGCCGGCGTACGAGCTGTCGATCTCCAGCTGCGTCAGCATCAGCATGCCGATCGCGGCGACGACGAAGCCGGGACCCATCAGCAGCCGCGGCGGCACACGGGTCATCAGGCGGGCGCCGATCTGCGTCGAGCCCGTGATCATGCCAGCGATCATCGGCAGGAAGGCGAAGCCGGTCATGACCGGGGAGTACCCCTTGACGACCTGGAGATAGAAGGTCAGGAAGAGGAAGAGCCCGAACATCGCGATGACCGCGAGACCCAGCGAGAGATAGACGCCGCCGCGGTTGCGCTCCGTCAGGACGCGCAGCGGCAGCAGCGGGGAGCTGACCTTCGACTCCGTGACGACGAACGCCGCGAGCAGCACCGCCGAGGCGACGAACATGCCCACGGTCAGGGTGTCGGACCAGCCGGCTGACTCGGCGCGCGTGAAGCCGTAGACCAGCGCGACCAGACCCAGAGTGGACAGCACGACGCCGGGGATGTCCAGCGACGAGCGGTTGCGCGCGCCTTCCGGCTCACGGATGACGAGGTACGCGCCCACGGCCGCGACGATCGCGAAGGGGATGTTGACGAAGAAGGTCCAGCGCCAGTTCAGGTACTCGGTCAGGAAGCCGCCGAGGATGAGGCCGACAGCGCCGCCGCCACCGGCGATCGCACCGTAGATACCGAACGCCTTGGCGCGCTCCTTGGCGTCGGTGAACATCACCGCGAGCAGCGAGAGCGCGGCGGGCGCGAGCAGCGCACCGAACGCACCCTGCAGGGCCCGGGCACCGAGCATCATCGCCTCGCCGGTGGCCGCGCCGCCGAGCGCGGAGGCCGCGGCGAAGCCGAGCAGGCCGACGACGAAGGTCCGCTTGCGGCCCCACAGGTCGGCGATGCGTCCGCCGAAGAGCAGCAGACCGCCGAAGGCAAGGGCGTAGGCCGTGATGACCCACTGGCGGTTGGCGTCCGAAATCCCCAGGTCCTGCTGGGCGGTGGGCAGCGCGATGTTCACGATCGTCGCGTCGAGGACCACCATCAGCTGGGCGAGGGCGATGAAGACGAGAGCCTTCCAGCGGCTCGGGTCGGGCAGGGATATGTCGGGTGTTTTCGGCATGGATCTGGCCACCTAAG
This sequence comes from Streptomyces sp. ISL-10, assembly GCF_018614575.1. Lineage (GTDB taxonomy): Bacteria > Actinomycetota > Actinomycetes > Streptomycetales > Streptomycetaceae > Streptomyces. The sequence continues at coordinate 71,987 of NZ_JAGGOJ010000012.1, forward strand.
GAGTACGGACGGACTACGAGAGGTCACGCGAGGTGCGTCGTGCGGTCGAGGGGCCCGCGTCAGAGGGGGATCTCGGCGTTGAGACCGCCCGGGCGGGGTGAAGTCATCGGCCGGGTCGTGCCCGGCCGTCCGGCACCGGTGAACCGTCTCCGCCGGCTCGCGGAGAAACGGCGTCGGGTGATGCCGGTGTCGGCACCGGAGTCATTCCTCGCCGGTGGTACCGAGCCGGCCGGCGCTGGAGCCTGTGCAGGAATCGGCGCAGGAATCGGTGCAGGACAGGAATTCGTGGAGTCGGTGCAGAACAGGAATTCGTGCAGGAGTCGGTGCGGGACAGGAATCGGTGCGGGAATCGGTGCGGGAATCGGTGCGGGACAGGAATCAGTGGCGGAATCGCGCTACGGCGTCACGAGGTGCTCCGCAGGTCGTCGAGGGTGGCGGCCTCGCCGGGCAGCTCGGAGCGCGCGGGCGCTTCGAGGCCGTCCAGGAACAGCTGCAGATGACGGTGGACGAACCGGTCCATGTTCAGGCACGCGGTGCCGGGCAGGGGCCGGGTGAGCTGGGAGAGCGCGACCATCAGGTCCCCGACGGCGACGTCACCGCGCATCCTGCCCGCCGACTGAGCCCGCTCGACGAGGCCGTGCACGGCCTCCTCCAGCTGGTCGCGTCCGGCGTGCAGGTCCGCGTGGTCGGCGTCGAAGGCTCCGGAGAGCATCGGGCACAGGGCGCCGATGCGCTCGTCGGCCGCCTCGTGGACGAAGCGGCGCAGGGCGGCGAACGGGTCGGCCTCCTCGGCCACCGCCGCCCGTGCCCGCTCGGTGGTACGGGACATCACGGAGATGACGACCTCGCGGATCAGGACCGCGCGGTCAGGGAAGTGCCGGTAGAGCGTGGCGTTGCCGACCCCGGCGCGACGGGCGATCTCGTCCAGCGGGACCTCGGGTCCGTACTCGACGAACATCTCGCGCGCGGCCGACACGATCCGCTCACGGTTCCGCAGGGCGTCTGCCCGCGGGCGCGCCGTGCGGCGCGTTTCGGTGGCGGCGGGGCTCACGGCTCCACGTCCTTCCGGTCATCTGTCCGTCCTGCGTCCTGGTGCTCCCGGCACTGAGTAAGCGGGGAACTCCTCCCCGTTTCGCGGGGACACCGGTGCAAACGGGGAGAGGATCCCCGGTTATTTCCGGGTCGCGATGTGACCTGAGCCACTTTCCGCGGATCGAACGTGCAGCGCGGGAAATACCCACGATCGGCCCAGCCCGGCGCGCGCCCCGCGAGCGGCCGACACAGGCTGACGGACAGAGCGCAGCCAGGGTCCGGCCTGCTGCCGCGGTCCTGAAGGCGAACGCATGCAGCAGACCCGCCGCCGAATACGCAGACGGAGCAGCCACCGCCGCCTCTGCGGGCTCGCCGCGTTCGCCGCCCTCGCCCTAGCGGCCCTGACCACGGCGAGCGCCACGATCTTCGCCCCTGCCAAGGCGCCGACGGGCCCGGTGGCCGCTCCGGAGGCGCCCGGGCTCGGTCCCTGCCGCATACCAACGGTGACCGGCGTGCAGATGTCGGAGGGCGTGCCCACCGCGCCTGGTTACACCCGCTCCACCGGCGAGGTCAGCGCCCTCAACCTGATGATCGATTTCTCGGACGCGGTGGGCGAGGGTGCGGCACTCGACCGACTGGCCGAGTTCTTCCCGCAGACCGCCCAGTGGTTCCGCACCAGCTCGTACGGGCGGCTCAGCTACCGCCCCCACGCCCCCGTGAGCGACTGGCTGCGGATGCCGTTGCCGTTCGCGGCGTACGGGATAGGTCGCGGCTCGCCCTACGAACCGGGCTACCGCAAGCTCGTCGAGGACCTCATCGAGGTGGCCGACGAGAAGGTGGACTTCAGCCAGTACGACCTGGTCAATGTGCTCGTCACCCCGAACGCGGGCCCCTCCGCGCTGGACACCGTGCTGTCCGTGACCTTCTCGGGCAACGACGAGGCGCCCTACGCGGACGGGGTGCCACTGGCCAACACGTCGTTCGTCTACAGCCGCCAGGACGACGGCTCGGGGTCGTACGCGCAGACCGGCTACCGGGTCCTGCCGCACGAGAACGGTCATGTCTTCGGCCTGCCCGACCTCTACACCGCGGAGGGCGGGGGAGCAGCCGGCCACTGGGACATCATGTCCGAGGACTGGGGGGCCAACAACGACCTGCTGGGCTGGCACAAATGGAAGCTCGGCTGGCTCGAGAACGACCAGATCCGCTGCGTCTCGGCGCCGGGCACGACCGAGTACACCCTCACCCCGCTCGCCACCGTGGGCGGCTCGAAACTGGCGGTCGTGCCGCTGAGCGAGGACAGCGGCTACGCGGTGGAGGTACGGACCCGGGCCGGCAACGACGACGCCGTGTGCGAGCCGGGCGTGCTGATCTACCGGGTGAAGTCGAGTGTGGACACCGGCCAGGGGCCGGTGACCGTGGCGGACAGCGAACGGGACAGCGGCGGCTGCACCCGCCGCCCCAACGTCCACGCGGAACTGTCCGACGCGCCGTACCGCCCGGGCCAGTCCTTCACCGACAGCGAGCACGGTGTGCGGATCTCGGTGACGGGCGAGGAGAAGGGCCACGTGTACCGGGTGCGGATCACCCGCTCCTGAACCACCCCGCCCGCGCCGCGGCACCCCCTCCGGCCCCGCCGCGGGTCACCCGCTCCTGAACCGCCCCGGCCCCGGCTCAGATCACCCGCTCCCGAACCCCGCCCTCAGCTCCCGCTTGAGGATCTTGCCCGTCGGATTGCGCGGCAGCGGCTCGGCGCGCAGCACCACATGCGCGGGCACCTTGAACGCGGCGAGCACCGTGCCGACATGTGCCCGCAGCTCCTCGGCATCCACCGTGGCCCCGGGGCGCAACCGCACGACGGCCGCGACCTCTTCCCCGAGAACCGGGTGCGGAACCCCGAGAACGGCGGCGTCTTCGACGTCGGGGTGGTCGTGCAGGACGGCCTCGACCTCGACGCAGTACACGTTCTCGCCGCCACGGATGACCATGTCCTTGATCCGGTCGACGACGCCGACCCGCCCGTCGCGGACGGTCGCGAGGTCGCCGGTCCTGAACCAGCCGTCGTGGAAGGCCTCCGCGGTGGCCCGCTCGTCGCGCCAGTAGCCGCGGACGACGCCCTGGCCGCGCAGCCACAGTTCGCCGACCTCGCCCTCGGGCAGCGGCTCACCGCCCGGCCCGGCGATGCGCACCTCGACGGCGGGCGCGGGGCGGCCGACGCTGCTCGGGTGCGTGCGGTACGCGTCCCCGAAGTTCGCCAGCATTCCCCCGCTGGTCTCGGTGAGCCCGTACCCGTTGCGCGGCTCGATCCGCCGCCCGTGAGCGGCCGTCAGCCGGGCCACCAGATCGGGCGGGGCGGGAGCCCCGCCGGTGCTCAGATTGGTCAGGCTCTCCAGCCCGGCGCCGGCCCGCTCGGCGGCGTCCAGCAGCTGTAGGGCGGTGGTCGGAACGCCGGAGTAGTGGGTGACGCGATGTTGTTCGATGAGCGCGAGCGCCTGCTCGGCGTCCCACTTGCGCATCAGGACGAGGGCGCCGCCGACGCCCATCATCGCGTAGAGCGTGGTGAACGCGGCGACATGGAAGAAGGGAAAGGTCATCAGGCTGACCGGGGTCGCCCCCTGCCCCGGCAGCAGTCCGCGCCCGAGCGCGGAGGCGGTGGCGTGGTACCGCGGATGCACGGTGGCGCCCGCCTGCGCGAGTTGGGTGGCGACGGCGCCCTTGGGGCGGCCGGTGGTCCCCGACGTGTAGATGATGGTGGCATCGCTCTCGGCCGCCACGTCCACGGCGGGCGGCGCGGCGAGCGGGTCGGGCGCGTCGAAGTCCTCGTAGCGCTCAACGCCCTCCGCGGTCTCGCCGTCGTGATGGAAGACGACGGTCCGGACACGGTTCGCCCGCCGCCAGGCTTCCACGCGGGGCAGGCGCTCGCCGTCGACGAGAAGCACTCGCGGGGTGGAGTCGTCGAGCGCGTACGCGAGCTCCTCCCCGGTCCACCACGCGTTGAGCGGCACGGCGACGAGCCCGGCCAACTGGGCCGCCCAGAAGGCGATCTGCCACTCGGGGTGATTGCGCATGGCGATGGCGGCCCGGTCGCCGGGGCGCAGCCCGTAGACGTCGGTGAAGCGGCACGCGAGGGCGGACGCGGCGGCGAAGAACTCCCCGTACGTGTACGTCCGGCTCTCGGCGATCAGGAACGGCCGGTCCCCGTAACCCCAGGTGGCCTCGACGAACTCCCGCAATGTCCGCGGCCCGCCCTCGTACCGCAGCGCCCCGTCCTCACCACGCACGACGGCGAAGGGTGCCCCGGCAGCGGTGAGCCGGTCCCGCACGGCGTCGGACGTCTCGGGGTACGGCACGGATCTGCCCTCTCTAAGCGCTCGCTCAGTCTGGCGTGACGCTATGCCTGCCCCACTTCGCCGTCAAGGCCGTGCCGAGCACGGTCGGCACCGGCGTGAGCTGGCCAAAGGGGAATCCCGTCGAGCGGCAGAGCATATCCGCTAGGCTAGGCGCCGGATCCCGACGGATCTCCCCGCCTTCGTAGCTCAGGGGATAGAGCACCGCTCTCCTAAAGCGGGTGTCGCAGGTTCGAATCCTGCCGGGGGCACATCAGTAAGGGCCAGTTCAGAGGGGCGATTCCCTCGAACTGGCCCTTTCCCATGATCGCGGACGTGCCACACACGTGCCACTAGGACTCCGCGTCGCCCTGTCTCTGGCGGATCAAGGCTCCCAGCCGGTCGGCGATAGCCCGGTCGCGGTCGGCGGTCATGTGCTGGTAGATCAGCGCGGCCCGCGCGGTGCTGTGGCCCATGCGGGTCATCAGCTCTCGGGTGCTGGCCCCGGCGGCGACCAAGGTGTTCCCGGTGTGCCGAAGATCGTGGAAGTGGACCTCACTGGAGATGCCCGCCTTGGCCCGCGCCGTGGTCCAGTCATCCCGGAAGTTGCTGCGGCGGAGACGCCCACCTTGGGGCCCGAGGAAGACGTGGCCATCACGGCCGGCACCCGCGTAGCGCTCCAGGTGTTCGGTCACGTCGTGCAGGATCTCGTCCGGGAAGGCGACGGGCCGGACGCCAGCCGCGGACTTCGGAGCCTTGTCGAAGAGCTTGCCGTCCTGCATCTCAGCCTGTGCCCGCTGGACCAGGACCACGCGACCCGATACGTCGATGTCTCGGCGGCGAAGAGACGCCAGCTCGCCGAACCGCAGGGTGGTGAAGGCCGCCAGGAGTACGAGCAAGCGGTACCGAGGAGCGATGGCGTCGGCCACGGCGTACACCTCCGCCACGGTCAACACCGGCCGCTCAGGAACGTCGTACCGGTCGGCACCCTTGACCCGACAGGGGTTACGGCGGATCAGTTCGTCATCCACGGCCGTGTTCATCAGGGCCCGCAGGATCTGATACGCCTTGACGACGGTCGGCTCTCCCACGCCAGCGGCGAGCAGGTTGCCCCGCCAGGCCCGGACCCGAGACGTGGTCACGTCGGCCAGAGTCCCGGCGCCGAATGTCGGCTTGACGTGCAGCCGGATTACGGCTTCGTTCCGCTCTCTGCTCCGGTCGGCCAGCTTGCGGTCCCGCAGCCATGCGTCCGCGTACTCAGAGAAGGAGACGGCTCCCTTTTCAGGGTCGTCCCACTGTCCGCGCGAGATGTCGGCCTCGATGTGCGTCAGCGCCACCTCGGCGTCGGTCTTGGTCGCGTAAGTCTGTTCAGCGCTGCGGAGCTGGCCCGTGGCAGGGTCGCGGTACCGAGCCTGCCAGCGTCCCGACTTGAGCTGTCGGACAGAGCCGAAGCGTCGACGGTTGCCCTTCTTGTTGGCCATCAGGCGGCCCTCCGCAGGCCAGACCGCCGGATCGTCACCGGCTCGACAGTGTTAGCCGTGACGAAGGCGGTAACGGCACTTTCGGGAATGCGGACGTGTCGGCCGACTTTGACGAAGGTGATCCGGCGTTCCTCGATGAGTCGCCGGGGAAACCGGACGGTGGTGCCGAGGAGCCGGGCCACCTGTTCCACGGTGAGCAGCCGGTCGGTCATGAGCAGTCTCCTTCCGTGGTGTCGGGTGTGAGTGAGGCGGCGAGCCATTCCTCGCCGCGGGTGAGGCCGGTTCCGGCGAAGGCCCAGTGCGCGAGGACGAGGGTGGTGTCCTCGTCCGGATTGGCCGGCATAGCGGCAGTCGGATCTTCGCCGCGGGCGATGGCGGCTTGGAGGCGTCGCCATTCGGCGCGGGCGGTACGGAGTGCGCCGAGGGTGGTGGAGTAGCGGCGGGTTTTGGTGGAGAAGTGGCCGCGGAAGCCGAGCATGTGGGCCCAGGCGCGGAGGCGGAGGTCTTCGAGGTCTTTGCGGGCGCCGAGGGTCCAGGCGGTGCGGATGAGGCGGCGGGCGTGTTCGGGGATGGACTTGCGGCCGAGTTCGGCGAGGAAGCGAATGGGGCGGTCGAGGGTGCCGGTCGCGGTTTCGGCGCCCTTCGTTGCGTACTTGGCGATGTAGGCGGCGACGGCGCGTTCGGTGAGTTCGGTGCCGCCGTCGAAGTCGGCGGAGCGGATCGGGCGGATGTCGAGCTGGATGCCGAAGGCGAAGGTGTGAGCGCGGCCGTCGATGACGGGGCCGGGCACGTCAGCAGCAGCGGCGGCGGCGCGGATGGCGTCGGTGAGGAGTTCGGCGGTGGCCCAGGCCGGGGGTGGGGTGTCGCCGCCGTCCGGGCCGTCGAGGCGGATCACGGCATGGAAGTGGATGGCCCCGCGGCGCTGGTACTCGGCGACCTTGGCGAAGGAGACGCGAGCGTGCTCCTTGAAGGCGCGCTGCGAGAGCCCGGCACGCTTGGCGACCTCACGGCGCAGGTAGATGGAGAACCGGGCCCAGATCTTGGAGGCGTGTGCGTTCCAAAGCACTGCCGCTTCGTAGTCGTAGCGTTCCGGGTCGAGCGGCGTGCCCAATTCGGATGCGTCGGCGGCGTGGGAGATGCCGCAGCGGCAGCGGCCCTTGGCGGGGCGGTTGTGAACGGGGCCGAAGCTCGGCGCGGTGAAGGTGGCGAACACCCGCGGATGAGTGGCCACGCGTTCGGAGGTGCCTTTGCCGCCGCGGAGTCCGGCGGTGATGAGCTGGTAGGTGTCCCGACGGTAGGTCTCGGCGCAGGCCGGGCAGCGGGTCGCGCGGCGGTTGTTGCAGCGCACGAGGAGGTTCCCGGCGGGCAGGTCGCTCGCGGTGAGGTGGTGCAGGATTTCGCCGGTGGTGGTGTGGACGTCGGTGCGGTGGCCGTCGAGGCGGATCGGGGTGGTGCAGCCGCCCAGGCACCGCAGCTGACGCATGAGGCCGGGCATGGTGCCGAGCGAGGCGAGAAAGGCGAGGTCCCGCAGCGGGGGCGGTGCGGTCGTGGTCACGCGGATGTTCCTCCTTCCAGAGGAGAGCGGGGGCGGGGCACCGGCCGGCAGGGGTGCGGGCGGTGCCCCGGCGGGTTATCAGCGGTGGGGGCAGGTGTTGCGGTGGTCGATCCACTCGGCGATCAGGTCGCGGACGTTGTCGTCACCCGTGGCCCGACCGGAGGTTCCGCAACAGCAGGCGTAGGAGCCGGTGGCGGGGAAGTCCCGGGCGGGTTTGGCGACGTGCACGCCGGGCCGGTCGACGGTGGGCGCCAGGTCGCCCATGGCGGTCAGCGGGTGAACGCGGCGTCGGCGGCGGTGTCGAGCAGCTGGCGCAGGGGCGGGACGGTGCCGGTGCCGTGGCAGGTGCGGCAGTGGGCGGTGATGATCCGGCGCTGGCCGTTGCGGTCGCGGCCGCCGAGGGTGATAGCGGCGGAGGCGAAGCCATCGCAGGACGGGCAGACGCGGGCCGGGGCGTGGCGGTGCTGGGGCATGATGAAGGTCCTTCCGGTTGATGAAGTCGGGTAGGGGCTGGCCGTCCGGGCGGCGGATACTTGGCGGTTTCAGGGCCGCCCGGAAGGCCGGTCAGCGGTGGCGCGGGTTGTTGAGCAGGGAGCGCAGGACGACGGCGCAGACGGCGACCGAGGTGGCCGTGATGGCGACGGCGAGCAGCATGGAGACGAGGACTGCCCCGACGATCAGGACGACCGCGGCACCGCCGCCGACGACGGCGAGGAGGCCGGTCGGGGTGAGCCGGACCGTGGGCGCCGAAGGAGCGGCCGAGGCCGGGACGGCGACGGGTGCCGGGGTGGTGTGCTGGCAGGCACACGCGGTGGGCTGGTGCTCGACGACCGGGGCCGGGGCGGGGTGGACGAGCGGGGTGACGATGCCGGTCGGGGTCGGGATGCGCGGGCGGAGCATGGCGGTTCTCCTTTCTGGGCTGGTTACTTGATCGTGTTGTTGACGGCGTCGACGCCGGTGCGGGTGCCGGACTCGATGGCGGGGGCGAGGAAGGTGTCGGCGAGGAGGAAGCCGCCGAGGAGGAGCACGACGATGAGCCAGGTCGGCGGGCGCATGAGCTTGATGCCGAAGTAGCCGAAGATGGCGACGAGGACGATCAGGGGAAGTTCGACGTTCACGACGGGTCTCCCTGTGGGTTAGTTGGCGCGGCAGCGGTGGGTGCGGGCGGCGAGCTGGGCTGCGGACTGGGTGGAGAAGTCGGCGGACCAGCCGCAGTTGTCGCGGGAACAGACGGCGGCGTGCTTCGTGCGTCCGTTGCGGTCGCGGTGGGTGCCGATCTGCACGGGACCGATCCGCATCACGGAGTGGAAGAAGTCACGGGCAGGCATGGGATCAGTCCTCCGATCGCAGGCTCAGGCCGGGGAAGGCGGAGCGGATGCAGGCGGCGGCGGCCGGGTCGGCGGTGCGTTCGGCAGCTTCCTCGGCGAGCAGCCGGACGAGGGTGTGGCGACCGGCGTCGGCCATCTCCCGGGCCGCTTGCAGGTACTCGTCTCGTGTCGTTTCGTGTCCGGGCATGTGGTGTCGGTCCTTTCAGGCGAGGTGGGCGGCGAGTTGGTCGGCCATCGGGCCAGGCAGGCCGAGTCGGTCGCGCAGCGTCGAGGCGTCGATGGGTGAGCCGGTGGAGGCGCGGTGGGCGTCGGCGAGCTTGCGGGCGTGGTCCACCAGGGCGGGCGGCACATCCGCAGGCGGCGGGGCGGCGGGCAGGGCCGGGACGGGTTCGGCAGGCTCGACCGCATCCGGCTCCGGGGCCGGGTCCGGTTCGGCCGGCACGGTCACCGGCTCGACCACCGGCAGCGGCTCCGGCTCGGCAACATCTGCGGCTCCACTGGTCGGCGAGTGGACGAGGAGCGTGCCGCCGAGGAAGGCCAGCGCGGGCCATCCGGCTACGAGGATGCGCAGCCAGTCGGGCACGTCGTTGAGGTCGAGCAGGCCTGCGGTGGCGACGTTCGCGCCGAGCGAGGCGGCCAGGGCGACGGCGAACCAGGTCCACGCGGCGCGGGCCGGTTCACCTTGGGCGCGCAGGATGCGCAGACGTCGCCAGGCCGCGACGAGGAGCAGGTCGACGGAGACGGGATAGGCCCACGCCTTCCAGCCGTCCTGTCCGGCAGCGGCGGCGAGGTCGTGCAGGTGGGCGAAGGACAGCGCACCGGCGATCACGGCTTGCACGAGGACCGCATCAGGGCGCGGGATGGAGGTCGTCACCGCTGGCTCCGCGGAGCATGGCCGACCGCACGGGCGACCGTGTCGAGGTCTGCGGCGGTGTAGGCGGTGCGGACACCGGAGATCGACATGCCCGCGGCTTCCGCCAGGGAAGCCAGTGTGTAGGGCCGCGGGCGGGTGAACTCACGGGCGTAGGCCAGGTAGGCCCGAATCTCCCGGTCATAGCGATCACGCTCGGCCCGCAGGGCGGAGAGCCGTCCCAGGAACTCGTCCGGGGCAAGACCGTCCAGGGCGACCAGCGGCTCAGACATGGACATCTCCCTTCGGTGGGGGCCTGGGCAAGGCGAGCCAGAGTGGTCGCCGAGCCCCGGGCAGCCGGTTTCGGGCATGGCAGGGGTAGGGACAGGGCGCGAAGCGGTCGCGCCGACCGGGGATGGGGAGGTGCGGTCAGGCAGTGGCGGGACGAGCCGCCGGGGCCGGGGCCTCGACCGGGGCCAGGGCGGGCAGCACCGGCCGGAAGGACTCCAGGCCGTCGAGGACGGGGGTGCGGTGAGCGTTGGCGGTGCAGGCGTTCACGGCCTGCCGCATCGTCGTGAACGGCGTACGGATGCGGACCCAGCCGCCCGTGGAGTCACCGGCCACCGCCATACCGGGACGCTCGACCGGGATCTGTGTGGTTGCCAGCACGGCATCGGGGGAGATGTCGCCGAACGCCATCTTGGCCGAGGCTTCATCGTTGACCCGGTGCGAGACCCGGCCGGTGAGCTGGGCACGGAGCATGGTGATCCCGTCGCCGAGTTCGGCTCCGAAGCGCTGACCGCAGATCTCCACGTAGATGCCGGCAGCGCGGCCGAGCTGCACGAGGCGGACCAGGGCGGTGACGATCCGCTCGCGGCGCTTCTTCTCCGCCGTGTTGGAGAACAGCGCCAGCTCGGCGACCTCGTCCACCAGGAGGACGACCGGCACCGGCCGCAGGTGATCGGGCAGCCCCCAGATGTCGGCAGTGATCTCCGCATCCGGGGTGTCCGCGCTGATG
>NZ_JAGGOJ010000013.1 GCF_018614575.1 Streptomyces sp. ISL-10
CTTTTCTGCGTTTCGGGGTCGTTTTTCAGTGGAGGCAATCGGTCGTGCGGCCGGCCGGGCCAAGGTCTGGCCGCACCCGAGCGCGTTGTTGCCTCATTTGACCAGTGGGTTACAGGCGACCGGCGGCCTTCAACGCCAGGTACGCATCCGCCAGTGCAGGCGCGAGCTTGTCGGGTGTCGCGTCGACGACGGTGACTCCGTGCCGCTGAAGCTGCTCCGCTGTGCGTCGCCGCTGGATGCGGGCCTGTGTGCCGGCTGCTGCCTCGTAGACGCCTTCGGGGCTTCCGCGCCTTGTGGTCATCTGCTCGACGTGGGGGTCGGCGACGGACGCGACGAGCACGGTGTGCCGGCGGGTGAGCTGTGGCAGGACCGGCAGCAGTCCCTCCTCGATCGGAGTCGCGTCGAGGCTGGTGAAAAGGACGACGAGTGAGCCGCGCGGTGCGTTCTGCAATGCGGCGGCGCTGAGTCCGCGGGCGTCGGTTTCGATGAGTTCCGGTTCCAGCGGGGCGAAGGCATTGACCATGGCGGGCAGGATGTCCCCGGCGGAGCGGCCTTGGACCTGGGCCCGGACCCGCCGGTCGTAGGCGAGCAGGCCTACGCGGTCGCCGGCACGCGAAGCCAGGGCGCTGAGGAGCAGAGCAGCGTCCATGGCGGCATCGAGGCGCGGTACGTCGCCGACCCTTCCTGCCGAGGTACGGCCCGTGTCCAGGACCACGAGAATGTGTCGGTCCCGCTCCGGGCGCCATGTACGGACGGCGACGGTGGTCCTGCGGGCAGTGGCACGCCAGTCGATCGAGCGGGTGTCGTCACCTGGAACGTAGTCGCGGAGGCTGTCGAACTCCGTGCCCTGTCCGCGGATCAGGGTGCTCGTCCGGCCGTCGAGCTCCCGAAGTCTTGCCAGACGTGAGGGCAGGTGCTTGCGACTGGTGAAGGGTGGCAGGACGCGTACGGTCCAGGGGACGTGGTGGTTGCCCTGACGGGCGGCTAGGCCCAGCGGGCCGTAAGAACGGACGGTGACGCGCTCGGCGTGACGATCGCCTCGTCGGGTGGGGGTGAGCACGGCGGTGACTCGACGGCGTTCCCCTGCGGGCACCTTCAGTCGGTGCCTGGATGCGGCTTGCTCGGTCCCCGCAGCCCAGGTGCTGGGCGGCCAGGCGTCCCGGAGAAGGGCGCGCAGCGGCCGATTGGACGAGTTGGTGACGGTCAGCTCGACCTGTGCCGCGTCACCGAGTCGAACTGATGTATCACCGGTTCGGGTGAAACGGAGCGTTCGCACTGGCGCGGCGAGGGCGTAGTCGCACAGGATTGCGAGTGTCAGAGGCGCATTGACAGCGAGCATTCCCGTCCAGCTTGGGGCGAGGATGCCGACGGGGAGAGAGCCGAGAGTGGCGAGGAGTGCCGTCCGTCCGGTGAGGGCCATGGCGCGCCTCAGCGGGGGACGGGGACGTGGGCGAGGATCGCGGTGATGACGGAGTCAGCAGTGACTCCTTCCATCTCCGCCTCGGGGCGCAGCTGGATCCGATGACGCAGGGTCGGCAGGGCGAGCGCCTTCACATCGTCCGGGATGACGTAGTCCCGTCCTGTGAGCCAGGCCCAGGCGCGGGCGGTGGACAGCAGGGCCGTCGCGCCGCGAGGTGAGGCGCCCAGGGTGAGCGACGGCGACTCGCGGGTGGCGCGGCAGATGTCGACGACATAGCCGGCGATCTCGGCCGACACCGAGACCTTGGCGACGGCGGCCCGGGCCGCCGCCAGGTCGGCGGGGCCGGCTACGGGTCGGATTCCGGCAGCCTCGAGGTCACGAGGGTTGAAGCCCTCGGCATGGCGGGTGAGGACGTCGATCTCGTCCTCGCGGGAGGGGAGGGGGACGGTGAGCTTGAGAAGGAAGCGGTCGAGCTGCGCCTCGGGGAGGGGGTAGGTGCCCTCGTACTCGACGGGGTTCTGCGTTGCGGCGACGAGGAAGGGCTCGGGGAGGGGACGCGGGGTTCCGTCGACCGTGACCTGGCGTTCCTCCATCGCTTCCAGCAGAGAGGACTGCGTCTTGGGAGGGGTCCGGTTGATCTCGTCGGCGAGAAGGAGGTTGGTGAAGACCGGGCCCTGCTGGAAGGAGAACTCGGAGGTGCGGGTGTCGTAGACCAGTGAGCCGGTGACATCACTCGGCATCAGGTCGGGGGTGAACTGGACGCGCTTGGTGTCCAGTTCGAGGGAGGCGGCAAGTGCGCGGACCAGCAGCGTCTTGGCGACTCCGGGAACACCTTCGAGCAGGACATGGCCGCGGCAGAGCAGGGCCACGACGAGCCCGGTGACAGCAGGGTCCTGGCCGACAACGGCCTTGGCGATCTCGTTGCGCAGGGCCTCCAGGGAGGTGCGGGCGCGGTCCGAGTTCTCAGCTGTCTCGGGGGTCGGGGCGCTCATGAGGTGCGTACCTCTCTTTCGAGGGCGTCGAGTTGATCTGCGAGGTGGACAAGAGCGGCGTCGTCGGCGGGGGCAGGGCCGAAGAGCAGGTCGCGGATGTCCCGCCCGATGTCGGGCAGTTGGGCGGACACCGCGGTGGTCAGTGCATCGGGGGAGTGGGCTTCGGCCGGCGGCAGGCCGAGGACCGTGGCGAGGCGGGCCCGGGTGGCAGAGCGCAAGGAGGCGGCAGCGCGGTCGCGGGCGTTGACCTTGCGGTAGAGCCGGGCGCGGCCTTCGGTGGCCTCGGAGGCGCGAATGGCGACGGGAAGCCGTTCAGTCACCAGCGGGCCGAGGCGGCGGGCACGCCAGATGGCGGTGAGCAGGGCAGCGACGGCGAGTTGCAGCGTGCCCCAGAGCCAGCCGGACGGAATCAGGTCGAGGAAGCCGCTTTCCTCTTCCTCGGCCTCTCCGCCGCCGTTCTCTTCGGCGGTGTCGTCGGCGGAGGGGTCACTGAGTGACGGGATGTACCAGACCAGCTCGGGTCGCGACCCGAGGAGTTGGAGAGCGAGGGAGGCATTGCCGTGCTCGTCGAGACGGTCGTTGTAGAGGATGTCCGGGGTGCCGAGCAGGACGGTGTCGCCGCCGGCGGGGGTGTCGACACGGACAAGGGACGGCAGCCCGTCGCTCGGGTAGCAGCTGTCGGCACCCGGGACCTCGGTGCTGTAACGCTCGCCGCCGAGATCGGCGTTGCCCGCCCGGCGTGCGGGCGGGAAGGCGCACTGCGGGGTGCGGGCCGCGACCCGTGCCGGGACGTCGGCACGGACACCGGGGGCCAGGGTGTCGATGGAGGCATCGCCTGCGGCCAGGAGCACCGTTCGCCCGCCGGAGTGCGACGTTGCCGAGCGGAGGGCGTCCTGCTGGGCACTGGTCAGCAGGTCGGGTTCGGTGACGAGAAGAGTGGTGTCGGGGCCGGCGGCTGCGCCTGCCGCGTCGAGCCTGGTGACGACCCGGACGGACACACCCTGGTCCTTCAGGAGCTCGGCGACCGCACGGCTGCCGTACGTGTCAGCGGACCGGGGATCGAGACGGCCGTGCTGGTCACCGGAGCGCATGGCGGCCATGACGATGCCCGCGGCGACGAGCAGGGCGAGGACGACGAGGATGCCGCGGGTGCGCGTCCACACCTGGCGCGCGGTGGGGGACAAGGACGTGGTGGCGGCCCCGGTCATTCGGCGGCTCCTTGGGCGGCCTCGGCCCGCCGGGGCTTGGCACGTTCCAGCTCGACGTCCAGGTCGCTCAGGCGCTCGTACATCCGTTGGTCCGCGGCACGGCCTCCGTATGTGATGTCGTCGAATGCCCTGGCGGCTGCGCGGAGCTCGTCGGCGTGGGAAGGAAGGGAACGGCCGGCTTCAGCCGCGGCCTCGTCTGCGGTGCGCCCCGGGCGGGGGGTGAGAAAGGTTCGCTCCTCCAGGGAGCGGACGATGGCGCGCATTCGCTCCTGGACGGCCTGGTTCCAGCGTCCTGCTGCGGCATGTGCTCCGGCGGTGGTGCGGTGTTGGGCGGCGCTGCGCGGGCCGTCCTCGAAAAGGGAGTCCGTCGCCCTGGGTGTGCGCTGCGGTGTGCCGAGACGCCACCACAGTGCTGCGGCAAGGGCGATGACGACGAGGACGAGCACGACCAGTCCGGCCGTTCCGCCGATGCCCGCGCCGGCGGCGCCCTCGAAGAGGCCGCCGATCCAGTCCCAGAAGCTGTTCAGTGCCCGCTCGAGCAGGTTGGGATCGTTCTCGTGGTACACCGGCTCGGACAGTTCACGTTCCGCCGCCTCGCGGGCGGGGGCACGTGGAATGTCCACCGGTACGTCGTCGCTCGCTCGGATCAGCGGCTCAGCTGCCGTTGCGCCCCCCGCACTCAGCACCGCATCAGCCCCCGGCGGAGTGGTTGCCGCGCGGCTGGTCTCCGTAGCCGGAGATGCCTGCTGCGCGGGCGAGTTCGAGGTCGAGTGCCTCGCGGCGGATGCGCTGGTCGACGTAGAGCAGAGCGGTCACGCCGGCGGAGATCGGGTACGTGACCGAGGAGGCGATCACGGAGCCGATACCGGTGATGATCAGGAAGGCCCAGCCGAACTCGGGTCCGTTTCCACTGAAGAGGTCGCTGAGTCCGACGCCGTCCACGGCGAACGCGATGATCGTGAACGGGATGGCGATGACCATGCTCACCAGGAAGGCCAGCAGGATGGTCAGCAGGCTGATGCCGAAGATGCGCCACCAGGCACCCTGGACCAGTTTGGCGGAGCGCCGCAACGAGGCGATGACGCCTTGGCGTTCGAGTACGAGCGCGGGCGGTGCGAGAGCGAAGCGGACCATCAGCCAGATGACGACCACGATGGCGGCGATGCCGCCGAGGACGGAGAGGAACACTCCGGCTCCGCCGATCAGCACGCCGGGCAGGATGCCCACCGACATGATCAGTGCGCTGCCCACCGGCAGCAGGAGGATCAGGAGGAGCAGGTGGGGCAGCCGGGGCCGGGCCTCTCGCCAGGCCTCTGGGAGGTTCACGGAGCGGCCCAGGACGGAGCGGCTGATCACCACGGTGAGCAGTGCGGTGGTCAGAAGTGTGCCGATGAGCGTGATGAGCAGCGCCGGGCCCATGGCGATCAGGCTGGCCTGCAGAGACTCCACGGACTGCTGCAGCGCCTCCTCGGGGGTCGCGTTGGGGTCGACCTCCGGCGGCTCGGGCAGCAGATAGCGCTCGACGAGGATGCTGACGATCTGGGTGACGACGGAGACGCTGACCGTCACGGCCAGGACGGTGCGCCAGTGGGCGCGCAGCGTCGACACCGCGCCGTCGAGGATCTCCCCGACGCCGAGGGGACGGAGGGGAATCACTCCCGGCTTCGCCGCAGGAGGACGGCCCCAATTGCCGTGTGCTCCGCCGCCGCCCCAGCCGGGGGCGGGCGGAACAGGGCCGGGACCCGTCGGTGCGGACCACTGCCCGGGGGGCGGCTGCACCTGGGACCACTTCGACGAAGCGCCGTCGACGGGCTCGGCGGGTTGCGGCACGCCCGAGCTCTCTCCGTTGGAGGGAGCCGATCCGGGCGATGCCCAGCCCGGAGTGTCGTTCACGGTGGTCCACCTCATGCATTGGTCGCGGGGCCGGCTCGCAGAGTCGGCATGTTCACGGTGCCCGTCCGCCCGGGAGGGCGGCTGTGGCAGCCATCGTGCCACGCGGAAGTCCCCGGTGGGCGGGGGCATCGGTCACCTTCGCACCTTCATTGTGGGATCCTCACCGTGCAGACTGGGCGGATGGCTGATCAGTACGTACAAAACCCGGTCGGAACGGCTCCGCCGAAGCTTCCGGTGCTGCGCTGGGACGAGCCGCCCGAAGGTCCCGTACTGGTGCTTCTCGACCAGACCAGGCTGCCGGTCGAAGAGGTGGAACTGGTCTGCACCGATGTGCCGGCCCTGGTCCGGGCGATCCGGACGCTGGCCGTGCGCGGGGCGCCCCTGCTCGGCATCGCAGGGGCCTACGGTGTGGCCCTTGCGGCAGCGCGGGGCTATGACGTCGAGGAAGCGACGGAGCTGCTCGAGAACGCGCGTCCCACGGCGGTGAACCTGGGGTATGGGGTGCGCCTGGCGGCCGCCGCGTATCGGGCTGCTGTGGACGCGGGGGCGGGCGCGGAGCAGGCGGCGGCCGCGGCGCTCGCATCGGCACGGGAGCTGCACCGCGCGGACGCGGAGGCGAGCCGCCGGATGGCCGAGCACGGATTGAGGCTGCTGGGGGAGCTCCTGCCCGGCGGGGGGCACCGGATCCTGACACACTGCAACAGCGGGGCGCTGGTGTCGGGCGGCGAGGGCACGGCCTTTGCGGTGGTGCTGGCCGCACACCGTGCCGGTGAGCTGCGGAGGCTGTGGGTGGACGAGACAAGGCCGCTTTTGCAGGGTGCCCGGCTCACGGCGTACGAAGCGTCGCGCAACGGCATGCCGTACAGCCTGCTGACGGACAATGCGGCCGGCTCGCTCTTCACAGCGGGGGAGGTGGACGCGGTGCTGATCGGCGCGGACCGGATCGCCGCGGACGGATCGGTCGCCAACAAGGTCGGCAGTTACCCGCTCGCGGTGCTGGCGAAGTACCACCATGTGCCGTTCATCGTCGTGGCGCCGACGACGACGGTGGATCTCGGCACCCCGGACGGTGCCTCGATCGAGGTGGAGCAGCGGCCCGGCAGTGAGGTGACGGAGGTCACATCGCCGCAGGCGGGGGTGGCAGGGGCGGAAGCTGGTGGTGGGGTGTCCGTGGCCCCGCTCGGAACCCAGGCCTACAACCCCGCGTTCGACGTCACGCCGCCCGATCTGATCACGGCCGTCGTCACCGAGGAAGGTGTGTTGTCGCCGGTCACGAGGGCCGGAATAGCAGAGCTGTGTGCCAGGTCACGCCAGGTAACGATTAGCTAATGGGATGATGTCGAATATGAAGGGACGAGTCCTTGTCGTCGATGACGACAACGCGCTGGCCGAGATGCTCGGGATTGTGCTGCGTGGAGAAGGTTTCGAGCCGTCGTTCGTCGCGGACGGTGACAAGGCACTTGCCGCCTTCCGGGAGACCAAGCCGGATCTGGTGCTGCTGGACCTGATGCTGCCCGGTAGGGACGGCATCGAGGTGTGCCGGCTCATCCGTGCGGAGTCCGGTGTGCCGATCGTGATGCTCACGGCCAAGAGCGACACCGTCGATGTGGTGGTGGGCCTCGAGTCCGGGGCCGACGACTACATCGTCAAGCCGTTCAAGCCGAAGGAACTGGTCGCCCGTATCCGGGCGCGGTTGCGGAGGTCGGAGGAACCTGCTCCGGAGCAGCTGACGATCGGCGATCTGGTGATCGACGTGGCGGGTCACTCCGTGAAGCGGGACGGGCAGTCGATAGCGCTGACGCCGCTGGAGTTCGATCTGCTGGTCGCGCTCGCGCGCAAGCCATGGCAGGTGTTCACCCGTGAGGTGCTCCTCGAGCAGGTGTGGGGCTACCGGCATGCCGCGGACACCCGGTTGGTCAATGTCCATGTGCAGCGGCTTCGCTCCAAGGTCGAGAAGGACCCGGAGCGGCCGGAAATCGTGGTGACCGTCCGTGGTGTCGGTTACAAGGCCGGGCCGAGCTGACATGTCCAGTGGCAGCGTTGCTCCGAAGCCCGGGGAGCCGGGAGTCCGTACGGGGCGGGCTGCCGGACCGGGGCGCAAGCCCGCGCGATTCGGCCGCCTGTTCCAGGGGAGTCTGCTGCTCCCGGACGGGGCCGCGTCCGGCGGGCCGGTGCCTCGACTCGTGATGCGCTGGCTGCGCCGTCCGCTGCTGCCCGCTGTCCGGCTGTGGCGACGGAACATCCAGCTCCGGGTCGTGGTGACCACACTGCTGATGTCGCTCGGTGTGGTGCTGCTCCTCGGTTTCGTCGTGATCGGGCAGGTACGCAACGGTCTGCTCGACGCGAAGAGCAAGGCTGCGCAGAGTCAGGCGGCCGGCGGTTTCGCCGTCGCGCGGGAACAGGCCAGCGCACCGGTCGGACCCGTGGGCCCGGACGGTCCGGCGTCGGGCGGCAGGAACGCCAACTCATGGCGGTCCGATCTCGTCGTGCAGCTCGCCAGCGGCGGTCAGGGCTCGTACAACGTGGTCGCTCTGAGCGCCGACTCCGAACGGGACGGCTCAGGCCGCGCGCCGCGTACGTCGGGCCTGGTGGATCCCGCGAGCATTCCGCAGGCATTGCGGGACGCCGTGGGCCAGGGCAGTGGGACGTACGAGACGTACGTCAGCATCCAGTACTGGAACAACGCCCTCGATCCGGAGCCCGGGCTGGTCGTGGGCACGCGGCTGAACGACATCGAGGGGCAGCCGTACGAGCTGTACTACCTGTTCCCGCTGGCCCAGGAGGAGCAGTCGCTCAACCTGGTCCGGGGGACGCTCGCAACAGCCGGGCTGTTCGTCGTGGTGCTCCTCGGCGCCATCGCATGGCTCGTGGTGCGCCAGATCGTCACGCCCGTCCGCATGGCCGCCGGGATCGCCGAGCGGCTCGCCGCCGGGCGGCTCCAGGAGCGTATGAAGGTCACCGGCGAGGACGACATCGCCAGACTGGGTGAGGCCTTCAACAAGATGGCGCAGAACCTCCAGCTGAAGATCCAGCAGCTCGAGGAGCTGTCCCGGATGCAGCGCCGCTTCGTGTCGGACGTGTCGCACGAGCTGCGGACACCACTGACGACGGTGCGGATGGCGGCCGATGTCATCCATGAGGCGCGCAGCGACTTCGATCCCGTGACGGCGCGTTCCGCCGAGCTTCTCGGGGACCAACTGGACCGTTTCGAGTCACTGCTGTCCGACCTGCTGGAGATCAGCCGGTTCGACGCGGGCGCCGCAGCGCTGGAGGCGGAGCCGATAGACCTGCGTGAGGTGGTGCGGCGGGTCATCGGCGGTGCCGAGCCGCTGGCCGAGCGCAAGGGCTCCCGGATACGGGTCGTCGGCGACGAGCAGCCCGTCGTGGCCGAGGCGGACGCCCGTCGTGTGGAGCGCGTGCTGCGCAACCTCGTCGTCAATGCCGTGGAGCACGGCGAGGGCAGGGACGTGGTGGTGCGCATGGCGGCCGCCGGCGGGGCCGTGGCCATCGCCGTGCGGGACTACGGAGTGGGGCTCAAGCCGGGCGAGGCGACCCGCGTGTTCAGCCGGTTCTGGCGCGCCGACCCGGCGCGTGCCCGCACGACGGGCGGGACCGGCCTGGGCCTGTCGATCGCCGTCGAGGACGCCCGTCTTCACGGGGGCTGGCTGCAGGCGTGGGGCGAGCCGGGCGGGGGTTCGCAGTTCAGGCTGACGCTGCCGCGTACGGCGGACGAGCCGCTGCGCGGTTCGCCGATACCGCTCGAGCCCGCGGACTCGCGGCAGAACCGCGAGCGTGCCCGTTCGGGCGACTCGTCGGCGAGCGGGCACCGGCTGACGTCCGTGCCGGTGCAGTCGGGGGCGGACTTCTCGCCGCTGCCCGCGCAGGTGCGCGCCGCGGCACCGCGGGGAGTCGATCCGGCGGCGCTGCCGGGCAGCGGTGCCCGCGTTGTGGCGCGGCCCGCCGGTGAGCGGAGCGACGAGGCCGCAGGACGGATTTCGACGGAGCGGGAGGACACCGGTCGTGGGCGCTGATTCCCGTCGTCAGGGACGCGCGGGTGGGGCGCGTGTGACGGCGCTGCTCGGTGCGAGCGGTGTGCTGCTCGCCGGGTGTGCGTCGATGCCCGACAGCGGCGACGTGCATGCGGTGAAGGCGTCGCAGCGCGGCGACTCGCAGGTGCGGGTGTACGCGGTGCAGCCGCGCAAGGGCGCCACGCCCGACGAGATCGTCACGGGCTTCCTCGAGGCGATGACCAGTGACGACTCGAACTTCGCCACGGCCCGCTCGTACCTCACGCCGGAGACGTCCCAGAAGTGGCGGCCCGAGGCGAGCACGACCGTCCTGGAGGCGGCGCCCGTCCCGGGATCGCCGGTCCTCGGCGGCCGGGACAACCCGGGCATGAACTATCCGCTGTTCGGTCGGCAGATCGCCACGGTCGACGCCCAGCGCGCGTATCAGCCGGTGACGCCGGCGGACTACCGCAGGACCATTCATCTGTCGCAGCAGAGCGGTCCGGACGGCAAGGAGTGGCGGATCGACAGCCTGCCTCCCGGGCTGCTGCTCGGCGCGTCCGACTTCGAGCGCAACTACGTCTCGGTCAACAAGTACTACTTCGCATCCGGCCGGAGCGTCATGGTGGCCGACCCCGTCTACATCCGGCAGCGGCAGGACCCGGTGACCCGGCAGGATCCTGTCACGCAGGCCGTCTCCGCGCTGCTGGAGGGCCCCACGAACTGGCTCAAGCCGGTGGTGGAGTCCAGTTTCCCGACGGGTACGGCGCTGAAGGACGGTACGAGGTCCCTGTCGTTCGACGACGGCAACGGCCTGAAGATCCCGCTCAACGCCAAGGCGTCCGGCGTCGGCAGGACGCAGTGCACGAAGATGGCGGCTCAGATCCTCTTCACGCTCAAGGACCTGTCGTCCGCGCGCGCCGAGCAGGTGGAGCTGCAGCGGTCGGACGGCAGTCAGCTGTGCGTGCTCCCCGCCGGGCAGGCCGAGGAGTACGCCCCGGACCACGGTTCGGGAACGTACGACAACCAGTACTTCGTCGACGAGAAGGACCGCCTCGCGCTGTTGGCGGCCGGCACCAAGGAGGTCGGCGCCCCGCAGAACGTGCCGGGACCGTTCGGCGACGGCACGCTGCCGATGAGCACGGTCGCGGTGGCCCGCGACGAGCGCAGCGCGGCCGCGGTGTCCAAGGACCGAAGCCGGCTGTACGTGGCGTCCATCGCTTCCGGCACGGAGCTGGACGGCCCGATGGTGACCAGCCGTGGCAAGGGGGCCGACAACCGCCTGTCCGCCCCCAGCTGGGACGGCAGGGGTGACCTTTGGGTCGCGGACCGCGACGGGGCCGATCCGGCGCTGATGCGGGTCCCCCGCGGCGAGGAGACCCCTCAGGACGTCAGGATCGTGCCGGGCCTGGACGGTGCCCGGATCGAGGGGGTGAAGGTTTCGGCGGACGGTGTCCGTGTGGCACTGCTGCTGACGAAGGACGGCAGGACGACCCTGAAGATCGGGCGCGTGGAGCGGCACGGCCCGAGCGACGACCTCGCCGTGACCATCACCGAACTGCGTCTCGCGGCCCCCCATTTGGAGACCGTCACCGCGGTCTCCTGGGCGGGGCCCAGCCGACTGGTGGTCGTCGGCAAGGAGTCCGGCGGTGTCCAGCAGGTGCGCTACATCCAGACCGACGGATCGACCTCCCCCAACGCGATCCTGCCCGGCCTGAACCAGGTCAAGGCCGTCGCCGCGTCGGACGACGAGAGCAGTCCGCTCATCGCGTATTCGGAGGAGGACGGCATCGTGCGTCTGCCCGCCGGTGCCAACTGGCAGACGCTGGTCAAGAAGGGGTCCTCGCCCGTCTATCCGGGGTGACTTCCCCGCCCGGTCGGGCCGTTGTGTGCGTGCGTTGTCCACAGGGGTGGTCGCGCGCGGGCGCCGGCGGCACAGTGGTTGCCGTGCGGGGGTGGTGGCGGGAGATCTCCGGTCTGGTGCTGCCGGTGGCCTGTGGAGGCTGCGGGAGGCCGCGTACCGAGCTGTGCGAGCAATGCGCGCTCGCGCTGTACGGCTGGGCCGCGCGGCGGGCGAGACCCGTGCCGGAGCCCGAGGGCCTGCCCGTGGTGCATGCCGCCGCCGCGTACAGCGACGCCGTACGGGCTCTGCTGCTGGCGCACAAGGAGCGCGGTGCCATGGGCTTGGCGCGTCCGCTAGGCCGGGCACTCGCCGGGGCGGTGCGGGCGTCCGCCCCGGCCCGGGGCGCAGGACTTGGCCCCGTGCTGCTGGTGCCGGTTCCGTCCGCGCGCAGGGCGGTGCGGGCACGGGGACATGATCCGTTGCGCCGGATCGCGCTGGCGGCGGCGGGAGAGCTGCGGCGTACGGGACGCCCGGCGCAGGTGCTGCCGGTACTGCGCCAGCACCGCCAGGTGGCCGACCAGGCGGGCCTCACCGCCCGGGAGAGGCTCGTGAACCTCTCCGCGGCACTGCGGCTGCGGCCGGGGGCGGAGAGCTTGCTGAAGGGCGGTACAGCAGTGCTGGTGGACGACCTCATGACGACCGGTGCTTCGTTGGTGGAGGCGGCGCGGGCACTGAGTGCCGTGCAGGAGGGTGACCGCGGTGGATCCGAACGGCCGAACGCAGCGGTCGTCGCCGTTCCGGCGCTGTCTTTCCGATAAACCGGAACTGAGGAGAAACTTGCATCGTTGCAGCTAGTGAGAGGGCAAAAGCGCCTGATCGGAGGTACCTTCGGGTAGCAGGTGCCGACAACCGTCCAATCGAGCTATGTTCGGTTGTGAGGAATGGCGATGCCCGAACCTCACCGAGTGCGCTGCCGAATTCTCGGCTGGGGATTCGGTACAGGGGCACCCTCGAAAATGGGTGGGGTGGGGATCTTGTCGACTGGGGAGGAGGAGGTGAAAGTCGCCAAGTCCGAGGCCCCGGTGATCACCGGAGCCTGGTGCAAGAGGGAGATGCTCCGCGGCCGGTGAGCCGGCGGAGTGATCCGGGAACGGAGTTCTGCGTGGACATCGTCGTCAAGGGCCGCAAGACCGAGGTGCCCGAGCGGTTCCGCAAGCACGTGGCCGAGAAGCTGAAGCTGGAGAAGATCCAGAAGCTCGACGGCAAGGTGATCAGCCTCGACGTCGAGGTGTCCAAGGAGCACAACCCGCGGCAGGCAGACCGTTCCGACCGCGTGGAGATCACGCTCCGCTCGCGCGGGCCGGTGATCCGGGCGGAGGCAGCTGCCGCCGACCCCTACGCAGCGCTCGACCTTGCCACCGGAAAGCTGGAGGCACGGCTTCGCAAGCAGCACGACAAGCGCCACACCCGGCGCGGCACCGGCCGGCTGTCGGCAGCAGAGGTGGCAGACGTGGTGCCCGGCGTCGCCGAGTGGAACGCCAATGGAAAGTCTCTTGTCGAAGAGGCGACGGAATCGATTCCCACCACCAGGATCGGATCGCTCGAAGTACAGGGCGAGGGGCCGCTGGTGGTCCGCGAGAAGCTGCACACGGCAGCGCCGATGACGCTCGACCAGGCTCTCTACGAGATGGAGCTGGTCGGCCACGACTTCTATCTTTTCGTCGACTCCGAGACGAAGCAGCCCAGTGTCGTCTACCGGCGGCACGCCTACGACTACGGCGTCATCCGCCTGGAGACCGACCCACTGGCCGGGTCCGAGGCAGGCGGAGCCGGGGGTGCGCTGGGCGGCTGACCCCGGCGCGGACTGAGCCCCGTCAGCGGAAGTGGTGCCCCTGGAGCGCCGTGTGCGCCCCCAGGGGCACCACCGTGCGACCGCAGGATCACCGCTCTGTCGTCCGGGCATGAAAGCATGGCGTGGCAAGCCCAACCGATGTGCGTCGCACTGATGTTGGCAGACCAGACATGATCTTCGGGCCACGGCCTTCAGGGGGAGGAACGATGGCGGACAGCTTCGGGCCGGTGCACAGCGAAGCGGGCGGCCACCCCGCAGTCGTCGACACCGAGGCGGAGAAGACGGCCGACTGCCGCACGGCGGAGCCGATCCGGGTCCTCGTGGTGGACGACCACGCGCTCTTCCGTCGAGGGCTGGAGATCGTCCTCAAGCAGGAGGAGGACATCCAGGTCGTGGGCGAGGCCGGTGATGGGGCCGAGGCGGTGGACAAGGCCGCGGACCTGCTCCCCGACATCGTGCTGATGGACGTGCGGATGCCCAGGCGCGGGGGCATCGAGGCCTGCACCTCCATCAAGGAGGTGGCCCCCAGCGCCAAGATCATCATGTTGACGATCAGCGACGAGGAGGCCGACCTCTACGAGGCGATCAAGGCGGGCGCCACGGGCTATCTCCTCAAGGAGATCTCCACGGACGAGGTCGCGACGGCCATCCGCGCGGTCGCCGACGGGCAGTCGCAGATCAGCCCGTCGATGGCCTCGAAGCTGCTCACCGAGTTCAAGTCGATGATCCAGCGCACCGACGAGCGCAGGCTCGTGCCCGCGCCCCGGCTGACCGACCGGGAGCTGGAGGTGCTCAAGCTCGTCGCCACGGGGATGAACAACCGTGACATCGCCAAGGAGTTGTTCATCTCCGAGAACACCGTGAAGAACCACGTCCGCAACATCCTGGAGAAGCTGCAGCTCCACTCCCGGATGGAGGCCGTGGTCTACGCGATGCGGGAGAAGATCCTCGAGATCCGCTGACGGGCGGGCACTCACGCGGGCCCTCGGCCGGGCAGCCGGTCGGGATCCAGGGGCCACTCAGCGGGCGCCGAACGGGACCCGTGCGCCCCGGGGCGTCAGCCCAGCGCCCTGACCAGGTCCGCGGTGAGCTCGGGACGGTCGATCCGCTCGACGCGCACGGAGTCGCAGCCCACCCACTCCGCGGCCTCCCGCAGGGCCTGCGCCATCGGGGCGACGGCCCTGGGGCCGTCCAGGGACACCTGGCGGGCCACGAGTGTCCGGCCCTCGCGCGCCGGATCGACACGGCCGAGAAGCCGCCCGCCCGCAAGCAGGGGCATCGCAACCGCGACCACCGCGTCGAACTGCTCGCCCTTGAGACGGTGGTAGTCCGCGATGTCCGCGCGCGTGCCCACACCCAGCGCCTGCCCGGCCAGCCGTACGAGACGGCGCAGGCACTCGGTGTCATCCAGGTCGTCGTGCAGGACGGCGTCCGGGATCGCCCGCTCGGCGAGGTCGTACACCCGCTTCCAGCTGCGCCGCTCGGTGCACACCACTTCCCCGTGCATCAGCGCGCGCTCGACGGCGACCTTGGAGGCGGACCAGTCCCACCACTCGCCGCCGTTCTTCGCGCCGCCCAACTCGGTCGCGGTGAGCGGGCCTTCGGCCCGCAGCTGCTTGATCACCGTGTCGTACGCACCGTCGGGCAGGTCGTGGGACCAGTGCGGGCGGGAGCGGTAGGCGCGGCGGCGGAAGGCGAAGTGCGGCCATTCCTCGACGGGGAGGATGCAGGCGGCGTGCGACCAGTACTCGAAGCTGTGGCCCTGCGTCCAGTACGCCTCCTCGACGGTCCTGCGGCCCACGCCGCCCAGTCGCGCGTACGGAATGAGCTCGTGGGAGCGCGCCAGCACCGAGATCGTGTCCAGCTGCACGGCGCCGAGGTGGCGCAGCACGCCGCGGACGCCGCCGCGCCGGTCCGGGGCGCCGAGGAGTCCCTGGGCGCGCAGCGCGATGCGGCGCGCGTCGTCGGCGGAGAGGTCGAGGGCGGGGGGCGGCATGGTCATGATGGGCACCCTAGAGGCCGCCACTGACAACCGGTCCTGGCCTCGGTTCAGGCATGCGGCCGGCCCGCAGGTCAGGCCGCAGGTCAGCGCCGGGCGGGCAGATAGGGCTGCGGGCTCGTGAGCCCGATGTCGGAGGGAAGGAGTGAGCCGACCCATACGTCCCGGAGCGTGCCCTTGTTGAGCAGCGCGGCGCGCAGCTCACCCTCCATACGGAATCCGGCCTTCTCGGCGACCGCGCGGGAGCCCTCGTTGCCCACCTCGGCCCGCCATTCCAGCCGGGTGGCGCCGAGCCGCATGAACGCCCAGTGCGATACGGCGGCGACGGACTCTGCCATCACCCCGCGCCCCCGGTGCTCCTTGCCGGTCCAGAAGCCGATCTCCCACGTGCCCGAGAAGGTACGCAGAGTGACCGCGACGGACGCCATGAGCGGCCCCCCTGCGCGCGGCAGCACGGCGAAGGTGCACATGGTGCTGTTGCGCCAGCCGTCCGGGACCATGTGCTCGGTGAATTCGACGGCGTGATGGCGTTCGTACGGCGACGGAACCGTCGTCCACCGCTGGATGTCCGCGTCCTGGCAGGACTGGTAGACGGCGTCGGTGTCCTCGGCCGTGAACGTACGCAGCAGCAGGCGCTCGGTGGTGAGTGTGATCGGCTCCATGCCGGGATTGTGGTCATGCCAGCCGCCCGATGCGAGCACTTTTGGCGGCTTCCCGGCACCTTCGGCCCTTCCCGTGCGTTCTCCTGTATGGCGGACGGCAGGCCCGCGTGACGATGGACCTCCCGGCGCGGCGGTGTCCTCGCTTACGATGGCCGATGCGGTGGGGACCACCTGCCGTGCCCGCGCCAGTGTCCGTCACACGACCCAGTGCCAGGCCCGACCGGCAAGGAGACCAACCTCAGTGTCCGTCTTCAACAAGCTCATGCGTGCAGGCGAAGGCAAGATCCTGCGCAAACTGCACCGCATCGCGGACCAGGTCAACTCCATCGAAGAGGACTTCGTCAACCTCTCCGACGCCGAGTTGCGGGCGCTCACCGAGGAGTACAAGGAGCGCCACGCCGACGGTGAGAGCCTGGACGACCTGCTTCCCGAGGCGTTCGCCACCGTCCGCGAGGCCGCGAAGCGCGTTCTCGGCCAGCGCCATTACGACGTGCAGCTGATGGGCGGCGCCGCCCTTCACCTCGGATACGTCGCCGAGATGAAGACCGGTGAGGGCAAGACCCTCGTCGGCACCCTGCCCGCGTATCTGAACGCGCTGTCCGGCAAGGGCGTGCACCTGATCACGGTCAACGACTACCTCGCCGAGCGCGACTCGGAGCTGATGGGCCGGGTGCACAAGTTCCTCGGCCTGACCGTCGGCTGCATCCTGGCGAACATGACGCCCGCCCAGCGCCGCGAGCAGTACAACTGCGACATCACGTACGGCACGAACAACGAGTTCGGTTTCGACTATCTGCGCGACAACATGGCGTGGTCCAAGGACGAGCTGGTTCAGCGCGGCCACAACTTCGCCTGTGTCGACGAGGTCGACTCGATCCTCGTCGACGAGGCGCGCACGCCGCTGATCATCTCCGGTCCCGCCGACCAGGCCACCAAGTGGTACGGGGACTTCGCCAAGCTTGTGACCCGTCTCACCAAGGGCGAGGCGGGCAACCCGCTCAAGGGCATCGAGGAGACCGGCGACTACGAGGTCGACGAGAAGAAGCGCACCGTCGCCATCCACGAGGCGGGTGTCGCCAAGGTCGAGGACTGGCTGGGCATCGACAACCTCTACGAGTCGGTCAACACACCCCTCGTCGGCTACCTGAACAACGCCATCAAGGCCAAGGAGCTGTTCAAGAAGGACAAGGACTACGTCGTCATCGACGGCGAAGTCATGATCGTCGACGAGCACACCGGCCGTATCCTCGCCGGCCGCCGCTACAACGAGGGCATGCACCAGGCGATCGAGGCGAAGGAAGGGGTGGACATCAAGGACGAGAACCAGACGCTCGCCACGATCACCCTGCAGAACTTCTTCCGCCTCTACGACAAGCTCTCCGGCATGACCGGCACGGCCATGACCGAGGCCGCCGAGTTCCACCAGATCTACAAGCTCGGCGTCGTGCCGATCCCGACCAACAAGCCGATGGTCCGCATGGACCAGTCGGACCTGATCTACCGGACAGAGGTCGCCAAGTTCGCGGCCGTCGTGGACGACATCGCGGAGAAGCACGAGAAGGGGCAGCCGATCCTCGTCGGCACCACCTCGGTCGAGAAGTCCGAGTACCTCTCGCAGCAGCTGAACAAGCGCGGCATCCAGCACGAGGTGCTCAACGCCAAGCAGCACGACCGTGAGGCGACGATCGTCGCCCAGGCCGGCCGCCGCGGCGCGGTCACCGTCGCCACGAACATGGCCGGCCGCGGTACGGACATCAAGCTCGGCGGCAACCCCGACGACCTCGCGGAGGCGGAGCTGCGCCAGCGCGGTCTCGACCCGGTCGAGCACGTCGAGGAGTGGGCGGCGGCGCTGCCCGCCGCGCTGGAGCGCGCCGAGGCGGCCGTGAAGGCGGAGCACGACGAGGTCACGGAGCTCGGCGGGCTGTATGTGCTGGGCACCGAGCGGCACGAGTCGCGCCGTATCGACAACCAGCTGCGCGGTCGTTCCGGTCGTCAGGGCGACCCGGGCGAGTCCCGCTTCTACCTGTCGCTGGGCGACGACCTGATGCGTCTGTTCAAGGCCCAGATGGTCGAGCGCGTCATGGCGATGGCGAACGTCCCCGACGACGTCCCGATCGAGAACAAGATGGTGACCCGGGCGATCGCCTCCGCGCAGTCCCAGGTGGAGCAGCAGAACTTCGAGACGCGTAAGAACGTCCTCAAGTACGACGAGGTGCTCAACCGCCAGCGCGAGGTCATCTACGGCGAGCGCCGGCGCGTCCTGGAGGGCGAGGACCTGCACGAGCAGGTGCGCCACTTCATGGACGACACCATCGACGCCTACATCCAGGCCGAGACCGTCGAGGGCTTTGCCGAGGAGTGGGACCTCGACCGGCTGTGGGGCGCGTTCAAGCAGCTCTACCCCGTGAAGATCACGGTCGAGGAGCTGGAGGACGCGGCGGGCGACCGGGCCGGTATCACCGCCGAGTTCATCGCCGAGTCGATCAAGGAAGACATCCACGCGCAGTACGACGAGCGCGAGAAGCAGCTCGGCTCGGAGATCATGCGTGAGCTGGAGCGGCGCGTCGTGCTGTCCGTGCTGGACCGCAAGTGGCGCGAGCACCTCTACGAGATGGACTACCTCCAGGAGGGCATCGGCCTGCGCGCGATGGCGCAGAAGGACCCGCTGGTCGAGTACCAGCGCGAGGGCTTCGACATGTTCACCGCCATGATGGAGGGCATCAAGGAGGAGTCCGTCGGCTACCTGTTCAACCTGGAGGTCCAGGTCGAGCAGCAGGTCGAGGAGGTCCCGGTGCAGGACGCCGCGGAGAAGCCCTCGCTGGCAAAGGAGGAGGCGATCCCGGCGGGCGCCGGGCGCCCGGAGATCCGCGCGAAGGGCCTGGAGGCCCCGCAGCGTCCGGACCGGCTGCACTTCTCGGCGCCCACGGTGGACGGCGAGGGCGGCATCGTCGAGGGCGACTTCGAGAACGACGGCGGACAGGCGCGGTCGGAGACGGACGGCATGACGCGCGCGGAGCGGCGCAAGGCGGCGAAGAGCGGCGGTCGCCGCCGCAAGAAGTAAGGGCATGGGACAACGCGGCCGGGGCCGGACACCGAGGGTGGTGTCCGGCCCCGGCCGCGTTGCCGTGCGCGTGGGGGCCGGTGGGCCTTCGGGGCCGTGCATGGGCGGCAATGGACGCCCTGGCCCGGTGGTGGCACGCCCTCCGCCTGGCCAGGGCGCACCCTGCGGAGCGCGGTGTCTGCCGTGCGGGCGTCCCTGGCCGGGGCGCGCCCGCGCGTGGTGTCACCTGAAGCCGCCAGAGGGGGGGTGGGACGCCTCGTTGGCCCACACAAGTCTGGCGGGCTTCCAGGGCGGGTACGGGGCCTCCGCAGGAGCTGTGGAGCCATGGGCGGGCTTCCTGCCCTCCTGCGTGCCGTCGCCGGCGACATGGCGTTCAGCCGGCCGCCTCCCGCTCAGCCGCTCAGCCGCTCAGGGTGCGAGCGTCCACGCTCGTTCCTGCGGCCTGTGCCGACCGCCAGGCGGCACGCGCCTTCCGGGCTTCATCCCATGAGGCTGGGAGCCCCCGTGCCGCGAGGCCGGTCTGATTTCCGCGCGGGCGTGGCCTGTCTGGCTGAGCGTGCTTGGCAGGCCCCGATGCTCGGCAGAACCTGCGGGATGGCGTCCAGCGGCCCCGTACCGGGCCGGCACGCGGCCAGCGCCAGCCCTGCAGCCCCGCCGTACAGCGGTGCCCGCACCGGCCCACGAGCCACCCAACACCGCAGTGCAGCCCCGATGCGGCAGCCTTGTGGCGCGGGACGGCGGGCGCGTGCCTGATGGCCCTGCCCCCGCATGCGGACCCCGCCGAGGTGGTGCCCGTGCTCGCCACCTCCGGCTCATGCGCCGCTGTCCACCGGGTTGCGCTCGCCGCCCAGTTCCACCGCCGCGCAGCGCCAGCGGTGGTCGGAGCCCTGTTCGAGGCGGAACGCCATCGCGCTGACCCGGTCGCCCGAGCCGATGCGGGCGAACGCCTCGATCACGCCCGGGCCCGGGTGGAACTCGCCGCAGTGGCGGACGACCGGCATCACCCGGTCCGCCGGGCGCAGCGGTGCTCCAGGGGCCAGCCGGATCAGTTGTTCGTACGCTTCGCCGATCGTGTGCCCGAGCATCCAGTGCACCGGGCGCTGGCCGCTCAGCACCGCGAGGAGGCGGTCGGCGAACCAGTAGTGCGGTTTGTGCTGCCTGCCCCGTGCGCGGGCCAGTGCCGTGGCCGCCGCCGCGGCGGGCCTTCGCTGGTCGCGTCGGCCTGCGGGCCGGGTCCTGTCCATGCAGATCGCCCCCGATGTGCCTGTCCCGGCTCCGTACCGGGAAGTAGCTTCGACGGGGAACTTCTACGGCGCGGGTCCACCGGCTGCAACAGCCCCAGTCGTCCGCGGACGCCCCGGCGGGAATCACCTATCCGGGTGACCCGGCCCTGGCCGCGACTGGGTGCACAAGGCCTCCGCGGGGACCGAAGTGGACGGTCCGAGAGGGGGCAGGCGCACGCTCGAAGGGGTACGCCGCACGTATCCTGAGGGCGCATTTCCGACTACGAAAGCGGCCAGCCATGCGCGTCTACGTCCCCCTGACCCTTCCCGGTCTCGCAGAGGCGCACAGGACAGGTCAGCTGGGTCCCGGCCCGCTGTCCGCGTACGCCGTCACCCCGGGACTGCGCGAGTGGTACGTCTCGGACGACATCGAGGAGCTGGAGTACGCCGCGCTCAGCCGCGCCGCCGCCGCATCTCTGCGCCTGCTGGCAGGCGCTCCGTCCGCGGCCCGGCGCCGGGTCGTCGTCGCCGTCGACGTACGGGACCAGGACGCGGTGGCCGACCCCGACAGCGTGCTCGACGCGAGCGCGCTCGGTGAGGTCCGCATCGGCGCCGCGGTGCCGATGTCCAAGGCCGCGGCCGTCCATGTCGACGCCGACGACGCAGTGGCGGACGTGACCGCGGCGGTGGACGCGCTCGGGGCCGCCGATCACGGCGACGACGACGCCCGCTTCACGGTCGACGGCGCCGAGGACCACGAGCTGCTCTGGTACGGAGTGCAGGAGATCCCGAACATCGTCGGCTGAGCACACGGGGCAGGGGCCGGGCAGCGTTGTCCTACCCGGCCGGTACCGTTTGTCGGCATGGGGATCTCGGGGAACCACAGCGCCCACCTGGTGTGGGACTGGAATGGCACACTGCTCGACGACATCGGCGCCGTCATCGACGCGACCAATGCCGCCTTCGCGGAGATCGGCCTCGAGCAGATCACGCTCGAGCGCTACCGCGAGCTGTACTGCGTGCCGGTCCCGCGCTTCTACGAGCGGCTGATGGGCCGGCTGCCCACGGACGACGAGTGGCTCGTCATGGACGCCGCCTTCCACAAGCACTACTGGGCGAGGGCCGACGCGTGCAGCCTCGCGGCGGGCGCGGCCGAGCTGCTCGTACGGCGGCAGGAGTCCGGGCTGACGCAGTCGTTGCTGTCGCTGGCACCCCATGAGCATCTGATACCGATCGTGCGACGGCACGGCATCGAGGAGCGGTTCGTCCGGGTGGACGGGCGGCTCGGCGCCTCGGCCACGGGCAAGGCGGAGCACATGGTGCGCCACCTGTCCGCGCTGGAGGGCGTTGCGCCCGACCGGGTCGTGGTCATCGGTGACGCGGCGGACGACGCCGTGGCGGCCGGCCACGTCGGGGCGAAGGCCGTGCTGTACACCGGCGGATCGCACAGCAGGGGGAGTCTGGAGAAGGCGGGGGCGCCGGTGGTGGACTCACTGGAGGAGGCCGTGGCCGTGGCGGAGGAGCTCGTCTCGGCGGCATAGCCGCCCGGCCGGCCGGGCGGCGGGCCGGGCAGCCTTCAGGGGCTCCGGTCAGTCCCGGACCAGGGGCGCCTTCTCGCGCAGCACCTTGAGGAAGGCGCGCATCCACGCCGCGTGGTCCGGCCAGGCCCGCGAGGAGACGAGGGTGCCGTCGACGACGGCCTCCGCGTCCTTGAACGACGCTCCGGCCGCCTGCATGTCCAGCTCCAGAGCCGGGTAGGCGGTCACCCGGCGGCCCTCCAGGCCGCCGATCGCCGCCGTGAGCAAGGGGCCGTGACAGATCTGCGCCACGGGCTTGTCCGCGTCGAAGAAGGCCTTGAGAATCTTGCGCAGCTCGGCATCGTTGCGCAGATACTCCGGGGCGCGCCCGCCGGGGACGACGACGGCGGCGTACGCCCCGGCGTCCACCTCGGAGAAGGCCAGGTCGGCGGGCCAGGTGTAGCCCGGCTTCTCGGTGTACGTGTCGAAGCCCGGCTCGAAGTCGTGCACGACGAACTGGAGCTTTTTCCGGGTGGGTGCCGCGATGTGCACCTCGTACCCTTCCTCCAGCAGCCGCTGGTAGGGATAGAGGACTTCCAGCGATTCGGCGGCGTCCCCGGTGACGATGAGGATCTTCGTGGTCATGGCTGCTCCCGGTGAGTGGTTGCCAGAAGGGCCTGTGTCGCTGTCCAGAGTGTCAAACTTCGGGGCACTCTTTTGTACACATACGGCTCATGACGGTTCGGGGGTCAGGGGCGATAGCCTGGGGGCGTGATCAGCGCGATACGCCGTGGGGGCAGCGAAGCCCCCGGCCTGCGCCCGGAGCGCCACAGCGCCCGGGCGATACCTGATCTTCTCTGTCCGGCCTTCCCGCCCTATTCGGCTGATAACGGACCGGACTTCTCTCATCGCGTCATAACGTCGACTGCGACCGGACACCCCGCGTCGTGGCGTTGCGTCGCGGCATCTTTCACCTACGTCACGCAACGGCGCGCGACAGGAGCCAGAGGACATGCAGACCAAGCTGGACGAAGCCAAGGCCGAGCTGCTCGCACGGGCCGCCCGGGTAGCTGAGAACAGCCCGGTCGGGGGGCACCTTCCGACTGGGGACGAGCAGGGAAAGCGTCCCGACCGGGACACCCTGCTCATGTTCCTCCAGCGCTACTACCTGCACACCGCTCCGGAGGACCTGGCCGACCGTGACCCGGTCGACGTCTTCGGTGCTGCACTTTCCCACTACCGGCTCGCCGAAAACCGCCCGCAGGGCACGGCGAACGTCCGCGTGCACACCCCGACCGTGGAAGAGAACGGGTGGACATGCAGCCACTCCGTCGTCGAGGTCGTCACCGACGACATGCCCTTCCTGGTCGACTCGGTCACCAATGAGCTCTCCCGGCAGGGCCGCGGCATCCATGTCGTGATCCACCCGCAGGTCGTCGTCCGCCGCGATGTGACAGGCCGGCTCATCGAGGTGCTGCCGGCCGAGGCGAGCACCAAGGACCTGCCGCACGACGCGTTCGTCGAGTCCTGGATCCACGTCGAGATGGACCGCGAGACCGACCGCGCCGACCTCAAGCAGATCACCGCCGACCTGCTGCGTGTCCTGTCCGACGTCCGCGAGGCGGTCGAGGACTGGGAGAAGATGCGCGACAGCGCGCTGCGCATCGCCGACGAGCTCCCGAACGAGCCCACCGCCGACGACCTGCGCGAGCAGGAGGTCGAGGAGGCCCGTGAGCTGCTGCGCTGGCTCGCGGCCGACCACTTCACGTTCCTCGGCTACCGCGAGTACGAGCTCGTCAACGGCGACGCGCTCGCCGCCGTCCCCGGCACCGGCCTCGGCATACTGCGCTCCGACCCGCACCACAGCGAGGACGAGGCGCACCCGGTCAGCCCGTCCTTCAGCAGGCTGCCCGCCGATGCCCGCGCCAAGGCCCGCGAGCACAAGCAGCTCGTGCTGACGAAGGCCAACAGCCGCGCCACCGTGCACCGGCCCTCCTACCTCGACTACGTCGGCGTCAAGAAGTTCGACGCCGAGGGCAACGTCGTCGGCGAGCGCCGCTTCCTCGGTCTGTTCTCCTCCGCCGCGTACACAGAGTCCGTGCGCCGCGTGCCCGTCATCCGCCGGAAGGTGGACGAGGTCCTCGAGGGCGCCGGCTTCTCGCCGAACAGCCACGACGGCCGCGACCTGCTGCAGATCCTGGAGACGTACCCGCGCGACGAGCTGTTCCAGACGCCCGTCGACCAGCTCCGGTCGATCGTCACCAGCGTGCTCTACCTCCAGGAGCGCCGCCGGCTGCGGCTGTACCTGCGCCAGGACGAGTACGGGCGCTACTACTCCGCCCTGATCTACCTGCCGCGCGACCGCTACACCACCGGCGTCCGCCTGCGTCTGATCGACATCCTCAAGGAGGAGCTCGGCGGCACCAGCGTCGACTTCACCGCGTGGAACACCGAATCGATCCTGTCCCGGCTCCACTTCGTCGTCCGCGTCCCGGCCGGCACCGTGCTGCCCGACCTGACCGACGCCGACACCGAACGCATCGAGGCCCGGCTGGTCGAGGCGGCCCGCTCCTGGGCCGACGGCTTCGGCGAGGCGCTGAACGCCGAATTCGGCGAGGAACGCGCCGCCGAGCTGCTGCGCCGCTACGGGAACGCCTTCCCCGAGGGCTACAAGGCCGACCACACGCCGCGCTCCGCCGTGGCCGACCTCGTCCGCATGGAGGAGCTCACCCACTCCGACAAGGACTTCGCCCTCTCGCTGTACGAGCCGGTCGGCGCGGCCCCGGGCGAGCGCCGCTTCAAGATCTACCGGACCGGCGAGCAGGTCTCCCTGTCCGCCGTGCTGCCGGTCCTGCAGCGCCTCGGCTGCGAGGTCGTCGACGAGCGTCCGTACGAGCTGCGCTGCGCCGACCGTACGCACGCCTGGATCTACGACTTCGGTCTGCGCATGCCACGCTCCGGCGGCAACGGCGACTACCTCGCCGACGACGCCCGCGAGCGGTTCCAGGACGCCTTCGCCGCCGTGTGGACGGGCGAGGCCGAGAACGACGGCTTCAACTCGCTGGTCCTCGGCGCCGGGCTCAACTGGCGTGAGGCGATGGTGCTGCGTGCGTACGCCAAGTACCTGCGCCAGGCCGGGTCGACGTTCAGCCAGGACTACATGGAGGACACCCTCCGCAACAACGTCCACACCACCCGGCTGCTCGTCTCCCTCTTCGAGGCCCGGATGTCGCCGGACCGCCAGCGGGCGGGCACCGAGCTGATCGACGGCCTCCTCGAGGAGGTCGACGGCGCGCTCGACCAGGTCGCCAGCCTGGACGAGGACCGCATCCTGCGGTCGTTCCTCACCGTCATCAAGGCGACGCTGCGCACCAACTTCTTCCAGGCCGCGCAGAGCGGGAAGCAGCACGGCTACGTGTCGATGAAGTTCGACCCGCAGGCCATCCCCGACCTGCCGGCCCCCCGCCCCGCCTTCGAGATCTGGGTGTACTCGCCCCGCGTCGAGGGCGTGCACCTGCGCTTCGGCAAGGTCGCGCGAGGCGGTCTGCGCTGGTCCGACCGGCGTGAGGACTTCCGTACGGAGATCCTCGGCCTGGTCAAGGCGCAGATGGTCAAGAACACCGTGATCGTGCCGGTCGGCGCGAAGGGCGGCTTCGTCGCCAAGCAGCTCCCGGACCCGTCCGTGGACCGCGACGCCTGGCTCGCCGAGGGCATCGCCTGCTACCGGACCTTCATCTCCGCGCTGCTCGACATCACCGACAACATGGTCGCGGGCGAGGTCGTCCCGCCGGCCCAGGTCGTCCGGCACGACGAGGACGACACCTACCTGGTCGTCGCCGCGGACAAGGGCACCGCGTCCTTCTCCGACATCGCCAACGAGGTGGCCGTCGCCTACAACTTCTGGCTGGGCGACGCCTTCGCCTCCGGCGGCTCGGCCGGCTACGACCACAAGGGCATGGGCATCACGGCCCGCGGCGCATGGGAGTCGGTCAAGCGGCACTTCCGCGAGCTGGGCCACGACACCCAGACCCAGGACTTCACCGTCGTCGGCGTCGGAGACATGTCCGGTGACGTGTTCGGCAACGGCATGCTGCTCAGCGAGCACATCCGGCTCGTCGCGGCCTTCGACCACCGCCACATCTTCATCGACCCGACGCCCGACGCGGCCGTCTCGTACGCCGAGCGCCGCCGGCTCTTCGAGCTGCCGCGCTCGTCGTGGGCCGACTACAACACGGCGCTGCTGTCCCATGGCGGCGGCATCCACCCGCGCACCGCCAAGTCGATCCCCCTCAACGCGGCGATGCGCGAGGCCCTCGGCATCGAGCCGGGCACCTCCAAGATGACGCCCGCCGAGCTGATGCAGGCCATCCTCAAGGCCCCGGTCGACCTGTTGTGGAACGGCGGCATCGGTACGTACGTCAAGGCGTCGACCGAGTCGCACGCCGACGTCGGCGACAAGGCCAACGACGCGATCCGCGTCAACGGCGAGGACCTCCGCGTCCGCGTCGTCGGCGAGGGCGGCAACCTGGGCCTGACCCAGCTGGGCCGCATCGAGTTCGACCGCCACGGCGGCAAGGTCAACACGGACGCGATCGACAACAGCGCCGGTGTGGACACCTCCGACCACGAGGTGAACATCAAGATCCTGCTCAACGGGCTGGTCACGGACGGCGACATGACCGTCAAGCAGCGCAACCAGCTGCTGGCGAAGATGACCGACGAGGTCGGCGCGCTCGTCCTGCGCAACAACTACGCGCAGAACACCGCCCTCGCCAACGCGGTCGCCCAGTCGCCGTCCCTGCTCCACGCCCACCAGCGCTTCATGCGGCGCCTCGGGCGGGACGGGCACCTGGACCGGGCGCTGGAGTTCCTGCCCCACGACCGGCAGATCCGTGAGCTGCTGAACGCCGGCAAGGGGCTCAGCCAGCCGGAGCTGGCCGTCCTGCTGGCGTACACCAAGATCACGGTGGCCGACGAGCTGATCCGTACGTCGCTGCCGGACGACCCGTACCTGCGCCGGCTGCTGCACGCGTACTTCCCCAAGCCGCTGCGCGAGCAGTTCCCGGACGCGATCGACGCGCACGCCCTGCGGCGCGAGATCGTCACGACCGTGCTGGTCAACGACACGGTGAACACCGGTGGTTCGACCTTCCTGCACCGTCTGCGGGAGGAGACCGGCGCGTCGATCGAGGAGGTCGTGCGGGCGCAGACCGCGGCGCGCGAGATCTTCGGTCTGAGCGGGGTCTGGGACGCCGTGGAGGCGCTGGACAACCAGGTCGCGGCCGAAGTCCAGACGCGTATCCGGCTGCATTCGCGCCGGCTCGTCGAGCGCGGCACGCGCTGGCTGCTGGGCAACCGGCCGCAGCCGCTGGAGCTGGCGGAGACCATCGAGTTCTTCTCCGAGCGGGTGGAGGAGGTGTGGGCCTCGCTGCCGAAGATGCTGCGCGGCGCGGACCTCGAGTGGTACCAGGGCATCCTGGACGAGCTCACCGGGGCGGGTGTGCCCGAGGACCTCGCGCTGCGGGTGGCCGGTTTCTCGTCGGCGTTCCCGACGCTGGACATCGTCGCGATCGCGGACCGTACGGGGCAGGAGCCGCTGGCGGTCGCCGAGGTGTACTACGACCTCGCGGACCGGCTCTCCATCACGCAGCTGATGGACCGGATCATCGAGCTGCCGCGGGCGGACCGCTGGCAGTCGATGGCCCGCGCCTCGATCCGCGAGGACCTGTACGCGGCCCACGCGGCGCTGACGGCGGACGTCCTGTCGGTGGGCAACGGCAGCGCGACGCCGGAGGAGCGCTTCAAGTCCTGGGAGCAGAAGAACGCGGCGCTGCTGGGGCGTGCGCGGTCGACGCTGGACGAGATCCAGGGCTCGGACACGTTCGATCTGGCGAATCTGTCGGTGGCGATGAGGACGATGCGGCAGTTGCTGCGGGCGCATCACTGACGGGACGAGTGGGGCGGGGCGGGGGTTGCCCCCCGCCCCGCCCCGCCCCTTCCCGTAACCGGGGCTGCGCCCCGGACCCCTGGGTGGTGGGGGCTGACCCCCAGCCCCCTGGAACGGCGGCTTCGCGCCGCGGGCGTGGCCCTGTGCGCGCGTGTCCGTCCCGCAGGCTGGGTGCCGAGGCCGTGTCCGCCGGAGCGGCGGCTTCGCG
This sequence comes from Streptomyces sp. ISL-10, assembly GCF_018614575.1. Lineage (GTDB taxonomy): Bacteria > Actinomycetota > Actinomycetes > Streptomycetales > Streptomycetaceae > Streptomyces. Next base: position 27,833 of record NZ_JAGGOJ010000013.1, read on the forward strand.
CCGCGGGCGTGCCCGGCCCGGGAGCGTGGTCTCGGACCGCTGATCTCTGGCCGTGCGGGGGCGGGGGGCCGATGCCCCAGGGCGGCGGCTTCGTGCCGCGGGGGCGTGGCCGGACTGACGTCAGGAGGCCGCGTGCCGTCCCCACCACCTTGGCCTCCCGGGTCCTGGGAGCGCCCGCCGGTGGAGCCGTCAGGGCCAGCGGGAAGTGCGGGGGTCCGGGAGGGCGGAGGCTCGTTCCACCGACGTGACGGCCGTCGACACAGCCGGCGGGAGCCAGGTCGAGAGGTTGTGCGTCGGGGTGCACAGCGACGCCAGTTCGTTCGTCGACGGGCGGTCCTCCGGGCGGGGGGAGAGCGTTGCCGTCAGGAGGTGGCGCAGAGGTTCGGGGTGGGCGCTCAGGTCGGGGGGTTCGTGGGCCGTGCCCGCGATGCGGGTTGCGACGACCAGGCCGCCGCCCTCGCCGTACGGGTGGCGTCCCGTCGCCGCCTCCGCGGCGATGAGGCCGAGCGTGAACACGTCGGACGCGGGCGTCAGTTCGCGCCCCAGCGCGTGCTCGGGGGACATGTACTTCGGCGTACCGACCATCCGCCCCACCGTGGTCAGCGCCGACGTGCCGTCGGCGGCGCGCGCGATGCCGAAGTCGAGCAGCCAGGGCCCCTGTGCCGTCAGCAGCAGGTTGGCGGGCTTCACGTCCCGGTGGATCAGCCCGGCCGCGTGCACCGCACTCAGCGCGTGCGCCGCGCAGGCCGTCAGTTGCAGGACGCAGGCGAGCGGCAGCGGGCCGAACTCGCGCAGCGCCTCGTCGAGCGGCAGCCCCGGCACGTAACGAGTGGCCAGCCACGGCCGTTCCGCCTCCGCGTCGTGGTCCACGACGGGCACCAGATGGCGGCCCTGCACCGTGCGCGCCGCCTGGACCTCACGGGCGAAACGGCGCCGGAACTTCTCGTTCTCGGCGTGTTCGCGGCGGATCAGCTTCAGCGCGACGGGCAGGGCGTCACCACGCGTGCGCGTCAGGAACACGGTGCCCATGCCGCCTTCGCCGATCCGCGCCCGCAGGGCGTACCCCGCGATCCGGCGCGGATCCTCCTCCCGCAACGGCTCCGGCCCCCGCGTGCCACCCATCCCGACCCCCTAGCCGACGGCAGGGGAGCCTACCCGGCCGGCGTCACTTCCTCCCGCCCGTGAACTCCTCGTACGCCGCCACGACCTCCTTCGCCGGCCCGTCCATCCGCAGGACGCCCGCCTCCAGCCAGATCGCGCGGTCGCAGGTCTCGGTGATCGTCGAGTTGCTGTGGCTGACCAGGAAGACCGTGCCCGCCTCCTTGCGCAGCTCGTCGATGCGCTGCTGGCTGCGGCGCCGGAAGCGGGCGTCACCGGTGGAAAGTGCTTCGTCGATCAGCAGCACGTCGTGGCTCTTGGCAGCGGCGATGGAGAAGCGCAGCCGGGCGCCCATGCCGGAGGAGTACGTGCGCATCGGCAGCGAGATGAAGTCGCCCTTGTCGTTGATCCCGGAGAAGTCCACGATGCCGTCGTACCGTTCGCGGATCTGCTCGCGGGTCATGCCCATCGCGAGACCGCCGAGGACGACATTGCGCTCGCCGGTCAGGTCGGACATGAGGGCCGCGTTGACGCCGAGGAGAGACGGCTGGCCGTGGGTCCAGACCTTGCCCTCGGCGGTGGGCAGGAGACCGGCGATGGCCTTGAGCAGGGTGGACTTCCCGGAGCCGTTGGAGCCGATGAGGCCGATCGCCTCGCCCTTGTACGCGGCGAAGCTGACGCCCTTGACCGCGTGCACCTCGCGTACGCCGGGCGTGGCGCGCCGGGAGACGAGCCGGCTGAGGGCGGAAGTGGCGCTGCCCCGGCCGGTGCGGGCGCCGTTGACCTTGTAGGTGATGTGGACGCCGTCGACGACGACGGTGGGAACGGGCTCCTCGGGGTCAGCCACGGCCGTACTGCTCCTCTGCCTTCCAGAAGTACACGAAACCGCCGGCGCCGAGGACTACGGCCCACAGCAGGGCGGCGGCCCACACATGAGGGGGCAGCCGGTCGGCGGTGAAGGACTCGATGAACGCGAAGCGGACGAGGTCGATGTAGAGCGCGGCCGGGTTGTACCGGATCACGGCGGCCACCAGGTGGGGCACCCGGTCGCTGCCGAGGACCTTGTCGATGGACCACATCACACCGGACGCGTACATCCAGGTGCGCAGGACGAACGGCATCAGCTGCGCGACGTCGGGGGTGCGGGCGGCGATCCGGGCCATGGCCATCGACAGGCCGGTGTTGAACATGGCCTGGAGGACGAGCGCGGGGACCGCCAGCAGCCAGGAGGGCCTCGGGAACTCGCCGAAGCAGAACAGGATGGCGACGAGGGCGCCGAGCGAGAAGAGCAGCTGCTGCAACTGCTGGAGGGCGAGTGCGATGGGCAGGGCGGCCCGGGGAAAGTGCAGTGCGCGGACGAGCCCGATGTTGCCGGAGATCGCGCGGGTGCCGGCCGTGATCGAGTTCGCTGTGAACGTCCAGATGAACACACCCGTGACGAGGAACGGCACGAAGTCGGGCACGTCGTCGCCGGTGCCGAGCAGCTGGCCGAAGATCAGGTAGTAGACGGCTGCGTTGAGCAGGGGGGTCGCGAGCTGCCAGACCTGGCCGAGGCGGGCCTGGCTGTACTGGGCGGTGAGCTTGGCGGTGGCGAAGGCGGTGATGAAGTGCCGCCGCGACCAGAGCTGACGGATGTACGCGCCGAGGGCGGGGCGCGCGCCGCTGACCGTGAGGCCGTGGCGCGCGGCGAGCGCGGCCAGGTCGGTGGGCGGGGCGGCGGCAGGGGCGCCGGCGGGAGGCCGGGAGGCGGTGGCTGTGATCACGCGGGTGGTCGCTTTCGTGGTGACGGCGGACAGCAGTCTTCAATGGAACGGGACCGTATCGTCGCTACGGCGAGGGTAGGACCCCCTCGCGTCGGAACGCAACCGTTTCGTCGTCACGGGTATGATTCCGGCCATGCCTACGGACTCCGGAACCCCGCGCCGCGCCCCCGCAGGAGCCGCCGTGCTCCGCGAGGACGTGACCGACGCGATCCGCAAGGCCGTCTTCGAGGAACTGGCGGCGGTCGGCTTCGCGCGTATGTCCATCGAAGGGATCGCCCGGCGGGCGGGCGTCGGCAAGACGGCGGTCTACCGGCGCTGGAAGTCGAAGCTGTCGCTCGTGCTGGACCTGGTCTCGGCCGTCGCGGTCCAGGGCCTGCCCGCGCCGTCGACGGGATCGCTGCACGGGGACGTACGGGCGCTGCTGGAGGTCGCTGCGCACGCACTGCGCCACCCGGTGGCGTCGCAGGTGATCCCGGACCTGCTGGTGGAGTCGGCGCGCAACCCCGAGATCTCGGACGCGATCAAGGCGGCGCTGCTGGACAGCCAGCAAGGGGTGGCGGCGGTGGTCGTCCGCGAGGCGGTCGCCAGAGGAGAACTCCCGCAGGACACGGACCCCGACAGGGCGCTGGATCTGATCGTGGGGCCGCTGTACTGGCGGCTGGCGGTGGTGCGGGGCGGGTTGCCGAAGGGATACCTGGACGAGTTGGCGCGAGCGGCGGTGGCGGCGCTCAAGTCCTGACACCGCGGCAGGAGCGCGCGGCGGTGCGTGGCGGTGCGTGGCACCCGGGTGCGTCGGCGTGCGTGGCGCGAAGATGTGTGGTGCCCGGGTGCGTGACGCGCAGGCGCCTGGCGCCGAGGTGTGCGGCGTGGGGGCGCATGGCGCGGACACGTGTCCGCCGTCGGCGCGCGCGAACCCGTGCGCGCCCCCGGGGTCACCCGTTCGGCTCATGGCGTGGTGACCCCCGGGCGACGGGCCGGTTGTGCTCCGCAGCAACCATGCGCTCTTGAACGGACGTGCCCACCATGCCGATTCGGCTCAGCGTCGTCGTCCCCGTCCACAACGTGGAGGACTATCTCGAGGAGTGTCTGCGCTCCCTCGCCGAGCAGAGTCTGCGGGACATCGAGGTCGTCATGGTCGACGACGGCTCCACCGACGGCAGCGGTGACATCGCCCGGCGCTTCGTCGCGGACGATCAGCGTTTCACGCTGGTCTCACAGGAGAACGCCGGCCTCGGGGCCGCGCGCAACGCCGGGATCAGACGGGCGTCCGGAGAGTTCCTCGCGTTCGTCGACAGCGACGACGTCGTGCCCCCCGACGCGTACGAGAAGATGGTCGGCTCACTCGACGCCTCGGGGTCGGACTTCGCCACCGGCAACGTCCACCGGCTGCGGGCCGGCGGCAGGACGCAGCAGTCGCCCATGTTCCGCGAACCGATGGCCACGTCCCGTATTGCCACCCACGTCACCAGGCACTGGGCGCTGTTGTACGACCGCATCGCCTGCAACAAGGTCTTCCGCAGGGAGTTCTGGGACCGGAACTCCTTCGCATTCCCCGAAGGCGTCCTCTTCGAGGACATCCCCGTCATCGTCCCCGCGCACTTCCTCGCCCGCTCCGTCGACGTCCTGCACGACACGGTCTACCTGTGGCGCGACCGCGACGGGTCGATCACGACCCGCAGGGCGCGGCCCGCGGCTGTGCGGGACCGGGTCGCCTCCGTCACCGCGGCACGCGACCTCCTCGGCGGCGAGGCGCGGCGGCGCTACGAGGCGAGCGTGCTCGCCAGCGACCTGATGCTCTTCATGGACGCCCTCCCCGACGGCGACGAGGCGTACCACGACGCCTTCCTGCGGCACGCCGGGGAGTTCGTGAACAGCGTGCCCCGGCACGTCCTGGACGGGCTCGCGCTGCATCTGCGCGTCGCGTGGCAACTCGTGCGCGAGGGGCGCCTCGCCGAGCTGCTGGCCTTCCTCGCCTTCCAGAAGAAGGAGGGCCGCGACGTGTTCCGCGTGCAAGGCCCGCGCGCCCGCCGCGCCGTGTACCCGCCGCTCACCGCACCCCTCCCCCGTGGCGTCGACCGGCCCGGCCCCGCCGACCTGCCGGTCGTTTCCGACCTCACCGAGGCGGTGTGGCGGGACGGAAAGCTGCACCTCAAGGGGTACGCGTACGTCCGCAACCACCCGGCCGGCGAGCGACGGCCGCGTACGTTCGGCTGGTTGCGGTCCGGGCGCAGGCGCGTGATCCCGCTGCGTCTGCGCCCCGCGGGCGTTCCCGAGGCGAGCGCCGACTCGCGGCAGAGCCTGCACTCCTACGAACGGGCGGGGTTCGAGACCGTCGTCGACCCGGCGCGGCTGCGGACCGGCACGTGGAACCTCGAGGTCGGCATCCTCGCGGGCGGGATCTTCCGCCGCGGTCCCCTGCGCCTGCTCGGCAACCGGGCGGCCCCTGCCGTCCACGACGTGCGCGACGACCTGCGCATCGTGCCCCACCTGTCCGGCAACAAGCTGCGTCTGAAGGCGGAACGGGTCGTGGCCCGGCTCACCGCCCACCGGGCCACGGACGGCGGCGTGCGGATCGAGGGGACCACGACCGGCCCGGCCCCCAAGGCGCTGCTGCTGCACAACCGCCACACGCAGGAGCAGCGTGAAGTCCCCGTCGTGGTCGGGCCGTCGGGTGGATTCGCCGCCGACATCGTCCTCGGGAGCAGCGGAGCGGAGGCACCGCGCACCTCGGCCTGGACCGTCCGCCTCGTCCGCGCCGACGGCAGCCGCGTGCCCGTGGCCGTGTCCCGTACGACCGCTCCCGGGCAATACCAGCTCGGCGATCCGGCCCGTGAACTCGCCGTCACCCGGGGCGCGTCCGGCAACCTCGTACTCAACGACCAGATCCCGCAGCCCCTCGTCGACACCTTCGCGTGGGCGATCTCCGGCGAACTCGTCATCGAGGGCGCTTTCCCCCGGCACGCCCTGCGCCGGCCCGAGCTGGTGCTCCAGCACAGCGGCTGCCAGGAGGAGGCCGTCTGCCCCCACGAGCTGCGGGACGGCCGTTTCCGTGCCGTGATCGCCCCCGCCGCGGTCGACGGGCCCGGCGGTGAACTGCCGCTCGCCGAGGGCCGGTGGTTCCTGTTCCTCCGCGAGCGCGGCGAGAGCGACCCGGCGCGCTACACACCGTTGCGCCTCGCGCCCGCCGAGCACGCTGCCGTACCCGCCGTGGAGCACGTGCACGGACGCGATTTCGCGCTCGACCGCCGCTATCACGACCAGCTCCTCCTGGAGTCGAGGCCGGTCCTGGCCGCCCACGAGCGCGGCGGCGTGGCCGAGCGGCGCATGCGCGAGCACGCCGCCGCCCTGCGCGTCGGTCCGCGCCGCGACACGGTCCTGTTCAGCAGCTTCGACGGACGCCAGTTCTCCGACTCGCCGCGCGCCGTCCATGAGGAACTGCTGCGCCGTGAGAGCCCGCTGGAGCCTGTGTGGGCCGTGCGCGACCAGCAGGCGAGGCTGCCCGCAGGGGTGCGGGCCGTCCCGTACGGCGGCGCGGAGTGGCACGAGGCCCTGGCCACCGCCCGGGCGGTGGTGACCAACACCCAGCTGCCGGAGTGGTTCGAGCGCGGCACCGGCCAGTTCGTGGTGCAGACCTGGCACGGCACACCGCTCAAGCGCATCGGCCGGGACCTGCTGGGCACCCCTCAGGCGAACCGGCCCTACATCGAGTCCCTGCCCGCCCGTGCCGCGCAGTGGAGCGTGCTGGTCTCGCCCAACCGCTTCTCCACCCCGATCCTGCGCCGCGCCTTCGGCTACGACGGCGAGGTCGTCGAGTCCGGGTATCCGCGCAACGCCCTGCTGCACGCCGAGGACCGGGCCAAGGTGGCCGCGAGCGTCCGCGAGCACCTCGGCATCCCGGACGGCAGGACCGTCGTGCTGTACGCCCCGACCTGGCGCGAGGACCGTCCCAAGGGCGGCGGCCGCTACGCCCTCGACCTCCGGCTCGACCTGGCCGCGGCACGCGCCGCCCTCGGCGACAGTCATGTGCTGCTCGTCCGCCGCCACTACCTGGTGAACGACCGGCTGCCCGACACCGGCGGCTTCGCCCGTGACGTCTCGCGCTACCCCGATGTCGCCGAGCTGATGCTCGTCAGCGATGTGCTGGTCACGGACTACTCCTCGCTGATGTTCGACTTCGCGCACACCGGCCGCCCCATGCTGTTCCACACCTACGACCTGGAGCACTACCGGGACACCCTGCGCGGCTTCTGCTTCGACTTCGAGAAGCAGGCACCGGGACCGCTCGTCCCCGACGGCGCCGAGCTGATCGCGGCGCTGCGCGATCCCGCCGCGGCGACCGCCGGCCACGAGCAGGCGTACGCGGCGTTCCGCCAGGTGTTCTGCGACCTCGACGACGCGAACGCCGCCGTCACGGTCGCCGACCGCATCCTGAAGGAGGCCGGGGTCTGACCGTCGAGAAGACCGGGGTTCTGCGGTTTCGAAAAGGTCGGTGGAAACCGGTGCCGGCATCGTTCGGTTCACCCCGGCATGGACCTTACGGGTGATTCGCGTGCCGGAACTTTGCCAAAGATCGCAGCACAGTCAACTGTCCAGCCTTTAAGTGTGTTTATCGGTGCGAGCCGTCGACGTGGACGATTGCTACGTTCGGCGGCCATGGACCTGCGAATGCGAACGAAAACGGGAACGCTTGATGTGCGCCGGGCGAGAGCCGTCGTCGTCGCCGTGTCCGCACTCGCCTTCGTCGCCAAGATGGTCTACGCGGCTCAGTCGCGCGGTCCCGCCGACGTCCGGATCTTCAACGCGTTCGCGCGCGGGATCGCCCAGGCCGGGCCCCTGCGCATCTACGAACACCCGATGCCGCACCTGCCCGTCTACAACCATCCGCCTCTCGCGAGCTGGATGCTTCTCGGGCTCGACGAACTGGAGCAGCTGGGAATTCCGTTCGGCAGTCTGATCCGCGCGCCCGCCTGCCTCGCCGATTTCGTATCGGCCCTGCTCGTATTCGAAATTCTCCGTCGCCGGAGGTCCACCGGAACGGCCAGGGCGTGCGCCCTCGTATGCGCCCTGAGCCCCGTTCTCTTCGCCACGTCCGGATATCACGGCAACACCGATTCGGTCGCGGTCATGTTTGCCGTCCTCGCCGCCTGGCTCCTCGTCGACCGCCGCGCCCCGCTCGCCGCCGGTGTCGCGGCGGCCGTGGCGGTGAGCATCAAGCTCATCCCCGTCGTCGCGATCCCCGCCCTGGCCGTGACCGCGTTCCGGGCCGGGCGACCCGCCCTCGTACGCTTCGGCGCCGGCCTCGCGGCCGTACTGCTGGCGCTGTGGGGACCGGTGCTGATGACCGTGCCGGAGCCGCTGCGGCAGAAGGTCCTGGAATACAAGGGCGGCCGGGCCCGGCTGTGGGGCTTCGTGCGGTTCGCGGACTGGATGGGCGCGTCCGACGAGTTCATCACCGCGCTGCACAGCGACTTCCACCTCGTGTTCGTGCTGGTGTGCATGGCGGCAGGCGCCTGGCTCGCCTGGGTGCGCCCCACCGCCCCCGCCTACGCGGTGGCCCTGTCGCTCACGCTGCTGCTCCTGCTCAGCACCGGCTCGGCCGTCCAGTACCTCGCCTGGCCGGTCGTCGGTCTCTGTCTGTTCGGCCTCTGGGAGGGGGCCGCGTTCGGCGTCCTCGTCGGCGTGGTCACCGTCTTCGTCTACTCCGGGGCCAGCGCCGTGCGCTGGAACGACTGGGCCCTGAACCTCGCCGCTCTCGGCTGGCTGCTGCTCGCCGCCGGGATCGTCACCGGTCTGCGCCGCGTGCTCGCCGAGCCGCCCTTGGCGTCCCCGGACCGCACGCCGCCCGTCGTGGGCCCCCGGACGAGGACACCCGCCGCCCCCTCATCCCCTGTCAACCAACAGTGAACCCACGGAGAGGAGAGAAGCGCTGGTGATGGAGAGCACACTGGAGGGCTCGCCGGCCGTCCGCGTGGACGGCCCGCCGTCCGGCCCGGGGCCGCGGATCGGCGTCCTGGTGGTGGCGTACAACGCCGAGGCCACGCTGGAGAAGACGCTCGACCGCATCCCGAAGGACTTCCGGTCCCGCATCGCCGAGATCCTCATCCTCGACGACGCGAGCAGCGACGAGACGTTCACCGCAGGCTGCCGCTGGTCCCAGCTGGAGGGCATGCCGCCGACCGTCGTCATGCGGCACACCAAGAACCTCGGCTACGGAGGCAACCAGAAGGCGGGCTACGCCCTGGCCGCCGCACGCGGACTCGACATCGTCGTCCTGCTGCACGGCGACGGCCAGTACGCCCCCGAACTGCTGCCCGAGATGATCGCCCCCATCGAGAGCGGCGAGTGCGAGGCCGTGTTCGGCTCCCGGATGATGGACCCGGGCAGCGCCCTGCGGGGCGGCATGCCGTTCTACAAGTGGCTCGGCAACCGTGTCCTCACCCGCTTCGAGAACGCGCTGCTCGGCTCCCGGCTCAGCGAATTCCACTCCGGCTACCGCGCCTACAGCGTCGCCGCGCTGCGCCGGCTGCCCATCGACCGCAATACCGACGCCTTCGACTTCGACACCCAGATCATCGTCCAGATGATCGACGCGGGCATGCGGATCCGGGAGATCCCCATCCCCACGTACTACGGCGACGAGATCTGCTACGTCAACGGCATGCGCTACGCCAAGGACGTGGTCAAGGACGTCCTCGAATACCGGCTCGCGCTCAAGGGCTTCGGCACCTGCCCGTGGATCCCCAAGCCCGTCGAGTACGCCTTCAAGGAGGGCGACGGCTCCTCGCACGCGGCGATCCTGCGCCTCATGCGCACGATGCCGCCCGGCCGCGTCCTCGACGTCGGCTGTTCCGGCGGACTGTTCGCCGAGCGCCTCGAAGCGCTCGGCCACACCGTGACCGGACTCGACTTCGTCGAGGTGCCGGGGGTGCGGGAGCGCTGCACGCACTTCCTCCTCGCCGATCTGGAGGAGGGCCTGCCCGCCGGCATCGCCGCCGACTACGACTACGTGGTCGCCGGAGACGTCATCGAGCATCTCTCCCGGCCCGAACGCATCCTGTGCGAACTGCGGGACGTCCTGCGCCCCGGCGGGCATCTCCTTTTGTCCGTACCGAACTTCAGCCACTGGTACGCACGGCTGCGTGTCGCCTTCGGGGCCTTTGGCTACGACCGGCGCGGCATCCTCGACGAGACGCATCTGCGCTTCTTCACCCGCGCCAGCCTGCGCCGCACGGTGCGCGCGGCCGGCTACGACGAACTGCGGCTGACCGCCACGGGGGCGCCGTTCTGGTCCGTGCTCGGCGGGGGGACCGTGGCCAAGGCCCTGGGCCGGGCCTCCCGGCTGCTGACCCGTGTACGGCCGACACTCTTCGGCTACCAGTACGTCGCAGTGCTCACCCCGCATGCGGCACAGACGATCATCGCCGGGGAGCACGTCGATGTCCAAGACATTCTCAACCGCCAGTACGACCCCGCCGAGCGGGCCGGTCGCGTGGGTGCCGCGATCTGAGCCGGAGCCCGGGCCACCGCGTCGCAGGAGGAAGATCTTGACGCTGTCCAGCCTGTTGCTGCTGCTCTTCGCGGTGTTCTCGTCGGCGGGCGGGCAGATCATGCTCAAGCACGGCATGCGCTCCGCCGCCGCGGCCGCCCAGCACGGCGGCGGCTCGCTGCTGATGCGCGCCGCCACGACCCCGTGGGTCGTCATCGGCCTGGTCGTCTTCGCCGTCTCGGCCGTGGCCTGGATGTCGACCCTGGCGCGGGTGCCGCTGAACATCGCGTACCCCTTCAACGCTCTGGGGTATCTGCTGATCGTGCTCGCGAGCTCCACCGTGCTGCACGAGCGGACGTCGCTGTGGACGTGGGGCGGCTCGCTGATGGTGGTGGCCGGCCTGGTCACGGTCATGGCGGGGCAGAGCTGACCGGCTGCGGGAGCGGTGGGAGCGGCTCCGGCCGAGGCCCGGAGCCGCTCCCCTGCCGGTCAGAGGCGAGCGACCATGACGCCTACACCGCCGTGCCGGCCGCTTCCTGCCTCTCCTGGGGCTCCTCCTTCTGCTGCGCCGCCTGGCGGGGCAGCGCCACCGCGCCGCCCCGCTCCTCCGGCGGCGCCACCGGCAGCAGCTCGCGCTCACCCAGCAGCACGTGCCGCACCACGCGCTCGGCCGCCCGGCCGTCGTCGAACGGGCAGAACCGGGCCCGGAAGGCGGCGCGCAGTTCGGCGTTCGCCGCGCTGTTCCAGGTGCCGTCCGTGAAGACTCGGATCAGCTCGTCGGTGCTGCGGGTCACCGCGCCGGGGGTGTCCCCCGGCGCCCCGGACAGCAGGTCGAAGCAGACGCCCCGCACCGCGCTGTAGATCTCCCAGTCGGGGGCGTGGATCACGATGGGCCGGTCCAGGTTGGCGTAGTCGAACATCACGGAGGAGTAGTCCGTGACCAGGGCGTCCGCCGCCAGGCACAGCTCCTCGGTGCTCGGATGGCCGGAGACGTCCACGATGCCCGGCAGCACGCCGAGGCCGCTGCCGTCGTGGAAGTAGTGGGCCCGGATCAGCAGCACGGTGTCCTCGCCCAGCTCCCGCGCGACCCGGGACAGGTCGAGCCGGCAGGTGTAGCCGCGCTCGTGGTCGCGGAACGTCGGGGCGTACAGCACGGCGCGCTGCTCCGGGCGGATGCCCAGCGAGGCACGGACGGCGGCGACCTGCTCGGGCGTGGCGTTCACCAGAACGTCGTTGCGCGGATAGCCGGTTTCCAGATGGCGCACCGCGCTCGGATAGGCGCTCGTCCACGCCTCGGTGGAGTGCGGATTGGACGACAGGCTGACGTCCCAGCGGTCCACCCGGTGCAGCAGGTCCTTGAAGTTGAGGCCCTGTGCGGCCGCCGGGTAGGGGTACTGGCCCATGCCCATCACCTTCAGCGGCGTGCCGTGATGGGTCATCACATGGACCTGACCGGGGCGCTTGACGACCTGGTTGGGGAAGTTGACGTTGCTGATGAAGTACGTGGCGCGGGCCATCACCGCCCAGTAGCGGCGCGAGCCCGGCACGACGTGGTCCACGCCGGGCGGCAGGGAAGCGGCCGCCTTGTGCGACACCACCCACACCCCGCGTACACCGGGCGCCAGTTCGGCGGCCTTGTGGTAGATCGCGGCCGGATTGCAGCTCATGCCACGGTTCCAGTACGCGCTGTACACGGCGAGTCGGCGGTCCAGCGGCCGCAGCCGGTGCAGCCGGTACAGCACGGGGAGCACCCTGCGCGCCAGCCCGGCCCGCGCCCCGGCCGCCGCCTCCAGCAGCCTCCGCCGCACCGCAAGCGCCGCGTCGAAGCCGCGCAGCGCGGCCGGCCGGCCACGGCCGAGAAGCCGCAGCCGCAGCGCGGCGATGCCGGCGGGCGGACGGTGTCCGCGCGGCCGGTACTCCCGGTGGAAGGCGGCCACGGCCCGCACATAGGCGCGCCGGCGGCGCGAGACCTCCGCGTACGTCTCCAGCAGCTGCTGCGAGGCCAGCTGGAACAGCGGGCTGTGCACGGCGTCGAAACGCGCGGTCCCCTGGAGGGTGCCGAACAGCTCGCTGAACTGCTCGACCACGTCGTGCGGCCGGACCGTGTCCTCGGGCTCGTCGAGGCCGGGCAGACAGCGCTGCTGACGGTGCTCGACGCAGGGGACGGGCAGCGCCGCGATCGTCTCCGCCGTCACGAGCATGCCGAGCGCGTACATCCGGTCCCCGTACGCCCCGGGGGCGAAGGACACCTGGCCGCGCTCGTGGAAATCGCGGCGGACGGCGCGGTTCCAGCACACGGCCGCGACCCCGAGCAGCTCCGGACGCTCCGCGAGCGTGCACAGGTCCGTGCCGCCCATCGCCGTCAGCAGTCGCAGTGAACGGCTCTCCTGCGGCAGGCCCCGGAACGGCCTGCGGACATGCCCGAACAGCAGCACATCCGGGTCCTTCGCCGCATCCAGCCGGTCCGCGATCCGCTGCAGCGCACCGGGCAGCAGGACATGGGAGCCCTCCAGGAACAGCAGGTAGTCGCCCGTCGCACGCTCGGCGCCCGCGGTGCGGCGGCCGTCCGAGCCCGCCGGTTCGGCGAGGTGCACGGCGCGCACGCGGGAATCGCGGGCGGCGATCTCGTCGAGCAACTGCCCCGAGCCGTCCGGCGATCCGTCGGCGACCCCGATGATCTCGATATCGGCGAACGACTGGGCCAGCACCGATTCCAGGCACGCGCGCAGACTTCCGCGCACGCGACGGACAGGGACGACAATGCTCAGGCGGGGCATGGACACTCTTTCTCGTACTCGGGCAGGTGCACCGGGTGCCGGCCAGCCGGGCCGGCACCCCGGTCAGAGGGGACGGACGGAGAGCGGGTCGTCGACGGGGCGTCGCGCGATGGGGAGCTGCGGTGCGGGCCCGGCCGCGGGGACCGGAGTCCGCTCGGCCGGCGGGACGAAGGCGGGAAGCCCGCCGGTCTCGTCCAGGAAGACCCGCCGTACGACCCGCTCCGCCGCATGCCCGTCGTCGTACGGGCAGAACCGCTCCCGGAACGCGGCCCGCAGCTGCGCCGAGCGCGAGCTGCGCCAGTGGCCCGTGGTGAAGATGTCGATCAGTTCGTCCTCCGTGCCGGCAACCGCGCCGGGCGGGCATGTGCGCACGTCGAAGTACGTGCCGCGGGCCGCCTGGTACGCCTCCCAGTCGGACGTGTGCAGCACGATCGGGCGGTCCAGGCCCGCGTAGTCGAACATCAGGGACGAGTAGTCGGTGACCAGCGCGTCCGAGGCGAGCGCGAGGGACTCGACGCTCGGATGCGCGGAGACGTCGACGACCCGGTGAGCCGCGCCGAAGGCGCCGGCGTCGGCGAAGTAGTGCGCGCGGGCGAGCACGACGAAGCGGTCGCCGAGCGCGGCCGCGAACCGCGCCAGGTCCAGGGACGGATGCTGGGCGCGGCGGTAGTCGCGATGGGTCGGGGCGTACAGGATCGCGGTGGTGCCCTCCGGCACACCGAGCGAGGCGCGCAGTCGCGCCACGTCGGCGGGCTTGGCGTGGTGGAAGACGTCGTTGCGGGGATGGCCGTATTCGAGGACGGTGCAGACGGAGGGGTAGGCGCGCTCCCAGACGAGCGTCGAATGCCGGTTGGCGGACAGGGAGTAGTCCCACTTGTCGGCGTTCGCGAGCAGCTGCTCGAAGTCCATGTCACGGGCCGCGGCCGGGCGTTCCTGAAGATCGATGCCCATGGTCTTCAGCGGGGTGCCGTGATGGGTCTGGAGCATGACCTGGGCGGGGCGCTTGACCATCCGGCGGTCGAAGTTCACGTTGTTGACGAGATATTTGGCGCGTGCGAGCGCCGACCAGTGCGCGAACGAGCCGGGGCGCAGCCACCGGGTCTGCGCCGGAAGCGTGTGCCGGTGAGCCTGGTCCGCGATCCAGGCGGTGCGGATGTGCGGGGCGAGTTCGCGGACCTTCGCCTCGATCGCGGCTGGATTGCACGCGTAGCCGCGGTTCCAGTACGCGGAGAACACAGCCAGGTCCCGGCGCACGGGCAGCCGCAGCTGGATGCGGTAGTGCAGCCGCACCGCGGCGGTGCGAAGCACGCGTCGGCCCGCTCCCGCCGCGCCGCGGGCCCGAGCGAAAAGCAGGTCCGTCGTCCACAGCAGCCGGTAGGTCCGGTGGCAGCCGTGCCGCATCAGCACATGCCGCAGCCGCCCGCGCAGGGAGGGACGCACCCCCGGCGCGTGGTGGCGGGCGCAGTGCGCGCGGGCGCGGCGGAAGAACTCGGCGCGGCTGCCACGGGGGAGCCGGCCACGGGTGGTCGCCAGCGTCGAGAAGTGGTCGACCATGCGGCAGAAGAGGACCGGCCGCCAGCGCGCGAGCTCGGGCCGTGCGTCGAGGAACGCGAAGACGCGGTCGTACTGGTCGAAGATGTCGAAGTGCTTGCGGCTCGTGGTGGCGAGGATGTTGCCGCCCTGCCTGCGCTGGCGGTAGTGCACGCACACCCGGTCCAGCGCGGCGATCGTGGAGGCCGCCAGAAGCGCCGGATACGTCCACGGGGTGTCCTCGTAGTAGCCCGGCGGGAAGGCGAGGCCCTCGCGCTCGACGAACTCGCGCTTGTACGCCTTGTTCCAGACCACCATCAGCAGTTTCAGCAGCCCGGGCCGGTCCGCCAGGCGGAACGTCGCGGGGCCCTGCTCGGTCAGCAGCGCGGCGCACTTGTTGCGCCGGCTCTCGCCCGTCCAGTAGGTGCGGGCGTAGTCGTAGACCAGGACGTCGGGCTCGTCCGTGTGCTTGAGGCGGTCGGCGATCGCCTGGAGTGCGCCGGGCACGAGGGTGTCGTCGCTGTCGAGGAAGACGATGTACTCGCCGGCGGCGCGGGCGAGTCCGGCATTGCGCGCCTGGCCCAGGCCCACGTTCCGCGGCAGGTGTACGGCCCGCACGCGCGGATCGCGCGCCGCGACCTCGTCGATGATCGCACCGCAGGCGTCGGGGGAGCCGTCGTCGACGGCGATCAGCTCGAAGTCGTCGAAGCTCTGAGTCAGCACCGAATCCAGGCATTCATGCAGGTACGCCTGGACCTTGAACGCGGGCACGATGACGCTGAACCGGGGCACGGCACATCCATGGGTCGGCGCGGACAGATGGTCCGAGAACGGCCAATGGGGTGACTTGGTTACGCCGCACGTGGCATACGGGGGACGAACGCGTGGAGGCGGCCCGGTTACGGGAAACCGGGCCGCCTCCACGGCCGTACGGTCACTTGACGGCGCCTGCCATGACGCCGGAGACGAACTGCCGCTGGAAGGCGAAGAACACGATCAGCGGGATGATCATCGATACGAACGCGCCGGGCGCGAGCACGTCGATGTTGTTGCCGAACTGCCGTACCTGGCGCTGGAGCGCGACCGTGATCGGCGCGGACTCGGAGTCCGCGAAGATCAGCGCGACCAGCATGTCGTTCCACACCCACAGGAACTGGAAAATGCCCAGCGAGGCGATCGCCGGCCCGCCCAGCGGCATCACGACGCGGGTGAACAGACGGATTTCGCCCGCCCCGTCGAGCCGGGCCGCCTCCAGCAGTTCCCTCGGGATCTCCGCGAAGAAGTTGCGCAGCAGGAAGATCGCGAAGGGCAGCCCGAAGGCGACATGAAACAGGATCACGCCGATCGTCGTCTCGAAGATGCCGATCACGCCGAACAGCTCGGACACCGGCACGAGCGCGACCTGCACGGGGACGACGAGGAGGCCGACGACGACCATGAACCACCAGTCGCGGCCCGGGAACTCCATCCACGCGAAGGCGTACCCGGCGAGCGCGCCGATCACCACGACGAGCACGGTGGCCGGAACGGTGATCAGGACGGTGGAGAGGAGGGAGTCGGTGATCGCCTCGTTCTGGAGGAGGCGGGAGTAGTTCTCGGTGGTGAGCTCGGCGGGCGCGGTCAGGACCTTCCACCAGCCGCTCTCGGCGATGTCACCGGGGCTGCGAAGGGAGGAGAGCAGCAGACCGACGGTCGGCATCAGCCAGAAGAGGGCGGCGAGGACGAGGCAGACCCGCAGCACGCCGCCGCCGGTGCGGGCGGCGACGCGGGCGGCGAGGGACTGCTTCGCCTTGACGGGCACGGCGCTGGTGCCGGTCCTGCTGCTCACGGTGCTCATCGTGCTGCCCCCTTCCGCGTCCTCCTGCTGTTGCTGAGCCGGTCCGGGGGGCGAGCCCCGGACCCTCGGCAGGGGGCGGGCGTGGTGCGGCCAGACCTCATCGCCCTGCCTCCTTCCGCATCCTCCTGATGTTGAAGAACATCACCGGCAGCACCAGCAGAAGCAGCAGCACGGCGATCGCGCTGCCGAGTCCGAGATTCGCGTCGGTGCCGAACGACGAGCGGTACAGCTGGAGCGCGAGCACGTTCGCGTCGTCCTGGGAGGAGCCCGGCGCGATGATGAACACCAGGTCGAAGATCTTGAGCACGTTGATCATCAACGTCACCAGCACCACCGCGAGGACGGGCGCCAGCAGCGGCACGGTCACCTTGCGGAAGACCTGCCACTCGTTCGCGCCGTCCACGCGTGCCGCCTCCAGCAGTTCGCGCGGCACGCTCGCCAGCCCCGCGGCGATCAGCACCATCGCGAAGCCCGCCCACATCCACACATAGCTGCCGATGATCGCGGGTGTGACCAGGTTCGGACCGAGCCAGTTCACGCCGTTGTACGGCTCACGGAAGTTCTCCGCCGGCAGCCGCAGCAGCGCGCCGTCCGCCGAGTCGGGCAGGGTGAACCGCCCGTCCGCGCCGGCCCGCGCCTCCGCTACGACCTTGCCGTCCTTGACCGCCTCCACCTTGATGCCCTTGAGCCCGAGCTCCTTGGGGTCGACGGCGTTCGGCTTGCCGCCGCCGCCCCGGGTGAAGTCCAGCCACGCCGTGCCGGTGATCTCGCCCGGCTCGGCCTCCGGCGTCTTCGCGGGCTGCGCGTCCGACGGCATCTTCGCGGGAGCCACCCCGACCAGCGGCAACTGCACGCTCTTCCCGGCCGTGACCGGTTCCTTGGTGACGAACGAACCGCCGCCGCCCGCCTTCAGCGGATGCACCGGCAGCGGATGCGCCTTGGGGAAACCGGCCGACTCGCTGAACGTGTCGTGCACGCCCACCCAGACCGCGTTGGCGACGCCGCGCTCCGGGTCCTGCTCGTACACCAGCCGGAAGATGATGCCCGCGGCGAGCATCGAGATCGCCATGGGCATGAAGACAACCAGCTTGAACGCCGTGCCCCAGCGGATCCGCTCCGTGAGCACCGCGAAGATCAGCCCCAGCGCGGTGGAGACCGTCGGCGCGACGACCACCCAGATCGCGTTGTTCTTCACCGCGGTCAGGATGGTGTCGTCGGTGAAGATCTCGACATAGTTGTCCAGCCCGGCGAAACCGGTGCCGGGCTGGTCGAAGAAGGACCGGTAGAGCGAGTACCCGATCGGGTAGACCACGAGCGCGCCCAGCAGCACGAGAGCCGGCAGCAGGAATCCCGCCGCCACGACTTTACGTGTGCCTGTCACGCTCTTGCGCTTGTCGGCGGGGGGCGCCGGACGGGCCGGCCCCCCCGCGGTCGCGGCCGCCACGACTTCAGCTCTTGTAGGCCTTGGCCGCGTCGGCCTCCAGCCTCTGCTGGATGCCCGCGACGTCCTTCGGGTTCTTCAGGAAGTCCTGGAGCGCCTTCCACTCGCCCTTGCCCGGCGTACCGCCGAACGACTGCGGCATCTGGTCCGACATGTCGAAGCGGAAGTCGTCGCCGGCCGCGATCAGCGCCTTGGCGATGTCGCGCTGCACGTCGTTCGGGTACGCGGCCGCGTCAAGGGACTTGTTGGGCGAGATGAAGCCGCCCGCCGCCGCCGAGATCGCCGCCGCGTCGGGCGAGGCGAGGAACGTCAGCAGCGCCTGCGCGCCCTTGCTGTCCTTCAGTGCCACGGCCGCGTCACCGCCCGTCACCACGGGTGCCTTCTCGCCGACCGCGGGGAACGGGAAGACCTTCGCCTCGGTCCCGATCTTCGCGTCCGTCTGGGCGATGTTGACCGTCACGAAGTCGCCCTCGAAGACCATCGCGGCCTTCGGCTGGTCGCCACCGCTGAAGGTCTGCGTGACGGACGCCGGGAACTCGGTCTGCAGCGCGCCGTCCGTGCCGCCCGCGATCAGCGACGGCTTGCCGAACAGCTGGCCGAGCGTGGTGAGCGCGTCCTTGACCGAAGGGTCGGTCCACTTGATCTCGTGCTTGGCCAGCTGGTCGTACTTCTCCGGACCGGCCTGCGAGAGGTACACGTTCTCGAACCAGTCGGTGAGAGTCCAGCCGTCCGCGCCCGCGATCGAGACCGGCGTGACACCCGAGGCGGAGATCGTCTCCGCCGTCGCCATGAAGTCCTTCCACGTCTTCGGCGCACTCGCACCCGCGTTCTCGAAGACCGTGTTGTTGTACCAGATGAGGGACTTGTTGGCGGCCTTGTAATACACGCCGTACTGAGTGCCGTCCACCGCGCCCAGGTCCTGCCAGCCCTTCGAGTAGTTCTTCGCGAGCTGCTCCCTGGCCTCCGGGCCGACCGGCTTGGCCCACTTGCGCTGCACGGCCTGCTGGATCGCGCCGACCTGCGGCAGCATCGCCACGTCCGGCGGGCTGCCGCCGGCGATCTTCGTTCCGAGGAAGTTGACGATCGGGTCCTGGGCGGGCACGAAGGTGACGTTCGCGCCCGTGCGCTTCTCGAACTCGTTCAGGACCTTGGTGAAGTTCTCCTGCTCCGGGCCGCTCCAGACGGCCGCGACCTGGATGCTCTCGCCGTCCAGCTTGGGCAGCTGGACGGTCGTCGGCGCCTCGGTGGTCTGCTTGCCCTTCGGCTCCCCGGCGTCACTGTCGGCGCCGCATCCGGCGAGGGTGAGCGCGCCGATGGCGGCGAGCGTCACCGCGGCCCTGCTCGTACGAAGAGTTGTGCGCATTGCTGCCCCGTCTCTCCCGTGCGCTGCTGTCCCGTGACAGCCAGGTCTACGCCCGAGCTCCGGGTGTCGCAATACCGCCCCCGGCGACCACCGACCTTTCGTGATGGCCTTGTGACGCGATGTCAGGCGTATGGCTCACGGGGGGTGGCGGGCGGCGCGGCGGCACGGGCCAGGCCTGCGCCGGGGTGAGGAGTGGGCGCGCGTCAGGCTGTGCCGGGGTGAGGAGTGGGCGCGCGTCAGGCCCTGGGCCGGGATGAGAAGTGAGGGTGGGTCAGGTCTGCGCCGGGATGAGGGGCGGGACCGGGCCTGCGTTGACCGACTGGGCGGCCCGTTGCAGCGCGCTCGCGAGCAGGGCGAGATCCGTCGGCCCGTTGCCCAGTTCGCGGACGGGGCGGCGGGTCGGCGGATCGCCCATCCGCTCCCACTCCAGCGGGACGACCGTGGGACGCAGAGTCGCCGTCCGCGGTATGCGCCCCGTGACACGGCCGCTCTGGAACGGTGTCACCCGGCCGTCCGGATGCCCCAGCCTGCCCCGGCCGGGTGCCGGATCGTCCGGCCCCGGCGCCACGGGCGGCGCCTGAAGCACCACACGGAGCCGCGCGCCCTCCGCCAGCCGCGTGTCCGCCGTCCGGTCGGGCCGCGAGGACGTCGCCACCAGATGCACGCCGAGCCGCTCGCCGTCCTTGGCCACCGCCTCCAGGGCCCGTACGACCGAACCCGCGGCCGGCCGGCCGGCGCTGCCGAGCGCGGGGGCCACCAGCGCGTCGAAGTCGTCCACCAGCACCACGAGCCGGGGCAGGGGGTCCGGCTCCTGGCTCTGCGTACGCCCGCCGGGGCGCAGCCGCAGGGTCCCGGAGGGCGGCGACTCCAGATCGCCGCGCTGCTCGGCGGGGCTCGGGCCGCGCTGGCCGACTATTCGGCCCGAGACCTCGCGCCGCGCCTGCCACTCGGCGAAGTCCGACCCGTCCAGAAGCTCCGCGCGACGCTTCAGCTCGGCGCCCAGAGCCTGCGCGAACACCCTCATGCGGACCGGATCGCTTGCCACCAAGTGCTCGGTGACATGCGGCAGCTCCGTGCACGCCGCCAGGCCCTCGCCGCGCTCGCCGCCCGCGCCGTCGACCAGCAGCAGACCGAGCCGGTCCGGGCGGGCGGCGGCGGCCAGGGACGCGGCGACCGCGCGCAGCAGCTCCGTGCGGCCGCTGCCCGCCGGGCCCTCGATCAACAGGTGCGGGCCCTCCTCGGTGAGATCCACGACGAGCGGGCCGCGGGGCCCGGCGCCGAGGACAACCGTGCCGTCGCCCGCCGTGGCCCAACGCGCCATCAGCGAGGCGGGCGTGGCCCGGGCGAGCTCCAGCTCGTCCAGCAGCCGGGCCGACTGCGGCAGCGCCGCAACTCGTCCCTGATGCGTTGAAGCACCCTCGGCGCGCAGAGGCGCGAGCGCGCGCGCGAAACGCTCGGCCCACGCCGGTGACACCGCGTCCACCGCGCCGACCGTGCCATGGCCGACGGGCCGGCCGCCGGCCACCCGCATCAGCCGCAGCGCTGTCGCCACGTCACCGCTGAGCATCGCGACCGCACCGCACTCGCGGAACGCCGGCGACGCCGCGCACGCGGACTCGTAGGTCGCCGCCACGGGAGACAGAGGGGAGGCGGCCGGGGTCTCGGCCAGACAGATCAGATGGATCCCCGCGGCCGGGCCCGCTCCGGCGAGCCGCGCGGTGGTCTCACGAAGCGCGGCGGACCCCGGGTCGCCGTCGACGATCACGACCGTACGCGGGCCCGTGTGCCGGTCGGCCGCGTCCGCGACGGCCCGGTGGTCGGCGCTCGGCCAGCCCTGACCGAGCGGCCCCTCGTCCAGCCTGCGCGTCAGCTCGGCGGTGCGGGCGGTGGCCTGATCGCGGTCGTAGGCGAGCAGGAGCCGGCAGTCCTGGCCGTGCGCGGGGCGCAGATGCGGCAGCCAGCCGAGCCACGCCCATTCGCCCAGGCGCTCTTCCCGGCTGCGGGCGCGGTCCGTGCTGATCAGCACGATCTCCAGATCGGACGGGGAGTGCAGCGCGGCGAGCTGGGCGACGGCGGAGCGCGCGAGTCCGGCCAGCCGCGCCCGCGGACCGGCCAGCCCTAGGGAGCCTGCCTCGCGCAGCGCCACGGTCACCGGCACGGCGGGCAGCTCGGCGCGGTCCGTCGTACCGAGCCGGATGACGAGGGACTCCGGGTGCCCGGAGCCTCGCTCCCACAGCCGCGGGCCGGGGCCGAGCGCGGTGAGCAGCACGGTCGCGGGGTCGGGCCATGCCTCGACCGCGGGCGGCCCCGCGGCGACCGCGGGCCCGCCCGGCTGGGACTGCTCCACCACGCGCGCGTCGCGGCCGCCGGTCAGTCGACGGGCCCAGGCCCCGATGCCGCGGCGCCGGGCCGTGCCCCCCTCGGGGGTCCGGCTGCGGACCGGCTCCCCACCGGAGGCGTCGAGCGCCCGGGCGTGGGTGTGGCCGCCCGTGGGGACGTACTGCGCGGGGACGCGCGGGCTCGTGACGTCGGCGCGGTAGGTCTGCGACCCTCGCGCTTCGGCCTCGCCCCCGTCGGCACGGAAGGTCTGCGACCCGCCGCGCCCGCCGAACTGCCCGGGCCCTTCGCCCGGGCCGGCCGCCTGAGGACGGCTGCCTGCGCTGCTGTCCCGGTGTGGATCGCCCCACGCGTCGCCACGGCTGCCTGCACCGTGTGCGTCGCCCTGTCCGTGCGGGTCGGCGGGCTCGGGCCACGCGTCGCCACGGCTGCCCGCACCGCCTGCGCCGCTTGACCGGTGCGGGTCGGTCGGCTCGGGCCACGCGCCCGCGCGGCTGCCGGTGCCGTCGGCTTCCCGACGCCCGTACGGGTCCGCCGGGTCCGGCCAGTGCGGCCCGCCCTCGTCCTGTGCGTGCGGGCCGGACTGGCTGCTGCGGGTGCCGGAGCCGGCGGTGTCGCCGGTGCCGTACGGGTCAGTGGCCCACTGGGGTCGGTGGCCGCTCGGGTCCTGAGTGCCCGCGCGTTCCCCGTCTGCGCCGAGTCCGTACGAGTCCGGCCGTTCGGCCCACCCGGGTCCGCGGCCGCCCGTGCCCGCCGCGTCCGCGCTGGCCGCCGTGTCTGCGCTGGCCGCCGTGTCTGCGCCGGCCGCCGTGTCTGCGCCGGCCGCGCTGTCCGGCCCGTGCGAACCCGCGCCTCGCGCGTCCTCAGCCCCGGCGCTGCCCGCGCCGGTGCCGCCGGGCCCTCGCGAGCCCGGGGCCATTGGCCACGTGTCCCGGCGGCCTGTGGTCGCGCCAGGGGCGACTGCCTCTTCTGTGTACGCGCCGGTCGCGCCGTACGTGTCGGCCTGTCCGGCCCACTGCGGCCTGCGACCGCCCGCGCCCTGCCCATCCGCAGCCCGGTCGCCGCCGGGACCCAGCGGACCTGCGCCCTGCGTGCCCGCGTCGCCCGGGCTGCGCAAATCCGTGCTCCCGCCGCCGGGCGGGCCGCCCGCGGCGGATGCGGGCCGGCCGGTGGGCGAGCCCGTACCGGAAGGGCCGTCCGGTATGGGACGGGGCTCGGACGGGCGGGACACCCGCAGGTGGCCCTCGCCGTCCGGTGTCGTCGTCAGCGGCTCCGGCGGCGGCGCAGCCGTCAGGCGCAGCCTCGACTCACCAAGGCGCAGCAGCGCCCCCGCCGGGAGGCGGACCGGGCGCGTGTCGACGGATTCGCCGTCGACCGTCGTGCCGTTCGTCGAGCCCAGGTCCGCGACCGTCACGCGGCCGTCGTCCGTCACGGTGACCGCACAGTGCAGCCGGGAGACGTCCGGGTCGTCCAGCGGCACATCGGCGTCGGCCGAGCGGCCGACGTCTATCCGGCCGCCGTGCAGCAGATGGACGCCGCCCGCGTCCGGCCCGGCCACGACATGGAGCCTGGCCGTCGCCTGGACGCCGTGCGAGTCGTCGTCGACGGGGGACTGGAGGGCGAGGACGGCGCCGTCCACCAGCGGTGGCTCGCCGAGCGTGCGCCGCTGCGGATCGAGCCGCTCCTGCCCCGCGTAGAGCACGACGGCGCCCGAGGTCTCCGGGCCGGAGACGGCGGCGGCCAGACCGGAGGCCACCGCGGCCAGCGCGGTCCCCGCGGGCGCGGTGACCAGCACATCGCAAGGGCGCCCCGCGGTCGCGGACGATCCCCCGCGCGGCGCAAGCACAGTCAGCCGGATCTGCATCGCCGTCAGCAATCCCTTCTGCGCGGGGTACCCGGCAGGGGAGTCGCCCTGATCGCCCCCCGCCCGGCACGGGCCACGGGCTCCCTCCCACGGCCATGTGCTGAGGGCATCCTCGCACCTGCCGCCGACAACACGCCCGGGCCTCGCCCATAAGTGATCTTGAATGGTCGGCTCTGGGCGCAAAAGTGCCTGGTTGGGACAGGAACCGGAACGGCCGCGCGACCGATCGTGAGGTTCGCTGCACTTCCGCGCGGCAACCATCCGTACGATGCCCGCGTCTGTCTTCGAACGAAAGGCATCGGGACGAGCGCCGCCGGTGATCCGTTCGGCACCATTACAGTGGGTCGGACACCCCGGCGGCCCGCAGGATCATCGGCAGGCCCGGGTTCCAGAGGACCGACCAGCAGGGAGCGCATGACGTGCGGCCGGTAGGCAGCAAATACCTGCTCGAGGAGCCGCTCGGGCGCGGCGCCACGGGTACCGTCTGGCGAGCCCGTCAGCGGGAGACCGCGGGCGCCGAGGCCGCCGTCGCGGGACAGCCCGGCGAGACCGTCGCGATCAAGGTCCTGAAGGAGGAGCTCGCGAACGACGCGGACGTGGTGATGCGCTTCCTGAGGGAGCGCTCGGTCCTCCTGCGCCTCACCCACCCGAACATCGTCCGCACGCGCGACCTGGTGGTCGAGGGTGATCTCCTCGCCCTGGTCATGGACCTGGTCGACGGCCCCGATCTCCACCGCTACCTGCGCGACAGCGGCCCGCTCTCCCCGGTCGCCGCCTCCCTGATGACCGCGCAGATCGCCGACGCGCTCGCGGCCAGCCATGCCGACGGCGTCGTCCACCGCGACCTCAAGCCGGCGAACGTCCTGCTGAAGACCGACGCCGACGGCCAGATGCACCCGATGCTGACGGACTTCGGCATCGCGCGCCTCGCCGATTCCCCGGGTCTGACCCGCACGCACGAGTTCGTCGGCACCCCGGCGTATGTCGCGCCCGAGTCCGCCGAGGGCCGCCCGCAGACCTCAGCGGTCGACGTCTACGGGGCCGGCATCCTGCTGTACGAGCTGGTCACTGGCCGTCCCCCGTTCGCGGGCGGTACGGCGCTGGAGGTGCTCCACCGGCATCTCAGCGAGGAGCCCCGCCGCCCCACCACCGTGCCCGAGCCGCTGTGGACGGTCATAGAGCGCTGCCTGCGCAAGGAGCCCGGCGAGCGGCCCAGCGCAGAGAACCTCGCACGCGGCCTGCGCACGGTCGCCGCCGGCATCGGCGTGCACGCGAACGCAGCCCAGGTCGACGCCGCCCTCGGCGTCGCGGCGCTGCTCGCGCCCGACCCGGCCCCGGCGCCCGTCCCCCAGGCGCCTGGCGCCGCGGACCCGACGCAGGTCCTGCCGAACACCGGCGGCCCCTCGTACGATCCGTCCGCCGCGACGAGCGTCATGCCACAGACGGGCCCGCCCGGTGGCGGGGCCGACCCGACCTCCGTGATGCCTCCTGTCCCGCCGGGCGACGCGTCGCGGCCCGAGGATCCGCACCCGTGGCAGTCGCAGCTGCGGGCCGCCCGCGACCGCAACGAGCAGACCCAGGTGCAGTACCTGGACCCGAACCAGGACCCCTTGCGCCGCCGCCCCCAGCGCCAGGCGCCGCAGCAGCCGCCCCAGCGCCAGCAGCGGCCGCCGCAGCGCCCGCAGCCCCAGCCGTACGCCCAGCAGCCACAGCGCCCCCAGCCCCAGCCGTACGCGCCGCAGCAGCAGCCGTACGCGCCTCCGCCCCAGCAGCCGGTCCCGCGTCCGCCGCGCGAGCCGCGCCGGCGCAGCGCCAACCCGGTCCGCATCCCCGGGCTCGGCTGCCTCAAGGGCTGCCTGGTCATGGTCGTGCTGTTCTTCATCGGCGGCTGGCTGATCTGGGAGCTCACTCCGCTCCAGGACTGGATCGCGGAGGGCAAGAGCTACTGGGACGCGCTCGGCGACGGCATCTCGACCGTCACCGACTGGATCTCGACGATCGGCGAGGCGAAGGACACCGCCGACCAGATCCAGAACCAGCAGTAACCGCGCCGACCCTGCCCTGTAACCAGCAGTAACAGCGGTAGCTCTGTCGTTTTGTCGACTTCTGCGGGCTGATTTGTTCCGCAGAAGTGGAGGTTGGTGTCATCCGGGGCACACAGGCCCCCGACTCCCGCGTACGTTAAGGGGCAACGCCAGCCGCTGAGGGAGCAGTCTTGGCACGGAATATCGGCAGCCGGTACACGGCCCATCAGATCCTGGGGCGGGGAAGCGCCGGCACGGTGTGGCTCGGCGAGGGACCCGAAGGGCCCGTCGCCGTCAAGCTGTTGCGCGAGGACCTGGCCTGCGACCAGGAGCTGGTCGGCCGCTTCGTCCAGGAGCGCACGGCCCTGCTCGGGCTCGACCACCCCAGGATCGTCGGCGTCCGCGACCTCGTCGTCGACGGCAACGACCTCGCGCTGGTCATGGACCTCGTCCGCGGGACCGATCTGCGCACCCGGCTGGACCGCGAGCGCCGGCTCGCACCCGAGGCCGCGGTCGCGATCACCGCGGACGTCGCCGACGGCCTGGCCGCCGCCCACGCGGCCGGGGTCGTGCACCGGGACGTCAAGCCGGAGAACATCCTGCTCGACATGGAGGGTCCGCTCGGTCCCGCCGGCTCGCACCCGGCGCTGCTGACCGACTTCGGCGTCGCCAAGCTGATCGACACCCCGCGCCGCACCAAGGCCCTGCGTCCCACGGGCGGCAACGCCCCCAACCCCTCGGGGATCATCGGCACCCCCGACTACATCGCGCCCGAGATCGTCGAGGGTCTGCCGCCGCGCGCGGCGGTCGACATCTATGCGCTGGCGACCGTCCTGTACGAGCTCCTGGCCGGGTTCACGCCCTTCGGCGGCGGCCACCCGGGAGCGGTCCTGCGCCGTCACGTCACCGAGACCGTGGTCCCGCTGCCGGGCATCCCCGACGAGCTGTGGCAGCTGATCGTCCAGTGCCTGGCCAAGGCGCCCGCCTCCCGGCTGCGCGCCTCGGAGCTGGCGCACCGGCTGCACGACCTGCTGCCGATGCTCGCCGGCATGCCGCCGCTGGACGTCGACGAGCCTGACGCGGAGCCCGCACCGGAGCCGTACGAGGACGTCGCGCCGGCTGTGCGGAACCAGCCCCGCCGCCGCGGCGCGGTCCCGCTCGTCCCCGGCTCCACCCCGGCCGACTCCAACCGCGACACCCACACCTCGATGCGGGTCCCCGCCCCGGACGAGCTCGCGGGAGGCGCCCATGGCACCGCGCGTGCGCCCCGCGCCCCGGGCCAGCGCCGCCCCGGCTCCGCCCGCAACAGGTCGGCCTCGGTGCGCAAGCGCCGTATCACGCTCGGCGTGGCCGCCGTCGTCGTGGCGGCGGCCGTGGGCGTCGGCGGCTGGCTGGCCACCGGCGGCGAAGAGAACGAGCCGCTGCCGCGCGACACCCAGCAGTCCGCCCCCTCCGAGCCCTGATATAGGTCCGGTCCCCGGGGCCCGCAGGCCCGGGGACCAGGGCGGAACCGGGGCCAGCACGGGTTCGGCCGCTCAGCCGTTACGCTGGACCCGTGGCAGTCGTCGATGTATCCGAAGAGCTGAAGTCCCTTTCCTCGACCATGGGGTCGATCGAGGCCGTTCTGGACCTCGACAGGATGAGGGCAGACATCGCCGTGCTCGAGGAGCAGGCGGCGGCACCGTCCCTGTGGGACGACCCCGAGGCGGCGCAGAAGATCACCAGCAAGCTTTCACACCTCCAGGCGGAGGTCCGCAAGACCGAGGCGCTCCGCAGCCGTATCGACGACCTCGAAGTGCTCTTCGAGCTCGCGGAGGCCGAGGACGACACGGACACCCGCGCCGAGGCCGAGGTGGAGCTGGAGTCCGTGCGGAAGGCGCTGGACGAGATGGAGGTCCGCACCCTCCTGTCCGGCGAGTACGACGAGCGCGAGGCGCTGGTCAACATCCGTGCCGAGGCCGGCGGCGTCGATGCCGCCGACTTCGCCGAACAGCTGCAGCGGATGTATATGCGCTGGGCCGAGCGGCACGGCTACGGCACCGAGGTCTACGAGACGTCGTACGCGGAAGAGGCCGGCATCAAGTCGACCACGTTCGTCGTGAAGGCTCCGTACGCCTACGGCACCCTCTCCGTCGAGCAGGGCACGCACCGCCTGGTGCGCATCTCGCCCTTCGACAACCAGGGCCGCCGGCAGACGTCCTTCGCGGGCGTCGAGGTGCTGCCGGTCGTCGAGCAGTCCGACCACGTCGAGATCGACGAGTCCGAGCTGCGTATCGACGTCTACCGCGCGTCCGGCCCCGGCGGCCAGGGCGTCAACACGACCGACTCCGCGGTCCGCATCACGCACCTGCCGACCGGCATCGTCGTCTCCTGCCAGAACGAGCGCTCCCAGATCCAGAACAAGGCGAGCGCGATGAACGTCCTTCAGGCGAAGCTGCTGGAGCGCCGCCGCCTGGAGGAGCAGGCCAGGATGGACGCCCTCAAGGGCGACGGCGGCAACTCCTGGGGAAACCAGATGCGTTCGTACGTCCTGCACCCGTACCAGATGGTCAAGGACCTGCGCACCGAGTTCGAGGTGGGCAACCCGCAGTCGGTGCTCGACGGGGAGATCGACGGATTCCTCGAGGCGGGCATCCGCTGGAGGAAGCAGCAGGAGAAGTAGAGCTGTTGCGGATGGCCTGCGAGAGGAACGTCCAGCACAGCCTCGAAGCCGGAATTCGCTGGCGCAAGCAGCGTCAGAAGTAGAACAGCGCTTTGTCGACAAGGGAACTGCCGCCTCCGAGGCGGCAGTTCCCTTTTATGTCACAGTTGCATCCCCGCAGGTCAGTCAACTGACGGTATTTCGGACATCGCGCCCGCAACGACCTTGACGCTGTTGCGAAATCTGGGAAAGCTGGCGCGCGGCATGCGTGTTTCCGAGGCGCGTGTGAACGGGGGAGCGGTACGAACCCCTGGTCCGGCTGCCACGGACGCTGTCCTGATGACGATGAGCTACTGGGGGTAGCAAACATATGACGAACAAGACGCGGGTTCGTGTCGCGCGCATAGCCGCGGGCGCGGTGATCGCCGCTGGTGCGTCGCTGACCGCCGCGGGTGCGGCACAGGCCTTCGACTTCGGCGCCTCGGCCGAGGTCGGCGGTGTCGAGGTCCAGGCCGGCATCAACGACGACTGCGAGATCGACCCGACGCTCTGCCAGAGCGGCGGCGGCGACGGCGGTGCCGATGGTGGCGCTGACGGCGGTGCCGATGGTGGTGCCGATGGTGGCGCCGATGGCGGTGCTGATGGTGGCGCTGACGGTGGTGCCGATGGTGGTGCCGATGGTGGCGCTGACGGCGGTGCTGATGGTGGCGCTGACGGTGGTGCCGATGGCGGTGCTGACGGCGGCGTCATCGGTGGCCTGATCGGCGGTGCTGACGGTGGTGCCGATGGTGGCGCTGACGGTGGTGCCGATGGCGGTGCTGACGGTGGTGCCGATGGTGGCGCGGACGGTGGTGCCGATGGTGGCGCGGACGGCGGCGCTGACGGTGGTGCTGACGGCGGTGCCGATGGTGGCGCGGACGGCGGTGCTGACGGCGGTGCCGACGGTGGTGCTGACGGCGGTAACCAGAACGGTGGTACCGACGGCGGCAACGAGAACGGTGGCAACCAGAACGGTGGCACCGACGGTGGCAACGAGAACGGCGGCGGCACCGGTGGCAACGACACCGACCCGAACGGCGGCGTGATCGACGGTGACGCCCCGGTGACCGGTGGCACCGACACCGACAGTGCCGGCTCGCAGCCGGCCGAGCAGGGCAAGGCCAAGGAGGAGCTGGCCGAGACCGGCGCCGCCGAGACCACGTTCCTGCTGCTGGGCGCCGCGACGATGATCGCCGGTGGCATCGGCTTCCGTATGCTGCCGCGCCTCGTCGGTGGCGGACGCGCTGCTGTCTGAGCGACACGCAACGTAACGAGCGCATAGCGCAATGAAGGGCCCGGGTGCCGAGCACCCGGGCCCTTCTGTGTCCTCGGGGAGGAGCTACGCGGTCCTGTAGGCCGCCAGCATCGCCACCGTCGCTATCAGAGCCACCAGCAGCGCCAGCAGCATCACGGGGCTCACGCCACCGAAGGGGCCCTCCTGCTGGAGACGCTCGCGATTGGCCCGGCAGACCGGGCAGCGGCCCTCTGCAACGGGTGCCGCGCAGTTGGCGCACACCAATCGGTCGTAGGTCATGCGCTTTCCTCCTCCCGCGCACCGGAGCCGCAGGCGCGGACCGTCAGCACATTTCTCTCCCGACAACGCACTGGGAAACGCCGCTGTTCCCCTACCACTGTGCCAGCTCGCGCGCTTTTCGGCGCGCCCCGCCGGATTACACCCGATCCGTAACCCGACATAACAGACATGTCAGGGCGGTGACTGCGCGGGCCGGGCCGGTTCGCGTAAGGTCGCGCTCACCTACTCCCGGCCGACCGTGGTGCACCCGTGATCCGATTCGACAACGTCTCCAAGAGCTATCCCAAGCAGAACCGACCTGCCCTGCGCGACGTCTCCCTCGAAATCGAGAAGGGCGAGTTCGTCTTCCTCGTGGGGTCGTCCGGTTCCGGCAAGTCCACGTTCCTGCGGCTCCTCCTTCGAGAGGAGCGCGCCAGCCAGGGCATGGTCCATGTCCTCGGCAAGGACCTGGCGCGCCTGTCCAACTGGAAAGTGCCGCACATGCGGCGCCAGCTGGGCACCGTCTTCCAGGACTTCCGCCTCCTGCCCAACAAGACCGTCGCGGAGAACGTGGCGTTCGCCCAGGAGGTCATCGGAAAGCCGCGCGGTGAGATCCGCAAGGCCGTGCCTCAGGTCCTCGACCTCGTCGGACTCGGCGGCAAGGAGGACCGGATGCCCGGTGAGCTCTCCGGTGGTGAGCAGCAGCGCGTGGCGATCGCCCGTGCCTTCGTCAACCGCCCGATGCTGCTGATCGCCGACGAGCCGACCGGAAACCTCGACCCGCAGACGTCGGTCGGCATCATGAAGCTGCTCGACCGGATCAACCGCACCGGTACGACCGTGGTGATGGCGACACACGACCAGAACATCGTCGACCAGATGCGCAAGCGCGTCATCGAGCTCGAGAAGGGCCGTCTCGTACGCGACCAGGCACGCGGCGTCTACGGCTACCAGCACTGAGCCCGGACAGACTGAAAGGCTGAAAGCACGCCATGCGCGCCCAGTTCGTCATGTCGGAGATCGGTGTCGGTCTCCGTCGCAACCTCACGATGACGTTCGCCGTCATCGTCTCCGTCGCCCTGTCCCTCGCCCTGTTCGGCGGCGCGCTGCTCATGCGCGAACAGGTCAACACCATGAAGGACTTCTGGTACGACAAGGTCAACGTCTCCATCTTCCTGTGCAACAAGAACGACGCGGCCACCTCACCGCAGTGCGCCAAGGGCGCCGTCACCAGTGCGCAGAAGGAACAGATCCAGTCCGATCTGAAGAAGATGGACGTCGTCGACACCGTCGACCACGAGACGGCGGAGCAGGCGTACAAGCACTACAAGGAGCAGTACGGCGACACTCCCATCGCCTCCACGATCACTCCGGACCAGATGCAGGAGTCGTTCCGGGTCAAGCTGCACGACCCCGAGAAGTACAAGGTGGTCGCGACCGCCTTCGCGGGGCGGGACGGGGTGCAGTCCGTCCAGGACCAGCGCAACATCCTGCAGAACCTCTTCGACCTGATGAACGGCATGCGTATCGCCGCGCTGTGCGTGATGGGCCTCATGCTGGTGATCGCGATGATGCTGATCGTCAACACCGTGCGTGTCTCCGCGTTCAGCCGTCGGCGTGAAACCGGCATCATGCGCCTGGTGGGAGCCTCCAGCTTCTACATCCAGACGCCGTTCATCATGGAGGCCGCGGTCGCCGGTGCACTGGGCGGCGCGGTCGCCTGCGTGATGCTGCTCGTCGGCCGTTACTTTCTGATCGACAACGGTCTGGCGCTCGCCGACAAGATGCAGTTGGTCAACTTCATCGGCTGGGACTCGGTGTTCGCCATGCTGCCCCTGATCCTGGTGATCGGTCTGCTGATGCCCGCCGTGGCGGCTTTCATCGCATTGCGCAAGTATCTCAAGGTGTGACAAGCGCCCTGGGCGCCGTACGGTCAACAGCCGTACGGCGCCTTTCGCTTGTCCTAGACTCGACGCCATGTCGGACCCCGAGTTCAGTCCCCGGCCCCACGGCATCCGCCGCGGGGCAGCCCTGACCTTGGTCTTCGGAGCCGTCCTTGCCACCGCCGCCGCCACCGGCGGTCTGCCGAGCGAGGAGCACGAGACGTCGCGCAGACTCTCCGTCCGTGCGGTGGCCCAGGCCGTGGACCGCGACGCGGTCGCCCGGGCCGCCGCCGAGGCGATAGCGGACGGCAAGTCGGGTACCGAGGCGGCGGAGCAGTTCGTCAGCCGCAGCGGCGACCGCTGGAGCGCGGTGTACGACAGCGAGGAGTACGAGGAGTTCGAGAACGCCCTCGACGGCGAGTACACCGGCGTGGGCCTGCGGACCCGGCGCAGCGGCGGCCGCACGGAGGTCGCCGAGGTCCAGAAGGGCGGCCCCGCGGACCGGGCCGGAATCCGGCCCGGCGACCGGCTGCGGACCGTGGACGGGCAGGAGGTGGCCCGGCGTCCGGTCACCGACGTCGTGGCACTGCTGCGCGGGGCTGACGGCACGGACGTCGTCCTCGGACTGGAGCGGGGCGGCCGGCGCTGGACCGAGACCCTGACCCGCACCCTGCTGACCACCGAGACCGTCACCGTCCGCCACCTCGGCGAGGGCACCGTAGTGATCAAGGTGGCCTCGTTCACCAAGGGCTCGGGCGCGCGGGTGCGGGACGCGGTGCGCCGAGCCCCCGAGGGCGCGGGCGTCCTCCTGGACCTGCGGGGCAATGCGGGCGGCCTGGTCTCCGAGGCCGTCACGGCCGCGTCCGCCTTCCTCGACGGTGGCCTGGTCGCCACGTACGACGTGCGCGGCGAGCAGCAGGCGCTCTACGCGGAGGGCGGCGGCGACACCGACCGGCCCCTCGTCGCGCTGGTCGACGCGGGCACGATGAGCGCCGCGGAGCTGGTCACGGGCGCGCTGAAGGACCGCGGCAGGGCGATCACCGTCGGCTCGCGCACCTTCGGCAAGGGGTCGGTGCAGATGCCGAGCCGGCTTCCCGACGGCTCGGTGGCCGAGCTCACGGTGGGCCATTACCGCACTCCGGCGGGTCACAGCGTCGACGGCCGGGGCATCACGCCCGACCTCACGGCCAGTGAGGGGGCCGAGCAGCGTGCGCAGTCGGTATTGAGTGGCCTCAGGGGGGCCTCGTAGTGCGAAAATGACTGCACTATGGCAAAGGAAAAAGGGCGCAAGCTGATCGCGCAGAACAAGAAGGCGCGGCACGACTACCACATCCTCGACACCTACGAGTGCGGTCTCGTGCTGATGGGGACCGAGGTGAAGTCGCTGCGCCAGGGGCGGGCCTCGCTGGTGGACGGCTTCGTCCAGATCGACGGGCACGAGGCCTGGCTGCACAATGTGCACGTCCCCGAGTACAGCCAGGGCACGTGGACCAACCACAGCGCGCGGCGCAAGCGCAAGCTGCTGATGCACCGGGCGGAGATCGACAAGCTGGAGTCGAAGTCCCAGGAGACGGGTCACACGATCGTGCCCCTCGTCCTGTACTTCAAGGACGGCCGGGCCAAGGTCGAGATCGCGCTGGCGAAGGGCAAGAAGGAGTACGACAAGCGGCAGACGCTGCGGGAGAAGCAGGACCGGCGCGAGACGGACCGGGCGGTCTCGGCGGCGAAGCGGCGCCAGCGGGCCTGACCCGCCGCATCCGACCGCCCCGACCGGCTGCCGGGCGACCGGCGACAGGCCACCGGGCGACCGGCGGGAATAGGCTGGCACCCTCGTGCGCTGTTCACGTACGATGGCACCTGCACCCCGGAGACGGGGTGTGCGCCACCTTGATAAATCAACATGGGGATGATCGGTTTCGACAGCGGATGTCGAAGCAGGGGAAGCGAGTCGAGGAAGCGGCAATGATCTCGTAAACCATATGTCGCAAACAATAATCGCCACTTCTAAGCGCGATTCCTCCGCCTTCGCCCTCGCTGCCTAATTAGCAGCTAGCGAAGACTCTGCGGAGTGTCAGCCCGGGGCTGTTCCCGACCCGGATCCTGGCATCGACTAGGGAACTAAACCTCTGAACCCGGTCACGGGGTACGGAGGGAAATCAAACAGTGACTGAGCCCGTCGGAGACTTGTTCGCGTGATCTCCGGGGCCGAGAAAAACGCAGCGAACTGCACTCGGAGAAGCCCTGG
Organism: Streptomyces sp. ISL-10; assembly: GCF_018614575.1. Lineage (GTDB taxonomy): Bacteria > Actinomycetota > Actinomycetes > Streptomycetales > Streptomycetaceae > Streptomyces. The sequence continues at coordinate 61,674 of NZ_JAGGOJ010000013.1, forward strand.
TTCTGCACCGTTGGACGCGGGTTCGATTCCCGCCATCTCCACCGATGGAGATCCCGGAGGTGTGACGCCTCCGGATCCCCGCATCCCATGTGGACAAGGCCCGGCAGCTACGGCTGCCGGGCCTTCGTCATGCCCGCCACCGCCAGTGCCGCCGCCGCCGCGCACACCGGGACGGCGTACCCGGTCGCCGGGCTCATGTGCTCCACCACCCAGCCGCCGCTCGCCGCGCCCGCCGCGATGCCCCCGAGCAGCGCGGTGACGGCCAGGGTCATGCCCTCGTTGCTCTGGCCCGGCGGGGTCAGACGCTGGACCGTGGTCATCCCAGTCACCATCGTCGGCGCCGTCGCCATGCCGGCGAGCAGGAGGGCGCCCGCCACGGCGAGGACGGAGCCGGTGCCCGCGGCGGCCAGCAGCGGGAGGGACATCAGGACGGTCATCGCGGTGAGCGTGGTCACCAGCCCGGCGCTCCGCCCGACCCGGCCGTACACCAGGCCGGCGGCGCACGAGCCCCCGGCCTGGAGAGCGAGCACCGCCCCGGCGGCCGGACCGTCGACGAAGGCGAGCGTGACGACCTCCATGGCGCCGAAGACCGCACCCGTGACCAGGAAGACGGCGAGGAGGGCGGGCATGCCGGCGGCGCGCAGCGGCGAGACCGCGAAGGCGCGCGGGGCGGCGGGCGGCTCGGTGGAACGCTGGGCGACGAAGACGAGGACGCCGCCGAGCAGCAGGATCGCGCCGATCAGCGTGCCCGCCTCCGGGAAAAGCGCCGCGCACAGGAACGCCGCGAGGACGGGGCCGAGCATGAAGCAGAGCTCGTCGGCCGCCTGCTCGAAGGAGTTCGCCGTGTGCAGGGCGGCCGCGTCGCCACGGTGCAGGTGCGCCCACCGGGCCCGGGACATGCCCCCGGTGTTGGGCGTGGTGGCGGTCGCCGCGTAGGCGGCGAAGAGCGTCCAGTCGGGGGCGTCGAGGCGTACGCACAGCAGCAGGGCGAGCGAGCCGAGCACGGCGAGCGCGGTGGCGGGCACGGCGACACGGGCTTGCCCGTACCGGTCGACGAGCCGCGCAGTCCACGGCGCGACCAGCGCGGTGGCGGCGAGCCCGGTCGCGGTGACGGCGCCGGCGAGGGCGTACGACCCGCGCGAGCCGGCGATCATGATGACGGCGCTGACGCTGAACATGCCCATGGGCAGCCGGGCGATCAGGGTTCCGGCCGTGAAGGCGCGAGCGCCCGGGGTGGCGAACAGCCGCCGGTAGGGCCCCGGCGGTCTGCGTCGCCGGACGCGCCCGGGACCGTCGTCGAACCGGGGCACGAACGCGGGCGCCCCGGGCGTGATCGCGGGCGGGGAAGCGGGCAGGGAAGGGCGAACGGCCTGGTACGGCCGGGAGGACTGCGGCATGCCTCCACCCTCACGGCCGGTGTCGTGGCCCGTCCAACACCTGATCGACGGCTATTCACGCACCTGTGTTGTGGAAAGTGTTGTTCAATGCAGCGTGTCCCGAGACCTGGAACCCCGCCTGCTGCGCGCCTTCGCCGCCGTCGCCCAAGAGCTCCACTTCACCCGCGCCGCCGCCCGGCTCTACATCGCCCAGCAGGCGCTCAGCCGTGACGTCCGGCGACTCGAACGGGAACTGGGCACCGAGCTCTTCGTACGGACCACCCGCCAGGTGACGCTCACCCTGGACGGCGAGCGTCTGCTGCCGTACGCCCGGCGGGTGCTCGCCGCCCAGGACGAGCTGCTCGCCGCCGCCACCGGAGCCGCCCGCCCGCTGCTGGTCGATCTCAACAGCCCGGGCCCCACCATGACCTCCGCACGCGTCCTCGCCCGCGCCCGCGAGCTCGCACCGGACTGCGAGCTGATGGCCCGCTACGAGAGCGGACTCACCCACGCCGCGGCGGAGATCGTGGCCGGCCGGCTCGACGTGTCCTTCGGGCGCTACGCCGGACTCGAGCCCTCCGTACGGGCGCAGCTGGCCCAGCAGCCCGTACGGCTGGAGCCTATGGCGGTCCTGCTGCCCGAGCGCCATCCGCTCACCGCGCTGGAGCGCGTCCCGCTGAGCGCGCTGGCCGGCGAGACCGTCTACGCCGGTGACGGCAACCCCCGGACACCGGAGTGGACCGACCTGGCGCGCCGGCTGTTCGCCGGGCGGGGCATCACCGTCGCGCCGCCCGCGCCGCTGGCTGTGGGCGAGGAGGAGTTCCGGCGGGTGATGGAGAAGTTCGGCAACCCGGTGCTCGTCGTCGTCGACTTCGCCGCGCTGCCCGGCACCGTACGGCGGCCGCTCGCCGATCCCGTACCGCTGTCGCCGCTCTCCCTGGTGTGGCGCAAGGGGCTGCACCACCCCGGTCTGGACGCGCTGCGCCGGGCCGCGGCAGAGCTCGCCGCGCAGGGGGGCTGGCTGGAGCGGGATCCCGCCGCCTGGCTGCCCGAGCGGGACGCGTCCCTGATGGGTGCGGCCTCCTGAGCCCGCCGTCCGGCGTGCCGGGACCACCGGCTCCGGAGCCGGCCGTCCGGCGACGCCGTGCCCACCGCAGCCCTCGGGCCACGGCGGCGGCCTCACCGAGCCGGGCCGGCGGACGTGAGAGCAAGGTTTCGCACCGGTCACCTCGCGGCACCGGCCTGAAACGCGCCGTCCATAACGTCTGGTCCAGGACCAGACCCAGGTGGAGGCACGCGATGGCAGGCCGGTGGATCGAACAGTGGGACCCCGAGGACGAGACCTTCTGGCAGACGAAGGGGGAGCGGATCGCTCGGCGCAATCTCCTCTTCTCCGTACTCAGTGAACACATCGGGTTCTCCATTTGGAGCCTGTGGTCCGTGATGGTCCTGTTCATGGGACCCGAATACGGCGTCGACCCGGCCGGGAAGTTCTTCCTGATCGCCACCGCGACGGTCGTCGGGGCCGTGATCCGGGTGCCGTACACCTTTGCCGTCGCCCGGTTCGGCGGACGCAACTGGACGATCTTCAGCGCACTGCTGCTGCTCCTGCCGACGGGCGCGGCCTACATGGTGATGGAGCCCGGCACCTCGTACGGCACGTTCATCGCGGTCGCCGCCCTCACCGGCGTCGGCGGCGGCAACTTCGCCTCGTCGATGACCAACATCAACGCCTTCTTCCCGCTGCGGAAGAAGGGGTGGGCGCTGGGTCTCAACGCGGGCGGCGGCAACATCGGTGTCCCCGTCATCCAGCTCGTCTCGCTGCTGATCATCGGCACCGCGGGCGCGGCCCACCCCCGCCTCGTGCTCGGCATCTACCTGCCGTTCATCGTGGTCGCCGCCGTCTGCGCGGCCCTGTGGATGGACAACCTGGCACCGGTCAAGAACGACACCGGGGCCGCGAAGGACGCCGCCAAGGACCCGCACACCTGGATCATGGCCTTCCTCTACATCGGCACCTTCGGCTCGTTCATCGGCTACAGCTTCGCCTTCGGGCTCGTGCTCCAGACCCAGTTCGGGCGGACCCCGCTGCAGGCCGCGTCGCTCACCTTCATCGGCCCGCTCCTCGGCTCGCTCATCCGGCCCGTCGGCGGAGCGCTCGCCGACCGCTTCGGCGGTGCCCGCATCACCCTGTGGAACTTCGCCGGCATGGCCGCCGCGACCGGTGCCGTGGTCGCCGCGTCCGTCCAGGAGTCCCTGGAGGTCTTCCTCGTCGGTTTCATCGCCCTGTTCGTCCTGAGCGGCCTCGGCAACGGCTCGACGTACAAGATGATCCCCGGCATCTTCCAGAACAAGGCGCTGGCGATGGGCATGACCGGCGAGGCCGCGGCCGCCTACGGGCGCCGGCTGTCCGGCGCCTCCATGGGGCTCATCGGAGCCGTGGGCGCGCTCGGCGGCCTCGCCATCAACCTCGCCTTCCGCCAGTCCTTCCAGACCGCGGGCACCGGCACCGGCGCCTTCGTCGCCTTCCTCGCCTTCTACGCGGTGTGCCTCGCCGTGACCTGGGCGGTATACCTTCGCCGGCCCGTCGTCGTCCCCGCGCGCACCGCGGCGACGGAGACGGAGGCCGAGCCGGCCTACGCCAAGGTGTGAACCGGCCACGGGTGTAACAACCACGAAATCTGAGCGATCCGGGCCTGTCACGCGCCTTTGACAGGCTCGGCCGCCAGTTCAGCAGTCCAATGGGGTACATCCAGGGGCACATCCAGTAGGGACGACCGAGATGCACGACCACGGCCAACCTCCCGGCCCGCTCGCGGGCTTCACCGTCGGCGTCACCGCCGCACGCCGCGCCGACGAGCTCGGCGCCCTGCTGCGACGGCGGGGCGCGGCCGTCGTGCACGCCCCGGCGCTGCGCATCGTTCCGCTCGCCGACGACGCGGAGCTGCTCGCCGCCACCAAGGAACTCATCGACCAGGCGCCCGACGTGGTCGTCGCCACGACCGCCATCGGCTTCCGCGGCTGGGTCGAGGCCGCCGACGGCTGGGGCTTCGGCGAGGACCTGCTCGCCCGGCTGCGCGGCGTCGAGCTGCTCGCACGTGGCCCGAAGGTGAAGGGCGCGATCCGCGCTGCCGGGCTCACCGAGGAGTGGTCCCCCGCGTCCGAGTCCATGGCGGAGGTCCTCGACCGGCTGCTGGCCGAGGGCGTCGCGGGCCGCCGGATCGCACTCCAGCTGCACGGGGAACCGCTGCCCGGATTCGTCGAGTCGCTGCGGGCCGCGGGCGCCGACGTCGTGCTCGTCCCCGTCTACCGATGGATGGAGCCCGAGGACCTCGCCCCGCTCGACCGGCTCCTCGACGCGACGATCGCCCGCGGCCTGGACGCCGTGACCTTCACCAGCGCGCCCGCCGCGGCCTCCCTGCTCTCCCGCGCGGAGAGCCGCGGACTGCTGGGCCGGCTGCTGGAGGCCTTCGACCACGACGTCCTCGCGGCGTGCGTGGGCCCTGTCACCGCGCTGCCGCTCCAGGCCGCCGGGGTGACCACCGTCCAGCCCGAACGCTTCCGGCTCGGCCCGCTCGTCCAGCTCCTCGGCGCCGAACTGCCCGCCCGCGCGCGCACGCTGCCCGTCTCCGGCCGCCGCGTCGAGATCCGCGGCCACGCGGTCCTGATCGACGAGGAGCTGCGCCCCGTGCCGCCCGCCGGAATGGCACTGCTGCGCGCGCTCACGGTGCGGCCCGGCTGGGTCGTCTCCCGGGCCGACCTGCTGCGGGTGCTGCCGGGCACGGGCAAGGACGAACATGCCGTCGAGACGGCAATGGCACGCCTGCGCACGGCACTCGGCGCACCCAAACTCATCCAGACGGTGGTCAAGCGTGGCTACCGCCTGGCCCTGGACCCGTCGGCGGACACGAAGTACGCGGACACGTGAGGCCAGGGGGCGCGGCGGTCTCGCGGGGCTCCGCCCCGGACCCAGCGCCTCGATCGCCGGCGGGGCCGGTGGGCCCGGGGCGCGCTGTGCCGCCCGGCGCGCGGTGATCCGGCCGGTCCGCGGCGGGCGCTGCCGGGTCGGCTCGCGGGCGTAGGCGGGGGGAGACCCGGCCCGCGGGCGTGGGCAGACGGGGAGCGGGTCTCGCGGCTCTGCGTTCCTGATCCAGTGCCCCGGTCGCCGGCGGGGCTGACTCGTGTCCCGGGCCCGCGCGTCGTGGGGCCGGATCCGGTCGGATCCGCGAGGTTGCCCGGCCAGGGCGCGGTGATCCGGCTGGCCGGGGCGAGGCGATCGGCTCGGGCCGCGGGGCTCCGCCCCTCACCTCACGCCTCGATCGCCGACGAGGCCTGAGCCGGTCGGGGGCGCGTGGAGGCGGCGGGTTGCGGGCAGGTGGCCCTCCACAGAGCGCGGTGATCCGGCCGGTCCGCGGCGGGCGCTGCCGGGTCGGCTCGCGGGCGTAGGCGGGGGGAGACCCGGCCCGCGGGCATGGGACAGGAGCCGTTCCGCCACGCGGCGCGGCCGGCCCTCGGTTTCCACCCGGCGTGGCGCTTGCTTCGGTCGCATCAGGGGTGCGGCGGTCTCGCGGGCTCTGCCCCGAACCCCGGCCTCGATCGCCGGCGGCGCTGAGTTCGTGCCGGGGTCACGCGTCGGGGCTGGGTCCGGTCGGATCCGCGAGGTTGCCCGGCCAGGGCGCGGTGAGGGAGGGGCGCTGCATCCGGCCGGTCCGCGGGGCAGCCCGGTCGGGGTGACGCGATCGGCTCGGCCTGCGGGGCTCCGCCCCTCACCCCACGCCTCGAACGCCGGCGGGGCTGGAGCCGTCGCCGGCGTGCGGGCTGGGTGGCCGGCCCTCCACGGGGCGCGAGGGGCCGGCGGCACGCGCAGGTGGGAGCGCCGGATCCGGCCGGGTACCAGCGCCTGCGTGCCGGCCTGTTCAACTCCAGAGGGAGACGCGGGCTTTCGGGGGGTCGCGCGGGCGGGCACTCTGGTGGGGAGCGGCGGTCGTGGACTCCGAGGCGGTGGCAGGCACATGGTGGCGGGCACGGGCTCGTACGATTGGCGGTTCGACTCCGGGCGCGTCTGCCTGGATCTCGTGGCCACGGCACCGCAGGCGGACAGGGCAGGCACCTGTGGTGAGCCGCTCGCCGGGCCGGGGAGGCTGGCCTGCTGGCTGGTGGGCGCCGGGCTCGTGCCCGCCGGGACGCGGCTGGGCGCCGTCGACGCCGTATGGGTCGCCGGGTTCGTCGAACTGCGCCAGTCCATTGCCCAGTTGGTGGCTGCCGCCCTGGAAGGGCGGGCCGCGGGACCGGAGTTGGAGACGCTCAACGACCTCGCCGAAGGGCCGCCGCCCGGCATACGGGCCGTACGGGACGAGAACGGCACGCTCGTACGGGCGTTGAGCACCGCGCCGGCGCGCGACGCGCTGCTCGCCGCCGTCGCCCGCGACGCCGTCGATCTGCTCACCGACCCCGTGGCCCGCTCCCGGCTTCGCCGCTGCGAGGGCGACAGCTGCGCCCGCGTCTATCTGGACACCTCCCGCGGCCGGCGGCGGCGCTGGTGCTCCAGCGAGGTGTGCGGCAACCGGGAGCGGGTGGCGCGGCATCGGCGAAGGGCAGCGGCCCATTCATAAAAGATCTTGAATTTTTTTCTCCGCGTGTTGAGTGATCCTTCCGCGGCCCCCGTAGTGAAGGGGGACCAGGTCGCGTCCGCGAGGTCCGCCTGGCAGCAGCCGTGAAAAACAGGGTCTCGACCGGGAGGTTCAGGTGCGCAAGGATGCCGCCGTGGCCGATGACCGTCCGCAACGGGCCCGCCATCGCAGCGAGAAACCACGCATCGACGCCTCCGTCCCCGACGAGGAGTTGATGCGGGCCCTCTACCGCGACCACGCAGGACCGTTGCTCGCCTATGTACTGCGTCTCGTCGCCGGCGACCGCCAGCGCGCCGAGGATGTCGTGCAGGAGACGCTCATCCGTGCCTGGAAGAACGCCGGCCAGCTCAACCGGGCGACCGGCTCTGTCCGACCCTGGCTGGTGACGGTCGCCCGGCGCATCGTCATCGACGGTCACCGCAGCCGGCAGGCCCGGCCGCAGGAGGTCGATCCGTCGCCGCTGGAGGTCATGCCCGCGGAGGACGAGATCGACAAGGCGTTGTGGCTGATGACGCTCTCGGATGCGCTCGACGATTTGACGCCCGCCCACAGGGAAGTCCTTGTCGAGACGTATTTCAAGGGGCGTACGGTCAATGAGGCGGCCGAAACGCTCGGCATACCCAGTGGGACCGTGCGGTCCCGAGTGTTCTACGCGCTCCGTTCCATGAAGCTCGCTCTGGAGGAGAGGGGGGTCTCGGCATGACCAGGTACGAGAAGGAGTCCGTACACGACGCCGTCGGCGCGTACGTGCTCGGCGTGCTCGACGACGCGGACGCCTCCGCCTTCGAGGCGCATCTGGCCGGCTGCGACATCTGCGCCGCCCGCCTCGAGGAGTTCTCGGGGATGGAGCCGATGCTGGCCATGCTGGCCGAGGCGCCCGCGCCGCAGAACGTGCACAGCTTGCCCGGCATGCCGGGCCGCACCGGCTTCCCGCCGCCGCGGCCCGTCCCCGTCGTGCCCACCTCACCGAGCCCCCGCGTGCTCGACGGGCTGCTCAACGAGGTGGCGGCCGGCCGCGCCGCCAAGCGCCGGCGCGGGATGTACCTCCTCGCGGCAGCCGCCGCGCTGATCATCGGCGGTCCGGCCGTCGCGGTCGTCGTCACGGCCGACGACACCACCGGGAACCAGGCCGTCGAACCGCACCCGACCAGCCCCGCCGAGGACGCCTTCTTCAACCACATGCAGGAGAAGGTGCAGGCCACGGATGCGACGACCAAGGTCAGCGCGGTCGTCGGCATGGAGCGCAAGGGCTGGGGCACCCACACCGTCCTGGAGTTGAAGAACGTCAAGGGCCCTCTGAAGTGCAACCTGATCGCCGTCTCCAAGACCGGCGAGCAGGAGGTCGTGACGTCCTGGGCCGTCCCGAAGTGGGGCTACGGCATCCCCGACAGCCCGGACAAGGCGGCCAAGAACCCGCTGTACGTGCACGGCGGGGCGTCGATGGACCGCAACGACATCGACCACTTCGAGGTGCGCACCTTCGACGGCAGGCGCCTGGTCGAGGTCGATGCCTAGGGGTGTCCTGCTCTGATCCACCGACCCCCTGGCCCGCCCGGCGGACGCCCGGGACATACCGCTGTCCCGGGCACGGCCCGGACAGGTGCAATGTCCGCCCCCCTTGGCGTACGGTTGACGGCTGCCCAGTGCACGTCAGATAGGGGGCCTCGGTGGCCGCGCAGGATGCCGCTGAATCGGTTGATTCCGTCGATCGCGTCGATTCCGTTGTCGACCCCGTGATCGGCTCCGCAGCCGACTCGGTGCGGGACCGTGAGATCGCGATCGAGCAGGTCCACCTCGACCGGGTGTACCGCCGTCTCGAGGAGAAGATCCACGAGGCGGAGTTCCTGATGAACGACGCCGCGAAGCGGGGCCAGGTCGGCACCCCCGGCGCGCTCGCCGAACGGGACGCCCAGGTCTTCCGCGCCGGCGTGCACCTGAACCGGCTCAACAACGAGTTCGAGGACTTCCTCTTCGGCCGGATCGACCTGTTGAACGGCAAGGACGGCCAGAAGGGCCCCGACGGTGCGTACACCTCCGTCGAGCCCGCCGACGACGCCGTACGGCCCGACAACACGGCCGACATCGGCGAGACGCTCCACATCGGCCGCATGGGCGTCCTCGACTCCGACTACGCCCCGCTGGTCATCGACTGGCGCGCCCCCGCCGCCGCGCCCTTCTACCGCTCCACGCCCGTCGACCCGGGCCGTGTGGTGCGCCGGCGGGTCATCCGCTCCAAGGGGCGCAAGGTCCTCGGCGTCGAGGACGACCTGATGCGCCCCGAGCTGACCGCCACCCTCGGCGGCGAGACGCTGCCCGTCGTCGGCGACGGCGCGCTGATGGCCGCCCTCGGGCAGGCCCGCAGCCACACCATGCGCGACATCGTCGCCTCCATCCAGGCCGAACAGGACCTGGTGATCCGCGCGCCCGCCGCCTCCGTCACCTACGTCGAGGGCGGTCCGGGCACGGGCAAGACGGCGGTGGCCCTGCACCGGGCCGCGTATCTGCTCTACCAGGACCGGCGCCGCTACGCGGGCGGCATCCTGATCGTCTCCCCGACCCCGCTGCTGGTCGCCTACACCGAGGGCGTGCTGCCCTCGCTGGGCGAGGAGGGGCAGGTCGCCATCCGCGCCCTCGGCTCGCTCGTGGACGGCGTGGAGGCGACGGCGTACGACGAACCCGCCGTGGCGCGCGTCAAGGGCTCCTCCCGGATGCTGAAGGTGCTGCGCAAGGCCGCACGCGGCGCCCTGGAGCAGCCTCCGGCGCCCCGGGGAGGTCAGCTCGCCTTCGGCGAGGAGAGCGGGACGCCCACCCGGCTGCGGGTCGTCGCCTTCGGGCGGCGCCTGGAGCTGGAGGCCGACGAGCTCCAGCGCATCCGCAACAACGCGCTCGGCGGCACCACCCCCGTCAACCTGCTGCGCCCCCGCGCACGCCGGCTGCTGCTGGACGCCCTGTACGCCAAGTCCGGCAGCGCCTCCCGGCACGACGACCCGGAGCTGGCGGCCGAGCTGCGCTCGTCCTTCGACGAGGACGTCGCCGGCGAGGACAGCTTCATCGCGTTCCTGGACGCCTGGTGGCCGGAGCTGACCCCGCGCGGGGTGCTGGCGGCGATGGCGGACGAGAGGCGGCTCGGGCGCTGGGCCCGCCGGGTGCTCACACCGGGGGAGGTGCGCAGGCTCGCCCGTTCCCTGCGCCGCGACGCCCTGTCCGTGCACGACGTGGCGCTCCTGGACGAGCTCGGCACCCTGCTCGGCACGCCCGCCCGGCCCCGCAGGAAGCGCGAGCTCGACCCGCTGGACCAGCTCACCGGGCTGGAGGAGCTGATGCCGCAGCGCGAGGAGTCGCAGCGCGAGCGGGCGGAGCGGCTGGCTGCCGAGCGGACCGAGTACGCGCACGTGATCGTCGACGAGGCGCAGGACCTCACGCCCATGCAGTGGCGGATGGTCGGCCGCCGCGGCAGGCACGCGACCTGGACGGTCGTCGGCGACCCGGCCCAGTCGTCCTGGTCGTCCCCGGACGAGGCGGCCGAGGCCCGTGACGAGGCGCTGGGCAGCCGCCCGCGGCGCAGCTTCGAGCTGACCGTGAACTATCGCAACCCGGCCGAGATCGCCGAGGTCGCGGCCAAGGTGCTCGCCCTGGCGATGCCCGGCATGCGGTCTCCCGCGGCGGTCCGCTCGACGGGCGTCCGGCCGCGGTTCGCCGTCGTCCCCGACGGCGGCGACCTGGCCACGACCGTGCGGGCCGAGGCCGAGCGACTGCTGGCGCAGGTGGAGGGCACGGTCGGCGTGGTCGTCGCCATGAACCGCCGCGAGCAGGCGGCCCGCTGGCTCGCGGGCCTCGGGGAACGCGTGGTGGCCCTGGGCTCGCTGGAGGCCAAGGGACTGGAGTACGACGCGACGGTGTTGGTCTCGCCTGCGGAGATCGTCGGGGCCCCCTCCCGGGACGAAGGCCCGGGGGAGGAGTCCCCGGCCGGACTGCGGGTGCTGTACGTGGCCCTGACCCGTGCGACGCAGCAGCTCACGGTCGTCTCGGACCGCCGTGACAAGCCGGACGGGAAGGGTGTGCCGGACCTGCTGCGGGACTGACGGCGAGTCAACACGCGGTAGGGGAATCACTTGCCCGGGTGGTGCGTTAGCCTGGTTGTGGCACCGGCTCGATCCAAGCCCCCGGGCCCAACCTTCGTCGCTACGAGCGACCACTTGCCGCGAGGCGAGCATGGCGGGTCGGTGCCACTTGAACGACATGGGAACGGCATGGAAGAGGCCCGGAGCACCGTATCGGTGCTCCGGGCCTCTTCTGTTTCCGAACCGCTTCTCGTATGGTGGAAAAGAGTTTCCGAAAACTAAATGACCGCATTACCTGCTACCGGCAGGTAGGTGTCACCATCGGAGGGCGCTGCCGGGCCTCGGCCCCGCTGCCGCGCAGCATCGAAGCTAGGGAAAGCAGAGGAACCCGGTCATGGCAACGGCGCCCAGCGTCTCGTACTCGATGACGGTCCGGCTGGAGGTGCCCGCGAGCGGAACCGCGGTCTCCCAGCTCACCACGGCCGTGGAATCCTCCGGCGGCTCCGTGACCGGCCTGGACGTGACCGCCTCCGGCCACGAGAAGCTGCGGATCGACGTCACGATCGCCGCCACCTCCACCGCCCACGCCGACGAGATCGTCGAGGAACTGCGCAAGATCGAGGGTGTCGTCCTCGGCAAGGTCTCCGACCGTACGTTCCTGATGCACCTCGGCGGCAAGATCGAGATGGCGTCCAAGCATCCCATCCGCAACCGTGACGACCTCTCGATGATCTACACGCCCGGGGTGGCCCGCGTGTGCATGGCCATCGCGGAGAACCCCGAGGACGCCCGCCGCCTGACCATCAAGCGCAACTCCGTTGCGGTCGTGACCGACGGCTCCGCCGTCCTCGGCCTCGGCAACATCGGCCCCAAGGCCGCGCTGCCGGTGATGGAGGGCAAGGCGGCGCTGTTCAAGCGGTTCGCCGGCATCGACGCCTGGCCGATCTGCCTGGACACCCAGGACAGCGACGCGATCGTCGAGATCGTCAAGGCGATCGCCCCCGGCTTCGCCGGCATCAACCTGGAGGACATCTCCGCCCCCCGCTGCTTCGAGATCGAGGCTCGGCTGCGCGAGGCCCTGGACATCCCCGTCTTCCACGACGACCAGCACGGCACCGCCATCGTCGTCCTCGCCGCCCTGACCAACGCCCTGCGCGTGGTGGGCAAGTCCGTCGGCGACGTGCGGGTCGTCATGTCCGGTGCGGGCGCCGCCGGCACGGCCATCCTCAAACTGCTGATCGCGGCGGGCGTCAAGCACGCCGTCGTGGCCGACATCCACGGTGTCGTGCACGCGGGCCGCGAGGACCTGGTGGACGCCACGTCCGACTCCCCGCTGCGCTGGATCGCCGACAACACCAACCCCGAGGGCGTCACCGGCACCCTCAAGGAAGCGGTCGTCGGCGCCGACGTCTTCATCGGCGTCTCCGCCCCCAACCTGCTCGGCGCCCAGGACGTCGCGGCCATGGCCGACGGCGCCATCGTCTTCGCGCTCGCGAACCCCGACCCCGAGGTCGACCCCGCAATCGCCCGCCAGACAGCGGCAGTTGTGGCCACCGGCCGCTCCGACTTCCCCAACCAGATCAACAACGTCCTGGTCTTCCCCGGTGTGTTCCGCGGCCTGCTGGACGCCCAGTCCCACACCGTCAACACCGAGATGATGCTCGCCGCCGCCACCGCCCTCGCGGACGTCGTCACCGAGGACGAGCTCAACCCCAACTACATCATCCCGTCCGTCTTCAACGACAAGGTCGCCGGCGCCGTCGCAGGCGCCGTACGCGACGCGGCGAAAGCGGCGGTCGCGGCTGTGACGGGCCCCACGTCTGCCTGACATACGGCGCGTCGCGGGTCGCGGGGCCCCAAACCCCCCTTTAGGGTGGCGGACCATGAGCCCGCGGCCGCACTCCGGCCGCGGTCGGGCCGCTCCAATGAGTCTCAAGGGAGTCGACGGAACGTCACCACGACGAGGCGCTGGCGCTTTTCGTGTGACTCCGGAGGGTGCCGGATTGGCTTTCCCGCCGCTGGTGGGGGCAGGATGCTTCCTCGAGGACCTGCGTCCTGGGGGGACCCCCGCGGGCGCGGAGGGGTCTGACAGCAGACCCGGGTCCGGGGACTGTCCGAGGGCCCTGGCAGCATCGGCTTCGATCCACGCCTCACAGGCAAGAAGAACACGGGAGTAACGAAATGAACCGCAGTGAGCTGGTGGCCGCGCTGGCCGACCGCGCCGAGGTGACCCGCAAGGACGCCGACGCCGTTCTGGCCGCTCTCGCCGAGACCGTCGGCGAGGTCGTCGCCAAGGGCGACGAGAAGGTCACCATCCCCGGCTTCCTGACCTTCGAGCGCACCCACCGTGCCGCTCGCACCGCTCGTAACCCGCAGACCGGCGACCCGATCCAGATCCCGGCGGGCTACAGCGTCAAGGTCTCCGCGGGCTCGAAGCTCAAGGAAGCCGCCAAGGGCAAGTAAGACCTTCGGCAGCGTGAGGGCGGTCACCCGGCTCCGGGTGACCGCCCTTCTGCGCGCCTGCGGCCTGTCAGGCCGAGGCACGGGGGCGTTCTCCACCCGGCACCCCCGCCCAGGGCCCCCAGGCCGTAGGGGAGTTCGAGGCGGGGGGTTCCGGGGGCGAGCACCCGGGAAGCGGCCCCACGGCCCCCACGACGCCGACGGCCCCCGCGGGAACCCCGCGAGGGCCGTCGCTGCGTGACCGCGCGTCAGACGATCGGGCCGCCGGGCAGCTCCACCTTCGCCCCGAGCTTCTCCAGTTTCTCCATGAAGTTCTCGTAGCCGCGGTTGATCAGGTCGATTCCGTGCACCCGGCTCGTCCCCTGCGCGGCCAGCGCCGCGATCAGGTAGGAGAAACCGCCGCGCAGGTCCGGGATGACCAGGTCCGCGCCCTGGAGCTTCGTCGGGCCGGACACGACCGCCGAGTGGAGGAAGTTGCGCTGGCCGAAGCGGCAGTGGGAGCCGCCCAGGCACTCGCGGTACAGCTGGATGTGCGCGCCCATCTGGTTCAGCGCGGACGTGAAGCCGAGCCGGGACTCGTACACCGTCTCGTGGACGATCGACAGGCCGGTGGCCTGCGTCAGGGCCACGACCAGCGGCTGCTGCCAGTCGGTCTGGAAGCCCGGGTGGACGTCCGTCTCCAGCGCGATGGACTTCAGCCGCCCGCCCGGGTGCCAGAAGCGGATGCCCTCGTCGTCGATCTCGAAGGCGCCGCCGACCTTCCGGTACGTGTTCAGGAACGTCATCATCGAGCGCTGCTGAGCGCCGCGGACATAGATGTTGCCCTCGGTGGCCAGCGCCGCCGACGCCCAGGACGCCGCCTCCAGGCGGTCCGGGATCGGACGGTGGGTGTAGCCGCCGAGCTTGTCGACACCGGTGATCCGGATCGTCCGGTCCGTGTCCATGGAGATGATCGCGCCCATTTTCTGCAGGACGCAGATCAGGTCCTCGATCTCCGGCTCGACCGCCGCGTTGGTCAGCTCGGTGACACCCTCCGCCAGGACCGCGGTCAGCAGCACCTGCTCGGTCGAGCCGACCGACGGGTAGGGCAGACGGATCTTGGTGCCGCGCAGCCGCTGCGGGGCCTCCAGGTACTGGCCGTCCGCACGCTTCTCGATCGTCGCGCCGAACTGGCGCAGCACGTCGAAGTGGAAGTCGATCGGCCGGCCGCCGATGTCACAGCCGCCCAGCCCGGGGATGAACGCGTGGCCGAGCCGGTGCAGCAGCGGGCCGCAGAACAGGATCGGGATGCGCGACGAGCCGGCGTGGGCATCGATGTCGGCGACGTTCGCGCTCTCGACGTGCGTGGGGTCGAGGACCAGCTCGCCGGGCTCATCGCCGGGGCGGACCGTCACACCGTGCAGCTGGAGCAGTCCGCGGACGACTCTCACATCGCGGATGTCGGGCACATTGCGCAGCCGGCTCGGCTCGCTGCCGAGCAGGGCGGCGACCATCGCCTTGGGCACGAGGTTCTTCGCGCCGCGGACGCGGATCTCGCCCTCGAGCGGGGTTCCGCCGTGGACAAGCAGTACATCGTCTGTGCCGGTCATGAATCTCGCGTTCCGGAGAGGTCGGTCAGGGGGCCAGGGAAAAGGGTAAGGGGCCGAAGGCCCTGCCTTGTATGGGCGAGGGGCACCTTGGGACGTAATGAATTGGGTACAACAC
This sequence comes from Streptomyces sp. ISL-10, assembly GCF_018614575.1. GTDB lineage: Bacteria > Actinomycetota > Actinomycetes > Streptomycetales > Streptomycetaceae > Streptomyces. Next base: position 76,905 of record NZ_JAGGOJ010000013.1, read on the forward strand.
GCTCCGTTTGCCGCCTCTCGCGCACCGTCACCGGCTCTCCCGGACGTCATCGCCCGGGGTCCCTTCCCGCGCGGTGCACTCCTACCTGCGTCCCTCCCGTCCTCCTGCGGCCTCGGCGCGGCACTGTGCCCCCTCGGGCCCCGCGGAGGGCCCGGATGCGGGATCATGTGTCGCATGACCGAGGTGTCCTCGCTCACAGGGCGGCTGCTCGTCGCCACACCCGCCCTCGCGGACCCGAACTTCGACCGCGCGGTGGTCCTGCTGCTCGATCATGACGACGAAGGCTCCCTCGGCGTCGTCCTCAACAGACCCACGCCCGTCGGCGTCGGCGACGTCCTCGAGCCCTGGGCCGCTCTGGCCGGCGAGCCGGGCGTCGTCTTCCAGGGCGGACCCGTCTCGCTCGACGCGGCTCTCGGCGTCGCGGTGATCCCCGGCGACGAGGGTCCACTCGGCTGGCGGCGCGTCTACGGGGCGATCGGCCTGGTGGACCTGGAGGCGCCGCCCGAGCTGCTCGGCTCGGCGCTCGGTTCGCTGCGGATCTTCGCGGGGTACGCGGGCTGGGGCCCCGGCCAGCTGGAGACCGAGCTGCGGGAGGGGGCCTGGTACGTCGTGGAGTCGGAGCCGGGTGATGTCTCCTCACCCAGGCCGGAGAAGCTGTGGCGTGCGGTGCTGCGCCGCCAGCGCAACGAACTGGCCATGTTCGCGACGTATCCGGACGACCCGAGTCTCAATTGACCGGATCCGGATCGCCGCGCCGCGGGGGTCCTCGCTCCCGTACCGGCGCGCGCGTGGGTACCCTTGGAGCTCATGAGCACTCTTGAGCCCGAGCGCGGGACAGGCACCGGGACCCTGGTAGAGCCGACGCCGCAGGTGTCGCACGGCGACGGCGACCACGAGCGCTTCGCCCATTACGTCCAGAAGGACAAGATCATGGCGAGTGCTCTCGACGGCACTCCCGTGGTGGCACTGTGCGGAAAGGTCTGGGTGCCGGGGCGCGACCCGAAGAAGTACCCGGTCTGCCCGATGTGCAAGGAGATCTACGAGTCCATGGGCTCCGGTGGCGACAAGGGCAAGGACGGCGACAAGAAGTAGTCCGCCGCCGCTCGACGGCTCGGTCCCCGTACGGCCCCCGGGGCACGCGTTTCGCGTGCCCCGGGGGCCGTCTTCGTGCGTTCCGAGCCGTTTCGCGTAGTCCGTCGGCCGTCCCGGCGTTGCACGGTGTGCGGTCACTGGTCACAGAGTGGTTGAGACCACTTGTCGGGCCCGGCGGGCGCCTCTAGCCTCCTGCGTGTTGTGCAGTACGAAACGGTCGTTGCATATTGTGCAACGCGCGATGTGTAGGGGTTCCCGCATGAAGCTCATCGCCAAACTCGCCGCCCCCGTGGCGGCACTCGCTCTGGCGGGCCTCACCGCCACCGCCTGTGCCCCCCAGACCTCCGACACCGGCGCCAAGGGGGACGACAGGAGCGGCACCCTGTGGGTCTGGCTCTTCCGGGAGGTCAACAACAAGCCCAAGGAGAAGGTCGTCGACGCGGCGGTCGCCGCCTTCGAGAAGGCACACGGAGGCACCGAGGTGGAGGTCGAGTACATCCCCGTCGAGACCCGCGCCCAGCGCATCAAAGCCGCGTTCAACGATCCGGCGAGCGCCCCCGACGTGATCGAGTACGGCAACACCGACACCGCCGGCTACGTCAAGGACGGCGGACTCGCCGATGTGACCGCCGAGTTCGACGCCTGGGACGAGGCCGAGGACACCGATCCCACCGCCCGCGAGTCCGTCACCGTCGACGGGAAGGTCTACGGCGCGCCCCTCTTCGTCGGAGCACGCGCGCTCTACTACCGCACCGACGTCTTCAAGGAGCTCGGCCTCGAGCCGCCCAGGACCCAGGACGAGCTGATCGCCACCGCGAAGAAGATCCGCAAGCAGAAGCCCGCGCTGTACGGGCTCGCGGTCGGCGGCGCCTACACGTACGGCGCGATGCCCTTCATCTGGGCGGCCGGTGGCGAGATCGCCGAGGAGAACGGCGGCCACTACACGTCCGCGATCGACAGCGCCGCCGCCCGGAAGGGCATCAAGACCTACACGTCCCTCTTCGGCGACGACAACTGCCCCGCCGCCAAGTGCGCCTCCATGGGCGGCAACGCCACCGTCACCGCGTTCGCATCCGGCAAGGCGGCCATGGCCATCGGCGGCGACTTCAGCCACCAGGCCGTTCAGGCGGGCTCGGTCAAGGGCGCGTACGCCGTCGTGCCGCTGCCCGGCCTCAAGGCCGGCGAGATCGCCCCGGCCTTCGCCGGCGGCAACAACGTCGGTGTCCTCAGGAGCAGTTCCCACCGCACGCTGGCGGTGGACCTGATGAAGCGGTTCGCGGGCAAGGAGACCCAGGCGAAGCTGTTCGACGCGATGGGCTTCCTGCCGACCTACACCGATGTGCGTGCCGAGGCCGCGAAGAAGGAGCCGTTCGTCGAACCCTTCATCAAGACGCTCGGCGGCGGCGCCAAGTTCGTGCCGGCCTCCCCGGCCTGGGGCCAGATCGACGCCTCGCTCGTCCTGCCCACGATGTTCCAGGAGATCGTCAGCGGCAAGAAGGACGTGGCAGCCGCATCCGAGGACGCGGCGAAGAAGATGGACGCCGCCTTCGCGTCCGCGGGCTGACGCCGATGACGCACCGTGCGAACGGCACGGCCGCGAAGGCGGAGGCCCACAAGGTCCCGGCCGCTTCGGCCGCCGGGTCCACAGGGTCCGCCGCCGGGTCCGCCGGCGCGAGGGGTCCGGTCCGCTCCGGCGGGCACGGCGCCCCGGCACCCAGGACGGCCGGGGCCGCGGCGCCGGCCGGGCCGCGGGCCCGCCGGCCCCGGGGGCCGCACCGGCAGCGGCACGGCGGCCCGACCCCGTGGCTCTATCTCGCCCCCGCCCTGGCCGTGCTCGGCGCGCTGCTGGTCTACCCGATCTACCAGCTCGGCCTGATCTCCTTCCTCGAATACACCCAGGCCCAGGTCAGCGGCGGCGAACCGACCAGCTTCCAGGGACTCGGCAACTACCGCACGCTCCTAGCCGACAGCCAGTTCTGGCAGGTGCTGCTCGCGACCGTGCTCTTCGCCGCCGCCTGCGTCCTCGTCACGCTCGCCGTCGGCTGCGCGCTCGCGGTCCTGCTCACCCGCGTACGGGCACTGCCGCGACTGGCTCTGATGCTGGCCGCCCTCGGCGCCTGGGCCACCCCGGCGATCACCGGCTCCACCGTGTGGGTCTTCCTGTTCGACCCTGACTACGGCCCGGTGAACAGAGCGCTCGGGCTGGGCGACTTCTCGTGGACCTACGGCCGCTGGAGCGCCTTCTCGCTGGTCCTCTTCGAGGTCGTGTGGTGCTCGTTCCCGTTTGTGATGGTGACGGTGTACGCGGGCATCAGGGCGATCCCCGGGGAAGTGCTGGAGGCGGCCTCGCTGGACGGGGCGTCGCAGTGGCGCATCTGGCGTTCCGTCATGGCCCCGATGCTGCGGCCCGTCCTGGTCGTCGTCACCATTCAGTCGATCATCTGGGACTTCAAGGTCTTCACGCAGATCTATGTGATGACGAACGGCGGAGGCATCGCCGGACAGAACCTCGTGCTCAATGTGTACGCCTATCAGAAGGCGTTCGCCGCCTCCCAGTACAGCCTGGGATCGGCGATCGGCGTGGTCATGCTGCTGATTCTGCTCGTGGTCACGCTCGTGTACCTGCGGCTGCTGAGACGCCAGGGAGAAGAGATATGAGCCTCGCCCGCCTGCCCCTGCCCCTGTCCCTGCGCGTGCGGCGTCCCGGACGGCTCGCCGCCGAGGCGGCGGCGCTGGTCATCGCACTCGTCGTCGCCTTCCCGCTGTACTGGATGGTTCTGTCCGCCTTCAAACCGGCCGGTGAGATCCAGTCCACCGAAGCGCGCCCCTGGACGCTCGCGCCCTCGCTGGACTCCTTCCGCCGCGTCTTCGAACAGCAGGAATTCGGCCGCTTTTTCGTCAACAGTCTCGTCGTGGCAGGGTCGGTCGTCGTCGCCTCGGCGCTGATCGCGTTCCTGGCAGCCACGGCGGTCACCCGGTTCCGCTTCCGCTTCCGGACGACGCTGCTCGTCATGTTCCTCGTCGCGCAGATGGTGCCGATCGAGGCGCTGACCATTCCGCTGTTCTTCCTGATGCGGGACTTCGGCCAGTTGAACACCCTCGGCTCGCTGATCCTGCCGCACATCGCCTTCTCGCTGCCGTTCGCGATCTGGATGCTGCGCGGCTTCGTCAAGGCGGTGCCCGAGGCCCTGGAGGAGGCCGCGTACCTCGACGGCGCGAGCCGCGGGCGGTTCCTGTGGCAGATCCTCCTTCCGCTGGTCTTCCCCGGGCTGGTGGCGACGAGCGTGTTCTCGTTCATCTCCACCTGGAACGATTTCCTCTTCGCCAAGTCGTTCATCATCAGCGACACTTCGCAGTCGACGCTGCCGATGGCGCTGCTGGTCTTCTTCAAGCCGGACGAGAACGACTGGGGCGGGATCATGGCCGCGTCCACGGTGATGACCGTGCCGGTGCTCCTCTTCTTCGTCCTCGTACAGCGACGCCTGGTCTCCGGTCTGGGAGGCGCGGTGAAGGACTGACACCGACCCACCGGGGCGCCCGCCCCCGCGGACGGATTCCGCAACAGACTCCGCAGAGACAACTGGGCAGACACAAACGGAAGGCTGACCCGATGGATGTCATCCCCGCCCCGCGCAGCGGCAGCACGATCGAGTCACTCGACGCGTTCGTCCTCGACGAGACCACCGTCGTCGACGCAGGCCCCGGCACCGAGGGCGCCGCCCGCTTCCTTTGGGCGGACCTGGGCGCGGCGACCGGATTGCCCCTGCCGCCCGGCTCCGGCGCCGACGGCGAGACCATCCGGCTGCGCATCGATCCCGCCGATGCCGGACACCTCGGACCCGAGGGCTACAAGCTGTACGCAAGCGTCGACGGCATCGCCGTCCACGGTGGCGGCGCCGCGGGCGTCTTCTGGGGCGTGCAGACGCTTCGTCAACTCCTCGGCCCGGCTGCCTACCGCCGGGCACCCGTGCGGCGGGATACCCGCTGGGTGGTGGCGGACACCTTCATCGAGGACGCACCCCGATTCGCCTGGCGCGGCCTCATGCTCGACGTCTCACGGCACTTCATGCCCAAGGACGACGTCCTGCGCCGGCTCGACCTGCTCGCCGCCCACAAGCTCAACGTCCTGCACCTCCACCTCACCGACGACCAGGGCTGGCGCATCGAGATCGAACGCCACCCGAGGCTCACCGAGGTCGGCGCATGGCGCTCCCGCACCAAGCACGGGCACCGCGCCTCCCCGCTGTGGGACGACACCCCGCACGGCGGTTACTACACGCACGACGACATCCGCGAGATCGTCGCCTACGCCACCGAGCGGCACATCACCGTCGTCCCCGAGATCGACATCCCCGGGCACTCGCAGGCGGCCATCGCCGCATATCCCGAACTGGGCAACACCGACGTCGTCGACACCACGTCCCTGACGGTCTGGGACAACTGGGGCGTGAGCCCCAACGTACTCGCCCCCACCGACAGCACCCTCCGCTTCTATGAGGGCGTCCTGGAGGAGGTTCTCGACCTGTTCCCGTCCGAGTTCGTCCACATCGGCGGCGACGAGTGCCCCAAGGACCAGTGGAAGAAGTCACGGGCCGCACAGGCCCGTATCGAGGAGCTGGGGCTGGCCGGCGAGGACGAGCTCCAGTCCTGGTTCATCCGGCACTTCGACCGGTGGCTCGCCGACCGCGGCCGCCGCCTCATCGGCTGGGACGAGATCCTCGGGGGCGGACTCGCCCCCGGCGCCGCCGTGTCCTCCTGGCGCGGCTACCAGGGTGGCATCGCCGCCGCCGAGGCCGGGCACGACGTCGTCATGTGCCCCCAGCAGCAGGTGTATCTGGACCACCGTCAGGCCGCCGGTGACGACGAGCCGATGCCCATCGGATACGTCCGGACCCTGGAGGACGTCTACCGGTTCGAGCCCGTGCCGCCCTCGCTCGGCCCCGAGGCGGCCGCACGTGTGCTCGGCACGCAGGCCAACGTCTGGACCGAGGTCATGCAGGACCGCTCCCGCGTCGACTACCAGCTCTTCCCGCGGCTCGCCGCCTTCGCCGAGGTCGCCTGGTCCGCCCTGCCGGCCCCCGCAGAAAGGGATTTCGCCGGATTCGAGCGGCGCATGGCGACCCACTACGCGCGCCTCGACGCGCTCGGTGTCGACTACCGGCCGCCCGGCGGCCCGCGGCCCTGGCAGCGCCGCCCGGGCGTCCTCGGACGCCCGATCGAGGGGACGCCCCCGAACGTGTGAGCCGGTTCCCGGCGCGCCCTGTCAGGCGTCGGTCCCCGGGGCGGCGTCCTTCGTCCCGGGGCGTGCCCGGTCCGCGGGACTCCCACCCCGGGCTCCCGTCCCGGTCAGGGCGGTGGTCCCGGGACCCGGGCACCCACGCTCGTCGCGGCCGGACGACCGCCCGCGAAACCGGACCATCGTGCACGGAAGCGGACTTACGGGTCGGACGCACCCTTCGCGGACCCTCGCGACGGTCGGCTCGGAAGATGTGCCAGAGTTGCCACGTCCGGCCTGGGAGCACGTACGGTACGGCACACAGGCGGGACAGCCGGGACACCGGGAAGGGGCACTGGGTGACCACGCACGCACCGCAGACGGCGCAGTCGGTGACGCTGCCGGGCTCGCTCGACGAGGCCGTGGCGGCTCTCACCGCCATGCCTGCCGCCGTGCCCGTCGCCGGGGGCACGGACCTCATGGCCGCCGTCAACAGGGGACAGCTCCGCCCCGCCGGGCTCGTCGGACTCGGCCGCATCAGCGAGATCCGCGGCTGGCGCTACCAGGACGGTCACGCGCTGCTCGGCGCCGGACTCACCCACGCCAGGATGGGACGGCCCGACTTCGCGGCCCTCATCCCAGCCCTCGCGGCCTCCGCACGCGCGGCGGGCCCGCCCCAGATCCGTAACGCGGGCACGCTCGGCGGCAACATCGTCACCGCCGCGCCCACCGGCGACACCCTGCCCGTGCTGGCCGCGCTGGAGGCGGACCTGGTCGTGGCGGGCCCCGACGGCGCTCGCCGCGAGATCCCGGTCTCCCACCTGCTCGCCGGCCGGGAGATGCTCGGCCCCGCCGAACTCATCGGCTTCGTACGGGTGCCCCTCCTGCACGCCCCGCAGGTGTACCTCAAGGCCACCGGGCGCACCGGCCCCGGCCGCGCCACCGTCTCCGTCGCCGTCGTACTCGACCCGGCGCGGCGGGGCGTGCGCTGTGCGGTCGGCGCGATCGCGCCAATGCCGCTGCGCCCCCTGGAGGCGGAGCGCTGGATCGCGTCGCTGATCGACTGGGACGGCGAGCGGGGACTCGCGGGCGAGGCGCTGACGGCCTTCGGCGAGTACGTGGCAGCCGCGTGCATCCCGGACCCGGCCCCGGCGGCGCCGGGCGAGGAGCAGCAGGTGCTGCCGCCTGCCGTACTGCATTTGCGGCGCACGGTCGCCGCGCTGGCCCGACGGGCACTGGGGAGGGCGCTGTCGTGAGCAACGAGGACCACCAGCAGGGGCGTTTCCCGGAGCCGTCGGACCCGCGGGACCACGAGGGCCGCACCGGCGGCGGCCAGGAGCGCCTGGACCTGCCGGACGCCTTCGTGCAGGACGGGCCGCACGAGTACCCGCAGAGCAGGGTGCAGGGGTACGCCGAGGGGGCGCAGGACTACCAGGGCTACCAGGACCCTCAGGGCTACCAGGACCACGGCCAGGACCACGGCCAGGGCTTCCCGGGCGAGTACGGCGGCTGGCAGCCGACGGCCCCGGGCTCCGACTACGACGGCGAGGCGACGGGTTTCTTCCAGCTGCCGCCCGACGGTTCACTGGACGCCGCCCCTCTGGAGGCTCCCGGACACGGCTACGTACCGCCGATGATCATGCCGCTGACACCGCTCGCCCCCGAGGCGGGCACCGACCCGGCGGTGCCGGGCGGTTGGGCGGCGCAGCAGCAGCCGCAGACCGCCGACCCGGGGACCGAGCCGTCCGCCGCCGTGCCCGAGCCCGTGCAGTGGCCGGAGGCGGGCGCGCAGCAGCACGCCGATCCCCAGGCGACCGGGCAGTGGACGTATCCCGAGGAGCACGCCCCTGTACCCGCGCAGGCCACCGGTCACGAGATGACCGGACAGTGGTCGATCCCGATCGCCGAAGGTGATCTTCCGGAGGAGTCGGGCGAGTTCCTGCGCTCCGCTCCGCCGGCGGCCGAGACGCCCTGGGCCGCCGGTGAGCCCCCGGCGACGCTTCCCGGCGGTGCGCCGGCCCCCTGGGCGACGCTGCCCGGCGGCGCGCCCGCGCCATGGGCCGAGCCGGTGGCCGAGGAGCCGGACACGACGCCCGCCGAGGCGCCCGAGACCGCGCCCCAGGCCGTGCAGGAGCCTGCCGAGGAACCCGCGGAGCCGGTTGACGCCGTCGCGGACGCCGCGAGCCCGGAGTCCGCTCACGAGCGGGAGCCCATGCCGGAGCCCGCTCAGGAGCCGGAGGTCCCGGAGAGCCAGGAGGCCTCGGGAGCCCCTCAGCCCTCCGCGGAAACGCCGGGCACCGACGCCACCGGCACCGCCGGCACCGCCGACCTCAGCGGAACACCCGGCGCCGACCCGCTCCCGCCCAACGACGAGCACCCGCCCACCTCGTACGTCCTGCGGGTCAACGGCACCGACCGCCCGGTCACCGACGCCTGGATAGGCGAGTCCCTCCTGTACGTCCTGCGCGAGCGCCTCGGCCTCGCCGGCGCCAAGGACGGCTGCTCCCAGGGCGAATGCGGCGCCTGCAACGTCCAGGTGGACGGCAGGCTCGTCGCGTCCTGCCTCGTTCCCGCGGCGACGGCCGCAGGCTCGGAGGTCCGTACGGTCGAAGGGCTCGCCGGCGACGGCGAACCGTCCGACGTGCAGCGGGCGCTGGCCAACTGCGGCGCCGTCCAGTGCGGCTTCTGCATCCCCGGCATGGCCATGACCGTGCACGACCTCCTGGAGGGCAACCACGCCCCCACCGACCTGGAGACCCGCCAGGCCCTGTGCGGCAACCTGTGCCGCTGCTCGGGCTACCGGGGCGTGCTCCGGGCCGTACGCGAAGTCGTCGCCGAACGCGCGGCGAGCGCCGCCACGGCGGCCGAGGAGGCGCACTCGGAGGCGTACGAGGAGCCGTACCGGGAAGCGCAGGAAGCCCGCATCCCGCACCAGGCGCCCCCCGGCGCCGGTAGGGTGCAGGCCCACCCGCACGACGGAGGCATGGCGTGAGCAACGACGCGGCCACCACGACGACTTCCCAGGCCGTCGACGCCCCCCGGACGGAGCCGCCGGCGCACGGCCTCGGCGCCTCCCTCCCCGCTTCGGACAGCCGCGCCAAGACGGAGGGCACGTTCCCCTACGCCTCCGACCTGTGGGCCGAGGGCCTGCTGTGGGGAGCGCTGCTGCGCTCACCGCACCCGCACGCGCGCATCGTCTCCATCGACACATCCGCCGCGCGCGACATGCCCGGCGTACGAGCGGTGATCACCCACGAGGACATCCCGGGTGACGCGGCGTACGGCAGGCGCATCGCCGACAGGCCGGTGTTCGCGTCCGAGATCGTCCGCCACCACGGCGAGGCGATCGCCGCCGTGGCCGCCGACCACCCGGACACCGCACGCCTCGCCGCGGCGGCGATCACCGTCGAGTACGAACTCCTCGACCCGGTGACCGACCCGGAGAAGGCGTTCGCCGCCGAACCGCTGCACCCCGACGGCAATCTGATCCGCCACATCCCGCTGCGCTACGGCGACCCGGACGTGACCGGCGAGGTGATCGTCGAAGGTCTGTACCGCATCGGCCGCCAGGACCCGGCGCCGATCGGTGCCGAGGCGGGGCTCGCCGTACCGCGTCCCGACGGCGGCGTCGAGCTGTACATGGCCTCCACCGACCCGCACATCGACCGCGCGCTCGCCGCCGCCTGCTTCGGCCTGGAGCAGGAACGGGTCAAAGTCGTCGTCACCGGCGTCCCCGGCGCGACGGGCGACCGCGAGGACCCCGGCTTCCAGCTCTCTCTCGGCCTGTTGGCGCTGCGGACCGGCTGCCCGGTCAAACTCACCGCCACCCGCGAGGAGTCCTTCCTCGGCCACGCCCACCGCCACCCGACGCTGCTGCGCTACCGCCACCACGCGGACGCCGAGGGCCACTTGGTCAAGGTCGAGGCCCAACTCCTGCTGGACGCAGGTGCCTACGCCGACGCCTCCTCCGAATCCCTGGCCGCGGCAGTCGCCTTCGCCTGCGGTCCCTACGTCGTCCCGCACGCCTTCATCGAGGGCTGGGCGGTGCGCACCAACAACCCGCCGTCGGGCCATGTTCGCGGCGAGGGAGCGATGCAGGTCTGCGCGGCGTACGAGGCGCAGATGGACAAGCTCGCGGCCAAACTGGGCCTCGATCAGACCGAGATCCGCCTGCGCAACGTGCTGGCCACCGGCGACATCCTCCCCACCGGCCAGACGGTCACCTGCCCGGCACCGGTCGCCGAACTGCTCCAGGCCGTACGGGACTTCCCGCTGCCTTCCCTGCCCAAGGACACCCCCGAGGACGACTGGCTCCTCCCGGGCGGCCCGGAAGGCGCCGGCGAACCGGGCGCGGTGCGCCGGGGCGTCGGCTACGCGCTCGGCATGGTGCACATGCTCGGCGCGGAGGGTGCGGACGAGGTCTCCACGGCGACGGTCAAGGTCCACGACGGCATCGCGACAGTCATCTGCGCGGCGGTGGAGACCGGTTCCGGTTTCTCCACCCTGGCCCGCCAGATCGTGCAGGAGACACTGGGCATCGAAGAGGTCCACGTGGCCGCGGTCGACACGGACCAGCCCCCGGCGGGCCCGGCGGCGCACGGCCGCCACACCTGGGTCTCGGGCGGCGCGGTCGAGCGCGCGGCCAAGATGGTCCGCACCCAGCTCCTGCAGCCGCTGGCGCACAAGTTCGGCATGTCAACGGAGCTGCTCCAGATCACGGACGGCAAGATCACGTCGTATGACGGCGTGCTGTCGACGACGGTCACGGAGGCGATGGACGGCAAGGAACTGTGGGCCACGGCCCAGTGCCGCCCCCACCCGACCGAGCCGCTGGACGAGTACGGCCAGGGCGACGCCTTCGTGGGCCTGGCGTTCTGCGCGATCCGCGCGGTGGTCGACGTCGACATCGAACTCGGCTCGATCCGCGTGGTCGAGATGGCCGTGGCCCAGGACGTGGGCCGCGTCCTCAACCCGGCCCAACTGGAGACCCGGATCGAGGCGGGCGTCACCCAGGGCATCGGCGCGGCCCTCACGGAGAACCTCCGCACGGCCCGCGGCGTGATCCGCCACCCGGACCTCACAGGGTACGCACTCCCGACATCCCTGGACGCGCCGGACATTCGGATCGTGAAACTGGTCGAGGAACGCGACGTGGTGGCCCCCTTCGGCGCGAAGTCGGCGAGCGCGGTTCCGGTGGTCACATCCCCGGCGGCAGTGGCCTCGGCGGTCCGCGCGGCCACAGGCCGCCCGATCAACAGGCTCCCGATCCGGCCGCAGGCGGCAGTGGCCGCCCTCAACTCGTAATGGCGTGACGCACATGGAGGGTGCCCACTTTTGTGGGCCCGTGCGCGGGGTGCGCATTGCGTGGGGATCTCTGTCGTGATCGCGACCATCCAACTGAGGCGGATGAGTAAAAGGGCGGCACCCCTCCTGGGGTGCCGCCCTTTCGTTTCGCCTCGTCAAGGCGTCCAGAGGCCGTGACCGGATTCGAACCGGCGTAACTCGCTTTGCAGGTTTGTATTGGCTGGTCAGGGCTTGATCCGGGGTCATTCAACCCACGCACCGATGATCAACGGTGGCCGCACCCTTGCCCGAACAGGCCCCCCACCAGCAAGATCACAATCTATCGCCGGGGCTCGGCCTCCATTCCGCTTCGAGGATGCTGAACACCTCGGAGTCCCGCCAGCCGTCCCGGATCAACGCGGTGTGCCGATGCCGCCCCTCGTACGTCATGCCGAGCTTGCCCAGCAACCGAGACGACGCGAGATTGCGGGGGTCACAGGTCGCGTAGATCCGGTGGAGTCCCAATTCCCCGAACCCGCGCGACAGAAGCTCTTGTCCGATCGCCGTGCCCACGCCACGCCCCCAGGCCCTCGGGTGCACGATGTAGGCGATTTCGCCCTGACGATGGCGACGGCTACGAATGTGCAGCTCACCCATGCCGACGAGTTCGTTCTCGAAGCGAGCAATGTAGACGAATCTCTGCTGATGGGCGTGCGACCAGGCTTCGACGGCGGTTTGGACGAACGCGCGCGTCTGGTCCTCGGTGTTCGGCCCCCAAGGCTGGTAGCGAGAAGCCTCCTCAATGCTGGCCCAGGAGTGCACTGCTTGCCAGTCGTTGAGCGCGAGCTTGCGCAAAGTCACCATGGATTGGCTCACAAGCGGATCTTGCCAGGTTCGTAGGGGCACGAGCCCCGGACTTCGGTAGCCCGCCACCGCCGTGAGACCGAGCCGACTGAGACGGACGAGCAGCAGGGCGACACCCTATCGGGGTGCCGCCCTGCTGTTTTGCCTGGTCAGGCAGCGGAGGCCGTGACCGGATTCGAACCGGCGTAACTCGCTTTGCAGGCGAGCCCCTGAGCCACTCGGGCACACGGCCGTGTCGCTCGGTCCGGGTGCTCGGTGCCCGATCCGTGCGGTCCAACTCCTCGACCGTAGGCGGGCGTAGGCGGGCCGCTCAAGCGTCCGGCCGGGGCTGCAACGCGACTGCCATGTGCCGTTCACGATCGCGCGCGGTCGTACGACGAAGGGACCAGCACGGCCCCGCCGAAAGACAGGGCCCACAGTGCGCCATGCCCCTTACTCTGAGGCCATGACCGACCCCGAACCGCGTGACACCGACGTCGCGCAGCCGCCCGCCGGCACAGCCCCCACCCCCGAGGAAACGGACGGTGGGGGCGTTCTCGGCGCGGCGTACCGTGCGCTCAGCGTCGGCATCGTCTCCGTCGTCTTCCTGATCGCCTTCGAGGCGACCGCCGTCGGCACAGCGATGCCGGTGGCCGCGCGCGAGCTGCACGGCATCCCGCTCTACGCGTTCGCCTTCTCCGCGTACTTCACCACCAGTCTCTTCGGCATGGTCGTCGCCGGGCAGTGGGCCGACCGCAGGGGACCGCTGGGCGCGCTCGCCGGTGGGATGAGCGCCTGGGCCGCCGGGCTGCTGCTGTCGGGGACCGCGGGCGCGATGTGGGTGTTCGTCGTGGGGCGCGCCGTCCAGGGCCTGGGCGGCGGGCTGGTCATCGTCGCGCTGTACGTCGTCGTCAGCCGCGCCTATCCCTCCCGGCTCCAGCCCGCCATCATGGCGGCCTTCGCGGCGAGCTGGGTGATTCCGTCCGTGATCGGCCCGCTCGCCTCCGGCACGGTCGCCGAACAGCTGGGCTGGCGCTGGGTCTTCCTCGGCATCCCGGCGCTCGTCGTCGTACCGCTCGCCCTCGCACTGCCCGCCATCCGGCTGCGGGCCTCCGGGCCGGCGGACCCGGGCGCGCCCGTGCCGGCGTTCGACCGGCGCCGGATCCGGCTCGCCCTCGGGATCTCGCTCGGTGCGGGACTGCTCCAGTACGCCGGGCAGGACCTGCGCCCACTGTCCGTGCTGCCCGCGGCGGTTGGCGCGGTGCTGCTCGTGCCGTGTGTGCTGGGCATCCTGCCGGAGGGAACCTACCGCGCGGCCCGGGGGCTGCCCTCCGTCGTCCTGCTGCGCGGCATCGCGGCGGGGTCGTTCATCGCCGCCGAGTCGTTCGTCCCGCTGATGCTCGTCACCCAGCGCGGGCTGTCCCCGACCCTGGCCGGCCTCTCGCTCGCCGTCGGCGGCGCGACCTGGGCCCTGGGCTCGTACGCACAGTCCCGGCCGCGGGCCGAGCCGTACCGCGAACCGCTGGTCGTCCTCGGCATGCTGCTCGTCGCGGCGGCGATCGCCACCGCACCGACCGTGCTGATCGACGCGGTGCCCGTGTGGATCGTGGGGGTGGCGTGGGGTTTCGGGTGCTTCGGCATGGGGCTCGTGATCGGGTCGACGAGCGTGCTGCTGTTCAAGCTGTCGGCCCCCGAGGCGGCCGGCGCCAACTCGGCAGCGCTGCAGATCTCGGACGCGCTGTCGAACGTGCTGCTGCTGGCCGCGGGCGGTGCGGCGTTCGCCGCGCTCGGCGGCGGGGCGGTGGGGGCTGCCCACGCGGTGGCGGATGGAACGGGCTCGCACCCGGTGGCGTTCGCGGCGGTGTTCCTGCCGATGGCGGGGGTGGCGCTGGTGGGGGCGTGGGTGGCGACGCGGCTGCGGGTGACATCCGGCTGAGTTCGGGATCGATCTCGCGGCGGCGGCGGCGGTGGCGGCGGACGAGGACCAGCACCAGGACCAGCACCAGGACCAGGACCGCGTGTACGACCTGCTCGTCTCTGTCGCGGCCGGTGAGGTGAAACGGACCCGGCGGAGGCGGGCCGCGTGCTGCGGGCGTTGTGAGCTGAGTCGCACCCGCCGTGGTCACGGCACCGGTTCGCCGGACGGCAACCGGGTCACCGGTAGGGTGGCCCGGTTGTCGTACCGAGCCCGCGCCGAGAGCATCCGAACCGGAGACCGTGACTACTACCGCCTCCCACCACCTCTCACCCGCCTTTCCCGGCCGCGCCCCCTGGGGTACGGCCAGCAAGCTGCGTGCCTGGCAGCAGGGGGCGATGGAGAAGTACCTCCAGGAGCAACCGCGCGACTTCCTCGCCGTCGCCACGCCCGGCGCCGGCAAGACGACCTTCGCGCTCACCCTCGCCTCCTGGCTGCTGCACCACCACGTCGTGCAGCAGGTGACGGTCGTGGCGCCGACGGAGCACCTGAAGAAGCAGTGGGCGGCCGCAGCGGCGCGGATAGGGATCAAGCTGGACCCCGACTACAGCGCGGGACCGCTCAGCAAGGAGTACCACGGGGTCGCCGTCACCTACGCCGGTGTCGGCGTACGGCCCATGTTGCACCGCAACCGCTGCGAACAGCGCAAGACCCTCGTCATCCTCGACGAGATCCACCACGCCGGTGACTCCAAGTCCTGGGGCGAGGCCTGCCTTGAGGCGTTCGAGCCCGCGACCCGGCGGCTCGCGCTCACCGGCACGCCGTTCCGGTCCGACACCAATCCCATTCCCTTCGTGACGTACGAGGAAGGCAACGACGGGATCCGGCGCTCTTCCGCCGACTACACGTACGGCTACGGCAACGCGCTCGGCGACGGCGTCGTCCGGCCCGTGATCTTCCTGAGCTACAGCGGCAACATGCGCTGGCGCACCAAGGCCGGCGACGAGGTCGCCGCCCGGCTCGGCGAGCCGATGACCAAGGACGCCGTCTCGCAGGCGTGGCGTACGGCGCTCGACCCGCGCGGCGACTGGATGCCGAATGTGCTGCGCGCCGCCGACCAGCGGCTGACCGAGGTCAGGAAGGGCATCCCCGACGCGGGCGGGCTCGTCATCGCCTCCGACCAGGACTCGGCCCGCGCGTACGCCAAGCTGATCCGCGAGATCACCGGCACCAGGGCCACCGTCGTGCTCTCCGACGAGGCCGCGGCGTCCAAGCGCATCGAGGAGTTCAGCGAGGACGGGTCCCGCTGGATGGTGGCCGTCCGCATGGTGTCCGAAGGCGTCGACGTGCCGCGCCTCGCCGTCGGCGTGTACGCGACCACCATCTCGACGCCGCTGTTCTTCGCGCAGGCCGTGGGCCGTTTCGTACGGTCCAGGCGGCGCGGCGAGACCGCGTCCGTCTTCCTGCCGACCATCCCGAACCTCCTCGGCTTCGCGTCCGAGATGGAGGTCGAACGCGACCACGCGCTCGACAAGCCGAAGAAGGACGGCGACGAGGACCCGTACGCGGAATCCGAGAAGGAGATGGCGGAGGCCGAGAAGCAGCAGGACGAGGACACCGGCGAACAGGACATGCTGCCCTTCGAGGCGCTCGAGTCAGACGCCGTCTTCGACCGGGTGCTGTACGACGGCGCCGAGTTCGGCATGCAGGCCCACCCGGGCAGCGAGGAGGAGCAGGACTACCTCGGCATCCCCGGCCTGCTCGAACCCGACCAGGTGCAGCTGCTGCTCCAGAAGCGGCAGGCGCGGCAGATCGCCCACAGCCGCAAGAAGCCCGACGAGGAGGCCGACCTCCTGGAGCTTCCGGCCGAGCGGCGTCCCGTCGTCTCCCACAAGGAGCTCCTGGAGCTCCGCAAGCAGCTGAACACCATGGTCGGCGCGTACGTCCACCAGAGCGGCAAGCCGCACGGCGTCATCCACACCGAGCTGCGCAGGGTGTGCGGCGGTCCGCCGAGCGCGGAGGCGACGGCCGGGCAGATCCGCGAGCGGATCAAGAAGGTGCAGGAGTGGGCGACGCGGATGCGCTGACCGCGTCCACTCGCCCACTCGCCCACTCGTCCGCCGTCCGCCGTCCGCCGTCCGCCGTCTGCCGGTTCGCCTGCTCGCCCGCCCGCCGTCCGTCCGCCTGCGCGCCGGCCGGCTCGCCTCCCCCCGGACCGGTCCCTTTGGGAACCGATAACCCGTCGTCGGCCGAAGATCGCCCGGATTCTGGACGAGGCCTTCCGCTGAGCGGTGCCGGTCGCTACTGTCCCCGCAATACAAACGCCCCGTGGCAGCGCCGCCGCGGAGCGCAGTCGGTGTGCCATGGCCTGCCGGCGGCCTCTGGGTGCGTCGCCGATGGGACCGGTGTCGCGACATCTCTACGAGGACCGCCGTCACTCACTCCGAAGGAGAGGGCGTCGTGACCGCGGAAACCTCCCAGACGCTCGACAGGGGACTACGTGTCCTCAAGCTGCTCGCCGATACCGACCACGGGCTGACCGTCACCGAGTTGTCCAACAAGCTCGGCGTCAACCGGACCGTCGTCTACCGTCTGCTCGCCACCCTCGAGCAGCACGCCCTGGTCCGACGTGACCTCGGCGGCCGGGCCAGGGTCGGCCTCGGTGTGCTCCGGCTCGGCCGGCAGGTGCACCCGCTCGTGCGGGAAGCGGCCATGCCCGCCCTGCGCTCGCTCGCCGAGGACATAGGGGCAACGGCCCACCTCACCCTGGTCGACGGCGCGGAGGCCCTCGCGGTCGCCGTCGTCGAACCGACCTGGACCGACTACCACGTCGCCTACCGGGCGGGCTTCCGGCACCCGCTGGACCGGGGGGCGGCCGGCAAGGCGATCCTCGCCGCGCGCCAGAACGGGGCCGCGGAGCCCGGCTACACCCTCACGCACGGCGAGCTGGAGGCGGGCGCGTGCGGCGCGGCCGCGGCGCTCGTGGGCGTGACCGGGATAGAGGGCAGCGTCGGTGTCGTCATGCTGGCGGACGCGGTTCCGGAGCGGGTCGGCCCGCGCGTACTGGACGCGGCTCGCGAGGTCGCGGACGCCCTGCGCTGACCGGTCGGCTCCGGGGGATCACGCCCCCCGGAGCACGGGGAGCGCGGGCGGATAGATTGGCACCCGTGCTCTCCAGTCTCACGCGCCCCCGCGCCCTCGCCCTGTGCGCCCTGCCCGTCGTCGCGCTGCTCGCCGTCGCCGGGCTCGCGCCGCTGCCGTACGTCGTCGCGCAGCCCGGGATGACCGCGGACGTGCTCGGCAAGGACCAGGGGCGGCAGATCATCACGATCTCCGGGGCTCCGACGCGCAGGACGGAGGGCTCCCTGCGCATGACGACTATCGTGGCGAGCGGACCGTCCGCCGAGGTCGACCTCGGTGATGTCGTCGACGGGTGGTTCCGTACGGACCGCGCGGTGCTGCCCCGCGATGCCGTCTACCCGGCGGGCAAGTCCGACAAGGAGATCGAGCGGCACAACGTCCGCGACATGGAGCGGTCGCAGGACGTCGCCACCCGCGCCGCCCTCGACCATCTCGGCGTGGACCCCGCGAAGGTGAAGGTCTCGCTGCATCTGGCCGACGTCGGCGGCCCCAGTGCCGGCCTCCTGTTCTCCCTGGGCATCGTCGACAAACTCGACGGCGACGGCGCGGGCGGCGACCTCACCGGCGGTCGTGACATCGCCGGTACGGGCACGATCACCGCCGACGGCGAGGTGGGCCCGGTCGGGGGCGTGTCGCTGAAGACCCTGGCGGCCAAGCGGGACGGCGCGACGGTGTTCCTGGTCCCGAAGGACGAGTGCGCGGACGCCGAGGCGGAACTGCCTGCGGGGATGCGGCTGATTCCGGTCACCACGCTCAAGGGCGCGGTCGATTCGCTGCGGGCGCTGGAGCGGGGCGGGAAGGTCCCGAGCTGCTGACACCGACGGCGTCCTGCCCGGTGTCCTTACCGGTGCCGTTGACCTCTCCCGGCCCGGTGACGTTCACCTTTCCGGGCGGTCCGTCCGAGTCCGTACGCGACTCCTGTGACCCGTCCGCCCCCGCGTCCAGTTCCCGCCACGACGGGAACACCGCCGGTGCCAGTGTCGCCAGGAAATACAGCCCGCCCAGCACCAGCAGCGCCGCCACGAGGCCCGACCGCTCGATCAGATAGCCCGCCGCCAGGCCGCCGAGCGGTGTCGTCATCAGCACCCCGGCCGTCGTCGTGCTCGCGACGCGGCTGCGCAGCCCGTCCGGGATGCGCTCGTACATCATGGTCGTCAGGATCGGGTTGAGCATGCCCGCCCCCAGCCCGCCGACCGCCATCGTGGCGGCGAGCGGCGCGGTCCCGTCCACCAGCGCGGCCACCACGAACCGCGGCAGCCCGCACAGGATGAACGCGACCGTGAACAGCACCCGCCGGGGAAAGCGGTGCCCGACTGCTGCGTACAGCAGTGCGCCGAGCAGCGCGCAGCCGCCGAAGACGGCGGCGAGCAGGCCGAGGTCGCGTGCGCCGCCCAGGTTCTCGCGTGCGTGCACGGGCAGCAGCACCGAACTCCAGCCCTGGTCGAGGCCGTTGGTGAGCATCACCATCAGAACGGCGCCGAGCAGCAGCCTGCTGCGCAGCAGGAAGGCGTACCCCTCCCGCAGTTCGCCCCGATAGGCGGCGAGGGAGATGCGGGGCGCGTCCCGCTCGGGCTCGGCGGCGCGCACGCCGCGCAGGCCGACGGAGACCAGCAGCGCCGAGCCGCAGAACGTGGCCGCGTCCACGAGCAGGACGGCTTCCGCGCCGATCAGCGCGATCAGTACGCCGGCCAGCGCCGCCCCGGTCATACGCGCGCCGCGCGAGACCGCGTCGAACAGGCTCGCGGCGCGGGCCAGACTCGTACCGGCCCGCTCGGCGAGGTCGGGCACCAGGACGTGGCGGGCGGTCTCGCCGGGTGCGTG
This sequence comes from Streptomyces sp. ISL-10, assembly GCF_018614575.1. Taxonomy (GTDB): domain Bacteria; phylum Actinomycetota; class Actinomycetes; order Streptomycetales; family Streptomycetaceae; genus Streptomyces. The sequence continues at coordinate 96,215 of NZ_JAGGOJ010000013.1, forward strand.
GAACAGGCCCATGACAGCCATCAGCGCGCACAGCATCCAGAACCGCAGCGCGCCCGCGTGGTGCAGGAGCGGGATCGCGGCGAGGGCGGCGGCGCAGACCAGGTCGGTGGCGACGCTGACCCGGCGGCGGCCGACCCGGTCGATGACCGGGCCGCCGATGATCGCCGAGACCACCACCGGCAGGGTCGCACAGAAGGCGACAAGGCCGGCCTTCGCGGGACTGCCCGTGGTCTCCAGGGCGAACCACGGGACGCCGATGAGCGTGAGTGAATTGCCGCTGATGGACACCGAGTTGGCCGCCAGGACGGCGGCGAGCGGTCGGCGGCCGCCGGCGCGGGCCGCGCCTTTCGGTCCCCCCGGCCCGCTCATGCCGTACGGATCGCGCGCCGGGCCGGTCCGCGATGGGGCTGCTCCAGGAGTCGGAGGCCCAATTCGACTAAGGTCCAGCCCAGTTGCGTACGCAGCCGCTCGCGCGGCACGTGGTCGGCGGCTTCCGCGCGCAGCTCGTCGGCGCGCAGTTCGTGCAGCCGCAGGTGTATGTCGGCGTGCATGTCCGTGTCCCCTCAGCCGGTGGTGCGCGGGAATGCGTGCGTGTGCAGACGGACCTGGGCGACGCCCTCGGTGCCGGGGGCGGGCGCGAGGTTCCGGTAGCTCTCGATGAGCTCGTGGAGCTTGTCCCTGAGTTCGCAGGCCTGCGCGGCGGTCAGTCGCAGCGTGAAGTCGCTGAGGTCGGCGCTGCGCCGCCACTCCTCGGGCCAGTCGTCCATGGTGCCGAGCCAGGTCGCGACTTCCTGGGTGTGCGTGGTCGCGATCTCGTGGATGAAGAGGTCCGCGGCGCCGCGCACCGCCGGGTCCGGGTTGCTGAGCAGGGTGTCGTCGAAGCGGGTGCCGTGCGCCGACGCCTTCCACCACCGCTCCCGGCCCTTGCCGCGCTCGGGGTCGTCCTCGACGAAGCCGTGGGCGGCGAGCTGGCGCAGGTGGTAACTGGTGGCGCCGCTCGACTCGCCCAGTTTCTCCGCCAGCCCGGACGCCGTGGCGGGCCCATCGTGCCGCAGCACCGACAGGAGGCGCATGCGCAGGGGATGGGCCAGACCGCGCAGCGAGTGCGGGTCGAGCGTGCGAACCTTCGGCGTCTCGTCCTCGGTCATGACGCAAAGGTAGCGTTGCAAAGGATCCTTTGCAACGACTTTTTTGCACAACCTTCTTTGCAACGGCGTTCCTGGTGCGGCGCGTCTGTGCGTCCCGCCTCGCTCAGCGGTCGGCCGTCGAGTCCCTTGCCGCCTGCTCCACCAGCGGGATGATCCGCAGTGGCACCGGGTTCTCCATCACGATCGCCGTCGACGCCCGCACGATCCCCTCGAAGCCGACGACCAGGTCGATCACCCGCTGCAGATCGGCGTTGGAACGCGCGACGAGCCGGCAGAGCATGTCACCGTGGCCCGTGGTCGTGTGCAGCTCCAGCACCTCCGGCACCGTCGCCAGGTGCGCCCGCACGTCGGAACCCTGTCCCTGCTTGATCTCCAGAGTCGCGAACGCGGTCACCGGGTAGCCCAGCGCCGCCGGATCGACGTCCGGCCCGAAGCCCCTGATCACGCCGTTCGCCTGGAGCCGGTCCATGCGTGCCTGTACGGTGCCGCGCGCGACCCCCAGCCGCCGGGACGCCTCCAGCACCCCGATCCTCGGTTCGCGGGCGAGCAGCACGATGAGCCGCCCGTCCAGATGATCGATCGCCATGGCCCCTCCCCAATGGTCATCCTGTACACAACGTCCGGCGACCCGCCGGTCCGGCTGAGCACATTGTCCAGTCGACAAGCCAACTATTGCGCACCTTGCGGAGCAGGGGGAGCCTGCTGCCATGACTGAGACCACGCATCACACCCCGGACACCGCGCGTGAGGCCGACTCCTTCCCGGTGAAGGGAATGGACGCGGTCGTCTTCGCCGTCGGCAACGCCAAGCAGGCCGCTCACTACTACTCCACGGCCTTCGGCATGAAGCTCGTCGCCTACTCCGGACCGGAGAACGGCAGCCGCGAGACCGCGAGTTACGTCCTCACCAACGGCGCCGCCCGCTTCGTCCTCACCTCCGTGATCAAGGCGTCCACCGACTGGGGCCACTTCCTCGCGGACCACGTCGCCGCCCACGGCGACGGGGTCGTCGACCTCGCCATCGAGGTGCCGGACGCGCGCGCCGCCTACGCATACGCCGTCGAGCACGGTGCCACCGGCATCGTCGAGCCGCACGACGTCAAGGACGAGAACGGCACCGTGGTGCTCGCCTCCATCGCCACGTACGGCAGCACCCGCCACACGCTCGTGGAGCGCAGCGGCTACGACGGCCCGTACCTGCCCGGCTTCGTCTCCGCCGACCCGATCGTCGAGCCGCCGGCCAAGCGCACGTTCCAGGCCATCGACCACTGCGTGGGCAACGTCGAGCTCGGCCGGATGAACGAGTGGGTCGGCTTCTACAACAAGGTCATGGGCTTCACCAATATGAAGGAGTTCGTGGGCGACGACATCGCCACCGAGTACTCCGCACTGATGTCGAAGGTCGTCGCCGACGGCACGCTGAAGGTGAAGTTCCCGATCAACGAGCCGGCGATCGCGAAGAAGAAGTCGCAGATCGACGAGTACCTGGAGTTCTACGGCGGCGCGGGTGTGCAGCACATCGCGCTCGCCACGAACGACATCGTCGCCACCGTGCGCACCATGCGGGCCGCCGGTGTCCAGTTCCTCGACACCCCCGACTCGTACTACGACACCCTTGGCGAGTGGGCCGGCGAGACCCGGGTGCCGGTCGAGACGCTGCGGGAGCTGAAGATTCTCGTCGACCGCGACGAGGACGGCTACCTGCTGCAGATCTTCACCAAGCCGGTCCAGGACCGCCCGACCGTCTTCTTCGAGATGATCGAACGGCACGGCTCGATGGGCTTCGGCAAGGGCAACTTCAAGGCGCTCTTCGAGGCGATCGAACGCGAGCAGGCGAAGCGCGGCAACCTGTAGGGCCCGACCCCGCGCCGCGTCCGGGTGCGCTGCCCCCGTGCTCTTGCGCGTGGGTCGCGGCGGGGTTCGGTGTGCGCCGGGCTCTTGTCGGGGCTCCGCCCGAGCGGTGCGCCTCCATCGTCGGCGGGGCCGGTTCGGGGCTGGCCTTCTTGTGCTCTTGTGCCTGCGTTTGCGGTGGGGTTCGGTGTGCGCCGGGCTCTTGTCGGGGCTCCGCCCGAGCGGTGCGCCTCCATCGTCGGTGGGGCCGGAAATGGCCAGCCGGGCGGAGTGGCCCAGTCGGGCCTGATCCGATGACGGGGTGGTCGCCGTGCAGCGGCGGCCCACCCCGTCCGGGTCCATGGCCCTAGGCCACACCGGGGCAGGGGCGGAGCCCCCGTTTCGGGACGGGGCACCTCCCGCGGCCGCCAGGCCGCAGGGGGAGGGCGGGGTGGGGGAGATCAACTCCCCCCGGCGGCCTGCGCCGTCGGCCCCACCGACACCGCCCCCGGCGCGGCAGGAGCTGTGGCAGCGGCAGGTGAAGCCGACGCCGACGGCTGCGCCACCGGCTGCTGCGGCACCACCGAAGCCTCCGCCTCGGCGGTCGACGGCCCCGCCTCCGCCTCCGCCTCGTCGGACGCAGGCCCCGCCTCGTCGGACGCCGCCGCCTCCTCCGTCGCGTCCGGGCCGTCCCCGTCCATGTCCACCGGGCCGCCCGGCGGCGGTTCGCCGAGTGCGTCCAGCGCCTCGCGAGCCATCGGTGCGTGCAGTGGCGAGAACTGGGGGTTCGTCTGCAGCGCCTCCTCGATGTGCCGCCGCGCCGGGCCGTACGCGCCCAGCTCCCGCTCGATCGCGCCCCGGTGGTACGCGAACAGCGCGCTGCGCTGCCCCTGGCCGGTGGCGAGCTTCGCGAACGGCAGCGCGTCCTCGGCCCGGCCCGCCCGGTACAGCGCCCAGCCCATCGCGTCCGCGACGTACACGCTGCGGTGGCCGCGCCGCCATTCGCCCTGGAGCCGGCGTACCGCCGTCGCCGGGTCGCCGTGGTCCGCCTCGTACCGCGCCAGCACCAGATCGTTGTCGACCCCGTGGGCACGCGCCTCCTCGACCAGCGCCCGCACGCGGGCGTAGTGGGTCGCGGCGTCCCCGTCCTGGCCGAGCGACTCGGCCAGCTCGCCCGCCTCCAGGGCGTACTCCGGCTGCGGTGCCTTCTCCAGTGCCTCCTCGTAGTCGCGTTGCGCCGCGTCCACAGGGCCCAGCGCCACCAGGGCACGGGCCCGGCCGGCCAGCGCCCGGTGGGCCTCCGGGTCCTCCTCCAGCGCCGCGTCGTAGTGGCCCACCGCCTCGGCGGCCTCGCCCCGTTCCCAGGCCAGGTCGCCCTGGCGGAGCAGCCCGGCGGCCTTCTCCGGGGACGTGCCAGCGGTCACCGTCGCGTCGTACGCGAGGGCCTCCGCGTCCTCGCGATAGCCCTTGTCCCGGTAGAGCTGCGCCTCACGGCCCTGCACCTGGGGACCCGAATGCAGCTTCTGCAGCGTGTCCGTCGCCCGGGCGGCGAGCTTGTGGTTCCCGAGCCCGTTGTAGGCGTCGGCAAGGACCGGGTAGACCGTCCACGCCTTGGGTTGCTGTCTGCGCGCGCGCTCGCCCCACACGCTTGCGGCGACATGGTCGTGCCGGGCGTTGGCCAGTGCCGCCATCCCCACCAGCGCGCGGACGTCCCCGTCCCGGGCCGCCCCTAGGGCCAGCGAGCGTCTCAGCGCACGCTCCGCCTTCGGGAAGTCCGCCGGCCGAGCCATGCGCGTGCCCCGCTCCACGTACGCCGCGCCGAGCACCGCCCATGACCCTGCGTCACGCGAATGGCCGCGCAGCCATGCCTCACGGTCGTCGATCAGCGCCTTCAGATCCGCGGGGGCGGCCGGCGCGCCCGCCCCCGCCGCGGCCATCGCGCGGGCCACGGGCCGCGGACTCTCCTCCTCCCCCCATCCGGGCGCGAGCAGGATCACCCCGGTGACCAGCGTCGCGCCGGCCAGCGTGCTGACAGCGGCGTTCTTCAGGGTTTCGCTCTTCATGGCGCTCACTGTGCGTCAGCGGACAGCCCATACGAAGAACACACTCGGCTGTGCGAAGCGGAAGGCGGACGGGTTCACACCGATGGCCCCTGGTGCGACGCTGGGATCATGGACGATCTCCTGGAACGGCTGCGTACCGGCCTGCCGGCCGAGGCCCTGATCACCGACCCGGACGTGACCACCTCGTACGGACACGACATGGCGAGCTTCTGCGACGCGGGCCGTCCCGCCGTCGTGGTCCTGCCTCGCACCGTCGAGCAGGTCCAGCATGTGATGCGCACCGCGACCGCACTGCGCGTGCCGGTGGTCCCGCAGGGCGCCCGCACGGGGCTGTCGGGCGCGGCCAACGCCTCAGACGGGTGCATCGTGCTGTCGCTGACCAAGATGGACCGGATCCTGGAGATCAACCCGGTCGACCGGATCGCCGTCGTCGAGCCCGGGGTCGTCAACGCTGTGCTGTCCCGGGCGGTGAACGAGCACGGTCTGTACTACCCGCCGGACCCCTCCAGCTGGGAGATGTGCACCATCGGCGGCAACATCGGCACCGCGTCCGGCGGCCTGTGCTGCGTCAAGTACGGGGTGACCGCCGAATACGTGCTGGGCCTGAAGGTCGTCCTCGCCGACGGCAGGCTGCTGACCACGGGCCGGCGCACCGCCAAGGGCGTCGCGGGCTACGACCTCACCCGGCTGTTCGTCGGCTCCGAGGGCAGCCTCGGCATCGTTGTCGAAGCGGTCCTGGCGCTCAAGCCGCAGCCGCCCGCCCAGCTCGTGCTGGCCGCCGAGTTCCCCTCCGCGACGAGTGCCTGCGACGCCGTCTGCGCGATCATGGAGCGCGGCCACACACCGTCGCTGCTGGAGATCATGGACCGCACCACTGTCCGGGCGGTCAACAAGCTGGCGAACATGGGTCTTCCGGAGAGCACCGAGGCGCTGCTCCTCTGTGCCTTCGACACCGCCGACCCGGCCGCCGACCTCACTGCCGTGGCAGCGCTCTGCGAGGCCGCGGGGGCGAGCGAGGTCGTGCCCGCCGACTCCGCCGCCGAGTCCGAATTGCTGCTCCAGGCCCGCCGGTTGTCCCTGACGGCGCTGGAGACCGTCAAGTCGGCGACGATGATCGACGACGTGTGCGTACCGCGCTCCCGGCTGGGCGAGATGATCGACGGGACGGCCGCGATCGCCGACAAGTACGGCCTCACCATCGGCGTCTGTGCGCACGCCGGTGACGGCAACACCCATCCCGTCGTCTGCTTCGACCACCTCGACCCCGACGAGTCGCGGCGGGCCCGCGAGTCCTTCGACGAGATCATGGCGCTCGGTCTGGAGCTGGGCGGAACCATCACCGGCGAACACGGCGTCGGCGTGCTGAAGAAGGACTGGCTGGCACGCGAACTGGGTCCGGTGGGCCTGGAGTTGCAGCGCGGTATTCGCCGGACCTTCGACCCGCTCGGGATTCTCAACCCCGGCAAGCTGTTCTGAGCCCTCACCCTCCCTCCGTCACGCGTCCTCCGTCCTGGTGGGGGCGAGCAGTTCGGCCAGGCCGTCGTCGATGCCGAGCTGCTCCGCCTCGGTGCCTGGCGGGACCACGCGCAGCGTCCGCTCGAGCCAGGCGTACACCACCGGGGAGGACGCCTCCAGCAGGGCGTCACCCTCGGGTGAACTCAGCGCCATCATGATGACGCTGCGGCCTTCGGACTTCGACGGCCACACCCGCACGTCACCGCTGCCGCACGACCGGAGCACCCCCTCGACGAGCAACTCGCGGGCGAATGTCCAGTCGACGGGGTGGTCCGAGCCGATGTGGAAGGTGATGTGCACGGCGTAGGGGTCGTCGGTCCGGTACGTCAGCCGGGCCGGCACGGGGATGCTGCGCTCCGACGACAGCACCAGCTTCAGCTCCAGCTCGCGCTCCACCACGGTGTTCTTCATCGTCGTGTTCCTCATCTCTTCTCTGTCGGCGACAGGCCCGCCCGCAGCGGACCTCACAGGAAGAGAGCGGCTTCCCCCACGGCTCTTACGCGACTTCCGGTGATAACTTTCCGTTGCCGTGCCCTCACCGGAAAGGGGTCGTTACCGAAGGACCGGCCCAGGTGTGCACGAGGGTCTGATAGATGTGGAGCCTTGAATTGAGGCCTCGAAGAGATACGGGACCACGGTGATGAGCGCCCCAACCCCGGCCACCGGCGACAGCAGCCCCGCCCCCGGCTACTACCCGGACCCCTCCATTCCCGGATATGTCCGGTACTGGAACGGCGTCGCCTGGGTGCCCGGTACGAGCAGGCCGGCCCCTCAGCCGGACGAGGAGATGCCCACGCCGCCCGCGGCGGCGGCCTCCGTGCCGGCCCCTGCTGCGCCTGCGCCCGCTCCGGCGGCCGTGGAGGAGACCGGGCCGGTCTTCCTCGACGAGGAGCCCGACGCCGCACCGTCGCGCCCCGAACCCGCGTCCGCCTGGCACGCCGACACCTCCCGCCAGTCGGGCTTCGGCGGCGAGCTGGACAACCGCGTCTCCTGGGGCGGCGCCCAGGACCCGCGTACCGCCGACCGCCCCGACGCCGGCGCCGACCCGCGCCGGCCGGCCGAGCCCGATGGCTCGGTCGACCCGAGCGGCGGCCGGCTGCCCGGCATGCGCTCGGTCGCCCCGCGGAGCGGCACCGACCGCGGCGACGCCCCCGGCGACGTCCGCCCGGTCGCGCCGTCCGCCGCCGACGGACCCCTCACCGACGGCACGGTCGCCATCCGGGCCCTGCGCCCCGGCGCCGGTGGCGGCGAGTCCGGCGCTCCGTCGGGTGGTGACGGCCCCGCGGGCCGCCCGCCGGCCGATCACACGGTCGCGATGCGCACGCAGCGCCCCGGCGGCGCGGCAGCCGGGGAGCAGCCCGAAGGCACCATGACGATCCGCGCGCTCGGAGCCGACGCCGCCGCACCCCCGAAGCAGCCGCAGCCGGCCGTTCCCACGCAGTCCCGGCAGCAGCCCCCGGCCCCGTCGCCTGCCCCGCAGCAGCACTCGATGCAGCCGCAGTCGCCCCAGCAGCAGTCGATGCAGCCGCAGACACCGGCCGCCCAGAGCGCCGCGCCGCAGACGCCCGTCACCAACGGCCCCGGCGGCGGCGCCACGTCCTGGGCGCAGCAGGTGCACCAGCTCGCCCAGTCCGGCTCGGCGTCCACCGACGGCGAGCAGCCGGTCCTGCCGTGGAAGCCCCCGGTCGACGACCCGTTCCTGGCTGTTGCCCAGGCCCAGGCGAACGCCCGCCCTGCCTCCCTCGGCAGGCGGTTCGCCGCCCGGCTCATCGACACCCTGGTGCTCGGCGCGCTCGTCGGCGCCGTCGCCGTCCCGGTGGTCACCAGCGCCGTCGCCCACGTCAACGACAAGATCGATGCGGCGAAGCTGTCCGGCGAAACGGTGACGGTCTGGCTGATCGACGGCACCACCGCGGGCCAGCTGGGCATCGTCCTCGGCGCGCTCCTCGTCCTCGGCGTGCTGTACGAGGCCCTGCCGACGGCCAAGTGGGGCCGCACGGCGGGCAAGAAGTTGTGCGGTGTGAAGGTGCTCGACATCGAGTCGCACGAACCGCCGGCGTTCGGCGCCGCGCTGCGCCGCTGGCTGGTCTACAGCGTGCTGGGCATCCTCGTCGTCGGTGTGCTCAATGTGCTGTGGTGCCTGTTCGACCGCCCGTGGCGGCAGTGCTGGCACGACAAGGCGGCGCACACGTTCGTGACCGGCTGACCCCTGCCGTACTCCGCCTCGCGCGCGTTCCCCCGAACGCGCGCGAGGCGTTGCGGGCCCCTTTGCGGCGGTATGCACTGCCCCCATGAGCAACGATCAGCCGCCGCCCGGTCCGCCGCCCGATGACGACCCGTTCCGCAAGAGGCCGCAGGAGCCCAGGCCCGGCGGTGACGGAGGCGGCGCGGGGCAGGGCCCGCCGCCCGGCTCTCCTTACGGCGGGCCAGGCGGGCCAGGTGGCCCGGGCGGGCCGCCGCCCGGTGGCGGTTCCCCCTACGACACCCCCGGCGGCGGCGCCGGCGCGCCGAGCGGCCCGTACGGCGGTGGCGGCCCGTACGGTGGCGGCACGCCTCCTCCGTACGGTCCGAATGCCTTCGGGGGTGCCTACGGTGGTGCCGATCCGCTCGCCGGAATGCCGCCGCTGGCCGAGTTCGGCAAGCGGTTCGTCGCACGGCTCGTCGACATTCTGATCATCGCGATCCCTCTCGCGGGGATCTCGCTGCTGATCGGCGGCTGGGACCTCACCACGGACGGCGACGACTGGGAGGAGATCACCGACCAGGTGAACACGGGCCGCCAGTGGCTGGTGACGCTCATCTCCCTGGTCGCGTACATCGGTTACGACACGATCATGACGAAGAGGAACGGCCAGACCGTCGGCAAGCGGCTGATGAAGCTGCGGGTCGCGATGCTCAACGACGGCCGGACGCCCGACACGAGCTCCGCGCTGATGCGTGCCGTCGTGCTGTGGGTGCCCGCGCTGGTGTGCTGCTACTGCGTCTGGTGGCTGGTCATCCTCATCACCGTGCTGACCGACAAGCCCTACAAGCAGGGCCTGCACGACAAGGCGGGAAAGACGGTCGTCGTCTCAGCGGCGTAGCGAGTGCCCGGCGACTCCGGCCCGGGCGCGGGGCGCCGGCACCCGGGTGGTGAGACCGTCGTGGGCTGCCGCCGAAGTGGCAGGGGCGGATGCATGGTTGGCCGCGGCGCGGTCCGCCTCGCGGGCGGCGGGCTGCCCGTGGGCGGTGGAGCGGCGCACGGGCAGGGCGAGTGCGACCGCGAGGCCGAGTGCCAGGGCGAGGACACCGATCGCGGCGATGGCGATGCCGCCCGTCGTGCGGGTCAGCAGCAGCAGGGCGACGGTCGAGAAGACGACGGTGGCCGAACCGTAGGCGTACTGTGCGGCAGTCGGACGCGGCATCACGGTATCCGTCCTCGGGACAGGGGCGGGGAAGGCTTGGGCCAGTGGGCGCACTGCCCCAAGACTCTACGAGTCTCCATGCCCGCGAGGAACCGGCAGTAAGCGTGACCTAACCCATGGTGCCGGTGCATGGGGGGCGCATGGAGTCATTCCCTCAGCCGTTTGGCCGGAATTCTGCGTCTGTTGTCCGTATTCGACATCGTCCGGATTCCGGAACTCCGCTCCTGCGTAGTGCAGTTGGCTTGCCCAAGTCAAGGACTGTCTTTTCTTCTTCAACTCCGGTCAAATGTCGTCACTTGAGACGCGTATACCGCGCGCGCGGACGACCCCACACTCCGGTCCGCAGCGGCGACGGAACGCGGGGGAGGACACCATCAAGTGACCAGCAAGCGACGGACGTTCAGAGCGTCCGCGGTTGTCGTGGCTCTCGCCGCGACGACCGCGACGGCCTCGGCGTTCACCTTTGCCCAGGCCGACAACCAGAAGTCGTCGGACCCGGCGGCCATCGAGCGGCACGACCCGGCGCCTCACAAGGGCCCGGTCGACCACGACCTCGAAGGCCCCTTCAGCAAGCAGCAGGAGGCGCAGCGCGCGGCTGCCATGGAGCAGCTGATATCCGGCGACGCCACCGTGCAGACCCGCGGTGGTTCCAAGGTCGTCAAGCTCGACGACAAGAAGTACGTCGAGCTCGCCCGTGAGAAGACCGACAAGATCTTCACCATCCTCGTGGAGTTCGGCGACAAGGTCGACGACGCGACGATGTTCGACCCGGACGGCGCGGACGGGCCCAAGCCCCCGGTCAAGAAGTACGGTGGCACGCCCGGCCCGCTGCACAACCGGATCGCCGAGCCCGACCGGTCGAACGACAACTCGACCGCCTGGCAGGCGGACTACAATCAGAAGCACTTCGAGGACCTGTACTTCGGCACCGGCAAGGACGAGGACGGCCGGAAGAAGGAGTCGCTGAAGACCTACTACGAGAAGACCTCATCCGGCCGCTACTCGGTCGACGGCATGGTCTCCGACTGGGTGAAGGTCGAGTACAACGAGGCCCGTTACGGCTCCAACTACTGCGGCCAGTCCAACTGCGCCAACGTCTGGGACACGGTCCGCGACGGTGTGAACGCCTGGGCGGCCGACCAGAAGGCCAAGGGCAGGAGCGACGCCGAGATCAAGGGGCAGCTGGCCGAGTACGACCAGTGGGACCGCTACGACTTCGACGCCGACGGCAACTTCAACGAGGCCGACGGCTACATCGACCACTTCCAGATCGTCCACGCGGGCGAGGACGAGTCCGCCGGCGGCGGCGCCCAGGGCGGCGACGCCCTGTGGGCCCACCGCTGGTACGCCTACGGCACCGACGCGGGCAGGACCGGCCCGTCCAACAACAAGGCCGGCGGCGCCCAGATCGGCGACACCGGCATCTGGGTCGGCGACTACACCGTGCAGCCCGAGAACGGCGGCCTCGGCGTCTTCGCCCACGAGTACGGCCACGACCTCGGTCTGCCCGACCACTACGACACCTCGGGCAAGGGCGAGAACTCGACCGGCTACTGGACCCTGATGTCGGGCGGCTCCTGGCTCGGCACCGGCAAGGACTCCATCGGCGACCTCCCCGGCGACATGACCGCCTGGGACAAGCTGCAGCTGGGCTGGCTCAACTACACCAAGGCCAAGGCGGCGACGAAGTCCACCCACACGCTGGGCGTGGCGGAGTACAACACCAAGAGGCCGCAGGCGCTCCTCGTCGAGCTGCCGAAGAAGAAGGTCACCACGTCCGTCGTGAAGCCTGCTGAGGGCTCCATGCAGTGGTGGAGCGACATGGGTGACGACCTCAAGAACACCCTGTCCCGCACGGTCGATCTGACTGGCAAGTCCAAGGCTTCACTGGAGCTCACCGGCTGGTGGGACATCGAGGCCGACTACGACTACCTCTACGCCGAGGTGTCGACGGACGGCGGCGCCAACTGGACGCCGGTGGACGGCAGCGCCGACGGCAAGGCCATCACTCGCGACGCGGGTGACAAGCCGGCGCTGACCGGTGTCTCCGGCGGGCACAAGAAGGTCGTCTACGCGCTGGACGCCTACGCGGGCAAGAAGGTCGACGTCCGCTTCCGCTACCAGACGGACGGCGGCGTGGCGGGCAAGGGCTTCACCGCCGACTCCCTCGTGATCAACGCCGACGGCGCCCCGCTGTTCTCGGACAACGCCGAGAGCGAGGCCGCGGGCTGGACCGCGACGGGCTTCTCCCGCATCGGTGAGGGCTTCACCAAGGAGTACGAGCAGTACTACATCGCGGAGAACCGCCAGTACGTCTCGTACGACAAGACCCTCAAGGTCGGCCCGTACAACTTCGGCTTCAAGGCGCCGAAGGACGGCTGGGTGGAGCACTACCCGTACCAGAACGGCCTGCTGATCTGGCAGTGGGACACCTCCCAGAAGGACAACAACACCAGCGCCCACCCGGGCCAGGGTCTCCTCCTTCCGATCGACGCCCACGCCAAGCCGCTGAAGTGGGCCGACGGCACGCTGATGCGCAACAGGATCCAGTCGTACGACTCGACGTTCAGCCTGTACCGGACCGACGGGTTCACCCTGCACAAGCAGGACGTGGCGCAGCGGATCGGCTCGCAGCGGGGCGTCTCGGTCTTCGACGACCGCAAGGGTGTCTACTGGTACGCCGAGAACCCGACGGCTGGTGTTCAGGTAACTGACACCAACACCAAGATCTCGATCGTCAAGGAGCCGCGCAGCGGCCAGACGATCACGCTCCAGGTGGCTCCGTCGACCAAGTAGTTTGAAAAACAGCAGGTCAGAGCATGATCGGCCGTCGCCCTCTAGCGGGCGGCGGCCGATCGTGTTTAGGTGCGGGGGTTGAGGTTCTTATTGACGGCGACTGACGGGGGAGTGGTTCCGCATGCCCGGCGGAGGTTTTTGCAAGCTGCCCAGCGGCAGCGTGGTCGTCGCGCTCAGCCTGCCCAGCCCGGTCGGCGACGGGACCTCCGTGAGGTTCCTGGTGCATGCCGCGAACCGGGCCAGGGCGCTGACCAGGCTGCGCAATCTGGGCCTGCGTGCGGTGTACCTGCGGGGCAACGCCGAGCCGCCCACGCCGGACGAGATCACCGCAGTGCTGCACCATCCGGACGGCCTGCTGTGGCGGGGGGACCCGGGCGCGGCCCCGGAGCTCTGGCACCCGATACGGGCCCTGCTCAGTTCCGCCCGTACCGCCTGACCGGCCGGGCGCCACCGACGCGGGTGTCCCTGCCGGGCACCACGGCCGATCGTGGCACCAGGCCGGTGACGCGTCAGACCACCACCGGCTTGCCGCTCAGCTCCACACCCGACGCGCGCAGCTCCTCGAGAGCACGCTCGGTCGTCTCCTTCGCGACGCCCGCGGTCAGCTCCAGCAGCACACGGGTCGTGAAGCCCACGCGTGCCGCGTCCAGCGCGGTGGCACGCACGCAGTGGTCGGTCGCGATGCCGACCACGTCGACCTCGGTGACACCGCGGGCCCGCAGCCACTCGGCCAGCGTCGAGCCGTTCTCGTCGGTGCCCTCGAAGCCGCTGTACGCCGCCGCGTATGCGCCCTTGTCGAAGACCGCGGCGACGGCGCCGGAGGTGACGGCCGGCGCGAAGTTCGGGTGGAATCCGACACCCTCCGTGCCCGCGACGCAGTGCCGCGGCCAGGACTCGACGAAGTCGGGGTGGTCGGAGAAGTGGCCGCCCGGGTCGATGTGGTGGTCGCGTGTGGCCACCACATGACGGTAGCCCGGCTGGGCCTGGCCGATCAGTTCGGTGATGGCGGCTGCGACGTCGGCACCTCCCGCCACCGCGAGGCTGCCCCCCTCGCAGAAGTCGTTCTGAACGTCCACGACGATCAAGGCGCGGTGCATGGCGGGTGTCCTTCGGTGGAGGGGGCGACGGGTCGGCGTGGGACCGGCGGACCGACCCGGCCGGACGGGGCCGGACGACTGTTCAGGGCTCGACTACCGAGCGTAGAGACTTCCCGCGCCCTGCGGGAGTGGACCCCGGAAAGCGCAGGTCCCGATCCCCCTCGTGCAGGGGACGCGTTCCCCTTCCGTGTGGGGTCACGCGTATGCGGCCGTATCGGGTCCCACGTACTCGGTCGGGATCACGGGCTCGCCGCGCGAGAGCTGGATCGCCGACATCGGCAGCGCACCACGCGCCGCGATGTGCCGCTCGCGCGCCGCGTCGAGCGGCTCACGGGCCACGATCTCGCCGCCCCTGACGAGCTGCACCAGCAGCTGCCGGTCGGCCAGCTCGGGCGGTACGTCGCCGATCCCGACGACCTCCGCCTCGGCGACGCCGTGCTCGTCCAGCCGGCGCGCCGCCCACTTGCGGCCGCCGATCGACAGCTTCCCGCCCAGCGACTTCTTGGCCACCGGCTCAAGCGGCGCCGTGGGGTCCGTCGAACGGGCCCGCGCGACCAGCTTGTAGACCATCGAGCAGGTGGGTTGCCCGCTGCCCGTGACCAGCCGGGTGCCCACGCCGTACGCGTCCACCGGGGCCGCGGCGAGCGACGCGATGGCGTATTCGTCGAGGTCGGAGGTGACCACGATCCTGGTGTTCACCGCGCCGAGCTCGTCCAGTTGCTTGCGCACCCGGTGCGCGACCAGCAGCAGGTCGCCCGAGTCGATCCGTACGGATCCGAGCTCCGGCCCCGCGATGTCGACCGCCGTGCGCACGGCCTCGGCCACGTCGAAGGTGTCGACCAGCAGGGTCGTGCCGTGGCCCAGCGAGTCGACCTGCGCCTGGAAGGCGTCGCGCTCGCTGTCGTGCAGCAGGGTGAAGGCGTGGGCACTGGTGCCGACGGTGGGGATGGCGTAGCGGAAGCCGGCCGCCAGGTCGGAGGTGGAGTCGAAGCCGCCGACGTAGGCGGCGCGGGCGGCGGCGACGGCGGACAGCTCGTGCGTGCGGCGGGCCCCCATCTCGATCAGGCCGCGCCCGTCGGCGGCCGTGGACATGCGCGAGGCGGCGGCGGCGATCGCCGAGTCGTGGTTGAGGATCGAAAGGATCACGGTCTCGAGGAGCACGCACTCGGCGAAGGAGCCCTCGACGCGCAGGATCGGCGAGCCTGAGAAGTACACCTCGCCCTCCGGGTAGCCCCAGATGTCGCCGCGGAAGCGATAGCCGGCGAGCCATTGGAGGGTGGGTTCGTCGACGATGTGCCGCTCCCGCAGGAAGCCGAGCACGCCCGCGTCGAACCGGAAGTTCTCCACGGCGTCCAGCACCCGGCCGACGCCCGCGACGACTCCGTAGCGGCGGCCCTCGGGCAGCCGGCGGGTGAAGACCTCGAAGACCGAGCGCCGCTCGGCGGTCCCGGCCTTGAGCGCCGCCTGGAGCATCGTGAACTCGTACTGATCGGTGAAGAGCGCGGTCGACGGCACGCCCACCCTCCCCCAGCTACCGCTGGGAGGTGCCCCCAGCCCACCGTCACCCTTCTGCGGAGCTTCGCGCCCCTTCTCATTCGGCAGTCCAAGGTCTGCAGTGTTCATGACGGCGATGCTAGCGCACATTTCGTCAGTCTGACGAGATGTCTCGATTCCGGGCGGGGGCGTTTGTGCGACGGGGGGGCTCAAGTGGCAGCATGGGTGGAGTGACTGTGCCACTGGAGATCGAGCAGACCGAGTCGGCCGAGGAGACTGCGGCCGTCCCCGAGCCCGATGTGCCCTGGGTGACCCTGGTGCACAACGACCCGGTCAACCTGATGAGCTATGTCACCTACGTCTTCCAGGCATACTTCGGTTACTCCAAGGACAAGGCGCACAAGCTGATGCTCGACGTCCATCACAAGGGACGCGCCGTCGTCTCCAGCGGCAGCCGCGAGGAGATGGAACGGGACGTGCAGGCGATGCACGGATACGGACTGTGGGCCACGCTCACCCAGGACCGTGGCTGATGAGCTCTCACTTCGAGCCGCTGAAGGGCGGCGGCGCCGCCGTGGCGCTGGACGAGGTCGAGGTCTCCATCCTGCGCTCCCTCGCCGTGCAGATGCTGGAGCTCATCGGGCCCGGTGACGAGCCGGCCCAGGGCGAGGACCCGCTTGCCGCCCTGTTCGCCGAGGGGCCGAGCGAGCCGCCCACCGACCCGGCTCTCGCGCGCCTGTTCCCCGAGGCGTACGCCGACCCCGAGGGCGGCTCCGAGGGTGAGGAGCTGCGCGCGGCCTCCGCCGAGTTCCGGCGCTTCACCGAGAACGACCTGCGCACCCGTAAGCGGGACGACGCCCTCGCGGTCGTCCGAAGCCTGGACTCGCTGACCGTCGCCGGCGACGGCGGCGCCGTGCTGGAGCTCGACCCCGAGGAGTGCCTGCACTGGCTCGGCGCGCTCAACGACCTGCGGCTGACCATCGGCACCCGGCTGGAGGTCACCGAGGCGGACGACAACGACGACCTGTACCGGCTGCCGGACTCCGACCCGCGCAAGCCCATGGTGATGGCCTACCTCTGGCTCGGAGCCCTTCAGGAGACGCTCATCGAGACGTTGAGGCCCTGAGGCCCTGAGGCCCTGAGGCCCTGACGTCCTGACGCCCCGATGTCCTGAGGGGTGCACCCTCCCTCCGTGCCGCTTCGTCCCGGGACAGGGCATACGCCCCGGTCAGTTGTTCGCTCAACGGACGCTCAAATCCGGATAACGATCACGTCACCACGCTGCGCCCCTTTGCTGTTTCGCGCGCACTTTGTCCGCTTCTTCCTGTGTCGCGCGTCACTCTCGCCTCAGTAGATCATTGCTGCGGCCGTGATAAATCTTCACGACCGCTCGGGGACGCCACCCCTGTCCCCGAGGGCGCTTGAACCGGCAGACCGCCGGTAGCACTCCATCCACATCCGGGGGGATCAGGACCTGATCCGTTACCGCGCAGCGGTCGCGGCGGATCAGTATGGAGAAAGGGCGCATCACCATGACCTCGGTGCAGGTCGACAAGCACACCGGCGACGAGGCCGGGGGCAACACTTCGCAGGAAGGCTACGAGCGCGGGCTCGGCAGCCGGCAGGTCCAGATGATCGCCATCGGCGGAGCCATCGGCGTCGGACTCTTCATGGGGGCCGGCGCGAACATCGCCAAGGCCGGTCCCAGCATCATCCTGATGTACGCCCTCGCGGGCGTCGTCATCTTCTTCATCATGCGCGCGCTCGGGGAGCTGCTCCTCTATCGTCCGGTCTCCGGTTCCTTCGCCGAGTACGCACGTGAGTTCCTCGGCCCGTTCTTCGGCTTCGTCACCGGCTGGACGTACTGGCTGATGTGGATCGTCACCGGCATGGCCGAGCTGACCGCCGCGGCCATCTACATCCACTTCTGGTTCCCCGAGATCCCGCAATGGGTCAGCGCCCTGGTCTTCCTGGTGGTGCTCTTCGGCGTCAACCTGATCTCGGTGAAGATCTTCGGCGAGGTCGAGTTCTGGTTCTCGATGATCAAGGTCACCGCGATCATCGGCATGATCGTGATCGGTCTCGGCGTCCTCACCCTCGGCTTCTCCGACGCCGGTGACACCGCCTCGGTCTCCAACCTCTGGTCCTACGACGGGATCTTCCCCAACGGCATCGGCTCGAGCCTGATGACCCTCCAGGGCGTCATGTTCGCCTACCTCGCCGTGGAGCTCGTCGGTGTCACGGCCGGCGAGTCCGAGAACCCCGAGAAGACCCTGCCCAAGGCGATCAACACGCTGCCCTGGCGCATCATCATCTTCTACGTCGGCGCCCTGGTCGTGATCCTCTCTGTCGTCAAGTGGACGGAGTTCTCCGCGGGCGAGAGCCCCTTCGTGCACGCCTTCGCGAAGATCGGCATCCCGCTCGCCGCGGGCATCGTCAACTTCGTGGTGCTCACCGCGGCCCTGTCCTCCTGCAACTCCGGCATGTACTCCACCGGCCGGATGCTGCGCGACCTCGCCTCCAACGGCGAGGCCCCCCAGGCCCTCGGCAAGCTCAACGCCCGCCGCACCCCGGCCCTCGGCATCGCCGTCTCCGTGACCCTGATGGGCATCGGCGTGGTCCTCAACTACATCGTCCCGGAGAAGGCCTTCGGCTACGTCGTGTCCGTGGCCACCGCGGCCGGCATCTGGACCTGGATGATGATCCTCGTCAGCCACATCCGCTACCGCTCCGCGGTGGACGCGGGACGGCTGCGTGCCTCGTCCTTCCCGGCGCCGGGCGGCGCGCTCTTCAGCTGGGTCGCCCTGCTCTTCCTCGTCGGTGTGACCGGCATGGTCGCGCTCGACGAGGCGGGCCGGATCTCGCTGTACGTGGCGGCCGTCTGGGCCGTCGGCCTGGCCGTCGGCTGGCAGGTGCTGAAGCGGAGCAACCCGCGGATCGCCGAGCACACGCAGCGGGAGTACGCGACGAAGTCCGACTGACGCGGCGGTGGTGTCCACCACCCGTCTCACTTGATGGCCTCCGGATCTCGGATCCGGAGGCCGTCTGCCTATCCTGTGGCCCATGCTGACCATCACCCGGGACCTCTTCGACCAGATCGTCGCCCACGCCCGTGAGGACCACCCCGACGAGGCCTGCGGCGTCGTCGCCGGACCGGAGGGCTCCGGCCGTCCCGAGCGCTTCATCCCGATGCTGAACGCCGCCCGGTCACCCACGTTCTACGAGTTCGACTCGGCCGACCTCCTCAAGCTCTACCGCGAGCTGGACGACAACGACGAGGAGCCGGTGATCATCTACCACTCGCACACCGCGACAGAGGCGTATCCCTCGCGCACCGACATCAGCTACGCGAACGAGCCGGGCGCGCACTACGTCCTCGTCTCCACCGCCGACACCGACGACGCGGGCCCCTTCCAGTTCCGCTCGTTCCGCATCGTCGAGGGCGAGATCACCGAGGAAGAGGTCAAGGTCGTCGAGGCGTACTGACGCCGGGCCGCCCTGGGCGCGGCGGGCCCTCCCGCGGCGCCGCCGTCGGCCCGTGCCCGCATTCCGAGCGGAATTCGTCCATCATGCGAGATCACACTCAGGGATCCGGACCGGGAATCGATACGATGACCGCATGGTTCTCCACGACGTGAGCGACAAGACGCCGAGCACCCTGCTGCTCGTTGCGCGGCTGCACGTCGACCTGTGCCGCCTCGCCAGCGCGATGTGTACGGCCCGCGCCGCGTTCTGACGCACGAGCGCACCACGCCAGCAGCACCCCCTCGCGCGGGGGCCACAGCCGCGCGCCCCTACGCCACCTTCCGACAGGAGCCCACGTCATGGCCATCGAGGTCCGCATCCCGACCATCCTCCGCACCTACACCGGCGGAGCCAAGGCCGTCGAAGGCAACGGAGACACCCTCGCCGAGCTGTTCGCCGACCTCGAGACCCGGCACAACGGCATCAAGGAGCGCATCGTCGAAGGCGACCAGCTGCGCCGCTTCGTCAACGTCTACCTGAACGACGAGGACGTCCGCTTTCTGGACGGCATCTCCACCAAGCTGTCCGACGGCGACAACGTGACGATCCTGCCGGCCGTGGCCGGCGGCATGGTCTGATCCCCATGCGCTACGACTCCCCGCTCGCGGCCGTCGGCAACACGCCGCTGGTCCGGCTCCCGCGGCTGTCCCCCTCCGAGGACGTCCGCATCTGGGCCAAGCTGGAGGACCGCAACCCGACCGGCTCGATCAAGGACCGCCCCGCGCTCCACATGGTCGAGCAGGCGGAGAAGGACGGCCGGCTCACCCCCGGCTGCACCATCCTGGAGCCCACCAGCGGCAACACCGGCATCTCGCTGGCGATGGCGGCCAAGCTCAAGGGCTACCGCATCGTCTGCGTCATGCCGGAGAACACCTCCCAGGAGCGCCGCGACCTGCTCGCCATGTGGGGCGCCGAGATCATCTCGTCCCCGGCGGCGGGCGGCTCCAACACGGCGGTGCGCGTGGCGAAGGAGCTTGCCGCGCAGAACCCGTCGTGGGTGATGCTCTATCAGTACGGCAACCCGGACAACGCGGGCGCGCACTACGCCACCACCGGGCCCGAGATCCTCGCCGACCTGCCGTCCGTCACCCACTTCGTGGCGGGCCTCGGCACCACCGGCACGCTGATGGGCGTCGGCCGCTACCTGCGCGAGCAGAAGCCGGACATCAAGATCGTCGCCGCCGAGCCGCGCTACGACGACCTCGTATACGGCCTGCGCAACCTCGACGAGGGCTTCGTCCCCGAGCTCTACGACGCATCGGTCCTGACGACCCGCTTCTCGGTGGGCTCCGCGGACGCGGTCACCCGCACCCGTGAACTCCTCCAGCAGGAGGGCATCTTCGCGGGCGTCTCCACGGGCGCGGCACTGCACGCCGCGATCGGTGTCGGGAAGAAGGCGGTGAAGGCCGGGGAGCAGGCCGACATCGTGTTCGTGGTGGCCGACGGCGGGTGGAAGTACCTCTCGACGGGCGTCTATACGGCGCAGACGACGGAAGAGGCGATCGAGACGCTGCAGGGCCAGCTCTGGGCCTGACCCGGGCCGTGTACCCGGAGAGGCGCCTTGTGCATGCCGGGCCCGGCGGCTTGTACAGCCCGGGCCGTGGTTCACCCGGGCAGGTGCCTTGTGCAGCCCGGGCCGTGGTTCACCCGGGCAGGTGCCTTGTGCAGCCCGGGCCGTGGTTCACCCGGGCAGGGGCCGTTGACGGTTGGTGACGGTGGTGGGTTTCCTCGGGGTTGGCCGCATGGGGTGGGGTGGCCCCGTAAGCCGACTCCGGTCAGGCAGCGAGGTGCCGGACCTGGTCCCAGACCGTCGGGTCCACCGTGCCCACCCTCCGGCGGAACTCGCCCACCCGTACGTCCCGCAGCTCGTCCGTCTCCAGGAAGCTCGGGCGCCCCTGTGCGTCGCCCACGGCGCCCGGCGGCAGCGCGATCACCCCGGGGCGCTCGTCGTGGTACCGGCTGGTGATTTTCGCGACGAGGGCCGTCCGGCCCCGTACGGCCAGCACCAGGCACGGGCGGTCCTTCGAGCCCGGCCCGTCCTCGTAGGGCACATCGGCCCACCAGATCTCGCCCGGCGACGGCAGCCGCTGCGGCCCGCCTCCGCGCCCGCGCTCCCCCGGCCGCGCCGGTGGCCGCCTGCGCCCGCCGGGCCGCCGCAGGCCCCGGCCGAGGCCGTCGGAGACCGCGGCGACGAGGGCGAGTGCGACGACGGCTATCACAGCGAGCCACCAGGACGTGTCCATAGCGCAGACGTTACCTCCGCCTCCTCTGCCGCCGCGCAGCCGGACGACGTCCCCCAGCGGCCCGCTCCCCGCCGCGGCAGGGTGAGTTCTCCCACAACACACCGCTGCTGTGGAGCGACCTGCCCTTTCGCGCCTTACGCTCGACGGACCGCACGACCTTCCCCCAGCCCTCCTTCGTCCTCGGAGGTTCCCGCTCAATGAAGCTCACCGTCGTCGGTTGCTCGGGGTCGTTCCCTTCCGCGGATTCGGCCTGTTCGAGCTACCTCGTAGAGGCCGACGGCTTCCGGCTGCTCCTCGACATGGGCAACGGAGCCCTGGGCGAGTTGCAGCGACACTGCGGTCTCTACGACCTCGACGCCATCTTCCTCAGCCACCTGCACGCGGACCACTGCATCGACATGTGCGGATACTTCGTGGCCCGTTACTACCGCCACGACGGCGGCCGCTGCGCGCCCATCCCGGTCTACGGCCCCGAGGGCACCGAGCAGCGGCTGACGACGGCCTACGCGGACACGCCCTCGCCGACGTCGATGAGCGAGGTGTTCGACTTCCACACGCTGAAGCCCGGCGCCTTCGAGATCGGCCCGTTCTCCGTGCGCACGGAACGGGTGGCCCATCCGGTCGAGACGTACGGCATCCGGGTGGAGCACGGCGGGAAATCGCTCACATACTCGGGAGACACGGGCGTGTGCGACGCGCTGGACGAACTCGCCGCCGGCACGGACCTCTTTCTGTGCGAGGCGTCGTTCGTGCACGGCAAGGAGGACATTCCGGACCTCCACCTCAACGGCCGTGAGGCGGGCGCGTGCGCGCGGCGGGCCGACGTGGGGCGGCTGGTGCTGACCCACATCCCGCCGTGGACGGACGGCGCGCAGAACCTCGCGGACGCGCGCGCGGTGTACGAGGGGCCGTCGGAGATCGCGGTACCGGGCGCGGTCTACGAGCTCTGAGCCGGTGCACGACAAAGCCCCCGCCCTGACAAGGGCGGGGGCTTCGGTGTGGCGGGGCCTACTTGGCCTCGGCCTTCTGCAGCTCGGCGAGCTCCTCGTCGGACTCGCGGCCCGGCGTCGGAAGGTTGAACTTGGTGATCGCGAAGCGGAAGACCACGTAGTAGACCGCCGCGAAGCAGAGTCCGACCAGAGCCAGGCCCCACGGGTTGGAGGCGATGCCCAGGTTGAGGCCGAAGTCGACCGCGCCGGCGGAGAAGCCGAAGCCGTCCTTCATGCCGAGCGACCAGGTGAGGGCCATCGAGACACCGGTGAGCACCGCGTGGATCGCGTAGAGGACGGGCGCGATGAACATGAACGTGAACTCGATCGGCTCGGTGACTCCGGTGACGAAGGAGGTCAGCGCGAGCGAGAACATCATGCCGCCGACGACCTTGCGGCGCTCGGGCCGGGCGCAGTGGACGATCGCGAGGCAGGCCGCGGGGAGGGCGAACATCATGATCGGGAAGAAGCCGGTCATGAACTGTCCGGCGGTCGGGTCGCCCTCGAGGAACCTGGCGATGTCACCGCTCTTGCCGTTGTACTCGCCCGCCTGGAACCACGGGAAGGAGTTCAGCAGGTGGTGCATGCCGACCGGGATCAGCGCACGGTTGGCGACACCGAAGATGCCCGCGCCGACGGCGCCGGAGTTGACGAGGCTCTCGCCGAACCAGTGCAGACCCGAGCCGAGCCACGGCCAGATCAGGCCGAAGACGATGCCGGCGAGGAGACCGGCGAAGGCCGACAGGATCGGGACAAGACGGCGACCGCCGAAGAAGCCCGCCCAGTCGGGCAGCTTGGTGCGGTAGAAGCGCTGGTAGAGCAGCGCCACGATGAGACCCATGACGACGCCGCCGAGGACCTTGGCGTCGACCGCCTGCTCCACCATGACGATCTTGCCGTCGACTATGGCTTCCTTCTTGGGCAGGCTGCTGTCCGTGAACGTGGCGAGCACGTTCTTGAAGACCAGGTAACCGGCGACCGCGGCGAGAGCCGTCGAGCCGTCGGACTTCTTGGCGAAGCCGATCGCGATGCCGACGGCGAACAGCAGGGCCATGTTCTCCAGGAGGGCGCCGCCACCGGCCGCCATGTATCCGGCGATCTTGGTGACGAAGGTCGGGAACGATTCCCTCGCGAGCATGTCGGGCTGGCCGAAACGCACCAGCAGCGCGGCAGCCGGCAGCACCGCGACCGGCAGCATCAGGCTGCGGCCGATGCGCTGCAAGACAGCCATCGCACCGGCGCCCGTCTTCTTCTTGTCCGCCGCGGGGGCGGCACTGGCCGTGGACATCAACTTCCTCCAGGGGACAAGGCGCCGCAAGGGAAAGAACACGGGGGAGGGCGGCGTCTCAAGGGGATGCGGCAGGTGGTCTGGACCGCATGGTCTACACCACTCAGTGGTGTAGACCTGTTGTAGCACGGTGAGGGTTGGATAAGGAACCTGCGAAATTCTCGGGCCCGGTAACGATCCGATGAATGCAGACCAACGCCCCGGGGTGCGGCAGAGCCCCGGGGTCGTCCGGGGGTCCGCAGCTACTACTCGGTGCGGTCCGCGCTACTTGGTGACGTCGCGGCGCATCTCTTCCCCGACCTCGTCCGGCTCCCGGCCGGCGTGGGGATGTTGAACTTCGTGATCGCGAAACGGAAGATCACGTAGTACAGAGCCGCGAAGGCCAGTCCGATCGGGATGATCAGCCATGGCTTCGTCGCCAGGCTCCAGTTGATGACGTAGTCGATCAGTCCGGCGGAGAAGCTGAAGCCGTCCTTGGCGCCGAGCGCCCACGTCACGGCCATCGACACTCCCGTGAGCACGGCGTGGATCGCGTACAGCAGGGGTGCGACGAAGAGGAACGAGTACTCGATCGGTTCCGTGATGCCGGTGACGAACGACGTCAGTGCCACCGACAGCATCAGGCCGCCCACCTCCTTGCGGCGGTCCGGTTTCGCGCAGTGGGTGATCGCGAGGGCCGCGGCCGGCAGGGCGAACATCATGATCGGGAAGAAGCCGGTGGTGAACTGGCCCGCGTTCGGGTCGCCCGCGAGGAACATGGTGATGTCACCGTGCACCACCGTGCCGTCGGGTTTGGTGTAGCTGCCGAACTGGAACCAGATGGGCACGTTGAGGAACTGGTGCAGTCCGATGACCAGTAGCGCCCGGTTCGCCACACCGAAGATGCCCGCGCCCCAGGCGCCCAGGCCCACCAGCCAGTCGCTGAAACTCTCCAGCGCGTCACCGATCGGCGGCCACACCCACAGACACAGCGCGGCGACGCCGATCGCGATGAACGACATGATGATCGGCACCAGTCGGCGGCCGTTGAAGAAGCCCAGCCAGTCCACGAGCTTGGTGCGGTGGAACCGCTGCCAGAAGTAGGCGGTCAGCAGGCCCATCACGATGCCGCCGAAGACGCCGGGATTCTGGTACGTGAAGGCCGTGACGGTCCCGTCGGGCGCCTGGCAGCCGGTCGTGACCGCCGTGCCGCCCTCGATGCAGTCCTTCGGGAACTGAAGCAGCACGTTGTAGTAGACGAGGAATCCGGCCACCGCCGCGAGAGCCGTCGAGCCGTCCGACTTCTTGGCCATGCCGATGGCGACGCCGACGCAGAACAGCAGCGGCAGGCCGATGTTGGCGTCGAGCAGTGCGCCGCCCGCGCCCGCGATGACCTTGGCGACGCCCTCCCAGCCGAGCCCCTCCGCCCCGAAGACGTCCGGCTGGCCGAGCCGGTTGAGGATGCCGGCAGCGGGCAGGACGGCGATGGGGAGCTGGAGGCTGCGTCCCATCTTCTGGAGCCCCTGGAACGCGCCGGTCCACCACTTCGGTCGCGGCGCGGGCGCACTCTCGGTGCTCATCGGCATGCCTCCGAAAACAGGCCCTGTTTGGCAGCTGCCGCAGACTGGTGTAGACCAGTTGCGATACGGTTCCGGCGCCCCGTCGCACGGCAGGGCACCGGTGATCATCATCATTCGGTACGAGACGGTTACTCGCCCGTGAAGATGGGCCAACCGTGCGTTACCGTGACAAACCGGACCAACTCGGATCAATGGTGGGCCGAGGCAGCGCCCAGCGCGCTTGAACGCAGGGAGAATCACATGGCCAGCAAGGCTGAGAAGATCGTCGCCGGGCTCGGCGGGATCGACAACATCGAAGAGATCGAGGGCTGCATCACCCGCCTCCGCACCGAGGTCGCCGACCCCAGCCTGGTCGATGAGGCCGCGCTCAAGGCCGCCGGTGCGCACGGCGTCGTGAAGATGGGCACCGCGATCCAGGTCGTCATCGGCACCGACGCAGACCCCATCGCTGCCGACATCGAAGACATGATGTGAGCGACGCGCGCGAGGCCGCCGGGGCGCGGGTGCGGGTGGTGGCCGTGGTTTCGCCGAGTGGGCGGAGAAGCGGACCGGAAATGCTGTGAGCGACGCGCGCGAGGCCGCCGGGCCGCGGGTGCCGACGACGATGTGAGCTGCTCCCGGCCCCCGCCGCCGACCCCCGAGGGGCCTGATCCGTACCACCGGAACGGGCCCCTCACCCATCTGCCGATAGGCTCGTTCCCATGTCACGCATCGACGGCCGAACCCCCGAACAGCTCCGCCCCGTCACCATCGAACGCGGCTGGAGCAAGCACGCCGAGGGCTCCGTCCTCATCTCCTTCGGCGACACCAAGGTCTTCTGCACCGCCTCCTTCACCGAAGGCGTGCCCCGCTGGCGCAAGGGCAGCGGCGAAGGCTGGGTCACCTCCGAGTACTCGATGCTCCCGCGGTCCACCAACACGCGCGGCGACCGCGAATCCGTACGCGGCAAGATCGGCGGACGCACCCACGAGATCAGTCGGCTCATCGGCCGCTCCCTGCGCGCCGTCATCGACTACAAGGCCCTCGGCGAGAACACCGTCGTCCTCGACTGCGACGTGCTCCAGGCCGACGGCGGCACCCGTACCGCCGCCATCACCGGCGCCTACGTCGCCCTCGCCGACGCCGTCGCCTGGGCACAGGGCAAGAAGCTGATCAAGCCCGGCCGCAAGCCGCTCACCGGGACCGTCGCCGCCGTCAGCGTCGGCATCGTCGACGGCACCCCTCTCCTCGACCTCTGCTACGAGGAGGACGTCCGCGCCGAGACCGACATGAACGTCGTCTGCACCGGCGACGGCCGCTTCGTCGAGGTCCAGGGCACCGCCGAGGCCGAGCCCTTCGACCGCAAGGAGCTCAACGCCCTCCTCGACCTCGCCACCGGAGGCTGCGCCGACCTCGCCGCGCTCCAGACCGAGGCACTCGGAACCGCACTGCCCGCTTAGGGATGTTCGCGGACCAGGGCCGAACACCCCTGAGGCCGCGCAGCAACCACAGGCGCCCGCAGGGCGTCGTTACCCTCACGGGCGCACGGGCCGAACCGTGCGCCCGTCCGTACCCCGGAAGGACCTTCCATGTCTGCGCGCCGCCGCATAGCCCTCACCATCGCCGCAGCCGCCCTGCTGGTGCCCGCAGTCACCGGCTGCGCCGCACTCGACAAGGCGCTGGACTGCGTCGAAACCGCCGACGCCATCGCCACCAGCGTCGACAAGCTGCAGCAGGCCGTCTCCACCGCCGCCGACGACCCCACCCAGGCGCGCGAGGCCCTTGACGAGATCGACCGCGAGCTGAAGAACCTCGGCGACAAGACCGACAACGCCGACCTCAGCAAGGCCGTCGACGACCTCGCCAGCGGCGTCGACAACGTCCGCAAGTCCGTCGACGGCGGCGACACCACCCCCGACCTCAAGCCCGTCACCGACGCGGCCGGCGAGATCGGCAAGGTCTGCACGCCGTAGATACTGGGGCCATGACGCGCCTGATCCTTGCCACCCGCAACGCCGGGAAGATCAACGAACTCAAGGCCATCCTCGCCGAGGCCGGTATCACCCATGAGCTCGTCGGAGCCGAAGCCTTCCCCGACGTCCCCGATGTGAAGGAGACCGGCGTCACCTTCGCCGAGAACGCCCTCCTCAAGGCCCACGCGCTCGCCCGTGCCACCGGTCTGCCCGCCGTCGCCGACGACTCCGGCCTCTGTGTCGACGTCCTCGGCGGCGCGCCCGGCATCTTCTCCGCCCGCTGGGCCGGCACCCACGGCGACGACAAGGCCAACCTGGAACTGCTGCTCGCCCAGCTCAAGGACATCGACACCGCCCACCGCGGCGCCCACTTCGCCTGCGCGGCGGCGCTCGCCCTCCCGGACGGCACGGAACGCGTCGTCGAAGGCCGGCTCCGCGGCACCCTGCGCCGCTCCCCGGAAGGGACGAACGGCTTCGGCTACGACCCGATCCTCCAGCCCGAGGGCGAGATGCGGACCTGCGCGGAGCTGACCCCGCAGGAGAAGAACGCGATCAGCCACCGCGGCAAGGCCTTCCGGGCGCTGGTGCCGGTGGTGCGTGAACTCCTGGGCTGACGCCGGGAGTCGATGGTGCGGTCGGAGGGACTCGAACCCTCACGGGAGTTACCCCACTGGGACCTAAACCCAGCGTGACTGCCAGTTCCACCACGACCGCGAGTCGCCCGGCCATGGTACTGGCCGGGCGCGGGGCTCAGATGCCGAGGTCCTTGATGATCTTCGCGACGTGGCCGGTGGCCTTGACGTTGTAGAGCGCACGCTCGACCTTGCCGTCCTCGTCGACGACGACCGTGGAGCGGATGACGCCCGTCACCGTCTTGCCGTAGAGCTTCTTCTCGCCGAACGCGCCGTACGCCTGAAGGACCTCCTTGGAGGGGTCGCCGACCAGCGTGACCTTGAGGGCCTCCTTCTCGCGGAACTTTGCGAGCTTCTCCGGCTTGTCGGGCGACACGCCGATCACGTCGTAGCCCGCGCCCGCCAGCACCTCCAGGTTGTCGGTGAAGTCGCAGGCCTGCTTGGTGCAGCCGGGCGTGAGCGCCGCCGGGTAGAAGTACACGATCACCTTGCGGCCCTTGTGGTCGGCGAGCGACACCTCGTTGCCGTCGGCGTCGGGCAGGGTGAAGGCGGGGGCGGTGTCGCCGGGCTGCAGTCGCTCGCTCATGGTTCTCCTCCAAGGCACGTGGGTGTACGCCGTCGAGCGTAATAGGGGTGCCGTGGGGTGCGGGCGCGGCCGAGCTGACAGACTGTCGATGAAGGATTACCGGACACGACGACGGAGGCGGCGCGGTGTCGGACACCAGGACCCCAGCGCAGATCGAGGCGGACATCGTCCGCCGACGCGAGATGCTCGCCGAGATGCTCGACGAGATCGGTGTGCGTATGCACCCCAAGACGGTCATCGGCGACGCGAAGGCGAAAGTGGCCTCCAGCGTGGACCAGACGGTGGGCCGTGCCTTCGTCGCCGTGAACCGCACGGTCTCGGACGTGAAGGCACAGTTCGTGTCGGAAGACGGCGCGCCACGGCTGGAGCGGGTCGTTCCGGTGGCGTTGGTGGCCGTGGGGCTGGTGGGGCTGTTGGCCGTCTCGGCACGCAGGCGACGGGCGTGACCCGGCGGCGCGGGCAGGGCTGAGGGGCAGGTAGGTTCGTCGCGTGAGCACCAGAAGTCATCAGCACAGCACCCAGCACGACAAGCTACCGATCCGGATGCTGCACGACCGCGTGCTGGTCAGGACGGACATCCCGGAGGGCGAGCGGCGCTCCAGCGGCGGCATCGTGATTCCGGCGACCGCTGCGGTGGGCCGGCGGCTGGCCTGGGCCGAAGTTGTCGCGGTGGGACAGAACGTGCGCACGGTGGAGCCGGGCGACCGGGTCCTGTACGACCCCGAGGACCGGGCCGAGGTCGAGGTGCGGGGCGTGGCGTACGTACTGATGCGCGAGCGCGATCTGCACGCGGTTGCGGCGGACCGGTTCCAGGGGTCCGAGGACTCCACGGGCCTGTACCTGTAGGCGTCGCCTGGAGGAGTTCGCAGCGGCCCTGGACGGGCTGCAGGGCTGGTGGCAGAAGTCACCGGCCCTTTTGCGTGCTGTTTGCTACGTTGGAGACACCCGACGAGACGCGCCGTACCGGGATACGCAAAGACGACGCACCCGTGTTGTTCCGCGTCTCGGAGGTGCCGTCATGGCCTGGGTTCTGCTTGTTGTCGCCGGTCTGCTCGAGGTCGGCTGGTCGATCGGGATGAAGTTCACCGACGGGTTCACCAGGCTCTGGTCGAGCGTGTTCACCGGTCTCGGGATCGTCGCCAGCATGATGCTGCTGTCGCATGCCGCGAAGACGCTGCCCATCGGCACGGCGTACGGCGTCTGGGTGGGCATCGGTGCCGCGGGCGCGGCGGTGGTGGGCATGCTGGTGCTGAACGAGCCGGTCACGGCGGCCCGGATCTTCTTCGTGTGTCTGCTGCTGGTGGCCGTGGTGGGCCTGAAGGCGACGTCGGGTCACTGAGTCACTGAAATCACCTGAGTCACTGAGGTCACTGAGGTCACTGAGGAACGCCGGCGGCCGATGCCGACGCGGGCGGCGTGGCGGCGGGACCGGGCGTACCGCTCGGCGCCCCGCCGGGGCCGCCCGTGGTGCCCGTGGTGCCGCCTGTCGTCCCCTGCACCGTCCCTGCGGTACCCGCCCCGCCAACCGTTCCGCCCGTTCCGCCCGTTCCTCCGGTTCCACCCGTTCCACCCGTTCCTCCGCTGTGCGTGGCGGTGGGCGACGTGGTGACGGGTCCGCCCGTGCCGGGGCCGCCCACCGAGGGTGCGGGTCCGGGGCCTTGCGGCCCGCCCGGCCCGCCCTGTCCTCCCGGTCCTTGCGGTTCTCCGGTGCCGCCCTGGCTCCGGCCGCCCGTGCGGCCGGGGTCGCCGCGGTCCTGGGGCCCCGTCGGGTCCCCGAACTCCCGCGGGTCGAACGGGAACCGGCTCTCGTCGATGTCCTCCACCACCGAGAGGTCGAAGTCCTTCACCGGGCTGCCCTTCAGCGCAGCCGCCGTGTACCGGGCCCAGACCTCGGCGGGCGCGCCGCCGCCGTTGATCCGGGCCTGCCCCATCGCCCCGTACAGCGGGGTCTGCGCGCCGGTGCCCGGGTTCTGGCCCATGACGGCGACGACGGTCACCAGGTCGGGCGTGTAGCCCGCGAACCAGGCGGCCCGGTCCTCCTCGGCCGTGCCGGTCTTGCCGGCCGCGGGCCGGCCGGCCGCACTCGCGGCGGCCCCCGTGCCGCCGTCGACCACGCTGCGCAGAACGGCGGTCGTGGTGTCGGCGGCCTCGCGGGAGACGACACGGCGCATCCGCTGCGCGGGCAGCGCGATCTCCGTGCCGTTCCTGGTGACCTGTTCGACCAGCGTGTACGTGCCGTGCCGACCGTGGTTGGCGAGGGTGGCGTATGCCTGCGCCATGTCGAGGACGCTGGCGGTGGCCGTGCCGAGCGCGATGGACGGCGAGGCCGTGAGGTCCGGGGTCTTCTCGGGCAGGCCGAGGGCGACCGCGGTCTGCCGCACCTTGCCCGGACCGACGTCCACGGCCATCTGCGCGTAGACGGCGTTGACGGACTCGTCGGTGGCCCGGCTGACGCTGATGGGACCGTAGGAGACGTCGTCCTCGTTCGCGGGCGCGTACGGCGCGCCGCTCCAGCCCTCGACGCGACGCTCGCTGGTGCCGTCGTAGACGGTGTTCGGGGTGATGGGGCTCCCGTCCTGGGTGGTGGAGCCGTGCTCGACGGCCGCGGTGAAGACGAACGGCTTGAAGGACGAACCGACCTGGTAGTCGCGCCGGGTGGCGTTGTTGACGTACTGCCGGGTGTAGTCGACGCCGCCGTACATGGCGAGGACCTTGCCCGTGGCCGGATCGATGGAGACGCCGCCGACACGGACGTTGCGGTCGACCTTGCGGGTGGCGTCGAGCCGTGAGGTGACCTGCTCGTCGACGGCTTCGGTCAACGCGTCCTGCTTTCCAGGCTCCAGGGTGGTGGTGATCCGGTAACCGCCGGCGGCGAGGGTGTCCTCGTCGACGATCCCGTTGGCGGCGAGGTACTCCTCGACCGCCTGGACGATGTAGCCGCGCTGGCCGGACAGGCCACCCGCGGCCCTGGCGGGCTGCGGCGCGGGGAACTCCATGGCGGCGCGCTCGGCCGGGGTCAGCCACCTCTCCTTGACCATGCCGTCGAGCACGTAGGTGAACCGGCCCTGCGCCGCGTCCCGGTTGTCCGGGTGACCGGCGACGTCGTACGCGCCGGGGGCCTTGAGCAGCGAGGCGAGGTACGCGCCCTCGGCGGTGTCGAGATCGGTGACGTCCTTGCCGTAGTACGCCTGCGCCGCGGCCTGGATGCCGTATGCGTTGCGGCCGAAGTAGCTGGTGTTGAGATAGCCCTCGAGGATCCGGCTCTTGCTCACCTCGCGGCCGAGCTTCACCGCGATGAAGAACTCCTTCACCTTGCGGGTGAGTGTCTGTTCCTGGCCCAGGTAGTAGTTCTTGACGTACTGCTGGGTGATGGTGGAGCCGGACTGCTTGCCCTTGCCGGTGACGGTGTTCCAGGCGCCGCGGAGCATCGCCTGGGGGTCGATCGCGGGCTTGGAGTAGAAGTCGCGGTCCTCGGCGGCGAGGACCGCGCGCTGCACGCCGAGCGGGATCCGGGAGAGGGAGACGTTCTCCCGGTTGATTTCGCCGTCGCGGGCGATCGGCGTGCCGTCCTTGTAGAGGTAGACGTTGCTCTGGGCGATCGCGGAGGCGTTGGCCGGGGGGATGTCGACGAGCAGATAGCCCGTGAGAAACCCGCCGATGAGGACGAGCGCGCCGATCAGTGCGGCACCCAGCGTCATGCGCCACGTGGGGATGACGCGGCGCCAGCCGGTGCGCCTGCGGCGGCCCTTGCCGTCCTTCCTCCCCTCTTCGGCGGGTGCCGCCGACGCCGGAACCGCGGTCGTGGCCGACGCCGGAACCGCGCTCGTGGCCGGCGTCGGAACTGTCGCGTCGCGGGGTGTCCAGCCCTGCTGCGAATCGTCGCTCATGTCCCCATAGTGCACTTTGCGACCTCATAACCCTTGCATCCCGATACCTCCGTCCGGAAATACGCTCGCGACCCGGCATCGCGGTCCGCTAGGGTCGGGCGCTTTGGTCCCCGGTCCCGGCCGGAGTCAACGTCCGCGTGGGAAGGAGCTGTTGTGCGGCTGTACGCGGTCGTCGCGGCGGGTGGGTTCCGGCGCTATGCGACGTACCGGGTGGCGACGGCGGCCGGGGTGTTCACCAACACCGTCTTCGGCTTCATCGTGGCGTACACCTATATCGCCCTGTGGGACGAGCGTCCGCAGCTCGGCGGATACGACCTCTCCCAGGCCCTCACCTATGTGTGGCTCGGCCAGGCGCTGATGATGACGTGCGCCATGATGGGCGGCGGTTTCGAGGACGAACTGATCGAACGCATCCGCACCGGCGACATCGCCATCGACCTCTACCGCCCCGTCGACCTGCAACTGTGGTGGCTGGCGGGCGATGTGGGCCGGGCCGCCTTCCACCTGCTCGGGCGGGGCATCGTGCCGATGGTGCTCGGCTCGCTCGCCTTCGACCTGGCGATGCCCGCATCCCCGCTCACCTGGCTCGCCTTTCTCCTCGCGGTCACGCTCGGCGTGATCGTCAGCTTCGCGGTGCGCTTTCTCGTGGCACTGTCCGCGTTCTGGCTGATGGACGGCGCCGGAGTCATGCAGATCTGCTGGCTGGCGACGCTGTTCTTCTCCGGGATGATGCTGCCGCTCAACCTCTTCCCGGGCGTCCTCGGTGAAGTGGCGCGGGCCCTGCCCTGGTCGTCGCTCCTCCAGGTCCCCGCCGACATCCTCCTCGGCAAACACGCCGGCTGGGACCTGCTGGGCGTCTACGCCTTCCAGGGCGGCTGGGCGCTCGCGCTGCTCGCCGTCGGCCGCCTGCTGCAGTCGGTCGCGACCCGGCGGGTGGTGGTCCAGGGTGGCTGACGCTCTGCGGGCGTACGGGCTGATCGTCGCGATGTGGATCCGCTCCACCATGACCTACCGGGCGTCGTTCGCCATGACGGCGTTCGGCAACTTCGCCGCCACCGGCTTCGACTTCGTGACGATCCTGCTGATGTTCTCGCACATCGACGCGCTGGGCGGCTACTCGCTGCCCGAGGTCGCGTTCCTGTACGGGACCACCAGCACGGCCTTCGGCCTCGCCGACCTCGTCATGGGGTCCATGGACCGGCTCGGGCGGCGGGTGCGCGACGGCACGCTGGACACCCTGCTCGTACGGCCCGTCCCCGTGCTCGCCCAGGTCGCCGCGGACCGGTTCGCGCTGCGCCGGCTCGGCCGCGTCACCCAGGGGCTGCTGGTGCTGAGCTACGGGCTCGCCGCCCTGGACGTCGAATGGACGGCCGTGAAGGTGGTGATGGTGCCGCTGATGGTGCTCAGCGGCGGGGCCATCTTCGCGTCCGTGTTCGTGGCGGGCGGGGCGTTCCAGTTCTTCGCACAGGACGCCTCCGAGGTGCAGAACTCCTTCACGTACGGCGGGAACACCCTGCTCCAGTACCCGCCGTCGATCTTCGCGAAGGACCTGGTGCGCGGGGTGACGTTCGTCGTGCCGCTGGCCTTCGTCAACTGGGTTCCTTCGCTGTACGTGCTGGGCCGTGAGGATCCCCTCGGGCTGCCGGGCTGGCTGGCGTTCCTGCCGCCCGTGGTGGCCGCGGGGTGTTGTGCCCTCGCGGGACTGGCGTGGCGGGTCGGCCTTCGTTCGTACCGCAGCACGGGAAACTGAGGGGCTGGTCAGGACATGGATTTCATCGAACTCGACGGGGTCGAGAAAGTCTTCGACGTACGCCGCAGGACCGGGCGGCTGCGCCGTGAGCGGCATCAGGTACGGGCCGTGGACGGCATCAGCTTCACCGTGCCGCGCGGCGAGATGGTCGGCTACATCGGCCCGAACGGCGCGGGGAAGTCCACCACGATCAAGATGCTGACCGGGATCCTCACCCCGAGCGGCGGCCGGCTGCGGGTCGCGGGCATCGACCCGTCGCGCGAGCGGACCCGGCTTGCGCAGCGCATCGGTGTGGTCTTCGGGCAGCGCACGACCTTGTGGTGGGACCTCCCGCTGCGCGACTCCTACCGGCTGATGCACCGTATGTACCGCGTACCGGACCCCGTCTTCCGGGAGAACCTGGAGCGCTGCGTCGAACTGCTCGACCTGGCCGAGCTGCTGGACGTGCCGGTACGCCAACTGTCCCTCGGACAGCGGATGCGCGGCGACATCGCGGCGGCCCTGCTGCACGACCCCGAGGTCCTCTACCTCGACGAGCCGACCATCGGGCTGGACGTGATCTCCAAGGCGAAGGTGCGCGAGTTCCTGCGCGATCTGAACGCCGAGCGCGGCACGACGGTGCTGCTGACCACGCACGACCTCACCGACATCGAGCAGCTGTGCAAGCGCGTCATGGTCATCGACCACGGGAAGCTGATGTACGACGGCGCGCTCGCCGGACTGCACGAGGTGGGGGAGAGCGAGCGGACGCTGATCGTCGACCTGGAGCGGGAGATCCCGCCCATCGCCCTGGACGCAGCCCGGACGGTGAAGGTCGAAGGCCCCAGGCAGTGGCTGGCGTTCCCCGCCGCCATGTCGGCGGCTCCGCTGGTCGCGGCGCTGGCGGATAGGTATCCGCTGGTCGACCTGTCGGTACGGGAGCCGGACATCGAGGCCGTGATCGCAAAGATGTACGCGGACCGGTCGGCCTGACTACGCTGGCGGTATGACCGACGAGCTCCCCGAGATGCGAGCGTCCGACTCCGAACGGGAGCGCGTGGCCGAGCGGCTGCGCGAAGCCGTGGCCGAGGGGCGGCTGGACATGGAGGAGTTCGAGCAGCGCCTGGAGGCCGCGTACACCGCGCGCACGCACGGCGAACTGGCACCGCTGGTGCGTGACCTGCCGCCGAGCGGGACGATCGCGCCGGTCGGTGCCCCCGCTCCCGCCCCGGCCTCGGGCCGCTGGGCGGAACGCATCGGCAGGCCGGCGACGTCGAAGGGGGCGTTCGCCTTCTGGGGCGGGTTCGGGCGCAAAGGGACCTGGACTATCGGCCGCCGGTTCACCGCCTTCACCCTGATGGGCGGCGGGGAGATCGATCTCCGCGAGGCGCGCTTCGAGGACCGCGAGACGGTGATCACCTGCGTCGCCGTCATGGGCGGCGTGCAGGTCGTCGTACCGCCCGACCTGAACGTCGAGGTCAGGGGCATCGGCCTGATGGGCGGCTTCGGCGAGCACGGCAGTGTCGACGGCGAACCGGACCCCTCTGCACCGCGCGTGATCGTCAACGGCGTGGCCCTGATGGGCGGCGTCGGGGTGGAGCGCAAGCGCACGAGGGCCGAGAGGCAGCGCCTGAAGGCCGAGAAGGCGGAGAATGCGGAGCGGGCGCGGCTGGAGAAGCGGGAGCGCTCGGGGAGGAACGACGGCGACGGCCGCAAGGAGCTGGGCTGAGGGACCGGGGGCCAGGCCGCGGGCGGTTGGCGAGCCGGGTTGGCGGGGTTGTTGTCGGGCTCCCGGGGCAGGTTGCGCCGTCGGCCGGCTGGGACGGGTCCGGGTTGGCGGCCAGGCCGGTTGGGGCGATGGCAGGCCGCCGGGCAGGGGGCGGGAGGTGCCGGGTGGCGGGGCCGGGACATGGAGCGGTGGCGGCCTGGGCTGCGTGCTGCTGCGAGGCGCGGACGGGACGGTGCGGTGCGCCAACCTCGCGCGGGCGGCACGGCCGCCCGCGCGCTCAGAGCGCCTTTGTGTCGACCGACGCGCCCATCCGGGCGTAGCCCGCGTCGCTCGGGTGCAGATGGTCCCCGGAGTCGTACACCGTACGCAGCCGCTGGGGTGCGTACGGGTCGCGCAGCGCCCGGTCGAAGTCGACGACCGCGTCGAAGATCCCGCCCGAGCGGATCGCCTCGTTCACCTCGATGCGCTCCGCCTCCACGGCCGGAGTGCAGCGCAGATGCCCGCCGCACGGCAGGAGCGTCGCGCCGACCACGCGCAGTCCGTGCGCACGGGCCCGGCGGCTCAGTTCCGTCAGGCCGGTGACGACGCTTTCGCCGGTGGTGGCGTACGGCGCGCGCAGCAGGTCGTTGATGCCGATGGCGACGATCACGGTTCTGGCGCCGGAGCGCCCGAGCACGTCGCGGTCGATGCGATCCAGCGTGCTGGGGCCGCGGTCGTGGCTGAGGAGCCGGTTGCCGCTGATGCCCTCGTTGAGCACGCCGTAACGGCCGGCGAGCCGGTCGGCGAGGACGTCGGGCCAGCGGCGGTTGGCGTCCGGGGTGGAGGAGATCCCGTCGGTGATCGAGTCCCCGACGGCGACGACCGCGCCGCGCGCCTCCGAGGTGAGCACGTCGACGGCGGTGACGTGGTGCCAGGAGCGGATCTGCGCGGTGTACGCGTCCCCCGCCTCGTCGCGCGTGCGGTCGCCGTCGGCGAGGTAGGAGGTCTGGCGGGCCTGGGTGTGCGTGGTCACGGCGCCGCCGGAAGCGGGCGTGTGGACGGTGACGAGCAGATCGCCGTCGTACGGGATGCGGAGCACGACCGGGTCGCTGACCAACTGCCCGCCGGGGGCGACGGTGGCGCCCGGCGCCCTGCCGAAGGTGACCTGGCGCAGCGTTCCCCGCACGGCCTCCGGGCCGTCTCCCGCGCGCACGGCGAGGGAGACGGCGGATATGCGCAGCGGCAGGGTTCCGTAGAGGTTGGAGACGGTGACGCGGGCGGCTGTGCCCCCGATGCTGGTGTGCACGACGTTGCGTACGGAACGGCCGTCCCGGCCACCGTGCGCCCTGTTGGCGGTGGCCGGCGGCACGACGCCGACGGGGCTCGCCGACCAGGTGCCGATCCACACGGGGGCGGCTGCCGGGGGTGTGCGAAGGGCCGGCTTGTCCTTGACGGCGCCGACACCGAGATAGATACCGCCGCAGATCAGAACGACCGCGGCCATGAGGGCAGCGAGACCTGCATACCCCTGACGCTTGCTCATGGACACATCATCGGGCATGCCGCGGGAACTCGACGTGCCGCCCAGGAGTACACGAGGTAGGGACAATGCGTACGGTACGCATGCGCGGACGGGTGGAGCGGGATGGAACGCACAGAACCGGATGAGCCGGACCTGCCCTCGGGGACGGCGTCCGGCACCGCGGGCACCGGCGGCCGCGCGGACACCGGCGAGGTCGGCGGCACCGGCGGGGGCAGGGCCGTCGGCGGGAGCACCGGAGCGGCGGTCACGGCGGGCGGGGCGGCCCCGGGGCGCGCCCTCCCCGGTGCCGCGCTGCCCGGTGCCGCGCTGCCCGGTGCCGCGCTGCCCGGGTTCGCGTACACCGAGGCCGACGAGGAGAAGCGCCAGGGCGTACGGCGCATGAAGACCACCGCCACCGGCCTGCTCCTGCTGGTCGCGGTGATCTTCGTCCTCGCCACCTGGGCGAAGAACGCGGGCCTGGGTGCCTGGTCCGGATACGTCGCCGCCGCGGCCGAGGCCGGCATGGTCGGCGCGCTCGCCGACTGGTTCGCCGTCACCGCGCTCTTCCGCCACCCCCTCGGCCTGCCCATCCCGCACACCGCGATCATCCCGAACAAGAAGGACCAGCTCGGCACCTCACTCGGCTCCTTCGTCGGCGAGAACTTCCTCTCCCAGGGCGTCGTACGCGCACGCCTGCACGCCCTCGGTATCGGCGGCCGCCTCGGCGCCTGGCTCGCCGAGCCCGCCCACGCCGACCGCGTCACCGCCGAACTGTCCACCGCCCTGCGCGGCGCGCTGACCGTGCTGCGCGACTCCGACGTCCAGGCGGTCG
Source organism: Streptomyces sp. ISL-10 (assembly GCF_018614575.1). Lineage (GTDB taxonomy): Bacteria > Actinomycetota > Actinomycetes > Streptomycetales > Streptomycetaceae > Streptomyces. The sequence continues at coordinate 134,013 of NZ_JAGGOJ010000013.1, forward strand.
TCGGTGAGGCCATCACGCGCCGCGCGGACGCCGCCGAGATCGCGCCCGGTGTGGGCAAGACGCTGCAGAAGATCGTCGCGGACGGCGCACACCACCGGGCTGTCGACCTGATCTGCGCCCGCGCCCACGACTGGCTGATCCTGCACTCGGACTCGGTCATGGACGCGATCGAGGGCGGTGCGCCCGGCTGGACGCCGCGGTTCGTGGACCGCAAGGTCGGCGACCGCGTCTATCGCGAGCTGCTGCGCTTCGTCACCGAAATGCGCGACATGCCCGGCCACCCGGCGCGCAGCGCGATCGACCGCTTTCTGGGGGACTTCGCGGCCGACCTGCAGTCGGACAGCCAGACGCGCGAGCGCGTCGAGCGGATGAAGTCGGAGTGGCTCTCGCGCTCGGAGGTGCAGGACGTCATCGCGTCGGCCTGGTCCTCCGTACGCGGCATGATCATCTCGGCCGCGGAGGACGACCGCAGCGAGCTGCGACTGCGCGCCCGGGCCTCGCTGCTGTCGCTGGGCGCCCGGCTGGCGACGGACAGCAGGCTGCAGGCGAAGGTGGAGGGTTGGGTCGAGGACGCGGCGGTGTACGTGGTCACCACGTACCGCACCGAGATCACCTCGCTGATCTCGGACACGGTCGCGAGCTGGGACGCGGAGCACACCTCGCGCAAGATCGAGGCGCACATCGGCCGTGACCTGCAGTTCATCAGGATCAACGGCACGGTCGTCGGCGCTCTGGCCGGTCTGCTGATCTACACCGTCGCGCATGCGCTGGGGGCGTGAAAGGCCCCGCCGGCCAGGGTGTACGCCGGGCGTGACGGCGGCGGCCGAGGCGGGACGTGCGCTGGGCGCGTAACCGGTCCCTGCCGACGGTCACGCGCCCAGCGCCTCTAGGGGAGGTGTCATGGAATACGTACGGCGGACCCGGAGTGTTCAGCGCCCACCGGAGGATGCCCGAGGCGGTTACCCGCCACTGAGCGGACGAGCTCAGCGGCTCCGGCGGGTGACCGCGACGGACGCCAGGGCGACGCCGGCCGCCACCGTGAGGACGGCCGGCCACGCGCCCACCTTCCTGGCCAGGGGATGGGACCCGGCGAAGGCGGCGACGTACGCGGCGCTCAGCCCGGCGGCGGCCTTCGGCCCGGCGTCCCGGTGCCACTGACGTGCGGCGACGGCGCCGGCCGCGGCGAGGGCGATCCCGCCGAGGGGGCGCTTCTTGGTGAAGCGGGCGACGGAGTACCCGCCCACGAGTCCGCCTGCCGCCACCGCTGCCGCGGGAACCTTGGCCATGGTGCTGCCGCCTTTCACTGTCGAACGTCGACCTGGTGAGCCGTAATGAGCCGTAACGCCCGTAACGAGCCCCGTAACGAGCCTAGAGCGCCGGTGAGCTGCCTCAGCCCGCGCCCCACGCTCCCGTCCCTCAGCGCTCTCAGTGCTCTCGGTTCCCTCAGTGCCCTCAGTGCCCTCGGCGCGCTCAGTGGAAGAGCTGACCGCGCACCGCGCCGTCGGGGAACTTCTTGGTGTGGATGTTCGAGTAGAACCCCCACGGGTTGTGTTGGATCTCCTCCAGCAGCCCCTTGTGCTGGTGCTCCAACCGCCCCGAAACGGCGAAGAGACCCTCCGGTACGGGCTTGTTGAGAAGCCCCAGCACAACGTCGCCGTTCTTTCCGAACCCGCCCTTGTGGATGTGGGCGGCCTGGGGGGCCTGGATGTTGACCCAGGCGAGCGAGAAGTCGACGTTGCGGCCGGCGGGGTGCAGGAAGGTCACCGCGTACCCGTCGTCGTCCCCCACCTTGTGCGCGTCGGTGACCGGGACTTCCTGCGCGCCGCTCGACAACGCCCGCAGCTTGCCGCCCTTGATGATGTGCAGCGGGTTGATGTTCTTCTTCAGACGTTTCAGTTGCCCGCGTACGGCGCCGCCCGGGAACTCCTTGCTGTGCAGGTTCAGATAGAAACCGGACGGATGCTCGCGGATGCTGTCGGCGAGCTTGGCATCGGTGAGTTCCGTGTGCCCGGCCGCCGAGTGGATGGTGTCGGGCATCTCGGTGCCGAACAGCGGGACCTTCACGTCGCCGTTCTGTCCCGCGGCACCCTGGTGGATGTGTCCCTGGCTCGGCACGAACCCCTTCCACTGCATCGCGAAGACGACCCGGTCGCCCTTCACCTTGACGAGGGCCACGGCCTTGCCGTCGGGGTCGTTGACGGCGGGCCCGCCTTCCTCGGCGACCTCGTGCGCGCCGGTGAGGACGGCGGCGAAGGTGACGGCGTGGCCGTGGGCCGGTTTGGTGAACGTCGTCGCGCCGCCGCTCGCCGCCGTGGTGTGGCCCCCTCCGTGGCTGTCGTTCGCGGACGCGGGAACCGCGCCCGCCGTGGCGGCGAGCACGATGGCGGCCGACACGGAGACGTGACGCACGGAGACGTGGCGACGCACGGAGACGTGACGCGAGACGTGGCGCTTGTGCATGGCGGATGAACCTCCCATTGGGGGCCGACCCGGTCGTGGCCGGTCGGCGTCAAGTACGGGCCCTCCCGTCGCCCCGTTCAAAGGAGATTTCCGCGAATCCAGTTGAACGACCGGTCAGTCGGACCCGTACATCCCGCCGTACGTTGCTTCCCGCCAGACCGGAATCCGAGGGGATCTCACCATGCGCGGCACCCGCACCGCAGCGACCACAGCGACCACGGCGACCACAGCCCGGACCAGAAGCCTCCTCGCGGCCCCGCTGATCGCGCTGGCGCTGCTCACGGTGACGTCGTGCGCGGACTCCGGCGGTTCCGGCTCCGGATACGGCGCGGGGGCGGCCTCCCCGAGCGCCGAGCAACCCGCAGCGGGGCAACCGAAGCAGCCGGAGGCTGAGCCCCCCGCCGATGCGGATGCGCCGGTCGGGGACGCCGACCCGGAGCCCGCTGCCACGCCCGCGACCGTCACCGTCGCGACGGCGGAGTCCGAGCTCGGCACGATCCTCGTCGACGGCAAGGGCCGTACGCTCTACGGCTTCACCAAGGACAAGCCGGGCCAGGCCAACTGCGACGCCGACTGCATCGCCGTCTGGCCGGCCCTCACCACCGTGAACGACGTGAAGGCGGGGCCGGGCGCGCAGGCCGGGCTGCTGAAGGAGGCGAAGTTCGGCGCGGGCGCGGAGCAGGCGGTCTACGGGGACTGGCCGCTGTACTACTACGTGGGCGATGTGGTGCCCGGGGACGTCAACGGCCAGGGTTTGGACGGCGAGTGGTTCGTGATCGCAGCGGACGGCAAGCTGATCAAGAAGGAGGCGGAGACGGTGGTCTGAGGCTCCTGCGCTGCCTCAACCTCCTCGTTCGTCCGTCACTCGCAGGCGACGCCGTCGCCGTCCCGGTCCAGGTGGCGCCCGTATCCGGGGTCACCGGCGTGGATGGGAGCGGCACCGGCGGCGCGTACCGCGGAGCAGTTGGCGTAGTACGTGCTACCTCCGGAAGTGCCCCCAGAGCTGCCTCCATTGCCCCCACTGCCACCGCTGCCCCCGCTGTACGGCTCGCAGCCGACGCCGTCGCCGTCCCGGTCCAGGTGGCGTGCGTAGCCGGGGTCACCTTCGTGAACCGGTGCGGCTCCCGCCGCTCGCGCGGCATCGCAGTTCGCGTACGACACCTTCGGCGCGGCAGGCACCTCGGTCGGCTTCGGCGTCGGCGTGGGCTTGGCAACGGTGATCCGTACGACGGCGGTGCCACTGAGCGAGGCGTCGCCCTTCACCTCCACGCGGTACGTGAACTCGTCCTCGCCTGCGTAGCCGGGCGTGGACGTGTAGACGATGTCGGTGCCGTCGACCGTCGCCGTGCCGTGTGACGGAGCGGTGTCCACGGTCACGGTGAACCCATCGGTCCCGAGGGCGCTTTCGAGGCCTTCGGCGATGGCACCTTCCTGCGTGAGGGTGTCGTTCTCCAGGACTGCCACGACGATCTCCTCGCCCGCGTCCGCGCTCTCCTCGTCGTCGACGAGGTCGAGGACGGGTGGGGGAGTCGGGGAGGGAGCGGGCGTTTCCTGCGTTGCGGCGCTGGACGTGGCTGCGACGGGCTTCGCGTCGTCGCTGCCCCCGCCGCACCCCGCGAGAACCGCACCCAGGACCGCGACAGTGGCCACGACCCGACCGCGCGCTCTTCGTATGGACATATGTGCCCCCCAAGACCGATGAAGCGGAACCGCAGGTACCGAGCATGGCACCGAGGTGAAGGAAATGTGAGGGGATCGCGCAACAGTGATGAGTGCGTGCGTGGAGGCACGCGCCTGCCGACCGGGTGGGTCCGGGCCGTGCTCGTCCCGGAATCGACCCCCGTAGGATCAGATCCTGGACTCAGGGGGAGTTGTGCGCAGGCACGGGAACGCACCGGCTCGGCCGCCTCGGCTGCTGCGTGCCGTGACGGTGACCGCGGCCTTCGCTGTGGCGCTCGCTCTGCTCGCCGCGATCGTGTGGTTCCTGCCGGGCGTGGTCGTGGACCACGACCTCGCGGGGGCGAACGTGGAGCCGAAGGAGCGGCTGAGCGCGGTCAACAACGTCCGTGCCACGCTGTTGCAGGCCGTGGGCGGACTCGCCATCTTCGCCGGTGCGTACGTCGCCTGGCGCCAGATGCGGGTCGGGCAGGAGGGTCTGCACGCCACGCGCGAGGGGCAGATCACCGACCGCTTCGGCCAGGCGGTCGACCAGACCGGGAGCGACAAGCTCGACGTTCGGATCGGCGGCCTCTACTCCCTGTGGCGGGTGGCGGAACACTCCCACCGGGACCGGGAGGCGGTCATCGCCATCATGGCGGCGTTCCTACGGATCCACCTGCCGTGGCCGCCCTCGTCGCCGGACGCGCCTGCCGCCGACGCGCCCATCAACTCCGTACCACCCCTGGAGACCAGGGCCCCCGACGCCCAGGTCGCGTTGACCTGCCTCGGCGTCCTGGGTGAGGGCCGCCGCCCGGAATGGCTCAACCTCATCGCCACCGACCTCCGGCGGGCCGACTGCGACGGCCTTCACCTACAAGGAGTCATCCTCGACCGCGCCTGTATGGCGGCGGCAAGCGTCTTCCGCGTCGACCTGACCCGCGCCTCCCTGGCGGGAGCGATCCTGCGCCAGGCCGAGCTGGCGACATCGATCCTCCGCGCCGCCCGCTGCGTGGACGCGGATCTGCGCGGCGCCCGGCTCGTCGAAACCGACCTGGCGGAGGCCGACTTCACGGACGCTGACCTGCGGGAGGCAGACCTGTCCGGGGCCTGGGCGGCCGGCACGGTCTTCCGCCGTGCGGATCTGCGCATGACGAACCTGCGGAACGCGGACCTGAGCACCGCGGACCTGTTCGAGACCCTGTTGGAGGGGGCTCACGCGAATGCGGCGACGCGCTGGCCGGCGGGTTTCGACCCCACGGCCCGGGGAGTGACGTCGCGGGAGGGCCCGGAGGAGGACGGGCCCACCTCCGCGACCGTCTCGGGCTTCACGCTCCGTACGGACCTGCCGGAGCTGCGGTCGTATCCCTGAGCCACGCACACGGCCGCTTCATGGCCCCACGGACTGCAGGAACTCCCGTACTACCGCGCTGAACCCCGCCGGGTCCGACTCGTGCACCGTGTGCCCGGTCGGGAGCCGGGCGAGCCTGGTTCCGGGGCGTCGGGCCACGATGTCCGCGGCGTGTCCCTCGCTGAGGACATCGCTGCGGGTGCCATGGACCAGCAGCGCCGGGCAATCGCTCGCCAGCCAGTCCTCCCAGTGGTCTCCGTTGAGACACTGCTGTGAGACCACCATGTCCTTCGGGTCGAACACCGGCCCCCAGCCGTCGCTGTGCTCGCGTATCGCGTCCCCGAGATGGCGCGCCGACTCGCCCAGCCCCTCGATCAGCGCCGCGCGCGTCGGGGCCCGCCGTGGCCACGACAGGCAGAACGACAGGTCGTCGTCGACCTCGGCGCCGATGTCCTCGACCACGAGGGCGCTCACCAACTCGGGGCGGCGCGCGGCGAGCTGGTAGGCGTTGACACCGCCGAGCGAGTGCCCGAGGACCACGACGCCGCTGAGCTCGAGGTGGTCGAGCAGTGCTGCCGCGTCCCGTATGTACCCCTCGCGCGAGAAGTCCCCGGGGCGGTCGGAACGCCCATGGCCGCGCTGGTCGAGGGCGATCACCCGCCACTCGGGGGCGAGGTCACGAGCCGTCGCCGCGAACGTACGTCCCTCGCCGAAGTGCCCGTGCAACGCGAGCAGGGGCCGCCCCGGCCCGCCGAAGTCCAGGTACGACAGCCGGTGCCCGCCCGCGTCGAACGCGCTGCGCGTCGGTTCCTCGCCGGCGGGCTCTCCGGCCGGCAGACCAGCGACCGACGACCCACCGACGCGCGACGCGGGCAGCGTGCCGAGCCGCGCCTCGACCCGGCCGCGCAGCAGCCCGTACTCCTCCGCCCGCCGCAGCGGGCGTCCGACCGGACGTGGAACGATCCGCCGTCCGGTCACCACCTCCCCGACGCGGAACTGCTCACGGGTGAGGTCTATCTCGACGCCGCTCGGCAGGACGTTCCACCAGTGGTAGCCGCGCTGCTCAGCCCCGAGCCGCACCTCCCCGACGGCAAGGTCGCCACCGAGCACGTCGTGCACGACCAGCGCGGTGATGTCGCAGTGCCCCCAGGCCGGGTTATCCCCGGACCAGGCGGCACGCGCCACGTCATCGGGCGAACACGTGTCGGCGGCCCAACTGGCGCGCAGGGCGCCCTCGAGGTCGGTCAGCGTATGCGGAGTCATGCTCTTCAGCATGCCGCAGCCCACTGACAGCGAACCGGCCCGGATCGACCGCCGACCGGGCCGCGCGACGACGCCCCGGGCGGGCGGTCACGACGAGCCCTCGGCCGTCATGCCGCGTCCCGACGACTGCCTCTGGAGGCCCGCAGACGCCGTGCGTCCCGCACGAGAGCGAGGCACGCGGCGAGGCAGACCCAGCCCCCGGCCCACCGCCCACAGGACGGACGAGCCCGCCTGGTACTCACGGACGGCGCTGATGAGCAGCACCGAGCCGGCGAGAACGCCGAAGGCCGAAATGAGCACGCTGATGCGGTCCATCACAAGAGCATCCTGGAGCACAGCCGGATCGGTGCCCCGACCGGATGGTCCTTACGGCGCGTGAAACGTTATTCGATCGCCAGGGTGCCGGTGCGGAGGATGTCGTGATTGGCGAACAGCCCGTCGAGATGCATGGTGTGGGTCAGTTCCGCAGTCCATTTCGCTTCCGGGAGGTCGCGGTAGGAGGGGGCGCGGCACATGCGGGCGCGGGTGCACTGGGTGAGGATCCAGCGGGCCTGGGTCTGGCCGGTGGGTGTGTTGGAGTACATGCTCGCTGCGAGGCGCCACAACCGGTCTCCGGACGCGCCGTCTGCGCTGACGACGCAGACGATGGCGATGTCGCCCACGCCGCGCTGGTCGCTGGACTGGGTGGTGTATGCGATCAGCAGGCCGTGCAGCGGAAAGACGGTGAGCCGACTGACAGCGGTGACCTGGACGGCGGGCATGGCGGCTCCGATCCGAGAGCACGCGCGACCACCGGACCGGCGGCCGCGCGTTGAGCGGGACGGTTACTTGCCGCTGCAGCCGCCTCCGTCGCCGCAGCAGGCCGGCGGGTTGCACTCGGCGGCCGTGCCCCACAGCTCGTGGTCGACGACGAACCCGGCCTCCTCGATTGCGGCCACCGTGGCCCGCATCTGAGCGCCGTCGAAGAGCTGCGGTGCGGGGAACGGGTTGTGGTGGATGAACCGGCCGAACTGCTCCTGGCACCAGGCGGCGTACTCGCGGGTGTGGAGCATGAAGGCGTGCCAGCCGGGGTCGACCGACTGGGACGGGGACAGGCCCTCGTTGTGGTGGGCGGACATGTGGAGGAACGCGAGCGCCTGATCCATCACGCGCTCGGCGCGTTCACGGGTGACCTTCTCCTCCTGGACGACGAAGCGGACGAGCCGGTCGAAAAGCTCCGGCTCGACGAGGCCTCGGCCACGGGCCAGTTCTGTTGCGAGAGCGGTCATGCGATGCTCCTTCGGTACATGCTCGGCGCGCGGCCTACCCGGGCGCCGTGGTGCGAGTCGGGCTTCTTCGGGGAGCCGGTATCCGTCCCGGACCGGTCCTGCCAGGGCATTCGGTCCGGGGCGGGGCTGGGGACCGCGAGTGATCGGCGGTACTCGCGTACGTCTCATGGGCAGGCGTAGACGTCGGTGTCCAGGACGTGGGCTCCTTGTTGCCCGGCGGCGCGGCCGACAAGGACGGCACCTCGGGTGAGCTGTCTGCCGCAGGCATAACAGGCGCGGCCCGCGTAGGCCTCCCAGGACAGCGCAGCAGCCGACGGGATCGGAACCTCGCCGCAGCGGGGTGGCGCGGAAACGGTGTTCACTTCCGTCCCTGTCGCCAGGACGCACCCGAGTACTCGTGGAAGTGGTGGCCGGCATGGTGGGGCGGAAGGGTGGAGCAGCGGCCCGGTGCGTCAGGCTTCGGGGACCAGCACAGGGCGACGCCGATTGGACGCATGGCGTGGGAGGTGAGTACCGGATCCTCGTGGTGGATCGGGCTCATACCTCCACCCGCCCGGGCGCGGGGGTGAGGTCGCGCTGCTCGCGGCAAGGGGCGCACGCGTACAGCGGTAGCGGCGGATCGGACTGGCGCTCAGCAGAGCGCACATAGGCGGCGGTAGACAACGGGCCGTCGTGCCAGCGGCACCAGCCGGACCGTCCCTTGTCGGCAATCCCCGCAGGGCGGGCGTGTGCGTCCATGACCAGCACCGTAAGCGCCGGGGTTTCTCAGGATCGGCCATGTTTCTCGTTGTTTCTCACAGGGCCCGGCTCGTTTCCGGATGTTGCTCAAGAGGGCAGGAGAGCGCTCCGCGCCCGTGTTATCAGGCGGTGCGCGGCCCGGCCGGTGACGGCGCCGTCGGCGAGCGCATCCCATACCTTCCCGTACAGAGCGACGTCCTCGGCCGAGTCCAACCACATCTCGGCATGCCACGACTCGGCGATGACCAGCCGGTCGTCGTGAATCCAGAAGTCGTCACCGGCCGCCACCCGCACATCGGCAGCCAGGGGGATGATGCCGAGCTCCACCGTGGAGAGGCCGTTCACGGACATCAGCCGGTCGAGCTGGTCGGCGAGCACAGCGGGAGAGCAGATCCGGGTGTGGAGCGCAGCCTCACCGATCAGGACCCGGTACCGCTTGCCCGGCCGGTACAAGCCCTCCTGCCGCCGCAGCCGGGACGCGACACCCGCCTCTATGTCCCGGTCGACGCCGTGCAGCATTGCATACCGACCGAGGACAGCACGTGCGTACTCCGGCGTCTGGAACACTCCTGGCACCACGGATGCGCTGAACCCACGGAACGTAGCGGTCCTCTCGTGCTGCGCCCCGAGCGCGTCCTGCACCGCTCGGTGCCCGCCCGCAAGCTGCCGGCGCCAGGACCTGTACGTGGACTCCAGTCCTGCTAGCCGGCCGCGCAACTCCGCGGCCGCGTGCGGCTGCCCGACACCCACGGCCCACGTATCGAGGTCGGCGCCGGTCGCTGTCTGCTTCCCGTTCTCCAGTTTGGACACCTTCGATGGTGCCCACTCGCACGCTGCGGCCAGACCTCGCACGGTCAGGCCGGCCTCGGTGCGCAGCTCGCGCAGCCGCGCACCGAGGGCAACCCTGGCCTGCTGATAGTCCGTGCTCACACCGGGGACGCTACCCGGTGAAATCCTCGTACGTGAGGGCGTGGTGCCATGCGGCATCGCGGGCCTGGCAGACAGCGACGATCGCGGCTGGGTCGGTCGTCAGCTCCATGCGACGGGCCGGATCAGTCCAGTTGAAGCGGGCCAGGACCCGCGAGTCGAACAGCCAGAAGTCGAAGTCCGGCAGGCCGAGGCGTTCGGCGTCGGCACGTAGCAGGAATCGGATGTCCTCGCCTGCGGCGAGATTGTCCGGCGTCGTCGCCAGCAGGTACCGCTGTCCGGTGCTGGGCGGCTCGTCGACGAGGCGCACCCGCTCGATCCGCTTCCCTCGCGCGGTCTGCTCGCGGGCGTTCACGAACCACGGGCCCCCCTCGTCACGTAGCGGCGCGACGCCTCGGACAAAGTCTTGATACTCCTCGGTGGCCTGGTCCGCCGCGTACTCCCGGCGGGTCTCCAGTCGCCAAGCCGTGTGCTCGAAGCCCCCCTTGAAGAAGTCGAGGATTCGGTGCGCGGGCACGACGTCCATCAACGTCACTCCTTCGGGGCGAAGTTGATAAGCAGCGCGCGGTCGACGACGACCAGCGACTCACCGTCGAGGACGTTCTGCATCTGGGCCAGCACCTCGGGGTCCGTCACGGTGCAGCCCTGCACCAGGATCTCCCCACTGTCGACGTCCTCGTACAGCGTCGGGCACTCGCCGGTCTTGCTGTTCGTGCCGAGCATGCGCAGCTTGCGAGGCATGGGTGTCCCCTCTCGTGGCCGGCGGAATGCCGGGAGGTGCACGGTAGTGCGGTGATCTAGAAACACGAAAGGTGGTCCCGTCCCGGCCATAGGGGCACAGGGGGCGTGATCGCACAGGGACTGGTGGCGAGGCGAGTCCAGCACCACCCGGTGGCACACGAGCGCGTCGAAGGCATCGTCCGAGGGCTGGAGACCCTCGGCCGGTCCCTACTTGCCGCGGTGGCCTTGGCGCGTAGCCGCGAAGGATCGGACGGTCATGGTCGGCAGCGAACAACCGACCATGACGCGCGCCCGAGGCAAGGCGGCACGAGCTCAAAGCCGGAGAGTGACTCCTTCAACGAAGGTTTGCCAGGCATCGGTCGCCACGGCGACCACCGGCCCCGTCGGCCGCTTCGAGTCGCGTATCAAGATGCCAGTGCCAGCGTGCGCACACTCCACGCACTCACCGCCTGACCCATTGCTGCGGGAGGACTTGAACCACTGAGGGTCCCTGGAAGAGATCGGATTTGGGTTGGTCATCGTACGTAGTCCTTCAGCAACGACTTGATCAGTTGGACCGAGCGATGAGGGCTCGCGGCCGCGGCCCTCAGATTGTCGAAGGCTCGCGTGTACTCACGCACATCGTCCGCCCCCTCCAAGTAGATGGCGTCGGTGATGCCATCCCGGTACACGATGTCCGGGTCCTCGAGGTCAGGGAAGCCCATCAGTGTGAACGAGCCCGTCGCAGGGTAAGGACCGGCATCGAACGGCAGCACCTGCAGCGTGACAGCGGGAAGTTCAACCGCGTCCAGGATGCGTTCGAGCTGCTCACGCATCAATGCCCGATCACCGATAACGTTTCGCAGGGTGCTCTCATGTACGACGAACCAGGCGTCTGGAGCGTCCTCTCGGGTGAGCATTGCCTGACGTTCCATCCGTACATGGACTGCCTGCGCAACGTCCTCAGCGGTCATCTGGTTGGTGGCGCGGTGCAGGGCGGTGGCGTAAGCAGGCGTCTGCATCAGCCCTGGTAGGAACTCGCACTGGTACTGCTGGAAGGTTGAGATGTCCTGCTCCAGCCCGATGTAGATCGAGAACCAAGACGGAACCCCACTGCCGTGTGCCTGCCACCAACCTCGTGTCTTAGCCTGCCGTGCCAGCGACTTGAGGAACTCCCGGAGCTCGTCGTCTGTCCCGTAGAAGCGGCACAGCGCCTCAACATCTGAGGGTTGTACGCGTCCGGTGCCAGTCTCCATGCGATTGACCTTGGACCCACTCCAGTCCAGTGCCTCTCCCACCTGCGCGCAGGTGAAGCCGTTTGTCTCGCGCAGCCTTTTCAGCTCGATCGACAAACGTCGACGTCGCGCCGTTGGTGAGCCGGCCATTCCAACCCTCTTTTCCGTAGCGGGTGTTCAGTCTCCGCACCAGTGAGCGTGCTTGCCAATCACTCGATGGTGGGAATCCCTTGGTGCATATTGCATGAAGGGATGCGCAACGCAATGCTGGTGAGTCGTAGCGTCCGCCATGAGGTGAGTGGGTTGGCATGAATGAGGACGGGTGCATGATTCGGAAGTCGTGGGAGCTTCCCTTCCTGGCTGAGCCGAAGGAAGTGGCCGTACTTCGACGCATCCTGAGGCTCCACTTGAAGGCGTGGGGCTTGCCACGGCAGACGGAAGTAGCTCAGCTCTGTGTCAGTGAAATCGTCGCCAACGTCATCCGGCACGTGGGCGCGGGGACGCCGACAGCCCTCCGTCTCTCCATGAGCGGCACGTACCTGCGCGTTGAAGTGCGCGATCCCGACTCCCGGGCGCTGCCGACATTGGTCGCGGTTGGCCCTGACTCTGAGTCGGGACGTGGCATGGCGCTGGTGGACGCGATGGCTGACCGCTGGGGTGTTCTGCTCGGTTCTGATCACAAGGTGACCTGGTGCGAGATCGCGACCGATCTGTCCACGCCGAACGGACACGCCGGAGGCGTCCGCGTCACACGGGCGGAGGCGATGATCTCCATTTACGGTGCGGTGGCATCCCCTCGCGCGGTGAACGCGAGTCGGCTGAGCGTGGCCGTGGCCAAGGACACCGCGATCGATGTGATCGTGGATTTGCTCCACTGGATGGTTGTCCACGGCTTCGACGCTGATGATGTGCTGGACATGGCTCAGGCGCGATTTGAGTCCGGCTTGTGATGCGCACGGGTGACTTGACCGGGGTGAGGTGAGACCAGTGTGCGGTGCGCTTACCTGATCTAGATTCTCCGCATGGGGATTCGAGACATGCTCATCGAAGTCGCGAGCACATACGACCGCACCGCCGGTTCGACGCGCGACGTGAAGGGACAGCAGGTACTGCGTGCGGTCGCAAGCCGTACCGATCTCGCCCTTCCGCCAGGCTTCAGCGCCAAAGGGCATGGGGGACAGACGACTCCGGCGGCAACCCCCTGGATCGGCATCTTCGATGAGCGTCGCGAGAGCGATCCGAAGAAGGGTCTGTACCTCGCATATATCTTCAGCGCCGATCTGAAGAACGTGACTCTAACCTTGCAGCAAGGGATTACCTGGCTGGAAGAGCGATTGGGCAGGGGCATCGCGCGCGAGGCGCATCTTCGCCGTCACGCGGCCCGGCTCCGCCGGGCCGTGAAGCGGCAGGGGTGGGTAGACGAGCCGGAGCTTCGCGACAAGGCGGCGCGACCCCGGGCCTACCAGGCAGCCAGTGTCATCGCCAAGTCCTACGACACGGCCGTCCTGCCGAGTGATGTCACGTTGATGGAGGACCTCCTGGTCGCCATCGAGTCACTACGGCGAGCGGAAGAGGCGGACCGTGTCTGGTGGATGAGCGACGACGCAGACGCCCTTGAGATGTCTTACGAGCCTGGCGGCCACGCCCACCCGGTCGCCGACCCGCTCGCCGGCTTCCAGCCGAAGAGCAGCAGCGAGTATGTGGCGCAGATCACGGCCCGGCAGCAGGTCAAGCAACGAAGCCACGAGAAGCTGATCGAGGACTTTGGCATCTATGTCGCGGAGTGCGGATACGCCCCCATCACGCGAGGGCAGCACCCCAAGGACTTGGTGCTGCGGCGTCCCGGCGCCGAGGCGGAGATTGGCGAAGAGTGGTTGATTGAAGCGAAGGTCGTTCGTAACGGAAACCCGACCACGGCGGTCCGTGAGGCAGTCGGACAGCTCTACGAGTACCGCCACTTCCTTTACCAGCAGCAGTGTGAGCCCTTCCTCATAGGGCTGTTCTCCGAGGAGATCGGCGTCTACGCCCCATACCTGGAGGAGCGAGGAATCGCCTCGATCTGGCAGCACGGGGCCGGATGGGGCGGCTCATCCATGGCACAGGAGTGGGGCATGACCTTGGCGTAGCCCCAACCTCAGAGTGGTGGTAAATGTGACGCTACGCCAAGGCAGTCGCGGAGGTCCGGAGGTTCCAGGGAACTCACTGATGCGCATCTATGAGGTTGCCGAGGCCCCGTGACACTCCCTGTACACCCGCCCCGACCCGCACCAGCACGCCGCCCCCCGCGCCGGCGGCCACGCCGCCGCCCGGCCCCGGGCCGCCAGGGTTGTCGCGTACTGGGGGAGCAGGTTCGCGTTCGACGGGGAGGACGCTTCCGAGGCTGCGAAGGCCTCGTAGGACGGGACCGTCGCCGTCACGATGCCCAGGTTCTCCGTGCCCGTCGCCGCCAGGTCGCGCAGCGACGACTCGATGGACGCCAGGTGCTCCTTGTGGCCCGGGTACTCGGCGGCCAGCTCGGGGTAGGCCTCCAGGAGTTCGGCGAGCTCCCGTTCCGGCCAGTGCAGGACTGCCACCGGGAACGGGCGCGACAGGGCCGAGCGGAACGAGCCCAGTTCCGAGCGGAGGCGGGTGATCTCGGCCCTGAGTTCCGCCGGGTTGTCCGAGCCCAGCGCCCACAGGCGGTTCGGGTTGTGGAGCTCGTCGAGGCTCACGTCCGGCGTGTGGGCCGCGTGGACCCGGTCGGCGAGGGCGTCGCGGTCGTCATGGGAAAGGCCCAGCAGGCGGCGTACGCGGTGGCGGCCCGTGAGGAGGGACCGGGTCGCGTACGGGACGTCGTCGTCCTCCGGCAGCAGCAGGTCCAGCGCCTCGGTGAAGCACTCGAGGGAAGCCTCCAGCTCGTCGTGGGCCTCCAGCGTCTCGGCGATGATCTCCCACGGCGCGGCCTGTGCCGGGGCCGCGATGCGGATGCCCGCGATCAGGGCGCGTGCCTCCGCCTCGTGGCCGTACTCCCACAGGTTGGCCGCCTGCAGCGCCTTGATCAGCTGCGGGTGGTCCGGCTCGGCTGCCAGCAGGCGGTCGTAGAGCCCGGACGCGCGGCCGCGGTCGCCGGCCAGTTCCAGATGGGCCGCTGCCTGCAGCAGCAGCTGTTCGTCGTCCTCCGGATACTGCGCTGCGGTGCGCAGCAGGCGCTCGGCTTCGGCGGTGTGGTCGGCAGGCGTGTCGGGGCGCATGCACCACACCGTACTGCGGCAGGGGGTACGTGCGGGCAGGCCGTATCCCGGCAACCGTACGGAGTCGCTTCCGGTACTGGTGAGTTGAGGCGCCGGGTCCTACCCTGCGCCCGTGCGCAGCGGGCAGCGGAACGGGCACCGGACACGGCGCGGGCGGGCGCGGGCGGCGCTCGCCCGTGGGCTGTGGGCCGCCGCCGAGGTCACCGTCACCCTCGGGGTGATCGTCCTCCTTCTCGTCGTCCACCAGCTGTGGTGGACGAACCGGCAGGCGAGGGAAGGCGCCGAGCGCACGGTCCACGCCCTGGAGCGGACATGGGGGACGGAGCGTATGGCAGCGGATGACGTGACACCGGGCATACCGGATGAAAGGGGCGAACGGACAGTGGCGCCCGCCGCGCCCCGGCCCGTGCCGCCCCGCTGGGACCAGGCCTACGCGGTCCTCCGTATCCCCCGCCTCGGCGTCGTCGCCCCCGTCGCGCAGGGCATCGGTAGGCGCGGCGTACTCGACAAGGGGTACATCGGGCACTACCCGGGGACGGCACAGCCCGGGCAGGCCGGGAACTTCCCTGTCGCCGGGCACCGCAACACCCGCGGCGAGCCGTTCCGGTACATCAACCGCCTGCGCTCCGGCGACACCGTCCGGATCGAGACCCGTGAGGAGATCTTCGTCTACGCGGTGGACAAGACGCTGACGCAGACGACTCCCCGCGACACCGGGGTCATCGCGCCGGTGCCGCGCAGCCTGGTGTGGCCCACCGCCGGGTACGGCGAGCCCGGCCGGTACCTGACCATGACGACCTGCACCCCCGAGTTCAGCTCCCGTTACCGGCTGGTGGTCTGGGCGAGGCTGGCGTCGGTGCAGCCCCGCTGAGGGGCGGGTCGGGACGGGGGCTGGTCGACGACCGTACGGCCGGCGGAGTCGTCAAGCGATCGTAGAGCGACCGTTCGGGACCGGTCCGTTCGTGCTGCCGGTTGGTTCGGACCGACCCGTTCGCGCTGCCGGTTGGTTCGGACCGACCCGTTCGCGCTGCCGGGCCGGCCCTGCGCCAGGACCCGTCGCGTCAGGTGAGGCCGATCTTCGCGCACGCCGCCGCGTACTTCGGGGTGCAGATCTCCGCGACCGTGAAGATGCCGTCGTTGACGACCGTCTCCTTGATGTTGCCCTTGGTCAGCGGGATGACCGGGACCAGGACCGCCGGGATGTCCTTGGCCGTCGGACTGTCGACGGCCGTCTGGGCCACGGTGTGGAGCGACATCCCCTTGGCGAGCTGGACCGCCATCTCCGCCGCGGCGGCGGCCTCCGGCGCGTACGGCTTGTAGACGCTCATGTACTGCTCGCCCGCGACGATGCGCTGCACGGCGTCGAGCTCGGCGTCCTGACCGGTCACCGGCGGCAGCGGTGTGACGCCCGCGGCCTTGAGCGCGGCGATGACTCCGCCCGCCATGCCGTCGTTCGCGGAGTAGACGCCCGCGATCCTGTCCGAGTTGAGGGCGGTGATCGCGGCCTGCATGTTGGCCTTGGCGTTCTCCGGCTTCCAGTCCTCGGTGTCGTACTCCTTGGCGATGTCCACCTTGCCGTCGAGCTCGGCGTGCGCGCCCCGCTTGAACATCGCCGCGTTCGGGTCCGTGATGGCGCCGTTCATCATGACGATCCGGCTGTCCCCGGCCTGGTCGCCCAGCGCCTTCAGCAGGGCCTTGCCCTGTACGCGGCCGACCTCCTCGTTGTCGAACGAGGTGTAGGCGTCGATCGGGCCCTCGGCGAGGCGGTCGAAGGCGACCACGGGTATGTCCGCCTCCTTCGCCTTCTCGATGCTGCTCGCGATGGCCTTGGAGTCGACCGCGTCCACGATCAGGACGTCGACCTCGTCCTCGATCATGTTCTCGAGCTGCCGGGCCTGCAGCGCGGCGTCCTGGTTGGCGTTGGCGTACACGACCCTGCCCTCGCCGATGGTCAGGCGGTCGACCTTGTCCACGATGACGGGCCGGTCGAACTTCTCGTAGCGGGCTGCCTGCCTCTCCGGGAGCAGCAGACCGACGACGATCTCGTTGCTGATCACCCCTGAGTTCTCCTCGCCGCCGCAGCCGGTCAGCGAGATGCTCAGTACACAGGCGGAAGCGGCACCGGTCGCGCTACGCAGAAGTGTGTTCATTTGTGGAACTCAACCTCCCTGGGGGCCGCATCATTTTCGGCCGAGGTGGCGCAAATCCAACTCTGCTGTGAGCGGAGCGTCAAGACCTTGCCTCTTAACGTGATGGCAACGGTGTTGCCCATTGAACAAATGGTGAAAGCGCTGTCCACGGCCCGAGTGTCGGCCCGAGTGCCCGCGGGGGAACCGGTCCGCCGGCCGGGGAACCTTTGGACTCCGCCGCTCGTGTACGAGAACGAAGCGCCGGACGCAGATGCGCAGAAGCGCAGATACGCAGGAGAGGGGAGGGGCATGTGCCCGGTCGAGTGAGTCGCCTGCTCCGTCCCGCCGTGCTCCTGCTCGTCCTCCTCGTCGAGGTCCTGCTCATCGAGGCCGTCCTCGTCGACGGCGCCGGTCTGACCGCCGCCGTGGCCCTCGCCGCGACCGCCACCGCCGCCGCCGGTTCCGCGCTCGTCGTGTGCGCTGTGATCAGCGCGCGCTGTGCGCCGGTCGTGCCGCGGACGCGTGTGCGGACCGCGATGCGCGACCGTGAGAAGCGAACCGCTTTCCTCCCGCAGCGCGACCCCGACGCCCGGGGCCGCACGCGCCCCCGAGCCCCCGGCCGTCCCCTTCCGACGGCCACGTAGGGACCCCGCCGGTCCCTCCTGAAGGGCCGTCATGCCGCCATGTCCTTGATTCCGGCACGACGAGACCCCTGAAGGGCTCACCCATGTCCGTCTTCGCTGATCTGGTCGCGCAGCTGGCCGACCTGCTCCAGCCGCTGTTCGCCGCCTCGGCCACCGCCGCCGCCATCGTGGTCTTCACCGCGCTCGTACGCCTCGCCGTCCATCCCCTCTCCCGCGCGGCCGCCGGCGGTCAGCGGGCCCGCGCCCGGCTCGCGCCGCAGCTCGCCGAGCTGCGCGAGAAGCACGGCGAGGACCGGGAACGGCTGCAGAAGGCCACGATGGAGCTGTACGCGCAGCAGAAGGTGTCGCCGTTGTCCGGCTGCCTGCCGTCCCTGCTCCAGCTGCCCGCGTTCTTCCTCATGTACCACCTGTTCTCCAGCGCGCGGATCGGCGGCGAGCCCAACGGACTGCTCGACCACGCTCTCTTCGGCGCGCCGCTCGGCGGGCGCTGGACCGACGCCCTGTCCGACGGCGGCGTGCTCGGCGGTGCCGGGCTCGTCTATCTGGCCCTCTTCGCGGTCGTCGCCGCCGTGGCGACGTTCACCTACCGGCGCACCAAGCAGCAGATGGCGGCCGTGCCCACGGTGGGCGAGCAGGTGCCGGGCATGGGCGCCGTGCTCAAGGTCATGCCGCTGATGTCGTTCGCGACGCTGGTCACCGTTGCCGTCGTGCCGCTCGCGGCCGCGCTGTACGTCGTCACGAGCACCACCTGGTCCGCGGTCGAGCGCGTGCTCCTCCACCGGGACCTGCCGGTCGAGCCCCGTGGCAATCCAGCGCGGGGAGCAACCACAGACGCCCCCTGACCCGGTCGGCCACGACTCCGGTGAGGCCGGCCGCGGGGCGCTTGCTACCGCCACGTAAAGGTCCAGGTGGTGAACAGGGTCTTGCAGGGTGGTCGGCCGTCTTGGAGGATCAGCCAACCCTCCGATCCTCCGACGGCCGCACCTGTCGGGCCGGGTCCGCACTCGAGCCACTCGACCAGGGGAGAGAAACATGAAGCTGCTGCGTGTCGGTACGACAGGGGCCGAGCGCCCCGCTCTGCTCGACGGAGACGGGGTGACCCTGCGTGACCTGTCCGGTCTCGTCGGGGACATCGATGGCCCGCTGCTCGCGGACGCCACCGCCCTCGGCCGGATCCGCGCCGCGGTCGACGCCGGTGACCTGCCTGTCCTGGACGCCGCCGGGCTCCGCATCGGGCCGCCGCTCGCCCGGGTCGGCAAGGTCGTGTGCATCGGGCTGAACTACCACGACCACGCCGCCGAGACCGGTGCCGAGCCTCCGGCCGAGCCCGTCGTCTTCCTCAAGGCTTCGGACACGGTCGTCGGCCCGGACGACACCGTGCTCGTGCCGCGCGGCAGCCGCAAGACCGACTGGGAGGTCGAGCTCGCGGTGGTGATCGGACGCACGGCGCGCTACATCGCCGAGGACGAGGACCCGCTGTCGTACGTCGCCGGGTACGCGGTCGCCCACGACGTCTCCGAGCGCGAATTCCAGATCGAGCGTGGCGGCACCTGGGACAAGGGCAAGAACTGCGAGACGTTCAACCCGCTCGGCCCCTGGCTCGTGACCGCCGACGAGGTGGCCGATCCGCAGGCGCTGCGGCTGCGGCTGTGGGTCAACGGCGATCTCAAGCAGGACGGCAGCACGGCCGACCAGATCTTCCCGGTGGCCCACGTCGTCCGCTACCTCAGCCGGTTCATGACCTTGTACCCGGGCGACGTCATCAACACCGGTACGCCGGCGGGCGTCGCGATGGGCCGGCCGGAACCGAAGCCGTTCCTGCGCGCCGGGGACGTGGTCGAGCTGGAGATCGAGGGCCTCGGGCGGCAGCGCCAGGAGCTCAAGGACGCGTAGCGGCGGGGGCCGGCGACCGCGGCAGACTGCACGACGCTTTGGGGGTACGGCGGGTCAGGAAGGCGGCCCGGCCGTACCGCTCGAACCGTCCGCGTGCGCGGCGAACCGCTCCAGCGCCTCGACCACCATCGCGTGGTCCTCGGCCTGCGGCAGGCCCGAGACCGTCACGGAGCCGACCACACCGACTCCCTCGATGATGATCGGGAAGGAGCCGCCGTGGGCCGCGTAGACGTCCGGGTCCAGCCGCGAGGACTCCTCGAACGTCGTGCCCTTGGCGCGGTGCCGCGCGCCGACGAGGTACGAGCTCTCGCCGTACCGCTCGACGACCCGTCGCTTGCGGTCGATCCACGCGTCGTTGTCGGCGCTGGAGCCCGGCAGGGCGCAGTGGAACAGCTGCTGGGCACCGCGGCGGATGTCGATCGCGACGGGCGCGTCGCGCAGATGCGCCATCTCGACGAGCAGGCTGCCCAGCTTCCATGCGTCGTCGTGCGAGAAGCGGTGCAGGGTCAGCCGCCGCTCCTGCTCGACGATCTCGTCGACGGTGAGGTGCTTGGGGGTGGTGCGCTCGCTCATGCGGTGATCTCCACGGTGACGCCGTCGCGGGCGGAGCGGCGGGCGGCTTCCAGGACGTCCAGGGCGGCGGCCGCCTCCAGCGCGGTCACCGGCGGGCTGCTCTTGCCGCGGACGGCCGCGGCCACCGCCGCGTAGTACGCGGGGTAGTCGCCCGGCAGGGTCTCGACCGGGGTGCCCCCGCCGGTGGCCGGGGACTCTCCGGAGCCGATACGACCCCACAGCGCCTCGGGCTCCACGCCCCACGGCTCGCCCACTGCCGGGCGCCGGCCGTCGCGCAGGTCCGCCTCCTGCGGGTCCAGCCCGTACTTCACGTACCCGGCCTTCGAGCC
This sequence comes from Streptomyces sp. ISL-10, assembly GCF_018614575.1. Taxonomy (GTDB): domain Bacteria; phylum Actinomycetota; class Actinomycetes; order Streptomycetales; family Streptomycetaceae; genus Streptomyces. Next base: position 154,429 of record NZ_JAGGOJ010000013.1, read on the forward strand.
GAGAACCCGGAAACGGGGGCCGAGCTGGGCGGTGGTCGCGCTCATGTACAGGTGCGAGCGGACACCGCTCGCGTGCGTGAGGGCGATGAACGTGTCGTCGTCGGCCGCGGCGCCGGGGCGGCGTACGTCGGACTCCGCGTACACCCGCACGGCGGGGCCGAACACGGTCAGCGCCTGGTCGACGACATGGCTGCCGAGGTCGTACAGCAGGCCGCCGAACTCCGCAGGGTCGCCCGATTCGCGCCAGCCGCCCTTGAGCTGGGGACGCCAGCGCTCGAAGCGGGACTCGAACCGCTGCACGTCTCCCAGCTCGCCGTCCGCGACGAGCCGGCGGAGGGTGAGGAAGTCGTTGTCCCAGCGGCGGTTCTGGAAGACGGAGAGCATCAGGCCGCGCTCGTCGGCGAGGGCCGCGAGGGCGCGCGCCTCGGCGGCGGTGCCGGCGACCGGCTTGTCCACGACCACGGCGAGACCGGCTTCGAGGGCTGCGGTGGCGATCGGGACGTGCGTCCTGTTCGGCGAGGCGACGACGATCAGGTCGAGCTCGTCCGCCCGCTGCCACAGCTCCTCCGGGGCCGCCGCGAAGCGCACGCCGTCGCCGAGGTCGGCCCGCGCCTGGGCCCGGCGCTCCTCGCTCGAGGTGACGACCGTGTCGATGACGAGGCCCTCGGTCGTGGCGATCAGCGGGGCGTGGAAGACGGAGCCCGCCAGGCCGTAGCCGACGAGTCCGACGCGGAGGGGGGAGCCGGAACCAGTCATGGCTCCACTTAAGCAACGCTGTTGCCAAAGTGCAACCGCTGCGGAGAATGGGAGGGTGACGACAGTGAGGGCGGGCATGAACCAGGGCGGCGCGGGTACGGGCGGGACCGGAGTCGGGGGCGGCCTCTCGACCGGCGCCGGGGCCGGGGTCGGTTCCGCCGCCGGTGCCGCGACCGGCACCGGTGCCGCGGCCGGTGCGAACCTCCCCGCCCTGCGCAGCCACAACGCGGCGCTGGTCCTCGACCTGCTGCGTACGGCGGGGGAAGCCGGCATCAGCCGTATCGAGCTCGCCGAGGGCACTGGCCTGACACCGCAGGCCGTCAGCAAGATCGTCGGACGGCTGCGCGAGGAGGGCCTCGCGGCGGAGGCCGGCCGGCGAGCCTCCACGGGCGGCAAGCCGCGCACCGTGCTGCGGATCCTGTCGTCGGCGGGCCACGCGGTGGGCCTGCACCTGGACCGCGACGAGCTGACAGCGGTCCTGCTCGATCTGTCGGGCGCGCGCATCGCGACCCGTACCGCCCCGCTGGACCTCGGCGCAGGCGCTGACGCGGTGCTCGCGGGGGCGGCGGGGGAGGTGCAGGAACTCGTGGCCGTGGCCGGGGCCGACGGCGCGGGACCCCGGGTACTGGGCGTCGGCGTGGCCATGCCCGGGCCACTCGACCACGTCACCGGTGTGCCGCACCGCGTCACCGGATTCCCCGAATGGGACGGCTACCCGCTGCGCGATGCGCTCGCCGCGCGGCTGCGGCTTCCCGTGGTCCTCGACAAGGACACCAACGCCGCCGCACTGGGCCTGGCGCTGCGCGGACCCGGCGACTCCTTCGCCTACCTCCACCTCGGTACGGGACTCGGCGCCGGACTCGTCCTCGGCGGCGAGCTCTACCGCGGCGCGCGCACGGGGGCGGGGGAGTTCGGGCACCAGGTCGTCCAGCTCGACGGGCCCGTGTGCGGCTGCGGGAACCGCGGCTGCATCGAGGCGCTGTGCCTGGCCGCCGTCGCCCGCGGCGACATCGCGGGCGCGGCCCGGGTGCTCGGCGTCGGCGCAGCCAACCTGGTCGAGCTGCTCGACATCGACCGCGTCCTGCTCGGGGGGCGGGTGGTGGCTGCGGCGGAGGAGGACTTCGTACGCGGAGTGGTGGCGGTGCTCGCGGCGCGCAGCCGGGTGCCGGTGGCGACGGCCGGGGGCGGGGCGCACGCGGTCGCCGAGGGGGCGGCGCAGTTGGTGCTGGCTCCGCTGTTCGGCCGTGCGCGGGCGGCCTTCGCCGCCGACCGGGGTGAATGAGAACGCGCTGACGGGAGGGGTGGTGCGCCGCTGTTCGGCGGTACGCGACCGTACGCCGTCGGGCGTCGTGGGAAACGATGACAGGATCCCGCGGCCACGGCCCGGGCGTCCCTCCGGCGGTACGCGAGCAAGCAAAGGCCACTCATGCGACTGCGCAATGCCCTCGCCCTGACAGCCACGACGGCGGCACTGACGACCGCGCCTGCCATGACCCCGGCGGCGCTCGCCGCGCCGGACTTCGCGGCGGCGGCGGCCGTGGCCGCGCCGGATTTCGCCGCGCAGGTCTCTGCCGCGCGGCCCCGTGCCGCGGCGGCCGTTGCTCCTGCCGCACCTGCCGCACATGCCGCACTTGCCGCTCCGGGCCTCGCGGAACCGGCGGCTTTCGCCGCACCAGCCTTTGCCGCGCGGCCGCTTGGACCGGATGCACTGGGCGCGCTGCCGCCCGGCGCGGCGGCCTTCGCCGAGTCGCCGCTCGCCGCGCCGGGCTCCGTCGCCCCGCTGCTCGCGGCGCATGGTCCGTCCGCCGCGTCCGCGGGCGGCGTCGCCGGCGGTGACGCCGTGCGGTCCGCGGCGCCGTGGGCCCTGGACGGCCCCCCTTCCCTCGCCCAGGCGCATGGTCCGTCCGCCCTGTCCGCGGGCGGCGTCCCCCGTGCGGGCGCCGTGCAGTCGGTCGCGCCGGGGGCCGCGGCCGGGAACCCGCCCATCGCCGGAGCGCGCGGCGGTCCCGGCGCGGTCGACCGGTCCGCGCATGGTGGTCCCGGCGTTGCAGGTCAGTCCGTGCTCGGCGTCCCCGGCGACCCGTTCGCGCGCAGCACCCCCCGCGTGGACGATCGGCCCGAGGAGCGGGTCGAGGAGGTGCCGGCCGATCAGCAGCCGACCTGTGGCAACGCCGCCGATCCCGACTTTCCCATCCGTACCCGGATGCACGGCGGGCCGCGCACCGTTCATCCCGGGGCCGGCTTCCAGAGCGTCGGTCTCGATCTCACCAACACCACCGAGGAGTTGTGCCACCGCATCCACCCCGTGGTCATCCTCACCGGCCGCCCCGGGCTCGCCGCCGACAAGGTGACCGTCGAGTTCCGCGACGGGGACGCCGGACGCTGGCGGCCCGTCTCGCTGGAGCGGACCAGCGAGGACGAGATCGTCGGCGCCTTCGACGACGGCTTCCGCGGCTTCGTCGTACCGGCCGGCAAGACCGTCACCGTCAAGGTACGGCTCGCGCTCGCCGCCGGGACCGCGCCCAACACCGTCACCGTCAACGCCGCCGTCGTCCAGCGCAAGGGCAACGACGGCGACTGGGTCGGCGCGTCCGGCGACTACCGCTTCGAGGTCACCGAGGCACCTGAGGACTCGGTCATCGCCCGTTCCCTCGACCAACTCGCCACCACCGGCACCGGGACCGTGGCCCGCCTCGCCGCCGCGGGGGCAGTGATCGCGGTCGGGACCGGGCTGCTGGTGCTGATGTCCCGCCGTATTGGAGCCCGCAGACGCTGACGTTCACCCACGTCCGCAATCAACCTCCGGCGGACTACCCGAACGACCAGGCCCGGCGCCCCGCACGCTCCGGCATCCCGGAGCACGGCCGCATCCACGGCCGCATCCCAAGCACCGCGCCGTCAAGGCCCGCATCTCGCAGGCGACGGACGAGTTGGGCGAGGGCGGGCTGCTGCCCGGTGAACGCGATCTCGCCGTGCGCCACGAGGTCTCAACGACACGCTCCGGTCCTCGCTTTCGCAGAGGGTCGACGAGACCGGCATCCCTGCCGGAGTCCGCTGCAACTGGTACTGGGGCATCGACGGGGTCGAGATCCAGGCTTCCTGATTAGTCTTGGAGCGTCGCCACAGTGCTGTCGCGGCGCCCCAGCACGCACGTATGCATGGCAGGAGTCCGCCACATGGCAGAGCGCAAGCCGATCGAATCCTGGCTCACCGACATGGACGGTGTCCTCATCCACGAGGGAGTGCCGATCCCCGGCGCGGACGCCTTCATCAAGAAGCTGCGGGAGACCGGGCGGCCGTTCCTGGTGCTCACCAACAATTCCATCTACACGGCCCGCGACCTGCACGCCCGTCTCGCCCGTATGGGGCTCGACGTGCCGGTGGAGAACATCTGGACCTCGGCGCTGGCGACCGCGCAGTTCCTCGACGACCAGCGGCCTGGCGGCACCGCGTACGTCATCGGCGAGGCCGGTCTGACGACGGCGCTGCACGACATCGGCTATGTGCTCACCGACCACGCCCCGGACTACGTCGTGCTCGGCGAGACGCGCACCTACAGCTTCGAGGCGCTGACCAAGGCGATCCGGCTGATCAACGCGGGCGCCCGGTTCATCTGCACCAATCCGGACGAGACCGGCCCCTCCGCCGAGGGCCCGCTGCCCGCGACCGGCTCCGTCGCCGCGCTGATCACCAAGGCGACCGGCAAGGACCCGTACTTCGCGGGCAAGCCCAACCCGCTGATGATGCGCACCGGGCTGAACGCGATCGGCGCCCACTCCGAGACCAGCGCCATGATCGGCGACCGCATGGACACGGACGTGCTCGCGGGGCTGGAGGCCGGTATGGAGACCTTCTTGGTGCTCACCGGTCTCACCACGCCGCCCGACGTCGACCGCTACCCGTTCCGGCCGTCCACGGTCGTCGACTCGATCGCCGATCTCGTGGAACGCATTTGAGATCTCTCGTTCGGATCCGGCCGAACTCGCGTGCCCTGGCACGCTTCCCCACAGCGTCCGGTGTGGGGCCCACCCCGTAGTCCTGACGGGCACGGGCGGGGCCCCTGTCACCAGACCCCTTGACGTCCTGCGGGCGTGGGGGACTCACTGATCCGGCCTGATTCCCGACGAAAGGTTCCGGGCAGCTCAGCGGCCCCTTCGAGGCCTTGGCGGGCACCTCTGCGGATGCGGAATCGGCCTACGCGCGTGACTCTGGCGTATCAGGAGGTTCACGATGCGTGCAGGTTCGATTGCTTTCCGTTCCGCAGGAGTGGCCGCCGTACTGATCCTGGCTCCCGCCACGGCAGCTGCCGCGGACGACTCCGCCAAAGCGGTCCTCGCCCCCTCCACTGCCGCACCCGGCGACGATGTCGGGATCAGCGCCACCGGCTGCATGGCCTCGATCGCCACCGCGAGATCCGACGCCTTCCTGGCCGACGCCGAGCTGACGGCACGGCGCGGTTCCCGCGGTCTGACCGGTGAGGCGAGCGTGCGGTCCGACGTCCTGCCCGGCACGTACGACGTACGCGTCCGGTGCGACGGCCGGGAACACTCCCGCTCCGGCCACCTCGAGGTGGTGCGCGAGCCGAATCAGCTCCGGCTCACCGGCCCGGCACTCGAGCCCCCCTTGGCGCCCGTCCGCGCGGGCGGCGGCGGAACGGTGGCGATCGCCGCCCCCGTCGCGGCCGTCGACCCCGCGGACGCCGGTCCCAGCACCACCCAGACCGTCGTCGGTCTGGTGCTCGCCGGGGCCGCGGCCGTCGCGGTCGCCGTCCGCAGCGCACGCCGCCGCCGAGCCGGCTCCGACTGAGATGCCCGGCATACGACAGCGCGTCCGGCAGCGCACACGACCCGTCACGCCCGTCCCCGGCACCGGCCGTGCGGTCGTCGGCGTGCTGTGGGCGTTCCTCGTCATCGTCCTGTGGCTGTGGGGTGGCGGCGCTCCCGGCGGAGCGGCCGGCAGGTCGGCGCTCACCACCGGCGACATGGCGGCGGTCGGCCGTCCGCCCGGCGTCCCGATGCCCGCCGCGCACGCCCCGTTCGACGCCTCTGAACCGCGCCGTGTCGAGATGGCCGGCCTGGGCCTGGCCGCTCCCGTCGTCGTGCGCGGGCTCGACGAGCGGGGCGCCGTCGCCCCGCCCCCCTTCGAGACGCCGGACGCCGTCGGCTGGTACGGCGGGGGCGCCCGGCCCGGCGAGCCGGGCGTTGCGCTGCTCGTCGGCCATGCGGACACCGAGACGCGGCCCGCCGTCTTCCACGACCTGAGCACCGCCAGGCCCGGCCGGCGGATCACGGTGACCGGGGCGGACGGCAGGGTCGCCGAGTTCACCGTGGACGACGTGCGTGTCTTCGGCCGCGAGCGGTTCGACGCGCGCGATGTCTACGGGCCCCGCGAGGATGGGCGTGCCGAGCTGCGCCTGATCACCTGCGGCGGAGCCTTCGACCGGGCGAGCGGAAGCCACACGGCGAACGTCGTCGTCTCCGCGTATCTGACGGGCATGCACCAGGGGGCGCCCGGCGGATCGAAGCCGGTCACTCCCTGAGCGCGACAGGCCCCCGGCGGCACACGCCGGGGGCCTGCGGTCATGCGGTCACTCGGTCACGCGTTCACGCGGTCATGCGGTCACGCCGTGCGGACGGTGAAGTCGCACCATGCCGTCCACTCCGAGACCGCGGCACCGTCCTGGACCCGTACCCGCCAGCGGTAGTCACCGTCGGCGAGCTGGTTCTCGGGCAGCTGGAGGGCGGCGTTCTGGCTGGTCTCGCTGACGGTCTGCTTGCGCAGCACCTGCTTTCCGCCTGCCTCCTCGACCTCGAAGACGACCTTCCGGCCGGGGGCCGACTGGCCGGGCTTCTCGACGGTCCCCGGCGGCGACACCGACTCCAGCGTCGCGGCGAGCGTCGCGGAGCCAGAGGCGACGAGCGGCGGCTGCGGCGCGCCGCAGAACTGGAAGCCCGCGTACGGGCCGTCGGATATGCGCGGGTTGTCGGGAGTGCCCAGCAGGGTGTCGGGCGTACCGGCCTCGGCGGCCGCGGTGGTGGCCCGCGGCTCCGGGTTCGGGTCGGCCATCGACAGGGGCGCCGCGACCGCGGCGGCGGCCAGCGCCGCCACGACCGCCGTGACGAGCCGGGTGGGCCGCAGACCGGACCCTGTGTTGAACAGACGCATCGCTTCCGTCTCCTCCTCGGCTACTTGACGTAGAGCACGTGGTCGGGGCTGGTGGCGGGCGAGACCGCCACACACTGGTACGCGTTCCAGCGGTGCTCGGCCACGAGCCGCTTGCCGACCGCGTCACAGCCGCCGAGGTTGTGCAGCTCCTCGAACTTCACCCAGTCCCCGGCCGAGTTGGGCTTGAGCTTCGTCGCCGCGACGTGCTCGCCGACCTGCCGGCCGGCACTGACGCCGTCCGTGCCGTCCCACCGGTAGTGGACACCGAGCCAGACACGGCCGACCGCGTTCTCCTCGGCGGCTGCGGAGAAGCTGGTGAAGGTACGCGTCACACCGAGGGCGTGCGGGTCCTCCGTCGTCGCGGTGAAGGTCATGCTGTCCGTGCCGAACCACTTCTCCATGGCCTTCGCCCAGGCGGCGCCGAACGTGGCGTGACCGGAGACGTAGGCCGGGAAGTTGGGGGAGAAGTGGGTGCCGGTGCGGTCCTGGGAGAGGGGCTGCCAGTTGGGGTCGGCCGTCGTCGCCGCGTTGCCGTCCCCGTCGACCCTGACCGCGGACTCGGGCCGCCACAGGTCGATGTCGGTCCGGTACTTGGCGTCCCAGGCGGTGACACCGGCATCGGACATCGCGAAGGCGCTGAGCGCGAACAGCTTGGCGTTGCCCCCCACGGTCAGACGCTGGTCCCGCGAGAGGATCTGGGTCAGTTCGAAGAGCTGGCCCGGCGGCTTGTAGGTGCCGTCGAGGTCGTTGGCCCAGAACAGCGCCGCCTCGCGCTGGTCGGTGGTGCGGACCGTGGAGTCGCTCTTGCCGAGGTCCTTCACGTCCTTGACCTGCGTGGCGTACGCCGAGCTCTTCAGCAGGCTGTCCATGACGGTGTGCCCGGCAGGCCCGGCCGGGCGGAACTGCGTACCCGAGGTCAGGGCGAACGGCTTCACCAGGCCCCAGTCGGGCGTGGCCCCGGGCTTGCCGTCCGTCGGACGCCAGTAGCCGGGCGTCTGGCTGCCGGTGTACTGGGTTGTCGACGCCGCCCCGTCACCCTGCCGGGCGCTGATCATGGCGGCGGCGGCCTGCTGTCCGACAGACGTGCCGGCCGCGCGCTGCTCCGCGGTCACCGCGGCGGGGATGGTGGAGCGTGCCGTGGCGATCTCGTCGTCGAAGTTCGCCCCGGGGAAGACGTTGCGCAGCACGTCGAAGGCCGCGTGGTCGATGGCGCTGTTGACGTCGGGTACGGCGCCGTTGCTCGCGGTCGCCTTGACCAGGTACGGGGCGCCGAGGCACTTGACCGCACCCTCGGCGCACTTGGCGGAGTTGGCCGCGTCGTAGATCGCGCCGTGCATCATGGCACCGGCCCGGGCCAGCGGACCGGGGGCGCCGCCGACCTCCCGGAAGGTCTGTTGGAGGACGTCGTTCCAGTACACGACGTGGTCCTTGACCGGGTCGGCCGGGGTCTCGTACGTGACCAGGATCGACGGTGCGTGGGCGGAGTCGTCGGCCGAGGCGAAGATCTTGAACGCCTTGTAGTCGGCCTCGTCCGTGGCGCGCAGGCCGACGGTGTCCACCGCCCTGTCCACCTGGGCCCACTGCTTGACGATCGAGGTGATGTCCTGCGAGATCCAGCGCGGCCCGCAGTCGGTGTGGCCGTGCGTCGCCGTCGAGGTCGCCGCCCTGGTGCGCCAGGCGGGCTGGCTGCTCCAGCGGGTCGCCGCGGAGACGGTCCCGGTGTCCCAGACCTCCCAGGCGCGGGGCTCACAGGAGTCGGACCAGGTGGCGTAGAGGTTCAGTTCCGCGTTGAGGACGTCCTGGCCGGTGACCGCTGCGTCGAGCGGGAACTGGATGAACGAGCGCGCCTCGTTCTTCTGCCATTCACGGCCGACGCGCAGCCCGACGTCGCCCGACAGGTCGGCCGTTCCGCCGTTGACGACGGTCGTGTCGAAGTTCGTGCCGAAGTAGATCGCGGGGTCGATGGTGACCGGGTACTTCGTGTCCTTGTCGGCCAGGAAGCCGCGGTCGGCGGAGACGTCGAGCGTGTACCCGCCCTTGTCCGCGGTGACGTCGAGGCCGACCGGCGCCCGGTTGGTGCCGGCCAGGCCGCGCGGGTCGCGCGAGGCGTCCCACATCACGGGCGTCGGCAGCTTGCCCACGGTCCGGTTCGTGGCCGTGTCCGTGAAGGTGACCGTCGTGTCGGCGCCCTTCACCGCCTTCAGGCCCTCGGCCCTAAGCGGCATGCTGACGTCCGCGGCGCGCTGGGCCGCCGCTCGGGTCTTGACCACCAGGAACTGCTCGAACCCGGTCCTCGTGGCCTCGACCACGAGGTCGGTGCCGGGCAGTGCGTCGACATAGGTGGCCTTGTTGCCCTTGAGCACCGGGCGGGGGAGAGCGCCCTGCCACCCGAGGGCGACGGAGCGGTCCGAGCCGCCGAGGGTGATCAGGGTGCCGCCCTTCGCGCCCGCGCCGCCCGCGAGCCGGAGCCCGCGCGGGTGGGCCTTCGGGCCGACCGAGCCGTCGGCGTTCCTGACGAGTGTGGTGTCCACCGCGACCCAGGCGCCTTCCTTGCGGAAGCGGACGGGTCCGGAGTGGGTCTCCAGCGACATGGTGCCGTCGGGGTTGGCCCACAGCGTGGTGTTCTCGGTGCGGGCGCCGATCACCTCCGTCCGGCGGTCCTGGGCCGCCGCGGTGAGCCGTGCCGCGGCCTCTTCGGTGATCCGTGCGCTCTTCTCCGCGGCTGTGGCGGCCGCGGACGGTGTCCGGGGTGCGGCGGCCCCGGCAGGAGAGACGGTCGTGGCGATCAGCCCCGCCTCGGCGACCAGGAGCAGGGACAGCGGGACGGCGAACCGTCCGCGTCGCGAGGGCGAGCCCGCTCGCCGGCCTGATCTGCCGTGGGGCAGGTGGGTCGATCTGTGCACGTGGTTCAGCCTCCAGAACAGTTGCTGCGTGAGAACTGCCTTAGAACTGGCATGCGAATCGTGACAGTCGACAACGCACCGCGTCCAAGATCTTTCACGAGTTGGGCACGTGATGGTGATCATGGACAGAATGTGGAACTCCGGAGGGGAGTGCGGCAGTTGAGAGTGGATCGCACTTGTCGGCGATGGTGTGCCGGAGCCGGGCTGCGCCCCGGGGTCGCGGGCCCGTGCCGCGCGCCCGGAAGGGTGTAATGCGCGAGGCCCCTCGTCCGTCGGACGAGGGGCCTCGCGTGTGTCTGTGCGCCGCCAGGGACTCGAACCCCGGACCCGCTGATTAAGAGTCAGCTGCTCTAACCAACTGAGCTAGCGGCGCCTGCTGACCTGGAGAACTTTACCGGATCCGGGAGGGTGCTCCGTGCCGGGCCTGTGTTCGTCCGCCGCCGCGCCAGGGTCACCAGATCATCGTTTTTGCCTGCAGATCGGTCAAAATGCGCAATGTGCCGACAGTTGAGAAACTGACGCCCGTGAAACAGCGTCAGAAGATCTTCCCGAGTGGTCCTGCGGAGGGGACGCGTATGGACGTGCCGGTCTTCGAGGAGTACGAGCCCGCCGGTGACTGCGACTGCGCCGGATGCGCGCAGCAGCGCCGAGGGCTCGCCGCCCGACCTCACCCGTCCGCACACGGCTGCCGCCGGGCGCTGGTGCTGGTCACCGCCGCCGGCGTGATGTTCGGCGGCGGCGGAGCGGGAACGGCGGCGGCTGCCGGCTCCGTGCCCGGGACCGAACGGGCCGCGCCGGTCCTGGATCCCGAGCCGTCGACCGAGCAGGGTGCCGCCGGTCCGCTCCACGGCCCCTCGGGGCAACCCGACATCGACCAGTCCGCCCTGCGGAGGTCGACCCGGGCGCAGATCATCAAGCGCGCGAAGAAGTGGGTCCGCGCGGAGGTGCCGTACAGCATGTCGAAGTACTGGACCGACGGCTACCGGCAGGACTGCTCCGGCTATGTGTCGATGGCGTGGAACCTGGCGACCAACGAGTGGACCGGCAGCCTCGCCGAGTTCGGCGACCGGATCCCCCGCGAGGACCTGCGGCCCGGCGACATCCTGCTCTTCCACAACCCCGCCGACCCCACCAAGGGCTCGCACGTCACGATCTTCGGCGGCTGGACCGACTACACCCACACCTCCTACGTCGCGTACGAGCAGACCAAGCCGCACACCCGCATGCAGGCCACGCCCATGGCCTACTGGAACCACTCCGCGCGCTATGTCGCCTACCGCTACAAGGGCGTCGTCACCTCGGCAGGCAGACGCGGCGAGAGCAGCGTCACGCGCTACCCGGGGACCGCGTTGTTCGGGCCGGGAGCCGCCAACAAGCACGTCACCCGGCTAGGCGAGCTGCTGATGGCGCGCGGCGGCAAACGCTTCTACGCCAAGGGCGCCGGACCGCGCTGGTCCGACGCCGACCGGCGCGCCACCAGGGCTTTCCAGCTGGCTCAGGGCTGGCGCAGCGCGGAGGCCGACGGGCTGCCCGGGCCCGACACCTGGCAGCTGCTGGTGAAGGGCAAGGGCAAGGACATCCCGGCCGCGGTGACCGGCGGTTCCACGGCGCAGCCGCCCGGCTTCCCCGGGCGCGACCATTTCCGCCCCGGCCGGGCCGGCGACCACATCACCCGGCTCGGCAGGCAGCTGGTCGAGCGCGGCTACGGCAGGTACTACACCTCGGCCCGCTCGGCCCTTTCGGCGCGCTGGAGCGAGGAGGACCGGCTGGCCGTCCAGGCGTTCCAGCGCGCACAGGGCTGGCGGGGCCGCGCGGCGGACGGCTACCCGGGCCCCGAGACCTGGCGGCGGCTCTTCGCCGCCCGCTGACCGGGCGGGCCGGCGGCCCGCCCCGCATCGCGTCACGAGTACGAGCCGACACGAGCAACGAGCGAAAGACGAGGCGGCATGAACACCACGATGTCGGAGCCGGAGGGCAGCGGGCCCTCCGACACCCAGCGGCGCAACGCCGTGATCGCGAGCGAGACGACGGCCGAGATCCCGGTGCACCTGCTCTTCCGGGACGACAACGGGCCGCTCGCGCCGCCCCCGGCCCTGCGGCCCACCGTCGTCTCCCGGCGGCAGGGCACGGGGGAGCAGCCGAGGATCGGCCCCTCCGCCGCGCCGCCGGCGCCCGCCGCCTCCGCGCGGCCGGCGTCGCCCGTCGACCCCGATCTGTTCGAACGTCCGGCGCCCGTGCTCCCCGGCTGGACCGGGCTCGTCGCCGGGTCCTGCTCGCTGGCCGGGATCGGTGCCCTGGTGTGGGGGACGGGGGCCGTTCCGGACATGGTCGCGGCCCTGTTCCGGGTGACCCCGCCGCCGTACCACGGCATCGGCATCGGACTGTGGTGTCTGCTCGCGCTGGGCGTCCTGCTCGCCCTGTTCGGACTCGGCGGACTCGGCCGCGGAACCGTCGGCCACGCCTGGGTCCTCACCCTGTGCGGCGACTACCACGGCAGCGTGCGGCGTACGGGACTGGTGTGGATGAGCCCGCTGGTGCTGCGCCGCCGGGTGGACGTACGCCTGCGGCACTGGCGCAGCAAGCCGATGCCCGTCCACGACGCCGAGGGGACGGCGCTGCGGGTGGTCGTGCTCGTGGTGTGGCGGGTCAGGGACACCGCGCGGGCCGTGCTCGGTGTCGAGGACCACGAGGCGTACCTGGGCGAGCAGGTCGAGGCGGCCACGGCCCGGGTGTTCTCTCAACTGCCCGCCGACGCTCCCTCCGTCGTCGACGGTGGGATCCCCGTCGGGGAGTCGCTCCCCACGCTGCGCGACACCGAGACGGTCGGCGCCATGCTGACGAAGACGCTGGCCGCCGAGTGCGCCGCGGCGGGCATCGAGATCTTCACCGCCCAGCCGACGGCACTGGACTACGCGCCCGAGGTGGCGGAGGCCATGCAGCTTCGGCGGATCGCGGCCATCGACGCGCGCCATCGCGACAGCGTCCTCACCTCCGTGGTCGACGCGGTGGACGACACGGTGAGCCGGCTGACGGACCGTGGGCTGATCGAGCCGGACGACTACGAGCGCAAGGCGCTGGTGAAGGATCTGACGGTTGCGTTCTACACGGGCCGTGCCGGCGGCGTGGACACGGGGAACCGCTCCTCGTGATTGGTCTGGACATGATGAACTCGCGTCAATACATTGGAACTTGGTCTAGACCGGAATAGGCACTACCGCACGCGTGCAGCACATCCCACGGAACTCCCCCACGTTCTTCCTGGAGCCAGCATGCGAAAGAAGATAGGTGCGGCCGTGGTCGGCCTCGCCGTGACGGGCGCCACCCTGCTCGCCACCGGCAGCGCCAGCAGCCACGGCTACACCGACTCGCCCATCAGCCGCCAGAAGCTCTGCGCCAACGGCACCGTGAGCAACTGCGGCCCCATCCAGTGGGAACCGCAGAGCGTCGAGGGCCCCAAGGGCTTCCCCGCCGCCGGTCCCGCGGACGGCAGGATCTGCTCGGCAGGACTGTCGCAGTTCGCCCAGCTCGACGACCCGCGAGGCGGCGCCTGGCCCACGACCAGGGTCGGCTCCGGCCAGAACTACACCTTCCGGTGGCAGTTCACCGCCCGGCACCGCACCACCGACTTCAAGTACTTCATCACCAGAGCTGGTTGGAACCCAAGCCAGCCGCTGACCAGGGCCGCGCTGGAGTCGCAGCCCTTCCTGACCGTCCCGTACGGCGGCCAGCAGCCGCCTGCGACTCTCTCGCACTCCGGCAACCTGCCGCAGCGGTCCGGACGCCATCTGATCCTGGCGGTGTGGACCGTCCACGACACGGCCAACGCGTTCTACGCCTGCTCCGACGTCCAGTTCTGACGTTCGCGGATCCCCCAGGCGCGGTTCTCTCCGGCTCGTCCGCCGCGGGCCGGGACCACAACGGCGGTCGTTCACGGGGGTAGGGCCCGCCCTGCCCCCGTACACCCGTGGGCACATGGCCGGTGCCGCGCCTGCCGTGTGCGCCATGGAGGGCGTGCGAAACCCCTGGCAGGCCCTCGCCCGGCCGGGCTTCCGGGGAAGCGGACGGCCCCGGCGGGCCGCCTCTCGGCAACATCCTCGCTCAGCTCGACCTGCCTTCGGCCGAGGACACCCACCGCCGGGTGCCCGCCGCGCTCGCGCATCTCCGCCGAGACCTTGGCCCAGTCGGCACGCATCCGTCGAACAGTCCTCGAACGACGGGCCGTCGGGGAAAGTTCACCCTCCGATCGGCGCGCAAACGCTCTGCGGGACGCGCGTCGAGCGGGATTCTGGAGCCGCCGTGGACAGGCCCACGTGCGTGCACCAACTCCCCGCTCGAAGCCTGGAGGTTCTGCATGCGTCGCCGACTTGCCCCCTCTCTCGCGGCCGCCACTCTCGCGGTGCCCGCCGTCCTGGTGTTCGCCGGCGTCGCGTCGGCCGCGCCCGCCGACAAGCCCCAGGTCCTCAGCTCCTGGACGCAGACCGGCGCCACCAGTCACCATGCCTGGGCGACCGCCCGCACCAACCGGAGTGCCTGGAGTGCGTACGGATTCGACTGGTCCACGGACTACTGCTCCTCGTCCCCGGACAATCCGTTCGGCTTCCCGTTCAAGATGCCCTGCGCCCGGCACGACTTCGGCTACCGCAATTACAAGGCGGCCGGCACGTTCGCCGCCAACAAGTCGCGGTTGGACTCGGCGTTCCACGAGGACATGAAACGGGTGTGCGCCCGGTACTCGCGCGGGATGCGCACTTCGTGCAACTACACGGCCTGGACGTACTACCGGGCCGTGGTGGTCTTCGGGGTGAGCGCCCCGGCCGGCACAGCCGTGGCCTGAGCATGACGAAGACCCTCTCGCCGAGGCGAGAGGGTCTTCCCTGCGCGTGCGCCGCCAGGGACTCGAACCCCGGACCCGCTGATTAAGAGTCAGCTGCTCTAACCAACTGAGCTAGCGGCGCCTCTTTGTCTGCCGCTCGGCGGCTGACCCATTAATAGTACCTAGTCCCGGGGGGTGCTCCTGACCACCCGGGCCGGAGGGCCGACAGGGTCTGCGGGGGTGTCCGGCCGACCGCGGCCGGGCCCCCGACGCCCCCCGGGCCGTCGCCTGGGGTGCCCCCAGGCGACGGCACTCCCCGTAGCCCTTCGGCCACGGGAGGGTCCCATGCACGCTGAAGAAATGTCCGAATGGCTCCGCTATGGGCGCACTCCGGCGCCTCGGGCTGCTTCCTTCAGGCCCGACGGCCTGGGGAGGCTTCATGCGGCAGGCGGCCGCGCGGGCCTGTCCGGCCCTGACCCGCCGGACCTTTCTAGATCGCCAGTGAGAGCACCACCGGAGCGGCCTTGCGGTTCAGCGTGTCCGCCGCCGAGCGCAGCCGGTGGGCGTGCTCGATCGGCAGGGACAGCGCCAGGCAGCCCACGGCCGAGCCCGCCGTCAGCGGCACCGCGGCGCAGACCGTGCCCACCGCGTACTCCTGCAGGTCCAGGACGGGGACCGTCGGCGGCTGGGCGTCCAGCTTGGAGAACAGCAGCCGCTCGCTGGTGATCGTCCGCGAGGTCAGGCGCGCGATCTTGTGGCGCGAGAGGTGGTCGCGGCGGCCGTTCACATCGAGCTGGGTCAGCAGGCATTTGCCGACCGCGCTGGCGTGGGCGGCCGAGCGGAAGTCCACCCACTCGTTCACCTTCGGGGCGCGCGGGCCGTCGGCGAACTGGGTGATCTTGACCTCGCCGTCGATGTACCGGCTGATGTAGACGGCGGCGCCCACCGAGTCGCGCAGCTCGGTCAGGGTGTCCTGGAGCTTGGCCTCCAGGGCCTCCTTGCGGGTGGCGCCCGAGCCGAGCAGGACCAGGGAGTCGCCTATCACATAGGCGCCGTCGGCGACCTGTTCCACGTATCCCTCGCGGCGGAGCATGGCGAGCATGGGGGCGAGATGGCCGGTCGGCAGGCCGGTCTCGCGTGCGATCTGGACGTCGGTGACACCGCCACCGTGCTTGGAGACCGTCTCCAGTACGCGCAAGACGTATTGCACCGAGTGGAACGGCGCGGTCGGCTCGGGCTTCAGCGCCACGGTTTCCCCCTAGCAGGTTGTGACCGCAAGCTTCCGTACCACGATAGCGGCCAAGAGCCGTTTGGGGACGGGCTGTTGGCGTAAATGACGTGGCGCCCCAGCTGCCTGTGCTGGGGCGCCTGACTTTGGCATATGCCAAGGTCATGCCTGCTCGGCGGAGTGAATGGTCAGAGCACCGCGCCGAGGAACTCGCGCGTGCGTTCGTGCTCCGGGTCGGAGAAGATTTTCTCCGGCGGACCCGACTCGATGACCTTGCCGGAATCGAACATCAGGACATCGTCCGAGATGTCGCGGGCGAAGTTCATCTCGTGCGTGACGCACACCATCGTGATGTCCGTGGTGCGGGCGATGTCCCGCAGCAGGTCCAGCACGCCGGCCACGAGCTCGGGGTCGAGGGCCGAGGTCACCTCGTCCAGAAGCAGCACCTGCGGCCGCATCGCCAGCGCGCGGGCGATCGCCACCCGCTGCTGCTGGCCGCCCGACAGCTGCGTCGGCTTCGCGTCGGCGCGGTCGCCGAGTCCCACCAGGTCCAGCAGCTCCCTGGCCCGGGCGTCGGCCTCGTCCTTGGACAGGCCGAGCACCCGCACCGGCGCCTCGGTGATGTTGCGCAGCACGGTCATGTTGGGGAACAGGTTGAACTGCTGGAAGACCATGCCGATCTTCTTGCGCGCCTCCCGGCGCTCCTTCTCGGCGGCCGGGAACAGCCGGTTGCCGTTCACCCGGATCGAGCCCTCGTCGGGTGACTCCAACGTCATCAGCAGCCGCAGGATCGTCGTCTTGCCCGAGCCGGACGGGCCGATCAGGGTGACGTGCTTGCCGGGCTTCACCGAGAAGCAGAGGTTGTCGAGGACCGTGTTGTCGCCGAATCTCTTGGTGACGTTGTCGAACCGGATCAGGTCCTCGGTCGTGGTGTCGTTGATGTCAGCGGACAAGGCGGCGCTCCAGGGCTCGTACGAGAAGAGAAGCCGGGTAGGCGATGAGGATGAAGGCGAGGCCGATCACGGTCAGCGGCTCGGTGTACTGGAACGTCGACGCGCTCTCCAGCCGCGACTGCTGCAGCATCTCCAGCACGCCGATCGCGGCGAGCAGCGGCGTGTCCTTGAGCATGGCGATCACGTAGTTGCCGAGCGCCGGGGTGATCCGGCGGATCGCCTGCGGCAGGATCACGGCGGACCAGGTGCGGTGGGCGGGCAGGCTCAGGGCCGTCGCCGCCTCCCACTGGCCGGGCGGTACGGCCTCGATGCCGGCCCGGTAGACCTGCGCGGTGTACGTCGAGTAGTGCAGCCCGATCGCGATCGTGCCGGTGGTCAGGGCGGAGAACTGGATGCCCCACTCCGGCAGCACGAAGTACAGGAAGAACAGCTGTACCAGCAGGGGGGTGGTGCGGATGAACTCGGTGACGACGTTCACCGGCCACCGTACGAAACGGCTCTGCGAGCGGAAGGCGATGGCCCACACGAGGCCGAGCGTGAAGGAGATCAGCGAACCGAGCACCAGCACCTGAAGGGTGATCAGCACACCGTCCCAGAAGCGCGGCATGAAATCCGCGACCGCGGACCAGTCCCAGGTCACTTCGACGCACCCCCCGTCACGGTGGTGCCGGCGATCTCGATCGCGGCGCGTCGCCGGGAGCCCATGCCCGCGAACAGCCCTGGCTCCGTCTCGATGCCGACGTTCCGCTTGGTCCTGCGTTCGAGCACCTTCATGGACCGGGTCACGGCGAGCGCGAGCAGGAAGTAAATCACCAGGCTGATCGTGTAGATCTGTGCGCTCTCCTGGGTGGCGAGCCGCACCAGATAGGCGGCGAAGGACACATCGCCCACGCCCAGCAGAGACACCAGCGCGGTGCCCTTGAGCAGCTCGATCAGCAGGTTGCAGAACGGCGGGATCATCTCGGGTACCGCCTGCGGCAGCAGGATCATCCGCATCCGCTGCCAGGGCGTGAAGCTGAGGGCGACACCCGCCTCACGCTGGGCCCTGGGGACCGAGTTCAGCGCGCCGCGCACGATTTCGGCGCCGTACGCGCCGTAGGACAGGCCGAGCGCCAGCACCGCGGCCCACATGGGCACGAGCTGCCAGCCCATGAGTGGGGGCACCACGAAGAACAGCCAGAACATCAGCACCAGCGCCGACGTGCCACGGAAGATCTCGGTGTAGGCGCCCGCCAGGAAACGGACGGCGCGCGAGCGGTGGGTGCGGGCGATGCCGATGCCGAAGGCGACGGCCGCGGCGAGGGCGGCGCTGTAGACCAACAGCTGCACGGTGATCCAGATGCCGGGGAGCACCCAGTTCTGCCAGAGTCCGGCTGTCATCGGCACAGCTCCTCGGCAGTGAGTGTGGTCATCTCGTTCTCCGTGAAGCCGAAGGGCTTCAGGATGCGGAAGAGCTCGCCGCTCTTCTTCATCTTGTGGATCTCGGCGTTGAAGGCGTCGCGCAGTTCGGTGTCGGTGGGGCGGAAGGCGAAACCGCCCCCGTCTATCTGCTTCTCTCCGTCGACGACGGCGGCGAAGGGCTCGGTCGCCTCGGCCAGCCTGCTCTTGCGCACCACCTCGCGGGCGGTGAGCGCGGTGCCGGCGAAGACGTCGACGCGGCCGGACTCGACGGCGTTCAGCCCGGCCACCTGGTCCTGGAGGATCACGATCTCCTTCTCCGGGATGCCGGCGGCGACCGCGTATCCGATCTCCGCGTAGCCCGTGCCGGTCGCGAGCCTCGCCCTGGCCTTCACCACGTCCTCGTAGCTGCGCAGGTTCTTGGGATTGCCCTTGCGCACGATGAACGAGTCGAGCATCTGGTACTCGGGGTCGGCGAAGATGACCTGGGCGCACCGCTCCTTGTTGATGTACATCCCGGCCGAGACCACGTCGAACTGCTGGGAGTTCAGTCCGGGTATGAGGGAGGCGAAGTCGGTGGCCACCGGCTGGACCCGGTCGATGCCCAGCCGCCGGAAGATCACCCGGGCCAGCTCGGGAGCCTCGCCGGTGAACTCGCCCTGGTCGTCGACATAGCCGTACGGCACCTCTCCCGCGATGCCGAGGCGTACCGTGCCCTGGGACTTCAGCCGGGCCAGTGCATCGCCGGACGGTACCCTGCCGCATCCCGCGGCGCCGACGGCGGTGAGGGCGCCGACGGCTGCGGTGCCGAGCAGAAGGGAGCGTCTGCTCATCGATCGTGGTTCTCTTCTACGAGCCATGGGCGCGCGGCTACCCGGGTCCGTCGCGGGTATGCGTACGAAATGGCCGACCGATACCTGACCGTTGCCCTGGACCGGCGCGGGGTGCAGTGCACCGCCCGGCTCCTCACCGACAAGGCGCCGCTGACCTGCGCGGCGGTGTGGGACGCGCTGCCGCTGTCCGCGGACGTGTACCACGCGAAGTATGCGCGTAATGAGATCTATGCCCTGTTCCCGGCTTTCGCGCCGCAGGAGCCGCCGTTGGAGAATCCGACGGTGACGCCGATTCCGGGTGACCTGTGTTATTTCACCTTCAGTGATGTGCAGCTCGGCACATCGTCGTACGGCTACGAGGACCGGGCCGCGGTCGCGGCCCGGTCCGTGACGGTGGATCTGGCGCTGTTCTACGAACGCAACAACCTGCTGCTGAACGGCGATACGGGATGGGTGCCGGGCATCGTGTGGGGGACGGTGGTGGAGGGCCTGGCGGAGATGGCCGAGGCATGCCAGGACTTGTGGCGGTCGGGCGCGTCGGGGGAGACGCTGAGCTTCCGACGGGCGTGATTCTCAGCCCGTCCGGCGGTGCGGAGTCGGGCACGAAGCCGGGTTGCTCCCCTGGCTTCGCCGGGGGGATCCCACCCACGGCCCGTCAGGCCCCGTAGGAGGAGGGCGGACAGGGGAACAGCCCGCGCGGCCGCCGCTCCCTGCCGCGCTCCTTACCCCAGCGCCCCCGGCCCCGGGATCCTCGCCGCCCCCGCCTCGTACAGCGCGTGCGCCACCCGCAGCACCAGCCCGTCCGCGTAGCGCGGGCCCACCAGTTGCACACCGATCGGCAGCCCGTCCGGGTCCGTCCCGCAGGGGACCGTCGCCGCCGGCTGCTGCGTCATGTTGAAGGGGTACGTGAACGGGGTCCACCCCGTCCAGCGCCGGTGGCCCGAGCCCGCCGGAACCTCCACGCCCGCCTCGAACGCGGTGAGCGGCAAGGTCGGGGTGACCAGCAAGTCGTACGTCGTGTGGAACCGTGCCATCCGCCGGCCCAACTCCGCCCGCACGTCCACCGCCGCCAGGTACTCCAGCGCGCTGCGCCGTGCGCCGATGCCGCAGATCTCCCGCAGGCCCGGGTCCAGTTGCTCCCGCTGCCGCGGGCCAAGGGGCTCCACCAGCCGGGCAGCGCCCGTGAACCACAGGGTGTGGAACGCCTCGACCGGCTCCGTGAGGTCGGGGTCGGTCTCCTCGACGTACGCGCCGAGGTCCGCCAGCGCCCCCACCGCCCGCCGCACCGCCGAGGCGACCGCGGGACGGACCGCGACCTGGCCGCCGAGCGTCGGCGAGTACGCGATCCGCAGGCCCTTCACGCCCTCGCCGAGCCGCTGCCGCACCTCTTGCGCCGGCCCCAGATGGGACCAGTCCCGCCAGTCCTCGCCGCTCATCACGTCCAGCATCAGCGCCGCGTCCGCCGCATCCCTCGCCATCGGCCCGACATGGGACAGGCTGCCGAAGGGGCTCGACGGATACAGTGCCACCCGACCGTACGTCGGCTTCAGCCCGAAGATCCCGCAGAACGAGGCCGGGATGCGGACCGACCCGCCCCCGTCCGTGCCGACCGACAGGGCGCCCGCGCCGAGTGCCACGGCCGCCGCGCTGCCTCCGCTGGAGCCGCCCGCCGTGCGCGAGGGGTCGTACGGGTTGCGGGTCACGCCGTGCCGCGGCGAGTCCGTGACCCCCTTCCAGCCGAACTCGGGCGTCGTCGTCCTGGCGAGGAACACCGCCCCGTGCTCGCGCAGCCGTGCGACCGACGGCGCGTCCTCGTCCCAGGCGCGGTCCGCCCGCACGGTCCAGGAGCCGCGCAGCGTGGGCACTCCACGCTGGAGGATGAGGTCCTTCACGGTGACGGGCACGCCGTCGAGCAGCCCCCGCGGCTCGCCCCGGCGCCAGCGTTCCGCCGAGGCGGCGGCCTCGGCGAGGGCCGGCTCGGCATCGATCCGGACGAAGGCGTTCACCAGCGGCTGCACGCTCTCGGCCCGGTCCAGCGCCGCGCGGGTCGCGTCGACGGGGGAGAAGTCGCCCTGTGCGTAGCCGGCCAGCAGTTGACGTGCGGTGAGGTCAGTCAGGCGAGTGGTCATGCATGGGGACGTACCCACGTTTCTTGTCCACCACGTTCGGCAGCGGCTCTCCGGCCGCCCACAGGTCATACATCTCGACGAACTGCTCACCCAGCCGGTCGCGCCAGCCGACGGTGTCACCACTCATGTGCGGGGAGACGATGAGCCCCGGAACATCCCACACCGGGCTCTCCGGCGGGAGCGGCTCGGACTCGAAGACGTCGAGGGCCGCGCCCGCGATCCACCGCTTGCGCAGGGCGTCGACGAGGTCGGCCTCGACGACCAGCGGTCCGCGGCCGACGTTCACGAACCGGGCCGACGGCTGCATCAGCCCGAAGCGGTGCGCGTCGAACATCCCGAGCGTCGCCGTGGTCAGCGGCGCCGCGCACACCACCCAGTCGGCGCGCGCGAGCAGCGGGTCGAGATCCTGGTCGCCGTGGATGCCGGGCCGGGCCCGACGGCCGACGACCGCTGTGGTGACGCCCAGCGCCCGCAGGGCGCCGGCGACGGCGCGCCCGATGGGGCCGGCGCCCACCACGACACCGCGGCTGCCCGCGACCGGGAGGCTCTCGCGGTGCCGCCATTCGTGCCGGCGCTGCAAGTCCAGCGTCTGAGGCAGGTCCTTCGCCATCGCGAGCACGAGCGCCGCCACGTATTCGGCGATCGGCTGTTCGAAGATTCCGCGTGCGTTGGTCACGACGGTGTCGGAGGCGGCGAGTTCCGGACAGAGCACGCGGTCGACGCCGGCGCTCGCGGTGTGCACCCACCGCGGCCTCGGGCCCTCGCCGGGCCAGGCCCGACGGACGGCGTCGGAGGTGAAGTCCCACACCAGCAGCACGTCGGCACCGGGCAGTCGGTCCGCGAGAGTCACCTCATCGGCGTAATCCACCCGGGCTCTTCCGGTCAGGTGGCCGAGGCGTGGCAGGGGGTCCGCGGCCAGCACGAGCACCGTGGGTTCGGACATCGGTCGGAAGCCACCTCGTCACGTCGCAATGTACGGATTGACCCACGCTCGCACTGGAACCTACCGTCGTCAACAAGACGCCAAGGGGGCTGAGTGCATGGACGTTGTCTCCTTTCTCGGCGGGCCGGACCCGGAGCACGGCATCGGTGTGGTGGCCCCCTTCGATTTCGCTCTGGACCGGGAGCTGTGGCGCTGGGTCCCGGACGACGTCTCCCTGCGGCTGACGCGCACTCCGTTCGTGCCCGTGGGCGTCTCCCTCGATCTCGCGCGGCTGGTGAGCGAGCACGAGACACTGCGGGAGGGGGTGCGGGCGCTCATCGCGTCCGAACCGGAGGTCGTCGCCTACGCGTGTGCGTCGGGCAGTTTTGTCGGCGGCCTCGCGGGGGAACGCGACCTGTGCGAGGTGATGCGCACGGCCGGTGACGTGCCGGCCCTGACCACGTCCGGCGCCCTCCTCGATGCGCTCGGCGAGCTGGGAGCCCAGCGGATCGCGCTGCTGACGCCCTACACGGAATCGGTCACCCGATCGTTGGAGGACTTTCTGGCGGAAGCGGGAGTGACGGTGGTCGGCCGGGCCTTCCTGGGACTGACCCGGCACATCTGGAAGGTGCCGTACCGCGCGGTGGTGGACATGGCGCGGCAGGTGGCGGTGGAGGGAGCCGACGCGCTGTTCATCAGCTGTACGAATCTGCCGACGTACGACGTGATCCCGCAGTTGGAGGCCGAGCTGAGGGTGCCGGTGGTCTCCGCCAACCAGGTCACGATGTGGTCGGCCCTGCGCGCCATCGGCACCCGTGCGGTCGGCCCCTATCAGGCTCTGCTGATGGACGCCGCGGCGGCGACGGCCGAGCCGGAAGGACAGGAGGGCGTGACATGACGACGGTGGGCTTGCTGTATCCCGGGCATTCGGCCGAGGACGACTATCCCCGGATCGAGACGCTGCTGACCGGAGTCAATGTGCCGATCGTCCACACCGACATCGGTGAGGACGCGCACCGTGTGGACGCGCTGCGGGAGATGGGATCGGCCGAGCGGCTCGCGGTCGGCGTGGAGCAGCTGCGCCTGTCGGGCGCCGAGTCGGTGGTGTGGGCCTGCACCAGCGGTTCGTTCGTGTACGGGTGGGAGGGCGCCCATGAGCAGACCCGGGCCCTGGCCCTCGCGGCCGGGCTCCCGGCGTCGAGCACGTCGTTCGCGTTCGTCCATGCCGCGCGGGAAGTGGGGGCCACGCGGGTGGCGGTTGCCGCGACGTACCCCGAGGACGTGACGGACCTGTTCGCCGACTTCCTTCAGGCGGCCGGGATCGAGGTGGTGGCCACGCGGTCCGGCGGGATCGTGACGGCGGCCGAGGTGGCGACCTGGGAGCGCGAGCAGGTGCTGGACCTGCTGCGGAAGGCGGACGACCCGCGGGCCGACGCGGTCCTGCTCCCCGACACCGCGCTGCACACGGTGGCCCACCTGCAGGAGCTCGAGGAGGCCGCGGGCAAGCCGGTGCTCACGGCCAACCAGGTGACCGTGTGGGAGGGCCTGCGGCTGGCGGAGCGCAGGGGCGCCTGGTCGGAGGAGCTGGGCACGCTGTTCGCCCGCAAGGACTGACGTACCGGGGCGGGACGACAGCCGTGGGCGGCCGGGAATAAAACGGAGATTGCCTCCTGTTGTGGCTCGGCGTACGCACGACTCACCCAGGAGGACCCCACCCGTGAACGCAGTGGACGAGATCCGAGGCGCGGCGATCGGCACCGCCCCCGTCCCCCTGTCCGTGCTCGACCTGGTCACCGTCGGCAGCGGACGCACCGCCTCGGACGCCCTGCGCACCAGCGTGGACATCGCCCGCCTGGCCGAGAGCCGCGGCTACCACCGGCACTGGGTCGCGGAGCACCACTCCATGCCCGGCGTCGCCTCGTCCTCCCCGGCCGTCATCCTCGCCCACCTCGCCGCCCACACCGAGCGCATCCGCCTCGGCTCCGGCGGCGTGATGCTGCCCAACCACGCCCCCCTGGTCATCGCCGAGCAGTTCGGCACGCTGGAGGCGCTCGCCCCGGGCCGCGTCGACCTCGGCCTCGGCCGCGCGCCCGGGACGGACGGCGCCACGGCCGCGGCGCTGCGCCGCAGCGACACCCTCCACGAGGGCGCCGACGACTTCCCCCAGCAACTCGCCGAGCTGATCCGCTTCCTGGACGACGACTTCCCCCACGGGCACCCCTACTCCCGCATCCACGCCGTGCCCGGACCGGTGCAGGCCACCTCGCCCGGCGGCGTCCAGTCCCCGGCCCGCCCGCCGGTCTGGCTGCTGGGCTCCTCGGGCTTCAGCGCCCGGCTGGCGGGCACGCTCGGACTGCCGTTCGCCTTCGCCCACCACTTCTCCGCGCAGAACACGCTCCCCGCGCTCGATCTCTACCGGCAGAGCTTCCGGCCCTCGGCCGTGCTGGATGCGCCCTACGCCCTGATCGGCGTCTCGGCGCTGGCCGCGGACGACGAGCGGGAGGCCCGCCGCCAGGTGCTGACCGGAGCGCTGTCGATGGTCCGGCTGCGCACCGGCAGGCCGGGACTGATCCCGACGCCGAAGGAGGCGGAGGAGTACGCCTTCGGCCCGATGGAGCGGGAGTTCGTCGACGGCTGGCTGAAGAACGTGATCCATGGCACGCCCGACGCGGTCCGGGCGGGCCTGGACGACCTCCACAAGCGCACCGGAGCGGACGAGCTGATGATCACGGCCAACGCGCACGGCGGCGATGTGCGGCTGCGCAGCTACGAGTTGATCGCCGACGCGTACGGATTGCCCGCCTGAGTGGTTCGCTTGTGAACTTCTCGTCCGTGGCGCATTAACGAGGGCTTAAGCCGCTCGTCACCCGTGGTGACGAGCGGTTTTTCGCAACATGCGGGGGTCGCCGACGAGTCGATTCAAGCCTGAATTGGTCTAGTCCTCATTTGGTGCAGACCATTGACGCGGCCTTCGGGGGGCGGCTATCACTGCTCCGACTCCCGTACCACGCACCCCCCTCGGAGGCCGCACGTGCCCGTCCGCAGAACCTTGCTCGCCGCACTCGCCAGTGCGGTGCTCGCCGCCGGCGCACTGACCGCCGTCGGCGGCCCCGGCGCCGCCCGGGCGGCCGACGCCGCGCCCGCCGCCTCCACCGGGGGCGTGAAGATCGCGTACTACGACCAGTGGAGCGTGTACGGCAACGCCTTCTACCCCAAGCACCTGGACACCCGGGGCATCGCGGCCGAACTGGACGTCCTCAACTACTCGTTCGGCAACATCCACCCCACCGACCACACCTGCTTCATGGCGAACAAGGCCGCCGGTGACGACGCCAACCCCAACGCCGGTGACGGCGCGGGCGATTCGTACGCCGACTACCAGCGCAGCTTCGCCGCCGCCGACAGCGTCGACGGCGTCGGCGACACGTGGAACCAGCCGATCGTGGGCGTCTTCAACCAGTTCAAGGAACTGAAGGCCAAGTACCCCAAGCTGAAAATCAACATCTCGCTGGGCGGCTGGACCTACTCCAAGTTCTTCCACGACGCGGCGAAGACGGACGCGAGCCGCAAGAAGCTGGTGTCCTCGTGCATCAAGCAGTACATCGCCGGTGACCTGCCGGTCGAGGGCGGCTACGGCGGCCTTGGCACCGCGGCCGGCATCTTCGACGGCATCGACATCGACTGGGAGTACCCCGGCTCGCCCGACGGACACCTCGGCAACCACTACGGCCCCGAGGACAAGCAGAACTTCACGCTGCTGCTCGCCGAGTTCCGCAAGCAGCTCGACGCGTACGGCGCCGCTCACGGCGACAAGAAGTACCTGCTGACCGCGGCACTTCCGGCCGGTCAGGACAAGATCCAGCACATCGAGACCGACAAGATCGGCGCGTACCTCGACTACGCGAACATCATGACGTACGACATGCACGGCGCCTGGGACGGCGACGGGCCCGCCTACCACCAGTCACCGCTGCATTCCCCGGTGTCGGACCCGACCGACCCGATCAAGCCGGGCACCCAGAAGTACTCGATCGACAACGCCATCGACGCGTGGATCGACGGGAACGCGGCGTACGGCATCACCGGCGGCTTCCCCGCGGGCAAGCTGACGCTCGGCTACGAGTTCTACTACCGCGGCTGGAAGGGCGTCCCGGCCGGGACGAAGAACGGTCTCGGTGGCAGCGCGACCGGCGCATCTGCCGCCCGTCCCGTCAGCCAGCAGGCCGGAATCGCGCACTACAAGGAGCTCGGCGGCATCGTCGACAACCCGGCGACCACCTTCTGGGACGACGAGGCGAAGGCGGCGTACTTCTACAAGGACGGCGAGTTCTTCACCGGACTGGACCGGCGGGCGATCCAGGCACGGGCCGACTACGCCCACAGTCGCGGCCTCGCGGGCGCGATGATGTACTCGCTGCTCGGACTGGACCCGAACGCCACGCTGTTCAAGGACATCGTCGCGGCGGTCGGCTCGTCGCCGACGAACCCCGACCCGGACCCGACGCCCACGCCGACGGACCCGACACCGGCCCCCACGGAGCCGACGCCCTCGCCGTCGGAGCCGGACACCGGCTGCACGGCCCCGGCCTGGTCCGCGACCCCGGCGTACACCCGCAGCACGCAGGTCTCCCACGAGGGGCACCGGTGGCGGGCCAAGTGGTGGACGCAGGGCGAGGAGCCCGGCACCACGGGTGAGTGGGGCGTCTGGGAGGACCTCGGCGCCTGCTGACCCCCTGGGGCGGGGTGCCTTCCCCACCCACCCCGCCTCCCCGGGGAACGGGGACCCTCCCCCCTACGCCCGGCGGCGTGGGGGGAGGGCCGTCGGCCGCCTCAACCTCCCATAACGCGGCCGGGTTTCGCTGCGCGGCATCAGCCGGCCGGGGCGTCCCCGGGCGAAGCCGGCGGGCTCCCAGGCGGTGCGGGCCCGGGGCTCGTCCCGGTCTCGGGTCGGGGCCTCCCGGGCCGGCGAGCGGCGGGGGCGCGGCAGGGGCGAGCAGCCCGCAGGCGCCACGCCCCTCAGCCCGACGCCCCCGCGGGCTGTGTACGCGGTCCGGCGCCGAGCATCTCCGCGATGCGCTCCGGGGCCACGGCCCGCGAGTAAAGCCAACCCTGGCCCGTGTCGCAGCCGATGTGCCGCAGCCGTGACGCCTGTCCCGAGGTCTCGACGCACTCGGCCGTGACCGTGAGCCCCAGCCGGTGCGCGAGTTCGACCAGCGCCTCGACGATCGTCTCGTCGGCGGGGTTGGCGTGCGCCTCGTCCTGGAAACCGCGGACAAACGTTCCGTCGAGCTTCAGTGCGGACACCGGCAGCCGGCTCAGGTACGCGAGGTTCGAATACCCGGTGCCGAAGTCGTCGATCGCGATCTGCACACCCATCTCGCTGAGCGCCTTCAGCGCCTGGAGCGGCCGACCCGCCGAGCCCATCACCGCCGACTCCGTGAGCTCCAACTGCAACAGATGAGGGGGCAGTCCCGTCTCGGCCAGGATGTCGGCGACATCCGCCACCAGGTCGGAGTCCCACACCTGGCGTACGGCGACATTGACGCTCACGAACAGCGGCTCCACGCCCGGGTGGTCGAGCTGCCAGCGGCGCGCTTGGCGGCACGCGGTGCGCAGCACCCACCGCCCGAGCTGCACGATCGAGCCGTCCTCCTCGGCGATGGCGACGAACCGATTCGGCGTCAGCGTGCCGAACTGCGGGTGATTCCAGCGCACCAGCGCCTCCACACCGCGTGTCACCCCGTCCGCGAGCCCCACGAGCGGCTGGTACTCCAGAGTGAACTCGCCGCGCTCCACGGCCGGGCGGAGCGTGGAGGAGAGCGCCTGGCGCGTCATCCGGTGCGCGTTGCGCTCGGGGTCGAAGAGCGTCCAGCGGGCGCGGCCGTCCTCCTTGGCCCAGTACAGCGTGGTGTCCGCGGCCTGCATCAGCCCGGTCGCGCTCGTCCCGGCCGCCGCTCGCTCGACCACGCCGATGGACGCGGACACCGACAGTCGCTGGCCGGCCAGGTCGAACGGCTGCTGCAGCGCCGCCAGTACGGACCGCGCGAGGTCCGCCAGTTGCTCGGTGCCCGTCGATTCCTCGACCAGGATGGCGAACTCGTCCCCGCCGAGCCGGGCGACGAGATGACCGCAGCCGTGAGCCCCGCTGTTGTCGGCACACTCGGTCAGCCGGGTCGCGACGGCGGCGAGGAGCCGGTCGCCGATCCGGTGCCCCAGGGTGTCGTTGACGGCCTTGAACCCGTCGATGTCCAGGTAGCACAGACCGATCCGCCCGGTGGAACCGTCATCGTACGGTGAGGACTCCAGCGCGGCGGTGAGCCGTTCGAAGAACAGCGTCCGATTGGGCAGCCGGGTCACCGGGTCGTGCAACTGAAGATGGCGCAGCCGCGCATGGAGCTCGCGCCGGTCGCTGATGTCGGCCACGGACAGCAGTACGTCGCCGGTGCCCGGCACGGGCGCGACGGTGACCTCGGCCCACAGGGCGCGCCCGTCCGGGTGTTTGAGGCGGCGGGTGCAGCGGAAGCGGGAGCGGCGGCCGCGCAGCACCTCGCGGTAGGCGTGCCAGGTGCGGGCGTCCGAGGCGAGGTCGATGAGGTCGGCGGCGCAGTGCGCGCGCAGGTCGGCGGCCCCGGTGCCGAGCAGCGCGGCGAGGGCGTCGTTGGCGCTGACGACGAGCCCTTCGTGGTCCACGACCGCCATGGCGAGCTGGGCGGCGTTGAACGCGGCGCGGTAGTCGCGCAGCTCGGCGGAGCTCGGGCCCATACCGTCACGCTCGGTGACGGGCTGTCGGACGTTTCCGGGGACTGCGACGCCCGCGGGCCCTTGTCCTTCGGAGGTTCCGCTCACCGCTCACTCCCGCATGCAGTGTGTCGTATCAGGGTCGTGCAAATGTGGTCGGGGGGTGGCCGCCCGAGGCATTCACCGAAGAAATCCCGCAAGAACTCGGGGAAAGTGTGCCGATCATAGAGGCAGGCGCGGCGGCCGTTCCAGCGTCACCGGCCCGGCGGGGGCCGCCGGTGCACCAAGGTCGATCGTTTCTGCGCGGGTGGCGTCCAGGGTCGCATCCAAGCTGACCGGATGTGACGTTCCGTGATTCTTCGGAGTGTCGCCGCATCTCGGGTCGGTGTCGGGTCGGTGTCGACCCGGTCACCCGAGTGGGGCACCGGAACAGGGCAAACCTCCGCAAAGCATCACAGGGTGGGTGGGGCATCCAGCATTCCCGAGCCGGAGGTCCACGTGGAGGGTCAGCAGTCGCCCGAGGGAACACCCGGGAGAGTGGAACGCGTGCGCCCGCGCAGCGCCGCCGCCGCGTTCACCTCCCTCATGGCGTTCGCGGCGACGTCCCTCGTGGCGGGGCCGGCCGTGGCCGACCCTCCCGGCGGACCGTGCGCCCTGCCGCGGACCGCGGCCCACCACTCGCTCGGCCTGGACTCCTGGAACTCCGCCTACCCCAGGCCCGGGAACCGGCTCGACGCCGTGATGGTCTTCCTGTCGTTCCCGGACTCCGTCCCGATGAACAGCCCGCGGGAGCTCGCCGCCGACCACTTCCCCGCCACCAGTGACTTCTTCCGGCGCGCCTCCTACGGCGCGTTCGTGCTGCGCGCCCACCCGCAGACGGAGTGGGTGCGGATGCCCCGGGCCTCCGTCACCTACGACATAAGGCGTGACTGGGACCCCGAACGGCGCCTGGTCTACCTCCGGGACGCGATCGACGCGGCCGACGACGACGTCGACTTCTCGCGCTACGACGTGGTCTATCTGGTCGCGGACCCGGACGCCCCCGGAGTCGACTCCGACGCCACCAAGGTCGTCAACTTCGACCGCCCGCTGACCGCCGACGGCGCGGAGATCCGCCGTGTCGTCACCGTTTTCGAACGCCATCCCCCGGACCGCAACGTCCTGGCCCACGAGACCGGCCATGTCTTCGACCTCCCGGACCTTTACCACCGGCCCGAGGACGGCAACGGCGACTGGGACACCCACGTCGGCGACTGGGACGTCATGGGCAGCCAGTTCGGCCTCGCGCCCGATCTGTTCGGCTGGCACAAGTGGAAGCTCGGCTGGCTCGGCCCCGCGGAGGTCCGGTGCGTGAACGGCGGCGGCCGGCCGACCGTCTCGGCCGGCCCGCCGGGCAGCGGGGAGCTCATCACCCTGGAACCGCTCGCCGCCGCGCCCGTCCGCGGCGGCAGCGTCGGTACGCGGCTGGCGGTGGTGCGCACCGGGCCCAACAGTGTGCTCGCGATCGAGGCGCGCGGTGCCACCGGCAACGACGCGTCCACCTGCACCGAGGGTGTGCTGCTCTACCGCGTCCAGGGGGAGGCTGCCTCGGGGGACGGGCCGATCGAGGTGGTGGACACGCATCCGGAGACAGAGGCGTGCGCGGACGAGTCGGTCTATCCGCCGCTCGCGGACGCGCCGCTGCAGGTGGGGGAGACGTTCACGGTGCCCGGCCCGCCAGGTGGGCGGACACGGGTGGAGGTGGCGGACCGTACGGCAACGGGGGCGTGGACGGTCAAGATCACGACGGCGTGACAGCCCATCTCGGGCGGGCACGTCGCGGGTATCTGACGATCACGTGGTGGGCACGTGGTGGGCACGTGGTGGGCACGAAAAAGCCCCTCGCTGTCGCGAGGGGCTTTTTCCGTCTGTGCGCCGCCAGGGACTCGAACCCCGGACCCGCTGATTAAGAGTCAGCTGCTCTAACCAACTGAGCTAGCGGCGCCTGCTGACGTCGTAGACCTTAGCATCCTGATCCGGGGGAGGAAAAATCGATATGCGGACACCCGGACGAGCCCGGTCGCGGGCGGCCCGCACGCAGGCCCACAGCAGCACCTCGGGCCCCGGCAGCCAGGGATGACGTGTGTCGGGGGCCACAAGCCAGCGGGGCGCCGAGGGAGTGTTCGAGGGGGTCAGGGGCGGGACGGTCACGGCGTCGCCGGTGCCGTGGCAGATGAGCGGCGGGACGGCCTCGCCCCTCCCCCCAGGACCTCCTCCTGGGGGGACCCCCACCTCCCACTCGAGCAGCGACGGCAGGCGCTGGGCGGCGCCCCGGGCGGCGAAGAGCATCATGCGCCCGCGGTGCATGGCGACGGGCCCGGAGCCGGGCCCCTCGCTCCAGAGCCGGTCGAGCATCCGGCGCCCGAAGACGGTGGGCACGTTGACCACGTCGAAGACGGTGCCGCAGGGGAGTACGGCGGAGGCGGTGGGCCGGTCCTCCCACTGGGACAACGCCGACCTCGAATGTGCCTGGGCGGAGGCGAGCCACTCGGCGCCGGGGGGAGTGACCTCGGCGACGTGATCGCGGCTCTCCTCGCGTGGGAGGGCGAAGATGTCCGCGGTGTGCTCTCGGTCTCGCAGCCATGCGCTCATGTATCCAAGGTCTACCGGCAGTAACGATTCGGTTTCCCAGGGTTGGCGAAAATGAGGACGGGGCCGGCGGAGGGGAGTATCTTGCGCCTGGCCACGTGTGGCGGGCATATGCGGGCCCCTTGAGCGGGCCGTGGACCGGGTTACGTCCCGGGGCACCGCCGTCCCCCCGTGCGGTAATGCCCTCTCGTGCCGCGCCCCCTCGGGCCGGGCTTCCCGGGGCCGGGCTTCTTGAGCCGGGCCGGCCCGGCCCCGGCGCGTGGCAGCGGGCCGGGGCCGCGCGCGTGGCGCCGGGCCGCTCCGCGGCCGCGCGTGGCGCCGGGCCGCTCCGCGGGGCCCGTATACGGGACTGCTTCCTGGCCGCCGGACCGGTCCCCGAACACGACTCCCTGCGCGTCCCTGCCTGGGGTTGCCCCCTGCGCTGACGTGCGTGGGCACCTCACCCCGGCACCGACCGCTCCCACAGGGCCCGGTGACCGTGAGCGTCAGCGAGTCCCGCGCAGGAGGTCGCGGCCGAAGTCGATCATCTTCTTCGCGTAGTCCTCGGTCCAGCCCGCCCGCTCGCCGATGTCGCCCGGCGTCAGCCGGTCGAAGCGGCGCGGGTCGGCCAGCTGGGCCGCCGCGATCGCCTGGAACTCCACCGCGCGGTCCGTCGCCGCCCGGAAGGCCAGGGTCAGCTCCGTCGCACGGCCCAGCAGCTCCTGAGGGTCCTCCATGGACTCCAGATCGAAGAAGTGCTCGGGATCGGCGGCAGCCTCCGACGGCTCGAAGAGCAGCGGGGCCGGCCGCATCCTGCGCTCGGTCGTCCGCTCCGGTTCTGCCATGTCCGTTCTCCTCCTCGCACCCCGGTCCGGCTCCCAGACCGTCATCCATTGTCCCGCGCGCCGCAAGAGGGCCTCACGGACGCCAGCTCACCCGGTGCTCGGCCAGGTGGGCGAGGACCGCGTGGTTCGCCTCCCAGCCGTCCGGGAACTTCACCGTCACGCCGAGCTGCAACCGCTCCGTCGACGGGTGCTCGTCCAGCAGATCGCCCACGCCCGCGCGGCACACCACGATGCACGCGTGCCGGTGGCGCGACGCCAGGACGCACAGGCGGCCCGTCTCCAGGTGGAAGGCGGTCGCGTCCGGCCGGCCCGACAGCGGGTGCAGCACGACGGTCACGTCGTACTCACGGCCCTGCAGCCGGTTCGCCGTATCGACCGTGACGCCCGTGACCCCCAGGTCAGCCAGCGCAGCCCGGACCGCCGCCGCCTGGTCGCGGTGGGCCGTGCCCACCGCGATCCGGTCGGCGGTCAGGGGCGCCGGCTCCGCCGAGCGCTCCGAGACCGTGGCCCCGCCCCGGTCCAGCAGCCGCCGCACCACCAGTGCCACCGCTCCGACCGCCTCCGGGTCCGTACGCGGCGTGCGCCGCGCGGGCAGCTCCAGCAGCCCCCACCCCGACTCGGCCGCCTCGTCCAGCACCCGGTCGGGGCCCGAGCCGTCGGACGCGACGCCGAACGTCAGCCGCCGGTCGCCCGCCCCCGTGCCGCTGCGGAAGGGGGTGTACGGGTAGAACGCGTCGGACACCAGCGGCGCCGCCGAGGCCGGGAGCCGCCACGAGACGGGCAGCCGGTGCTGCGGCAGATCCGGATTGTGGGCCAGCAGCGTCGAGACCGCGCTCGCCGACGGGTCGTACGAGAGCCCCGCCCACTGCTCCGCGCCGACGATCGAGAACGGGTCGAGCTGCCCCGGATCCCCCACGAACAGCGCCCGCTCGAACAGCCCGGCGACGGCGAGCAGCGCGTCGGAACGCATCTGGTACGCCTCGTCGACGATCGCGTGCCGCCACGGCTCCACGTTCTGCACATGGGCCCACTTCGCCGCCGTCGAGACAACGACGTCCAGACCGGCGAGATCACCGGCCTTGGCCGACGTGCGCACGTTGTCCAGGGCGTCGAGCGCCTTGTCGTACGGGTCGGAGTCGTTGGAGTGCAGACGGCCGACGGGCAGCTCCGGCTCCTTCTCGGCGAGACGGAGCACGAGGTCGTCCACCTGCGCGTTGGTCTGCGCGACGACCATCAACGGGCGTCCCGCCGCGGCCAGTTCGCGTGCGGCGCGCACCACGAGCGTCGACTTGCCCGCGCCGGGCGGCGAGTCGACGACGACGCCCCGGGCGTCCCCGTGGAGGGTGTCGTGCAGGATGCCGGCGGTGGCGCGCGCGGCCTCCGCCGAGGGGTCGAACGTCACAGGAGGTCCTCCGGGGTGACGAGATCGGGGCTCTCGGCGGTGTCGGAGCCGGGGGTCCCCCCGGCGAAGGCGGAGGGAGGGCCGCCGTGTGTCCACGGCGTCTCCTCGGGGTCGGGCAGCTTCGGGCCGCCCCGCTGGTCGTGCTCGAACAGGGTCCAGTCGATCAGGTCGCCCTTGCCCGGCACCGACCCCTCGGCGGGATCCTTGGATCGGCCCATACGGTCGGTGATGCGCAGCACCAGGACCCCGTCCCCCTCGTACCGCACGAACTCGGCCGTCTGCGGCTTGCCTTCGAGCGAGCGGTACACCTTCGCCCTCTCGCCCAGGTGCGGGCGGTCCTCCGTGCGCACGGTGACCAGCGGGCGCGGGCTCGGGCGCTTGGACTCGGACCAGGTCATCTCCACGTCGAGCACCTCGGCGGTGAACGCCTGGCCCGCGAGCCTGAAGTCCGCCAGCACCAGTGGATCGTCCAGCGCCTCATGGGCGTCCAGCTGGGCCTGGGCGCTCTCGCGCGCGGCGAGCTTCTGCGCGGCCGTGACCGCGTCGTCGCGCCGGGGCTGCGGCGGCTCCCCGGCCCGCACCCGGTCGCGGTGCGCGGTGAAGGACCAGCGGTCCCTGGTCCAGCGGTCGGGGACCCGGGAGCCCTCGGGCAGCTCACGCATCAGCGCGACCGTCCGCCACACCGCCTCCCAGGTGGGCCGCAGCACGCCCGCGACGAGGCGGCGGATCTCCTGCTCGGCACCGTGCAGTTCGCCCAGGCGCTCGTCCGCGCTCGCCCCGTCCTCCGCGGCCGCCAGCAGCTGACGCGCCCTGTCGAACCGCTCCATCGCGGGTGCCAGCAGCCGGTTGTCGAACGCCGGGTCGGTCGCGGGACCGGCCGGCGGGCACAGCAGCTGCCCGTCCCGGCCGCGCGCCAGCTCCGCGCGCAGCGCCGCCTCCGCGCCCGAGTCGCCTTCCTGGGCGTCGATCCAGGCGAGCAGGGCGCCCAGGTGCTGGTCCTCCAGTGACGACTGCCCCGTCGCCCAGTGCCGGTTCAACAGGTCGGTCGCCGACAGCAGCAGCGAGGAGCCGGGCACGCGGGCCCGCTCCCCGTAGTGCGTGAGCCAGCGACCGAGCAGCGGGACGCGCGGCGGTGCGGGGTAGGGAGTGTCGGGGTCCTGCTCGACGGTGCGCCGGAAGCGCATCGAGCGGCCCAGCAGCCGTACGTACTCGATGCCCTCGCGGCTCGGCACGATCAACTGGGGGGCGTCCGCGCACAGTTCGACCTCGACGGTGACCTTCTTGCCGGTCTCCGCGTCCGTCTCCTTGCGTTCGACATGCTCGACGTCGTCGCCGTACGCGTCGATGTGGGGCAGGACGGCGTCCGCAAGCTCCGCGAGGAACGCCGAGCGCAGATCGCGGTCCCGCGGCTGGGCCACGACCAGCAGTCTCGGCTCGTCGGGAGCCGAGCCGACCAGCGCGCCGAGCGGCGCTCCGGCCTCGCCCGCGGTCGTCAGCGGCACGAACACCAAGGGCCGGTCCGACAGGTGGCGGTGGCGCACCGTCGCGAGCGGCTGCGCGCGCCCCGACTCGACGGCCTCCAGCCGCGCGAGGGTGGAGATCAACGACATCCGGCCGCCTCCGGCGCCTCGTGCGGGTGCCCGTGGGTGCTGTCCGCGTGCTGCGGTGCGTCGTGCTCGTGGGCGCGGTCGGCGTGTGCGGCGTTGTGGCCGTGGGCGCTGTCCGCCTGTTGCGGTGCGTCGTGCCCCTCTGCCCGGTCCGTACCGGCTTGCGGCGTGGTGTCCTGCGTGCCTGCGCGGTCGGTCCCGGTTCGCAGCGTGGAGTCCTGCTGGGTCGTCGCACCGTCCGCCCCGGCGCGGGGAGCGTGCGGCCCGCCGCCGTCCTTCCCTGTCGGCGGCGAGGGGGCCTGCGCGGCACCGTCCCGGGCGGCGGGCTGGAGTGCCTGCCCGTCTGCCCGGTCCGTCCCGCCCCGCAGTGCGAGGTCCCCGGAGCCTGTTCCCGCGTGAAGTGCCGCGGCTCGCAGTGCCGCCGCTCGGCGCAGGGCTTCGACCGCCGGGTCGTCCGGGTCGCCCGCCTTGCCGCGCGCGGCGGCGAGGACGTCCCCGATGGTCGTCAGTCCGCCGAGCTCGCCCCGCACCGACCGGCCCAACGCCTCCACCGCGCCCGCGAGACGAGCCCGGTCGCGGCAGTGGAAGGCCAGCTCGCAGGCGGCCAGGCACTCGGGGGCGTACGCGTGCGGCACCTGCTCGACCGCGTCGGCCAGCTCCTCGGCCGAGCACGACTCCACGTCGAAACTCACGCCCTCCGGCACCGTGGCAGCGATCTCCTCCAGCCGGGTCAGCCGGGCCAGTTGGCGGCGGGTCACCGACAACTGCTTGCGCACGTCCACCACCGACGCGGTCGGCATGTTGGTGAAGTCCTTCGGGCAGACCAGCAGGACGTGGTGCGCCACCGACGCGCCGTCGGTCAGGGTCGCCACCCGCTCCAGGGCCAGGACGTACACCGCGGCCTGCCGGGCCGCGGCGCCCACCTTCGCCGCGTCCGCCGACGCGTCGATCATCGGGAACGACTTGATCTCCACGACCGTCCACCGGCCGTCGGGGTGTACGACGACCGCGTCCGGCTCCAGATGCGCGGGCGAGCCCGCGACGTCCAGCGCCAGCATCGGGTGGTCGAGCAGCGTGAAGGCGCCGGCCCCGGTCGCCTCGCGCAGTGCCAGCGCGGTGCGGGCCGCGCGGCCCTCGGGCCCGACCGCCGCCAGGTCGGGGACACGGACCTCACCCGGGTCGTCGAGCCCCAGCAGCCGCATCAGCTCCTTGCCGCCGTCGGCCTTGACCTTGGCCTCGAAGGCATTGCCCCGCATGAAGGCGAACTGCGACTGCCCGAACGACGCCGGGGAGCCGAGCGCCGTGGCCAGCGCCGTCTTGTCCACGCCCGCTCCGTCCAGCAGGGCGCGCCGCTTGCAGCCGGGGTTGGCGGCAAGGGCCGCGAGCGCGCGGGCATCGAGCGGATGGGGCTGCGTGGCGGGGCCGCGCAGCTCAGCGAGCCGCTGCCTGAGTGCTGTCGTCGGCGCCTGCGGAGGAGGTGCGCTGTCCGGGGATTCGCTCACCCGCCGAAGTCTCGCATCCGCCACCGACAACGGGGGCCGTGACGGGTGCGGTCCGCTGGCCGAAGCGAGCCTTCAGCCGGTCGGTGAGCCGCATCGCGCCGGGCGCGAGCAGCGCGCCGACGCCCATCACGGCGGCCCCGGCGACGGCGTCGAGGAAGTAGTGGTTCGCGGTGCCCATGACCACGACCGTGGTCAGCAGCGGGTAGGCGACGCCGAGGGCCTTCATCAGCGGCGTACGGCCGTGCTGCCACAGCATCACACCGCACCACAGGGCCCAGCCGACATGGAGGCTGGGCATCGCCGCGTACTGGTTGGTCATGCCGCCGAGCCCGCGCGGGGCGCTGGCCTCCCCGCCCCACCAGCCGTACGCGCTGTACTGCGCCATCGTGTCGACGAAGCCGTGGGTGGCGTCCAGCAGCCGCGGCGGGCAGGTCGGCATCAGCGTGAAGCCGATCAGGCCGAGGAGTGTGGAGAGCATCAGCCAGGTGCGGGCGGCGCGGTAGCGCGCGGGATGGCGGCGGAAGAGCCACACCAGGATCGCCGGGGTCACCAGGTAATGCAGGGTCGCGTAGGCGAAGTCGGCGGGTATGCCTATCACAGGGGTCTCGGTGAAGAGACGGTTCAGCGGATGCTCGGCGTTGAGGAAGAGGGTCTTCTCCGCGCGCAGGATCGCCAGTCCGTGGTCCACGGCCGTCGCCACGTCACCGCGAGCGAGGAGCCGCCCGGCCGAGTACGCCGCGTACACGAAGCCGATCAGCATCAGTTCGGTCCACCAGCGGGGCCGAGGGTGCTGCGCGGGGAGCGGCATCCGGTCAGTCTCCGTCTTCAGTTCGAAGGATCACCCGTCCTGGAAGGTGACGCCGAGATCGCCGCGGAGGTTGCCTGCCGATGAGGTGCGGGATGATGGAGCGGCACGCAATCGTGAACATCAGGGAGAGGCCCCATGGCACCGCGGATCCTGCTCGCTCGGCACGGCCAGACCGAATGGTCGTTGAGCGGCCGGCACACCGGCAGGACGGACATCCCGTTGCTGGACGAGGGCAGGCGCGGCGCGAAGCTCCTCGGCGAGCGGCTGCACCGGGCGCCGTGGTCCGGCCTCCCCGGTGCCGAGGTCCGCACCAGCCCGCTCGTGCGGGCGAGCGAGACGTGCGCGCTCGCCGGCTTCGGCGACCGGGCACAGCCGTGGGACGCGCTGATGGAGTTCGACTACGGGGCGTACGAAGGCCTGACCCCGCCGGAGATCCACGCCCTGCGGCCGGGCTGGCTCCTGTGGCGTGACGGCGTCCCGGACGGCGAGACGCTCGCGGCGGTCTCGGCCCGCGCGGACGAGGTCGTCGAGTGGGCGCTCTCGGCCGACCGCGACGTGCTCGTCTTCGCGCACGGCCACATCCTGCGTGCGATCGGCGCGCGCTGGCTGGGCCAGGACATCTCGTTCGGTGCGCGTATCCGGCTCGACCCGACGAGCCTGTCGGTCCTTTCCTGGGCGTACGGGGACCCGGCGGTCGAGCGCTGGAACGACACGGGCCACATGGAGGTCTGAGCCGGGGCCGACCGCTGTTCCTCGGCGGGCGACGGCGGGGCCGACGGATGTGACGCCCGGCCGGGGGAGATCGGGGCCAGGCGGACGCGGTGTCCAGCGTGGGCGATCGGGTCCCGGCGGACGCGGTGTCCAGCGGGGGAGATCGGGTCGCGGTGGATGTGACGGCGCGCGTGGGTGATCGGGTCCCGGCGGACGCGCCGCCCAGCGTGGATGATCGGGTCCCGGCGGACGCGCCGCCCAGCGAGGGTGATCGGGTCCCGGCGGACGCGCCGCCCAGCGAGGGTGATCGGGTCGCGGCGGACGCGCCGCCCGGCGAGGGCGGATCAGGCGGGGTGCGAGGCCGCCGCGTGGTGGTCCAGGAAGGCCGCGACGCCCTCGGCCCGGCGGTGCGGCACCAGCACCCGCGCGGTGTCCGCCAGTATCGTCCGGATACGCGACGACCGGACGTCCCCGAGCAGCTGGAGCACCTGCTCACCCGCCGCGGCCGCCTCGTCCGGGGCGCCCGCGCGCGCCAGGTCGGCCGCGAGCTCCGCGCGGTAGAGCGCCAGGTTGCGGGTGAAGCGGTGGTCCTGCAGCATCGCGGCCCGCCGTGCGTGGCGGGCGGCGCGCGCGAAGTCGCCGAGCGCCGCCCAGCACTGCGCCTGGAGCGCCTGGAGCTCGGGTTCCGCGAAGAACGACATCCATTCCGGGTCGTCCGGCGCCGGCCCCTGCTCGAAGTACGTGTGCGCGCGGGCGAGCGACTGCTCGCACCCCGTACGGTCCCCGAGCCCGGCCCAGCCGCCCGCCTCCCGCAGCGCCAGCAGCGACAACAGCCGTGGCGAGCCCACCTGTCGGGCCGCGCGCCGGCCCGCCTGTGCGGTACGCACCGCCTCCCGGTACCGGCCCGCGTCCCTGGCCAGGAACGACGTGTTGCAGAACGCGTGCGCCTCCAGGGCAGGGTCGCCCGCCACGCGCGCGGTGGCCAGCGCCTCCGCGTAGTGCGAGCGCGCGTCGTCGAAGCGCCCCGAGTCATGGGCCAGCCAGCCGACGGAGACGGCCAGTTCACCCGCACCGGCGTGCAGCCGGTCCGCCGTCGACCTGCGGGACCAGGTCCCCGCGTCGAGCAGCGCGTAGGCGGCACGCAACGGCTGGGCGGCCTGCCGGTAGAGGCCGTCGGCGCCGTGCCGGTCGTCGAGGAGGCGGATGCGGCGTACCGCCTCCTCCACCGCAGCGACCTCGGCCTCGCCGACCCGGCGCTGGGCAGGCATGGAACCGGATGTGAACCCGAGTCCCAGGGACGCGACCGCCACTGTGGCGGAGCCGCTTGTCATGAATGCGCGACGCAGCACGTCGCTCTCCTCGTCGATGTCGCTGTCACTGCTGGACCGGCCGCCGTCGAAGGGGCAGCACGGCTGGAACGGGGGTGCCGGCCGTCCGGCACCCGGTGCCCCGGCGGCCGTGAGACGGCCGCGCCCGCGCACGTTCTCCCGGGCGGTGAAGCCCAGATCGGTCAGTGTGAGACCGGGGAACATGTGCAGGAACACCCGC
This sequence comes from Streptomyces sp. ISL-10, assembly GCF_018614575.1. Lineage (GTDB taxonomy): Bacteria > Actinomycetota > Actinomycetes > Streptomycetales > Streptomycetaceae > Streptomyces. The sequence goes on from NZ_JAGGOJ010000013.1 coordinate 194,297, forward strand.
TCGTAGGCGTAGTTGGGGCAGCGGATCTCGCCCGCCTCGACCCGGCCGATGTAGCGGGCGTCGCACGAGACGTGCTCGCCGATCTCGCGGGCGGCCCTGCGGACCGCTGTCGCGAACTCGCCCGGGGAGCGCGATCCGCGCAGTCGGCGGAAGGCCAGGTTGGGGTGCGCGGGGCGCGCCCTCGATGCCTGTGACGATGACGCCATGGCCGAGCCCTCTCTTGGTGCAGCCGTGTTCCGGCGGAGCAAGAACGTACCTGCTGTGACAGGGCACACACACCCGGTTTGCCTGCAAAAGGGGCATCTCGCCGGCGATCTGCCATGAACTGCCATCCTTTGCGGCGGCGTGCCGCCGTAGCCCTTGACGCCGACGGGCGTTGAACCCTACGGAGACGGGTCATGTGTCTCCACTCGAGCGAGGAGGGGATCCCCTTGTTGGAGGTCGGCATGGAGACCGGTGCGACGCCCTCGACCACGGTGGGCCATGAGCCCACCCCGGACAGCAGCCTGCCGCCTGCCGTGCCGTGCGACCTGGTGACGGTTCCCGCGCGTCAGGGTCTGGAGGCCGTCGACATCCTCCGCCGGGCTGCCGCCGCCCCGGCCGTGGGGCCGGTGCTGCACGACGGGGCGTGCGACACGCTGGGCTTCCTGGTGCCGCCGGGTACGGCGGACGGATGGGACGTGCCGGGGAGCGCGTGTACGCAGACGTCGGGGAGGGGGCTGCGGATCCCCGGCCTCCCGCCGGAGCCGCCGGTACGTGGCTCGGGCTGGCTGCTGCCACCGGACGGTACGGAGCCGGTGACGGACCCGGCGGTGCTGAGGGAGGCGCTGGGGGAGGCGGCGCGGCTGATCGAGGCGGCGGACAACTGCCGGTGAGGTGGGGGTCGTTGCGAGGGGTGATTTTCCCCACCCCGCCCCTTCCCGAAACTCTGACGAGACCTTGGGGGGCTCCGCCCCGGCCCTCTGCCGTGCCCGCTTCGCGGCGCGAGGGGCAGCGCCGGGCGGCCGGGGACTCGATCTCCGTCTGCGGCTGTGGGTCGAGGGCTTGGGGACCGAGGGCCGCCCCCGGCCCGCCCGCGAGGGTCGAGCCCCGGTGTGGAGCACGGTCGTGCCCCCGACTGCGTCCGTTGCGCGGCGATCGGCCGGCGGACTGGACGCTCGCCCCAGTGCACACCTGCTGCGCGGCAAGGTCTCCGGGCTGTACCCGGCTGCGTCGGCTTCCTGGCGTGATTTGCGGGGCCGGGGGCTCCGCCCCGGCCCTCTGCCATGCCCGCTTCGCGGCGCGAGGGGCAGCGCCGGGCGGCCGGGGACTCGATCTCCGTCTGCGGCTGTGGGTCGAGGGCTTGGGGACCGAGGGCCGCCCCCGGCCCGCCCGCGAGGGGCGAGCCCCGGTGTGGAGCACGGTCGTGCCCCCTCCTGCGTCCGCTGCGTGGCGATCGGCCGGCGGACTGGACGCTCGCCCCGGCGCGCCCGCTGCGCGGCGCGAAGGGCATGCCCCCTGGGCACCGGCTTCGCGCGGTCCGGGCAGGGGTGGGGCGGGGCACACTTCGCCGCCGGGCACCTCGATCACCCCGTCCGGGCGCCCGCACCGTGAGCGTCCGGACCCACTCGCACGATGAGTGCCACGCATGCGCACCGGGACCGCCCCCACACCCCCGGCCGCCCCCGCGGCCACCTGCGGCGATAATGGGGGCGTGGGTAGGCGCAGGCAGCGGGAGCGGGTGGGCGGGAGCCTTGTCGAGTACGTCGACGGGGGTGTCGCCGAGCTCGTCGGCGACCGGGAGCGGCCCCGCGGGTGGACCCTCCTCATCGACGGCGCCCCCCAGTCGCACGTGGACCTCGACGACCCCGGGTACCTCTCGTTCGAGTACCAGCGCAGGCTCGGCCACGTCGTCGACCTGGCCGCACCGCCCGGCCGGCCCCTCCAGGTCGTGCACCTCGGCGGCGGTGCCTTCACGCTCGCCCGGTACGTCGCCGCCACCCGGCCCCGTTCCACGCAGCAGATCGTCGAGGTCGACGCCGCCCTCGTGCAACTGGTCCGCACCCGGCTCCCGTTGGACCCCGGCGCCCGCATCCGCGTCAGGGCCGTCGACGCCCGTGCCGGTCTGGCGAAGGTGCCGGACGGCTGGGCGGACCTGGTCATAGCCGACGTGTTCAGCGGGGCCCGCACACCCGCCCATCTGACCACTACGGAGTTCCTCACCGAGGTGAAGAGGGCGCTGCGCCCGGGGGCGTACTACGCGGCCAACCTCGCCGACGGTCCCCCGCTCGCCCATCTGCGCGCCCAGATCGCGACCGCCTCCGCCGTCTTCCCCGAGCTCGCGGTCGCCGCCGACCCGACCGTGCTGCGCGGCCGCCGCTTCGGCAACGCCGTACTGCTCGCCTCGGACTCCCAACTGCCCGTGGCCGAGCTCACCCGCCGCGTCGCCGGCGACCCCTTCGCGGGGCGCGTCGAACACGGCCGCGCGCTTGCCGACTTCACGGGAGGCGCCGCGCCGGTCACGGACGCCCGGGCCAAGGACTCGCCCGCGCCGCCGCCCGACGTGTTCACGGACTAACGCTCGTCGAACTGCACCATCGGCGGATGGCCGTTCCAGGTGCAGAACACCGACACCTCGTGCCCGTCCTGCGTGAACGTCACCCGGATCCACGTCGGCTGCTTCCACACCTGCATCTGCCAGCCCGACGCCGGTGTCGCCGAGACCAGCTCGGCCGAGCTCTCGCCGATGTCGAAGACGACCCGCCCGCCCTTGACCGTGTAGCCCTTCACGTTCCCCGCCGAGGGGGAAGGGGACGTTGCAGGTGTGGCCGGGGAGGGGCGGGACGGCGGGGGAGTGGCCGGCGGCGTCTTCGGGGACGGCGTCGGGGACGGGCTCGCCGGACGCCGCGTCGACGACGCCTGCGGTGTCTGCGGCGTCTGAGGGGCCGAGGTCTGCGCCGTGATCGGCAGCGCGCGGGGACGGTCGTATGCGGTTCCGGCCATGACCGTGTGGACGCCCCACCAGGACAGCGTCACCGCTGCTCCGGTGGACAGCGACCACGCCAGGGCGTGCACCAGTCCTCTGCTCATCCGGGCCATAGTGCACCACGCGGTCCCCGGCTGTCCCGCCTCCCCGTCCCCAAGTCATCCACAGGACCAGGGTCCTTCGGATGGCGTACGGTGCCGCCCATGGCAAGTGTGCTCGTGGTCGAGGACGACCAGTTCGTGCGCTCCGCCCTCATCAGGCACCTGACCGATGCGTCCCACACGGTACGGAGCGTCGGTACGGCCCTGGAGGCACTGCGCGAGGTCGCCCATTTCCGCTTCGACGTGGTCATTCTGGATCTCGGCCTGCCCGATCTGGACGGCGCCGAGGCGCTGAAGATGCTGCGCGGCATCACCGACGTACCAGTGATCATCGCGACCGCCCGGGACGACGAGGCCGAGGTCGTGCGGCTGCTCAACGACGGCGCCGACGACTACCTCACCAAGCCGTTCTCGGTGGAGCATCTGTCCGCGCGGATGGCCGCCGTGCTCCGCCGGGCGCGTTCCGGCGCCGGTGACGCCCCGCCGAGCCGCGTCCTCCAGGTCGGCGGGCTGTCCATCGACCCGCTGCGCCGCCAGGCGGAGTTGGACGGGGCCCCGCTCGATCTGACCCGCCGCGAGTTCGACCTGCTGGCCTTCCTCGCCGGCCGGCCCGGCGTCGTCGTCCCCCGCAAGGAGCTGCTGGCCGAGGTGTGGCAGCAGAGTTACGGCGACGACCAGACCATCGACGTCCACCTGAGCTGGCTGCGCCGCAAGCTCGGCGAGACGGCCGCCCGGCCTCGTTATCTGCACACGCTGCGGGGAGTGGGAGTGAAGCTCGAACCGCCGAAGGCCGCCCGGCCATGAGATGGGCTCTCGTCAAGGTCTCCCTCGCCGTCACGGTGATGGTCGTGCTCGCCTTCGCGCTGCCCCTGGGCATGGTCATCAAGGAGATGGCCCGCGACCGCGCGTTCTCCAACGCCGAGCGGCAGGCCGCCACCATCGGCCCCACGCTCACCGTCACCACGGAACGCAGGCCGCTGGAGCGGGCCGTGGAGTCCACCCCGGCGGGCGCGGCCGGCCGGATGGCCGTGCACATCCCCGCCTCCGGCGAGCTCGGCAGCGTGCCGCTGGAGATCGGCACCCGGCGCGCCGCCGCCAAGGACCTCGACACCGTGCAGCGCATCGGCCGTGCCTCGATCACCGAGGTGCCCGGCGGCTCCGCGCTGCTCCAGCCCACCGCCATCGGCACCGGCCAGATCGCCGTCGTCGAGATCTTCGTGCCGGAGGGCGAGGTGTCCAACGGCGTCGACACCGCCTGGCTCGTCCTCGCGGGCGTCGGCGCCGCGCTCATCGTCGGGTCGGTCGCGGTCGCCGACAGGCTCGGCGTCCGCATGGTGCAGCCCGCCCAGCGGCTCGCGGGCGCGGCGCAGGAACTGGGGGAGGGCAGGCTCGGCGCCCGCGTCCCCGAGGAGGGTCCGCCCGAACTTCGCTCCGCCGCCGTCGCGTTCAACTCCATGGCCGACCAGGTCGTCCAACTTCTCGCCAACGAGCGTGAGCTCGCCGCCGACCTCTCGCACCGGCTGCGCACCCCGCTCACCGTGCTGCGTCTCAACGCGGCCTCGCTCGGCGACAGCGCCGCCGCCGAACAGACCAGGGCGGCCGTCGCCCAGCTCGAACGCGAGGTGGACACCATCATCCGCACGGCGCGCGAGGCGAAGCCGCAGACCGCGGCGAGCGGCCCAGGCGCCGGCTGCGACGCCTCCGAAGTGGTGCGCGAGCGGATGGGGTTCTGGTCGGCGCTCGCCGAGGACGAGGACCGCAAGGTACGGCTCGCCGGTGTGGACCGGCCCGTACGCATCCCCGTCGCCCGTCCCGAACTGGCCGCGGCCCTCGACGCGCTGCTCGGCAACGTCTTCCGGCACACCCCGGAAGGGACCGCGTTCTCCGTCGATGTGCACAACAGCGACGACGCCGTCATCGTGCTCGTCTCGGACGCGGGTCCCGGCATCGCCGACCCGGCCGCCGCGCTCGCCCGCGGCAACAGCGGGGCCAGGGAGGGCTCGACCGGTCTCGGCCTGGACATCGTGCGCCGGGTCGCGGAGTCGACGGGCGGGGACGTACGCATCGGCCGCTCGGTCCTCGGCGGCACGGAGGTACGCATCTGGATCGGGCTCGACCCCCGCGAGGCGGTGCGCGGGGAGCGCCGTCGCGGTCATCGCTCAGGCGTGCAGCGCCGCCGCAGGGCGGCGGTCTGAGAGACCACCGCGCCAAGGCCCGCCGTCCATCATTAATCCGTCCCGATGCCTTCCTTAAGCGCATCCTAAGGAACCCGACGCCCGCCCACGATCGGATGTTTGTCCGTTTCGCGGTCGCTAGCGTGCTGCCGCATCACCCCCACTTCCGAGGCACAGAGGCAGGACGCGATGGGCAGCAGGACGCACCGGCGCAGGGCGAGCGTCAGGACCAAGGCGGTCGGCGCGGTCGTCGTCGCGGCCGTGATCGGCGGCGCGGCGGTCGCTCTTACGGGCACCGCGCAGGCCGCGGCGGTCGGCGCCGCGTACACCAGGACCAGCTCCTGGGAGGGCGGTTACACCGGTCAGTACGTCATCACCAACGAGACCGGCAGCGCCCGCTCGGGCTGGACGCTGGAGTTCGATCTGCCCGCGGGCACCACGGTCGGCTCGCTGTGGAACGGCGAGTACACGGTCGACGGACGGCACATCACCGTGAAGCCCGCGAGCTGGAACAAGGAGCTCGCGCCCGGAACCTCTGTCACGGTCGGCTTCGTCGCCTCCGCGACCGGCAAGGCGGCCGATCCGACGTCCTGCCTCATCGACGAGGCCACGTGCTCGGCCGACGGGGGCCCCACCCCGCAGCCCAGCGGCCGGCCCACCGAGCAGCCCACGCCCCCCACTCCCACCCCCACCACTTCCGCCCCCACACCGGCGCCGAGCACTCCCACCTCGGTCCCGACACCCACCCCGACGCCCACGCAGACCGCGATCCCCAAGCCGGGTACGCCCGCGCGGTACGCCCCGTACATCGACACCTCGCTGTACCCGGCGTACGACATGCTGGACACCGCCGCGAAGACCGGCGTCAAGGAGTTCCATCTCGCCTTCATCACCGCCGGCGGCGGCTGCACCCCGCTGTGGGGCGGGGTCACCGGCCTCGGAGACGACAAGGTCGCGGCGCAGATCGGGGACCTCCGTGCCAAGGGTGGTGACGTCCGCGTCTCCTTCGGCGGTGCGGCCGGCCGCGAACTTGCGCTGAACTGCTCGTCGGCGGACGAGCTGGCGGGGGCGTACGGCAAGGTCGTCGACGCCTACAAGCTGACCAAGGTCGACTTCGACGTGGAGGGCGCCGCGCTGCCGGACACCGCGGCCAACTCCCGCCGTTCCCAGGCCATCGCGAAGCTCCAGAAGACCCACCCGGACCTGGACGTCTCCTTCACCCTGCCGGTGATGCCCGAAGGCCTGACCCAGCCCGGTGTGGACCTGATCGCCGACGCCGAGAAGAACGGTGTGCGCATCGACGCGGTCAACATCATGGCGATGGACTACGGGCCGGCGTACAGCGGCGACATGGGCCAGTACGCGATCCAGGCCGCCACCGCCACGCAGGCGCAGATCAAGAGCGTCCTCGGGCTGTCGGACGCCGACGCGTGGCGGACCGTCGCGGTCACGCCGATGATCGGTGTCAACGACGTGGTCACCGAGATCTTCACGGTGGAGGACGCCGGACAGCTGGTGCGGTTCGCCGAGTCGAAGAACCTGGGGTGGCTGTCCATGTGGTCCTCGACCCGTGACAAGCAGTGCGCCGGCGGGGAGAAGCCGGCGGCGGACGCGACATGCAGCTCGATCCTCCAGGAGCCGCTGGCGTTCACGAAGGCGTTCGCCGCGTACAAGTAGCCCGCAGGCAGCGCTCTTCGACGTCTTCGCCCCTGCGGCGCGGCCCGGCCGGCTCACCCTCCATCCGGCCGGGCCGCGCGGCCGCAGCCGACGCCCGGTGCGACCGCATCGGCATGTACGACGCGCCGCCGTGGAACGGGCCGGTGGCGCTGCCGTCCTCGCCGACGACGAGCTGTATCCGGCACTTACGTCCGTCGGCCGCGGGAGCGCCTGCGCATGGTCCGCTCCCGGCGCCGTGAGCGCCGCGGCAGCCCGTTCCGAGCGGACATGAAGGAGCAGTGTCGGGCCGGTACGTGGGAGTGCTGATCCGAGGCCCGCATCCCTGCGCCCGAGCGCATCGCCGAGCGTCTGGCGATCGGACCGTGCGAACCTGTGTGCCGTGACCCGGTACGAGTTCCTGGCCGACGGGCAGCCCGTTCAACTCTCCGAGTCCTGGGAGCCGATGGCCATCACGGACGGCACCCCGATCGTGCTGCCCGAGATGGGGCCGTACGCGGGCGCCGGTGTCGTCGAGCGGATGCGCTCGATCGGTGTCCTGATCGAGACCGCGGTCGAGGTGCGGCGTCCTGCCCGCGCGACCCAGGAGCAGGCCAAGCTCCTCGGCATCAGCGTGGGCGACCTGATCACCGAGATCGAGCGGACGTACTACGACCGTGACGGCCGGCCGGTGGAGACGGCGGACATCACGGTCGCGGACGTGCGGTGGGAGATCGCTTACGAGATCGGCATCGAGCAGCCCGGAGCCGCCTCTTCGATGACGCAGCGTGCAGAGAAATGCGCGTGCGAGAAGGGCCCTGTTCCCGTGGGGACACCGCAAACGGAGATCACGCAGCCGTGGCCACGGGTGACCAGGAGATCCAGCGTCCGTAACGGCCGGGGAGCAGCAGCGTCCCCGCCATGAGGCTGGGGCGCTGCCGACCACTCCATCGCCTGGGGGGAGGCGAATGGAGGGCCGGCGTCACCGCGAGCCGTCCAGTCGCATGAGGACGGAGTACGCCGACTCGGCCCGGCGAGCCGGTATGGCGTCAGGGTGGGCGTGGTCGAGGAAACTCTGGGTCCCGCCGTGGTGGAGAACCCGGCCGCCGTCCATGAGAGTGACGGTGTCGGCTTCGTCGGCGAGGTCGGCGATGTCATGTGTCGACATGAGCACCGGGGTCTTCGCCGCGACCTCACGCAGCACGTCGCGGAAGACCGTGCGCTGGTGAGGGTCGAGCCCGGCCGTCGGCTCGTCCAGCAGGATGACCCGCGCATCGTGGGCGAGGGCGCAGGCGATGCCGACACGGCGGAGTTGTCCCCCGGAGAGCCTGGCCGTCTTGCGCCCGACCTGCTCGGCGAGGCCGACCTGGTCGAGGGCCGCCCCGGCGCGCTCCCACGCACGGGAGCGGCTCTCCCCCTTCAGCCAGGCCACGTATGCCACGTACTCGCGGGCGGTCAACTGCCGTGAGCTTGGCACCCGCTGAGGCAGCCAAGCCACGTGGCGGCGGTATTCACGGCTGGCGGAGGTGAGGTCCGAGCCGCTGAACAGGACTTTGCCCGCCTTCGGCTCGACCGTGCCGGCGAGAAGGGCCATCGTGGTGGACTTGCCCGCCCCGTTGGGGCCGAGCAGGATCGTCAGGCCCTGGCCGGGTACCTCGTAGGTGAGCTGGGAGAGGACAGGGCGAACCCAGCGGTGATAGCTGAAGGTGACACGGTCGAGCAGCACAGTCATCGGTCGGTCCTTGGTGCGAAGCAGATGAGGGAGGTAATCCCGGCCAGAAAGACGACGGCGGCGCCTACGGCGGCATGAGTGACACGGGCTTCCTCCGTGACGATCACCCATGGGTAGGGGTCATTGCGACTCCGGCCCCCGAGGAACATGGAGTGAATCATCCAGAAGACAGGGAGCAGGGTCGCGCGATGTCCGAGCAGCGGCCAGGCGCCCAAGGCGAGTCCGCAGAAGAGCAGGTTGTTGCGCGCCGCTGTCCACATCACTTCCTGGCCGAGCGGCGACATCGCCACGGCCACCATCGCCGCCAGGAGCGCGAAGCCGGACACCAGCGCGATGTCCCGCGCGTCGAGTCGACGGACGGCGGACCGTTCCACGGAGGGCAGCCGCCTTTCGAGGCAGACGACCAGGGCTACGCAGGGAATGAGGCTGAGGAAGTTGCTGAGCTCCGTCGGAATCGCGTAATTCCCCAGGAACGCCGGGAAAACGAGGACCACGTCGAGAGTGAGCCCGACGCCCAGGACGAAAGCCAACAGAGCACCGGGCATCAGGCCCATGGCACCCCGCTGGCGCAGCCACCAGATCATGTTCAGCGGCCTGCCCGGCAGGCATGCCGAAGCCGCTCGGCGTACCAGGTCTTCTGCTCCTGCGGCGAAAGCTTGCTCACTCCGGCCATTTCGGCGAGGAGCTGTTCCCTGCTCTGTCCTTGGCTGAATTCCTGGGTCTCACGGGACAGCCAGGCGAGGTAATCACTCTCCACACCTGTCGTCCGTGCGGCCCAGAGGGTGTTGAAGTGCAGAGTGTTCCAGTCCGGCCGCTCACAGGGAATTCCGACGACGGCAATGGCGATGTTCTCCCGGAGAACCTTGTCCGCGTTTCCGGGCACGAGGCCGCCGAGTGTCCAGTGTTCCCCCGTGGTGTCGAGCTGCTGAATATCGGCCACGGTGATGTCAGTGATGCGGGTGGGCTTTTCGGCGATGATGCCTCTGGCCTGCAACCGGGCTGTCATATCGGCGAGTCCGGCCTGAATCTCCCCGATGTGTCCGGAGGCGGCCGACGGCAGACAGACCTCAGGCGTGCCCCCCTCGCAGGTGACCGGGGCCAAGCCCTTGGCGGCTGGAGCGATCGAACGCCAGTCCTTGGCAATGCCGTACGCGCCCAGCAGGCCGCTGACCGCGATCACCAGCGACGCGGCGACAGAGGCGACGCCGATACGCCGGGGCCCCGCGAGGACGACGCAGGCAAGTGCCAGACACACCGTCGGCAGAACCGCGGCTGCCGTCATGGACAGCGAGTACGCCTCACCGAACCCCACCCAGGAGATGGACCCGGTGACATGGTGCGCCCAGTAGCTGTCCGTCCCCAGCGGGAAGCTGATCCCGATGAAGACCGCCACGGATACGAGCGGCGCGGCGTACAGCGCATGGAGTCGGCGCCCGATGACAAACCCGATGACCGCGTGCGCGGTGAGCAGGACAACGACGATCCCCATCAGATGCAGCACATACAGGTCGGGCGGGACTCCGACCACCCACAGCCCACCCGCCGTGACCCCGGCGGTCAGGACCGACAGGGACAGTACGGTGATGAGGACGGGCTGCACGGCGATACGCCAAGTGGCGCGTGCGGCACCCAACTCCCAGGTACCCAGGGCGCGAAGCCGCGTCGCCTCCACCGCGGCCAGGCCGGCCACAGCCGCGGCGGCCATCGGGACCGGGGCATGCACGGCATACGACGCGGCCTGCGCGGGCCACGGCACGGCGATGAGCGGCTCGATGTTCCGGGTGCTCGTGAGGAAAACGTAGGTGAAGAAAAGGCCGATCACGGGGAAGGCGAGCACGGCTGGATGCGTGCGAAGAGCGGAGGAGAAGCGCATGGAGCCTCGCAGGAAACAAAGCCGGGCCGCCGCACGGCATTTGCGCGCGGCGGCCCGGAGGATCAGTCAGCCAGGGTCGTGTCTACATTGACGGTATTGACACTGACCGTGCAGGATATGCAGCCCCCGGCGATCTTGTCCACCTCGAAGTAGTAACTGTCGTAAGGCAGGCCGCTCTCGGTAGCCGTGCTCTTGGACCCAGAGCCATTGAAGCAGTTGGTGAGCGTCGACGTGTCATGCCTCACGTCGCTGCCCCAGTCTATCTGCTGCCACAGCGCCACATCGATGCTCTTCGGGGTGTAGACGTTGTAGCAGCCAGTGAAGTTGATTTCGTTGTACGACTCGTCAACCCACTGCTGGGAGAGCTTGCCCTGATCCCACACCGTATTGTAGGAAGTCCAGTTCGCCCAGGCTCCTGTACTAGTGGCGAACGTCAAGGCAGCGGCGGTTCCCGCGACGACACAGAACTGACGCAAACGTCTTACTGACACAGTAAGAACCCTCCCGGTCCTTTCGATTGTCGAGGCACCCTCGCACGGGAAGATCGAAAGGCTGCGTGACTGTACCAGTGCCCGCCGCTGCCAGCAGCTTTCACCCCGACGAGACGGATCCGTCTGCCAGTCGGGCCGATGCTACGTCCGACGTCCGGCATCCGCCCCGCCCGGCCGGGGCGGTGGCCGGGCCGGGGTGGCCGCGGTGCCTACGCGCGTCGCCCGCGGCGTTGTGGTGCGACGGGCAGAGCCGACCCACTGCTGCAGATCGGAGATGTCCTGCTCGGTCTGCTCGGGGCGACGCTGCAGCGCAAGATCGAGTGGGCCGCTCAGTTCGGCAAATCCCGTACGAATCTCCCCTCGCATCTCTGCAGCTCGACGGCGACCTGGGTGGATTCAGATGGCGTCACGGGCGGCTCCTCGGCAGCCGGCCGACCGTGGCTCGGTCGCCGATGAGCGAGCCGATCCCGGCCTTCACCCCAGACAGAGCGGCGGGTGTCGACGCGATCGCCGCGGGCCCGTTCTTGCGCGGCGCTCTGTGATGTACGCCATGGTCACAGATGCGATCGGTTCGAGGGTTGCGGGCCCCCGTGGGGCCCGACCCGGCATGACGAAGGCCCGGCATGACTTCGCAGGCGGGGCCTTGAACACACGGGGCGTCATTTCGATGTCATTCCAAGGCGGTTGGGTCTACGCGCCCCTATGGCCACACCGAACAGTGCATTGCGGGCCGTCCGCCTCGGCCTGCTCATGTCCCAAGACGACTTCGCCCGCGCCGTGCGAGATGCCGGCCTCCGCGCGGGCCAGCCCAACGACGCCAACAAACGACTCGTGCAGCGCTGGGAATCCGGCGTCACGACCGCCCCCCGCCCCGTTTACGCCCGCGCGCTGGAATCCGTCACCGGACTGCCCATCGAATCCCTCGGCTTCACCGGCACAGTGCCCATGGCCCGCGTGTCCAACGACGGGCACGGCGGCCACGACGTGGAGGCCTCCGTCAACGGCATCGCCCCCGCGGCCGCGCCGCTGCAGCCCGAGCCCCAGCCAGGACACCGAAACTACTCCGGTGTGTGGCTGTCCAGGTACGAATACTTCTCCAGCGGCCGCGACTCGGCGTTCGTCGGACAGCACTACGTGGTGCTTCTGCAGCACGGCAACCGGCTCTCCGCGCGGAGCCTGCCCGGCTCGTCCGACAGCCCGCTGACGATGGACCTGGAGAATGGGCTCGTCGTCACCGGAACGTGGACGGAGCAGACGGCGACCGAAGGCTACTACCGGGGTGCCCGTTACCACGGGGCCATCCAGCTCCTGGTCGAACCGACCGGCCGGCGCATGACTGGCAAGTGGGTCGGGTTCGGCAAGGAGTTCGACGTGAACACCGGCCCGTGGGAGCTCGTGTTTCAGGACGCATCGACCACGAAGGCGACGCTCGCCGCGTACAACAAGCTGCCCGACGCCTGACCTGGACGCACGAATGCGCCCCCTTCCGCCGTGTGGCAGGAGGGGGCGCGGTCGTTCATGGGTACTGGCGTCGCGTCGGGTCGAGGCCGAGGGTGACGGGCCCGGACGGGGGTTCATCGTCGGGAGGCGGTGCCCCGTCCCGCCGGCAGACGAGCGCATCGGGGTCGTCGGCTGGTGGCTGGAGGCTGTACCCGTCGGGGCAGGACGGTCCGGCCGGGCCACGCTCGCCCTGCTCCCCGCGGGGCCCTTGCTCGCCGCGCTCGCCCTGCGGTCCGGCTGGACCCTGCGGCCCTTGCGGTCCTGCCGGTCCGGCGGGGCCCGGCTGCCCATCCACACCAGGCTCGCCGTCCGTGCCGTCCTGCCCCGGGCTGCCGGCCTCGCCCGGCGGTCCCTGCTCACCAGTCCTACCCGGCGCGCCGACCGGACCCTGCGGCCCGGGAATCGGCACCGGCACCTCAGCTCGGTCCGGCAAGTCGTCTACCGCACGCTCCGGATCCGGCGCCGCAGGCGTATCCCCCTGCGCCTGAATCTGCGCCCGCAGCACCCGCACATCACCCCGCCGGCGTCGAGACCGCCGTACCCCGTCTGTTCGCTTCGCTGGCCAGCTGCGCGGCACGCTCGTCGGCTGCGTCGATGCGCAGCCACACCAGCACGACAGCGCCGGACAGGACCGCCAGGGCGGCGGCCACCGCGAGTCACCCCGCCTGTACGACCGACAGGGCCGCCCTGGGTGCCGGCACACCCATCGCGGCCTCCACGGCGGCCGTAATGTCACCGTCGAGCGTCCGCTCCAGATGCCCGTACCGGTCCACCGTCGTCTGGATCGACTCGTGCCCCAACCTGTTCTGGATCGCAGGAAGCGGGATGCGTGCAGCGATCAGCCACGCGACGTGGGTGTGGCGCAGGTCGTGGATGCGGGGCCTCTTCGGCAGTCCCTTCTCAACCGCAGCCTTCACCGCGGGCAGCCACTTCCGGTTGTAGAAGTTGCTGTGCCGCCAAGGGCCGCCCATCGCTGCCCGGAAGATGAAGTCCTCGGGACTTCGACCGGCGACGTGGCGCCGCACCATGTCGACCTGGGCAGGGGACAGGCCGAGCAAGCGGCGGCCCTTCTTCGTCTTCGGCGGACCGAGGTAGAACGCCTTCGCGCTCCCCTTCTTCGCCTTCTTCCACGCCCGCTGCACGCTGACGGTCGGCTTGTCCGAGGTCAGGTTGAGATCACTGACGCGGAGGGCGGTGGCCTCGCCGAACCGCATGCCGTGCCCACCAGCCAGTCGGCGAGATCGCGCGCATCCGGATCCTTGATCTCCTGCGCGACGCACGCGTACTCGTCGCGTTCAAGGAACGTCATGTCATCGTCGATGTCGTCGTCAACGCGGGGCAGCTTGGTGCGCTTGCAGCAGTTCGTGGTGCGCAGCTGCGGCTCGGCGTCCACAGCGGCCTGCACGATGCAGTAAAGGAGTCCGTGCCGGTTGCGGATGCTCTTCGGGTCGGCCTCGCGGCGGAGCCACTTCTCCGGGTCGTCAGGGTCCCGCTCGCCGTCCTCCTCGCGGCGGACCCAGTCCGTGACGTCGTCCTGGGTCAGGCTGCAGACGGTGGCCGGCACCTCGATCCCGTCAGCGCGGGTGTGCACCAAGTGGGAGAAGTGCAGCCGGATTTCGCGGTGGTAGTCCTCGCGGGTGCGAATGTCGATGCCGGTGAGGCGGTCGACGTAGCGTGTGGCCCACGTCACGAGGGGCATGTCGCCGGGCTGCTCGTCGGGCTCGACGAAGCCGTGGCCTTTTACCCAGCCGTGCGGCCACTGCTGGTCGTGCGCGTCGACGAGCTTCTTGAACTGCTCGGCGCTCGCTTCTTCTCCGAATGGTTCGGACTCCTACGTCCCCCTTCGTCCGCCTTGGAGTCAGCGGACTTGGTAGGTCGCGGAGCCGTCTTTGCGCTCGCGCTTCCTGATGGTCGCCATGGCAGGGCTGTACGCGGGTTCGGAGCGGCTGGTTTGGCCACGGTTTGGCCAAGAAACGAAACAAGATCAGCCCCTGACCCGTTGTCCCAGGTCAGGGGCTGATCATTCAGGGTGAGTGACGGGACTTGAACCCGCGACATCCTGGACCACAACCAGGTGCTCTACCAGCTGAGCTACACCCACCACGACCGGTCTTTTTCCTGACCGGCCGAGAAAAAGTGTACAGGGTCCGGGAGGGTGCTCGCGCCAGGGTTTCGTGGGGCGGGCCGTGGGGGCTAGTCCGCGGGGAGTACGTGCTTCGCCGCGATGGCCCGCGCCGTGTCCGAGTCGGGGCCGGGCTGGGGGACGAAGACCGCCTCGCGGTAGTAGCGCAGCTCGGCGATCGACTCGCGGATGTCGGCGAGCGCCCGGTGGTTGCCGCTCTTCTCCGGACTGTTGAAGTACGCCCTCGGGTACCAGCGGCGGGCCAGTTCCTTGATCGAGGAGACATCGACGATCCGGTAGTGGAGGTACTCCTCCAGGGTCGGCATGTCGCGGGAGAGGAACCCTCGGTCGGTGCCGACCGAGTTTCCGCACAGCGGGGCCTTGCCGGGCTCCTTGACATGCTTGCGGACGTACGCGAGGACCTGCTCCTCGGCGGCCGCCAGCGTGGTGCCGCCGGCCAGCTCGTCGAGGAGGCCAGAGGCGGTGTGCATCTGGCGCACGACCTCGGGCATCGTCTCCAGCGCCGCGTCCGGCGGGCGGATCACGATGTCCACGCCGTCGCCGAGCACGTTCAGTTCCGAGTCGGTGACCAGTGCGGCCACCTCGATGAGTGCGTCGTCCGTCAGCGAGAGCCCGGTCATCTCGCAGTCGATCCACACCATGCGATCGTTCATGCGCCCTACCTTATGGGGCGCGTGAACGATCGGTCCCCGGGCGGGCGCATACGCGACCGGGCCGGACGCTCGAGGCGTCCGGCCCGGTGCGACCGATCGGGGTGCTACCCCATGCTGCGCTGGCCCGGCAGGCTCGCGCGGCCGTACATCTCGCCCGCGCCTCTGACCGCCTCGGGTGGCGCGGAGGCCGTGGCCGTCGGGCCTGGCAGACCCGCGGCCGCCGCGGCGGTGCGGCGCACCCCGGCCGTGGCCTGGGCCGGCATGACCGCGTCCACCATCGACGGCGGACCCGGATCACCCTGGGGTCGGCGGGCCCGGTACGCGGCCCGGTAGGCAGCAGGGGAGGACCCCAGCTGCCGCCGGAAGTGGCCGCGCAGCGCCACGGGTGAGCGGAAGCCGCAGCGGCCCGCGACCTCGTCGACCGAGTAGTCGGAGGTCTCGAGCAGTCGCTGTGCCTGCAGCACCCGCTGGGTGATCAGCCACTGGAGCGGCGCCGAGCCCGTCAGCGAACGGAAGCGGCGGTCGAACGTCCGGCGGCTCATGTAGGCCCGCGCGGCCAGGGTCTCCACGTCGAACTGTTCGTGGAGGTGCTCCAGCGCCCAGGAGACGACCTCGGCCAGTGGGTCGGAGCCGATTTCCTCTGGTAAAGACCTGTCGAGGTAGCGCTCCTGACCGCCGCTGCGGCGCGGCGGCACGACCAGTCGGCGGGCGAGCGCTCCTGCTGCCTCGGCGCCGTGGTCGGTGCGCACTATGTGCAGACACAGGTCGATGCCCGCAGCCGTGCCCGCCGAGGTGAGCACGTCACCGTCGTCGACGAACAGCTCCCGCGGATCCACATGGACGGACGGATAGCGCTTGGCCAGCGTCGGCGCGTACATCCAGTGGGTGGTCGCCGGGCGGCCGTCGAGCAGACCGGCCGCGGCGAGGACGAACGCCCCGGTGCACAGTCCGACGATGCGGGCGCCCTCTTCATGCGCCCGGCGCAGCGCGTCGAGCGCCTCGGGCGGTGGTGGGGAGGTGATCGAGCGCCAGGCGGGCACCACGACGGTGCCTGCCCTGCTGATCGCCTCCAAGCCGTACGGCGCGGTCAGTTCCAGGCCGCCGGTGGTCCGCAGCGGCCCCTCCTCCCCACCGCACACCAGCAGGCGGTAGCGGGGAACTCCGGCGTCCTGGCGGTCAATTCCGAACACCGAGAGAGGGATGGAACTCTCGAATATGGGGCCGCCGCTGAACAGCAGCACCGCGACGACTTCCCGGCGCCGGCGGCCGGAGAGCTTCCGGGCTGCCTCCGGTGCGGCGGAGTCCTGACTCATGACGCTAAGCCCCCCTCGAAGTGCGCGTCTCCCCGTTCTTTTCGGGCCTTTCGCTCCTGCACGTTTCCCCTCGGTTCTGCACGAGTCCCCCGGCCATCGATACTCATGATCGAATCTACTGCGTTCCGCGGTGCCGCCGTGACAGGTTCGGCATGCCCCGCTATGTCGACTTGGCAACTTGGCGCGATGCTGTCGATCACGAAGCGTTCCACTCGACGGGCCCGCAGGGAAGTGCGCGTTCCGGGCATGGCCCGTCCCCGTAGGGTGCGGGAGCCGCCTGCGGTCCTTTCTTGCCTGGTGACAAGCGGGTTGGCAGGCCATTTCCGCAAGCTGGGTCCGGTGTCGGGAAGTTGGCTGAAAACCGACGGGTGTGAGCTTGCGAACTCGTCAGATCCCAGGCGCACTTCCCAGACTGCGACGCGCGCCCCGGTGCGCCCCCTCCGGCGTACGGGCCCGTCGGCCACCCTGTGATGCGCCGCTCCGGGCGCGGGCGTGCGCCGCCACGCGCTCCGAGTGGCGCAGCAGCACCCGGCACGCGGTCGTCATGGCCGCCAGGCCGAGCGCGGCGGCCGCCGCCCCGCCGGCGGACGTGCCGTAGACCACGAGCACGACCGGGACCAGCAGGCAGGTGAACGCGGCCCAGCGCACGACGTCGGTCGCCGCGTCGGCGCCGCCGGCCGCAGGGCCGGGGGAGGAGGGCGCGGCCGTCGGGGCGGCACAGCCGGAGGTCGCGGGGGCAGCGGCGTACTCGGCGGGAACGGCGGCCGGTCGCGCGGCCCGGCGCCCTCCGCGCCGCAGGGCAGAGGGGTGCGCGGGGGGAGAGGCGGGCGGACGTGCGGACACTCGGGGCTCCTCGGACGCGACGGGGCGATCTGGGTCTGTCCGGCGGATCTGGCCGGACCCCCCGGCCAACGACAAGCGCGGTCATCCGGTCACTGTGCGCAGCGAAAGACGGCTGTAGTGGCCAACCGGCATTGCCATAGAGGAGCGGCCTGGGGCATGCTCCCTGGAACGCCTTGCAGGGCACCGCGGGGCCTGGGCAGGAGAGGAGTGCCGCCGTACCCTTGGGGGTATGGGCTTGGGAAGACGATTCCCGGACACGGCTCCACAACCACCCCAACTGACGCACTTCTCAGACTCCCTCCCAAGAGGACGTTCTTCGCCGAGACATCGATGGCCGGTCACGAATTCCCTGATCCCGCGGACCGCAAGCAGGTAGCCGATCCACTGTCGGACCTGCGGGCGGCCGAAGAGGCATGCCATTCCTGCGATCCCGCTTTCCGGCACGGAGTCGTCGTCGGATTCGACGGGTCGACCTCCAGCGAGCGGGCGCTCGCCTATGCCATCGGAATGGCCCGCAGGTCGGGCTCCGGCCTGATCATCGTCCACGTCGCCAACAGGCTGCCCACCACGGTCTGGGCCGGCTGCGAGCCGCCCGTCTTCGTGGACGTCCCCGACCACCGCACCGAGGTGCTGGGCCTGGAGCTGGCCTGCGCGGACTACCTGATCGAGGTCCCGTGGATCCTGGTCGAGCGCGGCGGCGACATCTGTCATGAACTGGAAGAGGTCGGCCGTGAGTACTCGGCCGACGCGATCGTGGTCGGCTCCACGCATGGTCTCGTCGGCCGGATCTTCGGTTCGGTCGCAGGGCGGCTGGCCCGCCGCGCGCAGCGCCCGGTGATCGTCATCCCGTAGCCCCCGCCGGGCGTTCTGCCGTGACTCGGTGCGCGCGTGCTTCCGACGCGGCCGCACCCGTACGTTCTTACCGTGGCCCATGCCGGGCGCTCCACCGTGGCCCGGGCCGGGCGCTTCGCCCGTAGGCCCGTACCGGCACGTCCTGCCGTTGCCCGGTCGCGCGTTCCACCGCCCCGTACCGGCGTTCAGTAGTGGCCCCGTGCGGGCGTGTGTTCCGCCCGCAGGCCCGCGCGGGCGTTCCATCGCAGCCCTGCGCCGGGCGCTCCACCGCAGCCCAGTACCGGCGTTCAGTATCGGTCCTGCGCGGGCGGGCGTTCCCCCCGGTGGCCCGCGCCGCACGTTCCGCCCTGGCCCCTGCCGGGTGCTCCCTCTGTAGGTCCGTACCGGCGCGTTCCGCCCCGGCCCCGCGCGGGCGTTCCACGCGGGCTCACGCCGCACTTCCGCCCCGGCCCCGCGCGGGCGTTCAACCGCAGCCCCCGCGCGCCGGGCGCTCCATCGTCGCCCCGCCGGGCGTCCCGCGCGTCACTTCCGGCTCCCTGTTCCGCAGGTGTCTCCGCAGGTGACCCGTCATCAACTTCCCCTCACCGCACGGGAATCTACCCGTCCGTAGCAGGTGGATTGTGCGCTTGTGAAGGGTACATAACGGTCGCTGGGTCCGCAGCACAGGGCAGCACCACTGCAGCACAACTGCACAGACAGGAAGGGAGCCCGCCGTGGACAACGGAGTCTCTGCGG
This sequence comes from Streptomyces sp. ISL-10, assembly GCF_018614575.1. Lineage (GTDB taxonomy): Bacteria > Actinomycetota > Actinomycetes > Streptomycetales > Streptomycetaceae > Streptomyces. Next base: position 213,325 of record NZ_JAGGOJ010000013.1, read on the forward strand.
GAAGCGCCGGATCGACCAACACCCTCGGCCGTCTCGCGCTCGGACTGACCCTGCTGGCGTTCGGCGTCGGCAACACCCAAGTGATCGACAACGTCACCGCGGCCGATGCCGCGGCCCTCGCCACCTGGGTCGGCGGCGTCGCACTCTTCGTCGTCGGACTGCTCGCGTACCGGGCGGGCGACAGCGGTTCGGGCACGGCCTTCGCCGGTCTCGGAGCGTTCTGGTTCACCTGGGGCACCAGTGTGGGCAGCGAGGCCTCGGCCGAGGCGGCCGGTCTGTTCCTGCTGCTGTGGGCGCTGCTCGCGCTGACGCTGACGGCTGCTTCCGCCGGCAGTGGGGTCTTCGGCCAGGGCGTGTACGGCCTGTTGTGCCTGTCGTTGCTGCTCGGTGGCATAGGCGCCTTCGCGGGCAGTGCAGGGCTCGCCAAGGCGGGCGGCTGGCTCGGCGCGGTCGCGGGTCTCGTCGCGTGGTACGGGGCGACGGCGGCGCTCGCCAAGTGGCCCACGTTCAGCGGACGTGCTGCCGGCCGGGGAGTGACGGCCACCGGCTGAGCGGCCGGCGGGGCTCCGTGTGACACGGCCCCCGCGAAGAGGCCGGCGTGACGGGTTGCGCGCCGGCCGGCACCGAAGAACGCCCCCTGTGTGCTGGTGGCACACACAGGGGGCGTTTCCGTGCCGCCGGGCGGCGAACGGCCAACTGCCGGTCGACTACTCGACGGTGACGGACTTGGCGAGGTTGCGCGGCTTGTCGATGTCCCGGCCGAGCGCCAGCGCCGTGTGGTAGGCGAGGAGCTGGAGCGGGATGCCCATCAGGATCGGGTCGAGCTCGTCCTCGTTCTTCGGCACGACGATCGTGTGGTCGGCCTTCTCCTGCTCGCGGTGGGCGACGGCCAGTATGCGGCCGGAGCGGGCCTTGATCTCCTCCAGCGCGGCGCGGTTCTTCTCCAGCAGCTCGTCGTCGGGCACGATCGCGACCGTCGGCAGCGCGGGCTCGATCAGCGCGAGCGGGCCGTGCTTGAGCTCGGAGGCGGGGTAGGCCTCGGCGTGGATGTAGGAGATCTCCTTGAGCTTCAGGGAGGCCTCCAGGGCCACCGGGTAGCCGCGCACCCGGCCGATGAACATCATCGACTTGGCGTCGGCGTAGCTCTCGGCCAGCTTCTTGATCTCGTCCTCGGACTCGAGGATCTCGCTGATCTGCGCGGGCAGCTTGCGCAGGCCCTCGATGATCCGCTTGCCCTCGGCGACGGACAGGTCGCGGATGCGGCCCAGGTGCAGCGCGAGCAGGGCGAAGGCCACGACCGTGTTGGTGAAGCACTTGGTGGAGACGACGCAGACCTCGGGGCCCGCGTGGACGTACGTGCCGCCGTCGGCCTCGCGGGCGATCGCCGAACCGACGACGTTCACGACGCCGAGGACGCGGGCGCCCTTGCGCTTGAGCTCGTGGACGGCGGCGAGCACGTCGTACGTCTCACCGGACTGCGAGACGGCGATGTAGAGGGTGTCGGGGTCCACGACCGGGTTGCGGTAGCGGAACTCCGAGGCCGGCTCGGCGTCCGCCGGGATACGGGCGAGGGACTCGATCAGTCCGGCGCCGATCAGGCCCGCGTGGTACGAGGTGCCGCAGCCGAGGATCTTCACGCGGCGGATGCCGCGCGCCTCGCGAGCGTCCAGGTTCAGGCCGCCGAGGTGCACCGTGTTGAAGCGGTCGTCGATCCGGCCGCGCAGCACGCGGTCGACCGCGTCGGGCTGCTCGGAGATCTCCTTGTGCATGTACGTGTCGTGGCCGCCCATGTCGTACGACTCGGCCTCCCACTCCACGGTGGTCGGCGTCGCGGTCGTACGGGAGCCCTCGGTGGTGTACGTGCGGAAGTCGTCCGCCTTGAGGGTGGCCATCTCGCCGTCGTCGAGGGTGACGACCTGGCGGGTGTGGGCGACGAGCGCGGCGACGTCGGAGGCGACGAACATCTCCTTCTCGCCGATGCCGAGGACGACCGGGGAGCCGTTGCGGGCCACCACGATGCGGTCGGGGAAGTCGGCGTGCATGACGGCGATGCCGTACGTGCCCTCGATCAGCTTCAGCGCCTGGCGGACCTTCTCCTCCAGGCTCTCGGCCTGGGAGCGCGCGATGAGGTGGGTGAGGACCTCGGTGTCGGTCTCCGAGGCGAAGACGACGCCGTCGGCCTCCAGCTTGGCGCGCAGCTCGGCGGCGTTGTCGATGATGCCGTTGTGGACGAGCGCGACCTGGTTGTCGGGTGACAGGTGGGGGTGCGCGTTCTCGTCGCTCGGGGCGCCGTGCGTGGCCCAGCGGGTGTGGGCGATGCCGGTGGTGCCGGCGAAGCGCTTGGGGACACGGGCCTCCAGGTCGCGGACACGGCCCTTGGCCTTCACCATCTTCAGGGCCGCGGCCTTGGGGCTGTTGATCACCACGCCCGCCGAGTCGTATCCCCGGTACTCCAGCCGCTGCAGGCCCTCCAGCAGCAGCGGAGCCACATCACGCTTGCCGATGTAACCGACAATTCCGCACATAAAGTCTTGCCCCTCCGTAGATGCAGGTGTGTGCCCGGTGTGACGGCCGGCCGTCAGCCGTAGACCATGCGGCGCAGCTGGCGGAGCGAGAGCTCCGGCGGCGCCACGGCGCGGTGCGGCAGCTCGGCCGCGATGCGCTCGAAGATGTCGGCGTTCACGGCGCCGCCGGACTGAAGCTCACGGTGGCGCCGGCGAACGAATTCCTCGGTCGTCTCGTCGAAGTACGCCAGCACGTCGAGCACCACCCGGACCGCTTCACCGCGCTGGAGCGCGGTGCTGCGCACCAGATGGTCGACGAGGTCGTCGTGGGACGACAGGCGTTGTTCGAGCACCCGTAGATATTGAGGGGTGGAGGAGTCGCTTTGCAAGAATCCTGCCCGATTCCGGGCAGGAGGCCGCATGTGTGGCACCGCGCCGCCCTCAAAGTGTGCCATCGAACACCGGGGCCCATCATTCCGGATGATTTCTGCCGAGAAGGGATTCTTCCCGTCGCTGGACGAGTAAGTGGTCTACACCTTGACCGCAGTTGAGGTGCGAGGTACGCATGGTGACAGTCCGGTTGCTCTGCGCACAGTCGAGACCCCCGTCGAAGGGACCCCTGTGAGTCAGCCCAGACCGATTCCCCGACTGCTCGGTTCGCTGTTGCTTCTCGCGGCCGCCACCTTGTCGGGCGTCGTGGCCTCCGGGCTCGCGGCCACGCCCGCCCAGGCCGCCGAGCCCCCCGTCCGCCCGCTCGGCCAGACCGTTCCCGTCCCCGCCTCCGTCGTGCCCGGCGGTGCGCCCTTCACGCTCACCCCCGAGACCCGTATCCGCACCGACAGCTCCGGTGAGGTGCGCGCCATCGGCGACCGCCTCGCCGAGGTGCTGCGCCCCTCCACCGGCTACGCGCTGCCCGTCACCGACCGTCCCTCACCCGGTGCCATCAGGCTGCGGCTGAGCGGAAAGGACAGCGCGCTCGGCGAGGAGGGCTACCGGCTGCAGTCCTCGCGCGGCTCGCTCACCATCACCGCCCACCGCCCCGCGGGCCTCTTCCGTGGCGTGCAGACCCTGCGCCAGCTGCTGCCGTCGCGGGTGGAGGAGGACACCCGCCAGCCCGGTCCCTGGCAGGTCGCGGGCGGCACGATCACCGACAGCCCGCGCTTCGCCCACCGCGGCGCCATGCTCGACGTCTCACGGCACTTCCTCACCGTGGACCAGGTCAAGCGCTACCTCGACCACATCTCCCTCTACAAGATCAACAAGCTCCATCTCCATCTCTCCGACGACCAGGGCTGGCGCATCGCCATCGACTCCTGGCCGCGGCTGGCCACCTACGGCGGCTCCACCCAGGTCGGCGGCGGCCCGGGCGGCTACTACACGAAGGCCCAGTACAAGGAGATCGTGCGCTACGCGGCCGCTCGCCATGTCGAGGTCGTGCCGGAGATCGACATGCCGGGCCACACCAACGCGGCCCTGGCCTCGTACGCCGAGCTCAACTGCGACGGCGTGGCACCGCCCCTCTACACGGGCACGGCGGTCGGCTTCAGCTCCCTGTGCGTGCCGAAGGCCGTCACCTACGACTTCGTGGACGACGTCATCCGGGAGATCGCCGCGCTCACGCCCGGCAGGTACATCCACATCGGCGGGGACGAGGCGCACTCCACCAGTCGCGCCGACTACGTGGCGTTCATGAACCGCGTCCAGCCGATCGTGGCCACGTACGGCAAGACCGTCATCGGCTGGCACCAGCTGACCGGCGCCACCCCGGCCGAGGGTGCGATCGCCCAGTACTGGGGCCTGGACGGCACCAGCCAGGCCGAGAAGGAGCAGGTCGCCAGGGCCGCGCAGAACGGCACCCGGCTGATCCTGTCGCCCGCCGACCGGATCTACCTCGACATGAAGTACAACAAGGACACCGAGCTGGGCCTGTCCTGGGCCGGCTACGTCGAGGTCCGGCGCTCCTACGACTGGGACCCGGGCGCCTACCTGCCCGGCGCACCCGCGAGCGCGATCGCGGGTGTCGAGGCGCCGCTGTGGACGGAGACCATCTCCAGCAACGAACACATCGACCACATGGCGTTCCCGCGCCTGCCCGGTGTCGCCGAACTCGGCTGGTCCCCCGCGGCGACGCACGACTGGGAGGACTACAAGGTCCGGCTCGCGGCGCAGGGCCCCCGGATGGAAGCGCTCGGCATCGACTACTACCGCTCGGCGCAGGTTCCCTGGCCTGCGACACAGTGACCTGATGACGGGCGCCCCGTGGGACCGCCCTCGGGGCGCCCGCCGTTTTCAGGGGCCGGATCAGTGCCCGGCGCTTCCCGGCGGGGGGGCTCCACTCCTCAATCGCCGGAGGGGCTTGAATGGGCGAACCGCGCCGTCGGGTTCCCCAGCGTGCCCGACGAACCACAGCGCGGTGGACGCGGCCGATGCGGCCCGTGGAGTCGATTGGCGCCTACGCGGAATCGGGCTGCTCGCGCAGACCGTCCTCGCTCAGGCCCTGCTTCCAGTAGCCGACGAACGTCACCCGCCGACGATCCAGCCCGCGCTCGTTCACCAGGTGGCGCCGCAGGGACTTCACGCTGCCCGACTCGCCCGCGAGCCACGCGTACGCAGCGCCCTCGGGCAACTCTGCGGCGGCGACGGACTCCAGGGCGGGCGGAGCGTTCTCCTCCCGCACCAGCCAGGTGATGTCGGCGTCCGCGTCGGTGGCGAGCGGCATACGGTCGCCCGCATGCGCCACCTCCAGCCACACCTTGGCCTTCATGCCCTTCGGCAGCCACTCCAGGATCGCCGCGGCGGCCGGCAGTGCCGTCTCGTCGCCCCAGACGAGCACCCAGTCGGTGTCCTCGGGCGGCCGGCACCGTACCGCCGTGTTGTCCGCGACGGCCGGTCCGAGCACCATCACACGGTGGCCGGGCTCGGCCGCGAGGGCCCAGCGGCACGCCGGACCCCCGTCCTCGTGGACGACGAAGTCGATGTCGATCTCGCCTGCCTCCGCGCGCTGTTCGCGGACGGTGTACGAGCGCATCACGGCCCGCACGTCGTCGGGCAGCGCCCGCCACGCGGCGAAGATCGCGCTGCCGTCACCCGCGTCGACCGGGACGACGGGCGCATCCTGGCCGGGATGGGGAAGGAAGAGCGAGAGCGACTGGTCGCGGCCGCCGGCCATGAAACCGCTCAGAGGGCCGTCGGCTCCGGTGAAGGTGACCCGGACGAACGACGGGCCGAGCCGCCGGGTCCGTGCGACGGACAGGTCGAAGAAGCGGAAGGGGGCGGGCTCGGCCTGCGCCGTCATCGTCAGGCGACCTTCTTGGCGTTCTCGATGGCCTTGGCCAGGTCCTCGAGGATCGGCGCGCACTTGGCGTACGAGTAGATCGGCTCGGTGACGCGCGGGATGACCTGGCCGGCCTTGACGGCGGGCAGGCCCGCCCAGGTGGGCTTGGACTTGGCGAGGTCGCCGGGCTGCAGCGTGCCGGTGCGGTTGTCCATCATGATGATGTCCGCCTCGTACTTGGCGGCGTTCTCCCAGCTGAGCTCCTCGAACCAGCCGGTCGCGTCGAGCTTCGACGGCGTGATGATGTCGACGCCGAGCTCCTTGAAGTACTTGAGGTCGGTCGGGCGCTCCGGCGACGAGATGTAGAACAGGTCGGCGCTGCCGGATCCGATGAGTACCTTGATGCCGGGCCTGGCCTTCGCGGCTTTGCGCAGCCGCTCGGCGGCCTGCTCGAAACGGGCCTTGGCGTCGGCGAACTGCTTGGACTTCAGGTCCGCGCCGAGGGACTCGGCCAGCTGGGCGCGGCGGGCCAGCGCGGCGGGCATGTTGATCTCGGCGGCCTTCAGGGCCACGCTCGGGGCCAGCTTGAGGATCTTGTCCTTCGACTGGTCCGGCACGTACCAGAGGGCGTTCTTCTCCCACATGTCGGTGACGAGCAGCTCGGGCGCGAGGGCCGCGTACTTCTCGACGTTGAACTCGCCCCAGACATTGCCCAGGATCTCCAGCTTGCTGATGTCCATGTCGCCGGCCTGGACGTCGGGCTTGCCTTCGGGCGTCTCGGTTGGGCCGAAAACGCCCTTGACCTGAATGCCGTAGTCGTACAGCGCTGCGGCGGTGCCGGTGAAGGCGACGATGTTCTTCGGGGTGGCCTTCGCCTCGGCGGTGGTGCCGCGGTCGTCCTTGAAGCTCCAGGGGCCGGCGTCCTTCGCGGAGCCCTTGCCCGAACCGCCGTTCTCGGTGTCGTCCTTGCCGCATGCGGCGAGTGCGACGCCGAGCCCGAGGGCGCCGCCGGCGGCGAGAATGCCGCGGCGAGTGAGGTGGTATGCGCGGGCGTTGGGCATGATGATGTCCGCTTTCGTACGTGCCGATTCGGCCACTGGCCAGGTCCGAGGATAGGTTAGCCTAACCTCACAAGCTGTCCAGAGGAACCTGCCACGCACGGCATACGCCGGGTCCCGGGTCTCGTACCCGTCATGCCCGCCGGCCGATACCTGCCCGGCCGGCGGCCGGCACATGAACGCGCGCGACCGCCCTGGAGCAGGTCGCGCGCGTGTGCCCGGATGGTCAGCCGGTGAAGCCCAACTCCCGTGCGATCAGCATCCTCTGGACCTCACTCGTGCCCTCGCCGATCTCCAGGATCTTGGAGTCGCGCCACATCCGGGCGACCGGGTACTCGTTCATGAAGCCGTAGCCGCCGTGGATCTGGGTGGCCTCACGGGCGTTGTCCACCGCCACCGTCGAGGAGTACAGCTTGGCGATCGCCGCCTCCTTCTTGAACGGCTCGCCCCTCACCAGCCGGGACGCCGCGTCGCGCCAGCCGACCCTCGCCATGTGCGCGCGCATCTCCATGTCCGCGATCTTGAACTGGATGGCCTGGTTGCCGCCGATCGGCCGGCCGAAGGCGTGACGTTCCTTCGCGTACTTCACGGACTCGTCCACACAGCCCTGCGCCAGACCCGTCGCCAGCGCCGAGATCGCGATCCGGCCCTCGTCGAGGATGCGCAGGAACTGGGCGTAGCCCCGGCCCTCCTCGCCCAGCAGGTTGGCGAGCGGGACGCGGACGTCGGAGAACGACAGCTCACGGGTGTCCGAGGCGTTCCACCCCACCTTGGAGTAGGGGGCGGCGACCGTGAAGCCCGGTGTACCGGACGGGACGATGATGGCGGAGATCTCCGGGCGGCCGTCGGCCTTGCGGTCCGTCACCGCCGTCACCGTGACCAGGCCCGTGATGTCCGTGCCGGAGTTGGTGATGAAGCACTTGGAGCCGTTGATGACCCACTCGTCGCCGTCGCGCACGGCCGTCGTCCTGGTGCCGCCCGCGTCCGAACCGCAGTCCGGCTCGGTCAGCCCGAACGCGCCCAGCAGCTCGCCCGAGCACAGCCGGGGCAGCCACTGCCGCTTCTGCTCCTCGGTGCCGAAGCGGTAGACGGGCATCGCACCCAGCGAGACCCCGGCCTCCAGGGTGATGGCCACGGAGGAGTCGACGCGGGCCAGCTCCTCCAGGGCGATGCCGAGGGCGAGGTAGTCACCGCCCATGCCGCCGTACTCCTCCGGGAACGGCAGCCCGAACAGGCCCATGCGGCCCATCTCGCGGACGATCTCGTAAGGGAACTCGTGGCGCTCGTAGAAGTCGCCGATCTTCGGCGCTATCACATCGTGCGCGAACTCCTCGACCGTGCGGCGGAGTTCCTCGTGCTCGGCGGAGAGCCGGTGGTCCAGGGACATCGGGGTGTCACTCCTTGTGGGAGAGGGCGCGGACGGTACGGGACGGGCTGGGACGGCCCAGCTGTTCGGCCATCCACACGCTGGTGGCGGTGAGCCGGCCGAGGTCGACCCCGGTCTCGATGCCGAGGCCGTCGAGCATCCACACGAGGTCTTCGGTGGCGAGATTTCCGGTGGCGCTCTTCGCGTACGGGCAGCCGCCGAGGCCGCCGGCGGAGGCGTCCACCGTGCTCACGCCGCACTGGAGTGCGGCGAGGGTGTTGGCCAGTGCCTGGCCGTAGGTGTCGTGGAAGTGGACCGCGATCCTGCTGCTCGCCACGCCGCTGTCGTGCAGCGCGGTGAGCAGCGCACGCACATGGCCGGCGGTGGCCACGCCGATCGTGTCGCCGAGGCTGAGCTCGTCGCAGCCCATGTCGATCAGGCGCCGGCACACCGTGACGACCTGCTCGACAGGCACCGGTCCCTCCCACGGGTCGCCGAAGCACATCGACAGATAGCCGCGCACCCGCAGGCCGTGCTCGACGGCCCTGGTGACGACCGGTGCGAACATGGCGAGCGCCTCGTCGACCGTGCGGTTGAGATTGGCCTTCGCGAACGACTCCGTGGCGCTGGCGAACACCGCGATCTCACGGGCCCCGAGCCCGAGGGCCCGGTCCAGGCCGCGGTCGTTGGGCACGAGGACCGGCAGCCGCACGCCGGGCAGGTCGCCGACCATCGGGAACAGCTGCTCGGCGTCCGCCAGTTGGGGAACCCACTTCGGGTGGACGAAGCTGGTCGCCTCCACGGTGGTGAGGCCGGCGGCGGCCAGCCGGCGGATGAACTCCGCCTTGACCTCCACCGGCACCACCGACTTCTCGTTCTGCAGGCCGTCGCGGGGGCCGACCTCGTGGATGCGCACGCGCGGAGGGAGGCCGGGGGCCCGCACCGTCATGGGCAGCCCTTCGGTGCCGGTCATGCCTGCGCCTCCTCGCCGGTCTCGTCCGGAGTGACCACGGCGAGCACCTGGTCCATGGCGACGGTCGAGCCCGCGGTGACGTCGAGCTCGGTGACCGTGCCGGCGTGCGGGGCGGAGATGACGTGCTCCATCTTCATCGCCTCCACCACCAGCAGGCTCTGGCCCGCCGTCACCACATCGCCGACGGCCACCTTGACGACGGTGACGGTGCCGGGCATCGGCGCGGCCAGGGTGTCCACGCCGCTGTGGGCGGTGCCGCTGAGGGCCGCTTCGACGGGGTCGTGGTCCAGCACATGCCAGCTGTCGCCGTCGCGGCCGAGCCAGTCGCCCGCGCGGTGGAAGGTGTGCGTGACGCCGTGCACCTCGACGGCGACCGTGTGCTCCTCGACCCGCGGGACCGCCTGGCGCCGCACGGTGTGTGTGACGGGGTCGCCTCCCGGCACGCGCAGGGGGAAGGCGAGCGGAGCCGCCTCGCCGCCCATCCGCCAGCCGCTCGGCACCGAGAAGGGGTCCGCCCAGCCGGTCGTCCGCGGCGGTGCGAGCTCAGCAGCCCGCACGGCCGCCGCCGCCTCGTACACCTCGTCCGGCACCCCGCCCGGAACGAGAGCGTCGGCCTCCCGCTCCACGAGACCCGTGTCCATCTCCCCCGAGACGACCGCCGGATGGGCGAGCAGGCGGCGCAGGAATCCGGCGTTCGTCGGGACGCCCAGCGTCACCGTCTCCGCGAGGGCCGCCCGCAGCTTGCGCAGGGCGGTGGCGCGGTCGGGGCCGTACGCGATGACCTTGGAGAGCATCGGGTCGTACAGGCTGCTCACCTCCAGGCCCTCGGTCAGGCCCGAGTCCGTGCGCACCCCCTCGCCCTGGGGCTCGTGGAGGCGCAGGACCGTGCCGCCGGAGGGCAGGAAGCCGCGCGAGGGGTCCTCGGCGCAGACACGGGCCTCGACGGCGTGGCCCGTGAGGGTGATGTCGTCCTGCCCGAAGGACAGTCGCTCGCCCGCCGCGACCCGCAGCTGCCACTCCACCAGGTCGATACCGGTGATGAGCTCGGTGACCGGATGCTCGACCTGGAGGCGGGTGTTCATCTCCATGAAGTAGTACTGCGAAGGGTCGGTGCCCGGGACGATGAACTCCACCGTGCCCGCGCCCCGGTAGCCGCAGGAACGGGCCGCCTGCACGGCCGCCTCGCCCATCGCGGCACGCGTCGCCTCGTCCAGCAGGACCGAAGGCGCCTCCTCGATGATCTTCTGGTGGCGGCGCTGGAGCGAGCACTCGCGCTCGCCGAGATGCACCACCCGGCCGTGGCCGTCGGCCAGCACCTGGATCTCGATGTGGCGGGGACGGTCGATCCAGCGCTCGACGAGCAGCGTGTCGTCGCCGAACGAGGCACGCGCCTCGCGCCGCGCGGCCGCGATCTCGTCGAGGAGCGCCGACTCGACGCGGGTGAGGCGCATGCCCTTGCCGCCGCCGCCCGCCGACGGCTTGAGCAGGACCGGCATGCCGATCTCGCGGGCGGCCGCGGCCAGTTCGTCGTCGGTGAGACCGCTGCCCGAGGAGCCGGGAACGACCGGGACGCCGGCTGCCTTCACGGTCTCCTTGGCGCGGATCTTGTCGCCCATCAGGGAGATCGCGGACGCCGGCGGGCCGATGAACACGAGGCCGGCCTCGGCGCACGCCTGGGCGAAGCCCGCGTTCTCCGCGAGGAAGCCGTAGCCGGGGTGGACGGCCTGGGCGCCGGTGCGCGCGGCGGCGTCCAGCAGACGGTCGATCGAGAGGTAGCTCTCGGCGGCCGGCGCGGGCCCGATACGGACCGCGGTGTCCGCCTCGCGCACATGGCGGGCGCCGGCGTCCGCATCGCTGAAGACGGCCACGGAGCGCACGCCGAGGGCCCGCAGGGTGCGGATGACCCGTACCGCGATCTCGCCGCGGTTGGCGACCAGAACGGTGTCGAACATCGTCATCGTGAAAGGTCCCTCACATCCGGAAGACGCCGAAGCCGGCGTCCCCCAACGGCGCGTTGGCGCAGGCGGTCAGGGCCAGACCCAGCACCTGCCGGGTGTCCATCGGGTCGATCACGCCGTCGTCCCACAGGCGGGCCGTCGCGTAGTAGGCGTTGCCCTGCTGCTCGTACTGGGCGCGGATCGGGTCCTTGAAGGCCTCTTCCTCCGCCGCGGACCACTGCTCGCCGCGGCCCTCCAGCTGGTCCCGCTTGACCGTGGCCAGGACGGACGCGGCCTGCTCGCCGCCCATGACCGAGATCTTCGCGTTCGGCCACATCCACAGGAAGCGGGGGCCGTAGGCCCGGCCGCACATCGAGTAGTTGCCGGCGCCGTAGGAACCGCCGACGACGACGGTCAGCTTCGGCACCCGCGTGCACGCCACGGCCGTGACCATCTTGGCGCCGTGCTTGGCGATGCCGCCGGCCTCGTAGTCCTTGCCCACCATGAAGCCGGAGATGTTCTGCAGGAAGAGCAGGGGGATGCCGCGCTGGTCGCACAGCTCGATGAAGTGCGCGCCCTTCTGGGCGGACTCGGCGAACAGGATGCCATTGTTGGCGACGATGCCGACGGGGTGGCCATGGATCCGTGCGAAGCCGGTGACCAGCGTCTGCCCGAACTCCGACTTGAACTCGGCGAACCGGGAGCCGTCCGTGATCCGGGCGATCACCTCCCGCACGTCGTACGGCGTACGGGAGTCGACCGGGACCGCGCCGTACAACCCGGCGGGGTCGGCCTTGGGCTCCTCGGCCGGCTCCACGGACCAGGGGAGCGGGCCGCGCTCGGGCAGGGTCGCGACGATGGTGCGCACGATCCGCAGAGCGTGGGCGTCGTCCTCGGCGAGATGGTCGGTGACGCCGGAGACGCGGGAGTGGACCTCGCCGCCGCCGAGCTCCTCGGCGGTGACGACCTCGCCGGTCGCCGCCTTCACCAGTGGCGGGCCGCCGAGGAAGATCGTGCCCTGGTTGCGCACGATCACTGCCTCGTCGCTCATGGCGGGCACATACGCCCCGCCCGCGGTGCACGAACCGAGCACCGCGGCGATCTGGGGGATGCCGGCGCCGGACATCCGGGCCTGGTTGTAGAAGATCCGGCCGAAGTGCTCGCGGTCGGGGAAGACCTCGTCCTGCATCGGCAGGAACGCGCCGCCGGAGTCCACGAGGTACACGCAGGGGAGCCGGTTCTCCAGCGCCACTTCCTGCGCGCGCAGATGCTTCTTGACCGTCATCGGGTAGTACGTGCCGCCCTTGACGGTGGCGTCATTGGCCACGACCACGACCTCGCGGCCGCTGACCCGCCCGATCCCGGCGATCACCCCGGCCGCCGGGGCCTGCCCGTCGTACATCCCCTCGGCCGCAAGCGGAGCGAGCTCCAGGAAGGGCGAGCCGGGGTCGAGAAGGGTGTCCACGCGGTCCCGCGGAAGCAGCTTCCCGCGCGCCGTATGGCGGGCGCGCGCCTTCTCGCCGCCGCCGAGGCGGGCTGCCGCCAGGCGTGAGCGCAGACCGTCGGCGAGCTCCTGGTGTGCCGCCTCGTTGGCCTGCCAGGCCTCGGACGCCGGGTCCGCGGCGCTCGCCAGCACTGGTGCCTGCTGCATTGCTCGAGCTCCCTTGCTCGGTTAATGAGCGTTAACGTGTTTCTCCAAGGTTAACGACCGCTAACAGCCCTGTCTAGAATGAATTCCCATGAGCACCAGGACCTCGGCCCCGACGCGCCGCGAGCAGATCCTCAAGGAGGCCGCGCGCCTCTTCGCCGAGCGCGGCTTCCACGGCGTGGGAGTCGACGAGATAGGGGCCGCGGTGGGCATCAGCGGCCCCGGCCTCTACCGCCACTTCCCCGGCAAGGACGCGATGCTCGCGGAGCTGCTCGTGGGCATCAGCGAGCGTCTCCTGAGCGGTGGCCGACTGCGGGTCGAGGAGGCGTCGACGGGCCCGGACGCGGTCCTGGCGTCCCTGATCGACGGCCACATCGACTTCGCGCTCGACGACCGCCCGCTGATCACTCTGCACGACCGGGAGCTGGACCGCCTGCGGGACAGCGACCGCAAGCTGGTGCGCCAGTTGCAGCGCCAGTACGTGGAGCTGTGGGTGGCGGTGGTGCGCGAGCTGCACCCGGACGTGGCGGAGTCCGAGGCGAGGACGGCGGTGCACGCGGTGTTCGGCCTGCTCAACTCGACGCCCCACCTGGGTGCGAACGGAGGCGGCCCCCTGGGCCGCGCGGCGACGGAGTCCCTGCTCAGGCGGCTGGCGCACGGGGCGTTCGCGGCGCTGGGGCCGCTGGGGGCGCGGTAGCGCAGGCGGCGGGGTCCTTGGGGCCGGTGGGCGACAGCTCTTCAGGGCCGCAGGGACGGCCTTAGTGGAGTCGGAGGGTCCGGTCCGCGCCACGTCCGTGGTGGGGGGCGTAGCGGAATCGGAGGGTCCGTCCGGAGCGCGTCCGTGGGGGGCGTAGCGGAGTCCGAGAGTCCGCCTCGCCGCGCGTCCGTGGGGCGAGACGGTGGGTACCCTCCGCGCACACCACGGCACAATGGGGCCCATGCCGATACCCAGCCGCGCCGCTCTTGTCGACCATCTCGTCCGCTCACGTATCGCCGGAGACGTCGCCACCCCTCGCGACAACAATCTCTCCCACTACCGCAGACTCGCCAACGGTGACCGGCACTACTGGCTCGGTCTGGAGCTCGGCGACCGCTGGAGCGACGAGCAGGACGTGCTGGCGGTCATGGCAGAGCGGTGCGGTGTCAGCGACGACCCCGAGCACCGGCAGGGCCAGGACACCATCGACCCCGAGCTGACCGTCGACGCCCTGGAGCGCATGGCCGCCCGCCTGCGCAAGGCCGCCGACGCCCACGAGCGCGTGCTGTTCGCGACCGGTCACCCCGGCGGCCTGCTCGACGTCCACCGGCAGACCGCCGCCGCGCTGCGGGCCGCGGGCTGCGAGATCGTACGGATCCCGGGCGGGCTGATGGCCGACGAGGGCATGGTCTTCCAGTTCGCCGACGTCGCCATGCTGGAGCGCGGCGCGACCCTGTGGCACACCCACTCGCCGGCGCCGATGGCCGCGATCCTCGACGGTCTGGCGCGCGAGGGCCGGCCGCTGCCCGACCTGGTGGTGGCCGACCACGGCTGGGCGGGCTGCGCGGGCCAGCGCGGCATCGACGCCGTCGGCTACGCGGACTGCAACGACCCGGCCCTGTTCATCGCCGAGGCCGAGGGCACGCTCCAGGTGACGGTCCCGCTCGACGACCATGTGACCGACCCGCGGTTCTACGACCCGATGACGGCCTACCTGCTGGACGCGGCGGGGCTGGGGCCGGCGGACTGATCCGGCGGCGGGGCGGCGGGGTTGTGGGGTTGCGAGGCGGCGAAGCTGCGGGACCCAGGGCTTCAGGGCCCCGGGGTTTCAGTCACGCCACGTGCCGCGTACGACGCCGTAGGTGCCGCAGAGCAGCATCAGCGTCAGGGCGCCGCGCAGCGCGAGCCCGAGGCCGTGACGCACCCCCCCGGTGTGGCCGATCGACCAGTCGCGGGCGACGATCAGCAGCAGCACGCTGCCGACGATCAGCGCGCCACCGCCGACGGTCCACAGCGCCCGCGCGACGGGCGACGCCCTCGCCCAGGCGCCGGTCCCGGCCGCGTCGTGCGACGACGGGTCGTCGTACGACGGTTCCTCCTCGGCCGGGGGTGGCGCGCTCACTGCAATCCGTTCCCTTCGTGGGCCGACTCGGCGGCCCGACTCGGTGTCCGGGGCAGCGTGGGCCCGGGGGCTGGTCGACCCCCGGGGATCCGGGCGGTCGCTTGTGGCGTCCTAGGATCTGCAACCAGGCTCGCAGCAGCGGCCGCTGCATCGCTCAGACTCCAGGACGACCTTTGCCCTACGACTTGAGGCCGGTGCGTGTCCTCGTCGTCGACGACGAGGCGCTCGTACGCACCGCACTCCAGCAGGTTCTCGGCTCGGCCGGCGGCGTGACCGTCGTCGGGACCTGCGACGGTCCCGACGCCGTCGACGCCGTACGCGACCTCGCACCCGATCTCGTCCTGCTGGACATCGACATGCCCTCCGTGCCCGGCTTCGACGTGCTGCGCACGCTGAGGGGCCTGCCCCGGCCGCCGGCCGTCGCGATGCTCACCGCCCTCGACACGGCGGACCACGTGGAACGCGCCCTGCGCGAGGGCGCGGCCGGCTTCCTGCTCAAGACCACCGACCCGCGGGTCTTCGTCGAGGCGGTGCGCCTGCTCGCCGCGGGCGGCGTGGTCTGCACACCGCCCGGCAGCGCGGAGGCGCTCTCCCGGTACGCGGCCTCGGCCCCGGTGTCGCCGGTCCCGGACGGCGTCGAAACCCTCGACGACCTCACTGCCCGCGAACGGGACGTTCTCGCCCTGATCGCCGCCGGCCTGTCCAACGCCGACATCGCGGCCCATCTCGGTATGGGCGTGACGACGGTCAAGACCCACATCGGCGCACTGAAGCGGAAACTGGCGGTGGGCAGCCGGGTCGCGCTGGCGTCCGTGATGCACCGGTCGGCCGCGCGGTGAGAACCGGCCTGCCGATCCCGGGCCGCGGAGACAGGGGCGCCGGCCCGGGGGCCGCCCGTCCGCGCCTCGGCCGTCCGCGCGTCGGCCGTCCGCGCGTCGGCTGTCGGCTCGGCCGGCTGGGGGCCGCCCCGGTGGCCGTCGAGGGCGTGGTCGTGGCCGCCGCCCTCGCCGAAGCGCTGGCGACCCGTCACTGGCTCACCGGCTGGATGGTCTGGATCGCGCCGGCGGTGGCCGTGGCGCTTCCGCTGCGGCGGCGTTCCCCCCGCGCGTTCATGCTGCTCGCCCTGCCGACGCTGGCCACCGGTGTGCTGTGGATCCCGGCGATGGCCGCCCTGCACGCCGTCGCCGCGTCCGAACGGCGCCGCAGCGAGGTGGCCGCATCGGCGGGGGCGGTCGCCGTCGTGTCCTTCGTGCCGTGGCAGCACATGGACGACTACTCCTGGTCCCTGCCAGACGTCACGCTCGGCCTCCTGCTCTCGGGACTGCTGGCCGTCGCACCCGCCGCCCTCGGCCTGCTCGGCCGTGCCCGCGCCGAACTCGCCGGCCGCCTCGCCGAACTGGCCCTCTCCCGTGAGCGTGAGCGCCGGTACGCCGCCGAACAGGCCACGCTGCGGGAACGCGAACGGCTGGCCCGCGACGTTCACGACACCGCCGCCCACCACCTGAGTCTGATCAGCCTGCGCTGCAGCGGACTCGCCACGGCCGCCGACTCCGTCCGGTACCGGGAGGAGGCCGCCGCCCTCGGCGAACTCAGCCGCCGGGCCGCGGCCGACCTGCGCCGGGCCATCCGCCACGACGGCCCCGGCTTCGCACAGCTGCCGGAACTGCTCGATGCGGCACGCGACCTGGTGGACTCGGTGCACCTGGATCCCGGTGCCTGCCCTCCGGCGGTCCAGCACGCCGCCTACCGCATCGTCCAGGAGGGCCTCACCAACATCCGCCGCCATGCCCCCGGCGCACGGGCCAGGGTGACGGTGCGCCGCACCGGCCACTCCCTGCTCGTCCTGGTCCACAACGGCCCGCCGCCCGCCGCCCGCACAGTCCCCGACCCCGGCGGCCACGGCCTGACGGGCCTGCGCACCCGCGCGGCGGCGCTCGGCGGCACGTTCACGTCCGGCCCGAGCCCCGACGGCGGCTTCGCCCTCGCCGCGACGCTGCCGGTGCCGGCGGCGCTCGGTTTTGGAGCTGAGCCGCCCGTGCCGGGGCAGGAGTAGTCAACCGGTGACATCTCCTGCGTCGTGGAGCGTCGGCAGCACCCTGCCGACGCTGCCGCTGTTCGCCCGCCTCTCCACGCGAGGCGAGGCGTCGAGCTGGACGGTGACACCTCAATGGGTCACCTTCACAGCCCACGCCCCGGCGGCCTGAGCGCCCCGTCAGTGCGGGACGCGGACCACGCCCTCCTGGATGACGGAGATCGCCAGCCGCCCGTCCTGGGTCCAGATGCGGGCCTGGCCCAGGCCCCGGCCGCCGGACGCGGACGGGGACTCCTGGTCGTACAGCAGCCACTCGTCGGCGCGGAAGGGGCGGTGGAACCACATCGCGTGGTCCAGCGACGCGCCGACCACGTCGCCTACCGCCCAGCCGCCCCGCCCGTGCGCGAGCAGCACCGAGTCGAGCAGCGTCATGTCGGAGACGTACGTGGCGAGGCACACGTGGAGCAGGGGGTCGTCCGCGAGCTTGCCGTTCGTACGGAACCAGACCTGCGAGCGGGGCTCGCGCGGCTCGCCGACGCTGCCCCACGGGGGCGTGTCCGCGTACCGCAGGTCCACCGCGGCGCGTGCCTCGACCAGCCGCTGCGCGACCTTGGCCGGCAGGTGCCGCGGCAGCATCTCGGCCGCGGTCGGCAGCGACTCCGGGTCCGGCGCGGCGGGCATGTCCGCCTGGTGCTCCAGCCCTTCCTCGTGGACCTGGAAGGACGCCGACAGGTGGAAGATGGGCTGCCCGTGCTGGACGGCGACCACCCGGCGGGTCGTGAACGACCGGCCGTCGCGGATGCGGTCGACCGTGTAGACGATCGGCGCCCCCGGGTCGCCCATGCGCAGGAAGTACGAGTGCAGGGAGTGCGCCGTGCGGTCGGCCGGGACGGTGCGGCCCGCGGCGACGAGCGCCTGGGCCGCGACCTGTCCGCCGAAGACGCGCGGGACCAGGGCGGAACGGGAACTGCCCCGGAAGATGTTCTGCTCGATCTGCTCAAGGTCGAGCAGATCGAGCAGTTCGTCGAGCGCTTGGTTCACGTCAGGGAACCTACAGGCCCATCGACTTGGCGATGATGGACTTCATGACCTCGCTGGTGCCGCCGTAGATGCGGTTGACGCGGTTGTCGGCGTACAGGCGGGCGATCGGGTACTCGTTCATGTAGCCGTAGCCGCCGTGCAGCTGGAGGCAGCGGTCGATGACGCGGTGCGCGACCTCGGTGCAGAACAGCTTCGCGGATGCGGCCTCGGCGGGCGTGAGCTCGCCGGCGTCCAGGGCCTCCAGCGCGCGGTCGGCGACGGCCTCCGCGGCGTCCACCTCGGCCTGGCAGGCGGCCAGCTCGAACTTGGTGTTCTGGAAGGACGCGACGGGCTTGCCGAAGACGGTGCGGTCGTTCACGTACTCCTGGGCGAACCGGATGGCGGCCTTGGCCTGTGCGTACGCGCCGAACGCGATGCCCCAGCGCTCGGACGGCAGGTTCTGGCCGAGGTAGTAGAAGCCCTTGTTCTCCTCGCCGAGCAGGTCCTCGACCGGGACCTTGACGTCGACGAAGGCCAGCTCGGCGGTGTCGGAGGTGCGCAGGCCCAGCTTGTCCAGCTTGCGGCCGACCGAGTAGCCCTCGGACTTGGTGTCCACGGCGAACAGGGAGATGCCGAAGCGGCGGTCGTCCTCGCGCGGGGCGGAGGTGCGGGCGCAGACGATCACGCGGTCGGCGTGCACACCACCGGTGATGAAGGTCTTGGCGCCGTTGAGAACGTAGTGGGTGCCGTCCTCGGAGAGCTTGGCGGTGGTCTTCATGCCCGCGACGTCGGAGCCGGTGCCCGGCTCGGTCATCGCCAGCGCCCACATCTCCTCGCCGGTGACGAACTTCGTCAGGTAGCGCTTCTTCTGCTCGTCGGTGGCGAGCATCTTGATGTACGGCAGGGCGAGCAGCACGTGCACACCGGAGCCGCCGAAGATGACGCCCGCGCGCGAGGTCTCCTCGTAGAGCACGGCCTCGAACTTGTGCGTGTCCAGGCCCGCGCCGCCGAACTCCTCGGGGACGTTGATCCCGAAGATGCCCAGCTCGCCGAGCTTGTGGTAGAAGTCGCGCGGCGCCTGACCGGCAGCGAACCACTCGTCGTAGACGGGGACGACCTCGGCCTCGATGAAGGCGCGGATGGTGTCCCGGAACGCCTCGTGGTCCTCGTTGAAAACGGTACGGCGCACGGACGCCTCCTCGTGACAGTTTTGGGTACGCTGGATGTCTAAGCGCTTGCTCAGGGCTAAGTTACCCGGCGGTTGTTGAAACTGTCCAGAGTGATGCTGCGCACGCGGGGCCGCACACGCGGATGCCGCAACGGCCCCGTCGCACACGTCTCCTGCAGTCGGCGCGCGTCCGGCGGTCAGCCCGAAAGAGGTGAGGGGCCCGGCTGGGGGTCCTCGCTGTCGTAGGCGGAGAGTGCCGCCTGGCGGAAATCGAGCAGTTCGACCAGGTCCTGCGGGGTCAGGTGTTCCTGGGCCAGCTTCACCGTCGCCCGGCCCTCCGTCGCCGCCCATGCGTGCCGGGCGCGCTTGTTGGCCCTGCGGCGGGTGTCGCTGCGGAGGAAGCCCGCACCCGCCGCGAAACCGGCCGAGGCGAGGGCGAGCAGCGCCGCGGGGATGCGGGCGTCCGCGGTGGCCAGGCCCGCCGCTCCGGCCGTGCCGGCGAGGAGGGCCGCGGGGAAGCCGAGGGCGATGTCGGTCTTCGTCCAGAACTCCGCCCGGCGGTGGGCGAGTTCCTTCTGGCGTGTCGCTTCGTCGCGCAGGCGCATGATTTCGCCGCGCAGGCGGCGTGCGGGCTCGTTCGGGTCCAGCAGCACGGTTCCGTCATCGGGAGTGGCCATGCAGGAATTCCAACACACCGGATGGCGAAGGGAGTTGGGTTCGGTTCCACAGTCCTCGGGCAGGAGAGTCGTGGGCTTCCCACGGAACCCGTGTCGCCGAAGAGGCGTGGGTTCACCGCGAAACCGTGGGCCTGCCGTCACCTCACCCGTGCCGCAGCGCGAACCACAGCTCCATCCGGACGTCCACGTCGTCCAGGTCCTCCTCCAGCAGCCTCGCGGCGCGTTCGATGCGCTGGCGCACCGTGTTGCGGTGGATCTCCATCGCCGCCGCCGTGCGGTCCCAGCTGCCGTGCAGCGACAGCCAGGTGCGCAGCGTCTCGACGAGCGCGGGGGAGTCGGTCAGCGGCGCGAGGCGCAGGCGTGCCTCGTCGGGGGACAGGGGGGCCGTCTCCCGGTGCCGGACCAGGTCCCTGCGCGTCGCGACGGCGTGCCGTACGGCACGTGCGGCCTGGGTGTCGGCGGCGGGCAGGGCGGCCGGGTCGGACGGGGCGCTCACGCCGAGCGTCCAGCCGGGCTGGGCGGTGACCTCGCGGGCGGTGGGGAGCAGGATCCGGACGGAGCCGTCCGCGTCCGGGTCGACCAACGCGCTGCCGAGCGTCGCGCCGAGCGCCGTGGCGGCAAAGGGGGTGCCGTCGCCGCCGCGTGCGTGGATCACGGTCCAGGGGCCGGGGCCGAGGAGCGGGGCCGTGGCGGTGGGGCTCGCGCCGAGCAGTAGCCGTACGAGCGCGGCGCTGCGGCTGCCCGCGTCCGTGCCCTGCTGGGGAGCGGTGAGGAGGGAGAGCAGGACGACGGCGACCCCGGCGACGGTGTGGTCCCCGGCCTCCCTGGCGGGCGCGGCCAGGCCCAGGACCAGGCCCTCGCCGCCGCCGAGCGCGTATGCGGACAGGTGGCCGGCATCCACGAGGTCCGTCGCGGAGGCCGGAGCCGGGCGGTGGGAGGCGCCGGGGCTGACCACCCGTGCCAGGCGGGCCACCCCTGCCACCGCGTCCGGCGCCGGTTCGCGGCCCGCCGCGTACAGCCGGGCGCCGTCGGCGTCCAGCAGGACCGCCCAGCCCTCCAGTCGCACCGCCAGTTGGTGCAGCACCGCGGGGACCGGGTCGGGACGGGCGGCCGCCGAGGCCAGGCCCTGCTGCGCCTGCGTCACCCGGCGCAGCTCGCGGTGGCGTGCCTCTGCCATCAGCCGCCACACGGCCCGCGCGACGGCCGTGAACGTGGTGCGCTGCGGCACCTCCAGGAGGGGCAGTCCGCGCCGGTCGCACGCCTCGACCAGCTCGGCCGGAACCGTGTCGTACACGGGCGCGACCCCGAATCCGAGCGCCGCGGCCCCCGCCTCGACGATCCGCGCCACATACCGGTCGGCGTCCTTCAGCAGCACGCCCGCGCTCAGCAGCAGCTCGCCGCCCAGCAGATACGGATAGGGGTCGGCCATCTCGGAGGTGTGGACCATGTGGACGGCCGTGCCCTCGGCCGCGGGCGGGCCCGCGACCTGCCGCAGCCCCAGATCCGCGTCGGCGAGCAGCGAGGCGAGTGGGATCGGCGGGGTGGGCGGGGAAGTCGCGGGCTCGGGCATGGACAGTCCATCCACTGGAGGCGGAGAGGGTGGATAAAAAGTACACTTCTGCGCCTCTTTCCGGCCACCTACCGTCGACTCTCACAAGCGCGCACCAGGACCGTTCCGGGGGACGAGACGGAAGGAAAGCCGATGGCTGTCGACTACGCAGTGATCGTCGTCTATCTGGCCGGCATGCTCGGCATGGGCTGGTGGGGCATGCGCCGTGCCAAGTCCAAGAGCGAGTTCCTGGTCGCGGGCCGCCGCCTCGGCCCGTGGATGTACTCCGGGACCATGGCCGCCGTCGTCCTCGGTGGCGCGTCCACCATCGGCGGCGTCGGCCTCGGCTACAAGTACGGACTCTCGGGCGCCTGGATGGTCTTCACCATCGGACTCGGGCTGCTCGCACTGTCGGTCCTCTTCTCGGCGCGCATCGCCCGGCTGAAGGTCTACACCGTCTCCGAGATGCTCGACCTGCGCTACGGCGGCACGGCGGGCGTCATCTCCGGCGTCGTGATGTGGGCGTACACGCTGATGCTCGCCGTCACCTCGACCATCGCGTACGCCACGATCTTCGACGTGCTCTTCGACATCGACCGCGCCGCCTCGATCGTCCTCGGCGGCGCGATCGTCGTCGCCTACTCGACGCTCGGCGGCATGTGGTCGATCACCCTCACCGACATGGTGCAGTTCGTCGTCAAGACGATCGGTGTGCTGCTGCTCCTGCTGCCCATCGCGGTCGTCAAGGCGGGCGGCTTCAGCGAGATGAGGGCCGCGCTGCCCACCGACTACTTCGCCCCGCTCGGCATCGGCGGCGAGACGATCTTCACCTACGTCCTGATCTACACCTTCGGCATGCTGATCGGGCAGGACATCTGGCAGCGGGTGTTCACCGCGCGCAGCGACAAGGTCGCCCGCTGCGGCGGCACCGTCGCCGGCACGTACTGCCTGGTGTACGCCCTCGCCGGTGCCGTCATCGGTACGGCCGCCAAGGTCCTCTACCCCGATCTCGCCAACGCCGACGACGCCTTCGCCACCATCGTCAAGGACGAACTGCCCATGGGTGTGCGCGGCCTGGTGCTCGCGGCGGCCCTCGCCGCCGTCATGTCGACCTCGTCCGGCGCACTGATCGCCTGTGCCACCGTCGCCAACAACGACATCTGGTCGCGGCTGCGCGGGCTCGCGCACAAGGAACGCGCGCACGACGAGGTGAAGGGCAACCGCGCCTTCATCCTCCTCATGGGCATCGCCGTCATCTGCATCGCCATCGCGCTCAACAACGTCGTCGAAGCACTGACCGTGGCCTACAACCTGCTCGTCGGCGGCCTGCTCGTGCCCATCCTCGGTGGCCTGCTGTGGAAGCGTGGCACCGTGCAGGGCGCGCTCGCCTCCGTGGTCGTCGGCGGCCTCTCGGTCGTCGGCCTGATGGCGGTGTACGGCATCCTCGCCAACCAGCCCGTCTACTACGGCCTGCTCTCCTCGCTCGCCGCCTACGTGATCATCAGCCTGCTGACCCGCCCGACGGACGCCGCGGTGCTCGCGAACTGGCGCGAGCGGCTCGCGGGCCGCGGGGGAGATGAGGCGGAGGCGGGGACCCCGGCGTCCGTGCCCGCCACCGCCAACAGTTAAAGTCGTACAAACGCACCAAAAACATGTGGAAGCGCAATGGAGCGCGAGAAGGAAGGCATCCCTATGAGCAGCAACGAGCAGCCGCGCGGTCCGATCGACTCGTCCCGCATCCCGCGGTACGCCGGACCCGCCACGTTCGCCCGGCTGCCCCGGCTCGACGAGGTCGGCACCGCCGATGTCGCCGTCGTCGGCGTCCCCTTCGACTCCGGGGTCTCCTACCGACCCGGTGCGCGCTTCGGCGGCAACGCCATCCGTGAGGCGTCGAGGCTTCTGCGCCCTTACAACCCGGCGCAGGACGCCTCGCCCTTCGCGCTCGCCCAGGTCGCCGACGCCGGCGACATCGCGGCCAACCCGTTCAACATCAACGAGGCCGTCGAGACCGTCGAGGCCGCGGCCGACGACCTGCTCGGCACCGGCGCGCGGATGATGACGCTCGGTGGCGACCACACCATCGCCCTGCCGCTGCTGCGCGCCGTCGCCAAGAAGCACGGCCCCGTCGCCCTGCTCCACTTCGACGCGCACCTGGACACCTGGGACACGTACTTCGGCGCGGAGTACACGCACGGCACCCCGTTCCGCCGGGCCGTCGAGGAGGGCATCCTCGACACCGAGGCGCTGTCCCACGTCGGCACCCGCGGCCCCCTGTACGGCAAGCAGGACCTCACCGACGACGAGAAGATGGGCTTCGGCATCGTCACCTCCGCCGACATCTACCGCCGCGGCGCCGACGAGGTCGCCGACCAGCTGCGCCAGCGCATCGGCGACCGCCCGCTCTACATCTCCATCGACATCGACTGCCTCGACCCCGCGCACGCGCCCGGCACCGGCACCCCGGAGGCGGGCGGCATGACCTCCCGCGAGCTCCTGGAGATCCTGCGCGGCCTCGCCTCCTGCAACCTGGTCTCGGCGGACGTGGTGGAGGTGGCCCCGGCGTACGACCACGCCGAGATCACCGCCGTCGCCGCCTCGCACACGGCCTACGAGCTGACGACGATCATGTCCCGCCAGATCGCGGAGGCCAGGAACACGGAGGCCGGGATCAAGTGACCCACGACCACGACCTGGTGCTGCGGCCCACCGCCGCCCAGACCGAGGCCGCGCTGAACCCGCCCGCCGGGCGCAACGGCGGTGACCTCGTCGTCGAGACCCTCCAAGGACTCGGCGCGACCACCGTCTTCGGCCTGCCCGGCCAGCACGCGCTCGGCATGTTCGACGCGCTGCGCCGCTCGTCGCTGAACTACGTCGGGCTGCGCGTCGAGAACAACGCGGGCTTCGCCGCCGACGCCTACGGCCGCATCACCGGCGAGGCGGCACCGCTGCTGCTGTCCACCGGCCCCGGCGCCCTGATGTCGCTCGCCGCGCTCCAGGAGGCCGCCGCGGCGTCGGCGCCCGTGCTCGCGATCGGCAGCCAGGTCCCCACAGCCGGGCTCGGCGGCGGACGCCACGGCTACCTGCACGAACTGCGCGACCAGCAGGCGTCGTTCCGCGACATCGTCAAGTCCGTGCACACCGTGCGCACCGCCTCGCAGATCCCGTCGGCGATCGCGGCGGCGTGGGAGTCGGCTCTGACCGCGCCGCACGGACCGGTCTGGGTCGAGATCCCGCAGGACGTGCTGCTCGCCGAGACCACCCTGCCGGTCGTCACGGCGATGGACGCCACGCCCGAGGACGTCGTACCGCGTCCCGAACTGACCGCCGTGGCCGCGCACCTGCTGTCCACCGCCACCCGCCCGGTGATCGTCGCGGGCGGCGGAGTCGTACGCTCCGACGCGTCCGGCAAGCTGCGCGCGCTCGCCGAGAGGATCGACGCACCGGTCGTCACCACCTTCGGCGGCAAGGGCGCGTTCCCCTGGGAGCACCCGCTGTCCCTCCAGTCCTGGCTGGAGGACCGCCACACGACCGACTTCCTGGAGTCGGCCGACGTGCTGCTCGTCGTAGGCTCCGGCCTCGGCGAACTGTCGTCGAACTACCACACGTTCGCCCCGCGCGGCCGCGTGATCCAGATCGAGGCCGACCTCGGCAAGCTGGAGTCCAACCACGCCGGCCTCGGCATCCACGCGGACGCGCGCCTCGCGCTGTCCGCCCTGCTGGAGACGGTGGAGGAGCGTCGCGATCCGTCGGCCGCCGACGCCGTGCGCGAGGTCCTCGCCAAGGTCGGCGACCGGATCGCCGCCCAGGAACTGACCCTGGAGCAGCAGATCCTCGCCTACGTGCGCGAGGCACTGCCGGACGACTCGCCCAGCTTCTGGGACATGACGATCCTGGCGTACTGGGCCTGGTCCGCCTTCGACGCCCGCCGCCCGAACACGATGCACTCCGCCCAGGGCGCCGGCGGCCTCGGCTACGGCTTCCCGGCGGCGCTCGGCGCGGCGGCCGCCGACCCCACGCGTCCCGTCCTCGCCGTCTCGGGCGACGGCGGCGCGATGTACTCGATCGCGGAGCTCGCCACGGCCCGCCAGTACGACCTGCCGGTCACCTGGCTGATCGTGGACGACGGCGGTTACGGCATCCTGCGCGAGTACATGACGGACGCGTTCGGCAGGGCGACGGCGACGGAACTGGCGCGTCCGGACTTCGTGGCGCTCGCCGAGTCCTTCGGCGTGCCGGCGACCCGTACGACCCCGGGCACGCTGGCCGAGGACCTGGCCAAGGCCCTGGCCCAGCCGGGTCCCTCGGTCGTGGTGCTCCCGGCCCTGCTGCGGATGTTCGCGCCGACGCACCTCTGACCGACCCGCCCGCCGGCCCCGCCCCGGCGACCCGGTCCGCCGGCCCCGCCGCCCGACTCCCCCGGGGCGGCGGGGTCCGGCTCGTGGGGCAGGGGTCGGTCCGTCAGGTCGTGGCGGCGAACGAATGGTGCTCGTGCGCGACCACCCAGCGGCCCCGCTCCCTGCGGAGCCCCACGGTCAGCCGCAGCCGTGTCTTCGGGTGCTCGGCCAGCTCCTGCGGGGTGCCGCAGCGCAGCAGCGCGTGCGCGAAGGCGACGTCGTCGCCCGCGGTGACGTCGAGGGACAGAATCTCGAACGACGCGCCCTGCGTCGCCTGCCACCCGAAGAACGGCGGCCATGTCTCGCGATAGGCGTCGATGCCGCGGACGCCCTCGTGGGGCGCCGGCACGTCGAACATGACGATGTCGTCGGCGTGATCCACCAGCACGCCTTCCAGATCGCCCTGGTGGACGGCCCGGGCCCACTGCTCGATCAGGGTCCGGATCTGCTGTTCGTCGATGCCCATGGCACTGCTCCCCTCGACGGTCCCCGCAAATTGGACTCGGCCGCGCCGTGGAACTCATCGCTCACGCGCATCGCTCACGCGCATCGCTCACGCGCATCGCTCACGCGCATCGCTCACGCGCATCGCTCACGCGCATCGCTCACGCGCATCGCTCACGCCGGCGGGGCGGATCCGCCCCGTACGCCGCGACGACCGCCTGCGTCCGGTCCCGGACACCGGAATGGCCGACACCGCGCTCACCTGCGTCCTGACCGTCTCCGTGCCCACGACCAGCTGCGCGGCGATCTCCGCGTCCGCAGGGCCCCGCGCCAACAGCCGCAGCACCGCTGCCTCGCGATCCGTCAGGGCGGCCCGTTTCATCGCCGCCCGTGCCGCACCCGCCCGCACCACGGCCACGGTGAGCGCGTGCCCGATCGAGTCGTGCAGCTCACGGGTGGTGCGATTGCGTTCCAGCAGCTGCTCCGTGCGCTCCTCCCGGGCGGCGAGCCGCTCCGCGGCTGACGTCCCGAGGAATCGGCGGGCGATGGCTGGGCCGGCCCGCGATGGCTGGGCCCCCGGGAGGGTCCGGGCTGCCGTGGTCATCTCCGGGCGGCCGGCTCCGGCGCACCCGCCGGGGCCTCCGGCAGCCGCGGCGGCGTCCCCTGTGTCCACGCGATGCGCAGCGCCGTCGCCGAGATGCGCCAGCCCGCCGTCGTCCTGACCAGCTCCGTGTCGGTGCGGCCGGCGGAGACGAAGACCTCCTCGGAGCCGTCCGCCAGGACATGGGTGCTCAGCTGGGCGCCGCGGGCCGTGGCCCGGTCGCCGTCGATCTCGATCACGGGGCCGGCGCCCAGGTGCACGGTCCGGTCGAACAGGGCCATGGCGCGGCCGACCGTGGCCAGCACGGCGTCGCGGCCGTGGACCGTGCCGACGGGCATCTCGGCCGTGACGTCCTCGGTGTGGAAGGCGCGGGCCCACTCCTCGTCGATGACGCCCTCGTCGAGGGAGCGGAGGTAGCGGTCGAGGAGGTCGGTGATCTCGGCCCGGTCGGTCAGTGCGCGCAGCTCGCGCTGCATCTCGGTGATGTCCATGACCGAGAGCCTGGTACCTCGAGCGCGCCTGAGGTCAAGGGCGGGGCCGGAGGTCCGCCACGAAGCCGAGGTCCACCGGCCCGGCGTCCGTGCCGGCCTGCACGGACGTCAGCACGGACGGCAGCTGCGGCGGCCACAGGGCCTCGTGCGCGGTGGCCAGTTCGTCGGGGGTCCACCAGCGCCAGTGCAGGATCCTGTCGGCGGCCCGGGCGTCCGCCGCTTGGGAGGCCGGATCCCGGCGCGGCCCGTACGCCAGGTAGATGTGCTCGTGCTGGCGCACCGGGACGCCCGCCCGGGTGAAGTCGTGCTCCCAGGTGCACAGCAGCCGGCCCGGCTCCAGATCGGCCCAGCCCGTCTCCTCCCGCAGCTCCCGCAGCGCCCCGTGCCGGGGTGTCTCCTCGGGTTCCAGGCCGCCGCCGGGCATCGCCCAGTGCACGCCGACCTCCTCGTTGTCGTAGCGGAAGAGGAAGACCGATCCCTCGGGGTCGAGGACGGCCACCCGGGCCGCGCGGCGTGGTGTGCGCATCCCCGTATCCGATCACGGTCCTAGGACCTGCGACCGGTATTTGTTGCGTCGGGATGAAATCCGCTCCGGTCCGCGTTGGTGCCTTCCGGAAGATCAGATCAGCGGAGTCAACAGCGGAATCACGGCATTCGACGGGGAGGCCCACGTGGCGGCGGCTCGAAAAGAGGACGGCTGGGCGCGTCGGCTGGCCGGTTACGCCTGGCGTTACCGGCGCAACGTGGTGCTCGCTCTCGGCTCCTCCCTCGGCGGCATGGCCCTCATGGCGCTGGTGCCGCTCATCACCAAGGTCGTCATCGACGACGTCATCGGTGCGAAGACGCGCTCCCTCGCGGTGTGGACCGGTCTGCTGATCGCCGCCGCCGTCGCGGTGTACGTACTCACCTTCATCCGCCGCTACTACGGCGGCCGTCTCGCGCTCGACGTCCAGCACGACCTCCGCACCGACATGTACGGCACGATCACCCGGCTGGACGGGCGGCGCCAGGACGAGTTGTCGACCGGCCAGGTCGTCGGGCGGGCGACCAGCGACCTTCAGCTCATCCAGGGGCTGCTCTTCATGCTGCCGATGACCATCGGCAACTTCCTGCTGTTCGCGATCTCCCTGGCCATCATGGCCTGGCTGTCGATCCCGCTCACCCTGATCGCCCTCGCCGTCGCCCCCGCCCTGTGGATCATCGCCAAGCGCAGCCGCGTCCGGCTGCACCCCGCCACCTGGTACGCCCAGAGCCAGGCCGGCGCCGTCGCCGGAGTCGTCGACGGGGCCGTGTCGGGCGTGCGGGTCGTGAAGGGGTTCGGGCAGGAGGAGCAGGAGACCGGCAAGCTGCGCGAGGCCGGTCGCAGGCTGTTCGCCGGCAGGCTGCGCACCATCCGCCTGAACTCGCGGTACACGCCCGCCCTCCAGGCCGTTCCGGCGCTCGGGCAGGTGGCCATGCTCGCGCTCGGCGGCTGGCTGGCGACGAAGGGCGAGATCACACTCGGCACGTTCGTCGCCTTCTCCGCCTATCTCGCCCAGCTCGTCGGCCCGGTCCGCATGCTCGCCATGGTGCTCACCGTCGGACAGCAGGCACGGGCCGGCGTGGAGCGCGTGCTGGAGCTCATCGACACCGAGCCGAGCCTGCGCGAGGGCACGAAGGAACTCCCGGCGGACACAGAGGCGAGCGTCGAGTTCGACGACGTGAGCTTCGCCTATGCGGACGGCAGGCCGGTCCTGGACGGCTTCTCGCTGGAGATCCGCCCCGGTGAGACCGTCGCCGTCGTCGGCGCGTCCGGCAGCGGCAAGTCCACCGTGTCGCTCCTGCTGCCGCGCTTCTACGACGTCACGCGCGGCGCCGTCCTCGTCGGCGGACACGACGTGCGCGAGCTGACCTACGACTCGCTGCGGGCCGCCATCGGGCTCGTGCCAGAGGACAGCTTCCTGTTTTCCGACACCGTCCGCGCGAACATCGCGTACGGCAAGCCGGACGCCACCCAGGAGGAGATCGACCGGGCCGCCCGCGCTGCCATGGCCGACCGGTTCATCACCGATCTGCCCGACGGCTACGACACCAAGGTCGGCGAGCACGGACTGACCCTCTCCGGCGGTCAGCGCCAGCGCATCGCGCTGGCCCGCGCGATCCTCACCGACCCGCGCCTGCTCCTGCTCGACGACGCCACCTCCGCCGTCGACGCCCGCGTCGAGCACGAGATCCACGAAGCCCTCAAGCACGTGATGGCGGGCCGTACGACGCTGCTGATCGCGCACCGCCGCTCCACGCTCAACCTCGCCGACCGCATCGCGGTCCTGGACGGCGGCCGGCTGGCCGACATCGGCACGCACGAGGAGCTGCAACAGCGTTCCGCGCTCTACCGGCGGCTGCTGACCGACCCGGACGAGCTCGGCGGCGTCTCGCCCGGCCATGTGCTCCCGCAGTCCGCCCCCGGGCCCGAGGAGGACCGCACCGTACGGGACGAGCTGGACGCGGAGTTCGACGCCGAGCGCGGCATCACCCCACGGCTGTGGGTGCGCGATGAACGAGCCGAAGAGGCCAGAGAGGCCAAGGACGCCGCGGGCGCCACCCCCGAACTGCTCGCCCAGGTCGAGGCGCTGCCCCCGGCCACGGACAGACCCGACATCGACGAGGCACGGGCGGTGCGGCCCGAACCGGCCGACGCCCGCTCCGGGGAGGGGGGCCGGCTCCGCGGCCTCCTGCGCGGTTTCGGCCGGCCCCTGCTGGTCAGCCTGCTGCTCGTCGCCGTCGACGCGGGCATGGGCCTGCTCCTGCCCGTGCTGATCCGGCACGGCATCGACGAGGGTGTCGTACAGGTCTCGCTCGGTGCCGTGTGGGCGGCGTCCCTCCTCGCGCTCGGCACCGTCGTCGTGCAGTGGGCCGCCCAGACGGGCGAGATCCGCATGACCGGCCGCACCGGCGAGCGGGTCCTGTACGCCCTGCGTCTGAAGATCTTCGCGCAGCTCCAGCGGCTCGGCCTGGATTACTACGAGCGTGAGCTGACCGGCCGGATCATGACCCGGATGACCACCGATGTGGACGCCCTGTCGACGTTCCTCCAGACGGGACTGGTCACCGCGTTCGTCTCGGTGGTCACCTTCTTCGGCATCATGGTCGCGCTCGTCGTCATCGACGTGCAGCTGGCACTGGTCGTCTTCGCCACTTTGCCGGTCCTGATCGTCGGCACGTACTTCTTCCGCCGGAAGAGCGTGAAGGCGTACGAGCTGGCCCGCGAGCGCATCAGTGTCGTCAACGCCGACCTCCAGGAGTCCGTGTCCGGGCTGCGGATCTTGCAGGCGTTCCGGCGGGAGCGCGACGGCGTGGCGGACTTCACGGCCCGCAGCGACAGCTACCGCCAGGCCCGTGTCCGCGGCCAGTGGCTGATCTCCGTCTACTTCCCCTTCGTCCAGCTGCTGGCCTCCGTGGCGGCCGCGGCCGTGCTGATCGTCGGCGGCGGCCGGGTGGACGCGGGGACCTTCACCACGGGTGCGCTGGTCGCCTACCTGCTCTACATCGACCTGTTCTTCGCGCCCGTCCAGCAGCTCTCCCAGGTCTTCGACGGCTACCAGCAGGCCACCGTGTCGCTCGGACGGGTGCAGGAGCTGCTCCGCGAGCCCACCTCGACAGCGGCCGCGCGGCAGCCGCGCGAGGTGCGCGAACTGCGCGGCGACATCGCCTTCGAGAACGTGTCCTTCTCGTACGGGGACCAGGAGGAGGCGCTCACCGGCATCGACCTGCGCATCCCGGCCGGGCAGACCGTCGCCTTCGTCGGCGAGACCGGCGCGGGCAAGTCCACGCTGGTCAAACTGGTGGCCCGGTTCTACGACCCGACCGACGGCCGCATCACCGTCACTCTCAAGGGCTCCCCCCACGAAGGGGGGCCCGCCCGGGCCGACGGTTCTCGGGGAGGCGTGGACCTGCGCGAGCTGGACCTGACCGGTTACCGGCACCGGCTCGGCGTCGTCCCCCAGGAGGCGTACCTCTTCTCCGGCACGGTCCGCGACGCCATCGCCTACGGCCGCCCCGGCGCGAGCGACGCCGAGGTGGAGGCCGCGGCCCGGGCCGTCGGCGCGCACGACATGATCGCCACTCTCGACGGCGGCTACCTTCACGAGGTCTCCGAGCGCGGGCGCAACCTCTCGGCCGGACAGCGCCAGCTGATCGCCCTCGCCCGTGCCGAGCTCGTCGACCCCGATGTGCTGCTGCTCGACGAGGCGACCGCCGCCCTGGACCTGGCGA
The DNA here is from genome assembly GCF_018614575.1 of Streptomyces sp. ISL-10. Lineage (GTDB taxonomy): Bacteria > Actinomycetota > Actinomycetes > Streptomycetales > Streptomycetaceae > Streptomyces. The sequence goes on from NZ_JAGGOJ010000013.1 coordinate 244,811, forward strand.
CCGAGGCGCAGGTCAACCAGGCCACCGACCGGTTGACCGGCCGGCGCACCACGCTGGTGGTCGCGCACCGGCTCACCACCGCGGCCCGCGCCGACCGTGTCGTGGTGATGGACCACGGACGGGTCGCCGAGGACGGCACCCATGACGAACTCCTGGCGCGCGACGGCCACTACGCCGCCCTGTGGCGCACGTTCATAGGGGAGGACGAGCCCGCGACGGTGTGACGGGAGGGTGCGGGGCACGTACAACCTTGTCGTACACCAATGCGGGCCCGGGCTGGGTGCTGGTCGAGCAGGGCGCCCCCACGTACCAGGTGGAGGTGACACTGCCCGCCGGCACGAGGCCGGTGCACGTCCCCGCGCCGTGCGACCCCACCGAGAAGGCGGGGCGCTACAGGTGCGCCCACGGGGGCTGGGTGACCGCGGGCTTCAAGGCAGACCTCACGTTCACCCTGAAGGTCGACAAGCTGGTGCCCGGGGCCAGGGGCACGGTGGCGTTGACGGGTGAGCCGCGGCCGTTCGACAAAAACGCCGCGAATGACACGGCCGAGATCGTCGTCGAGGCGGCGGACGGGACGTCGGGCGGCGGATCGGCCACGGGCGGATCGGCCACGGGCGGCAGTGGCGCCAACGGCGGCAACGGCGGCTCCTAGTCGGGCGGCTCCGCGACGGGCGGCGCGGGCGGTTCCTCCACGGGCGGCAGCACCGGCTCGACCTCGGAGGGCGGTTCCACCTCGTCGACGGGCGGCAGCACCGGCTCGACCTCGGAGGGCGGTTCCACCTCGTCGACGGGCGGCAGCACCGGCTCGACCTCGGAGGGCGGTTCCACCTCGTCGACGGGCGGCAGCACCGGATCGGCCACGACCGGCGGCAACCTGGCCTCCACCGGCTCCGGTTCGGCCCTGCCCGTCGCGGTCGGCGCGGCAGCGGCTGTGGTCGCGGGCGTCGTCGGCGCGATGCGCCGCCGCGCGGCCCGCACGCAGTAGTCCGCGCGAGGCCCGACGCGGAGGTCCGCGCGGTCGCCGACGCGGCCAACCGCGCGGGGCCCGACCCGGCGCATCGCAACCAATCCAGCCGTGTGTGCGTCGTACGCCTGTACGTAGCAGTGGCAGTGGGGAGCGGACGTGGTCGATCGGGTGGGGAACGGGAACAAGCATGCACGCCGGGCCGCCCGGGCACTGGCCCGTGCGCTCGCTGTGCTGACGGCCGCGTCCGCCCTGGCGCTGGCGGGCCCCGGCCTGGAGCGCGCGGAGGCGGCGGCGCCGTGCGCCGGGCGGCTGGCGAAGTCCGTCTCCTTCGCCACCGGGGAGCTGAGGGTCTACCAGAGCGGGCAGCAGGTCTGCGCCGTCACCCTCGCGAGGAGCCCCGGCCCCCGGCGGTCCATGTCCGTCTCGCTCCAGGTGCGCGGCCGCCATCCGGAGACGGACAGCGGGCGGTTCACCCGCCAGGCGGGTCCGGTCACCGTGCAGCCGCGTGGCCGCTGTGTGAAGGCCACCGGTTCGGTCTCCGGCACTTCCCGCTCGACCGGCTGGATCCTGTGCTGAGCGCTCCTGCGAAAGCTGACGCGTAGCCAACTGGGGGTGGCGGGCCTGCCTTTGGCCCGGCTAGGTTCACCGCGACCGTTTGATCTCAAGGGGAGATCTTCAGGGGAGGGTGAATGTACAAGGCGCTCAGATGGCTGCTGTCGCTCGTGGTGCTCATAGGCACCGTGAGCGCGGCCGGAGCGACGGCCGGGGCGGCAACCGCCGCCGAGCCGACGGCCGGCACGGACATCAAGGACCGGGTCCTGGCGATTCCGGGTATGAGTCTCATCGAGGAGAAGCCGTACCCGGGTTACCGGTTCTTCGTCCTCAACTACACACAGCCGGTCGACCACCGGCGCCCCGACAAGGGCACCTTCAAGCAGCGGATCACCCTGCTGCACAAGGACACCAGCCGCCCCACCGTCTTCTTCACCTCCGGCTACAACGTGTCCACCACGCCGCGCCGCAGTGAGCCGACGACCATCATCGACGGAAACCAGGTCTCCCTGGAGTACCGCTTCTTCACGCCGTCGCGGCCCGCTCCCGCGGACTGGTCGAAGCTGGACATCTGGCAGGCCGCCAGCGACCAGCACCGGGTCTTCGCCGAGCTGAAGAAGATCTACACCAAGAAGTGGCTCTCCACCGGCGGCTCCAAGGGCGGCATGACCGCCACGTACTACGAGCGCCACTACCCGCGCGACATGGACGGTGTCGTCGCCTACGTCGCGCCCAACGACGTGGTCAACAAAGAGGACAGCGCGTACGACCGCTTCTTCGAGAACGTCGGCACCAAGGAGTGCCGCGACAGGCTGAACGCGGTGCAGCGCGAGGCCCTGGTGCGCCGTGAGCCGCTGGAGGGCATGTACGAGACGTACGCGGCGGACAACAAGCTCACGTTCGACACCGTCGGCGGCCTGGACCGCGCCTTCGAGGCCGTCGTCCTCGACTACGTGTGGGCGTTCTGGCAGTACAGCCTGCTCGCCGACTGCGACACGATCCCGGCCGCGGCCACCGCCACGGACCAGCAGATCTGGGACAGCATCGACTCGATCTCGGGCTTCGCCGCCTACGCGGACCAGGGGCTTTCGACCTACACGCCGTACTACTACCAGGCGGGCACCGAGCTCGGTTCGCCCGACATCGAGCAGCCGCACCTGGACGGCCTGAGCCGCTACGGCTACCAGCCGCCGCGGAACTTCGTGCCGCGGGACATCCCGATGCGGTTCAAGCCGTGGGTGATGAAGGACGTCGACCGCTGGGTGCGTCACCACGCCCACCGGATGATGTTCGTCAACGGCCAGAACGACCCGTGGAGCGCGGAGCCGTTCCGTCTCGGCAGCGGCGCGCGTGACAGCTATGTGTACACCGCGCCGGGCGCCAACCACGGTGCGAGCGTTGCCCGTCTCGCCGCCGACGAGAAGGCGAAGGCCACCGCCACCATCCTGAAGTGGGCGGGCGTCGCCCCGGCCGCCGTCCAGGAGGACCCGGCGAAGGCGAGGCCGCTCGCCAAGGCGGACGCCGAGCTCGACAAGCGGGACATGGAGCGGACGCTTCGTCCGTGACCTGAGCCCGCCCCTGGGGCTGTGTCCGCGGTACGGCGGACACAGCCCCTTCGCGCGTCAGCCGTACGACAGCCCGTGCCCGATAGGGAACAGCACCCGCGCCGGGTCGTCGGCGCGCTGCACCGGGACCGGCAGCCTGCCCCGCGGTTCGGCCGCGCCGGCGATCACCCGGGCGGCGGCGCGCAGTTCGACGTCGGTCCACGAGTAGCTCGCGAGCGCCGCCTGCACCCCGCTCAGCCGGGCGATGTCGTACGGATTGCGGATGGCGAGCGCGACGACCGGCACCCCCGTGGCGACCAGCCGGTCCACGAGCGTGCGCTGCGAACTGGTCGCCGACACGTTGTACGTGCCCACGACGACGACGTCCTTGCCCTGGGCTGCAGCCACCGCCTCGGCGATCCTCGCGTTGCTGGGGGCCGTGCCGGTGGACAGCACGCTCGTGACGAAACCCAGCTCGGTGAGGGCTCTCCCCAGCACGGACGTCGGTGGGCCCGTCGTGCCGCTGGGGGAGGCCGGGTCGGCGCCGACGACCAGCACGTTCGGGGTGCTGCGGCGGCTGAGCGGCAGCAGCCCGTCGGGATTGGTCAGCAGGGTGGTGGTGCCCTCGGCGATCCGGTCGGCGGCGGTCAGGTGCGGACCGGTGCCGACCGTGCGGTCCACGCCCGGGTGGGAGACGAACGGATCGCGGAACAGCCCGAGTTTCTCCTTCAGCAGCAGAATCCGCAGGATCGATTCCTCGATGCGGGTGACGCTGAGTTCACCGCTCCTGACCGCGCTCAGCACCCCGTGCCAGGCGACCGCCAGGTCCGGCGGGTTGAGCAGCTGGTCCACACCGGCGAGCAGGGCGAGCACCGGCACCCGGTGGTCGCCGTACTTGTCCCGTACGCCCTGCATGTTGAGCGCGTCCGTGACCACGACGCCGTCGTAGCCGAGCTCCTCGCGCAGGATGCCGGTGAGGATCGGACGGGAGAGCGTGGCCGGGTCGTTGCTCGGGTCCAGTGCGGGGAACTGGATGTGCGCCGTCATGATCGAGTCGATCCCGGCGTCGATCGCCGCCCGGAAGGGCGGCGCGTCGATCCGCTCCCACTCCTCGCGGGTGTGGGTGATGACCGGGATGCCAGTGTGGCTGTCGACCGTGGTGTCCCCGTGGCCGGGGAAGTGCTTGGACGTCGCCGCGATGCCCGCCGCCTGGTAGCCCGTGACCTGGGCCGCGACCATACGGGCGACGGCGGCCGGGGCGGCGCCGAAGGACCGTACGCCGATGACCGGGTTGGCCGGATTCACGTTCACGTCGGCGACGGGCGCGTAGTTCTGCACGATGCCCATCGCGGCGAGTTCGGCGCCCGCGATGTGCGCGGCGGTGCGGGCCGCGGAGCGTGAGCCGCCCGCCCCGAGCGCCATCGCGCCCGGCATGAGCGTGGCCGGCCTGCCGACGCGGGCCACGATGCCGTGCTCCTGGTCCGTGGAGATCAGCAGCGGCACGGGCGTGGGCTGGGCTAGGCCGGCACGCTGGATCCCGTTGGACAGGTCAGCGATCTGGTGCGGCTCACGGGTGTTGTGCGCCCAGGCGAAGTAGATGATGCCGCCGACGTGGTACGCGGCGACGAGTTCGGCGGCCGTGCGGACGCCGATCTCCTTGAGGTTGGCGTCGATGTCGGCCTGGTCGGGCGCGGTGGCGGAGTGCCCGTAGACCCGCATCACGAAGAGCTGGCCGACCTTCTCCTCCAGGCTCATCCGGGAGATGAGGCGCTTGAGGCGGTCGCGGGTGCCGGCGGCAGTGGATGACGCGGCGGCGGGCGATGTGGTGGCGACCGCCCCGGCGGCGACGGCGGTCGCGGTGAGAAGGGTGCGTCTGGAGAGGCTCCGGTTGTGCACTGGTGCTCCTTCCGGCCTTGCAGAGCAGGGGAGTTGCACAAGGGGGGTTGAAGGAAACTGCCAAGGTGTCACGGATATCCGGAAAGTAACTGCCAGGTCAAGGCCCCGCGCAGAAACACCACGAATGGCCGCCCGCCGGGGCCCGTCGGCGGGCGGCCCGCCACGCCCGGACCGTGCAGCGCGTCGGCGTCGACCGGTGACGTCGATGAGCGCATGACGGCGCCGGCCCGTCACGTCCATGAGCATGCTCGCGGTGAGATCCGGCCGACCTTTGAGGTCGCCGACCTGCGCCGTGACCGCCACCGGCCGCCCCTCGCCGTCCAGATGGGCCGTGCGGAAGCCGAACAGCCCGCCTCCGACACCAGCCCCCGCGGCGGCGTCAGCCGCATCCGCTCGGTGCCGTCCGCTTCCAACGCCACCGCGTTGTCGGTCGCCGTGAAGGCCGATCCGTCCGGCGAGTACGGCGACGGCCGTGCGAGATCACCGTGTTGAACCCTCGCCGGGCCGCGCGCCGCGACAGACGCCAAAGACGTCGTCGTCGAAGTCGGTTCCCGCACCGTCCGCGCGGTAGGACCAGGTGCACCGCCGGACCGAGCGGCCCGCAGCGGTCGGGTCCGGCCCTTCGGCCGCCCCGGATCGTCGAAGCTGTCGGCGAGGAGAGCCCGTCGAGCCCGGTGCCGGTTGGGTAGTCGCAGGCCAAGACGATCAACCCGGTGTGCGCGAGCCGCCGATGAAGACGATCACCTCGCAGTGGGGAGCCGCCGGCGAAGAGCACCCGGTGTGCGCCGGCCGCCGGCGAAGACCGTCATCCGATGACTTCGCGACCGTCCTCGGTGACCTGTTCACCCTGGTCGGCGACCTCCGGCCACAACCGCTTCAGCGTGCGGACCGTCTCCCTGATCGCCGGCCGCCTGGCCGCCCCCGTACGCCACAGCGCCCGCAGCCGCCGGCTCGGCGCCGGATCCAGTCCTACGACCGTGACCCGCGGCGGCAGCGGGCCGCGCCCCAGCCGGGGGACCAGTGCGATGCCGAGCCCGGCGGAGACCAGGGCGGCCTGGGTGTGGTACTCCTCGGCCTGATGGGCGATCAGCGGCTCGTGGCCCGCCGCACGCAGCGTGCGCATCAGCCAGTCGTGGCAGACCGTGCCGGGAGGCTGTGTGATCCACCGTTCGCCGCCGAGCTGCTCCCGCCGCAGGGACTTCTCGCCGGCCATCGGATGGTCCGCCGGAACCAGCACGTCGCACAGGTCGTCGCCGATGACGGCCTGCTCCACACCGGGCGGGGTCGGCATCGGCGCGATGTCCCAGTCGTGCGCCACGGCCAGGTCGATCGCGCCGCGGGCGACGAGGTCGATCGACAGATGCGGATCGATCTCCTGGAGGCGGGCGTCCAGGGAGGGGTGGCGGCGCGCGAGATCGGCGAGCACGAGCGGCATCAGACCACGGGCGGCGGTAGCGAAACACGCGACGGCGAGCCGGCCGGACGGCTCACCGCGCCGCTCCTCGAGGCGCACCTCCGCCTCCTCGACCATGGACAGCAACCGCTGTGCCACGTCAGCCAGTTGCTGTGCCTCGTCGGTGAGCCGAACGCCGCGGCCCTGCCGCTCCAGCAGCGTCGTACGGGTCTCCCGCTCCAGCTTGGCGATCTGCTGGGAGACCGCCGACGGCGTGTAGCCGAGCGCGGCGGCAGCGGCGCCGACCGTGCCGTGGACGGAGACGGCGTGCAGGGCACGCAGCCGGCCGAGATCGAGCACGTTCGCATCCTTTCGTAAGTAGTGCTTCATCCAACCATGAAGAATTTCGCGCTAGTCCTAAATGGTCCCTGAAGGTGATGCTCGATGCCATGCCTCCCGCTCGTGTCATGCCACCCGCCCACATCGCCCTCGCGGCACTCGTCGCCGCCGTCTGGGGCGTCAACTTCGTCGTCATCGAGATCGGCCTCGGCCACTTCCCGCCGCTGCTCTTCTCCGCCCTGCGTTTCCTCGCGGCGGCCTTGCCCGCGGTCTTCTTCGTCGGTCGCCCGAAGGTTGCCTGGAAGTGGATCGTCGGGGTGGGACTGGTGCTGGGCGTCGCCAAGTTCGGCCTGCTCTTCACGGGCATGGACCAGGGCGCGCCCGCCGGACTGTCCTCGCTGATCCTCCAGATCCAGGCCGTCTTCACCGCCCTGTTCGCATTCGTGGCCCTCGGCGAACGGCCGGGCCCGGTACGGACCCTCGGCATGACCGTGGCCCTCGCCGGCATCGCGGTCGCGGCCGTCGACGAAGGCACGTCGGGCCCGCTGGTGGGCTTCCTGCTGTGCATCGCCGCCGCGGCCTGCTGGGGCGTCTCCAACATCATGACCCGCAAGGCGTCCCCGCCCGACGCCCTGAACTTCATAGTGTGGGTGAGCCTCGTCCCGATCCTCCCGCTGCTCGGCCTGTCCCTGCTCACGGAGGGTGTGGACCGCGACATGGCGGCCCTTCGCTCGCTGGACTGGACGGGTGCCGGCGTCGTGATCTACGTCGCCTGGATCACCACGATCTTCGGTTTCGGCGCATGGGGGTTCCTGATGCGCCATCATCCGGCGTCCTCGGTGGCTCCGTTCTCCCTGCTGGTCCCGGTGTTCGGCATGTCGTCTGCGGCCCTGTTCCTCGACGAGTCCATCAGCCCCCTGCGCTGGTGTGCGGCGGCGCTGCTGGTGGGCGGCGTGGCGCTGACGTCGTTGTCCGGCGGCCGCAAGGCCGGGCCGGTGAGCCCGCAGGCGGACGCGGAGCCGGTCGCGGCCGGTCGGAAGTGAGGTTCTAAGGTATTTCCTTCGGCTGACCAACGGGGAGTACATCGTGTCCACGCCGCCGCCCTACCAGCAGGGCTTCGCCCAACAGGGCACCGCCGCCCAGCATCTCTACCAGGCGCACACCGGAGCGGGTCCGCACGGCGAGACACCGTGCCAGGTGTGCGGATCGCTGCCCGCCGTGCGCGCGGTCGTCCGCGGGCACCAAGGCCTCTTCCTGATCATGCGGTTCCTCAAGCGCGAGGGCGTCTTCTGCCGGTTGTGCGGCACCGCGGCCTACCGGCAGATGACCGCCGACACTCTGTGGCAGGGCTGGTGGGGCTTCCTCTCCCTCTTCATCACCCCGATCACCGTCCTGACCAACCTCGGTCCGCGCGCCCGGTTCCGCCGGCTGGCGCAGCCCCACGGTGGCTGGCGCCCGCCCCTGGATCCGGGCAAGCGGGTGCTCGCCCGCCCCCCGGCCCTGGTGATCCTGGTCCCGATAGTGCTCTCGGCCTGCGTGATCGCCTTCGGCATCACCCGTGCCGCGTTCTTCGACGACGGCGCCGACCGGCCGGCGATCGGTGTCGGGGACTGCGTGCGCAACCTGAGCACGTGGCCGGAGCAGAACATCCAGCCGGTCGACTGCGGTTCACCGCTGGCGCAGTACCGCACGGCGAAGATTGAGGACTGCACGGGCGACGCGTACCTGATGCGCCTCGATGACGCCCCGGACGCGGTGGCCATGTGCCTGCGGCCCGTCCGGGAACCGGTGACGTGGTGACGGCAGGAACGACACCGGGCGGATGGCTGGCGCCGACGGACGTCGAGCGGAAGCTGTACGAGGCGAAGATGCGGGGCGACTGGGCCGCGTTCTTCGACGTGCTCGCGGGGACGTACCTCTACTGGCCCGTTCCCCGTGCGGAGGCGGAGGCCGGCAGGACACCCCACTTCCCCTTCCACAGCCCGGTGACGGGCACCTGGTGCTTCGCCTACTACACCGAGGGCGTCCTGCCGGTGCCGCAGCCCGACCCCGTGTTCGCACACCGCTCCTTCGCGTACGTGGTGCGCACCTGGGGCAACGACAACCGCTGGCTCGCCATCAACCCGGGCACCCCGGGCGAGGCGTACTTCCCCGCTACCCCGCAGACGCTCCACCTGTGGCGGCAGCACACGGAGCGCACGTCACCGGCCGAGTGCGGCACACTCCGGACCCTGCGGGTGGGCGGACCACTCCAGGGAGCGGTCGCGCACGGACTGGGCTGCGGTGCCCTGTTCGCCGTGAAGAACGGCGAACTGTGGAATGCCCTGGCCTTTCACGGTCCGGGCCTCGTCGACGAGCGGAGCTCGCTGGAGAAGTGGTGGGGAGTGAAGAGCCCCGAGGAGTGGAGGGAGACCCTGCACTGTCTGACGAACGCGGAATACGTCAACCGCGTCTGGGAGTTCGTCCTGTCCATCCGCCAGACGCTGGCGCGGCAGTACGGCGGGACGGTCGAGACCGCCACCTGGCGGGACGCCGCGGCCCATGTCATGCGCCGCAACGCGGAACCTGAGCCGGTGCCCGAATCCGCGATCAACGGCGTGCAGCAGCTGATCGGCCGCATCACCCGCTACGAGGCCCGCTTCCGCGCGGACGGCCTGCTGCCGGAGGGCCGCCATGTCCGCTCCGTCCTGGCCTGGGACTACGGCCGGGCGGTCAGCATGGCCCGGTGGGGGGTGGCCGCCCGCTTCGGCGACGTGCCGGAGGCGGAACGGGCTGTCCTCCGCGCCGGTGAGGCTGCCCGCGTCGCGTACCGCTCCTGGACGGACTTCGGCGCCGGGTTCGTGCTGGGCAGGTGTCTCCACTTCGACGAGGAGGAGTTCGGCCCGTGGTACACGGAGGTCGCGGAGGCCCACAAGATCCTCACCTCCGACCCGGAAAGCCCCTGGCTCACGATTCCGTGGCGATAGCCACGTCGCGCGGATAGCGCGCCCGCATCGCGCCGATGCACACGTCGCGCGATGTCGGGCCGCCGAAGCGGAGGCGGTCGTAGGTGGTGAACGCCGGCTCCAGCGCGTCCAGTTCGTCGATCAGCGCATGGAGCCGTGCCGTCCACCCCGCCGAGCCCGCGTCCGGCTCCGTAGGTGCCGCCGTGATGGCCGCCGTCAACTGCTCCTTGCGCTGGATCGTGGCCGGGCTCACCGAGTGCAGGCACACGTACTGTCCACTCAGATACGCCTCCCACTCCCGCCGTCCCACCGACCGGTCGGCCCAGTGCGCCGTGAACCACACCTCCAGGCGGTCGGGCCCGCCCGCCCGTTCCGTCAGCGCGAACAGGTCCCGGGGCACCATCTCCGCGCCGTCGGAGCGCAGGTATCCAGGTAGCGGAAGCAGCCCCGCCAGCATCGTCCGGCGTACGGACCCGGGATCGTGTCCCTCGGCCGCGCACAGTTCCTCCAGTTCGGCGAACTGTGCGGTGACGTACGCGTCGTCCGCCGGCGTCATCGGGTGGTCGCCGTTGATCCGGCTGAAGTGCTCGGCCAGTTCGTCCTGGTACATGGGACCTCGTTCCTCGTGAGATGCCGTCGTCCCCATGCTGGACGCGCGTCCCTTCGGTCCCGGCCGAACCGTCCCCGCCGCCTTCTCAGACCAGTCCCTGAAGATGCTCCCGCCCCGCAGCCAGCAGCCCCGGCAACTCCGCCGCCTTCTCGTACCAGCGCTTCTCGTACTCCCAGCACACCCAGCCCTCCGGGTCCGCCAACGACAGACACTCGGCGAGCGGCAACAGGCCCGTGCCGAGCGGGACCGGGGTCAGATCGTCCCGCGAAGCCACGTCCTTGACCTGGACGTACCCGAGGAACGGGCTCAGGCTGGCATGTGTCGCGCGGGGGGACTCGCCCCCGAGCCACGGGTGCATCACGTCCCACAGTGCCCCCGCGTGCTTGTGACCGACCGTGCCGAGGACGCGGGAGACATCGGCGCCCGTGCGGTGGGAGTCGTGCGTCTCCAGCAGGATGCGTACGCCCGCGCTCGCCGCGGTCTCCGCGGCCGCGCCAAGCCGTCGGGCCGCGATCGCGTCGGCCTCGGACGGGTCCTGGTCGCCGCCGCCGGGGAAGACCCGGACGAACGGGGCCCCCAGGTCGCCGGCCAGGCGGACCAACTGGTCGAGCTCCCGCAGGACGGGACCGTCATCACCGGCGGCCGCGACCCGCGCATATCCGGCGACTCCCAGGATCTCGACACCCGCGTCCTCGAACTCCCTCACCACCGCCTGTCGTTCGGGCGTGCTCAGGTCCAGATGCACCGGCTCCTCCGGGTGTGTGCGCAGCTCCACACCCTGGTATCCGGTCCGGGTGGCGAGCGCGGCCACATCCGCTACGGGCATCCCCGGCACTCCGAGGGTCGAGAAGGCGAACTTCATGAGGTCTGTCCTTCCTGCAGGGGCGCTTCTTGCAGAGGCAGCCGCCAGTCCTGGCCGACCAGATCCGCCCCGTACGAGTGATGCGGCTTCTCGGCGACGAGCGTGAACCCGGTCCGCTGGTATATCCGGCGGGCGCCGTCCAGCACATCGTTGGTCCACAACACCATCTCCCGGTACCCCGCAGTGCGCGCGAAATCCACGGCCGTGCGCACGAGCCGGTCGCCCAGGCCGTGTCCGCGGGCCTCCGGCTCGACGAGCAGCAGGCGCAGCCGCGCGGTGGCCGGGGCATCGGCCCGCACGCACATCACGGACCCCACCGGACGGCCGTCCGACTCGGCGATCCACACCCGCTCCCGCTGTGGGTCATGATCCTGCGCGAAGTCGGCGACGATCCTCGCGACGAGACCTTCGAACTCGGTGGTCCACCCGTACTCCGCCGCGTACAGCGCGCCGTGACGCTGCACTATCCACCCCAGCTCACCAGGGCAAGGATCGCGGAGGACTGGCTGCGCGACACGGTCGGTCCGGGTACCGGCCAGCACCTCGCGGACGGTGCGCATCGCCTCGGCGAGCCGCTCACGCTCCCGCTCCGGCACCCCCTCCAGCAGCGCCCCGACGGCCCGTCGCGACCGCTCGTCCAGCACGGCCGCGGCCTCCCGCCCGCGCGGGGTGAGCGTGATCCGCTGCCGCCGCGGATCAGTCTCGGACGGCGCCCGCTCCACCAGCTCGTCCCGCTCGAACTTGCCGAGGAGCCGGCTCAGATACCCCGCGTCGAGCGACAGCTCCGTCCGCAGATCGGCGGCGTCGGTACGGGGGCTGTGGGCGAGCTCGTACAGCACACGCGACTCGGTGAGCGTGTACGGCGTGTAGAGGTGCTTGCCGTAGTCGAGTGCGCCGATGACGTTGGTGTAGAAGCGGTTGAAGGCACGGACTTCGTGGACGGACATGGCGGCCTCCAGAGGCTTACCTTTGACTCAGTCAAAGGTAAGCCTTGCGGTCTCGCCCCCACAAGGGCCATCACCCCATCGTGTATTCCTCACCGTCGTGGCCGTCCGCGCCAGGTCGTGAACAGACCTCCGCCGACTCCCGTCACCGCCGCGAACGCCTCCGGACCGGCCGCGGCGTAGACGACGGTGGCGAGCGTGATCAGGCAGAGGAGGGCGATGAGTTCGAGAACGCTGTTGCCGGTACCGCCGCCGGTACCGCCGCCGGTGTCGACGCCTGCACTGCGTTCGGCGCGTTCGGCGCTGCCGGTGGAACTGTCCGGGCTGCTGTTCGTCGTGTTCGTCATGGATCCAGTGCAACGGGGCCCCCAGCCCGCGCCTGTTCGGCACGAACGAACCCGCAGACCGCCGGACGTCCGGCAATGTTCCGTCATGTACGGCGCCGTCCCGGAGTGCGGAATCTAGCCTGGTCCTGTGGCACAGGAAGACGACGAACTGACCCGGGCCCGTGGGGAGCTGGCCCGTGACCTCGTGATCCTGCGCATCGAGAACGGCAACCCCTCACTACGCGTCATCGAGCGTCATGCCCCTGCCGGTCGGTCGCTGTCCGCCTCGGCCGTGAGCGAGGTGCTCAACGGCAAACGCCTGCCCGGTCTGGACTTCCTGATGGCGCTGGTGCAAACCCTGATCGCGCACGGAAACGGCGGGCGTCCCGTGCCGCGACGGGACCCTCGGCTCGACGCCTGGCGCGCACGCTGGCGTGACTTACAACTCCTCCAGAGCACCGGCAGGTCGAGGGCACCCGACAGGCGACGCCCCGCAACCGCGGAGCCGGCCGTCGAAGCCGCCCGGATTCCCGATGGACTCTCCCGCCCGACGATCCGGCCCTCGATTCCCTCGCCGCTCCTGTAGCCGACCCCGACGTCGCGTCCCAGGGCGCGGTACGCGTCTTCGTTGCCATGCCCGGCTCCACCATGGGCGAGACGGCCGGCTGGTCGAGCATCCCGGAGATCAGGAGACGCCTCCTCGAACCCGTCGTCGCGCGCATCGGTCGCGAGGTGGGGCGTCCCGCGTTCCTCGTCGTCGAGAAAGATAAGACGGCGACGGGGGCCGTCCACCGGTCCATGTTCGCCGAGGCACTCGAAGCCGACGTCTACATCGCCGATCTGACCGGTGGCAACGCCAACGTCTACCTGGAACTGGGAGTGCGGTGGGCGCTGCGCGACGGCGTCACCATCCCCATCTGCCAGGACATCGGGGACGTACGGTTCAACGCGTCATCCAGCCGGGTCATTCCGTACGGCCCGATGCCCGACGAACTGGACGAGGCCATCCGCCAGATCGCGGAGGCCGCCGTGAGCGGGCTTCGCATCCCCTCGCGCGTGGACAGTCCCGTACGCGAAGGTGCGGCGCTCGTCGTCGTGGAACGCGCCGAACAGGAAGCGTTGCGGGAGGAGATACGGACACTGCGCGAAAAGCAGGGCGAGGACCTGATCGAGGCGGCCCTGAAGAACCCGCCGGGGGACCGCCGCGTCGAGTTGCTCCAGGCGGCCGCCCTCCGCAACCCGGCGAGTTGGCGGGCGTACTTCGAACTCGGTGTCGCCCTGCGCGGACAGGGCCGGTACGACGAGGCGGAGGAGTCGCTGCGGACGGCCGTCACGCTCAAGGACGATCTCGCGCCCGGGTGGCGGGAGATCGGACTCACGCTGAGCAAGAGGGGCGAACGGCACGAGGCCGCGATCGAGGCGTTCGACCGGGCGCTCGCCCTCGACGGCGACGACGCCGAGACCTGGGCGACCCTCGGCGGCCTGCACCGGCGGCGCGCCCGCGGTCCTGACGGCCTCGACGCCGACGCACTGGAACGGTCCCTGGCGTGCTACCAGCGGGCGAGCCGTCTCAGCGGGAACAGCACCTACCCGCTGATGAACGTGGCCAGGGTCGAGCTCCTGCTGACCGGTCTGCGCGGCGGGGACACCGGCCAGGTCGTCGAGCGTTTCGCGCAGCTGAACCACCTGGCGCTGTTCACCGTGCACGACTGTGGCGAGAGCGACCCCTGGGCGTTGTTCGACCTCGCGGACTCGCTGCTGCTCCGGCCGCGGACCGGAGGGCCTGGTGGCGCTGCGCAAGGGAATCGCGCTGGTTCCCCGGGAGGAACGGGCAGCGGTCCTGATGTCGGTGGCCGAGCCGCTGCGGGACATGCTGTCGGTCGAGGGCCTGCTCGCGCCGGAGACGGCGGCCGGGGTACGCGAGGCGACGGAGGAGTGCCTGCGGACGGCGACCGTGTAGCCGGTCCAGGTGCCTCGGTGTGCCGGGCGCGCAGCGCTCACCGGGACGCCGACCACGTAGTCGTGAGCGCTCCGGGCCGCGAGGCGCCCCTCAGTGTGCCGGGCGCCCAGCGCTCGCCCGCGTCGCCCTTCTCACATCACCGTCCCGGTGTCGCCGCTCCCACGTCACCGCCCCTGCGCCGCCGCTCCCACGTCACCGCCCCTGCGCCGCCGCTCACCCGGACGCCGCCGCCCCTCGCCTCACCGCCCCGGCGCCGCCGTCGAGTCGCGCACCATCAGCTCCGCCGCGATCGTCGCGATGCCTCCCGGCGGCGGTGCCTCTTTGCCCATCGCCAGCCGCCCCGCCCGCGCCCCCGCCTCGAACAGGGGCAGCCGCACCGTCGTCAGCGCCGGCACCGCGTCGATCGAGAACGGCAGGTCGTCGAAGCCCGCCACCGAGATGTCGTCCGGGATGCGCAGCCCCTGGTCGCGCAGCGCCGCGCAGGCGCCCAGCGCCACTGTGTCGTTCGCGGCCACGACGGCTGTCAGCGAGGGCTCCCGCCGCAGCAGTTCGAGGGTGGCCTCGTAACCCGAGCGCCGGTCGTACGGTCCGTGCACCGTCAGCCGGTCCTGGTCCGCGTCGCCGCTGGCTGATCCGTCCCCCGCCCCGTCTGCCGCCCCGTGCGCCGATTCGCCCGCCGATCCGTCCCCCGCACCGCGCGCCAGGCCCGCCGCGGCCATCGCCGCCCGGTGGCCCTCCAGCCGGTGGCGGGTCGTCGTGCGCTCCACGGGCCCGGCGACGTAACCGATCCGCCGGTGCCCGAGCGAGATAAGGTGCTCGGTCAGGCGCCGCGCTCCACCGCGGTTGTCGAAGGCGAGCGACGCCAGGATCGCGTCGCTGCCGGGCAGCGGGGGCCGCCCGCAGAGCACCACTCGCGTCCCCGCGTCCGCGAGCTTCGTCAGCTTGGTGCTCATCGCCGCGATGTGTTCGGGGTCCTCGATCGCGCCGCCGGTCAGCACCACGGCCGCGGCCCGCTGGCGCTGGAGCAGCGTCAGGTAGGTGAGCTCACGCTCCGGGGAGCCGCCGGTGTTGCACACCACGGCCAGCTTCTCGCCACCGGCCCGCCCCGAACCCTCCTGCCCGCCGATCTCGGTCTGGGCGGCACCGGCCATGATCCCGAAGAAGGGGTCGGCGATGTCGTTGACCAGGATGCCGACCAGGTCGGAGGTCGCGGCGGCGAGCGAGCTCGCGGGGCCGTTCAGCACGTAGTCGAGTTCGTCGACCGCCCGCAGCACCCGCTCGCGGGTGGACGTCGCGACCGGGTAGTTGCCGTTCAACACGCGGGACACGGTCGCCGGGGACACCCGGGCGCGCGCCGCCACATCCGCCAGGGTGACTGTCATCGCTTCCTCCGCAGGAGATGGACCGGCCCCCTTGTCCGGGCCGCTGTCGGCAGGCTAGCTTCATACCGCGTAGAAAGCGCTTGCTACGCCCATATCGAGGGATCTCGGGAAAACCGAGAGGAACAGGGAGGTACCTTCGTGACACGCAGGACAGTGCGGATCGCCATGAACGGCGTCACCGGACGGATGGGCTACCGCCAGCACCTGGTCCGTTCCCTCCTTGCGATCCGCGAGCAGGGCGGCCTCGACCTCGCGGACGGCGACGTCCTGTGGCCCGAGCTCGTCCTCGTCGGCCGCCGCGAGCATGCGCTGCGCGCCATCGCCGACCGGCACGCACTGACGGAGACCTCCACCGACCTGGACGCGGTCCTCGCAGACGACACGATCGACGTCTACTTCGACGCCCAAATCACCTCCGCCCGCGTCGAGGCGCTGAAGAAGGCCATCGCCGCGGGCAAGCACATCTACACCGAGAAGCCCACCGCCACCGACCTCGCGGGCGCCCTCGAATTGGCCCGCCTCGCCGCCGCCGCAGGCATCAAGCACGGCGTCGTCCAGGACAAGATCTTTCTGCCGGGCCTGCTCAAGCTGAAGCGCCTGATCGACGGCGGCTTCTTCGGCGAGGTCCTCTCCGTGCGCGGCGAGTTCGGCTACTGGGTCTTCGAGGGCGACTGGCAGGAGGCCCAGCGGCCGTCGTGGAACTACCGCGCCGAGGACGGCGGCGGCATCGTCGTCGACATGTTCCCGCACTGGGAGTACGTGCTTAACGAGCTGTTCGGTCGCGTCACCTCCGTCACCGCGCAGGTCGCCACGCACATCCCACGCCGCTGGGACGAGGACGGCAAGCCGTACGAGGCGACCGCCGACGACGCCGCGTACGGCATCTTCCAACTGGAGGGCGGCGCGATCGCCCAGATCAACTCCTCCTGGACCGTACGCGTCAACCGCGACGAGCTGGTGGAGTTCCAGGTCGACGGCACCCACGGTTCGGCGGTCGCGGGCCTGCGCAACTGCCGCGTCCAGCACCGCTCCGCCACCCCGAAGCCGGTGTGGAACCCGGACCTGCCCGTCACCGAGCCCTTCCGCGACCAGTGGCAGGAGATCCCGGACAACGCGGAGTTCGACAACGGCTTCAAGGCCCAGTGGGAGCTGTTCCTGCGCCATGTCGCGCTGGACGAGCCGTATCACTGGGACCTGCTGGCCGGCGCGCGCGGCGTGCAGCTCGCCGAACTCGGCCTGCGCTCCTGCGCGGAAGGCCGTCGCCTCGACGTACCGGAGCTGGCGCTGTGACGATCCGACTCCCTGCCGCTGACGGCACACTCCGCGCGTACGCCCCTCGCACGGAGCCGCGGTGCTTCACGCCCGGCGCGCCGCTCACCTCCCGTACGGTCTTCTCCGCCGCCCATGTGGTGGCCGCCCCATACGCCGACACCACCCCCGACTCCGCCGCCGTCGTCGACTGGGACGCCACTCTCGCCTTCCGCCGCCACCTGTGGTCGCACGGCCTGGGCGTCGCGGAGGCGATGGACACCGCGCAGCGTGGAATGGGCCTGGACTGGGCGGGCGCGGCGGCGTTGATCCGCCGCTCGGCGGCCGAGGCGAAGGCGGTCGGCGGCGCGATCGCGTGCGGTGTGGGCACGGACCAGCTGACCGGACCCGTGCCCTTGGACTCTGTCCGGGCGGCGTACGAGGAACAGCTCGCGCTCGTCGAGTCCACCGGCGCGCAGGCGATCCTGATGGCCTCCCGCGCCCTCGCGGCAACGGCCCGCACCTGCGACGACTACCTCTCCGTCTACTCCCACCTGCTGCGCCAGGCGTCGGAGCCGGTGATCCTGCACTGGCTGGGCCCGATGTTCGACCCGGCGTTGGAGGGCTACTGGGGTTCCACCGATCTCGACCAGGCCACCTCCGTCTTCCTCGACGTGATCGCGGCCCACCCCGACAAGGTCGACGGCATCAAGGTCTCGCTCCTCGACGCGCAGCGGGAGGTCGACCTGCGCCGGCGCCTACCGCAGGGCGTGCGCTGCTACACGGGCGACGACTTCAACTACCCGGAACTGATCGCGGGCGAGGAACCGTCGGCGGGAGGACGCTTCAGCCACGCGCTGCTCGGCATCTTCGACCCGCTGGGCCCGCTGGCGGCTGAGGCGGTACGGATCCTGGACACCGGCGACGTGGGAGGGTTCCGCAAACTCCTCGACCCCACGGTCGAACTCTCACGCCACCTCTTCCAGCCCCCGACCCGCTTCTACAAGACGGGTGTCGTCTTCCTGGCCTGGCTGTCCGGCCACCAGTCGCACTTCTCGATGGTCGGCGGCCTGCAGTCCGCGCGCTCGCTGCCACACCTTGCCCGGGCGTACGAACTGGCCGACGGCCTCGGCCTGTTCCCGGACCCCGCGCTGGCCGAGTCCCGCATGAAGTCCCTGCTGACGGTCTACGGAGTCCCGCAGTGAACGCTCTCTCCCGCTTCAGCGTCAACCAGATGACGGTCAAGCAGCTGTCCCTGCCGGCACTCGCCGGCGCCTGCGCCCGTCTGGGCGTGCCGGCGGTGGGCCTGTGGCGCGAGCCGGTCGCGGAGTACGGCCTAGAGGCGACGGCGAAGCTCGTACGGGACGCGGGCCTGACGGTCACGTCCCTGTGCCGCGGCGGCTTCCTGACGGCCCTCGACCCGGCCGACCGCGCCCGCGCGCTGGACGACAACCGCGCGGCGATCGACGAGGCGGCCACCCTCGGCACGGACACGCTGGTCCTGGTCTCGGGCGGCCTCCCGCTGGGCAGCCGCGATCTGGTCGCGGCGCGCGAACGGATTGCGCTGTCGATGCTGGCGCCCTACGCGGGCGAGCGGGGCGTCCGTCTCGCGATCGAGCCGCTGCACCCGATGTTCGCCTCCGACCGCTGTGTGGTCTCGACCCTGGACCAGGCCATCGACCTGGCGGAACGCTTCCCGTCCTCCCAAGTGGGCGTGGTGGTGGACACCTACCACGTCTGGTGGGACGACCGCGCCCCGGCGGCGGTCGCCCGCGCGGGCGCTGCGGGCCGTATCCACTCCTTCCAGCTGGCGGACTGGGTCACGCCATTGCCGGCGGGTGTCCTGACCGGCCGCGGCCAACTCGGCGACGGGTCGATCGACATGCGCGGGTGGCGCGAACGGGTGGAGGCGACGGGCTGGACGGGCTTCATCGAGGTGGAGTTGTTCAACGAGGGGGTGTGGGCGCGGGACGGGGCGGAGGTTCTGGGGGAGACGGCGAGGAGGTTTGTGTCAGAGGTGTTCTGACGAAGTGTGCTGCCGCCCTTGCGTGCCGCGTCGAGAGCAGTCCGCTCCTGACCTGGGGGCGCTGCGGGTCGGGCTGGCCCACTGTGGGCGAGGCCTCGGAGGAAACGGCCGAGAAGTACGTGCACTTGGAGGCCTGCACTCGGTGCACCAGCTGGGCCCGTCCGTGCGAATCGGCGCGTCGAAACCTCCCGGTCCTCGTGCGTTTCTCAGTCGAGCCAGCTCAATGGATCCTCCGACGGGACGTTACCCTCCTTGAGCGTCGTGAAGGAAACCGGGAGACCGAGGTCAGCCAATTGACCGGCAGATTGCACAGAAAGCGTCAAGCGGTTATTTGGTTCCACTGTTCCTGAGATCGCCACTTGAATGAAATAACCGGCCGCCGTCAATGCCTTCAGCTCAGCGAGGTGCGGTTTGACCCGATGAACCAGAGCGGAAACCTGCTCACTCAGGTCGCCTGAGCAGCGCTCGTCGACGGTGTACGTCCACCACCCTGGGCCGTGATGGACGGACGCTCCGTCCTGGATTTCCGTAGCCTGAGTGAGCCCCAGGGCGCGCTCGATGGAAGAACTCTCCAATTCGGCACCCGTAACGGCCAACGACGTGTTGATCGATGTCCACTCAGGTGAACTGTTGAAGGCGTTTGACTCTCTTGACATAGTCGTCACCGTTCGCTTGTGCTGGGCGCGAAGACCACAGGTATGCCGAGGCGAGCCACGCGGCGTATCTCTTCGGGAGTAAGGATGATCTGAGAGTCGTTGTCCACGTATCCCCTGATGGTGAGGGTCACGGAGATGTCGTTCGCCAGGAGTTCAATCAGATCCTTGGAGTGCGGTTCGACTGCCGTCAGGATCGTTTCGAGCTGCTCGGAGAACCTTCTCGTCGAGCGCTCATCGCACCGGAGTCGCCATTCCCCGTTGATATCCGCCGGGGACCCCCATCGGCTATGCCCTGGGCTGCGGGTTCCAGTCGGTTGGAGGTCCAGCTTGCTGGTCACGGTATCCGGGTCGAGGTCGTGCCCCTTGACGACGAGAGACACATCTGTCAGAACCCAAGAAGCGCCTTGGCGACAATCCGGCTTCATTGTTCTGTCCGTTTCGTTTTCACTGTCACTGTCCCTGTCCTCAGACGTGTAGCTCGCCGCTCCGGATCACGTCAACGAACGCCGACCGCCACCCATCGAGAACACCACTGCCGGTCCGGCCGCGACCTTACTTTCACCGGTACGTCCGCGTGGCCACGCGCCACCTCAAGACACTCGCCTTGGTGAGCGGCGCACCCTGTGCCGTGCCCGGCGGCTGCCCTGGACCCGGCCGGAGGGCAAGTCGTGCCACGTCCTGGGGCGACGGCAGCGGCACGGCGCCCTGCTGGGACCGCCCCGAAGTGCCGGACGTTGTCCACAGGCCCCCCACTGTGTCCGACCCCGGCGATACCGTCGGAGCATGTCCCAACAGGTCATGCCTCGCCTCGCCGTTCTCGAAGGCGTCCTTGAGCGGATCACGTACGCCAACGAGGAGAACGGCTACACCGTCGCCCGCGTCGACACCGGCCGCGGAGGTGGTGAGCTGCTCACCGTCGTCGGGTCGCTGCTCGGCGCGCAGGTCGGCGAGTCGCTGCGGATGGAGGGCCGTTGGGGCTCCCATCCGCAGTACGGCAAGCAGTTCACCGTGGAGAACTACACCACCGTCCTTCCGGCGACCGTCCAGGGCATACGGCGCTACCTCGGCTCCGGCCTGATCAAGGGGATCGGGCCGCGCATCGCCGAGCGGATCGTCGACCACTTCGGTGTGGACACGTTCGACGTCATCGAGCAGGAGCCGAAGCGGCTCATCGAGGTGCCCGGTCTAGGCCCGAAGCGGACGAAGCTGATCGGGGCCGCCTGGGAGGAGCAGAAGGCCATCAAGGAGGTCATGGTCTTCCTCCAGGGCGTCGGCGTCTCCACGTCCATCGCCGTGCGCATCTACAAGAAGTACGAGGACGCCTCGATCTCGGTCGTCAAGAACCAGCCGTACCGGCTGGCGGCCGATGTGTGGGGCATCGGCTTCCTGACCGCCGACAAGATCGCACAGGCGGTCGGTATACCCCACGACAGTCCGGAGCGGGTGAAGGCCGGCCTCCAGTACGCGCTGTCCCAGTCCACCGATCAGGGGCACTGCTTCCTGCCCGAGGAGCAGCTGATCGCGGACGCGGTGAAGCTCCTCCAGGTCGACACCGGCCTGGTCATCGAGTGCCTCGCGGAGCTCGCGGCCGACGAGGAAGGGGTCGTACGGGAGCAGGTGCCAGGTCCCGACGGCGGTGAGCCGGTCACGGCCGTGTATCTGGTGCCCTTCCACCGCGCCGAGCTGTCCCTGGCCGGTCAGCTGCGCAGGCTGCTGCGGGCGGACGAGGACCGGATGCCGGCGTTCCGGGAAGTCGACTGGGACAAGGCGCTGGCCTGGCTCGCGCAGCGCACGGGCGCCGCCCTGGCGCCCGAGCAGCAGGCCGCGGTCAAGCTGGCGCTGACCAGCAGGGTCGCGGTGCTGACGGGAGGGCCGGGCTGCGGCAAGTCGTTCACCGTGCGCTCGATCGTGGAGCTCGCCCGCGCCAAGAAGGCGAAGGTGCTGCTCGCCGCGCCCACCGGCCGGGCCGCCAAGCGGCTGGCCGAACTGACCGGGGCCGATGCGTCCACGGTGCACCGGCTGCTGGAGCTCAAGCCGGGTGGCGATGCGGCGTACGACAGGGACAGGCCGCTCGACGCGGACCTCGTGGTCGTCGACGAGGCGTCGATGCTCGACCTGCTGCTCGCCAACAAGCTGATCAAAGCCGTGGCGATGGGGGCGCATCTGCTGCTGGTGGGGGATGTGGACCAGTTGCCGAGCGTCGGCGCGGGCGAAGTGCTGCGCGACCTGCTGGCGGACAGCGGGCCTGTGCCGAGCGTGCGGCTGACGCGCATCTTCCGGCAGGCCCAGCAGTCCGGGGTCGTCACCAACGCCCACCGGATCAACTCGGGCATGCAGCCGATCACTTCGGGGATGAGCGACTTCTTCCTCTTCGTGGCGGAGGAGACGGAGGACGCGGGGCGGCTCACCGTGGACGTGGCGGCGCGGCGGATCCCGGCGAAGTTCGGGCTGGATCCGCGGCGCGATGTGCAGGTGCTCGCGCCGATGCACCGCGGTCCGGCCGGCGCGGGAACGCTCAACGGACTGTTGCAGCAGGCCATCACCCCGGCCCGGCCTGATCTGCCGGAGAAGCGGTTCGGCGGGCGGGTGTTCCGTGTGGGCGACAAGGTGACCCAGATCCGAAACAATTATGACAAGGGGCGCAACGGCGTCTTCAACGGGACCGTCGGCGTCGTCACCGCGCTCAACACCGACGACCAGCGCCTGACGGTGCTCACGGACGAGGACGAGGAGGTGCCGTACGACTTCGACGAGCTGGACGAACTGGCCCACGCCTATGCGGTGACGATCCACCGCTCGCAGGGCAGCGAGTACCCGGCGGTGGTGATCCCCGTCACCACCGGGGCCTGGATGATGCTCCAGCGGAACCTGCTCTACACGGCCGTCACCCGCGCCAAGAAACTCGTCGTGCTGGTCGGCTCGCGCAAGGCGATAGGTCAGGCCGTGCGCACGGTTTCCGCAGGCAGACGCTTCACCGCACTGGATCACCGGCTGGCGGGCGGGTCGCCGATCGGCTGAGCGGCGCGGACGGCGGTTGGGGTGCCCAGCGGGGCGGGAAGGGGCGGCGGTGGGTGGGAAAAACCGCCCCGGCCTCACCCCGGCTTTCAGAACCAGGGCGAAGGGGGCAAGATGAGCAGGTTGGCGGCACTGAGTGCCGCCGATGGGCCCATTGGTCGACCCCGAGTGCACTCTCCTGAGCCAAATGGGGGATGGTAGAGACAGTCAGGGCACCTCGAAGTAGAGGCACTACGTCGGTGAGGGATGACGTGAGCGACAACTCTGTAGTACTGCGGTACGCGGACGGTGAATACACCTACCCGGTGGTCGAGAGCACCGTCGGTGACAAGGGCTTCGACATCGGGAAGCTCCGAGCCCAGACCGGTCTGGTGACCCTGGACAGCGGATACGGCAATACCGCCGCCTATAAATCCTCGATCACCTACCTCGACGGCGAGCAGGGCATCCTGCGCTACCGCGGCTACCCGATCGAGCAGCTGGCCGAGCGCTCCACCTTCCTCGAGGTGGCGTACCTGCTGATCAACGGGGAGCTTCCCACCGTCGACGAGCTCGCGGGATTCAAGGGCGAGATCACGCAGCACACGCTGCTGCATGAGGACGTCAAGCGCTTCTTCGACGGCTTCCCGCGTGACGCGCACCCGATGGCCATGCTGTCCTCCGTGGTCAGCGCGCTGTCCACGTTCTACCAGGACAGCCACAACCCGTTCGACGAGAAGCAGCGCCACCTGTCGACGATCCGGCTGCTCGCCAAGCTGCCGACGATCGCGGCCTACGCGTACAAGAAGTCGATCGGCCACCCCTTCGTCTACCCCCGCAACGATCTCGGCTACGTCGAGAACTTCCTGCGCATGACCTTCTCGGTCCCCGCCCAGGAGTACGAGCTGGACCCGGTCGTGGTCTCCGCGCTCGACAAGCTGCTGATCCTGCACGCGGACCACGAGCAGAACTGCTCCACGTCCACGGTGCGTCTGGTCGGCTCCTCGCAGGCGAACATGTTCGCCTCGATCTCCGCCGGCATCAGCGCGCTGTGGGGTCCGCTGCACGGTGGCGCCAACCAGTCGGTCCTGGAGATGCTCGAGGGCATCCGGGCGGGCGGCGGCGACGTCGACTCCTTCATCCGCAAGGTGAAGAACAAGGAGGACGGCGTCCGTCTGATGGGCTTCGGCCACCGCGTCTACAAGAGCTTCGACCCCCGGGCGAAGATCATCAAGGCGGCGGCGCACGATGTCCTCTCGGCGCTCGGCAAGTCCGACGAACTGCTGGACATCGCCCTGAAGCTGGAGGAGCACGCGCTCTCGGACGAGTACTTCGTCTCGCGCAACCTCTACCCGAACGTGGACTTCTACACGGGCCTGATCTACCGCGCGATGGGCTTCCCGACGGAGATGTTCACCGTGCTCTTCGCCCTCGGCCGTCTGCCGGGCTGGATCGCCCAGTGGCACGAGATGATCAAGGAGCCCGGTTCCCGCATCGGCCGTCCGCGCCAGATCTACACCGGCGAGGTCCTGCGCGACTTCGTCCCCGTCGAGGCCCGCTGAGCCTGCCGGCTGCTGCGCCGGTCGTCGGCGCGGAGTCGCGCTGAGCCCGCCGCCTGCTGCGCCGGTCGTCGACGTCGGCGAGACTGCCGGCTGCGGACGCCGGCGGGCGTCCCGGCTGTCGCAGGTCACCGGAGCGCCGGCCACGGCGGCCGTCGGCCCGTGCCCCGCTGAGCCTGCCGCCGCGGCCGGCTCGCGGGGCGTCCCCGCTGTGACCGTCACCGGAGTCTGCAGACTGCGGCCTCAATCCCGGGGCGTCCCGGGCTGTCGCCGGTCACTGGAGCCCGCGCCGGTCGCGGTCGGCCGTCGGTCCAGGCCGCTGAGTCCCGGGCCGGGCCCGGCGCACCTCGCCGTCTCGCGGCTGGGCCGGGTGTTCAGGGGCGAGCGAAAAAGCGGAAAGCGCCCCGCTGCCGATCCCCCCACGGGTCGGCGGACGGGGCGCTTCCCATATCCCCGACAGCGGATTCCCCCCACGGGATCCGGCCGGGCGTCTGCTGGGCAGCAGAATCTCCTCGCGCGATCTGCCGGGGTACGCACGCACGGGAGGGCCGCTCAAAGCTCCCCGGGCACGTGCCCCGGCCAACGCTTGCCTGGAACGTCCCCCAAGACATTCCATGAACGTCCCCCAAGACGTTCTCGGCATCGCCACTTAGACCCGCGAGGAGTCTTAATGGTTACCCCCAAATATGTGTGATCTAGGTCTCCTTGTGAAGGTCTTGTGACCTGTTTGTAGTCACGAGAAGGAGCGCAGTCGCAGGCTGTTGGTGACGACAAAAACGGACGAAAAGGCCATGGCGAAACCTGCGATCATGGGGTTGAGCAGGCCGAACGCCGCCAAAGGCAGGGCAGCCACGTTGTATCCGAACGCCCAGTAAAGATTCCCTTTGATCGTCGCCAGAGTCCGACGTGCGAGACGGATCGCGTCCCCGGCGACCCTCAGATCGCCCCGCACCAGCGTCAGGTCCCCGGCCTCGATCGCCGCGTCCGTGCCCGTGCCCATCGCCAGGCCGAGATCGGCGGCGGCGAGCGCGGCGGCGTCGTTCACGCCGTCGCCGACCATCGCGACGGTGCGGCCCTCGGCCCGCAGCCGTTCGACGACCCGCACCTTCTCCTCGGGCAGGACCTCCGCGTACACCTCGTCCACACCGACCTCGGCGGCCACGGCCTCCGCCACGGCCCGCCCATCGCCGGTCAGCAGCACCGGGGTGAGCCCGAGGGCCCGCAGCTGCCGTATAGCTTCGGCGCTGGTCGCCTTCACCGTGTCGGCGACCGTGAGCACACCGAGCGCCTTGCCGTCCCGGGCGGCGTAGACGGCGGTACGGCCCCTATCGCCGGCCGCGGCCTTCACGAGCGCCTCGGGCAGCTCCACGCCCGCGCTGCGCAGCAGCTCGGCGCGTCCGACGAGCACCTCGTGGCCCTCGACCGTTCCCCGGACGCCGAGTCCGGGGACGTTGGCGAAAGTCTCCGTGGTGGGCAGGGGGCCGGTGCGCTCCTCGGCGCCCTCGGCGACGGCGCGCGCGATCGGGTGCTCCGACGCGTGCTCCAGTGCGCCCGCGAGACGCAGCAGTTCCCTCATCTCAGCGGTGTCGGCCGGATGGATGCCCTGGAGGGTCATCCGGCCGGTGGTGACGGTTCCGGTCTTGTCGAGGACGACCGTGTCGATCGTGCGGGTGGACTCCAGGACCTCGGGCCCTTTGATGAGGATGCCCAGCTGTGCGCCCCGGCCCGTGCCCACCATGAGTGCCGTCGGGGTGGCGAGGCCGAGGGCGCAGGGGCAGGCGATGATCAGCACGGCCACGGCGGCGGTGAACGCGGCCGTCGCGTCGTCGGTCATGAGCAGCCAGGTGACCAGCGTGGCCAGGGCGATCAGGAACACGACCGGAACGAATACCGCCGACACGCGGTCCGCGAGACGCTGGACCTCGGCCTTCCCGTTCTGCGCGTCCTCGACGAGCTTCGCCATGCGGGCGAGACGGGTGTCGGCGCCGACGCGGGTGGCCTCGACGATGAGCCGTCCGGAGGTGTTGAGGGTGGCGCCGGTGACCTGGTCGCCCGTCGTCACGTCCACCGGCACGGACTCGCCGGTGAGCATCGAGACGTCCACGGCCGATGATCCCTCGACGACCGTGCCGTCGGTGGCGATCTTCTCCCCGGGGCGTACGGCGAAACGGTCGCCCACGGCCAGCCGGTCGACCGGAACGCGTACCTCCGTGCCGCCCCGCAGCACGGCCACGTCCTTCGCGCCCAGGTCCATCAGCGCCCGCAGGGCGGTGCCGGCCCGGCGCTTGGCGCGTGCCTCCAGATAGCGGCCGAGCAGGAGGAATGTGACGACTCCGGCGGCCACCTCCAGGTAGATCGCCGAGCTGCCGTCCGCGCGGGAGACGGCGAGGTCGAATGTGTGGCGCATGCCCGGCATGCCCGCCTGCCCGAGGAACAGCGCCCAGAGCGACCAGCCGAAGGCGGCCAGCGTGCCGGTGGACACCAGCGTGTCCATGGTGGCCGCTCCGTGCCGCAGGTTCGTCCAGGCGGCACGGTGGAAGGGCAGACCGCCCCAGACGACGACGGGAGCGGCCAGGGTCAGCGAGAGCCACTGCCAGTTGTCGAACTGCAAGGTGCCGATCATCGACATGAGAACGACGGGCACGGACAGCACCGCGGAGACGACCAGACGCTGCCGCAGAGTGCTCTGCTCCCCGTCCCGCCCGCCTGCGCCGTGCTCACCGGTCCCTGCCGTCCCTTCCGCCGGGGCCCGGTCCTGCGTGTCCTGGGGCTCGGGGGCCGGAGGCGGCGGCTCCTCGGCGGTGTAGCCGGTCTTGACGACGGTGGCGACGAGGTCGGCGACCGGCATGTCCGGCGGGCAGCTGATGTACGCCTTCTCGGTCGCGTAGTTGACCGTGGCGCTCACGCCGTCCATGCGGTTCAGCTTCTTCTCGACGCGTGCCGCGCAGGACGCGCACGTCATGCCGCCGATGGTGAGCTCGACCTGGGCTGTTTCCACTTTCGGGACTCCACACGTGCCGGGACCGGGTCCTTCCCGACCAGTATCGGACTGATCGGGAAGAACCCGGCCCTCCGGTCCGCGATGCGGGTCCCGGCGGCGCTCAGGCCCGGCCGACCAGCTCGTAGCCCGCCTCGTCCACGGCGGCGCGCACGTCGTCCTCGTCGAGCGGCGCGTCGGAGACCACGGTCACCGAGCCGGTGGCGGCGACGGCCTGCACCGAGGTGACGCCCGCGATCTCGGAGATCTCGCTGCTGACGGCGCCTTCACAGTGGCCGCAGGTCATGCCGGAGACCTGGTAGACCGTGGTGACGCCGCCGGCCTGCGCGCCCGCCCCGGTGTCGTGGCAGGAGCCGTCGGCCGAGCAGCAGGACCCCGTGCTCTGGACGGTCTCGATCTTCGTCTCGACGGTCATCGCATTCTCCTCATGAGCGGAACGTACGTAGGCAACGTACGCGTGACGCGTATGTACAGGGTGCGCCAGGGCCCCAGGGAACGGCGGGACGTCCTGACGCAGTCATTTTATACCCCTAGGGGGTATGAATGCGAGCCCTTCGGTGGCGCGCCGCCGCGAAGTGTCGTCACCGGATCCGTCACAGCGGTGGCCCCGCGCCGCCAGGGTCCGGGGCCACCGGGTCTCACGCTTCGCGCCTCACCCCCTGCGCCCCCTGTTCCCGGGGCGGTTGGCGACCCAGACGCGAATGGTGTCCGCATACCAGTAGGGCTTTCCGGCCTCCACGTGGTCGGGGGGCGGAAGGAGCCCGTATTTGCGATACGAGCGGATCGTGTCCGGCTGCACCTTGATGTGTGCGGCGATGTCCTTGTAGGACCAGAGCCTTCTGTCCGTCATGTGTCTGGCACCTCCCTGCGCGCGGCGGCGGCGGGCTGGATGTCGTGGGGAGCTGCCGCGCGGACGCCGGCGATTGCTGAGCCTGTGCCCTTTGAACGACGGGGGGCCGAGGCGGGAGCAGGGCTGTCGACCGCTTGTGACAGAAGGCGGGCGTAATCGATACATGTGTCACCGGACGGCAACAAACGGGACAGATGTGCAGCAGGTGCTCAGACGCCGCAGGACCGCAGGAATCCGCGCGTGCGTTCGGCGATCGGGAAGGGCTTGTCCGGCGGGCAGGGGTACATGTCCTGCTCGACGATGGCGAAGAGATCGACGCCGAGGGTCGCGGCCGCGTGCAGGACGGGTTCCAGCGCCGGCACGCCTGCCGGCGGTTCGCACATGACACCCCGGCCCACGGCCGGTCCGAACGGGACCTCGCTCGCGACGACTTCGGCGAGGATCGCCGGATCGACCTGCTTGAGATGGAGGTAGCCGATCCGCTCGCCGTACCTCTCGATGAGCTTGACGCTGTCGCCCCCGCAGTAGGCGTAGTGGCCGGTGTCGAGGCAGAGGGAGACGAGGTCGGGGTCGGTGGCGTCCAGGAAGCGGCTGACGTTCTCCTCCGTGTCGATGTGGGTGTCCGCGTGCGGATGGACCACGATCTTCAGCCCGTACCGTTCGAGCACCTCACGGCCGAGGCGTTCGCTCTGGCCGGTGAGGTCGCGCCACTGCTGGGGGGTGAGCGTGCGGTCCTCCAGCACGCGCCCCGACTTGTCGTCGCGCCAGAAGGACGGGATGACGACCAGGTGCTCCGCGCCCATGGCCCGGGTGAGCGCGGCGATGTCCGAGACGTGGGCCCAGGTCTCCTCCCAGACGGCGGGGCCGTGGTGCAGTCCGGTGAAGACCGTGCCGGCCGAGACCTTCAGGCCGCGCCGGGTCGTCTCGTCGGTGAGGCGCGCGGGGTCGCTCGGGAGATAGCCGTAGGGGCCGAGTTCGATCCATTCGTAGCCGGCCTGCGCGACCTCGTCGAGGAAGCGCTGCCAGGGCACTTGCCGGGGATCGTCGGGGAACCACACTCCCCAGGAGTCGGGGGCCGAGCCGACCCGGATGCGGTTCAGGGCGGGGACGGAGGGGGTCATGCCGGTCAGCTTTCCGGCCACCGGAGAAAGGTGTCAAGGGTTGGTCCGAATGTCCGGACAAAATGTTGACAGGGTTCGTGAGGGGCGGCTAGACCTGGGGGCACCCCCTGACCGAAGGGACGCGCATGCCTTTGCCGTACGACGTGATCACGATGGGCCGGATCGGGGTGGACCTCTATCCGCTGCGCACCGGGGTCCCCTTGGCCCAGGTCGAGACGTTCGGGAAGTTCCTCGGCGGCTCGGCGACCAACGTAGCGGTGGCGGCGGCCAGGCTGGGCCGGCGGACGGCCGTGATCACCCGGACCGGGCGGGACCCCTTCGGCGAGTATCTGCGCGGGGCGCTGCGGGAGTTCGGCGTGGACGACAGGTGGGTGACGCCGGTCGACGCGTACCCCACACCGGTCACCTTCTGCGAGATCTTTCCACCGGACGACTTCCCCCTCTACTTCTATCGGCAGCCCAAAGCCCCCGATCTGGAGATCCGGGAGGACGAACTGGAGCCGGAACCGATCCGGGCGGCGCGCATCTTCTGGATGACCGGTACGGGACTGTGCGCGGAACCGAGCCGTACGGCGACGCTGGCCGCGCTCGCGCATCGGGCGAAGTCGGGGACCACCGTGTTCGACCTGGACTGGCGGCCGATGTTCTGGGCGGACCCGGAATCGGCCGGACCGCACTATGCGAAGTCACTCGCCCTGGCGACCGTCGCCGTCGGGAACCTTAAGGAGTGCGCGATCGCGACCGGCGAGCGTGAGCCGGAGGCGGCCGCCGAAGCGCTGCTCGCCGCAGGCGTCGAGCTCGCCGTGGTCAAGCAGGGCCCCGCGGGGGTGCTCGCCGTGCACCGGGACGGCACGCGGGCCGAGGTCCCGCCCGTGCCGGTGGACGTGGTCAACGGACTGGGCGCGGGGGACGCGTTCGGCGGCGCCCTGTGCCACGGGCTGCTCGCCGGCTGGGAGTTGGAGCGGGTGATGCGTTTCGCGAACGCCGCGGGCGCGGTTGTCGCCGCGCGCCTCGCCTGCTCGACGGCCATGCCGTACGAGGAGGAGGTCGCCCAGGTACTCGCGGGCGGCCCCGTTCCCCCGGACCCGAGCCGCCCCGGGGCGCCGCGCAACCGCCCCGCCGCCCCTGGCCCCGATGCCCACCCCGCCCCCGAGACCCACCCC
>NZ_JAGGOJ010000014.1 GCF_018614575.1 Streptomyces sp. ISL-10
AGCAGGGCTGTCTGGCGAGCTTCAGCACCCGGCACGCAACCGTGACGGGCACCCCGTCCCCGGCCAGCTCCTTCACGAGCGGGTAGATCCTTTTCCCGGCAGATGCGCCTGCGACAGATAGGCCGCGGCCCGCCGCAGGACCTCGTTCTCCTGCTCCAGCAACTTGATCCGCCGACGCGCTTCCCGAAGCTCGGCGCTCTCCTGGCTGGTCGATCCGGGCTTGGTTCCGTCGTCGATCTCTACGCGACGCATCCACTTCCACAACGTCATCGGATGGACCCCGAAGTCGGTGGCCACCTGCTCGACCGTCACACCCCGCCCGCGGTTCCTCGCGACCCGCACGACCTCCTGGCGGAACTCCTCCGGATAAGGCTTGGGCACAGCGACATCCTTCCCACCCACCCCACAGGGCAAGCCAGTTCAGATGTCACCCGATCGTGCGGCAGACCCGTCGATCTCAGCGCTCAACTCATCCAGCTGCTGCTGGCTCACAGGCGGGGGCAGCAACTCCGGTCTCAGGTCCACAGCCCGGATTATGCCGGGCAGGCGTCACCATGCTGGGCGAAAGACAGCCCGCCCTTCGCTCGCAAGTCCGCGATACTCGGCCCATGGCACTGACACAGCAACTTGCGCGGGTGACACCTCAGTACCTGACTCAGTGCCGTGCAGCTGCGGCGATGTCGTCAGACGGCAACCCAGACTGGGATCCGCCTGAGGAAGACGCCGTGGACCTCGACTGGGCGATCTGGGGCCTGATCTGGTTCTGCCAGCGCATGCAGATCGAGGAGCAGTGCATCCAGAACCTTCAACGGAGCATCTCGGGGGATTCGGGTGACGATGTCGAGTTCCTGGATCATCCCGAGGTCTACGACGGCTTTGACGCCCCTCCCGCTCTCATCGCTCCTGCAGCCGTGGCAGAAGTGGCCCGCGACCTCGCCGCTATGGACATAGATGACATGCTCAGCCACCTGCCGGCAGACAGCTTCGCGGCGGCCGAAGCCTGCGGCTTCCGAGGGTTCAACGGGCACCCACGCACGTATCTCGTTGAGCATTTCGCACTGCTGCAGAGCTTCTATCGGGTTGCTAGCCAGCGTGGGCTGGCGGTTGTGGCCTGGATCGACTGAGCACCGATCCGCCACTCGCGGTCGAGCAGCAGTGAGCCAGTACCAAGGCAACTCAGCAGGACGTCAGCCAGGTCCCGAGCCATGGCCACCGGGAACCCGCAACAGGTATCCATGTCAGACCCGCCTGCGACACTGCGGCACATGTCTCTCGCCGATCTCAGTCTTGACCAGTGGCGTTCCTTCGACCTTCTTACCGCACGTCGCGTCGCCGAGAAGGCGGCGGCCCGAGTCGATGGCCGTGTGACCGTCGTCGAAACCATTGAGCACCTCGGCGCCCCGCTGCACCGCGTCCGCATCGAGCGGAACGCCCAGGAATTCGCGCTCATACCCGGTGGCGCAGTGACACTCGGATTCGACCTCGACGCCTGGCAGCCGACGCCCGAGCAGACCGCCGACTACCAGGAGAGCCTGGACCAGGGATACGGCTACGGACCCGATCTTCGAGCCCACCTTGCACAATTGCTCAGTCCACGCCGGAGCGTCGTTCTGGCCGCGGTGCTCATGGCCGTGGAGGACGAGAACCTGACCGAGCCCCCTGCCGACATGTCGGCTGTCCTCGCGGCCCGCGGCCTACGGATGCCGACCTCCGACGAGTGGGAGCACGCCTGCGGAGTCGGCGCGGACACGCTGTTCCGGTGGGGCGACACGTGCCCCATGGACCGCATCCCGTACGGGGACCGAACCGGCCCGCACACTCAGCCGAACGCCTTCGGCCTGCGCATCGCCTATGACACCTACCGCTCGGAGCTGACGAGCGACGTCACCGCGGTCCACGGCGGAGACGGCGGTGAGTCGGTGTGCGGTGGATACGGCACGCTGCTGGCCTGGCTGCCCCTGGCCACCGCGAACCGTAACCCCTTCATGGCCGAGTTCGTGTACGGCCCGGACGGCGAGGACATGTACGAGGATTCCTCCACTCGGCCTGTGCTGACGCTCTGATCCTCAGGGCACGCTTCTGGGCCACAGCTGGGCCACACGCCCTGGTCAGAAGCGGGGCACGAGCGAGAAACCGTGAGACAGTTCGAATGCGAGAGGGGTACCCGGAAGCTCCGGGCACCCCTTCTCACCTGGCCTTACGTGGCCTGCACGCGGTGGGTGTGGGATTTGAACCCACGGTGACTCGCGCCACGACGGTTTTCAAGAGGGTCGCGGTCAAGCGGCAGACACTGCTCTGACCTGCAAGGACGCGCGCCAAGCCAGCTAGTGGCGAAGTGCTGTCCCGCCGGTGGCCCACAAAGCGCCAGATTGGCTTGTCCCAGTACCGTTCCGAGCGCACTGAACCCCTACGCGCCGAGTGCACACCCACGACCTGTGTGGCATGTCCACCCCATGTAGCAACCCATCGCTTTCCCGTCCAGTGGGCCGCTCATCGGGACGGACTTAGAGCAGACCCTCGGCTGGGTGTGGCATCGGCACGTAGGCTGGATGGGTGCCCGATCAGTCCCGTGTACAAAGCAACGTGAGACGTGCAAGCCCGTACTCGACGGGCGGTGGCGGCACCGTTCTGGAGCACCGTTACGGCGCGCTATTGCTGAGTCATCTACTCACCGCGGACCCTGTGACCGAGCTCGGAGACGACGTCACCCCTCACGAGATCGGCTTCCAGGCGAGTGCCTATAGCGCCGTGGACGACCTGGTGCTGAGCGGACGTTCGGTGGATGGGACTCAGTGCCAGGTTTCGATCGGCGTCCGCAGGGACCCCTCGTTTGTGGCCAGCGACCAGGCGTCAGTCGAGCTGATTGGCTCCTACCTCCGGGTGATGCACGACCATGCGCAGGAAGTCGACGAAGGTCGATGGCGACTTGCCCTCGTCGTGGCGAGCCCGAACCCTCATGTACGACAGCTTCGAGAACTCGCTGGCATCGCTAGGGACACCTTGGATGAGAAGCAGTTTCGCTCGGAGGTTTCCCGCGCCGAACGGACAAATCGAGGTGTACGAGAGCGACTACGCCACTTCGACGCCGTCGTCGCTTCGGCCGCGATGGGCGCTGGCGCCAAGATGAATGGGATGCCCACTGCCGAGTTGACCTGGCGTCTTCTCGGCGCATTGCGAATGCGGGAGGTGCGTCTCGAAGGCATAGATGAGACGGATCGCACGATCACGGTGGGTCGGCTCCGGAGCGTTGTCGAGGCAGGCACGGCTGACGCTGCAGACCGACTGTTCAGCCGGCTATGCGAGCTCGTAGGCCGATATGCTCCAGCGGCTGCGACAAAAACTGCCAATTCTCTGCGACGGGACTTAGTCGGCTTCGCCCTCACCGAGCGTTCCGCGGAAGGCGATGACACCGAAGACTTGGACACGGCGGGGCCGCATCCTCCTGTAGTCCGCTCCGACTACCTATCTCAGGTTCGCCGCATCGCTCCAGGACGGTTGCTCTCGCGGGAGAAAGAGCTGTCCGAACTGGAACGCTTTTGCACTGATCCCGGGTTCGAGCCATACCTGTGGTTGCGGGCGCAGGCATGGGCTGGCAAATCGGCCCTGATGTCGACCTTCGTGCTAGATCCGCCGTCTGGAGTGAGGGTGGTGTCGTTCTTCGTCACTGCCCGTTGGGCCGGGCAGGCTGACAGTACGGCGTTCACCGAGGTAGTTCTCGAGCAGGCATTAGAACTGCTCGGTGAGACCATGCCGATGATGCTCACCGACGCCACACGAGAGGCACATCTTTTGGGGGCCCTCGAGCGTACGGCCGAACTCTGCCGGCGTAGAGGCGAGCGCCTGGTTCTGGTCGTGGACGGGCTAGACGAGGACTGCGGAGTGACCACAGGCGCGGATGCGCACAGCATCGCCGCGATCCTGCCAGCGAATCCCCCATCTGGCATGCGCGTGATCGTCGCGGGCCGGCCCAATCCGCCGATTCCCACGGACGTCCCTGACAACCACCCGCTGCGTCGGCCGAGCATCGTACGGAAACTGACAGCTTCCCCCCACGCCGAGGTAGTCCGTCAGGACGCCGAGCGCGAACTCAAGAGGCTTCTGCGCGGAAGCACGATTGAGAAGGACCTGCTCGGTCTACTGACTGCAGCCGGTGGAGGCCTTTCCGAAGCTGACCTCGCGCAGCTAACAGGGGTACCAGAGTGGGAGATTGAGAGTCTGCTGGGTGCGGTGTCCGGTCGCACCTTCACACCTCGGGCCGGACGCTGGCGGTCGCAGGTGGCAGTCTACGTCCTCAGTCACGAAGAGATTCAGCAACAGGCGCTGCGTTTTCTCGGAGAGACCTGTGTGGCGGAGTACCGCGAGAGGATCCACGCCTGGGCCGATGGGTATCGCGCGGACAAGTGGCCGATTGGCACGCCCGAGTACCTCCTTCGCGGGTACTTCAAACTCCTCCACGTCGCAGGGGACCGTTGCCGCATGCTGAAGTGCGCGACGGATCCCGATCGACACCGACGCATGCTCGACATCATCGGCGGCGACAGCATCGCGCTCGCCGAGATCGCGGCTACTCAGGAGGCCCTGTCCGACACACCCACTCCGGACCTGGTGGCGTTGGGCCGACTCGCCGTTCACCGTGTCAAACTCACAGAGCGAAACGACCACATCCCCACCTACCTTCCCGTGATCTGGGCCCAACTAGGCAGGCACAGCCGTGCCGAGGCCTTGGCCCGCTCGATTACGACACCGGCTCGACAGGTACGAGCCCTCGCATCCGTGGCGCGCCACATGGCAGAGGTCGGTGATTTGAAGCGCGCCAAGACCGTGGCCGAACAAGCTGAGCGGAGCATTCTCGCCATTGCGGACAGTGACGCGGAGGCACACGCGTACGCAGTGGTCGCCCGTGCCATGGCTCGTACCGGGGACGCGTATCGCGCGCAATTGCTTGTGGAGCGTGCAGAGGAGGCAGCCCATTCGCTAGGGGACGGGCCACAGCGGGCACAAGCGCTTGCCGCTGTCGCACGTGCTGCCGCAGCGGCGGGAGACATAGGGCATGCCCTTACCCTTGCGAAGTCCCTCAAGCGTTGGTCCGAGCGTGCCCAAGCCCTCTCTGCAGTGGCGATGGAGGTCGCGAGCTCTGGTGATTGGCGTCGCGGCCGATCCATAGCACGCTCAGTCAGCCCACAATCAGATCGGGCACATGCGCTCGCTGTCGTAGCGCGGGCGGCAGATGTGGCTGGCGCCCGACGCGCTGCCCTCACCATCGCTGGCCAAGCTGAAACTCTCGCATTGTCCATCCGAAACCCAGGCCGCCGAGCCTGGATCCTCGCCGCAGTCGCACGCGAGGCAGCGGAAGCGGGGAAGAGCAAGAGGGCAATGGAGCTTTTGCAAGAGGCCGAACGAGCAGGTCGCGCCGTGACACGGACATCCGTGAGAGGCGATGCCCTCATCGCGATCGCCAAAGTGATGGCTCTCTCTGGTACGCCAGACCGTGCGGAGGACCTCGCGCGCAACTTCGACAACCCCAACAGTCGGGCGAAGGCATTGGCAGTCGTCGCATCTGGCCTCGCAGCAAGCGGTGAAGCACATCGAGCCGAGGAACTCGCCAACGAGGCAGAATCGACGGCACGGACTGTTAGCAGCGTTCACCGCGTCGGCCGGGACCACGCAGTTCTAGCACAGGCCACAGCCTCTATCGGCGATCTCCGTCGAGCCCAGGAGATCGCCCGCGCTATTTCTGACGTGCCTCAGCGGGACCGTACGTTGACGGTCGTCGCGGAAGCCATCGCGCAATCTGGTGACCTGGCCTGGGCCGAAGACGTCGCCTCCTCCATCACGAATGCGGCGCAGCGGTCGACAGCGCTGCTGCGGATCGTCAAGGCGGGCGTTACTCACGACAACACGGCACGGGCTGAAGAGCTCGCGAGTTCGATCAAGGACCCGGACCACAAGGGTAAAGCTGCGGCCTTGCTGCTCCGAGCGAATGGAAGTGTAGGTGACCGCGTTGGGGATCGAAACGGGGCTGACGCTACTCCCCTAGAGCGTTCCCAGTCGGCACAGTCGCGGGAACCGAGACGCTCAATACCGGACTGTGCCGAGTCGGCGCCACCGCTCTCCTCGAACAACGCCCATCTGCAGGCCAAAGACCTGATCGACGTCACTCGCCCGGCCGCGGATGAGGGAGACGTCGAAAGGGCCAGACGGGAGATTGAATCTATTCCCGTTCCCGCGCTCCGGGTGAGGGCTCTGGTCGACCTAGCCACAGCGTTGGCCAAGACAGGAGACATACAGCGCGCTGGGGAGTTCATCGACCGTGCCATGGCCACAGTCAACTCACTCCCCAATGTCACTAGCCGAGACCAAACGATCACAGGCATCGCTCACCAGCTGTCCGTTGCGGGCAGCCCTGATCGGGCGGAACCACTCGTCCGCTCAATCACCAATCCAGCACTTCGCCAGAGGGCTTTGGGCCGCGTCGCCTCAGCCGTGGCAAGGTCCGGTCACCTCGCCAGAGCAGAACAAATCGCTCGTACGATCTCAGATGGCCCCCGGAGGGCTAAGACGCTGGCCACTGTTGCACAGTTCGCAGCAGATTCCGGTGCTTTGGACCAGGCGGAGCGCATCGCCCAGTCGATCGCCGACCCCGTCCGGCGAGCGCGCGCCCTTGGCTCTGTCGCTCGTGCTTACGCTGGTGATGGCGACCTCCAACGCGCCACGGACGTCGCCGTCTCGATTGCCGATCCCGCCGAATGCGCAAAGACCCTGACAGCACTAGCGATCGACTTTGACCCCGACAGATCCAAAATGTTACTCGCGCAGGCCCTGTCTATCGGTCACTGGAGCATCTGTCTGCCGGCACTGGTGCGTATCGAACCAAAGGTCATCACCGCCGTAGGCGAGGAGTTCCTGCACGCACACAATCAGGAGGAAAGGCCTCTTGGGGCTGCTGGCCTGAGCGGAGGACCTCCCGGCGATCGATGAGAGGATCCCCGCCATGGCAAGGGGATCGGCTCCGCGTGCTCCATTTCCTGGCCTGAGACCCGCGTCGAGCCAGGAGACCAATCGAGTAGCGCGCCAAATTGACAGCCAATTCTTCGCATGTGACGCTGGAAGAGCGGGTTGTGGGTTGTGGATTGTGGAGACCTCAACCGGAGGTTGCGGTGGCTGCGTTCAGTAGATCTTATGTGAGCTGGGTATACAACGAGACCTCGGATTGGGCCACTTGGGAACCCGGCGACCCTGTAAATGTTGGGGACATCGGCTACTTCGACCGTTCATTGAAGTTCACTCAAGCCGACACGGCTGCCCGCCTGCTTGGTAACCCTCCGGACGTCTATCAACGTCACAGAGTCGGTCGTCGTCTGCATTACAGTTCACGCTATTTTTCCGTTACTTCGAAGGTTGGTGTTGGCGCTCCGGGGATGGCAGCCGCCGAGGTTACCTTTGTCTTGAAGAGGGGAGAAGGGCATGTCCTACAGATCGGCAAGGGAATATGCGAGGGGCTTAAAAACGAAAGGGAGCTGCTAGAGGCAGCGAAGCGGGCGCTGATCGCCGAAGACTGGTGTCTTTCCTGGATTTTGATCTGCGAGCGCACCGTGGTTGACGGTGGCTTCGCCGTAGCGTGTAGGGGCCAAGGTGCGAGCTTCACAATGGGCGCCAACGTGGAGCCGCAAGCTCTCTCGCATGGTGTGCTGGCTCAAGTAGGGCTACATATGCTGAGGAGCGACGGTCACGTTAATCACTGGGAATTTGACACGGATAGCACGCCAACGTTTGACCGCGTATGGAGAGTGCGACCGAGACTCATCGATAGGCTGTATGGGGACAGCGCCGAGTGGGTCCAGCCAGATGAGGTCTATTACAGGCCGGGGCGTTCCTCCACGACTCCTGCAAATATCGAGGCTATGAAGCTTAGAGAGTTGTTCGAGAGTGGTTTCTCCGTCGCTTCCCTCTAATCGATCACCGGTCACGCTCGCCGGTACTCCCCGGACCATTAGTGGACGTACGCGGGAACAGCCTTGTGGAGATCAGAACGCGGCAGCCTCGCGTGCGGGGTAGGGATCTGGCATTGGATGCGCTCAGCCGACTTGGAGACCTAGTGGGCCAAGTTCATAGGGTCGCCAACATCTCCATCAAGGGGCGTCGCAGCGCAGGTGTAGCCGCAATCGTTGCGGCTGACATGACGTCATGCGGCGAGCCATCGACGTCCATCACCACGGCGCCGGCTTCCCTCGCAATGGCCACGCCCGCCGCCATGTCCCACGGGTGATTGCTCAGCGCGATGCTGCAGTCGACCTTGCCGGATGCCACCCACACCAAGTCGACCGCCGCCGAGCCGAACATCCGGACGCGCAGAACGCTCTCCGCCAGACAGGCAGTGAGCGCGAGTCGGCGGGCGTTCCTCTCCTGGGCGCGCTCGCCGACGGCGTAGTCGCCGATGGCCACGATGGCCTCGTTCAGCGCCGTTGTCACGCGGGGACGGATCCGGTCGTCGCCGCAGTACGCACCGTGACCCTCCGCCGCGCGGTACCGCTGGCCCAGGAACGGCAAGTCGATGACCCCTAGCACCGAGCGGTTGTCCGCGATCAGCCCGAGGGATACCCCGCAGAGCGGGATGCCGTTGACGAGGTTCGCCGTCCCGTCGACCGGATCAAGTGCCCACGTAAGCGCACCGCCGGCGCCCACTCCCCCGCTCTCCTCGCCGAGGAAGCCGATCTCCGGGGTCTCCTTCTGCAGGAAGGTGCGGACGCGATCCTCTACGGCGAAGTCGATCTCGGACACCATGTCCCGGTCGCCCTTGGCCTGCACCGCCCCCACAGCCATGTCGGTGACGAGCGCCGACGCCTGGTCCAGCGCCGCGCAGGCCACACCCAGGAGCGATCGCAGGTCAGTCATTCAGTTCTCGCCTCTCCCACAGCGTGGTGAAGATCTGGTCGAACGTCGGATAGAGCCCGCCGGCGACCCGGCGCTTCCGGACGAGCAAGGTGGGCGAGTCGACACCGCGAGTCTGCGGCAAGTACGGCTGAGCCACACACAGCTGCCCGTCGATCAAGGTGATGTTGAACCGTATGGGCTCGTCATAGACCCCGAACTCGATCCGCTGTGCGGCCTCCGGACTGACCCGCTCCACGACGCGCTCCTGCAGGATGGTCAGGTTCATCGCGGTCAGCGCGGACAGCCGGCCTTCGGGATAGCCCTCTTCGCGCTCGCGCTCCGCGATGAAGTGGCCGTACGGCTTGAGGAAAAGCGCCTTCAGGGTCGTGCCGTCCTCGACGATCTGCCGGAGCCTGGCCTCGGAGTACGACTGGCACAGGAGGTTGAGCGACAGCCCGGACATCCGGATGTCCTTGGCTTCGTCCAGGAGCTCGGAGGCAGAGACCTTGGCCTGGAACTCGGACCGGCTCGCGTAGACCCCGGCGAGGTCGGCGAACTGGTCGCCGACGATCTGCGTGAGTGCGTCGCGCGGCTCGCCGTCGGTCAGGCCGGGCGCGGACTGCCGCACGATCAGCTCTGCCGCGACCAGGACGTCACCAGGCGGCGTCGCGGTGATCTCCCAGGACTCCAGGGCCTCGGGGCTCACGTTCCAGTCGAGCATCGTGGACAGCAGTTCGGCGAACTCCCCAGGGCTCAGCCCCTTCGCGGCGCGGGCTGCGGCCAGCTGGTTGCGTGCTAATTCTGCGAGATCGGGGCGGTAGGACGCCCTGCCGTGCAGCGATACGACCGTGCCGGACTCTCTCGGGCGTTCCATATCCCCTCCACGTGCGGCTCAGCCGCCAACAGCCCTGCGTGCCTGGTCAGATGACGCCTCAGTCTTCAGCGGCGCCTTGTCGCGTGGGTACGGCTGACCCACACGCCCGTACAACTCGATCAACTGTGCCTGAAGGACGGCCACTGATCGGCGCAGTTCCGCCATCTCTTCCCGCAGTTCCTCCAGGGCGGCGACATCAGTAGGCGCTGACAACCCGGCCACACGGGTTTCGAGCTGCTGGTAGCCCTGGGTGAGTTCATCGAGCGACATGCGCTCCGCGGCTGATTCCTCCGGAGTCGCTCGGACGTACACCGCCTTGCCGGCCTGCCCGTAGACGAGACCTTCGTCCCGCAAGATCTTGAGAGCGTCCCGCACCACGGTCGTGGAGACGTCGTGCATCTTCATCAGCTGCGACGCAGACGGAAGAGCCGCACCTACGGGCAGATCACCCCGGGCGATCTGCGAGCGCAGCTCATTCGCAAGCCGCTTGTACGCGGGGCCCACCTGTGTCTCAGCCACTCCGACTTCCTCCCGCTTGCACCTGCTGCACCAGCCACAGCTAGTGCAGCACACCCGTAGAGGGCCGAGCCAGGCGGCCACGGACGTCTTTCGCGGAAACCGTTGACAACCTCATGCACTAGGTGGAACCTAATGCATGAGGTTGCGACGGAGTGAGACACCCCGAGCCACCTCGACACGACAACGGCCCCGGCAGATCCAGGTCCGGAAGGTGCGCCAACACCTGCCGATCCCCTGCCGAGGCCAGCGCATCGCCCTTTGTCAGAAGGAGTTCAACGATGCTCAACCAGCGTACTTCCGCGGCATTATCAACCGCGACCGTCTCCCCCGACCGGGATGAGCGCGTCCAGTACGTCGCCGGCCTCCGCGGCCTGGCGGACTGGCTGGAGCGCTCAGACGCCCCGGTCCCGGCCGGTCAGCGGCTCCTGCTACCGCTGCACTCGAACGCCGCCGTCGAGATCTTCGCTGCCGAGCACGACCTGGTGGTCGTGTACGACGGCGAGAGCAACGCCAGCGCCGACCTTCAGTTCGGCGGGATCGTCTATCACGCCTACGGCTACGTCGACTTCGATGAACACTGCGCCCGCGCGAACGAGCGGCAGGCGCAGGCCTGGGCGTCCGAGCACGGCCTGGTGTTGCGTCCTGCAGACGAGGGGGCGTGATGGCCATCTCGCCGTTCTATGACCATCGGCCTGTGTGTCGCCGGGCCGCCTGCCCGTGCTGCCGCCGCCCCGTGCCGGTCTCCCGCTACCACACCGCCCGTGAGCTGTGCGGACATTGCGGCCACGAGTGGGCCCAGGCCTCCCGGATCGAGCGGGCGGAGGTGTGCTGATGGCTCGCCGATACCTGCGCGGCATCGCCAATCCGCACCGCGCGCCGCTCCGCCT
This sequence comes from Streptomyces sp. ISL-10, assembly GCF_018614575.1. Taxonomy (GTDB): domain Bacteria; phylum Actinomycetota; class Actinomycetes; order Streptomycetales; family Streptomycetaceae; genus Streptomyces. Next base: position 11,152 of record NZ_JAGGOJ010000014.1, read on the forward strand.
GGCCCTCGATGAGCACGTTCCTGCCGCCAATCCGTTGAGCGGAGCTGCGTGCACGGGGACGGACACGGAGGCGTTCTTCGACGGAACGTCGTCGGGGACCGAGCTCGCGAAGCGCACGTGCATGGGTTGCCCGGTACGTACGAAGTGCCTGGAGCTAGCGCTGGAGCGCGGTGAGGGGTTCGGCATCTTCGGCGGGCTGACCGCTGATGAGCGCCGGGCGCTGCGCCGGAGGGAGGCGCGGGCCGCATGACGTATCCGACTCCTCCCCAGCCGCAGCCAGGTGAGCCGTACGTCCTCACTGATGCCTTCGGACGCACATTCATCTCGTCGGCGCCGCCGGCCTCTGGCATGGTCCCGCTCCAGACACCGGTCGCCCCGGTCCAGCACTGCGTTCACGACCAGGCCCCGCTCCCGGCCCCGCAGCGCTCCGGCCTCTCGCCCGTGGCACTGGTCGCCGTCGGCGCGGGCGGTGCGCTCGTGGTCGGCACGGTCCTGGTGGCGCTGCTGCTATCGGTCGCCGTCGCTGCGCTGGCGCTGACCGTGTGCGCAGTGGTGCTGCGCTCGATGGTCAACAGCCAGGAGCCCCGCGGCCGATACCGCCGCTGACGCCCTCCCTTCTCTCTTCCCCGGCTACCGGTCCGTACCGGCTCTGCTCCGCGCTGCCCACGTGTGCGGCCGGCAGCCGCCAACCTCGGAGGTTCGCTCCATGTCCGACCGGACGCTTCCCACCGCCGCCAAGCCCGCGGTCACCTCGCTGACCCGCACAAACGGCCAGCTGCGCCGCCAGCTCGCCGCCCTGCGCCACGACTACACCGAGCTGCTGGCCGCCGCTCGCGCCGCGGTCAACGCGCACTACGACGGTGCCCCGCTCCCGCTCACCGTCCTTATCGACACCCTCGACCAGCTCGGTGCTCTCCCGGAGTTCACGCCGCAGATCACCGACGACGGGCTGGCCGCCCTCGCGGCCGCCGACGTCCCGCTGACCGGGAGGCGGGTGGCATGAGCGCACGTCCCCGCTGCCCGATGTGCGGCTGGCACCCCGTCCACCGCAACCAGCGCGCCGCCCGCCGGGCCGCCCGCACCCACACCTGCCACCCCGCCGAGATCCGGAAGGGAGTCCTGCGATGACAGAGCCGATCACCGTCCCCGAGCAGGACAGCGTCGTGGGCCGACTCCGGGACCTGGCTGCCCGCAGCCGCGAAGCCACCGAGCTCGACTGGGTGCGCGAGCGGAAGGACCGGCACGAACGCGAGCGCCAGGAGGCCGTACGCGGGGCCGACTGGTACGTCCGCAACCACTTCCCAAGCACGTTCGCCCTGGTCCTGACCGCCACATCGTGGCAGGGCTACCCCCGCCTGGACGACACGGAGACGGAGGCGCTGACCTCCATACCACCGGCCGCAGTTGCCCATCTGGGCGAAGGCGTGTGGATCCACCACACCCGGCGCCGGTTCGGAGGGGGCATGGCAACGCTGCTCATCGCGTGCGTCTGCGGCAACTATCGCGAGGCTGCTGTCGACGACGACTACGCGCTGGCCCGAGAGATGGACTACCTCGCCGACACCCACGACGTGTGCCTGGGCACCTGCACCCCGAGCCGCCCGGCCACGGACGGAGAGGACTGGTGACCATGTCCGCTCCTCAGCCGCCCCCGCTGCCCGAGTCCGTGGTCCTCCCAGACCTGCCGGTCATCCGCCGACGGGCCTACCTCGCGGTCTGCGCCCAGGTGCCCGGCTTGTTCTCCGAGCGCTGGCACGTCTGGCACGCGAGCGGCGCCTACGTCGGGTTCTGTACCGCCCCCGAGTTGATCGACCTCACGATCGCCCAGCACGACCGGTAGCCCCGCTCTTCCCGCCCCGCGCCCCGGCCTCAACGCGCCCGCACCGGGCGGGACCCCAACCGCCTCCCGTACTTCCTGGTTGAAGGAGTCCCTTCCCGTGAACGCCCACATGCTCGCTGCCTCCACCGCGAGCGGTTCCTCGCCCGTGGTGACCGTCTCGGTCCTCCTGGTCCTGATCGCGGCCGGCGTCGTGATGTGCACCTACATCGGCCACCGCTGGTCCACGCTGATCGTCGGCATTCTGATCGGCCTGTACCTGTCCGGCACCGTCGCCGACACCGCCAAGTCCGTGGTCTCTCAGGTCCTCACCGCCACCGCCAACGGCATCTCCAGCGCGGTCGGGTGAGCGCCGTGACCACTCACATCAACGACACTCCCGCCGAGGAACTGCCGGTACGCCGTGACTGGCTGCTGTACGCCGGGATGGGCGCCGTCGGCGCAGCCGCCGCGGCTTCCTCGTACGCGGCGCTGCAGGACCTCGCCGTACGAACCGGCTGGTGGATGCAGCTGTCCTGGCTGCTCCCGCTGACCATCGACGCCTACGCGATGACCGCGGTCCGCGTCTGGCTGGGCAAGTCAACCCGCAACGACCAAGCCCGTGCCTGGGCCAAGGCCAACGCGATCGGCGCCATCGTCCTGTCGGTCGCCGGGAACGCCGTCGACCACGCGATCGCCGCCCGCGTCATCCCGGTCGGCTGGCCGCTGATCGTCGCCGTCTCGGCAGTCCCGCCGATCGTGCTCGGGCTGCTGGTTCACATGGCGCACCTGCGCACCCTGCCGCCCACGACGCAGACAGATAGCAGCACCCCCGCCGTGCCGGAGGGTCAGCAGCCCCCGCCGCCTGCCGAGGAAGCACCCCTGCCGCCGGTGCCGCCCAAACCCCCTGCCGCACCTAGCAACCGGCAGTCCCACCGCCGGGCGAAGGGCACACCCAAGCGGCAGGAGCTGCCGCCCGGCAAGACCGACCAGGAACTGATCGACGCCGCGCGCGAGCGGATCGCCGCCGGACAGGAACCGTCCGCCACCTGGCTGATCAAGACCTACGGCGTCGGCACCAGCCGCGCCGCCCGGATCCGCGACGCCGCCCTGCAGAGCACCCCGGCGACTGCCGAGCCTGCACCCGAATCCGTACTCGCCCTCTCGGGTGCCACAGAACTGGAGTCCACACCGTGACCAATCCCTTGCCGCATGCCCTGGCGGCCCTGCCGTTACTGGGCTGGTTCATCCACAGCCTGTGGCTGTCGCGCCGCCTGTCTGCCGCCCGGCGCGACCCGCTCACCGGACTGGCCACCCGGGCCGCCTTCACTGCTCGCGCCCATCGCGCGCTCCGCCGTCCCGGCGCCAGCGTGCTGCTGCTCGACCTGGACCGGTTCAAGCAGGTCAACGACACCTTCGGGCACGCCGCCGGCGATGCCCTCCTCACCGCCGTCGGCGAGCGCCTGGCGCAGTGGAGCGCCGACCACGACGGGTTCGCCGGACGGCTCGGTGGCGACGAGTTCGCCGCGGTCGTCCACGTCGACGATGAGCGTGCGAGCGCCCACCTCGCCGACCTCTCCCGGCGCCTCTCCGAGCCCGTCCAGCTCGGGCACCGCGCGGTGGTCCCGCGAGCCTCCATCGGCATCTGCCGCCCCACGGACCGGCCCAGCGCCCCGCTGAGCAAGCGCCTGCGCGCCGCCGACGAGGCCATGTACACCGCCAAGTCCCTCGGCAGCTGGTGGCGTCCCGCCTCGGGCCACAACACCTACGCCACCGCCAATGGCCGGCGCGTCGGCCGACCCGGCACCCGTCACGCCGCACCCACCCCGTGAAAGGACCCCGTCCCATGGCCAACCGCACCCGTGCCCGCAACGCGAAGATGCCGCCGGGAACCACCGCGATACGCATCCCGCGCCAGCGCCGCCGCGGCTTCGGCCGCCGACCGGAGCCGATCATCCTGGTCGTCCCCGAGCAGCCGTTGCTGGCGGCCCGCGCCGCGTACGCGGTCGGCGGCTGGATGTGGGACCGGCGCCGCGCTTGGGCGCCGACCGGGATAGCCGTCGCCGCGTTCGTCACGGCCGCGATCGTCCATGTCCTGGCCTGGTGGACCGGGCTGGTTCTCGCGCCTGCCACGGCGGCCCCGCTGGTCTGGCTGTGGTGGACCTACCAGCACCGCCCCGCCGAGGAGCCGTCCGTACGGCGCTGGCGCCGCGGCCTCGCGCTCCTCGGCGTCGCCTCCACCGCCTGGGCCGCGCTCGCCCTCGCCTTCGGCCCCACCGCCGGCCCTCTCGAACTCCTGTGGCTGGTCAACGCGATCGCCGCGCAGGTCCTGTGGCTGCAGGTTCGCCGTACCTCCCCCGATCCGATTGAGGAGATCCGCTGATGTCGTCCTTCACCCCGCCCCCGAGCAGCGGCAACGGGTCCGGAGCCCCTCAGAGCAGTCCGACCGCCAACGGCGCCGGAGCACGGTCCTGGTTCGGTGGCGGCCCCGGACCTGACGACCCGCAGAACACGGGCGGCAACAGCCGTACGCGGACGACGAACCGGACCCGCACCCGCGAGTACCACTTCCACGTCCACGACGGCTCCGCCCGCAACGGCCAGGCCGGCCCCCGTGGCAGCAACCAGGGCGGCCAGCAGTTCACCGGTCGTGGCAACGGTGCTCGCCACGGCGGACACAGCCCGCTCGCGGACCCGGAGTTCTTCTCCAACGCCGACATCCGCAACTACTGCGAGAACGGCCGGGGCCTCTTCCTGCAGTTCGCCTTCGAACTCGCCAACGCCGCCGAGATGCTCAACGCCGTGCTCAAGGAGGTCCCGGACCCCGACGGTCGCGCATTCGGCTCGCGGATGAGGGCTCGCAGGGTCTCCCGGAAGCTCAAGAAGGCCGCTGACGACGCCCGCGACACCGCCAAGAACATGGCCGCCACCTACGCCGCGTTCCAGCGCGAGTTCGACCCCGAACTCGCGCCGTACCGAAGCCGCCAGCGCCACACCGGCCGCCGCTTCGACTTCACCAGCTGACCCAGCCCGACGAGGAGGACCCGGCCGTGTCCCAGCCCACCCCCGAGCAGCGCTATGAAGAGCAGCTGCGCGCCGCGCAGGGCAGCGGCGGCATCGTCGAATACCTGCTCCACCGTGCCAAGCCGCATCTGCCCCCGTGGCTCGCCGGGATCGGGATCGGCCTGGCCTCCCTGCCCGCCCACTACTACTGGTCGGGCAACGCTGCCGCGACCGCCGGCCTCACGCTCGCCTCCGTCGCGCTCACCGGTACGACCTGGTGGGCGGGCAAGGCCACGACTGCCCAGCGCCGCCTCCACTCCGCGATCACGGTCGCCGCGGCCTCCAGCTGGTTCACGGCAGCCGCTATCGCCGGGCCCGACGCCGGCCCCCTGCCCGGCCTGTACTTCATCGGCGCCCCCGCACTCGCTCTGTCCTGGAACATCCGCCAGATACTGCGCCGCAATCCCGAAGGCGCCGCCAGCGCTGACGGCGGGCTGCTGGAAAAGGTCGGCCTTGCCAAGGCCCAGATCACCCGCTCAACCGTGTCCCCGAACAAGGCCACCTTCGACCTGCAGCTGCCCCGCGGCGAACTCACCCAGGACGACGCGAGCAAAGCCCTTCCCCTGCTCGCCAGCGCCCTGGACGTCTCCAAGAACGCCGTCCGGCTCACCCACGACCCGGACTCCGCCTCCCGCGTCCAGCTCACCGTCGTCCCGCACGACCTCCTCAAGAACACCGTCCCCTGCCCCGGCCCGTCCCACCCCAGCGGCTCCATCGCCGACCCCGTCCACGTCGGGATCTACGAGGACGGCACCGAGGCCGTCATGTACTTCCCCGGCGACCCGAAGGCCGGCCGCAATGCCATGCACCTGCTCGTCATGGGGATGACCGGCTCTGGCAAGTCCGAAGGCGGACTCACCGCCCTGGCGGAGATACTCACCCGCCGCGACGTGATCGTCTGGGCATCCGATCCTGCCAAGGCCGACCAGACCCTGGGCCCGCTACTCCCCGCGATCGACTGGGCCGCGCTCGACATGAAGTCGACCAAGGCCATGATCGAGGCCCTCAACGCGGTCATCCCGGCCCGAACCCGCTGGCTCGCCAAGTACGGCTATAAGCAGTGGGAGCCGGCCTGCGCCAAGACCCAAGCCGACGGCTCCCCCGGCATGTCCTACCTCATCGGCTGGTTCGAGGAAGCCGCCAAGACCATCCGCGAGACCGACGACGACGTCTTCACCGGCATCGCACAGGAAGCCCGCTCCGCTGGCGTCTCCCTCGTGGTGTCCATGCAGCGCGCCTCTGGCAACCAGGTCTCCACCGACACCCGCGCCTCCCTCGGCTCCAGCTGGGTCTACGGCCTGCGCAACGACCGCGACGCCACCTTCGCCCTGGACGACGACGTCCTGGACGCTGGCGCCGCCCCGCACGCCTGGAAGGACAAGAAGCCCGGCTACTGCTACCTGGTCGCCAACGGCATCCCCGAGACCTTCTGGGCCACCCCTGCCCGCTCCTACCTCACCGCCCGCGAATACCTCGACTGGGTCGTCCTCGCCTTCGCCGCGACCCGCTCCACCGGCGACCCCGTCACCGCAGAGGCCGCCGCCAAGGCCGCCGGACGCCTCTACGCCAAGCGCACCCGCTACCCCGTCCCCGGAACCAAAGACCCCCAGCCCGCGGAGACCGCCATGATCGACCCCGGCCCATACGACCAGGACCTCGACGCCGAGAACTTCGACGACCAGGGCCAGGGCAGCCCCGACACGGACAACGACTACGACGAGGACCTGGACGACATCGACCCCGAGGCCGAACTCCCCGAGCCGAGCGGCGTGATCCAGCTCGCCGAACGTCCCGCCGCCAAGCAGAAGGTCGACCTCACCCCAGCCCAGGCCCGCCAGGCCATGGAACAGATGCTCGACGAGTTCGAGGCCGAGGGCCGCACCATCGTCCGTCCCTCCGACTTCATGGAGCACTGCGACCGTCACGGCCGCTCCCGCCCCTGGGTCTCCAGCCAGGTCGCCAACTTCGTCATGACCGGCCGCCTCGCCGAAACCAGCGAGACCGGCGTCTACCGCATCGTCCGTGAAGACGAAGCCGCCTGACGGCCCTGACGCGTCGGAAGCGTCTGACAGCCCTGACGGCAGCGGCCCCAAACGCACAGGTCATACGTGCGCGCGACCCCCGTCAGACGCGTCTGACGCCGCTTGGCTGACGCCCCTGACGCCCAGCAGCGGGCAGCCGAACGCCGAGGGTTTCTGGACTTTCTGGACCGCCCTACGCGTGCGCGCGCGTCATGCGCGAACGCCATCGCCAGGGCAGCGCGACGCCAGGGGTGTCACAGATTTCGCCCGCGGACGTACCTACACGCAGAGGCATTGATCAAGACGGCTCCGAGACGACCTGACACAGCACGACCAGGGAAAGGCCCAGCACCCAGTGACCGAACAGCCGCACGGCGAGTACGGCAACGTCCGCTCTCTGCACACCAAAGCTGACGACCTCGCAGGTTCCCCACCGAACGATATGGATGCCGAGCAGGCCGCTCTGGGCGCCATGCTCCTGCCCAGTCCCACGTTTGACGCCTTCGCCGAAGTCACCGGGTTCATCGACCCCGATGACTACTACAGGCCGGCCCACGCCACCATCCACGCCGCGATCGTCGACATGCGCAACAGCGGGCGCCCGATCGACGTCATCACGGTCACGAACTACCTGGAAAAGGCAGGACACCTCAACCGGGTGGGCGGCGCAACCTACCTCCACACCCTCGTTCAGGCCGTGCCGACCGCAGCAAATGGTGGCTACTACGCGGAGATCGTCGCGGAGAAGGCCGCGGAACGCAGACTCATCGAGACCGCCACCCGCACGATGGCGCGGGCTCAGAGCGGCAGCAGCAGCGCCGGACAGATCGCCGCCGACGCCGAGCGGGAGCTCGCCGAGCTGCGCGACACCCAGAAGTGGCCCGACCCGATCCCTCTCGGCACCCATGGTCCGCTTCCGACGTTCCCCGTCGGTGCCCTGCCGCCATGGGTTGCTGAGCACGTCGCAGCGGTAGCCGAGTTCACCCAGACTCCGCCGGACCTCGCCGCCACCATGGGCCTGGCCGCGCTCTCCACGGCTGCGGGCGGACGCGTGCACGTCCAGGTCCGGCCGGGCTGGACCGAGCAGACGAACCTCTACCTGGTCTGCGCTATGCCCCCGGCCTCCCGCAAGTCCGATGTCTTCGCTGCGATGACCGCGCCGGTCTACGAGGTCGAGAAGCAGCTACAGGAGGAATCCCGTGCCTCCCGCATCGAGGCCCAGACCGCCAAAGACGCCGCGGAAGCCGAGGCCGAAGCCCTCATGGCCAAGGCGCGCAAACCTGGCGACGGCATCGACCGCACCGCCCTCGTCGCCGAAGCCTCCGGGGCTCGCATGCTCGCTGACGAGATCCATGTCCCGCCGGTCCCTCGGCTCACGGTGTCCGGCGACATCACCCCCGAACCGCTCGCCCAGCAACTCGCCGTACACCGCTGCCTCGCGGCGCTCTCGCCCGAAGGCGACCTGTTCGACATCATCGCCGGCCGCTACAGCGCCAAGCCCAACCTCGGCGTCTTCCTCCAGGCCCACAAGGGCGAGCGACTGCAGACCGACCGCATCACCCGCGAACAGCCCTCTGTCGACAAACCCGCGCTCACCATCGGTGTCACGCCGCAACCCGCCGTCCTGCAGGACCTCGCCGACGCACACGGCGCCCGCGACCGGGGCCTGCTCGCCCGATTCCTATTCGCCCTGCCGGCCTCGAATCTCGGTTACCGCAAGACCCGCACCGCCCCCGTCCCCGAGCCCGTCGCTCAGCAGTACAGCAATCGCCTCGCAAGCCTCCTGCTTACTCTTTACGCCCTTCCCGAGCCCGTGACCGTGCCCATGTCAGCGCAGGCCGATCACGCTATCGAGAGGCTGCAGGAGGAACTCGAGGCCTCGCTTCGCCCCGAACAGCGGCTCTCCCACCTCCTCGACTGGGCGGGCAAGTGGGTCGGTGCCACCGCCCGCGTCGCCGCACTCCTCCACCTCGGTGACCACGTCGGCTCCGATACCTGGGGCCGTCCCGTGGGCGAAGAGGCAGTCACCCGTGCTGCCGAGATCACCCGCTACTACACCGACCATGCTCTGGCCGTCTTTGACCTCATCGGCTCCGACCCTGCCACGGAAGCCGCGCAGACCATCCTCGACTGGCTCCGCCGGCCCAAGGCCGACGGCACCTGGCGCACCGCCATCAAGCGCCGCGACGCCGTCGCAGCCTCCCGCCGCTTCCGCACCGTCGCCCAGGTCGAGCCCGCCCTCGCGCTCCTCGAATCTCACGGCTACCTCCGCGCCGACGAACCGACGAAGACCGGTCAGCCCTGGCGCCCGCCCACGGCTACGTACCGTGTCCACCCCTCCCTCCACTCCTCTGAGGGCGGTTCCGATGGCCGCTAACCGTCAGCAACGTCAGCAGAAGTCGCCGACCAGCGAGAACACCTGGGGACGGGGAGTCAGCAAGTGTCAGCAACGTCAGCAGAAGTACCAGCTTTCGCTGACGCTGCTGACGCCCGCTGACAGCAGTCAGCGCACCAAGGCTGCAGGTAGACGACTTCTGCTGACGTTGCTGACACCTTCCGGCCCTGGCCCTCGGCCGCCGCCTGGCCGCTCACGCTCCGCGCACAACGCCCATCGGCCGAAACCGCCCCTTGGAGTCCCTGCCATGCGAATCCGCCTCCACGGCACCGAACTCGAATGCCTCCATACGGCCCAACAGCTCGCGAGCGTGCTGGACGTCCTCGACACCAGCCAGCCCTACCCCGACCGACCGCCCAGCCGCCTCGTACGGCACTACCTCACCGTCGCCACGCCCATCGACAACTCGCAGATCTCCAAGGGGGACTGATCGCCTTGCGCCGAGAACCTCACATGAAGCTCGCCGACGTCCTGGACGAACTCGGCATGTCCCGTGCCGCCTTCTATCGCATGCGCGCCCGCGGCCAGTCCCCCAAGTGCCTCAAGCTCCCCAACGGCCAGCTCCGCTTCCGCCGCGCCGACTTCGAGAAGTGGCTCAACGATTTGGAGGAGGAACCCACTTGCTGACGTACGACGTAGAGATCTGGAGCATCAGAGAGCGGAAGGGACGCGCCAAGCCGTTTGAGCTCCGCTGGAGGACCGAGAATCAGCCCCACTCCAAGAGCTACAGGACCAAGGCCCAAGCCGACGGACGGCGGGCACAGCTGCTGAGGGCGCTCAACAAGCGCGAGCAGTTCGACGTCGACACCGGCCTGCCCGCCACCGAGCTGGCAGCGCTCAACTCACCTACGTGGTACGAGCACGCCCTCGCTTACGCCCTCATGAAGTGGCCGAAGGCTGCGGCAAAGCATCGCGCTGGAATCAGCGAGGGCCTTGCTGTCGCCACCCCTGCATTCGTCACGTCCGACCGCGGTGCCCCTGATTCAAAGACCCTTCGCACCGCGCTGCACTCATGGGCCTTCCGTATGGCTCGAACGCCCGACGGAAGGTGGGCGTCACGTAGCGAGGTCGAAGCCATGCCGGAAGAGATCGCCCAGGCGTTGACCTGGCTCTCCAAGCACTCCATAAAGGTTCGGGAGGCGGCCAAACCGGAGCACCTTCGCAAGGCGCTCGAGGCCTTGTCGATCAAGGTGAACGGCGAACCCGCGGCCGACAACACCTTTCTGAGAAAGCGTTCCGTGTTGAGCAACGCTCTCAAGTACGCGGTCGAGCGAGGCCACCTGGACTTCCATCCCCTGCCACGGGTCGACTGGGCACCTCCCGCAACTGACGACGAAGTGGACTTCCGCTACGTCCCCAACCCACGGCAGGCTCGCGGCCTGATCGGCGCTGTGAGGGCGCAGGGCCCTCGCGGGGAGCATCTTGAAGCCTTCTTCGGCTGCTTCTACTACGCGGCCATGCGTCCAGGCGAGATCGCCTCGCTCAAGGACACCGACTGCGTCCTCCCCAGCGAGGTGGATGCAGATGCCTGGGGTGAGCTGATCCTGGAAGAGAGTCGTCCCGAAGTAGGTGCTGGCTGGACAGACGACGGGAGCTCGTATGAGCAGCGAGGACTGAAACGCCGAGCCAGGGGAGCTACTCGCACTGTGCCGATCCCTCCCGTTCTCGTGAAGATGATCCGTGATCACAGGGAGAAGTACGGCATAGCAGACGATGGCAGGCTCTTTCGCGCCGCCCGAGGTGGCCGGGTACGGTCCACCGAATACTCCGAGCTCTGGGATGCAGCCCGTGGAATAGCCCTAACTCCGGCTGAAGCACGGACGCCGCTCGCAGACGTCCCATACTCGCTTCGACATGCAGGCATCTCGCTCTGGATCAAGGCAGGCGTTGACCCTGCCGAAGTAGCACGCCGAGCGGGCCACAGCCTGGCCGTCCTATACCGCTTCTACGCCAGGCTGCTGCGTGGCCAGCAGGGCCGAGCCAACGAATTGATCGCCAAAGAGCTCGAGCGATGACGCTGCCTGCAGCTGCACAGGTCGTGAACACCACTCAGAAGTGGGACTGATGCCCGATCGATCGGCGGCGCACCCCTGCCCTTGGTAGCGTCACCATAAGCGCATGTAAGTTCGATTTTGAGCTGCAGGAAGGCGGTTGACGTCATGTGGGATTGCTGCGAAAATTTCAGCCATGAACCCACAGTCGTGGCTCGACGCATTTGTGCAGCGCAATGTGGTGGACCTGGCGCGGATGCGCGAGTACTGCGAACAGGGCCTCGCTCAGGCCATGGTGCCGGAGCGCAAGAAGCGGCCGCGGCCGACCTCTATCCAGGGGGCCGTTGTCGCGATGGATATGAGGGACCGCGTACTGCTCGCGGCGGAGAACCCCGTCTTCCAGTCAGGCAGATTCAGGCTGGTCCCCCGCCCCAATCGCTCCGTGTGCCTGGTGGAGAAGGCGACTGGCATCGAGGTTCGTGTCCGCAAGATCCACGAATCGCCGGCGCTCGACCGGTCGATCTACACGAAGCCGGACGTACATCAGCCTATGATCTTCGATCCGGCAGGGGACACCCTTGGGCCAGGACTGACGCCCGTCCTAGTGTGGTGTATCGATCAGAGCGACCTGCTGAGCGACTTCCGTGCAGTGATCGTGGACAATCTCGACGAGCTGCAACGCTCGCCTATGGTGGTCTGCGCCTCTGCCGAGGTGCCTCCGCTTGCGACGCTGAAGGGTGTGGTCGGAACGGCTGCCTCCAGTGCGCCGAAGGACGACTTCGACGACCTGGTGGAGCCCCGGCGGCCTCTCAGGGCCGACGGAACGGGAGACGCGCCACCACAGGCATAGGCCCGACGAGGAACGTGATGGAGATGGGTTGCTGTGGCTGACACGATCGCCGTCTACGGACACCGCGTCCGCCAGGCGCGGACCATCCGCCACAGCCCCATCAAGCCGCTCGCAGGGCTGCTAGACATCTCGCCATCCGCGTGGACAGCGTTGGAGCGCTCGACGACAACAGACATGCCACGGATGCGGCTGAGGATGTTGGCGACGCGGCTGCAGTTCCCCATGGAGTTCTTCCTCCAGCCGCCGGGTCTTCCCATCCACCGGGGCTCGCTCCTCTTCCGGGCCAAGAAGTCGATCAAAGCGGCCCAGGTGGACGCTCTCACGACGTTCTCAGAGATGAGCGCAGAGCTCTTGGCGTCTCTTGGTGAACATGCCACCCAGCCACCCCTGCGGTTGCCTACGTCACTGCGGCCGGGAATCACGCCGGAAGAAGCCGCTCGACAGACACGCCACGCCCTTGACGTCGCGGAAGATGAGCCGATCGGACACGTGACCCACGCCCTAGAGCGCGCTGGCGTGCCGATCGTGGTTGCAGACGTGGACATGCCTGACGCTAAGCACGACGCCTTCTCCGTCTGGGCCGGCGACTTCCACGAGCAGCCACTCGTCGTGGCGAGGCCAGTCAACTCGTGGGAACGCACTCGGTGGTCAATTGCCCACGAAGCCGGTCACCTTGCACTCCACCGCGGAACCGCCGGTGAGGTGGACGAGGAAGAGGCCAACCGATTCGCTAACGAGTTCCTCCTGCCAGCAGCAATGCTGCGGGAGGAGTGGCCCACTGCTGTGACGCTCACATCGCTAATGCCTCTGAAGCAGCGGTGGCAGATGTCGTTGGCGTCCCTGATCGTTCACGGCAAGAACCAAGGGTTGATCGAGGCCGACCGCGCTGCCGGTCTGTTCAAGCAGCTCTCAGCACGACGCGACCCAACCACAGGGGTTACTTGGCGAGTACAGGAGCCAGGTTGGGCGGACCAAGAGCCCGAACGCCCAAGACTCTTGACGGTTATGGCCGAGCGAGGACTGGGCCGCCGAGCCACGCCTGAGCTGTTCTCGAGCCTTACTGGCGGCTGGGCAGTGGACCTCATGGAACAGGTGGTGTCTGGGCAGCGGGAGGCCCCGGCCGTGGTCCAAGAGCAAGCACGCACGGCGGTCTCAGCTCTCCCCGGGAACGTGGTGGAACTTCGAAGGGCATAGTCCCTTCGGGTGCTATCCCCAGCCAGACTCTGCACATGACCCCAGAGACTGGCGTGATCATCGGTGCTGCAATCGCTGCAGTGGCCGGCGTGGTCGGCTCCCTGATCGGACTTGCCAACGCCCGGACTGCTGCACGCGCGCAGATCGCCGTTGTTGAGCTGCAGGCTGCAGCGCACCTCCACACTGAAGCCACTGCTAAGCGTCGCGAAGCCTACGCGGCAGTTGGAGCCGCAGTCGAAGCGTCCCGGCGGCAGTTCTCGGAAATGGTTCGGATCATCCAGACGAGCCGCCGCGATCCGAACGATCGCGAACGCCTTGGTCAGCGGTACGACGCTGCGGAAGCAGAGCGCGATGCTCGCATCCAGGAGCTGCATAACGCTGAGTGGACTCTTCGGCTGATGCTCCCTGCAGAGGAGCAGGCTGCGCTCACAACACTGCTCAACGCGGTGTACACGGCCACCTCGGCTCTAGACGAGTGGGGTGGCTGGGTCTTCGCCGATCACTCCCCTGAGGCCACGAGGGCGGCCTATGTGGAGTACTCCAAGGCGATGTCGACGCTGCACACCGAGCTGATGGAATTCGCGGCGAGAGTGCACTCCCTGCTGTTCGCTACGCCAGCGCAGTCAGTCAGCGGGCTGTCACAGAGACTTCGCCTCCGCCGAGGGCGCCCGAGCTAGCCTCGCGGGCTTGGCCCGCCACTGGCCCACACGCCCTGATCAGGGGCGGGGCACACGCGAGAAAGCGTGAGACAGTTCGAATATAAGAGGGGTGCCGCCGGCTTGGCGGCACCCCTTCTCACCTGGCCTTATGTGCCATACGCGGTGGGTGTGGGATTTGAACCCACGGTGACATCGCTGCCACGACGGTTTTCAAGACCGTTCCCTTAGGCCGCTCGGGCAACCCACCCAGCACCCCGGGCGCCTGTCCCGGAGCGGCTACAGACTACCGGGCGGTGCCCATTGGGTGCAGCAGCGTTCCGAGTCGTGAAGGGCCGGTCAGCTGTCACCCTCGCGTTCGCCCAGGGTCAGCTCGGCCGTCCGCTCCTTGCCGTCGCGCTCGTACGTCAGCGTGACCTTGTCGCCCGGCTTGTGGTTCCAGATCTCGCTGATCAGTGTCGGGCCGCTGTCGATCGTCTTGCCGTTGAAGCCGATGATCACGTCGCCCGGCCGCAGACCCGCCTTCGCCGCAGGGCCGTTGGAGGGCACTGCCGCCGTGCCGCCCGCGCCCTCGGTGGCGATCTTGGCACCCGTGCCGTCACCCGCCATGTCGACCGTCGCACCGATCACCGCGTACACCGGGCGGCCGGTCTTGATCAGCTGCTCGGCCACCGTCTTAGCCTGGTTGATCGGGATCGCGAAACCGAGGCCGATCGAACCGGCCTGGGACTGGCCCAGGCCGCTGCCCGCCGACTGGATGGCCGAGTTGATGCCGATGACCGCACCGTTGGAATCCAGCAGCGGACCGCCCGAGTTGCCCGGGTTGATCGAGGCGTCGGTCTGCAACGCGCTCATGTACGAGTTCTTGCCGCTTGAGCCGTCGCCGGACGCGACCGGGCGGTTCTTGGCGCTGATGATGCCCGTGGTGACCGTGTTGGACAGGCCGAAGGGGGCGCCGATCGCGATGGTCGAGTCGCCGACCACGACCTTGTCCGAGTTCCCGAGGGGCAGCGGGGCCAGACCGGCAGGGGCGTTCTTCAGCTTCAGGACGGCGACGTCGTAACCGTGGGCCCGGCCGACGACCTCGGCGTCGTACTTCTTGCCGTTGGAGAACAGCACCGACAGCGTGCCGCCGTCGGCCGCGGAGGCCACGACGTGGTTGTTGGTGAGGATGTGGCCTTCCTTGTCATAGACGAAGCCCGTGCCCGTACCCGCCTCGCCTCCGCCGTCGGGGCTGTCCATGTCGCCGCTGCCCGCCTTGGCTTCGATGGTCACCACGCTCGGCAGTGCCTTGCCCGCGACCGCCGCCACCGTGCCGGGGTCGCGCTTGAGGTCCTGCGGCGAGACGGCGGAAACCGTGGTGGAACCGGCGTCGTCGTCGTTGCGTTCCGCTGCCCAGTAGCCGATGCCGCCTCCGACACCGCCCGCCACCAGCGCCGCGACAAGCACGGCCGCGACGAGTCCGCCCGTCCGCTTGCGCCGGGGCTGGGCCGGCGGGACCGGTGCTCCCCATGCGGGACTTCCGTAGGTGGGGGCGACGGGCGGGGGCGGCCACCCGGCGCCGGGGTGCTGCGATGCGGCCGGATCCGGCTGGGAGGAGTGCCAGGGTCGCTCGGCCGCGGCCGCGGCCGTTGTCGTCGGCTCGGGGGGCTCGGAGGGCTCCGGAGATCCAGCCGCCTCGGCGGCCCCAGGCGCAGGGGATTGCGCGGGAGAAGAAGGGGATCCGTCGGCGGGGGAGGGGCCCGGCCCGGGCGGAGGACCCTCGGGAGCGGTGCCCGGCCGAGGAGGTACGGACGGGGCGGCCGGAACCGCGTTGCCCTCGTTCTCGGTGCTCACAGCTCTGTCTCCTCAGATTCCACGTCGTCGTCGGTTCGTTCCGCTTCGTCGGCACGATCCGTCCGCAGACAGCTTTTCCCACAGCACGTCAGGCCACTGTAAGCAGGAGCTGTGCGTATTCCGGCAATCCTTTACTTCCGGCGAAACGGACGCATCCCCGGGCGTCCGACCGGGCTGTGCCGGCGCTGCCGGCTCCGGACGTCCAGGACAGCCGAAGGCGGCCGGGAACGATACGTTCCGCCGCCCTCCTGCATCCGTGTGCCCCCTCCCGATGACACCATGACGCGGTGACCCAAGCACGGCAGCAACACATCCAGGTCGTCGCCCACCGAGGCGCCTCCGAGGACGCCCCCGAGCACACGCTGGCCGCCTACCGCAAGGCGATCGAGGACGGCGCGGACGCCCTCGAGTGCGATGTGCGGCTCACCGCCGACGGCCATCTCGTCTGCGTACACGACCGCCGCGTCAACCGTACGTCCAACGGCCGCGGCGCGGTCTCCGCCCTGGAACTGGCAGATCTTGCCGCCCTCGACTTCGGCTCCTGGAAGGACGCACCGGAGAGCCCGGACTGGAAAGACCCGTCCCTGACCTCGGTCCTGACCCTGGAACGCTTGCTGGAACTGGTCGCCGACTCGGGACGCCCCATCGAGCTCGCCATCGAGACCAAGCACCCCACCCGCTGGGCCGGCCAGGTCGAGGAGCGGCTGCTGAAGCTGCTCGGGCGCTTCGGCCTTGACTCGCCGCCGTCGGCCGAGGAGTCCAGAGTGCGGGTCATGAGCTTCTCCGCCCGCTCCCTGCACCGGATCGCTGTGGGCGCGCCCGCCCTGCCCACCGTGTATCTGACGCAGTTCATGACTCCGCGGCTACGGGACGGACGGCTGCCCGGCGGGGCGCGGATCGCGGGCCCCGGCATCCGGCTCGTGCGCAGCCATCCCGGTTATGTCGCCCGGCTCCAGGAGGCGGGCCACGGTGTCCATGTGTGGACCGTGAACGAACCCGAGGACGTCGAACTCTGCATCCGCCTGGGGGTGGACGCGATCATCACCAATCGCCCCAAACAGGTTCTTTCCCAACTGGGCCGCCCCTGACCGTAGTCACAGGGCGTGCCCCGGCGCGTTCCGTGCGTATTCGGTGTGTCGAGTGCGTCACTCGTCCATGGTTGGCCGGTTTCCGGTCCAGTCCATTGGGGCATTCACACCGTGGCGTGGGGCAAAGGAGGTCTCGGGGGTGGCGTTTGTGGTGGCACAGGAGGTGCCCACGTCGTCGAGCATGGCCGTACCCCATGGCCCTGCGGGCGTGGGCGAGGCTCGACACAGGATGCGTGAGCAGCTGAACCACAGCGGCGTATCCGAAGCGGTCGTCGACGATGCAGTTCTGATCCTGTCCGAACTTCTCAGCAACGCGTGTCGCCACGGCAGGCCCCTGGGCCGCGCCGATGTGGGCGACGGCGACGTCCGCGCCGCCTGGCGCGTGGACGATGCGGGCGGGCTCACGGTCGAGGTGACGGACGGAGGCGGTCCGACCCGCCCGGTTCCGGCCACGCCCTCGGTCACCGCACGCGGCGGCCGCGGGCTGAACATCATCAGGGCACTGGCCCAGGAGTGGGGCGTGCGGGACGGCGTGGGCGGTGAGGTCACCGTGTGGGTGATCGTCACCAAAGGCCACCGCCGCGAGGATTTCGCTACACGCATCGCGGGCCCGTCCTTCGAATTCGCCGACGTCTTCGACGAGCTGGACTGATCCGGCGCCTTCCGTGATCCGGACCGACGCGACGCCACGCGTCCGGTCCGTCCGGGCCTCGCGTCCCGACCCGACGCAGCCCGCCTGGGCCTCCCGTCCGAACCGACCCGGGCCGCACATCCGGACCGGACCCTGCGCCGCGCTCCCACCGACCAGGCCGCACATCCGGACCCAACGCACAGCCCCGTATCGGGCCATCCGTCACCTCTCCTTCCGCCACGCCGTCGGCCCGAGGCGCGGCACCGCTCCCCCACAGCCCCGGCAGACGGCTAGGCTCGCGCCCGACACAGCACCGCCGCATCGGGAGAAAGCCGCACCATGGCCAAGAAGCGCCCCCAGACCAAGGCGACGAACCCTCGGACCAAGGCCGGGGCCACAGGCGTCGACGAGCCCGTGCCGGTCGTGGGCGCGCGTGAGCCCTGCCCCTGTGGCTCGGGCCGCCGCTACAAGGCCTGTCACGGCCGGGCCGCCGCGCACGCCGTGACCGAACTCGTCCAGCGCCCCTTCGAGGGCCTGCCGGGCGAGTGCGACTGGGTGGCCCTGCGCGAGCTGGTGCCCGCCGCCACCGTCGAGCTGTCCCTGAAGGGCGGGCTTCCGGAGGGCGTGCCGTCCGTGACGCTCGCGACCGTCCTGCCGATGGCCTGGCCCGCGCTGCGCCGCGACGACGGCTCCGTGCTGCTCGGCCTGCAGAACGACACGCCGTCCGGCGACCTCAGCCGCGACCTCGCCGGCACCCTGCAGCGGGCATTCGCCGCCGAGCCCGGCACGCCCGTCACTGCGAGCGACCAGGCGTCAGACGTACGGCTGCAGGATCTGCTCGACCTGGACGCCGCCTTCGAGCCGGCCGTCCACTCCGGCTTCGAGTTCTGGGTTCCGGGTTCGGCCGAGCAGGCCTCCCCTGATGTGGCCGCCTCCCTCGAGCGTGCGAACGCCGCGGCGATCCCGACCGCGAAGCTGTCCGGGGTCGACGCCGCCTACTGGTGCGAGACACCCGAGAAGAACCACCTGCGCTGGGTCATGCCGCACCCCGAGGAGCGGCTGCTCGACGCCCTGGCCCGGCTGCACGCCGCGGGTGCCTCCTCGCTCGGCGAGGGCACCCGTCTGGTCGGGTCCTTCCGTGCCCACGGGCTGATGGTGCCGGTCTGGGACCTGCCGCGATCCATGGGCGCCGAGGACTGCGAGAAGCCCGCCGCCGAGTTCGCGGAGCGCCTCGCGTCCGCCCTGGAGGTCGATACTCCGCTTACTCCGGAGGAGCGCCGGGCCCGCGGCGGTCTCACCAACCGCCAGGTCACCCTCAGCTGAGAGTGACGAATACTCCGGAACTTCGGGTGACTCCAGTCACAACTCGCTCTATCGACAGGTAAATCCCTGTCCGAATAACAGAGATCGAATTTGCGAACCGCAGATCTCTTGTTACCGTTCTAGAAGCCCGGTCGCTGGTGCATCCCCCGTCGCCAGCGACCGGGCGCTTCTATTTCCGGAGCGTTCGGTTCCTCAACGACCCATCCCTATACGGGAGTTGCTCCCGGACCGCAGCAGCAGCGGCGCGTCGGCGCCGGCCCATGCGGCGGCGAACTCCGCGATGGCGAAGTAGTGCGACGGCGTACCCAGCGAACCTTCCCGAGGAGTTTCGCACGTGCCCGGCTCGTCGCCCCCCTCGACCCGGCAGTTCGTCTGCCAGGTGCGCCCGCCGGGGCCCATCAAGGTCAACACGGACGTCAATTCCTCACCCGTCGCATTGCGGTAATACGTACGCGCCCAGGTCTCCCCGCCCCCGCTCAGGACGCACGTCTGCGCCACGACTCTGTCCGGGGAGGCGAGTTCCGGCCCACATCGCTCGGAGGCGTGCGGTGGGACCTGCTCGCCGACTCCAGTACCATGCGCCCCTTCGTGCCCGGCCGCCCCGTCGGCTGCACCGAGCCCCGAGAGCAGGTCCGCCGCGGATCCGGCGGCCCCGTCCCCGGCTCCGCCGGTCCTGCGGCCCTCCCCGCCGGACGACCGTGATCCGGCGCCTGGGACGCCGGCCGTTCCGGCCGACGCGGCGAGCGGGAACAGCGTGGCGACGGCCACCACAGCGGCGAGCCCGATCATGCGGAGATTCATGGGCCACCTGCCGACTGCGCGCGAATTACGGACGGTTGCGGCGAAGGTATCCACGAAATGCGCGCGCCCAGATCGGCGCGCGCCCAATTCCGTGACTAGTCGGCCCGGCTCCTACCCGTACGAGTGACGCAGCGGGCCGCGCCGCACCTCGGAGACCGGTCATCCGGCACGCGGGCCCGCCCGCGACGAACGCCTCGTGCCGAGGACCGGACGTCAGTAGGCGAGCCGGCTGCCCTCGCCCGCCTCCGGCGGGTACAGCCCGCTGTCGGGTGCGCTGCTCGCACTCGCCTCGACCAGCGCGTCCACCACCGCCTCCACGTCCGGCAGCCAGGGCGCGGCCGACCCCGGCAGCGGCGCCCGCTCCCAGCGCGCCTGCCCGGTCCCCGTCTCCGAGGGCGGCAGCACCAGATAGCCGCCCTCGCCGTGAAACCGCAGCGAACTGGGCACGCAGTCCTTGACGAAGAGCAGCTCGCCGAGTTGCTCCAAGCTGTACGGGGCGACCAGCAGCGACCACCGGGTGGGCGTGGCGACGACGGGGCCGAGGCGCATGTCCATGCCGTCGAGCACGGCCAGCGCCCGGGCCGCTGCGACGGCGGGCAGGCTCAGTGCGCAGGGCGCACGGCCGCCGGTGGCCAGCACGACGGGTGCGGTGGGCCGGTTGGTCCACCACCAGCGAATCATCTGCTCGTCGGTGGTGGCCGCCAGGAGTCCTGGGTCGAAGGGGTGCGCGCCGGGGACGACGCACTCCGGGTCGGGGCAGGCGCAGCCGCGCCCGCGGTCACCGCCGCTTCTTCCGGAGGCTTCCGGGGAGCCGCCCACCGCGGTCGTCGTTCCCACACCGGGAAGCACGGGCCAGCCCCACTCGGCGGCGCAGGTGAGGGCCGCTGCGAGTGGGAGCGGCCCCTTCTTGCGCCGGTACCGAAGCCTGCGTCGCCTTCCGAGGATCTCGCGCATGAGCGCTCGTTCCTTTCCGTTGAACGCCGGGTCCACATCACAACACGTGTGCATGACTTCACTGTGCGTACAAATGCGTACTGATCGGCGCGTCACCGCCCGTGCCACTGGCATGGGCGCCCCCTCGGTGCCTGCGGCAGGATCGCCGCCCGAGGGCCGAACGTCGGCTGTAGTCCATTAAACGCATGGCGAGGGGTGGCGCGCGCCTGGCGCTTGCTGTCCCGCTCTGAACTTCCCCGCCACTCGAGGATGGGGCGCGGCCCTTTGGCTTTGAGACGCTCGGGCCCGCTGCCAGGTTCCGGGGGCGGTCCAACTGCCCCTGGCCATCACCGTCTACGTACACGTACCCAGCACGCTTGCAATGACGCTCTCCCTGGAGTCTGCACCCCGGGGCCCCCTGCCGAACGCCCTCAGTCGACCGCAGACATCCGCCATCGGGTGCTTTTTTCAGCCAAGTTAACAGTCCTGCAGACACCATCAATCCCACCGGGACAATGCTGGACATCACCTTGCGTGTGCGTGTAGATGTGGATGCATGGGTAGCGGCGCAGATGGACATGGGGGTTTGCGATGCTATTGAGCGAAACACACCTGCCGGAAAGCCGGCAGCCGTGAGCGCCCCGCACCTGCCGAAAGTGGCCGGAATCGATTCAACGGTCCCCGCGCCGACTCATAATCCTGCTCCGCTGCCCCCCGTACATGCCGCACCGCCCGCGCCTGGTGCGGTGATCCAGGACCGGCTGGCCGGCTGGGTCTCCGACCTCACCACCCTCCATGAGCTCACCGAGCGTCTGATCAGGACCTCCACGCTCGACGACGCGCTCGACGAACTGCTGAGTGCGGGTGCCGCACTGGTCGGAGCCCGCCGCGGGATGGTCGTCCTCGAACCGCCCGGCGACCCCGCGCGCGACGGCGCGTTCAGCGCCGGAAGCGGTCCGGCGCGCACCAGGGGCCTCGGCCTCAGCCACGCCGACCTCGGCCACATCGAGACCGTGCCGCGCGAGGTCACGGCGTACGGCTCGATCCTGGACGGTCGTCACCACGGCACCGTCCACGGTCCCCCCGCCGCCGTTCCCGGACCGGTCGCCCACCCCGATCTGCTCGCCGACGACTCGCTGCATCCGCTGCACCGCGAGGTCGCCGTCCGCCTCGGCTACGCCGCGAGTTACACATCGCCGCTGTCCACCGAGGAGTCCGGCACGCTCGGCGCGGCCGTCTGGTTCTACGACGAACCGGCCTCCCCCGTCGAGCGCCAGATCCATCTCGCGGGCCTCTACATGCGCTACGCGACCGAGCACCTCGCCCGCCTGCTGGAGCTGGAGCGCGCCCGCGCCACCGCCCTGACCGTGGCCGAGGAACTGCTGCCCAGCCGGCTGCCCCGGGTGCCCGGTGTGCAGCTCGCGGCGCGGCACCGGAGCGGACCACGCGGCGGCGGCGACTGGTTCGACGCGCTGCCGCTGCCCGAAGGCGCGCTCGGGCTGGCGGTCGGATCGGTCAGCGGATCGGGCCCCAGCGCGCTCGCCGCGATGGGCCGGCTGCGCGCCTCCCTGCGGGCGTACGCCGTGATGGAGGGCGAGGACCCGGTCGCGGTCCTCTCCGATCTGGAACTGCTGCTGCGCCTGACCGAGCCCGCGCGCACCGCGACGGCCCTGTTCGCGTACGCCGAACCGGCCTCCCGCAAGATCGTCCTGGCCGGGGCGGGACACACCCCGCCGCTGGTGATCGGGGAGCGCCGCACGGAGTTCGTCGAGACCTCGCTGTCGGCGCCGCTGGGCATGCTCGCCTGCTGGGAGGCGCCCAGTGTGGAGCTGTCAACGCAGCCTGGAGAAACGGTGCTGCTGTACACCGACGGGCTGCTCCGGCGCACCGGCGACCCCATGGACCGGGCGTTCGCACGGCTGCACTCGGCCGCGGTGAGCGTGCCGAAAGCGGCCAGGAACGATCCCGCGGCGATCGCCGACCACGTGCTCCACACCATGCTGCCGCAGGGACTGGACCAGGCGGACGACGGCGAGGACGTCGTCCTGCTGGCTGCCCGTTTCGACTGATTCACCACTTCTCACAGGACCGCTCCGCCGCTCTTCCCCTCGCACATACGATGGAGACGCCCCTCCCGCCCGAACGGCGGCCGGGGCCCATTCTCGTATCGCGAAGGCCGACAGGCCCAGGAGGCAGACGTGGCGGAGGAACTCACCCCGGAGACCCCGGAAGAGGACGAGCAGCCGGTCAAGCAGCGCAAGAACGGCCTGTACCCGGGTGTGTCCGACGAGCTGGCCGAGAACATGACGACCGGCTGGGCCGACACCGAGCTGCGCGATCTCGAGCCCATCGCGCAGGCCGCGCAGACCGCCGCCCGCCGTGCGGCGCTCTCGGCGCGCTTCCCCGGCGAGCGCCTGGTGATCCCCGCGGGCAACCTCAAGACCCGCTCGAACGACACCGAGTACAGCTTCCGCGCCTCCACCGAGTACGCGTACCTGACCGGCGACCAGACGGAGGACGGCGTCCTCGTCCTCGAGCCCAGGGGTGACGGCCACGTCGCCACCGTGTACGTGCTGCCGCGCTCCAACCGGGAGAACGGTGAGTTCTGGCTGTCCGGACAGGGCGAGCTGTGGGTCGGCCGCCGCCACTCGCCGGCCGAGGCCGAGCAGTTGCTCGGCATCCCCGCCGCGGACGTGCGCGAGCTGCCCGAGAAGCTGCGCGAGGCGACCGGTCCCGTCCGTGTCGTCCGCGGTCACGACGCCGGCATCGAGGCCGCCCTCACCGACAAGGTGACCGCCGAGCGCGACGAGGAACTGCGCGTCCACCTCTCCGAGGCACGTGTCGTCAAGGACGACTTCGAGATCGCTGAGCTGCAGAAGGCGTGCGACGCGACCACCCGCGGTTTCGAGGACGTCGTCAAGGTCCTGGACAAGGCCGAGGCGACCAGCGAGCGCTACATCGAGGGCACGTTCTTCCTGCGCGCCCGTGTCGAGGGCAACGACGTCGGCTACGGCTCCATCTGCGCCGCCGGTCCCCACGCCACCACCCTCCACTGGGTCCGCAACGACGGCCCCGTCCGCTCGGGCGACCTGCTCCTTCTCGACGCCGGTGTGGAGACCACCACCCTCTACACCGCCGACGTCACCCGCACCCTGCCCATCAGCGGCCGATACACCGTCCTCCAGCGCAAGATCTACGACGCGGTCTACGAGGCCCAGGAAGCCGGCATCGCAGCAGTGAAGCCGGGTGCCAAGTACCGCGACTTCCACGACGCCGCCCAGCGCGTCCTCGCCGAGAAGCTCGTCGAATGGGGGCTCGTCGAAGGCCCCGTCGAGCGCGTCCTCGAGCTCGGCCTCCAGCGCCGCTGGACCCTCCACGGCACCGGCCACATGCTCGGCATGGACGTCCACGACTGCGCCGCCGCCCGCACCGAGACCTACGTCGACGGCACGCTGGAGCCGGGCATGTGCCTGACCGTCGAGCCCGGACTGTACTTCCAGGCCGACGACCTGACCGTGCCCGAGGAGTACCGGGGCATCGGCGTCCGCATCGAGGACGACATCCTCGTCACCGAGGACGGAAACCGGAACCTCTCCGCCGCGCTGCCGCGCCAGGCCGACGAGGTCGAGGCCTGGATGGCCGCCCTGCGCCAGGGCTGAACCGGTACCGACGACGAGGGCGCGCCGCTCAGGAGACTCCGAGCAGCGCGCCCTCGCGCCATTTGAGGATCTTGTCGAAGCTGACCACCGCGCCCCGCCCCGGTCGGCTGCGGACATGGACGTGGTCGGCGAGCTGCTCGATCAGACAGAGCCCCCGGCCGCTCTCCGCGGACGACGGTGCGGTGTGCCCGCACAGCGAGCCGCGCCGCGGGACGAAGCCGGGCCCCGAATCCGCCACCTCGATACGGCACTTCTCGCCGTCCAGGTACGCCGTCACCCGGTATCCCCCCGACGCGCCGTGTGCGTCCGCGCCGCCACCATGCTCCACGGCGTTCGCACACGCCTCGGTGAGGGCCACCGACAGGTCGTAGGAGATGTCCGGGTCGACGCCCGCGGTCTCCATCGTGCCGAGCAGCAGCCGGCGGGCGAGCGGCACGCTCGCAGCCTCACGCCGCAGATGGAGGGACCACCAGATGCTCATGCTCCAGCCTCCTGGCCGCGGCTCGACATACCGATACGTATTGCCCGTGAGCACGCTCCGTAAGCACACGGTCGCTGTGGCGGCCCTCGTTCGGCGGATGCGGAGGCGCGTTCCCCGGTGTATGTCGGCAGCCCGGGCCGAAAAGGGGATCTTCCGGACCTGCCGTACGGGCGCGAACGGCGCAGTGCGATGATGACCCGGCCATGTCGTCCACGCATCACGCACGCGCCGGAGCCGGTCTGCGGCTGCTGAGGGCCGCGGTGTTCACCGCGGTCTGCGTCGTGCTGTCCGGGACCGGACATGTGCTGGCCGCCTGCGAGGGCGTTCCGCTGTGGACGCTCGCGCTCGGGAGCGCCGGGATCTTCGCGCTGGTCGTGCCGTTCACGGGACGGCAGCGTTCGCTGCCGTCCATCGCGGCCGTACTGACCGCCGGACAGCTCGGGCTGCACTCGCTGTTCGGCATCGGACAGAGCCGGCTGCACCTGGCACAGACCGCCGACGACGCGCTGATCAGGACGGCCGCCAAGCTGATCTGCGGCGCGGGGGCCGCCTCGCTCAGCGCCACCGACGCGCGGCGCATCCTCACCATGGCCGGCATCGACCCGGCCGCGCACACCGCTCACGCGCATGTCGCCGCGGCGGCGACGGCGGGCCCCGAGATGCCCTCGCCGGCCATGGTGCTCGGCCACCTGCTGGCCGGTGTCGCGACCGGGCTGCTGCTGCGGCGCGGGGACGCGGCACTGCTGCGGCTGATGCTGCTGTCCGCCGACTCCGCGCATGAGGTCGCCGAGACGGCGCGGCTGCGCGCCCTGCGGGCGGCCGTCGTACTCGTAGGGGCCCTGCATGCCGGTCTGCCCGGCACGCCGGCGCACCTGCCCCGCCCGGCGGCGCACATGGCAGGGCCGCCTCCGCCGACGGCCGGCGAGGTTCTCCAGCACACGGTGATCAGGCGCGGGCCACCGCGCGTATTGGTGCTCAACGCCTAGTCGCGGCTCGCTCGACGGGAGCGGAGCCGCCGTGTCCGCGCACGCCGGTGCGCCGGGGCACCCTCGTCTCTCCTTCACCGTGGAGTCTTTGCCAGCATGAACGTCTACCGCGTTGCCGCCGCTGCCGTCGCCGCCGCCACATCCGTCGTCGCCCTCTCGGGCGCCGCCTTCGCGCACGTCGGCGTGCAGCCGCAGGGCGAGGCCGCCAAGGGCGGCTACGCCACCGTCAACGTCAAGGTCCCCAACGAGCGCGACAACGCCTCGACCGTCAAGGTGGAGGTCGCCATGCCCTCCGAGCACCCGCTGGCGTCCGTGATGCCGCAGCCGGTGCCCGGCTGGAAGGTCGAGGTCACCAGGGCCGAGCTCGACAAGCCGCTGGAGGTGCACGGCAAGCAGATCACCGAGGCCGTCTCCAAGGTCACCTGGACCGCCGACGGCTCGAAGATCGGCCCCGGCCAGTTCCAGCAGTTCCCCCTCTCCCTCGGCCGGCTGCCCGAGGACACCGACCGTATGGTCTTCAAGGCGATCCAGACCTACGACAACAAGGAGGTCGTGCGCTGGATCGAGGAGCCGAAGGAAGGCGGCGAGGAGCCCGAGTCCCCCGCTCCCGTGCTGAAGCTCTCCGCCGCGGCCGACGACCACCACGGCGGGGGCGCGGCAGGCGCCGCCGAAGACAGCAGGAACGGCGGCCACGACAAGGCGGCCTCGCACACCGAGGCCGCGGCCTCCTCCTCCGACGGCAGTGACTCCACGGCCCGCGTCCTGGGGGTCGTCGGCATCGTCGTCGGCGTCGCGGGCGTGGCCTTCGGGGTCCTGGCCGGCCGCCGCCGCAGCTCCTGAAGCCCCCGATCCACCACGTCTGGAAACTGAACACCATGCGTAACAAGACCCCGCTCGCGGCCGCCCTCGTCGTGGCCGCCGGGCTCTCCCTGTCCGCCTGCGCAACCGCTGACGAACAAGCGGCGGCAAAGCCCGACTTCGACATCTCGGCGCAGAAGAAGACCGAGGCCGCGACGGTGCTCGAAGAGCCGAAGACCAAGCCGGACCTCGTCCTGACCGACACCCGCGGCGAGAGGTTCGACCTGCGGGAGCGGACCAAGGGCAAGCCGACGCTGATCTACTTCGGCTACACCCACTGTCCCGACGTCTGCCCGCTGACGATGAGCAACATCGCCATCGCCAGGAAGCAGCTGCCCAAGGCCGATCAGGACAAGCTCCAGGTCGTGTTCGTCACCACCGACCCGGAGCGGGACACCTCCGCCGAACTCGCCAAGTGGCTGCCGAGCGCGGGTGATCCGTCCTTCATCGGGCTGACCGGCGACTTCCCCGCCATCCAGGCGGGCGCACGCGCGATCGGCATCGGCATCGACCCGCCGAAGAAGGAGAAGGACGGCACCGTCGTCTCCATGCACGGCGCCCAGGTCATCGCGTTCTCGCCGAAGACCGACAAGGGATACGTCCTGTACGGCGAGGACACCACGGCCGACGACTGGGCCAAGGACCTGCCGAAGTTGATCAAGGGGGAGACCCCGTGATCCGCCGGCGTACTCCGCTCGCCGTCGCCGTCGCCGTGGGAGCCTGCCTGACGCTCGCGGGCTGCTCGGCGGACGACGGCCCGGAGTTGACGGTCAGCGGCGCCTTCATGCCGCAGCCCGTCGACGACATGGCCGCCGGGTTCCTCACCGTCGAGAACAGCGGCGCCACGGCGGACAAGCTCACCTCGGTCACCAGCGACATCGCGGACGACGTGACCATCCACGAGTCGAGGAACCAGAGGATGCGGCAGGTGACGTCGTTCGACATTCCCGCCGACGGCACGCTCGCTCTCGAACGCGGCGGCAGCCACATCATGTTCATGGCGCTGAAGCAGCGGCCGAAGCAGGGCGACACAGTCGCGGTCGAGCTGCACTTCGAGAAGTCGGACCCGATCACGGTGGAGGTCCCCGTCAAGGAGACCGCCTACCGCCCGCAGAAGCACTGAGCAGTGAGGGACTGATCGCATGATGACAGCCACCGCCCCGCGCTTCGGCCCGTCCCGGCTGCGGCTGCTGCTCACGGCGGCCGTGCTCGTCGGCACGCTCATCGGCGCACTGCTCGCCGCGGCGGGCCCGGCCGCGGCGCATGCCGCGCTGCTCGCGAGCGATCCGAAGGACGGGGCGGTGGTGCCCACCGCGCCCAAGGAGGTCACGCTCACCTTCTCCGAGCAGATCGCCATGGGCGACGACTCGATCCGCGTGCTCGAACCCAGCGGAAAGCGCGCCGACACCGCCGAGGTCCGCGACCTGGGCTCCGGCGGCAGCGTCCGCTACGGCGTCGCCCTGCACGCGGGCCTGCCCAACGGCACGTACACCGTGGCCTGGCAGGCGGTCTCGGCGGACAGCCACCCCGTCGCCGGAGCCTTCACCTTCTCCATCGGCACACCGTCGAAGACCACGGTCGCGCTGCCCGACCAGGAGGCCGGCGGCGGAGCCGTCGGCGTGCTGTACGGGATCGCGCGTTACGCCTCGTACGCGGGCTTCGTCCTGCTCACCGGCGGCGCGGCCTTCGTGCTCCTGTGCTGGCGGCGCGGTGCGTCCGTACGGCCCGTGCAGCGGCTGGTCGCCCACGGCTGGGTGACACTCACCGCGGCCACCCTGGCGATGCTGCTGCTGCGGTCCCCCTACACCGGGTCGGGCGCACTCGCGGACGTGCTCGACCTCGGCCGGCTGGGGGACGTGCTGGAGACCAAGACCGGAGCCGCGCTCGTCTCCCGGCTGCTGCTGCTCGGCGCCGCCGCGCTCTTCGTCGCGGTGCTGTTCGGCGCGTACGCCCGCTCGTTGCCCACGGCCGGTCTGCCCGAGGGCGCGTCCCCTGAGGACGAGGAGTCGAAGGCGGACGAGGACAAACGCAAGGACCTCACCTTCGGGCTCGCCATGGGCGGCACCGTCGTCGCGGCCGGGATCGCCGCGACGTGGGCGCTGTCGGAGCACGCCTCCACCGGCCTCCAGCCGGGGCTCGCCATGCCCGTGGACGTCCTGCACCTGCTGGCCGTCGCGGTCTGGCTCGGCGGCCTGGCCACCCTGCTGACCGCGCTGTACCGCGGGCCGGCCGTGGAGCGCGCGGCCGTGCAGCGGTTCTCCACGGCCGCGTTCTTCAGCGTGGTCGTGCTGGCCGTGACCGGGCTCTACCAGTCGTGGCGGCAGGTCGGCTCGTGGTCGGCGCTCACCGGGACGCGGTACGGCGGGCTGCTGCTGCTCAAGATCGGCCTCGTGGCGGTGCTGGTCGCCGTCGCATGGATCTCGCGGCGCTGGACCGCGCGCCTGTCGGAGGTCAGGGAGGCTGCCGCAGAAGCGGACCAGGCGGCCACGGAGTCCGTCCGGGAAGCGGACGGCGAAGCTCCGGCCGACCCGGTCCGCGCCGCTCAACTCGCCCGTCAGAAGGCCGCCGTGGCCACCGCCGAGCGCCGACGCACCAGGGACTCCGACGCGGAACGCTCCGGACTGCGCCGTACGGTCCTGGCCGAGGCGGCCGTCGCGGTCGTGCTGCTGGGCGTGACGACCGTGCTCACCTCGACCGAACCGGGGCGCACGCAGGAGGCGGCCGCGCGCGGCGGCGAGCAGTCGTCCGCTCCCGCGCCCACCGGGCCCGCCGAGATCGAGGTCCCCTTCGACACCGGCGGCGAGCAGGGCCAGGGCACCGTACGGCTCAGCCTCGACCCCGCGCGGCCCGGTGCGAACGAGATGCATGTGTGGACTGAGACGCCGGACGGCAAGCCGCTGGACGCCCCCGAGCTGAAGGTGTCCTTCACGCTGGAGGCGAAGGAGATCGGTCCGCTGCCGATCACTCCCGACCGTGTGGCGGCGGGACACTGGAGCGCGAGTGCGGTCCAGATCCCCATGCCGGGCAGCTGGCGGGTCAAGGTGACCGTGCGGACCTCCGACATCGACCAGACCACCGTCGACAAGAACATCGAGATCGGCTGAACACCAGTGAGCAACAACGAGATCTCCAGACGCCGGCTGCTCGGCACCGCCGGCGCCGCGGGCGCGACCGGGCTGATGCTCGGCACCGCCGGCGGCGCGGCCGCGTACGCCGCCTCCTCCGACGCCCCGACGCCACTGACCGCGGTCGGCGCCACAGGTATCGCCTTCCACGGCACGCATCAGGCGGGGATCACCGATCCGCAGCAGGCCCACGGGCATCTGGTCGCCTTCGACCTGGCGCCCGGCGCGGGGCGCAAGGAGGCGGCCGCGCTGATGCGGCGCTGGTCGGCCCTGGCGGCGGACCTGATGGCAGGGCGGTCGGCAGCGGACGGTGACACGGGCATCGCGCTCGATGCCGGGCCGTCGTCGCTGACCGTCACCTTCGGGTTCGGCCGCACCTTCTTCGACCGTACGTCTCTGGTCGCCGAGCGCCCCGCCGAGCTGGACCCATTGCCTGCCTTCTCCTCCGACCAACTCGATCCCCGGCGCTCCGACGGTGATTTGTGGGTGCAGGTAGGCGCGGACGACGCGCTCGTCGCCTTCCACGCGCTGCGCGCGCTCCAGAAGGCGGCGGGCGAAGCGGCTCGCGTGCGCTGGCAGATGAACGGCTTCAACCGTTCCCCGGGCGCGACCGCCGCACCGATGACCGCGCGCAACCTGATGGGCCAGGTCGACGGCACGGGCAACCCGAAGCCGTCCGAACCGGACTTCCAGCAGCGCGTCTTCGTGCCGCCGACGACGAAGCACACCTGGATGGCGGGCGGTTCGTACGCCGTCGTGCGCCGCATCCGGATGCTGCTCGACGACTGGGAGAAGCTTCCGCTGAAGAAGCAGGAGCAGGTCATCGGGCGCCGCAAATCCGACGGCGCCCCGCTGACGGGGGGCACGGAGACGACCGAGCCCGCCCTCGACGAGACCGGTCCTGACGGCAGGCTCGTGATCCCCGAGAACGCGCACGCGCGGATCTCCGCGCCCGAGCAGAACGGCGGCGCCGCGATGCTGCGGCGGCCCTTCTCCTTCCACGACGGGATCGACACCGACGGCACGCCCGACGCGGGACTGCTCTTCGTCTGCTGGCAGGCCGATCCGCTGCGCGGCTTCGTGCCGGTGCAGCGCAAGCTCGACCGGGGCGACGCGCTGTCGGCATTCATCCGGCACGAGGCGAGTGGGCTGTTCGCGGTGCCGGGCGGTCCGGCGAAGGGCGAGTACGTGGGGCAGCGGCTGCTAGAGAGCTGAGCCGCGCGGCGGGCCGTCGCGGGGCCCGCCCGGGCCGCCCGGACCGGGGACGGCACGGCGGACCGGCCCGCCGTGCTCAGCGGCGCATTAGGGTGACGGTATGTCGGCCACGCGCTACACGTACCTCGGTCCCCAGGGCACCTTCACGGAGGCCGCCCTGCGCACCCTCCCGGAAGCCGCGACCAGGGAACTCGTCCCGATGGTCTCGGTACCCGCCGCACTCGACGCCGTACGGGCCGGTGAGGCCGCGGCGGCACTCGTGCCGATCGAGAACTCCGTGGAGGGCGGTGTCACGGCCACCCTCGACGAACTGGCGTCGGGCGAGCCGCTGATGATCTACCGCGAGGTCGTCCTGCCCATCGCCTTCGCGCTGCTGGTGCGCCCGGGGACGAAGCTCTCGGAGATCAAGACGGTGACGGGCCACCCGGTGGCCCAGCCGCAGGTGCGCAACTGGCTGCGCGCCCACCTGCCGGACGCGGTGTGGGAGTCGGCGGCGTCGAACGCGGACGGGGCGCGGCTCGTGCAGGAGGGTCGGTTCGACGCCGCCTTCGCGGGCGAGTTCGCGGCTGCGACGTACGGGCTCGAAGCGCTGGTCACCGAGATCCACGACGCCCAGAACGCCGAGACGCGGTTCGTGCTGGTGGGCCGGCCCGCCAGGCCCGCGGCCCCGACCGGCGCGGACAAGACATCCGTGGTCATCTGGCAGCGCGAGGACCATCCGGGCGCCCTGATGGAGCTGCTCCAGGAATTCGCCGTGCGTGGCGTCAACCTGATGCTGCTCCAGTCTCGTCCCACGAGCGCGGGAATCGGGAACTACTGCTTCGCCGTCGACGCCGAGGGCCATGTCTCGGAGCGCCGGGTGGGCGAGGCGCTCATGGGCCTGAAGCGGATCTGCCAGCAGGTGCGGTTCCTCGGCTCCTACCCCCGGGCGAGGGTGGCGCCGGAAGAGGTACGGACGCTGCGTGCGGGGACGTCGGACGCCGAGTTCACCGCCGCGTCCGACTGGCTGGCGCGCTGCCAGGACGGCCGCGCCCAGGACTGAGCCCGGGTCCACTGCGGCGTTTCCGGGCGGAGCCGCGCTAGGGCCGCGGTCCTACCTGCAGATTTTCGTTGTCCACAGAACTTATCCACAGGTTCGCTTCTCGCCCTGGGGACAAGTCGACAACGCAAGGCCACATCATCGACAAATCAACCCAGGGCCCCCAGTTCCCTCCACAGAACGACACGTCGGACTCTGTCACCTCAATTCCCTTGATCAACTCTTTGGAACGAGGAATTCCCACCCGAATGAGTGCGTCAGGGCGGTTTGGGTGGCGAATCCTCGGGTGCCCCCACGCCTTTCGTAATGATCAATTGCATAGTCCACAGACTCTTCGCACACCCTGTGGATAACCGGGATTGATCATGCTCCCCTGTGGACAAGCGGTCCAGAATCCGGACGGGGCCGGGGCGGCGCGGTCAAGCCGCCTCCCGTCGCGCTGCCCCTTTTCGGCGTAAAGCACTGACACAATTGACGCGCGCGGCACGGAATTGCCCCCGCCTTTCTTAATTCCGGCAATTCGGGCAAAGTGTCACGCAAGGTCATATCGGGTGGGGTGGCCCGAGTCGGCACCGGTAGCCTGGTGGGGTGATTGACCTTCGCCTGCTCCGTGAGGACCCCGACCGTGTTCGCGCCTCCCAGCGCGCCCGTGGAGAGGATGTCGACCTTGTCGACGCCCTCCTCTCCGCCGATGAGCGGCGAAGGTCCTCGGGCCTCCGCTTCGACGAGCTGCGCTCCGAGCAGAAGTCGCTCGGCAAGCTCATCCCCAAGGCCTCTCCCGAGGAGCGCGCCGAGCTCCTGAAGAAGGCCGAACAGCTCAAGGCCGACGTCAAGGCCGCCGAGGCCGCGCAGAACGACGCCGACGAGGAGACCAGGCGGCTCCTGCTCCAGCTCGGCAACATCGTCCACCCGGATGTTCCGGTCGGCGGCGAGGAGGACTTCGTCGTCCTGGAGACGCACGGCACGATCCGCGACTTCGCCGCCGAGGGCTTCGAGCCCAAGGACCACCTGGAGCTCGGCGAGGCGCTCGGCGCCATCGACGTCGAGCGCGGTGCCAAGGTCTCGGGCTCGCGCTTCTACTACCTGACCGGTGTGGGCGCCCTTCTGGAGCTCGCCCTCGTCAACGCCGCTATCGCCCAGGCGACCGAGGCCGGCTTCATCCCGATGCTCACCCCCGCGCTGGTCCGCCCGCGCGCCATGGAGGGCACCGGCTTCCTCGGCCAGGCCGCGGAGAACGTGTACCACCTGGAGAAGGACGACTACTACCTCGTCGGCACCTCCGAGGTCCCGCTCGCCGCGTACCACATGGACGAGATCATCGACGGCGACAAGCTGCCGCTGCGGTACGCGGGCTTCTCGCCCTGCTTCCGCCGGGAGGCCGGCACGTACGGCAAGGACACCCGCGGCATCTTCCGGGTCCACCAGTTCGACAAGGTCGAGATGTTCTCGTACGTCGCCCCCGAGGATGCCGAGGCCGAGCACAAGAGGCTGCTGGACTGGGAGAAGCAGTGGCTGACCGCCCTGGAGCTGCCGTTCCAGGTGATCGACGTCGCCACCGGTGACCTGGGCTCGTCGGCCTCGCGCAAGTACGACTGCGAGGCGTGGATCCCGACCCAGGGCAAATACCGCGAGCTCACCTCGGCGTCGAACTGCGACGGCTTCCAGGCCCGCCGCCTGTCCGTCCGGATGCGCGACGGCAAGAAGGTGCAGCCGCTGGCGACGCTGAACGGCACGCTGTGCGCCGTTCCGCGCACGATTGTGGCGATCCTCGAGAACCACCAGCTGGCCGACGGTTCGGTCCACGTCCCCGAGGTCCTGCGTCCCTACCTCGGCGGCCGCGAGGTGCTGGAGCCGATCTCCAGGTGAGTCCCGCCCCCTTCCCGTA
Organism: Streptomyces sp. ISL-10; assembly: GCF_018614575.1. Taxonomy (GTDB): domain Bacteria; phylum Actinomycetota; class Actinomycetes; order Streptomycetales; family Streptomycetaceae; genus Streptomyces. The sequence continues at coordinate 44,998 of NZ_JAGGOJ010000014.1, forward strand.
CAAGCTCGTCGCGACGGACCTCGACGGCACGCTGCTGCGTGACGACGACACCGTCTCGGAGCGCACGCGTGACGCACTCGCCGCGGCCACCGCGGCGGGTGCCGCGCACATCATCGTGACCGGGCGCGCGGTGCCGTGGACGCGGCACATCCTGGACGACCTCGGCTACCACGGCCTGGCCGTGTGCGGGCAGGGGGCGCAGGTCTACCACGCCGGAGAGCACCGGCTGCTGACGTCGGTCACCCTGGACCGGCAGCTGGCCGGGCTCGCGCTCTCCAAGATCGAGGCGGAGGTCGGACCGCTGCTGCTGGCGGCGAGCCGGGACGGGCTCGACGGCGACGTGCTGATCGGCGAGGGCTACCGGGTGCTGGAAGGCCCGCTGCCGTACGTGCCGATGAAGGACCCGGCCGATCTGTGGGCCGCTCCGCTGAACAAGGTCTACATCCAGCATCCGACGCTGGACGACGACGAACTGGCCACGATCGCGAGAACGATGGTCGGCAGCCTCGTGGACGTGGTGATGGCCGGCGCCGGAGTCGTCGAGATCCTGCCGCTGGGCCTGAGCAAGGCCACCGGCCTGTCGCTGGCCGCGCGGCGGCTGGGTCTGCGGGCGTCGGACACGATCGCGTTCGGCGACATGCCGAACGACATCCCGATGTTCGGGTGGGCCGCCCACGGCGTGGCGATGGCGAACGCGCACGACGAACTGAAGGCCGTGGCCCACGAGATCACGGCGTCGAACGAGCACGACGGCATCGCGGTGGTCCTGGAGCACCTGCTCCACGGGTGACGGGCCTGTTCGGCAGCTGACGGCCCAGGACGCGCGGATCGGATGCGCGCCGGGACGTGGCGCAGCGTCGGCCGCTCGGTGACAGGGAGTGTCCGGGAGGGGGGCGGCCCGCGCGGATGCGCGCTCGAAGCGGCCGCCCCCTGGGCAGCCGCTCCGGCGGCCGTACGGAGTGTGATGACTACTCCGTGGCCTGCCCGGCGTCGCCCCGACGGGAGCACAACGGACCAAGGCTCGAACTCCCGGTCATTCGCCGCGCTCCTCTCCCGGTCGGTGGCACCGGCTCCTCGCACTGATGTGCTGTACCGGCTCCATCACTGTGCCCTGCACGGGGATTCGGTGCCACCGAATATCGGTGTGGTGGTGGGCGCGTGCGGGCCCCGGCCGCATCGGCCGGGGCCCGCACGCCGTCGGGGCGCGACCGCCGTGAGGGCGCGACCGCCGTGAGGGCCCGACCGCCGGGGTGTCTACCTGCCGCTCACTCCTCGCCGGCCAGCTTGAGGACCCGCAGCTTCTGGCCCGCGTACCACGTCGCCGCCACGGTCACCCCCACCAGCAGCGCCACCGCGGCGGGCAGACCGACGTCCGAACCGATCATGCCCTCGCCGCCGATCCTCTCGGCGAGCGACAGCGACCACTGCTGGACACTGAGCGTCCGCGCTCCTGGCACCAGGCTGCCGAACAGGGTCTCCCAGACCAGGGCGTAGACGAGGCCGATGACGACCGCGTGCCGGCTGACCGTGCCGAGGAGCAGGAACAGGGCGCTGTACGCGATGGAGGAGACCAGCGCGGCGACGGTGCAGGCGATGGCGATCTGCTGTCCGTTGCCGTTCAGGATGAAGCCGGCGACGAACGTGGGCACGGCCGAGAAGGCCATCGTCACAGCGATCGCCACGATCAGCTTGGTGAAGATGATCGTGGGCCGCTTCACCGGCTTGGCGAGCAGGTAGACGATCGAACCGTCGTCGATCTCGGGCCCGATCGCGCCCGTGCCCGCGATCACTCCGATCAGCGGCACCATCGTGGCGAGGGCGAACCCGCTCAGCACATCGGCGGCCACCTGGTCGTCCGCGCCGTTGAAGGCCCGTACGGCGACGGCGATCAGCAGCAGCAGACCGGGCAGCACGAACAGGATGGCGGCGCGGCGCCTGCCGAGCACGGCCCGATAGGTGAGCCGGGCGACTGTGGGGTTGTACATGGACGTCACAGCTCCTTTCAGGCCGCTACGAGGTAGGAGAAGACGGATTCGAGGGACTCGTCGGACGGAGAGACCGTGAGAAGCCGGATGGAGTGCTCGCGGGCGACCTTCGGCAGCAGCTCGGTGAACCGGCCGAAGTCGACGGCCTGGATGCGCAGCGCCCCCTCGGCGAGGTCGACCTCGATGCCGGAGGTGGACGGGTCGGCGATCAGGGCAGCGGCGAGCGCCCGGTCGTCGCTGGAGCGCACGAGGTAGCGGTGCGGACGGTCCGTCATCAGGCGGCGGATCCGGCGGAAGTCGCCGCCCGCCGCGTGCCGGCCGGCGACGATCACCTCGATGTGGGAGGCCAGTTGCTCGACCTCCTCCAGGATGTGCGAGGAGAACAGCACCGTGCGGCCGTCCGCGCCCATGTGCCGCAGCAGCTCCATCAGCTGCATGCGCTGGCGCGGGTCCATGCCGTTGAACGGTTCGTCGAGCAGGAGCACGGAAGGGTCGTGGACCAGCGCGGAGGCCATCTTCACCCGCTGCCGCATCCCCTTGCTGTACGTCGCGATCTTGCGGTCCTGGGCGTACGCCATCTCGACCGTGGCGAGCGCGCGTGCGGCCTCCCGATCGCCCAGCCCGTGCAGTTCGGCGTTGGCGACGACGAACTCGCGGCCGGTGAGGAAGTCGTACATCGCCTCCCGTTCGGGAACGACGCCGATCTGCCGGTAGACCGCCTCATTGCGCCAGATCGGGCGGCCGTCGAGCGTGACGGAACCGGTGGAGGGGGCGAGGAAGCCGCCCATCATGTTGATGAGGGTGGACTTCCCCGCGCCGTTGGGGCCGAGGAGACCCGTGACACCCGGACCGATCTCCATGGTGACGTCGTTGACGGCCACCACGTTGCCGAACCAGCGCGACGCGTGCTCGATGTGAAGAGTGCTCATGAGCGCAGCCCATTCCTTGGAAGGGTGGTGGTGGGCTGGGGGTACCACCCAGCGGTAGCTGGGGGAGGGTGGGCGGTCACAGGCCGACCTTCCGGTAGCGGCGCATCAGCACGGCGTAGGAGCCGGTGACGAGCGCGAGGACGACGAGGAGATAGACGACGCCGGCACCCGCACCCGGGCCCTGGCCGCCCGGGAAGGCGGACGTGGCACCGAGGAATGCGGTCTGCGCCCCATCGATGAGCGTGACCGGCGAGAACAGGCCCAGCCACTGGACGGCCCCGGGCGAACCGGTCTCCCAGGCGATGGCCTGGACCGTGGACACGGCCCCGTACGTGATGGTGAGCGTGGCGATCACGGCGGCGACGCCGAAGCCGCGGCGCGGTGTGAAGGCGGCGAGCACCAGGCCGATGCCGCCGAAGAGGACGGAGAGGAGAGCGACGGAGACCATGCCCTGCGCGAAGCCCTTCGTCTGGTCGGCGAAGTCGAACTTCGCCAGCAACGCCCCCAGATAGAGGATGACCAGCGGCGCGCCAGTGAGGACGAAGAGTGCCGAGGCCATCGCCGCGAACTTGGCGAGCACGTAGTCGACGCGTTCGATCGGACGCGAGAAGTACAGCGGGACCGATTTGAAGCGCAGATCGCGCGAGACGGACTGCGGTGCCTGCGCCGCCAGGAACAGGGCGATCAGCGCCTGCATGATGATCGCGTACCGGGTGTACTCCACCGGCAGGTCCTTCATCGTGGGCACCGAGATCGCCACTGCCACCATGATCGCCGCGACGGCGCACATGATGCCCAGCAGGATCATCGGCAGCACCTTGGACTTGGCCGAGCGGCCGAGACCGTAGGCGCCGCGCAGCGACTGGGAGTAGAGCGAGCGGCGCGCGTAGGCACGGCCGAGACGGGGGCCGTCGTAGGTGCGGTACCCGATGTTGTGGATCCGCGTGGTCTCCGCGGCTCCGGGGGTCTGCGTGCTCACCGGGCCTGCACCTCCTCGGTCCGTGCGGCCGTCTCCGGGCGGAAGACCTCCGCGATGTGGTGACGGCGCTGTTCCATCCGGACGAGACCGAGGCCGAGGTCGGCGACCGTGTCCCGGACGATGTCGTAGGTCTCCTCGCCGGCCGTCTCCAGCAGCAGGATGTGGCCCGCACCGGGCAGGCCCTCCTCCGTCCCCTCCTGCAGTGCGACACCGGCCGCGGCGAGCGCCTTCCGGAGCGCGGCGGTGCCGTCCGGGTGCGCCTCCGAGTCGGTGACCTCCACCGCGAGGGTGGCCGTGGTCTGGGTGAAGTCCTTGGTGGAGCTGGAGCGCAGCAGGGCGCCGCCGTCGATGACGACGACGTGGTCGCAGGTGCGCTCCAGTTCGCCGAGCAGGTGGGAGGTGACGAGGACCGAGATGCCGAAGTCGGTGTGGACCCGGCGGATCAGGCCGAGCATCTCGTCGCGTCCGACCGGGTCCAGTCCGTTGGTCGGCTCGTCGAGGAGGACCAGCCGCGGATCGTGGACGAGGGCCTGCGCGAGCTTCACGCGCTGCTTCATACCGGTCGAGTAGCCGCCGATGGGGCGGTAGCGCTCCTCGTACAGACCGACATGGCGCAGGGTGTCGGCGGTGCGCTCGCGGGCGGCCGTCGGCGGCAGGCCGGACATGCGCGCCATGTGCACGACGAACTCGGTGGCCGAGACGTCGGGCGGCAGGCAGTCGTGCTCGGGCATGTAGCCGACGCGCTCGCGGATCTGCGCTCCGCTCGTGGCCACATCGAGGCCGAGCACGGCGGCCCGGCCCTCGGTGGCGGGGGACAGACCCAGCAGGATCTTGATCAACGTGGACTTGCCGGCTCCGTTGGCGCCCACCAGGCCGGTCACACCGGGGCCGATGTCCAACGAGAGCCGGTCAAGCGCGGTCACCCTGGGGAACCGCTTGCTCAGGCTTTCGGTCGCGATCACAGTCACGCTTCGACGGTAGTGGCGCCCGCCACACCCGGCGTCAGCCTCGCGGCCCGATGTGCATCAGACTCGAGAGGTACGGACCCGTAGGGGCGATGCGACCTGAGGAAGACCTGCCGTCGGGGACAGCTGCGCTCGGGGGTGGCGATCTGCGCCGGTGCCGACGGGGACGGGTGGCGATACCGGTGCCGCCAGAGGTGGGCGCCGGTGCCGTCGGGGACGGGTGGCGATACCGGTGCCGCCAGAGGTGGGTGCCGGCGCCGTCGGGGACGGGTGCCGGTTGCTCCCGGCGCCGTCAGGGACCGATGCCGGTGCCGTGCGGGCGAGGACATGTGCGCCGAGGCCGTGGAGCTCGGTGTGCCGGTACCGATCACGGGGTGCGGGGACGCGTTACTGATGCTCAGGTCGCAAGGGCTGGCGATTGCCGCCGAGTTGCACGCCGCGGGTGTTCACCTGGCCGCAATCTCCGGTCGCCCACTGGTGCTTCGTGGTCCGGCCGAGCACATCGCCGCCGTTTTATGGGAGTTCACGGCCGAGCATGCCTTCACCGTCATCCGGGAAGGAGGAGGCCCACGGACACCGATGCGGCACAAGCGGCCGCGCCGGGCCGGGGGCTGCGCCCGCTCGCACAGCAGGACAGTCGACGCCGAACTGACCGGACTGCTAGGAGCGTTCGTCATACGGCAACTCCCTCGGCACCTGTCGGCCCGCCGCATCCCGCCTGCCGGAAAGGAGCATCCACCTCGTACCGCTGTCTGCGGACAACGGACGGTGTCCGCAGGCTGGTCGGTGAGGAGAAGGGTGCGGCATTCGTCGCCGGTGCCGCCGAACGCGGAGTGCACGCCGACAGGTTGGATGCCATTGCGGCAACCCACAAGGAGAGCGAGCGGTTTGATCAAATGGGGGGAACGACATAGGAGTTGTCCACAGGGTGGTCAAATTGCCTGTGGATAAGCCGAGTTGGTTGTGGATCAAACATCCGGGTCCATAATTTTTTCAGTGGCGTGGGCGACATCCGCGGGGCACGCTGGAGAGATGAATGCAGGACCAACGGGTGCCTCCCCGGACGACCGGCGCACCGTGAAGGTGTCGAAGTACCTCTCGAGGCATCTGCGGCACCAGCCCGACCGGATCGGCATCACCCTCGACGCGAACGGCTGGGTGTCGATCGACGAGCTGATGCGTGCGTCAGCGGCGCACGGCTTCCGCTTCAGCCGAGCCGAGCTGGACCGTGTCGTGGCCGTCAACGACAAGAAGCGGTTCACCATCGACGGATCCCGTATCCGCGCCAACCAGGGCCACACCGTGGCGGTGGACCTCGACCTCCCGCCCGCCGAACCGCCCGAGTACCTCTACCACGGGACCGTCTCCCGCAGCCTGGACGCGATCCGCGCCGAGGGACTGCGCCCGATGACCCGCCACGACGTCCACCTCTCGCCCGACCGGGAGACCGCCACCCGCGTCGGCGCCCGCCGCGGGCGGCCCGTGGTGCTGTCCGTGCACGCCGGCGCGCTGCACCGCGCTGGCCACGTCTTCCGGGTCAGCGCCAACGGCGTGTGGCTGACGGCCTCGGTGCCCCCGGAGTTCATCCGCTTCCCGGGGGCGTAGCAGCCGTCCCCCGCGCGGAGCGGGGACGGCAGGCAGCGCCTCAGCCCCGGGCCACACCCGCGGCACGGCGACGGCAGCCCCTCAGCACCGGCCACCTCCCGCTCACCGGCCCCTGTGGCGCGCGTCAGCGGCGGAGCTGCGCCGGCGCCTCCGTGACGATCTGCTCGAAGACCGCCTGGTCGGCGGCGAAGTCCGAGTCGGGGATCGGCGCGTGGACCACGATCTCGCTGAAGCCGAGCGCGAAGTGCCTCCCCGCGAAGTCGACGAACGCGTCCAGCGACTCCAGCGGGCGCCCGCGGTCGGGGGTGAACCCGGTCAGCAGGATCTTCTCCAGGTCCGCCTCGTCCCGGCCGATGTCGGCGCAGGCCTTGGACAGCTTGTCCAGCTGCCCTCGGATGGCCTCGCGCGACTGCTCGGGCGTGCCCGTCTCGTTCACCTTCGGGTCGCCGGTCGTCACCCAGGCCTGCCCGTACCCGGCCGCCAGCTTCAGCCCGCGCGGCCCGGTCGCCGCGATGGCGAACGGCAGCCGCGGGCGCTGGACGCACCCGGGGATGTTGCGGGCCTCGACCGCCGAGTAGAAGGTCCCCTCGTGCGTGACGGCCCCCTCGGTCAGCAGCCTGTCGAGCAGTGGCACGAACTCGGCGAACCGGTCGGCCCGCTCCCGCGCGGTCCATGGCTCCTGCCCGAGCGCGGTGGCGTCGAAGCCGATGCCGCCCGCGCCGATGCCGAGCGTGATCCGCCCGCCGGAGATGTCGTCCAGCGAGATCAGTTCCTTGGCCAGGGTCACCGGGTGCCGGAAGTTGGGCGAGGTCACGAGCGTGCCCAGCCGCAGCCGCTCGGTCGCGGCGGCGGCCGCTGTCAGCGTCGGTACGGCGCCGTACCAGGGCCCGTCCCGGAACGTCCGCCACGACAGGTGATCGTAGGTGTACGCGGCGTGGAAACCGAGCTGCTCGGCGCGCAGCCACTGGTCGCGGCCGCCGTCATGCCAGGGTCGGACAGGAAGAATCACGGTACTCAGACGCATGCCGTCGAGCGTACGTGGCACAGAGCGGAGTCGTACCGACGTACGGCTCAGCCCCGGCCGCCGTGCCGCTCAGCACGAGCCGCCGTACCGCACCGTATTCGGCCGCTGCACCGCCTCCTTTCCGGCCACCGTGCCGGCCCGCACTCAGATGTGCGCCCTCTCGCACGCCCGTGCAACACGTACGGGAGAATGTCCCAGTGACCTCAGCTACCGATCCCCGCCACCTGCCCGCCACGCCCCGGCTGATCGCCACGGACCTCGACGGCACCCTGCTGCGGGACGACAAGTCCGTCTCCGAGCGGACGATCGCCGCACTCGCCGCCGCCGAGGAGGCCGGGGTGGAGGTCTTCTTCGTCACCGGCCGCCCGGCCCGCTGGATGGACGTCGTGAGCGACCACGTCCACGGCCATGGCCTGGCGATCTGCGCCAACGGCGCGGCCGTGGTGGACCTGCACGCCGGTGGGCGGCTGCTCAAGGTCCGTGACCTGCCTCGGGCGAACGCTCTCCAGGTCGTGACCGCGCTGCGGGCCGCGGCCCCCGGCACGTCGTTCGCCGTGGAAATGACCACCGGCATCCACTACGAGCCGGACTACCCGCCCTTCCAGCTCGACCCGGGCGCGACCGTGGCCGCCGCCGAGAAGCTGCTCCACGAGGCACAGCCGGGGGAGGGCGCCCCCGTGATCAAGCTGCTGGCGCACCATTCCGAGCTCACGCCCGACGGCTTTCTGACTCTCGCCCGCTCCATCACCGCGGACCTCGCCTCCGTCACCCGTTCCAGCCCGACCGCGCTGCTGGAGATCAGCGGCCTCGGAGTGAGCAAGGCCAGCACGCTCGCCCTGTGCTGCGCGGAGCGCGGCATCTCCGCCGACGAGGTCGTGGCCTTCGGGGACATGCCCAACGACGTGGAGATGCTGACCTGGGCCGGCACCTCGTACGCGATGGGCAACGCCCATCCGGACGTCGTCGCCGCCGCCTCCGGGCGGACCGTCGCCAACAACGAGGACGGCGTCGCGGTGATCATCGAGGAGATCCTCACCCGCCGCCTCCAGGCGGGCTGATCCGGCGGAGGGCACCGGGCGGCCCGGCTACAGCTGGACGCCGTGCTCCTGCAGCCAGGCCACCGGATCGACCCCCGACCCCAGATAGGGCGTGAGCCGCACCTCGAAATGCAGGTGCGGGCCGGTCGAATTGCCCGTCGTGCCGGCCTGGCCGATCCACTGCCCGGTGCGCACCTGCTCACCCTGGTCCACGCTCACGCCCGCGAGATGCGCGTACTGCGAGTAGTAGCCGCCGGGGTGCTGGACGACGATCTCGATGCCGAAGCCGCCGCCGCACGACACCGAGACCACCCGGCCCGCACCGACGGAACGCACCGGCGCGCCGATGTCCACGGCGAAGTCCTGTCCGGTATGCCGTCGCGCCCAACGCTCACCGGTGCTGTTGAACCCGGCGGACAGGCTGTAGCGCTCGACGGGCGTGACCCACTCCGGCCCCGCCGGTTCGGCGGGCTGCTCCAGTCGTACGGCCCCCGCGCACTTGCCCGCCGCCACGCTGCTGTCCGCCTCGCTCTGCAGCTTCCACTGCGCGGTCTCCAGCTTCGTCTCGATACCGCGCTTGACCACCGCGAGCCGTTCCTTGCGCACCGCGAGGTTCCGCCAGGCCGCCCGCGCCTTCTCCTCGGCCCGCGCGAGTTGTCCCTCGGCCCGCCGCGCCTGCTCCAGCAGCCGCTTCACCGCCCGTTCCGCCTGTGCCGCGAGGAGGTAGCCGCGCAGCAGGGTGTCGGGGCTGTCGGCGAGCAGCAGCCGAGCCGTGTTGGCGAGCGAACCGCCGGTGCGGTACTGCTCGCGCGCGACGCCGCCGATGGAGTCGTGGATCGCGCCGAGCCGGGCCCTGTGCTCGCTCAGCCTGGACTGGAACTGCTCGGCCGTGACCCGCTGGGCGTCCGCCGCCCGCCTGCCCCGCTCGTACTCGTCGGTGGCCTTGGCCGCATCCGCGTAGAGCCGCGCCACCTCGACGGCGGTGGGCAGCTCGGGCTGGTCGGCCCCTGCCGCGGGAGCGGCGGGCTCGTCGGCCCCGCCGGCAGGGGGCGCGGGCTCATCGGCCCCGACCGCAGGGGGCACGGGCTCATCGGCCCCGACCGCAGGGGGCGCCTCTCCGGGCGGCGGCTCCGCCGCGGGGAACGGCGTGAAGGGCGGGTCGGCCGCGGGGAACGGCGTGAAGAACGGGTCCGCCGCAGGGAACGTGAAAGGCGGGTCCGCCGCAGGGAACGGCGTGAAGGGCGCGTCCGCCGCAGGAAACGGGGCGGGCGCGTCCGACAGGATGGCCGGCGGCTCCGGCTCCTCGGACGCCACGGCGGATGCCGGCGCACCGAGGAGCGTGCACAGCACCACCGGAACGATCAACAGCCGGTCACGGTGTCTCAAGCGCATTCCGCATCGTTACCCGGCTCCGCCGCCGAGCCGGGCATCGGTGCGGTGTCGTACGGCCACCTGGCCCAGCAAGCACCGCAGCGCGGGCTACAACCACCCGCCGAACGGGCCTGCGGCGGTACCCGGCCCTCGCCAAGAGCCCTTCAGCCGCGCGTCCCCGGAACACGGTCGTGCTCGCGCCTCCGGACCGATGCCCGATCCGCTGCTGCTCGATCCGCCCAGCTACTCGGCCCGCCGCCCCGGATTCAATGAGCCATGCCTGAGGCAGAAAGTCGGGCGCTGTGGGCGTCGGTGGCCGTCTCCCGCTCCAGCATCGACCGCAGCGGCCCCTCGATCAGCGCGAGTTCGTCGTACTGACCCCGCTGCACGACGCGCCCTGCCTCCAGCACCACGACCTCGTCGACGGCTTCAAGACCGCGCAGGCGATGGGTGATCAGCACGGTCGCCGGGCCCGCGCCGCTCCGTTTCTCCGCCGCTGCCAGCAGGTCGGCGGTGAGCGCGTCGGCGGTCGCCAGGTCGAGATGCTCGGCCGGCTCGTCCAGGACGAGCACCGGGAAGTCCGCGAGCAGGGCCCGGGCCAGGGCGAGCCGCTGCCGCTGACCGCCGGAGAGCCGGGCACCGTGCTCGCCGACGAGCGTGTCGAGCCCTTCGGGCAGCGCGTCGGCCCAGTCCAGCAGCCGCGCCTCGGCCAGCGCCCGCCTGAGGTCGTCCTCCGTGGCCTCCGGCCGCGCCAGGCGCAGGTTCTCCCGCAGTGAGCTGTCGAAGAGATGGGCGTCCTGAGCGCACAGGCCCACGAAGCGCCGTACCGCGTCACCGTCCAGCGCCTCCGCGGGAACACCTCCGAGGGTGTACGTCCCCGAGCCCGCGTCGAGGAAACGGAGCAGCACCTGGGCGAGGGTGGTCTTCCCCGACCCGGACGCGCCGACGACGGCCACCCGCCTGCCCGCCGTGAGCGTCAGGTCGACGCCGCTCAGCGCGTCCGCCTCCTGGCCGCCGTACCGGGCACCGATCCCGCGCAGTTCCAGCGGGAAGGCGGTGGCGGGCGGTGCCGCCGGGTGCCGCGGCTCGTGGACGGGCACGGGCGCGTCCAGCACTTCGTGCACCCGCTCGGCACTGCGCTCCACCCGTCGGCGGTACTGCACGGCGAGCGGCAGTCCGGTGACCGTCTCGAAGGCGGCGAGCGGCGTGAGGACGACGACGGCCAGGCAGACGCCGGTGAGCCGGCCGTCGTGCACCGCCTGGATGCCGACGAGCGCGGCGCCCACCACCGTCAGTCCGCAGATCAGCGAGGAGAGCCCACCGCCGAGCGCCGTGGCGGCCGCACCCCGCGCGGCAATACGGGTCAGCTTCCGGTCCGCGTCGCGTGCCGTCTCCAGCCGCTGCGGCAGTGCCCCGGCGACGCTCAGTTCGGCCGTTCCCCGCAGCAGGTCGGTCACCATGGTGGCGAGTGCTCCGCGTGCGGGTGCGAGCTGCCGCTCGGCCCGGCGGGCGACGGATCCGCTGAGCAGCGGCACGCCGACACCAGCGGCCAGCAGGCCGGCGGCGAGCACGGCGCCCGCTGCGGGCAGCAGCCAGGCGGTGAAGGCGACGGAGGCCGCGCCGACGACGATGGCCGCACCGGCGGGGAGCATCCAGCGCAACCAGTAGTCCTGGAGTGCGTCCACATCGGCGACCAGCCGCGAGAGCAGGTCCCCGCGCCGGGTCCGGCGCAGCCCCGCGGGCGCGATCCGCTCCAGCCTGCGGTAGACCGCGACCCGTGTCTCGGCCAGCATGCGTAGCACCGCGTCGTGCGAGACGAGCCGCTCCGCGTAGCGGAAGACGGCCCGCCCGATGCCGAAGGCCCGGGTCGCCGTCACGGCGACCATCAGGTACAGCACCGGCGGTTGCTCGGACGCCCGGGAGATCAGCCATCCCGAAACGGCCATCAGCCCGACCGCCGATCCGAGGGCGAGGCTGCCGTGCAGCAGCGCCAGCGCGAGCCGGCCGCGCAGCCCGTCCGCCGCCGCACGGACCCGCAGCAGCTCGGACCGTACGCCGCCGGGCGCGGAAGCCCGCGCACCGGAAGGCTCCCCATCGGCGCACTCCTCCGGCCGAACCGCCGCGGCCGCCTGAACCGGGGCGGCGGCGGGGCCGGGCGTCCGAGCGGGTGCGGAATCGGCGGCGCGGGTGAGCGTGACCACCCGGTCCGCCACTGCGAGCAGTGCCGGGCGGTGGACGACCAGCAGGACCGTGCGCCCCTGCGCCAGCCGGCCCACGGCCTCGACGATGCCCGCCTCCGTCGCGCCGTCGAGCGCGGCGGTCGGCTCGTCGAGCAGCAGCACCGGCCGGTCGGCGAGGAACGCCCGTGCGAGGGCGAGCCGTTGCCGCTGCCCCGCGGACAACCCCGAGCCGTCCTCACCGAGCACGGTCTCCTCGCCCTGGGGAAGCGCGGCGACGAAGTCGTACGCCCCCGCCTCCCGCAGCGCGGCGCACACCGCCGCGTCGTCCGCGTCCGGTCGGGCCAGCCGTACGTTGTCCGCGATCGTCCCGGCGAAGAGGTACGGGCGCTGCGGCACCCAGGCGATCTGCTGCCGCCAGAGCCCCGAGTCGATGGCGGTGAGATCGGTGCCGCCGATCCGCACCTGTCCTTCGGCCGGTTCCACGAACTCCATCAGCACATCGAGCAGCGTCGACTTCCCGACGCCGCTCTCCCCGACCAGGGCCACCGTCTCGCCGGGCTCCACGACCAGCGAGGCCGAGGAGGGAGCAGCCTCGTCGCGTCCGGGGCGGCGTACCGTCACCCGGTCGAACTCCAGCCGGAGCTCGTCGGGGACCCGCCCGCCGCCGGTGCGCCTCGGCTCGGTGCCCAGCACCTCGAAGATCTCCTCGGCGGCCGCAAGCCCCTCGGCCGCCGCGTGGTACTGCGCGCCGACCTGGCGCAGCGGCAGATAGGCCTCGGGGGCGAGGACCAGGATCACCAGGCCCGTGTACAGATCGAGTTCGCCGTGAACCAGACGCATGCCGATGCTGACGGCCACCAGCGCCACCGACAGCGTCGACAGCAACTCGAGCGCGAAGGACGACAGGAACGCGATCCGCAGCGTGCGGACCGTCGCCTGCCGGTACTGCGTGGTGATCGAACGGATCGACTCCGCCTGGGACTTCGCCCGGCCGAACACCTTGAGCGTCGGCAGGCCGGCCACGACGTCCAGGAAGTGTCCGGAGAGCCGGGACAGCAGCCGCCACTGACGGTCCATCCGGGACTGAGTGGCCCAGCCGATGAGCACCATGAAGAGAGGGATCAGGGGCAGCGTCACCACGATGATCGCGGCGGACACCCAGTCCTCGGTCACGATCCGGGCCAGCACCGCCACCGGGACCACGACCGCGAGCCCCAGCTGAGGAAGGTAGCGCGAGAAGTAGTCGTCCAGCGCATCGATGCCGCGGGTCGCCAGCGTCACCAGAGCCCCGGTGCCGGCCCCGGCCGGAGCGGCGCCTGCCACCCGGCCGGGGCCCAGCTCGGCCGCCCTCGCCAGCAGCCGGCCGCGCAGCTCGGACTTGACCGCCGCACTCGCCCGGTGGGCCGCCAGCTCGGTCAGCCAGGCGACGAGTGCCCGGCCGACAGCGACGGCCGCCAGCAGCACCAGCGGCATCGACAGCCCCGGCACGGTCAGCCCCCGCTGGAAGGCCCCGACCACCACCTCGGCGATGAGCATCGCCTGCGTGATGACGAGCAGCGCGCCGACGAGGCCGAGGACGACCACCGCGGCCAGGAACAGGCGCGTGGCGCGGGCGTACCGCAGCAGACGCGGGTCGATCGGTTTCACGTGAAACATCCCTCGCTAGTGCGAGTCGGCCAGGTGCTGCGTGCCGATCCGCTTACGGAACACCCAGTACGTCCAGCCCTGGTAGAGCAGCACCAGCGGGGTGGCGATCGCCGCCAGCCAGGTCATGATCTTCAGGGTGTACGGGCTCGACGAGGCGTTCGTGACGGTCAGGCTCCAGGTGTCGTCCAGCGTGGAGGGCATGACGTTCGGGAAGAGCGTCAGGAACAGCATCGCCACGGCCGCCGCGACGGTCACTCCCGACAGAGCGAAAGACCAGCCCTCGCGCCCGGCCTTGATGGCGGCGACCGCACCGACCAGCGCGGCCACGGCGATCGCCATGGCGATGAGGCTGCTCACGTCACCGCGCGACGCCTGCGTCCACGCCAGGAAGCCCAGCGCCAGCGCGGCCGTGACCGGTCCCAGCTTCAGCGCCAGGGCCCTGGCCTGTACCCGGATGTCCCCCACCGTCTTCAGCGCGGCGAAGACCGTGCCGTGGAAGGTGAACAGTGCCAGCGTCACGACCCCGCCCAGGAGGGCGTACGGATTGAGCAGGTCGAGGAACCCGCCCACGTATTCCTTGTGCTCGTCGATCTCGACCCCGCGCACGATGTTGCCGAACGCCACGCCCCACAGCACGGCGGGCAGCAACGACGTCCAGAAGATCGCGTGTTCCCAGTTGGTCTGCCAGCGCTCCTCGTCCCGCTTGTGCCGGTACTCGAAGGCGACGCCGCGCACGATCAGGCACACCAGGATGAGCAGCAGCGGCAGATAGAGGCCGGAGAACAGGGTGGCGTACCAGTCGGGGAAGGCGGCGAAGGTCGCACCGACCGCGGTCAGCAGCCACACCTCGTTGCCGTCCCAGACGGGCCCGATGGTGTTGATCAGCACCCGCCGCTCGGCCCGGTCCCGGGCGAGCAGTTTCGTGAGGACACCGACCCCGAAGTCGAAGCCCTCCAGGAAGAAGTAGCCGATCCACAGAACGGCGATGAGTACGAACCAAACGTTGTGGAGTTCCATGCCCCAACAGCTCCTCAGCGGTCTCAGTACGGGGACGGTCTCAGTACGAGAAGGCCATCGGCCGGTCGGCGTCGCGGTCGTCGCCGCCGATCCGGGTGGGCGGGTTGAGGTCGGCCTCCGTCAGTTCGGGCGGCCCCGCCTTGACGTACTTCACGAGCAGCTTGACCTCGATCACGGCGAGCACCGCGTAGAGCAGGGTGAAGACGGTCATCGAGGTGATGACCTCCGCCTGTGACACCCCAGGGGAGACCGCGTCCCGGGTCTGCATCACGCCGTAGACGACCCAGGGCTGCCGGCCCATCTCGGTGAAGATCCAGCCCCAGGAGTTGGCGATCAGGGGGAACCCCATCGTCCAGAGCGCCAGGAGCCAGTACAGCCGGGTGAGCCTTGCCCCGAGCGGCTTTCGCAGGAGTACCAGGTGCGGCACCTCGTCTTCCCCGGTCCGCAGGGCGGCCGGCAGCAGGAACTTCCTCCGTGTGAGCCACAGTCCCAGCAGGCCGAGGGAGAAGGAGGCCATACCGAAGCCGATCATCCAGCGGAAGCCCCAGTAGGCGACGGGGACGATGGGCTTGTAGTCACCGGGGCCGAACTTCTCCTGCAGCGCCTTGTTGGTGTCGTTGATGCCGGGCACGTACGAGTCGAAGTCGCTGTGGGCGAGGAAGGACAGCAGTCCGGGTATCTCCAGGGCGACCTTGTTGTGCCCCTTGTCGACGTCCCCGTAGGCGAACACGGAGAAGGGCGCCGGCTCCTCGCCGTCCCACAATGCCTCGGCTGCGGCCATCTTCATCGGCTGCTGCTCGTACATGACCTTGCCGAGGGTGTCCCCGCTGACCGCGGTGAGCACGCCGCCGACCGCCAGGGTGACCAGGCCGAGCCGGAGCGAGGTCCGCATCACCGGGATGTGCTTCTTGCGCATCAGGTGGAAGGCGGCGATGCCGACCATGAAGGCCCCGCCTGTCAGGAAGGCCGCCGAGAAGCTGTGGAAGACCTGGTTGAGCGTGGTGTTCTGGCTCAGGACAGCCCAGAAGTCGGTCAGCTCGGCGCGGCCCTTCTCCTCGTTGATCCGGTAGCCGACGGGGTGCTGCATCCAGGAGTTGGCCGCGAGGATGAAGTACGCCGACAGCAGCGTGCCGATTGAGACCATCCAGATGCACGCCAGATGGATCTTCTTGGGCAGCTTGTCCCACCCGAAGATCCACAGGCCGATGAACGTCGACTCGAAGAAGAACGCGATCAGTGCCTCGAAGGCGAGCGGCGCGCCGAAGATGTCGCCGACGAAGCGCGAGTAGTCGGACCAGTTCATGCCGAACTGGAACTCCTGCACGATCCCGGTCACCACACCCATGGCGATGTTGATCAGGAACAGCTTCCCCCAGAACTTGGTGGCTCTGAGGTACTTCTCCTTCTCCGTGCGGACCCAGGCCGTCTGCAGGCCGGCCGTGAGCGCGGCAAGCGAGATCGTGAGGGGCACGAAGAGGAAGTGGTAGACGGTGGTGATGCCGAACTGCCAGCGCGCCAAGGTCTCGGGCGCCAGCGCCAGGTTCAGGTCCACGTCGTCTCTCCTTACATCGGCGTGGTCACCGGTCGCCTGCCATTCCCTCCCATGAGGGACCAAACCAGGCGAGCTTGTGAACGCGTTCACATTCACAAGCCATTATGGCTGAAACGAAATCCGTAGCCTCCACCGGGGCCCCTCCAGACACCCTCTTCCCAAAATTTTCAACACATTGTTGAATTTGAGGCATGCAGATACGCATCTCATGGCCGACCGGGCAGCTGACCGCCACGATCGACGACACCCCCACGAGCAAGGCGCTCATGGGGGTTCTGCCGTTCTCCGCCACGGCACTGATCTGGGGGGAAGAGGTCTACTTCGAGACACCCGTCTCCCGCGGCCCGGAACCGGACGCCCGCCAGGTCGTGGAGCCGGGCACGGTCGCCTTCTGGACCGACGGCGACGCCCTGGCCCTGCCCTACGGCCCGACGCCGATCTCCCGCGGCTGGGGGTCTCCCCGAACGGAGTTTGGGGGAGAGTGCCGCCTCGCGAGCCCGTGCAACATCCTCGGACGCATCGACGGCGACCCGCGCCGGCTCGCGTCCGTACGCGCTGGAGACCCGATCCGCGTGGAGCCGGTCACCCCCGACCGGGCCTGACGTCGCCACGGGCCGGTCCCGAGCCGGCCAGGAGGGACGGACCGGTCCGGAGGCGGGAGCAGGTTCAGACGTAGCCGGTCGACAGGGACGGAACCGCTTCAGGCAGACGCGCGGAAGGCCTCCGCGGTGTGCAGGAACAGGTCGTTCGCCTCGCACTCACCGATGGTCACCCGCACGCCCTCGCCCGCGAACGGCCGCACCACGACGCCCGCCTTCTCACAGGCGGCCGCGAAGTCGATCGTGCGCTCACCGAGCCGCAGCCACACGAAATTGGCCTGCGTCTCCGGGACGGTCCAGCCCTGCTTGACCAGGGCCTCGTGGACCCGGTTGCGCTCGCACACCAGCGAGCCGACCCGCCCCAGCAGCTCGTCCTCCGCCTGCAGCGAGGCCACCGCCGCGTCCTGCGCGAGCTGCGAGACGCCGAACGGCACCGCCGTCTTGCGCAGGGCGGCGGCCACCGGCTCATGGGCGATCGCGAAACCCACCCGCAGCCCGGCGAGGCCGTACGCCTTCGAGAAGGTGCGCAGCACCGCCACATTGGGGCGGTCGCGGTAGATCTCGATGCCGTCGGGGACGTCCGCGTCGCGGATGAACTCGCGGTACGCCTCGTCCAGCACCACCAGCACATCCGACGGCACCCGGTCCAGGAAGCGCTCCAGCTGCGCCCGGCGCACCACGGTGCCGGTCGGGTTGTTGGGGTTGCAGACGAAGATCAGCCGGGTCCGGTCGGTGATCGCGTCCGCCATCGCGTCCAGGTCGTGCACCTCACCCGCGGTCAGCGGCACCTGCACGGACGTTGCCCCGCTGATCTGTGTGATGATCGGGTACGCCTCGAAAGAGCGCCACGCGTAGATCACTTCGTCGCCGGGGCCTGAGGTGGACTGGAGCAGCGACTGGGCGACGCCCACCGAGCCGGTGCCGGTCGCCACATGCGACGCGGGCACCCCGAACCGCTCGGCGAGCTCATTGACAAGGCCGGTACAGGCCATGTCGGGGTAGCGATTGAAGTTCTGCGCCGCGGCCACGGCGGTCTCCATGACACCGGGCAGCGGCGGATAAGGGTTCTCGTTGGAGGAGAGCTTGAAGGCGACCGGGCCGCCGGCCGCCGCGGGCTTGCCCGGCTTGTAGGTGGGGATGCCGTCCAGCTCGGCGCGCAGCTTGGGGCTCGTCTCGCTCACCGCAGGTCCTCCTCGATCATCCATGTGGGTACCGCATCAATACTCCTCACCTTATGAGGATTCCCAGCTGCTGCGAATGGCCGCAGCCAAGGAAAGGGGGAGTGCTCCGACCTGGCGCGCGCCGGTGGCTCACGCCGTGGCGCGCGTCCCTCGTAATGGTGAGTTGAGACCTCTTCGCAACATGGGCCCCCCGACAGGCCCATACGGCCGGATAACCGATACATCGAGCCAAGTAGCCCCAACTCCCTGGATTTCTATGAGGCTTGAGCGTTAATGATCATGCAGAAACGTGCCTGTCAACGCCTGCATATGCGACCGGCCAGACCCACCGCGCGAGCCCTACTATCGGCTCGCCATGACAGCAGCAGGGAAGCACCAGGTGAGCCGGACGGACACATCCCGCCGAGGCAGTCGGCAAGGCAGAGCGGGCATCCGGGACGTCGCCGCCGCAGCCGGAGTCTCCATCACGACTGTCTCCGACGCGCTCAACGGGAAGGGCCGGCTTCCGGACGCCACCCGCCGGCACGTCCGCGAGGTCGCCGACCGGCTGGGCTACCGCCCTTCCGCCGCGGCCCGCACGCTGAGAACCGGGAAATCGGGCTTAATCGGCCTGACCGTGACGACGTACGGGGACGAACCCTTCACCTTCACGGAATTCGCGTACTTCGCGGAGATGGCGAGAGCCGCGACCTCCGCCGCGCTCGCCCGCGGCTACGCCCTCGTCATCCTCCCCTCCACCTCCCGCCATGACGTCTGGTCGAACGTCGCACTCGACGGCACCGTCGTCATCGACCCCTCCGACCACGATCCCGTCGTGACCGAGCTGGTGCGCCAGGGCCTGCCCGTCGTCTCCGACGGACGCCCCGCCGGCACCCTCCCGGTCACCGCCTGGGTCGACAACGACCACGAAGCCGCCGTACTGGACCTGCTCGACCATCTCGCCGCCGCCGGCGCCCGCCGGATCGGCCTGCTCACGGGCACCACCACCGACACCTACACCCGGCTGTCGACCACCGCGTACCTCAACTGGTGCGAACGCGTCCGCCAGGACCCGGTCTACGAGTCCTACCCCGCGCACGACCCGTGCGCGGGCGCCGTCGCCGCCGACCGCCTGCTCGCCCGGCCCGACCGGCCCGACGCCGTCTACGGCCTCTTCGACCCCAACGGCACCGATCTGCTGGCCGCGGCACGGCGCTACGGCCTGCGCGTCCCCGACGACCTGCTGCTCGTGTGCTGCAGCGAGTCCACCGTGTACGCCACCACGGAACCGCCGATCACCACCCTCTCGCTCAAGCCCCGCCGGATCGGCACAGCCGTGGTCCAGCTCCTGATCGACGCCATCGAGGGAATCGACGAGGACCGGCCGGTCGAGCAGGTGATACCGACCGAACTGATCGTCAGGACGTCCTCACAGCGCCGCCCTCCGCGCACCACGGTCAGCCCGCCACGGTCCCCGGCGAAGGACTAGACCAACCCAATGTGGGGCAAAAAGGGCCGATGAACCGGGGGTGCGTAAGGATTCACCACCCCTGGTGCGTCACACACCGCCGGGCTCATTCCTATGATGGGCGAACGACACCGCGGACCACCCCGACCAGGCTGGGCCGAGAGGTGAACGGCGGCGCGACGGTGGTGGAGGGGTCGATGACTCAGGGGGCCGGTCAAGGACCCGTGGTGCGGACGGCGACGCTGCGCGATTTCCGCGTTCCGCCGTACGCGCAGGTTCCCGTTCAGTCGCAGTCCGTGGACCCCGGCCGATCCGGCCACCCCGGCAACGCGTTTCCCGAGGGCGAGCCGCCGGAGGGCTACACCCCCACCGCGCGCGACCTGCCCGTGATCACCCGCGGCGGACCGGGCGACACCGTGCAGGTCACGGTCGCCGTGGACGACCGCCCGGCACCCGACGGCCTCGGTCCGCTCTATGTCGTCGGCGACGTCCACGGTTACCTCGACGAACTCGTCGCCGCGCTCACCGAGAAGGGCCTCATCGACTCCGAGGGCCGCTGGTCCGCGGGCAATGCCCGGCTCTGGTTCCTCGGCGACTTCACCGACCGCGGTCCCGACGGCATCGGCGTCATCGACCTCGTCATGCGGCTGTCCGCCGAGGCCGCGGCCGCCGGCGGCTACTGCAAGGCGCTCATGGGCAACCACGAGCTGCTGCTGATCGGCGCCAAGCGCTTCGGGGACACCCCCGTCAACTCCGGGGCGGGTACCGCCACCTTCCAGGCGGCATGGCTCCTCAACGGCGGCCAGAAGTACGACATGGACCGCCTGCAGGAGGTCCACCTGCAGTGGATGTCACGGCTGGACGCGATCGTGGAGGAGGACAGCCATCTGCTGCTCCACTCCGACACGACCGCCTACCTCGATTACGGCTCGACCATCGAGGACGTCAACGACGCCGTACACGCGATCCTCACCCGTAACGACGCCGACGAGTGCTGGGACCTCTTCCGCAAGTTCACCAAGCGCTTCGCCTTCCGCGACGAGGGCGGCCCGCAGGCCGTGCGTGAACTGCTGTCCGCATACGGCGGAAAGCGCGTGGTGCACGGCCACAGCCCGATCCCGTACCTGCTCGGCGAGGTCGGCACCGAGGACGGCGAGGACGACGACCGCCCGGTCGTCGAAGGCCCGCATGTGTACGCGGACAACCTGGCCATCGCCATGGACGGCGGAGTGACCATGGCCGGAAAGCTTCTCGTCCAGCAACTCCCGCTGCGTGGCTGACCCGGCCGACGGCAGGCGATTTACGGAAACCCCCTGTCACGCCGTGCCGTAACCGCTCTACCATCGGCTTATCCGTAGCAGGCTCTCCTCCGTTTCCGCCCAACTGCCCGGCACCCTCGGGCGATCCGGCCCTACGGAGCATCGGGGGATGCACATGAACAGCGCTCCGCACCTGCTGAACGAGGACCGCGCCGAGTTCGAGCGAGTCCTCGACGACGCACTGCGCGACGCCCGCGACCGTCCGGATCCGGCCGCCGCGGAAGCGCGCCTGAGCACGGAACAGCTGCGCACCATGGCCCTCAACGCGACGGCGCTGATCACCACGTCCGCCGCCGACGAGTACGAGCACTTTGTGAAGGTCCGCGCGGAGATGCGCGCGCCCGACGCCGCGGCCGAGCGCGGCTCCGTGCTCGCGCCGCCGGTCGGCGAGGTGGCTGAGACGGGTGCCGGATTCGCGGCCGTCATCGCCGTCCTGGCGCCGCTCCTCGCGGGCACGGCCGCGGCGATCTTCCTGGTCGTCGGCTACCTCATCAAGATGGTGAGCCCCACCCCGTCCTTCGCCGACACGCTGGTCCGCACCGGATGGGTCTTCGGGGCGATCACGGCCGCCGCCATGCTGATGGCGGCCGTCGCCCTGCTGCTGACCGCCCTGCGCAACGGCGCGAGCCATGTCGCGGACGGCCGGTCGGCGGACGACCTCCCGGAGGAGGTCCGGATCGCCAAGGAGGCCTGGTGCGAGGCCCTGCGGGAACGGGGCATCCTCCCCTTCCTGCGCGCTGCCCTGGCCGAACCGGCCACTGCGGCGTCACCCGCCGATCCCCCGCGCCCCGTGAGCCGCATCCCGAAGATCGGCTACAGCGGACCGGACTTCTCCAGCCCGGCCGAGGGACGGGTCTCGGGCCGGCGTCCGACCTTCACCAGCCCGGACTTCTCCAGCCCCGACTTCGGCGGCCCCGAACACCAGCCGGACTGACCGCCGACGCGCGTGCTCACAGACACTGCCTTGAAGACGCCGGCGTCCCCCGGAACGTGCGCCGGGGGGACGCCGAGACACCGGACGATCAGTCCGCGATCGGCAGATAGACCCGGTTGCCCGCCGCGGCGAACTCCCTGGACTTCTCCGCCATGCCCTCCTCGATGTCCTCCTGGCTGTCGCCGTGCTGACGGCGGATGTCCTGGGAGATCTTCATCGAGCAGAACTTCGGACCGCACATCGAGCAGAAGTGCGCGGTCTTCGCCGGCTCGGCCGGCAGCGTCTCGTCGTGGAACTCCCGTGCCGTGTCCGGGTCGAGCGCCAGGTTGAACTGGTCCTCCCACCGGAACTCGAAGCGGGCGTCGGACAGCGCGTCATCCCACTCCTGGGCGCCCGGGTGGCCCTTGGCCAGGTCCGCCGCATGGGCCGCGATCTTGTAGGTGATCACGCCGGTCTTCACGTCGTCGCGGTTCGGCAGGCCCAGGTGCTCCTTGGGCGTCACGTAGCAGAGCATGGCCGTGCCCCACCACGCGATCATCGCCGCGCCGATGCCCGAGGTGATGTGGTCGTACGCCGGGGCCACGTCCGTCGTCAGCGGGCCGAGCGTGTAGAACGGCGCCTCCTCGCAGATCTCCTGCTGGAGGTCGATGTTCTCCTTGATCTTGTGCATCGGGACATGGCCCGGTCCCTCGATCATGGTCTGCACGTTGTGCCGCTTCGCGATCCGGTTGAGCTCACCCAGCGTGCGCAGCTCCGCGAACTGCGCCTCGTCGTTGGCGTCCGCGATCGACCCGGGCCGCAGGCCGTCCCCGAGCGAGTACGTCACGTCGTACGCGGCGAGGATCTCGCAGAGCTCCTCGAAGTTCTCGTACAGGAACGACTCCTTGTGGTGCGCCAGGCACCACGCCGCCATGATCGAGCCGCCGCGCGAGACGATGCCCGTCTTCCGGCGCGCGGTCAGCGGGACGTATCGCAGCAGCACACCGGCGTGCACCGTCATGTAGTCGACGCCCTGCTCGGCCTGCTCGATGACCGTGTCCTTGTAGACCTCCCAGGTCAGCTCCTCGGCCTTGCCGTCGACCTTCTCCAGCGCCTGGTAGAGGGGCACGGTGCCGATCGGCACGGGGGAGTTGCGCAGGACCCACTCGCGGGTGGTGTGGATGTTGCGGCCCGTCGACAGGTCCATGACCGTGTCGGCGCCCCAGCGGGTGGCCCAGGTCATCTTCTCCACCTCCTCCTCGATGGAGGAAGTGACCGCGGAGTTGCCGATGTTGGCGTTGACCTTCACCAGGAACCGCTTGCCGATGATCATCGGCTCGATCTCGGGGTGGTTGACGTTGGCCGGCAGGACGGCCCGGCCCGCCGCGATCTCCTCCCGCACCACCTCGGGCGAGACGTTCTCGCGGATGGCGACGTACTCCATCTCCGGCGTGATCTCGCCCCGGCGGGCGTACGCCAGCTGCGTCACCGCCTGCCCGTCCCGGCCCCGGCGCGGCTGGCGCGGGCGGCCGGGGAAGACGGCGTCGAGGTTGCGCAGTCCCCCGCGCGGCGACGTGTGCTTGATCCCGTCGTCCTCGGGCCGGACCGGGCGGCCCGCATACTCCTCGGTGTCGCCGCGCCCGACGATCCAGTTCTCCCGCAGCGGCGGCAGACCGCGCCGTACGTCGGTCTCGACGCCGGGATCCGTGTACGGCCCCGACGTGTCGTACAACGTCACGTCCTTGCCGTTGGTGAGGTGCACCTTGCGCACCGGCACCCGGAGGTCGGGGCGGGAACCCTCGACGTACCCCTTGTGCCAGCCGATGGACTTCCCGGCCTCGTCGTTCTGGTTCGAGGCAGGCGTGCGTGCGTCCGATACGGTCATGAGACCTACTCCCTACGCCGGCATTACCCGGTAACAGGTTCGGCGGTCGACGCAGCTGTCCCGTACAGATGTACGGAGGTCAGCGCCCTCTCAGCCCGGTGCTCCGAGCTCCCGCGTGTGCAAAGGTGCCACCACGCTAGCGTCATGTCTGGCGTGCTGAACAGAGGCCCCCTCTCGTTCTTGCGATGATCTGTAGGTGACCTCATCACCGCAGCGTCCCGATCCGCAGGGCCCCGCCACCGCCCATGTGCACAGTCATGGGCCCGCCGCGCCCGTCTCCCAGCACCTCCGCAAGGTCATCGCGGCGGTGCTCATTCCCTTCGCGACGGCCGTCCTCGTCGGCCTTGCCGTGCTGTGGCCGGGCGGGACGCCCGGCCATGAGCGCTCCGGCGTGGGCTTCGACCGCCAGACCGAGCAGGGCAGGGTGGTGAGCGTCGAGAAGGTCGACTGCAAGGACGTCAACGCCGGCCAGGTCCCGCCGACCGGCGACACCTCCACACCCGAGGGACGCGAGGCGGTCAACGCGCAGCGGGGCGACTGCGGAAAGGCCACCATCGAGGTCACCACCGGCAAGGACAAGGGCCGCACCTTCGTCGAGATCGTCCAGCCCGACGCGCCACGACAGCTGCGGGAGGGTCAGGGTGTCGTGGTGGCGTACGCCCCGGACGCGCCTCGCGATCTGCAGTACTCGGTGACCGATGTGGACCGCGAGTTCCCGATGGCCCTGCTGGCGGGCATCTTCGCCCTGGCGGTCGTCCTGGTGGGGCGGATGCGCGGCGTGATGGCGCTGATCGCGCTCACCGTCTCCTTCGCCGTGCTGACGCTGTTCATCCTGCCCGCGATCCTGCAGGGATCGAATCCGCTGATCGTGGCGGTGGTCGGGGCGAGCGCGATCATGCTCATCGCGCTCTACTCGTGCCACGGCATCACCGCGCGGACCTCGGTCGCCGTGCTGGGCACGCTGATCTCGCTGCTGCTCATCGGTCTGCTCGGCTCGCTGTTCATCGGCTGGGCCAGCCTCAGCGGCAACACCGACGACAACACCGGCCTGATCAAGGGGCTCTACCCGAACATCGACATGAGCGGCCTGCTGCTCGCCGGAGTCATCATCGGTTCGCTCGGTGTGCTCGACGACGTCACGGTGACCCAGACCTCGGCGGTCTGGGAACTGCACCAGGCCGACCCGGACATGGGGCCGCGCGCCCTCTACCGCTCCGCCATCCGGATCGGCCGCGACCACATCGCCTCGGTCGTCAACACCCTCGTGCTCGCCTACGCGGGCGCGGCACTGCCGCTGCTGCTGCTCTTCTCGATCGCCCAGTCCAGCGTGGGCACCGTGGCCAACAGCGAGCTGGTGGCGGAGGAGATCGTCCGGACCCTGGTGGGCTCGATCGGCCTCGTGGCCTCCGTACCGGTGACCACCGTGCTCGCCACTCTGGTCGTCTCGGCGGACCGGCCGGGCCGTCCCGCCGCCGAGGCGGCCGCGCCCGCGCGGGGCACCCGGGGCAGGCGCCGCAAGAAGTGACGGGCACGCGCCGCAGGAGTCACCCGACAGCTCCAGGTGTGGGCCGGTGGTGACCAGCCGTCAACCGGCGTTCTCCTCCGCGAGGATGCGCCCGAGCGCCTCCTCCAGACTGACCTCGAAATCGCCGAGCACGAGCTCCTGACCGAGCGGAACCAGCTTGTCCGTACGGTCCAGGAAGGCGACGAGCGGCGGAGCACCGACACGGAACAGCGCGGAGTCGCTCCCGACGCGCAGTCGGATGTGAACGTCCGACAGCGCGTCGGGCCGGGTCGGCGCGATGTGCACATCGCCGTCCCCACTCGGCGCGTTGATCCCGTCGAGCAGCAGTTCCCGACCAAAAGCCCAGGTCACGGGCGCGTCACCGGGAAGGTGGAAGGTCATCCGCACCGCATACGGGTCCGAAGTCTCGTAGCGCAGCTCCACGGGGATCCGGAAGGAGAGCTCTTGGGAAACGAGAAAACTCATCAGAACCTCGGCCTGGACCGACTCGCGCATCACGTACCTCGCAGTAGATGAAGCAATGAATGAACCGTGCTGACGACATGAAGAAAACGGCCGGGAACGATCTCTGCCGACTCTCTGGGCCTTCAGGACGCCATCGTGCTGGAAGCGCCAGCAGATCACAAGGAGTGATATTTCAGATACTGATAGAGAACGCAAGCGCCGCCATCAGGCTGCCGACCCCAGCGCTCAGCTGTTCAACTGCAGGTCCCAGCCTGGCCGCTTGGTGAGCAGGGAGGGAAATGGCCATCGCCGCAGCTATGTCACCCGCAGTGATCGGAATAGCCGCGCAGACCGTGCCGGCGGCGTACTCCTGACGTTCGACGACCGGCTCCATACGCCCGAGGGAGCCGAGCCGCTCCAGCAGCGCGTCCCGGTCACGGACCGAGTAGGGCGTCACCTGCTGCACCGGGTGGCGGTCGAGGTGGTCGCGGCGGGCGTCCTCATCGAGCCGGCTGAGCAGGCACTGTCCGATCGCGTGGGCGTGCCCCGTCTCCGGGAAGTCGGCCCATTCCCGGACGGCCGGGGCGTACGGAGCGTCCGCCACGGCGACGAGCTCGATTTCACCCTCGCGGTAGACGGCGAAGTAGACGGCGACGCCGATCGCGTCCCGCCAGTGCGTCAGCGAGTCCTCGACTGTGCTGCGACGCATCTGCACATGTCCGCTCCTGGCCAGCCGGCCGACCGCGTCCCCGAGCGTGAACACGCCTTTGTCGCGGCGGAGATAGTCCTCGTGCGTCAGTGTGCGCAGCAGGTGATAGGCGGTGGGCAGCGGAATGCCTGCCTCACGCGCGAGCTGCTTCGCAGGGGCTCCGTCCTCATGCGCACCCGCCGCCTCCAGCAGCCTCAACGCACGCTGCACCGAGCCGATCAGGGTAGGGACAGCGGCATTCGTAGCCCCGGCCAAAGGTCACCCCCAGGCGTGGTGACGGGCAGCGCGCCCGCCCGCGGGGGCCGCCCCCGCGCGGCCGCCGCGACCCGGTGCCCTGAACAGCCGGCCTGAACAGTCGATCAGCTCCGAGACACCATGGAGCGCTGATCAACGCACCGGTGCGCAGGATTTTCCGAGGGGGCGGCAGAGAGCTGCCACTCTAATGGCAGCCCCGGCCGGAGGCGGGCTTTGTCCGTGCCGTTCCCCCGGCCGGGCTAACGGGCCTCCGGCGGCCGCTCACCAGTCCTTGCTCGAGGAGCTGGAGGACGTCATGAACTTCCGTACGAGGAAGATCAGTCCACCGACCAGCGCGACGAACAGCAGCACCTTGAAGAGCACTCCGATCACAAAGCCGATGATGCTGGTGATGAGACCGCCGAACACGGCCAGGGCGATGACAGGCACCGCGATCCACTTCACCCACCAGGGCATCCCCGCGAACATCTGCCGCACGGCCATCGTCCCTACCTCGTTTCTCCGACTGCGTGCTGTCGATGCTAGGCGGCGGACCAGGGCGTGCGGGGGCCTGCGAGCCCTTGAAGTCCCCTGAGTGAACCCCTAGGGACCGTGCGGTGGCCGGCTCAGCTCTCAGGCGGAGAGAAGACCACCATGACCCGAAGATCCTCGCTGATGTGGTGGAACTTGTGCGGCACCCCGGCCGGCACATAGACGACGCTGCCCCGCCCGACCTGGGTCGTCTCCATGCCCACCGTGATCGAGGCCCGGCCGCTGACCACGAAGTAGACCTCGTCCTGGTTGTGGGGCAGCTGCGGGTCGACCTGGCCGGCGTCCAGCGCGTACAGGCCGACCGACATGTTCCGCTCGCGCAGGAACTGCAGATACGCACCGTCGTTCGCGGCGCGTTCCGCCTCCAGCTCGTCCAGTCGGAATGCCTTCATCCGCCCGCCCCTGCACTTGGTCCGACACGTCTGCCACGATCAGACACATGATGAATTTCCTAGTCAAGACGATCGCCAACGCAGCGGCTCTGCTGGTGGCCATCTGGCTCCTGCAGGACATCACCCTCACCGGTGACAGCACCGGCAAGAAGGCGTGGACACTGATCCTGGTGGCGCTGATCTTCGGCCTGGTGAACTTCCTGGTCAAGCCCCTGGTGAAGCTGCTCACGCTGCCGTTGTTCATCCTCACGCTCGGCCTGATCACCCTGGTCGTCAACGCGCTGATGCTGCTGCTCACCTCGTGGCTCGCCGACGCGCTGGACCTGAATTTCCACGTCGAGGGCTTCTGGACGGCCGTGCTGGGCGGTCTCATCATCTCCGTCGTCTCGTGGGCGCTGAACGTCGTCCTGCCCGACAAGGACTGAGCACGGTGTGAGGATCGACGTCGCAGCACACACGGTTGAGGAGCGAGCGGTATGACGGGTACTCCCCGAGGAGACGGCACGCGGGCGGTACGGGCGGGGCTGCCCGATCCGGTGAAGTACGAACCGGCCCTGCCCGGTCCCGTCTTCGCGGCCCACTTCCATCTGCCCGGTGAGCCCACCGGCCCCTACACCTACGGCCGCGACGAGAACCCGACCTGGACGCACCTGGAGCGCGCGATCGGGGAGCTGGAGGCCCCGGGCGAGGCCGTCGAAACAGTCGCCTTCTCCTCCGGGATGGCCGCGATCTCCGCCGTGCTCATGTCGCAGCTGCGGTCCGGCGACGCGGTGGTCCTGCCCGACGACGGCTACCAGGCACTGCCCCTGGTGCGCGAGCAGCTCGAGGCGTACGGCATCGAGGTGCGCACCGCCCCGACCGGCGGCGACACACAGCTGTCCGTCCTCGACGGGGCACGGCTGCTGTGGATCGAGACGCCGTCCAACCCGGGTCTCGACGTGTGCGACGTGCGACGCCTGGCCGAGGCCGCGCACGCGGCGGGCGCGCTCGTCGCCGTCGACAACACGCTCGCCACCCCGCTCGGACAGCGGCCCCTGGACCTCGGCGCCGACTTCTCGGTGGCCAGCGACACCAAGGGCATGACGGGGCACGGCGACATCCTGCTCGGTCATGTGACCTGCCGCGACACCGCGCTCGCGGCGGGCGTGCGGCGCTGGCGGAAGATCGTCGGCGCGATTCCCGGGCCGATGGAGGCGTGGCTCGCGCACCGCTCGCTCGCCACCCTGCAACTGCGGGCCGACCGGCAGTGTGCGAACGCCCTGGCGCTCGCGCGGGCCCTGGGCGAACGGCCGGAGGTGACCGGTCTGCGCTACCCGGGACTGCCCACCGACCCCTCGCACCCGATCGCGTCCCGGCAGATGCGGCGCTTCGGGTGCGTGGTCTCCTTCGTCCTGCCCGACCAGGCGCACGCGGAGCGCTTCCTGGACGGGCTGCGGCTCGTAGACGACGCCACCAGCTTCGGCGGCGTGCGTTCCACCGCCGAGCGGCGGGGGCGCTGGGGCGGGGACGCCGTCTCCGAGGGCTTCGTGCGCTTCTCCGCCGGGGCGGAGGACGCGGAGGACCTGGTGGCCGACGTGCTGCGCGCCCTCGACGAGGCCACTGAGGCGGCAGAGGAGGCAAGAACCGCGGCCGGGCGCTGACGGCGCTCCGCACGACAACCTCGAAAGGGCCGCGGGTGACCGGGCAGCTCGTGCGAACGGTCCGAGCCTCCCCCCTCGCGGCTCGGACCGTCCTGGCTCCTACGCGCGAAGAGCCGTGTGACCAAGGCTAGTTGACTCTGCGTCAGTGTCCAATCACAGTAGCGACAGCGGCCTATCGACTTATTTATGGTTGGGCGGGTTCGGGCGCAACGTCGGACCGGGAGGGACATGGCATGGATCTGGCCCTGCTGCGCACATTCGTCACGGTGCACCGGGCCGGCTCCTTCACCCGCGCAGCGGCGCTGCTCGGCCTGTCCCAGCCGGCCGTCACCGGCCAGATACGCACGCTCGAACGGCAGCTGGGCCGACCCCTGTTCCTGCGTCAGGCCCGCGGTGTCACCCCGACCACCATCGGTGACGAGCTCGCCCACCGTGCGGCCCCGCACCTGGACGCGCTCGCGGAGATAGCGGAGGCGGGACTCGACGACGAATCCGCTCTCCGGACGCTCCACCTCGCCGGCCCGCCCGAGTTCACCGCCCTGCGCGCCCTGCCCGCCCTCACCCGGCTGATCGGCCGGGGCCTTGCCCTGCGCGCCTCGTTCGGCAACGCCGAGGAGACGCTCGAAGGGCTCGCCGCCGGACGTCACGACGTCGCCATCGCCACCGCACGGCCCCGTGGACGGCTGCTCAGCGCGACCACCCTGTGCGACGAGGAGCACGTCCTCGTCGCCGCACCGCGCTGGGCGGCCCACCTCGGGCCGGACGTGCTCCGCAAGGGCCATGTCGTTCTCGAACGGCTGCCGGTGGTGGAGGTCCACGAGTCCCTGCCTCTCGTCTCCCGCTACTGGCACGCCGTCTTCGACTCCCGCCCGGCCGCCGCCGGCGCCGTCATCGCACCCGATCTGCGCGCCGTCCTGGAAGCCACCGCCTGCGGCGCGGGACTCGCCGTGCTGCCGCGCTACCTGTGCGAGGAAGCGCTGGGCCAGGGCCGCGTCGTCGCTCTCCTCGACCCGCCCGTCCCGCCACTGCGCACGTACTTCCTCGTCATCCGCACCGGGACCCTCGCCCAACCCCATGTCGCACAGGCGCACGCGGAGCTGCTGCGCGCCGCGGAAGGCTGGTGAGACGTGGACACAGGAGGGGCGCCGGGAGTTTCAGAAGCCGCGACTTGGGCCACTCTCTTGCCATGACCGAACGACCAGTGGTCAAGCGCACCGCACGTGCCATTCTGCTCGACGGGAACGACCTCGTCCTGATCAAGCGCACCAAGCCCGGTGTCGACCCCTACTGGCTCACGCCGGGCGGCGGGGTAGAGCCGGAGGACGCCACCGTCGTCGACGCACTCCACCGTGAGGTCCACGAAGAACTCGGCGCCAAGATCACCGATGTGGTGCCCTGCTTCGTCGACACGGTCGAGCACATCGCCGACGGTGGTGTGACCGGCGTGAAGGTGCAGCACTTCTTCGTCTGCCGCCTTGAATCCATGGACCCCTCCCTGCGGCACGGCCCGGAGATCGACGAGCCCTGCGGGGAGTACGAGATCGTGCGCGTCCCCTTCAGCAGGGTCGGGATCGCCGCTGTCCATCTCGTGCCGCTGTCCCTGCGCCACTACCTGGACGGCAACATCGAAGGCGTACGCGCGATGCACGCGCCCGACCTGGGCTGACGCCGACGACGGGCACCCGGAGCGGCTCCTAGTCGGCCGCCGCCACGAGCTCCTCCAGGGAGTCGTGCCGGATCCGGTCGAACGGAATCCCGATCCCGCGCAGTGCGTGCACACCGCTGCGGATCATGCCGGGCGGCCCCGAGAGGTACGCGTCGAACCCGTGCCACGGCCCGTACCGGCCGAGATCCCGCACCGCCGACGGGAACTGCGCCTGGTCGTCGACCACCGGGCGGACCGACAGCCAGGGATGCGCCTGCTGCAGCCTGAGCATGGTGTCGATGTCGTACAGGTCGTGGTCGGAGCGCGCCCCGTAGAAGACCTCGACCGTGCGCCTATCGCCGTGGGTGGCCACATCCTCGACGAGCGCCTTGATGGGCGCTATGCCGGTGCCGCCGCCGAGGCAGAGGAGACCGTTGTCGGTGGTGTGGTCCACCGTCATCGACCCCGCGGGCGGACCGAGCCGCAGGACGTCACCGGGGCGGGCGTGGTGCACCAGCGCGTTCGAGACCCAGCCCGCCGGCACGGCCTTGATGTGGAAGGACAGCAGCCCGTCGGCCCGGGGCGCACCGGCGAACGAGTAGTGCCGCCAGATCCTCGGCCACCAGGGAGTCTCCAGGCTCGTGTACTGCCCGGCGAGGAACCTGTACGGCTGGTCGGGGCGGACCGTGACGATCGCGATGTCCGGGGTACGCAGCTCGTGCGAGACGACTTCGGCGTCCCACCACGCGGGCGCGTGCCGCTCGTCCTCGGCCGCCGCGTCGATCATGATCTGCGAGATCGTGGTGTAGGTACGGATCCAGGCGGCCTCGGTCTCGGCGTCCCAGGTGGTCGTGGCGTACTTCGTCAGCGCCCCGACCAGAGCCTCGCCGACGGCCGGATAGTGCGCGGGCTGCGTGCCGTACTTGCGGTGGCCCCGGCCGAGATGGCGCAGGTAGTCGGTCAGCACCGCCGCGTTGTCCATGTGCTCGGCCGCGGTCAGCAGTGCCTTGAGCAGCCGGTCGCGCTGGGAGTCCATGGCGACGGGGAACAGGGACCGCAGCTCGGGGTGACGGATGAAGAGCAGGGCGTAGAAGTACGAGGTGACCTGGTCGGCCACGGGTCCGATCTCTGCCATGGTCCGCCGCACCAGTACCGCGTCGGGGGACGCGGGAGACGCGGAGGGCGCGGAGGGTGCGGAGTCACCGGTCGGGTCGGAGGGTGGGGTCTCGCGGGCGGGGGTTCCGGGGGACGGGTCCGATGCCTCGGGAGCGCTGTGGGGCCGTTCCGGGAACGGGCTCTCGCCGTGTTCCGGGGTGCCGTGGGACGGGCCGGAGAACTCCGTCTGCCTGGGCAGGGGGCCGCTGCCGCGCGGATGGGGCACCGAGGGCTCGAACGTCTCGGCGTGGGCGTGGGGCGCCCGTGCGGTCGGCTCGCTCTCATGGTCCGGGAGAGGTGTGGTGTGCTCGGGCGACGCCGGCTCAGGTGCGCCTCCCGGAGCGGCCGGGGCGTGGCGGTCGGATGCGGAGGGATCGGCGGCCGTGTCCGCGACCGCCTCCCGGGCGGCCGGTTCGGCGACGGCGTCCGGTTCCGCGGAAGCGGTCGGCCGCTCCGCGTGTGCCGTCTCGGGCTCGGGGACGGGTGTCGTCGGGATGTCGCGTACGACGGACAACTGCGGTCGGTTGCGGCGCGACGAGCCGGAACCGACCGGGCGTATCGCCGACACAGACCGCGTCGGCAGAGCTGCCGGGCGGCCGTGCTCGCTGCCCTCTGTCCGGCCGCTCTGACCTCCGTGCCCGCCTTCTCCGGTCTCCGAGCGATCGTCCGAACCTGCGGCCCCGGACGTCCCGCCTGGCCGGGCCGGCTTCCGGCGAGGCGTGAACCAACCGCCTCCGCCGCTTTCGCCTGACGCGCCGTTGTCGGACGACGTGGTGGCCCGAGCTTCCATGGTCTGCCTCGCCTCGAACATCTCTCGGTCGGTTCACGCACGTCCGTCTCTCGGAACGTGCCGCACTTACCTGCGCTGTCTCAGCATCGCCGCCGGCTCATCGCCGCCGCGGCCGTGCTGTGCATCAGGACGACTTACCTCCGATGAAGACTCTGCCTGAACGCCCGCCGTCGCAGCATGGCAGCCGATTCCCCGGATCGGCACAAAGAGCCGAAAGTCCGGGCAGCCCAACCCCTTTTCGCATTAGGCTCCCTTGCTCCATGTCCCCGCACCGGATCGTGCCGAGCTCCTGAACTGCTCGTGCGCTCGGGCCGGTCCCAGGCCCCGCGAAGACGGTGTGCGTACAGCTGCCTCATGATCGGCTCGAGCAAAGGGTGGTCGGCATGCGCCACCACCGCTGTGGGCACAGCTGAGGATCTCCGCGTCCGACATGGAACCACCGTATGCATGACACCCGTCCAGGCCAACCCCGGACTCTGCACAGACCCGGTCCGTGATCTTCACCGTCGCAAGGCCCGGCATACCTCCCGTTCACCCGTGTACGCCGACGCCAGTACGGACACTTACTCCCGCTGTCAGACGACCGGCCACCCTTCTGCCCGGCACCGTGTTTCACGTGAAACCACTCAAGCGCCCCGCCCGCCGGGCAATACTCGTCGTCCATGTCGCCGCCTCCGCGGGCTGGCTCGGGCTCACCCTCGGTCTGCTCGCGCTTGCACTCACCGCCTGGACCACGGGCTCTGCCCCGGCGGTCGAGGCCTCCTACCGCTCCATGAAGGTCTTCACGGACTGGTTGCTCCTGCCCCTCGCCTTCCTCACGCTGCTCAGCGGCCTCGTTCTGTCACTCGGCACGAAGTGGGGCCTCGCACGGCACTGGTGGATCGCCATCAAGTTCTGGCTGACGCTGGCGACCATCACCGCTTCCGTCTTCGCTCTGCGGCCGGGCGTCAACGACGCCGCCGACAGCGTCGCTTCGGGCACCGTGGTCGTGGACCCCCGGGATCTCGTCATGGGCCCCGCCGTGTCACTGACCGCCTATCTCTTCATGACCGTGGTCTCCGTGCTCAAGCCGTGGGGGCTCACCCGGCGCGGCCGCCGTCTGCGGGTTGCGGTCTCTGCGCCCAAATCGGTGGACGGACGATCCGCTCGTCAGACAGCCTGACCCCATGTCGACTCCGCTCTCCGAGCTGCCCATCAGGCGTCTGACCATCGACGACCTCGTCTCCTGTGCCGATCTCTCGGAAGACCGCGGCTGGCCACGCGAGGATCACAAATGGGGCCTGCTGCTGACAGCCGGCACGGGGTACGGGGTCGACGATCCGGCGGGCAAGGGACTGGTAGCCGCTTGCGTCCTGACGTCCTACGGCACCGGGCTCGCGGCGATCGGCATGGTGCTGGTCGCGGAGCGGTTCGCGCGTCAGGGAGTCGGGCGCCGGCTGATGAAGCATGTCCTGGCGGAGGCCGGGGGCACTCCCCTGACCCTCCATGCCACGCCCAACGGGCAGCCGCTGTACGAAGAGCTGGGCTTCGCCACCACCGGCCGGGCGGAGATGGTCCGGGGCCACTTCACCGCCACGGACCCGGCGACCGGAGTGCCGATCCGCCCGGCGACGGCGGAGGACATGGCCGCAGTGGTGCGCCTGGACGCCGAGGTCTTCGGCGTGGACCGCACCCATATGATCACTCGCCTGCCGGCCTTCGCCGACCAGCTCCTGGTGGCCGAACAGGACGGCGTACTGACGGGATACGCAGCCGCCTGGCCGAACATGGCCACGCATGTCGTCGGCCCTCTCATCGCCAAGGACACCGAGACGGCGAAGGCACTGATCACCTCTCTGGCGTCGAACACGGACCGTCCGCTGCGCACTGACATCGACGTGCGCCACGAGGAACTGCTCGCCTGGGTGAAGTCACAGGGCCTTGAACCGATCGCCTTCAACACGGTGATGACCTACGCCGTCCCGGCGCTGCCGGGCGACTGGACCCGCCGATTCGCACCTCTGACAGTCGCGGCGGGCTGAGGGTCCGATCCCCGGGCCCGTCCGGGCGTTCCCGCGTCCGCCCACCGCGGTACCGGCAAGCGGCCGGGAAACTCCTCGATGGATGAGCTCCTCAGCGGACGAGCTGGGCCACGCGGTCGTCGGCCGTCGCCTCGGCGGCGGCCTGCTTGTCACGCCGTTCGAGCGCCGCGGAAAGAAAAGCGAGGACCAGCGCCGAGGCCGCGAGGGCCGCGCCGACCCAGTTGGGAGCGGTCAGCCCCATGCCGGCGGCGATCACCATGCCGCCCAGCCAGGCCGCAAGGGCGTTGCCGAGGTTGAAGGCGCCGATGTTGACCGCGGAGGCCAGCGTGGGCGCGCCGTGCGCGTGGTCCAGGACGCGCTTCTGCAGCGGAGGCACCGTGGCGAAGCCCAGTGCGCCGATCAGCACGATCGACACCACCGCGAGGACCTTGTGGTGTGCGGTGACCGTGAACAGGGCGAGCACGAGTGCGAGCGCGGTCAGGGTGACATACAGCAGCGGCATCAGTCGCCTGTCGGCGTAACGGCCGCCGATCAGGTTGCCCCCGACCATGCCGGCACCGAACAGAACCAGCAGCCAGGTCACGGAGGAGTCGGCGAATCCGGCGACCTCGGTCATCATCGGGCTGATGTAGGTGATCGCGGCGAACACTCCGCCGAAGCCGAGCACCGTCATCGCCATGGCCAGCAGCACCTGGGCGTTCTTGAAGGCGGCGAGCTCATGGCGCAGCCGCACGCCCTGCGGCTTGGGCATCTCGGGCACCAGCTTGGCGACACCGGCCAGACCCAGGACACCGAGCCCGGCGACGATGAAGAAGGTGGCGCGCCAGCCGGCGGTCTGTCCGATGAAGGTGCCCAGTGGGACTCCGACGACATTGGCGACGGTCAGACCGGTGAACATCATGGCGATGGCGCCCGCCTTCTTCTCCGGCGACACCAGCTCGGCGGCGACGACGGAGCCGATGCCGAAGAAGGCACCGTGCGCGAGGGAGGCGACCACGCGTCCCGCGAGCATCACGGAGAAGTCCGGGGCAAGGGCGGAGAGCAGGTTGCCTGCGATGAAGAGACCCATCAGCAGCATCAGCATCCGCTTGCGCGACACGCGGGTACCGAGGGCGGTCATCAGAGGGGCGCCCAGCACCACGCCCAGGGCGTAGCCGGTGACCAGGAGGCCGGCCGTCGGGATCGTGACACCGAAGTCGGCGGCGACCTCGGGCAGCAGCCCCATGATCACGAATTCGGTGGTGCCGATCCCGAAGGCTCCGACCGCAAGGGCAAGAAGCGCGAGAGGCATGGAGAACCTTCCAGAGATTGCGAGTGCGCTTTACGTGCGTCCACAATAATTGCACGCGCTTGATAATTGCAAGCGCGGGCAATTGCATCGATCGTCTACTCTGATAGCAAGCCGCGCCGGCACCGAGGAGGAGACACATGACAGCGATCGACCCCGCCCTCACCGCCCTCGCCCAGGGCTGGTGCGCCCTCTCGCTGTTGCACGGAAAGATCGAGGCGCACATCGAGCGGGCGCTGGAGTCCCGGCACGGGCTGAGCATGCGCGAGTTCTCGCTGCTGGACGTGCTCAGCCGGCAGCACAGCGGCCCCGGCGGACATCTGCAGATGAAGCAGGTCGCCGACGCGGTCGTCCTCAGCCAGAGTGCGACGACCCGGCTGGTCACGCGGCTTGAGGACCGCGGTCTGCTGACCCGCTATCTGTGCGACACCGATCGCCGAGGCATCTACACCGATGTCACGGAGGCCGGCCTGGCACTGCTGGCCGAGGCCCGCCCCACCAATGACACAGCGCTGCGCGAGGCTCTCGACGAGGCCGCCAAGAACCCCGAGCTCGCCCCTCTCGTCAAGACCGTCGAAGAGCTCCGGGTCCCCGCGTAGTCTGCGGATCATGAGTGAATTGCACATACGCCCCGCGGTCGCCGACGACATCCCGGCGATCGTGGCCCTGCTCGCCGATGACCCGCTCGGCGCCCAGCGTGAATCACCTGACGACCTCTCGCCGTACACGGCGGCGTTCGAGCGGCTGGCCGCAGACCCCCACCAGCACCCGACCGTCGCCGTATGCGACGGTCGGATCGTCGGCACACTGCAGCTGACGATCATCCCCGGCCTCTCCCGGCGCGGCGCCACCCGCTCGATCATCGAGGCCGTCCGGATCCATGCCGACGAACGCGGCATCGGACTGGGCACTCAGCTCATCAAGTGGGCCGTGGAGGAGTCCCGCAGCCTGGGCTGCCAACTGGTGCAGCTCACGTCGGACGCGACCCGGCCCGATGCCCATCGCTTCTACCAGCGTCTCGGCTTCGAGCCCTCCCACGTAGGGTTCAAGCTCAGTCTCTGAGCTTCCGGCTGACCCTCTGAGCACAGCAGGCCCTCGTCGGCCCGCAATGTCAACGGGCCGGACCGTCCTGGGATGAGCCGGCCCGTTTCAAGGGTGGAACCCGACCTGTTTCACGTGAAACACGGAGCAGTCAGAGGCCGCGCCAGCCGGCTTCGGCCACGCCTCCGGGCACCGCATCACCCGGCTCATAGGGCTCGCGGGTGAACACGAACGACCCCAGGTCCAGGTGGCTCACGGAGCCGTCCTCACGACGCACCACCTTGAGCGTCTCGCCCGCGTAGTAACCGTCGAGCCCCGTCCACTCACCATCGCGACCGGCGACGAAGCGCGACCTCCTGCCTCCACCGCGCAGAGGCTCCAACTCCACGCCCCGATCGGCGACAAGACGCAACCCGTACGCATATGTCCCCCAGTACCAGGGGCCTGTGAGGTCCAACAGTTCCTGGTCGGCCTCGGGAAGCGGTCGCCACGGCTCGGGGATCCTCGGCTCGGCATCCGCCACGATGCGCACGAGATCCGCGGCGACCGTGCCGGTCAGCGGCCCGGACGTCACATTGCTCAGCGCCACAGCGGCGACCCCGTCCTCCACGCTCATCCACAGCCCGGCGAGAAACCCGGGCAGCGAGCCCGAGTGCCCCACCAGCGTGCGCTGCTCGTTTCGGACGATCTGCATCCCCAGGCCGTAGGAACTGTTCCAGTCCCCGGCTTCAGCGGGCACCGAGGGAGTACGCATCTCTCGCACGGAAGCGGCGCCCAGCACCCGGTCGTCGCCTTCGGCGAGGAACCAGGCGAACCGGCAGAGGTCTGTCGCGGTCGACCACAACTGTCCGGCGGGAGCCATGAGCCCGAGGTCCTCGACCGGCTCGGGCAGCAGAACGTCGGCCCAGGGATGCACGGCCCAACCTCCGGCATGCGGGGCCCGGGGTTGTGTGCTGGTCCGGCTCAGTCCGAGCGGATCGAGGATCTCCCTCTGGAGAGCCTCCTCCCACGGGACACCGCGGACCGCCTCGACGAGCGAACCGAGAAGCGTGTAGCCGGGGTTGGAGTAATGGTGCCTGCGGCCGGGCGGATGCATGCGCGTCTGCTCGCCCAGGACATCGGCGAGTTCGGGCCGCAGCACGCCGGGAGTCCGTTCCCACCAGGGGGCCGGGGACTCGGCGCTCAAACCGGCGCTGTGCCCAAGAAGCTGAGCGACGGTCACTTCACCGACACCCGTGCCCGACAAGTGCTTCTCCAGCGGGTCACTCAGATCGAGCAGCCCCTCGTCACGCAGACGCATCACGAGGACGGCGGTGAACGTCTTGGTGATCGACCCGATGCGGTACTGCGTATCGGCGTCGGGTGCGTGACCGTCGATCGAACTGCGACCGCCCGTCCACACCAGACGGCCGTCCCTCAGTACCGCCCCGACGAACGAAGGCGTGCGTCCCTCACTCTGCGCCACGGCGATGCGGTGCAGGAGAGCCCTGCGGGTGGCGGGGAGCAGCTCTTCCCAGGATGAAGTCATGGGGCAGGTCTATCGGTGCACGCGCGCTCCGTCGAACCGATTAACAGCGGGCCAAGCCGGCAGAGCCGATGGCTGCGGTCCGAGCCCCGCCCGGAGCGGCACCGGGGGTCACCGACGGGACCCCGCTGCGGTGCCTTCCGGAGGATTTGTAGGATCTCTCGGCTCATGGCATGAGGCAGCCCGCTGACCTGGTGCTGTGCGACCAGTCTCACCGTGTGACATAGAAGATCCGTCTCACGAGGGTGGCCATTTCCTCAGCGCAGACGGCAGACTCCGGCGGTGACCTCGAACTCCCCGCGCCCCGCTCGACACGAACCCCTTCCCGCCGACCCTGATCTCTATCCGGATCTCGCGGCTGCTGGCAGTCTGGCCGCGGCCCTGGCACTGGCTGCTGCCGAGCAGGGGCTCGATCTGGGTGCGGTGCTGAGCAACGATTCGGACCCGCTGCGGACGGTCGGCGTCACCAGCACAACCCCTGGCCGGGAACCCTGCTGGATCTTCATCGGATCGCAGAGCCGTTGGTTCAACATCAACGGCCCATGCCAAGGCGTTCAGCTGCTCTCGGGCTCGACTTCCGATCTGGGCGAGCTAGCCCGGGCTGCGGCAGGTTGGCGTGACGGGGCCAGGCTCCGCGAGATCCAGGATGATGCTGCCTTCATTGAGGTGAGCGAGCTGACCGAAGCGCATGAACTCGGTCCGGCCGAGGCAGTCACCGTGAAGTGGCGACTTCTCTTGGAAGGCTTGCACCAGGACGCCGATCGACTCGACCTCGCCCGCCAGACACTGGCGCTCGCCGAGGCTGCGTCTGCCGAACCGAAGCTGCGGCAGTTGTATCCGTTCACCAGCCACTGGTCGCTGCACTTCACGACCTGCACCGGGTTCCCGTACTCATGGGACGTGCCGTTCATCGATCCGCTGAGCGACGGTCGATATCGCGTCTGCGGTCCTTCTCGTGGAACGGTCATCGGTGAAGGCGACACCGCGGCAGCAGCCATCGCCATGGTGGTGGGCGCGCTTCCGGCGAACTGCGGGCCTGCTGTCGCAGGCACTGCAAACGATCAGCGTCAGGGCTGACTCGCGATCTGACCCTGCATGGTACTGATGGCCGCGATGACCTTCTCGCCGAAGGGAGTCAGCTTCATGGCCCGGCCGCGTTCCGCGCGTTCAAGCAGTGCCTTTCCGAGGTCCCGTTCGAGGCGGTTGATCTGGATCACCAGGGCTGACTGGTGGATGCCGAGATCTCGGGCTGCTTCGGTGAGGGTGGGATAGGACTGGGCTGCCAGTAAGCGCGAGAGTCGTTGCCGCGCGTATGGGCCGGTGATGGCTTCGCGGAGGATGGCGGGAAGAGCCTCGGCTTCGTCGGCGGTGCGGAGGACGGTCTGGTGGCTGGCTCCGCCGCGTGGCCGGAGAGGGATGTTGTGGGTGTAGGCCCAGCGGGCCATGTTCGCAGTGCTCATGCCAGCTTCTCGGGCGAGGTCCGGAAGGGTTCGGCGACGATGGACGTACTGCTCGATGAGCCATTCCCGGTCGACAGCGCCGCGGCGCCTGTAGTCCTGTGGACCCTCACGGAGAGGGACGCCGTAGTCCCTGGCGAGGTCGGTCAGCACGCTGCGGGAGAAGCCGGTGAGGGTGGCGATCTGCTGGAGGGACCGGTGTTCGTCGAGGTAGAGCTGGGTGAAGCGCTCTTCCGGGATGGTTTGCCGGGCTTGCTGCCGGATGCAGCCGGTGGCCCTGGCGGTGTTCTTCGTCAGCGGGGGTGCGGGGGCTGGGTGTTCGTCGAGGACATGACGGATGGCCTCGACGGTCGTGCCCAGGACATGGGCGGCGTGCTGAACGGGGTGCTGGCGATGGCGGACGAGCTGGTGCAGGCGGGGTAGGTCGACGTGTGCCGGGTCGGGGCCGGGAAGGGAGAGCCCTGCCAGGTGGCGGGCGGCTGCCAGGTCACGGGCTCGTCGTGAATGTGGTGTGAGGCCAGGAAGGTGAGGGCTTCCTGCTGGAGGGCGTGTGCGAGTTCGGGGGTCTGAAGCGCGGTGAACCGCAAGGACGTCGCCCGGAACTCTGCCCTGTCGAGCCCGCCCAGGTCGTCGGGGACAGATTCGGCGGGCAGGCCGCTGAGAGAGGTCGCCCCTTACGTCACCCGGAAGAGTGAACGCTCCGAGCTGCGAGTCTCATGATGGCTGCATAAATGCCATCCATATGCAGCTGGCGCTGAGATTATGAAGCTGGATTTGAGACCCTACAAATTCCTGGTCACGTCTGG
Source organism: Streptomyces sp. ISL-10 (assembly GCF_018614575.1). Taxonomy (GTDB): domain Bacteria; phylum Actinomycetota; class Actinomycetes; order Streptomycetales; family Streptomycetaceae; genus Streptomyces. Next base: position 85,857 of record NZ_JAGGOJ010000014.1, read on the forward strand.
GCCATGTCCACGAAGCGGGAGTAGTGCCCCTGGAACGCCACCGTGATCGTGGCCGTCGGACCGTTACGGTGCTTCGCCACGATCAGGTCCGCCTCGCCCGCGCGCGGGGACTCCTTCTCGTACGCGTCCTCGCGGTGCAGCAGGATGACCATGTCGGCATCCTGCTCGATCGAACCTGATTCACGCAGGTCCGAGACCATGGGTTTCTTGTCCGTACGCTGCTCGGGGCCACGGTTCAGCTGGGAGAGCGCGATCACGGGGAGCTCCAGCTCCTTGGCGAGGAGCTTGAGGTTTCGCGACATGTCCGAGACCTCCTGCTGCCGGCTCTCGGCACGCTTGGAGCCACCCGACTGCATCAGCTGGAGGTAGTCGATGACCACCAGCTTCAGGTCGTTGCGCTGCTTCAGCCGACGGCACTTCGCGCGGATCTCCATCATCGAGAGATTCGGCGAGTCGTCGATGTAGAGCGGGGCCTGGGAGACGTCGGGCATCCGGCGCGCCAACCGGGTCCAGTCCTCGTCCGTCATCGTCCCGGAGCGCATGTGGTGCAGCGCCACACGCGCCTCGGCCGACAGCAGACGCATCGCGATCTCGTTGCGCCCCATCTCAAGGGAGAAGATCACGCTGGGCAGGTTGTTCTTGATCGACGCGGCCCGCGCGAAGTCAAGGGCCAGAGTCGACTTGCCCATTGCGGGACGGGCGGCGATGACGATCATCTGGCCGGGGTGCAGGCCGTTCGTCAGGGAGTCGAAGTCGGTGAAGCCCGTCGGCACACCGGTCATCTCGCCGCTGCGCGAGCCGATCGCCTCGATCTCGTCGAGGGCGCCCTCCATGATGTCGCCGAGCGGCAGGTAGTCCTCACTCGTCCGCTGTTCGGTGACGGCGTAGATCTCGGCCTGAGCGGAGTTGACGATCTCGTCGACGTCGCCGTCCGCCGCATATCCCATCTGCGTGATCTTGGTGCCGGCCTCCACGAGCCTGCGCAGCACCGCGCGCTCATGGACGATCTCCGCGTAGTACGACGCGTTGGCGGCCGTCGGCACCGACTGGACCAGCGTATGCAGATAAGAGGCCCCGCCGACCCGGGTGATCTCACCACGCTTGACGAGCTCGGCCGCGACCGTGATCGGGTCGGCCGGCTCTCCCTTGGCATAGAGATCGAGGATGGCCTGGAAGACGGTCTCGTGGGCCGGCCGGTAGAAGTCGTGGCCCTTGATGATCTCGACGACATCGGCGATGGCGTCCTTGGACAGCAGCATGCCGCCGAGAACGGACTGCTCGGCGTCGAGGTCCTGCGGAGGCACGCGCTCGAAGCCGGGACCGCTGTCCCAGCCGGTGCTGTCCCGGCCGCGGTCGTGCTGGTCGTCACGGCGGCTGTCACTGCCACGGCGGCGAGATGCGGGGAGACGGTCACCCGGACTGTCGGCCGCCCACGGGTCGTCCAAGGGCTCGGAAATGCTCACCCGCGGCCACCTCCTCCGTCCGCTCCGCGGACCTTTGCCGTGGCCTCTTTCTACGGCACGACACTGACAAAACGGGTCGCCTGACTCCGCTTGCGGCGAGTCGGGCGACGGTCCACGGTAGGCCCGGCGGCACCGTCAGCCAATCTGGTTATCCACAGGCGGTGTGGACGAACGACCAGATGCTGTGGAGAACTCTGCGGAACCTGTGCACGGACCGGGGGACAGCACTGTGGATAAACTCATACCGACCTCACCACGCGGCCTCTGAGCTGCGACTTTTCCGTCCACCGGCTGTGGGGGAGAAAAACTTTGCCGTGCGGATCAAGATCAGAACAAACAGCACACAGGGCGGCGCGACAAGCGTCATGAAGTAAGGGACACAATCACATTGCATCTCTTACCTGTGGAAGATTAGATTGACGCCATGACACAGGCCCCAGCGACCACCGAGGCGCGCCGTCGACGCCACGACCGAGAGATCATCGCGCTCGCCGTCCCCGCCTTCGGCGCACTGGTCGCCGAGCCTCTGTTCGTGATGGTCGACAGCGCCATTGTCGGTCACCTCGGCACACCGCAACTGGCAGGTCTCGGCGTCGCGGCGGCCCTGCTCATGACGGCCGTGAGTGTCTTCGTCTTCCTCGCTTACGCCACCACCGCCGCCGTGGCCCGCAGGGTGGGCGCGGGCGACCTCCAGTCGGCCATCCGCCAGGGCATGGACGGCATCTGGCTCGCCCTCTTCCTCGGCATCGCCGTCATCGCCGTGACCCTTCCCACCGCTCCCTGGCTCATCGACCTCTTCGGCGCATCGGACACCGCTGCACCGCACGCGATCACCTACCTGCGCATCTCCAGCCTCGGCATACCGGCCATGCTGATCGTGCTCGCGGCGACCGGCGTACTGCGTGGCCTCCAGGACACACGCACACCTCTCTACGTGGCCATCGGCGGATTCATGGCCAACGCCGCCCTCAACGCAGGGCTCGTCTACGGCGCCGGGCTCGGTATCGCGGGCTCCGCCTGGGGCACCGTAGCCGCCCAGTGCGGCATGACGATCGCCTATCTCGTCGTCGTCGTGCGCGGCGCCCGCAAGCACGGCTCCTCGCTGCGCCCCGACGCGGCCGGGATCAGGGCGAGCGCCCAGGCCGGAGTCCCCCTGCTGGTCCGTACGCTCTCGCTGCGTGCCGTCCTGATGATCGCCACCGCCGTGGCAGCCCGGCTGGGCGACACGGACATCGCGGCGCACCAGATCGTTCTGTCTCTCTGGAGCCTGCTGGCCTTCGCCCTCGACGCGATCGCCATCGCCGGCCAGGCCATCATCGGACGCTACCTCGGTGCGAATGATGCCGAGGGAGCCAGGCAGGCATGCCGTCGCATGGTGCAGTGGGGTGTCGCCGCGGGTGTGGTCCTCGGAGTCCTGGTCGTGGCCTCCCGCCCGCTGTTCATCCCCTTGTTCACCGCGGACCAGGCGGTACAGGACACGCTCCTCCCCGCACTTCTGGTCATCGCGGTGTCCCAGCCGATCGCGGGAGTCGTCTTCGTACTGGACGGCGTGCTGATGGGCGCGGGGGACGGCCCCTATCTCGCCCGGGCGATGCTCGTCACCCTCGCCGCGTTCGCTCCGGTCGCCCTGTTGGTCCCCACATTCGGCGGCGGCCTGACGGCACTGTGGTGGGCCATGACCCTGATGATGACCGTGCGACTGCTGACCCTGTGGTGGCGGGCACGGTCCGGCCGTTGGCTCGTGACAGGCGCGACCCGCTGACGTTTCACGTGAAACTTCCGCACGAGACGTGACGCCCGAAGCAGGACGACCGCAGGACCGGTGACACTCACAGCACCCACAACACCCGCGGTCCTCGTGACACCGTGCACGAACACGGACCCCACACCACCACCCCATCGCAGGGAAAAGCAGAAGGGCCGCACCCCGAGGGGTGCGGCCCTTCCTACTGCTCAGTCGAGCGCGCTGCTCAGGCGGCGACGACCTCGACGCCAAGCTGCGCGGCAACCTCGGGGTGCAGACGCACGGACACCTGGTGCGAGCCCAGGGTCTTGATCGGCGCACCGAGCTCGACGCGACGCTTGTCGACCTCCGGGCCACCGGCAGCCTTGATCGCCGAGGCGATGTCGGCCGGGGTGACGGAGCCGAAGAGGCGGCCGGCGTCGCCGGAGCGAACAGCCAGACGCACCTTCACGGCCTCGAGCTGACCCTTGACAGAGTTGGCCTGCTCGATGGTCGCGATCTCGTGGATCTTGCGGGCGCGGCGGATCTGCGCCACGTCCTTCTCGCCACCCTTGGTCCAGCGGATCGCGAAACCGCGCGGGACCAGGTAGTTGCGAGCGTAGCCGTCCTTGACGTCGACGACGTCGCCGGCGGCACCGAGGCCGGAGACCTCGTGGGTGAGGATGATCTTCATATCTCGGTCACCCTTCCCTTATCGCGCGGTGGACGTGTAGGGCAGCAGCGCCATCTCACGGCTGTTCTTGACGGCCGTGGCGACGTCACGCTGGTGCTGCGTGCAGTTGCCGGTCACGCGGCGGGCACGGATCTTGCCACGGTCGGAAATGAACTTCCGCAGCATGTTCGTGTCCTTGTAGTCCACGTATGCGGTCTTGTCCTTGCAGAACGCGCAGACCTTCTTCTTAGGCTTGCGCACAGGCGGCTTCGCCATGGTGATTCTCCTGTGTGATCAAGAAGTGGGGGTACGAGCCGCCCTTAGAAGGGAGGCTCGTCCGAGTAGCCGCCGCCGGAACCGCCGGAGCTTCCGCCCCAGCCACCCCCGCCGCCCTGCTGGCCGCCGCCGGCCGGCTCGCTGGTGGCCCAGGGGTCGGCGGGTGCACCGCCGCCCCCCTGCTGCTGACCACCGCCGGGGCCGCCGCCCCAGCTGCCGCCGCCCTGCTGGCCGCCGCCGTACCCGCCCTGGCCGCCGCGACCGGTGGTCTTGGTGACCTTGGCCGTGGCGTTCTTGAGGCTGGGGCCGACTTCCTCGACATCCAGCTCGTAGACCGTGCGCTTGACGCCCTCGCGGTCCTCGTAGGACCGCTGCTTCAGACGGCCCTGCACGACGACGCGCATGCCGCGCTGAAGCGACTCGGCGACGTTCTCCGCCGCCTGCCGCCAGACCGAGCAGGTGAGGAACAGGCTCTCGCCGTCCTTCCACTCATTGGTCTGCCGGTCGAAGGTGCGGGGAGTGGACGCGACGCGGAACTTCGCGACCGCCGCACCGGACGGGGTGAAGCGCAGCTCGGGGTCGTCGACGAGATTGCCGACGACCGTGATGACGGTCTCGCCTGCCATGGGGGAACCTCTCGGCGGGGATTGCTTCTGGCTGCTTGCTGCTACTCGAACCCGATGACCTCTGAGCTAGAAGCTCAGTGGATCTCGGGACGGAGGACCTTGGTCCGGAGGACCGACTCGTTCAGGTTCATCTGGCGGTCGAGCTCCTTGACGACCGCAGGCTCGGCCTGCAGGTCGATGACCGAGTAGATGCCCTCGGGCTTCTTCTTGATCTCGTAAGCGAGACGACGACGGCCCCAGGTGTCGACCTTCTCCACCTTTCCGTTGCCCTCACGGACGACGGAGAGGAAGTTCTCGATCAGCGGGGAGACAGCGCGCTCCTCGAGATCGGGGTCGAGGATGACCATCACCTCGTAGTGACGCATGTGGAACCCACCTCCTTTGGACTCAGCGGCCACGGTCGTTCCGTGGCAGGAGGGTCGTGATGCGTGAGCAACGGTATCCGCCGCCACTGACAATCCCCCTCGACGAGGGGTGATCGCGTCCTGGCCTGGGCAGACACCGGTGCAGACCGTACAGACTACCCGCAGACCGGCTTCCGGTTGAAATCCGGCGGCGGATGGCCGCAATCTGTACGCATCGGGTGCGCGCGGCGCTACGATGCGCCGCCTTCCGGCACAGCCAGGAGGTGCCTCATGGCACATGCAATGCGACGACGGTCCCCCGCCTCTCTCCTCGCCACGGACGGCAAGCCTCATCCGCTTCAGGACACCCTGATGGCGGTCACTCTGGCCCTCGGCGCCATCGCATTCGTCTCGGCGATGTTCCACCACCTCCACCTGCTGAGCTCATGGACCGGCCTGGTGGGCATCTTCACGGGCGGGTACGGACAGTTCATCTCGGCGACCACCCGTGAGCGCTTCCTGCTGATCATCGGGCTGGGGGCATCGGCTGTGGGCTTCTTCCTCGGCATGGCCCACGGCGGACTCTTCGGCGGGGTCCTCGGTTAGAACACGCCGCATAGGGAGCGGGCCGCGTCCGGCCCGCTCCTGCGTACAGCCATTCGGGCCGCTTCCTGAGCGCAGTAGGCTTCGGCGCGAGAGCCGGAGCCCCTGTACCCATGGGGACACACCTGCCGAGGAGCGCCCCGCATGAGCCTGACCCTGAGGACCATCAGCCGTGAGCAGCATCTGGCGTACATCCAGAGCCTGCCCTCGGCCAGTCACTGCCAGGTCCCGGCGTGGGCGGACGTGAAGACCGAGTGGCGCTCGGAGAACCTGGGCTGGTTCGACAAGAACGGCGACCTCGTCGGCGCGGGCCTGGTGCTCTACCGGCAGCTGCCCAAGATCAAGCGGTATCTCGCGTACCTCCCCGAGGGGCCGGTCATCAACTGGTACGCCCCGAACCTGGACGACTGGCTGCAGCCCATGCTGGCGCACCTGAAGAACCAGGGCGCCTTCTCCGTGAAGATGGGCCCGCCCGTCGTCATCCGCCGCTGGGACGCCCCCGCGATCAAGGCGGGCATCCAGGACCCGGACGTCAAGCGGCTGCGTGACGTGGAGGCCACCCACATCGAGCCGCGTGCCTTCGAGGTCGCCGACCGGCTGCGCAAGATGGGCTGGCAGCAGGGCGAGGACGGCGGCGCGGGCTTCGGCGACGTACAGCCGCGGTACGTCTATCAGGTGCCGCTGGCCAACCGGTCGCTGGACGATGTTCTGAAGGGCTTCAACCAGCTGTGGCGCCGCAACATCAAGAAGGCCGAGAAGGCCGGTGTCGAGGTCGTCCAGGGCCGCTACGAGGACCTCGCCGAATGGCAGCGCCTGTACGAGATCACGGCGGAGCGGGACCGCTTCCGGCCGCGCCCGCTGTCGTACTTCCAGCGCATGTGGACCGTCCTGAACAACGAGGACCCCAACCGCATGCGGCTGTACTTCGCACGGCACAACGGCGTGAACCTTTCGGCGGCGACCATGCTCGTCGTCGGCGGACACGTCTGGTACTCCTATGGCGCCTCGGACAACATCGGCCGCGAGGTCCGGCCCTCGAACGCGATGCAGTGGCGGATGCTGCGCGACGCCTACGCCATGGGCGCGACGGTCTACGACCTGCGGGGCATCAGCGACTCGCTCGACGAGACGGATCACCTGTTCGGCCTGATCCAGTTCAAGGTCGGCACCGGCGGCGAGGCTGTCGAGTACGTCGGTGAGTGGGACTTCCCGCTCAACAAGCTGCTCCACAAGGCGCTGGACATCTATATGTCGCGCCGCTGAGGACGCCGCGGACCGCTCCGGCGGTGCGAACAACTCCGTAGTCTGTGAAGTCTCGTACCTGTCTTCGATACACCGCAGCCACCAGAAAGGTTCCGGGCCGGTCATGGCGCTCTCCCTCTACGTAGACACCGCGCGCTGGCGGGCGCACCAGAAGTCCGTGATCGACCAGTTCCCCGGCCTCGTACCTGTCTGCAAGGGCAACGGCTACGGCTTCGGCCACGAGCGGCTCTCCGACGAGGCCGCGCGCTTCGGAGCCGACATGCTGGCGGTCGGCACGACCTACGAGGCGGCGCGGATCAAGGACTGGTTCGGGGGCGACCTGCTGGTCCTCACGCCGTTCCGGCGCGGTGAGGAGCCCGTGCCGCTGCCGGACCGCGTGATCCGCTCGGTGTCCTCGGTGGACGGTGTGCACGCCCTGGTGGGTGCGCGGGTCGTCATCGAGTGCATGAGCTCGATGAAGCGTCACGGCATCACCGAGCAGGAGCTCGGACAGCTGCACGCCGCGATCGAGGACGTGCGGCTGGAGGGCTTCGCGCTGCATCTGCCGCTCGACCGCACGGACGGCTCGGACGCCGTCGAGGAGGTCATCGGCTGGATGGACCGGCTGCGCGCCGCCCGACTGCCGCTGCACTCCATGTTCGTCAGCCACCTGCGCGCGGACGAACAGGCGCGGCTGCAGCAGCAGTTCCCGCAGACCCGGTTCCGGGCGCGGATCGGCACCCGTCTGTGGCTCGGCGACCACGAGGCGACGGAGTACCGCGGAGCGGTCCTGGACGTGACCCGGGTGTCCAAGGGGGACCGTTTCGGCTACCGGCAGCAGAAGGCCGCGTCCGACGGCTGGCTGGTCGTCGTCGCCGGCGGCACGTCGCACGGCGTGGGGCTGGAGGCCCCCAAGGCCATGCACGGGGTGATGCCGCGTGCCAAGGGCGTGGCCCGCGCCGGTCTGGCGACGGTGAACCGCAACCTGTCGCCCTTCGTGTGGGCGGGCAAGCAGCGCTGGTTCGCGGAACCGCCGCACATGCAGGTGTCGATCCTGTTCGTGCCCTCGGACGCCGAGGAGCCCAGGGTCGGCGACGAGCTGGTCGCCCACCTGCGGCACACCACCACCCAGTTCGACCGCATCGTCGACCGCTAGGACAGGCCCTGCTGCCCGGCATTCGCCGGCGCTCGCAGCGGCGCCGTCACGCGGGCGGCTGCGGCCCCGTGCTCTGCGCCGTACCGGCCGGAGTGCCCCATTCCACGCGAGGTCCCTCCACGGCGGGCGCGGCATGCCGCCGCGGCCGCGCCGCCCGCCCCAGGACGAACACGTCCCCGGCCCCGTCGAGCACTCCGCCCGACGGATCGTCCGACCCGTCCGTTCGCACCACGTCGCGGTCCGGCATGAGGATGTCCCGCACGATGACGGCGCACAGGTAGAGCGTGCCCAGCAGGTGCACGGCGATGGCGACCTGGTAGCCCTCGGGCGGCAGCCCCTGGTGCTTCTCGCTGGTCGTGTACGCCAGATACATCCAGATCCCGAGGAAGTACAGGACCTCGCAGGCCTGCCAGACGAGGAAGTCCCGCCAGCGCGGCCGGGCCAGCGCGGCGAGCGGAATCAGCCACAGCACGTACTGCGGTGAGTAGACCTTGTTGGTGAGGACGAACACCGCGACGACCAGGAACGCGAGCTGCGCGAACCGGGGGCGGCGCGGCGCGGTCAGCGTGAGCAGGGCGATGCCGGCGCACGCGAGGAGCGTCAGCACCATCGCGTACGTGTTGACCGTCTCCGCCTCGATCGACTCACCGGTGCGCTGGGTGATGATCAGCCAGAACGAACCGAAGTCGACCGGCCGCTCCTGGCTGAAGGCGTAGAACTTCTTCCACCCCTCCGGTGCGAGCAGCATGACCGGGACGTTGACCACGAGCCACGCCGCCACCGCCCCGAAGGCCGCCGTGAGGAACGCCCGCCACCTGCCCGCGCGCCAGCAGAGCACCAGCAGCGGCCCGAGCAGCAGGAACGGGTAGAACTTGGCGGCCGTCGCCAGTCCGATGAGGATGCCGGCGGCGAGCACCCGGCTGCGCGACCACATCAGCATCGCCGAGGCGGTGAGGGCCACGGCCAGCAGGTCCCAGTTGATCGTCGCCGTCAGCGCGAAGGCGGGGGCCAGGGCGACGAGCAGCGCGTCCCAGGGCCGGCGGCGGTGCGTGCGCGTGACGCAGACGGCGATGACCGCGGCGCAGACCATCAGCATGCCCGCGTTGATCATCCAGTACAGCTGCTCGCGCTGCATCATGTCGTCACCGGCGAGGCCCAGCCAGGAGGCGACGTCGGCGACCCAGGACGCGACCTGCATGAACAGGCCGGTGAGCACCGGGTACTCGAGGTACTCCATGTCGCCGGGCAGCCGGTCGAAATAGGGAATGCGCCCGTCGGCGAATCCGCGGCCGAGATACAGATGCGGGATGTCCGAGTAGCAGGCGTGTGTGTACTGCGAACTGGTGCCCCTGAACCAGGCCCAGTTGTAGCAGGGCAGCTTCTGCACCATGCCGAGCGCGAACATGCCGATGGCCACCAGGGCAATGACGCGTACGGGCGTGAGAGGACCGTTGCCGCCGCGCTGTGCCCAGCGGCCCGCCGGGCCGCCGATCAGCTCGCTGCCGGCCGCGGCGATCCTGTCGCGCCGGGTGGGGCGCACATCAGGACTGTCCCGCCGTGCGGGCAGTCCACCGCGGCGGTCCTCGTTCACGCTCGTCTCTTCTGCGCTGGGCATGGTGCACATCCTGCCGTAAGGGTCGGTGCACGGAGAGGGCCGCCGTCCCTGGCGGGCACAGGCGCGGGGCGCTGCGCATGCCGGGTACGGCGGCCCTCGGGCGTTGCCGGACCTACGAGCAGGGGCTATTCGGTGCCGTCGGAGCCTCCGATGAAGCCTCCGCCGTTACCGCCGCCGTTGCCGTTGGCTCCTCCGCTGTCGGTGCCCGGTGACATCGAGGGACTTGAGGTGATCCCGCCGTTGTCGCCGCCCTGGTCGGTGCCGCTGTTGGCGCCGCCGGTGGGCTCGCAGGTCCAGTCCTCCCACGGGTTGCAGGACGCCGAGGGCTCGGGGCTCGTCGAGGGGCTCTCCGAGGGGCTCGAGGAGGGGGACTGGGACGGGCTCGAGGACGGCGTGTTGCTGGGCGTCGGCTTGGGACTGACGGCGCCGCCGCCCCAGACGGCCTCACCGTCGAGCTCCTCCGGCTCGTCGAACTCGATGACCTTGGCTTTCTTGAGCGCCTCGGACATGTACGTCTGCCAGATCTGGGACGGGAAGGACGAACCGTGGATCGTGTCCCGGCCACCGGTGCCGTACATCTTCTCGAACACGCGCTTCTTGCCGCTCTTCTCGTCGTCGTCGAGGCGGTACATGTCGATGGCGGTCGACAGCTGCGGGGTGTAGCCGACGAACCACGCGGACTTGTTGTCGTCGGTGGTACCGGTCTTGCCGGCGACCTGACGGCCGGGGAGGCGCGCGTTCTTACCCGTGCCGTCCTCGTCGTCGACGACGTCGCGGAGCACATCCGTCACATTGGTGGCGACGGCCTTGGTGAAGACCGTATCGACCTCCTCCTCGTGCTTGTAGATCGTCTGGCCCCTGTGCTCGACGGAGGTCACGGAGTACGGGTCGCGCTGCTTTCCGTTGGCCGCGAAGGTGCCGTAGGCGCCGGCCATACGGATGGCGCTGGGGTCCGAGATACCGAGGGAGAACGAGGGGACGTTCGACTTGACCAGGCTGGATTCGAGCAGACCTGCGTCGACGGCCGCCTGACGAACCTGCGGGATGCCGACGTCCATGCCGAGCTGCACGAACGGTGAGTTGGCCGAGTGGATCATGGCCTCGCGCAGGCTGATGTTCTTGAACGACTCGTCACCGTCGTTGCGCTGGAGCCACTCCTGGCCCTTCTCGTTGCGCCAGATCGAGCCGTCGTAGTTCTTGATCTTGAGCTTGTTGGCACCGTTGTACCGGCTCTTGTCCGGGTCGACGATGGTGCGCTCATCGCGCCCCTGCTCGGAGCCGAGGTCGGGGTCGCGTACGCCGTCCCGCATCGCGGCGGCCAGGACGAAGGGCTTGAACGTCGATCCGACCTGGGCACCGGTCGCGTCGGCGTTGTTGGTGAAGTGCTTCGTCGCGTCCGCGCCGCCGTAGATCGCAACGATCTTCCCGGTCCCCGGCTCCACGGATGCGCCGCCGAACTGGACGTGGGTGTCCGTCTTCGGCCGCTCCTCGGGGTCGATGTGCTTCTTGTAGATCTCTTTGATGGAGGCCTCGAGAGCGTTGACCTTCGTCTTGTCGAAGGTCGTGTGGATCTCGTAGCCGCCCTGCGCCAGCTTCTTCTCGGTCATCCCCTCGTATTTGTTGAGGAAGTTGGCCTTGGCCAGGTCCACCAGGTAGCCGATCTGCCCACTGAGCTGGGCGTTCTTCTTCGGCTTCTGCGGATTGGGGAACTCCGTGTACTTGGCGCGCTCCTCTGCCTCGAGGTGGCCGTCCTTGACCATCTCGTCGAGGATCCAGCGCCAGCGCTTCTCGGCTCGGTCCCTGTTGGCCGCCGGCTTCGCCCTTGAGTCGATCTCCGTGGCACCCGCCGGGTCGTAGTACGTCGCGCCCTTGAGGAGCGTGGCGAGGAACGCGCACTCGCTCGCGTTCAGCTTCTCGGCGTCCTTGTTGTAGTACGTGCGGGCCGCGGCCTGGATGCCGTAGGCACCCCGCCCGTAGTACGAGGTGTTCAGGTAGCCCTTCATGATGTCGGGCTTGTCCATCTCGCTGTCGATCTTGATGGAGATGAACAGCTCCTGGAACTTGCGGCTCAGGGTCTGGTTCTGGTCATCCAGCCGCGCGTTCTTCACGTACTGCTGGGTGATGGTGGAGCCACCCTGGGTCTCCTGGCCCTTGGCCATGTTGAACAGAGCACGAGCGATACCCATCGGGTCGATGCCCGAGTCCTGCTCGAACGTCTTGTTCTCCGCGGAGATCACGGCGTCCTGCATCGCCCGCGGGATCTGGTCGATGCCGACGATCTGGCGGTTGATCTCGCCACCCGTGGCGGCCATCTGGGAGCCGTCGGCCCAGTAGTAGACGTTGTTCTGGGCCGTGGCCGCCTCCGCCTCCTTGGGGATGACGACCATGCTGTACGCGATGGCCGCAGCCACGGTCAGCAGCCCGAGGAAGCCGATGCACAGCCCCGCGACGAGCTTCCACGACGGCACCCAGCGCCGCCATCCGTACTTGTTGTGGCGCGGGTAGTCGATCAGCCGCTTCTTGCCGGGAGCCCCTCCGGCTCCGGCACGTCGCCCGCCGCCGGCAGCGGCGGCCTCCGGGGCGCCACGCCTGCGACTGCCGCCCCGCTGGGCAGCGCGCCGGGCCTCGGCCCGGCTGCCGTAGGCGCGCTCTTCGCCGTGGGACGCGGGGGCTGACGGGGCAGCCCGATCATGTGCTCCGCGGCGGCCGGAAGGCTGGGCGGCGCGTCGGGCCGCGGCGCGTCCGCCACCCTGCGGCTGTGGCGGTTTGCGTCGGTGCTCGCTCATCGAACGACTACTCCTCGGGCAGGCGAGACGCCTGGAAGCGGCAGTTGAGTTCCGGTCCCCCCGAAATGGATACGGACCAGCTCCCTGGCAGAGCTCATCCGCGGTGCATCCACGGCGATGACGCGCAGGGGCGTCACATGGTTCCCAGTGGTCTGCATGCCGCACAGACTACGCACGGTCAAAACCCCCGAGCGCTGAAGTTCACCCCATATCAGGCAACTGACCACCACCGAATTGATGATGTGACGCCGCTCACGATGACCCCTCTTGTCGCATGCGGAGGTCCGCTCTATCGTGCTGATGTATCGAGTCGATACATCAGCACGACACATCGGATGTGCATACGGGCACCGACGGGCAAGGGAGGCGGCAGTGAGCAGACGCTCAGGCATCCTTGAGTTCGCCGTCCTCGGTCTGCTCCGCGAAGCCCCGATGCACGGGTACGAGCTGCGCAAGCGGCTCAACACCTCGCTGGGAATCTTCCGGGCCTTCAGCTACGGAACCCTCTACCCCTGCCTCAAGACGCTGGTCGCCAACGGCTGGTTGATCGAGGAACCGGGAAACGCACCCGAGGACGCCCTCGCCGCATCACTGGCGGGGCGCCGCGCCAAGATCGTCTATCGGCTGACGGCGGAAGGCAAGGAGCACTTCGAGGAGCTGCTCTCGCACACCGGCCCCGACACCTGGGAGGACGAGCACTTCGCAGCGCGTTTCGCCTTCTTCGGGCAGACGGAGCGCGAGGTGCGGATGCGGGTCCTGGAGGGTCGCCGCAGCCGGCTGGAGGAGCGCCTGGAGAAAATGCGCGCCTCTCTCGCCCGCACCCGTGAGCGCCTCGACGACTACACGCTCGAACTGCAGCGGCACGGCATGGAGTCCGTGGAGCGCGAAGTGCGCTGGCTGAACGAGCTGATCGAGAGCGAGCGGGCAGGGCGGGATCAGCGACGGCCCTCCCCCGAGAGCACCGCTCAGCAGGACAACACATCAGGAGCGACGGGCGGCCTGCCCCGGCGTCAGGGCAGCGAGTCTTCCGGAGGGACACCTCCCAACGGCTCCACCCCGCCGGATCCGTCCGACGACACCGCCAAGTGAGGCCCTGCGCTCCGCAGGGTTTCATCCGGAATACCGAGATCACACAGGGAGCAACCGGAATGGGTTCGGTTCGCGTAGCCATCGTCGGCGTGGGCAACTGCGCCGCCTCGCTGGTGCAGGGCGTCGAGTACTACAAGGACGCCGACCCGGCCGGCAAGGTGCCGGGTCTGATGCACGTCCAGTTCGGCGACTACCACGTGCGTGACGTCGAGTTCGTTGCCGCCTTCGACGTGGACGCCAAGAAGGTCGGCCTCGACCTGGCCGACGCCATCGGCGCCAGCGAGAACAACACCATCAAGATCTGCGACGTGCCGTCCACCGGCGTCACCGTGCAGCGCGGCCACACCCTGGACGGTCTGGGCAAGTACTACCGTCAGACCATCGAGGAGTCTCCCGAGGCCCCGGTCGACATCGTCCAGGTCCTCAAGGACAAGCAGGTCGACGTCCTGGTCTGCTACCTGCCCGTCGGTTCCGAGGACGCTGCGAAGTACTACGCGCAGTGCGCCATCGACGCCAAGGTCGGCTTCGTCAACGCCCTCCCGGTGTTCATCGCCGGCACCAAGGAGTGGGCGGACAAGTTCACCGAGGCCGGTGTCCCGATCGTCGGCGACGACATCAAGTCGCAGGTCGGCGCCACCATCACCCACCGTGTGATGGCGAAGCTCTTCGAGGACCGGGGCGTCATCCTGGACCGCACGATGCAGCTGAACGTCGGCGGCAACATGGACTTCAAGAACATGCTCGAGCGCGAGCGTCTGGAGTCCAAGAAGATCTCGAAGACGCAGGCCGTCACCTCGCAGATCCCGGACCGCGACATGGGCGAGAAGAACGTCCACATCGGTCCGTCGGACTACGTGGCCTGGCTGGACGACCGCAAGTGGGCATACGTCCGCCTGGAGGGTCGTGCCTTCGGTGACGTCCCGCTGAACCTGGAGTACAAGCTCGAGGTGTGGGACTCGCCGAACTCCGCGGGTGTCATCATCGATGCCCTGCGCGCCGCGAAGATCGCCAAGGACCGCGGTATCGGCGGTCCGATCCTCTCCGCGTCCTCGTACTTCATGAAGTCGCCGCCGGTCCAGTACTTCGACGACCAGGCGCGGGAGAGCGTCGAGAAGTTCATCAAGGGCGAGGTCGAGCGCTAAGCGTTCGACCTGTCCGATCGAGGAGGGTCCCCGGGTCATCGGCCCGGGGACCCTCCTCGTATGTGACGCTTGCTCACATGTCCGCTGTACGTGATCTGCGCGTACTACTGCGCCTGTCCGACTTCCGCCGACTGCTGGCCGTCCGACTGCTCTCCCAGGCGGCCGACGGCGTCTATCAGGTCGCGCTCGCCGCGTACGTGGTCTTCTCACCCGAGAGGCAGACCTCCCCGGCGGCCATCGCCTCCGCCATGGCCGTCCTGCTGCTCCCGTACTCCTTCGTCGGCCCCTTCGCCGGTGTACTTCTCGATCGCTGGCAGCGCCGACAGGTCCTTCTCCACGGCAACCTCCTGCGCGCCGTCCTCGCCGGCGGTACGGCGCTGCTGATCCTGTTCTCGGTGCCGGACTGGCTCCTCTACGCCTCCGCGTTGTCCGTCACGGCCGTCAACCGGTTCGTCCTGGCCGGACTGTCGGCCGCCCTGCCCCGGGTGGTCGACGCCGACCGCCTCGTCATGGCCAACTCCGTCTCGCCCACCGCAGGCACCCTGGCCGCCACCGCCGGCGGCGGGCTGGCCTTCCTGGTCCGTCTCGTCGCCGCCGAGTCCGATGCCGTGGTGGTGCTACTCGGGGCGGTGCTCTATCTCTGCTCCGCCGTGGCGTCGCTGCGCATGGCGCGTGAACTGCTCGGCCCCGACCCGGAGCTCGTGCAGCCCCGTCTGCTCGTGGCGATCGCCTCCACGGCACGTGGGCTGATGGGCGGGCTGCGGCATCTCGCACAGCGCCCTCCGGCGGCTCATGCGCTGGCAGCCATGACGCTGATGCGGTTCTGCTACGGGGCGCTCACCGTGATGGTGCTGATGCTGTGCCGGTACGCCTGGTCCGAAACCGAATCGGACGGGCTTGCCCTCCTCGGCCTGGCACTCGCCTTCTCGGGCGCGGGGTTCTTCGCCGCTGCTGTGCTGTCACCCTCGGGCGTCGGACGTCTCGGCCGGTACGGCTGGATGGTGGCCTGTGCCGCGACGGCGGCCCTCCTGGAACCGGCGCTAGGCCTGCCGTTCAGGCCCGGGCCGATGCTGGCCGCCGCCTTCGTTCTGGGGCTCGTCACCCAAGGGGCGAAGATCGCGACGGACACGATCGTCCAGACCACCACGGACGACTCCTTCCGCGGCCGGATCTTCGCTCTCTACGACATGCTGTTCAATGTGGGCTTCGTCGGAGCGGCCGGTCTCGCGGCACTCATGCTGCCCCCGGACGGCAGATCGGCTCCGCTGGTCGGGTTGGTCGCGGCGGTCTATGCGGTGGTCGCGGTGGCGCTGGCCCGCGGGAAGCGTTCCGGGGAGATGCCATAAAGCCGCCGGGGCGATGTTTCACGTGAAACACCGCCCCGCCGCAGTCGTCCCAGGCGCATGTTTCACGTGAAACATCGCACCCGTTGCTCGCTCAGCCCTGAGCCGCCCACCACTCCTTGAGCGCGGCAACAGCGGCATCGTGCTCCATCGGCCCGTTCTCCAGACGCAAATCGAGGAGGAACGCATACGCCTTGCCGATGACCGGACCCGGCCCCACGCCCAGGACCTCCTGGATCTGGTTGCCGTTGAGGTCCGGCCGGATCGCGTCCAGCTCCTCCTGCTCCTGCAACTGGCCAATGCGCTCTTCCAGCCCGTCGTACGCCCGGGAGAGCGCAGTGGCCTTCCGCTTGTTCCGGGTCGTGCAGTCCGAGCGCGTCAGCTTGTGCAGCCGGGTCAGCAGCGGCCCGGCGTCCCGCACATAGCGCCGCACCGCCGAATCCGTCCACTCGCCGGTGCCGTAGCCGTGGAAACGCAGATGCAGCTCGACGAGCCTCGCGACGTCCTTGACCATCTCGTTCGAGTACTTGAGCGCCGCCATCCGCTTCTTGACCATCTTCGCTCCCACCACCTCGTGGTGATGGAAGGAGACGCGCCCGTCCTTCTCGAACCGCCGCGTCCTCGGCTTTCCGATGTCGTGGAGCAGAGCAGCGAGCCTCAGCACCAGGTCCGGACCGTCGTCCTCGAGGTCGATGGCCTGGTCGAGCACAGTGAGCGAGTGCTCGTACACATCCTTGTGGCGGTGGTGCTCATCACTTTCGAGACGCAGCGCAGGCAGCTCGGGCATCACATACTCGGCGATCCCGGTGTCCACGAGCAGCCCCAGACCCTTGCAGGGCTGCGCGGACAGCAGCAGCTTGTTCAGTTCGTCGCGCACACGTTCAGCGGAGACGATCTCGATGCGCTGGGCCATCGCCCTCATGGCGGCCACCACCTCGGGCGCCACCTCGAAATCGAGCTGAGCCGCGAACCGGGCGGCGCGCATCATGCGCAGCGGATCGTCCGAGAAGGACTCCTCGGGGGTGCCGGGCGTCCTGAGCACGCGCGCCGCGAGGTCCCCAAGGCCTCCGTGCGGGTCGATGAACACCTTCTCCGGAAGGGCCACGGCCATGGCGTTCACCGTGAAGTCCCGACGGACGAGGTCCTCCTCGATGGAGTCGCCGTAGGACACCTCGGGTTTGCGCGACGTCCGGTCATAGGCCTCCGAACGGTAGGTGGTCACCTCGATCTGGAAGCGCTGCACCTCGTCCCCGACCCGGCCTTCCTTCTGCGCGCCGACCGTGCCGAAGGCGATGCCGACGTCCCAGACCGAGTCCGCCCACGGCCGGATGATCTTCAGTACGTCCTCGGGCCGAGCGTCCGTCGTGAAGTCGAGATCGTTGCCGAGCCGGCCGAGAAGTGCGTCACGTACCGACCCTCCGACCAGGGCGAGACTGAACCCGGCCTCCTGGAAACGGCGGGCAAGATCGTCGGCGACCGGTGACACCCGCAGCAATTCGCTCACCGCGCGGCGTTGCACCTGGTTCAGGGCGTTGGGGTTGTCTTCATTGGCGTTCGGCACAACAGAAAAGGGTACGTGCCCGGGCCGACCGGAGCGCCCCGGTTTACGGCGACCCCGGAAGACCCTTGCGATCTTGTGATGCACTCCGCGGCACTTCGACACAGCGGGCCTCGTTACCATGCCTGGACGCAAGAACCAGAGAACCACCACCGGCAAGCAGACGACGAGGGACGGGCGAGCGCGTGGCCGAGGCGGCAGACTTCCAGGGGATGCGTACTTCTCCTGCCCGCCGGTGGCTGCGTCGCTCAGCCTCCCTGCTCACCGGCGTACCTCTCGTGGCCGGGCTGCTCGGCGGCCCCGCGGCGCCGGCGGCGCATGCCGCGGAGGACGCCACCGGGTCGCGGACGGTCGATGTGTCTCTCGACACGTTCACGCCCTCGGCGCCGGGCAAGAAGGACACGATCGTCATCTCCGGCACGGTAATCAACGAGGGCAAGCAGACGATCACGGACGCACACGTCGATCTGCGAGTGGGGCAGAAGCTGTCCGGTCGGACCTCCATCGACCGTGCCGCGGAGCGCACCGGTTACTACCCAGGCCTCGACGGCCCGGAGATCGATGACAAGTACGCGGTCGAGATCCCACGGCTCGCCTCCGGCATCAGCCATGACTTCCGGCTCTCCGTCCCCGCCGACGAGCTCGACCTCGACGAGGACGGCGGCGTCTACCAGCTCGGGGTCTCGCTCTCCGGGCAGACCGCGAGCCTGCCGTTCGACCAGGTGCTGGGCATCGAGCGCACCTTCCTGCCGTGGCAACCCGAGGCGGCGGAGAAGAAGACGCGTCTGACCTACCTGTGGCCGCTGATCTCCTCCACCCATCTCACGTCCGAGACGGGCTCCGACGAGCAGCAGACGCCCGTCTTCGAGGACGAGTCGCTGGCAGCCGAGCTGTCCACCGGTGGCCGCCTCGATCAGCTCGTCTCCCTCGGCAGGGAACTGCCGGTCACCTGGGTGATCGACCCCGACCTGCTGGCCACCGTTGACGCCATGACGCGGGACTACCAGGTCAAGAAGGGGAACACCACGGTCCCCGGCAAGAACCAGGCCGTGGCCAAGCGCTGGCTGAGCGATCTCGAAGCGGCGGTGAAGGACCGCAAGGTCGTCGCCCTGCCGTTCGCCGATCCCGATCTGGCCTCCTTGGCCCACCGCGGCAAATCCGTCTCCGGCTCCCTCAGCCATCTGAAGCCGGCCACCGAGGTCGCCGCGATCACGGTGGAAACCGTCCTCCATGTGAAGGCGTCGACCGATTTCGCCTGGCCCGTGGAGGGGGCGATCGACTCCTCGATCGTCGATGTGGCCACGTCGGCCGGTGCGCACAAGGTGATCGCCCGTAGCGACAGCCTCCAGGACAGCCTGGGCTACACGCCCACCGCGGCCCGGCCCATCGGCGGCGGCACGACCGCGGTCGTCACCGACTCACGGCTCTCCAAGGCGTTCCAGGGCGACATGACCCGGTCGGACACCTCCACACTCGCCGTCCAGGAGTTTCTCGCCCAGTCACTCGCCGTGCTGCATCAGGCCCCAGCCAAGCAGCGCAGCATCGTCGTCGCCCCCCAGCGTGTGCCCACGGCCGTCCAGGCCCAGTCCATGGCTCGTGCCCTCCAGGCCCTCGGCACCCAGCGATGGACCCAGCCGCTGGACCTGGTCGCCGCCGCGGACGCGAAGCCGGACGCAGACGCCAACACCAAGGTGCCCAGCACTTCCCAGTACCCGGGCAAGCTCCGCAAGCAGGAGCTGCCCGTCGAGGCGTTCCAGGACGTCAGGGGCACTCAGGAAGGCCTCGACATGTTCGAGGGCATCCTCACCCAGGCCGACCGGGTGAACACGCCCTTCGGCAGGGCCATAGACCGCGAGCTGTCGGCCTCCTGGCGGGGCAACCCCGCGGCGGCCCAGCAGTACCGCAACGGCGTGCGGAGCTATCTGCGGGACCTCACGGAAGAGGTCCAGCTGATCGAGAAGTCGGATGTGACTCTCTCCGGCCGCAGCGCCACGATTCCGGTCACCGTGCAGAACGAGCTGGTCCAGGGCATCGACCATCTGGTGCTCCGGCTCACCTCGCACAACCCGACGCGTCTGAACCTCGACGGCGACAAGGGCATCGCCGAGCAGCGGGTCCAGATCGACGGCGGCCACAGCCAGACGGTGAAGTTCCCCGCGACGGCCAATGTCAACGGTCAGGTCCAGATGACCGCGCAGCTCTACACGCAGGACGGCAAGCTGTACGGCCAGGCCATGGACTTCACGGTGAAGGTCTCCGAGATCACACCGACGGTCATGCTGGTGATCGCGGGCGGCGTTCTGCTTCTCGTGCTCGCCGGCATCAGGATGTACACCCAGCGCAAGCGCGCCGGCGCCGACGAGACGGCGGCTGCGGAGGCCGAGGAAGCGTCGAACGACGACGACACCGCCCGGGACGGGGCGGAAGGCACGCGGCGTGACATCGACGGCCCGGATCGCGGGCAGGCGAGTGACCTCGGACCGGAAACCCGACCCGAAAGCGGCGACCCGTCGGGCGCTGGTGAGAAGGTGGACCGTTGAGCGATGTGGTGGCCGGTCGGCCGGGGACGATGAGGTGGGGTAGTGATGAACGCGCCGTACGACGGTGACCGCGGCCAAGGCACGGGTGAAGACCCGGCCGGCCAGGTCCCGCCGCCGCATCAGCCCGCTCCCGATCAGTTTCCCCAGGATCCCTACGTCCAGGACGCCTACGCCCCCGACCCCTTCCAGTCGCAGGACCTCTCGGCCCAGGACCCGGTGGCCGAGGCGCTCTACGACCGGTCGGCGCACCCCCCACCGCCTCCGGGCACCTACCCGGAACCGCAGCCGCTCTACCAGCAGCCTCCTGCCTCCGCGTACGCCCCCGACCCCCGCGTCTGGGCCCAGACGCCGCCGCCCGAGCCGGAGGGGCCCTTGCGCCATCTCCCCTACGGGGACGCGGCCCGGACCACCGAGTTCACCGGCGTGGACGATCTCGTCACCCGCGCCGGCGACAACACCCCGGAACCCGACGCATTCGCCCACCTCTTCCGGGACCAGCAGACCTCGGCGCAACCGGCTCCGGCACCCGAACCCGTGCCCGCGGCGCCCGCGCCGAAGAAGCCGGCCGGGAAGGCCTCGGGTCTGCTGAGGTCCAGCGCTGTGATGGCGGCCGGCACGCTGGTCTCCCGTCTCACCGGCTTTGTCCGCAGCCTGGTGATCACCGCGGCGCTGGGTGCGGCTTTTCTGGGTGACACATACACGGTCGCGTACACCCTGCCGACGATGATCTACATCCTCACCGTCGGCGGCGGGCTGAACTCTGTCTTCGTGCCGCAACTGGTGCGGGCGATGAAAAACGACGAGGACGGCGGCGAGGCCTACGCCAACCGCCTGCTCACCCTGGTGATGGTGGCGCTGGGCGCCATCGTCGCCCTTGCCGTGTTCGCCGCGCCGCTGCTGATCCGGCTGATGTCGGACACCATCGCGAGCGACCAGGCGGCCAACAGTGTCGCCGTCACCTTCGCCCGCTACTGCCTGCCCACGATCTTCTTCATGGGCATCCATGTGGTCATGGGCCAAATCCTCAATGCCCGTGGGAAGTTCGGCGCGATGATGTGGACCCCGGTCCTCAACAACATCGTCATGATCACCACGTTCGGCCTCTTCATCTGGGTGTACGGCACCTCCGCCGAATCACAGATGGGTGTGCAGACGATCCCGCCGGAAGGCGTCCGTCTCCTCGGCATCGGAACCCTGCTCGGACTTGTCGTCCAAGCTCTGGCGATGATTCCGTACCTGCGTGAGACTGGCTTCCGCTTCCGCCCGCGGTTCGACTGGAAGGGCCACGGCCTGGGAAAGACGGTGAAGCTGGCCAAGTGGACGGTGCTCTTCGTCCTCGCCAACCAGGCCGGTGTGCTCGTCGTCACCCAGCTCGCCACCGCGGCCGGTGAGGCCTCGGGTAAGCAGGGGGCGGGCTTCATCGCCTACACCAACGCCCAGCTCATCTGGGGCATGCCCCAGGCCATCATCACCGTCTCCGTGATGGCCGCCCTCCTGCCACGCATCTCCCGCGCCGCCCACGACGACGATCCGGGTGCCGTACGGGACGACATCTCCCAGGGGCTGCGCAACTCCGCGGTCGCCATCGTCCCGGTCTCCTTCGCGTTCCTCGCGCTGGGCGTCCCGATGTCCACGCTGCTCTTCGCGTCGAGCGGCCAGGAGGCCGCCCGGGGCATGGGCTTCATCCTGATGGCCTTCGGTCTCGGCCTCATCCCCTACTCCGTGCAGTACGTCGTGCTCCGTGGCTTCTACGCGTACGAGGACACCCGGACCCCGTTCTACAACACGGTCATCGTCGCCGCGGTCAACGCCGGTGCCTCCACGCTGTGTTACGTGCTGCTCCCGGCCCAATGGGCCGTTGTCGGCATGGGCGCCTCCTACGGATTCGCCTACGCGGTGGGTGTCGGAGTCGCCTGGCGACGGCTCAAGAAGCGCCTCGGCGGCGATCTGGACGGCCCGCATGTGATGCGGACCTACGCACGGCTCTGCATGGCCTCCGTACCGGCCGCGATCGCGGGCGGTACAGCCGCCTTCGGCGTCATCAGGGCACTGGGCAGCGGCGCGGGCGGCTCAGTGGTGGCACTGGTCGTCGGCGGAGCCGTACTGCTGGGCGTCTTCTTCGTCGCGGCGAAGAGGATGCGCATCGCGGAACTCAACGCCATGGTCGGCATGGTCCGAGGACGTCTCGGTCGCTAGGACGGACCGACCCTGGCACAACCATCGTCGGACGTCGCGTGTCGTGCATAGCGTCCGACTGTGGGCACAATTGGCATGGCGTTTGGATACGGCGCAACGGATGGGGAGGCAGGAACGACGGTGGCGGAACGTAGCACGGCTGCCGTCGACGTGGCCGACAACGGCGGGGACGAACCGCTGACCGCACAAGCGGGCAAGGCCACGACCGACGGGGCGGCAGAATCCCAGAAGACTGCGGAGACGACCGCACCGGAAGACGGCGAGGCGAAGACCGGAACAAAGAGCGCGGCGAAGGGCGGGGAGCTCTCCCACTCGACACCTGAACTGCACAGCGGCCACAAACTCGCCAGACGCTACCGCCTGGAGGAGTGCGTCACCCGTCTGGACGGTTTCAGCAGTTGGCGTGCCGTCGACGAGAAACTGCGCCGGGCCGTAGGCGTCCACCTCCTGCCCGCCGACCACCCCAGGGCTCGCTCCGTTCTCGCGGCCGCCCGCTCATCGGCCCTTCTCGGCGACCCGCGGTTCGTCCAGGTCCTCGACGCCGTCGAGGAGAACGACCTCGTCTACGTCGTCCACGAATGGCTCCCCGACGCCGTCGAGCTGACCACGCTGCTGGCCGCCGGCCCTCTGGAACCCCACGACGCCTACCAGCTCGTCGAGCAGGTGTCGTTGGCCATGGCCGCGGCCCACCGCGAGGGGCTCGCCCATCTCCGGCTCACCCCCGGCGCAGTTCTGCGGACGTCCACCGGGCAGTACCGCATCCGCGGCCTGGCGGTGAACGCAGCTCTGCGCGGCATCTCCGCCGAGCGCCCTCAGCGCACCGACACCGAGGCGATCGGCGCCCTACTGTACGCCGCGCTCACCCAGCGCTGGCCGTACGAGAACGATGCGTACGGCCTCTCCGGGCTCCCCAAGGGTGTCGGTCTTGTCGCACCCGACCAAGTGCGCGCCGGCATCCATCGCGGACTGTCGGAACTGGCCATGCGCGCTCTCGTCAACGACGGCGCCACCGCATCCCGCCAGGAGCCGCCGTGCACCACGCCGGACGAACTGGCGAAGGCGGTCGCCGCGATGCCGCGCATCCGGCCGCCGGAGCCTGCGTTCACCGCGCCGCCGGAGTACCAGCGCACCACCTATCAGCAGGGCAACTACGGCCGCCCGGCCTCCCGGCCGGGCATGGGCGTCACCCAGGCGGCGCCCACACCGCCCGCCCCGCTCGAGAGCCGTACCGGCAAGGCACTGAAGTGGGCCGTGTCCGCGCTCCTCATCGCGGCGCTGGGCCTCGGCAGCTGGCAGGTGGCCGACAAGCTGCTGGGCCAGGAGAACGGCGCCAAGGAACCCAAGACCTCGGAGACGTCCATCACGGGCGGCGAGAACGAGAAGCCCAAGGCTCCCATCCCCCTTGCCGTCCAGTCGGCACAGGAGTACGCCCCGGACGGCGCTCCCCAGAACGCGGGGAACGTCGGTGCCGCCCATGACGGCGACAGCACGACGTACTGGCGGACCAAGAGCTACTTCGACGGACCGGAATTCGCTCCCTCGGTGAAGCAGGGTGTGGGCATTGTCTTCGACCTGGGTTCTGAGAAGGACGTCTCCAACGCGTCCATAGCGTTGCGCTACAGCGGAGATCACACCACGATCAGCCTCTACGCCGCTGATTCCCTGTCGCCGTCCGGCCCGGTGGCCTCCATGACACAGATCGCCGCCGGACAGACCAGTGGATCGGCACTCACGTTGACGGCCAAGAAGCCGGTGACAAGCCGTTATGTCCTGCTCTGGATGACCGCGATGCCGCACTCGTCGAACGACGAGTACAGCGGCACCGGTTACAAGCAAGGCATCACGGACGTCACGTTCACCGGCTGACGGAGAACGAAGCGGGGAGGGGGCTCACCGTTGGACGACGCCACACTCGGCGACGCGAGCGACCAGGATCTTCTGGCCCGCCATGTCGCCGGGGACCCCGATGCCTTCGGTGAGCTCGTGCGGCGCCACCGCGACCGGCTGTGGGCGGTGGCGCTGCGCACCCTGGGGGACAGGGAGGAGGCCGCGGACGCCGTCCAGGACGCCCTCGTCTCCGCCTTCCGCGCCGCCCACACCTTCCGCGGCCAGTCCGCCGTCACCACTTGGCTGCACCGCATCACCGTGAACGCCTGCCTCGACCGGGCCCGCAAAGCGGCCTCCCGCAAGACTTCTCCCGTCGACGACACCGAACGACTGGAACAGCTGCTGGAGCCCCATGAGTCCGCCGAGGCGCCCGCCGAGCGCCACGACCTCCATCGCGAGCTCCTGGCCGCACTGGCCAAGCTGCCACCGGATCAGCGGGCCGCACTCGTGCTGGTGGACATGCAGGGCTACCCCGTCGCCGAAGCCGCGCGAGTCCTCGACGTACCCACCGGAACGATCAAGAGCCGGTGTGCCCGGGGACGAGCCCGACTGCTGCCCATGCTCACCCACCTCCGTGCGGAGAGCGGGGATGACCCCGACGTCAGCGAGGAAAGGAACCGGACGCCGGGGAAATCCGTCCCACCGGAGTCGGGAGCAAGAAGGACCGGGCCGAACGGCCCAGCGGCTGTGAAGGGCGGAGGTGGGCGCGCGTGACATCGAGCGACAGGTCCGGCACCACACAGCACCCGGACGTCTCAGAGATCTCCGACCTCAGCGAAGGTCTTCTTCCTCCCTCCCGCGCGGCCGACGTGCGCCACCACCTCGAAGACTGCCCCTTGTGCGCAGACGTCCTGAGCTCGCTGGAAGAGATCCGGGGGCTCCTGGGGACCATCCCGGGCGCAGCGCGCATGCCCGCCGACATCGCCGGCCGGATCGATGCCGCCCTGGCGGCGGAGGCGGTCCTCGCTGCCAGCGCGCCTGCCGATGCCGCCCATGTTTCACGTGAAACACCGACGCCGCCCGAGTCCACGACGGACACGAACCCTCCTGCCGCGGACCGGCCCGCGGGGCGCTCGCGTGGCTCGACCGGCCCCGGCCGCAACCGTAGGACCCGCCGTCGGCGGGTGGCCGTGCTCGGCGCCGTCTTCAGCGCTGCTGCCGTCGGGGTCAGCGTCCTGATCCTCCAGTCCGTGCAGACGCAATCGGGGAGCGATTCCGGTACCTCAAAGGAGGCCAGCGTCAGCGCCGACACCGGAGAGTTCTCGGGGGCGTCGATCCAGGACCGCGTGCAAACGCTGCTCGCGGCCGCCTCCCAGGCCGAGCCGAGGATCGAGAGGGCACCCTCGCTCGACGCCGAGACCTCCACGGTCTCGCCCAAGAGCTCGCCGGAAACCTCGGTGCCGTCATGCATCCAGCAGGGCACCGGCCGGTCGGACCGCCCCCTCGCCTTCGAGCAGGGCCGATACGCGGGCGTCGACGCCTACCTCGTCGTGATAGCGCACCCCACCGACGCAACGCGGGTCCAGGCGTATGTCGTCGATGCGGCGTGCGTCGGCAACACCGCCGCGGGTGCGGGGACGCTGTTGCACACGGAGACCTACCCTCACCACTGAACACCTTGCCTGTGCCGCTTCGACGTCCCGGGAATGCAAGCCCCGTAGGATCCGTTGGGTGGGGTGAGACCTTGTAACCCGCCCCGTAGGCAGTTGGCAGTCTGCAGAGACGAGGAAAATACCCGTGAGCGACGTCCGCAACGTGATCATCATCGGCTCCGGGCCCGCGGGCTACACGGCCGCGCTCTACACCGCGCGCGCTTCGTTGCAGCCGCTGGTGTTCGAGGGTGCCGTCACCGCCGGTGGCGCACTGATGAACACGACCGATGTGGAGAACTTCCCCGGCTTCCGCGACGGCATCATGGGTCCGGATCTGATGGACAACATGCGCGCCCAGGCCGAGCGCTTCGGTGCCGAACTCGTTCCCGACGATGTCGTGGCCGTCGATCTCACGGGCGAGATCAAGACCGTCACGGACACCGCCGGAACCGTGCACCGCGCGAAGGCCGTGATCGTCACCACCGGCTCGCAGCACCGCAAGCTGGGTCTGCCGAACGAGGACGCTCTCTCCGGACGTGGCGTCTCCTGGTGCGCCACGTGTGACGGGTTCTTCTTCAAGGACCAGGACATCGCCGTCGTCGGCGGTGGCGACACCGCCATGGAGGAGGCCACCTTCCTTTCGCGCTTCGCCAGGTCCGTCACGATCGTCCACCGTCGTGACACGCTGCGCGCCTCCAAGGCGATGCAGGAGCGCGCCTTCGCCGACCCGAAGATTTCGTTCGCCTGGAACAGCGAGGTCGCGGAGATCCACGGCGACCCGAAGCTCACCGGTCTGACCCTGCGCAACACCAAGACGGGCGAGACCTCGCCGCTCGCCGTGACCGGCCTGTTCATCGCCGTGGGCCACGACCCGCGCACCGAGCTGTTCAAGGGACAGCTCGAGCTCGATGACGAGGGCTACCTCAAGGTCGACGCGCCCTCCACGCGCACCAACCTTCCGGGTGTCTTCGCCGCGGGCGACGTCGTCGACCACACCTACCGTCAGGCCATCACGGCCGCCGGCACCGGCTGCTCCGCCGCCCTGGACGCCGAGCGCTTCCTCGCCGCCCTCTCGGACAGTGAGAAGGTCGCCGAGCCCGAGAAGACCCCCGTGGTCTGACCTGAGAACCGCACTCCCCCTACACCCCGCAAAGAAGTAAGGAGGACGCCGTGGCCGGCGACCTGAAGAACGTGACCGACGACTCTTTCGAAGAGGACGTCCTCAAGAGCGACAAGCCCGTACTGGTGGACTTCTGGGCCGCCTGGTGCGGCCCCTGCCGCCAGATCGCGCCGTCGCTTGAGGCCATCGCGGCTGAGCACGGCGACAAGATCCAGGTCGTGAAGCTCAACATCGACGAGAACCCGGCCACCGCGGCGAAGTACGGCGTCATGTCCATCCCGACACTGAACGTCTACCAGAACGGCGAGGTCGCCAAGACCATCGTCGGCGCCAAGCCGAAGGCCGCGATCATCCGCGACCTCGAGGGCTTCATCGGCGAGTAGTCATCGCCTCGATGTTTCACGTGAAACGTCGCATGGGCTCATCCCCACCTCGGGGATGAGCCCATTTCTCTTGCCGACGTCACCAGGGGGCCTGTCGGCCTCACAACGGTCGCAGCGCCGGCTCCTTCTGGACCGCGCCCAGCAACCGGTCCAGAGCCAGCTCAACGTCTTCCTTCCAGGAGAGCGTCGTCCGAAGCTCCAGCCGCAGCCGGGGGTGTGTCGGATGCGGTCGAACCGTCTTGAAGCCCACGGCGAGCAGATGGTCTGCGGGCAGTACGCATGCTGGCTCCTTCCAGCGAGCGTCCCCGAATGCCTCGATCGCCCGAAAGCCCCGCCGCAGCAAATCCTTGGCGACGGTCTGCACAATCACCCGCCCCAGTCCCTGGCCCTGATAGCCGGGCATCACCCAGGCGGTGATGAGCTGCACCGCGTCCGCGGCGACCGGACTCGTGGGAAAGGCCATCGAGCGGGGCACATAGGCAGGTGGTGCGTAGAGAACGAAGCCCACCGGAACATCATCGACATAGACGACGCGGCCGCACGAGCCCCAGTCGAGGAGGACGGCCGAGATCCAGGCTTCCTTCTCGAGCTCCGGCGTCCCCGCCTTTACCGCTGCCTCGCCGCTGACCGGGTCGAGTTCCCAGAAGACACACGCACGACAGCGCTGGGGAAGGTCCGAAAGGTTGTCCAGCGTGAGCGGTACGACTCGACGCCCCATGGAGGCTCCTCCTCACTGCCCTGATGCGCCGCGCTCCGCGCGGCAGCCAGCGCGCTCCGCTCCAGAAGCAGGCTGCTGACGAATCCGCCTACTGCCCCAAGTCCCAGACCTGCTGTCACCAGTTGGCTGCGGCTCACCGCTCGCATGGCCCCCGCCCTCCCTCTGAGGTGGCTCAAGGTGGATGCGTCATACCAGAACGCATCGTATCCACCCAGCCCCGGCACGGATACCGCACCACGGCAAAGGGCGGGTCGTGTTCCCTGAACCGGAACACGCCCCGCCCTGCCGTTGGCGGCGAACGAAAGCCTCAGACGTCTACGCCCTCGGCAGGCTCGTCGCTCAACCCGTTCTCCAGGACTCGCCCCTCACCAGGGGCCAGCGTGCCCAGGATCCTCTCCAGATCGTCTATCGACGCGAACTCGACGACGATCTTCCCCTTCTTGTGCCCGAGGTCGACCTTCACCCGCGTCTCGAAGCGGTCCGAGAGCCGGGAGGCAAGATCACTGAGTGCGGGGGACAGCCGGTTCCCCGCTCGCGGGCCCTTCGGCTTGGGCGTGCTCTTGAGCCCCGAGTTGAGCAGAGTGACGATCTCCTCGACCGCCCGCACCGAGAGCCCCTCGGCCACGATGCGATGGGCCAGCCGGTCCTGCTCGTCCGAATCATCGACGGAGAGCAGCGCACGCGCATGCCCCGCAGACAGAACGCCGGCAGCGACCCTGCGCTGCACGGGCGGTGAAAGCTTGAGCAGCCGCAGCGTGTTGGAGACCTGCGGACGCGAGCGACCGATGCGGTCGGCCAACTGGTCATGGGTGCAGTTGAAGTCCTTCAGCAGCTGGTCGTAGGCAGCTGCCTCCTCCAGCGGGTTCAGCTGCGCCCGGTGCAGGTTCTCCAGCAGGGCGTCCAGAAGAAGCTTGTCGTCCTCGGTGTGCCGGACGATCGCGGGGATCCGCTCCAGGCCGGCCTCACGGCAGGCCCTCCAGCGGCGCTCACCCATGATGAGCTCGTAGTGGTCCGGTCCCAACTGCCGTACGACAACGGGCTGGAGGAGTCCGACCTCTTTGATGGAGGTGATCAGCTCGGCGAGTGCGTCTTCGTCGAAGATCTCACG
The DNA here is from genome assembly GCF_018614575.1 of Streptomyces sp. ISL-10. GTDB lineage: Bacteria > Actinomycetota > Actinomycetes > Streptomycetales > Streptomycetaceae > Streptomyces. The sequence continues at coordinate 115,040 of NZ_JAGGOJ010000014.1, forward strand.
GGGCTGGCGCGGATTCGGGGTGATCGCGTCGAGCGGCACCTCCGCGAAGTGCGCTCCCGCCGGCTCGCTCGGCCGCGATGCCTCGTCGTGGTCCACCACGGCCCCGGCCGCTTCCGGCGCCGTGGCAGCCGCGGGAAGGGTGGCGACCTTGGCCGCCGCCACCCCGCGGTCCGTGGTCAGCACTGGAGCCGCCACCGGAGAGGCGGTGGCACCCGACGACAGGGACACCTGCTTCTCCTGGGGAGCAGCGGGGATCAACGCACCGAGCCCACGCCCCAATCCTCTACGTCGCTCGCTCACTGAATCCCCTCCGAGATGTTCTGCTGATGGTTCTGAGCCGCGTGGGCATGCTGCGGGTCGTAGTGGACCCCTACGCCCCGGAGCGCGATCTCGCGGGCGGCTTCGAGGTACGACAGGGAGCCACTCGAACCCGGATCGTAGGTGAGCACCGTCTGCCCGTAGCTCGGAGCCTCCGAGATGCGCACGGACCGCGGAATGCTTGTCCGTAGGACCTCGTCCCCGAAGTGGGTGCGCACCTCCTCAGCCACCTGCGAGGCGAGCCGGGTCCGGCCGTCGTACATGGTGAGCAGGATCGTCGAGACATGGAGCGAGGGGTTCAGGTGTCCTCGCACCAGGTCCACGTTGCGCAGCAGCTGACCGAGCCCTTCCAGCGCGTAGTACTCGCATTGGATGGGGATGAGGACTTCCGCGCCGGCGACCAGTGCGTTGACGGTCAGCAGGCCCAGCGACGGCGGGCAGTCGATGAGGATGTAGTCCAGCGGCTGCTCGTAGGCCTGGATGGCGCGCTGAAGTCTGCTCTCCCGCGCCACCAGCGACACCAGCTCGATCTCCGCACCGGCGAGATCGATGGTGGCGGGAGCGCAGAAGAGTCCTTCGACGTCGGGGACGGGCTGGACCACCTCGGCGAGGGGCCTGCTCTCTACCAGGACGTCATAGATAGAGGGGACTTCCGCATGGTGATCGATACCCAACGCCGTGGAGGCGTTGCCCTGGGGGTCGAGGTCCACCACCAGAACGCGCGCTCCGTGCAGGGCGAGCGAGGCGGCAAGGTTGACCGTCGTGGTGGTCTTCCCTACGCCACCCTTCTGGTTGGCGACAACCATGACGCGTGTCTGCTCAGGTCGGGGCAGACCCTCACCGGCACGCCCCAGCGCCTCCACGGCCAGCTGTGCAGCGCGGCCGATGGGGGTGTCGTCCATGGGCGGCGGTGTTTCACGTGAAACATCCTCCCCCGGGGACTCGGTACGGGGACCGGGGACCGGATCGGTCATCGGTCCCGCGATGTTGGCGTCGGACCGCAAGGATTCACTCTCCTCGACTTCAGGCTCGCGATGAGGAGAGCCTGCCATGCTTTTGGGGTCGTGAACCAGCGAGGCCCGTGGTTCTGTGGAGGAATCCACCTCTGTGGACAACTCCGTGGCCCGTAGGAGGGGCTTGCGGCCCTTTACCGGGGCGGCCGCACGGCCGCGGCTGATGATTCCCTGCAGCAGTGAGCGACGTTTCACGTGAAACACGATGCACGCGCCGCATCACCGAACCAGGACGACACTCCGAAATGTGTACGTATGGAAGCTTGTATGGCTCAGCGGACTACGGGTCAGCGGCGACGGCGCGTTCGGCTCGTCCTGGCGGCCTTCGCGCGCTTGGCGGCGAACCTCACACCGCCCGGGCTCTCACCCACCTCGACCCGTACGACAGTGGACAGCGGGTCGACGATTCCTTCACCGACATGGAGAACGGATGTCTCCACCACTCCGAGCTTGCTCAGCGCGGCCCGGGCGCCCTGGATCTCCTCCTCCGCGGTATCGCCCTTGAGTGCCAGCATCTCGCCATAGGGGCGAAGCAGAGGGACGCCCCAGCCGGCCAGCCGGTCCAGCGGTGCCACGGCCCGCGCCGTCACCACATGCACCGGAGGTACCTTGCCCAGCATTTCCTCGGCCCTGCCCCGGACCACGGTCACATGGTCGAGGCCCAGCAGCTCGACGACTTCCTGGAGAAAGTTCGTACGCCGCAGCAGGGGTTCGAGAAGGGTGATCTTGAGGTCCGGCCGGACGAGTGCGAGCGGGATACCCGGAAGCCCGGCGCCCGAGCCGACATCGCACACCGTCACCCCCTGCGGGACGACCTCGGACAGCACAGCGCAGTTCAGCAGGTGGCGCTCCCACAGTCGGGGCACCTCACGCGGGCCGATCAGACCGCGCTTGACCCCCGCATCCGCGAGCAGCTCCGCATACCGCACGGCCTCCGGAAAGAGCTCTCCGAATACCGTCCGCGCCGCCTCGGGCGCCTGGGGAAGCTCTGCTGCCTCCGTCACGGGAACCGTCCTTCCATACCGCACTGCCGCTCAGGGCTGTGGTGGCTGACTATTCAGGCTGACAAAGATCGGCCCCGCCTGCGAACAGACGGGGCCGACAGAACATGGGGTCAGGCAGGGAGTACGACGACGAAGCGCTGGGGCTCCTCGCCCTCGGACTCGCTGCGCAGCCCCGCGGCCGCGACCGCGTCGTGGACGACCTTGCGCTCGAAGGGCGTCATGGGGTCGAGCTTGACCGGCTGACCGGTGGTCTTGACCTCGTTGGCCGCCTTGGCGCCGAGCTCGGCCAGCTCGGTGCGCTTCTTCGCCCGGAAACCGGCGATGTCGAGCATGAGGCGGCTGCGGTCACCGGTCTCGCGGTGCACGGCCAGGCGCGTCAGTTCCTGGAGGGCTTCGAGGACCTCGCCGTCCCGGCCCACGAGCTTCTGCAGGTCCCGGCTGCCCGCCTCACTGATGATCGAGACCGCAGCTCGGTCCGCCTCGACGTCCATGTCGATGTCACCGTCGAGGTCGGCGATGTCGAGCAGACCCTCGAGGTAGTCAGCCGCGATCTCCCCTTCCTGCTCGAGGCGGGTCAGGGTGTCGCCACCCTCGGCGGCGGCGGAGATGGTGCCTTCCGTCACGGATGGACTCCTTCTTACTTCTTGGACGACGGGTGCTTGGGGCGCTGCTGGCCCTTGCGCTGCCCGGACTTTGCCTGTCCGGGCTTGGCCTGGCGGGCGGATCCGGTGGCCTTGCCACCGCCGGCCTTGGGCTTGGCGCCCTCGGCGGACCCTTCCTTTTGCAGCGACGTCTTGGACGTGGAGTCGGCCGGGCCTTCGGTGTCCTTGGCCGCACCCGGGGTGCCGACCGCGGTCTGGCGCCGTGCCTTGCTCTGCCGCTTGGGCTGCTGGCGCCGCTGAGCGCCGCTGCCACCCTCGGCCTCGGCCACTGCCGTCTCGCTCTTGGCCACCGTGCCGTCCGCCTGGGCGGCCAGGCCGGCCTTCGCCAGCCCGGTGATGAACCGGCGCTCGTTGTCGTTGCGGTCCGTCCCCTTGGCCACGATGGCCTGGACGACGGTGCGCTTGCGCCGCGAGCGGACCTCGCCGTGCGCGACGACGCTCTTGAGCAGGCGCTGCAGGTAGTGGTCCTGGGCCTTGCTGCCCGGGGTCGGGTTCTGGTTGATGACGTACATCTGCTGACCCATGGTCCACACGTTGGTGGTCAGCCAGTAGACGAGGACACCGACCGGGAAGTTGATGCCCATGACGGCGAAGATCACCGGGAAGATGTACATCAGCATCTTCTGCTGCTGCATGTACGGCGTCTTGACCGTGAGGTCGACGTTCTTCTGCATCAGCTGGCGCTGCGTGTAGAACTGCGACGCGGACATCATGATGATCATGATCGCGGTGACGATGCGGACGTCCGTCAGGGAGGCCTTGAGCACCTCGACCTTCTCGGGCGAGTCCATGAACTTGGCGGCGATCGGAGCACCGAAGATATGTGCCTCACGCGCACTGTCGACGAGGCTCTTGTTCAGCACGCCGATCTCGTCACCCGAGGCGATCTTGCTCAGCACGTGGTACAGCGCGAAGAAGAACGGCGACTGCGCGAGGATCGGAAGGCACGAGGAAAGCGGGTTGGTCCCGGTCTCCTTGTACAGCTTCATCATCTCTTCGGACTGACGCTGTCGGTCGCTCTTGTAGCGCTCCTGGATCGCCTTCATCTTCGGCTGGAGCGCCTGCATGTTCCGGGTCGACTTGATCTGCTTCACAAAGAGCGGGATCAGGCAGATCCGGATGAGGATCACCAGCGACACGATGGACAGTCCCCAGGCCCAGCCCGTGTCCGGGCCGAAGATCGCCCCATAGAGCTTGTGGAACTGGACGATGATCCACGAGACAGGTGTGGTGATAAAACTGAAGAGACTGGCAATCGTGTCCACTAATCAGGCTCCTTGAGCATTGGGCGAGGTCTCTGCGGCCGGGCTCGGGGTTCCGGGGGCCGACCCCGGGGCAGGCGCATCAGCGGCGGAGTGCCCGCCCTTGCTGCCACGCAAGGCATCGCGCAGCATTTCGTGCCACCGTGGGCGCTTGCGCGGGGGCACATGATCCACACCTCCGGGCGACCACGGGTTGCACCGCAGAATCCGCCAGGCGGTCAGGGCTGTGCCTTTCACCGCGCCGTGCCGGTCGATGGCCGTAAATCCATAGTGGGAACACGACGGGTAGTACCTGCAGACAGGTCCCAGCAGCGGGCTGATCGTCCACTGATAGAGCTTGATCAGTGCCAGCAGTGGGTACTTCATCGCGCGCCCCCTCCCAGCAGCCGCTGCAGAGCGACGTCCAGGTCTCGGGCCAGCTGTGCATGGTCGGCGTCGCCCGCACCGGGCAGCGCCCGTACGACCACCAGGCTACCGGGGGGCAGCTCGGACAGCCGATCGCGCATGAGGTGGCGCAGTCTCCGCTTGACCCTGTTGCGTACGACAGCTCCGCCCACGGCCTTGCTCACGACGAAACCCGCACACGTCGGGGGAGCGCTCTCCCCAGGCGCGTGCGGGTCCGTAGCACCGCTGCGTAGATGGACGACGAGGAGCGGGCGACCGGCCCGGCGTCCTCGGCGTACCGCAGTCGCGAAGTCCTCGCGCCGCCTCAGCCGATTCTCGGTAGGCAGCACGTCACGACCTGTTCGCGATCAGGCGGACAGGTTGGCGCGACCCTTGCTGCGACGGTTCGCCAGGATGGCGCGACCGGCACGGGTACGCATGCGCAGGCGGAAACCGTGGGTCTTCGCACGACGACGGTTGTTCGGCTGGAAGGTGCGCTTGCTCACTCGGGGGCTCCAGAAATGATTCGTTGATGGCGGGACATCGCCTGGCTGTCACCGTGCGCCCACGAGTAGCTCGCGATTACGCCCGAGTGCACCGCTTCACAATCACAGACCGTGATCTTTGCCCATCGGAGGCAGGCGGCAGCAGCCATCGACAACTCGACCTGGTTACGGTACGCGCGGCTACGCCATCCGGTCAAACCAGGCCGATGATGGACCTCGCTGTACACAGGCTGTGGACAACAACTTGAACCGCATGGCTCGGCCTGACTACCGTGGCTGAACTCGGATTCCTTTCCTGCCTGTCTTCCCATCCCGTCCCGAGAACCACACATTCGTGGGACCTGTGAGAGAGCGTGCCTTGTGGCTGACGTACCTGCCGATCTTGCCGCAGTGTGGCCACGAGTGCTGGAGCAGCTCCTCGATGAGGGCCAGCAGGGCGTCGAGCCCAAGGACAAGCAGTGGATCGAGCGCTGCCAGCCTCTCGCACTCGTCGCCGACACCGCGCTGCTCGCCGTACCCAACGAGTGGGGCAAGCGCGTGCTCGAAGGCCGGCTCGCCCCGCTGATCAGCGAGACGCTGAGCCGCGAGTGCGGCCGCCCGATCCGGATCGCGATCACCGTCGACGACTCCGTGGGCGAGCCCCCGGCCCCCCAGGCACCGCCCGCACACCAGCAGCAGGCGCCCCGCTACCAGGGACCTCAGCACGACGAGCCGCGCCAGAACGGGGACACATACGACGGCTCCCGCCAGAGCGACCCGTACGACGGACCGCGCCAGGGCGGCGACGCGTACGAGACCGGGCGCCAGGGCGGCTCCCCCTATGACAGCGGCGGCTACGGCCACCGCCCTTCGCCCGACGACGGCTTGCCGAACGTGCGCCCGTCGTACCCCGAGTACCAGCAGCAGCGCCCCGAGCCCGGCGCCTGGCCGCGCGTCCAGGAAGACCTCAACTGGCAGCAGCCCCGTCTCGGCGGTTTCCAGGAGCGCGATCCCTACGCCTCGGCACCGCCCGGACGGTCGCAGCACGACTACCGGCAGCCGCCCGAGCGCCAGCAGTACGACCCGCGCGCCGAGCGTCAGCTCCCCGAGTCGCAGGCCCCGCACCGCGGCGGCCCGTCGGGCGCACCCGGACCGCTCGGTGCCAAGCCCTCGCCGGCGCCCGGCCCCGGCGAGCCGCATGCCCGGCTGAACCCCAAGTACCTCTTCGACACGTTCGTCATCGGCGCGTCCAACCGGTTCGCGCACGCCGCTGCCGTCGCGGTGGCCGAGGCGCCGGCCAAGGCGTACAACCCCCTTTTCATCTACGGGGAGTCGGGGCTCGGAAAAACGCATCTGCTGCACGCCATCGGGCACTACGCCCGCAGCCTCTACCCGGGCACCCGGGTGCGGTACGTGAGCTCGGAGGAGTTCACCAACGAGTTCATCAACTCGATCCGCGACGGCAAGGGCGACACCTTCCGCAAGCGCTACCGCGATGTGGACATCCTGCTGGTCGACGACATCCAGTTCCTCGCGAGCAAGGAGTCGACGCAGGAGGAGTTCTTCCACACCTTCAACACGCTCCACAACGCCAACAAGCAGATCGTGCTGTCCTCGGACCGCCCGCCCAAGCAGCTGATGACCCTGGAGGACCGGCTGCGGAACCGTTTCGAGTGGGGTCTGACCACCGACGTACAGCCGCCTGAGCTGGAGACGCGTATCGCGATCCTGCGCAAGAAGGCCGTGCAGGAGCAGCTCAACGCCCCGCCGGAGGTACTGGAGTTCATCGCGTCCCGCATCTCGCGGAACATCCGTGAACTGGAGGGCGCGCTGATCCGGGTGACGGCGTTCGCCTCGCTCAACCGGCAGCCGGTCGACCTCGGTCTCACCGAGATCGTGCTCAAGGACCTGATCCCGGGCGGCGAGGACGCGGCCCCCGAGATCACCGCAGCGGCGATCATGGCGGCCACGGCGGACTACTTCGGCCTCACGGTCGAGGATCTGTGCGGATCTTCGCGCAGCCGTGTGCTGGTGACGGCGCGCCAGATCGCGATGTACCTGTGCCGAGAACTCACCGATCTGTCGCTGCCGAAGATCGGCGCGCAGTTCGGCGGGCGCGACCACACGACCGTGATGCACGCGGACCGCAAGATCCGGGCGCTGATGGCGGAGCGGCGGTCCATCTACAACCAGGTCACCGAGCTCACCAACCGCATCAAGAACGGCTGACCCAGCCCCCGGCACGGCCTGCGAAGGCGCCCACGGGACGAGATCCCGCGGGCGCCTTCGACGTTCCCGGGGCCCTGCCGGCGCCTCGCCGATGGGCCCACCGGTCCCCCGCCGGCACCCGCCGGAGCGTCGTCGGAGGGAGCCGGCGGGCCACCGCCGGCCGGAGACTCACCGTCCCCGCCGGAGACTCGCCAGAAGCGCCCTGCGGTGGCCCACCGACCGGAGACCGGATGTCCTCGCCGGCACCCGACGGTGCCCCCGGAGCGTCGACCGAGCCCTTCGGCCGGAGACCCGATACCCGCGCCGGCTCGCGCCTCAGCCAGCCGGGAGCCCCGCCGGTGCCCCCGGGCGCATCCCTGATCCCGCCGGAGGCAGGCGCGGAGCAGAGGCCCGCGACGCAGGCCCGTCAGTCCTCGCCAGACGTCCCCGGGCGCCTCGCCGACGGCCCGCAGGAGGAGTCCGGGACCCTCACGGCGCACCGCCGTCCGCGCTTCCCCCGGAAGATCGTGTTCGAATACCACCCGGCCCCCGCCCGTTCTCCACAGAACTGGGCACGATCTTCCGTCCACAGCCTGGGGACCGGGAAGTTGTCCAGATTCGGTCCACAGGCCGGCCGGTGCAGCGGATGTCGGGCCAGGTCAGCCGGTTGTGGATTTGTGGCCGGACGCCCTCCACAGTCTGTGGACAGAGAAATCGTCCACAGACCTTGATCCACGTTGTCCACCGGCAGCCCACAGGCAGGGCTCCGTTGCCCACAGCTTTTCCCCACCCCTGTCCACTGTTCGGCAACGCAACACCCCCGCTCACCGGGTCGAGTGAAAGGCGTCACACCAAGGAGGTCGGTTGGCCTGTGGGGAACGTGGGTAAAGCTGGGGACGGCACTGGGGAGAAGTCCCCGTGGGCTGTGCATCGGGTGTGCAGAACTTTCCGGTGTCCACAGAAGCACGGGGTTGTCCACGGCTCCCGCCCACAGGCGCGGTGGACAAAAAACGGGCCCTGACCTGCGCGGACGACGTTATCCACGGTTTCCACAGGCCCTACTACTACTCCCACTTAGAGTTACCGGGAAATTCGCTTGGAAGACGGGCCTGTGCACAACTCGGGCCCGGAGCGCCCCGTACCTCTTGGCGCGACTTGACCCCGACCCGCACCGACTGTCGGCGCCGTGCGTCAGACTGGTCTCCGGCATCAAGCCGACGACGAAGGCCAGCAGGGCGAGCCAGCAACAGCAGGAGGCGGTTCCGGTGAAGATCCGGGTGGAGCGCGATGTACTCGCGGAGGCGGTGGCCTGGGTGGCCCGCAGCCTCCCGGCCCGTCCGCCGGCGCCCGTACTCGCAGGCCTTCTTCTGAAGGCGGAGGACGGCGCCCTCAGCTTCTCCAGCTTCGACTACGAGGTCTCGGCCCGTGTCTCTGTGGAGGCGGAGATCGACGAGGACGGCACCGTCCTCGTTTCCGGCCGCCTGCTCGCCGACATCTGCCGCGCGCTGCCCAACCGTCCGGTGGAGATTTCCACAGACGGTGTACGGGCGACCGTGGTCTGCGGCTCCTCGCGGTTCACCCTCCACACCCTGCCTGTGGAGGAGTACCCCGCACTTCCGCAGATGCCGACCGCCACCGGCACCGTGCCCGGCGAGGTCTTCGCCTCCGCCGCCGCCCAGGTCGCCATCGCCGCCGGTCGCGACGACACCCTTCCCGTGCTGACCGGTGTGCGTATCGAGATCGAGGGCGACACCGTCACCCTGGCCTCCACCGACCGCTACCGCTTCGCGGTCCGCGAGTTCCTGTGGAAGCCCGAGAGTCCGGACGCCTCGGCCGTCGCCCTGGTGCCCGCCAAGACGCTCCTCGACACCGCCAAGGCGCTGACGAGCGGCGACACGGTCACGCTGGCGCTGTCGGGCTCCGGTGCCGGTGAGGGCCTGATCGGTTTCGAGGGCGCCGGACGGCGGACCACGACCCGTCTGCTCGAAGGCGACCTGCCGAAGTACCGCACGCTGTTCCCCACCGAGTTCAACTCGGTGGCCGTCATCGAGACCGCGCCGTTCGTCGAGGCTGTCAAGCGTGTCGCCCTCGTCGCCGAGCGGAACACCCCGGTGCGCCTCAGCTTCGAGCAGGGCGTGCTGATCCTGGAGGCCGGCTCCAGCGACGACGCACAGGCTGTGGAGCGTGTGGACGCACAGCTGGAAGGTGACGACATCTCGATCGCCTTCAACCCGACCTTCCTGCTGGACGGCCTCAGCGCGATCGACTCGCCGGTCGCCCAGCTGTCCTTCACCACGTCCACCAAGCCCGCGCTGCTGAGCGGCAGGCCGGCCGTGGACGCGGAGGCGGACGAGGCGTACAAGTACCTGATCATGCCGGTGCGCCTGAGCGGCTGACCAGCGGCTTCTGAGCGCCTGACCCCACAGGTGTGCACCCGTGTCCGGGCGTAGTCTCGGACGCGGGTAGGAAACGGCACTCAACGATTGAGGAATCTCTGATGGAGCTCGGTCTCGTCGGCCTCGGCAAGATGGGCGGCAACATGCGCGAGCGCATCCGCCGCGCAGGCCACACCGTCATCGGCTACGACCGCAACCCGGATCTCGCGGATGTCCACAGCCTTGAGGAGCTTGTGGGCAAGCTCAAGGGCCCGCGCGTCGTCTGGGTCATGGTCCCGGCGGGTGCCGCGACCCAGTCCACGATCGACGAGCTGGCGGAGCTGCTCTCCCCCGGTGACATCGTCGTCGACGGCGGGAACTCCCGTTGGACCGACGACGAGAAGCACGCCGTCGAGCTGGGCATCAAGGGCATCGGCTTCGTCGACTGCGGTGTCTCCGGCGGTGTCTGGGGCCTGGAGAACGGTTACGCCCTGATGTACGGCGGCGACGCCGAGCACGTGGCCAAGGTCCAGCCGGTCTTCGACGCGCTCAAGCCCGAGGGCGAGTTCGGCTCCGTCCACGCGGGCAAGGTCGGTGCCGGCCACTTCGCCAAGATGGTTCACAACGGCATCGAGTACGCCATGATGCAGGCCTACGCCGAGGGCTGGGAGCTGCTGGAGAAGGTGGACTCCGTCACCGACGTGCGCGAGGTCTTCCGCTCCTGGCAGGAGGGCACGGTCATCCGTTCCTGGCTGCTCGACCTCGCGGTCAACGCCCTGGACGAGGACGAGCACCTCGAGAAGCTGCGCGGCTTCGCGCAGGACTCCGGCGAGGGCCGGTGGACCGTCGAGGCCGCGATCGACAACGCCGTGCCGCTGCCGGCGATCACCGCGTCGCTGTTCGCGCGGTTCGCGTCCCGCCAGGACGACTCCCCGCAGATGAAGATGATCGCCGCGCTGCGCAACCAGTTCGGCGGCCACGCGGTGGAGAGCACGAAGTAATCCACAGGCTGTGCACCAGGCGGTGCGCAGCCACGCCGGGGGAAGGTCGGCGCCACACCATGCACGTCACGCATCTGTCGCTGGCCGACTTCCGCTCGTACGCCCGGGTCGAGGTCCCTCTCGATCCGGGCGTCACCGCTTTCGTGGGGGCGAACGGGCAGGGGAAGACCAATCTGGTCGAGGCCGTCGGTTATCTCGCGACCCTGTCCAGCCACCGGGTGTCCTCGGACGCGCCGCTGGTGCGGATGGGGGCCGACCGGGCGGTGATCCGGGCCGCGATCACCCAGGGCGAGCGCTCCCAGCTGGTCGAGCTCGAGCTCAACCCGGGGAAGGCGAACAGGGCCCGCATCAACAGGTCCTCGCAGGTCAGACCACGTGATGTGCTCGGGATCGTACGCACGGTGCTGTTCGCCCCCGAGGACCTGGCCCTGGTCAAGGGCGACCCCGGTGAGCGCCGGCGATTCCTCGACGAGCTGGTCACGGCGCGCTCGCCGCGCATGGCGGGGGTGCGCTCGGACTACGACCGGGTGCTCAGGCAGCGCAACACCCTGCTGAAGTCGGCCGCGATGGCGAGACGGCACGGCGGGCGTTCGATGGACATGTCCACGCTGGACATATGGGACCAGCACCTGGCGCGGGCCGGTGCCGAGGTGCTGGCCAGGCGGCTCGACCTGATCGCCTCCCTGCAGCCGCTGGCGGACAAGGCGTACGAGGCGCTTGCGCCCGGCGGCGGCCCGATCGCCCTGGAGTACCGTTCCTCCTCCGCTTCCGCCGGTGCGGAGCACGCCGGCCCGGCGACCCGTGAGGAGCTGTACGAGCAGCTGATCGCCGCGCTGGCCGAGGCCCGCAAGCAGGAGATCGAGCGGGGCGTGACGCTGGTCGGTCCCCACCGTGACGACCTGTTGCTCAAGCTGGGGCAGCTGCCGGCGAAGGGGTACGCCAGCCACGGCGAGTCCTGGTCGTACGCGCTGGCGCTGCGGCTGGCCTCGTACGACCTGCTGCGTGCCGAGGGCAACGAGCCGGTGCTCGTGCTCGACGACGTGTTCGCCGAGCTGGACGCGCGCCGCCGGGAGCGCCTCGCGGAGCTGGTGGCCCCCGGCGAGCAGGTGCTGGTGACGGCCGCCGTCGACGACGACGTCCCAGGCGTGCTGGCGGGTGCCCGGTACGCGGTGGCCGACGGGGCGGTGGAGCGCGTATGAGTGAGGACGAGACCCCGGTCCCCAAGTTCCCCGAGTCCTCGGGCGTGGACCTGGCCCGGGTCGCGCTGCGTGCGGCCAAGGAGCAGGCGAAGGCCAAGGGCGCGGCCGCGCAGCAGAAGAAGCAGGCCAGGCGCGGCGGCGGGCTGCGCTCGGGTGCGCGGGCCGACGGCCGCGACCCGCTGCCGCTTGGCGCGGCGATCAACCGGCTGATCACCGAGCGCGGTTGGGAGACACCGGCCGCGGTGGGCGGTGTGATGGGCCGCTGGCCGCAGATCGTCGGCGAGGACCTGGCCAAGCACTGCGTACCGCTGCGCTACGACGAGGACCCCGACCAGCGCGTGCTGACGGTCCAGTGCGACTCGACGGCATGGGCGACCCAGCTGCGGCTGCTGGCTCCGCGCCTGGTGGCGCGGCTGAACGAGGACCTGGGGCACGGCACGGTCCGCATGATCAAGGTGCTGGGCCCCGGCGGACCCGCGCGCAGATTCGGCCCGCTGCGGGCACCGGGGAGCACTGGCCCGGGGGACACGTACGGCTGAGGCCGGGCTGTGCGACGCGGGAAACCGGGCGGTACGGCTGAGGCATCCCTCACGGTAGCCGGAGGTTGACAGCCCGAAGCTCTCAAAGCCCGTGTGAGCCTCTTGGAGCCCCTTCCCGTATATGGGGAGTCGGCGGGAGGCGGTTGAGGGCGGCACATGCGGACTCAGCTACCGGCAAACCCCCATTCGTGTCGCCGGTACCGGTAGACTGGTGGACAATCCCGCGACTCTCGCGGGACTCGTCGATTAGATACCGAAAGACGCAGCCGGTCCCGCAGTGACGGAGAGCGGCTTGTGCTGTGCCAGAAAGGGCGCTTCGTGGCCGATTCCGGCAACCCCAACGAGAACCTTCCGTCCACTGCTGCCGGTGGGAACGGCGAGGTCACCGCCTCGTACGACGCCAGCGCGATCACCGTCCTCGAGGGTCTGGACGCGGTCCGCAAGCGCCCCGGCATGTACATCGGCTCGACCGGTGAGCGTGGACTCCACCACCTCGTCCAAGAGGTCGTCGACAACTCCGTCGACGAGGCCATGGCCGGCCACGCCGACAGCATCGACGTCACGATCCTCGCCGACGGCGGCGTACGCGTCGTCGACAACGGCCGCGGCATCCCGGTGGGCATCCACCCCGTCGAGAAGAAGCCGGCCGTCGAGGTCGTGCTCACCGTGCTGCACGCGGGCGGCAAGTTCGGCGGCGGCGGCTATGCCGTCTCCGGCGGTCTGCACGGCGTTGGTGTCTCCGTGGTGAACGCGCTGTCCTACAAGCTCGCCGTCGAGATCAGGACGGACGGCTACCGCTGGACGCAGGAGTACAAGTCGGGCGTCCCCACGGCCCCGCTGGCCAAGCACGAAGAAGTGTCCGACTCCGGCACCGCGGTCACCTTCTGGGCCGATCCGGACGTCTTCGAGACCACCGAGTACTCCTTCGAGACGCTCTCGCGCCGCTTCCAGGAGATGGCCTTCCTCAACAAGGGCCTGACCCTGACGCTGACGGACGAGCGCGAGTCCGCGAAGGCGACCGTCGGCGCGGACGACCCGGACGCGGCGGCGGTGGAGGAGCACCCGGCCCGGACCGTGAAGTACTTCTACGAGGGCGGCATCGTCGACTTCGTGAAGTACCTCAACTCCCGCAAGGGCGAGCTCGTCCACCCCACCGTCATCGCCGTCGAGGCCGAGGACAAGGAGCGGATGATCTCGGTCGAGATCGCGATGCAGTGGAACTCGCAGTACACCGAGGGTGTGTACTCGTTCGCGAACACCATCCACACGCATGAGGGCGGTACGCACGAGGAGGGCTTCCGCGCTGCGCTGACGGGTCTCGTCAACCGGTACGCGCGCGACAAGAAGCTGCTGCGCGAGAAGGACGACAACCTCACGGGCGAGGACATCCGCGAGGGTCTGACGGCGATCATCTCCGTGAAGCTGGGCGAGCCGCAGTTCGAGGGCCAGACCAAGACCAAGCTGGGCAACACGGAGGCGAAGACCTTCGTCCAGAAGGTCGTACACGAGCACCTCAACGACTGGTTCGACCGCAACCCCAATGAGGCCACGGACATCATCCGCAAGTCGATCCAGGCGGCCACCGCCCGGGTCGCGGCCCGCAAGGCGCGCGATCTGACGCGCCGCAAGGGCCTGCTGGAGTCGGCGTCGCTGCCGGGCAAGCTCAGCGACTGCCAGTCGAACGACCCCACCCAGTGCGAGATCTTCATCGTCGAGGGTGACTCCGCCGGCGGCTCGGCCAAGTCCGGCCGCAACCCGATGTACCAGGCGATCCTGCCGATCCGAGGCAAGATCCTGAACGTCGAGAAGGCGCGGATCGACAAGATCCTGCAGAACACCGAGGTCCAGGCGCTGATCTCGGCCTTCGGCACCGGTGTGCACGAGGACTTCGACATCGAGAAGCTCCGCTATCACAAGATCATCCTGATGGCGGACGCCGACGTCGACGGCCAGCACATCAACACGCTGCTGCTGACGTTCCTGTTCCGCTTCATGCGGCCGCTGGTCGAGGCCGGGCATGTGTACCTGTCCCGTCCGCCGCTCTACAAGATCAAGTGGGGCCGGGACGACTTCGAGTACGCCTACTCGGACCGCGAGCGCGACGCGCTCGTCGAGCTCGGCAAGCAGAACGGCAAGCGGATCAAGGAAGACTCGATCCAGCGCTTCAAGGGTCTCGGCGAGATGAACGCCGAGGAACTGCGCATCACCACCATGGACCAGGACCACCGGGTGCTCGGCCAGGTCACGCTGGACGACGCGGCGCAGGCGGACGACCTGTTCTCGGTGCTGATGGGCGAAGACGTGGAGGCGCGGCGCTCGTTCATCCAGCGCAACGCCAAGGACGTCCGCTTCCTCGACATCTGAGTCGGTCTCAGCTGACCGCACGAAAGGACTGAAGACCAGCAATGGCCGACGAGAACACCCCCGTCACGACCGAAGAAGAAGAGCCTGTAGCCCTGCGTGTCGAGCCCGTCGGGCTCGAGACCGAGATGCAGCGGTCGTACCTCGACTACGCGATGTCCGTCATCGTGTCGCGTGCCCTGCCCGACGTGCGGGACGGTCTCAAGCCCGTCCACCGCCGCGTGCTCTACGCGATGTACGACGGCGGGTACCGGCCCGAGAAGGGCTTCTACAAGTGCGCCCGCGTCGTCGGTGACGTCATGGGCACGTACCACCCGCACGGCGACTCGTCCATCTACGACGCCCTGGTCCGCCTGGCCCAGCCGTGGTCGATGCGTATGCCGCTGGTGGACTCCAACGGCAACTTCGGCTCTCCGGGCAACGACCCGGCCGCGGCCATGCGGTACACCGAGTGCAAGATGATGCCGCTGTCCATGGAGATGCTCCGGGACATCGACGAGGAGACCGTCGACTTCCAGGACAACTACGACGGCCGCAACCAGGAGCCGACGGTCCTGCCGGCGCGCTTCCCCAACCTGCTGGTCAACGGCTCGGCGGGCATCGCGGTCGGTATGGCGACCAACATCCCGCCGCACAACCTGCGCGAGGTCGCCTCCGGTGCCCAGTGGGCACTGGAGCACCCCGAGGCCACCCACGAGGAGCTCCTCGACGCGCTGATCGAGCGCATCAAGGGCCCCGACTTCCCGACCGGCGCCCTCGTCGTCGGCCGCAAGGGCATCGAGGAGGCGTACCGCACCGGACGCGGCTCCATCACGATGCGTGCGGTCGTCGAGGTCGAGGAGATCCAGAACCGCCAGTGCCTGGTGGTCACGGAGCTTCCGTACCAGGTCAACCCGGACAACCTGGCCCAGAAGATCGCCGACCTCGTCAAGGACGGCAAGATCGGCGGCATCGCCGACGTACGGGACGAGACCTCGTCCCGTACCGGACAGCGCCTGGTCATCGTCCTCAAGCGTGAAGCGGTCGCCAAGGTCGTCCTCAACAACCTCTACAAGCACACCGACCTCCAGACGAACTTCGGCGCCAACATGCTGGCGCTCGTCGACGGCGTGCCGCGCACGCTCTCGCTGGACGCGTTCATCCGCCACTGGGTGACGCACCAGATCGAGGTCATCGTCCGGCGCACGAAATTCCGCCTGCGCAAGGCGGAGGAGCGGGCGCACATCCTGCGCGGTCTGCTCAAGGCGCTGGACGCGATCGACGAGGTCATCGCCCTGATCCGGCGCAGCGACACCGTCGAGATCGCGCGCGAGGGCCTGATGGGCCTGCTGGAGATCGACGAGATCCAGGCCAACGCCATCCTCGAGATGCAGCTGCGCCGGCTCGCCGCTCTGGAGCGCCAGAAGATCGTCGCCGAGCACGACGAACTCCAGGCGAAGATCAACGAGTACAACGCGATCCTCGCCTCCGAGGCCCGTCAGCGCCAGATCGTCAGCGAGGAACTGGCCGCGCTCGTCGAGAAGTTCGGCGACGACCGCCGCTCCAAGCTGGTGCCCTTCGACGGCGACATGTCCATGGAGGACCTGATCGCCGAGGAGGACATCGTCGTCACCATCACGCGTGGCGGCTATGTGAAGCGTACGAAGACCGACGACTACCGCTCGCAGAAGCGCGGTGGCAAGGGCGTGCGCGGCACGAAGCTGAAGGAAGACGACATCGTCGACCACTTCTTCGTCTCCACCACGCACCACTGGCTGCTGTTCTTCACCAACAAGGGCCGGGTCTACCGGGCCAAGGCCTACGAGCTGCCGGACGCCGGCCGGGACGCGCGCGGTCAGCACGTCGCCAACCTGCTGGCCTTCCAGCCGGACGAGCAGATCGCCGAGATCCTGGCGATCCGCGACTACGAGGCCGTGCCGTACCTGGTGCTCGCCACCAAGGCCGGTCTGGTGAAGAAGACGTCGCTGAAGGACTACGACTCCCCGCGCGCGGGCGGTGTCATCGCGATCAACCTGCGGGAGACCGAGAGCGGCGCCGACGACGAACTGATCGGCGCGGAGCTGGTGTCCGCCGAGGACGATCTGCTGCTCATCAGCAAGAAGGCGCAGTCGATCCGGTTCACCGCGACGGACGAGGCGCTCCGCCCGATGGGGCGCGCGACCTCCGGCGTGAAGGGCATGAGTTTCCGTGAGGGCGACGAACTGCTCTCGATGAATGTCGTCCGGCCCGGTACGTTCGTGTTCACCGCAACCGACGGCGGGTACGCGAAGCGGACCCCCGTCGACGAGTACCGCGTCCAGGGCCGCGGCGGCCTCGGTATCAAGGCAGCCAAGATCGTCGAGGACCGCGGATCGCTCGTGGGCGCGCTGGTGGTCGAGGAGACCGACGAGATCCTCGCCATCACGCTCGGCGGCGGTGTGATTCGTACGCGAGTCAACGAAGTCAGGGAGACGGGCCGTGACACCATGGGCGTCCAACTGATCAACCTGGGCAAGCGCGATGCCGTGGTGGGCATCGCTCGTAACGCCGAGGCAGGTCGCGAGGCCGAAGAGGTCGACGGGACCGAAGCGGGCGACGAAGAGTCGGCCGAGTCGGCAGTCGAGGGCACTCCGTCCTCGGCAGGGGAGCACGAGGAGTAGAGCGTGAGTGGAGCCACGGGTGCCGGAGCGTCCGATTCTGGAGCGAATGGTGCCCGTGGCCCTGCCGCGGACTCCCAGGGGGCCACAGTGACGGACACCCGGGGGCCTCAGCCCCCTTACGAGATGTTTGGCGGCGAGCAGCCTGCTCAGCAGCAGGCCGGGCAGCCGTACCACCCGCCGCAGGCGTATCCCTCGCCGGGCGGCACCCACGGCGGGGCGCAGCCCGCGTCGGCGGTGCGCCGGCCGAAGACCGGTGCCCGCACGACGCCGCGGACGCGCAAGGCGCGACTGCGGGTGGCGAAGGCCGATCCGTGGTCGGTGATGAAGGTCAGCTTCCTGCTCTCCATCGCGCTCGGCATCTGCACCGTGGTCGCCTCCGCGGTGCTGTGGATGGTCATGGACGCCATGGGCGTCTTCTCGACGGTCGGCGGGACGATCAGCGAGGCCACGGGCTCCAACGAGAGCAACGGCTTCGATCTCCAGTCGTTCCTGTCGCTGCCGCGCGTGCTGATCTTCACCTCGGTCATCGCGGTGATCGATGTGGTGCTCGCCACAGCGCTGGCGACCCTGGGAGCCTTCATCTACAACCTCTCCGCCGGGTTTGTGGGCGGTGTGGAGCTCACGCTCGCCGAGGACGAGTAGCGCCGCAGCGGGGTCCGCGGATTCCGATTTTGGCGCTGCCCCGCGTGTGCGCTAATCTTCAGAGGTCAGCGCGCAGCGCGGAGGGGCTATAGCTCAGTTGGTTAGAGCGCATCCCTGATAAGGATGAGGCCACAGGTTCAAATCCTGTTAGCCCCACCAGTGCAAAGGCCCCCAGCCGATCAAGGTTGGGGGCCTTTGACATCTCCGGATGACATCAGCCGATGAGCGGACCTCCCAGAAGGTCGGCCGGCAATGCCGCCGCTTCCCGCTGATCTTCATCCACACCGTGTGTACAGCTGTCCATGGTCATGCTGAGCTGGCTGTGCCGCAGGATCGCCTGAGCCACCTTGGGGCGGACCTTGAGGAAGGCGAGCAGGGTCCCACAGGCGTGCCGGGCCGGCCGGACCGTGATCCGACGCAGACCGGCCCGCTTGATCGGACCATCGAAGGTGCGCGAGAAGCCGCGGCTCTCGATCATCCCGCCGTGTCGCTGCGAGAAGATCAGGTCTTCGCCGGGAGCCTGCTGCCAGGCATCACCGGCGATCTTCCGCGCCAGGGCTTACAGGTGCCGCCGTTACTCGAGGCGCGCCCGCACAGAGCGTGGGCAGCGGCAGCACGGACTGAGACGACTCGGTCTTGAGGTCCTTCAGCACCAGACCGCTGTCATCGCGCTGGACCTGCTTGACCGGGGTGAACTGCCGGCGGTCGAAGTCGATGATTCCCGCCAACGCAGGCCGAGGGCCTCACTCCGCCGGAGGCCGAGGACTGGGTCATGAAGTCCTCGGTGGCATTACGGCATGTCATGGCCCGAGGATGCCTGCCGTCCTCGAGGTCCGCTGGCCCTTTCACCGTCAAGCGACCTTCCGGGCCGTCGCGGGCCCTGGGAAGGGCGCTCAACAATGACCAACACCGACAGCCGTCGACGGCTCAGCCGCAGGTCACAACGTTGGTCGTCGCGCTCCACCTGGAGGCTGGGTTTGGGGAGAAGCATGCGCGTCCACGATGCCGCCAGAGGGTGTGTGACGGCTGTGTCGCCTCGAACGCTGAAGGAAGTGCGCAAACTCATCGCCTGACGCACGGGAGCCCATGCTCAGCTCGGATGACTGAAACACAGTGGAACCCCGTGTGACTGCTGGCAGTTGGCCCCTCATGCACCCGCCGTGTCGTACATCCGGCCGGTGGGTCCTCTTCTTCACTTTGGGAGATTCATGCGCAGACGCGCAATCTTTGCTGTGCTCGCCGCCACCACGCTGGGTGGGTTCATCAGCCCTGCCGCGTACGCAGACGAAACCGTCGGTGACATCCAGATCACCAATGTCTCCGTCAATGGCGGCAAGAACATCGCTGTCGGTCTCTCCGACACGACGGTCACGGTTTCGGTGACCGCCGCCGACCCCTCGGGCATCTGGGACGCCGACTTCCACCTGTGGCGCGGAACCGATCCCCACAACCCCGAGAGCTACATCGGGCCGAATGAGGACACCACGCCCGCGGACTGTGTGGCTTCCAGTGCGACCACCTCCACCTGTTCGAAGACCTTCACCTTCGAACCGGACTGGTGGCTCACCAACGCCGACGCCGGGACCTGGAAGGTGGGAGTCGAGGTATGGGCCAACGACGACAGTTGGACCCGGCGGGATGCCTACGCGACCACCCGCCTGCAACGGTTCTCCAAGCTGACCGTCAACGCTTCACCGGAACCGGTAGCCAGCGGCAAGACGCTCACGGTCACCGGCAAGCTCACCCGGGCAAACTGGGATACCGGCACCTACGCGGGCTACACCGCGCAGCCGGTCAAGCTCCAGTTCCGTAAAGCGGGCACCAGCACCTATGCCACCATCAAGACGGTGAACACCTCCAGTACGGGTGACCTGAAAACTACGACCACCGCGTCCGCGGACGGCTACTGGCGCTGGAGCTTTGCCGGCACCTCGACCACCCCGGCCGTTTCGGCGGCAGGCGACTACGTCGACGTGCAATAGCAACCGAGACAACCGCGTCCCGTTCGGTGCTCGCCTGTGAATGATCGCTGCTCTTACTCGCTGCCCCGACAGATGGTCGAACGCATGGCAGATGTCTGACGTCAGGCGGCTGACACCAACAGTGGCGGACGAGTGCGGATCGGGAGGGACCTCCACGACCACTCCGAAGCCTCTCGGCTGCCCCGTTGCAGATATTCGGATCCGCGATGATCGACCTGACAAGGTTGAGGCCACAGGGTTCAAATCCTGTGAGCCCCATGGTGACGATCGGCCCGGACGGAGTTTTCTCCGTCCGGGCCGATCGCTTGTGTACGGCCACAGTTGAGGCGGGGCCCGGGTTCCGCCGGGACGCATGTAGGTAACCGATCGGTATCGGTCGGTGTGTATAGTCGGGCGCCAGAGGTCCTCATACGTCAAGGAAAGACGAGGTCGCGCGGTGAAGAAGCTTCTCCTGGTCGCACTGGCCGCCATCGGCGGGCTCCTCGTGTACCGCCAGATCCAGGCGGATCGCGCCGAGCAGGATCTGTGGACGGAGGCGACCGACTCCGTGCCCGCAGGTTCGGGTGTGTGAGACGCAGCGTCTTTGGATCATGAGCCCCGGTCGCGGAAGCGGCCGGGGCTTCGTGCTGTCCAGGGCCGCCTCGGTCGGGGGGCGGGTGACTGCGCGCTGTTGCCGGACCGTGACGCAATCCCCTTGAGTTCACCTCCGCAAATCATTACCTTGCGAGAGCAAACTCGCGGGTGCGGAGGGGGAGGACCGTGACAGCACGACAGCGCTGCCGCGCGGCCGCGGTGACGATCGGCGCGGCACCGCTCGCCCTGGTGGCAGGGCCGCTGCCGGCGGCGGGCGCGGCGGAACCGGCGAGGTGGGAGGCCAGGGTGCCGGGTACGGACGGCGGTATTGGGCTGGTGATGGTGCTGGACTCCTCCGGCTCCATGGCCGACGACGACGGCACCGGCCGCACCCGGATGGAGGCGCGCGCATCGCCGCGGGAACGGCCGTCGACGCGCTCCCGGCGGGCCATCCGACCAGCCTGCGCGTCTACGGGGCACAGGCTCGCCAAGGAGGGCGTGGGGCTACGGATCGACACCGTCGGCTTCCAGGAGCCCGTCGCGGCACGGGAGCAGCTGGAGTGCATCGCCCGTGCCGGGAAAGGCCGTTACTGCGACGCTCCCGACGCTGCCGCCCTCGCCCGCCAGCCGCCCGGCTGTCTGCGGACGGCTACCGCTTCGACGGCGAGCATGTCACCGGCACGGCGACGCGCGACCCGGCTCCGGTGCTGCACCCCGGCAGGTACCTGGACACCATCGGCCCCGGTGAACAGCGGTACTACGCCGCCGGCCCGTGCGCCCCTCGGGGGCGGTACGGGGGAGTTCAGCCGGCAGGCCCTCTGCAACGGCCGTCCGGCGGTGCTGGAGATGGGCACGGTGCCGGTCGCCTGGACCAACCGCCATGAGACCCACCCCCATGTCGTCCCCGTGCACACGACGGGCGGGTTCTGCATCGCCGGGACGCTCGGCGCGAAGGCCGCGGAGATCGCCGAGAACCCGCAGCTCGGTGTGGTCCTCCGGGTGGCCGTTCTCGGCGACCGGCTGTCCGGGCCGCAGCACGACGCCCCCGTGTCGGCAGGCGGCGCGGGCGAACAGGGGGACAAGAAGGGTGATTCGCCCGGGCGCGCAGACAGCGCGGCCGCCGGCGGGGCAGGATGGTCCGGCGCCGCGATCGCCGCGATCGCCGCGGCGGCAGGCGGGGGCACGCCGTCCTGATCGCGGCGGTGGTATGCGTCCCGCTCCGGCGCAGGACCGCGGCGCCCGCCGGCTCGGCCGGCGACGCCGGTCACGGGCTCGTCGGACTCATCGACCACAGGGAGAAACGCGTGAAGAGGCAGCGCGGCAGGGGCCGGGTGACACTGGCCGCGATGGCGGCGATGTGTGCCGTGGCGGTGCTGCCGGGGCAGGCATGGGCGGCGGGCGAGCCCAACCCGTACACGTTCGACGACGAGGCGAAGCCCGTCCAGGGCACGCCCGTCAACAGCAATGGCCCTGAGTTGACGGACGGTTCGACATACAAGGACGCCATCAAGCCGGGCGAGAAGCGCTACTACCGGATCGACCTGGACGCCACGTCCGACGCGTACGTCTCGGCGGTGGCCGTCCCCAAGCTGGGGACCAAGGTCGACTACGCCGACAAGCTCGAGGTCAGCATCGAGGACCGGTCGGGCACCGAGTGCGGCGACGGCGAGGCCAGGTTCGGATCGGCGGCGTACGCCCGTCCGGTCGCCGACTACGCGAGCCGGCGGATCGAGAAGGACAAGAGCAGTTGCCAGGAGGCGGGCGCGTACTACGTCCTCCTGGAGCGCACGAGCGAGGCGACCTCGACGCCCGAGCCGTGGGACGTGGAGATCCGTTTCCTGTCCGAGCCGGGGCTGAAGAAGGCCGCGACCACGGCCCCGCCGGAGGTGTGGCCGTCCGCCTCCCCCGCGGTGCCGGGCGGCGGCCCCCGAAAGCGTGCGGGAGGTACGAGCTTCCACGAGGCCACCAGTATCGAACAGGGCGAGTGGCAGGACGAGATCGCGCCCGGCCGGACGCTCTTCTATCGGGTGCCGGTCGACTGGGGGCAGCAGCTGTTCGTCAGCGCCGATCTCGGCAGCAGCCTTTCGGGTGACGGGCTCAAGAGTGTCGGCAACGCCATGGCGGTGGCCCTGCACAACCCGGCGCGCGGGCTCGTGGACGAGGCCTCCGGCGTCTACTACGACGGCAAGCAGAAGTCCCTGGCCCTGGACCCGCTGCCGCCGGTCGCCTACGAGAACCGCTACGACTCCGACGCCGCCTCGGCCGCGATGCGGTTCGCCGGCTGGTACTACCTCTCGGTCACGCTGAGCCCGGAGATGGCCGAGGCGTTCAGCGAGAAGCCGCTGCCGCTGACATTGCGGGTGAACGTGACCGGGCAGGCCGAACCGGCGCCCTCCTACCGCGGTCCGGCGGGCGACTTCCAGGTCACCGAGGACGACCGGGCCGCGGCCGACAGCGGCAAGAACGCCGACGCCGCGGCGCAGAGCACCACGATGGCGTTGGTCGCCGCGGTGGGCATCGGCGCGGGGACCGTCCTGGTGCTGGGGCTCGGTGCATGGACGCTGCTCGCACGGCGGGGGGGCGGGGTCCCGGACGGCCCAGCCGTCCTCCCGGCACAGGCGCAGGCACAGGGACACGTCCAGGCGGCGCAGCAGGTACAGGACGGAGCGGCGGCTGCGTACGGGCCGGCGCCCGGGTACGGATACCCGCCCGCGCAGGGACAGCCCCCGCAGGGGCAGCCGGGCCAGGGCTACGGGTACGGGCAGTACGGCCCGCCGCCCGGCCGGTAGGCGCCGGCCGCAGCGCACCGGCTGCGCGGGCTCAGGTCTGGGTCAGCGCCCAGATGCCCACGGCGAAGCACAGCAGCGCGACGATCAGCACCGGGACCGCGACCTTCGGGGGCGGTCCCGGCCGCTTCTGCGCGGCGGCGGAGTGCGGGACCCCGGCAACCTGCGCGCCGTGACCGGGAGCCTGCGATTGCTGGGCGGTGTAGGCACGGGTGGCAGGCTGCTGGTACTGCACCGGGGCGGTGAGGGCCTGGTGAGGCTGGACCGCGGGCGCCTGATGGGGGGAGTCGGGATGCGCCGGTACGGGAGCGGGCGCGGCGGCGGGCGCCGGGCTCGGCGTGGACTCCGACTGCACGGGCATCGCAGGCGGAGTGGCGGGCTGCGCCGTGTGCGGCAGCTGAGCGGACGGCTGCTGCGGCGGCGGGGCCAGGTGGAAGCTGCCCGTCGGAGAGGCCGGGGCAGGCTGTGGAGCGGGGGCGGCGGGCGTTTCCCGGACCGGCTCAGGACCCGCAGGACCGAATCCCGCGGGCAGGGGACCGAGCTGGTCGAAGATCTCGACCGGCTCCTCGTCGGCCGTGGGCTCAGGGAGCATCTCCACGGCCGCGGTGAGCGCCTTCCGCGCGCCCGTGGCCGTGCGGAAACGGGCTTGCGGATCCGGCTGCAGCAGGCCGGCTAGCACCTGCCACAGCGGCTCGGGAATGCCCTGCGGAGCGCTCGGGGTGCCGTAGGCGGCGAAGTGCTCGATCAGCGCCTGGGAGTCCGGCTTCCTGCCCTGCAGGAGATACAGCCCGACAAGACCGACCGCGAACAGGTCAGCGGTGAAGTCCGGCTCCGCGCCCATCATCTGCTCGGGCGCGAAGTAACCGGGCGTCCCCACCACGTAGTTGGTCTCGGTCAGACGCGGCTCGCCCTTGCGCATGGAGATGCCGAAGTCGGAGACCCGCAGGTGTGGGCGGCCGGTTCCGGTGGCCTCCATCAGGATGTTGGCCGGCTTGATGTCGCGGTGCACGACCCCCTCCGCGTGCACCGCGGCCAAACCGGACAGCAGCTGATCGAGCAGGGTGCACACGAAGCGCGGCGGCAGCGGCCCGTAGTCGCCGATGACATGCGCCAGCGATCCGCCGCTCACCAGGTCCATCGTGAACAGGACCTTGTCGTCGTCCGCGGCCCAGCTGGCCGGGGCGAGGACATGCGGATGATCGATGCGCAGCGCCTGCTCGCGGACGAAGCGCAGCAGGGTGTGGGCATCGCTCTGCTGCAGCACCTTCGCCGCCACATAGCGGCGGCGCCGGTGGTCCCAGGCGCGCCAGACCGCGCCGACACCGCCGCGTCCGATCGGATCGATCAGTTCGTACCGACCAGCGAAGACCTCACCCATTGTGCTGCGCCAGCTCCTGGTTCCCTTGCGGCGACGTCCGCCTCGTTCAGCTCTGGTGCGACTCGTAGTGGGCGACCGCGTCGGCGGTGCGGCCCGCGCCGTACACCCGGAGGAACTCTGCCAGTTCGGGGTGGGTGGGGGCGAGGGAGTCCGCCGCATCGATGATGTCGCCCGCTGCCGCCACCGAGCGCAGCAGCGACTGGATCTCCCGCACGACACGGCGCACGGTCGGCCCTCCGGAGGTACCGGCGGACTGGCTGGTGCCGGTGAGGACGGAGCCGCCCTGCGACTTCTTGATCTCCTCCATCCGGTTCGTGGCCTCCACGGCGCTCACGCTGCCGTCGGCCACCTGGCTCGCCAGCTCCTGCAGTGCCTGGACGCGCTGGACGACAGCGGGATTGCCGATCTTGGCGCGCTGGCCGCTCATCAGCTGGGACAGCATCGGAGCCGACAGACCCAGCACACCCGCGAGCCTCGCCTGGTTCAGCCCGAGGTCGTCGATGAGCCTGCGGAACAGCGCACCCAGCGGCTCCCCGTACCAGCTGCGCTGCAGTTCCCGGGCTCTTGCGGTCGTCTCCTGCTGCGCTGCGTCCATTGCGTCTCCCCATCGCTTCCCCAAGCGGCTTCGCTGCTGCGAACCTCGTGGTGCATCCTACGGAGCGTGGTCGTCGACCGGGAGTCCCATCGGGAGTCCCAATCCTTTTGTGGAATCCCGGGGGTGACCCGGTACTCTGGTGCGCGGCGGTGACCGAGGAGCGTGTCTGTTCGGTCGCGGTCACCCTTCCCGGGGCCTTAGCTCAGTTGGTAGAGCGCTGTCTTTGCATGGCAGATGTCAGGGGTTCGACTCCCCTAGGCTCCACAACGACGGATACTCCCCTGACCTGCGGCGATACGCAGGGCAGGGGAGTTTTTCGTGGGCCGTTGCCTCGCTGTGCGGGGGAGGGCAGCGCATTCGACCGGTCACTGGCGGACGCACCGGGACGGCCGAAAGGGCCGGGCCGAGTTCGCTCGCCGCACCGGGTCGGCCCGGCCACCGTCCGCCGGGGACTGCGCCGTCCGACGGACGCCTCGGTGCTCACCTTCCGCGGCGAAACCGATATGGCCTCGCCGCTCCACCGCCGCTCCACCGCCCCGCCGGAGTCCGGTCCGACCCCTGGCCTGCGCGGCGCCGGGCCGGCGATCCCCTGGCCCCGGCGCCCGGAGACAGGGCGTAAAGACACGCGCCTACACGACCGCCGCCCACCGCGCATCCCGTGTGCTGCCTGCCCACGGCGACCCGGGTTGGGCCATCCGGGTGGTGTTCATCCGAAGAACTGCGCGGGAACGGCGTCGCTCCCACACTCCTCGAGATGCGTACACATCATGAGAAAGGTATGTAAAGCGCTCAACCCGAAAGCGAGGGGTCATGGCCGCCTTCAAGGTCAGGAATCTGTGGACCGCGTTCGTCACCGCGTTCTTCGCACTGCTTGCCTCGGTGGGGCTCACCACCGCCACTGCCGCCGCTGCCACGTCGCAGCCCGCCGCACAGACGCCCGACGAGCCCGTGAAGGCCCGTCCGCAGGCGTCCGGCGCGGTACTGCCGGCGCAGAGCAGGAGGGCGGCCCCGACACGCTGGCTGCCCACGGCACGGGACCGGTCGCTGCCGCCGACGATGAAGCAGCGCATCGGCGCCGAGGCACACGGCGCCTCCCCGGCCACCCGGCAGCTGTCCGCTGTCGAAGCCGACGCCGCCGACATGACCGAGGCCGACTCTGCGGACGCCGTCCCCGCCGCCTCGTCCACCCTCAGCACGGCACCCGTCGCGGCCGCCGCGCCCGGTTCACAGCGAATGGCGGTAACGGCGCGCGCCGCACGCCCCACGGCCGGTGCCCCGGCTGCCGCTCCCGTTCGCACGGCGTACGCCGTAGCGGCGTGAGGCGCCGGGAGCGTCCTTCTCTCCCGGCGCCATCACCCTTGAGGACGGATTGCGGTCAGCGACCCTCGTCGCGGTCCCCGGTCTCCGCCTCGTCCTGCTTCACCTGGACCTCGGGATCGAGATCGGCCTTGGTGCTGCCGTCGACGGACGCCAGCGGAGCCCGGTCGGAGACCTCCGTGGCGGCGGGCGGTTCCACCAGCCAGTCGGGGTTCGCCTGCTTGTCCCACCACTTCCAGGCGGCGAAGGCGCCGCCGGCCAGTACGCCGATCACCGCAACACCCTTGAAGACACGTCCGGCCCTCGAGCGCCGTTCGTGCTTCCTCACAAGCTTCTGGATCTCCTTCGCCGTCACCTGTCCGCGCAGCGCGGCCAGAGCGGCTGCGGAACGGGCCGCGGCCTCCTCCCGTACGGGCTGGGCGACGGCCATCGCGTGGCCGACACGCGGAACGGTGTAGTCAGCCGCCTGACGAGCCGCCTTGCGTGCCTGAACGGCAGCGCGGTGCGCGGCCTTGTCGACCTTGGGCGGCACATGCGGCGCCACGTACACGCCGTACTGAACACGGGCCTGCGTAGCGGCCTTCGAGACTTTCGGCGCGAGCCGTACGCGGGCATCGCGCGCATAGTGCGCGGCCTGGTCCTTGGCCGTGCCGGCGTAGGGCGCCACCACTTCCGCGGCGTGCCGCACGCTGTCCTTCGCCGTACCGCTCGCGGCGCGCACGCTTTCCATGCGGGTCACGGGATCCTCCTCCTCGGTGGCGTTCTGGGGGACTGGGGTTTATCCCCAGTTGGGCACAGTTCCGCCTTTCCACCCGATTGAAAATCATGCCTGTTGAGCGCTCCCCCGGCACGCGGGGCGGGCATCCGGGTCATGTCGGGCCCATGCGAACGACCCTGCCACTTCTCTCCGCAGAGCGCACCGGCGCGACGGCCACCCGGTCGCTTTTCCGTGTACGTGGTCCTGCCGTGCGAGGATCGGGCGACGTCAGAGAAGACTTACGGAAGGCAGACCGTGGCCGAGCAGCTTTACGCCACCCTGAAGACCAACCAAGGCGACATCGAGATCCGGCTTCTGCCGAACCACGCGCCCAAGACGGTGAAAAACTTCGTCGAGCTCGCGACCGGCGAGCGCGAATGGGTCCACCCGGCCACCGGCGAGAGGTCCACGGACAAGCTGTACGACGGCACCGTCTTCCACCGTGTGATCAGCGGTTTCATGATCCAGGGCGGCGACCCGCTGGGCAACGGCACCGGCGGCCCGGGCTACGAGTTCGCCGACGAGTTCCACCCGGAGCTGTCCTTCGACAGGCCGTATCTGCTGGCCATGGCCAACGCCGGCCCCGGCACCAACGGCTCGCAGTTCTTCATCACCGTGTCGCCGACCGCGTGGCTGACACGCAAGCACACCATCTTCGGCGAGGTCGCGACCGACGCCGGCAAGAAGGTCGTGGACGCCATCATCGCCACCCCGACCAACCCGCGCACCGACCGCCCGCTCAACGACGTCGTCATCGAGTCGGTCGTCGTGGAGAAGCGCGAGGGCTGATCCCGCGGGATTCCCGTACGGGAACCTTTTCGCCCTGGCCGTCCGTAAGGATGGACAGGGCGATGTCGCGCGAGCCCGGAAGGACGAGGGGACCTCATGGACCAGGCGCCAGGCAGTCCGCAGGAGCCGCAGGACACCCATGGCCTGCCGGTCTGCTACCGGCATGCGGGCCGTGAGACGGGCATTCGCTGCACCCGCTGCGAGCGGCCGATCTGCACGGACTGCATGATCAGCGCGTCGGTCGGCTTCCAGTGCCCGGACTGCGTGCGCACCGGCTCGGGCACGGGGCACGCCCCGGACGCGAGCAGGCCGCGGACGATCGCGGGCGGGACGGTGGTGGCGGACCCGCGGCTGGTGACGAAGGTGCTGCTGGCGATCAACCTCGCGGTGTTCGTCGTGGGGCTTGCGCTGGGGGAGCAGTTCATCCATCGGTTCACGCTGATCGGCGGCGCGCTCGACCCCGTTCTGGGCGAGCCGGTGGGGGTGGCTGCCGATGACGAGTGGTACCGCCTGCTGACCTCGGTGTTCCTGCACCAGGAGATGTGGCACATCTTCTTCAACATGCTCCTGCTGTGGTGGCTCGGCGGTCCGTTGGAGCAAGCGCTGGGACGCGCGCGTTTCCTTGCGCTCTATCTGATCTCCGGGCTCGCCGGCAGTGCGCTGACCTATCTCATCGCCGAGCCCAACGCGGGCTCCCTCGGCGCCTCCGGCGCCATCTACGGGCTGTTCGGGGCCACCATCGTCCTGATGCGCCGGATGCGCTACGACATGCGCCCCATCCTCGCGCTGCTGGCGATCAACCTCGTGATCACCTTCGTGGCGCCGGGCATCGCCTGGCAGGCCCACGTCGGCGGTCTCGTCGCCGGCGCAGCCATCGCCTACGGCCTCGTCCACGCCCCGCAGGGCAAGCGGCGCACCCTGGTGCAGTTCGGTACGTGTGCGCTCGTCCTGCTGGTCTCCGTCGGGATCGCACTGGTGCGGACCGCCGCGCTCACATGACCTGGAGCGGCACCTTTCCCCAAAGTTGTCCACAGCGTGTGTCGGATCTTGTGCACGCCGTGGGGAACAAGCGTGCCCCTCGTCACTGACCTGGGGATTCCAGGTCAGTGACGAGGGGCCGTTCGCTTCACCGGCATGGCCGAAGCAATCACATCGGCGTCAACGCCCGGAGAGTTATCCACAGATCGTCTGACCTTTTCCCCTGCTGTGGACAACCATGTGGATAACCTCAGGGCAGAGCTTGACGGCCGACGGCGCGGACGCTACTTCCACTGGGTGGAGACGCCGAAGCCCGCGGCGATGAACCCGAAGCCCGCGACGATGTTCCAGTTGCCGAAGCTCTGGATCGGCAGATCGCCCTCGGTCACGTAGAAGAGAACGATCCAGGCGAGTCCGATCAGGAACAGCGCGAGCATCACCGGGGCGACCCAGCTGCGACTGGTGAGCTTGATGTTCGTGGTCTGCTTCGAGGCCGGCGGCGGCGTGAAGTCGGCCTTCTTGCGGATACGTGACTTCGGCACGAGGGACTCTCCTGTCGATGCGCTTGCGTGACCGCGCAGGTAACTGTGGCTGGCGCCGGGGCCGGCGCGAGGGGGACCACTGCTTCCCCCGGGCGTCCGTTAGCGTAGTGCTTCCGCGGTGCTGAAGGAGATAAGGGTACGTTGAGCAATTCTGCCGACTCTCCACAAGGGCCGGTTCGCCGCAGCGAGTGGCGGCCTGTCCGGCTGCTCACGGCTGCCGTCTTCGCCCTCGCCGGTGTGATCTTCGTGACCAGCTTCAACGCCGCCAAAGGCACGGATCTGCGCACCGACGACTCTCTGTTGAAGCTCTCCGACCTGATCAGGCAGCGCAGCGCGGACAACGGCGACCTCGAGGAGTCCACCGCCGCCGTACGCGAGGACGTCGACGCCCTCGCCCAGCGCGACAACGGCGCGACGAAGGCGGAGGACGCCGAGCTCAAGGCCCTGGAGGCGTCCGCGGGCACCGAGAAGCTGAGCGGCAAGGCCGTGAGCGTCACCCTCGACGACGCCCCGCCGAACGCACAGGCCGCCCCCGGCTATCCCGAGCCCCAGGCCAACGACCTGGTCATCCACCAGCAGGACCTGCAGGCCGTGGTCAACGCGCTGTGGCAGGGCGGGGCGAAGGGGATCAGGGTCATGGACCAGCGGCTGATCTCCACCAGCGCCGTACGGTGCGTGGGCAACACGCTGATCCTCCAGGGCCGCGTCTACTCCCCTCCCTACAAGATCACCGCTGTCGGTGACCAGGAAGCCCTCAAGAAGGCGCTGGCCAAATCCCCCGCGATCCGGAACTACCAGCTGTACGTGGAGGCCTACGGCCTCGGCTGGAAAGTGGACGAGGACGAGCGGGTGACTCTTCCCGGCTACTCGGGCACAGTGGATCTCCACTACGCGAAGCCCGCCGGGTAGCCCTCGGCCCCCGGGGGTGCCGCCCGGTCGGTGGAGCCTGGGGGTGCACGTGAGGGTGCGGCTGCTCGTACGGACCTTCAGCGAACTGTGCATCACCGCGGGCACCATGATCGTGCTGTTCGTCGTGTACGTGCTGTTCTGGACCGGTATCGAGGCCGAGGGCGCGACGGACGGACAGATCGACCGGCTGAGGGAGAGCTGGGCCGAGGCGCCCGTGGCGAGGCCCGCGCCCCGCCCCACGCGGCCGCCCGCCCCCACGGCGTACGAACCCGGGAAGCCGTTCGCGGTCATGTACATTCCCCGCTTCGGGAAGGCCTGGGACTGGCCGGTCCTCGAGGGCACGGGCCCGGGGGTCCTCAAGAAGGGTCTCGGGCACTACGCCGGCACCGCGGCTCTGGGCGAGCAGGGCAACTTCGCGGTCGCCGGCCACCGCCGCACGTACGGCGACCCCTTCAAGGACGTGCCGCGGCTGCGGGCCGGGGACGCCGTCGTGCTGACGGACGGGACGACCTGGTTCACCTACCGGATCGTGCGAACGCCGTACCGCACGCTCCCCACCGACGTCGGCGTCATCGCCCCCGTGCCCGATCCGGCCGAGGCGGGTGCGGCGGGACTGGACGGGCCGGGCCGCTATCTGACGCTGACCACGTGCGAGCCGGAGTGGGGCAGCAGCCACCGGCTCGTCGTCTGGGCCCACCTCGATACGACGCAGCCTGTGACCGACGGCAAACCGCGAGCTTTCCACAGCTGACCCACCCCCGCCCTCGCCGCCCTTTAGTCTGGTGCCGTACCGAACGGAAAGGGACGGCATGTACGGCTGGATCTGGCGGCATCTGCCGGGGAACGCATGGGTGCGGGCGCTCATCTCGCTCGTGCTGGTCCTGGCGGTCGTCTACGTGCTGTTCCAGTACGTCTTCCCGTGGGCGGAGCCGCTGCTCCCGTTCAACGATGTGACGGTCGACGGAGAGGGGACGGCCCGATGAGCGCACGCATCCTCGTCGTCGACAACTACGACAGCTTCGTCTTCAACCTCGTGCAGTACCTGTACCAGCTGGGTGCCGAGTGCGAAGTGGTGCGCAACGACGAGGTGTCCCTGGAGCACGCGCAGGACGGCTTCGACGGCGTGCTGCTCTCCCCCGGCCCCGGCGCGCCCGAACAGGCCGGTGTCTGCATCGACATGGTGCGCCACTGCGCGTCCACCGGCGTGCCCGTCTTCGGCGTCTGCCTGGGCATGCAGTCGATGGCGGTCGCGTACGGCGGTGTGGTCGACCGCGCGCCCGAGCTGCTGCACGGCAAGACCTCCCTGGTCTCCCACGAGGGCAAGGGTGTCTTCGCCGGGCTGCCGTCGCCCTTCACGGCGACGCGCTACCACTCGCTGGCCGCCGAGCCCGCGGAGCTGCCGGCCGAGCTGGAGGTGACCGCGCGTACGGCCGACGGCATCATCATGGGCCTGCGCCACCGTGAACTGCCCGTCGAGGGCGTGCAGTTCCACCCCGAGTCGGTTCTGACCGAGCACGGGCATCTGATGCTCGCCAACTGGTTGGAGCAGTGCGGCGACGCCGGAGCCGTGGGGCGTTCGGCAGGGCTCGCACCGGTGGTGGGCAAGGCACTGGCGTGAGCGCCGTGCGCCCCGGGCATGAGCAGGAGCACGGGCGGCAGTTCGGCGGCGGGGGAGAGCTCGGCTACGACCCGTTGACGGACCCCCTGCCACCGGGCGAGCACGCTTCCCCGCGGTTCCGCGCGTCGGACATCGCTGCCGGGCAGGAGGAGCAGCCCCCGCCCTCCCCGCCGTATACGGAGCCGCTGCCCGGGGATCCGGTCGACTGGTACGACCGGGAGGGGTACCGGCAGGACTGGTACGGCCAGGAGCCCGCGGGCGAGCCGGAACCGGAATCCGGCCGCCTGCCGTCGGATGCCCCGGTGGCCCCGGTGGCCCCGGTGGCCCCGGTGGCCCCGGTGGCCCCGGTGGCCCCGCGGCAGGGCCGGCACCGGAGCGAGCAGGCCGGGGCGCGGACGACCGTCTTCGATTCACCGGTGCCCGATACACCGGCTGCCGAGGCGGAGGCACCCGTTACGCAGGCGTCAGGGCCCGCCGGGCCCCCCACCGTCCTCGTGCCCGACGACGAGACGGTGGCGCTGCGCACGTCCGACACGCGCCGCGCGGCCGAGGTGTCGCCGGGGCCCGGCCGGGCCGAGCGGCGCAGGGCGGCGAAGGGAAAGGGCCGCAGACGTTCCGCTCCCGAGGCGGCGAAGACGCCCGCAGAGCCGGCGAAACCGATGTCCAGGGTCGAGGCCCGGCGTGCGGCCAAGGCGGCGAAGGACAGCCCGGCGGTCATTGCCAGTCGCGCGATCGGCGAGCTGTTCATCACCTTCGGTGTGTTGATGCTGCTGTTCGTCACCTATCAGCTGTGGTGGACGAATGTGCTGGCGGGACAGCAGGCCGACAAGGCGGCGAACAAGATCCAGGACGACTGGGCCAACGGACGCAAGCCCGATGCCTTCGAACCGGGTCAGGGCTTCGCCATCATGTACATCCCCAAACTGGACGTCGTCGTCCCCATCGCCGAAGGCATCGACAAGCACGGCGTGCTGGACCGCGGCATGGTGGGCCACTACAGCGAGGGCAAGCTCAAGACCGCGATGCCCCAGGACAAGCAGGGCAACTTCGCGGTCGCCGGCCACCGCAACACCCACGGCGAACCATTCCGCTACATCAATCACCTGGAGCCCGGCGACCCCATCGTCGTCGAGACGCAGGACACCTACTACACGTACGAGATGGCGAGCATCCTGCCGCAGACCTCGCCGTCGAACGTCGGCGTGATCGGCCCCGTGCCGCCCGGCTCCGGTTTCACCCGGCCCGGCCGGTACATCACGCTGACGACCTGCACGCCCGAATTCACCAGCACCTTCCGCATGATCGTGTGGGGCAAGATGGTCGAGGAACGGCCGCGCAGCAAGGGCAAACCCGACGCACTCGTCGGCTGATGACGTCGGCCGAGACACTTCAGGACAGGAACAGGTGCAGTGGCACGTGCACGAGGCCGGATCGCCGGCGCCATCAGCGTCTTCGGCGAGCTGCTGATCACCACGGGCGTGGTGCTGGGGCTCTTCGTCGTCTACTCGTTGTGGTGGACGAACGTCCTCGCCGACCGCGAGGCCTCCGCACAGGGCGACCGGATGCGCGACGGCTGGTCGCACAGCGGCCCAGGTGAGCTGGACACCAAGGACGGCATCGGGTTCCTGCACGTACCCGCCATGAACAACGGCGAGGTGCTGGTCAAGAAGGGCACGGAGACCGATGCCCTCAACGACGGCGTCGCCGGCTACTACACCGAACCGATCAAGTCCGCGCTCCCGTGGGACGACAAGGGCAACTTCACGCTGGCGGCGCACCGCGACGGCCACGGCGCCAAGTTCCACAACATCCACAGGCTGCGCGCCGGCGATCCGATCGTCTTCGAGACGAAGGGCACCTGGTACATCTACAAGGTCTACGAGACGCTCCCGAAGACCTCGAAGTACAACGTGGACGTGCTGCAGCCGGTCCCGGAGGAGTCGGGCAAGAAGAAGGCGGGCCGCTACATCACGCTGACGACGTGCACGCCGGTCTACACGTCCGACTACCGGTACATCGTCTGGGGCGAGCTGGAGCGGACGGAGAAGGTGGACGCGCAGCGGACGCCGCCGGCGGAGCTGCGCTAGCCGGTCCGGCGGTCTTCGACGGTCCGGCGGCGTTGGACCGCCCGGCCCGGACGGGCCTCACGGCATGGGAAAGCCCCGGCACCCTCTGGAGGGTGCCGGGGCTTTCCGCCGGTCTCAGGTCAGGAAGGCCGGTCAGGAAGACCGTTCCGACAGGGCCTCAGTCGCCGTCGTTGCCGCCGATGAAGCCGCCGCCGTCACCGCCGTTGCCGCCGTTGTTGCCGCCGTCCCCGCCGATTGTCTGGAGGGTGACGGGGGTGGTTGCGGGGTCGGCCGGCGTGCCCGGCGGCGGGTTGGACGCGACCACGACGGCGTTGTCGTCCGGGCTGCTGCCCGGAGCGAACTGAACGCTCGTGAATCCGGCCTGCGCCAGCATCTGCTTGGCCTCGCCGACCCGCTTCCCCACGATCCCGGGCACCGGGACCTGGGTCTGCTGCGGGCCCTTGGAGACCT
This sequence comes from Streptomyces sp. ISL-10, assembly GCF_018614575.1. Classification (GTDB taxonomy): domain Bacteria; phylum Actinomycetota; class Actinomycetes; order Streptomycetales; family Streptomycetaceae; genus Streptomyces. The sequence goes on from NZ_JAGGOJ010000014.1 coordinate 149,893, forward strand.
GGAGCGTCACCTTCGAGCCCTTGGCCACCAGACCCGGCTGCGGGTCCTGGGCGACGACCTGGTTCGCCGGTTCGTTGGAGTCGACGTCGGCACGGACCACCTCGAACCCGGCCAGCTCAAGCTGCACCTTCGCGGCGTCGAACTGGCGGCCCACCACGTTCGGCAGGTTCTCCTTGGCCTGCTTGGCGACCGTCAGGGTGACCTCGGCGCCCTTCTCGGCCATGCTCCGGCCGGGCGGGTTCTGCTCCAGGACCGTCCCGGGGTCCTCCTCGGCCGACTCGACCTCCTTGACGTCGACCTTGAAGCCGTCCTCCTCCAGGAGCTCGGTCGCCGACTCGACGTCCTTGTCGACGACGTCGGGGACCTTCACCTTGGGCGCGCCGTCCGAGACGACCACGGTGACGACGCTGCCCTCGGGAATCTCGCCGGACTGGGGATTCTGGCTGCAGATCCTGCCCTTGGGCTGGTCGCAGCGCTGGGTACCGGATTCCTGGACCTCGACCTTGGCGTTCTCGCCGCGATTTTTCGCCTCGTCCAGTGTCATTCCCACCAGCTGGGGGACGGGCACGTTGTTGGCGCCGCCGCTGTCGCCGAAGATTGACCGGCCGATCAGAACCGCGCCGATCAGGACCAGGATGCCCGCGACGACCAGCAGGATCGTCGAGGTGCTCGACTTCTTCTGGCGTCTGCGGTCCGGGCGGTCGTCGTAACCGCCGTAGCCGCCGTCGTCCGGGTTCACCGGGGGCAACATCGAGGTCTGGCCGGCCGGGTCGGCCTGGCGCAGCGCCGTCGTCGGCTGGTCGTCGGGGCCGTAGCCGCCGCCGTAGCCGACCGCGCCCATCGCCGCAGTCGCCGCGACCGGCTGGCCGTCGAGGCACGCCTCGATGTCGGCACGCATCTCGTCGGCCGACTGGTAGCGGTAGTCCGGATCCTTGACCAGGGCCTTCAACACGATCGCGTCCATCTCGGGCGTGATCTCGGGGTCGAAGTTGCTGGGCGGCTGCGGTTCTTCCCGTACGTGCTGGTACGCCACGGCCACCGGGGAGTCGCCCACGAACGGCGGGCGCACGGTGAGGAGCTCGTAGAGGAGGCAGCCGGTGGAGTACAGGTCGGAGCGGGCGTCGACCTGCTCGCCCTTCGCCTGCTCCGGAGAGAGGTACTGCGCGGTGCCGATGACGGCAGCGGTCTGCGTCATGGTCATGCCGGAGTCGCCCATCGCGCGGGCGATGCCGAAGTCCATGACCTTGACCTGGCCGGTGCGCGTCAGCATGACGTTCGCCGGCTTGATGTCGCGGTGGACGATGCCGTTGCGGTGCGAGTACTCGAGGGCCTGGAGGATGCCGATCGTCATCTCCAGGGTGCGCTCGGGCAGCAGCTTGCGGCCCGAGTGCAGCAGCTCGCGCAGGGTGGACCCGTCGACGTACTCCATGACGATGTACGGGATCGACACCCCGGCGCCCCCGCCGGAGGCGTTGTCGTACACCATGTCCTCGCCGGTGTCGTAGACAGCGACGATCGCCGGGTGGTTGAGCGAGGCGGCCGACTGGGCCTCACGGCGGAACCGGGCCTGGAAGGACGGGTCGCGGGCCAGGTCGGCCCGCAGCGTCTTCACGGCGACGGTACGGCCGAGCCGGGTGTCGTGGGCGAGGTAGACCTCGGCCATGCCACCACGGCCGAGCACCGAGCCCAGTTCGTACCGGCCGCCGAGGCGACGCGGCTCTTCCATAACCTTCCAGCCCTCTCCGTCAGTCCCGACCGCACCCGTGTGTGGTCCGCCGGTGTGCTGTTCGCGCAAAGGCTACCGGGCACCTACTGCTTGATCCGCCCGGGAGCAAATGCTGATACCCGACCGGTATCGCAAAGTGCAGGTATGCGGGTCGGGAGTGATCCTGGTCACTCCTGTTGGTCGAGCACCGCCTCCATCACGGCCTTGGCGATGGGAGCCGCGAGGCCACCACCGGAGATGTCGTCGCGGCGGGCCTTGCTGTCCTCGACGACGACAGCGACGGCGACGGGGGATCCGTTGTCGTCCTTGGCGTACGAGATGAACCAGGCGTAGGGGTTCTTGCTGTTGTTCTCGCCGTGCTGGGCCGTACCGGTCTTGCCGCCGACCTTCACGCCGTTGATCGCCGCACGGCCGCCGGTGCCGCTCTCGACGACGTTCTCCATCATCTGCTGGAGGAGCTGCGCGTTCTTCTGCGAGAGCGGACGGCTCATCTCCTCCGGGTCGTTCTGCTGGATGGTGTCCAGGTTCGGGGAGACCAGCTTGTCGATCATGTACGGCTTCATCAGCCTGCCGTCGTTGGCGATCGCCGCCGTGACCATGGCCATCTGCAGCGGGGTGGCGGCGGTGTTGAACTGGCCGATGGAGGACTGCGCGTTGCCGTCCCGGCTCATCTCCTTGTCGTAGACGGACGCCGCGGCACGGACCGGGGTGTCGATCTCCGAGTTGTTGAAGCCGAACTTCTCCGCCATCTCGACCATCTTGTCCCGGCTCACGTCGTCGCCGAGCTTGGCGAAGACGGAGTTGCAGGAGACCCGCAGCGCCTCGTTCAGACTGGCGTTCTCACAGCCGCTGGCGTGGTTGACCATCGGCGTCCGGGTGCCCGGCAGGATGTACGGCTCCGGGGTGTCGGTCGGGGCTTCGATGTCGTCGATCGCGCCGTACTCCAGGGCAGCCGCGGCCGTGACCACCTTGAACGTCGAACCGGGCGGGTAGGTCTCGCGGAGCGCGCGGTTGAGCTTCGGCTTGTCCTTGTCCTTCTCCAGCGCTATCCACGCCTTCTCGTCCTTGGCCGAGTAGCCGGCGAAGGAGGAGGGGTCGTACGAAGGGGTGGAGGCGAGGGCGAGGATCTTGCCGGTCTTGGGATCGATCGCGACGACGGCGCCCTTCTTGTCGCCGAGACCCTCGTAGGCGGCCTTCTGAGCGGCGCCGCTGAGGGTGGTGACGACGTTGCCGCCCTTCTTCTTGTCGCCGGTGAACATCGACATCGTGCGGTCGAAGAAGAGCTGATCGGAGTTGCCGGTGAGGATGCCGTCCTCGAGCTTCTCGATCTGATTGGCGTCGTACGCCTGTGAGGCGTAACCGGTCACGGGGGCCCACATGGGGCCGTCGACGTAGGTCCGCTTGTACGTGAAGTCCGTGTCGTCCGTCTCGACGGAGCCCGTGATGGCCTTGCCGTCGACGATGATGTTGCCGCGCTCGTGCGCGTAGCGCTCGATCTGGACGCGGCGGTTGAGCTTGTGCGTGTTGAGCTCGTCGGCCCGGACGTACTGGAGCCAGTTGTCCCGGATCAGCAGGGCGAGTACGAGCAGCCCGCAGAAGATCGCGATCCGGCGCAGGGGCTTGTTCACGGTCGGACCACCTGGGTCATCTCGGCGTCGGGGGACGGGGCTGGCGCGGGTGCAGGACGGCGCGCTGTGTCGCTGATCCTGATCAGGATGCCGATCAGGGCCCAGTTCGCGATCACGGAGGAACCACCCGCTGCGAGGAACGGCAGGGTCATGCCGGTCAGCGGGATGAGACCCATCACACCGCCGGCTACGACGAAGACCTGGAGCGCGAAGGCGCCGGACAGACCGATCGCGAACAGCTTGCCGAACGGGTCCCGGGCAGCGAGCGCCGTACGGACGCCTCGCTCGATGAGCAGGCCGTACAGCAGCAGGAAGGCCATTGCGCCGGCGAGACCGAGCTCCTCGCCGACGGTGGCGAAGATGAAGTCGGTGCTGGCGGCGAAGCCGATGAGATCGGAATCACCCTGCCCCAGACCGGTGCCGAGCGTCCCTCCGGCGCCGAAGGACATCAGGACCTGGGTCATCTGATCGCAGGCGTAGATCATGTTGGTGCCCTCGGGTGCGGTCTCCAGGCACCCGAAGGGGTCGAGCCAGGCGGCCACACGGGACTGGACGTGACTCGCGAACTGCGAGACGACGACCGCGCCGCCCGCGGACATCAGCAGACCCATCACGATCCAGCTGGTCCGCTCGGTGGCGACGTACAGCATGATCACGAACATGCCGAAGAACAGCAGCGAGGTACCGAGGTCGTTCTCGAAGACCAGCACCAGCAGGCTCATGGCCCAGATGGTGAGGATCGGGCCGAGGTCGCGGCCGCGCGGCAGGTAGAGCCCCATGAAACGGCGGCTGGCCAGCGCCAGAGCATCCCGTTTCACCATGAGATAGCCGGAGAAGAAGACGGCGATGATGATCTTCGCGAACTCGCCGGGCTGGATGGAGAAACCGCCGACACGGATCCAGATCTTCGCACCGAAGACATTCGCGCCGAGGCCCGGAACGAGCGGCAGCAGCAGCAGAACCAGCGCCGCCGCCATCGAGATGTAGGTGTAGCGCTGGAGGATGCGGTGGTCCTTCAGCATCAGGAGCACACCGACGAACAGGGCGACACCGAGGGCCGAGTACATCAGCTGGTTGGTGGCCTGCGCCGAGAAGTCGCCACGAGCCTGCAGCCGGGGGGACTGGTCGAGGCGCCAGATCAGCACCAGGCCGAGTCCGTTCAGCAGCGTCGCCAGCGGCAGCAGCAGCGGGTCCGCGTACTTGGCGAACTTGCGCACCACGAGGTGGGCGACGCCTGCGAGCAGACCCAGGCCGAGCCCGTAGCCGAGCATGCCCGTGGGCACCTCGCCGTCGAGAGCGAGCCCGGCGTTGAGGTAGGCGAACACCGGAATCGCGACGGCGAACCCGAGCAGCATCAGCTCGGTGTTCCGTCGGCTCGGTGCGTCGATCGCACCGATCGTGGTCGTGTTGGTGACAACGCTCATGGTGGAGAAGGCCCCCTACGGCCCTGTTACTGCTTGCCGCAGTTCGAGGCCAGCTTCTGCTCCTCCTCCGAGAGGGTGGGACCCGGAGAGGGAGCGGCTGTCGGCTTGGTCTTGGCGTTCTGGGTGGTGGGCGTCCCGGCCGTGTCTTCGGCCTCGGCGTCGCCCGTGCCGGGCGGCGGGGTGCTGGCGCGGTCGGCCGCCTCGCGGCGCTGCTCGTCCTTCTTGCAGGCGGTGGCCTGGCGGGCGAGCTCGTCGATCTTTGCCCGGGCCTTGCCGAGGCTGTCCTCGGTGATCGTCGCCTCCACCCGCTTGCGCTGGTAGGGCGGTAGGTACTTGAGTTCGATCTCGGGGTGGTCCTTCTCCATCTCCGAGAGCGAGACCCACGCGAGATCCTGGCTGATGCCCCGGTAGAGGGCCACGTGCTCGTCGTTCGAGCCCACGTAGTACTGGGTCTGGGTCCAGCGGTAACCGCCGTAGAGCCCGCCGCCCACGACCGCGAGCGCGAGGACCATCAGGAACGACCGCTTCAGCCACTTGCGGCCGCCGCGCTTGACGAAGTCGTCGTCGGTGAAGGACCCGAAGGAGCCCTCCGGGGGCATGCCGCCGTATCCGTCGCCGGAGCCTGGCGGGCCGAAGCTCCCGCCGGGAGCCGGCGGTGCGGAGGGGCGGCCGAGGCCCGCCGCGCGGCCGGCCGGGGTCTGCATCGCGCCGCCGTCGTTCAGCTGGTGCTGGTTCTCGGCGACCGCGCCGACGACGACCGGGGTGTCGCTCAGCTGTGCGGCGAGCGTGTCACCGGAATCGGTGTCGAGGACGTCGGCGACGATGCAGGTGATGTTGTCGGGTCCGCCGCCGCGCAGGGCGAGCTGGATCAGGTCCTGAACGGTCTCCTGCGGCCCCTGATAGCTGGCGAGCGTCTCCTCCATCGTCTGGTGGGAGACGACGCCGGACAGGCCGTCGGAGCAGATCAGGTAGCGGTCGCCGGCGCGGACCTCGCGGATGGAGAGGTCGGGCTCGACATGGTCGCCGCTGCCCAGCGCGCGCATCAGCAAGGACCGCTGCGGGTGGGTGGTGGCCTCTTCCTCGGTGATGCGTCCCTCGTCGACGAGCCGCTGCACCCAGGTGTGGTCCTGCGTGATCTGGGTCAGCACGCCGTCGCGCAGCAGGTACGCGCGGGAGTCGCCGACATGGACGAGGCCGAGGCGCTGACCGGTCCACAGCAGCGCCGTGAGCGTGGTGCCCATGCCTTCGAGCTGGGGATCCTCCTCGACCATCAGCCGCAGCTGGTCGTTGGCCCGCTGCACGGCGGTGCCGAGCGAGGTGAGGATGTCGGAGCCGGGCACGTCGTCGTCGAGCGTGACGAGCGTGGAGATGACCTCGGAGGAGGCGACCTCACCGGCGGCCTGGCCGCCCATGCCGTCGGCGATGGCAAGGAGGCGGGGGCCGGCGTAACCGGAGTCCTCGTTGCCTTCGCGGATCATGCCCTTGTGCGATCCGGCGGCGAAACGCAGAGAAAGACTCATGCGCACCTCGCCCGTCGGCTCGCCAGGCGTTTGTCGCGCCAGCCGGTCTCGAGCCACACTGCCCACCCTCCGGTCGGGAGCCCGTGCCGGTCCCCCGTGGGGACCGCTGCGGCTCGCTCGCTCCGCTCGCTCATTTTCGTACTACTTCCGCAGCTCGATGACGGTCTTGCCGATGCGGATCGGCGCGCCCAGCGGAATCGGTGTCGCGGTGGTGAGCCGGGTCCGGTCGAGATAGGTGCCGTTGGTGGACCCGAGATCCTCGACGATCCACTGGCCGTCTCGATCGGGGTAGATCCTGGCATGCCGGCTGGAGGCGTAGTCGTCGTCCAGCACGATGGTGGAGTCGTGCGCCCGGCCCAGGGTGATCGTCTGGCCCTGGAGCGCGACGGTGGTGCCCGTGAGGGTGCCCTCCGAGACGACCAGCTTCGTCGGCGCCCCTCTGCGCTGACGGCCGCCCGCCTGCTGGCGCTGCTGCTGCTGCGGCGGCGCAGCGGCCTGGCGCGCCTGCTGGGGACGGGCGTCCGCATTGCGGCGTGAGCCGCGCTGCGTGACGCGCGTTCCGAACAGATCGCTGCGGATGACCTGGACGGCCACGATCACGAACAGCCACAGAACAGCCAGGAAACCTAGCCGCATGACCGTCAGGGTCAGCTCTGACATTGCCCCCGCTTCACCCTTCGGCTTGCCGGTAAACGATGGTGGTGCTGCCCACGACGATCCGCGAGCCGTCGCGGAGCGTAGCGCGGGTGGTGTGCTGCCCGTCCACCACGATGCCGTTGGTGGACCCGAGATCCTGGATCGTCGAGGGCGTTCCGGTCCGGATCTCACAGTGCCGGCGCGATACGCCGGGGTCGTCGATCCGCACATCGGCGTCGGTGCTGCGACCCAGCACCAGCGTCGGGCGGGAGATCTGATGGCGTGTGCCGTTGATCTCGATCCAGCGTCGTACGTGTGCGCTCGGCATGGCGCCGGGAACCGGGGCGCGCTGGCCGGCCGCGGGGCCGGGGCGCCGGTCGCCGGCCGTGCCGGGCGGTGGTGCGGCGGGCATGGGCGGGGCGCCCGTCGGCGGGTAGCCGTAGCCACCGCGCGGGGCGCCCTGCTGTGCTGCCGCGGGGCCGGGAGAGCTCTGTGACGTACTCGACGCCAGAGTGCGACTGCGCACCCGGTACAGACCGGTGTCGAGGTCGTCCGCCTTCTCCAGGTGCACCTTGATGGGACCCATGAAGGTGTAGCGCTGCTGCTTGGCGTAGTCGCGGACCAGGCCGGACAGCTCGTCGCCGAGCTGGCCCGCGTACGGGCTCAGGCGCTCGAAGTCGGGCGCGCTGAGCTCGACGATGAAGTCGTTGGGGACGACCGTCCGCTCGCGGTTCCAGATCGTCGCGTTGTTGTCGCACTCCCGCTGGAGGGCGCCCGCGATCTCGACGGGCTGGACCTCGGACTTGAACACCTTGGCGAAGGTGCCGTTGACCAAGCCTTCGAGGCGCTGCTCGAAACGCTTCAGGACTCCCATGGGGCACCTCCTCCGTCGTTGTCGCCCTGGTACTGCTTACTGATCGTATCCACGCGTCGGGAAATCGGCTGGTTCCCCTTGTCTGCCCCGTCGATGAGTGTCACCTCTCACACGGATCGTAGAGGCGGCCTCTGAACAGTGTCCCGCACCCGGAGTACATCCAGGAGGAGTGGGGGGAGGTCGCCTTCCGTTCCCTCGTCCCTCGCTCCGTTCCCTGTTCGCTCCGCGGGGCTCCGAAACAACGGATGTGAATCCACCCTGTGCAGCGTGCTAATCTTCTGCATGTCGCCAGGGGGCAGGCACCGGCACGGTGAAGCACCCGAGGACAACACCCAATGCGCGGGTGGCGGAATAGGCAGACGCGCTGGATTCAGGTTCCAGTGCCCGAAAGGGCGTGGGGGTTCAACTCCCCCCTCGCGCACCACGAGAAACCGATGAAACGGGTTCTCACCAGAGACGAAAGTCCTGGTGAGGGCCCGTTTCTCGTTGACCGACAGCCCCGGCGGGCCCAGCGGTGCCGGGGGCTTCGCCGTCCTGGGGCGGTCGCACGCAGCAGGGCCGGTTCCGTGGCGTACGTCGCGGAACGGGCCCTCATCGTTCAAGATCTTCAGTTGATGTGGCCGGTGCTCTGTGGGTCTAGCTGCTAGCGGCCAGGTAGCCGGTGGGGGTCCAGCTGCTCAGCGGTTTGGTCCGCCGCCGATGGTGGGTGCGTCTGCGAGGCCGATGGCCGCCGAGGGCCAGGGTCTCCACCCAGTTTTTGATCTTCCGGCGGTTGGCGTGGGCGAGCTGGAAGACCAGGAGGATGGTCTGGGCGGCGAGACCGCGGATCCGACAGGAGCCGGCGGCTTCGATGGCCTCGGCCAGGGGGTCTTCGCGTAGCCGTTGTAGCCCTCGACGCTGTTCCGGAGCCGGAAGTAGACCTTCTGGCATTCGTCGTCGCCGTAAGTCGAGGGCCTGCCAGTGCTTGGCGCCTTCGGCGGGCGCGAGGGTGACGCCGCGCTGGCGGCAGACCTTGAGGGGCCCAATGGGGCTGGGCTCGGAGTCGACCAACGGGAGGTGATGCCTCGGCCCATGCTGCGCGGCTTGATGGGGCACTGTGCCTTGCCGGCCTCGGCAGGGCACATCACTCGCTGGTGGCCTTCCGTGTCCTCGTTCTCCTTGGGCATGAGGCGGTAGGGCCTGCGGGCGGGGATGAGGCGAGTCCAGGTCTCGCGGTCGTTGCGCTCGGCGTACAGGTCCTTGATGGCGTCGATAAGGGGCTTGGGCATGGAGGGGCAGTACCAGGTGCCCTCGACGAGGATCGCGCCCTGGGTTTCCGCCTGCTTGCCGAGCTGATCGACGCGGTAGTCGTAGACCGGCTTGAAGCCGAGGGCCCGGACGGGCAGCTGCCACTCGTCGGGGTCGGAGTTTTATTACGCAAGGTCACCGGCCAGAAAGCCCTGCTTGTATCCCCGCTCGCGGAGGCGGCGTAGGACCTTGAGGCCGTTGTAGGCGGGCGGTGGCCGGGCTTGTCGAGGGAGACACCGAGGACGAGGACAGGCAGGACCTCCGGAATCGGGGTGTTGTCCTCCAAGAGGACCTGGTCATGGCGGGCATCGCGGGTGACGGCCAGGGCCGCGTCGTAGCCGAACAGATACTTGGCCCGCTTCTTCAGGGATTGACGCTTCCCCTTGGTGGACCGCTGACTGGCCTCGAATCCCCGGTCGTCGTCAGCTCGCTGTCGGCAAACGTGAATCGGTCCGGCTGACTCGGCAACGGCGTCGACCCGGACAAAACGACGGACATGGCTCCGCGGGTGGAGCTGTGGTGCGAGGGGCCTGCATCCGCGGCCTTACGCACGAACGAGGCAGCACGGGCACGGGCTGTTGGCTGGTGGCCGTGGGGGGATCCGAATCTCCGTCAGCCGGTGCCTTCCGGGTTCTTGGTGTGCGTCTGCCCCCGGGTGTGGACGTAGAGGCGCTCGCGACCACCGGCTTCGAGGGGTTTGGGCTCCGGCAGTTCGTAGCGGACGGGGAGTTGGTGGTCGGCCAGCTGCCGGCGCGGATTGTAGACCTGGTTGAACTTCCACAGCATGCGAGCGAAATTGGTCTGGCCATGCAGCAGGTTGCGTCCCAGGACGCGCGCCGCGCCGAAGGCGGTGCGCAGCCCGAGGTGCTTGCGGTTGATGACGGCTTGGGTGCGCACGAGTTCCTCGTAGAACCGCTCCAACGGCAGCGTGGTGGGGACCACGGCGTGCTGGATGTCGAAGAGGCGGTAATCCCGGGTGGTGAGCCGCCGCGATTCGGTGTGCCAGATCTCCGTACCAGGGTAGGGCGTCATGACGGTGAAGTGGACGATCTCCGGTACGGACAGTGCGAACTCCCGCACCACGCGGAAGCGTTCCTCGTCCCATCCGGGGTCGACGATCAGGTTGATGGCCACCTGGATGCCCAGGCGGCGGGCCGTCTCCAGTGCCCGGAAGTTCTCGTCGGGGCTGACCCGCTTGCGGTACAGCTCAAGCCCGGCCGCGTCGATGGCCTCCATGCCGAGGAACATGTAGCGCAGCCCCAGGCGTGCCCAGCGTTCGAAGACCTCGGGGTGACGCAGCAGAACGTCGCTGCGTGTCTCCAGGTAGTACTGCTTGCGGATGCGGCGTCGTTCGACTTCCGCGGCGATGGCGTTGCCGTGCTCGGGCCGGATGAAGGCGACGTCGTCGACGATGAACACGTTGGGCTCGCGGATGGATGCCAGGTCGTCGGCCGCCGCCTCAGGCGACGCCTTGCGGTAGCTGCGGCCGTAGAACGTCCATGCCGAGCAGAACGAGCAGTCCCACGGGCAGCCGCGGGTGAATTCGACGGAGGCGCACGGGTCGAGTTCACCGATGAAGTAGCGGCGGCGATTGCGCATCAGGTCACGTGCCGGGAGCGGGGCGTCGATGTTGTGGAGCATCTGGGGCGCCGGCCCGCGGCCGGTGGTGGTGACGACTCCAGGGACGGCCTCCACTGCCTTGTCACGGATCGCCTCCAGCAGCGGTGCGATCGCAGGCTCCCCCTCGCCGCGGACAACGGCGTCCACCGAGCCACCGGCCTGCTGAAGCACCTCTGCGGCAATGAAGGAAACACTGTGACCGCCGAAGAAGACGAAGCAGCCGGGTACCGCCCGCTTCACCTGCTCGGCCAGCTCGATCGCCTCCGGGATGTTCGCCAGGTAGTTCAGGGAAATCCCGAGGGCTTCAGGCCGGAAGGACGTCAGCTCCCTCATCAGCCCGGACCGGGCGACTACCTGAAGGTCCACGACGCGGACCTCGTGACCCGCATTGCGAGCTGCCGCCGCCACTCGTTCCAGGCCCAGTGGTTCGAGCCTCAAAAAGATCTCTGAATACATCAGGGCGCTGGGATGGACGAGCAGCAGCCGCATGATCACCTTGTCAGGGGGAGCCGAAAACAGCAGGCATATCCCCTTCGAGCCCCGGATCCCTCCCGCGCCACCTCTCATGCGGCTGTCTGGCGGCATCAGGTGGCCCGCAGGAGTGGCCAGCAGCGGCGGCTCCGGGACCCTCAACCGGCCACGCTGCGGCTATATGGCACGCTCCCAGTCGTCACGGGGCGGGGATTTTGAGGACGCCATCGTCATAGTCGACGGTGATCGAGCCGAAGTCGCTGAGCACGTCCGAGCCGAGTAGGCCCTGAAGGCCGCTGCCTCCCTGAGGAGGGCCGAGGTCGATGACCGTGACCTCTCCTGGCTCGATACGTACGTCACCGACCTTCCACTGGTCCACCCGGGCTACGGGGACCTGCCCAGTGCCGAGGATCCCGCTCACCGAACGGCGCTCGCCGGTGCGTTCCAGACCGACCTGGTCGGCGACATCCTCGTCGACCACGCTCGTGGAGGCCCCGGTGTCCAGGGCGAACATGAAGGGTCCTTCCCCCTCGACGGTCACCGGGACGAACGCCAACGACTGGCCGCCCTGCTCCACGACCCGGAGCGGCACCTCGCGCACCGCTTCCGGGGACATCTGTGGCCCGTCCCGGTCGTCACGATCTTCGTACGCGATACAGCTCACGAGCAGCAGCGCGGCCAGGGGCCCTCCAACGAGTCGGCTCGCCCACTGGTGCCTCATACCGGGCGCGCCGTCGTCCCGCATGCTCATGGGGCGGAGGTGCCCACCCCATCACGGCGCAAACCACTCGTCTGCCAGCCGGCGTCGCGCACGCCATGAGAGCGGGGCTGCCGCGAGGTTGACGACGGTGGATACTGCGCGGCGAAGCGGCGCCGACCGGACCGGACCGCCGCGGCGCGAGGCCTTCGACTTGGCCGCGATCGACGATACGGGGCTGCCGCCGGTGCTCGCCAAGCTCGCGGCGGCGCGGGCGGACGAGATCGACGCAGGTTCATTGGAACCAGGCGTGGGTGGAAAGCTCGGGGCGCACGCCGCGCTGGGCGCGGGCGAGTTCCACGGCGCTGGAGATGAGGCCGACGTGGCTGAGGCCTTGGGGGAAGTTCCCGAGGAAGGAGCCGTCGGCGGGATCGATCTGTTCGGCGAACAGTCCGAGCGGGCTGGCGTAGGAGCACAGGGTGTCGAACAGTTCGGTTGCTTCCTCGACGTGCCCTTGGCCGACCAGGTTGTCCACCAGCCAGAAGCTGCACAGGACGAATGCGCCCTCGGGCTCGTTGAGTCCGTCGGGAGAGTCTTTGGGCAGATAGCGGTACAGCAGGCCGCCGCCTGCTCCGAGTCGGCTGATGATGGCCTGGGTGGTTGCGATCATCCGCGGGTGGTCGGCCGGGACGACGCGGCGTAGGGGAAGGCCGAGAAGTGAGGCGTCGAGTGCGCCCCCGGGGCCGAGGTGTTCGGTGAGGGCGTTGCTGCGTTCGTCCCAGGCGTCGTGGAGGATGCGCCTTGCCAGATGATGAGCCTCGGCGCCCCAGGTGTCCGGATCGCCCGGTAGGTGCAAGCGGCGCGCGAGCCGTGTGGCGCGGTCGAGCGCCACCTGGCACATGGCGGCGGAGTAGGTGAACGGGCGGCCTTGGGTGCGGACCTCCCAGATTCCGTGGTCAGGGGTCTTCCATGCGGTTCTGGCCTGCTCGGTCAGGTCGGTCAGGCGGTGCCAGAGCCGGCTGTGCAGGCGCCCGCCGGTGGCTGCCCACTGGAAGGCGCAGTCGAGGATCTCTCCGTAGACGTCGTGCTGCATCTGTTCTGCGGCGGCGTTACCCCAGCGCACCGGTTTCGAACGGCGGTAGCCCTCCAGCTCGTTGTCGATCACTTCCGCGGGCGGCGTTCGGCCGTCCACGTCATACAGGACACGTGGGTGCTCGTCATGCTGTGCGGCGGTCAGCGCCCAGGAGAGGAATCCTCCGGCTTCCATGGGCAGCCCGATGCGGCGCAGTGCGAAGACCGCGTATGCGGCATCCCGGATCCAGGCGTAGCGGTAGTCCCAGTTGCGGGCGCCCCCGATGCATTCGGGCAGAGAAGAGGTGGGGGCGGCGACGATCGCACCGTTCTCGACATGGTCCAGCAGTTTCAGGGTGATGGCGGAGCGGCGCACCAGGTCTGCCTGCGGCATGTCGTCGGCAACGTACGCCGACCAGCGCCGCCATGCCTTCACGGTATCGGCGATCTCGTCAGGGCCCACATGATTTCGGAGGGTGTCAGGCGGTTGGTTCCAGTGCAGAGCCCACCACGCATCCTCCCCTTCGTGCAGCCTCAGGTGTTCCTGGGCGCTGGCGGAGGCCGGGATGAGCGCAGGAGGAGCTCTAGCTCCTGGCGAGGGCAGGAGAGCCGCCATCCGGCAGCGTCTCGGCGGATTTCTGCGCTGCCGCGCGGCTCGATGAGCATCTTCAGGTCGACAGTGCCGTGGATGACACGCGCATGTCGCACGAGCCGACCCGTGCCGGCCGGGACGTCCTCCTCCAGGTGCGCTCCGGGTTCGAGGGCGAAGGCATCGGTCACCTGGACGGTGCCGGTGTCGGCTCGCATCTCCGTCACCAGGACGCCGGTGTCCGGCACGTAGTGCTGGCCGCAGTCCTGCAGCCGGTCGGGGGCCAGACGGAAGGAACCGCCGCGATGCCGGTCGAGCAGGGCGCAGAACAAGGGTGGGGAGTCGAACCGCGGGACGCACATGAAACTCACCGTGCCATCGCGTCCGACGAGGGCGCAGCCACGGCCATCACCGATCAACCCGTGATCCTCGAGGGGGAGGTATCCCTCGCGGTACGTCGGCCACGACGTGTCCATACCTGTCCTGTACCCATCGGCGGGAAAGGGTCAGTCGGCGCTCTGAAGCGGGTCTGCGGGCCAACCCAGGAGGCGGGCTCCGAGTGCGGCGGTCTGGAGGGTGTACCGCTGGTCGGGGTCTGTGGGGTCGTAGCCAGTGAGCTGGTGGATGCGAGCCATCCGATAGCTGACGGTGCGGACCCCCAGCCCCAGCCGACGGGCTGTGGCGGTGTTCATGCAGCCACTGGCGAAGTACGTGGTGAGCGTTTCCAGCAGCGCCTCGGGCCCCCCGCGTGCTTGCTCAAGGCCTCCGAGCACGGTGGCCACCAAGTCGGTGATCGCTGCTCGATCTCGGCCCAGCACCTGGAAGACCAGGAGGTCCGATGCGTTCACGACCGGGGCGGTGAGGCCAAGCTGAGTGGCCATGTCAAGGGCGCTGCGCGCCTCCTTGTACGAGAGGACGATGCCGCTGGGGCCGGCCCGGGGCCGGCTCATAGCAACCTGGCACCGCTCCTTGACGGACTTGCACACCTGAGCGGCGAACAACTCCGGAACGCCTCGGGCGGTTCCGGAGGCCACGCAGACGAGCAGTCCGTCCTTGGTAGTGATCAGTACATGCTCCATCCCGAACCTGGCGGTCAGCCCCTCCTCTACGTAGCGCGTTGCGGCGTTGCCTGCCTCAAAGGGGTTCATCGCACGCGCGATGGTGACGCTGTGCGGCCCGACCAGGCGAAGTCCGAACCGCTCGGCCCGCTCGGCCAGCGTTCCCAGGTCCGTGCGGCCCTCCAGGAGGTCGTCGACGAACTCACGACGGCTCGCCTCTTCGCCGCGGATGGCCGCCCGCTGAGCGCTCTCGTATCCCTCGCTCAGGGCCACGGCAGAATCGCCGACCGCCCGCATGACCGCCAATGCCGCTTCCTGCAGCTCGGCGAGATCATCAGCGTGATGAGTGCCCGGCAGGCGAGCCCAGGCACGGCAGGCCGAAGTGAAGTACTCGCAGACCACCACTCGCAGCGCCGTGCCACGGCTGGCCGCACCAGCCGCGAGATCTCGCAACTGCTGGAGGTCCGCGTCGGTCAGCTGCTGCTTGCTGAGGGATATCTCGGCCAGCCGCTCCAGATGTCTCCTCAGCTCATCCCCATAGGCGTCATAGCCACTGGCCGTGTCCGCCGGAGCGGACACCACCCGGCCATCTGCGGAGCATGAGCGATGGCGGCCTTCACCGGTCGACATGGGAACATTTTGCCGGAGAGCGGCAAAGAGCGCAGGTGCAAGATGCCAGCCCCTACCGTCCACTGGCCGACGTTCAGCCAACTGGCACGGGTAAATCTGTGGATAGAACATCCTCTGGCCTGACCTCAGCAGCGCAACGGTCGAGCCGGTATCGGCTTGAACTGGCTTGGCAGCCGTCGTCGAGGACGGGTGGCGGGTTTTTGCGGGGACGAGGGATGCGTCCTGGAAGCGAGAAGCCGAGGTGCCGGCAATGGACTGCTACGACTGCCACTCTCTGAAACGGGCGACAACAGCTGTCGCGGTGTGCCATCGGTGCGGCGTAGCGCTGTGCAGCGAGCACCTGTACATCGAGACCCAGGAAATCCATCGGGACAGGGGCTTGGGGAAATCGACGAGCGATATCCCAGCTCGTTTCGTCGTGTGCTCCGCCTGCCGTCGGGCGGAAGAAAGCGTGTGAGGTGACAGCCGCCAAGCAGTCTTTGCACCTCTGCGCAGGTCCCTGACCATCAGGACCTGTCGGCCATGCCCCTCGACGGACGAAGGAGGTGGTTCATCTCGTGCCCCGACACCACCCCTTCTCTTCTGTACAGGTACTCGTGCGACTACTGCTGGTGTGCCTCACCTGCCTCCTCGCCGTGCCGGCGACAAGCGCAGCGCAGGCCCAGTCCGTTCTGGTCACACGTGTCGACGGCACCATCACGCCGGTCGTCGCCGATCACCTCAGGGAAGGGCTGGGTATCGCCGAGAGCGACGGACACGCCGCGTATGTGATCGAGATGGACACTCCTGGCGGCTTGCTGCAGTCCACCAGGGACATCGTCCAGGACTTCCTCGCCTCGCCGGTGCCGGTCGTCGTCTACGTGGCGCCATCGGGTGCGCGAGCCGCATCGGCAGGTGCCTACATCACGATGTCCGCGCATGTCGCCGCCATGGCGCCCGGCACCCACATCGGGGCCGGCACGCCGGTGACGGGGCAGGGCGAGGAGGCGAGCGAGAAGGTGGTCAACGACGCCGTCGCCTTCGCGGTCGCGATCGCCGAGCAGCGGGGGCGCAGCGTCGACTTCGCCCGGGACATGGTCCGTGACGGCAAGGCGGTCGCCGACCAGGAAGCCGTGCGGATCGATGTCGTCGATCTCGTGGCGCCGTCCCGCGATGCCCTGCTCACCGAGCTGGACGGCCGCCGGGTCGTGGTCGGTCCGGAGGATGCGGAGCGCGAGGTGGTGCTGCGCACGGCCGGGGCGCAGGTCGTGGAGCACGAACTGGGGTTCTTCGGTGAGCTGCGGCAGCTGCTGGCGAGCCCGGAGCTGGCGTTCCTCTTCCTGTCGATCGGCACGCTGGCCGTCATCTATGAGCTGGCCAACCCGGGTATGGGCTTCGCCGGTGTCATCGGCGTCATCCTGCTCGTTCTCGGATTCGTCGCCCTCAGCGTGCTGCCCTTCAACGTCGGCGGGCTGCTGCTCCTCGCCCTGGCCGCCGCCCTGTTCGTCGCGGAAGTCCTCACTCCGGGCGTGGGGGTCTTCGCCGCCGGTGGAACGGTGGCCCTGGTGTTCGCAGGGGTGCTGATGTTCCGCGGTGAGCTCGGCGTGGATCCCGCCGTTCTGTGGCCGACCGCCCTGGTCGTGGGCGGCGGCTCGGTGCTGGCCGGCCGCCTGGCCTGGCGCGCCAGGAAGGCGCCGGCGACGACCGGGCACCAGGCGCTGCTGGACCGCGAGGCAGTCGTACGACACGCCGAGGGCGGCACCGGCCAGGTGCTGCTCGAAGGGGCGTGGTGGACCGTGCGCTGCCGTGATGCCGCGCTCGCCGAAGGCCGGCACGTGCGCGTGGTGGACCACGACGGCCTGGAACTGATCGTCGAACCCGTCGAGCCCCCCAGGGGCCCGGGAACTGAACAGGAGGACAGGCCATGAACACAACCCTGCTCGGCATCATCATCGGCGCAGCCGTCCTGCTCCTGCTGCTGATGGCCGCCGTGAAGATCGTGCCCGAGTACGAGCGCGGAGTGATCTTCCGCCTCGGCCGGATCATCGGAGCCAAGGGGCCGGGGCTGTTCTTCATCATCCCCGTGGTGGACCGCATGGTCCGCGTGTCCCTGCGGACCGTGACGATGGACATTCCGCCGCAGGACGTCATCACCAAGGACAACGTCACCGTGCGGGTCAACGCGGTGACCTACTTCAACGTCGTCGACCCGAACCGCTCGGTGGTAGCGGTCGAGGACCACATCACGGCAACCTCGCAGATCGCCCAGACGACGCTGCGCAGCATCCTGGGCCAGGTCGATCTGGACGAGCTGCTGGTCAACAGGGACGAGATCAACCAGCGGCTCCAGCAGATCATCGACGACGTCACAGACCCGTGGGGCGTCAAGGTCACCCTCGTCGAGGTCAAGGACGTCGAACTGCCCCAGGCCATGCGCCGTGCCATGGCGCGACAGGCAGAGTCCGAGCGTGACCGGCGGGCCAAGGTCATCCACGCCAAGGGTGAGTTCGAGGCCGCCCAGACCCTGGCCGATGCCGCAGAGCGCCTCGAGGGTCACCCTGCGGCCATGCACCTGCGGATCCTGTCGACCATGGCCGAGATCACCGGCGAGCGGAACTCCACTCTCATCTTCCCCCTGCCGATGGAGGTCCTGCGCCTCGTGGACACGCTCCGGCCCTCAGACGCCGCGGCCGGCGGCGCCCGCACCCCATAGACCAGATCCCATCGGGCGACCGTGCGCTCCGCGGACTTGAGTCCTGTCCCCAGCACACAGGTGATCGGCATGAACCCTTCGATGGACGACCGGCGCATCCTCGCGGAGATGGAGCGACACCTCTCCCGGGACGACCCCGAGCTGGTCTCGCTGATGGACGCACTGAACGGCCAGTTCCCCGACGATCAGGAGTACACCGACAGGTGCAACGACGGCGGCGGAGGGCACGACTGGCGCTGGAAGGCATGTGTCGTGTTCGCCCTCGTGGTGGTGGTGAGCCTGATCCTCACGCTGGCCTTCAGCGGGTCGCCTTCGGCCGAGGACGATCACGGACCGCCGCACGGCCGTGTTCCGGGCGTATCGGTTCATTCCAGGCGTCAGTCCTCCCGGTCCCGGGACGACCCCGAACCGATGCCCACCAGGCCAGGACGGCGAGTTACCGATCTTCCTGGAAGGTGGAAGCCGCATGCGTGCACGCGATCTTGCACAGTCGTATGTCTCGATCAGCATCCGAGCCTGAGCTGGCCGTCAGGTTGAAGCACACAGGAAGCCTGCCAGTCACCGAAAGGCCAGCTGGATGGTCGGACGCAACCGCAAGAACCGCATCTTCCTCGGCCGTCTCCCGCTGCCCGAGCGCACGTTCGTGGCGGACGCCCTGCGCACGGAGACGGTGGGCGGAATGGTGCTGCTCGCTGCGGCTGCGGTGGCGCTGGTGTGGGCCAACACACCGTTGAGCGGTGCGTACGCCTCCATTCGGGACTTCCACTTCGGTGTCGGAGCCCTGGGGCTGGATCTGTCGGTGGCCCATTGGACGGCCGACGGACTCCTGGCGATCTTCTTCTTCGTCGTCGGCGCGGAACTCAAACGTGAGTTGGTGGTCGGCGAGTTGCGCCATCCCGGAACGGCGGCGCTGCCCATGATCGCGGCGGTGTGCGGCATGGTCGCACCGGCCCTTGTCTACGGCCTCGTGGCCACGAGCCTGGGCGGCACGTGGAGTGGCTGGGCCGTCCCCATGGCCACCGACATCGCGTTCGCGCTGGGCGTCCTCGCGGTGATCGACACCCATCTGCCCTCGGCGCTGCGTGCCTTCCTGCTGACGCTCGCGGTCGTGGACGACCTGGGCGCCATCATCGTGATCGCCCTCTTCTACACCTCGACGATCAACTTTCCGGCCCTCATCGGCGCCGTATTGGGGCTGGGCCTGTTCTTCTACCTGCACCACCGAAGGCGCGTGCACGGCTGGTACTGGTACCTGCCGCTCGCACTGGTCATCTGGGGCCTGATGTACAACAGCGGAGTCCACGCCACCGTGGCCGGACTCGCCATGGGACTGCTGCTGCGGGTGGCACGCGACGGCGAGAGAGG
The DNA here is from genome assembly GCF_018614575.1 of Streptomyces sp. ISL-10. Classification (GTDB taxonomy): domain Bacteria; phylum Actinomycetota; class Actinomycetes; order Streptomycetales; family Streptomycetaceae; genus Streptomyces. The sequence continues at coordinate 169,181 of NZ_JAGGOJ010000014.1, forward strand.
CCGATGTCCCGCCGAACAGATCGAGCACCTGGTCCACCCGGTCTCCGCCGGAGTGGCGGTGCCGCTGTTCGCACTGTTCGCGGCCGGCGTCAGCGTCACCGGCGGCACGCTGAAGGCTGTGGTCAGCGGACCGGAACCCCTCGGAGTGGCACTGGGCCTGGCCGCCGGCAAGGTACTGGGCATCTTCGGCGGTTCCTACCTCGCCGTCCGCTTCACCCGTGCCCGGCTCAGCCCGGATCTCGCCTGGGCGGACGTGATCGCCGTGGCCATGCTGGCCGGCATCGGCTTCACGGTCTCACTGCTCATCGGCGAACTCGCCTACCCCGATCCGGCAGACCTCGAGCACATCAAGGCCGCCGTCCTCCTCGGCTCCCTGACCTCAGGGCTCCTGGCCTGCCTGCTGCTGCGGCTGCGGAACAACAAGTACCGACGGCTGCACGAGGCGGAGAACCTCGACGCCAATGCCGACAACATCCTCGACATCTACCAGCAGGTCGATGCCACTCCACCGCGGAACGGCGCGAACTCGTCGAGCCGGCATCCGGACCGTTCTGGTGACAGCGGCTCCGGCCCTGTCGATCCATCGTCACTCGACGGGCGACCGCGCACGCCTGGGAAGAAGTCATGGGGAAGACCCTAAGGACGGACAAGGGAGGTGGCTGCTGTGCGAGCGACGTTCTCACTGGGCCGTGTGGCAGGGATTCGCATCGGTGTGCATTGGAGCGTCCTGGTCATTTTCGTTCTGATTCTGGTGGGGCTGGCAGGTGGCGGCTTCCGGGAGGCTCATCCGGATCGCCCGGTGTGGCAGTACTGGCTGGCCTCAGCGGTGACCGCCGTGGTCTTCCTGTTGTCGCTGCTGGCTCACGAGATCAGCCATGCGCTGGTGGCCCGCCGCAACGGTGTGTCCGTCGACGACATCACCCTGTGGCTGCTGGGCGGGGTCGCCCGGCTCAGGAGTGAGGCATCCACCCCAGGAGCGGAACTGCGTATTGCCGGCGTGGGGCCTTTGGTCAGCCTGGTGCTCGGGGCGCTGTTCGCTCTGGCTGCCGGCCTGCTGGACGGGGCGAACGACGGCGGGCTCGTGGTGGGGGCGTTGGCCTGGCTGGCGGGGATCAACATCCTGCTGGCCGTCTTCAATGCCCTTCCTGCCGCGCCGCTGGACGGCGGTCGGCTGCTGCGGGCCATGGTGTGGTGGAAGACGGGCAGCCCGCTGCGCGCCACCGTCGTAGCCACGGCCGCGGGACGGGTACTGGGATGGGCGCTGGTGGGTATCGGCATGTACCTCGTCCTCGCCGGCGCCGCCTTCAGCGGCATCTGGCTGGTGGTCATCGGCTGGTTCGTCATCGTGATGGCCACGGTGGAAGGCGGCCAGGCAAAGCTCCGTGAACTCCTGGGCGGAATCCCGGTGAGCGACGCGATGACGCCTGATCCGGTGAGTGTTCCGGCCGCCACCACGGTCGGCGAGTTCCTGACAGACGCGCGCTTCCGCTACCGGCACTCGGCGTTCCCCGTCGTCGACAACGGGAACATCGCGGTCGGCCTGATCACCCTGAAGGGCGCCGACGCGGTCCCGGAGACGGAGCGCGCGTCCACTGTTGTCGCCCGCGTGATGGTGCCGGTCGACGACCTGCCGACTCGCCCCGACGACCCACTGGCGCGGCTCGTGCCCGAGTTGGAGGCCAACCCCGCCCACCGCGCCCTCGTGCTGGAAGGAAGGGACCTGGCCGGCATCGTCACCTCCTCCGACATCAGCCGGGTCACCTCCTGGCTGATGTCCTCGTCCGCGTGGCGGAACCGGACCTTTTGAAGGCGCAGGACCATGCCACAGCGAGTGCACGCTGCCGGACGCTCGGGCTCACTGCGGGGCGGCGACGACAACCGCGTAACTCCCCCCTCCTAGGAGATCGTCGCCGGGGCACGGTGTCCTTCTTGAGACCTGTTTCGGTCAACACCGCTTTACCCAGAGGCGGCAAGAGTAATGGCCAGTGCTCCGGCGGCCGTCGGGTGCAGTGGGGCTCGGTCCGCCGGCCCCTGGACGTATGGTCAGGTGCTGCACAGCCCGTGCCGTTCGAAGTCGGGCCTTACCGGGGTGAAGCCGACGGCGTTGACCGCGATCACCAGCGCGACGCCGCTGCCCAGAACCACGATTGTTCGCCCCAGCGGCATGCGACGATCACGGGTGGATTTTGGGGCACCCAGCGTGGCGTCATGACGATCCCTCGGCACGCTCGGGACACGCCGTGACTGCGTATGTCCGCGTGGGGCAGGCGTGCCTGGCTAACCCTCGTAGGCATCTGACGACATAGGTGAGACGAGGTGGGCAGTGGCACAGCCGGTGCTGGAGCCGCCGGCTGCTCGCGTGCCGCCAGTCCCGCGGGCGGTGCGTCAGTGGGGACGTGCGGCCGTGTGCGCTTCGGTCGGCGTGCTGGTGCTGGTCCTGTCGCTCGCGGGGTGCATGAGCTCCTCGCGCACCGATACGGACTATCGGAACAAGGTGGCGAACTCGGCAGAGGTGGTGCGCTCGTCGATTGAGACGGCACGTCTGCTGGTCCGCGCTGCCAAGAACGGCAAGTCTCCAGGGCCCTACACCTCGCGGACGCTGTCGCAGCTCGAAAGTGCGGTGGACAGCGTCGTTACGCAGTTCGGCTCCGTGCAGCCACCGACACAAGAAGCCAGCCAGCTGCGCGATGACGTGATCAGTCTGCTCGATGAGGTCCAGAGCGCTCTGAGCCAGCTGCGGATCGCCGCCCGTCAAGGGCTTCTGCAGGACCTGCCACGGATGGCTGAACCCCTGCCGGGCCTTTCTGAGCGGCTTCGGCGCTTCCAGGAGCTGGTGCCGACGTGAAGCGGGTGCTGTCGCTGCTACTGGGTGTGTTCACCGCCATGGGCGGATTCATGGACATCGGCGACCTGGTCACCGACGCACTCGTGGGCGCCCGCTTCGGGCTGGGACTGGCGTGGGTGACGGTCGTCGCCGTGGTCGGAATCGCGCTGTACTCCGAGATGGCCGGCAGGATCGCTGTGGTCACCGGCCGCACGGTCTTCGACCTGATCCGGGAACGCACCGGGGCCCGCATGGGACTGAGCACAGTGATCGCCTCCTATCTCGTCAACGCCCTGGCCCTGATCGCGGAGCTGTGCGGAGTCGCCCTGGCGATCGAACTGCTCGCCGATATCCACTACCTGCTGTGGGTACCGCCCGTCGCGTTCCTCGCCTGGCTGGTGGTGTGGCGGCTGCCGTTCGCCTACATGGAACGTCTCTACGGGCTTCTCGGCCTGGCGCTGTTCGTCTTCGTCGCCGCCGTGTGGTGGTTCGGCCCCGACTGGGGCGCCATGTGGCACGACGCCACCCACCCCACCGTCCCGCACGGGGAGGGACATGCCACGTACTTCTTCTACGCGCTGGTCCTGCTCGGCGCGCAGATGAACCCGTACGAGGTGTTCTTCTTCTCCTCCGGCGCCGTGGAGCACCGCTGGCGCCCACGCAACCTCCTCGAAGTACGGGTGAACGCCTGGCTGGGATACGCCGTGGGCGGCATCCTCGCCATCGGCATCCAGGCGACCGCCTACCTGGTCCTCCAGCCCGCCGGCATCCACGTGGAGCACCTGAGCCAGACCGTGCTGCCCGTGGTCCTCGCCTTCGGCCAGGTCGGCTTCGCCCTGGCCATTCTCGGCATCGTGGCCTCCGTGTTCGGGGCGACGCTGGAGACGCTGCTGTCGTCCAGCTACACCATCGCCCATCATTTCGGCTGGACCTGGGGCAAGGAGACACAGCCCGCCAAAGCGGCGCGCTTCCACACCCTGCTCCTGGTAACACTTCTCTGCGCCACGGTGGTTGCCCTGACCACCGTCAACCCCATCACGGTGACGATCTACGCCGTCTACCTCGCCGCCGTCGTGCTGCCGTTGACCTTTCTGCCGATCCTCGTCATCGCCAACGACCGGCGCTACCTCGGCAACCGGGTCAACGGCCGCCTGACCAACACCCTCGGCACGATTTACCTCGTCGCCGTGACCGCCGGCGCGGTGGCCGCGCTACCCCTCTTGATCGCAACCAAGGCAGGCGCATGACTGTGGACGCACTCGATGCCGGACTCGACCTCCTCGACCGCCAGGTAATCGACCGCGACGGCAAGTTGCTCGGCAAGGTCGACGACCTGCGCTTCGACGACTCCGCGGCCGGCTCGCCGCCCGTACTGGCTGCCCTGCTGATCGGGCAGCGCGCTTTCGGACAGCGCCTCGGAGGTCGCCTGGGCCGCTGGTGGGTGGCCGTAGCCGGACGCATGGCCGGCGGCGCGACGCCCGTGGAAGTGTCCGTCAGGCACGTGCGCGAGCTCGGACCCGCCCTCACGCTCGACGTACGCGCCGAGAGCCTGCCCGGTCTGGGCCGGGCCGAGCGGCTGCTCAGCCACGGTTTCGTCGGGAAGATCCCGGGGGCTCATCGTGAAAGCAAGTGATCTGCTGAACGCCGAAGTCGTCGACGAGAGCGGGCGACGCCTCGGCAAGGTCCACGACCTGCGCGTCACCCGCCCTTCGGCCTCCTCGCCCTGGCAACTGGAAGCCGTCGTGGTGGGATCCACGGGTCTGGCACACCGCTTCGGGTACGCCACTGGTGAGGTCCGCGGGCCGGCAGTGCTGGCAAAGGCCGCACACTGGCTGGCCCGCCGCAGACAGATCATCGAGTGGTCCCGCGTCATTTCGTACGACCAGCGCACGATCGTCGCCCGTGCCCCACATCCGGGCAGCGTGCAGCCGTGACCTCGGGCCTTGCCGTGTTCTTCGCCTGGCTGGAACTCCTCACTCTGGTGGGGCTGCTGATCTGGTTCATCACCCGCCGACCGCCCGGAGGGTAGACCCTCCCCGATGACGACGGGGGAGCCGCGCACGTGCGTGCCGACGCGAGACCAAGCAGCACCCGTGCTGCGAGCCCCCCGGCGTGCACGGCAACCTGTGCCGGCCTGGCCGAGTGGCCGAAAGAGACGGGGTCTCGGCCCAGAATCCCCAGCTCGGGACGGCTACGCCGTGCGCGTGAATGTCGTAGTGGTGTTTGGCGCCTGTGACGGTGGCAACTCGTCCCTTCACCTGAACGGTGTTGTGCTGCTCGAGGGCTCCGGTCCGTGACGGTTCTCGGGCCGCGGGAGAGGAAGCACATGCTGTTTCGGCGATTCGTTACCGCGGCTCGGGCAGCCGCGGCCGGCGCAGTGTTCGGGGCGGTCGCGCTGACCGCCGGCTGCGGCTCCGGCGAGGGGTTCGACCCCGACCAGTGGAATGCCCCTGGTCAGAATGCCAAGGTCGGTTCGGTTCTCATTCGCTACGCCCACATCGCGGAGCCCCAGGGACAGCCGTGGAAGGAGGGAGACGACGTACCGGCGTATATGTGGCTCTACAACAAAGGTCCGGAGGCTGATCGGCTGGTCAGCGCGAGTACTCCGGCGGCCCGCTCGGTCGAGATTGTGGACGCCGGCGGCGATCCGCTGCCCCAAGGTGTGACATTGCCGGCTGACGAGCTTCAGGAGTTGGAACCCGGCAGGACGCACCTGGTGCTACGAGACCTTCGCCAGGTCGTGCGGGGCGGGGATTTCGTGAAACTCGCGGTGCGCTTCGAGAAGTCGGGCGCCACCACCTTCAACGTCCACTCTCAGATCCCCGTGTACGACCAAAGCCCGTCCCCCGACCGGTGAGCGGATCAGGGTTGGGGTGGCCTTGGCGCCTCGGCCCGACCACTGGGAGGTATCCATGACGCCGCACAGCCGTTCCGTCGGCCGCCACGCGGGCACGCGCCCGCCGAAACAATCCATGGCCGCCCCGCTGAGAGACTCCCTCGTCAGCATACTGATGCTGTTGGCAGGAGTCTGGCTGCTTGTGGGGGCGTGGATCATCGGCTACCCGTTCAACGAGCCCGCAGTAGACGCCCACCTGCACGAGATGATCGTCGGAGTCGTCGTCTTCCTCGTAGCGACCGCCCGCTTGCTGGGCAGGCACGGCTGGGTGACCGACCTGATCATCGTCGTGGCCGGGGCGTGGCTCATTGCCGCACCATTCCTGATCAGCTACGGCGACACCTCCCAAGCGGACGCGGCACGCACCAACGACGTGGTAACCGGCATCGTCCTGATTCTGCTGGCCGCTGTCTCGCTCCTTCTGGCACGCGCGAAGGTCATGAGATGAGACACGCGTCCTTTCGCCTGTTCACAGTCGGGCCCTGACCGAGGACCGACTGGTCGGGCAGCCCGGATGCTCGTGCACACCTGATCAAGAGACCGGGCCAAGCCAGGAGGGAGACAAAGATGCCCGACATCGAACCGCAAGTCCCAGATGCCGCCGCCATTGTCTGGAACAGGGTCGCAAGTTACGACTCCTACGAGGAAGCCCAGAGCGCGGTGGACCGGCTCTCCGACGAGAAGTTCCCGGTGGAGTACCTCGACATCATCGGATCGGACCTGCGACTGGTCGAGCATGTGACCGGCCGGCTCACCACGGGCCGTGCAGCGGCCGCCGGCGCAGCGGGCGGAGCTTGGTTCGGCCTGTTGGTCGGCCTGCTGGTCGGGCTCTTCACACCAGGTTCCGTCTGGCTCGGACTGCTGCTGGGCGGGATCCTCTTCGGCGCCCTGTGGGGAGCTGTCCTGGGTTGGGCCGGACACGCGGCCACTGGCGGCCGAAGGGACTTCTCCTCCACCCGGGCGCTGGCCGCTGCACGATACGACCTCGTCGCTCGCGGTGGCCACGCGGACCAGGCACGGGCGCTCCTCCAGCTCGCCGAAGGAACCGAAGCGGGTGAGTGGCGTCCGCGCAGGGCTCGGGCGGCTTCAGGGATGAGTGAGAGGGAAGGCGCGCAGCTCGTCCAAGCGGCGCACGCCGCTGTTCCCGGCCGTCGCGCTCGCCTGCCCGCCGACGGGGGCCTTCATGATGCGCAGCGCGCACGGCTCGGGATGCCGGGCAGTGCCGACCGGGACGAGAGCCCGGTGTACTCGCTGAGTGAGAACGGGGCCACATGGCCCCTGGCTCGTACCCCTGGCGGCGTCTGCGCGTCTGCGCGTCCGCGGCATTTCCACCAGTGCCGTCTTGATGGCCAGGGCGGGAGGCGGTGATCGCCACGGTCAGGGATGAGGAGTCCACCGGCCCCAGCCCTGCCGCATCAGCGCTCGGAGGCGCCGGTCCGCTGGTAGATGTCGGGTATGCCGTCGTGGTCCTCGTCGCGCGTCTCCTCCTCGTACAGACGGCGATAGATGCCGTTGCGGCGCTTGATGAGGAGGGCTGCCAGGCAGGCGGCGATGAGGGAGCCGACCAGGACCGCGGCCTTGACGCGTTCGGCCATGGCCGGGTCAGGGAAGGCGAGTTCGCCGATCAGGAGCGCCACGGTGAAGCCGATCCCGGCGAGGACCGCGAGCGCGAAGACGTCCGCCCAGGCGAGCTCGGGGTTGAGCCGGGCGCGGGTGAAGCGGGCGGCCAGATAGGTGCCGGCGAAGATGCCGAGGGCCTTGCCGGCGACCAGGCCCAGGACCACGCCGAGGGGCTCGGGCCGGGTGAAGACCTCGCCCAGAGACGCGGCTGTCACTCCCACGCCCGCGGCGAAGAGGGCGAACAGGGGCACCACCACACCGGCGGAGAACGGGTGGATCAGGTGGGACGTGCGTTCGGCGGGGGAGGCGGTCTCGTCCTCGTCGCGGGTGGTCCGCAGGATGAGGCCCATGGCGACGCCGGCGACGGTGGCGTGGACGCCGCTGTTGTACATCAGTGCCCAGCTGACGACGCCGAGGGGGACGTACCACCACCAGCCGCGCACGCGGAATCGCTGGAGCGCGTAGAAGACGGCCAGGCAGGCGAAGGCGCCGCCGAGCGCGGCGAAATTCAGGTCGCTGGTGAAGAAGATCGCGATGATCAGGATGGCGCCCAAGTCGTCGACTACGGCGAGGGTGAGCAGGAAGGCGCGCAGCGCGGCCGGCAGGTGGCTGCTGAGGACCGCGAGGACGGCGAGCGCGAAGGCGATGTCGGTGGCCATGGGCACGGCCCAGCCGTCCAGGCTGCCCCCGCCGGCCGTGACCGTGACGGCGTACAGCGCTGCGGGCACGACCATGCCGCACAGCGCGGCGACGACCGGCAGAGCTGCTGTGGCGGGGGTGCGGAGTTCGCCGACGACCAGTTCGCGTTTCAGCTCGATGCCTGCGACCAGGAAGAAGATGGCGAGCAGACCGTCGGCTGTCCAGTGCTCCACCGAAAGGTCCAGGCCCAGGGCCGGTATGCCGAAGTGGAAGTCGCGTATCTGCTCATAGGCCCCGCTCCAGGGGGTGTTCGCCCACGCCAGCGCGACGACGGCGGCCGCGAGGAGCACCAGCCCGCCGACCGTCTCCGTCCGCAGGGCCTGAACCACCGCGTTGCGCTCGGGCAGTGGCAGGAGACCGAGGAAGGGAGAACGTTCACGAGGGGCGGCAGCCATCAGGGAGACCTCCGGAGGCGTCGACTTCAGGGCATACGAGCCCTAGGACGCCGACCAGACTTCCCGGCACACCGCGCGTCCACCGCAGCCGCCTTCGGGCGGGGCGCTGACGCGTTGTTTTCACCCTAACCGCCGCCCCGCTTTGCCGCCAGACCCGGTTTCACCTGCGAAAATGTGGCTCAGGGCATGGCGAACGGGCCCGTCCACACCAAGGGCGAAAGGTGCGTACGGGCCCGTTCAGGAGCCGGGCCGCGGGGGCGGTCAGACGGTGGTCTTCACCGACTCCTGGTCTTCGTCGTCCTCGGTGATCTCACCGGCGTTGCGGGCGCGGACGAACTCCAGGAAGGAGTTCAGCTCGCGCTTGACGACCGGGGCGAGAAGGTAGAGGCCGATGATGTTGATGACGGCGAGCATGAAGAGCACCGCGTCAGCCATGTCGATGAGGGTCTGCAGGGTCAGCAGCGAGCCCGCGACGGCGAACAGCGTGTAGAGGACCTTGAAGGTCAGCTCGCTCGCCTGGCTGCGGCCGAAGAGGTGCGTCCAGGCCTTCATGCAGTAGTAGCCCCAGGTGAGCACCGTGGAGATGGCGAACAGCATCACCGCGATGGTGAGGATGTACGGGAACCAGGGCAGGACGGTGGCGAAGGCGTCGGAGGTGATCGTGACGCCGCCGGTGGAGTTGTCTGTACGTGCCTCGGCCCAGCTGGCGGGGTTGGCGATGACAATGGTCAGCGCGGTCATCGTGCAGATGACGACGGTGTCGATGAACGGCTCCAGCAGGGCGACCAGGCCCTCGCTGGCGGGGTGCTTGGTCTTGACCGCGGAGTGCGCGATCGGGGCGGAGCCGAGACCGGCCTCGTTGGAGAACGCGGCCCGCTTGAAACCGATGATCAGCGCGCCGAGCACACCACCGGCGACGCCCTGCGGGTTGAAGGCGCCCTCGATGATGGTGCCGATCGCGGCCGGGACGGCGGAGACGTGCACCAGGATGACGACCAGGCAGGCCACGATGTAGATGCCGGCCATGGCGGGGACCAGCTTGCTGGTGACGTTGGCGATGGAGCGGATGCCACCGAGCAGGACGATGCCGACGAGGGCCGCGATGAGGATGCCGAAGAACAGGGCGCCGGCGGAGGAGCCCATCAGGCCGTCCTCGCCGCCGGTGACGGAGACCAGCTGGGCGTAGGACTGGTTGACCTGGAAGAGGTTGCCGCCGAAGAGGCCGAAGAACAGGATCATGAAGGAGGCGAGGACCGCGAGGACCTTGCCGAGGGTCTTGCCGTTCTTGCCGAAGCGGTCGGCCAGGCCCTTGGGCAGGTAGTGCATCGGGCCGCCGGAGACGGTGCCGTCGGCGTGCACCTCTCGGTACTTCACGCCGAGGGTGACCTCGACGAACTTGGTGGCCATACCGAGCAGGCCGCACAGGATCATCCAGAACGTGGCACCGGGACCACCGATGGAGACGGCGACGGCCACACCGGCGATGTTCCCGAGGCCGACCGTGCCGGAGACGGCGGCGGTCAGGGCCTGGAAGTGGTTGACCTCGCCGGCCGACCCCTTCTCGTCGTACTTCCCTCTCACCACGTCGAAGGCGAGCTTGAACTTGCGGACCTGCACGAACCCGAACCAGCCGGTGAAGACGAGACCGGCGACGACGAGCCAGGCGACGATGAGGGGCAGCTCCGTCCCGCCTACGGGCACGGAGTAGAAGACGACTTCCCCGAGCCAGGTGGCTATGGGCTCGAAGAATCCGCTGACGGCTTCGTCGACGGATGTGGTGATGGAGTCGAGTGACACGTTGACTACCTCGTTGGCGCAGGACCGGCATGGGGTGGGGCCGGTTGGTGTGCGGGCTTGAGTGAACGCCGTTGTCCGATCGGCGACGGGTGCGCTCCGCGAACTCGGAGCGTGATCACCCTGGTCTTGCTGCCGGGCGCGCGCCCGGGTCCCCGAAGGCCGCGACAGGCGGCCGCGTACGAGTTGCGTAGTTCTACCACGCCTTTACGAGATCTTTAGTGACCCGAATCACATAACGGTCAGTAACATTCGAAAGTCCCAGGCAGCGAGACCGGACCGTTATTCGGACAGCACGATTCATTCATCGGACACTTATGCCCCGTCGGTCCTCTGGCGCGGCCGTGGCGGGTTGGGTGACTCCCTGCGATCCGTGCCGAGCGCGAGGCAACTCTACGCAGTACTTCCCTTCCCTCAGGCCTCGCCTGGCGGCGTCGGACACTTGATGGTCTGCGGTGACGAGGCACTGGCCGACCGCGCTTCCTGGACGCCGTGGTCGGCTTCGCCCTGCTGACGGCCACGGTGAGCTGGGTCATGGGCATCTATCCCGCCCTGGCCCGCCGCCGAGCCGTCGCACTGCGACGTGTCCCAGCTACGGCGCGTCGGCCTGGGGAAGCAGCAGTTGTCCACGTCCGTGGCCTGCGCCGTCTTTCAGAACCTCGCCGCCGACCTGGCTCACATCTGTGTGGACTACCGGCAGTACGCCGAGTCGTACTACTTCCACGACGGCGACGAGAACACCTCGCTGGCCGCGAACATCATGTACCTCACCGCCGTGGCGGAGCAGCTGCCGGACGGTACCGGTGAAGAGCGCCGGCTGGTCAGGGAGCTCTTGCGCGTTTCCCTGCACGACCTTGCGGTCACCCTCGATGAACGGTTCCTCCACACCGGTGGAACGACTCAGCAAGTCTTCGCCCGGTACGCACAGGACCACGGGCGCGCCGCGAAGAGGTGACGGTCAGTCCCTGGGCGAGATCCGGCGTGCCCGTCAGAGTGCCTGCTCCGGCCAGTCCAGCAGGCGTGCGCCGATGACCGCGGTCTGGAGGGTGTAGCGATCGACGGCGTCCCCGGGGTCGGCGCCTGTCAGCTTGTGGATGCGTTCCAGCCGGTAGGTCATGGCCCGCACGCTCAGGGAGAGGCGGCGGGCCGCTTCGGCGGACACACAGCCGGTGTCGAAGTACGCGGTGAGGGTGTCGATGAGCGGCTGCGCGCCGCCGCGAGCCTGTTGGAGCGGGCCGAGCACCGTGCGCACGAGGTCGGCCATGGCCTGCCGGTCGCGGGTGAGGACCGGATAGACGAGCAGGTCCGCCGCGTGCAGTACCGCGTCCTCCAGGTTCATCCGGCCGGCCAGGTCGAGGGCGTTGAGCGCCTCCTCGTAGGAGTGGACGACTCCGCCGACGCCCGGGTGCGCCCGGCCGATGGCCACCCGGCCGCCGTCGGTCGCGGCGTACGCCTGCTTCGCGAAGAAGGCCAGGACGTCGGTCTCGTCGCCCGGCGCGATGCAGATGAGTCTGCCGTTCTTCGTGGTCAGCAGTATCCGGCGGTCGCCGAAGCGGGCGGTGAGGGACGACTCGATCCCGCGCGTGACCGAGTAGCCGTCGTCGTACGGCTCCGGGCCTTCGGCGACGGCCACCGCGTGCGCGTGGGAGAACAGCAGCCCGAAGCGACCGGCTCGTTCGGCGAGCCGGCCGGCATCGGCCCGGCCGTGAAGCACGTCGTCGATGAACTCCCGCCGCGCGGCCTCCTGCTGGCGGATGGCGAGCCGTTGCGCCCGCTCGTGACCTTCCGCGAAGGCGTCCACGGCCTGCTCCACGGCCGCGAGCAGGTGGTCGGCGGACCGCAGATCCGCTTGCACGTCCTGGGCCTTGGCCAGGTGGGCCCGCACCAGGAACCGGAGTCCGATCCCGGCTTCCGCAGCCCGCTCGCCCTGGGCGCGCAGCGCTTCCAACTCGTCGCGAGTCAGCCGCCTGCCGGTGGCGCAGGCGGCGGTGAGCGTCTGGGCGTACCCCTCCAGATACTCCTCGGCCGTGTCCCGCTCCGCCATGGTCCCTCCCCCGCTCCTGACGCGCCGATGAGGCCTTTTCGGCGCGAGTCGTCAAGGGTGGCACGTGGGCATCGCAGGGCGGCCACCGGCATCAAGAGGTCGTGAAGATTGCCGGTCGACGGCAATGCGGACGCGCGTGTCGCGCTGCCACGATGAGGTGGCCGGAGCCGGGGCGTCCGAGAGCGATGCCGGGATCCGGAAAGCGACCTGCCGCGTCACGGGATCGAAGGGGAGAGTCATGGCCGAGTTTCTGCATGCCATCGCCACCTTTCCCGCCGTGCTGTTCACCGCCGCTCTCGTGGTCGTCATCGGTTTCTGGCTGCTGGTGCTGCTCGGTGCCGCCGATCACGACGGTTTCGACGCGGACGTGGACGCCGACGCGCTCGGCCTGGGCGGAGTCCCCGTCTCGGTGTCGGCCTCGCTGCTGATCGTCCTGTCCTGGTTCTTCACCCTCACAGGCACGGTCGTGCTGTCCCGTACGGGATGGCCCGATGCCCTGCATCACCTGCTCGGCGCCGTCCTGCTGTTCGCCTCCCTCTTCGGCGCCTGGCCTTTGACCCGGGCGCTCGTCCGCCCGCTGGCCAAACTCTTCCCCGACGAACCCGGGCCGTCCCTGCACGACTTCGTCGGACTGACCTGCACCATCCGCACAGGGCGGGTGGACGGGGACTTCGGCCAGGCGGAGGTCGCTGCCCGGGACGGCTCCACCGCCGTCGTCCAGGTCCGCCAGAACGAGGTCCCTCAAAACGGCGGCAGCCGGCTGGCGCTCGGCAGCACGGGACTGCTGTACGCGTACGACGACACCGGCGAGTTCTTCTGGGTCACGCCCTTCGACAAGGCGCTCGACCCCCGCGGCTGACCCGCCGTCCCCCTGCTTCAGCTCTCACCCTTCGATCCGGGGATTCCTCATGGATGCCATCACCGTAGGTCTCGGCGTGCTCGTCGCCGTTGTCCTGCTCATCACCATCGCCATGCTGTTCGTGATCAGCCGGCTGTTCCGCAAGGTGGAGCAGGGCAAGGCGCTGATCGTGTCGAAGATGCGGAAGGTCGACGTGACCTTCACCGGTCAAGTCGTCCTGCCCGTGCTGCACAAGGCCGAGGTCATGGACATCTCGGTGAAGACCATCGACATCAGCAGGACAGGCCGGGACGGTCTGATCTGCCGGGACAACATCCGCGCCGACATCCGCATCTCGTTCTTCGTACGGGTCAACAAGACCGTCGAGGACGTCATCAAGGTCGCCCAGGCCATCGGCACGGCCCGCGCCAGCGACCAGGCCACACTCCAGGAGCTGTTCAACGCCAAGTTCTCCGAGGCGCTGAAGACGGTCGGCAAGCAGCTCGACTTCACGGACCTCTACACCAAGCGCGATGAGTTCCGGGACAGGATCATCCAGGTCATCGGCACCGACCTCAACGGCTACAGCCTCGAAGACGCGGCGATCGACTACCTGGAGCAGACCCCGCTCGCGCAGCTCGACGCCTCCAACATCCTCGACGCCCAGGGCATCCGGAAGATCACCGAGCTGACGGCCGTCGAGCACGTGCGCACCAACGAGTTCCAGCGCACGGAGGAGAAGGAGATCACCCGCCAGAACGTCGACGCCCGGGAAGCCATCCTGGAGCTGGAGCGCCGCCAGGCCGACGCCGAGATCAAGCAGAAGCGCGAGATCGACACCGTTCGTGCCAAGGAGGAGGCCGAGACCGCCCGCGTGGTCGAGGAGGAGCGGCTGCGCGCGCAGAGCGCCTTCCTCAAGACCGAGGAGCAGCTCGGCATCCAGCGCGAAAACCAGGCCCGCGAGGTTGCCGTCGCGCAGAAGAACCGCGAGCGCGTCATCGCCATCGAGAACGAGCGCATCGAGAAGGACCGCCTCCTCGAAGTCATCGCACGGGACCGGGAGACCGAACTCACCCGCATCTCCGCCGAGAAGGAGGTCGAGGCCGAGCGCCGTGAGATCGCCGAGGTGATCCGCGAGCGGGTCGCGGTGGACCGTACGGTCGCCGAGCAGGAGGAGTCCATCAAGAAGCTCCGCGCGGTCGAGGAGGCCGAGCGCAAGCGGCGGACCGTCGTCATCGCCGCCGAGGCCGAGGCGCAGGAGCAGCTGGTCAAGGACATCAAGGCCGCCGAGGCGGCCGAGCAGGCCGCTGTCCACCGGGCCGCCGAGGAGCTCACCCTCGCGGAGGCCCGTAACAAGACCGCCGACATGGACGCCCGCGCCAAGATCCGCCTCGCCGAGGGTGTCCAGGCCGAAGCCGCCGCCGAGGGTCTGGCCGCCGTCCAGGTCCGGGAGAAGGAAGCGGACGCGATCGAGAAGACCGGCCGCGCCGAGGCGGGGGCGACCGAGGCCCGGCTGCGTGCCGAAGCGGCCGGAACCCGGGAGAAGGCGCTGGCCGAGGCCACCGCCATCGGCGAGAAGCTCAAGGCAGAGGCCGCCGGCCTCACCGAGAAGGCCGCCGCGATGGCCGCGCTGGACGAGGCGTCGCGCACACACGAGGAGTTCCGGCTGCGCCTGGAGGCGGAGAAGGACATCCGACTCGCGGGCCTCGACGTCCAGCGGCAGGTTGCCGAGGCACAGGCCACGGTGCTGGCCACGGGGCTCGAGAACGCCGACATCAACATCGTGGGGGGCGAGTCCGCCTTCTTCGACCGGATCGTCGGTGCCATCTCCCTCGGCAAGAGCGTCGACGGCTTCGTCCAGCACTCGCAGACCGCGCAAGCGCTGGCCGGCCCGTGGCTCGACGGCTCCGCGTCCTTCACCGAGGACCTGACGAAGGTGCTGGGGTCGGTGTCCACGGCCGACGTGCAGAACCTGACCGTCTCGGCTCTGCTGATGAAGCTGATGCCGGCCGGGTCCGGGCAACTGGACGAACTCATCGGCAAGGCGCGACAGCTGGGCCTGGCCGACATGCCGGTGGCCGAGCTGGCCGGGCTGAACGGTACGACCGGGCTGAACGGCACGGCCAAGAGCTGACGCCCGGTTCCGCAGTTCCCGGAGCTGTCGCGCGGGGGGCGGCAGCTCCGGAGGAAGACCGTCACGTACACGAGGGAGCGGGAGAGCATGGAGACGACGGGGATGGACGCCGGTACGTACGAGGTACTGCGCGACCGCCTCGGTGCCCAGGCCGGCGAACTGGCCCGGCGCGCCGAGGACCTCAACACCGCCCGTATCGCGGCCTTCGGCTCCACGGAACTCGCCCTCCTCAGCACCGAGCGGATCCGCACGGACCGCAATGCCGTCCCCCGCGACGCCGTCGCCGTCGGTGACGCGCTGCTCGTCGGCTACGAGGCTCCGGCGGCGGACGTGTTCGCCCTCTACGACGGCGACCTGAACCGGCTCCCGGACGACGCGGTGCCCGGCCTGCTCGACGACCCCGCCTTCGTACGCGAACACGCCGCGCTGCACCGCTACTTCCAGGGCGCGCGACTCCTCCGGCTCCGCCGCGTGGAGGGCAGGCTGCTGGCGGTGTTCCGGACCGGGGAGCAGGCCGAGGACATCCGCGTGCTGCGCTGGTCGGTTTCGGCGTCCGGCGAGGTGCGGTTCCTTGACGCCCGGGGGGAGCGGGACAACGTCCTCCCCGACCCGTACGACTTCTCGTGGGTCGACGCGACCCGGGACGACCACGTCCTGGGACGGCACCCGCACATCTCCCTCGCCGCAGGCACCGTCTTCGTCTCGACGGTCGGCGGCACGCTGACGGTGAAGACCGACGACGACACGGAGTCCGGCGAGGGTGTGCACAGCGAGCCGGTCGACGAGCCCCTCCAGTCGCTCGCCGACGCCGACGTGGCCTACGCGGTCGTCGGTGCCCTGATCCTGATCCGTGTCCGTCCGTACAAGGAGGACACCCGGCGGCATCTGGTCTTCAACACGCTCACGAAGTCCGTCGTCCGGCTCGACGGCGTCGGACAGGCGTGCCGCCGGCTGCCCGACGGCCAGGGCATCGTCTTCCCCGGCGGCTATTGCCTGGCCACCGGCGCGGTGAAGACCTTCGACGCCGCGGACACCCGGGGCCTGGAGTTCGAGCGCGCTGTCCGCTCGCCCAACGGCGAGGACGTGCTGTTCGCGTTCCACGCCGGGGCCGAGGGCCGCACCCTCCTCCTGCCGTACAACCTCATCCGCAAGGCGGCCGCCACACCCCTGACCTGTCACGGCTACGCCCTCTTCGACGACGGCACCCTCACCCTGCTGCGCCCGGAGTCCGGCGCGCCGACGCGCGTACATCCGGTGCAGGCGTGGCGGACCCCGTACGTCTCCGACACCCACACCGTCCCCGTGGACGACGGGCCCCTCGCCCGGATCGGCAACGCCGATCTCGTACGCGGCATCTCCGACTGCCTCGCCATCGCCCGCCAGGCCACCGAGACCACCGCCACCAGTGAGCTGTACGCGGCGCTGGTCGCCGCCTGCACACGGGCCGCCGACCGCTTCCACTGGCTGGGCGACGCGGACGCCGGAGACCTGCGCACCCCGCTGGAGGAGCTGAAGACCACCGCCGAGCAGGTGCTGGAGGAGTTCGCGTCCGTCCAGTCCCTTACCCGGCAGGCCGCCGAGGCCGTCACGGAGACGGCCGAGCACCTCCAGCGCCTGGTACGGCGCGTCAGGGGCGAAGCTCCGGCCACCGCCGAGGAGTGGATCGAGCGCATCGCGGAGCTGCGCCGGGCCCAGGGCCGCCTGATGACCCTGAAGGAGATGCGGTACGCGGACACGGACGCCATCGACGCGCTCGCCGGGGACACCGAGGACCACATCGCCTCCACCGCGCAGCGGGCGGTGGCCTTCCTCCAGCGCGACGACGCATTCAGCGGCCACCACGCGGAGGCGGAGCGGCTCACCGACGCCGCCGGGGCCATCACCACGACAGCCGAGGCGGCCCCGGTCACGGAAAGGCTGGACGAGCAGGTCTTCGGCCTCCAGACCCTCACCGAGGTCGTCGCCGGTCTGGACATCGGCGACGCCACCGCGCGCACCGCGATCCTGGAGCGGATCGCGGAAGTGCTGGCCGGGCTGAACCGCGCTCGCGCGGCCCTCTCCGCCCGCCGCCGTGACCTCGTGGAGCGGGAGGGGCGGGCGGAGTTCGCGGCCGAGTTCGCGCTGCTCGCGCAGTCCGTCACCAGCGCACTGGCGGCGGCCGACAGCCCCGAGACCTGTGACACGCAGCTCGCGCGACTACTGCTCCAACTGGACACCCTGGAGTCGCGGTTCGCCGACCACGACGGCTTCCTCGCCGAGATCGCCGACAAGCGCACCGAGGTCCACGACGCCTTCTCCGGCCGCAAGCAGACTCTCCAGGACACCCGCGCCCGGCGCGCCGAACGCCTCGCCGAGTCCGCTGCACGCGTCCTGGAGACGATCGCCCGCCGGTCGGCCGGACTGGACAGCGTCGACGCGGTCAACACGTACTTCGCCTCCGACCCGATGGCGGCCAAAGTCCGGCGTACCGCCGACGAGCTGCGCGGACTCGGTGACCAGGCCCGGGCCGAGGAACTTCAGGGACGGCTCAAAGCCGCCCGCCAGGAGGCCGCGCGGGCGCTGCGGGACCGCACCGAGCTGTACGCGGACGGCGGCGACACCATCCGCCTGGGCACGCACCGCTTCGCCGTCAACACCCAGCCCCCCGAGCTCATGCTCGTGCCCCACGGCGACGACGGGATGGCGTTCGTGCTGACCGGCACCGACTACCGGCGCCCGGTTACCGACGCCGGGTTCGCGGACACCCGCGCCTACCGGCACCAACTCCTGCCGTCCGAGAACGCCGACGTCTACCGGGCGGAGTACCTCGCCGCGAAGCTCCTGGCCGAGCGCGGCGCGGAGGCCCTCGCCGACGCGGACCTCCCCGGCCTCGCCCGGCGGGCCGCCGAGGCCGCGTACGACCAGGGGTACGAGCGCGGCGTCCACGACCACGACGCGGCCGCGATCCTCTCCCTCCTGCTGCGCTTGCGGGAGCGGGCGGGGCTGCTGCGGTACCCGGCCGCCGACCGCGCCACCGCCCAACTGTTCTGGGCCCACGGCACGACACCGCAGACGCGGCGAGCGTGGATGAGCGAGGCGGCGTCCTTGGTACGGGCGCGGAACATGTTCGGCACCGCACCGGCACTCGACGCGCTGCGCGGCGAACTCATCGACGCGGGCGCCCTGACAGATCTCGCGGCCGAGTACCTCGTCGAGGAGCTCGCGACCGGCGAGTCCTTCGTGGCGGGCCCGGCGGCACGCACGCTGCTGGAGAAGTTCCGCCGGTCGGTGGGCTCGACGCCGTACGCGGAAGAGGTACGCGACCGGCTGGCCGCCGACGACACCGCGGCCGCGCGACGGCTGGTCGAGGGGTGGCTCGCCGCGTACGCCGCCTCCAGCGGGGAGAACCAGGACGCCGGTGACCTCGCCGAGGCGGTCGCGATCGAGGTCTGCCCCGAGCTGGTGCGCCACGACGCGGACAGCACGCTGACGGCCACGGTCACGGGCCTGCTCGGCACGCACCCGAGGATCACCCGCGGCGTCCTGACCCTGCGGCTCGACGAATTCCTGGCCACGACCGGCGACTTCACCCGCCGAGTGGCGCCCGGCTTCCGCGCCTACCAGCAGCGCAGGACGGCTCTCGTCGCCGCCGAGCGCCGGCGGCTGCGCCTGGACGAGTACCGGCCGCGCGTCATGTCCTCGTTCGTACGCAACCGGCTCGTCGACGAGGTGTACCTGCCCCTCGTCGGCGACAACCTCGCCAAGCAGCTCGGCGCCACTGGGGCCGGCAAACGGACCGACAACCACGGTCTGCTGCTCCTCGTCTCACCGCCCGGCTACGGCAAGACGACCCTCATGGAATACGTCGCCGACCGCCTCGGCCTGCTCCTGGTGAAGATCGACGGCCCGGCCCTGGGGCATGACGTCACCTCCTTGGACCCGGCGGAGGCACCGAACGCCACGGCCCGCCAGGAGGTCGAGAAGATCAACTTCGCGCTGGCGGCGGGAAACAACGTCCTGCTGTATCTGGACGACATCCAGCACACGTCGCCCGAGCTGTTGCAGAAGTTCATCCCGCTGTGCGACGCCACCCGCACCCTGAACGGCCACGACCTGCGCGGCAAGCGCTTCGCCGTCTGCATGGCCGGCAACCCCTACACCGAGTCCGGGCAGCGCTTCCGCATCCCCGACATGCTCGCCAACCGCGCCGACGTCTGGAACCTCGGCGACGTTCTGACCGGCAAGGAGGACGCCTTCGCCCTCAGCTTCATCGAGAACGCCCTCACCTCCCACCCGGACCTCGCGCCCCTGGCCGCGCGGGACCGCGCTGACCTGGAGCTGCTGGTCCGGCTCGCCGCTGACGACCCGACCGCCCGACGCGACCGGCTCGCCCACCCCTACGCCCCTGTCGAACTCGACCGGATCCTCGCCGTCCTGCGCCACCTGCTCACCGCTCGTGAGACGGTCCTCGCCGTCAACGAGGCGTACATCGCCTCCGCGGCCCAGACCGACGCCACCCGCACCGAGCCGCCCTTCCAGCTCCAGGGCTCCTACCGCAACCTGAACAAGATCGCGGCACGGATCTCCCCGGCCATGAACCACGCCGAACTGGCCGCCGTCATCGACGACCACTACACGGGCGAGGCCCAGACCCTCACCACCGGAGCCGAGGCCAACCTGCTGAAACTCGCCGCACTGCGCGGCACGCCCACCCAGGCGCAGACAGCGCGCTGGGCGGAGATCACCGCCGCGTACGTCCGCACCCAGGCCCTCGGCGGCTCCGGCGACGATGCCGTCGGCCGGGCGGTGGCCGCCCTCGGCCTGCTCGCCGACCGGATCGCCGCCGTAGAAGCCGCCATCACCCGGGCCACGGACCCCCGCCACCTGCTGAGCCGCCCGGCCGCGGGGCGACATGCGGTCCGCCCGGAAGGCGGGCAGCCCGGATGACACATCCCTGCGGTCAGATGCGCGGGCAAGACTGATCGGCAGCAGGTCTTTCCCTGCCCTGGAGTTGCCCGATGCCGCCTTCACCACCGGTTTTGGACCGGTGTCCTCGCTGGGCCGGAACTCTGCGCAGAGGGACTTCGGCGCCGGACTACCGCCCTCGTACGGCTGCGAGGGGACACCGACGCCCGCGGCGTCGACCGGACGACCGGCAAGCTGGTCGATGCTCCGGGAACGTCGCCTGCCGCACTGGTGGTGGAGGGCATCGCGTATCCCCGTGATCGGTCGGACGCTGCCCGTGCCGCCTGCATCGAGGCGATGCGCCGACACCTTTGACGGACGCAGTACAAGCGCTGAACCAGGGCCGTGGGAAATGATCTACAACAGCGCGGGATGCCCCTCTCGCTGTTCATCGAACGCTGCTGGCCGGCGCATTTCGTCGGTTCCCCACCACCACCACAGGAGACGGGTCTTCGGGGCGCGTGTGGGGCTTCGGACACGCGCAGGGCCCTGGTGGTGACGTGGGTCTCCACCAGGGCCTGCTGATTTGATCTTGTTCTGCTCGGGGAGGGAGCGCCGGGCCGAGTGTGCGCGGTCGGTGCCGGGAAGCCGGTCGGTGTTCAGCTGCCGAGCGGTTTCGTCTTGCCTCGGCGGAAGGTGCGTCGGCGTGGTCGCTCACCGCCGAGGGTGAGTGTGTCGAGGTTCCCCGAACAGAACCCCGTGCCGCCGGCGGGCGGGGGAGCCGTCCGAGGGCGACGCGACGGCGCAGCAGACCGGGGGCGGCACCGGCGGTCGGGGGCGGCACCGGCGGTCGGGGACGCGGGGCGGGATTTGGTCCTCGTGTTGTGCGGCGGGCTGCCGGGCCGTTTGTCGGCCGTGATGTTTCACGTGGAACGTCGAAGGGCCGGCGACGGAGCCTGACGCGGCCTGACGGGTCCCGAGCGGCGGACGCCCGCCGAGGGCCGAAGCCGCGTTCCGCGTGTGTCCTGGATGCCGATGCCGATGCCGCGGCCGGTCGGGCGCCGCTCCCGTGGGTCCTCGGCGCTCCCGCCAGAGCCTGGGGGCATGGTTGTCCACAGGGGGCAGACGGCTGTCGTGGCCCGGCGGTACGGTCTGGGCAGTTGATGTTGAGGGCGTACGACGCCGGGGGAGGCAGCGGCATGAACGAGGCCGGGATGTTGGTGCCCGCGCAGCGGCTGGAGGACGGCGCGGCCGGGGCCGTGGATGTGGTGGCCGGGGGCCGCATTCCGGACGTGCCCGGATTCGCGCCGCGCACGGCGGCCAAGGGAAGGGCGGCCGGGCAGGCCGGCGGCTCGCCGAAGGAGCTGGGCAAGGCGCTGCGGGCGCGCGTGCCGCGCTCCGGGCACGACTCGCTTGTTCTCACCACCGATCGCCCGGACGCTGTCCGGGCGGTTGAAGAGTCCAGCCGGGGCCGTGTGCCCGAGCTCACTCCCATACGAGTGGGCAGGATGGCGGCCTCCCCGTTCGCGTTCCTGCGCGGCTCGGCAGGACTGATGGCACACGATCTGGTGGGCACTCCTGTGACCGGCGTCGGCGCCCAGATCTGCGGCGACGCGCACGCCGCGAACTTCGGTCTCTACGGGGACGCCCACGGGCGACTCGTCATCGATCTGAACGACTTCGACGAAACGGTCGTCGGCCCGTGGGAGTGGGACGTCAAGCGGCTGGCGGTGTCGCTGGTGCTGGCCGGACGGGTGGCGGGGGCGGACGAGGACGTCTGCCGGGCGGCCGCCTTCGATGCCGTCGGCGCCTACCGGCGCACCATGCGGCTGCTGGCGAAGCTGCCCGCGCTGGACGCGTGGAACGCCATCGCCGACGAGGAGCTCGTCTCGCACACGGACGCGCGGGACCTGCTGGGCACGCTGGAGCGTGTCGCCGCGAAAGCCCGCAACAACACCAGCGCCCGCTTCGCCGCCAGGTCCACGGAGCCGGTGACCGGCGAGGACGGCGAGGCGGGCCGCCGCTTCGTGGACGCAGCGCCGGTGCTGCGGCGGGTGCCGGACGCGGAGGCGGCGGCTGTCGCCGCGTCCCTCGGCCCGTACCTGTCCACGGTGTCCGAGGACCGGCTGCCGCTGCTCGCGCGGTACGCGATCCACGACGTCGCCTTCCGCGTCGTGGGCACCGGCAGCGTCGGTACCCGGTCGTACGTGGTGCTGCTGCTCGATCACCGGGGCGATCCGCTGGTACTGCAGGTGAAGGAGGCGCGGGCTTCGGCGCTGGAGCCGTATCTGCCCGCCGCCGGTTTCCCGGTACGGCCGGTGGACCACGAAGGCCGGCGCGTGGTGCTCGGGCAGAAGCGGATGCAGGTCGTCAGCGACATCCTGCTCGGCTGGACGACGGTGGACGGCAGGCCGTTCCAGGTGCGGCAGTTCCGCAACCGCAAGGGCAGCGTGGACCCTGCCGCTCTGGCCCCAGAGCAGGTCGACGACTACGGGCGGATGACCGGCGCGCTCTTGGCGCGTGCGCACGCCCACAGTGCAGACCCGCGGCTCCTGGCGGGCTACTGCGGCAAGAGCGAGGAGTTCGACGAGGCCGTCGCATCCTTCGCCGTCGCCTACGCGGACCGCACCGAGGCCGACCACGCGGAGCTGCTGGCCGCGGTCAAGAGCGGTCGGACAGCAGCCGAGCTGGGTGTGTGACCGGCCACCCCGGGGCGGCCGTAGTCTGGACGGGTGACCCAGGAAGCCGCCGGTGAACCGACCTCCCGGAACGACGAAGAGCGCCACGCGCACCAGGACGCACAGCCGAGGCCAGAGGCCCGGCTGGCGAACGCGGTGCGGGTGGCCGAGCAGGCGCTGATCGAGTTCGAGATCGCGCTGGAGACGTTCCGGGTGGAGGTGGAGAACTTCTCCCGGCTGCACCATCAGAAGCTCGGGCCGATGTATGCGCGGCTGGATGAGCTGGACGCGCAGATCGCCGAGGCCCGGGCGACGCGCAGCGGTGATCCCGAGGACCTGCGCAAGGCGCAGGAGGCACGGGCCATGGTGCTGCCCATGCCGGGCGTGGACGAGCTGTTCCACGACTGGATGGACAGTGACGGCCTGTCCCCGGAGGCCGCCGCGATGCTCACGGAACAGCCGGTGCGGGCCCCCAGGCGCGTGCGGCCCAGTGAAGAGGCCCGCAAGCTCTACCGGGAGCTGGCCCGCAAGGCGCATCCGGACCTGGCGCAGGACGAGACGGAGCGGGCGCGGCGTGATGAGTTCATCGCCCGGGTGAACGCCGCCTACGGCCTCGGCGACGCGGACCGGCTGCGGGAGCTGGCCGCGGAGTGGGAGGCGGGGCCGATGGCACCGGAGCTGCAGCTCAGCGAGAGCGAGGAGCTCTACGCACGCCTGGAGTGGCTCGCGCAGCGCAAGGAGCTGCTCACCCGGGTGGCCAAGGAGCTGGAGGAGAGCGCCATCGGCGCGATGCTGCGGATGGCGCCCGACGACCCGGACACGCTGCTCGAGGAGATCGCCGAACAACTGCTCGCGCAGGTCGCCGAGCGGGAGAAGGAACTGGCCGACCTGGTGGACTAGGTTTCCTCAAGGCCCGTCAAGCGGCCGGCAGGTCCGCTGTACCCGTACGAGAGAAGGCATTGCCCCATGAACTTCGCCCCGCTCCCCTCCGTGGACGCCGCGGCGGTACCGGCCGACGGTCTGGTGCTGGACGTCCGTGAGGCCGACGAATGGGCGGCCGGTCATGTCGAGGGTGCGCTGCACGTCCCGATGAGCGACTTCGTGGCCCGCTTCGGCGAGGTCACCGAGGCGGTGGCGGACGGGCGCCGCGCCTATGTGATGTGCCGGGTCGGCGGCCGGTCCGCCCAGGTGACCCAGTACCTGGTGCAGCAGGGCATCGACGCGGTGAACATCGACGGTGGCATGCTCGCCTGGGACGGCGCGGGCCGCCCGATGGTGACCGAGAACGGTGCCCCTGCCTTCGTGCTCTGACCCGGCGGCGTGCGATTGACCCGGCCACCGGCGGCTGTCGCCGCGGCCGGTTCGCCCGGCGGGGGCCTCCTGGCCGACCCGCTGGTGGGGCGGCGGCTAGCCGAGTGGATGGGCGGCGAGCAGATCGCCGAGCGCCTCTTCGTGGGCGGCGGCCGGGCCGAGGGACAGTTCCAGCTGCTTGGCCCAGGCGTGGAAACGGTGCAGCGGGTAGTCCGTGTCCGCGCCGAAGCCGCCGTGCAGATGCTGTGCCGTCTGCACCACGCGACGCACCCCCTCGGACGCCCAGATCTTGGCCACCGCCACGTCGGCGGCGACGGGAAGCGTTCCTGACGTCGTGCCGGACGCGCCGGTCTCCTCCGGCTCCGTGAGGCGCCAGGCGGCCTGCCACAGGGTGGCCTCCATGGCGCGCAGATCGATGTAGCGGTCGGCCGCCTGGACGGCGACCGCCTGGAACGTCGCGACGGGGAAGCCGAACTGCTCGCGCTGCGCCGTGTATCGGCTCGTCATGGTCAGCACCGCTTCGCCGAGGCCGAGCGCCAGCGCGCAGGTCCCCGTCGTCAGCAGGTGGCGCAGCCACTCCCAGGCGCCGTCCGCGTCGATCACGTCGGGCGCGTCGACGCGTACGGAGTCCAGCGCGACCTCTGCGTACCGTTCGCCGTTGGTGGAGATCTGCTCGGCGAGCGTGAGTCCCGCGCGGCCCGGGGAAACCAGGGCGAACACCGCACGGCCGTCGTCGGTGTGCGCGGGCACGGCGATGCGGTCCGCGCACGGGGCCCAGGGCACGCCCGTCTGTACCCCGTCGAGGACCCAGCCGCCGTCCTGCCCCTGGCCCCGGCGTGCGGTCACGGCGAGCTCCGCGGGGTCGTGGCCGGTGCGGCCGTTGGCCCCGACGGTGAGAACCAGCTCTCCACGGACCACCCGGGGGAGGATCTCGGCGCAGAGCGCCGGGCTGCCGTGGCGCGCGACCGCCATGGCGACCGCGCTCGTCTCCAGCATGGGCACCCTGGCCAGCGCCTTCGCCGACTCGCGCAGCACCAGGCACAGGGCTATGGGGTCGAGCCCCGCGCCGCCGTGCTCCGGCGGCAGGACCAGGCCGAGCAGATCCGCCCCCGCGAGCCCGGCCCACACGGCGCGGTCGAACTCCTCGGCCACCGGACCCGCGGTCAGCGCCGGGCTCGGCACCGCATCGGGCGCCACACCCGACAGGACGGCTCGTGCTGCCTCGACGGCCGCCTGTTGCTCCTCGGTGAAGGTGAAGTCCACTGTCCCGTCCCTCCCGTACACGCTGGCACAACGGCACCGCCAGAGGCCATATCTGACGGACCGTCAAGATAGGGGACGCTGCCGGAAATGACTACAGCGCGGGCGCGGGATTTCGGGGCGGCGGCGCTGCCGCCGGCCTCAGCGGTCGAAGTCCAACTCCACTTCCCCGGTGGCCGGGTGGGACTGGCAGGCGAGCACATAGCCCGCCTCGGTCTCCTCCGGTTCCAGTGCGAAGTTGCGGTCCATGCGGACCTCTCCGGACACAAGGAAGGCACGGCAGGTGCCGCAGACACCTCCCTTGCAGGCGTAGGGCGCGTCCGCCCGGCTGCGCAGCACGGTGTCCAGCAGCGACTCCCCGTCCCGCACCGGCCATGTACCGGAGCGGCCGTCGAGCGTCGCCGTCAGCGACGCATGGGCCGGGGCAGCCACCGGGGCAGCCACCGGGGCCGAGCCGTCGTCGACATGGAAGATCTCCTGGTGGATGCGCCCGCGGTCCACCCCGAGCCCGTGCAGCGCCCGCTCCGCACCCTGCACCAGGCCGAAGGGCCCGCACAGGAACCAGCCGTCCACCTCGGCCACCGGCAGCAGCGCCGGCAGAAGAGCCGTCAACCGCTTCCGGTCCAGCCGTCCGGACGGCAGACCCGCCTGCTGCTCCTCCCGGGACAGGACGGTGACCAGCTGAAAGCGGTCCGGGAAGCGGTCCTTCAGGTCGGCGACCTCCTCGAGGAACATCGTCGACGCCGCCGTACGGTCACTGCGGATCAGACAGAACCGGGCACCCGGCTCCTCGGCGAGCAGCGTCGTGACCATGGACAGGACCGGTGTGATGCCGCTGCCGCCGACCACCGCGGCGAAGTACCCGGGGCGGGGCGGCAGGAGGAACCGGCCCATCGGCGGCATGACCTCGACCGTGTCGCCGACGGCCAGCTCCTTGAGGGCGTACGTGGAGAATTCGCCGCCGTCGACCAGCCGGATGCCCACGCGCAGCACCAGGGCGCCGTCGGCCGGTGCCGCCGGGGAGCAGATCGAGTACGTACGCCGGATCTCCACGCCGTCCACGACCCGGCGCAGGGCCAGATGCTGGCCGGGGGTGTGGCGGAAGGTCTCGCGCAGCTCGGGCGGCACCTCGACGGTGACGGCCACCGAGTCGTCGGTGAGCTGCTCGACGGCGCCGACCCGGAGCGGATGGAACATCTACAGCTCCTTGAAGTGGTCGAAAGGTTCGCGGCAGGAGACGCAGCGGCGCAAGGCCTTGCACGCCGTCGAGGAGAACCGGCTGAGCAGCTCGGTCTCGGTCGACCCGCAGTGCGGGCAGCGCACGGCGAGCGTCAGCTCCACGGAGCCGTCCGCCGTGTGGGGGCGGGGCGGCGCTATACCGAACGCGTCGAGCTTGCGCCGGCCCTCCGGGCTGATGTCGTCCGTCGACCAGGCCGGGGTGAGCACCTTGACGACACTGACGTCCGCCACCCCGTGGTCGTGCAGCACCTGCTCGATGTCGGCGGTCATCGCCTCGATGGCCGGGCAGCCCGTGTACGTCGGGGTCAGCTCGACCTCGACGCGATCCGGTCCGACCAGATGGACCCCGCGGAGCACCCCGAGCTCCTCCAAGGTCAGAACCGGCAGCTCGGGGTCGGGGACGGCCCCGGCCAGCCGGCGCAGCTCCGCCTCAAGCGCGGTGTCGTCGGCGGACGGCTTCTGTGTCCTGGTCACCATGACGCCCCCGGATGGCTTCGGCGCAGGTGCTGCATCTCGGCGATCATCCGACCGAACGGCTCGGTGTGCAGGCCCTGCCGCCCTGCGCCCGCCGACCAGGCGCCCTTGCGGGGCCCGTCCGGCACGGTCAGCGTCGCCTTCTTCAGCACGCCCGTGACGTACGCCAGCCAGGCCGGCTCCAGCGTCTCCAGGTCGAAGCCGAGGCCCTCGACCGGCTGGAACATCTCGCCGGTGAACCGCCACAGCGCCTCGCAGGCCCGCTGCATGCGCTGGTGGCTCTCCGCGGTCCCGTCACCCAGCCGCGCCATCCAGTGCTCGGCGTGGTCACGGTGGTACGCGACTTCCTTGACGGCCTTCGCGGCGAGGCCGGCGAAGGGGCCGTCGCCCGAGGCGAGTGTCTCGTAGAGCAGGGCCTGGTAGCCGGAGAAGTAGAACTGGCGGGCGATGGTGTGGGCGAAGTCGCCGTTCGGCTGCTCGACGAGCTGGAGGTTGCGGAATTCGCGCTCGTCGCGCAGGTAGGCGAGCTCGTCCTCGTCCCCGACGAGGGAGAGCAGCACCCGGGCCTGGCCCAGCAGGTCGAGGGCGATGTTGGCGAGGGCCACCTCCTCCTCGAGGACCGGCGCATGGCCTGCCCACTCCCCCAGCCGGTGCGAGAGCACCAGGGCGTCGTCGCCGAGCGCCAGGGCAGCGGCGGGCACGGAAGTGCTGGTCACAGGTGCTTCACCCCTTCGGGGATCTCATAGAAGGTCGGGTGGCGGTAGGGCTTGTCGGCAGCCGGGTCGAAGAACGAGTCCTTCTCGTCCGGCGAGGACGCGGTGATCTCACTGGAGGGCACAACCCAGATCGAAACACCTTCGCTGCGCCGGGTGTAGACGTCTCGCGCGTTTCTCAGAGCCATTTCGGCGTCCGGGGCGTGCAGGCTGCCCGCGTGCGTATGGGACAGGCCGCGGCGCGAGCGCACGAAGACCTCCCACAGCGGCCATTCGGTCGAGCTGCTCATGCGGTCGCCTCCCCGGTCTCGGTGTGCTGTGCTGCTGATCGGTTCTTGGCGGCATACGCCGCGGCTGCCTCGCGGACCCAGGCACCTGCCTCGTGTGCCCGGCGGCGCTGGGTGATCCGCTGCTCGTTGCACGGGCCGTTGCCCTTGAGGACTTCCTGGAACTCCGACCAGTCGATCTCGCCGAAGTCGTGGTGCCCGCGCTCCTCGTTCCACCGGAGGTCCGGGTCGGGGAGCGCCAGTCCGAGTGCCTCGGCCTGCGGGACACAGATGTCGACGAAGCGCTGGCGCAGCTCGTCGTTCGAATGACGCTTGATCTTCCAGGCCATGGACTGGGCGGAGTGTGCCGAGGCGTCGTCCGGCGGGCCGAACATCATCAGCGAGGGCCACCACCAGCGGTCCACCGCGTCCTGGGCCATCGCATGCTGCTCGGGAGTGCCCTGGGACAGGGCGAGCAGCAGCTCGTAACCCTGGCGCTGGTGGAAGGACTCCTCCTTGCAGATCCGGACCATCGCGCGCGCGTACGGGCCGTAGGAGCAGCGGCAGAGCGGGACCTGGTTGGTGATCGCGGCTCCGTCGACCAGCCAGCCGATGGCGCCGACGTCCGCCCAGGTCAAGGTCGGGTAGTTGAAGATCGACGAGTATTTCTGGCGGCCCGTGTGGAGCTTGTCGAGCAGCTCGTCCCGGCTCGTGCCCAGCGTCTCGGCGGCGCTGTAGAGGTAGAGGCCGTGGCCGGCCTCGTCCTGGACCTTGGCCATGAGGATCGCCTTGCGGCGCAGCGACGGCGCCCGCGTGATCCAGTTCGCCTCCGGCTGCATGCCGATGATTTCCGAGTGCGCGTGCTGGGCCATCTGACGGACCAGCGAGGCCCGGTAGGCGTCCGGCATCCAGTCTCGCGGCTCGATGCGCTCGTCGGCGGCCACGGCGGCGTCGAACGCCGCCTCGTACGCCTCCGGTGTCACTGTCGTCATCCGGGCCCCCTACCTACCTACCTACCGACCGATCGTTCGGTTCATCGACTTCAATGGTGGGTCGAGGGCCCTTAGGGTGTCAACCCTGTGGATAACTGACGTGGACGACATACAGGGGATCGGGGCGGGGATGGAGTCCTACGAGCACAAGGACGGTTCGGGCGGGCGAAGCCTGAGCTCCGGTCCGCCTCCGCCCCGCCCGCCGGAAGACGAGGCGACGCCCGCTCTCGCCCCCGGCGCGGTCCCGGCGCAAGGCGCTCCCGCAGCGACCGGCCCTGCGACGGACGGCCCCGCCACCGGCACAGCAGCGTCTGGCGCGGCAGCGGTCGGCCAGGCGCCGACCGACCCGGCACCGGCTGCCTCGGCCATGACAGGCACGGACACGGACACGGACACGGACACGGCCTCTCCGGGCACGCCCCGCCCGACCCACGGCATAGCGGCGCTCTCCATGCCCTACCAGGTCCTGGCCGCTGTCTCCGTCACGCTCGTCGCCGCTCTCGTCTGTGTCCACCTGGCCATGGTCTTTCTCCACGTCGCTCCGCCCAACACGGTCACGAAGCGTCATGGCGAGGCGGTCCAGGGCTGGGTGTACCCCGAGTTCGAACAGAATTGGAAGCTCTTCGCCCCCAACCCGCTCCAGCAGAACATCGCCGTGGAGGTGCGGGCGCAGTACACCGCGGCCGACGGCAGCCGCCGCACCAGCGAGTGGATCGATCTGTCCGCACAGGACGGCGAGGCCATCCGCGGCAATCTCGTCCCCAGCCACATCCACCAGAACCAGCTGCGCCGCGGCTGGGACTTCTTCGTCGGCTCCCACGACAACGAGGCCCGTCCCAACGGCCTGCGTGGCAGGCTCTCCGAGCGCTACATCCGGCGCATCGTGATGCTGCGGCTGGACGACATCGACCTTGGCGGTCCCCTCCAGCGCGTCCAGGTCAGGTCGTCTACCCGGGCGATCGAGGCACCCGCGTGGAGCGGCGAGCGGGTGGACACCAGGCCGGTGCACCGGCTCATGCCGTGGTGGACGATCACGGAGGCCGATTTCCCGGGCGGTGTCGACAGCGGCGGTACCGGAAACGGCGGTGTGGCCAACGGCGCCGGCAACAGCGGTACGGAGGCGGGCCGGTGACCACCACCGTGGAGCGCGGCGCGGCACGTGCGATCCAGCGCATCACAGCGACGGCCTTCGGCCCGTACCAGACCGCGATCGTCCGGATCGGGTTCGGCACCACCTGGCTGGTCTTCCTGCTGGTCGAGCTGCCCCACCGCCATCAGCTCTACGGGCCCGAGGGCCCCTGGAGCTGGGACATGGGCCGGGAACTGGTGGCCAACAACAATGCCTTCACCGGCCTGCTGTGGTCGGACAGCAGCCTGTGGTTCGAGACGGTCTACGGCCTGTCCATAGTGGCGAGCCTGCTCCTCATACTCGGCTGGCGCACCCGTGCCGCGTCGGCGCTGTTCATGTTCGGCGTCCTGTCCCTGCAGAACCGCTCCATCTTCGTCGGCGACGGCGGTGACAATGTCGTCCACCTGATGGCGATCTATCTGGTGCTGACACGCTGCGCCCAGGTCTGGTCCCTCGACGCCCGCCGCGCGGGACGTGTCGTGCCCGGTGCCCCCTCGCGCGACCGCGTCGGCCCGCTGCTGTGGGCGGTGCTCGGAGTCGGACTGGTCGTCGGCACCTCCCTCAACGAGACCGGCCCCTTCGTGCTCGTACTCCTGTGGGCGCTGTGGGTGGCCCAAGGGCTGTGGTGGCTGGTCTGCCGGTACGCCCCGCGCGGCGAGCCCCGCGTCCTGCTCGACGTCCTGGCCAATGTGGTCCACAACGGCGCACTCGTCGTGATCATGGCCGAGGTCTGCCTGATCTACGCGACCGCCGGCTGGTACAAGATCCAGGGCTCACGCTGGCAGGACGGTACGGCCCTGTACTACCCGCTCGAGCTCGACTACTTCACTCCGTGGCCGGCCCTCTCCGGCATTCTGGCCGGCAGCGCGCTGCTGGTGCTGGTGCTGACCTACGGCACGGTCATCGTCCAGGTCGCGTTCCCGTTCACCCTCTTCAACCGGCGCGTCAAGAACGTGCTGCTGGTCGCCATGATCCTGGAGCACGCGGGCATCGCCGTGCTGCTCGGTCTGCCGATCTTCTCGCTCTCCATGATCGCCGCCGACGCCGTCTTCCTGCCGACCGCCTTCCTCGTGTGGCTGGGTGCGCGTGCGGCCCGGGCGCGTGACCGGCTGCTCTCGCGGAAACCGGACCCTGGGCAGCCGGAAGGGGAGACCGGAGAGGTGCCCCGTACGCTCGTGGGGTGAGCACCACCGAGGAACCGACGCAGTACGACGAGGGCTACGGCCCCGAGATCGGCGTGGGACCGCACCCGCTGCCGTGGCCGCAGGACGAGCGCTACGCCCCCGAGCTCCTCGCCGAGGGCGACCGCCGCAACGTCGTCGACCGGTACCGGTACTGGACGCGCGAGGCGATCGTCGCCGACCTCGACACCCGCAGGCACGACTTCCATGTGGCCGTCGAGAACTGGGGCCACGACTTCAACATCGGGTCCGTGGTGCGCACGGCGAACGCTTTCCTCGCGAGGCAGATCCACATCGTCGGCCGCCGGCGCTGGAACCGGCGCGGGGCCATGGTCACCGACCGGTACCAGCATGTGCGTCACCACCCGGACACGGTGTCCCTGACTGCCTGGGCCGCGGCCGAGGACCTGCCGATCATCGGTATCGACAACCTGCCGGGGGCCGTGCCGCTGGAGCGGACAGAGCTCCCGCGCCGGTGCGTGCTGCTCTTCGGGCAGGAAGGGCCGGGGCTGACGCAGGAGGCGCGTGAGCACGCGGCGATGGTGTGCTCGATCGCCCAGTTCGGCTCCACCCGGTCGATCAACGCGGGCGCCGCAGCGGCCATCGCGATGCATGCCTGGGTGCAGCGGCACGCGGACATACCGCTGCCCTGACCATGCGCCCCTGCGCCGGGCAGGCGGGCGGGGGCGGTGACCGGCGGGCCGACAGCAGGTCGGCCCGCCGGGCGGGTCAGGCCTGGCGCCGTACCTCGACCACACGGAAGCGGTTCGAGACGAACGCTCCGTCGCACAGGGCCGCGTTCGCCGCGGGGTTGCCTCCGGAGCCATGGAAGTCGGAGAACGCCGCGGTCTGGTTGACGTACACCCCGCCGGTCAGGTTCAGCGAGAGCTGGGCCGACTCGTCGAGGCAGACGTCCTCCAGCGCGCGCTCCGTCGCCGGGGAGGTGGTGTACGCGCCGACCGTCATGGCGCCCTTGTCGCGGACCGTGCGCCGGAGCAGGTCGAGCGCGTCCGCCGTGGAGTCCACGGCGACCACGAACGACACCGGGCCGAAGCACTCCGAGAGGAACGCCGGCTCCGCGTCCTGCGACTCCCACAGCTTCCGGGCGCCGTCGAGCTTGACGATCACCGGCGTGCGCACCGTCGCGTCCGGGAACTCCGGATTGGCCACCTCGCGTGAGGGGAGCGCCACCTCGCCGAGGTCGGCCGCCGCCTCCAGGCGCGCCTTCACATCGGGGTTGACCAGGGCGCCCAGGAGGGCATTGGCCCTGGCGTCGTCGCCGAGCAGACCGCCGACGGCCGCCGCCAGGTCGGCGGCCACCTCGTCGTAGGTCTTCGGGCCCTGGTCGGTGGTGATGCCGTCCCGGGGGACCAGCACGTTCTGCGGAGTGGTGCACATCTGGCCGCTGTACAGGGACAGCGAGAAGGCCAGGTTGGACAGCATCCCCTTGTAGTCGTCCGTGGAGTCGACGACGACCGTGTTGACACCGGCCTTCTCGGTGTAGACCTGTGCCTGACGGGCGTTGGCCTCCAGCCAGTCGCCGAAGGCGGTCGAGCCCGTGTAGTCGATGATCTTGATCTCGGGGCGCGTGGCCAGCGCCTTGGCGATGCCTTCGCCCGGACGCTCGGCCGCCAGGCAGACGAGGTTCGGATCGAAGCCGGTCTCGGCGAGGACCTCGCGGGCCGCCTGCACGGTGAGAGCGAGCGGGAGCACCGCGCGCGGGTGCGGCTTGACCAGGACCGCGTTGCCCGTGGCCAGGGAGGCGAAGAGCCCGGGGTAGCCGTTCCACGTGGGGAAGGTGTTGCAGCCGATCACCAGGGCGATGCCACGGCCCGCCGTCGTGAACGTCTTGCGCAGCTCAAGGGGGTCGCGCTTGCCCTGGGGTTTGGACCAGTCGGCCGCGGCCGGGGTACGGGTCTGCTCCGCGTACGCATACGCCACGGCCTCCAGGCCGCGGTCCTGGGCGTGCGGGCCGCCGGCCTGGAACGCCATCATGAAGGCCTGCCCGCTGGTGTGCATCACCGCGTGCGCGAACTCATGGGTGCGGGCGCTGATGCGGGCGAGGATCTCCAGGCACACCAGGGCGCGCGTCTCCGGGCCGGCCTCGCGCCAGGCCACCATGCCCGCGCGCATCGCGGGCAGCAGGACGTCCAGGTCGGGGTGGGGGTACTCGATGCCCAGCTCCGGTCCGTACGGCGAGGTCTCACCGCCCGTCCAGCCGTCCGTGCCCGGCTGTCCCAGATCGAAGCGGGTGCCGCGCAGCGCCTCGAAGGCCGCGAGGCCGTCCGCGGGGGCGCTGTCGCCGTACGCCTTTGGATGCTCCGGGTGCGGGGACCAGTAGGCGCGCGTGCGGATCGCTTCGAGGGCCTGGTCGAGCGTGGGCCGGTGGGTCTCGGTCAGCTGCTGCATGACGGACCAACTCCTCGTCGAGCTGGGCAGGGGAGTGATGACAGAGTTAGAGTAACCGAACGATCGGTCGGTACAAGGGGGCCTGTCGAACCTGTGGACAACTCATCGGGGAGGATCGCTCCATGACCGCCATCGACTTCAGCCGCGCCGTCGCCGTCGTCGGCACGGGCACCATGGGCCAGGGCATCGCGCAGGTCGCCCTTGTCGCGGGCCACCCCGTGCGCCTCCACGACGCCGTGCCGGGCCGGGCCGAGGAGGCCGCGGCGGCGATCGGAGCGCGTCTGGACCGGCTGGTCGAGAAGGGCCGTATGGACGGCGCGGCGCGCGACGCCGCCCGCGCGAGGCTCCTCCCGGTCGCGGACATCGCGGAGCTCTCCGGCGCCGCGCTCGTCGTCGAGGCCGTCCTCGAACAGCTGACGGTCAAGCAGGAGCTGTTCGCCGAGCTGGAGAAGATCGTCGGCGAAGACTGCCTGCTCGCCACCAACACCTCCTCCCTCTCGGTCACGGCGGTCGCGGGCGGGCTTCGCCATCCCGGTCGCTTCGTCGGTCTGCACTTCTTCAACCCCGCACCACTCCTCCCGCTCGTCGAGGTCGTCAGCGGCCACGCCACCGAGGAGGAGGCCGCCACGCGCGCGTGGGCGACGGTCGCGGCCTGGGGCAAGACGCCCGTGCGCTGCGCCGACCTCCCGGGCTTCATCGTCAACCGCATAGCCAGGCCCTTCTACGCCGAGGCCTTCGCCGTCCACGAGGAGCACGGCGTCGACCCCGCCACCATCGACGCGATCCTGCGCGAGTGCGGCGGCTTCAGGATGGGGCCCTTCGAGCTCACCGACCTGATCGGCCAGGACGTCAACGAGGCCGTGACCCGCTCCGTGTGGGAGTCCTTCTTCCACAGCCCCAAGTTCCAGCCCTCCCTCGCCCAGCGCCGGCTCGTCGAATCGCGCAGGCTGGGCCGCAAGTCCGGCCACGGATGGTTCTCGTATGCCGAGGACGCCGAACAGCCGGCGCCGGCCGACGCGGCACCGCAGGATGCGCCCGAGTACGTCGTCGTCGAGGGCGACCTCGGGCCCGCCGCCGAGCTGATCGGGATGATCCGCGATGCCGGCGTGACGGTGCGGGAGGAGGGCGAGGACAAGGGGACGCGCCTGATTCTGCCCAGCGGTGGGCAGCTGGTGCTCGCGGACGGACAGATGTCCGCGGAGTTCCGCGACGTCGTCTACTTCGACCTCGCCCTCGACTACCGGTCGGCGGGCCGGATCGCCCTGTCCGCCGCAGCTGACGTCCAGGAGGACACCCTCGCGCAGGCCACCGGCCTGTTCCAGGCACTCGGCAAGCGGGTCAGCGTCATCCCCGACGTACCGGGCATGATCGTCGCCCGTACGGTGGCGATGCTCGGGGACCTCGCGCTGGACGCCGTCGCCCGGCGGGTCGCCTCCGCCGAGGACATCGACACGGCGATGCGACTCGGCGTCAACTACCCGCTCGGACCGGTCGAATGGAACGAGCGACTGGGGCGCGACTGGGCCTGGGAGCTGCTCGCCAACCTCCACCAGTCCGTGCCGACCGGCCGATACGCGCGCACTCTGGGGCTGCACCAGTGGTCATACGGTTCCTCCCGCGAGGACGCGTCATGACCACGCCCAAGCGGGACACCTACACCCCCGAGACGCTGCTGACCGTCGCGGTGCGGATATTCAACGAGCGCGGCTACGACGGCACGTCCATGGAGCACCTGTCCCGGGCGGCGGGTATCTCCAAGTCCTCGATCTACCACCATGTCGCCGGCAAGGAGGAGCTGCTGCGCCGGGCCGTGAGCCGGGCCCTTGACTCCCTGTTCGCCGTCCTCGACGAGGACGGCGCCCGGCAGGGCCGGGCCGTCGAGCGCGTCGAGTACGTCACCCGGCGCACCGTCGAGGTGCTCATGGCCGAACTGCCCTATGTGACGCTGCTGCTGCGTGTGCGGGGCAACACGAAGACCGAGCGGTGGGCGATGGAACGCCGCCGTGAGTTCGACCAGCGGGTCGCCGATCTGCTGAAGGCGGCCGCCGCGGACGGGGACCTGCGGGCCGACGTGGACACCCGGCTGGCGACGAGGCTGCTCTTCGGCATGGTGAACTCCCTGGTCGAGTGGTACCGCCCCCAGGCCGGCGGCGGTCACGACGGGGAACAGGTGGCCGACGCGGTCGTGCGGATGGCCTTCGACGGGCTGCGTACGGACGCGCACGGCGCCTCCTGAGCCCACGGGTCCGCCGCGCTCCTTCTGGCTGCGTCCCGGCGGGCCCCGGCGCGCCCGCGACCTTTGTACGGCCGCGCTCCTCTGCCGCGTCCGGCGAGTAGCCCGCGAGCCCCTTCGCGCGCCCACCGAGCCGTCCGTGCGCCCCTACGCAGCCCATCGAGCCGCTGCGCGCCCCTTTTCCGCGTGCCGCCCGTCCCGGACTCCTACGGGCTGTCCGGGACCTCCGAGTCGGGCGACAGGCCCGCGGCGGGGCCGGCCGGGCCGGTCACCGGATCGAGGTCCGTCTCCTCGAACACCAGCAGCGTGCGCGTCGAGAGGACCTCAGGAATCGACTGGAGCCTGGTCAGGACCAGTTCGCGCAGGGTGCGGTTGTCAGGCGTGTGCACCAGGAGCAGCACGTCGAAGTCGCCGCTCACCAGCGCGATGTGCGCTGCTCCCGGCAGAGCCTGGAGCTGCTCGCGCACGGTGCGCCAGGAGTTCTGCACGATCTTGAGCGTGATGTAGGCGGAGGCGCCCTGGCCCGCCCGCTCGTGGTTCACCCGTGCGCTGAAGCCCCGGATCACTCCGTCGTCGATGAGCCGGTTGATCCGTGCGTACGCGTTGGCCCGGGACACGTGCACCCGCTCGGCGACGGAACGGATCGAGGCGCGGCCGTCCGTCTGGAGCATCCGGAGGATGTCGCGGTCGATCGCGTCCAGGGGGCGCGGCGGCGGCGCCTGCTCCGCACGGTCCCCGCCCTCGGCCATTTGTTCAGTCGGCATGTCCCCCCGCCTTTCCAGCATGGACGACCTGTCTCCATCTCAAGCTGTGGAGAACCGTTTGTCCACAGGCTGCCCGTGCCTGTAGCCAAAATGCGTCCACGACCGAACAATCGGTAGGTGAGGCGCGCCACACTCGCGACGCCTCCCGTTCGCATTCGTCGTCGCCTTCGTCCTCGTTGATCGTCGGCGCTCCCACGAGGAGGTGCTCGCGTTGAGAAAGAGCAGCATGACGGTCCAGGAGCTGCCCGGTGACGCTGCGGCCTACCGGCCCACCCCGCCGCCGGCCTGGCAGCACCGCACCGATCCCGCCCCCTTGCTCCCGGACCCGGAGCCGTTCCGCGTGCTGGGCACCGAGGCAGCCGCCGCGGCCGACCCCGAGCTGCTGCTGCGGCTGTACGCGGAGCTCGTGCGCGGTCGGCGGTACAACGCCCAGGCGACCGCGCTGACCAAGCAGGGCCGGCTCGCCGTCTACCCGTCGAGCACCGGGCAGGAGGCGTGCGAGGTCGCCGCGGCGCTGGCCCTCGAGGAGCGGGACTGGCTCTTCCCGAGCTACCGCGACACCCTCGCCGCAGTGGCCCGCGGGCTCGACCCCGTGCAGGCCCTGACCCTGCTGCGCGGCGACTGGCACACCGGATACGACCCGCACGAGCACCGCATCGCACCCCTGTGCACTCCGCTCGCCACCCAGCTGCCGCACGCCGTGGGGCTGGCGCACGCGGCCCGCCTCAAGGGAGACGACGTCGTCGCGCTCGCCATGGTCGGCGACGGCGGCACGAGCGAGGGCGACTTCCACGAGGCGCTGAACTTCGCCGCGGTGTGGCGGGCCCCCGTCGTCTTCCTCGTCCAGAACAACGGCTTCGCGATCTCCGTGCCGCTGGCCAAGCAGACCGCCGCGCCGTCCCTGGCCCACAAGGCCGTCGGCTACGGCATGCCCGGCCGCCTCGTCGACGGGAACGACGCCGCCGCGGTGCACCAGGTGCTCGGCGAGGCCGTCGCCCGCGCCCGGCGCGGTGGCGGCCCCACGTTGATCGAGGCCGTCACGTACCGCATGGACGCCCACACCAATGCCGACGACGCCACGCGCTACCGGGGCGAGAGCGAGGTCGAGACCTGGCGTGCCCACGATCCGATTCTGCTGCTGGAGCGCGCGTTGACGGAGCGAGGGCTGCTCGACGACGACCGCCGCAAGGCGGCCGCCGACGCCGCCGAGTCCATGGCGGCCGACCTGCGCGCGCGGATGAACGCGGACCCGGTTCTCGATCCGATGGACCTGTTCGCCCACGTCTACGCCGAGCAGACCAGCCAGCTTCGTGAGCAGGCGGCGCAGCTGCGCGCCGAGCTGGACGCCGAGGGAGAAGCACGATGACCACGGCTGCCGTGAAGCCGGTGACCATGGCCCAGGCCCTGCAGCGCGCGATGCGCGACGCGATGGCCGAGGACCCGACCGTCCATGTGCTGGGCGAGGATGTCGGCACACTCGGCGGGGTCTTCCGGGTGACGGACGGGCTCGCGAAGGAGTTCGGCGAGGACCGCTGCACCGACACCCCGCTGGCGGAGGCCGGCATCCTCGGCACGGCGGTGGGCATGGCGATGTACGGGCTGCGGCCTGTCGTCGAGATGCAGTTCGACGCCTTCGCCTACCCCGCGTTCGAGCAGCTCATCAGCCATGTCGCCCGCATGCGCAACCGCACCCGCGGCGGCATGCCGCTGCCGATCACCGTGCGCGTGCCCTACGGCGGCGGGATCGGCGGCGTCGAGCACCACAGCGACTCCTCCGAGGCGTACTACATGGCGACGCCGGGCCTCCACGTCGTCACGCCCGCCACGGTCGAGGACGCCTACGGCATGCTGAGGACGGCGATCGCCTCCGACGACCCCGTGGTCTTCCTGGAGCCCAAGCGGCTCTACTGGTCGAAGGCCCCCTGGTCGCCGGAGGCTCCCACGGCCGTCGAGCCGATCGGCCGCGCGGTCGTGCGGCGTCCGGGCCGCGGCGCCACCCTCATCACCTACGGCCCCTCCGTGCCGGTCTGCATGGAAGCCGCCGAGGCCGCCGAGGCAGAGGGCTGGGACCTGGAGGTCGTCGACCTGCGCTCGCTCGTGCCCTTCGACGACGAGACCGTCTGCGCCTCCGTGCGGCGGACGGGACGTGCGGTCGTCGTCCACGAGTCCACCGGCTTCGGCGGCCCGGGCGGCGAGATCGCCGCGCGGGTCACCGAGCGCTGCTTCCACCATCTGGAGGCGCCCGTGCTGCGGGTCGCCGGCTTCGACATCCCGTATCCGCCGCCGATGCTGGAGCGTCACCACCTCCCGGGCGTGGACCGGGTGCTCGATGCGGTGGCACGGCTGCAGTGGGAGGCGGAGAGCTGATGGCGCAGGTGCTCGAATTCAAGTTGCCCGATCTCGGCGAAGGACTGACCGAGGCGGAGATCGTGCGCTGGCTGGTGTCCGTCGGCGACGTCGTGGCCATCGACCAGCCCGTTGTCGAGGTCGAGACGGCCAAGGCGATGGTCGAGGTGCCGTGTCCGTACGGAGGCGTCGTCACCGCGCGCTTCGGCGAGGAAGGCACCGAGCTGCCCGTCGGCGCGCCGCTGCTGACGGTCGCGGTGGGGGCGATGGACGCGGGTGCCGTGGGCACCGCGGAGCCGGCGGGAGCAGGAGCCGGTGCAGGATCGGCGGCCGCAGCGGGGGCCACCGGTTCGGAGACCTCCGGGAACGTGCTCGTCGGGTACGGGACCGGGGCCCCGGCGGCCCGCCGCAGGCGTATCCGGCCCGCCACGGGCGCACCGTCCGCCGACGGGGCGGCCTCCTCCGCCCCCGCGCCGCCCGCCGTGCCGTCCAGCGCTGCGGACGGGGCGACCGACCGGGCCGGCATGACGTCGGGTCCGGTCCATGGTGCCTCGGCGCGCAGGGCGGCGGCCGAGCGGGCCCCGCAGGACAGCCCCGTCGCCGTCATCTCGCCGCTCGTGCGCAGGCTCGCTCGCCAACACGCCCTGGATCTGCGGCTCCTTGCGGGGTCCGGGCCCGACGGGCTCATCCTGCGGGCCGACGTCGAGCGGGCTGTGCGAGCCGCCGACACACAGCTCCAGGCACCCGACGCGTCGCAGGTCACGGCGGCTCGGCCCGAGGCGCCCCGCCCCCCGGCGGAGGCACACGGCGAGCGCGTCCCGCTGCGCGGTGTGCGCGGAGCCGTGGCGGACAAGCTCTCGCGCAGCCGGCGCGAGATCCCCGACGCCACCTGCTGGGTCGACGCGGACGCCACGGAGCTGATGGCCGCCCGAGCCGCGATGAACGCCGCCGGCGGGCCGAAGATCTCCCTCCTGGCCCTGCTCGCCCGTATCTGTACGGCAGCGCTGGCGCGTCACCCCGAGCTCAACTCCACCGTCGACATGGACGCCCGCGAGATCGTGCGGCTTCCGCAGGTGCACCTCGGCTTCGCGGCACAGACGGACCGCGGTCTGGTCGTGCCCGTCGTCAAGGACGCGCACGCGAGGTCGGCGGAGTCGCTCAGCGCGGAGTTCACGCGGCTGACGGAGGCAGCGAGGCAGGGGACGCTGACCCCGGCGGATCTCACGGGCGGCACGTTCACGCTGAACAACTACGGAGTGTTCGGCGTAGACGGCTCCACGCCGATCATCAATCACCCGGAGGCCGCGATGCTCGGCGTCGGCCGGATCGTGCCCAAGCCATGGGTGCACCAGGGTGAGTTGGCTGTCCGGCAGGTGGTCCAGCTGTCGCTGACCTTCGACCACCGCGTCTGCGACGGCGGTACCGCCGGCGGATTCCTGCGGTACGTCGCGGACTGCGTGGAGCACCCTTCGGTGCTGCTGCGCACGCTGTAGGGCATCACCGCCCTGCTGCGCACCTTGTAGGGCGTCACGGCCCTGCTGCGCACCCTGTGGGCATCACGGCGAAGGCCCCGGACCGGCATCCCGGAGATCGGGACGGGGCTCCCCGCCCGCACGATCGCGGCTCATACTGCATGGGTGACCGCGAAGACCGCGTACGACGCCGTCGTGCTCGCCGGAGGCGCCGCCAAGCGCCTGGGCGGAGCCGACAAGCCGGCAGTGAGTGTGGGCGGGCGCGCCCTGCTCGACCGGGTCCTCGGAGTGTGCCGGGACGCGGGGCGCACCGTTGTCGTCGGCGGCCGCCGCCCGACCGCACGCCCCGTCGTGTGGGCACGTGAGGAGCCACCGGGCGGCGGTCCGCTCGCCGCGCTCGATGCCGGGGTGCGGCAATGCGAGGCATCCGCGGTGCTCGTCCTCTCCGCCGACCTGCCCTTCCTCGGGCGGACAACGGTGCGGCGGCTGATCTCCGCACTGTACGAGGGCGTTTCCGAGGCGGTGCTGCTGACCGACGCCGACGGTCGCGACCAGCCCCTCGTGGCCGTCTACCGTACGGAGCCGCTCCGACGCGAACTCGCCCTCCTCGCCACCGAACACGGCACCCTTTCCGGGCTGCCGCTGCGTCTTCTCGCACAGGAACTGGACCTCGCCCGGATCGGGGCCGATCCCCTCGCCTCCTTCGACTGCGACACCTGGGAGGACGTCTCCGCGGCCCGGGCCCGTATCAGGGAGCATGGCAACGTGCTGGATGAATGGATCACCGCAGTCAAAGACGAACTCGGCGTCGAGTTGGACGTCGACACCCGTGTCCTCCTCGACCTCGCCCGCGACGCCGCGCACGGCGTCGCCCGCCCCGCAGCCCCGCTGACCACCTTCCTGGTGGGTTACGCGGCCGCCCGATCCGGCGGCGGACCGGAAGCGGTCGCCGAGGCCGCCCGTAAGGCCGTCGCGCTCGCGGCTCGCTGGGCGGAGGAGACCGAGGAGAGCGAGCAGACGGGAGGGGCCGGGAGCTCCGGAGCCGGCACCGGCAGCCCCGGCAGCGCCGCCGACAGGACCGGTGACGCCGACAGGACCGGCGAGGCCGAAGCCGGATGACCGGTCACGACGACGCATCAGGCCGCCGCAAGGACGGACCGGCCCACGAAGACCTGTGGTCCGGCCCGGAGCAGCCGCAGCCCGCCCAGGAGGGCGATCTCGACGGCGTGGAGGAGGCGCTCGCGCTGGTCGGCCACCGAGACCGGCAGCCCGCTCCGCAGGCCCCGGCCGGCACGTCCGCCAGCGGTGGCACCCCCGCCCGGCACCGCGCCACCTCCTGGCCCGACGCGCGGTCCCTCGCCGCCCGGATCGGCCGCAGCGCAGCACAGCGCACCCGGAGGACGGCCCTCGGTGACGCGCTGGGAGAGGTCATCGCCGAGCCCCTCGTGGCGCTCTGCGACCTTCCGTCCTTCGACACCTCCGCCATGGACGGCTGGGCGGTCGCCGGCCCAGGCCCCTGGCGCCTGGACGCGGAGGCCTCGATCCTCGCCGGCCACGGCGAGATGAGGCCCCTCCCCGACGGCACGGCGGTACGGATCGCCACCGGTGCCCGGGTGCCACCCGGAACGACCGCGGTCATCCGCAGTGAGCACGCCCGTGCCGACACGGTCACACAACCAGCGGAGACGTCAGGTACGGACACACAACGTACGGACACATCCCGTACGGGCACATGGCCTACGGGGGCGCAACAGCTGTACGCCGAGCGCGAAGTGGTCCCCGGCCAGGACATCCGGCCGCGAGGCCAGGAGTGCCGTTCAGGCGACCAGCTCCTGCCTCTCGGCTCCCTGGTGACCCCGGCCGTCCTGGGGCTCGCGGCGGCCGCCGGCTACGACGCACTCGTCACCGTCGCCCGGCCGCGTGTCGACGTCCTGGTGCTCGGCGACGAGCTGCTCTCCTCCGGACTCCCCCACGACGGTCTCATCCGCGACGCACTC
The DNA here is from genome assembly GCF_018614575.1 of Streptomyces sp. ISL-10. Classification (GTDB taxonomy): domain Bacteria; phylum Actinomycetota; class Actinomycetes; order Streptomycetales; family Streptomycetaceae; genus Streptomyces. The sequence continues at coordinate 211,773 of NZ_JAGGOJ010000014.1, forward strand.
GGTCCGATGATCGGCCCCTGGCTGCGATCGCTGGGCGCCGAGGTCGTCGCGACACGACGGGTCGGAGACGACGCCGAGGCCCTGCACCGCGCCGTTACGACGTCCGATGCCGACCTGCTGATCACCACCGGCGGTACGGCCTCGGGGCCCGTCGACCATGTCCACCCGGTGCTGCGCAAGGCGGGCGCCGACCTGCTGGTCGACGGAGTCGCCGTACGACCCGGTCACCCCATGCTGCTCGCCCGGCTCGCGCCGGGGCGCCATCTGGTGGGTCTGCCCGGTAACCCCCTGGCCGCCGTCTCGGGGCTGCTCACGCTTGCCGAGCCACTGCTGCGCGGGCTCTGCGGGCGACCACCGGCAGCTCCCTACAGCCTCCCCGTACGGGAGGCGGTGCACGGACACCCGCAGGACACCCGGCTGGTCCCCTTCGTGCACGGCGACGATCTGCTCCTGCCGCTCCACTACAACGGTCCGGCGATGCTGCGGGGCATCGCGGCGGCCGACGGTCTGGCCGTGGTCCCGCCCGGCGGGGCACGGCCCGGTGACGAGCTGGAAGTCCTTGATCTGCCCTGGGCCACATGGACGCCGCCGACGGGCGAGAGAGGATGTTTCACGTGAAACTGCCCGGCCAGGACGCGATGGCCCGGCATGCCGACGAGCACCTGATCACCGGCCGGGTGAAACTTCCCCGCCGGATCATCGAACGTCCGTTGCGCCAGGTCAGCAAGCGGCTTCTGATGGCCCTGGCCGTCCTGGTCATCACGGTCCTGCTCGTCTGGATCGACCGCCACGGCTACCATGACGCCGCCGACGGGTCCGTCGACTTTCTCGACTGCGTCTACTACGCGACCGTCACCCTTTCCACGACGGGCTACGGCGACGTCGTTCCCCACAGCGACGCGGCCCGGCTCACCAATGTGCTGCTGGTGACCCCGTTGCGTGTGCTTTTCCTGATCATTCTGGTCGGCACCACTCTCGAGGTCCTCACCGAACGCACGCGGGAGGAGTGGCGACTGAATCGCTGGAGGTCCACCTTGCGCGACCACACCGTCATCGTCGGCTTCGGCACCAAGGGGCGATCGGCGATGATGACGCTCTGTGCCACAGGGCTGCGGAAAGACCAGATCGTCGTCGTCGACCCGAGCAGCAAGGTGATCGACGCCGCTAACGTCGAGGGCTTCGTCGGTGTGGTCGGCGACGCCACCCGCAGCGACGTACTCATCAGGGCCGAGCTCCAGAAGGCGCGGCAGATCATCGTCGCTCCCCAGCGCGACGACACCGCCGTACTGGTCACTCTGACCGCCCGCCAGCTCAACCGCGGCGCCAAGATCGTCGCCGCGGTCCGTGAGGAGGAGAACGCGCCGCTGCTGCGCCAGTCCGGAGCCGACGCGGTCATCACCAGCTCGGGCGCCGCCGGCCGGTTGCTCGGCCTGTCCGTCCTCAGCCCCAGCGCGGGCACGGTCCTGGAGGACCTCATCCAGCAGGGCAGCGGCCTCGACCTCATCGAGCGGCCGGTGATAAAAGCCGAGGTGGGCCGGAGCGTGCGCGAGACGGACGACCTCGTCGTGAGCGTCCTGCGCGGGCACCGGCTGATCGGCTACGACGACCCCGCGGCGAGCCCGCTGCAGCTCACGGACCGGCTGATCACCATCGTGCGCGCCCGGAACGACCAGTCACCGGGCAGCCGGGAGTAGCCTCGCGGCCATGCATGCGATCACGATTCCCGAACCCGGTGGCCCCGAGGCCCTGGTCTGGGCCGAGGTGCCCGATCCCGTACCCGGCGAGGGAGAAGTCCTCGTCGACGTCGTCGCGAGCGCCGTCAATCGCGCCGATCTGCTGCAACGACAGGGCTTCTACGACCCGCCGCCCGGCTCCTCCCCGTATCCCGGACTCGAGTGCTCGGGCCGGATCTCCGCGCTGGGGCCAGGAGTTTCGGGCTGGGCCGTCGGCGAGGAGGTGTGCGCGCTGCTCGCGGGTGGGGGATACGCGGAGAAAGTCGCCGTTCCGGCCGGGCAGTTGCTGCCCGTACCGCACGGAGTGGATCTGGCGACGGCCGCGGCGCTGCCGGAGGTCACCGCGACCGTGTGGTCCAACGTTTTCATGGTCGCCCACCTGCGGCCGGGCGAGACCCTGCTGGTCCACGGCGGCGCCAGCGGCATCGGGACGATGGCGATCCAGCTGGCCAAGGCCGTGGGCGCGCGGGTGGCGGTCACGGCGGGCGGTCCCGAAAAGCTGGCGCGCTGCGCCCAGTTGGGCGCGGACATCCTCATCGACTACCGCGAGCAGGACTTCGTCGAGGAGATCCGCAAGGCCACGGACGGCGCCGGGGCCGATGTCATCCTCGACATCGTCGGCGCGAAGTACCTGGACCGGAATGTCCGGGCACTGGCCGTCAACGGCCGGCTCGCGGTCATCGGCCTCCAGGGCGGTGTGAAGGGCGAGCTCAATCTCGGCGCCCTGCTCAACAAGCGGGCGGCGGTCACCGCCACCTCGCTGCGTCGCCGTCCGCTGGGCGAGAAGGCGGCCATCGTCGGGGCCGTCGCCGAGCACGTCTGGCCGCTGATCGCGGCAGGCCGCGTACGCGCGGTCGTGGACCGGCAGGTGCCGATGCGGGACGCCGCCGAGGGGCACCGGGCGCTGGAGACGGGCAGCCATGTCGGCAAGGTGGTGCTGATCGCGCCCGAGAAGGGCTGACAGGCCCCGGTCGTACGAGTTGCCGATGGCCCGGCCCACCGGTGAGGTGGGCCGGGCCTTCCCATTCGGCCGCGAAGCCCGGACGACGCCGCGCCGGTTGCGCCATGCCCGGTCACGCCGCATACCGGGGTGCGCCCCATCACGCCGCATAGCGGGGAGCATGCGCCCGGTCACGCCCCGCCCGGGCATGCGCCCGGTCACGCCCCGAGCGGGGCATGCACCCGGTCACGGCGTGCGCCGAGGAACGCGTGCGCGGGGCGCCCCGCTCCCGGTTACAGATACGGGCCCGAGCGGATCGCTCCGTGCTGTCCGCCTTCGTCGTCGTCATGCGGGGCACCGGGCGGCAGGGCGCGACGCATCTGCTCCAACTGCGCCCTCGCCGCCATCTGCTGGGCGAACAGCGCCGTCTGGATACCGTGGAACAGGCCCTCCAGCCAGCCGACCAACTGAGCCTGGGCGATGCGCAGTTCCGCCTCTGAGGGAATGGCGTCGTCGGTGAACGGGAGAGAAAGACGCTCCAGTTCCTCGACGAGCTCGGGTGCGAGGCCGTCCTCCAGCTCCTTCACCGAACCGGCGTGGATCTCCTTGAGCCTGACGCGGCTCGCCTCGTCGAGAGGTGCCGCCCTGACCTCCTCCAGCAGCTGCTTGATCATGCTGCCGATGCGCATGACCTTCGCCGGCTGTTCGACCATCTCCGTCACCGGGACCTCGCGCGACTCGTCGTCACCGTCACCGCCGCCGAGCGCCATCCCGTCCTGTCCCACCACGAGGACCTGGGGGCTCTCCTGCGACCGTTCATTCCTCGGCATCTCCATGCGGCCATTCTCTCGTACAACTGCGTCACCACAGGGTGTGCCCCCGCAGGAAGGTGATCCACCTTCCTGCGGGGGCACAAAACCGCAGCGCATCGCGGGTACGGGTCCGGTCAGGTCGCCTCGCGGCGGGCCAGCGCCCCGCGAGAGCGGGTGACCAGGGCCGCCAGCAGAGCCGCACCCACGGGTACGGCGACCAGCAGCGCGGCCAGCGTCGCCCACGGCACCACGATCGGCACGAACGGTTCGCCGCCCGGGCCCCAGCCGTTGTCGAGGGCCTCCTGGTACCAGTTCATCTGCTGACGCTTCTCCGTGAGCCGCAGGCCGATGGCGGGGAGCACTCCCGCCGCCGAGCCCAGCACCACACCCATGGCGGCGACCACGCCGCACTGGAAGCCGCTGAGCGTCCTGCGGACCCTCGGCGGGGCGCCGACGGCGGCCAGCGTCTTCAGGTCGGCCTCCGCGTCGGCCTGGGCGAGGCCCGTGGCGATACCGGCCGCACCGATGGTGATCAGGCCGGCGAAGACGGTCAGCGCCAGCAGCACGATGCTGTTCTCGCTGGTGTAGCCCTCCTCGATGTGGAGGTTGATGTCCACGCCCGTCTTGTCGAGCTCGTTGTCCAGCTTCTGCCGCTGCTCGCTGCTGGGCATGCGGTCGGTGGAGTAGTAGGCGCCGATCGGGGCCGTGTCGATGCCCGCCGCCTTGGCCGCCGCGAACGGCACGATCAGACGGACGCCGTACGTGTCCGGCGTACCGGCCACCTGGTGGGCGGTGAGGCTCTTGATCTCGCCGGGAGCCTCCTTGCCCTGCTCCAGCGCCCTGTCGGCGGCCTCGGCGTCGGTGATCAGACGGATGTCGATCGCACCCTTTGCGTTGACGTTGCGCTTGTCGAAGGACACCACCTGACCGGCGGCCAGAGCCTTCTCGGCACCAGGGTCGTCGATGCCGAGCACCTTGAGCAGCTTCGTGTCGCCGACGAGAACACCGCCGTCGGTCGGGGCCCCGTAACCGCCGTTCTCCTTGCACCGCCAGTCGTCGGCGAGCTTGCGGCGTTCGGCCTTGGAGAACCGCTCCGCGGGATCCTCGTCGGGCTTGGCCGGGTCCGTGGCCCACAGGGGACACTCATGGGCCTTGGGCACGACCACCTCGTAGCGGCCGCAGCCGTCGCGCGTCTCGTACATCGAGCAGTTGCCCTTGCCGACGGCGATGCGGTCCACATCGGCCCGCACGTCGACGGGCAGCAGCTTCTGCACGGTGGCGCGCACACCCGGGACGTCACGCCCGCCGGCCTCGTCGATCACCACCGAGACCGCTCCGTGCGGGAGTTGGGCCTCGTACTGCGCCCTGCCCTGCGCGTCGTTGCTCGCCGCGTACGTCGCGACGGCCACCGTACCCGCGACCGCGGCCAGGACCGCGGCGACAGCGGGAGCCGTACGTCCCCGGTTGCGCACAGCGTCGCGCAGCGCGAGCCGTGGGGAGAGCGGCAGCAGACGGCCGGTCCGGCCGAAGAGGCCGACCAGGGCCGGGGTCAGCGCGACCACGCCCAGCTCGGCGATGGCACTGCCCCCCGCCACCACGGCGAACTGGTCGGTCATGGTCGATCCGTACAGCGCGATCGAGGCGCCCAGGAGGACCGCGACCAGGCCGACGACAGGCAGCACGCGGCTGCTCCTGCGCACTCCCCGGCGGCCGGTGAGCGAGGCCAGGACCGACTGCCGGGAGGACGTGATCGCCGGGACGATCGCCGCCAGCAGGCCGGTCAGGACAGCCAGCAGGGCGATGCCGAGCAGTTCCAGGGGCCGTATGTCGAAGCTGCCGAAGCGCTGGCCCAGGGAGTCCTCCAGCACGGGCTGGAGGAGGAAGGTGAGGATCAGACCCAGCACGGTGCCCACGACGGCCGCGGCGACGCCGATCACCAGGCCGCCGGCGAGGACGATGGCCCGGATGTGGCGGCGGTCGCCGCCGTTGGCTCCGACGAGACCCAGCTGGCGGCGGGACCGGCGCGCCCCCACGGCGAACGCGGGACCGGCGAGCAGGCAGATCTCCAGCATCGCGAGACCGACGACCGTGCCGATGGCGGCGAGCGCGGCCGCCTTGGCGGCGGTGCTCTCCTCGTACCTGCCCCAGTCCTCCTTCTGGAACAGCGGCACCTCGGAGTCGGCGGGCGGGTTCAGCGCCACCGCACGCGATTCGACCACCACACCCTTGGTGTTGACGCCCTGGACCATGTTCCACGTGAAACCACCGGGAATGGTCGCAAGGAGGGTCATGCCTGCTGAGGGCCCGGGCAGCCCGGCGGCGTCCAGAGCCTTGGCGAGGGGGGCGATCAGAGCGCCGGGAAGGGCGTTGACCTGGTCGGTGTCCAGCGCGTCGGGAAGCTCGTACGAACCGACGATCGTGTACTCGCGGTCGAAGCCGCGCGCGGTGAGCTTCGAGCCGACCTTCAGACCGCTGCTCTCGAGGAAGTGCGTGGTGGCGGCGACCTCGTCGGACTTCTGCGGCAGCCTGCCGCTGACGACCGGCATCATGCCCTGAGCCATCGGGTCGGCGGCCTTGAGCTCGCGGATCTCGGTCTGCAGCAGACCGTGCGTCGTGCGGACCTTGGCATAACCGGTCGTGTCCGTCAGGGTCTTGGCTCCCGCGGGCAGCGCCTTGGCGATGTCCGTGCGGCCCTCGGGATACGGCTGGTCGTCGAAGTCCTGAACCGGTGCGTGGTTGAGGCCGTCCGGGGACTGCAGGATCGGGACACCGCCCATGCCCGGGTCGGACAGCCGCGCGTCCGCGCCGCCGATCCGGCGCGTCAGGCTCTGCTCGGTCGACAACTCGGCGCTGCGCACGGTGAGATCGGCCGCGCTCACTCCGACGATGGGCAGGGCGATCATCGCGAGGACCAGGAAGCTGCGCCCCTTGGAGCGCCAGGCGTCGCGGCGCGCGATCCGGATCGCGGCGCGCCAGGAGTGGTACCAGGTCGTCACAGCTCGGCCGCCTGGCCGGAAAGCAGGGAGTCGGCGTCGCTGCGGACCGTCTGGTCGACGACCGCACCGTCCCGCAGGAACACGACCCGGTCGGCCCACGCGGCGAAGCGGGGCTCGTGGGTGACGAGGATGCCCGCGGCCCCGGCGTCGCAGCGAGCCCGCAGCAGCGCCAGCACGGACTCCCCGGTCTCGGAGTCGAGGGCGCCGGTGGGCTCGTCGGCGAGCACGAGCCGGCGCCGGCCCACGAGTGCGCGGGCGATGGCGACGCGCTGCTGCTGGCCGCCCGACATCTCGTCGGGGAAGCGGTCGGCGAGCTGGCCGAGCTCCATCTCCTCCAGGGCCGAGACGGCTTCGGCGCGGGCCTTGCGGGCCGAGGTGCCGTCGAGTTCACGCGGCAGGGCGACGTTCTCGGCGGCGGTGAGGGCCGGTATGAGGTTGTAGTCCTGGAAGACGTAGCCGATGCTGCGGCGGCGCAGGGCGGCGAGCGTCTTGCGGTCCGCGGTGGTGATGTCGGTGTTCTCGACGATCACCCGTCCCGAGGTGGGGGTGTCGAGCCCGCCCGCGATGGTGAGCAGCGTGGACTTGCCGGAGCCGGAGGGGCCCATGACGGCGACGAGTTCGCCGGGGAAGACGTCGAGGTTGACGCCGCGCAGGGCGTGCACTTCGGTGGCTCCGCTGCCATGGACGCGCGTCAGTTGCTGAAGTTGCAGCACGGGCTGCCGTGATTCCAGTGGCTGTGGTGACTGCTGTTGGGACATCGGTGGTTTCCCCCTTGAGCGGGTGAGTACACGCAGGCGGTGTACGAGAGATCGGTGGGCCTGAAGAGGCCTGTCGGATGGGCCTGAAGAGGCCGAAGGGGGCAGCCGGGGCCGACTGCCTTGGGACGGGGACGGGACGGGACGGGTACGGGTAGGGGTGCGGACGGGTGGCGGGGCGTACCCGTTGAGGACGCCGGCCCGGTGCGGCGGACCGAAGCCGTCGCCCGGGTCCTGCACCAACCCGGTATGAGGGGCCGAGGCCGCCGTCCGGGTCCTACGCCGGCCCGGTGCGACGGGCCGAGGCCGCCGTCCGGTCCTGCGCGGGCGGCTGGACGGCCGGCTCCGCCGGAGGCGCGGCCGGCGACGGGGCGTGCCCGGCCGCAGCGGACAGCCTGATGAGCCGCATCTCGCAGTGGTCGAGCCAGCGGGCCTCCGCCTCGGTCTGGAAGATGAGCTGTTCCAGCACCAGCAGCCAGGCCACGTCGTCGCGCTCCTGCGAGCCCCCGCCCTCGATCGCGGCCAGGGCCTGGGCCTTGAGCCGGGTGTAGTCCTGCATCGCCTTCACGGAGTGCCGGCGCTGGGACTGGATCACCGCGCGGATGTCCACTCCGGGCGTCCCCACCGCCATCGCGAGCTTGATGGCGAGCTCGTCGCGGGGCGGGCTGCTGCGGTCCACGGGAGTGGCGAACCATTCCCGTAGCTCGGCGCGGCCCTTGTCGGTGATGACGTACAGCGCGTGCCCCGCCTCGTCCTCGCCGTCCTGGGCGACCATCCCGTCGCGTTCCAGGCGGCCCAGGGTCGTGTAGACCTGGCCGACGTTCAGCGGCCAGGTGGCGCCGGTACGCGACTCGAACTCAGAGCGCAGCTGGGAGCCGTAGCGCGGGCCGGGCTCCAGGAGGGCGAGAAGCCCGTGACGGATCGACATACTCGGTATGTATACCGGGTATGTCGAGCGGGGCCAACCATCCTCCGAAGGACGTGCGAGATCCGTCTTGAGGAGGACGGGAGGGTCAGCGGCGGCGCAGGCGGATGCCGAGGAAGCCGATCCCGAGGCCCATCAGGGCCATTCCGACCCCCAGCGACAGCGGTGAGATCTGCTGGGCGACGGGGGCGGGCACAGCCTCAGGCCCCTGGTCACGGGCGTCGGCCGGCGCGGAGGTCGGCGCCGCGGGCGACCATGCGCCCCAGTAGCCGCCGTCCTCGTCCCTCCGGGGTGCTTCGTCATCCGCAGGAGGGTGATGCTCCTCCGGCCGGCCCGTCCGGGGGCCATGCGCCCAAGGGGACGAGGGCGTTCGGGCGGGGCGGGAAGGCCGGGCGGACGGTGGTGCGGACGGTGTCGACGCGGACGAGGAGGCGGTGGGCGCGGTGGCGCTGCGCGCAGGGTCCACGGAGGGGCGGGCGCTCGCGGTCGGCAGCTGCCGCCCGGGGCGCGGCCTGCCCTGACCGGCCTGCCGCCCGGCGAACGAGGCCGAGGGTGACGGCTTCACGACGGGCCGGGGACCGGGGGGCTCGGACGGCTCGGCATGCGCGGCCGGTGCGAGGGGGAGGGTCGCCAGCGCGAGCGATGCGACGGTGATCGCGCACCGGGCGCGGAGCTGTGGAATCACCGGAGGGCCTCCCGTGACGGGGCACCGAGTCGCCGACTGATCGAGGAACGGACTCAGCGTCACATGGGTGCACAAGTCCGGCATCTCGGGCGTCATGGTCTGAAGACCGGCAGAAGCGGTGCGACGGCCGAGGCCCGGCACACGGATCGTGTACCGGGCCTCGGCCGAACGGCGTATCACCGGGCCACCCGCAGAGGCCCGGTGGGCGGACTAATCCGCGTACCCCGTGGAGACCTCAAGGGTGAACGTGGCGTTGTCCTCGGAGATCTCCGTGTCCGCCAGCGGGAACTGCGAGATGACGACGTCCTTCCCCCACTGGGCGTTGTCGACTTCGTCGATGTTGATCTTCCAGCCGCGTGTGTTCGCGCATTCCTTCACCGACAGGATGTCCTTGTAGACGAAGTCGGGGGCCAGGACCTTCGACGGGTCGTCGTAGCCCTCCTGGGCGTCCGAGCACTTCGTCTTGTCGATGGTCCGGTTGCGCTCCGGGCCCTTGTAGCCCGCCTCCTTCGACTCGCTCGTCGACGGGTCGCCGCCGGCCTCCGTCTCCGGGTCGTCCTCGCCGTTCAGCGCGATCGCCGTGACCAGGCCGCCGATGGCGAGGAGCGCCACCGCGACGGCGCCCACGATCACCGGCATATTGCGCTTGCCGCTGCTCCCGCCCGACGAGGCCGCCGTGTGCGGCGCCATCGTGTACGGAGGCGGTGTCGACGCCGCCGGGGGCTGCGTCTGGTAGGCCGGGGACGGGGTCGGGTAGCCGTAGTGCGGAGCGGGAACGGGCGTGGGGGCCGGGGTGGGCGGGCCGTACGGGCCCGGCTGGTACGGCGTCTGGACGCTCTGGGGCGCCGGCGTCGACTGGTCCAGCGGCGGGAATACGGCGGAGCCGACTCCCGAACCGCTGCTCGCGGGCGCACCGCTGATGATCACGGGTGCGCCGGTCTGGCCGGCGCCCGCGACCCGGGCGCACTCGTCGCGCATCGCGGCCGCGCTCGGGAAACGCTCGTTCGGGTTCTTCTTCAGCGCCCGGGCGACCAGCGCGTCCATCGCGGGAGTGAGGGAGCGGTTGATCGTGGACGGGGCGACGGGCTCCTCCTGCACATGCGCGTACGCGATGGCGAGCGGCGAGTCCGCGTCGAAAGGCAGCCGTCCGGTCAGCAGCTGGAAGAGCATGATGCCGACCGAGTACAGGTCGGAGCGGGCGTCCACGCCTCGGCCCAGGGCCTGTTCGGGCGAGAGGTACTGAGGGGTCCCGACGACCATGCCGGTCTGCGTCATGGACGTGACGCCCGACTGCATGGCGCGGGCGATGCCGAAGTCCATGACTTTGACCACACCGCGCTTGGTCATCATCACGTTGCCCGGCTTGATGTCGCGGTGGACCAGGCCCATCTCGTGGCTGGTCTCGAGCGCGGCCAGAACGTCGGCGGTGACCTTGAGTGCCTTGTCGGCGGGCATCGCACCGTACTGCTGGATGTCCGCGGCGAGGACCGAACCGAGCGGCTGGCCCTCCACGTACTCCATGACGATGTACGGCATCAGCGAGCCGTCCAGCTCGTCCTCACCCGTGTCGAAGACGGACACGATGTTGGTGTGGGACAGCTTGGCGACCGCCTGGGCCTCGCGGCGGAAGCGCTCGCGGAAGGACTGCTCGCGGCCCAGCTCGGTGTGGAGCGTCTTGATCGCGACCTGGCGGTCCAGCGCGGAGTCGTAGGCCAGATATACGGACGCCATGCCGCCTTCGCCGAGCAGGTCGCGAAGCTGGTACCGGCCGCCCGCTACGGAACCGCCCGCATAGCGGCCCTGTGCGCCGTCCTGGCTCATTTCGTGCTTCCCCCTGTGCGCGCTTGGCCGCGGCTGATCCGAATTTACGGGCCAAGTCTGCCCCAGGGCACCGACACGTCAAGCCAGGTGCCCGTTCCGTGACCGTACGCACAAGAAGAGTCTCGTAAGCGTTACAGGAACAGCATGGAATTTGCGCGGGCCGGTGGGCTGCGGGTTTGATGGCCGGTCTCCTTCGAGACCGGCCTGCCGCGTGAAGGCTGTAGCGTGACGTGGCACAGCACCCTGAGGACAGCGGACCCCGCACGCACACCACGTACGCGGACAGATACGACGGCGAGGACTGATGGCACCCGAACCCGAAGCAGACGGCGGCGGAGTGCCGGAGTCAGCGGACGCCTGGGGCATCGGCGGAGTGGTCGGTGACGGCCGCTACCGGCTGACGCACCGTCTCGGACGAGGCGGCATGGCCGAGGTGTTCGCGGCGGAGGACGTACGGCTGGGCCGGACCGTGGCCGTCAAACTGCTGCGTGCGGATCTGGCCGAGGACCCCGTCTCCAAGGCCCGTTTCACGCGCGAGGCGCAGTCGGTCGCCGGCCTCAACCACCATGCGGTGGTCGCGGTCTACGACTCCGGCGAGGACGTCGTCGGCAATCAGACCGTCCCCTACATCGTGATGGAGCTCGTCGAAGGCCGCACGATCCGCGACCTGCTGGTCAATGCCGAAGCCCCGCCGCCCGAGCAGGCGTTGATCATCGTCTCCGGTGTGCTGGAGGCCCTCGCCTACTCGCACCAGCACGGCATCGTGCACCGTGACATCAAGCCAGCCAATGTCATCATCACGCACTCCGGCGCCGTGAAGGTGATGGACTTCGGCATCGCCCGTGCCCTGCACGGCGCGCAGTCCACGATGACCCAGACCGGCATGGTCATGGGCACGCCGCAGTACCTCTCCCCCGAGCAGGCGCTGGGCAAGGCCGTCGACCACCGCTCCGACCTGTACGCCACGGGCTGCCTCCTCTACGAACTGCTGGCGCTGCGGCCCCCGTTCACCGGTGAAACGCCGCTCTCGGTCGTCTACCAGCACGTCCAGGACATTCCGGTCCCGCCGTCCCACGTCCTGGACGCGGTGCCGCCGGAGCTCGACGGCCTGGTGATGCGCTCGCTCGCGAAGGACCCGGACGACCGGTTCCAGAGCGCCGAGGAGATGCGCGGACTCGTCCAGTAC
>NZ_JAGGOJ010000015.1:0-143225 GCF_018614575.1 Streptomyces sp. ISL-10
GTCAAGTCCCGCAAGGGCTGACCGCACATCTTCCCGCCAGGGGCCGCACGGTGATCTTCACCGTGCGGCCCCTGCCGGTTGTGGCGGACCATTGACGCAGATCACGACCGCCCATTAGCTTCTTTCAACAGAATGTTGAATCCGTGAGGCGGGAAGCGCGGATACACGGTGTGCGGAGGGTGTGGGATGGGTCAGCAGGAGAAGGTGGCGACGAGCCTCGCCGGGGCGGTCAGCGAGGGCATCAGCGCCTCCCTGGCGACGGTGGACGCGGAGCTCGCGCGCCGGTACCCGGGAGACCCCGGCACCCGCCAACCCGTCCACACCGTCTACGTCCCCGGCAACGACTTCGCCGCCGACACCATCCGCTCCTGGGGCGACGCAGCCCTGGCCGCGCTCGACGAGCACGCCCCCGACCCCGCCACCCTGGCCCGCGTGCTCGGCCTCGCCGACGATCTCGCCGAGCCCGTCTACACGCGCGTTCGGGCCAAGCTGGAGCGCGAGCCGATCGAGGACCTGCGTGTCGACTTCGAGGACGGGTACGCGGGCCGCGACGAGGACGCCGACGCCGCCCGCGCCGCCTGGCTGATCTCCGAGTCGTACGCGAAGGGCACCGCGGCGCCGTACATGGGCATCCGCATGAAGTGCATGGAGGCCGCCGTGCGCGACCGGGGCATCCGCACCCTCGACGTCTTCCTCACCGGGCTGATGGAGGCAGGGGGCCTGCCCGGCGGACTCGTCCTCACTCTCCCCAAGGTCACCTACACCGAGCAGGTGTCCGCGATGGTCCGGCTCGTCGAGGAGTTCGAGAAGGCCCGTGGCCTGGAGGCCGGCCGCATCGGCTTCGAGATCCAGATCGAGACCAGCCAGTCCATCCTCGGCCCGGACGGCACCGCCACCGTCGCCCGTATGATCGACGCCGCCGAGGGCCGGGCCACCGGACTGCACTACGGCACCTTCGACTACAGCGCCTGCCTCGGCGTGAGTGCCGCCCACCAGGCCAGTGACCACCCCGCGGCCGACCACGCCAAGGCCGTCATGCAGGTCGCCGCCGCCGGCACCGGCGTACGCGTCTCCGACGGCTCCACCAACGTCCTGCCCGTCGGCCCCACCGAGAAGGTCCACGACGCCTGGCGCCTGCACTACGGCCTCACCCGCCGCGCCCTCGCCCGTGCGTACTACCAGGGCTGGGACATGCACCCCGGCCACCTCCCCACCCGCTACGCCGCCGTCTTCGCCTTCTACCGCGAGGGCTTCGAACAGGCCGCGGCGCGCCTCGCCGCCTACGCCACCCACGCCGGCGGCGACGTCATGGACGAGCCCGCCACCGCCAAGGCCCTCAGCTCCTACCTGCTGCGCGGCATCGACTGCGGTGCGCTCGACACCACGGAGGTCGCCCGGCTGACCGGCCTCACGCGGGCCGACCTCGACGGCTTCGCGGCGCCCCGGCGCGGGGAGCTGACGGCCGCGGCCGAGTAACGGTTGGCCCCGGCCCACTGCTGGCCCCTCGGGCCGAGAACCGGCTGATGATCAGCAGTGGTCCGGCGGCCCGCTTTCGACCTTGACGGCCACCGGAGTGGCGGTGAGCAGCCGGTACGGCGTTCACTGCCCAGGAAACAGCTAGTCAAATTTGCTCAGTGGGACGGATCGGCGTACGCTCCTCGGCATGGCTAGCCAAATTTGGCTAGCTGCTCGGAGGAGTTCGGTGAAGCCGGTACGGCTGCTGGTGCCGGGAGCATTGCGAAGGCGTGGATGCACGGCTATCGGGTCCGCGCGGATCCGGAGTCGTGCGGTGCACGCGAGGGTCCACCGCCACGTCGGCGGGTCACACGGAGCGCCATCGCCGGCGAGGGCCGCTCCTCCGCGCGGCCGGCCCAGTAGCGGCCCGCCGCCAGCACTCCGCTCCTTCCGAACGGAGCGACTCATGGCCAACGAGTTCACCGTGCCGCTTCTGCCCTGCCGGTCCATCGACGAGATCGTCGAGTTCTACACCATGCTGGGCTTCACCAAGGCCTACTACCAGGTCCGTCCCAACCCGTACGTGTCCCTGAAACGAGAAGACCTACAGCTGGACTTCTTCGGGATTCCCGGCTTCAAGGCCGAGAACTCCTACGGGACCTGCCTGGTCATCGTGCCCGACACCGGCGAACTCTTCGAGGCATTCGCCGCGGGCATGCGCGAGGTCCACGGCAAGCTCCTGGTCTCCGGGATTCCCCGGATGACCCGGCCCCGCAAGCGCAAGAACGCCGACAACCACTCCGGGTTCACCGTCATCGATCCCGGCGGGAACTGGATAAGGATCATGGCCGCCAAGTCCACGCCCGAGGAGACGTCAGCCTCCGGGAGACTCGCCACGACCCTTCAGCGCGCGGTCGTCATGGGCGACTCCCACGGCAAGCACGTACGAGCGGCCCAGATCCTGGACGCCGCACTGGAACGGGACAAGGGCACTGCGACGGCGGCCGAGCTCCTCGAAGCCCTTGCCTACCGTGCCGAACTCGCACTCCGGGCCGACGACACCGCCGCCGCCGGCGACGCCCTCACCCGGGCCCGCGCCCTCATCCTCTCCGAAACCGAGCACGGCCAACTCGCCGGGACCCTGGCCGGCCTCGAAGACCTGGAGGCCGTCCTCCGCCCATCCCGGCGCCCCTGACCCACACCCGGGACCGGTGCCGCGCGGCAGTACGGACGCAGTGCGAGGCACGCGCCGCGATGCCCCGGCCGGGCGGCCCGAGCCAAGCGCCCGAAAGCATGAATCCCGGCACTGAGCTGTCGTCAGGTTCCGTAGCCGAAAAGGAGCTTGGATCCCGCGCCCAGCATCGGTGTGGGCAAGCCCATGACGGTGAACCTGGCCGTGCTGTCGGACGGCTACTCGTCTCCCGCGCGCCCGGCGGACGAGTTCGGCTACACGCTGGGACCCCGGCCGGCGTCCGTGGTCCGTTCGGCCGGCCGGCATCTCGAACAGCGGCCGCGCCGGTCCGGGCGGAACCGGCGCGCGGGCGCTGGAGTTGTCCTTTGCCTCCAGGAGCTGGCCCTTGCCGGAGGTCCTGTGGGTGTGGAAGTCACAGCGGGCGCAAGCCATACGGTGCGGGCACTGCTGGAAGAAGGTGTAGGTGCAGTACCCGTCTGCGAGGTCGTAGTTACCGCCGGCGCTCGCCCGACGCGGCTGCTCCGTGGGTGACCGTCTCCCGATCGGCCTGGACCTCGATGGTGCGGACGTTGCGGGGCTATCGCCTCGGGCTCGGCTGCTGGGGTCTGTGCGCGTCGCGCAACAGGTCAGGCGCCAGTTGGCGGTGCTTCTTGGCCAGCGGCAGCCAGATGTGTGATGCCACGGGGCGGTCGTAGCGGACGAACGTGGCGAGGGAGACGTGTTCGTCATCGGCCCGGACGACGAGGTGGCCGGTCATGAACCAGGAACGTGCCTCCAGCCTGATCCAGTCATCTCCGCGGTCCGCGACCTGCCATCCGGCCACCCGGTGCGGTGACGCCGTGAGCCGCAGGCCGAGAAGTGCGCGCCAGATGAACTGCCCCGCGCGGCCCGCCACGTCTTCGAACATGATCCTGGCCCACTGCTCGGGTGACCTGCCTGGAACCCCGCCGGTCATGGTGAAGACGTCGACGTAGCTGGGGTCGGTCATGGTGCTGAGGGCGCGGATCTGCTCGGGAACCGGCTGCTGTCGGCGGACGGCCGGCACGGAGGCCACCGCCTCCTTCGAGCCAACCCGGTGTACGCCACGGCCTGTTTCTGGTTCGACGTTCATACGCCCTCCCCTTGTGGTCGGTCTGTGGAGCGGCACAGCATCCGGATGTTAACCTACATGCATGTATGTATGTGAGGTGAGGTGACTATGGCGGGGAAGCCGGAGGGCGTTCGCCGGGCGCAGGCGGACCGACGGGCCCGGACCAGGAGTGCTCTGCTGGAGGCCGCGGCGCGGGGCCTGTCCAAGTACGGGTACGCCAATCTGGTGCTGGAGCGCGTGGCCGGCGAGGCGGGTTATACGCGCGGCGCCCTGTATCACCTGTTCGCCAACAAGGAAGACCTGGCGCTGGCGGTGGTGAAGTGGGTGGAGGAGACGTGGGAGGCCGAGGTGGGCCGTCTCGTCGCCGCGGAAGCCGACCCTGTCGACGCGCTGATGGCGCTGGCCCGGGGGCATGCCGTCTACTGCCGCCGCGACGTGGCCAGCGTCATGATGACCCTGAGGGTCGAGTTCGCCGGTCAGGACCATCCAGTCGGCCGGGCGATCACGGACATCGTCGACCGGCTCGAAGCCGACTGCGCCGGTCTGATCGCGGCCGGACGCAGCAGCGGCGCGATCCCGCCCGGGCCGCCGCCTGCCGAGACGGCATCGGCCTATCTCGGCATCGTGGAGGCGGTCGGGATCCAGCTCGCCGGCCACGCTCCCTACGACGTCGAACTCGCCGACAGGGCCGTCCGAGGCGTGCTCGGCCTGCCGCCCGTCTCGGCCGATCCCCCGAGCGTTGGAGCTTCCGCTCGCGCACACACGG
Organism: Streptomyces sp. ISL-10; assembly: GCF_018614575.1. GTDB lineage: Bacteria > Actinomycetota > Actinomycetes > Streptomycetales > Streptomycetaceae > Streptomyces. Next base: position 4,504 of record NZ_JAGGOJ010000015.1, read on the forward strand.
CTACGGAGGTCCACGAATGAAGTTGCCGAACACCGCCCACACGTCGCGTCCCTGGCGAATCCACGAGGTCACCCCCGGCTTCAAGGTCGAGGATGTGTGGGCGCTGCCGACGCCGGGCGGTCCCGACGAGTTCCCCCGGCTGGTGTCGAGCATGGTCTCGGACTCGGAGTCGGGCACCTTTCCTGAGGGTGCCCCCCTGGTGGTCCGTTTCCTTTGGGCGGCCCGTTGGAGGATCGGAGCACTGTTCGGGTGGGACGGCGGGGACGCTGGTGTCGGCTCCCGGGTTACCTCGCTCAGGGACCGGCTGCCGAGCGATCTGCATGCGGCACCACGGGGCCCGGACTTCAATGACGTCCCCTTCAGGTCGCTGTACCTGCTTACGGACGAGTGGGCGTCGGAGATGGCCAACCGGACCGTGCACACCGTCATGCACATGAGCTGGGTTCCCGACGGATCCGGCGGCTACCGCGGCCAGATGGCGGTCCTGGTCAAGCCGAACGGACGGCTCGGAGCCGCCTACATGACCGCCATCAAGCCGTTCCGGTCCCTGATCGTGACTCCGGCACTCATGAGAAGCATCGAACGCGGCTGGAGGGCGAGCGCGGACGGCGCGACCAAGGCTTAGCTGTGCGTTTTCGGCAGGGCGGCACGTCGTACGTCATGACACACGACACCCCAATGCGGGATCTCCGGCACTGACCCCCGAGGACCCGGCGACGGCTCCACCACTCATCTCACGCGCGGCGGCGAACTCGTCGGGTCCCTCGACCACTTGGCGCCCGAGGGGCCCTGGGAACGATCCGGGCCCGGCCTCCGACGTATGGGCGCTCGGCGCGACGTTGTACGCCGCGGTCGAAAGGGCGTTGCCCTTCCGCCGTACGTCCCCGCGGTCCGCGCTCACCGCGAACGCGGGGCGGCACCACGGGCCCGACGGCGGCATGACCGGCGGCTCGCGGACCGGGATCGGACCGGGATCGGGCCGGGATCGGGCCGGCGGGGTTCTCGCCCGAGCGGCGCGGGATCAGGCCGGCGGGGGGATCTCGCCGGAGCCGCGTGGAATCAACACCGTGTCCAGCGTGACCTGCGTCGGTTCCTCGTTCACTCCGTCCAGCCTGCGGAACAGCCGCTCCGCAGCCGTGCGGCCCAGCGTGGCCGAGTCCTGGGCTATGACCGTGATGCCGAGCAGATCGGCGAGCTCGATGTCGTCGAACCCGACCAGCGCGACCGGCTCCTCGTGTCCGGCGAGGAACCGCACCACGGTCACCGTCACCCGGTTGTTGCCCGCGAAGATCGCGGTGACCGGCTCTGGCGCAGTGAGCATCGCCGCCACCGCGTCCCGGACCCGCTCCGGCGCCGTGGAGCCCAGCGAGACCCAGGAATCGTCGATCTCCAGACCGGCGTCCTCCATCGCCGCGCGATAGCCGCGCAGTCGCTCGACCGCGGTGTGGATGCGCGGCTGGTCGCCGAGGAAGGCGATACGCCGGTGGCCGTGCGCTATCAGATGCGCCACGCCCGCGCGTGCTCCGCCGAAGCTGTCGGACATCACCGTGTCCGCCTCGATCCGCCCTGCCGGACGGTCGACGAACACCGTGGCCACGCCCGCCTTGATCTCCGGCTCCAGGTAGCGGTGGTCGTCACCGGCCGGGATCACGATCAGCCCGTCCACCCGGCGCGCGCACAGCGCGAGCACCAACTCCTGCTCGCGATCGGGGTCCTCGGCGCTGGAACCGTTGATCAGCAGGGCGCCGTGTGACCTGGCGACCTCCTCGACGGCACGGCTGAGCGGCCCGTAGAAGGGGTCGGCAAGGTCCTCCAGCACCAGCCCGATGGACGCGGTCCTGCCCTTCCTGAGCACCCGCGCACTGTCGTTGCGGCGGAACCCGAGGGACTCGATGGCCTCCTGCACCCGCCGCTCGGTGTCGGGCGTGACGCCCGGCTCGCCGTTGACCACCCGCGAGACGGTCTTGAGGCCCACCCCGGCGCGCGCCGCGACGTCCTTCATCGTCGGCCGATTTCCGTAGCGCGGCTCAGGGCCTCGGGGACTCACCGGCGACTGCGGGGGACGGGTCGTATCGGCCACGGTGAGCTTTCTGTCCGAGGGCAGGCGGTCGCGTTCGATGGTATGGGATGGTGTGGCGTCGGGCATAGGGCCTGGACAACGTTGTCAGAGAAATGGAGACTGTTGTCGAATCCGCAGGTCCGACAGTCTCCCCGGGGGATCCCACACCGATGCATACCAGCCTCGTCGCCGCTCTCGACATCGGCGGCACCAAGATCGCCGGCGCGCTGGTGGACGGGGGTGGCGCCCTTCTGCTGCGAACGCAGCGGCCCACACCGGCCCGCGAGAGCGGCGACACGGTGATGCACACGGTCGAGAGCGTCCTCGCCGACCTGACGGCGTCGCCGTTGTGGGCGGGCGTGCGGGCGGTCGGCATCGGCAGCGCGGGCCCCGTGGACCGCTCGACCGGCACGGTCAGCCCGGTCAACGTCCCCGGCTGGCGCGACTTCCCGCTCGTCGAGCGGGTCTCCCGGGCCGTCGGTGGACTGCCCGTGGAGCTCGTCGGCGACGGCGTCGCGATGACGGCCGCCGAGCACTGGCTCGGCGCGGCCCGGGGCCACGACAACGCGCTCTGCATGGTCGTCTCGACAGGGGTCGGCGGCGGCCTGGTACTGAACGGCCGCCTCCATGCGGGCCCCACGGGCAACGCCGGGCACATCGGCCACATCAGCGTCGATCTCGACGGCGACGCCTGCCCGTGCGGTGCGCGCGGCTGCATCGAGCGGATCGCCAGCGGTCCCAACATCGCCCGCCGCGCCGTGGAGAACGGCTGGCGCCCCGGCTCCGACGGTGACGCCTCGGCCGCCGCGGTGGCCGAGGCCGCACGCGCGGGCGATCCGGTCGCGACCGCCTCGTTCGCCCGCGCGGCCCAGGCCCTCGCCGCGGGGATCGCCGCGACCGCGACCCTGGTCGAGATCGACGTCGCCGTGATCGGCGGTGGCGTGGCGGGAGCGGGTGACGTGCTCTTCGCGCCCCTGCGCCGTGCGCTGCGCGACTACGCCACGCTGTCGTTCGTGCAGCGCCTGACGGTGGTGCCCGCGCGGATGGGCCCGGACGCGGGCCTGGTCGGCGCGGCCGCGGCGGCGACGCTCGGGCGGGGCGAGACTCCGGTGGCGGCGGCCCGCGCCTGACGGTCGCCGTGTCCGGCGGGTGGCGGACCGGTCCGTGAGCTCGGCTCGCCCGGGGTGGGCCGGGCCGTGCGGGAGCCGGTCACGGCAGCCGACCCACCCGGGGCACCCGGGAGCGCCCCGGGCGCGCTCACCAGGCGTGCTCCGTCTGCTGCTGCGGGACGACCACCAGGAACGCGTCCGACTCCAGGTCCATCACCACCTCCGCGGCCAGCCCCTCGTCCCGGCGGTGCCGGGCGTACTCCTCGGCGTGCCAGCTGCCCCGCGGGTCACCCGCGGGGAACTTCTCCAACACCGTGCGGCGCATCGCGCATCCCCTCGTCTCTTCCGCTCCAACGACGGCCCCCGGCAGGTGTCACGGGCAACAGCCCGGCCACAGTTGCGTCCCCGATCGGCCAACCCGTTCCGGCCGGGGGTTTCCGTGGCAGGCTGATGCGGGCAAGCCACTGTGGGCAACGGAAGAGGGGGACCCGTGATCGTCTGGATCAACGGTGCGTTCGGAGCGGGCAAGACGAGTGCCGCACGCGAACTGATCGATCTGATCCCCAACAGCACCCTGTTCGACCCCGAGCTCGTCGGCGCCGGTCTGCGATACGTGCTCCCGCAGAAGCGGCTCGACGACGTCGGGGATTTCCAGGACCTCCCCATCTGGCGGCGGCTCGTCGTGGACACCGCGGCCGCACTCCTCGCCGAGCTGGGCGGGGTGCTGGTGGTGCCGATGACCCTGCTGCGGCAGGAGTACCGCGACGAGGTGTTCGGCGGGCTCGCCGCCCGGCGCATCCCCGTGCGCCATGTGCTGCTGTGCCCGGACGAAACGATCCTGCGCACCCGGATAGCGGGCCGCGAAGCGCCCGACGCCCCCGACGGCGACCAGCGCGTCAGGCAGTGGGCGTACGACCACATCGAGCCCTATCGCGCCGCACTCGGCTGGATCACCGCCGACGCGCACGTCATCGACACCAGCCGCATCGACCCGCAGGAGACGGCGCGTCGGATCGCCTCCGCCGTACGCACCGGCGCGGCGGCTGCCTGCGACATCGTCCAGACACCCGAACCCACCGCCGAGACCGTCGCCGCGGGTGTCCTCCTCTTCGACGACGAGAACCGGGTGCTGCTCGTCGACCCGACCTACAAACCGGGCTGGGAGTTCCCCGGCGGAATCGTCGAGAGAGGCGAGCCACCCGCGCGCGCGGGAATGCGGGAGGTCGCCGAGGAACTAGGCATCGAGCTGCCCGACGTCCCACGGCTCCTCGTCGTCGACTGGGAGGCGCCGCGCCCGCCTCGCTTCGGCGGGCTGCGGCTGCTGTTCGACGGGGGCCGGCTGCCCGACGGCGGCGCGGAACGCATACGCCTGCCCGGACCGGAGCTGCGCGGCTGGCGGTTCGTGGGCGAACAGGAGGCCGCCCGACTGCTGCCGCCCACGCGCTACGAACGGCTGCGCTGGGCCCTGCGCGCCCGTGAACGAGGCACCGTGCTCAACCTAGAAGCCGGCACCCCCGTCGGCTGACACCTCCGCCGCGTCCAGCAGCACCGCGGCGGCATGCTCGGTCAGCGGGTCGCCGTGGCCGAAGCAGACCGTCGACGGCGCGAGCGAGGCCAGCCGGCGCATCGACACCTGCGCCGTGGCCCGGTCCACATTGAACACGCCGAGCATCACGTGACCGACGCCCGCCACACAGTCGCCCGTGAACAGCACACCGTGATACGGCAGATGGATGCCGATCGAGCCGTCGGTGTGGCCGGGAGAGTGGATCACCCGGGCACCGCCGCCGAAGTCCAGCACCTCGCCGTCCTCCAGCTCCCGGTCCACCCGGGTCGGCGGCGCGGGCGGCACCGTGAGCCCGTGCTCGTACAGCGGGACCTCCCAGTCCAGCAGCACGGGCTCGGGCACGGGCGCCTCGCCCCGTACGACCGGTGCGTCGAGGCGGTGCGCCAGCACCTCTGCCCCGTATCGCTCGGCCAGCTCTCCGGCGGCGCCGACGTGGTCGCGGTGACAGTGCGTCAGAACGATCCGGCGGATGGCGGCCGGGTCGAGCCCGGCGCCCCGTATCGCCTCCTCGATCAGTGGCGCGGCGTCCCGATGGCCGGCGTCGACGAGCGTCAACTCGTCGCCGTCGCGCCACAGATAGGCCTGGCCGATCGGGAAGCGGAACATGTGCAGCTGCGGCAGTACCTGAAGGAAGTCCATGCGGCGAACGTAGGCACCGACGTACGCTCGCCGCCCCGGACTTCGCTGGCGGCGATCTTCGCCGAGCGCTGAACGGCCCCGCGACGCGAAACGGCCCCGCGACACCGATCGGCCCCGCGACGCCGAACGGCCCTCGCGCCGAGCCGCCCTGCGCTGAACGGACCTTGCACTGAAGGGGCCTGACGGCCCCTGTGCCGAATCGCTGCGCCAAGTCATCACGCGACGAGCGGCCCGGTCCTGAGCCGCCCCGTGCCCGTCAGGTGGTCAAGCCTTCTTGGACGCCGCGTAGTTCACCAGGAACATCGCCTCCGCGACCGACAGCCGCTCCAGCTCCTCGGGGGAGACGCTCTCGTTCACCGCGTGGATCTGCGCCTCCGGCTCACTGAGCCCGATCAGCAGGATCTCAGCCCTCGGGTACAGCGCGGCGAGCGTGTTGCACAGCGGGATGGAACCGCCCATCCCGGAGGCCTGCATCTCCTCGCCGGGGTACGCCGCGCGCATCGCCTCGGCCATCGAGGTGTACGCGGGGCTGGTGACGTCCGCCTGGAACGGCTGGCCCTGGCCCACCTGTTCCAGCGTCACGCGCGCGTTCCACGGGGTGTGCTTCTCGATGTGCGCGAACAGCAGCTTCGTCGCCTCGGCGGCGTCCTGACCGGGCGGCACCCGCAGGCTGATCTGCGCCCGCGCGCTCGCCGGGATCGACGGGGTGGCCCCCGCCACCGGGTGGCAGTCGATACCGATCACGGTGACGGCGGGACGCGCCCAGATCCGGTCCGCGACCGTGCCGTTGCCGGGCAGGCCCACACCGTCGAGGACCTTCGCGTCCTTGCGGAACTCCTCCTCGGGGTACTGCAGGCCCTCCCACTCGGCCTGTGCCGGAAGGCCGTCGATGACCGTCGAACCGTCCTCCGCGCGCAGCGAGTCCAGTACGCGGATCAGCGCGGCGAGCGCGTCGGGCGCGGCCCCGCCGAACTGGCCCGAGTGCAGGTTCCCTTCGAGGGTGTCGACCTGGACGCGGATCATGGTCATGCCGCGCAGCGTCGCCGTCACCGTCGGCAGACCCACCCGGAAGTTGCCGGTGTCGCCGATCACGATCGCGTCGGCCGTCAGCAGGTCGGGGTGCTCCTCGGCGTAGCGCTCGAGGCCGCCCGTGCCCTGCTCCTCCGAACCCTCGACGATCACCTTGACCGAGACCGGGACGCCGCCGTTCGCCTTCAGGGCGCGCAGCGCGAGCAGGTGCATGATGAAGCCGCCCTTGCAGTCGGCCGCACCCCGCCCGTACCAGCGGCCGTTGCGTTCGGTCAGCTCGAAGGGCGGGCTCACCCAGGCGGCCTCGTCCAGCTTCGGCTGCACGTCGTAGTGCGCGTACAGCAGCACGGTCGGCGCGCCCTCGGGGCCGGGGAGCAGTCCGTACACCGACTGCGAGCCGTCCGGGGTGTCGAGGAGCGCGACGTCCGCGAACCCCTCGGCCTGCAGTGCGTCCGCCACCCAATTGGCCGCCGCCTCGCACTCGCTGCGGGGCGCCACCGCCTCGTCCGCCACCGACTGGAAGGCCACCAGCTCCGTGAGCTCCGCCTTGGCGCGGGGCATCAGCGAGGCGACGGTCCCGGCGATCGGATCCGCGGTCATGGGCACGCTCCTTGTGGGTGCGACGTTGTGCGATGTGTGTACGGCAAATGTGTGGTCGATCCTCCCACAGGGGGTGGGACGGGTCTGCGCCGTAGGATGCCGTCGAGAGCATGGGCCATGGGTCGGATCGGGAGCAGAAGTACATCGTGAGCAGCGAGAACGATGCCACCGGAGCAGAGGCGGCAAATGAGCTCGGCGACGGTCCCGCGTGGGACGTCGTCGTGGTCGGCGCAGGACCCGCCGGGGCTTCGGCGGCGTACGCGGCGGCTGTCAGCGGCCGCAGGGTCCTGCTTCTGGAGAAGGCCGACCTGCCGCGCTACAAGACCTGCGGCGGTGGCATCATCGGCCCCTCGCGCGACAGTCTGCCGCCCGGCTTCGAGCTGCCCCTGCGCGACAAGGTGCACGCGGTCACGTTCTCGCTGAACGGGAAGCTGGCCCGCACCCGCCGGTCCAAGCGGATGCTCTTCGGGCTGATCAACCGCCCGGAGTTCGACGCCGGCCTGGTCGAGCAGGCGGAGAAGGCCGGCGTGGTGGTGCGCACCGGCGTCACGGTATCCCGAGTGGAGCAGCACGGTCCCGCCGTCCCCGACCGGCGCACGGTCGCCGTCGTGCTGTCGGACGGCGAGACGCTGCTGGCACGCGCGGTCGTCGGCGCCGACGGCAGCGCCAGCCGGATAGGCGCTCATGTCGGTGTGAAGCTCGACCAGGTGGACCTCGGCCTGGAGGCGGAGATCCCGGTGCCGGACACGGTCGCCGAGGACTGGGCCGGCCGGGTGCTCATCGACTGGGGCCCGATGCCCGGCAGTTACGGCTGGGTGTTCCCCAAGGGCCGGACGCTGACGGTCGGCGTGATCTCGGCGCGCGGCGAGGGCGCGGCGACCAAGCGGTATCTGGAGGACTTCATCGCCCGGCTGGGACTGGCGGGCTTCGAGCCCGCCATCTCCTCGGGTCATCTGACGCGCTGCCGCAGCGACGACTCGCCGCTGTCGCGCGGCCGGGTCCTGGTGTGCGGGGACGCGGCGGGTCTGCTGGAGCCGTGGACCCGGGAGGGGATCTCGTTCGCGCTGCGATCGGGACGGCTCGCGGGGGAGTGGGCGGTACGGATCGCCGAGGCGCACGACGCCGTGGACGCCCGCAGGCAGGCGCTGAACTACGCCTTCGCCATCAAGGCGGGGCTGGGCGTGGAGATGGCGGTCGGCCGGCGGATGCTCGCCGTCTTCGCACGCCGGCCCGGACTGCTGCACGCGGCGATCACCGGGTTCCGGCCCGCGTGGACGGCTTTCACGGACATCACGCGCGGGGCGACGACGCTGGCCGGCCTGGTGCGCAGCCACTCCCTGGCGCGGCGCGCGCTGGACATGCTGGACAAGCGCGCCTAGGCCTGGCCGGCCGCTGCCGCGGGGTGCGTGTCACCAGGTGCGTGTCATCGGGCGTCAGCGGCGCGGGTGTCATCGGGCGGACGTCATCGGGCGTCAGCGGCGCGGGTGTCATCGGGCGATGGTGATGCGGAAGACGGGGTGCTTGTGGGCTGCGGCGAGCAGCTCCTCGTCCGTGGAGTCGGCGTCGATGTCGCCGAAAAAGCGTCCGACCTCCCAGCCCCAGCGCTTGAGATAGGAGCGCAGCAGGGCCGGCTTCTCCTCGTCGGGCAGTTCCACGGCGGTGAAGTGCTGTGTCCTGCGACCGACCCGGAGGCGTCCGCCGCCCGCCGCCCGGAGGTTGCGCACCCACTGCGAGTGGCCGCGGGCGGAGATCAGGAACGGGCCGCCCTCGTACGGAAGCGGGTTGACCGGGATACGCCGCCACTCGCCGGTGGAGCGCCCCCGCACGGCGAGCTCAGCGGTGCCCATGAGGCTGATACCGCGGCGGGCGAGCCATCCGACGAAGTCGTTGACGATCGTGTCGAACCAGTTGGGCCTCATGTAGTGCACCGGGTTCTGCGGCATGGTCGTCTCGCCTTCTGTCCTGTCCGGACATCTTCGAGAGCGGTGCTCTCGCTTAAGAGCAGTGTGCACGGGGTGTAGCTCCTAAGCAAGAGCAGTGCTCTCTATTCTGGCAGGTGCTCTCATTGTTGGTCAGTGCTCCGGAGCGTGACAGAATGTCTCGCATGGCGACTGTTCGAGGGGCCAGGGAACGGGCCCGCACCGAAATCACCGCGGCGATCAAGGAGGAGGCGCGCAGACAGCTTGCCGCTGAGGGCGCGGCGAAACTCTCCCTGCGCGCCGTCGCGCGCGAGGTGGGCATGGTGTCCTCCGCGCTCTACCGCTATTTCCCGAGCCGGGACGACCTGCTGACCGCGCTCATCGTCGACGCCTACGACGCGGTGGGCGCCGCCGCCGAGACCGCCGCGCGTGCCGAAGCCGCCTGGAGCACCGCGCGTGCCGAGGCCGCCGCGCCGCGAGCCGTTGCGCCCAAGGCGGTCGGCCGTGGTGATGCCGCGCCGGGAGCCGTCGGCCGTGCTGACTCGGTGCCCCCCGGGCGGCAGTTCGCGCGCTGGATCGCGGTCTGCTGTGGCGTGCGGGCATGGGCCCTCGCGCATCCCCACGAGTACGCACTGATCTACGGTTCCCCTGTTCCCGGCTACACCGCGCCCCGGGACACGGTCGCCCCCGCCTCTCGGGTCGGCGCCGTGTTCATCTCGATCGCCCGTGAAGCCCATCGCACGGAGGGCCTGGCCGTTCCACCGCTCGGTGACGCACTGCGCACCGAGGCCGACCGCATCGCCGCAGACATCGCCCCTGATCTGCCGCCGTCCGTGGCCGCCGCGCTCGTCGCCGCCTGGGCGCAGCTCTTCGGGCTGATCTCGTTCGAGGTCTTCGGGCAGTTCGAGCGGGTCGTCGGGGACCGCGATGTCTTCTTCGCGCACGCCGCGGGCCGGCTCGCCGCGGAGGTCGGGCTGCGCCCACCGCACGCCGGGGCTGCGTCGCGCGGGCCGCGCGCCGGTCTGGCCGCCGGTGCGCCGGCGGACAGCAGCGCGGGGTCCTGACGCACCACCCGCTCGTGCAGGGCGCGCTGCGCAGGCCCGGTCCGCGCCCATCACCTCCGGGATCCGGCGCCGCGACTCCTCGTAGGCGATCGGAGTGCGTCCGCCGAGCGGCCGCTGCGCTGCAGGGCCGGCAGCAGCGGCCACACCAGCGACTCCCGAAGGGCTCGGCGCACCGGTTCGCTCACCCAGTCGCCTGAGCGCCCGGTGCGATCTCGCCCTCGATCAGGGATCAGGGATTCGGGGTTCGGGGTTCGGGGTTCGGGAACCAGCATCCGTTTCTCCGCCCACGGTTGCGCCGCCCGCACCGCCCGCTTCGGTCTCGCCGATGCCCCCAATGCCGCCCGGCCCCGTACTGCACAGGGAGTACGTGTGACCGCCATGCCGGGGTGACGCCCCGCGCCCCGCACCGGTCTAGCGTGGCCGGTATGGAGCAGCAGCGCACGCGCAGGTGCGGTGGTCCGCCCTGGGCACGGGGCGGACCACCGCTGATGCGTCAGTGGGAGGAACGACGGGAACAGATCCGTGTCCCCTGGATGTCCACCATGGCGCTGGCCGTCGTCGTCATGGTCGGTACGGGCTTCGCCGCCGAAGGCCAGCCGGAGCGCGAGCCGCTCGACGCCTTCGCACGGGTCCTTCTCCTCCTCGGACCCGCGCTGCTCCTGCTGCGCAGCCGCTACCCGGTCATCGCCCTCTTCGGCGCGTGCGCGACCGCGTTCGTCTACTTCGCGGCCGGCTATCCCTACGGACCGGTCTTCCTCACCATCGCCGTCGGCTGCTTCGCCGCGATCGTCACCGGACACCGGCGCGCCGCCTGGTGGGCCATCGGTCTGCTGTGGGCGGGCCATCTGCTCATCGCGCACTGGCTCTACCGCTACCTGCCGCCGGGCGGCGACGATGCCGCTCCCTGGGGCCAGGAGGTGTTCGTCACCGCGTGGGTGATGGCCGTCGTCGCCGCGTCCGAACTCGTGCGTGTGCGGCGCGAGGTGTGGGCCCGGGAGCGCGCCGAGCGCGCGGCCGCCGAGAAGCGCCGCGCCGACGAGGAGCGGCTGCGCATCGCCCGTGAACTCCACGACGTCCTCGCCCACTCCATCTCCGTCATCAATGTGCAGGCGGGTGTGGGCCTCGCCCTCCTCGACACCGACCCCGAACAGGCCCGGACGGCCCTCACCACGATCAAGGCGGCCAGCAAGGAGGCTCTGGGTGAGGTGCGCCAGGTGCTGGACACTCTGCGCACCCCCGGCGACGCCCCGCGCGCGCCCGCCCCGGGTCTCGCGCGCCTGCCCGAACTCGTCGAGCAGGCGGCGAGCACCGGACTCACCGTGGACGTCGAGACGACGGGCAGCGTGCCCGCCCTGTCACCGGGCACCGACCTCGCCGCGTTCCGGATCGTCCAGGAAGCGCTGACGAACGTCGTACGGCACTCGGGTTCGCGCACCGCTCGGGTGCGTATCGCGTACGCCGCGGGCCGGCTGGATCTCCGGGTCGACGACGACGGACCGGCCACCGGGAGCGATGCCGGAGGCAGCGGCAACGGACTGGCCGGGATGCGGGAGCGCGCCGCCGCCCTCGGTGGCACCATCGACGCGGGTCCCCGGCCGGACGGCGGCTTCCGGGTCCGCGCCGAACTTCCTGCGCAGCTCAAGGAGACGATGTGATCCGCGTACTGCTCGCCGACGACCAGATGCTGGTGCGGGCCGGTTTCCGGGCGCTGCTCGACGCCCAGAGGGACATCGAGGTCGCGGGGGAGGCCTCGGACGGCGAGGAGGCCGTGCGCCTGGTGGAGGAACTGCGCCCGGACATCGTGCTGATGGACATCCGCATGCCGGTGCTCGACGGGCTGACCGCCACGCGAAGGGTCACCGGTGACGAGCGCCTGAAGGACGTCAAGGTCGTCATGCTCACCACCTTCGAGCTGGACGAGTACGTCTTCGAGGCGATCCGCTCCGGTGCGTCGGGCTTCCTGGTGAAGGACACGGAACCGGAGGAACTGCTGCGCGCCGTACGGGCGGTGGTGGAGGGTGACGCCCTGTTGTCGCCGGGTGTGACCCGCAGGCTGATCGCGGAGTTCGCGGCCCGCTCCAAGGCGCCCGCCAAGGCCGAGGGGCTCGACGGGCTCACGGAACGCGAGCGTGAGGTGATGGCGCTGGTCGGCATCGGCCTGTCCAACGAGGAGATCGCCCGCCGTCTCGTCGTCAGTCCGCTCACCGCCAAGACGCATGTGAGCCGCACGATGGTCAAGCTCGGCGCGCGTGACCGGGCCCAACTGGTGGTCCTCGCCTACGAATCCGGCCTCGTGCGCCCCGGCTGGCTCGGCTGACCGGGCGTGTGTTGCGAGGCCACCGGCTTGCCTGGCCTGGCGTGTGTTGCGAGGTCGCCGGACCGGTCTGACCCGGGGTGTGTTGCGAGGCCGCCGACTTGTCTGACCCGGCATGTGGTGAGGCGGCCGACCGGCAAGTGATGCGGCGGCCGGCGGGCTGGTGCCCGCCGGCCGCGTTCCCCCGGAACGGGGGCCGTCAGTCGGCGACCTTCACCCGCTCATGCTCCGCCGCCGGTACGGACCGTGCGACGAGGACCGACTCGCCGACGGCGGCGCGCCGCGCACGCAGACCGGTGAGCGTGATCAGCAGCCCGACGGCCGCGATCACGGTGACGACCACCAGACCCGGCCGGAAGCTGTCCAGCACCTCCTGTGGGGACCGGCCGCTCTCGCCGCCCGCGGTGATGACGGCGGTGACGACGGCCAGGAACAGGGCGCCGCCCACCTGGATCGAGGTGTTCAGCAGGCCGGAGACCATGCCCTGCTCGTGGTCCTCGACACCGCTGGTGGCCTGGATGTTGAGCGAAGGGAAGGCCAGTGCGCAGGCCGCGCCGATCAGCAGCATCGACGGCAGGATCACCGCGGCGTACGTCGGCGTCAGGTCGACCTGGAGGAACAGCGCGTACGCGACGACCAGCAGCGCGAAACCGGTGGCGATCACCCGGGGCGTGCCGAAGCGGTCGACGACCGAGCCGATCTTCGTCGCGGACAGCGCCACCAGCGCGCCCGCGGGCAGGAACGCGAGGGCGGTCTGCAGGGCCGACCAGCCGAGCAGCGACTGCATGTACTGCGTGACCAGGAACTGGAAGCCCACGTAGGAGCCGAAGAAGAACGCCGCGCCGAGGTTCGCCCGGACCTGGTTGCCCGAGCGCAGTACGCCGAGCCGGATCAACGGGTGCGAGCTGCGGCGCTCGATGGTGACGAAGGCGGCCAGCAGGACGGCGGTGGCGGTGAAGGAGAGCAGTGTCTGCGCCGAGGCCCAGCCCACTTCTGGGGCCTGGACGACGGTGAAGACGAGCAGCAGCATCGCGAGCGTGCCGGTGACGGCACCGGGCAGGTCGTAGCCCTTGCCCGCGTCCTCGCGGCTGCTGCGCGGGATCAGCTTGATGCCGAGGAGGAACGCGATCAGGGCAATGGGCGCGGGCAGCAGCATGGTCAGCCGCCAGCTCACCTCGGTCAGCAGTCCGGAGAGCACGAGGCCCATGGAGAAGCCGGTGGCGGCGCAGGTGGTGTAGATGGACAGCGCGCGGTTGCGCTGGGGTCCTTCCTTGAAGGTCGTGGTGATGATCGACAGGCCGGCCGGTGCTGTGAAGGCGGCGCTGAGGCCCTTGATGAAGCGGCTGGCGATCAGCAGGGGGCCGGAGTCGACTAGGCCGCCGAGCAGGGAGGCGAGCGCGAAGACGGCCAGGGCGATGAGGAAGACACGGCGGCGGCCGAGGAGGTCGGCGGCGCGGCCGCCGAGGAGCAGCAGCCCGCCGTAACCGAGGATGTAGCCGCTGACGATCCATTGCAGGGTCGAGGTGGACAGTTCGAGATCGGTGGCGATCGAGGGCAGGGCGACGCCGACCATCGAGACATCGAGGGCGTCGAGGAACATCGCGGCGCAGAGCACGAGCAGGGTGCCCCACAGCCGCGGGCTCCAGCGGTCCTGCGATGCGGGGACGTCGATCGGAGAGGTCATGCGGAGGACACTACATGCACATGCATTGACTGCAAGTGCATTTAATTCCCGTGCAACAAAGGGCGGCTTTTCTGCTAACGTGCGGTCATGGCTGCGACGAAATCCGAGCGCGCGCTCGTGGAGCAGTGGCGGGACGTCCTCGCGCTGCATGCCCGCACGATGTGCGAACTCGATCGTGAGTTGCACCGGTTCGGGCTCGGTGCCAGTGACTTCGAGGTGCTGGACGTACTCGCGGAGACGCGCGCGGACGACGGCGGACCCACGGGTGACTGCTCCTATCGCGTCCAGGAGCTCGCCGCCCGCGTCCATCTCAGCCAGAGCGCGCTCTCACGGCTGATCGCCCGCCTGGAGAAGGAAGGACTCGTGACCCGGGGCATGTGCGCGGAGGACCGGCGCGGTGTGCGGGTCGCGCTCACCGACGAGGGCCGGGCACGCCACGCCGAGGTGAAGCCGCTGCAGCGTGCGGTTCTGTCACGGACGCTGCCGGGCGCGGCGGGCTGAGGGTCACGACCCTCAGGCGGCGCGCGGGCAGCGGCACCACGCCAGCCGGATCTGCGACCGTGCCGTGGGTCACGGCCTGCGGCCACGGGGCGCGGTGGACGTGCCTGCCACGGCCTGCCGCCACAGGGCGCAGGGCGCAGGAACGGTCTGCCACGGCGGGTCGGGCCCGTACCGTCGGGACCGTGCCGCGTGCGGCCCGCACAGGCCCGGCCGTGGCTACGACCAGGTGATGCCCGACGTCTCGCGCCACAGGTGCGCGAGGGTCGGATCGCCGGTGACCGACACGGCGTCCATCGGTAGCCGGTTCCACAAGGTCAGGTAGAGCCGCTCCGCCGAGCCGCTCAGCTCGCAGTCGCACGGGCCCTCGCCGCCGCGCTCCGTGCGGGCCGGCTCCTGCGACAGCCGTACGGTCCACACGTCGCCCGTGTCCGTCGCGAAGACGCGCAGCAGCTGCGGATCCGCTGTGCGCACCCGGCTCTTGGGCCGTGCGTGGAACGCCGACAGCAGCTCGTCGATCCCGTCCACCGCCAGCTCCGGAGCGACCGGTCCGGGCTCCCCGTACGCGGCGGACTCGGCGTCCGCCCGGTGCACCGCGGTCTCGTGGGCCTGCCGCCGGGCCCAGAACGCCAGCGGCGAGGGCGCCGGCAGGAACGACCAGCACTCCAGGTCGGCAGGGGCCTCGTGCAACGCCGCCACCAGCAGGCCGTGCCCCTCCCGGAACCATGCGAGAACGTCGTCGCCGTCGAGATCCGGTTCGCCGTCGTCGGGGCGGTACGAGGTGTGCCCCTCGGTGACGAACGCCGTAGCCCAGCGGTGCACCATGCCCGTGTGCCGCAGCAGATCCCGCACCTGCCAGCCGGGGCACGTCGGCACGGGGGCACCAGGGCCCGCCGCTTCGGCAGCCGATGCCAGCAACTGCCCTTCCCGCACGAGGAATCCGACCAGCGAGGGGATCTC
The DNA here is from genome assembly GCF_018614575.1 of Streptomyces sp. ISL-10. Classification (GTDB taxonomy): domain Bacteria; phylum Actinomycetota; class Actinomycetes; order Streptomycetales; family Streptomycetaceae; genus Streptomyces. The sequence goes on from NZ_JAGGOJ010000015.1 coordinate 19,946, forward strand.
CATGGTGCCGAGTGTGCCAGTGCGTCGCCCCCGGCTCCAGGGCCCCCTCGATCACGGCGCCCGCGCCGCCCAGGCCGTGTTGACCACAGCCCCTGCGCCCCTGCGCCCCGGCGTCCGGATCGCGCCGCCCGCGCCCCGGCGCTCCGGACCGCGCAGGGCCAGGCCCGGCGTCCGGCTGCCTGCGTCAGGCCCCGTGCGGGTGCGCGGTGTGCGGCCCGCCGCCCAGCAGGCGTACGAACAGGCCCAGCGCGCACGCCTGTACAAGGACCGCCAGGACCAGAGCCGGGTAGAGGAACGCGGCCGACTCCGCCACGCCCTCCCCGAACAGCGTGCCCAGCGCCATGAGCGCGAAAATCGTGGGCGCGGTCAGCAGGAACAGCCATATCCCGGCCATCGACGCGTCCTCGTGGTGCACGAACAACGTGTCGACGGCCACGAAGAGGGCCGCCGCGGCCACCAGTGCCAGATAGATCCTGGAGGCGGGGTTGCCGAAGGTCAGTCGTGCGAGCGAGGTCAGTCGAGCGTGCATGGCCGTCTCCCGTGGTCGTCGTCGTTCCATGCTGTGACCGTTCGGGTGCCCGCACCTGAGTACGGCTACTCAGCCGCGCTAGGGGAAACGGCGCGTTCCCCGCGTCGCGCACGTACTCGCCCCACGGCGGACGCGACCCGGCCGCTCTCCGAACCGGGCCCGTGACGGGCGACTTCCGTGCCCGGCGCGGACGCGTGGCGTGCGCAGAAGGCGATCAGTGCGGCGCCGGCGGCCAGCGCTGCCACCGTCGTGAGGGCGACGGGCAGGGAGAACCAGTCCGCGAGGAAGCCGATCGCGGGCGGGCCGAGCAGCATGCCGCCGTAACCGAGAGTCGAAGCGGCCGCGACCCCGCCCGGACCGGCCAGCGCGCCCGCCCTGCCGACGGCCACAGGGAAGATGTTCGCCAGTCCCAGACCGGCGACCGTGAAGCCCAGCAGGGCGAGCCATACCGTCGGTGCGAGCGCGCCGAGCAGCATCCCGGCCGCAGCCGTGACGCCGCCGGCGACGAGCGTACGGGTCTGTCCGAGCCGTTCCAGCAGGAGTGTGCCGGTGAGCCGGCCCGCGGTCATGGCGAGCGCGAACAGCGAGTAGCCGGCAGCGGCCACGCCCGGATGCGCGTGCAGATCCTGCTCCAGGTGCAGCGCGCTCCAGTCGGCCATGGCGCCTTCGCCGTACGCGGTGCACAGCGCGATCACGCCGAACAGGAGCACCAGGTTGCGGGTGCGCCCGGTCAGGCGCGCGGGCGCGGACGTGCCGGACACAGCCTCCTCGCCCTCCGGCGCCGGGGGCCGGTGGGCCAGCAGGGCCGGCCCGGCGACGGCGGTGACCAATAGCCCGAGCACGGTGAGGGCGAGCAGGTGGGAGGTGGGGGACAGGCCGCCGGCGACGAGACCGCCGAGGCCCGCGCCGAGCATGCCGCCGAGGCTGAAGGCCGCGTGGAAGCTGGGCATGACGGGCCGTCGCAGGGCCGCGATCAGATCGACGGCGGCGCTGTTCATGGCGACGTTGATCCCGCCGTACGCGGCGCCGAAGACGAGCAGGACCAGGCCGAGGGCGAGCGCGGAGTGCGTCAGCGGCGGCAGGGCCATGCTCAGCGAGAGCAGCACCGCGCTGCCGACGGTCACCGCATGGCTTCCGAAGCGGCGGCACAGGCGGCCGGTGAGCGTCATGGTGACCACGGCCCCGGCGGAGACTCCGAGGAGCGCGAGACCGAGGTCGCTCGCGGAGGAGCCGGTCTGTTCCTTGATCGCGGGGATGCGGACGACCCAGCCGGCGAAGAGGAAGCCGTCGAGGGCGAAGAAGACGGTGAGGGCAGTGCGGAGGCGGGACAGGGAAACGGAGGCGGGGTTTCCGCCGGGTCCCCCCGCTACGGCCGTCCTGAGTTTGTTTAGTAGCGGCACAAAGTCAGGATAGGGGCTCGCGCCCGTTGTGTACAAGGCGGCGGCTCCAGGTCCGGATCATGGGAGACTCGGCTGCATGAACGGCAAGGCGACGACCACCCGGACGAGACTGGAAAGAGGCCGCAGCGCCCTCGGCCCGGCACTGGAACTGGTGCACACCGGGCGTGCGCCCACGCGCGCCGTCCTCACCGCCGAGCTCGGCGTCACCCGCGCCACCGCCGGAGCCGTCGCCGCCGAGCTGGAGGCGCTCGGGCTCATCCGCGTCGACTCCCGGCCCGGCGCCGCCGCCGGCTCCCAGGGCCGCCCCTCGCACCGCCTCGCCGTCGACGACACCGGACCGGTCGTTCTCGCCGCCCAGGTCCACGCCGACGGCTTCCGGGCAGCGCTCGTCGGGCTGGGGGGCCGTATCGTCGCCACCGCGCCCGGCTGCGTCACCGTGCAGGCGGACCCGGCACAGGTACTTGGGGAGGTCGTCGAGGCGGGCGCGACGCTGCTGCGCGAGAGCGGGCGACGCTGTGTCGGGGCCGGGCTCGCCGTGCCCTCCGCGGTCGCCGAACCGGAGGGAACCGCCCTCAACCCCCTGCACCTGGCCTGGCCGGCCGGTGCTCCCGTACGTGACATCTTCGCCCAACGCGTCGCCGCCGCGGGCATCCGGGGGCCCGCCTTCACCGGCAACGATGTCAACCTCGCGGCCCTCGCCGAGCACCGCCACGGCGCCGGCCGCGGCGCCCAGCACCTGCTGTGCGTGGCCACCGGCCACCGCGGCGTCGGCGGTGCGCTCGTGCTCGACGGCCGCCTCCACACGGGCAGTTCGGGCCTCGCGCTGGAGGTCGGCCACCTCACCGTCAACCCCGAGGGCAGGCCCTGCCACTGCGGCAGTCGCGGCTGCCTGGACGTCGAGGCGGACCCGCTCGCCTTCCTGACGACCACGGGCCGCGAACCCGGCCCCGAGGTGTCCCTGCTCCAGCAGTCCAGGGACCTGCTGCGAGGGGAGTACGACGACCCGGCGGTGCGCGGGGCGGCGGCGGAGCTCATCGACCGCCTCGGCCTCGGTCTCGCCGGGCTGGTCAACATCCTCAACCCGGACCGGATCATCCTCGGCGGCCTGCACCGCGAACTCCTGGAGGCCGACCCGGAACGCCTGCGCGCGGTCGTGGCGGACCGCAGCCTGTGGGGCCGCAGCGGGGGAGTCCCCATCCTGTCGTGCACCCTGGACCACAACAGCCTGGTCGGAGCCGCGGAACTGGCCTGGCAGCCGGTCCTCGACGACCCACTGGCGGCACTCGCCTGACGCCCGGTCAGCGGTCGGCGGGGCGGGAGGAGTTTCCGGGCCGTCGTCCCTGCGGCCCGGGACGGGTGGCCGTTCGGCCCCCGGCAACCGGCGCCTTGGGCTTCTTCCTGGGCACGTGGGTCTGCGTGACCGCATGGCCGCCGATACCGGTGCGTACGGGCGGTGCCCGGGCTTCGCCCTTACCGCGCGGGGCGGCTTGGCCGGCGGCGCCGCCCCGCGCCGGACGGCTTGCCGCGCGGCCGCCGGGCGCGGGTGCCCCGGTCTTGCCCCGCCGCGCGGGGGCGGGGAGGCCGCCGGAGGCCGGCGCGCCCGCCCCCCGTTGCACCCCAGGGCCCCGGCCACCCGTCCGGAGGACCGCTCGGCGGGTCGCGGGGTGCCAACGGGTAGTCCACGACATATGAGCGACACGTCCTCCGGCCCGCGCCGCGCGCACCGGTTCGAGCATCTGCACCGCAGGGTGATCCAGTCACCCGTCGGGCTGGGCTGGAACCGCGGCCGGGAGATGGAGCTCATGCACCGCGCCATGGGCTTCGCCGCGCTCGGCTTCGTCACACTTGTACCGCTGCTCGTCGTCGTTGCGGCCGCCGACCCGGTCAGTGCCGAAGGCTTCGCCCGCTGGCTCGGTGAGGGGCTCGGCGTCTCGCGGGAGTCCCAGCGCCAGGTCGAGGAACTGTTCGGCAGGCCTGGGCAGGCGCTGCAACGCACGACGGCGTTCGGTCTCGCCGCGCTCGTCGTCTTCGGACTGACCTTCGGCTCCGCCGTGCAGACGGGCTACGAGAAGGTGTGGGATCTGCCCACGGCCCGCTGGCACACCATGTGGCGCCATGTGGTGTGGCTGGCGCTGCTCATCCTCTTCCTCATGGTGTTCGTCAATATCCCGGAAACCGGGGACCCGGCGTTGGCCAACGCGCTGGGCACCATTGCCGATCTGCTCGGCACGATCGTGTTCTTCTGGGTGTCCCAGCGGCTGCTCCTCGGTGGTCGTGTCCGCTGGCGTGCCCTGCTGCCCGGTGCGCTGGTCACCGCCGTGTCGATGCTCGGGCTACGGGTCTTCTCGCAGCTGGTCTTCTCACCGCTGATCGCGTCGAACACGGTGACGTACGGCCCCTTCGGCACCGTCCTCGTTCTCCAGTCATGGCTCGTCGGCGTCGGCGTGGTGGTTTACGGCGGGGCCATCGTCGGGCGTCTCATCCACGAGGACCTCACCCGGCGCCGACTGGGTCACGCCCTCGAGCACCACGACCTCTAGCCGCGCCCGCCCGGCTCAGCCCCCGCGCTCCCTCCGGCGGCATCGCGAAGGCCCCGGCCGGGTTGGCGATCAGGATCCGGTCCGTCAGCTCCTTGCCCAGGACGGCCTCCAGCCGCGGGTCAGCTCCTTGCCCAGGACGGCCTCAAACCGCGGTCGCAGCGGCCGCAGCAGATGCACCATTCCCGGCATCTCGGAAGTCACCGTGTCCGCGCCCAGCAGCAGCCGGTCCCCGTGACCGGCGTCCGCCGGCGCGGCCAGCAGCTCGGGCACCCGCCAGTCGGTCGCGTGATACGCCCGCGAAGGGCCGTCGAAGGCGAGATGGGCGCCCGCCGCTCCCGCCTCCCGGTGCACGACGGGATCCGGCGAGCGGCCCGGATGACCCAGGGTCACGGCCCCGGCCACACCCACAGTTCGCCGCAGAGCAGCTCCAGGACATCGGGCGCCCCGGTGCGTCCCGGCGGTGGCGGTCAGGTGAGCCGGGCGTGCGCGTCGACCGTGTGGAAGGCCCCGGCCACCTTGACGAGCCCGGCGCGCACCGCCGAGTCCCCCTGCCCTCGGTCACCTCCCGCGTGAACAGCCCGGCCATGCCCTCCGCGCCGAGGCGCGTGACGTCGATCGCATAGGTGCACCGCCCAGTTCAGGCCGCGGCGACGACGTGCACGCCGTGTGCGCGGGACAGTGCGGCGAGATCGGCGGGACTGCGGCCCATCCCGTACGGGGTCCACTGCACCACCGTCCGGCCGCCCAGTGCCGCGAACTCCCCGATCCGCCCGTCGGCGTCCGCCGGGTCGTCGAGCTCGGCGCTGGGCAGCAGCGGGCTGCGCAGGAACAGGTGGCCGTGCGCGTCCGTCACGTCCGGTTCCGTCGCAAATACCTCCCCGAGGACCGTGCGGACGAGCTTCACCGGTGCGGGCCCCGGCTCAGGCCGGCGCGTTCGGGTGCCGAGACGTGCAGCACCCGGTAGTGGTCGCCGACCGCCGCGGGGGGAGTCGTGGTCCCACAGCGTCGCGTACAGCAGTTCCCAGCGGCGGAGGTCGAGGCCGAGCATCGACGCAGACGACCCCTCCCCGCCCCGCCGGCCGCTCCGTCTCCACTGCGGCCGCCTCGACGAGCGGACCGGACCGGGCGCCCGCGGGCAGCCGCTGCCTGCGCCGGACCGCGGTGCGCGTTTCGGCCGCCGCGGGCGGTACGGAGAGGTCGGGCAGAGGGTCCCGGGCCGCCGGAGCAGCCGCACCCGGCCCGGGTACTCCCGCGGAGGTACGTGCACAGCCGCTGGCCGTACGACGACGTGAACCCGCTGCGGCGGGAGCCTCGAAAGCGTCACGGAACCACCGCGAACCGAAAGCCCCCGAGGAGCTGAACCGACATGAACACTCTGGTCCACGACGGGCCCGGCCCGTGGATCCTGTTCTTCCCGCTGATCTGGGCGGCCGTCGTAGTCGGCGTCGTCACCGTCCTGCGCCGCACCGGCATCCTGCGCCCGCACCGCGCACCCTGGCAGGGCGCCAGGCCCCCGATCGCCGAGAGCTCCCCGATCGCCGTGCTCGGCCGCCGCTTCGCGGCGGGCGAGATCGACGAGGAGGAGTACTGGCGGCGGCTGTCCGTCCTGGACGAGCAGTTCGGCCGCACGGCCAAGCAGGGCCGGGCATGACCACCCACGCGAACGGGACCCGGACCGCCGGGTCCCGCCCCGCCGCCCGGGTCGTCGACGGCGTGAAGATCTACGGCAGCGGCGACACCGACGTGAGGGCTCTCGACGGGGTGACGATCGCATTTCCAGCCGGTCGCTTCACCGCCATCATGGGTCCCTCCGGCTCCGGCAAGTCCACGCTCATGCACTGCGCGCCGCCGGGCTCTCCACCCTGACGTCGGGCTCCGCCTTCATCGGCGGCACCGAGCTCAGCGGTCTCGACGACCGACGGCTCACACTGCTGCGCCGCGAACGCGTCGGCTTCGTCTTCCAGGCCTTCAACCTGGTCCCCCCTGACCGCCGCGGAGAACATCACCCTGCCCATGGACCTGGCGGGGGAGCGGCCCGCCCGGGATTGGGGCGACGCCCTCGTCGACGCCGTCGGGCTGCGTGACCGGCTGCACCACCGCCCGAGCGAACTCTCCGGCGGACAGCGGCAGCGCGTCGCCGTGGCCCGCGCCTGCGCCGGCCGTCCGGCCGTCGTCTTCGCCGACGAGCCGACCGGCAATCTCGACTCCCGCTCCGGCGAGGAGGTACTGCGGCTGCTCGGCGGCACCGTACGCACGACGGACCGCACCGTCGTCATGGTCACCCACGATCACGTGGCCGCCGCCCATGCCGACGAGGTCGTCTTCCTCGCCGACGGCCGCCTCGTCGACCGTATGGCGGACCCGACCGCCGAACGCGTGCTCGACCGGCTCAAGGCCTTCGACCCCCGCGGGCCCGTCACGGAGGTGGTGAGGCCGCCGACCGCGGCTGGCGTCCGGGCTCCACCGCACGCCTGGCGTTCACCGACGGCACCGAGCGGACGTTCACCGTCCGCGCCGTGTTCGAGCAGTCCGAGACGGCCGGTGACTACGTCATCACCCGCGCGGCCTGGGCCTCCACCGCGGCCAGGACTCCGACACCCTCGTCGCCGTCACCCTCAAGGACGGCGTGAGCACCGCGGACGGCAAGCAGGCGGTCGACAAGGCGGCGGCCGCGTACGGCAGTCCCGTGGCGCAGAGCCGCGAGGAGTACGCCGAGAGCTCCGCCGGAGCCATCGACATGATGCTGACCCTCGTCCACGCGCTCCTCGCGCTCGCCGTGGTGATCGCCCTCCTCGGCATCACCAACACGCTCACCCTCGCCGTCCACGAACGGACCAGGGAGCTCGGGCTGTTGCGCCGCCGTCGGTCAGACCCGTGCCCAACTGCGCGCCATGGTGCGCCGGGAGTCGGTGCTCGTCGCCGCCTTCGGCAGCGCCGGGGGCTCGCGCTGGGCGCGGTGCTCGGCTGGGTTCTCGTCAAGGCGTCGGAAAGCGCGGGCGACACCGCGTTCGCCTTCGCGGTCCCGCCGCTGCACCTGCTGGTCGTGGCGCTCGTGGGCCTGGCGGCCGGCGCGGTTGCGGGCCGGCGGCCCGCGCGGCGTGCCGCACGGCTCGACGTCCTGCGCGCGATCGCGACCGAATGACCGCTGCCGGGGACGGCTGCCCGGCCGTCCCCGCGCCGTCCGGCCGTCCCCACGCCGCCCCGTCAGTCCGTAACGGCGGACCGGGCCGTGGCAGTTGCGGCCTCGGCCGCCGCCTCGTGCACTTCGGTGAACGGGCCGGTGGTCGTCGCCCCGTACACCGCCGGATAGTCGGGCAGAGCCAGCGCGGGGAACTTCGCGGGCAGGGTGAACCACACGACCTTGCCCGCGTCGCCTCGCGGCCGTACACCCCAGCTCTCGCTGAAGGCGGCCACCAGTGCGAGCCCGCGGCCGTGGGTCTCGGAGGAGTCCGCGTCATGGACGGTCGGCAGACGCGGATCGTGGTCGTGGACAGAGACCGTGAGCCTGTCGAGCAGCAGCTCGACGTCCACGGTGCACGTCTTGTCCGGCTGAGCGTGCCGGTGCACATTGGTCAGCAACTCGGTGACGCCGAGTGCGGCCTGGTCGATCAGAGGATCGAGATGCCAGTAGCGCAGTTGCGCCGAGATGATTCTGCGGACCTGGCCGATCCGCGACGGCAGGGCCTGGAGCTCCACCGTGCAGTGCCTGCTGGGCTGGCTGATCACGGCTGCGACTCCCCGAAATAGTCCGGAAGAAGACGACACAAGAGATCCAGCAGTCGGCCGCCTGCTGAACATACCGGCGGGGCTGGATCTCAGCGTAACCGCCGGTGAACCCTGAGTGATGTGGAACCAGCGTGAACCATGGCCTGGGGGGCCGCAACTCGCGGCACTCCCGTGCCCGTTCTCAACTCCTGTGACCGCCTGCCCCGCGCACGGCGTCCAGGAAGCGTCCCGCAAGGGCCTTTCCGTCCGGCCGCGGGCTGCGCTGACCCATGGTCAGGCGGTAGCGCTTGCCGTTGAGCGTCGCCACCGTGCTGTCGTCACCGGCGAACCAGGGCCGGCCGGCGGTGACGGCGCGCACCGGCGCGCTCTCGATCACGCGGCCGTAGCTGGTCATCAGCGCCAGCCGGCCGTCCTTGATCATCACCTGCCCGGCCCGTGTCAGTGAACGCGGCCAGCGCTCGATCCGCACGCCCGTGGCACTGAAATCCGGCTCCGCGGTTGCCATCGTCTCCGCCCCCTTCGCAGCGACTCCTGGAGGAAGTCTGCACACTTGGGCCGCCGCGCACCAGTGCGCCTGGTCACGGCGGTGCACAAGGGACTCCTATGGACTCCCAAAGCGATGGTTTGCCCAGGTGAGGGCCTTACTGTTGCAGGTGGTGCAGACAGTGGACCAGTGGTGGGCGAGACGAGGACGGCACTCATGAGCACGCGTGAGAATCCAGTGGCGGTCCCGCAGGCGGACGAAGCGTCCGCCGAACGGGTGAGACCGGACGCGGCGGGCTCGGCCGGGGCGGTCGCCACCATCGACGTGGACCGCACGGACAACGCCTACCGGGGCTGGCTGAAGGAGGCGGTGCGCAAGGTCCAGGCCGACGCCAACCGCTCCGCCGACACCCACCTGCTGCGCTTCCCGCTGCCCGAGGAATGGGGCATCGACCTCTACCTCAAGGACGAGTCCACGCACCCCACGGGCAGCCTCAAGCACCGCCTGGCCCGGTCGCTCTTCCTCTACGGTCTGTGCAACGGCTGGATCCGGCCGGGCAAGCCCGTCATCGAGGCGTCCAGCGGTTCGACCGCCGTCTCGGAGGCGTACTTCGCGAAGCTGATCGGCGTCCCCTTCGTCGCCGTGATGCCGCGCACCACCAGCCCCGAGAAGATCCGGCTGATCGAGTTCCACGGCGGGCAGTGCCACTTCGTCGACGACTCGCGCAAGATGTACGAGGAGTCCGCCGCGCTCGCGGAACGCACCGGTGGCCACTACATGGACCAGTTCACCTACGCGGAACGGGCCACCGACTGGCGGGGCAACAACAACATCGCCGAGTCGATCTACCAGCAGCTGCGGCTCGAACGCTACCCGGAGCCCGCCTGGATCGTCGCGACCGCCGGCACCGGAGGCACCTCCGCGACCATCGCCCGCTATGTGCACTACATGCAGTACGACACCCGGATCTGCGTCCCCGACCCGGAGAACTCCTGCTTCTTCGACGGCTGGACCCACGGCGATCCGGATGCGAGCAGCGACTGCGGCTCCCGCATCGAGGGCATCGGGCGGCCCCGCATGGAGCCGAGCTTCGTCCCCGGCGCCATCGACCGCATGATGAAGGTGCCCGACGCGGCGAGCGTCGCCGCCGTGCGCGCACTGGAGACGGCCATCGGGCGCAAGGCGGGCGGCTCCACCGGTACCGGTCTGTGGAGCGCGCTCAAGATCGTCGCCGAGATGGTGGACAGCGGCGAGCGGGGCAGCGTGGTCACCCTGATCTGCGATCCCGGCGAGCGCTACCTCGACAAGTACTACTCCGACGACTGGGTGGCCGGGCAGGGGCTGGACATCCGCCCGTACGCGGCCGCCGTCGAGACATTCCTGAGCACGGGCGCCTGGCCCTGCTGAGCACCGCCCAGCCGCCGGGGCAACGCGCCCGTGGCGGTCACCCACGGGTCAGGGCGTACCGGAGCCGGCCAGCCGGCGGTCCAGGTTGCGCACCGCGTCCCGGAACGCGCGCCCCAGCCCCGCTCTGCCCAGCCGCAGGGCGAGGCGCAGCGGAGCGGGGCCGTCGGCGGCGAACGTCCACCGGATACGCGATCCCGTCGGCGTCGCGGTGATCCTCCACTCCTCCAACAGGGCCCGCAAGCCAGGGGCGTTGGTCTGCTCGATGCGGTACGCGTAGCGGCTGTCCGGTTCCTTCGCCAGGATGCGCTCGGTGAACACCGTGCCGCCCTTGAGCCTGACCTCGCGGCCCGCTCCACCGTCCGTCGACCGGGCCGCCGTCACGGCCGTGAACCAATCGGGCAGTCCCTCGACGTCCTCGGCGAGCGCGGCGTAGACGGCGGACGGCACGGCCGTCACCTGGGCCGAGAACACCAGCCGTATCGGTGCGTTGTCGACGAACTCCAGCTCGACCGGGCGAAGTTGGCGGGCCATGGTCCGGACCTCCAGTGGCGGCGAAGGGGTGTGGGGACCGCACACCCTAGCGGTGGCGCCGAAGGATGTCCGCCCTTATGGCCTGCGTGCGAGCAGCCCCTGAAGCGCCCGGCCGAAGATCACCCGGCCCACGCGGGCGACCAGCCGGTCCAGCACCCGGGGCAGCGCTGCGAACCGCAGCTCCTCCACCCCCACCACCGCCGAGCCCTCACCGACCGGGCGCACCTCGATCTCGGCCCAGCCCGTGATCACGCGACCGCGCTTGACCAGCCTGCACCGGCCCGGGCGCGCGCCCGAGGGCGGCTGCCAGCGCACGACCTCCATCGGGTCGTCGAAACCGAGCCGGCCGAGACCGGTGCGCGCCACGAACACCGTCCCCACACCCGTCGGGGTGCCGCCGCGCACCGAGACCGACGTCAACGGCACCTGGGCCGCGTGCGCCGGCCAGTCCGTCACCCGCAGCCAGCACTCGGCGGCGGGCAGCGCCGTGGTCCGGCCGATGCGGAACACTGCCATCCCGGCTCAGCCGCCCTGGCCGTGGGCCGCCTCGTCCTCACCGGCCACGATCAGACCGGGCAGATGCTCGGCCATCTCCTGGCGCGCCTGGGCCGGCAGCCCCGCGTCCGTCACCAGCGTGTCCACGTCCGACAGCTGCGCGAACGAACTCAGGCCCACCGTGCCCCACTTGGTGTGGTCGGCCACCACCACCACGCGCCGCGCGGCGGCCACGAACCGGCGGTTCGTCTCCGCCTCCGCCAGATTCGGCGTCGACAGACCCGCCTCCACCGAGATGCCGTGCACCCCGATGAACAGGATGTCGAAGTGGAGCGACCGGATCGCCTGATCGGCGACCGGCCCGACCAGCGCGTCCGACGGCGTGCGCACGCCGCCCGTGAGGACCACCGTCGCGGCTCCCGGCCGCCGGTCCCCGGCAGAACCGGTGTGCTGCGCCGAGTGGAAGACATCCGCGACGCGCACCGAGTTGGTCACCACCGTCAGATCGGGCACGTCCAGCAGATGGTGCGCCAGCGCGTACGTCGTCGTGCCGCCCGACAGCGCGATCGCGCTGCCCGGGACGGCGAGCCCGGCCGCCGCACGGGCGATGTCCTCCTTGGCGCTCAGTTCCAGCGCCGACTTGGCCTCGAAGCCCGGCTCGTGCGTGCTCGCCTCGACGACCGGCACCGCACCGCCGTGCACCTTCTCCACAACACCCTGCCGGGCCAGGGCGTCCAGGTCCCGGCGCACCGTCATGTCGGAGACGTTCAGCCTGCGGGTGAGCTCGTTGACCCGCACACCGCCGCGTCTGCGGACCTCGTCGAGGATCAGGGCACGCCGCTGCTCCGCGAGCAGGTTCTGGTTGTCGCTCACCGCCGGGGCCGGTCCTTCCGTGTCGTCGCCCGTCCTGGCGTACAGCGCCTGTCGGGCCGAGGTTTCTCATCCTCGCACGCGCCCCGTGGGCCGGCCTCGGGGAGATTCCGTAAGTGACCTGCGGCGAACCACCACGATCCGGGATTCTGGTCACGAACCGCAGCAACACCGCGCACCCGCTGCCCTCTCACCGCCCCTGCGACAAGAGAGCGAGTCACCTCAGTGTCCCCTGCCACCCCGGCACCGTACGGCGAAGGGCCCGCGCTGGAGCTGCTGGTCCACGGCGTCGGCGGAGCCACTCCGCAGGACATGCTCAAGGATCCCCGAACGGTCCGGATCACCGGCGACGACAAGGCCGCCGTGTACCGGCGCGCCGACGACGCCGAGGCCGAGCAGCACCCCGAGGAGTACACCGACCGGCCCGTCCCCGAGGCGTACTGCTGGTCCAACCTCACGTCCGGCAACGGAGCGCGGGCCCTGTGGCTGCTGCTGCTCCCCTTCATGGTCGCCAACCTCGCCCACTGGATGCGGCCCAGGGCCAGGGGGAGCCGCCGCACGACCCGGCTGTACGGGGCGCTGGTGCGGCTGGTCGCGCTCAGCCTCACTGTCCTGCTGACGGCCGCCGCCTGCGAGGTCGCGCTCGACCTGCTGGCGTGGCAGTGCGCGGGCTCGGCCGCGTGCAGCGGGGAGCGCGCCTGGCTCGGTTTCCTCTCCGCGGAGCAGGGCGGCTGGTGGTCCCAGCCCGGCCGGCGGCTCGCGCTCGGCGCCGTGGTGCCGACCGCGCTGGTGGTGCTCCTGTGGTACCTGTCCAACCGGACCTGGAGCGCGTACGAGTCCCAGCGTCCGCCCACGGGCGAGGACGGGTGTGTCGCCGGTGTCGACGCCGACCAGGACGGCGCTGGTGAGGCGGATGGGGTCGACGAGTCCGACGGGTTCGGTGAGGCCGACGGGCCCGACGACGGGGACGAGGACTACGCGGGGGACGCGGACGATGCGGACGACCCGCAGGACGGGGAGTCGCGCAGGCCACTGGTGCGGCCCGCGCTCGGCAGACCCGGCTTCTGGTACGGCCGCAGGCTCGTCGCCCGGCTGCGCGCCGCGCACACCGCAGCCGGATTCCTCAGCGTCGCGGCCGCGGTGGCCGGTGCCGCCGCCCGCCACGACCGCTCCGCGGACGACATGCTGCTGAGGGTCTGCGGCGTACTGCTCGAAGCCGCGCTTGCCCTCGCCGGCGCCGCGGTGGTGTGGGTGGTGCTGCGCAGAGGGCGCAGTGAGAGGCGGATCGACGCCCGGCTCGACCGGGCCGCCGTACGGTATCTCCCCGGCACCGCCCTGGCGTTGCTCGCCCTGGCACTCCTCTACGCCGCCTGGTCACGCCCCGCCTGGGAGTCGGCGGCGACACTTCCCGGCGACGTCACCTTCCGCGTGATCGCCCTGGCCCAGGGTGCGCTCGTCGTCGCCCTCGCCGTTGCCGCCCTGCGGCTGCACCGCCGGGCACACCACCCGAGCGCGGTGCTCCGCGGCTTCGGCGGGCCGGCCGTCGCCATGCTCGCCTGCGCGCTCGGCAGTGTGATGACCGGCGGCGTGGCCCAGCGCGTAGCGGACTGGCTCGACGGGCCCGGCACTCCCGGCATGGACGAGCACGGCGCCATCCCCGGGCCGCCCGTCCTGCTCAGCTGGCAGGCCGCCGTCATACCCGTACTGCTGATCGTCCTGCTGCTGCCGGCGCTCGCCCTCGCCGTACGGACCTGGCTGCGTGGACGCCGCCTCGCGGCCGTCATCGAGGCGGAGTACGGGGAGGACCGGCCGGACCCGGTCCGCACCCGCCGGATCGCCGGCACCCGCGCGAGGGCGCAACTGACCGACAGCGCGCCTACGCTGGTCGGTCTGCTGGCCGGTGCCACGCTACTGCTCGGCATCGGTGCCGTCGTCGGCGCATGGGTGAGCGGTGAGGTGCCCGGCCGCGCATTCGGTGACAGCGGCGGCCTGACCGAGCCGACGGCCGAGGCAGCACAGGCGCTCGGCTCCTGGCTCATCGGCTTCGGGTTCATCCTCTTCGTCACCATGGGACGCCGCGCCTACCGCGACGCCTCCGCCCGCCGCAGCATCGGCATCCTGTGGGACGTCGGCACCTTCTGGCCGCGCGCCGCCCACCCGTTCGCGCCGCCCTGCTACGCCGAGCGGGCCGTCCCCGACCTCACCTGGCGCATGTGCACCTGGACGGAGCGCAGCGGCGGACGGCTCGTCATCTCCGGCCACTCCCAGGGCAGCGTCCTCGCCGCGGCGGCCGTCTGGCAGTTGCCGGCGGCCACCCGCCGCCGCGTGGCCCTGCTGACGTACGGGTCACCGCTGGAAAGGCTCTACGGCCGTTGGTTCCCTGCCTACTTCGGGTCCGCGGCGCTGCGCGAGCTCAACAGTCAGATCGACTGCTGGCGCAACCTGTGGCGGACCACCGACCCCATAGGCGGACCCGTGCTGGTGCCCGCCTCCAACGGGCACCCCGATGTCGACCGGGACGCGCTCAAGGACCCGCTTGTCCACGGCCGTTCCGGCCGCTACCCCCTGCCCGAGCCGATCCTCGGACACTCCGACTACCAGGCCGACCCGTCGTTCGCAAAGGAACGCGCGCATCTGCTCGACCGGCTCACCCCGGCCGTGCCCGCGCAGCTCAGGACCGAACCTCAGGGCAGCTCCGGCAGGTCATCGGCGTAGAGCAGGGTCAGATCGTCGGTGCTCACCTCGACGAGCTCGGCCACTCGTACCGCGTGCCGCTCCACCATCGACTCGAACGTCTGGCGCGCGGTACGGCCGTTACCGAAAGCCGGCCCCTTCGGCAGCGCAGTGAAGTATTTCAGCAGGGCCTCCGCGGCGCCCTCGCCCAGCCGGTACTCGTGCTCCTCGGCCTGCTGCTCCACGATCCGCAGCAGCTCCTCCGGCGCATAGTCGGGGAAGGTGATGGTACGTGAGAAACGGGAGGCCACACCGGGGTTGACGTTGAGAAACCGCTCCATCTCGGCGGTGTACCCGGCCACGATCACCACGACCGCGTCCCGGTGGTCCTCCATCAGCTTCACCAGGGTGTCGATCGCCTCCTTGCCGAAGTCACGGCCGGAGTCCTCGGGCGACAGGGCGTACGCCTCGTCGATGAAGAGCACACCGCCCCGCGCACGTTCGAACGCCTCCTGGGTGCGGATCGCCGTCGAGCCGATGTGCTCGCCGACCAGGTCAACGCGGGATACCTCGACGAGATGGCCGCTCTCCAGCACGCCGAGGGAGGCCAGGATCTCGCCGTACAGCCGGGCGACCGTCGTCTTGCCGGTGCCGGGCGAGCCGGTGAAGACCAGATGCCTGCGCACCGACGCGGCCTTGAGCCCCGCCTCCTGGCGGCGCCTGCCCACCTCGATCATGTTGGTCAGCGTGCGCACCTCGCGCTTGACGCTGTCCAGACCCACCAGCGCGTCCAGTTCACCGAGGACGACTCCGGAGCTGCGCGCCGGCTCGGCGGGAGGCGCGGCCGGGCCGGGCTTCCCTGCCGCGGGTGTCTGGGCGGGAACGGCCGACAGCAGCCCGGGGGTCTGCGGGGCGGTCAGCACGGCCGTCGCACGCTCGGCGCCGGGCCGTACCGTTCCGCTCTCGTCGCTCGTGCACTCCTCCACGACCGGGCCGTCGACCTCGGCGAACTCGTAACCGCCGCGGGCACAGCGCTCGGTGCGGCAGCGGCTGAGCATCGTGCGGCAGCCGTCCATGACATGGAAGCCGTAGCCACCGCTGCCCGTCACCCGGCAGCCGCGGAATGTGCCCCTGCCCTCGGCCGACACATAGAACCCCGCCTCGGCGGGCGAAGTGACCGTGCAGCGCTCGATCAGCGGGTCCGCTCCCTTGGTCACGATCACACCGGTCTGCGCGGCGTCGATCGTGCAGCCGTTGAGGGTGCCGCCGCTGCCGTGGTCACGGAACCAGGCGCCGGTGGACACCTCGCGGATCCGGCAGTCGTCGAGCTGGGCGGTCGCGCCGTCGCTCACGGACACCGCCGTGTTGCGCACCTGGGACAGATCGCTGTCGACCACGTCGGCGCGCGAGCCGCGGTCGAGGACGAACAGGGCGTCCGGGACATCGTGCACACGGCACGAGTCGAGTACGGCGGTCGCACCGTCGCTGACCCAGACCGCCGGGTAGTCGCCCGTACTGTCGTGGATCTCGCACTGGTTGGCGTCCACCCGCGTGCCCGGGTCCCAGACGGACAGGCCGTTGCGCCCGAAGCGGCGGACGGTGGACCGGGTGAGGGTGAGCACGGACCGGGACCGCAGATCGATCGCGTTCTCCGGGATGTCGTGGATGTCGCAGTCGGAGAGCGTGAGCACCGCGTCCGTGTCGAGCGTGACACCGTCCGAGGTGGTCCGGTGCACGGAGGAGTCGGTCAGATGCGCCGCCGCCCGCGAGGCGATCTGCACACCGGTGCCTTTGATCTCGTAGATCTCGCAGCCGAAGGCCTCCAGGCCGCTGCCCTCACCGGTCACGGACACCCCCGCGCCCGAGGCGTGGTGCACCCGGCAGCGCTCCAGGCGGGGGTGCGCCCCGCCGTGCACCGACACCCCCGACTGGCCCGCGGCGACCACCTCGCACTCCTCGAACACCCCGCCCGCGCCGTCCAGTACGGCGATGCCGACGCCGGCCGGGTTGTCGACGGTGCAGCGGCGCACCGTGGGCCGTGCGGCGCCGCGCACCTCCAGGCCGACTGCGGAACGCGTCACGATCCGCAGGTCCACCAGCTCCGGTGTGCCGTCCTCGACGAGCAGCGCGGGGGCCGCCGAGTCCTGGCCCTCCACGTGCAGGTCCTGGACGGTGGCGGACGCGCGCACGGTCAGCGGCACACCGTCGAGGGGGGCGATGCGCACCGAGCCCACGGCCCCCTCGGGCCCGCGCAGGGTGACCGCCCGCTGCACCACGAGGTTCTCGCGGTACGTCCCGGGGGCCACGGTGAGGATGTCACCGTCGCCGGCGGCCTCCAGGGCAGCGGCGAGGGACGCGTACTCGCCTGTGCGGCGCCGCCACCGCGACGTGCCGGTGTGCGTCACCTGGACCGTGCCCTGTGCCATGGTGCTGCCTTGCCCCCACCTCGTGTTTTCGTGCATCAGCGCGCCGCTGACGGGGACGCCTCCCGCACCCCGCGTGAGGGGTCGCACCACCGTAGCGCGCGCGGCGGGCGGCAGTTGACGGGATGCGGGGGGTCAGCTGCCTGCGCCCGCCCGTCCCCAGTCCGGACCCACCGCGGCCCAGGCCCGGTCGAGATCGGCGAATCTGCGCCGCACGAGCCGCCACAGCAGAAGCCGTCGGGCGCATTCGACGAGCACACCGAAGGCCCCCGCGGCCCCGATCCCGGCGAGTGTCGCGTGCACGCTCGCCGTGGCGGGCTCCATGGGGCGCGGCACTATTCGGCCGGAGCCGTCGGTCCAGACCGGGAAGGTGCCTCCCGTCCGGGCATACGGCACACCGGTCGTCAGGGTCCCTGTGCGTCGAGTGCCGTCGGGGGCCGTCCACTGCGCGACGACCGTCCGGCGCTGCTCGCTCGCCGCGGCGGACTCCGGGTCGAGGGCCGCGGGACGGGCCACGGTGGCGGGGCCCAGGACCGTGGCGGTCGTCGCATGGCGCTGCTGGCGCTGTATCCGCACGGAATGGCGCAGATACGCGTCCGTCAGCGTGCCGGTGAGCCAGCCGACGACCGGGCCCGCCGTGAGGAGCAGAAGCGCCGTGACAAGGGCCAGCCACGCCTCGGCCAGGTCAGTCGCACGGCGCAGGGGGTTGTGCCGCCAGCGCCAGATTCCCGCGGCTGCTCGCACGGCTCGCCACCCCCTTCTGTGTCCGTGACAGTCCGGTACGGCACGGAACAAGCATGGGTCGCGCGAAGAGAGAGCAACGTCCCCCCTCCGTCGGCCCCCGTGTCCGTCGCGAGGACGTCCTCGCGACGGGTCCAACGCGAGGCGCTGTACGAAGGGTTCCCGCTCGGCGGCGAAATCCACGGAAAGAGGCTGAAGGGCCCTGACAGTGTTCAGGGCGTTTGAAGCGCTCAAACGTGCTGAACGTCCGGCGGCGTCGACGGACCGGTCGACAGGCGCCGAGGCGGTACGGCGTGGCCGTCGTACCCGGCCGGGGCGCGCAGTCAATGTCCGCTGCGGCGCACGCGGTTGCGCAGGGACCCCGGCCGAGATGTCGGCCGGGGTCCCACCGTGCTCTCCGCAATCCCCCGCGGCTGCACCAGGTCCCGCCGGGCACGCTCCGCGCCACCTCGGCCGCGCGGCGGCCGTTCGGACGGGAAGCCGTCTCCGGCAGGCATCACGGTGCCGTCAGTACCCCCGTCCCTGATACGGGCGGTTGTACGGGTCCTCGTAGGGCGCGGGCGCAGGCCGCGCCGCGGCCGGCCGCATGGCCTCGTAGCCGGTGGCGACCGGACGCTGCTGCTGTCCCTGGTACTGGCTGCCGGGGTACCCGCGGGGCGCTGCCGCTTGCTGCGGGATGTACGGCGCGGGCGTCTGCTGCAGCGGGACCGGCTGCGGCATCTGCTGCGGATATCCATAGGCAGGGGGATGGGACTGCGCCGCCGGGAGGGCGGGCAGGGCCGCGGGGAGCGCCGGCAGATAGCTGTTGCCGGTGTCGTAGGCGGCGGGCACTCGGATCGGGGCGATCTGAGGCGTGCCCCGCTCCGCGACCAGGGAGTCGTAGATCGGGGTGTCGGGGAACAACGGCGCGGAGTAGTAACCGCCGCCGTAGGTGGCGCGGGGGGAGGTCATGGCACATAAGTTAAGCCCACGATGTGCTGGTTGGGGAGTCCGATAAGAGGGTTGTTTCAGGAGCTGTGAGTGACGACGGATCCCCAATTCGAGCGAATCAGGCAAAATCGGTCGCTCCGGCGTCTCGTGTGGGTGTAAAGGGCAAGCGTAGAGAGGGTTACCGACGGGTCGGGCCCCTCAGGCGGACGTATGCGGAATAGGTTGACGATGAATGAACTTCCGGGCGCGGGAACCGGCGATGGGGGCGGTCATGTCGATGCTTAAGGGAGCCAACACCGCGGTGCAGGCGCAGCGCATCCGAGTCGAGCTGGGCTGGCGGCCGGGGCCGGGCGTCCCGGACATCGACGCCTCGGCCCTTCTCCTGGCGGGCGGAAAGGTCCGCTCGGACGCGGACTTCGTCTTCTACAACCAGCCGGCGCACGCCTCGGGAGCCGTGCGGCACGAGGGGAAGCGGACCGCGGAGGGGGCTGCCGCCGACGTCGTCGCCGTCGATCTCGACCGCGTCGAGAGCGGAATCGACCGCGTCGTGCTGGCCGCATCGGCCGGCGGCGGCACCTTCGGTCAGGTGCCCGGGCTGCACATCCGCGTCCTGGACGCCGCGTCCGGGGCGGAGCTGGCCCGCTACGACAGCCAGGACGCCGGCGTCGAGACGGCCTTCGTGCTGGGCGAGCTCTACCGCCGCCAGGGCGCGTGGAAGTTCCGTGCGGTCGGCCAGGGCTACGGCTCCGGACTCGAGGGCCTCGCCACGGACTTCGGCATCACCGTGGACGAGCCCCAGCGGCCGGCCCCGCCCGCCGCCACCGCACCCTCCGCCGCGGCGCCTGCCCCTGTCGTGCCCCCCGCACCCGCCGTGGCTCCGCCGCCTGCCGTCCCGCCGGCGGTGCCCGCCGTACCGCCGACCCCGGTGCGCCTGTCCAAGATCACGCTGACGAAGGAGGCTCCCTCCGTCTCGCTGACGAAGCAGGGCGGCACCTCGGGCGCGATGCGCGTGAACCTCAGCTGGCAGGTGCGCAAGCAGTTCCAGGGCTGGGGCGCCAAGCTCGGCCGGGCCGTCGCCATGCACGGCGACCTCGACCTCGACCTGTGCGCGCTGTACGAACTCACCGACGGGCGCAAGGGCGTTGTCCAGGCCCTGGGCAACGCCTTCGGCGCCCTGCACCAGCCGCCGTACATCCACCTCGATGGCGATGACCGCACCGGCGGCACACCGGGCGAGAACCTCACCATCAACCTCGACCACAAGAACGCGCTGCGCCGCGTCGTCATCTTCGTGACCATCTACGAGGGCGCCCGCAGCTTCGCCGACCTCGACGCGACGGTGACACTGCAGCCCCAGCACGGCGCCGCCATCGACTTCTCCCTCGGCGAGTGCACCGTCCCCTCCACTGTCTGCGCCCTCGCCCTCATCACCAACACCGGGTCGGACCTCGTCGTCCAGCGTGAGGCCCGCTTCCTCGTGCCCGACCGGGGCGTCAGCCCGCAGCGCACCGTCGACCACGCCTACGGCTGGGGCATGAACTGGACACCGGGCAGGAAGTGACGCCCCGCCACGGGCGTTCAGCGCTCGGGTGCGGCCTCGGGCCGGGCGTACGTACGCCCTTTCCAGGCCGCGCCCCGCCCCCGGTGGTGCTGGACCGCCGAGTCGACGGTCATCAGCAGATAGAGCAGCGCGGTGAACGGCAGCGTGGGCGCGAGCAGCAGCGGCTGGCGGTAGTAGCGCAGCATCGGCACGTACGTCCCCGCCATCACCGCCCAGGCGAGGCCCGCCGCCCACGCGGCCGCCGCATCACCGGCCGCCCACGCGGCCGGCAGGACGACGGGCGGCGCCAGATACACCAGCGCGAGCCCCACGACCGTTCCGGCGAGCACCAGCGGGTTGTGCCGCAGCTGTGCGTACGCGCTGCGGGAGACCATCCCCCACAGATCGGCGAGCCGCGGATACGGACGCACGCTGTCCACGCGGTCCGCGAGCCCCAGCCAGATCCGGCCGCCCGAGCGCCGCACGGCCCGCGCCAGCGAGACGTCGTCGATCAACGCCTGCCGGATCGACGCGGGTACGCCCGCCCGCAGTGCGGTGTCGGTGCGCAGCAGGACGCAGCCGCCGGCCGCGGCGGCCGTCCGCGCGCCGTCCCTGTTGATCCGGCGGAAGGGATAGAGCTGGGCGAAGAAGTAGACGAACGCGGGGACCACCAGTCGCTCCCAGCCGCTCGCGACACGCAGGCGCGCCATCTGGGAGACCAGGTCGTACGCGCCCGGGCGGTCGGCTCGGGCGTCGCGTTCGGCGTCGGCGTCGGCGTCGGCGTCGGCCGAGTCTGCGCCGTGCGCCGCGGCCACCAGTTCGCGAAGGCTGTCCGGCTCGTGGGCGATGTCCGCGTCCGTCAGGAGGAGGAACTCGGGGCTGTCCGCCCGGGCCACGGCGATTCCATGCCGCAGAGCCCACAGCTTTCCCGTCCAGCCGGGCTCCGGTTCGCCCGGCGTCACGACACACAGCGGCAGCCCGCCGTGGCGCGTGGCGAGCGAGCGGGCCACCTCCGCGGTGCCGTCGCTGCTGTTGTCGTCCACGAGCACGATCCCGGCACGGCCCGGATACCGCTGGGCCAGCAGGGACGGCAGGCTCGCCGGCAGGACCTCGGCCTCGTCCCGCGCGGGCACCACCACGGCGACGGCCGGCCATACGTCAGGGTCCGCCCGCCGGGGCAGACGCTGATCGGTGCGCCAGAAGAAGCCCTGGCCGAGCAGCAGCCAGCACCATGCGGCGAGTGATCCGAAGGCGGTCCAGGCGAGGGCGCTCATCCGCCGCAGTCTGCCCCACACAGGCCGGGCCGGCGCGGCGGTCGACTATGGTGACCGGGTGAAGATCGCGCTCCTTGACTCCGGAATCGGCCTCCTCCCGGCGGCCGCCGCCGTACGCCGAATGCGGCCCGACGCGGATCTACTCCTCTCCAGCGACCCCGACGGCATGCCGTGGGGGCCGCGTACGCCCGACGACGTCACCGAGCGCGCGCTCGCCGTGGCCCGCGCCGCGGCCGCCCATCGGCCCGACGCGCTGATCATCGCCTGCAACACCGCCTCGGTGCACGCGCTGCCCACGCTCCGGGCCGAGCTGGAGCCGGACCTCCCCGTCGTCGGAACCGTGCCCGCGATCAAGCCCGCCGCGGCCGGCGGCGGTCCGATCGCCATCTGGGCCACCCCGGCGACCACGGGCAGCCCGTACCAGCGCGGGCTGATCAGCGACTTCGCTCACTCCGTCGGCGTCACCGAGGTCCCCTGCCCCGGTCTCGCCGACGCGGTCGAGAGCGCCGACGAGGCCGCGATCGACAGCGCGATCAACGCGGCGGCAGCACTCACACCGCCCGACGTCAGGGCCGTCGTCCTCGGCTGCACTCACTACGAACTCGTCGGCGAGCGCATCCGCGCGGCCATCGGAGCCCGTTCGGCCGCCGGCACCCTTGTCCTCCACGGCTCCGCCGACGCGGTCGCCGCCCAGGCCCTGCGCCGTGGCGGTGTCGTCCCCGCCCCGGACGCGTCGCCGACCGGCCGCCTCACCGTCCTGCTGAGCGGCCGGGAGTCGGAGCTGCCCGCCGCCGCCTCCGCCTACGCCGAAGGGCGCCTGCTCCGCGCGGTCACCACCCCGGCGGTCTGACGGCCCCGGGCTCCCGGGACGGGCCCCGGCTGAACCGGGATGGCCCAGGGGCTCCCGGGACACGGCGCCCCGGGACAGACGCAGGCCCCGAGGCGGTGACTACCCTCGGTCACACGCGGGCCGTGCTGTGTCCGCGGATCGTGGGTACCCTCCAGAACATGAGGCACCGTTCCCGCGGCTTGGGGCCCGCCACAGAGCCCCTGCCAGAAGTCTGGACCGGCCGAGCGACCAACCGCATGCAGTGGGTGCTCGCTGTGGCGGGAGCAGCGTGTCTCGCGCTCGGTATCAAGCTCGCAGTGGACGCCAACTGGGAGATGGGCATCACGGCGCTGTTGATGGCGGTGATCGGCTGTGTCGCGGCCGGCCTGCTGGTGCTCTACGGGACGCTCGCCTTCGTCCACCTCGAGGTGACGATCGACCGGGAGGCCCTTGAGGTGCGCTGCGGACACGTGGGCCTGCCGCGCAAGCGAATCCTGCTCAGCGAGGTCGTACAGGCGGACTACGACCCGAAGGTCACCCCGCACCAGTGGGGCGGCTGGGGCTGTCGCTGGCGTCCGGAGAAGGGCACGGCGTGGGTCGTGCGGCGCGGCGAGGGAGTGGTCGTCACGCTGAAGGACGGCGAGACGTTCACGGTGACCGTCGACAACGCGGACATGGCCGTACGCGTCCTCCGGGACCGTCTCGGCCGATCACACACCGAGCCCGTCCCCCACGTCTGAGCCGGCGGCCGGCGAGACCGGATCCCCTGAGGCGCAGAGAGCCCGTGCATGGGCCACCGTGCGCCGAGGGACGGTCACCGCACTGCCGGGCCCACAGGTCAGCGCCGTAGACTCCGGCAGGTGAGCGCCACCATCACCCCAGTCGACACCCCGCAGCCCGCGCGCGCGGGCGGCCGCCCGCTGATCCGGCGATGCGTACGCCCCGGCGCCGCGGCGCTGTCCGGCGTGCTGCTCTTCCTGAGCTTCCCGCCCAGGCCCCTGTGGTGGCTGGCGGTCCCCGCGTTCGCCCTGCTCGGCTGGGCCCTGCGGGGGCGGCGGGCGCGGGCCGCGCTGGGCCTCGGCTACCTGACCGGACTCGGGTTCCTCCTTCCGCTGCTCGTCTGGACCGGCGAGGAGGTCGGCGCGGTCCCATGGCTGGCGCTCGCGGCCGTGGAGGCGCTGTTCGTCGCCGTGGCCTGCGTGGGCATCGCCTGCGTCTCGCGGCTGCCCGCCTGGCCGGTGTGGGGCGCGGCGGTGTGGATCGCAGGAGAGGCGGCCCGCGCCAGGGTGCCGTTCGGTGGCTTCCCCTGGGGGAAGATCGCCTTCGGGCAGGCGGACAGCGTCTTTCTGCCGCTGGCCGCCGTCGGAGGCACCCCCCTACTGAGCTTTGCGATCGTCCTGTGCGGACTCGGGCTGTACGAGACGGTGCGGCAGGCGGCAGCCGGCCGCCGCACGGGCACCGTGCGGCGCGGCCCCGCGGCCGCCGCGCTGCTCGCGCTCGTGCTGCCCCTGGTGGGAGCCCTGTGCGCCCGGCCGCTCGTCGACGACTCCGCCGAGGACGGCACCGCCACCGTCGCCGCCGTCCAGGGCAACGTGCCCCGCCTCGGCCTCGACTTCAATGCCCAGCGCCGGGCGGTGCTCGACAACCACGCCCGCCGTACCGAGCAGCTCGCCGCGGACGTGGCGGCGGGCAAGGTGCCCAGGCCCGACTTCGTCCTCTGGCCGGAGAACTCCTCCGACCTGGACCCCTACCGCAACGCCGACGCACGTCTCGTCATCGACGAAGCCGTCAAGGCGATCGGCGTCCCGACCGTCGTCGGTGCCGTGGTCACTCCCGAGACGGGCAAGCTCCGCAACACGCTGATCGAGTGGGACCCCCGCCGGGGGCCCGTCGACACCTACGACAAGCGCCATGTCCAGCCGTTCGGCGAGTACATCCCGCTTCGTTCGTTCGTACGCCTCCTCAACTCCGACGTCGACCGTGTGCAACGGGACTTCGGCCCCGGCCACGAAGTGGGCGTCTTCGACCTGGCGGGGACGAGGGTCGGGCTCGTCACCTGCTTCGAGGCGGCGTTCGACGACGCGGCCCGTGACACGGTCACACACGGCGCGCAGCTCATCTCCGTCCCCAGCAACAACGCCACCTTCGGCCGCAGCGAGATGACCTATCAGCAGCTGGCCATGTCACGCGTGCGGGCCGTGGAGCACAGCCGGTCCGTCGTGGTCCCCGTCACGAGCGGCGTCAGCGCCGTGATCACGCCGGACGGGGAGATCGTCCAGCGGACGGGGATGTTCACGCCCGACGCGCTCGTCGCGGAGGTGCCGTTGCGCTCCTCGCTCACGCCCGCCACCCGGCTGGGCGTCTGGCCGGAGGCGGCTCTGCTGCTGCTCGCGGCCGGCGCGCTGGGCAAGGTCGCCGCCGATGCCGTACGCGACCGGCGCCGACGGACCGAAGGGGCGCAGCGGGCCGCGGACGCCTGAGCCCTGCCGTCCGTCCGGACGAGCCGGTGGTCTCGTGACAGCGCCGCCGCGGCGGCCGGCCTCCGCGGTGGCGACTGTGAGGCCCCGGGATCCCGGCCACGGAACGGCGGTGACCTCCCGACAGCGGGGCGGGTGACCTCCCGACGGAGAGTCGGGTGACCTCCCGACGGCGGGCCGGCCTCCCCGGCCGCGGAAGGGCGGACGAGGGCCGGTTAGGGTCGCGGGCATGGGCACCCCTGACTTCATCCGTGAGATCCGGGCCACCGCGGACCACCAACTGCTGTTCCTGCCGGGGGTCAGCGCAGTCGTCCTCGACGATCAGGGCCGTGTCCTGCTGGGCAGACGCGCCGACACCGGGAAATGGTCGATCATCGGCGGCATCCCGGAGCCGGGGGAGGAGCCCGCCCGGACCGCCGAGCGCGAGGTGTTCGAGGAGACGGCCGTACGCTGCGTCGCCGAGCGGGTCGTCCTCGTACAGGCGCTGCCCGATCCGGTCACCTATCCCAACGGCGACCGCTGCCAGTACATGGACATCACTCTGCGCTGCCGGGCGGTGGGCGGCGATGCCCGGGTCAACGACGAGGAATCGCTTGAGGTGGGCTGGTTCCCGCTCGACTCGCTGCCGGAGCTCAAGGAGTTCGCCCTGTTCCGGATCAAGCAGGCCCTGACCGAGGGACCAGCATGGTTCCAACCCACCATCGCGGAATGAAGTATGGGCGGTGACCACATCGGTCGGGAGATGATCGCTGCCTAGGGTGCACAGCATGACCGCGCCCACCACCCCTGGTCCCTCAGGCTCCTCCGTCTCCCTCGACCTCGGCGGACGCACCGCCCTGGTCACCGGTGCCGCGGGCGGCATCGGCCGCGCCTGCGCGTTGCGGCTCGCTGCCGCGGGCGCGAAGGTCAGAGCCGTCGACCGCGACGCGGAGGGGCTGGGCGTCCTGGTGGACCGGGCGGACGGACTCGCCGGAGCCGTCGAGGCGCAGCTGCTCGACCTCACCGACCTCGACGCCGCCGAGGCCGTCGCCGCGGGATCGGACATCCTCGTCAACAACGCGGGACTGCAACTGGTGCGCCCCATCGAGGACTTCCCGCCCGATGTCTTCCACGCCGTGCTGACCGTGATGCTGGAGGCACCGTTCCGCCTGATCAGGGGCGCGCTGCCGCACATGTACGCCCAGGGCTGGGGCCGGATCGTCAACATCTCCTCCGTGCACGGTCTGCGGGCCTCCGCCTACAAGTCCGCGTATGTGGCCGCCAAACACGGCCTGGAGGGTCTCTCCAAGACCGCGGCCCTCGAAGGCGCGTCGCACGGCGTGACGTCGGTGTGCGTCAACCCCGGCTATGTGCGCACACCACTGGTGGAGAAGCAGATCACCGACCAGGCGGCCGCACACTCCCTTCCCGAGGAACGCGTCCTGACCGACGTCCTCCTCAAGGACTCCGCGATCAAGCGTCTCGTCGAACCGGACGAGGTCGCCGGGGCCGTCCTCTACCTGTGCTCGCCGCAGGCGTCCTTCATCACCGGAACCTCGCTGGCGCTCGACGGCGGCTGGACCGCCCATTGACGGGCCACGCCGCCGGCAAGGACGGCCGCCCGGTTGTCCACAGGGCTGGTGCGACCCTGCCCAGGCCGGGTAATCCTGTGTCCATGTCCCTGGAAGAAGCCGCCTACCTGGAGCTCCTTGCCCGTGGCGCCGCAGTCGAGGCCTACGACAGGCCCGTCCTGCTCGCCCGGGCGCACGGCGCCGACGCCGCGTCGCTCGCCGGTATCGAGTACGCCAAGCAGCTCGCGCTGCGCGTGCGTGCCGAGCTGGAGGGACGCAGGCGGCGGGAGGCCGAGCTCTCCGCGCTCTTCGAGACGGCGCACGATCTGGCGGGCCTGCGCGATCTCGACGCCGTGCTGCGCGCGATCGTGCAGCGCGCACGCTCCCTGCTGGGCACCGAGGTCGCCTATCTGAGCCTCAACGACCCGGTCGCCGGTGACACCTACATGCGGGTCACGGAGGGGTCCGTCTCGGCGCGTTTCCAGCAGGTCCGGCTCGGCATGGGGGAGGGGCTCGGGGGCCTGGTGGCCCAGACGGCCCGCCCCTATGTGACCGACAGCTACTTCGACGACGCCCGTTTCGAGCACACCGGACCGATCGACGCGGCGGTCAGGGACGAGGGTCTGGTCGCCATCCTCGGCGTGCCGCTGACCCTCGGCAGCCAGGTCATCGGCGTGCTGTTCGCCGCCGACCGCCGCGCCCGCGTCTTCGAACGGGAACAGGTCGCGCTGCTCGCCTCGTTCGCCGCACACGCGGCCGTGGCGATCGACACGGCGAACCTGCTCGCCGAGACGCGCTCGGCCCTGGCCGAGCTGGAGCGGGCCCACGCGATCATCCAGGAGCACAGCGGCGTCATCGAGCGCGCATCCGAGGTGCACGACCGGCTCACCGAACTGGTGCTGCGCGGCGGCGGCGTCGACGACGTGGCCGCCGCGCTCTCCCAGGTCCTCGACGGTACGGTGGAGTTCACCGAGGACGGCCCGCATCCGGCGGGCACCGGCGGCCGCGCCGGCCGCCACGGCGACGACTGGATCGCCGAAGTCTCCGCGGGCGGAGAGGTGTTCGGTGCCCTCGTGCTGCGCGGCCACCCCGATCTCGACCCCGTCGACCGGCGCACCCTGGAGCGGGCCGCCATGGTGACCTCACTGCTGCTGCTGGCCCGCCGCTCCGCCCATGACGCCGAACAGCGGGTGCGGGGCGAGCTGCTGGACGACCTGCTCGACGCGCCGGACCGCGACCCCAGGCTGCTGCGGGAGCGCGCGGCCAGACTCCGCGCCGACCTGGATGTGCCCCATGTGGTGCTGGCCGCGCGTATCGACGGCACCGAGACCGGCCGCGGAGCAGGCCCCGAGTCGGCCGCGCGGGAGAGCGCGGACCGGCAGCGGCTGTGGTCGGCCGCCTCTCATCTGGCCGCGACCCGGTCCGGCCTCGCCGCCGCACGGCACGGCGGCGCCGTGCTGCTCCTCCCGCTCGGCCCCGATGACACCCCGGCCTCCCTCGCCCGCCAGACCGCCCGCCAACTGGGCGGCACCCTGCGCGAGTCGGTGACCGTCGGCGCCTCGTCCCCCGTCGCCTCCCCGGCCGGCGACCCCGCACCGGTGTCCGGTGCCTACGAGCAGGCCCGGCGCTGCCTGGACGCGCTGCGCCTCCTCGGCCGCTCGGGCCAGGGCGCGGCAGCCGAGGACCTGGGCTTCCTCGGGCTGCTGCTCGCCGACCCGGGCGACATCGACGGCTTTGTGCGCCGCACGATCGGCGAGGTCGTCGCCTACGACAGACGCCGCGGCACGGACCTCGTCGGCACGCTGGACGCGTACTTCGCCAGTGGCATGAGCCCGGCCCGTACGAAGGACGATCTCCACGTCCATGTGAACACCGTCGCCCAGCGTCTTGAGCGCATCGGCCGGCTCCTGGGCTCCGACTGGCAGACGCCGGCCCGCGCCCTGGAGATCCAGCTGGCGCTGCGGCTGTACGGCATGTCGTCGGCGGTGGCGCGCCGGGAATGAAGCGGGGCTGCCCCTCGCGCGTAGCCGGTGCGCCTCCCGAGTACGGGAACCGCGCGGGACCAATGGGGTCCCGCGCGGTGTCGTGTGTGGTGAGCGATCAGGGTGCCGCTCAGGCAGTACGGGCAGCATCCGCCGCTGGGGCGGGGGCGGGTGCGGTGTCCGCGGCGGAGTCGGCCTCGACATCGTTGAGGTCCCGCCGACTGGTCTCCTTGGCGCATCCGATGGCCAGCACGGTGAGCAGGGCCGCGGCGATGACATACAGGGCGATCGGCGTCGACGAGTCGTAGTCCGCGAGCAGAGCGGTCGCGATCAGCGGCGCGGGCGCTCCGGCGGCGACGGAGGAGAACTGCGCGCCGATGGAGGCTCCGGAGTAGCGCATGCGCGTCGAGAACATCTCCGAGAAGAACGCCGCCTGCGGTGCGTACATCGCCCCGTGGAAAACCAGACCGACGGTCACGGCCAGCAGCAGCGAGCCGAAGGTCGCCCGGTCGATCAGCGCGAAGAAGGGGAACATCCAGGCGCCGACACCGACGGCGCCGATGAGGTAGACGGGCCTGCGGCCCCATCGGTCCGACAGCGCGCCCCAGAGCGGGATCACCGCGAAGTGGACGGCGGACCCGATGAGAACGGCGTTCAGGGCGGTCTGCTTGCTCATGTCCACCGCGGTCGTCGCGTACACGAGGATGAACGCGGTGATCACGTAGTAGCTGATGTTCTCCGCCATGCGCGCGCCCATGGCGACCAGCACATCGCGCCAGTGGTGACGCAGCACGGAGACGAGCGGCATCTTCTCCGCCTGGCCGGCGGTGGCCCTGCGCTGCTCGGCCTGGGCCAGCGCGGCCTTGAAGACGGGCGATTCATCGACAGAGAGACGAATCCACAGTCCGACGATCACCAGAACGCCGGAGAGCAGGAAGGGAATCCGCCATCCCCACGAGGTGAACGCGGCGTCCGAGAGGAGCGCCGTGAGGGCGGAGAGGACTCCGGTGGCGAGCAACTGCCCGGCCGGCGCACCGGTCTGCGGCCACGACGCCCAGAAGCCGCGCCGCTTGGCGTCGCCGTGCTCGGACACGAGCAGTACGGCTCCGCCCCACTCGCCGCCGAGTGCGAACCCCTGCACAAGGCGGAGGACGGTGAGCAGCACCGGGGCCGCGGTCCCGATGGTCGCGTGCGTGGGCATCAGCCCGATCGCGAACGTCGCCCCACCCATCATCAGCAGGCTGAGCACGAGCAGCTTCTTGCGCCCGAGCCGGTCGCCGTAGTGCCCGAAGACGAGCGCCCCGAGAGGCCGGGCGGCGAAGCCGACGGCGTAGGTGAGGAACGACAGCAGGGTGCCGACCAGCGGGTCGGAGCCGGGAAAGAACAGCTTGTTGAACACCAGCGCGGCGGCCGAGCCGTAGAGGAAGAAGTCGTACCACTCGATGGTGGTGCCGATGAGACTCGCGGCGACGATGCGCTTGAGGCTGGAGGGGGCTGGTGGAGCGGTCGCGGGGGAGGACATCGGCACCACTTCCTGGCGTGTGACGGGGACGTTTGCGTATGCCACACCGTAGGAACGCGCAGGTCAGAGGCGTATGTGGCGGGACACCATAGTTCTGAGCGTTGGAGTGCATGTGCCCACCATGGGGGCGGTGGTGGGGCTTCGCGACGGCCTCGATGAGGCCGCGAAGGAGGCTGTCCGAGTTGCGCTACTCGGGCATGATTTGGAGGCGCCGTGCTGACTCCCGTGCTGGTTTGGCGCCGACTGAAAGCCCACGTCATCATTGCCAGGCCGTTGCTGCCGCCGGCTCCCCTGAGGCCGCAAGGCGGTGGGTCGCGAACATCGACGACGAGGCGGTCTTCGACGCCTGGGCCGATCTGGGACAGCCGAACTTGTCCGGGGAGGCGCTAGTCCAACCGTCCAGGTCCTGCGGGACAGTGGGGCACGCAGTCGGGGCAGGCGTACACCGCTCGGGCAGGGTAGGGGCGGGGCTCGATGATGCGTACGAGGACCGGCGCCTCGGTGTTGCGCTCGCAGCGGCAGCAGACGCGCGCCAGGGTGCGCCGCCCGGAGATTTCGGTCGGCGCTGCCTGGAGTGCGGAGTGCAGGCGCCCCAGGCTTGTCCAGTACCGCTCGCTGGTCAGCGGGATGCACCAGTGGAGCCCGGGGCCATCCATACGGTGCTGGGGTGGAACCGCCACGTGACAGCCGGGCCCGAGCACCCGGACCTCCGGCAGCTGCCAGTGGTCGGCGGCGCCGGGCTTGACCAGCCAGTAGAGGATGCTGCCGTGCCCGTCCTTGATGACGGGTCCGGTATCGCCTCCGAGGCGGTCGAGGGCGCGGATTCCCAGGCTGAGCGGAACACGTACGGCGTCCCACCACCGTCCCGCGGGCAGGGTCCGTACGTCCAAGCCGTAGGGCTGTACCCACTGCTGGGCTCTGCTCATCGTCATGGTGATCACCGGCTCCTCCCGATCGGGTGTCGTGACCATAGGACGGAACAGGCACCGCGACTTACGCCCACGCGCAGGGAAGTTGCCCTCGCACGCAGTGCCTGGAGCGGTCTCGTTCCGAACCCCTACTGCGCCGTACCGTGCTGTGTCGTATCGGAGTCCGAATGTCAGGGAGGCACTGATGGAAGACCGGATCCCCTTGGTGATAGACCCGACCGGCCGTGACATCCACGCAGAGGCCAGCCGCTTACGCGGGCTGGGACCGGTGGCGCGCGTCGAACTCCCGGGCGGGGTCGAGGCTTGGGCGGTCAGCAGTCCCGATCTGCTGAAGGAACTGCTCACCGATCCGCGAGTGTCAAAGGATCCTCGCCGGCACTGGCCCGCCTGGATCAACGGGGAGATCTCCCCGGAATGGCCGCTGTTCACGTGGGTCGCGGTGCAGAACATGTTCACCGCGTACGGCGGAGAGCACAAGCGGCTGCGGACGCTGGTCGCCAAGGCGTTCACCGCTCGCAGGACCGCCGCACTGCGGCCACGCATCGAGGAGATCACCATCGATCTGCTGGACCGTGTCGCCCGGGCCGGGCAGCACGGTCAGGAGGTGGATCTGCGGGAGGAGTTCGCCTATCCCCTGCCGATCCAGGTGATCAGCGAGCTGCTCGGCCTGCCCGGGGAGAAGCGGGAGGAACTGCGGTCCATCGTCGACAGCATCTTCCACACCTCCGCCGACCCGGAGGAGGTCACCGCCACCTACGCCCGGCTCTATGACGTCCTTGGCGATCTCGTCGCCGCAAAACGGCAGTCGCCCGACGACGACTTGACGAGCGCTCTCATCACCGCTCGCGACGACGAGGGCGGCACCCGGCTGAGCGAGCAGGAACTGCTCGACACCCTGCTGCTCATGATCAGCGCAGGCCATGAGACCACGGTAAATCTCCTCGACAACGCCGTCCACGCACTGCTCACCCACCCGGATCAGCTCGCGCACGTACGGTCCGGCCGAGCCTCGTGGGACGACGTGATCGAAGAGACACTGCGATCGGACGCGCCGGTCGCCAGCTTGCCGCTGCGGTACGCAGTGGAGGACATCGCACTGGACGGGACGGTCATCCGCAAGGGCGAGGCGATCATGGCGGCTTACGCCGCGGCAGGACGCAGTCCCGAGCGGTACGGGAAGGACGCCGACTGCTTCGACGTCACCCGGACCGACAAAGAGCACCTGGCCTTCGGCTACGGCGTGCACTACTGCCTTGGCGCTCCGCTCGGCCGGATGGAGGCCCGTATCGCGCTGCCGGCTCTCTTCGAACGGTTCCCCGGCCTCACCCTCGCGGTGCCGGCGGAGGAGTTGCGTCCCGTGGACTCGTTCATCTCCAACGGACACCGCGCTCTGCCCGTACGCCTCTCGTCAACTGCTCGGCCGTAAACGACCGAGCCTATTTACTCGGTTCGATACGGCTCATGCTCACGACTGCCCTCCACGACAGGGCGGTCACGGGTCACATCCACCCGTCCCCGCAATGCGGGGACGGGACCGGGCAGCACGTACACCCCCATAGGAGCCGCACATAAGGCGATGGCCTGTGCCCGGCGGCCGACTGGGCGTTCGCGCGGTCGATCTCCAGCAGGTCCCGCAGGACGTCGGGGTGGTCGTGCCGATCCTGCATCTCGGAAATGGACACCTGCTGCTTGTTCGCCAGGGCCTGGATCGGGCGCATTGACGCCTTCAGGGCGGCCTTCGCCGCATGATCGACCCGGGTCTGAGCGTTCTCGACCGCGTCGGCGTACCGCTCCACCACGCAGTCGAGACTTTCTGCGAAGTCGGTGCCGGTCAGCCGTCCGTAGCGCAGCCCGGTGTCCGGGTGGACGGATGCGGCGTGGACGGATGTGGGATTCCTCCAGCCAGGCAGCCGGACTGCGACCAGATGCCGTACCTCTTCGTCGGTGGGCCCGCAGGCCGTCCGCCAGCTTCTGCGACGGTGACGGCGAGCAGGCCGACGGCCAGGCACCAGAACACCGCCTCCCGTGTCATGGGTGCTTGAGGCAGGCGTGAGACGAACGGGGCGGCCGACGGTAGACGAGCATCACGACGCGTGCTTGCCCGCGCACGCAAGGAAATTGCTGACAGGCGAAGCGCCTCGGGGCCGGAAATGGCTGTGGGATTCACGCAATCGGTGGAAGCGAGAGGCTTGTACTACACTCCGCGCCCGTAACTACCGTTACTCGCAGGTTTGTTGAGAATTCACTCATTAATGGGTCAATGAGCGGCCGGCAGTGGAGGGGGTTTCCGGTGCCCGCGGGAACGTACAGCATCGAGTCGTTGTCGACCGGGGACGTGGCACAGCGTGAGCGCGCCGAATTCTGGCGTGAGCACATAGGGTCGTATCAGTCCCGGATGGGCTACCGATATGCGCGCCAGGACAACTTCCGAGGCGAGACGGTTCGCCAGCACACGGACACCTATCAACTCGTCAGGTTCTGGTCGGACGAGATCGAATACAGCCGGACCTCACGTCAGGTCCGGCAGGACCCGGACGAGAACTACCGGCTTTTACTTCCGCTCGGTGGACAGATCCTGCTGCGTCAGGATGACCAGGAGGCACGGCTGACGCCGGGGACCGGCGCCCTGGTCACCTTCGGCGCCCCATTCCAGTGCCTTCAGAACGCAGCGACGCACGCATTCATCCTCACGATCCCCGCCCATGAGGTGAATGGACCGATGAACCGGGAATCGCCACTGGCGACCGGACTCGATCTGAGCCGGGGCCTGGGCCGCGTCGTGGGTTCTGTGCTCACCGACCTCTACGAGGAGCGCGACAACCTCACTGACGCCCAGTTCAACGCCGTGTCCGACCGTGTTGTCGAGCTGCTGTGCATGCTCGTGGTGGGTGACGACCGCCCGGATGCGTCCGGTCATCTGGCCCAGGTGGAAGCGATGGTGCGCCGCTATGTACGCGAGCACGCGGCCGATCCGGAGCTGACTGGCGCGGCGATGGCACGGGCTCTGGGGTGGTCGCTGCGGCAGGTGCAGCTGGCGCTGCAACACGTAGGGACCACTCCCCGGGAGCTGATCCGGGAAGAGCGGCTCCGGCTGGTGCGGGACCGGCTGCGGTGCGCAGAGTTCGCGCACATGACGATCAACGATCTGGCATACGCGTCCGGCTTCTCCTCCGCGAGCGCGCTCAGCACCGCGTTCCGGCAGCGCTTTGGACTGAGCCCTCGAGAGATGCGGTACGGAAGCCGCTGACCCGCGGACCGGGCCGACGACGGGCACGGAAGGGGTCGTGAAGGCGCATCGTCCACATGGGCCAACCTGCCGCAACGATCGCCCCACCCCCAGCCTGGGGTGGGTGGGACCTCGTCGGTGCCCGTGCAGGTCGTACTTGGAGTGGACGGCGGCCGACTGGTTGGGCGGTCGACATGGGAACCGGCCGAAGTGCTTTGTCGCCGATCGCCTCGGCGTGCTCCCCCGTACCGGGCTTGGCTGAGCGCGGACGAGGGTGTCGAACACGTCCGAGTGGCAGCTGATGCGCGAGGTGCTCCGAGACGGCCACCGGCTGCGGAGGGAGTCAGGGATCGGGCCTCCGGCAGCGGGCGTGCAGCGGACCATAGAGCTCAAAGCCCGCCGACTTTGGCGCTCGCCGACACTTCGTAGACCAGAGTGACCGTGCGGC
The DNA here is from genome assembly GCF_018614575.1 of Streptomyces sp. ISL-10. Lineage (GTDB taxonomy): Bacteria > Actinomycetota > Actinomycetes > Streptomycetales > Streptomycetaceae > Streptomyces. The sequence continues at coordinate 54,472 of NZ_JAGGOJ010000015.1, forward strand.
GGCCGCCGGGCGGGAGGGTGACATCCCAGCGGGCGATGCCTTCGGCGTCGAGCATGTCGGGCGCCGGGGAGCAGGCTTCCTTGCGCAGGCGTACCTCCACCGCCGAGACCTCGGAGACCGGGATCCGCTCCCGGAGGACGACCACCCGTTCACCGTGCTCCCCAGGAGCGGAGAACCGGGACAGGTGCAGCCGGACCGTGCGGGTGACCACCGTCCGCTGGGTGATTCCGGTGGAGTCGCGCGACTCCTCGGCATGCCGGACCACCCGGTAGTCGTCGCAGCTGCCGAAGGCGAGCTGGGCGGGGACGCCGGGGCCAGTGAAGTCCAGCGTGCCGCGGCCACTGAATCCGCTGCCGCGGACCAGGTCCACGGGCCCGGCGAGCAGTGCATGGCCGGACAGGTTGTCGAACCGCACCACGTGGGTGACCAGCGCAGACAACTCGGGTGAGCAGGCGTACTCGCCGTTCGCGGCCGTGGTGAAGGCGGAGAGCGGCACCCGGTGGGCGCGGCCGTCCCCGGGCACGGAGACCGGGCGAGGGGAGTTCAGCACCCGCGCCTCGCCGCGGTCGTCCACCCCCGGCAGGCCGAGTACCGGGGCCGGGCCGAGGTCGCCGATCTCCTCCTCGCGCAGCTCGACGTCGACCGTGCGGCGCTCCGCGGGGGAGCGGTCCTTGAGCGTCAGCCGGTCCTCGCTCAGCCGCGGTGTATCGGTGGCCAGCGCCGACCGGGCCGTCGACAACGTCAGCCGTACGTCCGACCAGTCCTCGCCGGTGCGTTGCCATACCATCGCGTCGGTCTCCAGCGTCAGGCGGTCCCCGTCGAGCGCGGCCCGGTAGGCGGGCCGCCACAGCGCACACGGGGTGAGGTGGCTCAGGCGCAGCCCGACCGGCCCGGCGACCGCGGCCTCCACGGTCAGCTCGATATGGCCGACCAGCTCGGCGGGCTCCCCCTCGGCGAGGTCCATGGCCCGCTGGGCCTCCCCGATCTCGACAGCAAGGGCGGTCAGCCGGGCCTCCACGGTGCGCAGTTGCTCGCCGTACGAGTCGCGCTCGTCGTCCAGACGGTCCAGTTCGCGGGTCCAGCGGGGCCCCTCGCTCTCCCCGGAGCCGGCGCCTTCGCCGATCTCCCGCAGCAGATCGGCGGCGAGGCGGGCGAGCAGGTCAAGGCGGGCATGCAGCCGATCGCGTCGCTGCCCCAGGGCGAGCCGCTCCTCTTCGAGGGTGTGCACGCGGTGGCGCAGGACGGAGTCGTCGTCGGTGGACGGCAGAGGCCCGCGCGGCGTCCAGCTGCGGACGATCCGCATGTCGAGCACGGTCGCGGGGTGACCGGCGGTCAGCTCGGCATGGAGGGTGCGGTCGACGGCCAGTGCACTGACCGGTCCGAGACGCAGCCGCTGGACCCCGGCCTCCAGGTCGAGCACGACGGCGCGCTCGATGTGGGCTCGATCCTCCAGGCAGGTGACGGCGGTGACGGGGAGAGGAAACGGCTTCGGGGCCGTGGACATGGCGTGTGTCAGCTCCTGCGGTTGCCGCCGACCAGGGCCTTGCCGGCCGGGATGCGGATCTCGTAGCCGCCGTCGAGGGCGGCGGTGCCGCCGGCGGCCAGGTCCACCCGCCAGACGCGGGTGCCCGGGGCATGCTGCTCGGGCTCCGCGCCGTCCTCGGGCGCCGTCCAGTCGGCCCGTTCCTCGATCCGGACGTCCGGTTCGGAGGTGACCGGCACCCGCTCGCGGACCTCGACGGTGACGGGTCTCGCGAGCCGGTTGGCCAGCTCCACGTGGACGCGGTGGTCGAGCACAGTGGTGTTGTTGCGCAGGCCCGAGGTCGACTCGTGCAGTTTCGTACGGCGGGTGACCCGGATGCCCTCGGCCGGCCCGAGCCCCACCCGGCGGACACCGCCCGGGGCGAGCGTGGGCAGTGCGGCGGTCAGCAGGAAGTCGTCGTCGACGGTGACCTCCACCGGGCCGGCCGGCAGAGCCTGGTCGGTGGCGTTGGAGAGCACCAACGTCGCGTACACGGTCTGCTCCACGGACGGTACGCAGAGGTACTCGGTGCGTAGAACCACCGGGATCTCGTCGACTGTGACGGTGTGCCAGTTGCCGTCCGACGGAATGTCGGCGCGCGCGGTGGCATCGAAGCGGTGGTCGAAGGAACCCGCCGACTCGCGGGGCCGCACGGCGTGCCCGGGCAACGGAAGCGCGGCCACTGCTTCGGCGCGGCGGCGGTACTCGGCCGCCACCGCGTCGAAGGGAGAGTCGGGAAACAGCCGGCCTCTGTGACCGTCCTGCTCGTCGGGGCCGCACAGGACGAGGGCGGCGTAGTCGAGCTCGGCGCCGCTGGGCTGCGGCGGACCGGCCGCCGGTGCCGGAGGCGGTGGCGGCGCGGCCCGGCCCGGAGCCGCAGGTGCCATGGCGGCGGGAGCGGCGAAGGACCTGCCGCCGGTACGCGGCATGCCGCCGGGCCGCGACCGTACCGGCCGCGTCAGGTCGGGAGTCCCGCTGCGGAAGACCTCCGGGGAGGCGCCGTCTGCGCCGCCGGGCATCGGGAGCGCAGCGGGCGGCGGGCCGTAGGCCTGCGGTGGCGGCGGTGGCGGCGGTGTCGGCGGTGGCGGAATGGGGCCGGGCGTGGAGCCGTCCGCGACGGCCACGGAGTGTGTCCCGGCAGCCGCGGGTGCGGCGGACGAGGCAGGGCGAGGGGCTGCCGCGTCGTACCCGGCGAACAGGTCGGCGAGACCCGCCGGGGGCTCGCGCCAGCCAGAAGGCGCGGGGGCGGGCTGACGGCGTCCGATCCGGATCGAGCGGAGCCTCGGCAGGTTGGTGCGGCGGCGCAAGTCGGCGGTGGCCAGGGCGATGCTCACGCCGGTCCAGTCCTCACCGGTGCGCTGGGCGACCGAGGCGCGCAGCATCAGACGGCCGGTGCCGTCGCCCTGACGGTGGGTGAGACGGTAGGTCGGCACCCAGACGGCGCCCGGCACCCCGTACTGCAGCTCCACCTCCGCGTCACCGGCGCCGTCGAGGGTCAGGACCGCGGACACCGTGGACTCCACGTGCGCTGACGGTGCGTCGGTGGAGGCACGGGCGACCCTGTCCGCGGCGACGGTGAGCTCGTGTTCCACGCGGCGCAGCGCCTCCTCCAGCTCGACGAGGCCGGTGTGCAGTCCCGTCAGCCGCTCGTCGACGAAGTCGGCGAGCGCCAGCCACGCGTCGACCGGGGTGCGGCGGTGCGGGTCCTCACGCCTGCGGGCCGGCGGGACCGGGTGCAGAGCCCTGACCTCCTCGATCAGGCCCAGCTGCCGGTCCCGGCGACCCTGCGCTGCCGCGTACTCGTCGCGCAGCCGCTCGACCTCGCGCTGCAACTCGTCGGGCGTGCCGGTGCCGAGCGGCTCGGCCTCGACCTCCACCCGGGCTTCGGTGACGCGCACCCTGGGGGCGCCCAGGACACTGGCCCGCAGTGAGCCCGGGTCCAGCGAGCGGGGCAGTCCCGCCACCCGCACCCGGCCGTCCGGAGGCACGCTGCCCCGGGCCAGGCGGCGGCAGACCGCGCCCTGTGCGTACACCACGACCGAATCGAGGATCGACCCCCACCTTTGTGCTGTCCCAGCCGTCATGTGCTCCGCCCCCGCCGCGTCCGTGCTGAGCGAAGCCTACGCCCGGGCGGTCCGCGCATCCGCGGAAGTCCCGATGTCCGTGGCCTGTCGTACGGTCGGGCCATGTGCACGTCCGACGAAGTCCGTGAACTCGCCCTCGCCCTGCCGGAGACGACCGAGAAGGAGGCCTGGTCCATGCCCACCTTCCGGGTCGCCGGGAAGATGTTCCTCACCCTGCCCGACGACGAGACGTCGATGGCCGTCCGCTGCCCGAAGGAGGAGCGCGGCGAGCTGGTCCTCGCCGAGCCCGAGAAGTTCTGGGTCGCGGACCACGAGGCGTCCTTCGCCTGGGTGCGGGTGCGTCTGGCGGCCCTGGACGACGCGGATGAGCTCCGTGCGATCGTCGTCGACTCGTGGAGCCAGGCGGCTCCGCCCAGGCTGCTCCAGGCCCACCCCGACCTCGCGTCCCCGGCATAGAGGGGCCTCTGCGTTCCGACTCATGCCTAGGAGTCGGGCGCGCCCCGTCCCGACCGTATGCCGGGGAGCGGCGTCGAGGTCCGCCTGGTCACGCGGTGGTGGCCGCTGGTCCGGCAAACGGCATCACCGCCCCCGAGCCGCCGCGCGGGATTGGGCCGACGCACTCCTCCCTCTCTTGATGACTGCCGGTAAGTGATCAGGCTCACTCCGCAATGTCTCCGCCTCGCGTTTTGTCCCCGCTTCCTCCCGCCATGATCCCCATTGGTGCGGCGTTCCGCTGACTGCGCAGCAACTCAGTTCACAGGAGAAACAGGGGCATTGGCGTGAACAGCAGGTGGTCTCGGCGGGTGGCACGACGGTGTAGGGGCAACGGCAGGGGTCCCGCTCTGCACAGAGGGAAGTTGTCCCACCTCATACACGCGGCCAGGCTCGTCCTTCCGGCGGCGGCCGCGGCTCTCCTGGGCCAGTTGCTCACCGGAGTCCCCGCCGCAGCCGGGACGGACGCCTCTGCCGCATCCGCGTACCCGATCATCCTCGATGTGGACCTCACCCCCAATCCGGTCTGCAGCGGACCGGTGCAAGGTCGTGTGCAGCTGTACGACCCTGCCGCGGCGAGGGCCCGGGCCACGGTCGAATGGCGGGTGCGCGCCGGCGGGGAGCAGCTGGGCGGCGGGCAGATCGTCATGGGTGCGGCACTGTCCGGAGCCGGGTTCAGTATTCCGTTCGATCGCGTGCCGCCGGCGGAGACGGGCTTGCGGTTCGACGCCCGCGTGCTCCCCTCGTCCGCCGGCGAGGAGCCCGGTCCGTACGGCAAGGTCTGGCGGGACACCATCAGGCGGGGCTGCGATCCGGTGCGCGTGGCTTCCGTCGGGGACTCGGTCGTCTGGGGGCAGGGCCTGGAGCATGACCAGAAGTTTCCCTACCTGACGGGCCAGCTGCTCGGGCGCGCGACAGGGCGGGGCCATCAGCACATGGACTACGCGATCTCCGGCGCGGTGCTCGACGCACCCGAGCTTCCCGCGGGCAACGACGACTCAGCATGCCTCCAGAAGCAGGAGAAGCAGGACCCCGACGGCGACGGTGAAATGGAGTTCGGCGAGGTCACGCAGCAAGTTCCGGATGTCTTCTGCCAGTTGGAGAAGGCTGGCGCGCAGGCGAGGGCGGGCGGATACGGTCTCGACCTGGTCGTGATCAATGGATGCATCAACGACCTCGACCCGTTCTTCGGTATCGCCGTGGGCATCACCCCCGGCTCGAAGAACCTGCCGGAGGCGGTCCGGCGCGAGTGCTCCGGCATAGGCGCGGCACCGGAGAACCCGGCGAAGGACGTGCCCTACTTCAGCGGTGCCAAGGTCGGATACGGCGGCCGCGGCATGCGGGCAGCGATCGAGAAGGCACATTCCCTGCCCGGTCGGCCGAAGGTCATCGTGGCGGACTTCTACTACGCCCTCAGCCGTGCCAGCTCCCCCATACCGGTAAAGCACTGCACCGCACCTGGACTTGAGGGAGCTCGGTTCATCGCCTGCAAGGGCGCGCTCGGTGAGGCGACCACGCGCTACGAGCAGTACACCCAACTGGCCAACGACGCCTACCGCAAGGCGGCCGATGCGGCGAACAATGCCTCACCGGACGGCCCGTACGCGGTAGCGGCCGACGGGCTGTTCACGCTGGACAGTGCCGTCTTCGCCCCGCACTCCACGGTCTGGGGCACTCCGTTCGCCGACCCGATGTACCCGCTGCGCAAGAAGGCCTGCCCGGAGCTCAGCTCCACCCCCGTCCAGTGTCTCTCCGCGGCCGTCGGCCATCCCGACATCGCCGGAGCCCGGCGGTATGCCGACGCCTTTCTCCTCAACCCGCGCCTGCGCCAGTGGTTCCACCTCGCACCCGGCGGGCCGCGGTTGGTGCTGGCCGCCCCCAAGGACGCGCATGTCGGCAGCGAGGTGCGCCTGACAGCGACGGTGGGCGGCGCATGGCCCCCCGCCGGATACCGCTACCACTGGTACTTCGGCGACGGCACACGGCAGGAGACCGGTGAAGCGACCACCACGCATGCCTATGACCGAGAAGGGCCCTACCTGCCCCGGCTGGTCTTGACCAGCGTGGACGGCCGACAGGTACTGACCGAGGCCACGGAGACCATAACCGTGAACTGATGGCTCAATGGTGGCCTTCGGCCGCCGGCTCGACCCACTGGCTTTCCGCACCGCCTTGTCGACGTTCTCGTCGCTCAGCTGGGCGGGGTTGAAGGAGCCGCCGCAGGTGAAGTCGGCCCCATGTAAGCGGCCGGGTCACCGGCGTCCAGGACGGCCGCCGGGACGGGATGAACCCGGTGCGGCAGCCGAGGGAAGGTCAGAAGGTGCGGGCTCTGCCGCGTACGCGCAGGCCGACCTCGTCACCGAGAGCGTAAGGGACCGCGGTCGGGTCGAAGATCCGGGCGGTCACCGACGTCCCGTCGACCAGACGCAGTGCCAAGAGGGCGTCGTGGCCCTGGAAGTCACGGCGTACGACGGCGGCCGCGACCGTGCTCGACGTCCCGGGTGGGGCGACTTCGATCTGCTCGGGCCGCAGGAGTACATGCGTGCTCCTGGTCGGGATCTCGCCGGCCGGAACGACAGGAATCATGCCGAGCGGGGTCCGGGCCAGGGCGCCGTCCATCACAGCGGGAAGCCAGACCGCCTCGCCGACGAATCCCGCCACCCACGGGTCGGCCGGTGAGCCGTAGACAAGGTCCGGTGGCCCGCTCTGGACGATCCGGCCGTCCCGCATGACGGCGACCTCGTCCGCGATCGACAGGGCCTCGGCCTGGTCATGCGTCACGAGGACGGCAGTGGCGCCGTCCGCGCGAAGGGCCTGGCGCACGTCGTGTCGTACTTCGGCACGCAGTGCGGCGTCGAGCGCGCTGAACGGCTCGTCGAGCAGGACGACCGGCGGGCGCGGCGCCAACGCCCGGGCGACGGCGACACGTTGCTGCTGGCCGCCGGAGAGGTGGTACGGCATCCGGTCCTCGAAGCCCGAAAGGCCCACCAGCTCCAGCACGGCGGCGACGCGACCGGCCCGCCGGGCCGCCCTGTCGAGCCCGTAGGCCACGTTTCCCCGGACCGGAAGGTGCGGGAAGAGCGCACCTTCCTGCGGAACGACCGCGATCCGCCGCCGATCGGGCGGTACCTCTGCGCCGGGTGCGGCGACCCGGCGGTCGTCGACCCGGATCTCCCCGGCCCCCACACGCTCGAATCCGGCGATGCAGCGCAGCAGCGTGGTCTTGCCGCAGCCGGAAGGACCGAGTACCGCCATCAGCGAACCCGAGCGGACGACGAGGTCCACCCCATTGAGGGCGCGCACATGTCCGTACGACTTGTGCAGTCCGGTGATGCGCAGCTCCGCCATGTCAGCCGCCTCCCCGGGCGAGGACGCCGGTGCGCGCCGAGAGCCACCACGTCGGCACGGCGGCCAGGAGCACCAGCAGCGCCGCGTAGGGCGCGGCGGCCGCGTACGCGGAGACGGATGTCTGCGTCCACAGCTCGGTGGCGAGCGTGTCCATCCCGGTCGGGCGCAGCAGCAGCGTGGCGGGCAGCTCCTTCATGCAGGTGAGGAAGACGAGCGCGGCCCCGGCGCCGACCCCGGGTGCGGCCAGCGGCAGGGTCACCGTGCGCAGTACGTATGTACGCCGGCGCCCGAGCGAGCGGGCCACTTCCTCCAGTTCCGGCGGGGCCTGGACCGCGGCGGAGCTGACGGCGGCGACCGCGAGGGGCAGGAAGAGCGCGGCGTACGCCAGGGCGAGGAGCCAGACGGTCTGATAGAGCGGGTATGCCACGTTGATCCCGAAGAAGACCAGCGACAGCCCGATGACCAGGCCCGGCAGCGCGTGGGACACATAGGCCAGGCGGTCGAGGGCGACGGCGACCGGGCCGGGCACCCGGGCCGCAAGCAGCCCGAGCGGCAACGCGAGGAGCATGGTGAGGGTCGCGCCGGTCAGGGACACCCACAGTGAGTTGCCCGCCGCAGCGGCGATCTGGGCCACCGACCCGGGCCGGGAGACGCCCTCGCCGAACCACCGCACCAGGCTTGCCGCCGGAACCCCGAGGGCCGGCGCCGCCACGCCGGTGAGCACGAGCGCGGCCGGCCACCGCGCGCCCCCGAGGCGCAGTTGAACCGGTGGTCGGCCCGCTCCGCCGCCGAGCCGGGCGTAGCGGGCCCCGCGGCGTCGGGTCAGCTGCTCGGCCAGGAGGATGAGCGCGGTGAGCGCCACGAGTACGGTCGCGAGCACCAGCGCGCCGGTCCGGTCGAAGCCGAGGTTGATCGAGGTGAAGACGGCCCGGGTGAAGACGTCCACGCGCAAGATGGAGACGGCTCCGAAGTCGGAGAGCACATAGAGCGCGACAAGCAGCGCGCCAGCCGCCACCGCCGGCCTGACCTGCCGCAGCGTGACACCGAGGAACGTGCGCCAAGGGCCGCGCCCGAGCGACCGTGCCACCTCTTCCTGCGCGGGGTCGACACCGCGCAGCGCGGCCGCGACCGGGAGGTAGACGTACGGATACGACACGAGCGTGAGCACCAGTGCGGCCGCCCAGAAGCCCTCGAAGCTCGCGACACCGGTGAAGGTGGAGACCCAGGCGAACCCGGCGACATAACTGGGCACGGCGAGCGGCAGCGCGGCCAGCACGCCGAACAGCCGCCGTGCAGGCAGGTCGGTGCGCGTCACGAGCAGCGCCGACCCCACGCCGAGTACCGTGCATGCCCCGGTGACCAGCACCGCGAGCGCCACGCTCCGGGAGGCGAGCGCCCTGGTTCGCGCCGTGAACAGCTCCTCCGCGATCCGGGCCCAGCCCGCGTCGGTGACCCGTACGCCCAGGTAGGCCAGCGGGATCAGGGAGACGCCGACCCCCAGCGTCGCGGCAACCGCCAGCGCCGGGCGCGGCACGAGGTGCCGGACCCGGCGGAGCGTGAGAGCGGGCGTTGTACTCAGGCCAGCCCCGAACTCTTGATCATTTCGACCGTGGTCTTCAGATCGTCCAGATCGTTGAGGTCGATGTCAGGTGCGTTCAGGGAAGACAGCTTGGGCAGGCCGGGCGCGCTGTCGACACCGGCCACCAGCGGATACTCGTACGTCTCCGCCGCGAAATAGGTCTGCGCCTCGGTGCCCAGCAGATAGTCGACGAACGCGCGTGCGTCCGGGTCGTCGCCGGCCTTCTTCACCACGCCGACTCCGGAGACATTGACCAGAGAGCCGATGTTCCCGCCCGGGAAGAAGTGGTTCTTCGCCTTGAGGGCGTCGACGGTGGTGCCTTCCTCCTTGGCCAGTTCGTACACGTAGTAGTGGTTGACCAACCCCGCGGCGATCCTGCCCGCGTTGACATCGGCGACGATGGGCGCGTTTCCCTCTCGGATCTGCGCGTCATTCGCCTTCAGCCCCGCGAGGAAGTCCTTGGTCTTCTGATCGCCCTGCTGCACCCGCATGGCGGTGATGAATGCCTGGAACGAGCCGTTGGTCGGTGCGATGCCGATCTTGCCCTTCCACTGGGGGTCGGTCACCTCGAACACCGAGTTCGGGAGATCGGCCGCGGGGACTTGATCCGTGTTGTAGACCATCGTGCGCACACGGCCGGTCACCCCGACCCACTCACCGTCCTTCGCGCGATAGGTGTCCGGCACCTTGTCCAGCACCTCGTCGGGCAGCGCGGTGAACAGATCCCGCTTGGCCACGGCCCCCAGAGCTCCGGCATCCTGGGCGAGGAAGACGTCGGCCGGGCTGCGGTCGCCCTCCTCCTGCAGTTGGGCAGCCATCGCGGCGGTGTCGCCGTAGCGCACCTCGACGGTGATGCCGCTCGCCTTGCGGAAGCTGTCCAGTACGGGTTTGACGAGGGACTCGCTCCGACCGCTGTACACGGTGATCTTCCTGTCGGAGGTCTGCTGACCGATGCCTGCCGCCGGCTGCCCTTCCGTACTCTCACCACCACCGCAGGCCGCGAGACTCAGCGCCAGGAGGCCGCTGGCGACCGTGGCCTTCGAGCGTCTCGCGACGCCCTTCCTGCGGCCTCTGCTCTGAGCTGTGTTCACGCTCTCACTTCCTGTTCACAGGCCCGGTCCGTTAGGTCAGCCTAACCTCAGTTAAGTCAGCCTAATTCGGGCATGTCCCCATGGCACCGCGACACGGCGGGAGTGAGGCGGAAGTCAGCTTTCCGGCTGCTCGATCAGCTGGGCGATGTACAGCGCCTCGCCGAGCTTGTCGAGCAGTGCCAGCTGTGTGTCGAGATAGTCGATGTGACTCTCCTCGTCCTTGAGGATCGACTCGAAGATATTGGCGGACGTGATGTCGCCCTTGGCCCGCATGACCTCGATGCCGCGCTTGAGGCGATCGATGGCCTCGACTTCGACCTCCCGGTCCGCCTCCAGCATCTCCTTGACCGCCTGCCCGATGCGGACATGGAAAAGGCGCTGGTAATTCGGCAGGCCGTCCAGGACCAGGATTCGGTCGGTCAGTACCTCGGCGTGGTTCATCTCGTCGAACGACTCGTGCCGTGTGTGGGCGGCGAGCTTCGTCCAGCCGAAGTTCTCCTGCATCTTCGCGTGCAGGAAGTACTGGTTGATCGCGGTCAATTCGGCGGTCAGCTGCTCGTTGAGAAACTCGAGAACCTCGGTGTCGCCTTTCATGGGGCGGCTCCTTCCCCGCGTGTACCAGCGGCGGATATATCCATCCTCGCTCCGCAGGCTTGATCGCATCCAGTAAGCCCGCCCTTACCGGAGGCTGGAATATTCCGGCACATGAATGGATATCCGGCGGCCTGGTGGGGAGCGCGGCGGCCCGGTCTGGCACGTGGCATGCGAGGTGACGTGGACGAGCGACCGCTCTATCGAGGCTCCCCTTTGCGCTCGTCTGCGTGAAGTCTGCCGGCGGGGTGTCATGTAACCCTGGCGAAGAGGAGGTCGTCGATGGGCGGGCCAGGCGGGTGGCTCACGGATTCTGTTCGGTCGGCCGGTCCGCGTAGTCCTCGACCAGGTCGGCGATGAGGGCGAGCAGGGCGTCGGCTCGGTGGCGGTCCTCGCGCTGGTTCCGCAGTTTGTGGTCGAGCGCCCGGAGATGGCCAGGGCGGCCGGGTCCCGGTCTCTCACCTCGTCGAGCAGCGGCGTGGTGACCAGGTCCAGGCATTTCGTGAGTAGGTGGCGGGTGGCCGGGGCGGGGGGAGCCGGGGCGGGGGCGGCGAAGCCGGTGGTCAGGTAGCGGGCGGGGTCGGTGAGACTCCAACCGACGACGGTGCCGTGCTGGACGAGGAGTGCCACGTCGGGGGCGATGCCGATGCGGGCGTCCAGTGGCTCGTCGAGGACGTCGAGGTCGCGTAGACAGGTCAGCACGGTGTCCCCGGCAGCGCGGCAGAGCTCCGTGGTCACCTCCAGGCGGAAGTCCCGGACCTCGTCCGCACGCAGACCGCCCGGGTGGACGAGGGGTGCAGCGGGAACGCGGGCAGAGTCCTCGGCATCGGCAACCGAGGAGGGCAACTGGAACTCGGCGCCGACCAGTTCAAGACTCCGCTTGTCGAACCGGAGCTCGTCAGGGGCGTCCCATAGCCACGGCTCACTGCCGAAGGTGTCCAGCAGGAACCGCCCGCGTTCCTCCACGTTCGCGTACTCCGCGATGCGAACATGGAAGTCCCGAAAATCGAAGCTCGGGAGGAGGCTCAGTGGATCGCCCGTCACCGTCGCGTTCCAGTCGCCGTCGATGGTGAGTCTCATGGTGAATGCCGCCTCATGGCCGTCCCAGGTCACCAGTTCCCGTAGTCCTCCACGTAGGTGGCGATCAGCTGAAGCAAGGCGTCGGCTCGGTGCCGGTCTTCACGCTGATCGCGCAGGGCCTCGTCGGCGGCCCGGAGGCGGGCCAGGGCGGCCGGTTCACCGTCGACCAGGTCGTCGACCACCGGTGTGGTGACCAGGTCCAGGCATTCGGTGAGCAGGCGGCGGGTTGCGGGGCAGGGCGGGGCGGGCTCGGGGTCGGTGTACGGGGTGGTCAGGTACTGCGCGGGATCCGTGAGGCTCCAGCCGACGACGGTGCCGTGCTGGACGAGGAGCGCCATGTCGGGGGCGATGCCGATGCGGGCGTCCAGTGGCTCGTCGAGGACGTCGAGGTCGCGCAGGCAGGTCAGCACGGCGTCCCCGGGGGCGCGGCACAGCACCGTGCACCTCTCATGCCGGAAGTCCCGGGCCTCATCGGCACGGAGCCCGCCCGGGCGTACCGGGGGCGTGAGGGGAACGCGGGCGACTTCCTTGGCGGAGGCGGACTCTTCCGGCCAGTGGAATTCTGCCCCGACCAGCTCTCGGCCGGCCCTGTCGAACCGGAGGATGTCAGGCGCGTCCCACAGCCACTCCTGGCTGCCGAAGGTGTCCACGAGCCACCGTTCACGCTCCATCACGTCCGCGTAGGGCACGACGTCCACAGAGGTGCCGAAGCGGGGGGTGATGTGCAGCGGATCGTCCGTCACCGTCGCGCGCCAGTCGCCATCTAGCGTCAGCTTCATGGTCATTCTTGCCTCATCTGATCTGCGTTGCTGGAGCCATGTATCCGTCCTTGGTAGGAATCCTGCCCTGCACAATGTCTTCGTGGGTGATAGGCGGGTGGGGGTCCGTGGGTTTCCCGCCGAGCGCTGTCGCCCCGGAGTCGCCCTTGATCCCCGACGGGCCGTAGGCCGTGAGGGCTTGGCCTTGGGTGTTGCCAAGCCCATCGACCACGACGATGTCCTCGCCTTGCCGGAACATGAGCCTTTTGCCCGTGCCCGTCGATTGGTAGACGGCATCCGGATTCTTCAGGATTTCCGTGACCCGTTCGTCGCTGAACCCGTGCCTCGTGTCCCCGTGATACTTGTCGTGCTTCTTGAACCCGCCATTCTGTGCCTTCTCGATGACGCCGTCCACGACCTTGTTGAGTCGCTTCTGGGCCTTCTCCTCCTTTGGGCACTTGGGCATGAGGCCCAGCGGGTCGCACCCGCTGTACGGGTTGTCCACGTACGCGACGGGGTTCGGGGCGGGAGCGAGGCCGAGAGGGTCCGGGGAGGTGTAACGGCCGGTCTCCGGGTCGTAGTGGCGGAAGCAGTTGTAGTGGAGGCCGGTCTCGGGGTCGTAGTACTGGCCGGGGAAACGGAGAGGGGTGTACGTGCTGCTGTCGCGGGCCCAGGCGGTGGTGCCCCACAGGGTGGACCGGGAGTGCCACGCGATGTCACCGGCCTCGTCGATCAGTTCGGTGGGAGTGCCGATGAGGTCCGTGGCGATGGCGAAGAACCGGCGGTCGATCTCCTTCTGGCGGTCGTCGGCCGTGAGGATGCGCTCGGTCTGGGCCAGGGGAACGTCGCCGCGGTGGTCCCAGGTGAGGGTGACCGTGTTCGGCTGGTCCGGCTGGTGGCTGGTCTGTTCGCACAGGGTCAGGCCGTCCCAGGTGAACCGGACCTCCTCGACCACGCGCTCGCCGTCCGGTGCCAGGCGCTGCTTCGCGACGCGGCGGCCGAGCGGGTCGTAGCGGTACCGCCAGCGGGTCCCGTCGGGGGTGGTCACGGAGGTGAGGCGGTTCTCCGTGTCCCACGCGTAGCGCCAGGTGTCCGGCTTGCGGGAGAGCCGGGTCTTCTGTCGCAGGGTGACCCGGCCGAGGGCGTCGTACTCGAAACGGACGCCTCCGGCGCGGGTGACGGTGGTGCCGGTGTAGGTGCGCGGTCCGGTGGCCTCGCCGCCGGGATGGCCGGAGGGCCAGGACGCCGAGGTCTGGTTGCCCGCGGCGTCGTAGGCGTACCGCTCCGTCCAGCTCTTGGCGTGGACGGCGGTGACCCGGCCCGCCCGGTCGAGGTCGAAGGTGCGGGTGCCCGACAGCCGGTCCGCGACGGATATGAGGTGGCCGTCGGCACGGTAGGCGTAGGCACGGCTGTTGACGGCGCGCCCTGCGGCGGTGATGTGCTGCTCGGAGAGCCGTCCGGCCTCGTCCCAGGCGGAGGTCAGCGTGATCGCGTCGCCGAAGACGCGGGCCAGCTCGCGTCCGGCGGCGTCGTGGGTGAACTCGACGCGGTGGCCGCCGGTGGTGAGGCGCTGGGCCTGCCCGTCGGCGCCGTAGGCGTAGGAGGTGACATGGCCGGTGGGTGTGGTGCGGCGCGTGCGGCGGCCCAGGACGTCGTACGCGTACACGATGGGGCGGCCGTCGACCAGTTCGGTCTTGGTGAGTCCGCGACGGTCGTACTGGTAGCGCAGGTCCCCGTCCGGTCCGGCCGCCTCCAGCAGGCGTCCGGCCCTGTCGTAGGCGTAGGTCGTCGCCCGGCCGTCGACCTCCTTGCGGACCGCCTGGCCGAGCCGGTCGCGCTCGAACGAGATGGTCCCGCCGAGCGCGTCGACGCGGGCGGCCAGCCGGCCCGCGGCGTCCAGACGGTAGGTGAGGGTGCGGCCGTCGAAGTCGGACTCGGAGACGATGTTGTCGGCGGCGTCGTACGTGTACGTCCAGGTCAGCCCGTGCGGATTGGTGACGCGGGTGAGGCGCAGCGCGGCGTCGTGCTCGAACTCGTAGCGTGCGCCGTCGGGTCCGGTGCGGGCGACCGGCAGGTCGAAGTGCGTGTACTCGAAGCGGGTGACCCCACCGGACGCGTCGGTGCGGGAGAGCAGGTTGCCCTCGCCGTCGTACGTCCACGACTCCGTGGCGCCGTCGGGGCCGGTGCGGCGGGCGAGCTGCCCGTCGGCGTGCCACTCCAGGCGGGTGACACCGCCCACCGGATCGGTGATGCGGACCGGCCTGCCGAGGGGGTCCCGCTCCGTGCGGGTCACGGCGCCGCCCGGGTCGGTCACCTCCACGGGCAGGCCCGCCGCGTCGCACACCACGCGGGTCGTGGCCCCGAGGGCGTCGGTGAGCGAGGTGAGCCGGCCGGCGTGGTCGTAGGTGTAGCGCGTGGTGGTGCCGGCCTGGTCGGTGACCGCCGTGCGGTTGCCGAGTTCGTCGTACTCGTGGAGCATGCGGGCGCCGTCCGGCCCGACGACCTCCACCGGCAGGCCGAACGGTCCGCGCACGGTGCGCAGTTCGCTGCCGTCGGGGCGGATGGCGGATGTCAGCCGGCCATCCTCGTCGTAGGAGAAGGCGGTGGTGAGGCCCAGCGGGTCGGTACGGGTCAGCAGCTTGCCGCTGGGGTCGTAGGTGAAGCGGGTGGTGTGGCCGAGCGGGTCGGTGACGGCCAGGGGACGGCAGCCGGGGCCGAACAGGTGGCGGGTCGTGTGCCCGTCGGCGGTGGTGAGCGTGGTGGTGCGATGGCCTGTCTCGGGGTCGGGTTCGGTGTAGCTCAGGGTGATCTGGATGTGTCCGGCCTCGCCGCCCTCCGCCACGACGCGGTCGCGGTCGTCGTAGACGTAGTCGTAGCGGCTTGCGTTGGAGTCGATCCAGGCGATGACGCGGCGGCGGTCGTCGTAGACGAAGGTGGTGGTCGCGCCGGAAGGCTTGGTGACGGCGGTGAGGTTGCCGTCCTCGTAGCCGTAGTTCATCAGGGGCAGGTCCGCGCCGTCCTCGCCCGCGCCGGCCAAGGACAAGGCGGTGACCAGGCCGTCGGCGACGGACAGCTTCACCTGGTGGCCCGCCGAGTGGACCAGCGCCAGCGGCAGGCCGTCCTCGGCGCGGTCGACGGCGATGGTGTGGCCGTTGCGTTCGGTGATGCGGGTCAGCCAGGCGTCGCCGTCGCCCCCCGGTTCGCTGCCGGACGGGGCGGTGAAGTGGAAGGTCAGGCCACTGTCGGGGTCGGTGACCGTGTAGTCGCCGTCACCGTCGCGAGCCAGCAGGGTGCGGGCCCTGCCCGACTCCGGCAGGGTGGGCGCGCCGGCGACCGG
This sequence comes from Streptomyces sp. ISL-10, assembly GCF_018614575.1. GTDB lineage: Bacteria > Actinomycetota > Actinomycetes > Streptomycetales > Streptomycetaceae > Streptomyces. Next base: position 70,354 of record NZ_JAGGOJ010000015.1, read on the forward strand.
GTGCGGGTACGGGACGAGTAGCCCTTCGGCGGTGACGTGGACGACGCCGACGGCGTCGATCTCCAGACGCTCGTCGACGGTGGAGGTCCAGGCGGCACCCAGGAAGCGGCCGACCGCGCAGCCGGACTCGGTGCGGCGGGTGAAGACGAGCGGCAGGATGCCGGGCAGTTCGACGTCGGTCTGGGGCAGGAACATCCGGCCCGACGCGAGGTCCACGGGGTCGGTACCGTCTGTGCTGCGGTCGCCGTCCGGGGTGTTGTGGGTGCCGTCCGGGGCGTTGTCCATCAGCTTGCGCAATCGCGCGGCCTTCGCGGCGTCGGCGACGATGCGGACACCCTTCACCGCCGCGCCGCCTCCGCCCGTGGCCGCGGCCAGCGCGGCGTCGGGCAGCAGACGGCCGAAGCCCTCGTACGGATCCTTCATGAAGTCGTTGATCATCTGCTTGCCGGTGCCGACCGGGTCGTTGGCGGCGAGGACCAGCCCGGCGGCCAGGTTGTTGAGGGACGTGGCGTACTCAGCCGGGTGCGTGATGTTGTACGCGTCGAGGGGGTTGATGCCGCGGACGAAGTTCACCAGCCCCGCGGTGCCCTTGATGATGCCGCCGCCGACGTGGTCCCCCATGATCTGCATTTCCTGGAGCCCGTCGCGCAACTGCTCGGCGTAAGACGGCTTCTCCGGGGCCTTGTCGCGGGCGGCGCGCACCGCGGTGCGCGCGGTTTCCGCGGCCGTGTTCCGCTGCTCGCGGGCATGGGCGAGGATGTCCTGCGCCTCCTGCATCAGCTTCTTGCCGGGGTCGGCGAACGTCGGCGCGGGGCAGGGCGGGAGCGTGGACGGGTTGCGCTGGTCGGCGGGTTGGGCGTTGTAACGTTCGACCGCGCTGTTGTAGTCGTCGATCTTCTTGCGGTGGGCGTCGGCGGCGTCCGCGGAGGCTTTGGTGCCTTCCTTCCACTTGTCGATCGCCGCCTGTGCCCGTCCCTGTGCCCAGGTGACCGTGCCGGCGAACGCCTCAAGCGCGGCGGCCGCATTCTCACAGGCGTCGGCACCGGTGAACCACTTGGGCGGCTGGGTGCGCACCGCTGTCCGCAGCGCCTCGGCCGCCTCGCCCTTGAGCCGGGAGGAGTCGAGGCCCTTGAGGCCTTCGCCGGCGTTGTCGAAGGCAGTCTGGAAGCCGCGGAGTTGCTTTGCGGTGGAGCGGATCTTGTCCGGGCTGCCGTAGATCAGCTTGGTCTTGTCCTCGGTCTGCCCGAGGTCCATCTCGTCGACCTCGGCGCCCATCCGGTTGGCTACCGAACGGGACTGCTCGCGCACCCAGTCCGCGCCGGACTCCCAGCCGACGTCGTCCAGCCGGTCGGCGGTCCAGTTCCCGGCGTCCTCGACCCGGTTGCCGGCCCACTCGACGCCGTCCTCGACCACGTTCTCGACCGAGTCGGGCGTGATGTCACTGATGAAGTCGCCGATACCCATGGTCAGTTCCCCCCGGACTCACCCTGCTGCTGCGCCTGCTGGGCGCGTTCCTCCGGCGACGGGCCGAAGGTCTCGTCCAGCGCCTGGTTCCACTGGTCGTCGGATATGCCGAGCGCGTCGTTGAGCATCTCCGACTGCCGGCCGCCCCGGCCTTCGGTGAGGACGGTGCGGCCGGTGTCCTTCCACGTCTGTTCCATCTCCTGACCGGCCCGGTCCCACGACTCGTCGCTCCAGTCCGGGTTCAGGTAGTCAGGCGTGAACACGTCGCCCCAGTCCTGCTGGGTGATCTCCTCCTCGGTGGCGTGCGGGTTGCCGCCCATCACGGAGTTGACGCCCACCTTCAGCGCACCCTCGACGTACTGGTCGTGCTCCCACTGGGTGCCCGCCGCCAGGCCGAGGCGGTTCGCGATCGCGCTGGCGTCGCTCACCAGGGCGCGCACACCCCACTCCCAGCGCTCGCAGAAGTCCTCGAAGTCGACCGAGAGGCCGTGGTGCCCGGCTTCCATCCCGGTCATCGACAGCTCCGAGAAGCCCTTGCCCATCACCGAACCGGTGGCGCCGCCGAGATCACCGAGCTGGTCGATGGTCGCGCCCACGCCCTTGGTGAACTTCGCGACAGACGCCTTGTCGAATTGCAGGTCGCCCCCGTCACCGCCCATGGCCGCGCCCCTCCTCCGCCTCACCGGAGTCGACGGCGACGCCGTCCGGAACGATGCCGACGACCGGCGGGAAGAACATCGACCCGTCCTCCGCGGCGATGTCGACGGCGAGGCCGGCGGGCTCGCCCATCGACGGCACGACCTCGTCGACGATGCGCGCGCCCAGCAGCGCCGCGTACTCCATGGGCTGATCACCGGATGCGTGCAGCAGGGCGAATTGGGCCAGGGCGGCCTCGTCGGTGAACCCACAGATCCACCGAACCCCGCCCGACCGCGCCGACCAGAGACCTCCGCCGGTCATCGGCACAAGTAGGACCGAGCGCCGCATCTCACCGACCAGAGCGCGAGGGTCACCGATTCCCCTTCTCCGCTCGGCGATTCGCCCGGCGAGCGCTGTCCTTGCCTGCTCCACGGCCGCTCCCTCCTCGTAGGGTAGGTGACTGACGGCTCCGTAGATCACGACGCACGCCATCGGGGGTTCGGTTCTCGTGAAGGTCACGCCGAGGACCAGCGGGCTCACCGCCCGCGGGTGGCGGTTCGTGCGGTGGGTCAACCGGTTTTCACGACGAGGTACACACCGTGCCACGCATCACGCGCCGTGCGCTTCTCCAGGGCCAGGACGAGTCCGTCGTCGTAGTGGCCGAAGGCGGTGGTGCGCTGCAGCACCTCGCCGCGGAGCGGCGCGGCCCAGCGGCCGGTGACGGGACGTCGTCCCCCGAGCGCGCCGCGCATACGGCGTAGCCGCGGAGCCGGCTCGGTACGGCAGGAGCTGTCGCGCTGCCAGTGGCTCGGTACGACGGGCGGGTACGCGGTTGCGTGATTTCGTACGCCGAGGACGACTACCGCACGTTCTGCTTCTCGCGGTCGGCCCGGACCATCAAGCCCTCGGACTCGGCTCGGCCCTCGTCGACGAGGTGATCGAGCGGGCCAGGGTGGCCGGCGCCAGAAAAGTCCAGATCGCACTGCGCCGCAGCTCCGCCGAGAACATCGCAAGACTGCGTACAGGCCGACGCACAGGCTGATTGCGACGAGGTTGTCCCCGCCGCCAGGAAGACGCGCATCAGCGCGTAGCGACCACCTGGAGTTCGGTGACCAGCTGCGGCGTGAGCAGGCCGCCCACGCGGTCGGACAGCGCCCCCATCTCGTAGCCGATCATGCCGACGTCGCTGCCTTCCGCCGCGACCACGCCCAGACAGCTGCCGTCCCGGACCGTGGTGACCAGCAGGAAGCCGCCGTACATCTCGATCATCACCAGCCTCACACCCCCGCCGCCGTGCCGGCCGTTGGCCCGGGCCGCGCCGAGGGCGAGGCTCGTGATGCCGGAGACGACGGCGGCCAGGTGGTCGGCGCGGTCGCGGCCCAGGGAATCGGAGGCAGCCAGGAGCAGCCCGTCGGACGAGACGGCGACCGCGTCGGCTACACCGTGGACGGTCCGTACGAATTCGGCGATGAGCCAATTGAAGTTCTGTGCCTCGCCGGTGAGCGGGGTGCCGGTCGTCAGGGTCATGCGCTGTCCTTTCCGGCTGCCGCGCCGCGGGCGACGCCCTCGCGGAAGCCGCTGAGCATGGACCTGATCTGGTCCTTGCCCGGTGGTTGGTCGTTGGGGGCGGGGGCGGCGAGCAGCGCGGGCGGCAGGGCCACGTATGCGGTGATGCCGGAGCCGTCGGTCTCGCGGAGCTCGACCTGCGCGCCGAGGCGGGCGGAGAGCCGCCCGACGACGTAGTGGCCGAGGAAGCGGGTGGGTGCGACGAGAAAGCTCTGCTTGCCGGAGAGACGGGCGTTGGAGCGGGCCAGCGCCTCGGCGGTCATGCCGACGCCGCGGTCCACGACGGCGAGGCAGTACTCGGCTCCGTCGCGCCAGCCGTACACCTCGACGGGGATGTGCGGCGGTGAGAAGACGAGGGCGTTTTCGATCAACTCGGCGAGGAGGTGGGACAGTTCGGCGACCGCGTGGCCGCGGATCCGGCACGGCTCGACGTCCACGGCCGCCACCCGCTGGTACTGCTCGACCTCCGACACCGCTGACTGCACGACCTCCAGCGCACCGACCGTGCCCGTCCACGTACGCGGCGGCGCGTGCTCGCCGACGAGCACGAGCAGCGATTCGGCGTTGCGGCGCATCCGGGTGGCGAGGTGGTCGAGCTCGAAGAGCTCGGCGAGCGCGTCCGGGTCGACCTCCTGACTCTCCAGCGTGGTGATGAGGCCGAGCTGGCGGCGGAGCAGACTCTGGTTGCGGCGCCCGAGGTTGGCGAGCGACTCGGAGGTGTTGCGTCGGAGGACCGCCTGCTCGGCGGCGAGGCCGACAGCCGTCCGCTCGACATTGTGAAGGGCCGCGGCGAGCAGGGCGATCTCCTGCGCGCCGTCGTGGAATTCGGGCTCCGGCCGTGGTTCGGGCGGCTCGAGTGTGAGGCGGGCGGCGGTGTCGTGCGGGTCGGCCCGCTGAATGCGCAGGACCGCCTCGGACAGGCGGGCGCCTGCCACCTCGTCCGCCTCCTGGGCGAGTGCGCCGAGCGGGCGTGTGATGGAGCGGGCCGAGAGTACGGCGAGGGCGGTGGCTAGCGCGACGATCAGCACTCCGAGGCCGAGGAAGCCCCCGAGCTGGCCGGTCGCGTCATCGCTGAGCTGCCCTGCCCTGTCCCGCACGTCCGTGCCGACGCTCCGCTGGACGGCGTGCAGGTCGTCGACGAGCACGGTCATCGACCGCCACCACACATCCGGGTCGACGTTCAGCCGGGACCCGTCCCCGCCGGCCGCCGCGCGTTTCTCCAGGCCGGTGGCCCGCTTGGCGTCGCGGGTCGCGAACGCACGGTCGAGCGCCCCCCGCTGGGCCTCGGTGGCCGACTGCGCGTACTGCCCGAGGGCGGCGACCCGGGCGGCCCGTACCTCGGTGAACGCCAGATACTCACCGCCTCTGAAGCGCCCCGCCGCGAACACCCCGTTGAGCGAGCCGCGCTCCAGCGCCACGGATTCCTCGATGTCGGCGAGCGCCTGGAGCGCGTCCATCCCGTCCGCCAGCGCCCTGTCGCCGCGCGCCGCGTCGTCTCCGTCCGCCGACTGCGCCTTGATCAGCGCGGTGATGGCGGAGGTGTAGAAACGCAGGGTGGCGGCACGGTCCGCGGACCCGTCGTCGACCTCGGCCCGTACGGCGGCCAGCTCCGTCAGCCGCGCCCGGGCTCCCTCCACCGCGGACGCGGTCCCGGGATCGTTGTCACCCTCGGCGAGCAGCGCGGCGAGGGCGGCACCGGCCTTGTCGGAGCGCAGGCGCTGCCCGTCGACGTCGTCGCGGTACCGGCTGGCACCGCCCAACAGCCCGTTGGTGAGCCCACGTTCACGTTGCAGATCGTGTACGAGCGCCTGGACCTGGAGTACGAGGTCCACCCGTTTCCGGGTCTCCCGCGCCGCGGACCAGTCGGCGGCGCGATCCGCGACCGCGAGCCCGGTGAGTGCGAGCAGCAGACACGTCGGCACGGCCAGCACGACGGCCACCCGCCCGCGGATGGTCCTCCAACCGGGCAGTAAACGTGCGATGCGGCCGATCCCCGGCTTGGCGTTCCCCGTCACCCGACCGACGCTAGACAACGACCGTCAGCACGCCATTTCCCGTCCGTAAGGAGCCCGTTGCACCCCCCTCACCATCGTGCGGTCGCCCGGTGCGGGCCGTGCCATCTGTTCGTAACACGGTGCCGAACCGCGCTCGGGCCGGAAAATCGAGGCCGTCCTGATGCCCCTGCCCGCGAAGGTCCCGTCCGTTCCAGGCCTGGCCGAGATCCGCTCCGTGCTCGCCCTGCGCGATGCCCGTTCGTCCCCCGGGACGCACGTCACCGCGCTCATCAACTCCGTTGTGCAAGACGCCGGGTGGCCGGTGCGAGTGCCGACGGCGGTGGGAGAGCAACTGATGCGGCATCAGTTGCTCTCCCACCCCCGGTCCGCCGACCGGGACACCGGGCCGGTCAGTCCGGCGAGATCAGACCGCCGGGGCCGGGTAGGTCGGGTACTCCACCCCGGAGACATGCTGGACGACGCGGATGACCTGGCAGGAGTAGCCGAACTCGTTGTCGTACCACAGGTAGAGGATCGCGTTGTCGCCGTCGACCTTGGTCGCGCCGGCGTCGACGATCGAGGCGTGGCGCGAGCCGATGAAGTCGTTCGACACCGCGTCAGGGGCGGTGATGAAGTCGATCTGACGCTTGAGCGGCGAGGTCAGCGACACGTTGCGGAGGTAGTCGAGGACCTCGTCGCGCGTGGTCTCGCGGCCGAGGCGCAGGCTGAGGATCGCGATCGAGACGTCCGGCACCGGGACGCGGATCGAGCTGCCGGTGATCGGCGCCTTCAGGTCGGGCAGCGCCTTGGCGACGGCGGACGCGGCACCGGTCTCGGTGATGACCATGTTGAGCGGCGCGGAGCGGCCGCGGCGGTCGGCCTTGTGGTAATTGTCCAGCAGGTTCTGGTCGTTGGTGAACGAGTGGACGGTCTCCACGTGGCCCCGCAGGACGCCGTACTCGTCCGCCATCGCCCTCAGCGGCGGCACGATGGCGTTGGTGGTGCAGGACGCGCAGGACAGGATCTGCTCGTCCGGCTTGATCATGTCGTGGTTGACGCCGTGCACGATGTTGGGGACGTCGCCCTTGCCCGGCGCGGTCAGGACGACCTTGTCGATGCCCGGGCGCAGGTGCTTCGACAGGCCCTCGCGGTCGCGCCACTTGCCGGTGTTGTCGATGAGGATGGCGTTCTTGATGCCGTACGCCGTGTAGTCGACCTCCGACGGGTCGCCCGCGTAGATCACCTTGATCTCGTTGCCGTTGGCGATGATCGTGCTGTTCGCCTCGTCGACGGTGATCGTGCCCTGGAACTGGCCGTGGATGGAGTCGCGGCGCAGCAGCGAGGCACGCTTGACGATGTCCTGTTCGCCGCCCTGACGGACGACGATGGCGCGCAGTCGCAGGCCGTTGCCGGAGCCGGTCTTCTCGATGAGCAGGCGGGCGACGAGGCGGCCGATGCGGCCGAACCCGTAGAGGACGACATCGCGCGGCTCGCTGCGCTCGATCTTGCCGGCACCCGTGGCGCCGGCGACGGCCCCGGCGGTGAACTCCGCCACCGTCAGACCGCGGTCGTCGGTCCTGTACGTCGCGGCGAGCATGCCGATGTCGATCTGGGAAGGGCCGAGATCGAGCGTGGTGAGCGCCTGCAGGAAGGGCAGCGTTTCGGTGACCGAGAGTTCCTCACCCGCGATCTGACGGGCGAATCGGTGGGTCTTGAGGATGCTGACGACCGACTTGTTCACCAGGGAGCGGCTGTGAAGCAGGACGGTGACGTCCCGCTCCCTGTGCAGCTTCCCGATGATCGGGATCATCGACTCCGCGATCTCCTCGCGGGTCTTCCAGTTGGTGAACGAGTCCTCGTTGACAGTCACAGGATTATCTTTCGAGCTAGGCGGTGCTCATATGCTAACCCCCCGCCTTTTCGATCATTCACGCGGTGCCGCCCGAGCGGGATGCTGTGACCGTGCCCGTGGTCACACCGGGACGCGGAGCAGGTCGCTGTCGGAAGTCAAGGTGGGGAAGAATGCAGCGATTCACCCAGTTTCGTTCCGGCGTCGTGCCGTTCAGTGCCGTGACGAATTCCCCGCTCACGTCTCCCGCCCACGTCTCCCGCCCACGCGCACCGGGTGCTTCAGCGTGGCAGCGACCGGCGGACGCCCTTCGCCGCCGCCACCAGTTCGCCCACCGTCGCCAGCTTCACCCGCGGCCGGCCGTCACGGCGGCCACGCGTCACCTCGGCGCGGTCGATGGCGGCCAGGCCGCGTGCGTCGACGACCTGACGGTTGCGGTGCCGGGCCAGCCGGTGGAACGCCTTCGGTCGGGCCGTCGGCGCGGGAAGCGAGCCGTCGACGGCGTCGGCGAGCAGCGTGCCGACCGTCTCGGCGGCGCAGGCGCGGTTGGCGCCGATGCCGCCCGAGGGGCCGCGCTTGATCCAGCCCACGACGTACGTCCCCGGCCGGCCGGCCACCCGTCCCCGCTCGTGCGGGACGGTGCCCGTGGCCTCGTCGAACGGCAGCCCGGCGACCGGCACACCGCGGTAACCGACCGCCCGCAGCAGCATGCCGACGGGCACCTCCTGCTCTCCGGAAACCCCTGTGACGCGCACGGCACGGACGGTGCCGTCGCCGAGCACCTCCACCGGCGCGGAATGGAACCGGAACACGATGCGCCGCCCCGACGCGGGCGGGAGCGACCAGTCGACGGTGTCGCGGGTCACCCCCCGCAGCACCGCGGCCTTGTCCTTGGGCCCGGCCGCGTCGATCGTGGCACCGGTCCGCGGATCGTGGTCGTCGACGACCAGCTCCACACCGTCCAGGTGCTTGAGGGCGAGCAGTTCGGACCTCGTGTACGCCGCGTCCTCGGGGCCTCGGCGCCCGAGCAGCACCACCTCGCGCACCTTCGCCGCGCGCAGCACCGTCAGCGCGTGGTCGGCGATGTCTGTTCCGGCCAGTGCGTCCGGGTCCGAGACGAGGATCCGGGCCACGTCGAGGGCGACGTTGCCGTTGCCGACCACGACCACGCGCTCGGCGGACAGCTCGATCGCCTCGGGGGAGACCTCCGGGTGGGCGTTGTACCAGGAGACGAACGCGGTCGCGGAGATGCTGCCGGGCAGATCCTCGCCCGGGATTTTGAGCCGGCGGTCGGTGGAGGCGCCCACGGCGTAGACAACCGCGTCGTGGTGCGCGGCCAGCTCCTCCGCGGTGATGTCCCGGCCCACCTCAAGGCCCAGGTGCATCCGTACGCGGGGATGGGAGTGGAACCGTCCGAGGATGTCGCCGACCTTCTTGGTCGCCGGGTGGTCGGGCGCGACGCCGTACCGCACGAGGCCGCCGGCCACCGGCAGCCGGTCGAGAAGCGTCACCTCGGCGTTGGTGTGCAGCAGCAGGTCCTCGGCGGCGTACATGCCGGCCGGGCCGGTGCCGACGACCGCGACCCGGATCGGCGCGAAGTCGGACGGCAGGCTGCGCTCGAACGTCGGCTCGCCCCAGGAGTGGAAGGTGGGGCCGTCGCCGGCGGGCTCGGGCTCCCTGTTCTCGAAGTACGCCGCGTTGATCGCGGCGTACTCCTGCTGCGTGCCGGACAGGCTGTCCACCGGGAAGACGGCATCCACCGGGCAGGCGTCGGCACAGGCGCCGCAGTCGATGCACGTCGTCGGATCGATGTACAGCATCTCCGTGCTGCCGAAGTCCCGCTCCTGCGGGGTGGGATGGATGCAGTTGACCGGGCACACGGCGACGCACGTGGCGTCGCTGCAGCACGTCTGGGTGATGGCGAAGGTCATGTCGTCAGCTCGGTTTGGCTCGGCTCGGTCGGCTCGGTAGGACATGGCGCGGCTCGGTGGGGCATGGCGCGCGGCTCCGTCAGATGAGGTGGGCGCGCTTGTAGAACATCAGGGCCGGCTTGGTGAGCAGACGGGCAGAGGCCAGGAACTCCATGAGCCCGGCACAGCTCGAACGCATCAGGGACTTGTGGTGCTCGTTGGCCTTCGCCTCACCGACGGCGCGCTTCCTGTCGAGCCCGGCGTTGGCGTAGACGTCCTTGTTCACCATGCTGGTGACGATGACGTAGGACGCGACGGCGATGACGAAGGCGTGGATCTGGCGACGCAGCCGGCCGGCCTTCGCGAGGCGCTTGCGCGTCTCGTCGCGGGCGAACTTCATGTGCCGCGACTCCTCGACGACATGGATGTTGTTGATCGTGCGGACGAAGGGCACGACCCGCTCGTCACGCATCCAGTCCCGCTGCATGACATCGAGGACCTCCTCGGCGACCAGGATCGCGGCGTACGCCGCCTCACCGAAGGCAACTGTCTTGAAGGCCCTGCCCAGTTCGACCGCGAGCCGGTGCGGGCGGTACGCCGGTGCGCCCAGCTTCTTCGCACCCCGGGCGAACATGATCGAGTGCCGGCACTCGTCGGCGATCTCGGTGAGCGCCCACTGGAAGTGGGCCTGCGTCGGATCCTTGGCGTAGATGTCGCGAAGCACCATCTGCTGCAGGATCATCTCGAACCAGATGCCGGTGCTCGCGACCGACGCGGCCTCCTGCCGCGTCAGCTCCTTGCGCTGCGCATCGCTCATCTCGCGCCAGTACGCCGTGCCGTAGAGCGTGCTCCACTCCGGGCTCGCGCCGTGGAAGTCCTTGTCCAGCGGCGTCTCCCAGTCGACCTCCGTGACCGGGTCGTACGACAGCGTCGCGGCCGAGTCGAGCAGGCGCCGGGCGACGTCGTCCTCGGGGACCCCGCGCTCCTGGATCTCCGGCCCTACGGTGCTGCTTGCCATGCTGGGGCTCCTCGGTTCGAGTGGTGGTGGTCCTTGCTCGCTGGTGCGTGGAGGCGCGCAGGGGCGCTGCGAGGGGTCACCGATTCGACCCGCCGCTTGTTAGACGGACCGTATAGTAAGAGCCCCGCTCGGGCCTATCCCCGAGTAAGAAATCCGAGCAACTCGCTGCCGGCACGGGGGCGACGGGCCACTGCGTCCGCGCGGGCCGGACCGGTTCCTGCGGGGCGCCAACCGCTCGCGCGGGCCGCGACACCGTGAGCTGCTCTGCGCGCGAGCTGTCGGCAGTGGCGATGCCCCTTGCCGCACAGGGGTGTTGACGCACGGTCGGCGCGCCCCGGCGTCCCGTCGGCGCACCTCGGCGTCCCGTCGGCGACCCCGGCGTCCCGCTCCGGTCAGAGCGTCTCGCTCAGCGAATCCGCCAGCCTGCGGCGGGCCGTGCGGGTCGCCGGCACCGAGGCCGCAGCCGTCGCACCGAGCACCGCCGCGGCGACCAGCGCCACCAGCACGGGCAGCGGCGGCATCTGCGCGATGCCCGCACCCATCCCGCCGGCCGCGCCCTGGGCGTCCACCAGACGCGTGCCCGCCACGGCACCGACCGCCGTCCCGAGCACGGCGGAGAGCAGGGCCGTCAGGCACGCCGTCGTCACGATCACCGCGCCGATCTGCCGGGGTGTCAGACCGATGGCCTTGAGGGCGAGCAGATCACGGCCCCGCTCGCGTACGCCCGTGCCGATCAGGGTCAGCAACTCGATCAGGCCGATCAGTGCGAGCACCACGATCAGCGCAGCGATCACCGCGCGCGCCGGTTCCAGGCGGTCCGCGGGGTTCGGGGTCTCGCGGATCTCCAGCGCGCCGCCGCCCGCCTCGGCGAGCTCCGCGCTCACCGCGCGCGGGTCGGCGCCGTCGCGCAGCACCAGGGCGTGGAACCCGGGCCGCAGGCCGAGGTCGCGTTCGCGCAGGGTGTCGACGGTCGTGGAGATGATCCGGCCGCTGGACTCCGGTTCGATGCTGCGGCCGACGACATGGAGGATCTGTGGCCGTCCCTCGACGGTCATCCGCACCCAGTCGCCCACCCGTACGCCGAGCAGATCCAGCAGCCCCTGGCCGGCGACCGCTTCGTCCGGACCTCCGGGTGGCCGGCCCTCCACCACCGCGAGGGGGTACGGCTCATGAGCGGTGCCGAGCCCACGCAGGGTGATGGTGCCCGTCTGCCCCGGCACCAGGGCCGCCGTCTCCACACCGGGATGAACGGCGGCGACGTCGTCGACGCCCGCGAGGATGCGCTCCAGTTCCGCGTCCGCCGGACCGCCGGGCTGCTCGGCCCGCACGGTCAGCGCCGCCGGCAGGCCCACCCGGTCGGGATGGCTGCGGAACTGGTCCAGGGTGGACCAGGCGACGAGCGCCACGGTGATCAGGACCAGTGGGAGCGCCAGCCGGAGCACGGCCACCAACGCACCGCCCCGGCGCGAGAACGCGGCGCGCGTCCCCAGCACCAGCGCGGGCGGCATCCGCATACCGAGTGCCCGTCTGCCGAGCGCGGTCATCGGCGCGGCGGTCGGCAGCGCCGCACGGGCCACCGGGACCGGTGGCACACGCCCGGCCCGCCAGGCCGCGAGGCCGGTGGCGACCGCGATGAGCAGGACCGCACCGCACGGCACGCCGATCATCAGGGCCGTGTGACCGGGCAGGTCCTGCCACAGAGCCACCGCGTCACCGATACGCCCCGGAATGCGGGACCCCAGCAGGGCGATCGCCACGGTGCCGAGTGCTACACCCAGCAGCGCGAAGGCCAGGTGCTGGACAAGGAAGCCGCGCACCACCTGCCCCGGGGTGAACCCGACGGCCTTGAGCACCGCGATGTCCCTGAGCTGCGCGCGTACTCGGGCGGCGATCGCCCCGGACGCGGCCAGAGCGGCGGCCAGCAGCGCGCCGAGACCGAACACGGCGAACAACTGCCCCAGCAGCCGGTCGTCACCGGCGGCCTCGGCCCGCGCCTGCTGCCACTTGGCGACCTGCGAGACCCGGTCCGCGCCCAGGAGCGTCACCGCGCGCTGCACGAGGAAGTCGGTGTCGTCCGGGTCGTCCAGCCGCAGCCCCACGGTCTGTCCGCTCGCGCCGGGGGCGACGGCGTCGAGGGCGCGGGGCAGCACCCAGCCGATGCCGGGTTCGCCGCCCGGCCGGTAACGCGGCTCCGCCGCCTCCGCGACCCCGACGACCCGCAGGGTGCTCGCCGGTCCGTCCGGTGCCGTGACGCGCAGCGTGTCGCCCGGCTCCGCCCACAGCGCCCTGGCCACCGACGTCTCCAGCACGACCGCGCCCGGGCCGCCGTCGTCCGACGGGGCGAGCCAGCGGCCCGACGTGACCAGTGGCCGGCCCGTGTCGGGGGGCCTGACCCCCGCCGCGCGCAGTTCGACACCCGCCCGCGCGCCCCGCGACTCGACGGTGGTGGTCGCGGTGCGGTACGGACCGGAGAGCGCGGCGACGCCGTCGAGCCGGGACAGAGCGGCGGTGTCGGCGCCGCCGCGCGTGTGCAGCCAGATGTGCGCGCCCTGGGACTGGTTGAAAACCCGCTGCCAGGGGTTGGCGGCGTAACCGAACAGGGCACCGGCCAGCAGCAGCGAGGCGATGATCCCGGCACTGGCGAGGACGACGAACAGGGCTTCACCGCGGTGTGCCCGGAAGTCGGCGTGCGCCCAGCGCAGAGTGGCGCGCACTCTCAGTCCCTCAGTTCGAGTACGCCGGACACTCCGCCGCCCGGAGCGCGGTGCCCGGTGCCCAGCACCGCGTCGTCGGCGATACGCCCGTCGAAGAAGCTGATGACGCGGTCGGCGGCGCTCGCCATCCGGGCGTCATGGGTGACCATCAGGATCGTCTGGCCGCGTTGGTGGAACCGGGACAGCAGCCGCAGCACCTCCCGGGTGCCCTTGCTGTCCAGGCTGCCGGCCGGCTCGTCGGCGAGCAGCAGGGCGGGGTGGTTGACCAGCGCCCTGGCGAGCGCGACGCGCTGCTGCTCGCCGCCGGACAGCTCGCCGGGCATCGACCTCTCCCGGCCTTCGAGCCCGAGCTCGGCCAGCAGCTCGGCGCGGGAGGCGCGCGCGGCCTTGGGCGACGCCCCGGCCAGCAGCGCGGGCAGTTCCACGTTGTCGGCGACGGTGAGATTGGAGACCAGGTTGAAGAACTGGAACACGATGCCGATGCTGCGTCGGCGCAGCACCGCCCAACGGGCCTCCCGGTACTCGTCGACCCGCTCCCCGCCGAGCCACAGCTTCCCGCTGTCGGGGCGCTGCAGCCCGCCGATCAGATGCAGCAGTGTCGACTTCCCGGCGCCGGAGGGACCGGTCACCGCCACGAATTCCCCAGGCTGAACGGTCAGGTCCACACCGCGCACGGCATGCACCGCGGCGCCCTCGCCGTAGTGGGTCTTGGTCAGTCCTTCGGCGCGCACGATGGGGCCGCTCACCGGCCCGGACGAGGGCGGGGCGGAACGGACGCTCTCGGCGACGCGTTCCCGCCCGCCTCCAGCGGCACCCGGCTCCGGCACGTCCGCACTCGCCTGCTGCTGCCCGGTCACGGCCCCGTCCCCGGTCGCCTCGGCGCCGTGGCCCACCGGCCCGCCGGGTCGGCCGCGTCCACCGGAGCCGGCCGCGCCCGATCCCCGGCGCTCGCCGGAAACCGCGGCGTCGTCGCTCATTCCAGCTCCTCCTGACAACGTTCCAGCCAGTCCAGGTCGGCCTGCAGATGCAGCATGGCGCCCTCGATCAGCAGCTGGGCGACCTTGTTGTCCCGGTCCTCGGACACGGCCAGCTTCGACAGCTCCCGCATGGTGTTGAGGTACTGCCGACGCTGCTTGTTGATCAGGGCGATCGGGTCGGCAAGCCCCGACTGCGGCGCGAGCGCGAGCTTCATGAAGAACTCGTCCCGCACCCGTGGCTCGTCGGCGGTCTCATCGAACCAGGCCAGCACGGCCTCACGCCCGGCATCGGTGAGCCGGTACGTGCGCTTGTTGGGCCGACCCGACTGCTCGACGTCCTCGCCGGCGATCAGACCGCTCTTCTCCAGTCGGCCGAGAGTGACATATATCTGGCCGATATTCGGCTGAGGGTACGCGGCGCCCAGGAGCTTCTCAAGGTCCTGTTTGAGCTCGTAACCGTGTGCGGGGCCACGGGTGAGGAGCGCCAGGAGCGGCAGCCGCACGCGCTCCCCCTCTCTCCCGCTGCATAGTCTGCTGTTGGCCGGGCAGCGGGCCGATGGACCGGCCGCCGGCCTTGGTGTGCCTGGACGTCTAGTATCGCCCATGCCTAACGGGTATATATAGGCCACGATGGTCGGCGGCGCAGCCGGATCGTGCACCGGGAGGAACCTATGCGGTGGATGCGTGCCGCGGGTAGGGCTCTCCTGGCCGCGGCGGTGGTGCTGGCCGGCCATGTCGGCGCCGACGTGCACGCCGGGGGAGCGGACGCCGGCGGCCGGGGCCCGATGACGCTGGTGACCGCCGGTGACCTGACCGGTTACCTTCCGCCGCTGCTCGAGGACTGGAACGAGGACCATCCCGGTGAGCGGGTCACCCTGGTCGAGCTGCCGGACTCGGCCGACGAGACCCGGGCACAGATGATCAGCGAACTGCGCTCGGGCAGCGACAGGTTCGACGTGCTGAACATCGATGTGGCATGGACGTCGGAGTTCGCGGCGGCGGGCTGGATCGCTCCGCTGGAGCGCGACCGCTTCCCGCTGGACACCTTCCTGCGCCCCGTCGTGGACACCGCGACCTTCGACGGGCGGCTGTACGCGGTCCCGTACGTGACCAACGCCGGGCTGCTCTACTACCGCAAGGACGTCCTGGACCGCGCCGGCGAGAAACCACCGCGCACCTGGGCGGAACTGGCACGTCAGGCCCGCACCGTCGCACCCCGTCACGGCCTCGACGGTTACGCGGGCCAGTTCCTGCCGTACGAGGGGCTGACCGTCAATGTGACGGAGGCGGTGCACTCGGCGGGCGGCTCGATCCTGCGGGACGACGGCGACCGGGTCACCGTGGACTCGGACGCGGCGCGCGCCGCCTTCGCCTTCCTCGCGGACGGTGTGCGCGAGGGCTGGATCGCCCGCGACGCGCTCGGCTACAAGGAGGAGGAGTCGCGCCGGGCCTTCCAGGACGGCCGGCTGCTCTTCCTGCGCAACTGGCCCTATGTGTACGCCGACGCGAGCGCCGAGGGCTCGAAGGTGGCCGGCCGGTTCGGGGTGGTGCCCCTGCCCGGCCCCGACGGCCCGGGCACCAGCGTGCTCGGCGGTTCGAATCTGGCGGTGAGCAGCCGTGCGCGGCACCCGGAGTCGGCCGCTGACCTGATCGCGTACCTCACCAGCGAGCGGGTCCAGCGTCAGGTGCTGACCGAGGGGTCGCTCCCGCCGGTGCGCGCCGCGCTGTACGAGGATCCGGCGCTGATCGCCGCCCATCCGTATCTGCCGACGCTGCGTCGCAGTGTGCTGTCGGCCGAGCCGCGTCCCAAGTCGCCGCGCTACGACCAGGTGAGCCTGGCCGTGCAGGCGGTCGCGCAGGACGTCATGGCACTGCGCCGGACACCCGAGCAGGCGGTCGAGCGCCTGGCACGCGAGCTCGGAGCGATCTCCCGCAAGGGCTGAGCTCATCTCCCACCTCCCCCGGCCAGGGCTCCTACTTACATGTTAGGTAGACCCTGGCTCTTGTAAAGGGGTTCATAGGTGGTCAAATCACCCCAGTTTTGGGATTCTTTCTGGACGCATCGTTGACACTCGGCCGTCATAGCTACTTAACATGCATGCATAACAGCGCACCCGATCCGGGGCGCCCTCGCATCCAGCAGAAACAGGTCGACGCGAGATGCTCAGCACGCTTCCGGCCGGCATCGGCCGCCCCTCCCGCAGCGCCACGACTCCCGAACCGTGGTGGCGCGACGCGGTGATCTATCAGGTCTACGTCCGCAGCTTCCTCGACAGCACCGGGGACGGCATCGGCGACCTGGCCGGCGTCCGGGCCGGGCTCCCCTATCTGCGCAAGCTCGGCGTCGACGGCATCTGGCTCAGCCCGTTCTATCCTTCGCCGCAGCACGACCACGGCTACGACGTCGCCGACTACTGCGACGTCGATCCCGTCTACGGCGACCTCGACGAGTTCGACCGGCTGGTGGCCGACGCCCGCAGGCTCGGGCTCAAGCTGCTCCTCGACATCGTCCCCAACCACTGCTCCAGCGAGCACCCGTGGTTCCGCGAGGCCCTCGCCGCGACCCCCGGCAGCCCCGCCCGCTCCCGCTTCCACTTCGCCCCCGGCCGCGGCGCCGACGGCAGCGAACCGCCCAACAACTGGCGCGCCATGTTCGGTGGGCCCGCATGGAGCCGGACCACCGACGCAGACGGTACCCCCGGCGAGTGGTACCTGCACCTGTTCACCCCCGAGCAGCCGGACCTCAACTGGCGCCACCCGGCCGTGGGCGACGAATTCGAGCGCGTGCTGCGCTTCTGGCTCGACCGGGGCGTCGACGGATTCCGTATCGACGTGGCGGCCGGCCTCTACAAGGACGCCGCTCTGCCCGACTCCGACGACCCCGCCGCCGACGAGCGGGCCCGCGACTCGGTCAACCCGCTCGCCTGGAACCAGCCCGAGGTGCACGACGTGTGGCGCCGCTGGCGCGCGGTGTGCGAGGAGTACGCCGCCCAGGACGGGCGCGACCGCCTGCTCGTCGGCGAGGTCTCCGTACCGACCGCGCGCGAGCACGCCCTGTACGTCCGGCCCGACGAACTGCACCAGGCCTTCTTCTTCGACCTGCTCAGCGCCCCCTGGGACGCCGACGCCTTCCGCTCGACGATCGACGAGGCCATACGCGACATCGCCGGCACCGGCTCCACCGTCACCTGGGTGCTCAACAACCACGACCAGGTCCGCACCGTGACCCGGTACGCGGGCGAACCCGGCGTCGAGGGCAGCGGACTCGGCGCGGCCCGCGCCCGGGCCGCCGCCCTGCTGATGCTCGCGCTGCCCGGCGCGGCGTACGTCTACCAGGGGGAGGAGCTCGGACTGCCCGAGGTGCTCGACCTGCCGGACGAGGTACTCACCGACCCGATCTTCCACCGCACCGGCAGCCGCAAGCACATCCGCGACGGCTGCCGCGTCCCGCTGCCCTGGTCCGGCCACGCCTCCCCGTTCGGCTTCAGCCAGGGCGAGGCCGGGGCGCGGCCGTGGCTGCCGCAGCCCGAGTGGTTCGCCGAGCACGCCACGGACCGGGCCCTGGCCGACACCCGCTCCTTCTGGCACCTGTACCGCGAGGGCCTGCAACTGCGCCGCAGTCTCCCGCAGTTGGGCGAGGGCACACTCCGCTGGCTGGACGCACCCCCGCACGTGCTGGCCATGGTCCGCGGCGACGGCCTGATCTGCGCGGTCAACTTCGGCACCGAGCCCGTACCCGCCCCCGCGGGAGGAACCCCTCTCCTCTCCAGCGGCCCCTGCCCCGACGGTGTGCTCCCCGGAGCGACCGCCGCGTGGTGGACGGCCGACTCCACCTCCTGACCTGCCCCATCCCTCGGAAGGACCCTCATCATGCGACGACCCGTGAAGACGACCCGGCGGACAGCGGCGACAGTGTCGGCGGCCCTCGCCGTTGCACTGACCGCGACGGCCTGCGGCGGCACGACCGAACCCGCGAGCGGCGGCGAACTCAGCGGCCAGACCGTGACCGTGGCCGGTGTCTGGACCGGCAGCGAGCAGAAGAACTTCAAGAAGGTGCTCGACGCCTTCACCGAGAAGACCGGCGCCAAGACCGTCTTCGTGCCCTCCGGCGACAACGTCTCCACCTTCGTCGGGAGCAAGATCGAAGGCGGCAACGCACCCGACGTGGTGATGGTGCCGCAGGTCGGCGTACTGAAGCAGTTCGCCGAGGAGGGCTGGCTCCGCCCGCTGTCGGACAAGACCGCGAAGTCGGCGTCGGCGGGCCTCGCCCCGGTGTGGAAGGACTACGGCACCGTCGGCGGCGACTACTACGGCCTCTACTTCAAGGCGGCGCACAAGTCGACCGTCTGGTACAGCCCCGAGGCGTTCACCCAGGCAGGCGTCACGGAGCCCAGCTCGTGGACGGGCCTGCTGGAGGCCGGTCGCACCCTCTCGGACTCCGGCCGCCCCGCCTTCGCTATAGCCGGCGAGGACGGCTGGACGCTCACCGACTGGTTCGAGAACGTGTACCTCTCCCAGGCCGGACCCGAGAAGTACGACCAGCTCGCCCAGCACAAGATCAAGTGGACGGACGAGAGCGTCGTCAAGGCGCTCACCACCCTGGGCGAGGTGTTCAAGGACAAGCAGCTCGTCGCCGGCGGCGCGCAGGGCGCGCTGCGCACCGACTTCCCGGCGTCCGTCGAGCAGGTCTTCGGCCCCGAGCCGAAGGCGGGCATGGTCTACGAAGGCGACTTCGTCGCGGGCGTGGCCAAGGACGAGTTCGGCAGGAAGCCGGGCGAGGACGCCAAGTTCTTCCCCTTCCCCGGGGTCGGCGCCGGGCAGCCGCCGGTCGTCAGCGGCGGCGACGCGGCGGTGGTCCTCAAGGAGGGCAAGAACGCCGACGCCGGCATGCGGCTGCTGGAGTTCCTGGCGACCCCCGAGGCCGCCGAGGTGTGGGCCGCCGCGGGCGGGTTCCTGTCCCCGAACAAGGACGTCAGCCTCGACGCGTACGGCGACGAGATCGCCCGTGAGACCGCCGAGTCGCTGATCGGCGCGGGCAACTCGGTCCGCTTCGACATGTCCGACCAGGCGCCCGCCGCCTTCGGCGGCACCAAGGGCGCGGGGGAGTGGAAGCTCCTGCAGGACTTCCTCCGCGACCCCTCCGACCCGAAGGCCACCGCGGCGAAGCTCGAGGCCGCGGCCGCCAAGGCCTACCGGAACTGAGGCCGCCCCATGGCTGACACCCTCAAGACCCGCGCCGCGGCGGACCCGCGGCGCCGGGCGCAACGCAGAAAACGCCGGCTCGCCGTCGTCTTCGTCCTGCCCGCCCTGCTGCTCCTCGGCGCGCTCGTGGTCTACCCGGTCCTGTTCTCCGTCGGACGCAGTCTGTTCGACGCGAGCGGGGACCGGTTCGTCGGAGCCGCGAACTACAGCGAGATGTTCAGCGATCCGGCCACGCTCAAGGCCATTCGCAACAGCACGATCTGGGTCGTCGTCGCCCCCGCCCTGCTGACCGGCATCGGGCTGGTCCTGGCCGTGCTCACCGAGAAGGTGCGCTGGGCCACCGCGTTCAAGCTGGTGCTCTTCCTGCCCATGGCCGTCTCCTTCCTCGCCGCGGGCATCATCTTCCGGCTCGCCTACGAGCAGGACCCGGACCGGGGCGTGCTCAACGCCGCCGTCGTCGGCGTCCACGACACGTTCAAGGACCCGGCCGCCTATCCGACGGCCCGGGCGCGCGAGAACCAGGGCCTGACGGGAGGCGCGGGCGGCCCGTACACCACCGAGCAGGCCGTGGCTCCCGGACGGACCGTGACCATCGGCTTCGTGGGCGTGTCACCGGACGCCATGCCCGCCGGGGCGAAGGCCGCGGCCGTACGGGAGCCCGGCCCGGCCGGCCTCGGGGGAGTCGTCTATCTCGACTTCGCCCCGGGCGGCGGCGGTGTGCAGGGCAAGGTCGACCCGGCCGAGAAGGGCCTGCCGGGCATGACCGTCGAGGCCGTACGCGACGGCAGGACCGCGGCCACCACGACCACGGCCGCGGACGGATCGTTCCGCTTCGCCGGCCTGGACGACGGGGCCTACACCGTCCGGCTGCCCGCCTCGAACTTCGCCGCACCCTACGAAGGCGTGAACTGGCTCGGGCCCGCCCTGGTGACCCCCGCGGTGATCGGCGCCTATCTGTGGGTGTGGACCGGCTTCGCGATGGTGCTGATCGGCGCGGGCCTCGCCGCCATCCCGCGGGACGCCCTGGAGGCGGCCCGGATGGACGGCGCCACCGAGGGCCAGATCTTCCGCAAGATCACCGTGCCGCTGCTCGCCCCCGTGCTCACCGTCGTCTTCGTGACGCTGGTGATCAATGTGATGAAGGTCTTCGACCTCGTCTGGATCATCGCACCGGGACCGGTCCAGGAGGAGGCCAATGTGCTCGCCACCCGCATGTGGCTGGTCTCGTTCGGCGGCGGCAACGACCAGGGGCTCGGCAGTGCGCTCAGCGTCCTGCTCCTCCTGCTGGTCGTCCCCGCGATGATCTTCAACGTCCGCCGGTTCAAGAGGAGCGGAGCATGAGCGGCCACAGCACCATCGAGCGCCCGCCGCTCGCCGAGGCCCCCGCCGCCGCGGCGGTCACGGCCCCGCCGAGCCGCCCCCCGCGCCGGCGGGCCCTCGCCACGTGGCTGAACAGCGGGGTCGTCCAGGCCCTGCTGATCGTCGTGGCCCTCGTGTGGATCACGCCCCTCGCCGGGCTGCTCCTGTCCTCCCTCCGCTCGGAACGGGACAACGCCTCCGACGGCTGGTGGACGGCGCTCACCGACCCCTCCCAGATGTCCCTGGACAACTACACGGCGCTGCTGAAGGACTCCGGCATCACCGAGGCCTTCTGGAACACCGTCCTGATCTCGGTGCCCGCCACGCTCCTGGTCGTCGGCATCGCCGCACTCGCCGGATACGCCTTCGCCTGGCTGGAATTCCCCGGCCGTGACGCGATCTTCCTGGTCGTCGTCGGGCTGCTGGTGGTGCCCGTCCAGATCGGCCTGCTGCCCGTGGCCAAACTGTTCGGCGCCATCGGCCTGTTCGGCACCGTCGCGGGCGTCGTCCTGTTCCACGTCGCCTACGGACTCCCGTTCGCGATCTTCCTGTTGCGGAACTACTTCGCCGAGATCCCGCGCGAGATGCTGGAGGCCGCGCGGATGGACGGCGGCAGCGAGTGGCGCATCTTCTCGCGCCTCGTGCTGCCGCTCGGCCGCCCGGCCATCGCGAGTCTCGCCATCTTCCAGTTCCTGTGGGTCTGGAACGACATGCTCGTGGCGCTGCTCTTCGCGGACAGCGGGTCGCAGCCGCTGACCGTCGCCCTGCAGTCCCAGATGCGGCAGTTCGGAAGCAACATCGGCGTCCTGGCGCCGGGCGCGTTCCTCTCCCTGGTGGTTCCCCTGGTGGTCTTCTTCGCCTTCCAGCGGCACTTCGTGCAGGGCGTGATGGCCGGGTCGGTCAAGTAGGACGGAGGGCGCCCGGCGGGTCAGGGCCGAACCTCCCCCTTCGCGACGTCGTCCGCCCGCCCGGGCGGACGACGTCGGTCCGCTGTGCGGACGCACCCGTCGCGAAACGGACCGAGCCCCCGCGCCACGGCCGTCAGGGCGCGCACGTCCCGCTCGGCCCGGGGGTGACGAGCAGGTCCTGCGTACAGGCACGGCGGGCGAAGAGGGGCGTCTCGCCTTCCTGCACGTGACTCCCCTATGCGGGGCGGGGCAGTTGGGCCTGTGGACGAGGGCGGCGGAAGCAGTGGCTCAGCTCGTGCTCGTACGCGGCGAGCAGGGCCTCCGGGCGGCCGACGGGGCGTGCGGTCACGAGAGCCCCTTCCGCTTGTTCGTTGGAGACCGGACGAGACACGGTCACTGTCAGTCGCTCGGCGTTCTCGTTCGTCCACTCACGCATGTTCGTCCACTCACCCATGCCATAGAGCGGCCTGAGCACGTACGTCCCGCCTCCTACGTCCGTGACGATGCCCTCGGACAATGCCCTCGCCGGTGGTCGACTTCGTCGTGGACCCTGACGATCGAGCGCCGGGCCTGCTTCAGGAGGCCGCCGCCTCGGGCACGGCGGAGCGGACATGGTGGCGGTGCTGCACGCCCTGGAGGCCCGGACCGACGCCCACGGGCAGCACCGGTGACCGACCGCACGCCGAGACCAGGCCCCGCGTCGATCAGGGGCCGATCACGAGATATCTTGATGTCGAGCAATGTTGCAGACGTGGAGAGCGGAGCACCCGGTGACTGACTCGACCATCATCTATACGCACACTGACGAGGCGCCCGCCCTGGCGACGTACTCGTTCCTGCCCGTGGTCCAGGCGTACGCCTCGACGGCCGGTGTCACCGTGGAAACCCGTGACATCTCCCTCTCGGGACGGATCATCTCGCAGTTCCCCGAGTACCTCGAAGAGGGCCGGCGCATCGACGACGCGCTCGCCGAGCTCGGCGAGCTGGCCAAGACGCCCGCAGCGAACATCATCAAGCTGCCCAACATCTCGGCCTCGATCCCGCAGCTGAAGGCTGCCGTCGCCGAGCTCCAGGAGCAGGGCTACGCGCTGCCGGACTACCCGGACGACCCGCAGACCGACGAGGAGCGCGACATCCGCGCCCGCTACGACAAGGTCAAGGGCAGCGCCGTCAACCCGGTCCTGCGCGAGGGCAACTCCGACCGCCGCGCCCCCGCCTCGGTGAAGAACTACGCCAAGACGCACCCGCACCGCATGGGCGCGTGGACCGCCGAGTCGAAGACCAACGTCGCCACCATGGGCGTCGACGACTTCCGCTCCACCGAGAAGTCCGCGGTCGCTGCCGAGGACGGCAGCCTGCGCATCGAGCTCAAGGGTGACGACGGCTCCACCACCGTGCTGCGCGAGTCGGTGCCCGTCCTCGCGGGCGAGGTCGTCGACGCGTCCGTCATGCGCGTCGCAGCCCTGCGCGAGTTCCTCACCGCTCAGGTCGCCCGCGCCAAGGCGGAGGGCGTGCTGTTCTCCGTGCACCTGAAGGCCACGATGATGAAGGTCTCCGACCCGATCATCTTCGGCCACGTCGTACGCGCCTTCTTCCCGCAGACCTTCGCCCGCTACGGCGCGGTGCTCGCCAAGGCCGGCCTCACCCCGAACGACGGCCTCGGCGGCATCTTCAAGGGCCTTGAGGCCCTGCCCGAGGGCGCCGAGATCAAGGCGTCCTTCGACGCCGAGCTCGCCGAGGGCCCGGCGCTCGCGATGGTCGACTCCGACCGCGGCATCACCAACCTCCACGTCCCGAGCGACGTCATCGTCGACGCCTCCATGCCCGCGATGATCCGTACCTCGGGCCACATGTGGGGCCCGGACGGCCAGGAGGCCGACACCCTCGCCGTCCTCCCGGACAGCAGCTACGCCGGTGTCTACCAGGCCGTCATCGAGGACTGCCGCGCCAACGGCGCCTACGACCCGTCGACCATGGGCTCGGTGCCCAACGTCGGTCTCATGGCGCAGAAGGCCGAGGAGTACGGCAGCCACGACAAGACCTTCGAGATCCCCGCCACCGGCACCGTCCGCGTCGTCGACGCCGCCGGGAACCTGGTGCTGGAGCAGGTCGTCGGCGCCGGTGACATCTTCCGCATGTGCCAGACCAAGGACGCCCCGATCAAGGACTGGGTGAAGCTCGCCGTCACACGCGCCCGCGCGACCGGCGTCCCGGCCGTGTTCTGGCTCGACGAGGGCCGTGGCCACGACGCCGTGCTCATCGAGAAGGTCAAGCAGTACCTGACGGAGCACGACACCGAGGGCCTGGACATCCGCATCCTCTCCCCGGTCGAGGCGACCAAGCTGTCCGTGGAGCGCATCCGCCGCGGCGAGGACACCATCTCGGTCACCGGCAACGTCCTGCGTGACTACCTGACCGACCTGTTCCCGATCCTGGAGCTGGGCACCAGCGCCAAGATGCTCTCGGTCGTGCCGCTGATGAACGGCGGCGGTCTGTTCGAGACGGGTGCGGGCGGTTCTGCCCCCAAGCACGTCCAGCAGCTCGTCAAGGAGAACTACCTGCGCTGGGACAGCCTGGGCGAGTTCCTCGCGCTGGCGGTCAGCTTCGAGCACCTCGCGACGACCACGGGCAACGCCCGCGCCAAGGTTCTCGCCGAGACGCTCGACCGCGCCACCGGCACCTTCCTGAACGAGGACAAGTCGCCCAGCCGCAAGCTCGGCGGCATCGACAACCGCGGCAGCCACTTCTACCTGGCCCTGTACTGGGCCCAGGAGCTGGCCAAGCAGACCGACGACGCGCAGCTCGCGGAGGCGTTCGCCGGCCTGGCGAAGACGCTGGGCGAGCAGGAGCGGACCATCGTGGACGAACTGATCGCCGTCCAGGGCTCGCCGGTCGACATCGGCGGCTACTACCGTCCGGACGCGGTCAAGGCCTCCGCGGTGATGCGTCCCTCGGCGACCTTCAACCAGGCGATCGCCACCCTCGGCTGACGCCGCCGCATCCGATCCGCCCCGGCCGGCGCCGCGCTCGGCCGGGGCGGACGCGTACTCCCGTGACGTCGGCCGGGGTACGACGAAGGGGCGGCCACCCGATGACCGGGTGGCCGCCCCTTTGTGACGGTATGTCAGTAACGCTCGACGAGCGGCGCGCCGCCGTACTTGGAGCCGGACAGACCGAGCGTCGCGTCGTACGCCTTCTCGTGGTCGCCGTTGGCGTCGTGCTCCTCGATCGCGTCCGTCACCGCCTCGCGCAGCGCCGTGTCGTCCTTGTCCATACCGATGCCGTACGGCTCCTCGGTGAACGGGTTGCCGATGACCTTCAGTTTGTCCGGCGCCTGGGCCGCGTATCCCATCAGGATGGCGTCGTCCGTGGTCACGGCGTCGACGTCGCCGGCGAGCAGCCGCTGGACGCACTCGCCGTACTTGTTGGTCTCGACCGTCTGTGTGTTGTACTCGGGCTTCTGGATCTCGCGCAGAGCCGTCGAGCCCTTCACCGAGCAGACCGTCTTGCCCTGCAGGGAGTACGGGCCGCCCATGGTGCCGTCGTCCTTGCGGACCAGCAGGTCGGCGCCGGCCATGAAGTACGGCCCCGCGAAGCCGACCTTCTTCTTGCGCTCGTCGTTGATCGTGTACGTGCCGACGTACAGGTCGACCTCGCCATTGGCGAGCGCTGCTTCACGACTGCGGGTGTCGATCGTCTTGAACTGGATCAGACGGGGCGCGAAGCCGAGGTCCGCGGCGACCATCTTGGCGATCTCGATGTCGAAACCGGAACGCTGGCCGTTCTTGTCCTGGTAGCCCAGGAAGGGCTGGTCGTCCTTGACCCCGATCACGAGCTTGCCCGCCTTCTGCGCCCTGGCCAGGGTCGGGGAGTCGAACGAGACATCCGTCGCGACTTTGTACGTGGGGAGCTTGGGCCGGTCCATGGAACTCGGGGCGCCCGACGGGTCGTCAGCCGTGGAACCGGATTCGCCGCTGCAGGAGGTGGCGGTGAGAGCGACCGCGATCACGGTGATCGCCGCGAACGTGGCCGACTTGCGGGGCTTCATGGTGCGACATCCTCTGTTTCAACGATCCGGGGAAGGCTTCGACGCCCGCGGGGCCGCGGCGTGTTCCTCCCGCACCGAGACCGTGGCCCCCTGCTCCACCGTTCTCGATTTGTGAGGACCATAAGGACGCATGCACCTGTTCGTCACCCCATCTGAGCTGAACTTGAGGATCACAGTCCGGATACAGCGCTGTGAAATCGGGGCGAACGGTGACCAGTGGTGCGGTGTCGCTTCGCCTGCGCGGGCCGCTCTCGCCGGAGAGGCCCCTCCGCCCGCTCGGCGCAGCGCGGAAAGCGCAGGTCGGGACGCGGGGGGCGGGAGCGGTTCCCCCGGTTGTGGTGTGGCGTGTTGCGGCGACGTCCGCCGAGCCCCTAAATGGGGCAAATCCTAAAAATCCCCGTGATCGGATGGCTCATGGTGCTCACCCACATGCTCGACCGTGGCGTACTGGTCCTCACTCTCCACGGCGACGTCACGATCAGCGACCGGGCCACGGTGTCGCAGAAGCTCGCGGAGGCCGTCCGGTCCTACCTGCCCCAGGCCGTGGTGATCGAGCTCCGGACGCCCGTCGTGAGCGCGGCGGCGCTCAGCGCTGTGCTGAGGGCGCACCGGCTCTGCGGCCAGGCCGGCGTGGCGCTGTCGGCGGTGGCCACCGTGTCGTCGGCGAGACGCCTGCTGAAGGCCGGCACTGACGGCTCCGGCCTTCCCGTGTTCGCCAGCCGCCAGGACGCGATCGCCGCAGCCGCCTCGACGTCGGTCGCGACACCGGCGTGACCGCCCGCACCCCCTCTCGCCCGAGGGCGCCGAAGCCCGGGCGCGGTCCGTCCTTGCGGGCGGCGGGTAGCACCCGCTCTCGCCCGTGGGCGCCGGGCTCCGCGTGCGGCCTCGGCCTGACCGGCCGCACGGGGCGGTCCCGCTCCGCATCGGCGGCGGGCCGCGTGGGTGCCCGGGTGGCGTATGCCCCGACCCGTACCTCGTGTCGCCCGTGGGCGCCTGGCCTCGCGTGTGGTGTTGGCTTGACGGGCCGTGTGGGGGTGGTCCGCCGGTCGTGGGTGGCGGTGGTGTCCGGTGTGGGCGGTGGGAGTCGGGGCGCGGTCGGTTCCGGCCGGTTTGGGCGCCGGGCCCAGGCGTACGGATCCGGCCTGACCGGCCGCACGCGGCGGGCCGCACCAGGTGCGGGCCGTGGGCACGGGCGCTGGTCGGCGGTGGCCGCATGGGCGTTGGACGTGGGCGTCCGGCGGCCGTCCTCCTCCGGGCGTGTACGGGCCGTCCTGCCGCCCCAGGGGCGCAAGGCGCGGTCGGCCGCAGCCGAGCGGTGCCACCGTGTGCCCGTCGCGCGGCGCGCCGGTCACGGCGTCCTCCGCCGCGTCCCCGCCTCCGCCAGCCGCATGCCGAGCCGGTGCTGCCCGCCCGTGTCGCCGTCGCGCCCGGGCCGGCGGGTCGATCGCGACCATGAGCAGGTCGCCGATGGCACGGCCGGCCGGCCGGTCCGCGCCCGCGGCGCTCCGTCACACCACCGGCCCCCCGCCCAGCTGCGGAAGCAGCTGTTCCGTCCATACCGTCTTGCCCTCCCGGGCGTGGCGCGTGCCCCAGTGCTCCGTCAGCTGGGCCACGAGCAGCAGGCCCCGGCCGCCCTCGTCGGTGGAGCGGGCTCGGCGCAGATGCGGGGAGGTGCTGCTCGGGTCGGTGACCTCGCAGATCAGGCGGTGATGGTGGATCAGTCGCAGGGTCAACGGCCCCCCGGCGTAGCGGTACGCGTTGGTCACCAGCTCGCTGACGATCAGCTCGGTGGTGAACGCCAGCTCCTCCAGCCCCCACGCCGCGAGCTGGTCGGCCGTCAGCCTGCGGGCCTTCGCGGGGGCCGTGGGCTCCGCGGGCAGCTCCCAGGTGGCGACGAGCTCCGGCGCCAGCCTGCTCGTACGGGCCAGCAGGAGCGCCACGTCGTCGCTCGGCCGCGCGGGCAGCAGCGCGTCGACGATGTGCTGGGCCATGTCGTCGAGCGGCCGGCCGGGACGGCCGCCGAGCACGGTGCACAACCGGGCGATCCCGTCCTCCATGTCGTGCTCTTCGCCCTCCACCAGGCCGTTGGTGTAGAGAGCGATCACCGTGCCCTCCGGCAGCGTCAGTTCGGCTGTCTCGAACGGCAGCCCGCCGAGGCCCAGCGGCGGTCCGGCGGGCAGCTCGGGGACGCTCACGACACCGTCCGGCGCCACCACGGCGGGCGGCGGATGCCCGGCGCGCGCGATGCAGCACTGCCGGGCCACCGGGTCGTACACCGCGTACAGACAGGTCGCTCCCACCACCTGTTCCCCGGGCGTTCCCTCGTCGTCGGGCTCCTGCTCGCCGGCGAGACGGGTGACGAGGTCGTCGAGGTGGGAGAGGACCTCATCCGGTTCGAGGTCCAGGTCGGCGAGGGTGTTCACGGCGGTACGCAGACGGCCCATGGTGGCGGCCGCGTTGATGCCATGGCCCACCACATCCCCGATGACCAGGGCGACCCGCGCACCGGAGAGCGGGATCACGTCGAACCAGTCGCCGCCGACCCCCGCGGCACCGCCCGCCGGCAGATAGCGATGGGCCACGGCGACCGCGGGATGCACCGGCAACTCGCGCGGCAGCAGCCTTCGTTGCAGCGCCAGCGCCGTCCTGCGCTGCTGGGTGAACCGGCGTGCGTTGTCGATGGACACGGCGGCACGCGCGGCCAGTTCGCCCGCGAGCGTGAGGTCGTCGTCCTCGAACGGCTCGGGCAGCCGGGAGCGCCACAGGCTCATGAACCCGAGGACGAGACCGCGCGCGGTGAGCGGCACCACCATCAGCGAATGCACGTCGCGCAGCTTCGCGGCGTCCGCGGGGTCCAGCCCCTCCAGCCCCTCCAGCGCCCTCCACACATCGACGACGGGTTCGAGGACGGGCCGCCGTCCGGACAGACAGCGCCCCTGCGGTGTGCGCGGGGGGAACGTGTTCAGCGAGCCCACGGGGAACATCACCCGTTCGGAGCCCCGCACGACGCTGTGTACGGCCGTCCTGCGCACCGCGCTGCCACCGCTGTTCGCCACTGGCTCCTCGCCGCGGCTGACCTGTTCCAGCAGGTCGACCGAGACACAGTCGGCAAGTCCCGGCACGGCCGCCTCCGCGAGCTCCGACGCGGTCGTCCCCACGTCCAGCGTCGTGCCGATCCGCGCGCCCGCCGAGCTGAGCAGCGCCAGCCTGCGCCGTGCACGGTGACGTTCGGTGACGTCCTCGACGAGCTGGGTCACTCCGAGCACCCGGCCGGTGGAGTCCTCCAGCCGGAACGCGGAGACATCGACGAACCGCTCCTTGGCGGGCGCGGCGAGCAGCCGGCAGGACTGTTCGGTGAAGATCAGTGGTTCCCCGGTCTCCAGCACCTCCCGCAACCGCTGGTCCACGGTGTCCGCGTCGAGCCGTACGAGGAAGTCCCCGGTCCGGGACCCGCGCGCCTGCTCCGCCTCGATGTCACCGACATGGGCGAGCGCGCGGTTGATGCGCAGGATTTTCAGATCGGTGTCGTGGACCGAGAGGCCGATCGGGGACCTGCGGAACAGGCCGTCCATCACCGAACGGTCGATCTCCCACTGGACCACTTCCGCCGCAGGGGCGCCGATCAAGAACCACTCCTTCTCGCCGCTGTCCCGCGTCACGAGCCGGGCGCGGACCCCGAAACCGACGGTGCGCCCTTCCTTGATGCGTACGGGCACCACACCGAACCAGCCGCGGTCCCGCACACATGCGGCCGCGGCCTCCATGACGACACGCTTGTTCTGCGGGTCCACCATCAGGTCGGTGGCTTCCCGGCCGAGTGCCTCACGGGCCGCGAATCCGAGCAGCGCCTCGGCGCGGTCGCTCCAGCCGGTGACCCGGCCGTGCGGATCCAGCACCACGGAGACGGCGCGACCCAGCGAGAACGGGTCCTCCGGGCTCTCACGGATCAACGTCACGGAGCCGGTCATCGCTTCCATCCTCCGCCGGGTTCCCGGGCCGCGCACTCGGTGGCATCCGCGGCGAGCGGGCGGCGCCCCGGCGATGAGTTCCGGAGAGCCGGGCGGTCAGAACCCGCAGAGGCTTGTACCAGCACCAGCACCAGCACCGGCACCGACACGGTCAGGAGAACGACATGCCCCGGATCACGCCCAACCTCTGGTTCGACACCCAGGGCAAAGAAGCCGCCGAGTTCTACGTCTCGGTCTTCCCCAACTCGAAGATCACGAATGTCTCGTACTACGGCGAGGCCGGCCCCCGCGCGGCCGGCACGGTGCTGACCGTGGACTTCGTGCTCGACGGCCAGCCGTACACCGCGATCAACGGCGGACCCGAGTTCACCTTCGACGAGGCGGTGTCCTTCAACATCGACTGCGCCGACCAGGAGGAGGTCGACTACTACTGGAGCAAGCTGTCCGACGGCGGCCAGGAGGGCCCGTGCGGATGGCTCAAGGACAAGTACGGCCTGTCGTGGCAGGTCGTCCCGGCGGTGCTGGGAGAGCTGCTGGCGGACCCCGACGAGCAACGCGCCCAGCGGGCGATGAAGGCCATGCTCGGGATGGGCAAGCTGGACGTGGCGGCACTGCGCGCGGCGGCCGACGGCGCGTGAGGGACGACGGGGCGGCGGCGCACGGGGGTGCGGTGCCGCCTCCGCGTCGGCGGCCCTCGGCACGGCAGCGGGTCGCCGCCTCTCGTCGCCCAGGTCAAGGGCCTCCGGCACAATGGCAGTTGAGAGCGACGCATGACTTTCGATGCCGCCGACCCGGGGGAGCCATGACCACCACCACTGCCGCACAGGTACCCGGCCCGGCAGGACTGCCGCTGCTCGGGTCGATGCTCGACCTCAAGCGGGACTCGCTCGGCACCTTCCTCGACGCCCGGCGCGAGCACGGCGACGTCGTGCGCCTCACCGCCGGACCGCCCGGACTGCGGGCGGAGCTGTACGCCGTGTTCTCCGCCGAGGGCGCACAGCAGGTGCTCGCCACCGATGCGGCCAACTTCCGCAAGGACAACGCCTTCTACCAGGAGGTCCGCGAGTCGTTCGGCAACGGTCTGCTGACCAGCCAGGACGCCGACTATCTGCGCCAGCGCCGACTGGTGCAACCGCTGTTCACCCGGCGACGCGTCGACGGCTATGCCGAGGCCGTCACCGCCGAGACGGCGACGATGCTCGCCACCTGGCGCAGCGCCCCCGACCTGACCGTGGACGTCGTCTCGGAGATGACGGGGCTGACCCTGCGGGCGGTCGCGCGCATCCTCTTCGGCACGGACGTCGAATCAGCCGTCGCCGTCGTCGAACGCTGCTTCCCGGTCATCGGCGACTACGTCCTGCGCCGGGGCTACTCGCCCGCCAACCTCCCGCGCGACTGGCCCACTCCGGGCAACCGCCGGGCCGCGTCCGCGACCGAGGAACTGTACGCGGTGTGCGACCGCATCATCACCCAGCGGCGGGCGGACGCCGACGCCGCGTCCGGCGACGACCTGCTCACGCTGCTCGCCACGGCGCAGAGCGAGCAGGACGGCAGCTTCGACGCCGCCGAGATACGCGACCAGGTGCTGATCTTCCTGCTCGCCGGCCACGAGACGACAGCGACCTCGCTCGGCTTCGCGCTGCACCTGCTGGCCCGCCACCCGGAGCACCAGGCGCGGGCCAGGGAGGAGGCGGCGGGCGTTCTCGCGGGGCGCGTGCCGCAGGCGGCGGACCTCGACTCGCTGCCGTACCTCATCAAGGTGCTCAAGGAGACCATGCGGCTCTACCCGGCGGGCCCGGTCATCGGCCGCCGGGCCGTCGAGGCCGCCGTGATCGGCGGTCACACCGTCCCGGCTGGCGCGGACGTGATCGTGGCTCCCTGGGTGACGCACCGCCACCCCCGGTACTGGGAGGAGCCGGAGCGCTTCGACCCCGAGCGCTTCACCCCGGAACGGGAGAAGGAGCGCCCCCGCTACGCCTGGTTCCCCTTCGGAGGCGGACCCCGCGCCTGCATCGGCCAGCACTTCTCGATGCTGGAATCCGTGCTCGCGCTCGCGATGATCCTCGGGGAGTACGAGCTGACGGCGCGGGACGCGACGGTGCCGGTCGACACGGGTATCACCCTGCGCGCCGCCGGACCGGCCCGCTGCGTACTGCGCCCGCTCTCCTGACGGTGGCGCCTGACGACAACGGCGAAGCCCTCCCGGACAGCCGATAATCGGTGGCGCGGGGCCCGCCCGTGCGGAGTACGGTCCCGGCATGTCGCCCACCGCCGAAAGCCCGGCCCCCGTCCCCGCCCCCGCCCCAGTCCCCGTGACCGTGGACGACCTCGACCACGCCGTACGGCTCTGCCTGGATGTTCTGGGCTCCGCACCGCCCGCCGCCGCGTGGGACGCGAAAGCCGGGACGCTGGAGTGGGACTGCTGGGAGACGGTCGAGCACCTCGCCGACGACCTGTTCGCCTACGCCGTCCAACTCGGCCTGCGCACACCCCCCTTGGACCACGATCTGTCCTTCGTCCACGACAGCCGCAGGCCCGGCGGGCCGGGCAACACCGTGTATGCCGACCGTGCGGCCGGGCCGGCCGGGCTGCTGGAGGTCCTGGAGTCGTGCGGCGCGCTGCTCATCGCGATGGTGCGCACGGCTCCGCCCGGCGTCCGGGCACATCACGTCTTCGGGATCGCCGACGCCGAGGGCTTCGCCGCCATGGGCATCGTCGAGACCCTGGTCCACACCCACGACGTGGCGCAGGGACTCGGCCTCCGCTGGAGCCCGCCCGGGGGGTTGTGCGCAGGGGTGCTCACCCGGCTGTTCCCCGATGTGCGGGGCGGTGGCGACCCCTGGCGGACGCTGCTGTGGGCCACCGGCCGGGGCGAGCTGCCCGGACGTCCGCGCCGCACCGCATGGCGCTGGTACGGCGAACCGAGGTCGTGAGCGATCCTGGTCCTGGGCC
Source organism: Streptomyces sp. ISL-10 (assembly GCF_018614575.1). Lineage (GTDB taxonomy): Bacteria > Actinomycetota > Actinomycetes > Streptomycetales > Streptomycetaceae > Streptomyces. The sequence continues at coordinate 102,922 of NZ_JAGGOJ010000015.1, forward strand.
CTCCCGGACGAGGGCGGGGGCGACGGGCCGCAAGGAGGACCGTGGACCTGGAGAACATCCTCGACGAGCTGTACGAGCTGCGGCCGCAGGACTTCACCGCCGCACGCAACGCCCGCGCGGCGGAGGCCCGCAAGGCCGGGGAGCGCGACCTCGCCGAGAGGATCAAGGGGCTGCGGCGGCCCACCGTCTCCGCATGGGCGGGCAACCTCCTCGTCCGCCGGGAGCCGGAGCGGATCCAGCCGTTGCTCGGCCTCGGCGAGGGACTGCGCAGCGCGCACCGCAGCCTCGACGGCGACCGGCTGCGCGAACTGAGCCGTCAACAGCACCTCCTGGTCGCCGCGCTCGCCCGGGAAGCCCGGGACCTGGCGGCGGCCGAAGGGCAGGCGGTGGGGGAGGCCGCCCTGCGGGAGATCGAAGGGACCCTGCTCGCCGTGCTGGCCGACCCGGCGGCGGCCGAGGAGTGGGCGACCGGTCACCTCGACCGACCGCTGACCCCGCCCGTCGGCTTCACGGCGGCCTCAGCGGATACCGGTGCCGTGACCAGTCGTGTCACCCCGTCCGGACCGGCCGGGACGGCGCAGGACGCGGGCCCGGAACGACGTGGTGAGGCGAAGACCGCACACCGTGATCGGGAGCGGCGCGCCGAACGGGACGAAGCTCGTCGGGCCGAGGAGGAGCAAGCCCGCCGCACGGAACGGGATCAGGCTCGCCGGGAAGCCGAAGCGGCCGATGAGGAGGCGCGCGAGAGCGAGGCGGAACACGCCCGGGCCGCCGAGGAGAGCGAGCGCGCCGACGCACGGGCCGAGGAGGCCGCCGAACGGGTCGACGCGCTGACCGAGGAGCTGAAAGAGGCGAGGGCGCAGCTGCGTGCCGCCGAGAAGGAGGCCCGCGAGGCACGCGCTCGGGCCCGAACGGCCGACGACGCGGCCGGCTCGGCGCGCCGCCGGGCCCGCCAGGCGTCCCAGCGCGCCGAGCGCCTGACGTCCGGCAGGGTGTGAGCCCCGACCAACGGGGCCCACACCCCGCCTGTTCCCGCCTCAGCGTTCGCGCACCCGCCGGACGCCGGGTCCGCCGCCTTCGGACCCGCCGGTCGGGGCGTCTTCGGCACCCGGCTCCGGATCGTTCGCCGACTCGATGCGTGTGTGCTGCTGCCGGGACCGCAGGTAGCCCCGCAACTCGTGCTTCATCTCGTCGTCCTTGCGCGGGCTGACGCGGTTGCTGCCACGCTCCATGGGGAGCGCACCTCCTTCGTACGTTGGTGCGTTCGTGCCCGCCCCCGGTACCCAGAAGCGGCAGAACCACACGGATTCCCGTGCTCTCTCCCGGCTTCAGCTGGTGGCGAGCCCCGGCGCTGCCCATCGGCCTCACACGAGCGGCCAGCCGTGACGCGGCGGCGGACACAGGACCGCCCGGGCAGTGAGGCTGCCCGGGCGGAGCGGATCGCAGGGCGGGACGGTCGTCAGGTGCTTTTCGTCGCTCCGGCCGCTCTGGTGCGGCGCACCAGCGTCGAGCCGGACAGGATCGCCGCCGCCGCCGCGCAGAGCACCGCCGCGGCCCTCGCCCGGGTGAACGACTGTCCGAGACTGCTGTTCAGCAGATCGACCGTGCCGACGCTCGCGAGACCATGGAGGGCGATGATCCCCACGGCGAGCCCCGCCGCGGCGGCCCAGACGACCAGCGTGTCCCGCATCGCCAGCCACAGGGCACACACCAGGCAGAGCACCAGGAGGGCGAGGGACAGGGTCTCCGTGTAGCTTCCCGACCGCAGTCCCGCGAGGTCCGTCGGCAGATGGATGACACCGCAGGCGAAGAGCAGGACCGACGCCGGCAGGCGCACCGGCGAGCGCAGTGCGGGGGAGATGGTGTGACTGCTGGGCCCGGACGCGAGCGCGGCGTCCAGGGCCGACATCGGCCACTTCGAGAACGCCGGGGACGCGTGCCGGTCCTTTGTCCGCTTCGGCCGCTTGGGCCTCGGCCGCTCGGACCGCTCGGACGGCTTGGACGGTGCTGCGGGCGCGGCCGGGGGGTCGTTTCCGACCTCGGTGCGGTGGTCTGTGCCGTGCCCGGGCTTCTGCTCCGGTGCGCCCCCGCCCGCCGGCCGCCCGTCGCTGCTGTCGGAGCTGATGGTGCTCACGGGTTGCTGTGCTTCGCTGGGCTCCGGTCCGCGACGTTCCGGTTCGCGGTGCTGCGGTGCGTGCAGCTGCGGTGCGTACGGCTCCGGTTCGGGACGCTCCGGCGCGTCGTACGCGTACGGGGCCGCCGGCGCAGTGGCCTCCTGCGGGACAGGTGGCACCACGGGGGGAACGATCGGCGGAGGCGGTGCGTAAGGCGTGCTGGGAGCCGGGTGCGGGGGGACGAGGAACTCGGGGTCCGGCGCCGGCACGGGCCTGGCGGGCCGGTCTATGCCGTGGTCGGCCGGATCTGGGGCGAAGGGGGCGGGGGTCATGGCGCGGGCTCCGTTCGTGGAACATCCGGAAGGCGTCCACCGTGTCGGTCTCGTGATGCGTAGGCGCACACTTGGTTACATCTAGTGCGCGGATCGACACATTGCGCCATCCGGGATCGGCCCCCGCTGGGCCGTCGGGGCGAACGGCACCGCGCGGACGGTCGCCGTGGGGCAGCGAAAAGGGGCGGGGACACGGTCCCCGCCCCTTTTCGGAGCATGGTCGGCGACGGGCCGGCCCGCCGGCTCAGCTCCCGCCGCTCCCGTACGGCCGGGTGATGACCTCCATGCCGTGCCCCGCAGGGTCGAGGAAGTACATGCCGCGCCCGCCGTCGTTGTGGTTGATCTCGCCCGGCTGCTTTCCGTGCGGATCGGCGAAGTAGGTGACGCCCGCTTCCTCGATGCGCCGGAAGATCCCGTCGAACTCGTCCTCCGAGACGAGGAACGCGTAGTGCTGCAAGGGGACTTCGTGATCGACCGTCACGAAGTCGAGGGTGACGCCGTTGCTGAGCGGGAGGGGGATGAACGGGCCCCACTCCTGCCCGAGTTCGAGCCCGAGTACATGGGCGAGGAATTCGGCCGACTCGCGGTTGTCCCTCGCGAGCACGATGGTGTGGTTGAACTCTACTGACACTGTGGATTGCCTCCGTCGGGCAAACTCACGGGCACCTCCATGCCTCACCCGGTCGGTGACCGACACGCGATGCCGTACTGGTGATCGTAAATCGGCCGCCGGTCCCCTGTCAGGTCGTTTTTCCGCTCCGCCCCGCCCATGGACTGCCGTGCCGACGGCACTTGGCGGCCGTGGGCCGCGACGGGAGCGCCCTGGGGGCGGCCACAGCCGGGCGCCTGTGGGGGTTCGCCGCGCGGCGGCGGGCCCGGTGGAGTTCAATGAGAGGCGCGAGGACCGAGCACGGACCGACGGATCACGGGAGCGCCCCCCTGGGAGTGATCGACGAGTGAGCAGCAGCGGCCTTGTCCCCGGCAGCGGGCCGGACCGCCCGGAGGACTGCGCACTTCTCGTGCTCGACGACGCCGGTACGGTGCTCGCCTGCACGGGAGTCGCCGCCGAGCTGCTCGGGATCCCGGCGGCCCGGATCAACGGCCGCGGCGTCGGCGAGCTCCTCACCGAACCCGGCGACTGGGCACGGCTGCGCGGCCTCGCGCCCGACGACCTCCCCCGCTCGATGCGCGCCTCGTTGCGCGGCGCCGGCGGCCCGGCACCCGTCCAGCTCGATCTGCTGCCGCTCGACGGCACGCTGCCCGCGCGATTCCTGCTGCGGATGACGGCAGCGGGCGTTGCCGACCGGCGGGAGGAGAACGAGGCACTCGTCGGCGCCCTCTTCTCCCAGTCCGGTATCGGGCTCGCCATCCACGACACGGAACTGCGCCTGATGCGGGTCAATCCGCTGCCGGGCGACCTGCGTCCGGGGCGCGCGGGGCGCGCGGGCGGTCTCGGGCGCCGGATCGGGGAACTGCTGGTGCCGGAGGACGCGGCGGTCGTCGAGGCCCAGCTCCGTCGCGTCGCCACAACCGGCGAGCCGCTCATCGACTTCGTCACCTCCGCGCGGCTGGCCCGGGCCCCCGAGCGGGACCGGACCATCTCGCTGTCCGCGCTCCGGCTGTCGGGAGCCAAGGGCGCCGTCCGCGGTGTCGCCGTGACTTTCACCGATGTCACCGAGCACGAACGCGCCCGCAAGCACGCGGCACTCGTCGGCACCGCGGCCTCCGCGCTCGGCCGGTCGCTGGAGGTCTCCCGCAACGCACAGGTGCTGGCCGACCTCCTGGTCCCGGCGTTCGCCGACCTGGCCGCGGTGGACATCACGGAGGCCGTCCTGGTCGGCGAGGAGCCCGGCGCCTTCGCGACAGGGGCGCCGCTGTGCCGCGCCGCGGCCGTCGCCGCCGACGGGGAGTGGCCCGATGAGCTGTATCCGTCCGGCTCCGTCATCCGCGTACGCGGCTACGAGAGCGACAGGCTGCGGCTGGGGTCGGCCGTCATCGTCGCCGACCTGGACGAGCTGCGGCCCAGGATCGCCGACGACCCCGACCGGATACGACTGGTGCTCACCGACCGCGCCGCCTCGTACATGGTGGTGCCCCTGCAGGCGCGCGGGCACGTGCTCGGCGCGGTCTCGGTGTGGCGCGGCCGTGACCGGGCCCCGTTCGACGCGCAGGACGCCGCCGTGGCGGAGGACATCGGCTCCCGGGCCGCGCTCGCCATCGACAACGCCCGCCGCTACACACGCGAACGCCGCACCGCCGAGACCCTGCAGCGCAGCCTGCTGCCGCGCCCGCAGCTGAAGGTGACCGCCGCGGAGACCGCTGGGATCTACGTGCCCGGCAGGACGCTCGCGGGCACGGGCGGCAGCTGGTTCGACGTGATCACGCTGTCCTCGTCCCGGGTGGCCTTCGTCGTCGGACACGTGCGCGGGTACGGGCTCAACGCGGCAGCCACCATGGGCAGTCTGCGTACCGCGGTGCGTACGCTCTGCGATCTCGACCCGCCGCCGGACGAACTGCTGACCCACCTCGACGACCTGGTGGTGCGCTTCGCGGAGGACGAGCAGCCGGGTGGCGGCGAGGGCACGGTCCGGGGGGCCAGTTGCCTGTACGCGGTCTACGACCCGGTCAGCGCGCGGTGCAAGATGGCCAGCGCCGGGCATGCGGCACCCGTGCTGGCCCGGGCCGCGGGCGGTGCCGCGCGGGTCGAACTGCCTGCCGGTCCCGCCCTCGGCCGGGAGGGCGCGCCGTTCGAACCGGTGGAGGTGGAGCTCGCCCCCGGTGACCTGTTGGCGTTCGCCGCCGGATCGCTCTCCACGGAGTCGGGTGGCTCGGGCCACATGGCGGAGTTCCTCGGCAAGGAGGCCGCCCGCGGGGCGGGGCGGCCGGTACCGGAGATCGGGCGGGAGATGCTCGTACCGTTCCTCGCCGAACCCCCGGACGACGACGCCGCCCTGCTGCTGGCCCGGGTGGCCGTCACCCGCGAGGACGCCGTGGCCGCCTGGGAGTTCCCGGCGGACGTGAAGCTCGTGGCCCAGGCGCGGGCCGAGATCGCCCGGCAGCTGACCAGGTGGGGGCTCGACGATCTGGTGTTCACCACCGAACTGATCGTCAGCGAGCTGCTCACCAACGCCATCCGGTACGCCGGCGGCCCGGTTGGCGTGCGGCTCATCAGGGACCACCGGCTCGTGTGCGAGGTGTCCGACCCCAGCCAGACCCAGCCGCATCTGCGCCGGGCGCGCGTAACGGACGAGGGCGGCCGCGGACTGTTCCTGATCGCCCAGCTCACGCACCGGTGGGGGAGCAGGTACACCGCGTCGGGCAAGACGCTCTGGACGGAGCAGCTGCTGCCCGAGGGCCTCGGCCAGTGATCGCCCCGGCCCGGTGACCGCCGCACGGGGCGCCCGTCACACCGAGCGCACGGATGCGTGCGTCCGAGACAGGACCGCCGTGCCCGATGCACTCCTCTCGACGTACTCCTCGACATTCCCGGCCCTCCGTGGCACCCGGTCACCCCCGGGCGGCCGGACCCGCGGTGATCATCCGATGCATCCGGTCCGCCGCGGCACGGCCGAACGAGACGCTGTTGATGTCCGCGTCGACGTCGACCACCGTGACCCCGCTGCCCCTCAGCCCCTCGCGCAGCGTTCCGAACAGCGCAGCGTCCGCCACCGGGTCGTGGTACGGGCCGCCCGGCTCTCCCAGCGTCGACAGGCCCCTCAGCGGCAGGCACACCTCGACCGGGCCCGTGGCTGCCCGCAGCTTCGCCGCGACCCGCCGCCCGAGCTCCGCGCACTCCTCCACCGTCGTACGCACCACCGTGATCGACGGGTTGTGCACCAGGACGTGACGGTCGCGCATCACGGGCGGCAGCGTGTCGGGCGGGCCGAACTTCACCATGTCCAGCGCCCCCGGACTGACCACCTGCGGCACACCGTGCCGCCCGGCCGCGGTGAGCCGGTCCGGTCCGGCCCTCAGGATGCCGCCGACCAGATCGTCCGCCAGCTCGCTCAGCGTCAGGTCGAGCACCCCGGCGAACAGCCCCTGACCGGCCATTGACTCCAACGTCCGTCCGCCCGCCCCGCTGACATGGAACACCAGGACCTCATAGCCCAGCTCGGTCAGCCGCGCCCGGGCCGCGTCGACCCCTGCCGTCGTCACGCCGGCCATGCTCGTCGCCACCAGCGGCCGTTCACCGGCGGCCAGATCGGCGGGGCGCAGCGCCCGGCACCCGGCGGCCGCGAAGCCCTTCGCCATGCCCACCGCCGCGTCGGCCGCGTTGGCGAGCACGGGAGCCGAGATCGTGTTGATACCGGCGATGTCGACGACGCTGTACATCATCGTGATGTCCACGTGGCCCACGTACGGCGACACGTCGCCCGCCGCCATCGAGGAGACCATCAATTTGGGCACGCCCAGGGGGAGTCCGCGCATGGCGCGGGTCGCGATGGAGGTGCCTCCGCTGCCTCCGATCGCCATGACGCAGTGCAGCCGGCCCGCCTCGTACAGCCGCGCGACGACCTCGGCCGCACCGCGCGCCATCGCCGTCACGGCCGCGCCCCGGTCCCCCGCGGCGCGCAGCGCGGCCAGGTCCGCCCCCGCGGCCCGTGCGACCTCCTCGCGCGGGACGCCGGCGTCGAAGTGCGGTGCACCGATCACCCCCGTGTCGACCACCAGCACATCGACGCCGCCGCCGCGCAGCCGCTCGCGCAGCCAGCCGTACTCCGCACCCTTGGTGTCCAGCGTTCCCACCAGCACAACTGTCGCCATGGCAGGTACTGTTCGGCACAACGGGCCGGCGGACAAGAGTGCCGTGTGCCGGCCCCGGGACGGTGGGCGGTGTGCAGCCGTTGGGGCCGCACGGGAATGGATCGACGCGGCGGGGCGCTGATGTACCCGTACGGGACCGGCGTGAGATGCGATCCTCGGAAGCGGACGCACTCGAAGCCGTTCGCTAGGAGGCCTGACCCCATGTCGGAGAACAGCGGCTGGGCGAATCCGCTGCGGGACCCGCTCGACCGGCGGCTCCCGCGTATCGCCGGGCCCTCAGGGCTCGTCATCTTCGGAGTCACCGGGGACCTGTCCCGCAAGAAGCTGATGCCCGCCCTCTACGACCTCGCCAACCGCGGGCTGCTGCCGCCGGGCTTCTCGCTCATCGGGTTCGCCCGGCGGGACTGGGCGGACCAGGACTTCGCGCAGGAGGTCCACGACGCCGTCCGGGAGCATGCGCGTACACCGTTCCGCGAGGAGGTGTGGCAGCAGCTGGCGGAAGGCATGCGGTTCGTCCAGGGGGACTTCGACGACGACGCCGCCTTCGAGCGGCTGAGGGCGACGGTCGATGACCTGGACAAGGCGCAGGGCACCGGGGGCAACTTCGCCTTCTATCTGTCCGTGCCGCCGAAGTTCTTCCCCAAGGTCGTCCAGCAGCTCAAGGACCACGGTCTGTCCGACGCGCCCCGCGGCTCCTGGCGGCGTGCCGTCATCGAGAAGCCCTTCGGCCACGACCTCGTCAGCGCGCGGGAGCTCAACACCATCGTGCACGAGGTGTTCGCCCCGGACGAGGTGTTCCGGATCGACCACTACCTGGGCAAGGAGACGGTCCAGAACATCCTGGCGCTGCGCTTCGCCAACACTCTCTTCGAGCCCATCTGGAACCGGTCCTTCGTGGATCATGTTCAGATCACGATGGCCGAGGACATCGGCATCGGCGGCCGGGCCGGCTACTACGACGGCATCGGCGCCGCCCGTGACGTCATCCAGAACCACCTCCTCCAGTTGCTGGCGCTGACCGCGATGGAGGAGCCCGCCTCCTTCGACGCCGCCTCACTCGTCACGGAGAAGCTGAAGGTCTTCAAGGCCGTCAAGGTGCCCGATGACCTGGGCCGGCACACCGTGCGGGCCCAGTACACGGCCGGCTGGCAGGGTGGCGAGAGGGCTGTCGGCTACCTCCAGGAGGAGGGCATCGCGCCCCGGTCGACGACCGACACCTATGCGGCGATCAGACTGGAGATCGACAACCGCCGCTGGGCCGGTATCCCGTTCTACCTGCGCACCGGCAAGCGTCTCGGCCGCCGGGTCACCGAGATCGCGGTCGTCTTCCAGCGGGCTCCGCACTCCCCGTTCGACTCCACGGCCACAGAGGAGCTCGGCGAGAACGCCCTGGTGATCCGGGTCCAGCCGGACGAGGGGGTGACCATGCGCTTCGGCTCCAAGGTGCCCGGGACCTCCATGGAACTACGCGATGTGACCATGGATTTCGCCTACGGCGAGTCGTTCACCGAGTCCAGCCCGGAGGCGTACGAGCGGCTGATCCTCGACGTCCTGCTCGGCGACGCCAACCTCTTCCCCCGTACCGAGGAGGTGGAGGAGTCCTGGAAGATCCTCGATCCGATCGAGGAGTTCTGGGACAACAACGGCACCCCTGCCCAGTACGCCGCGGGCACCTGGGGCCCCAGGGAAGCGGACGACATGCTCGCACGAGACGGACGGAGCTGGCGCAGGCCATGAAGATCGACCTCACGGACACCACCTCCAGCAAGATCAACAAGGCGCTGGTCCAGGCCCGCCGCGCCATCGGCACCCCGGCCGTCGGCATGGTGCTCACCCTCGTCATCGTCACCGACGAGGAGAACGCCTACGACTCCATCAGGGCAGCCGGGGACGCCTCGCGCGAGCACCCCTCCCGTACCCTGGTCGTCATCAAGCGCCACGCCCGCTCACCGCGCGACCGCCATGACACCCGCCTCGATGCCGAGGTCCGCGTCGGCACCGACGCGGGCGCGGGGGAGACGGTCCTGCTGCGACTCCACGGCGAACTGGCCGACCGCGCCGACTCCGTCGTCCTTCCCCTGCTGCTGCCCGACGCGCCGGTCGTCGTCTGGTGGCCGGTCGACGCGCCGCCCGTCCCGGCCAGGGACCCGCTCGGCGCCCTCGCCCAGCGCCGTATCACCGACGCGTACGCCGTCGCCGAGCCGCTGAGTGAACTTGCTGCCAGGGCTTCCGGTTACGAGCCGGGGGACACCGACCTGGCCTGGACCCGGCTCACGCCCTGGCGCTCGATGCTCGCGGCGGCGCTCGACCAGGCACGGGCCGAGGTCGTCTCCGCCGTGGTGGAGAGCGAGGCGGACAACCCCAGTGCCGAACTGCTCGCCCGCTGGTTCGCCGCCCGCCTCGGCGTCCCGGTCGAACAGGTCGTCACCGCCGGACCGGTCGTCACGGCCGTACGGCTGCGCACCGCCGACGGCGAGATCCACATCGACCGGCCCGAAGGCCCCGTGGCCCGGCTCTCCATCCCTGGGCAGCCCAACCGCGTCCTCGCCCTGAAAGTGCGTACGACGGCCGAGCTGATCGCGGAGGAACTGCGCAGGCTGGACCCCGACGAGGCCTACGCGGCAGCACTGCACGCCCGAATCACCCCACCTGCGCCCGAGGTGAGTACGGGCGGCTGATTCGGCACCTTTTCCGCACCCTTTCCGCAAGGCGCGGGGCGGCTCGGGCGGTCATGTCCCGAATTTCTCACGGCTAGACGCTCTGCAATTGAGTGGTGACCCATTTCGTTCCTTGGCGGGGGTGCGGCCCCCGGGCCGCACCCCTGGGTGGGTGAAGGTCTCGTGACGCCCCGTCATGGTGCCGTCTCCTGTCGTGAATCTGCACACTGAATACGCAGACCGCACATCGCCTCCCCCTCGGCTCCCCCAGGTTGACCAGGGAATATCTGACTCTGCGGCGGAATGTCCCGTTCGTCGGCGCCGTGTGGCGGGCGCGCGTCGGGCCGGTGCTTGGCGATCACGTGAAGAAGGTGGCACCGATTCATGAAGGGGTACGCACGCGTCGGTAATACGAGGGCCGCTCGCGGCGTGATCCTGCCGTCCCGCCCTCTGCCGCGATTGGCCGCTCAACGCGCTTACGTGCTTTGATCCTTCGCACCGCGGGTTTTCACTGGGTTCTCGGATACGAGAATCTCCCCACCCCGCTGGTCGGCCGGCAATGCGGCTTTTCCGTGCGGCCGGACGCTGTCATTTCGAAATACCCATCCGAAGGGAAGCTTCTCATGAACTTCGTCCCCACCCAGGAGATCTCCGACAGCGAGCTGGACAACGTGGCCGGCGGTCTGCACAGCGCCACGGTGAGCAACGCCGCCGCCGCTCTTGACACCATCGCCCCGGTCTCCGCCACCGTCGCCACCGTGACCGGCGTCGCCGAGGGTGCCACCGGCATCAACGCCGCCGCGATCACCGGCCCGGTCAACGGCCTCGTCGCCGGTCTGTAAGATCTCCGCGGCTCGCCGGCCCGCTCTGCCGGCAGCGCCCGAGCCGTGTGCCCCGGACCGAGCCAGGATCCGGGGCGCACGGCCGTGCGCGGTTTACCCGTAGCACCCGGTGGATCCGGGACCCCGTCGGTTCAGGCAGTTGAGGGAAGAGTGTCGTGCAGTTTCGCCAACAGGCCCTTTCCAAGCTGCAGTCGCCGGAGGAGATCGACCTTCCGGTGCGCTTCGCCCGGCCGCAGGGGCTCCTCGCCCTGGCCGTGACCGTCGCTGTCATGATCGCCGCCGCCGTCTGGTCCGTCGCCGGCACGGTGACCTCCACCGTCTCCGCACCCGGCATCCTCACCCACGGCCAGGGCAGTTACGTCCTGCAGAGCCCGGTCTCGGGACAGATCACCGAGGTGCTGGCCAAGGAGGGCGAACGCGTCGAGGCCGACGCACCGCTGCTCAAGGTCCGCACCGCGCAGGGCATCGCCGTCGTGCGCACGATCGCGGCCGGACGGCTCACCACCCTCGTCGCCGCCATCGGATCCGTCGTCACCACGGGCAGCGACGTCGCCGCCGTGGAACGGATCGACAAGCCCGGCACCCCCCTGACGGCCGTTCTCTACGTCCCCGCGGACAGCGGCCCGGACGTGCCGGTCGGCGCACGCGTCGACCTCACGGTCCAGTCCGTCGCGGCGCAGAAGTACGGTGTGATGCGCGGCCGGGTCAAGGCCGTCGGCCGCACCGCCCAGACCCGCCAGCGCATCACCGCCTTCCTCGGCAGCAGTCAGCTCGGCGAACAGTTCTCCAAGGACGGTCAGCCCGTGGCCGTGCTCGTCGAGCTGGGGAAGTCCCCCGGCACCGAGTCCGGCTACGACTGGTCCACCTCGCAGGGCCCCCCGTACGCGCTCGAGTCCATGACCCTCACCGGCGGCTCCGTCCACCTGGCCGCCCAGCATCCGATCGATTGGCTGCTGCCGTGACCGCACACCGCGAACCCGTCCCCGCACAGCGGCAACTGCCGCCCGCGGGCCGCCGCAGACACCGCCCGGAGACCGCCCCCGGCGGCCGGCGCGGCTCGCGCAGGGCCGCCCCGCCACCCCGCAGGCAGCCGAAGGCCAAGGCCGTCCGCACCCCGACCGTCCTCCAGATGGAGGCCGTCGAGTGCGGTGCCGCGGCACTCGCCATGGTGCTCGCCCACTACGGCCGCCATGTGCCGCTCGAAGAGCTCCGCATCGCCTGCGGCGTCTCCCGCGACGGCTCACGTGCCAGCAACATCCTCAAGGCCGCGCGCAGTTACGGTCTTGTGGCCAAGGGCATGCAGATGGAGGCCACCGCACTCGCCGAGGTGCAGCCGCCGGCCATCCTCTTCTGGGAGTTCAACCACTACGTCGTCTACGACGGCACGGGCCGACGCCTCGGGCGCCGCGGCGTGCACATCAACGACCCCGACAAGGGGCGGCGCTTCGTCTCCGCGGAGGACTTCGACACCAGCTTCACCGGTGTCGCCCTGGTCTTCGAACCCGACCGCACCTTCACCAAGGGCGGCCGCAGACCCGGCGTCATGAAGGCCGTGCCGGCCAGGCTGCGCGGCACCACCGGTACCCTGCTCGCCGCACTGCTCGCCAGTTTGCTGCTCGTCGCCGTCGGCGCGGCGGTGCCCGCGCTCAGCCGTACCTACATCGACATGTTCCTGATCGGGGGACAGACCTCACTGCTGGGGCCCCTGTTCGCCTCACTGGCCACCCTCGTGGCGCTCACCGCCGTACTGACGGGCCTGCAACAGGCGAACCTGCTGCGCGGACGCATCATCTCCTCCACGCTGGGCAGCGCCCGGTTCCTGAGACATCTGCTGCGGCTGCCGGTCACCTTCTTCGCGCAGCGCAGCCCCGCCGACCTGGTCCAACGGCTCCAGTCCAACGACGCGGTGGCCGAGACGCTCGCCCGCGACCTCGCGGCCGCCGCCGTCGACGGCGTCGTGGTCGTCCTGTACGCCGTCCTGCTGTGGACGTACGACCCCCAGCTGACGGTCGTCGGCGTGCTGATCGCGCTGCTCAACGTGGTCGCCATGCGGATCGTGATACGCCTGCGGGCCACCCACACGCAGAAACTGCGCGCGGACAGCGCACGGCTCACCAACACCTCCTACACCGGCCTCCAGCTGATCGAGACCATGAAGGCGACAGGCGGCGAGGACGGCTACTTCCGCCGCTGGGCGGGCCAGCACGCCACCACCCTTGAGGTGCAGCAGCGCCTGGGGGTGCCGAGCGCCGTCCTCGCCGTCGTCGCGCCCACCCTCGCGGTGCTCAACAGCGCCCTGATCCTGTGGATCGGCGGACTGCGGGCCGTCGAGGGCCACATCTCGATCGGCCTGCTCGTCGCCTTCCAGGCGCTCGTCGCGCGCTTCACCGCACCCATCACCCGGCTCAACGGCGTGGCAGGCCGGATCCAGGACTTCGCCGCGGACGTCGCCCGCCTCAAGGACGTCGAGAACTTCCCCGTCGACCCGCTGTACTCCCGCGACGAGCCCGACCCGAGCACCCGCAGGCTCAAGGGCCATGTGACGCTGGAGAACATCACGTTCGGCTACAGCCCGCTGGACGCGCCCCTGCTCAGCGGCTTCTCACTCGCCGTCGGCCCCGGCCGCCAAGTCGCCCTCGTCGGCGGCTCCGGCAGCGGCAAGTCCACCGTCTCGCGCCTGATATCCGGGCTGTACACCCCGTGGGAGGGGACGATCCGCATCGACGGCGAACGCCTGGAGGACATCTCCCGCAGCGCACTCGCCGCCTCCGTGGCCTTCGTCGACCAGGACATCTTCCTGTTCGAGGGCACCGTGCGGGACAACGTCGCCCTCTGGGACCCCTCGATACCCGACGAGGCGGTGGTCGCCGCGCTGGAGGACGCCGCCGTCCTCGACGTCGTCCGGCGCAGGCCCGACGGCATCCACAGCCGCGTCGAACAGGACGGCCGCAACTTCTCCGGCGGGCAGCGCCAGCGCCTGGAGATCGCCCGCGCCCTGGTGCGCCGCCCGAGCGTCCTCGTGCTCGACGAGGTGACCAGCGCACTCGACGCCGAGACCGAACGCGTCATCATCGACAACATCCGCCGGCGCGGCTGCGCCTGCGTGGTGATCGCCCACCGGCTGAGCACGGTGCGCGACAGCGACGAGATCGTGGTCCTCGACCACGGCACGGTCGTCGAACGCGGCCGTCACGAGGATCTCGTCGCCGCCCGGGGCGCGTACGCCGAGCTGGTCAAGGAGCACTGACGTGTCAGCCATGCACCCGGACGCCGCCCCGGCGGCCGCCACCGGCACGCCGGAGACGACCGACGCGGTGATCCACGCCTTCGGGGCCCTCGGCGCACCTGTCGACTGCACCGGCCTGCGCAGCCTCCACCTCGAAGGGCCGCAGGTGCTGTGGCTCGTGCTCGGCGGCTTCCTCGACCTGTTCGCGGTGGACGCCGAGGAGGAGGGTCACTGGCACTTCCTCGGCCGCCTGGAACCCGGCACGCTGCTGCTCGGCCCCGTCCAGGGTCCGCGGCACACTCTCGTCGGCCGCCCCTCGCAGGAATGCCTGCTCCACCGCATCGCCCTGCGAGAGCTGTACCAGGACCCCTACGGCCAGGATCCGTACGCGACCGGGAGCATGTACGTGCCCGATCCGCACGCCGCGCAGGACCCTTACGCGACCGGGGGCATGTACGTGCCCGATCCGTACGCCGCCCAGGACCCGTACGCCGCCCAGGACCCGTACGGCAACGGGGCCTGGAACCAGCTGGAGCACGCCTTCGCCCTCGGCGTGGGACGCAGCCTCGGCGTCCTGTTCGAGGCCCCGCTCGACAGCCGCCCCGCCGACGCGGGCATGGCCGACGACGACATCCTCTGGATGCCCGTCGACCCCGGCAGCGTCCGCTACGGCGCCTCCTACAGCGCGGAGGCGGCGGCGGACCTGCTCATCGAGGGCGCGATGTGGCAGCGGATGGTCAACCAGCAGTACCGCCTGCTGTCCGCCGTCGACCAGTGGATCGAGCAGCTGGAACGCGCTCATGAGGACCGCGCGGCGGCCGGTATCAAGGCCGGGGAGGACGTCCGGGCACGGGCCGACGAGGCGCTCATCGCCTCCATCGGCAAGCGCGGCGGCGCGCGCCGCACGTCCGGCAGGGACGGTGACGACGCCGTGTTCGCGGTGTGCCGCAGGGTCGCCGAGGCGGCCGGGATCACGCTCACCGAACCGCCCAGAACCGCCGTGGACGAGGATCGCGTCGGGCCCGTCGAACGCATCGCCATCGCCTCCCGGGTCCGTACCCGCCCCGTACGCCTGACCGGCAGCTGGTGGCGCACGGACAGCGGCCCGCTCGTGGGCGGGCGGGCGGCGTCCGGCGCACCCGTCGCCCTGCTGTGGCGACGGGGACGCTACGAGGCCGTCAACCCGCTCACCGGCTCGCGCACCCGTGTCGGCAAGGACAACGCCGACGAGTTCGAGCCGCGCGCCGTCATGTTCTACCGGCCGCTGCCCGAACGGCCCGCGAACATCTGGCGCCTGGTGCGGTTCAGCCTGCGCGGCACCCGCATGGACGTGCGCAACCTGCTGCTCGCGGGTCTGGTCACGGTCGGCCTCGGTGCCCTGGTGCCGATCGCCACGGGAAAGGTCCTCGGCGTGTACGTGCCGAGCGCCCAGACGGGTCTGATCGTCCAGGTGGCGCTCGCGGTGATGATCGCGGGCGTCGTCTCCGCGGCGTTCATGCTGCTCCAGAACCTCACCATCCTGAGGATGGAGGGCCGGATAGAGAGCGCGCTGCAGCCGGCCGTGTGGGACAGGCTGCTGAGGCTGCCGACGCGGTTCTTCACCGAACGCTCCACCGGCGAGCTGGCGAGCGCGGCGATGGGCATCAGCTCGATCCGCCGCGTGCTGTCGGGAATCGGACCGGTCGCCGTGCAGTCGAGCACCGTCGGCGCGATGAACGTCGTCCTGCTGCTGCTGTACAGCGTCCCGCTCGCGCTCGCGGCCATCGGCATGCTCCTGGTGATCGGCCTCGTCTTCCTCGGGATGGGGCTGTGGCAGGTGCGCTGGCAGCGGCGGCTGGTGGAGTTGAGCAACAAGCTCAACAATCAGGCGTTCCAGACCCTGCGCGGACTGCCCAAGCTGCGTGTCGCCGCGGCGGAGAGCTTCGCGTACGCGGCGTGGGCCGGGGAGTTCGCCCGATCCCGCGAACTCCAGCAGCGCGTGGGCCGGATCAGGAACCTCACCACCGTGCTGGACGCGGTCTATCTGCCGCTGTGCTCGCTCATCATGTTCATGCTCCTGGCCGGCCCGGCCCGCGGCAGCATGTCGGCCGGTGACTTCCTCACCTTCAACGCCGCCGTGACGATGCTGCTGACCTCGGTCACCCAGCTCACGGGTGTGCTGGTGTCGGCGGTCGCCGTGCTGCCCATGTTCGAGCAGGTGCGCCCGATCCTCGACGAGACGCCGGAGGTGCGCGGTGCGAGCTCCCAGCCCGGCGTCCTGTCCGGCGCGATCGAGGCACGCAAGCTGTCGTTCCGCTACACCGACGACGGACCCGCCGTACTCGACGATGTGTCCCTCACGGTGCGGCCGGGGGAGTTCGTCGCCGTCGTCGGCCCGAGCGGCTGCGGAAAGTCCACCCTGCTGAGGCTGCTCATCGGCTTCGAACGGCCGGATGCGGGATCGGTGCTCTACGACGGCCAGGACCTCTCCGCCCTCGACCGCGCCGCGGTGCGCCGCCAGTGCGGAGTCGTGCTGCAGAACGCCCAGCCCCTGACCGGCTCGATCCTGGACTGCATCTCGGGCGCCGAGAGCTTCTCCCAGGAGGAGGTGTGGGCGGCCGCCGAGATGGCGGGGCTGGCCGAGGACATCAAGCGGATGCCCATGGGACTGCACACGATGATCGCGAACGGCGGCGCGGTCTCCGGCGGGCAGCGCCAGCGGCTGATGATCGCGGCAGCGATGGTACGCCGCCCGAGCATCCTCTTCTTCGACGAGGCCACCAGCGCCCTGGACAACGAGACGCAGCGGACGGTGATGGACAGCACCCGCAAGCTGAGCGCCACGCGCGTGGTGATCGCCCACCGGCTCACCACGGTCATGGACGCCGACCGGGTGCTCGTCATGTCCGAGGGCCGGATCGTGGAGGAGGGCCGCCCCGCGGACCTGCTCGCGGATCCGGGCGGGCGGCTGTACGAACTGGTGCGGCGGCAGCTGGCCTGACAAACCGGTACGGGCCGGCCCACGGGGGAGGCCGGCCCGTACTCGTGCGGACGGCGGTTACGGCACGCGCTGGACCGGGGAGCGTCGGCGCGGTGCGGCGCCCGGGCCGTCGGCGAGGAGTGCGTCGGTGATGAGCCTGACGCCGCGCGCGAGGCGGTTCAGCTGGTCCAGCTCGACGGCGTACATCCGGATCGTGTTCTCGATGACCGACTCCGCGATGCCCAGCGTCGGCAGCTCGGCACGGGCCGTCCGCAGCGCCACCCGCACCGCTCCCATCTCGTGCTGGAGCTGCAACTGCGCGTGGCGCGCGAGCAGGACGGGATGGCGGGTGAGCGGAGAGTATCCCGCGTAACGGGCCGGCAGCAGGTCCCGGAGCCATCGGGCGGCCGTGCGCTCCCAGTCGCGCGTGCCGGGGGCCTTGACCTGACAGGGCCAGTCCGGTCCGAGCGTGGTGAGGGTCTGGGACATCGTCGTCGCTTCCGGGTCATGCCGATCGGCTCTGATCGAGAGGCTTGTGGCGGTCCCGGCCCAGGGGTTGACCGGGACCGCCAGGGGCATCCGCGGTACGGCGGGTGCCCGGATTGAACATCACAGGCCGGTGCGAGGAGGGAGCACCGCCCCAGGATGTTCGGTTGGTGAGGGCAACGGTCGTGCTCCGGCGTCCGCGCAGGACCCTGCTGCCCACGAGCAGTAAATATATATACCGTCGAGTAAGCAAGGGTATGAAAAATTTCATGCATTGCTGCCTGGGAAAATGTCCCGGAAACAGGCAGGTCACACAGGAAAGTCAGCCGCCGCCAGGGACCGGCGGCGCTTCAGTCCTCGAGGAAGAAGTCGTGCTGCTCGGCGACCTGCTCGTACCCCTCGAGACGGGCCTGCGTCCGTTCCGGATCCGCGTCGGCCATCGCCTGCAGTACGGCGGCCGACAGCACGCCCGGCGCCGAGTACGAGTCGAACACGAGCCGTGAACCCGTCCCCGCCGTCAGCGTCACATCGGCCTCGTCCACGAGCGGCCCGAGCGTCAGGTCCGTGATCAGCGCGACGCGAAGTCCCGTGCTGCGCGCGGCCCGCAGCGCCGCGAGCGTCTCATTGGCGTGCCGCGGCATCGCGTACGCCAGCACCCACGTCCCGCCCGCCGCGCGCGACTGCAGCAGAGCGTCGTACGCCACGCTGCCGCCGCGGGTCACCAGGCGCACATCGGGATGAATGCGGCGCGCGGCGTAGGCGAAGTACTCGGCCAGCGACACCGAGATCCGCAGGCCCAGCACGGTCAGCGGCATCGAGCGGGCGAGCTCCCGGCCCAAGTCCAGCACCCGGTCGGTGTCGGCGAACACCCGGCGCAGGCTCTCCAGATTCGCGATCTCCGCGTCGACGGCCGCCTGCAACTCATTGTGGCGGATCTGCTCGCGCGTCTCCTGGGCGCCCGCCACCGCGCTCAGCGCGATCGGCTGCAGCGCCTCCCGCAGCGCCGGGAAGCCGCTGTAGCCGAGGGAGGTCGCGAACCGGGTCACCGACGGCTGGCTGACGCCCACCCGCTCGGCGAGGTCCGTGATCGACAGGAAGGCGGCCTCCGTCAGATGGTCGATCATGTACTGGGCGATCCGGCGCTGTCCCGGGGACAGCCGCTGGCTGCCGAACAGGGCCCGGACCCTGTCCGTGGGCGCGGCCTCGGACACCGGCGACTGCCGGCCCGGGGTGATCGCCGCCGCCTGCGCACGTGCCTGCTGCCCTGATGGCACCGTGTGCCTCCTTGTCGTCCGGATCCGGCTCAAATCTAGCTCAGCCGTCCAGACCGCCGGGTGACGCCGGAATCGGCCCCGCGGCGATGGCCTCCGTGGGTGCCACGAAGATGCGGAGCGCGGTCGCGGGGGAGCATCCTGTCAGGGTGACCTGGTACGGCGCGGGCAGGCGCCATCCGTCCGCCCAGGCAGGAGCAGGGCCCGCGGCGGCGGACGAGGGCGTCCCGGCCCCCGAGAAACTGCCGATGGTGCTCGCCCAGGCGGAGGTGAGCGGCGTCGAGGCCGTCGGCGGCTTCGCCGGCGGCCTCTACCTGCGCTCCAGCTCTCCAGAGCTACTGCGTCTCGCCGTGATCGCCGGGCTGCCGGCCGAGCTCTTCCGCCACTGGCGCCACATGCATGTGAACCGTCCCTTCCCCCACTCGGACGTCTACCGCACGGGCCGGCCCGTCCACCTCCACGACGCGGAGGAGGCGATGCGCCGCTATCCGCAGCTCATGGCCGGTCTGCCGTTCCCCTTCGCCTCGCTGTACGTGCCGATCACACATGAGCGCGAGACGTTCGGCGTGCTCGCCGTGCTGCGCCCCGCGACCCCCGGCCTGCCCGTCGACGACGCGGACCGCCGCCGTCTGCACGAGGTGGGGGCGAATCTCGCCGCCACGCTCGCCGCCATGTCGGTGGACGCCGGGCGGATCGAGTGGGACGACGAGCCGTTGTCCGTCACCCTCCCCTCCGTGACCTCGCCCCCGGTGCGGATCGGCACTTTCGACTGGAACCTCATGGACGGCACCGTCCGCGGCGACGAGGGCTGGTGCGCCATCCTCGGCACCTCCCCCGACCAACTGCCCATCACCGTCGAGGCAATCGCGACGCGCATCGAGCCGGAGGACGCCTACGGGCTGTGGACCCTGGCCCGGCAGGCGGTGGCGTCCGACCGGCCGGTGAGCCGCCGCATGCGGCTGCAGGGGGCCGACGGCAGACCGCATCTGCTCGAACTGTCCGGACGCCGCGAACGCGCCCCGAACGGCCCGCCCGGGTCGCGTCTGACCGGCTACCTGATAGACCTCGGCGCCGGGCCGGTCGTCGCCGAGGCCGCCGACCGGCTGCCGCACGGCGTCTGCAACGTCGACCGCCTCGGCCGTATCACCTACCTCAACAACCGGGCGGAGACGCTGCTCGGCCGGCCGCGGACCGAACTGATCGGCCGTGTCCTGTGGGAGGCCGTGCCGTGGTTCGGGCAGGCCGCCTACGAGGACCATTACCGGGCCGCTCTGCTGTCCACCGATCCCGTGCACTTCACCGTCAACCGGGACGGGGAGTGGCTCTCGGTCTCGCTCTTCCCCGGGATCGACGGGCTGACCGTCACGCTCAATGCCGGCGAACGCCCCGCCTACGCCCCGGAATCCGTCGCCATCCCCGGCGCCGGTCCCGGACCCCCGGCCGACCGCGCCGTCGCCCTCTACCGCCCCGTCGCCCTCGCCATCGCGCTGACCGAGGCGGTCACGGCCCGTCAGGTCTCCGCCGTTGTCACCGAGGAACTGCTGCCGGCCTTCGGCGGCCGGCAGCTCGCCATCTATCTGCTGAGCAACCGCCATCTCCATCTCGCCTGGGAGACCGGCTTCCCGCGCGGTTTCCTCAGCCGTTTCGACGGCGTGGGTCTGGACGCCGAACTTCCCGGTGTCGAGACGCTGACCTCCGGCCGCCCGCTGTTCTTCGAGTCCATGCAGCACCTGGCCACCGCCTATCCGGGCATCCCCCTCGACGCCCACGTCGGCGCCCGCGCGTTCCTGCCCCTGATCGCCTCCGGTCGCCCGGTGGGCTCCTGCATCCTCGGCTTCGACCAGCCGCGCGCCTTCAGCCCGGAGGAGCGCACGGTCCTCACCGCCCTCGCCGGCCTCATCGCCCAGGCCCTGCAACGCGCCCAGCGCTACGACTCCGAGGCCGCCCTCGCCCGCGGCCTCCAGGACGCGCTCCTCCCGCACCGGCTGCCCGTGGTCGACCAGCTCGACACCGTGGCCCGCTACCTCGCAGGCACCCAGGGGATGGAGGTCGGCGGCGACTGGTACGACGTGATCGAGACGGGCCGGGGGCCGGCCATCGTCATCGGCGACGTCCAGGGCCACGGTGTCTCGGCCGCCACCACCATGGGACAACTCCGCAGCGCCGTACGGGCCCTGGCCGTCAGCGGGCACAGCCCAGAGGAGGTGATGAGCGGCACCAACCGGCTGCTCATGGACCTCGACCCCGGCCAGTTCGCCAGTTGCTGCTACATCCTCCTCGATCCCACGACGGGCAGCGCCCTGGCCGTCCGGGCGGGCCACCTCCAGCCCCTGCTGCGCCACCCCGACGGCCACACGGACGTGCTGGACCTGCCGGGCGGAGTCGTTCTCGGCGTCGCCGCGGACGCCGTGTATCCCGTCACCGAACTCACCCTGGCGCCCGGCGCCGTACTCGCCCTGTTCACAGACGGGCTGGTCGAACAGCCCGGCCTCGACATCGACCAGGGCATCGAATGGCTGCGCCAGACGCTGTCGGACGTGGGCTCGTCCCCGCTCGCCGACACGGCGGACCGCCTGATCAACGAGGCCCGCCGGAACGTCGACCGCCCCGACGACATCGCCCTCCTGCTCGCCGCCCGCTGGTCCGGGCCGGCCGACGCACACCCGCCGGCCCGGGGCCGGCGGTGAGGCCCCGGGACGAGCCGTCCCGGCGCGGGGAGGCGGACACAGGCGACCCGCGCTTTCCCGCCCGGACCGCGCCGCACTGTGCGGACCTCGCCGCGCTGGACGACCAGGTCGCACGCTGCCGGGCCTGCCCACGGCTCGTCGCCTGGCGGGAGAGCGTCGCCGAGGAGCGGCGGGCCGCCTTCCGCGACTGGGACTACTGGGGGCGTCCCGTGCCCGGCTTCGGGCCCCCCGATGCGGTCCTCGCCGTCGTCGGCCTGGCCCCGGCCGCCCACGGCGGCAACCGCACCGGCCGGATGTTCACCGGCGACGACTCCGGGGACGTCCTGTTCGCCGCCCTGCACGCCGCCGGACTCGCGTCGCAGCCCACCTCCACCCACCGCGGCGACGGGCTGCGACTGCGCGGCGTGCGCGTCACCGCCCCCGTCCACTGCGCCCCTCCGCAGAACCGGCCCACCCCCGAGGAACGGAACACCTGCCGCCCCTGGCTCGCGGCGGAACTCGGGCTCCTCACCCGACTGCGCGGCGTCGTCGTCCTCGGTGCGTTCGGCTGGCAGGCCCTGCTGCCCGTCCTCGCCGACGCCGGGTACCAAGTGCCGCATCCGCGCCCCCTGTTCGGGCACGGTGCCCTGGTGACCCTGCCGGCCGGGGACGGATCCGGGGAGCTCCACCTCTTCGGCTGCTACCACCCCAGCAGGCGCAATGTGTTCACGGGACGCGTCACGCGGCCGATGCTCGTCGAGGTGTTCCGCCGTGCCGCCCGCGTCACCGGCCTGGCGACGCGGCCCGTGTCCGGTGCAGATGAGCCAGGACCTTGTCCGGGGTGAGCGGCGGCTCCCGAAGGCGCGCGCCCACCGCATGGTGGACCGCGTTGCCGATCGCCGCCGCCGTGCCGACTATGCCGATCTCGCCGATGCCCTTGCTGCCCATCGGGTTGAGATGCGGGTCGTCCTCCTCGATCCAGTCCGCCTGGACCACGGGCACGTCGGCACTCACCGGCACGTGGTACAGGGCGAGATCGCACTCGGCGAAGTCGCCGAAGGCCGGGTCCATGGTGCTGCCCTCCGTCAGCGCCATGCCCAGCCCCATCGTCATGCCGCCGATGAACTGGGAGCGAGCGGTACGGGAGTTGAGGATGCGTCCGGCGGCGTAGATCCCGAGCAACCGACGTACCCGCACCTCGCCGGTCACCGCGTCGACCTGCACCTCCGCGAAAACGGCGCCGAACGCGTGCCGTGCGTACGGCGGTTCCTGGGACGTCTCCGCCTTGGTGTCGGCCGTGACCGTCAGCCCGCCGGCGGGCACCCCGCCCGGCAGCTTCGACAGCCGCACCGCGAGGGCAGAGGCCGCCTTGTGCACCGCCCAGCCCCAGGACGCGGTGCCCGCCGATCCGCCCGCGAGCGGCGCCGCCGGCAGGTCGGTGCTGCCGATGTCGATGCGGACCGACTCCAGGGACGCCCCCAGCGCGTCCGCCGCGATCTGGGCGAGCACGGTCCGCGCACCGGTGCCGAGGTCGGTCGCGTTGACCGCGATCCGGTACGTGCCGTCGGCGTCCGCCTGGGCACTGGCGCGCGACGGGCTGATCAGCACGGGGTAGGTGCTCGCCGCGACGCCCGTGCCGAGGAGCAGGTCGCCCTCCCACCGCACTCCGGGGCGCGGATCGCGGCCCTCCCAGCCGAAGCGCCGCGCTCCCTCGCGCAGGCAGGCGACGAGACCGCGGCTGCTGAACGGGCGGCCGCTGTCCGGCTCGGCGTCCGGCTCGTTGCGCATCCGCAGTTCCACCGGGTCGATCCCGGCCGCCTCCGCGAGCTCGTCCATCGCCGACTCCAGCGCGTACATCCCGGACGCCTCGCCCGGCGCCCGCATCCAGGACGGGCTCGGCACGTCGAGGGCCGCGACCCGGTGCACCGTACGGCTGTTGGGGGAGGTGTACATGACGCGGGCAGGCACCGCGGCCTGCTCCACGAACTCGCGCACGCGCGACGTGTGGGTGACCACATCGTGCTCCAGCGCCGTGATCACCCCGTCCGGGCCGGCGCCGATCCGTACCCGGTGCACCGTGGGCGCGCGGTGGCCGACGACGGCCGCCAGCTGACGCCTCGGCAGGGCGAGCGTGACCGGCCGTGCCGTATGCCGTGCGGCCATCGCGGCGAGCACCACCTGAGGGCGCGGTGTGCCCTTGGAACCGAAGCCGCCGCCCACATGCTCGGAGACCACCGTGATGTCGTGCCGGTCCATCCCGAACATCTTCGCGAGCACGTCGCGCACGGTGCCCGCGCCCTGGCTGGAGTCGTGCACCGTCAGCCGGCCGTCCCGCCACTCGGCGGTCGAGGCGTGCGGTTCCATCGGATGGTTGTGGAGCGCGGTCAGGGTGTACGTGGCGTCCACCCGCACCTCCGCGGCGGCGAACGCGACCTCGACGTCGCCGCGTTCGCGCACGCCGGGGTAGCCGCCGTTGGCCTCCTCCGGCGTGTACAGGTCCGGACGGTCGCCGGTCAGCCGGACGTCGTGCTCCTCGGCCTCGTAGGAGACATCCACGGCGGCGGCTCCCGCGCGGGCGTTCTCCAGCGTGTCCGCCACGACGAGGGCGACGTACCAGCCGCGGTGCGGAACGCGTGCGTCCTGCAGGACGGCCAGGGTCGCGTCGTCGCAGGGCCCCAGACGGGGAGAGTTGTCGTGGGTGAGCACCGCGAGGACCCCGGGGAGCGCCAGTGCCGGGCCGCTGTCGATGGAGGTGACGCGGCCGCGGGGGATCCCGGCGGCCACGGGCCAGGCGTACGCCCGCCCCGGCGAATAGGCCTCGGCGGCGTAGCGTGCCCGCCCGGTGACCTTGTCCCGCGCCTCCCGGCGCACGGCGTCGCCGCCCAGGACATCCGACCCGCTCATGACGCCTCGCCCGAGGACACGAGACCGCTGAGCACCCGCACGGCCAGGTCACCGGCGAGCCGCACCTTGAAGCCGTTGTCCCGCAGCGGCTCGGCCGCGTCCAGCTCCGCCTCGACCGCATGTTCGAAGGACGCCGTGGCGGCCGGCGCGCCGACCAGCCGCTCCTCGGCCGTCCAGGCCCGCCACGGGCGGTGCGCCAGCCCGCCGAAGGCGAGCGCGACATGCCGGATCCGGCCGTTCTCGACGGCGAGGACCGCCGCAACGGAGACCAGCGCGAAGGCGTACGAGGCACGGTCGCGGACCTTGCGGTACACGGAACGCGCGCCGTCCGGCGGCCTGGGCAGCTCCACGGCGGTGATCAGCTCGCCGTCGCCGATCTCGGTGTCCCGGTCCGGACGGTCACCGGGCAGGCGGTGGAACTCCGTGACGGGAAGGGTCCGTTCACCACCCGTGCCCCGCAGCCGCACCGAGGCGTCGAACGCGGCGAGCGCGACCGCCATGTCGGAGGGGTGCGTGGCGACGCAGTGCGCGGAGTGCCCGAGGACGGCCAGGTCACGGTGAACCCCCTCCCTCGCCGGGCAACCCGTCCCGGGCACACGCTTGTTGCAGGGCTTGGAGACGTCCTGGAAGTACGTGCAGCGGGTGCGCTGCAGAAGGTTGCCGCCGGTCGTCGCCGCGTTGCGCAGCTGGCCCGACGCCCCGGCGAGCAGCGCCTGCGACAGGGCGGGGTAGCGCGAGCGTACGGCCCGATGCGCGGCGAGATCGCTGTTGCGTACCGTCGCACCGATCAGCAGACCCCCGTCCGGAGTGTCGTCGACGCCGTCCAGCGGCAGCCGCCGGACGTCGACCAGCACCTCGGGAGCGGTGACGCCGAGCTTCATCAGATCGACCAGGTTGGTGCCGCCGGCGAGGTACTGGGCCCCGGGGTGGGCGGCATACGCCTCGACGGCCTGCTCGGGGCTCATGGCGCGGACATAGCCGTACGGTTTCACTGGCTCACTCCTCGACGACGTCCTCGATCGCGGCCACGATGTTCGGGTAGGCGCCGCAGCGGCACACGTTGCCGCTCATGCGCTCGCCGATCTCCTCGCGCGTCAGCTCGACCGCACCGCCCGGGTGGTCCACGGCCGTGACCTGGGAGGGGTGGCCCTGCGCGGCCTCGGCCAGCATGCCGGCCGCCGAGCAGATCTGACCCGGAGTGCAGTACCCGCACTGCAGGGCGTCGCGTCGCACGAACGCCTCCTGGAGCGGATGCAGCCGCCCACCCTCGGCCAGTCCTTCGGCCGTGGTGATCCGCGACCCGTCGAAGGACACGGCGGGCAGCAGACACGCGAGCATCCGCCTGCCGTCGACCAGCACCGTGCACGCACCGCACTGGCCGTGGTCGCAGCCCTTCTTCGGCCCCGTGACGTCCAGACGCTCACGCAGGGCGTCCAGCACGGTGGTGCGGTGGTCGAGGGAGATCGTGTACGCGACGTTGTTGACATGGAGGGTGAGGACGGAGCGGTGGGTGTCCGCGGCATCGGCGGTGTCCACGCTTCCCTGTCGCCTGCTTTCTTCCACGCCTGGCGCCTTTCCGTGTCCCGTTCCCCGAACCGTGGCCGCGCGGCGGCGGCTGCTCCTCCCAGCCTGTGACGGATCACGCCGTCACGCTCGCCGAGCGCCCCGGCGGTGCACCGCCTCCCGTGCTCGGCTCAGGCCTCGTCCGTGTCCGGGGTGTGCGGGCCGGCGATGTCGCGCTGTTCGAGCGGGCGTACGGCCGGTCCCTGAAGCACCGATCCGTCGACGCCGAACCGGGAACCGTGGCACGGGCACTCCCACGTGCGCTCCACGGAGTTGAACGACACCAGACAGCCCAGATGCGTGCAGCGTGCGGAAACGGCGTGGCAGACGCCCGCGTCGTCGCGGTACACGGCGCTGCGCCGCCCGCCCAGACGGACGACCGCGCCGGTGCCGGGCGGGATCTCGTCGGCCGAGTCGACATGGCTCGTGCGCAGCCGGTCGCCGACGAAGTGCTGGGCGACCTCGGCCTGCTGGGAGAGCATCGTCGGCGCCTCGCGCAGCATGCTCCACAGTCTGCGCGGGTCGTACAGCTCCGTCCACGGGGGCGGGGCGGCGCAGATCAGTTCGGCGATCAGCCGTCCGGCCAGCACACCGCTGCTCATGCCCCATCCGCCGAAGCCGGTCGCCACGAACGTGTGGCGGGCGCCCGGGTGGAACGTGCCGATCAGCGGGACCGAGTCGCTGGGGTCGTTGTCCTGGGCGGCCCAGCGGTAGCGCGTCTCGGTCACCGGGAAATGGGCGTGCATCCAGTCGTCCAGACGGCGGAACCTCTCGGCCGCGTCGGCGGTGCCGGGCGTGAAGCTCTCCCCGGTCACGATGAGCAGCCGACTGCCGTCGGCGAGGGGCGCCGTACGCACGGATCGCTTGGTGCCCTCCTCGCAGATGTACATCCCGTCCGGATCCCGGTCGGCGGCGACGGGACCCGCGACGACCAGTTCACGGCGCGGCGACATCCGGGCGAACAGCAGCGCCCGGTCGAAGACGGGGAAGTGGGTCGCCACGACGACGTCGCGCGCCGTGACCGTCCAGCCGTTCTCCGTCGTGACCTTGCACGGCGTACCCTCACGCAGCCCGGTCACCCGGGTGCGCTCATGGATGGTGCTGCCGTACGCGGTGAGGTCGGCGGCCAGCGCGAGCAGGTACTTGCGCGGGTGGAACTGCGCCTGACCGTCGATGCGCACGGCGCCGGCCACGGTGAAGGGCAGACCCGTCACCTCGACGTACGAGGCGTCCAGGCCGGCCGCCCGTGCGGCCTCGGCCTCGGCCCGCAGCGCCGGGCGCTGCGCGGTGTCGCGCGAGTAGGCGTACGCGGGCACGTGTTCCAGCTCGCAGTCGACGCGCAGTTCCGCGCAGATCTCGGACACCCGCTCGACCGCCGCCTGCTGGGAGCGCGCGTACAGCTCGGCGCCCTCGGGTCCGCGCGTGCGGCGCAGCCGCTCGTACCGCAGCCCGTGCTGGGCGGTGAGCTTCGCGGTGGTGAAGCCCGTGACGCCGGAGGCGATGCGGTCGGCCTCCAGGACGGCGACCGAACGCCCGGCCCGGGTCAGTTCCCAGGCGGTGCTCAGTCCCGCGATGCCGCCGCCGACCACGACGGTGTCCACCGTCGTGTTCTCGGCCAGGGGCGGATACGCCGTGGTGCCGCTCGTGCGCAGCCAGTGCGACTCGGTGGTGTGCGGCGGGGCGGCCAGGGGCGGGGTGTGTGGGTCGTTCGGCATGCCGGGCGAGTGCCCCGTCCGCCGCGACCGAAGCCTGTCTCCGGTCTTTCATCCCTTTTGTCGGGACTGGCGGCCGGGCTTCCGGGTACCCGCATTGCACGTCAACGACAAGCCGGGCCCCGGCGACGCCTCGGGGACTGCCGGGACCGAGGGACAAGAGGAGATGTCAGCCGTGGACCCGCAGGCCGACACCGAACCGATGAGCAGTGAGATACCGGAACACGAACGGGTGCGGACGTGCGTCCCCGCCATCGTCCGCAGAGGCGGCGAGGCGGACTGCGCCGACAGAAGCGCCGAGATGACCATCGTCCGGGGTGAGGACTGAACCGCCCCGGCACATCCGCCCGACTGCGTATGGGAGGCGCGGGCCATGGACGGAGCCGGACTGTCGCAGAGGGAGCGCGCGATACTCGCTGCGATCGAAAAGGATCTGCGAGCCGACGCGGGCCTCGACCGGCACCTGCGGACGATGCGCCCGGGACCGCCGTTCCGGGGAGCCCCGAGTGGGTTCCGCAGGCATCCGCTCGCCGGCGGGACCTGCCTCTGCGGTGCGGTGACCGCGACGCTGCTGGTCATGGCCGCGTCGTCCTCGTCACCAGCCCTGATCTGGGCATTCGCCGGGACCTGGGTGCTGACTCTGGTGGGGCTGCTTCTGCTGGTCTGCCGCTGGTCACAGCGGCTCGTCGCCGGGGCGTACGCCGGTGACGTTGCCGGTGACGGCGGGGCGTCCCGCGACGGAGGCCGGGCGGATGACGAGCTCGGCTGAGCCGGGCCGAGAGGCTGCGGATCGCCTGGAGGCCGCCGAGAGGCTGAGCGCCTCGTAGCCCGAGAAGCTGAACCGAGAAGCTGAGCCGGGGACCTGCCCCGCGAAGCTGAAGTGAGCCGGGGACCTGCGCGGTCCCCGGCTCACCGGTGTGCGGCAGCGGTCAGCCGCTGCCGACGGGCTCAACCACCGTGGCCGCCGCTGCCGAAGGCCCCGCCGCCCTCGTCGGCATCGCGCGGGGGCTCCTTCTCGGGGGCGAGCCGGGACGGCATGTTCCCGTAGCCGTGCAGTTCGTGCGGGGTCAGTCGGCCGGGAGCCTGGTGTCCCTGGGTCGGGTCCACCTCGTCCGGCTCGAGACGGCTCTCGACGTGGGTCTGATGGTCGGGCGGAACGGGCTGCTCCTCCCGTGAGGGGGGCGTGTCGCGCCGCCTTCTGGCGCCCACCTGCCAGACGATCCACACGAGCAGGACCAGCAGGCCGAGCACCACGAGGAGGAAGACGATGACCGCCGGCGCTCCCTCGCCTGCGGCGAGCACCGTGGCGGCGTCCTGAGCCGATTGACTGTAAGTGGTCATGGCTATCGGTTACCCATTCTGGCTCTCTTATGAGCCAGTATGGACCCGGAAGCCCTATTGACGGCGCGCACCGGAGCCGTGCTCTCCCGCTCGATCAGCTCCGGCAGCGGCACCTGCACCGAGCGGGCCGTGTCGCCGTCGAGCAGCGCCGTGAGCTCCTGGGCCGCGATCCGGCCGAAGGCCACCGGATCGCGGGAAAGTGCGGTGAGGAAGGGGTGCACCATGCGGCACAGCACCGAGTCCTCCCAGGACACGATCGACACGTCCGCGGGCACGGCGAGACCGAGGCTCGCGATGACGGGGCCCCGGCCGCGGCGATCAGGTCGTTGTCGTAGACCACCGCGGTGGGCGCGGCCTCCGACGCGAGGACGCGCCGGGTAACGGCGGCGCCCTCCGTGTCCGAGTAGTCGGTGGTCACCGAGCGCACGCCCGTCAGCCCGCGCCGCTCCGCCTCGTCGCGCAGCGACCGGATGCGCCGGTCGGTGTGGGCCAGCGAGGGCAGTCCGGCGATGTGCACGATGCGGCGGTGGCCGAGCTCGTGCAGCCGGCCCATCGCATGGGCCATGGCGCCGCTGTCGTCGGCCCGCACCTCGGAGAGATTGGCGTGCCGGTCGGGCAGCCCGCCGATGACGACGCCCGGCAGGCCGAGCTCGTCGAGGAGCGCCGGGCGGGGGTCGTCCGTACGGGGGTCGACCACCAGGACGCCGTCGACCCGGTGCTCGGCCCACCAGCGGCGGTAGACCGCGCACTCGGCCGTCACGTCGTCCACCATCTGGAACAGCAGCCCCAGCTGACGCTCCGCCAGGACCTCGGCCGCTGCCGCTACGAGCTGTGGGCGGGCGCCGATGTGGAGGCGAGCGGCTGGAACAAGAGCGTCGACTGGGACGCCATCATCCCAACAACGGGGACGACATCGTCTCGCTCGGCTTCTACCGGCCCGAATGGACCCGGAACCATCTCCCCGCCGGCCGCACCCCCACCCAGTTCCACGCCGCCGACGACCGCTTCTGGAGCGGCCGGTCGCTCGACCCGTCCCGCCCGGACACCTCCGGCACCTGGCGCGCCCCCGCGCTCGCCGTCGCCGACCGTTCGACGGTCGACAGCCTGCCGTTCGCGACCGTGTTCAACACCGGGCACGGTCTGCGCTGGTACGAGGCGGGCAGGGCGGACTCGGACACCGCGTGGAACCACCTCGGCCTCCAGGACCGCATGCCGTCCCGCCAGTGGGTCGTCCGCACCGCGGGCACCGGGCCGGCCGTCGGCTTCGACTTCGCCGACGCCTGGCACGGCGGCAGCAGCCTTCGCGTCGACGGCACCCTCGACGCGCCCGCCACGCTCGACCTGTACGCCACCCGGCTGCCACTCGCCGCGGACACCGTCGTCGAACTGACCCACCGCGCCGACGCGGGCGAGGTCACCGTCGAACTGGCCCTCGCCACCGCGGAACCGGCCGGCCCGGGCCGGCCCCATCCGTACAGGCACCTTCCCCTCGGCACCGCCGGAGCGGGATGGAGCACGCGGACCGTACGGCTCAGGGGTCTGACGGGCACCGTTCACGCCATCGGCGTACGGCTCACCGGCAGCGGCGCGGCCCCGTGACATGGCGGCTCGGCGTCCTCGCCGTGCACGCCGGGACCGCAGCCGTCCCCGCCGCTCCCACGGCCCTGCGCGTCACGGACGCCTCCGCCGCGGGCCTGCGCCTCGCCTGGCGGCCCGTCGCCGGCGCGTGCGCCACTACACCCTGCACCGCGTCCTGCCCGACGGGGCACGGCGCTTCCTCGGCGCGACCTGCCAGCAGGCCCACTTCGTCCCCGGTCCGAAGCCCGAACAGGGCGAACGGGCCGCCCGGTTCGAACTCCACACCGTGGGGGAGCTGTACAGCGTGTCCACCGCCGCAACCACCGACCACCCCTGGTAACGCACCACCGACCCCCGGAGCACCCCTCATGCATGACGACCGCACCCTCGTCGAGGCACGCCTGAAGCGTGTTCTCGACGAACGCATCCGCCCCGCCGTGTACCCCGCATCCGTGCCGCTCGACGTCGCGGTGTGGAACGCGCCGGGCGAGCCCGTTCCGGTCGCCGAAGGACTCGCCGCGACGCCCGCGCCGATCGCCGCCGGCGACCGGTGGGGTGCTCCGTGGGGCACCAGCTGGTTCACCGTCACGGGGACGGTGCCGACCGAGTGGGCAGGCCGTACCGTCGAGGCGGTCCTCGACCTCGGCTTCGACGAGAACATGCCCGGCTTCCAGTGCGAGGGTCTCGTCTACCGCCCCGACGGCACCCCGGTGAAGGGCCTCAACCCGCGCAACCAGTGGGTCCGCATCGGCGCACCCGTCGCCGGCGGCGAAGAGGTCCGGCTGCACATCGAGGCCGCGTCCAACCCGGTGATCCTCGACTACCACCCCTTCGTGCCGACGAAGCTCGGCGACAGGGAGACCGCGGGCAGTGAGCCGCAGTACCGGCTCGCCCGTATGGACCTCGCCGTCTTCGACGGGGGAGTGTGGCAGCTCGTGCTGGACCTGGAGGTCCTCGGCGAGCTGATGCACGAGCTCCCCGCGGACGGCGCCCGCCGCCACGACATCCTGCGCGCCGTGGGCCGCGCGCTCGACCGCGTCGACCTCCAGGACGTGGCCGGCAGCGCCGCGGCCGCCCGTGAGCAGCTCGCCGGCGTCCTCGCCGCCCCGGCCGAGCCCTCCGCCCACCGCATCAGCGCCGTCGGCCACGCCCACATCGACTCGGCGTGGCTGTGGCCGCTGCGTGAGACGGTGCGCAAGGTCGCCCGCACGACCTCCAACATGACGGCACTGCTGGAGGACGAGCCGGAGTTCGTCTTCGCCATGTCGCAGGCGCAGCAGTTCGCCTGGATCAAGGAGCACCGGCCCGAGGTCTACGCCAAGGTCAAGAAGGCCGTCACCGACGGCCGGTTCGTGCCGGCCGGCGGCATGTGGGTCGAGTCCGACACCAACATGCCCGGCTCGGAGGCCATGGCACGGCAGTTCGTGCACGGCAAGCGCTTCTTCCTCGACGAGTTCGGTGTCGAGAACGACGAGGCATGGCTGCCCGACACCTTCGGGTTCGCGGCCGGACTGCCCCAGATCATCAAGGCCGCGGGCTCCAAGTGGCTGCTCACCCAGAAGATCTCCTGGTCGCAGACGAACACGTTCCCCCACCACACGTTCCTGTGGGAGGGCATCGACGGCACGCGCGTCTTCACGCACTTCCCGCCCGTCGACACCTACAACTGTTCGATGAAGGGCAGCGAGATCGCCCACGCGGCCAAGAACTTCAAGGACAAGGGCGTCGCCCGGCACTCGCTGGCGCCGACCGGCTGGGGCGACGGCGGCGGCGGCACCACCCGCGAGATGGTCGCCAAGGCGGCCCGGCTGCGCGACCTCGAAGGGTCCGCCACCGTGAAGTGGGAGACCCCCGGGGAGTTCTTCACCAAGGCCGAGGCCGAGTACCCGGCTCCGCCCGTGTGGGTGGGCGAGCTCTACCTGGAGCTGCACCGCGCCACCCTGACCAGCCAGGCGAAGACCAAGCAGGGCAACCGCCGCAGCGAGCACCTGCTGCGCGAGGCGGAGCTGTGGGCGTCCACCGCGGCTGTACGGACGGGCTTCGCCTACCCGTACGAGCAGTTGGACCGCATCTGGAAGACCGTCCTGCTGCACCAGTTCCACGACATCCTGCCCGGCTCGTCCATTGCCTGGGTGCACCGCGAGGCCGAGAAGACCTACGCGGGCGTCGCCGAGGAGCTGAACGGCGTCATCGGCGCGGCCCAGCGGGCGCTCGCCGGAGACCCCGCGGCCGGCCGGGAGCTGGTCTTCAACGCCGCTCCGCACGAGCGCCACGGAGTCGCGGCCGGTGGTGCCGCCGTGCCCGCCGACCGCGGCACTGCCCGCCTGACCGGTGGGGAGGGAGGCGGATTCGTCCTCGACAACGGACTGCTGAGGGTCCGGATCGACGCCCGGGGCCTGATCGTGTCCGTGTACGACATCGCCGCCGAACGCGAGACCGTCGCCCCCGGCCGGGCGGCGAACCTCCTCCAGATCCACCCCGACTTCCCGAACATGTGGGACGCCTGGGACGTCGACGCGTTCTACCGGAACACCGTCACCGACCTCACCGACCTCACCGAGGCCGACGAGGTCCGCGCGGTCGACGCCGGGTCGTCCGCGGCCGTGCGCGTCGTGCGCGGCTTCGGCGCGTCGAAGGTCACGCAGGTGCTCACCCTCGCGCCGGGAGCGAAGCGCCTCGACATCGACACCGAGGTCGACTGGCACGAGACGGAGAAGTTCCTCAAGGCGTCCTTCCCGCTCGACATCCACACCGAGCGGTACGCATCCGAGACCCAGTTCGGCCACTTCCACCGGGCCACCCACACCAACACCAGCTGGGAGGCGGCCAAGTTCGAGGCGTGCAACCACCGCTTCGTGCACATGGAGGAACCGGGCTGGGGCATCGCGCTGGTCAACGACTCGACCTACGGCCACGACGTGACCCGCACCGTGCGCGCGGCCGACTCCGGCACCACCACCACCCTGCGGGTGTCCCTGCTGCGCGCGCCCCGCTTCCCCGACCCCGAGACCGATCAGGGCGTGCACCGCCTCCGGCACGCCCTGGTGCCGGGCGCGTCGATCGCGGACGCCGTCCGCGAGGGCTTCCGCATCAACCTGCCCGAGCGGCGCGTCACGGGTGACACCCCCGTCGCCCCGCTGGTCACCGTCGACAACGACGCCGTCGTCGTCAGTGCCGTGAAGCTCGCCGACGACGGCAGCGGAGACGTGGTGGTGCGGCTCTACGAGTCGGTGGGCGGCCGGGCCCGGACGCGGGTCGTCCCGGGCTTCACCGCCACCGCCGTCGCGGCGACGGACCTGCTGGAGCGCCCGCTCGCCGACGCGCCCCGGCCCGAACTGGTCGGTGGGGCCGCCCTGCTGACCCTGCGCCCGTTCGAGCTGGTCACCCTGCGACTGGTCCGCGGGGCCTGACCGGAGGACACCCGGCCCGCCGCCTCACGCTCCCTGGAGAGCCGTGAGGTGGCGGGCCAGCGTGTCCGCCGACTGGAAGGTCGCCCCGAACAGGCCCACGTGCTTCCAGTGCAGCGCCCCGTCGGCGGCGACCAGGAACACCGCACGGCGCAGCCCGATGCCCGGCGCCGCGATGCCGAACGCCCGCGCCACCGCCCGGTCGGTGTCGGCCAGCAGCGGCATCCGCAGCCCGTGCCTGCGGGCGAACGCCTCGTGGCTGTCCACGCCCTGCGGGCTGATCGCCCACACCTCGGCGCCGACGTCCGTGAACGTCTCCAGACCGCTGGAGTACGAGCACAGCTGCTTGGTGCACACGGCGGTCTCGTCGCCGGGGTAGAAGGCGAGGACCAGCGGCCGGCCCCGGTGCTCGCTGAGCGTGAAGTCACGCCGTTCGAACGTGCCGTCCGCGCCTCCGGTCAGGACGCCACCGGGGAGGGTGAAATCGGGGACGGGTGCGCCGATGTCGGGTGAGGATGCCATGGGAAGCATTCTTACTCCCCGGTAACCCCAAGCGCCAGGGCGGGAGGGACCGTTCTCAGCCGCCCAGCGAACAGCGATGGAGCAGATCGCGCCCGTCACCCTCGCCCGCCCTGGGCAGCGGCACGGTACGGCTCGGGGCGGGCGCCCTGCCCTCCCCGATCCAGTCCTCCAGTGCGGTGAACGCCGAACGGTGGCACGGTGTCAGGGGACGCAGCCGGTCCGGGAACGCGTCGTACAGCGAGTCCACATGTGTGCCGCCTTCGACGCGGTAGTAGCGCATCAGCTTCCCGCGTCCCTCCTCGCGCACCATCCGCGCGTACACATCGGAGTCCTGCCCGATGGGCAGCAGCACATCGAGCGTGCCGTGCAGGGTGATCAGCGGCTTGCCGATCCTGCCCGTGAGCGCGATCCGCTCGACCGCGTCGGTCACCTCGCGCGGCCGCTCCCCGTACACGTAGTCGGCGTCGCAGGCGGGCGTGCCGGGAGCGCAGAACGGGGTCCCCGCCTCCGTCGCACCGTCGAAGTGCGGATCGAACTCCTCGCGGTAGATGCGCTGGGTCAGGTCCCAGTAGTACCGGTGGTGGAACGGCCACAGGAACTCGGAGCCCGCCGGGTACCCGGCGGCCAGCATCCGGCGGTGCGCCTCCTCGGCCCCCGCGCCGCCCGCCGCGTACACGGGATAGCCACGCAGCGCCGGGGGCAGGAAGGTCAGCAGGTTCGGACCCTGCGCCCGCCACAGATTGCCCTCCCAGTCCACCCCGCCGTCGTACAGCTCCGGATGGTTCTCCAACTGCCAGCGCACCAGGTAGCCGCCGTTGGACATGCCGGTGGCCAGCGTGCGCGACGGCGGCCGGTGGTAACGCTGGGCGACGACCGCGCGGGCGGCCCGGGTGAGCTGGGTGACCCGCTCGTTCCACTCGGCGATCGCGTCACCGGGCCGCTCGCCGTCGCGGTGGAACGCCGCGCCGGCGTTGCCCTTGTCCGTCGCGGCGAACGCGTAGCCGCGGGCCAGCACCCAGTCCGAGATCGCGCGGTCGTTCGCGTACTGCTCCCGCACACCCGGCGAACCGGCCACGACCAGACCGCCGTTCCACCGGTCGGGCAACCGGACGACGAACTGGGAGTCGTGGGCCCAGCCGTGGTTGGTGTTGCCGGCCGAGTCGTCGGGGAACCAGCCGTCGATCTGGATGCCCGGTACACCGCTCGGCGTGGCCAGCCCCGAGGGGGTGAGCCCGGCCCAGTCCGCCTGGTCGGTGTGACCCGACGCGATCGTGCCCGCCGTCGTCAACTCGGCGAGACATGAGACTTCTTGGTGCCCGGCACCCGGCATGCGCAGCGCCGTGATCCGGGCGCAGTGTCCGCCGCCGGAGCCCTGGGAGGCCGTGGCCGGGACGGCGGTGGACGCCAGCAGCAGGGCGGCCACCGCCGCCGCGCGGACGGTCCGGTGGGACCGGCCGCGTCTGCGGCGGCGCGAGGGCGGCGATGCGGTGCCTGGCGGTGGCGTGGCGAACAGCACGACAGAAGCCTCCTGTGAGATGGGGTCGGCAAGCGGGCTCAGGGGCAGGAGCCGTCGGCGACGACGAAGTGACCGGCGGGCGACTCCTTGAGCGTGTGGGTGACGAACGTGTTGTTGAGGCCCATGTACTGGCCGGATCCCTTGGCGTACGCATAGCCGCCGGTGGTGGTCGCCCGACCCGCCTGGACGTGTGCGTAGTTGCCGCTCGTCCAGCAGGCCGCGGCCTGCCCGGCGGTCGACGCCGTGACCGCCCCGGAGCGGGCGCCCTCGGCCCCCTGGGCGTCCCGTGCGGCCACGCTGTAGACGTACGCCGAGCCGGCGGCCAGACCGGTGTCGCTGAAGGAGGTGCCCGCGGGGGCGGCGACGCGGACGCCGTCGCGGTAGAGGACATACCCGGCCGCGCCGTCGACCGCGTCCCACCGCAGCGACACCGAGGTGTCGTCGGCTCCCGTGGCCGCGAGCCCTGTCGGCGCGGGCAGCCCGCCCGGGCCCGGATCGCCGCCGCCCGCCAGGCCGAAGAACTCGCTCACCCAGAGGCTGGAACAGATCGAGTCGATGAAGTGCGGCGTGCCGGTCGCACCGCACTGATCGGGCCCGGTGCCCGGATCCACCGGCGTGCCGTGACCCGTCGACGGCACCCGGTTCACCTCGACGGCGACCCCGCCGCCGGCCCCCAGATACTGCTCACGTCGCGTCCCGTTGGCACCGATGGTGCCGGTCCTGTCCGGTGACTGGCCGAGGCCGTGCACGGCGGTCCACTGGTCCCTGAGCTCACCGGCGTTCATCGGGGCGACCGTGGTGTCGCTGTCGCCGTGCCAGATCGCCACCCGGGGCCACGGCCCGGTGTACGAGGGATACGCGTCGCGCACCCGCTGGGCCCACACGGTGGGTGTCCGGTCGGTGCCGGGGCTCATGCACGGGAACGGACCGGTGTCCCTCGTGCAGTCGTAGGGAATCCCCGCGATCACGGCGCCGGCCTCGAACACATCGGGGTAGGCGGCGAGCATGACCGCGGTCATCGCACCACCCGCGGACAGGCCGGTGACGAAGGTGCGGGACGGGTCGGCGCCGTAAGCGTTCTCGGCATGCGCGACCATCTGCCGGACGGAGGCCGCCTCGCCCTGCCCGCGCCGGTTGTCCGCCGCCTGGAACCAGTTGAAGCAGCTGCTGGCGTTGTTCGACGCCGTCGTCTGGGCGAGGACCAGCAGGAAGCCGTGCCGGGTGGCGAAGGTGGCGAGGCCCGAGTTGTCGGCGTAGACCTGGGCGCTCTGTGTACAGCCGTGCAGGGCGACGACGACCGGGGGCGCGGCCGGTAGCGAGGCGGGCCGGTGGACATACATCGCCAGATTGCCGGGGTTGCTGCCGAAAGCGGTGACGCGTTCCAGCAGGACGGCCGCGTGGGCAGCGGGGGCGGGGGCCGACCACAGGCAGCCGAGCAGCACGGCGATCACGGCGACCAGCCGTCCGACGGACACCAGGTCCCCGGGCCGGGGGCTTGCAGGCAGTGACATCCGGACCTCCCGAAGGCGAGTGGATGCCGGCCACAGTAGAAACCGGCAGCCTGCGGGAGGAATGGTGACGTGGCCCATAGCCGCGTCCGGCGACAGCGGCTCACGCCCCCTTGCGGGAGGAGGAGTTGTGCTCTACGGAGCGGCCGGGGCCTCCTCGGACTCCGGGCCCGACTCGGGCGCGGGCACCGAGGGCTCGCCGGGCGGCGGGGGCAGCTCCCCGGGGGTGGGGTCGGACTCCGTCGGCGGCGCGGGCGTCGGCGCCTCCTCGGACGGCGGGGACTTCTCGGACGGCGGGGACTTCTCTGTCGGCGCCTCCTTGGAGGTGGGCGGGCACACGGTGGCGGTTTCCCCGGGATCGGCGTCACCACGGTCGGGCGGGCACGGGGACTTCGGTGGCTTGGTGGTGTGCGTGGGCGGCGCTGTGGACGGCTTGCGCTTCGGCGGCTCGGTCTGCTTGTCACGTGCGCCGGTGTCCCCGGCCGGACGCGCGATCCACTTCTTCGCTTCGGCGTCGAAGATGATGAAGACGTTCACGGCGGTGGCCGCAGGCGCGACCACGACGACGTCCGAGGCGCGATAGCCGGGCCACGGCTTGCCCGTCGTGCGCGCGCTCTGCTGCGCCACGGGCGGGCCCAGCGGATTGCCGCAGGCACAGCGCACCCGCGGCACACCGCGGTCGTCGATCAGCACCGCGGTGCCCGCCTGCAGGACGGCCTGGTACGGGTTCGCCTCCCCGTCGCGGTAGCCGTGGTTGGTGACCCGCGTGTCCACGCGCAGCTGAACGGGCGTCAGCGCGCGCAGATACGCCGGTACGCTGTCGGCCGCGACGTCCAGGGCCCCGGCGAACGCGCGGTTCTTGGCCGGGGCGGAGGTCAGCGCGGTGATCTGCTTCTCCACGTCGCAGCTGGAGATCTTGCCGCTACCGCCGTACAGACCCGGGGCCGAGCCCCGCACGCTCGGCGTCCCCGTCGTGCCGGGCGATGTCGCCTTCGACACCTTCGGGGTGGGCACGGCCGACGGCGACGCCTCCCGCGCGGTCGACTCGGTGAACGGGTCGGGCCCGGTGGTGCCTGCTCCCTGCAGGAACACCTCACCGGCGCGGGCGGAGCCGCCGTCGGGCCGCGTCAGCACGACGGACAGCACCACGGCCGCGACGAGGACGCACGCGATCACGGCGATGCGCGGAGCCGACCGCCACCACGGGCGGCCGGGGCCGCCGGGACCCGCGTGCGCGCCACCGGAGTCGCCCGGACCGCCCGGACCGCCCGGACTGCCCGGATCGCCCGGACCGCCGGGTCCTCCGGGTCCTCCTGGCGGACCGCCCCACGTGCCGCCGGGAGGTGGCGGCGTCCGGCCGCCGGGCTGCGTGGGGCCTGACAGCGGGCCCGAAGGGGGACCGGTGGGCCGGTCGGACGACGGCGGTTCGGTGCTCACGGCTCTTCTTTCCCGGGGGTAGGAAGGCGGAGGAGACGGTCTGCTCCGCTATGTCACTCTTCGTGCCTATTGTCTGCTCCGTGTCCGTTCGCCTCGCAAGCCGACGCGGTCGGCCCACCCGGGGCGCGCGGCGGTCCGGCCCTGCTTAGCGTGGCAGCGTGAGTCAGCATGCAACGACGAACCCGGCCGGTACGGCACGCGCCGCCCACGGCTGGCCCCACGCGCTCGCGGCCGTGCTCGGCGGCCTGGTCGCCATGGTCGTCACCGCCGCGCTCGGCCTGTGGGCGGCCGGCGCGGCCGACCTGCCCGACGGAGCCTTCGTCAAGGTCCTGGCGGCCACCGTCGTCATGGCCGTCGGTGGCTCGATCGAGATCGCCGGCGAGGCCGGGGCGATCGCCGAGGCGGACGCCGCACTCACCGCCGTGCCGCTGTCCGTGACCGTGGCCGGCGCCCTCGTGTTGGCCGCTGGATTCCTGCGCCCCCTGCGCCACCGCGCCGTCGCCTCCGCTCCCGAACTCGCCGGCTGGGCCCTGCGGCTCGCCGTGCTGTGGCTTCTGGCGCTCATCGGACTCGCCGCACTCGCCCGCCACACCTTCACCATCCCGATCGAGGACCCCACCGGCGGACTGATCGAGGACCTCTTGGGCGCCACCCCGCGCGTCGGCTTCCGCACCGAGGTGCCGCAGACCCTGGTCATCGGCATGCTGTGGCTTTTCGGCGTGCTCGCTCTGGCCCTGCTCGTCTCCCGCGGCGCACCGCTGCCCGCCGGACTGCTGCGGTTCCAGGAGGCCGTGCGCCCCGCCGCGTACGCCATGGTCGCCCTGCTCCTCGCCACGCTCGTCATCGGCGTCGTCATCGGTCTGGTCGTCGCCGCGACGCGCGGGCATCCGGCCGACACCTTCGCCGTGATCCTCCTCGGACTGCCGAACCTGATGTGGCTCGCGCTCACGACCGGCCTCGGCACCTCCTGGGAGGGGAGGGTCCAGGGCCCGTTCGGACTTCCGATGCCGAGGCTCCTCGACGAGGTGCTGCGCACCGAGGACATCTCCGCCCTCGACCTCGGGACGCTCACCGCACGGGACGGACGCGCGTGGTGGCTGCTCGTCGTCGCCGCATTGCTGGTCCTGGCCTCCGCCGTCCTCATGGCGGTGCGGTCACCGGCCCGGATGCGGCCCTACGAGCACGCCCTGCACATGGCCGTCGCGCTCGCGCTCACGGTGCCGAGCGCCTGTCTCCTCGTACGCCTCTCCGCGCATTTCGGCCTGTCCCTCCTCGGCATCGGCGACCTGGGCGGCGACCTCGGGGGCGAGGTGTTCCTGCGGCCGTACCTGTTGCAGGCGGTCGGTATCGGCGCGGGCTGGGGTCTCGTGGCCGGGTTCATCGGCGGGCTGCTCGCGTTGCGGCTCCACCGGCGCGGCGAGGTCCCGGCGCCTCAGTGAACGCGCCGCCCGCGGACGGACTGGAAGATGCCTCCGTGAACCGTGCCGGCCCGAGGT
>NZ_JAGGOJ010000015.1:143420-195854 GCF_018614575.1 Streptomyces sp. ISL-10
CCGGCGGACGGGGGACGCCTGCATGGACCGTGCCGACCCGGGGACTGGGGACGCCTGTATGAACCGTGCCGACCCGAGGACTGGGGACGACTCGGCGAACCGTGCCGCCCGGCGGACCGGGGACGCCTGCATGAACCGTGCCGACCCGAGGACCGGGGAGGCCTGCATGAACCGTGCCGACCCGAGGACTGGGGACGACTCCGTGACGGGGCCCCGCGGAACGGGGGACGCCTCAGTGAACCGCGCCGTCCCGCGGGCCGCGGAAGACCGGCCGTGCCCAGGCCGGCGGTCCGGGCGGCGCGCCGGGCCCCTCGGCCGGTGACGGATCGCGCCCGACCACCGCCGTGGGCGTGCGCACGGGCGCACCGGCGCCCGCCGTCGCGGCCCGCAGGGCCGAGACGAACCGCCCACAGGAGTCGTAGCGGTCCTCCGGACGCTTCGCCAGCGCCGTGG
The DNA here is from genome assembly GCF_018614575.1 of Streptomyces sp. ISL-10. Taxonomy (GTDB): domain Bacteria; phylum Actinomycetota; class Actinomycetes; order Streptomycetales; family Streptomycetaceae; genus Streptomyces. Next base: position 143,874 of record NZ_JAGGOJ010000015.1, read on the forward strand.
CGAGCACGCGATCGACCGCCGGTGGCAGATCGGGGCGCTGCGGGGTCAATGGCGGAGCGGGATCGTACTGGTGGGCCCACAGCAGCGCCATGTCGTCCTCACGGCGGAACGGCGGAGCACCGGCCAGCGTCTCGAAGACGACGCACGCCAGGCTGTACACATCGCACCGCCCGTCCACCGGACGCCCCGAGATCTGCTCGGGCGCCACATAGTCCAGCGTGCCGACGAACTGACCGACCGTCGTGAACCCGGTCAGCGACAGCGACTTCTTCGTCAGACCGAAGTCGGTCAGGTAGACGTGCTCGGGATGCTCGCTGTCGGTGCCCTCCGCGACCAGGATGTTGCCGGGCTTCACGTCCCGGTGCACCAGGTCGTGCGCGTGCGCCGCGTCGAGCGCGGACGCGACCTGCGCGGCGATCCGGCCCGCGGCGGCGGCCGGCAGCGGACCCTTGCGGTCCAGCAGGACCCGCAGGTCCTGGCCGGCGACGTACCGCATCGCGATGTAGAGCAGGCCGTCGGTCTCGCCGGCCTCGAAGACCGGCACGATGTGCGGATGGTCGATGGAGGCCGCGACCTTCGACTCGTGGGTGAAGCGTTTGCGGAACGTGTCGTTGCGCGCCAGCTCGGGGGCCAGCAGCTTCAGGGCGACGGTGCGGTCCAGGCGCAGGTCCCGCGCCCGGTAGACGACCGCCATCCCGCCCCGGCCGATCTCGCGCTCCACCAGATAGCCCGCGACCTGCCTGCCGACCAGCTCGGACTGCCTGCCGACGGGCAGGGACCAGCCGGACGAGGCCGCCGGCATCAGCCGTCACCACCGCGTGCGGGCGGACGCCCCGGCCCCTGGGCGAAACGGGTCGCGTCCGGGTGCTCCGCATCCGGGTCGCGGTAGGGGGCGAGCGGGGCCGGGTCGACGAGCTCGGTCTCCCCGGATCCCGTCGGCCGGGGGGCGGGGCCGTCGAGTGGGCCGGAGGGGCGGGCGGGGTCGACGAGCCAGGTGCTGTCCGGGGCCGGTGCCCGCCCGGCCCCGTCGTCGGCGCCGGAGTCCGGCACCACCTGCGTCGGGTCGGGACGGCGCGCGGGAGGCGGCTGGTCCGGCGTGTCCGTAGAGGCCGCCGGCTCGCTCGTCGCCGCCAGCGTGGTCAGCCGGGTCCCGTCGCAGAAGACCCAGCGCTCGTGCTCGGCGTCGTACAGCCACATCGCTTCGCCGTCGACGACGAGACCCACCCGCAGCCCCTGAGTACGGCGGCGGAAGTCCTCACCGTCCGAGTGGCCGCCCACCAGGTCCTCGGCCGCGCGCCGGTAGCGCCCCAGCGAGTCCTCCACCCGCGCCAGCAGGGGACGTGGATCGGCGGTCCGTGCCATCGGCTGTCCGGCCGCCGGCGGGTCCTGCGGCACGGAGACGAGGAGGCGGCCGTCCACCCAGGCCGACCAGCCGTTGACGCACAGGATGCGCGACCAGTCACCGCGGCGTTCCAGCAGTTGGACGGGCAGCAGCGGATCCAGCGGCTCGGTGGGCCGGGACGTGTCCGGGCCCTCCCACGCCGGCATGCCGGACCGTGGAACGACATGTGTGGGGGTGAAGTCCCGGTTGGACATGGTCATCGGCCTACTTCCGCATGATCGCGGGCTCGTGCCGGCGCAGCAGCCGCATCACCGCGAATCCGAAGAGGACGGACAGCACCACCAGCATGCCCATGTCGAGCAGCCACACCCCGGCCGCGTGCTCGAACAGCGGATCTCCCGTCAGCTTCCCCGGCACGATCCGGCCCAGATCGATCGTGCCCGCCATCGCGCCGAGCGCCCACCGCGAGGGCACCAGCCACGCCAGCTGCTCGATCACCGCCACACCGTCCAGCTTCAGCAGCGCACCGCAGAACACCACCTGGACGATGGCGAGGAGCACCAGGAGGGGCATGGTGACCTCCTCCTTGCGCACCAGGGCGGAGACCAGCAGACCGAGCATCATCGCCGTGAACGACAACAGCGCCACGGCCAGGGTCATCTCCACCAGCGGCGGCAGCAGGACGCCCTCGCCGCCGGGCGCGCCGAGATCGACACCGGCCAGCCCGACGAGGGTCAGCGCCACGGCCTGCAACACCGTCACCGTGCCGAGCACCACCACCTTCGACATCAGGTACGCCGATCTGGACAGCCCGACCGCGCGCTCCCGCTGGTAGATCACCCGTTCCTTCACCAGCTCGCGCACCGCGTTGGCCGCACCGGTCAGCACCCCGCCCACACAGAGGATGAGCAGCGCGTTCATCGCGGTCTCCCGGTCGAGCCGGCTGCCCGCGAGGGCCCTGGTCATCGCGCCCATCACGAACGGCAGCGCGATCATGATGGCCAGGAACGTCCGGTCGGCGCTCAGCGCAGCCGTGTACCGCCGCACCAGCGTCCGCAGCTGCGCCCCCCAGCTCTGCGCCTTCGGCGGCGGAGCGACGGGACCGCCCGGTGCAATGCCGCGCTCCCGCCTGGGCTGCCGGGTGGCGCCCGCGATGTACTGCTGGTGGAACGGTGAATGCCGGTACGTTGCGGCCCAGTCGCGGTCCCTGTCGTTCTCGAACGCCTCGAACGCCGCCGGCCATTGGTCGAACCCGAAGAAGGCCAGCGCGTCGTCCGGCGGCCCGTAGTAGGCGATCCGCCCGCCGGGCGCCAGGACCAGCAGCCGGTCGCAGACGTCCAGGCTCAGCACGCTGTGGGTCACCACCACGACCGTGCGGCCGTCGTCGGCGAGGCCGCGGAGCATGTGCATCACGGACCGGTCCATGCCTGGATCGAGCCCTGAGGTCGGCTCGTCGAGGAAGAGCAGCGACGGCTTCGTCAGCAGCTCGAGCGCCACACTGACCCGCTTGCGCTGACCGCCGGACAGGCTGTGGATGGGCTGGTCCGCCCGCTCCTCCAGGCCCAGTTCGCGCAGGACCTCCGCCACCCGCTCCTGCCGCTCGGCGCGCGCCGTGTCCTGCGGGAAACGCAGTTCGGCGGCGTACGTCAGGGCGCGGCGCACCGTCAGCTGCGCGTGCAGGATGTCGTCCTGGGGCACCAGCCCGATGCGGCGGCGCAGCTCGGCGTAGTCGCGGTAGAGGTCGCGGCCGTCGTACAGGACCGTGCCCTCGTCGGCGGGGCGCAGCCCGGTCAGGGCGTTCAGCAGTGTGGACTTGCCCGCGCCGCTGGGGCCGACGACGGCCAGCAGGCACTTCTCACCCACCGGGAAGGAGACGTGGTCGAGGAGCGTCTTGCGGCCCTGGTCCACCGAGACGGCGAGATCCTGTACGTCGAGCGAGACCTCACCGGTGTCGACGAACTCCTGCAACTGGTCGCCCACCAGGCAGAACGCGGAGTGCCCGATGCCCATGATGTCACCGGGCAGCATCCGTGCCCGCTCGATCGGGCGGCCGTTGAGATACGTGCCGTTGTGGCTGCCGAGGTCGGCGATCTCGTACGTGCCGTCCGGAAGGGAGCGCAGCTCGGCGTGCCTGCGCGAGACGATCAGGTCGTCGACGACCAGGTCGTTGTCCGGGGCGCGGCCGATGCGCAGCACGCGGGCGGGCAGGGGCCGCACGCTGGTGGGGGCGCGGAACGCGCCGGTGGCGGACGGCATGGAGACGGCGGACGGCTGGGCAGGCTCGAAGGCACGGCCCACGAGCACGGCCCGGGGCCCGTCCGAGGGACTTCCGAAGCGGATCTCGCTGCCCGGTCCGACACCCCACTCGCGGATGCGATGGCCCTCGGTGTAGGTGCCGTTGGTGCTGTCCTCGTCCTGCACGGTCCAGTGATCGGCCACGGCCCGCAGCACCGCGTGGTGCCAGGACACCCGTGCGTCGTCGATGACGATGTCGCTCTCGGGGTCGCGCCCGACGTGGTAGTCCCGGCTCGGACTCATGACCGTCGAGCCGGTGTCGGTCTCGACGACGAGTTCGGGTGCGGTCGCCGTCACAGGCCGCTCTGCCATGTCCCGAATTCTAGCGATGTGCCCCGTGTGTCGCCCGATCGGAGTCAGTGGAGTGAGCGGGGGCGGGCGCGGTGGGGGAGCAGGTGTGGGCGGGTCCCGCAAGCGGTTCCGCCGCACTCCACCCCCGGTCGGCGCAGTCCTGTGACCGAAGGACGCAGGCCGCGGGGCGGCCTTGCGCCGAGCGGGCGTCCGCCGCGCGTGTTGCGGGGTGGGCGGGGGCCGGTGCACTCTGATGGTGACCCAGAAGCGACAAGGGCTCACTCTTCGTACTCGGGGGCCATCCTGCGAATGAAGGGCCGTCGCGGTGAGGAGCCACGGTCATGAATGTTCCGGTTGCCTGTCACTGCAGAGTCGAAGTGCCGGCATCATCAGAGCGCATTCCCCAGATCCGGCGCATTCTCGCGGCGCATCTGCGGTACTGGAGCCTTGAGCACCATGTGAATTCCGTCTGCGCCGCCGTCGACGAACTCGTCGACAACGTCGTCCAGCACGTCAGCGGCGACAAGACGTGTGTGGTCGAACTGCGCTGGACCGGTCGCAGGCTGATCGCGTCCGTCTCCGACCGGGACGGGCATCTGCCGCCGGTGCGCACTTCCTCCCCGTCCCGGGGAGGTCTCGCGAAGGTCGCGAAGCTCAGCGACAGCTGGGGCACCTGCGGCACGGACGAGGGCAAGGTCATCTGGTTCAGCAGGCGGGTCAAGGAGGCCGAGCGGATCCTGACCGGCTCCCGTGCCCCGAGGCGGCCGGTCGTCGAGGTCAGGCCGCTTCCGCTGAACCTGCCCGCCCACCGGTCCGACGCGCCTGTCCTCGAAGTGGAGGCCGTGCGGTGAGGTGTCCACCGGTCCATGCGGCCGCGCGTGTGCTCGTCACCCGATGGCCGGGCCCGGCACCGGGACGCTGAAAACTCATCACGTCCGCCCCTCGCGACCCGTGCACGCTCATCCTTGGGATGTCCCCGTCCGGGGAGATTCGTCCGGGACCTGTCGCCAACCGGTGCGGCCGGTCCCGAGCCCCGTACTCGGGACCGGCCGCAGGGTGCGGTGGCGGTCGCGTCGTCAGGCGGCGCTTCTGTCCTGTCGGCCGGCCGTGTGCAAGGACGCCACCAGGCCGAAGAAGCCGGCCTCGTTGCCCGCCAGTCCGACCGCGCTCAGCGCCTGGTCCGCCTCCGCCATCGGCGCGGACAGCAGCGGAAGGGCGGCCGGGGCCCGTTGGGGATCGGCGAGCACGGCTCTGGTGGTCTGCAGAAGCCGTACGTACGCCCGCGCGGCGGCGAGCTCCAGATCGTTCATCTCGCGGTTCCCCTCGTGAAGGTGTCGTACCGTCAGCATCTCGTGCGGCACTGACAATCCCCTTGCGGCATGTTCCCCCGGGGGTACGCGGGAACGGCCGGCGGTCCGCCCCGGAGGCGGGCCGCCGGCCCGGATGACGTGCTGAACCGCCGTCCGGCGACTGGTATGAGAAGACGCTCACTCCGTAGGCGCTCAGGGCTTCGGTGACGGGCTGGAAGAAGGGGGTCCGTCCGACGAGCAGTTGCCGCTGCCGCCGGAGTCAGGCCGAGCGCGGTGCTGTCGGAGAACTTCGCGGCGGCGCCGTCGCCCGCGGTCGCACACACCGGCCCGCCGTGCCGCCTGTCCCGGGCCCCTGCGCCGCCCTCGCCGGCCGCCGTGCGGGCTGCCGCCGCGCCGCCCGGCCGCGCGGACGGCGGCTCCGGGCGGCTTCCTTATGCCGCGATCACTCCCGTTCGCCCAGCGCGCCCCGGTGTCAGGATCACGTCCGGTCGTACGGTGACCTCATGTGCTGGAGCGCCACGGCCGACCTCACGGCCGGTGCCGGGATCGCCGCCGTCGGGGCCGCCTGCGTCGTCACGACCGTGCGCCGGGGCCGCCCGCGCGATCTGCCGCTCGCCGCACTGCCGTTGCTGCTCGGCGCCCATCAGGTCGTCGAGGCGGTCCTGTGGACCGGGGGTGGTGGCGCGGGAGCCGCCACCACCGCCTGGGCCGTCATCGCCCTGCCGGTGCTCGCGCTCTGGGTCCCGCTCGGCGTCCTCGTCGCCGCACCCGCGCATGCCCGCGTCCGGTCGGCCGTCCCGGCGGTCGCGGGCGTGGCCACTTCGGCGGCGCTCGCGCACGTCCTGGCCACCCGGTCGGTGACCGCGGACATCCGCGGCCACACCGTCGGCTACGCCATCGGCCTGCCGCACCCCGCCTGGCTGTTGACCGGCTACCTCCTCGCCACCGTCGGCTCGCTGCTCCTCGCCACGGACCGGGCACTGCGGCTGCTCGGCGTCCTCACCGGACTCGGGGCCGTTGCGTGTGTGCTGCTGTGGCGGACGGCGTTCGTGTCGACCTGGTGCGCGGCGGCGGCCGTCGCCTCCGTCGCACTGCTCGGCTGGACCCTGCGCCCCGCCGCGCCTGGGACGCCGGCCGATCAGCGGCGCGCCGGCGTGGACGCCGTGTCCTGACGGCCGTGCCGCCCCGCCGGCCCGATGAGTCTTCCGCGGGTGCGGACCTCAGCCGCGCGCCGGCGCGGACGCGTCTCTTGACGGGCGCGCCCGGCCGTGAGCGTCACGTCGCACGCGACCGCGTTGCCCTCCGCGCCTACCGGGCAGTTGTACGCACGCGGCGCGTGCCGCAGCCGTGCCCGCCGGCAGATGGCTCCTCTCGGGCGGTGCCGGAAAGGCGTACGCCGCCTCTCCATCCGCCGCCGTCCGACCGCGCCCGGCCGCCCGCCCCGTCGATCAGCGCGACGCGGGCGTACGGCACTGCGCGCCCTCGGCGCCCCGCACGCGGCCACGGAAAGCCGGTCGGCATCCAGCCGGCGGCCTCCTGAGGGCCGGCCGCCGTCCCGTACGTCCGGTCGGCCTCCTCGCGGGACGGCAGGAACTCCGAGCGGCTTCGGACCGGGCCCGGTCCTCGCGGCCACCCCATTCGCCGCCTGTCGCCGGGCTGCGTCGTGGTCGCCTGCGAGCCCTGCCCGGCCGACGGCCGCGAACCGACGCAGGAGCAGCGCCAAGAGGTGGCCGCACCGGCCCGCGCAGCCGGGCCGATGCCCGCACGCCGGCAGACTGCCCGTGGCTGCGCCCCGGGCCGTGGCGCACCGCCGCGCTCCGGCGATCCGACCGTGCCCCGGCCTCCGCACGCCGGCCGTGGCAGACCGCCCGCGGGCCGGCCGTGGGACATCGCCTTTGCGATCCGCCCGCGCCCCGGCCCCCGCACGCCGGCAGACTGCCCGTGGCTGCGCCCCGGGCCGTGGCGCACCGCCGCGCTCCGGCGAACCGCCCCCGCACGCCGGCCGTGGCAGACCGCCCCGGGCCGCGTCCCGGGGAACCGCCCGTGCCCGGGCCCCGGCACTCGGCCGTGGCAGACTGCCCGCGGCTGCCCTGGCGATCCGACCGCGGGACATCGCCGCGCCCCGGCGAACCGCCCGCGCCCCGGCCCCCGCACGCCGGCAAACCGCCCGTGGCTGCGCCCCGGGCCGCGTCCCGGGGAACCGCCCGTGCCCGGGCCCCGGCACTCGGCCGTGGCAGACTGCCCGCGGCTGCCCTGGCGATCCGACCGCGGGACATCGCCGCGCCCCGGCGAACCGCCCGCGCCCCGGGCCCCGCACGCCGGCAAACCGCCCGTGGCTGCGCCCCGGCCGTGGCAGACCGCCCGGGGCCGTGTTCCGGCGATCCGTCCGCGCCCGGACACTCCCCCGCCCGGACACTGCCCGCACCCGGCACACCCTCCCCGGGCCCCCCACGCCGCCCGCGGCCGCGTCCGGGCGAACCGCCCGACTCCCGCACCCCCGCGCTCCGCCCGGCGCATCGTCGTCGTCACCCTGGGTACCCGGATAGCCCCGGCAGGGCGTCCGCCCACGCCCGGACCCGGTCCGCTCGCACCGCCGCTGTCGGGGAGCGAGGCTTGAGGGGGCGGGAGTGCGCGCCGGCCGGCGTGGACGGGCGGGCGTCACGGGACAGGAACGGAAGGCGGGAATCACGGTGAACACTGCACAGGAGCACACGGAGTCGGTCGTCGTCACGCTCACCGGTTGCTCCAGCGAGGACGCGGACGCCGTCTTCCGCGCCCTCGGCCGCGCGTACCCCTCGGACCGCGACGAGACCGAGGTGCCCCGGCACGTCTCCGAAGGCCACGCGACGGTGTGGACCACCACATTCGACGTGTCCCACCCCCGCGGCAAGGCCGAGCCGGTACGGCTCGCGGCACCCGTGACGGTCGAGATGCAGGGTGGCTACTGGGCGGTGGACCGCATGAAGGAGATGCTCGCGACCAGCTTCGACGTCGAGGAGGAGGGCATGGCGGCCGGCGACCAGGAGAAGGACGTGCAGCTGCGGCTGACCAGCGGCATCCATCAGTGACCGGTCCGGCGGACCGGGCCCGGGACACACAGCACACCAGCCCAGGAGGACCGTCCATGCCCATCGCCACCGTGAACCCGGCGACCGGAGAGACGCTCAAGACCTTCGACGCCTTCGGTGCCGAGGAGATCGAGCGGCGCCTCCAGCTCGCCTCGGACGCCTTCCTGAGGCACCGCATGACCTCCTTCGCCGAGCGGTCCGCACTGCTGGACCGCGCCGCCGACCTGCTGGAGCAGGACCAGCGGGCCATCGCCCGCACCATGACCACCGAGATGGGCAAGCCGCTGGCCGCCGCCCGCGCCGAAGCGGCCAAGTGCGCCAAGGCGATGCGCTGGTACGCCGCCCGGGCCGAGGCGCTGCTCGCCGACGAGTATCCGCCCGAGGCCGACGTGAAGGACTCCGGGGCGGCCCGCGCCATCGTGCGCTACCGGCCCATGGGCGTCGTCCTCGCCGTCATGCCGTGGAACTTCCCGCTCTGGCAGGTCGTGCGGTTCGCCGCGCCCGCCCTGATGGCCGGCAACACCGGTCTGCTCAAGCACGCCTCCAACGTGCCGCAGACCGCCCTGTACCTGGAGGACCTCTTCCGCAGGGCCGGCTACCCGGAAGGCTGCTTCCAGACACTGCTGGTGGGCTCCGACGCCGTCGAGGGCATCCTGCGCGACCGGCGCGTGGCCGCCGCGACCCTCACCGGCAGCGAACCGGCCGGCCGCTCCGTCGCGTCCGTCGCCGGCGACGAGGTCAAGAAGACGGTGCTGGAACTCGGCGGCAGCGACCCCTACATCGTCATGCCGTCCGCCGACCTGGACCGAGCCGTCGCCACCGCGGTCACCGCCCGGGTGCAGAACAACGGCCAGTCCTGCATCGCGGCCAAACGGTTCATCGTCCACACCGACATCCACGACGCCTTCCGCGACCGGTTCACCGACGCGATGAGGAACCTGACCGTGGGCGATCCGATGGACGAGTCCACCGACGTCGGCCCGCTCGCCACCGAGAAGGGCCGCGAGGACCTCGAACAGCTCGTCGACGACGCTCTCGCCCACGGCGCCACCGCACAGTGCGGCGCCCGGCGCCCGCCCGGCCGCGACCGCGGCTGGTTCTACGAACCCACCGTGCTGACCGGCGTCGGCGACGCGATGCGCATCCACCGCGAGGAGGCGTTCGGGCCGGTGGCCGCGCTCTACCGCGTCGGCGGCGTCGACGAGGCCGTAGCCCTCGCCAATGATTCGCCCTTCGGCCTCAGTTCCAACGCCTGGACCCGCGACGAGAGCGAGATCGAGCGGTTCTCGCAGGACCTCGAAGCGGGTGGCGTCTTCTTCAACGGCATGACGGCCTCCCACCCGGCCCTGCCGTTCGGAGGCGTCAAGCGGTCCGGCTACGGACGCGAGCTGTCCGGGCACGGAATCCGGGAGTTCTGCAACGTCACCACGCTGTGGCACGGAACGGACAAGGAGACGTAGCCCATGCTGCGCATCGGGTACACGATGATGACGGAGCAGGCCGGGCCGCGGGAGCTCGTCGGCCATGTGGCCGGGGCCGAGGCGACCGGCTTCGACTTCTCCGTCATCTCCGACCACTACTTCCCCTGGCTGGGCTCCCAGGGCCACTCACCGTACGCCTGGAGCGTCCTGGGCGCCGCAGCGCAGGCCACCTCGACGATCCCGCTGATGACGCTCGTGACCTGTCCGACGGCCCGCTACCACCCCGCCGTCGTGGCCCAGAAGGCCGCGACCGTCCAGCTGCTGTCCGAAGGGCGCTTCCGCCTCGGCCTCGGCTCCGGCGAGAACCTCAACGAACACGTGGTGGGCGGCGGCTGGCCCAGCGCTCACGAACGCCTGGAGTGGCTTGAGGAGGCCACCGACATCATCCGCAGGCTCCTCGACGGCGAGCATGTGAACCACCACGGACCCCACTTCGACGTCGTCGACGCGAAACTCTGGGACGTGCCCGAACGGCCCGTGCCCATCGGCATCGCCGTCTCCGGCGACAGCTCCTGCGAGATCGCCGGCAGCTACGCCGACCTGGTCATCGCGACCGAGCCGAAGAAGGAGCTGCTCGACGCCTTCGACCGGTACGGCGGCGCCGGCAAACCCCGCGTCGGTCAGCTGCCCGTCTGCTACGACAGCGACCGGGACGCGGCCGTGGCCCGCGCCCACGACCAGTTCCGCTGGTCTCTCGGCGGTTGGCGGGTCAACGCCGAACTGCCCGGCCCCAAGTCCTTCGAGCAGGCCACCGAACTCGTCACTCCCGACGACGTCGCGGGACAGATCCCCTGCGGGGACGACGTGGACGCCTTCGCCGACGCGGTGCGGCCGTACGCGGAGGCGGGCTTCACGGAGGTCGCCCTCGTCCAGATCGGCGGGGACCGGCAGGAGCCGTTCCTCGACTGGGCCGGGCGGAAGCTGCTGCCCGCGCTCCGCGAACTCTGACCGCTCCGGCCGGCCCACGACTGCGGACCGCCCTCCGCGTGCCCGGCCGGGCCCCTCTATCACGGTTGCGCACCAGGTGACACCGGCCTTCACAACACTCTGCCGAGCAGGCGTATGTCAGGTAAATTCCTTCTGTGCACGGCGAGTTGATCTCATGATGCGCGGCTGGCAGGGGGAGGCGGGGGAGCGCCATGGGCGGGAGACTGTACGGTCAGCAGGCCCTGCAGGAAGACTTCGTCCCCCGGCTGGTGGGACTGCACCACGAAGACGGGTACCAGGTCGCCTTCGCCTATCCCAAGGGCGCGCCCGTGATACGGATCGTGGGCGGACGCGGAAGCGGCAAGACAGCCCTGCTGGGTGCCGTCCATGACGCGTACAACGGCCGGGTGCCGCTCGCGCGGGTCGATCTCGGGGCTCCGGGATTCGGCGAGCCCGGCGTCGCAGACGGCGACGACGACGTCCCCAACGCCTCCCGGATCACCCACCTGCTGTATCTCCTCGCCTACAAACTCGGCTTGGAAGTACGCCACTTCGGTCGGCCGATGGCCTTCCCGCGGCTGTCGCTCGGCCTCCTCGTCGTCACCGCCTGGCAGCCGCAGAACAGCGACGAGGTCGATGTGCGGCCCCCCGACCTGCGCCGGGCGGAAGCCGATCTGCGCACCCTGATCACCGCCGAGGACCCCGACGTACGCCGCCGCAGGGAGAGCCTCGGCCGCTGGTTCGACGTCGTCACCGCCAATCTCCCTCAGGTCCTGTCCGCCGTCCCCGGCCTCGACGCCATCGCCGGGATCGTCCTCGACACCGCGCGGGCGCAGCTCGTCAGGAGCGAGCCGGACAAGGGCGCGCTCGCCTGGTGGGGCGGCCGGCTGCACCGCTCCCAGGGTTACCAGGGCGACTCCCTGCAACGGCTCTTCCAGTTCGTCCGCGGCTTCCGCCGGCTCGACGACCGCAGACGCACCGCCGAAAAGCATCTCGTCGCCGCCCTCCTCGGCGACATCGACGCCAACTACGGCACACTGCGCCGGCTCAACAAGAAGCCCAGACCGCTGCTGCTCCTCGACAACGCCCACACCGACGTCGGACGCACCTTCCTGGCCCTGCTCGACTCCGGACACGGCGCCGCGGGCAAGTACCCGACCCGGCCCGTGGCCCTCGCCACGCTGCTCGGCAAGGGCCACCGGCATCCACCGCTGAGCGAGGTCGGCGGCGACGCCGTACCGCAGGCCAGGCCCCTGGTGCTGAGCATCCCCGACATCGAACCCGCCCACATCGCGGAGATGCTCAGCCCCGTCGACTACCCCGACCATCTGCCCCGCGTCGTCGCCCGCTACATCGGCGGCCGGGCGGCGAGCGCCCGTATCCTCGCGGACGCGGCCGTGCGCCGCGTCGAGGAAGCGGGCACGATACGCAGCCGGGAACTCCTCGACGAAGCGGCACCCGCGCTCCTCGCCAAACTTCTGCCGGACCCCGTGATGCAGGAGCGTCTGGTGCTGCTGTCGGCCGCGGCCGATGCGGGCACTCGGCGCGGACTGTGGACCTTCGCCCATCCCGAGGACCACTCCGAGGAGCTGGTCGCCGCCCGCGTCCGCGAGGCCGACGACTACCGCACCCGGTCCTGTCTCGACGGCGACCGTGCCCTCGATCTGCTGCTGCGGCACCGGCTGGCCGCCACCATCACCCATGAGCGCTGGCGCGACACCCAGCTGCGCCTGCGCTCCCTGTGCGACCCGCGCGGCGACACCTATCTGCACCACACGCTCGCCCTCGGCCGGGTGGAGGAGGTGGTCTGCGTCCTGCACCACCGGTTCACCGTCGCCCCGCCCGCCGAATGGCTGACCTCGCTCAACCTGATCTGCGCCGCCCCCCATCCCCGCGAGGGCTACGAACCCCCGGCGGGCAGTCCCACTCTGTCGTGCACGGCCTGCGGCAGCGACGTCCCGGGCCCCCACCACGAGGCCGTCGCCTCCCTGGTGCCCCTGCTGTGGCGGCTGTCCGACCCGCTCACCCTCGCCCCCCGTGAGGACGAACTGACCACCGTCCGCATCGCGCTGGAGACGCTGTACGGCAACAGGGCCGCGCACGGCGCCTACCGCGAGGCGTCCGCCGCCTGGCCGGCCCGTCTGCGGGCCGGAGCACAGGCCCCCGACCTGCCCGTCCAGGAAGGTGCCACGTCATGACGTCGTTCATCGCAAGACTCCCCGGCGGGCCGCTCACCAAGGCGGCCGCGTTCGTGGTCGCCCTGGCCGTCCTCGGCGCGGCCGTGTGGACCGGCCTCGTCGTCTTCGGGCCCGACCCGGCCTGTGGGAAGGGCATCGAGGAACGCGGCCCCGAAGGCGCCAGGGAATGCACGGGCGTCACCGACGGCAGCTTCGTCTTCGCCGCCAATCTCAAGGAGGTCAGCGCACGGATCAAGGCCGAGAACGAGCGGATCGAGGACGAACCGCACGTCTCCGTCGCCGTGATGCTGCCGATGGCACCCGCCCAGAGCTTCGAACAGCAAAAGACCCTCCACGAGGTGCAGGGCGCCTACCTCGCCCAGTACCGCGCCAACCACGACTCCAACAGCAAGAAGCCGGCGATACGGCTCCTTCTCGCCAACCCCGGCCGCAGCCACGTTCATTGGAGGCCCGTCGCCGAACAGCTCGGTGCCATGTCCGAGTCCACGACCGACAACCTGCGGGCCGTGATCGGCTTCGACGTCTCCACCGCCACCACCCAGGCGGCCATCGGCTATCTCACCAGGGAGCGCGGCATTCCTGTCGTCGGCGGCCCCATCACCGCCGACGACTCGGGCAACAGCCCCACGAGGCCCGACGCCTACCCGGGACTCGCCCGCGTCGTGCCCACCACCACCGACCAGGCCAAGGCACTGTCCCACTTCAACAAGGACATCGACCCCAAGCACACCCTGGTCGTCGAGGACATCCGCACCGGCGACAACTACGTCGACGCGCTCAAGCGGGCCTTCGCCGAACGGACCCTCGGATCGCCCCGTGCACCCGAGCAGTACCGCGCGCCCGAGGAGTTCCACGAGGAGGGCACCACCGCCAACGCCTTCGACCAGATGGTCGACACCATCTGCACCTCGGCCGCCAAGGTCATCTACTTCGCCGGACGCCCCGTCCAACTGCGGCAGTTCGTCAACGAACTGGGCAACCGGGGCTGCACCGAGAAGAAGTACACCGTCATCACCGGCTCCGGCGCCTCCACCCTCTCCTCGGACAAGCTCCTCGACTGGGAGGCCTTCCGCAAGGGCGTGACCCTTCAGTACGCCGCCGTCGCCCACCCCGACTCCTGGACCGGACCCGACGCGCCGGCCACCGGCGGCTCCGCCGCCGCCTACCGCACCCTTGCCGACCTGGCGACCAGCAAGGAGGTCGGAAACATCGGCACGGTGGAACTCACCGACTCGCGGACCATAACCTTCTACGACGCGGGCCTCACCGCTATCACCGCCATCCGGATGCGCGACGACGGCGACCCCGTCATCCCCACCCTCGGCCGCATCAGCGACTCGTGGCTGCGGCTGCACGGCATGGGCAAGGTCGACGGCGCCAGCGGCTGGATCTGCCTGGACAACTACGGCAACCCCTACAACAAGGCGGTATCCGTCGTGGAACTCGCCCCCGACGCACCCGGCCGCATCCGCTTCGTCGGCCTCGCCTGGCCGACCGGCCGGCCCACCCCCGCGGACTGCACCGCGAGCCGCACCTGACACGCCCGCCCCACCCCCGCACACTCCACCGCGAGCCGCACCCGACACAGCGCGGCGGCCGGAGGCCCCGAGGGATCCCCGGCCGCCGCGGGGCAGTTCAGACGTTGGGCACCTTCAGCTTGTCCCAACTGGTCTTGCCCGGGATGCCGTCCGCGTCGCTGCCGGAGTAGCCGAGCTTGCGCTGCCAGGCCGCGTACGACTTGCGGTCGGCCTCGGTCCACTGCGGTCCCGGTCCCTCCTCGTAGCGGCCGCAGCCCTCGGCGACCAGCCGCTTGCCCATCGCCGTGATGATCGGGCTGCGCCGCCCGGACTGGAAGAACGCCGCGCCGGGGAACGGCTCGTACCGCGGCTCCGGCGGCGGTGGCGGCGGGCCGTCCGGGCTGCCGCCCAGCCGCTCCTTGATCCGGTTGCGCATCGAGTCCATGGTGAAACCGCGCGGGTCGACCTTACCCGGCTGCCACTCCTTGTGCCCGATCACCGACCGGTGCGACCACCCATGCGCCCGGCAGATCGCCGCGGCCGCCTTCTCCATGGCCTCCAGCTGCGCCGCGGGCCAAGGGTCCTTGCCGTCACCGAGGTTGATGCACTCGAATCCGTAGAAGTGTCTGTTGCCGTCGGTGTTGGCCTCGTTGTCGGCGGGCAGCTCCGACTCGTTGACGACCGCCCGCAGGACGTCGTCGTCGCCGAGGCCGGCGTGGTTCGCCCGCCCGTTGCCGACGAGATAGACCGTGCCGTCCTTGGCGATGACACCGTGGCACAGCGGGCCCGGCAGACTGGAGTGGCCGTTGTAGCAGAGTTCGACGGAGCTCTCGGTGCCCTTCGTCACGGTGTGATGGATCATCACACCGTTCACCGGGCCCCACGGGCCCTTGTGGTTGCGGTTGTGCGTGCGCCAGCTGCGGTGCTCGACGACGCGCAGACCTTCGTCGCGGAGGACCTTCAGTAATTTGTCGGCCGACAGAGGTGTAGCCATGGTCGTGCTCCTTCCCCGGGAGTCCGTCAGTTCTCCGGTCGTCCCTGATCGTCCTGCCCGGTCTCCGTTCCCGCCGAACCGTCCTGCGCGGCACGCTCCGCGGCCACGGCCTCCTCCTCCGCACTCGCCTCGGCCGCCAGCGCCTCCGCGTCGGCCGCCGGGATCGGTGCCGCCAAACCGCCGAAGACCAGGCGCAGATCGGCGACGGACCCCTCACCGAGCACCCACGCCAGGGGTGCGTAGTGCACCTCGATGCCGTGGGGAGAGCGCAGCAGCGGACGGCGTGCGCTGTCGGTGGGCCACTCCACATCGCCCGTCGCCGTACGCGCCGCCACGGTCCAGAAGTCGCCGGAGCGATAGGTACGGCCGGGCTCGAAGTACACGAACACGCCGTCCTCCAGCGGCAGCCAGGCACCCTCCTCGATCCGCAGTGCCCCGCCGCGCGTCTTCGCCGCACCCCCCTTGCCGCGCCCCGCGGGGGGCCGGTGGTCCCAGCGGCGCAGATACGGGTGGAGCTCCGGCCGCCTGCCGACCGACGGGTCCGGCTCGCCGGAGAGCCGCACCCTGCGCCCCGGCAGGTCCAACTCCTCGACCCGCAGCAGCGGCAGCGGCTCACGGCGGCTGGTGTAGGCGGTGTCGGTGAACTCGACCCAGTCGCCCACGTTCAGGTCGAGCTTGTCGTCACTGCCGAGCGAGGCCAGTTCCACCCAGGTCCCGTCGAGTTCGTCGACCGGGAAGGACACCGACCCGTTCTCCCTCGACCACTTGAACGTCGCGTCCTTCGCCGCCCCGCCCTCATGGATCTCCACCCGGTACAACTGGTTCTCCGGTCCGCGGTAGCGGGCGTCCGGCTGCACCGGGCAGGGGTCCTCGTCCGCGCGGTCCGGGCGCTCGCTGCGTGCGGCCATCCGCGCCGTCGGCGCCTGCGCCGTGGCCCACGTGTCGAACGCGGTCCGCACCTGGTCCTTCGTCGCCCCGTCCTCGAGCTCGAGCGCCGAGCCCGGCACCGGGACCACCTGCCACACCACCTTCACGCGCGCGGCGGTGTCGGGCATGGCGGAACCGAGGGCCACCTCGCGCAGCAGCGGGTCCTCGGCGGCGGTCACGACCCGTTCCCACACCTTCAGCGCGGCCAGATAAGGGAACTGGGTGGGCAGCCGGTCACCGGGCCGCTCCGGGTCCCGGTAGCCGTCAGGCTGGTCCCAGTAGGTCCAGGTCGACGGCGGTTGCGGGGTGCCGGTGGCCTCCCCGTCGGCGGCCCCGTCGGTGACCGGTACGCCCGGCGCCGGACGGGTCGCGTCGAGGAGGATGCCGTCGACGTAGTAGCGGCCGCCGCCGATCGACAGGTCGTCCAGCTCCCGGCTGCCGCCGAGGAAGCGCACCGCGAAGCCGGTCGCCCCCTGCGGACCGCCGTGCTGTCCGATCAGATCGCGGGTGACGGTACGCGCCCGGTGCAGCTGGATCGCCGTCTGCTCGTTGGCGTCCGCGTCCAGCTGTACCCGGCCCTGCTGGGCGAGCACCGCCGAGTAGTGCCTCTCCGGCCGGAAGGTGACGCGGGAGATGTCTGCGTGCATGAGTTGGGGTCCCCCTCGGGAAGTTCGGCAGTCGTGAAAGTCGTGTCAGGTGACGGGGATGATCCCGGCGTCCGTACCGGCCGGGGTGTACTCGGCGAGCCGGGCCCGCAGGCTGTCCTCGCGCTGCGGTTCGTACAGGTCGTGGAAGACGCCCATCTCGGAGCCGTCGTCGGCGCCGCGCCGGATCTCCGGCGGGCATGCGCCGGCGAGCCGGGCGTACGCGGGGGTGCCGTACCTCTCGCTGGTGAACAGCGGACGCAGCAGCTCATCGCCCGCGAGGTCCGGTTGGCAGCGGTGACGGCGCGGGGTGCGGGAGCCCGGGGGCACGTACGAGTACCGCAGGCAGCCGATGCCGCGCCTGGCCACCCGCATCCGCCCGGTGAAGACGCTGTTCTCGGCGATGTCCACCGCATGGGTGTGCACTTCGCCGATCACGGTGGTCCGGTAGGCGTGCAGCACCGCGTGCGCCAGCCGGCAGTCCGGCGCCGACAACGCCTCCCGGTCGTGACCGGTGGCGTCCAGGACGCTGTCCCTGATGTGGATCGGCAGCGGATCGTGGTTCACCTCGTCCCCGATGACCTCGATCGTGCCCAGGACGCTGTGCTCGATCTGCACACAGGCCGTCGTCCGGTCCAGCACCAGGCTCGGCTCCTCCGGGGAGTGCGGATCGCAGTCCGGCTCCAGCGACCAGCCCGGCACCAGCGTGCAGTGCCGCAGCACCACCGCGCCCACCGGCCCGCTCACATGCAGGCCGCGGCCCGTGATCAGCAGACCGTCCAGCACGATGCGCGGCGCCTCGGCCCCGCAGTCCTCCTCCTGCGCCCGGATGTTGAGCGCGTCGGGACGGTTGCTGTACCAGTCGAGGAGACGGACCACCGGACGGCAGCCCTCGGCCGCACGCAACTCCAGCCGGTCCCCCCGCTCCAGATCGAAGTCCAGCTGCTCCTGGTACGCGCCGCTGTGCGTGATCTCGATGACGCCCTCGGGCCCGCAGCGGCCGGCCCTGCGGTCCTCGTGCCACTCCTCGTACGCGTCCATGATCTTCTGGTGGCCGCCGCCGGGACCGACCCGGTAGACCTTCGCCGCAGGTGAGGTGTCCCGCTCCCGCTGGTACTCGCCGCCGCCGATGTCGTCGCCCAACGCGTAGTGGTACGTCACCCACACGCCCTGCCGCGGCGCCGAACGGGAGCCGAACGCGATCCGCCCCAGCTCCGGGTCGACCGCCACCTGGCCGCGCCTGGGCCGGTAGCGCCACTGCGACAGATCGGCGACCACGATGTCCGACATGGGCACCGGCTCGTCCTGGCCGTCCCGCCAGATGGTGAAGCTCTTGCCGGGCCCGTAGTAGTCCGCGAGCCGGTCGGCGAGCTGCCGGCGCCGGATGAACGCGGGCACGTTGTCGATCGTGGCGATGTGAGTCGCCGACGGCTCCGGTACCGGATTCGTCACCAGCGGGGCGTCGTTGCCCAGGATCGAGAACGTGTACAGGCTCCGCGCACGGTCGATGCAGTACGCCGGCGCCCGGTTGAGGTGGTACGGCTTCAGCCGCCACACGAACAGTCCCACCCCGGCCGGCGAGAAGCCGCCCCGGCGGCGCGCCGAGCCCGCCCTGCGCACATCCACCGATCGGGCTGTGTTCCCGAACGGCCCGCCCGCCAGGTCGAGTTCCGCGCCTTCTCGGACGTCGGCGAGCCTGCCGCGTCCGGCGCGCCGCACATCGGCGGCCGCCGGATGAGAGCCGTACAGCTTCACCGGCTGATGGTGGGAGACGAGCCGGGAGAACTCCACCGCCCGCGCGGGCCATCCGCCGATCTCCCGCGCCAGCTCCTCCAGCAGATGCAGCGTGCCCTTGCGGCGCCGGTTGGCGACCGTGGCCGCCACGTCGCGGCGCGGGGCGAGCGCCTCGGCGAGCGCGCCGCGCGAGGCGTCCCGGCCCGCGTCACCGAGCCCGTCCGTGCGCACCCTCTCGTAGCCCGGCAGCGGCTTGTACCCCACCAGGTCGCCGATGTACGGCAGCACCCAGGGCGCGGCCGTCTCCACGAACAGGTCCTCGTACCCCTGCTCCACGCCGTCGCGCACCAGGTCGACCTGCTCGGCGATCACCGCGAGGAGCGCCCGCAGGGGTTCCCCGGCCTCGGTGTCCCGGAGCCGGTGCCACTGGGGGAGCAGCTCCGCGAGCCCGTCCGGTTCCCTGCTCATGCGGCGCTCCTTTCGTGCGTGTTCATGCGGTGACCTCCGTGAGAATCAGCGTGTCCGCGACATGCGGGGACAGCAGGGCGAGCTGGGCGGGGCGGACCCCGCGGAAGATCCACACGGCACGCCCCTTCTCCAGCGGCCGGGTGTCGGTGATGTCCGGGTTGAGACGCAGCAGTTCGGACAGCGGGATGCCGTACCGGGTCGCCACCTCGGTCAGGGTCTCGCCGTCCTCGGCGGTGACCGTGTGCACGTCCTCGTCGTACGCGGCGAGCCGCGCCGGGACCGTGGGCCGTAGCTCGGTGAGCCTCTCGGCGAGGCGGGTCAGGCCGTCGGGGGTGACCGACGCGGGCACCCCGCCGAAGACGTCCACGTCGACGAAGTCGACGCCGGGTACGCGATGCGCCGTCGCCAGCAGGTCTGACAGCTGTGCGGGGCGGCCCAGTTCGCGCATCGAGGGGCCGAACTCGCGCAGCAGCGCCTGCCGCAGCCGGGGCTCCACCACCTGCCAGCTGTGGTCCGGCGCGACCTTCACCTTCGCCGCGATCAGCAGCAGCACCAGCTCCCGTACGTCCACCCGCACCGGCAGGCGCGAGTCGCCGTACTCGGCCAGCGAGGACCGCAGGGCGCGCAGCACCTGGGAGTCCTCGGCGATCGGGATGTCGTCCACCCCGGCTACCGTCACATGCAGCACCTGCCTGCGGCCGTCGAAGACCTCCCGTGCCACCGCCCGGCCGATCCCGGCCCGGGAGCGTGCGAAGTCCTCGTAGTCCGCCACCGACACGAGCCGGTCGAGCGCCGACACCGCGAGCGGCACCGTGCGCCGGGTCAGGCCGGGACCGTCGGCGTCCGCGCCGCCCGTCGCCGGCTGAGGATTGGTGACGCCCGTGACCCCGAGCGGGCGGGTCACGGCCTGGGTGACGCGGTTCGCCCGCACGTTGGCCGCGCGGCCGGTGCCGAAACGGTAGCGGGCGCGGACGTTCTCGCTCCCGCTGGGCAGCCGCGCCCCGTGCACCCCGTCGCCGAACGTCACCGTCGTACGGCCGTCGGCCGTGGTGCCGGTGACGTACACCCTCTCGGTGGCGCCGCGCCCGGCGAGACTGTCCACCTCGTGCCACAGCAGCCCGTCGACACGGACCTCGAGCACCGGCGTCGCCCCCAGGGGAGTGTCGGCGGGCAGCCACGTCAGCGGGGACTGCCACAGCGCGAACGTCTGGTTCGGCCGGTTCGCGTCCCCGCTGCCGATCGGCTCGTCCCGGCTCTCGCCGTGCGTCGCCGGCACCACATTGCCGAGCACGCGCACCGTGTCGCGACGGTAGCGGTACGCCAGCTTCCGCGTCAGCGAAAGACGCGTGTGCACATGGTCGCCCGGCAGACGCCGGTCGAGCACCTGCTCCACATCCGCGATCACCACCAGTTCCGTGCCCGTCACCCCCGAAACGGCGGGGGACTGTGGCAGCACGTCCGTACGCTCCCCGGAGACCACCAGATGCCGGCCCGGGCGCAACCCGTCGTACAGCTCGGCGAGTTCGATCTCGTCGCCGTGCACGTCCTCGCCGAGCGGTTCGCCCGCGAGCCGCAGGGGCTGCCCGCCCGCGTGCACCGTGGTGTCACGGATGTTGGACAGCAGCACGTCGTGCTCGTCGAGCCACGGATCGGCCAGTGTCAGCTCCGTGCCGCGGCCCGTGATGCCGTAGTTGGTGTACACGGCCGTGCGCACGGCGGTCACCCGGGTCGTGACGAAGCTCAGCCGCGGGTCGCCGGGGATCGCGTCGGGGCCCTCGGCGCCCTTGCGCGGACGTTCGACCGCCACCCAGCTGCCCACCGTCACCGAGTCCTGCACCGAGTCCAGCGGCAGGACATGACGGTTCGCCGGCTCCGGCACCGTCGCGATACCGATGACCACGTTCGCCGGCTCGCTGCCCACCGTGTAGCTCACGGTCAGCTCATGGCCCCCGTGCCGGACCTGGCGGCGCTCACCGGGAGCGAGCCGCCAGTTCACCGGATCGCCGTTCTGCACGGCCACATGCACCCGGCCGTCCTCGGCGGGACGGGACACGAACAGCGTCCGCTCGGGCAGGCCGTCGAACAGCTCCGCCGTGACCCCGGGCTCCTGGGAGTCCGCGGGCCGCCTGCTCAGCCAGCTCAGATCGTGGTCCTGGCCCGCGCGCGTCCGCAGCGTGATCCGCCCCGGCCCCAGCTCGAAGGTCTTCTCGGCCGGCAGGTTCTCCGACACCTGGACCGACGAACCCGTCTGAGTGTGCTGGAACTCGGCGCGCATCGGAACCCGGCCCGCCGGGTCGTACACGACCCGCAGGGTCGTCAGCGCCGCACCCGTCAGCGGCCAGTCCGCCTGCCGGACCACCCGGCCGCGTTCGTCCTGCACCGGCCGCAGCGGCGCCGTCGCGCCGAACGGCGCCGTCGTCACCCGCATCGCCTGCAGGTCGCTGAGCAGCGCGGGCGCGGTGGGCGCGGCATGCCGCCACGCCACGTACATCCCGTCGGCGATCCGCGGATCGAGCGCGGCGAGCAGCTGGGCCCCCAGTTCGGAGCCCGCGGCCGGAAGCCGGTCCCCCGGCCGGGCGCGGAAGCCCGCGCCGGGCCGCACATCACGGGTGCGCAGCGCCGGCAGCACCGCGCCCAGCGCCCGCAGGGCCGGCGCGCTCCCGGCCGCCTGCTCCTCCGGCCGCGGCACGGGGCGCGAGGGCTCCAGATCGGCCGCCCGCTCCCGCAGCTCGCCGACCACCGCCTCCAACTGCTCGAACCAGGCCGCCACGTCCTCGTGGGCCGCGGCCACCGCCTGCGCCTCGGCCAGCCGTTCGTGCGGACCGGCCAGCAGAGCGGCGAACGCCGCGGGCGTCGCGACACCGTCCAGGCCGGCCCGCAGCGGGGCGAGCACCGACGCGTCGAACTCCTCGATGTACCGGCTGACCGGACGCGGATTGGGGTTGTCGGGCGCGGGCTCGCCGTCCTCCGTCGCCCGGTCGTCCTCCGTGATCCACCGCCGCAGTTCGTCGACCAGCTCGCCGAGCGTCGGCGGCGCGGACCGCGGCAGTGCGACCGCGGTCACGTCGTCGTCACGGTCGATCCGCGTCCGGGCGACGGGCAGCAGCAGCCGCTGCCCCGCAGGCCCGCCCTCCTCGCCGGCGAACACGAACAGCAGCCGGTCACCCGTGCTCAGCCCCGTGGACGTACCCGCCAGGAAGATCTCCGAGCGCCGCCCGAGATCGTCGGGGGTGAGCAGCGAGGGCCTGCGCCGGCGCACCGCGAGCTCGTTCCACGACGCCCGCGCGAGCAGGTCCTCGCTCGTCTCGAAGACCTGCGACTCCTCGTCGGACGTCGTGGGCACGCTGTTGCTCCGCGCACCCCGGGGGATCAGCACGGACAGCTCCGCATCCCGCGGGTCCCGGTCCAGGGTGTACGCCAGATGCGTGTCCGCCGCGACCCCCGGCCGCGGCCGGTGTCCCACCAGCCTGCCCAGCAGCGCCAGCGAACGGTGCTCGTTCGCCGTGCGCAGATACGCCTCGTCCGCGATCCGCTCCGAATGGAACGTCAGCAGGTCACCGACCACCGCCCAGGCATCCAGCAGCCCGATGGCCGGATCGTCCGGCGTACGGACCGTCAGTCCGCGCAGCGCCGGATAGGCCGGCGAGGCCAGCCGGTCCAGCATGGCGGCCAGGAACGAGCCGTACGCGCCCACACGGTAGTCCAGCGCACGCCGGCCCGGTGGGTTGTACAGGGCCTTCGGCGCATGGCGCTCGTCGTGCCCGCCGCGGCCGCAGCCGCACGTGCCGCTCATCGCGCACCTCCGCCGATCTCGATGGACAGCCGCCCGTTCTCGGGCCGGTCCGGGTCGTTGTCGCAACGCGCGATCTCCAGCGGGCCGAGCCGCAGCACGCCTGCCTCCAGTGCCGTGTCGTCCGTCTCCTGCACGGGCCCGGCGTCGAACAGCCGGGCCAGCCTGGTCACCCGTACGCTCTCCACGCCCGGCACGGCCGCCGCAGCGGCCACCAGGCGGCTCAGCCGCACCGGTTCGCCGAACGACAGCGCGTCGGGGTGGAAGAAGCCGAGCCGTCCGCCGGGCAGAGCACGGCTGCCCAGCAGCCGGTACAGCTCGGCGAGTATCTGCCCGTGCTGGTGGCCGGGCGCCGCGCACACCCGCAGCGCGATGTCCAGCGGCACCATGCGTGCCGCTCCCACCACCAGGTCGTGGCCGATGCGCCGGTAGGTCTCCAGCGCGTACGCCACCGAGTCGAGCAGCTGAGGCGACGGCTCACCGGCGCCCAGGGCGTCCACGGCCACATGGGCCTCCTGCACGCTGCCCGTCCAGCGGATCTCCGCCGCCGCGCGCTGCACCCCGGGCTGCGCCGAGGCCAGCGCCGCGTAGTCGTCGGCGGTCACCGCACGCTGCCGCGAGCGCCGCAGATCCAGCGGCGCCAGCTGGCGCACCTGCTCCAACGGCTCCGGCTCGGTGCCGCCCACCGCGGGAAGCGGATTGCGCACTCCGGCGACCGGCATCGCCTCGCCCGTGTCCGACTCCCGTGGATCGCGGCACAGCACGAGGTGGTTGATGGCCTCCGCGCCCACGTTCCCGGCGGTGCCGCCGCCGAGCCGGTAGTGCACCTCCAGCCGGGCGCCCGGCCGCGGCCGGGCCCCGTGCCGCCCGTCTCCGAACCGCAGCGCGATCCGGCCGTCGTCCCCCAGTTCGCCGACGAGGTGCCGCTCCCGCTTCCCGCTCGCCAGCAGATCCCGCCGGGCCGTCCACTCCTCCGCCCGCTCCGCGTCCACCACCCGCACCGCGGGCAGCGCCTGACGCGGGTCCTGGATGAGGGCCGCCGCCGGGCCGCGCAGCTCCGGCTCGTCCGGATGCAGCCCGGACGCGTACACCGGACCCCAGGTGTGCGCGATCTCCCACGCGATACCGCCGTCGAGGACGGCGCCCGCCCGCGCCCGGGCCGTCAGGACCTCAAGGCGCCGCAGCTTCGCGGCCAGCAGCCGCTCGCTGCGGTGCAGCAGCTCCCGCAGGGCGGCCACCGGACGGCGGCGCAACTCCAGCCGTTCGAGCACCTTCAGCCCGAACAACACCGTCAGCTCGGCGATCTCCGCCTCCGTCAGGCCGTCGCAGTCCCGGGCGCTGCGCCACAGCTCCACCATCCGCTGCCGCACCCGCCCCGGGATCGCCGCGAGCCGGGCCGCCTGCCCTCCCGACACATGCGCCGGGAGGGGGAACGGCACGGACTGGACCACGGGGGAGCGGTGCAGGACCGGCCGGAACCGCGGCCGGATGCCCGGATACACGACCTGCGCGAGCAGCGTCTCCAGCGCCTCCGCCTGCTCGTACGCGGTGCCCGGCACCACCTTCTCGCGCCGCCGGCCCGCCAGTTCCAGACCGAGACCGGCCCGGCCGGTCTCGTCCTCCCCGGCGACCGCGAACAGCTCCCGAATCTGACCGGCGGTCAGCAGCCTGCCGTGCCGCGTCTGGTCCAGCCGGGCACCGATCAGGTCCGCGACCGCGTTCCCCGCGTCCCGGTCCCGGCAGCCGAAGCCGGCCGACTCGCACGAGCCGAGGACGGCCGGCTCCGTCGGTACGGTCAGCATCTCCGCCGTGCCGTCGCAGAACGTCAGGGAACGCCCGTGGTCGACCAGCGTCACATTGCCGCGCGCCACACTCACATCGTCCACCGGCTCGCAGTCCCTGCCGCCGAGCGTGGACAGGCACACCGGGAACGCCAGGGCGTCCTCCGCCGCCCAGGTGACCTCCAGCACCGGCTGGTCGCACAGGGCGTCCACCACCGGTGTGACGGAGGTCAGCCGCACGGCCTGCCGGTGCGCCGGGTCCGCGTCGCCGGGCGTGCCCGAACGCGGCCCGCGGACCTCCTCGACCAGCAGCAGATCGCCCGGCGCGAGGCGCAGCTCCCGGACGGAGCACGCCTCGTCCGCCCACGCGTCACGCAGCGTCGCCGACGTCGCCCCCTTCGGCAGCGAGCACACCTCACCGCCCCAGGTCCAGAACCGGACGGTGTTGTGCGCCGGGCGCAGCACCAGCGGCTCGGCGGCCACGACCGGCTCGAACACCTCGACCCAGCCGCGCTCCTGGAGGACCGCCAGATCACGATCGTCGATCACCGTCCCGGTCTCGGGCCGGTCCCGCGGGCCGAGCCGCGCGACATCGACCGCGGCGAACCGGAACGTGCCCGGCAGCAGGGTGAGTTCGCGCGCCACCTCGACGGAGACGAACGCGCGGGCGTTGCAGCCGTCGTGCATCGGATAGTCGATCAGCCGCACATGCCGGCGCACCGACACCCGCCGCCGCGCGGTGTCGAGGTATGCCTCCGTCGCGACCGCGTCCTGCTGATAGTTGATCCGGTCGGCGGTGTGCGCCAGCAATTCCACGAGCGTCACACCGAGATCGGCCGGGTTGCGCTCCATCCAGTCCGCAGTGGTCAGCGCGAGCCGGTCCAGGATCAGCCGGCGGATCGTGTCGTAGTCGCGCGCCGTGTAGTCGACGACCGGTGCGGCCGGGAAGTCCGGCGGACAGCCGCCCGGCTCCTCCTTGCAGTCGAACGGCGTGGGGCAGTCCGCCCGGAACGCGAAGCCGGCCGAGAAGTACCGCTGGTCGAAACCGGGGAACGGCTCCGTGCCCGGCCGCCCGTAAGGATCGGTGTCCACCACCGACAGCCGGTACCGGCTGGTGTCCCCCGTGCGATCCAGCGTCACCAGCAGCCGGTCGTCGAGTTCGGGGTCCTCCTCCCGCTCCACGAGCACGTCGACGGCCTCGATCCCGGTGACCCTCCGCCCGCCGTCGATACGGATGTTCTCCGGGCACAGCCCGTGCGGCGCCTTGCCGAGGAACGTGACGGTCAGCGTCAGCCCGTCGTCACCCACCTCCACCGCGTCCACGCCGCCGAGTTGCGCCGCACGCACTTTGCCACGCCTGCCGTCGCCACGGCAGACCAACTCCTCCACGCCGCTCATGCGGGCCCGCTCCCCTCGAACACTTCGTCGCGCAGGCTCCCGGTGGCGCGCACCGAATAGCGCAGAAACACCCGGACCACGTTCTCCTCGCTCACCACGTCGAGCGACTCCACCTCGATCAGCTCACCAAGCCAGCGCTGCAACGACGCCTCCACCGACAGCTCCAGCGCCGAGGCCAGCTCAGGGCTGTTGGGGGTGAAGACCAGGTCCAGCAGGCCGCAGCCGAAGTCGGGCCGCATCACCCGCTCGCCCGGGCTGGTGAACAGCAACTGCTCGATCAGATCGCGTACATGCTCGTCGTGCGCGGCATGGGCGGTACGCCCGCGCCGGTCGCTCCGGAACGGAAACGCGATGTCACTGCGGACGGCCCTCATCGGCACATCACTCCCTGTCGTCCGGCGGAGACGACCACCGGTCCCTGCGGCACGAGCGCGGCGCCGAAACACTGCGCCACCGTGGTGTCCAGCAGCACCGGCATCCCGTCCACCAGCACACCGGACATGTGCGGGCCGAAACGGGCGCTGGTGCACGGCCGAGGCACACTGTCGACCGTGTGCGCGCAGCCGGTCACGGCGAAGACGTCGGAGGCCGTGTGGACGGGATGCCCGTCGATGCGCACCGCACCGGCCGCCGACGCGGCGAACACCCGGCCGCCGTGCGGACAGTGCATGACCGAGGCGGCGCTGATGCAGACGCCGGAGTTCCCGGAGTGTCCGGACAAGACTTCTCTCCCCGTTGTGTGGTCACTGCTTGCCCGGCACGATCAGCCGGCCGTCGTTGATGTCGACCTCGGCGCCGTCCAGCACGATCGACGCGCCCCGGCCGTTGGCGATGGTCACGCCCTTCTCGTCGATCTGGATGTACGCACCGCTCGCGGCCTCCAGCCGAATCCCGTTGCCCCCCGGCACGTCACCCATCACGAACTTGTGCCGGTCGGAGGTCTGGATCACCACGTTCTGGTGCGCGGGCCCGCCCGTGAGCGCGTCCGGCGGCAGTTCGGAGCGGTCCCCGTACCAGCACCCCGTCCAGATCGGGTAGCTCGGATCGCCCTGCTCGAACTCCACCCACACACCCGCCCCTTCGGCGGGGACGACGTACTGCCCCGACCCGCGGCCGGTGAACGGAAGGCAGGGCAGCGCCCAGGTGGACGTCTCGTCACCGAGCACATCCGGCACCTTGACCGTGACCCGGCCGATCTTCAGCGGGTCGTCGTTGCTCACCACCCGCCCCCGGAACTTGCCGAGGAACCGGTTGTTCCCTCCTGCTGCCATGCGACGTTTCCCTGAACCTTTCCTGAGGCCTTCCTCAAGGCCGAACGGTGCTGCTCCGGGCGATCAGCCCCTCGCGCGAGAGCGTGAAGTTCTGCTGGTACGAGCCGGGCCTGATGTTGTGCGTGACGGACTTGACGTAGTAGTCGCCGTCGTACGTCACCCCGGCCCCGCGCACCCCGACCAGCTCGCGCGGCCGCAGGATGTACCCGTGCCGGTTGACGTCGAGCGAACCGGCCCCGGAGATGGCGTCGGCGGACAGCGCGGCCCGCGCCAGCAGCTCCGCCTGCGCCTGCTCGGACTCCTTCTTCGCCGTGCCCGACAGCGTCCGGCGCTTCAGCGCCGGCGTCGCACGCCGCCCCAGCGGCGGGCGCAGTGGACCGATGTCGGGCTGCGGCAGCAGCACCGTGTCGCGGGTCGCCGGATTCTGCACGCGGGCCTGTGGCTCCTCCCGCGCGGTCCCGTCGTACGCGAAGGTGAGCTGGTCCACGGTCGAGTTGACGTCCATGTTCACGTTGAGCGCGTGCTGACGGTCCCCGATCCGGATCTCCGGCCCCCACACCGCGGTGGAGTGACCGGGCCGCGGACCCGGCTCCAGGAAGAAGACGTAACCGTTGGCCCGGGCCAGTTCGTTGATGTAGCTCAGGTCGGTGCCCGTCTGGCACTCGACGCGGAGCTGCTCGCGCGGCGGCTGCTCGATCTTCTCCTGGAAGACGCGCGGTTCGATCCCGTAGTCGGTGTACCTGGCGAGGATCCGGCCGACCCGCTGTGACGGCCGCAGATTCGGATAGCGGTCGGTGCGCTCCTCCAGATCCATCAGGATCGTCAGGTCCTCACCCGTCACGGTCAGCGTCGAATGCCCCGGCTCGTTGCTGGCACCGACCTCCTGGCGCACGACGAGCCCGTCCAGCAGCACCTGCGCCGTCCCCTTCACGCTCACGGAGAGGATCACCCGGGTCTTCGGATCGAAGAACCCCTCGGGCAGCAGCCGCTGCGAGAGCGCGCCCCGCTTGGTGAGGTCGAACGCCAGCTGGAATCCGCTGCGTTCACCCGCGGTCGCCGTGATCTGCGCCGAGAGCAGCGCCTCGGTGACCTCCGGCGGCACGGGCCGGGTCAGCCGCGGCCCCGTCTGCAGGGTGATGTGGATGGGCCCCCGCCCGACGGACTCGTCAGGCATAGGGAGCCCCCGAGGCGGGGAACCCACCGGCGTGCGGGATACGGATCGTGCGCCCGGCCTCGTCGGTCAGCTCCGCCGGGTCCAGCACCGGGTTGGCGTCCGCGATCTGCCACCACTGGCCGGGGTCGCCGAAGTACCGCTGGGCGAGCAGATCGGGACGGTCCCCGCTGCTGACGGTGTGCGGTGCGGACTCGTCCCCGTCCTGGGCGAGCGGGGGCAGCAACCTCCGCTTGGTGTACCGCACTTCCCTGCCGTCCTCCCCGCGGTGCACCCCGATCTCCGCGTCGTGGTACCGGCTCGACCGGGGGTAGGGGTGGGCGCCGGGTATCGCGTCCAGGGCGCTCTCGTACGGCTCGATGTCTGCCATGTCCGTCAGCTCCTCCCGACGACGCCGGTGCGCCCGGCCAGCCCCAGCGCGGCGAGCCCGCCGCTGCGCGCGGCCCTGGCGAGCCGCTCCTTCTGCGCGAGATGCGCCATGTACAGATCCGCCCCGCGGTGCCCGGCCGGCAGATCGCTGACGCTCAGCACCTTCATGCCGATGCTCAGCGCGGCCCGGATCGGATTCAGGTTCACGTCGAACGCGGACTCGTTGATGGACAGTTCGGTGAGCCGCACGGGCATGACGCGCTTGCTGCCCCAGGTGAAGAGGGTGAGCGGCATCTCGATCGGACTGATCTCGATGGTCCCCTTCTTCGTCAGCCGGGAGGCCTCCTGCAACTGCGCGGTCGTCGGATGCACGAGCATCTCGAGCGTCGCGAGCTCGGGATGGATCCCGTCGGGAGCGGCGACCTCGAACTGATCGGTGGCGTCGATCTCGGCGGTGAACTTCCATGTCTCCTGCGCGGGCCCCTTGAGCCGCAGAGCCTCGTTCCTGTCCCCGGACCCACTGCCCCCACCCCCGGCATCACCGGCCCCTCCGGCGGCCTGCGGCGAGAGACTGCGCTCCAGGGTGTCGGGGTTGAACTGGAGGACGATGATGCGCTGGGGGGTCCCGCGGTCGGGGTCGACGACGACGATGCCGGAGCGGATGGGCTTGGGGATGTCGGGGTAGCGGGTCACAGGCGGGCCTCCAGGCGGGCGTGCAGGTCGCTGTAGTCGTGGCCCGGGAACATGTCGGCAAGCGACTCCAGTGAGATCCGCAGCTGGCGCACGATGGCGTTGAATTCCCTGTGGCCCATGTCCGTGCCCGTGAACAGGTATTGCCATCCCGGAATGCCCTTGGTGACGAGCAGGGTCTCCAGGTAGGCCTTGAAGTCGAGATCGAGCAGTTCCAGCCTGCGGTGGTTCGTGTCGTAGAACCACATTTCTCGGCTTTCGGCGTACGGAGGGACGCGCAGTGCCGTGAGACGCCCGGAACCAGGGGCCTCCTCCAACGTCTTGAGCTCCTCCATCACGAGCTGCTCCTCCTGCGGCAGGCGTGGGTCCACGTAGGGGATGTAATTGCCCGCCAGGCAAGTCCGGAGATCCTTCAGGAAGAACTCCCCGTAAAGATAGTGGTCGTCCGTGCGCCAGGAGACGTGGATGTGATCGGTGGCGAGCAGGTAGTCGCCGACGTCGTCGAGGGCTGCGTTTCCCATGGCAGAGCGAATCGCTTCGGCCTCCCCGGGTGCGAGGTCACGGGCGTCACCCTGTCCGATTTCGCAGGTGTCCACGACCAGATCTGTGGCGGACCGGATTTCGTCGGTGGCCTCGCGTGCACGAGCTTGGAATCCCCTGGTCATTACTGCCTTCCTGGACTACTTGAGCCAGTCGATCTTGTCGGCTCGGTCGAGCTCTTTCAGTTTTGAAATGACGCGGTAGATATCCCTCATCGAACCCCTAGGCATCTTGCTCCTCCGTGCCTCCAGGTACCGTCGCACATCGGAAACCGCGCGATACGGGGGATGAGTGTCCTCTACGGTGCGCCTGTACCTCACGGTGGTCCGGTTGAGGCCGTCACTGTCCTTTCCGGCGATGTAACGGGGGATCTGGAGCGAGAAGGGGCCGCCCGGTCCGCCGAGGTGCTGCCAGATCGTCATGGCGCCGGCGGAGTTGATGAGCAGCTTCGTGTGCTCGTCCGGGGAGGGAAGCGGAATATTGCGGATGGGGAAGCTCTGCTTCATCGGCTTGGGCTTCCAGTCACCCCTGTTCTTTCCGGTTCCTCCGGTTTTTTCATAGCCGCCGTAGCTGGAGGTGATGTCCTTGGGGAATCCCCTGAGAACGGTCCCGTTGCCGTCCTTCTGCAACGGGTGGAAAACCACGTGGGACTTGTACCAGATCATGGTTTCTTTGTCCGGTACGGCGTCGTACGCGATTCTCTCCAGACTTCGGCTCATCAGTGAGTTCACCGAGGGGCCGCGGGCCGGGACGAGGTTGCTGTTCGAAGCCATTCCGCCGAGCGCGGCCGGAAGAAGGTGCATACGCACCCAGGCAGCGTCTTTGGACAGGCCGTTGGACGTCACGTAGTCCCAGCCGGGTGGGTTGCTGTGGGAGCCGGGCTCCGAGCCGCTGTCCTTCACGCTGCGGCTCAGGAAACCCGCCTCTATGGAACTAGGCGGACCACTGTTGAACGGTGGGAACTTGGGCTTGGGCAGCCCGTCCTTCCGTAGTTCCTCGAGCCGGACCTCAGGGCGCCTCAGATGGAGGTCTCGTGTCCGCCTCGCTCGCACCGGGACCGACGACGGGTTCAGCGTTGCAACGACACGTACGTCGGGGTCGCCCAGGGCACGGAGACTCGTTAGCCGGTACCAGCTCCTCATGGCTGCCAGCAGTGGCTGGAAGTCCGATTCCCACATCCCCTCATCGAGTTTCGGCAGGAGTCTGGCACGGATGCGAGCTGTGATGAACGCCAGCCTGTCGTCCTTGGCGTCCGGAGAATTCTCGTTCTTCTTCTGGTTCTCCTTGCCCTTCGGGTCCTTCGGCCTGCCGGGCCTGTCGCCGTTCCGGCCCGGCTTGGGCTTGTAGCCGCCGCCCTCCTTCGGCTTTGTCGGCTTTGCCGGACCGTCCTTGTCGGTCTTCGGCTTCGTCGGGTCGGTGGCCTTCGGCTTCGCCGGGTCGGTGCCCTTGGGCTTCGTCGGATCCGTGTCCTTCGGGGGCGTCGGGGTCTTGTCCGTGGGCTTCGGCTGGGGCGTGGAGTCCTGGTCGTTCTTCGGGCCGGCCGGAGTGTCGTCCTTCGGCTTGGGCGTCGTGTCCGTGTCGGTCTTCGGCTTCGGCTGGGGTGCCGGCGTCGGCGTCGGCGTCGGCTTCGGCTTGGCGGGTGGGGCCGGGCGGGTGTCCGGCTTCGTTCCGTCCTTGTCCGCCGGCTTGCCCGGGCCGGCCGGACTCTTGCCGTCCGTCGGCGTCTTCTGCGTGGTGGGTCCGGGCTTGGCGGGCGCAGGCGTGCTCTTCCCGGGGCCGGGTGCCGGGGAGTTCTTCGGCGCGGTGGTGGTGCCCGGCTTCGTGGTCGGGCGGGGGGACGGCGTCGTCGGGCGCGGCCCGGGGGTGGTGGTCGGGCGCGGCGACGGGGTCGTCGGGCGGGTCGGCGCAGCGGGCGCAGGCTGGTTCTCCTTGCCCGGGCCACCCTTGTCGCCGGGCGCGACCGGCGGCGCGGCCGGGCCCTTGTCCGGGCCCTTGTCCTTGCCGAGGTTCGCCGCCACGTTCTTCAGTCGACGCCCCACCTTCGCCACGTACTTGCCGATGCCGCTCAGCAGCGCCTCGTAGGCGAGTTCGAGCAGCGCCACGATGCCCGCGGCGACCGCCTTCGCGAAGAGCACGCCCGCGCCGCCCTGGCGGACGGCCTTCAGCCAGGTGATGACCGCGCCGATCGCGCGGAGGATCTCGCCGAGCGCTCCGATGGCGACGCGAATGGCGTCGATGACGGCCATCGCCCAGCCCGCACCGGGGATCAGCTTGGCGATGACCTTGGTGATCACGATCTCGCCGATGATGAAGGGGAGTTGGGGGACAATCGCGTCCCATGTCTCCTTGACGATCTGCTCCAGGGTGATGCCACCCTTGATCAGTTTGTCCAGGATGGCCTTCGGGACGCCGATGATCTCCTCGATCTTCGACTGGAACCATGACTTGACGGCCGCCTGGACCTCCCGGAACAGGTGGTTCTTCGCCCCGTCCACCGCGGAGTTCTTCGCGCCGCTCAGCCAGCCGCCCGGGTCGGAGAGGAAGTCGACGGCGATGAGCATGAAGTCGCCGAGCGCGCTCAGCAGTTTGGCGGCGAAGTCCAGGACCGACTTGATCGCGTCCACGACGGCCTTGAGCACGTCCTGCAACATCTTCTTCAGGATGTCCAGGATGCTGCTCAGCAGCTTGCCAATGGCGTCCAGCAGATCGCTGATGATCTGCTTCAGCATGTTCGCGAGCTTGTTCACCAGCGCGATCGCGGCCGCGATCAGCGAAGTGATCAGCTTTCGGATGCGGTTGGCCAGCTCGATGACGGCCCGCACCATCGCCTTCGCGAAGTCGATCAGATCGTTGATCAGGTTCTTGATCGTGTCGACGATGAACTTCCGGGCCTCGTTGATCCAGCGCTCGACCGTCTGCTTGAAGTTCCGGATGAATCCGATCACCGCGTCACGCGCCGCCCGGATGACCCGGACGATCGCGTCCTTGATCTCGATGACCTTCTGCTTGATCCAGTCGAAGGCCTTCGTGATCCAGTTACCGGACTCGTTGACGCTGTCGTCGCGCTTCTTCTCCGCGTCCTGTTCGGCCTTGGTGTTCTCGTCCTTGATCTTCTTGTCGCCGTCCTCCTTCTCCTTGGTGACGTCCTTGTCGGTCTTCTCTTCCCTGTCCTTGACGTCCTTGCGGACCTTCTCGTGCCGCTCCGTCTTCTTCGTGCCGAGCTTCTTCAGCTCTCCGTCCTGCTCCGTACGCCAGTCGGCGCGCTGGGCGGTGACGTCGCTCATCGCCTTCTCGCGCTCGCCCGCCTGGCTCTCGGTGTTGGTCGCGATCTCGGCGTCGACCTTCTGCCTGTGCTTCGCTTGCGAGTCGCGGAAGTCCCTGTCCTTGGTCTGCCGGCCTTCGGACATGCCCTTCTGGCCGTCGCTGAACGCGGCCTGGAACTGCGGCCCCCGTTCGTGCTCGGCCACCTCGGACGCCGCTTCAGGCGGTACGACTCCGGTCTGCGCCCCGCCCGCCGGTGCGCCGCCGCCCTTGCCGCCCTGACCGCCGGGGACCTTGGCCTGCATCTGCTCCTTCGGAGCATTGGGGTAGACCTGGTTCTCACCCATGGCGCGACCGGAGTCGTCCCGGGCCGTCGTGACGGCCTCCTGGCCCTTGGTGTCCACGGCGGCGCCCTGCTCGCCGGCCGTCTGCTCGGCCGCGCCCTGCATCTCCACGCCCGGCGCGTTGCCCGCCTGGGCCTGCTTCAGCGCCTCGTCCTTGGTCGGCAGCCCGGCGAACTTGGCCGCCAGCTCCTGTGCGTCGACCTCGAATCCGACCCAACTGAGCACCTTGCCGATGCCGAAGCCG
Organism: Streptomyces sp. ISL-10; assembly: GCF_018614575.1. Classification (GTDB taxonomy): domain Bacteria; phylum Actinomycetota; class Actinomycetes; order Streptomycetales; family Streptomycetaceae; genus Streptomyces. Next base: position 177,929 of record NZ_JAGGOJ010000015.1, read on the forward strand.
AGGGCCATCTTGAAGGTGTCCCAGCCGCCGGGCTCCTCCGCCTTCTCCGCCTCGATCTGCCCTTCGGGCTCCTTGGCGCCCTTGACCTCGGCGTTTTCCTGCTCGGGTGCTTCCGACTTCTGCGGCGCGTCCTGGGAGTACTGCGCCGGTGCATCGGCCTGCGGCTTGCCTTCGAGGGTCTGTGGAGCGCCCGCCGGGCGTTGCATCGAGGGCGGCGCGGCCGCGAGGGCCTTGTGCTCGTCGCCGACCGTGCGGTCCACCGAGCCGCTCACGCCGCCCATGGCCTCAAGCGCCTTGTGCGGCTTGAGCTTCGCGGCAGTGGTCAGGCCCGCCTCGGGGGCGACACCGGAGAGGTTCGGGGTGGGTGCCGAGTCCTTCCTGCCCTTGCCGCGTGCGGCCGGCTTGCCGCCTCCTCCGCCTCCGCCGCGCGGTCCCTTGGGGGCCGGCGCCGCCTTGGGCGACGCTGCGGCCCTGGGCGCGCGTTCCTCCTTCGCCCCGGGTGCGCTCTTCGGCGCGGGCGCGGGCGCTGGGGCAGGGGCCGGAGCCTCGGGAGCCTTCACGGGCGCAGGGGCCGCGGGAGCGGCCTCCTTCGGCGCCGGGGGTTCCGTCCCGGAACTCTGCTCCCCGGCGGCCGCGTTGCCGCTCGCGCCGCCGGACGAATCCGCGGAGGACCCGCCGGAGACGTGACTGTCCTGGGCCGCCGATGGGGTCTTCGCGTCCGCCGTCGGCTCGTTCCTTCCGCCCGGAGCCGCTTCCGCCCTCTTCTGCTCATCCTTCGCCGCCGGCTCCGGCGCCGCCGCCTTGCCGCCCCCTGCCTGCTGCGAGGACTTCTCCTGCGCGGCCACCGACTTGTCGCCGGCCGCAGGGGTGCCCTTCTCCTCCTTGGCCGCCGCTTCCTTGCTGTCGCTGCCGCCCTCGGACTTGCCGGGCGCCTCCTGCACCGCGGTCTGTGCGGCGACAGGTCCGGCCTTCGGGTCCGAGCCGCTCTTGGGGTCCCTCGACGCCGAGCCCGGCGCGGGTGGCGGCGCGGCGGCCCTCTCCAGACCGATGCCGTCCAGCTCCCCGCCGTCCGCAGTACCCGGCTCGTCCTCGGCCGCAGGCTCCGTGCCGGCGTCCGCGTCCGCGTCGCCTTCCTCCGCCTCGGCCGCCGCGTCCTCGGCATCCTCCGCGTCCCGCTCGGCCTGCACCTTGTCGGCCTTGGTCACCGGGGGAGCGGGGAACGACGGGGCCGCCGGAGCGGCGGACGAGGACGGGTCCTGCTGGTCGGCCGTCGGTACGCCGGACAAGTCGAGATCCTGCTCGGGAAGGAAGTCCTCCGGCTGGAGCCTGATGTCCCAGGCGCTCTTCTCCCCACCCCCGACCTCGACCTCCGACTCGCTGCCGGAAGTGAACGGGTCCTCTTCGGTCTTCTCCTCCGGTCCGTCGAGATCCTGGTTGCGTACGCCGTCGATTCTGCTGAACGGCCCCGGGTCCTGCGTGCCCTTGCCGGAAACCGTCGGCGAACCCGTGGGCTCGTCCTGCCCGGACCTGTCCTCGGGCTTCACTTGCTGACCCGCCACGAGCGCGTCGACCGCTCCCGGACGGTTCCTTGCCGCGGACTCCTCCTCGCTCGCGGCCGGGGTCTCCTGCTGCTCCGGGGCTTCCTTCTTCTCCTCGGCGCCTGCGGACTTCTTCTCACCGCCCTGCGGCCCGCCCTCGGACCTGCCGCCCTCGGACTTCCCGCCCGCAGCCGCGCCCCCCGCCGGCTCCTGCTGCGCTTCGGACTCCGGACCGCCGGCACCGGCACCACCACCAGAACCGCCCTGCTCCTGCTCGCCGCCGCGCGGAGCCTCGCCGCCCTGCGGAGTCGTCCCGTCCTCCTGCGTGCCGCCGTTCTGCGGCGTACTGCCCGCGGCACCGTCCGGGCCGGACTGCTCCTTCTCCGGGCCCGGCGCGACCGGCGGCCTGTCCGCCTCCTCCTGCCGCTCGCCGGCCGTCTGCTGCGCGTTCTCTCGTTCGAACGACAGCTCCTCGAACAGATCGGATTCGACGGCCGGTGCGTCGAGCGAACTCTGCTCCAGCTCGTTGTCGGTCTCCTCGTCGATCTCGATCTCGTCGACGAGATCGAGCACCCGCTCGTGCTCCGAGCTGAGCAGCCTGGTCTCCAGGCGGCCCAGCACGGCGTCCTGCAACTCGTCGGGCAGTCGCGCCAGTTGCATACGGGTCCGCTTGGACCGGTCCTCCGGGTCGCCGCGCAGCGAGCGCACCACCGAGTTCGCCAGGCGGTCCACGAGAGTCGCCGGGTCGATCTGCTCGAGCCTGCTGCGGTCGGCGTCCACCGTGGTGTACCGCAGCCACCCGGGCGTGGCCTGCCCCTCCGCCACGGTCGCGGCCGGCCCGCCCTCCCGTACGGAGTCCTGCGCCGCGGACTCCGCCTCACGTTCCATCGCCTGCTGCGGCAGGCTCACCGCACCCACGTCGCGTCCGGCGCGGAGCGCGCCGAGTCCGTGCGGGTTCTGCACCGTGTGCAGCAGTTCGTGGGCGAGCAGCCGCTGCCCGTCCGCCGTGCCCGGGCGGTACGCGCCCTCGCGGAAGAAGATGTCCTGGCCGACCGCGACGGCGTCCGCGCCGAGCATCTCGGTCAGGGCGCCCGCGTCCCGGTCGGTGTGCAGGCGCACCCGGCCGAAGTCGTGCCCGAGCCGTTCCTCCAGCTCGCGCCGTACGCTCACGTCGAGCGGCTGCCCCGCACCGCTGACGATGTTCTTCGGCTCGGGCGCATGCGAGGCCGACCGGTCCTTGCGCTTGCGGCGCTTGCCCGACTGGTCGGACCGCGACTCCTGCGAGTGGGAGGTGCTCATCGCTTCACCTCACCCCGCCCCGCCAGGCCCGCGTGCACCGCGCGCGCCAGCTCCTGGCCCAGTCGGCGGGCCGAAGTGGTCGCGGGCAGCGGCGGCAGGCCCGCCAGGCCGTCCCAAGCACGGCCACCGTCCGCGGCGATCGGTACGCCGCGCTCCCGCACCAGCCGGGCCAGCTCGGCCTGGAACGCCGCCGACACCCGCTCCGGGTCCACGCTCCGGCCGAAGCCGTCGAGCACCAGCTCACCGATGTCCACCCGCACCGCCGACTCGCGCGGTGCCTCGTTCAGACCCATCCGTGGACCTCCGAGGGTGTCAAGGAGCGGTCCAGCTTGAGATATTCGGTGCGCGCGGCCTCCAGCATGTGCCGCATCTGCAGCCGGTCGCCCTCCTCGGCGGCGAGGAACGCACCCGACAGCGCGATGTTGCGGATGGAGCCGCCCGCGACGGTCAGCCGGGCCAGCAGCTGCGGGTCGACGCCCTTCATCGGGGCACGCGCCGGCAGGACGCGCCGCCAGATCTCGGCGCGCTCGCTCTCGCCCGGGAAGGGGAAGTCGACGACGAAGCGGATACGGCGCATGAAGGCCGTGTCCAGCGCCTGCTTCATGTTCGTCGTCAGGATCGCGAGCCCGCGGTACGCCTCCATCCGCATGAGCAGGTAACTCACCTCGAGGTTGGCGTACCGGTCGTGGCTGTCCTTGACCTCGCTCCGCTTGCCGAAGAGGGCGTCGGCCTCGTCGAACAGCAGCAGCGCGCCCCCGCGTTCGGCAGCGTCGAACACCCTGCGCAGGTTCTTCTCCGTCTCACCGATGTACTTGCTGACCACCTGGGACAGATCGATGATGAACAGGTCCAGGCCGAGTTCCTTCGCCATCACCTCGGCGGCGAGCGTCTTTCCCGTGCCGGAGCCGCCGGCGAACAGGGCCGTGACACCGAGCCCGCGGCGCAGCGTGTCGGCGAAGCCCCATTCCTGATAGACGGTGGGCCGCCTGCGCACATGCGCCACGATCTCGCGCAGTACCTTCAACTGCCGCTCCGCCAGGACCAGATCGTCCCAGCCGGCCTGCGGCTCGATCCGCCGCCCGAGCTCGTCCATGGCCATCCGGGCCTCGGCCAGCCCGGCGCGCCAGGCGAGGTCCGTCGCGTGAAGGTCGTCCTCGCCGGGCAGATCGCGGGCCACGGCCGCGCCGGCGGACCGTACGAGGTGCGGGGGCAGCGAGAACTGGGCGGACAGATGGCGCAGATCGTCCTGCGACACCTCGGGCACTGCGGCGAACGCGTCGGCCCACACGCCGAGTTGCTCGTCCGCCTCCAGCGGGGGAACGATGACGCGCTCGCCCCGCGCACGCGCCGTGCGGCGGGGCTCGGGCCCCGCGACGACGAGCGGTACGGCCGCGCTCTCGATGAACGCGTCGGCGGCCGCGGCCTGGTCCCGGTCCATGTCACCCACCTCGACCAGCAGCGCGGCGGGCAGCAGGACCGCCTCGCGCTGCCACAGCCGGGCGAGCCTGTCGCGCTCGGCCGCGCCGGTGGGGATGTCCTCCGCGGCCATCTCGTACAGGCCGAGGCCGCGGCGGCGCGCGGCCGCTGCGGCGATGTCCGCGCGGCTGCGCATGTCCCCGCCGACCAGTTCGACCCGCAGCGGCGCGCCCGCCCAGCCCGCCGCGACGCGTTCGGCCGCGAGGTCGTAGGAGGCGGGCAGCGAGTCCGGCGCGGCGGTGCGGCGCAGCAGCCCGTGCAGACGGGCGTCCAGGTAAGCGGAGCCGGCCAGGAAGTGCAGGATGCGCTCGTCGAGCCGGAGCCGGGAGGTGGTCAGCCGGGTCTCGTCGTCGAGTTCGACGATCCGCCAGCGCCGCAGGGGTGACACGGGGGTGAGCGCACTCCAGTGGGGTTCGCGGAGTGCGGCGAGGGCGAGGGCGAACGTGGGATGCGCCCGCTCCGGATCACCACAGGCGGCGGCACACCGTGCGCCGGTCGTGGGCTCCAGCTCGGCCGCCGCGGTCAGCAACACGATCTCGCGCTCGAACGGGCTGAGCCCGAAGCACGCGACAAGCGCGTCGAGCGCGGCGGGTGCGGGCGGGCCGGTGGCCGGTCGGGCGCCGCTCGGGACGGCAGGCACCGCCGCGCCAGGGCGTCCCTCGGGATCGCCGCCGCGGGCCCGGCCGGCGCTCTCCTCGTCGGCCCCGCGGTGGTCCTCGCCCTCGTGGCGGCGGGCCGCGGCCATGTCGGTGCTGTGGTGATCCGTGCCCTGGCCGTGGTCGAGCGCAGCGCCGTGCGCGCCACGGCGGCCCTCGGCCACCCTTCTGCGCCCGGCCCCGGCCGCGCCGGCGTCGTCAGCCGATGTACCGGCGCGTGCGGCCGGCTCTGCGGCGCCTTCGCCGCGCACATCGATGACCGACTCGTCGGCGTCGACGCCGTCGTGTGCGCCTGACCCGCGGCGGGCTTCACCGGCCCCGCGCCGCTCGTCGGCCCCGCCGCCGGCCGGACCCGCCTCCGGTTCAGCGCCGGTTGTGGGGGGCCTCGCACCCGCCCCGGCCGCGCCCGTGGCCGCAGCCGCGTCGGTCCCGTCCGGGACAGGCGTCGTCCCGCCCGCGGCCCTTCCGCGCTGCGCGCGGCCCGCGTGGGCGTCGATGCGGGCGAGGACCTCGTGGATCGCCGACGTCAGCGCGTGGGCCTCCCCGGCCCCCTCGTACGTACCCATGTCCTCACCCGCCCCCGTGGTCGGCACTCCGGCTCAGCTCTTTCCGCCCTGTTTCGGCACTTGCGGCCCGCCCTCTTTGCGCGCCCGATGCGCCGGAGCGGTCCGTTTCGCGGGCGCCGAGCGTGTGATCCGCTTGGCCGGCGCCTTCCGCTCCGTCGGCGCGGAAGAGGTGTCCGGCTCCGGAGCCGACGCAGCCGACGCATCCGCCCCGACCGGTTCGTCGGCCTCCGCGGTCGCCGCGGCACCGGCGGGCGAGCCCGCCCCCGGAGGCACCGGTGCGCCCGGCGCGCCGAACGGCAGGACCCGCACCGTGCGTTCCTCCACCGGCTTCGCCGGAGTCGGCCGCTCCCGGCCCTCCAACAGCACCAGCGACGCCTGGTACGCGACCGACAGCGAGTACGGCGTCTGGTGCAGCATCCCCCACAGCTTCGACGTCTCGTCGATGTCCATCACCGTCGGTGTGAAGCGCACCTTCTGCGGCGACTCGGCGAGGTCCGAGCCCGCCAGGTACGGCCGCTCCGCCGCGAGTTCGATCAACTCCCTGGGCAGCACGGGAATTTCGTGCAGCGTGCGGATCACACAGCCGATGAGCCGCTGGCCGACGAGCTCCGCCTCCTCCCCGTACGCGCTGATCAGATAGTGCAGATCCAGCGCCGCCACCGGGCGCTTGACCAGCGTGCCGTCCGAGGACCTGGCCGGCAGGTCGACGTTGCGCATCGAGGGGTTCGGCGTCACCTGGTACAGGAACACCGTGACGGTCGGTTCGCCCGGCGGCTCGTTCGGCGGCTTGCCGGTTTCCACCTTGACCGCGATGTCCATCTCCGGGCCGAGGTTGCTCTCGATGAGCAGGGCCAGCGCCTGGGTGACCGTCGCGACGGCGAGTGCGTTGCTCATGGTCGGTCCTTCCTCTCGCCGCGCGACAAATAGTCGTCAAGGGTCAGTACGGGCGCGGCCCTTCCACCGCGCCCGGCCGGCCGGCGGTCCGCCGCCTGCGGTGGTGGCGCCGCGCTGACCTCCAGCCGTCCGATCTGCACATGCACGACCCGTTCCGCCGGCTTCTGCGCGCGCCGGCCCACCGAGCCGAGCGCCGCGCCGCGCACCGCGGCCGCGTCGGACGGGCGGGGCGCGGGCGCCGCGGTCACCGCAGCGGGCGCGGGGGTGGCGGTGCGCGCCCTCTCGGCGGGCGCGGTAGCCCGCGACGGCGTGTCACGCGCGTCGTCCGCCGCGCGGTCCCGGCGCGCCGTACGCGGCGCCTGTGGTGCCGCGGGCCGTACCGGGGACGGCACGGGCGCGGCCGGCCGCAGCAGCGGCTCGCCGGCCGGCCGGTCCGGCGACCGCTCGCCCTCGGCCGCCCGTATCCGCTCCGTGCGCACCACCGTGCGGTTCTCCGTACGCATGTCGTGCTCGTGCCGCACCGTCGCCGCAGGAGCGGGCGGCGGCAGATGCGCCGACGGGATCAGGGACGCGGGCTCGTCGGGCTCCGGCGGCCCGTACCGCAGCGCCTCCACGCGCTCGAACGGACCGGGCAGCCGCGGCCGCACCCGGGTGGGCGCACCGGCCGCCCCGCCCACCGGCGTGTACCGGGCGAGCAGCCGGTCGAAGTAGTCAGGCATCTGCGCACAGCTCCAGGTAGTAACGACGCCGCAGCGGGCTGAGCGCCAGGATCTCCGGCTCGCTCCACCCGTAGGCGGAGGCGAGGAGATGGACATCGAGCATCAGGTCCCGTGCCCAGGTGTCGAGTTCGGTCCACAGATAGGAGGTGATGTCCAGCTCGGCCGAGGTGGCCTCGCCGCATTCGGGGCAGGCGACGTTGAGCGTGACGTCCGCCGTCGGATCGGCCTGCGCCGCCTTCTCGGCGATCAGCCCTTCCACGCGCTCCGGCAGCAGCGCGGCCAGTTCGCCCGGAGCGACCGGTTCACCGCCCCGCAGCGCCGCGACCGTGCAGACCGTCACCAGCGTGCGGCGGGCCTCGTCCGGGCGGGACGCCGTCGCTGCCGCCGCGAGGTCGGCGACGGTCGGCAGCCGGAAGTCGACCACCCAATCACCGTCAGCCACCCGCAGCGGCCCTTCGGGCGGCGTGCTCCTCTTGCCCAGCACGCCCGCGTCGAGATCGAACTCCATCGCCTCGCCGCATGCCCCGCACTCCACACGCACCTGCATGCGCTCGCCGAACAACGCCCGGCGCAGCGCGAACAGATCCGCCTCACGCTCTCCGACCGGCACCGCCAGCAGTTCGTCGGCCGTGGCCGCCGGGCGGACGGCCCGGTGCAGCAGCAGCGATCTGTCCGCTGCCCCCTGCGCCAGGCCGGCCTCCCAGACGGCCAGCAGCTCGGCGGGTCCCACTCCTGTCCCTCGGCGCGCCCGGCGGTCAGGCCGGGTGCGTGAAGGACGGTTCGACCGGCTCCGGCACCTCGTAGTCCCGCTCCCAGCCCTCGCATTCCAGCTTCACGCTCTGGATGGCGACGGCGTTGGCGTTCGCGTCGAGCTCGCCGAGGACCTGGTACTCGCTCACCCAGGCCCGGTACAGCTTGTGCGAGACGGCCACCTGCCCGGCCTCGTTGAGGACCTGGATGATGATGTCCTTGCGGAAGTCGCGCAACGACACCTCCGCGCCGAGACCCGCGCCGACCTGCCAGACCTTGTTGGCCCAGCGGTCGAACTCGGGGTCATGGGTGACACCGCGCTCCAGGGTCACCCCCTCGAACTCGGAGCGGCCCGGGGACTTGCGGGGCGAGCTGGGGTCGCCGCCGTGGCGGTGCTTGACCACCTCGGTGGTGCGCTTGAGCGGACTGATCTTGCTGATGCCCGCGACCGTTCGACCGTCCCACAGGACCAGGAACTTGAAATTCTTGTAGGGGTCAAAACGATGGGCGTTTACCTGGAACTCAGCCATCGGTTTCCTTTGCGTTCCTCTTCCTCGGGGCCGGGACTACGACAGGTCGAACTGGCCGGCGATCTGCTGAATCTTGACGATCACGAACTCCGCGGGCTTGACCGGAGCGATTCCGATCACGACATTCACCACGCCGCGCTCGATGTCGGCTTCGGTGGTGGTGTCCTTGTCGCATTTCACGAAGTACGCCTCGCGGGGCGTGCCGCCCTTGAACGCGCCCTGCCGGAACAGGTCGTTGAGATAGGCCGATGCCTTCAGGCGGATCTGCTGCCACAGCTGCTCGTCGTTCGGCTCGAAGACGACCCACTGCAGTCCGCGGTACAGGCTCTCCTCGATGTGGAGGGCGAGCCGGCGCACCGGCACGTACTTCCACTCGCTCTGCAGGGCGTCGGCGCCCGCGAGGGTCCGCGCACCCCACACCAGCGGCCCCACGACGGGGTAGGTGCGCAGGCAGTTGACGCCCAGCGGGTTCAGCAGGCCGTTGTCACGGTCCGTGAGCCGTACGGTCAGCGAGCGGACCCCGGCCAGGCGCGCCTCGGTGCCCGCGGGCGCCTTCCACACGCCGCGCTCGCCGTCCGTGCGGGCGATGACACCCGCGACGGCGCCGGAGGGCGGGAAGGCGCGCAGCCGGCCGGTGAGCGGGTCGGTCAGCTGCAGGTGCGGGAAGTACAGCCCCGCGTGGTCGCTGCGCACGCTGTCGAACGCACCGATCCCGGCGCGTGCCGCGTCGACGCTGCCCCAGGTGGAGGGCGAGTCGACGAGCAGGAAGATCCGCCGCTCCCGGCACAGTTGCTCGGCCGCCGAGACGACGGTGACCATGTCCTCGGTCGACTCGTACGCCGCCAGCTCGGGCAGCGCCAGCAGATTGACGTCGTCGACGTCGCGCAGCGCCTGCAGACCGGTCTTGTCCGCCTCGCTGCCGATCAGGTCGCGCGGGCCGGGGGCGTCGCCGTCCTTGCCGCCCTCGAGCGCGAAGACCGGCGGGTTGACGGAGGCCTCCAGGCCCAGGTCGTTGGCGCATTCCCCGACGAAGCGCACGACGTCGTCCGGGTCGAGGGACCCGGCGACGACCTGGAGCCGGCGTCCGAACGCGGTGACCTCGGCCCCTGCGTAAGCGTGCTTGCCCGGCGCGTCGGGCAGCGCCCGCAGCTTGCGTTCCAGCAGCAGGGCGAGCTCGGTGACGTCCGTGGGCGGCTCGCCGTCGCGGTCGGGCTCGTAGAGCGTGAACTCCCGCTCCACATCACCGATCTTGACCTTCAGCTCGACGTTCAGGTCGGGCAGCTCGGCGGCGAACGGCTTGGACACTGTGCCCGAGGGGTCCGGCCGGTCCTCGTCGAGTGCCTTCACGCGCACGAGTGAGGATCCGGCGTTCACGACCGTCTCGACGAAGCGGCCGTGCCCGGAGTGCATCGACAGACCGGTGAACGACTCGCGCGCGTCGCCGCGTGCGTCCAGGACATGCAGGTTGAAGGTCTTGTCGGGGGTGGGGGTGTCGTGGTCGACGGCCACCCGCAGGCCCGAGCCCCAGACGCCGGGCTCCTTCGCGTGCACCTCCAGCACCGGGCACTCGCTGCGCCCCTCCGTGGACTCGAGCGTGACGCAGGCCTCCTCGCCGGTGCCGGCCTTGGCCACGCGCACGACGACCGCGACCGTGCCGCCGTGGCCGAAGAACTGGTGCACCGCATAGCCGACAGCGCTCTGGGCGGTCAGACCGCCGAAGCGGCGCTCGAAGTCCGCGAAGCTGGTGATGCGGACCGGTTGGTTGAGCGGACCCCGGCGGGTGTGGCCCACGAATGCGATCACCGAAGTGGTGACCGAGGCGATGGTACGGACGCTGCTGGGAAGTTCTTCGATGTATACGCCGGGATAGCCCATGTGCGTCGGCATTCCCCCTCCATTCCCTTCGCGCACCAAGAGATGAGGAGAGGACGTGTAAGCACATGTCCGCGCATGCGGACGCAACGATCGAGCTCTTCACTTTCCCCCGCCACACACCCCGTGCGATATCGGTCTCGCAGGGCCATTCGCATGCGCATGCGTTTGTGGCTCCTGATGCATGAGTGCCTCTGCGAGTCTCGTTCGTCTCTCAAGTGCCGGTCAAGGGACCGATTCAGTCATCCGCCGGGAGGTATCGGTGAAGAGGCGGTCGGCTGATCGGTATGGTCAGCGCGATGTCGGTGGTGAGTTATGGAGACGAATTCACGTGGACTTCACATCGCTGCATCGGCCAGGGATTGAATCCGGCCGATCGGAGAACACTCCGGCGCGCCGCCTTGTGTCCCCGATGCAATGAATTGTGGCGGAATTCCGGGGAGTTGACTGCGGTACAGCTGCGGCCGGCCGGCGTGAGCGCCGCCGGGACCGGTCCCGGCGGGTCCGACGTCCTCTTCCCGCGTCTGGCCACTTCACGCCCAACTGTTCGGACGTGCCGCCGGGCCGGCGCCGCGGTGTACCGCCAGGCGGGAATGGGCGTGCCCCAGGCCGGAATGCGATCAACCCGGGTGCCCCGGTGAACTCCTGGTCATGCTCTGGGGGTTGCTTCCCGTCGACCGCTGTCGAGGCGGAGATCCGGGACGGACAACGTCACATTGGGGCGACGGGGTGTCCACGGGCGGGCGCGCTCCCTCCACGCCCGGGGCGGGACGCCGAGTTGTGAGGGCCGTCGTGAGTGCTCGTATGCAAGCGCGCGGACACGGTGTCGCCGTCGCGCAACACGATGGTGGGCACCAGGCGTGCGGCGGCGGCGCATCTCGACGACGAAGCGGGGCAGGCGTGTCCACGAACAACGTCCGCACAACACGTGCAAGCCGTGGACGGTTGCACACCGCAGGAGGTGCCATGTCCGGCCTGATGACACGAATCAAGCAGTTCGCCCGCAGCCCCCGGGGCCACAGGACGATCGGCGCAGCGCGCCGCGCCGCAGCCGACCCGCGGAGGCGGGCCCAGGCGCGCCGCGTGCTGAGCCGGTTCCGCGCACGGCGCTGAGGTCTTCTTCGGCCTGTTTCTCGCCGGCCGGCTGGACGAAGCCGTGCCCGCGGCACGACGCCTTCCGGGCGGCCCGGCAGCGGGAACGCTCGCTGCTGGATGCCCTCGCTGACCGGCGCTGTCCCGCGACGACGGCGCGGCCCCGCCCATGAGGGGCGGGGCCGCGAGGGCCGAACGGTTCGGAAGACGGCTCGGAAGGGTGGATCAGTAGGCGGAGTCGACGTTGTCGATCGAGCCGTACCTGTCGGCGGCGTAGTTCGCGGCCGCGGTGATGTTGGCCACCGGGTCGGTCAGATCGTTCGGGGTGCCGTCGACGTGGTAGGCGTCGAACGTCGGCTGGATGACCTGGAGAAGGCCCTTGGACGGCGTGCCGTTCTGCGCGTTGACGTCCCAGTTGTTCTGGGCGTTCGGGTTGCCGCTGGACTCCCGCATGATGTTGCGGTGCAGGCCTTCGTACGTGCCGGGGATGCCCTCGGACTTCATGATGTCGAGCGCTTCCTTGATCCAGCCGTCGAGGTTGTCGGCGTAGACCTTCTTCGCCTTCTTCGCCTTCTTGGGGTTGTCCTTCTTGGGGTTGTCCTTCTTCGCCGGCGAGACCCCGGCCGTCGCCACCGTGGCCTTCGACGTGCTCTCCGTGACCGGAGCGGCCTGCGCCGGCGAGGGGGCGAGGGTGAGCGCGATTGCTGCGGCGCCCGCCGTGGCCAGGCCGGTGACAGAGAACGTGCGGAAGCGGGCGGTACGGCTGGCGGTGTTCTGCATGGCGGCGGTCATACGGAAGGGACTCTCCAAACGGGGGACGTCATGGGGCGGCCGACCGTGGTCGCGATCGGCGGGAGGCGGAGAAGGTCTCCGCGTCGGGGCCGGAGCGGTCGACCGGGCGGGATGCGCCCGGTCCCGGTGCTCGCTCCCCGGAACGTCAGCCATGGTTAGGGGCGGTTCGAGCCCGGCGCAAGAATGTGACCTACTACCCCACTACAGAGCAATGCCGCAAAGAATCATGTGAGGGGTGTATGTCCGGCATGCCAGAGGTGTGGTTTCCCCTACCGCGCTTAGTAAGTGATGTGGGTCCTATGCCCGGCATCACAAAGGGGAAGGTGCTGCGGGGCAGGAGCGCTACTCGCAGTGGGCGGACGTCACAGCCGATGTCCCGGGAACAATCCGCGACTTACGAACGCGTCGGACTGAGCCGTGCCGGGAGCGACGTGAACGGCGTGGCGGCAGGCGATGTGACCGGCAGTGTTGTCAACGGCCTCGTGCGCCGGCTTGTGAAGCTGGTGGAGAACACGTCGCGGTTCTCGCCCGACTGCTCGCGTGATCGCCGGACAGGTCGAAGGGGGCTCATGCGGCAGCGTGCGCCCCGGACGCCGAACGCGCTGCCCCTGGTCAGGCGCGGGTGGACGCCGAGTTCCACGGCGGCCACGGAGACGGCGGGCGCGAGCACGCACCGCCGGCGACGCAGGCGGGGCGGGCCGGCCCGTCAGGCCGCGCCCGCCCCGCTTGGTACAGGTCTAGATGCCCTGCCAGTGCGGCTTCGCCGCGTACGTGGCGCGGAAGTAGGCGGCGAGCTTCAGGCTGGAGGCCGCCGCTTCGTCGACCACCACCGTGGCGTGTGGGTGGAGCTGGAGGGCCGAGGCGGGGACCAGGGCGGCCAGCGGGCCCTCGACCGCGAGCGCCACGGCGTCCGCCTTGGCCTCGCCGGTCGCCAGCAGCACCAGGTGGCGGGCCTCCAGGATGGTGCCGATGCCCTGAGTGATGACGTGGTGGGGGACCTGGTCGATGTCGCCGCCGAAGAACCGGGCGTTGTCGACACGGGTCTGCTGGGTGAGGGTCTTGATGCGCGTGCGCGAGGCGAGCGAGGAGCAGGGCTCGTTGAAGCCGATGTGGCCGTCCGTGCCGATGCCCAGGAGCTGGAGGTCTACGCCGCCCGCCTCCGCCAGTGCGCGGTCGTACGCGAGACAGGCCGCGGCCACGTCCTCGGCGGTGCCGTCGGGCCCCATGAAGGCCGCCTCGCTCAGGCCGAGCGGCTCGACGACCTCGCGCAGCACGACGGACCGGTACGACTCGGGGTGCCCGGCGGGCAGGCCGACGTACTCGTCGAGCTGGCAGATCCGGGCGCGGGAGGCGTCCACCTCCTTCGCCGAGACCTTGGCGGCGAGTGCTTCGTAGATCGGCAGCGGGGTCGACCCAGTCGCCACGCCGAGGAGGGCGTCGGGCTTGCGTCGCAGCAGGTCGGCCATGGCTTCGGCGATGAGTTCGCCAGCCGCGGCGGAGTCCGGAACGATGACAACTTCCACGAAGATCCCTGTCTCTGAAGCGCGCAGTGGTGTAGACCAATCTACCTGCCGGGAGGCGTCCTGTCTTCTGGTACGACCGCTTACGTGCCGGTAACCCGACGCCATGGTGCGCACGACGGGTGCGCGCGGGGACGCGGACGCGTCCAGGCGGGGCGCGCAACGCGACCTGAGCGACCTCCCGCGCCGCCTTCAGCGGCAGCCGCCAGCCGGTGTCCCGGCCCATGACGGGCGGCCGTGCCCAGGGCGGATGGCAGGCCACCGCACCGGCGCGGTGCAGCCAAGCGCCCGAAACCGGACGGCGGTTCGCGCACGGGCGACGGGACGCGAGGGGGTGAGTTGGTGGGTTCGCGTGGCGGACGACGGGCCTTGCGCGAAGGGCCGCTACACTGCCGGCGGCCACGGGCGCGCCAGGGGGGCGAGGAGCGGGAAGGACGACGGCCTCGGGCAGGGGCTACGGGCCTCGGGCAGGGCAAGGAGCTCAGGGAAGGGCGAAGAGCGGGAAGGCCACGGGGGCAGCCCGGGAAGGGCAAGGCACCCGCAGAGGCCCACGCCCCAAGACGTCAGAACAGCGGCAGCTGGCCCGGGAACTCCGGCACGACGCTGCCGTCCAGCGACGGCTGAAGCGCCGGGGCGACCGGCGCCTGGCGCCGCGACCCCGGGCAGGAGACCAGCTTCGTGTCCGAACGGCGACCGGCCGGATCATGGCGGGCGAACCGCCCCGCCACCACGGCGATCTCACGGCGGCACTCCGGACACAGCCGGCGGGGAGCTGACATGCGCCTCAGTCTGCCAGGGCCCTCCGACAACCCCGGCCGGCCGCGGCCCGCCCGGGACGATGGGCCGGTGACCCCGCTACCTCGCCGTACGCGAGGCGGCCTGATTCTTCAGCCGCCGGGCCGGGCGGGGGGGTCGGTCCCTCGCGCCCTGTGCGTCGGCTGCGCAGGGGGGTGAGGCCGGTGCCGTCGAAGGTGACACGGACCATGTGCGGGGTCAGCCGCCCGGACGGCGGTGACGCGGATATGACGGACCGGCAGGGGCTGGGGCATCGGATCTCCCGGACGAGGACGGTACGGATCGGGCTCACACCGTCGCGGCGGCTGCCGACACGCGGTGACACCCCCACCGCCACGGCCGAGGGCTGGGCAGCTGAAGTCGGGCCGTGGCACCGGCCGGAGCCGGACGATGGGCGAGGCGCACCGCCGCCTCCGCACGGTGGCGGCGCGGAATCGTGGTCAGCCGTCCCCGGCGCGACGCGGGCACCTGACAGCTCAGCGCAACTCAACGCACCGCGACGAGCCGGGCCGAGGCGACCGCGTTCCCGTCGTAGCCCCGTGCGCTCGGAGTACGCGCCGCCGCAGGTGATCAGCCGGATCTCCGCGTCCATGCCGTCCGCGTAGACCCGCCCCGCCGGGAAGTCTTCTGCCGGAACACCTCGACGGCGTAGACCGCGAACACCTGTCAGGCGCGCCCGGTGGTGTCCTCGGTGGCGACCGGCTCGGGCACGTCGCGTGTGCCCAGGCGCAGATGTTCGATGTGGTAGACGGCCTCGTCCAGGAGCTGGGCGACATGCGTGTCGTAGAGGCTGTACTCGATCCGGCGGCCCTGACGCGTCCCGGTGACCAGACCCAGGGTGCGCAGGAGACGCAACTGATGGGAGACCGCCGACTGTTCCATGTCGACCGCGTCCGCGAGCTCCGTCACTCCGCAGGGGCCCTGGCGCAGGCGCGTGAGGATCATCAACCGCGAAGGGGTGGCCAGGGCCTGGAGCGTGGCGGCGATCGTGGCCGCGGAGTCCGCGTCCAGGTGGGCGACCGGTGTGGTGCCGCTGCTGACTCCGTGTCCCATGCCGCACATCGTAGCCGTGCGACCAATCAAATGAATGAAGAGCTCTTCATGTGTTCCGCTATGGTGGTGGGGTCAGCCGAGACGGCTCCGCCCCGCGCGGACCCGGAGAAGAGGTGTCCCGATGCTTCCCCCGACCTCGCCGACCACCGCGCCCGTGCACACGCTGCGGCCGGCCCCGCCCGCCGCACCGCCGGGCCGGCCGCGCACCCGGCTGTTCGCCCTGGCCGAGGTCCGATGGGCCGCCCTGTCCGCGGTCGCGTTCCTGTGCGCGCTGCCGCTCGACCTCGCCGGCGCGCCCGCGTGGGCCTTTGGCCCGCTCTACGCCCTGTGCTACGCGGCCGGCGGCTGGGAACCGGGCCTCGCCGGCCTCCAGGCCCTGCGGGAGAAGACGCTCGACGTCGATCTGCTGATGGTGGTCGCCGCCATCGGCGCCGCGGTCATCGGGCAGTACCTCGACGGCGGTCTTCTCATCGTCATCTTCGCCACGTCCGGCGCGCTGGAGGCGCTCGCGACCCGGCGGACCGCCGACTCCGTCCGCGGACTGCTCGGCCTCGCCCCTGCCCGCGCCACACGCATGGCCGACGGCCGGCCCGACGAGTGGGACACGGTCGATGTCGCCGACCTGCGGGTCGGCGACACCGTGCTCGTACGGCCCGGCGAGCGGCTGCCCGCCGACGGTACGGTCATCGACGGCGCGAGCGAGGTCGACCAGGCCACCATCACCGGCGAACCCCTGCCCGTGGACCGCCACGCCGGCGACCCCGTCTTCGCGGGCACCCTCAACGGCACCGGCTCCCTGCGCATCCGCGTCGACACGGACCCCACCCGGTCCGTCATCGCCCGCATCGTCGCCATGGTCGAGGAGGCGAGCGCCACCAAGGCGCCCACCCAGCTGTTCATCGAGAAGGTCGAACAGCGCTACTCGACCGGGGTCGTGATCGCGACGCTCGCCCTGCTCGCCGTGCCGCTCGCCCTCGGCGCCGACTTCACCAGCACTCTGCTGCGCGCCATGACCTTCATGATCGTCGCTTCGCCGTGCGCCGTCGTCCTCGCCACCATGCCGCCGCTGCTCTCCGCCATCGCCAACGCCGGACGGCACGGAGTGCTCGTCAAGTCCGCAGTGGCGATGGAGCGTCTGGGCGAGATCGACCGGGCCGCGCTGGACAAGACCGGCACCCTGACGGAGGGTGCGCCGCGCGTCGCCGAGGTGCGCGTGCTGCCGGATGTCCGCCTCACCGACGAGCGTGTGCTCGTGCTGGCCGCCGCGGCCGAGGTCCCGAGCGAGCATCCGCTCGGGCGCGCCGTCGTCGCGGCCGCCCGCGAACGGGGCCTGCGGCTGCCCGCTGCGCGGGAGTTCGACTCCGCTCCCGGGCGCGGCGTCTCGGCGAACATCGACGGCACCAAGGTGCGGGTGGGCAGCCCCACCGCCCTGCTCGCCGAGGAGTGCCCTGCGGTCGCCGCGGTGGAGGCCGAGGGCCTAACCGCCGTCGTCGTCGAGGCCGACGGCGCGCTGGTGGCTGTGCTCGCCGTCGCCGACCGGCTCCGGTCCGGAGCGCCGCAGGCGATCGCCGCGCTCACCCGCCTCACGGGCCGCACGCCGACGCTGCTGACCGGCGACAACGCCCGCGCGGCCGACCGCGTCGCGGCCGAGGCGGGCATCGAGGACGTACGGGGCGGACTGCTGCCCGAGGACAAGGTCGCTGCCGTGCACGAGTGGCAGGCGGCGGGGGAGAAGGTGCTGATCGTCGGCGACGGCGTGAACGACGCCCCCGCCCTGGCCGCCGCCCACACTGGCATCGCGATGGGCCGCGCAGGCTCCGACCTGGCCCTGGAGAGCGCGGACGCGGTGGTCGTACGGGACGAACTGGCCGCCGTCCCGGCCGTCGTGGCGCTCTCGCGGCGCGCCCGCCGACTGGTGGTGCAGAACCTGGCTATCGCGTCGGTCTGCATCGGCGTGCTGGTGGTGTGGGACCTGGCGGGTCATCTCCCCCTGCCGCTGGGCGTGGCGGGCCACGAGGGCTCCACGGTCCTGGTCGCCCTCAACGGCTTGCGCCTGCTGCGGGAGTCGTCCTGGAGGGATGCGACCGGAGCGTGACGCGGGCCGCGCGGTGCGGGTGCCTGCCGCCGGCGATCGGCGAGGGGCCGACCGCCCCGGGACCCCGGTCGACCGGCCCGTCGGTCAGGCCCGGTGCCTTGAGGCCCCACGGGTGGGGGCGCAGGCTGGTGACGCTGGTGGGCGGCCTGGCCCCGTACCCCGGTGCACCGCTCGTCGGTCCCGGCGGCCCGGCAGGACGGCGGCTTGGTCCGGCGGGGCGCTGGCCCGTTGGGTGGCGGGTGGCGGGTGGCGGGTGGCCTGGTCTGGTCTGGTCTGGTC
>NZ_JAGGOJ010000016.1 GCF_018614575.1 Streptomyces sp. ISL-10
GCCGCCGGACACCGGCCGTCCCCATGAGGTCAGCTGTACGCACTCACTGGGCGCCGGGGCGCACCAGACCGCTCTCGTACGCGTACACCGCGGCCTGGACGCGGTCGCGCAGGCCCAACTTGGTGAGCACATGGCCGACATGCGTCTTCACGGTCGTCTCGCTGACGAAGAGATCAGCGGCGATCTCCGCGTTCGACAGGCCGCGCGCGACCAGCTTGAGCACCTCGACCTCGCGATCGGTCAGGCTGTTGAGCGTGTCCGGAACGGGCTCGTCCCCGGAGGGGAGGTGATCGGCGTACTTGTCGAGGAGCCTTCGGGTGATGCTCGGGGCCAGCATCGCCTCGCCCGCCGCGACCACCCGGATCGCCTGCACCAGCTCATTGGCCGGGGCGTCCTTCAGCAGGAAGCCGCTGGCACCGGCGCGCAGCGCCTCCACCACGTACTCGTCGAGGTCGAAGGTCGTCAGCACCAGCACCTTCGCCGGGCCGTCCCGCCCCGGGCCGGTGATCTGCCGGGTCGCCTCGACACCGTCCATCCGGGGCATCCGGATGTCCATCAGCACCACATCGGGCTGCAGCGCCCGCACCTGATCGAGGGCCTGGAGGCCGTCCCCGGCCTCACCCACCACCGCGATGTCCTGCTCCGCCTCGAGAATCATCCGGAAACCGGTGCGCAGCAGCGGTTGGTCGTCGACCAGTAGGACGCGGATCGCCACGGGTACTCCTTCTTTAGACCGGGCCCATTCTGCCCTGACCATCCTCGACCGACGCGCCCGGGGAAACGCTCAGCGGATAAACCGGGGGAGTGCCGCCGAACTCGGGACAGAACGCCTGGTGGTCGCACCAGCCGCACAGCTTGGTCGGCCGCGGCCGCCAGTCACCGGACCGCGTCGCCTGCCGGATCGCGTCCCACAGGGCGAGCAGCTTGCGCTCCATCCGCGCCAGGTCGTCCATCACCGGGTCGTACGTCAGCACGTCGCCGCTGCCGAGGTACACCAGCTGGAGGCGGCGGGGGAGCACGTTCTTCAGCCGCCAGATCACCAGCGCGTAGAACTTCATCTGGAACAGCGCGCCTTCGCTGTACTCCGGGCGGGGCGCCTTGCCCGTCTTGTAGTCGACGATGCGCACCTCGCCCGTCGGCGCGATGTCCACCCGGTCGATCACTCCGCGCAGCCGCAGCCCCGACTCCAGCTCCGTCTCCACGAACATCTCACGCTCGGCGGGCTCGAGCCGGGTCGGATCCTCCAGCGAGAACCACCGCTCCACCAGCTGCTCCGCCTCACCGAGCCAGCGCGCCAGCCGCTCACCGCCGACGTCCTCGGCGAACAGCTCGCCCAACTCCGGCCTGGTCTCCAGCAGCCTGGTCCACTGGCCGGGAATCATCGCCTTGGCCCGCGGCGCCGTGCGCCGGATGGCCGGATCGTCGAAGAGCCGCTCCAGCACCGCATGCACCAGCGTGCCGCGGGTCGCCGCCTCGCTCGGCTTCTCGGGCAGTCTGTCGATCACCCGGAACCGGTACAGCAGGGGGCACTGCATGAAGTCACTTGCCCGGGAGGGCGACAGGGACGTCGGCTCCGCGGCCGGCCTCGGCTCCACGGCGGCGGTCGCCACGCCGTCCGCTTCCGGGGCGGACCGCGGCTCCGGGGCAGCGGCGGGCACCCCGACGACGGGCGTGACGGGCTGCTGGCTCGTACTCATGGCTCAGACCCTACGGCCCGCCACTGACAGCGAGCGGCATACCATCGACGACAGGAGCTCGCCCGTGCATGATCGAGCGAGCGAGACCTCTGCGAAGAGCCTTGGCGACGAAGGGACCCCGTGAACGAGGACGACACGAGCGGCGAGCGCGAGCGGCCGCGGTCGGATGCGGGCAAGGGCGCGCCGGACGGCGGCAGGAAGCGCGGCCGGGGAGAACCGGGCGGCGGGATTCTCATGGGCCGCCCCTTCGGTGTGCCCGTCTACGTCGCCCCCAGCTGGTTCGTCGTCGCGGCCCTGATCACCTGGGTCTTCGGCGGCCAACTCGACCGCGTCCTGCCCGAACTGGGCGGTGCCCGCTACCTGGTGTCGCTGTTCTTCGCCGTCGCGTTCTACGCCTCCGTCCTCGTCCATGAGCTCGCCCACACTCTCGCCGCGCTCCGCTTCAAACTGCCGGTGCGGCGCATCCAGCTCCAGTTCTTCGGCGGCGTCTCCGAGATCGAGAAGGAGACCGAGACACCCGGCCGGGAGTTCGTCCTCGCCTTCGTCGGCCCGCTGCTCTCCCTCGTCCTGGCCGGTCTGTTCTACCTGGGCATGACGGCCGTCGAGCCCGGCACCGTGCCCGGAGTGCTGCTCGCCGGACTGATGGTCTCCAACCTGATCGTCGCCGCGTTCAACCTGCTGCCCGGACTGCCCCTCGACGGCGGCCGCATGCTGCGTGCCGTCGTCTGGAAGATCAGCGGCAAGCCCATGACCGGCACCATCGCCGCAGCCTGGGTCGGCCGCGCGCTCGCCGTCGCCGTCCTCATCGGCCTTCCGCTGCTCACCCACACCGGGGCCCTCGGCAACGCGACCGAGGACATCGGCGGCATGGAGACCGTCACCGACGCGCTGCTCGCGGCGATCCTCGCGGCCATCATCTGGACCGGCGCCGGCAACAGCCTGCGCATGGCCCGGCTCCGCGAGCACCTGCCCGAGCTCGCGGCGCGCGCACTCACCCGCCGCGCCGTCCCCGTCGAGACCGACACCCCGCTCTCGGAGGCCCTGCGCCGCGCGAACGAGGCCGGGGCCCGCGCCCTCGTCGTCGTCGACGGCCACGGCGAGCCCACGGCGCTGGTCCGCGAGGCGGCCATCGTCGGCGTCCCGGAGCACCGCCGCCCCTGGGTCGCGGTGAGCACCCTGGCGCAGGAGCTGACCGAGGACATGAAGGTCCCCGCCGAGCTCGCCGGGGAGGCCCTGCTCGACAGGCTCCGTGCCGCGCCCGCGACGGAGTACCTGGTCCTGGAGGAGACCGGCGAGATCTACGGCGTCCTGTCCACGGCCGACGTCGAACGTGCGTTTGTCGCGGCGATGGCGCGGCCGTCATCCTCTTAGGGCATTGTTCTCCCCCTGGCTTTGCTGGGGGGAGACCCACCGGGGCGCTTTCAGCGTGTGCGACGGTCGATCGTGCCCGACCTTCGTTCCTCAGGACCTCCGCGCCCCCCACTACCGCTGGGTGGTGCTCCCACTCCCATTCCGACACCCGCGCCCCTTCGGCTCACTCGCCACGCGGTGGGCCCGGTCGGTGGCGCGGACGACGCTTCCGCAGGCCCTCCTGGGCCGGGGCGTGTTCGTTGCGAAACCGACCCCGCAGGTCACCCTGTCGACGGCGCCCACCGTCGGCACGGGCACGCCCCGGCCCGTGGGCGCCCGTCTCTGATCCGGACATCCGCCGGACTCCGTCGCCCCCGCCCGCAGTCGGCACGACCCACTTCCCGCCTCGGGGCGTGATCGCGACGGGCCGGCGGACCCGACGGTCATCGCCCGCCCCCCGGCCGGGGCGTGGTCCGGGGCGTGGCCCGGGCCCGGTAGGCTGGTCACATGTCCGAACCGACCGGTGCCGCCCGCCGTCGCGGGCCCTTCAAGGTCGGGGACCAGGTCCAGCTCACCGACCCCAAGGGACGCCACTACACGTTCACGCTCGAGGCCGGGAAGAACTTCCACACCCACAAGGGTTCCTTCCCCCACGACGAGCTGATCGGCGCTCCCGAGGGCAGTGTTGTCCGTACCACGGGAAACGTCGCCTACCTCGCGCTGCGCCCCCTGCTCCCCGACTACGTCCTGTCCATGCCCCGCGGCGCCGCCGTGGTCTACCCCAAGGACGCGGGGCAGATCCTGGCCTTCGCCGACATCTTCCCCGGCGCACGCGTCGTGGAGGCCGGCGTCGGCTCGGGCTCGCTGAGCAGCTTCCTCCTGCGCGCCATCGGCGACCACGGCATGCTCCACTCCTACGAGCGCCGCGCGGACTTCGCCGAGATCGCGCAGGCCAACGTGGAGCGCTACTTCGGCGGCCCGCACCCCGCCTGGCAGCTCACCGTCGGCGACCTCCAGGACAACCTGACCGACTCCGACGTCGACCGCGTCATCCTGGACATGCTCGCTCCCTGGGAGTGCCTGGAGGCCGTCTCCAAGGCGCTCGTCCCCGGCGGCATCCTGTGCTGCTACGTCGCGACGACCACCCAGCTCGCGCGCACCGTCGAATCCATCCGGGAGATCGGCTGCTTCGCCGAACCGCAGCCCTGGGAGTCGATGATCCGGAACTGGCACGTCGAGGGACTGGCCGTACGTCCTGACCACCGGATGATCGGTCACACCGGCTTCCTCGTCACCGCCCGCCGTCTCGCCGACGGCGTGGAGCCCCCGATGCGCCGTCGCCGCCCCGCCAAGGGCGCCTACGGCGAGGACTACGAGGGACCCAACAAGGGCTGACGCCCGCGACGCCGCGCGCCCGACTCCGTCCGGCGACTGCGTCCGGGTGCGTCCGGGCTGCCGCCCGTACAACGCACCGCCGCCGCCGCCGAGTTCCCGTGCCCCGCACGGAACTGGGCGGCGGCGTTGTCTTCCTGACCCGGCGTCGGGCCGTCCTTTCTTTACCCGAGGCTTACGGACCCCGCTGTTCCGGTCCCGTGTGACGTATGGCACGATGCTGGCCACCCCCACCAGCACTGGCCTTCGGAGGAGACTCCCCGCGTGCAGAACTCCGCAGCCGTTCCGGACCTCGCGCACACCCACGCCCGCCCGGTGCACTGGCTGGCCACCGCGACGGCGATGGCCGCGGTCGTGGCGGCCGCCGGCTTCGTCCAGCCCGACGCCGCGACGGCGTCCCAGAAGGGTTCGGAGCCACGAACGGCGACGGCCGCGGCGCC
This sequence comes from Streptomyces sp. ISL-10, assembly GCF_018614575.1. GTDB lineage: Bacteria > Actinomycetota > Actinomycetes > Streptomycetales > Streptomycetaceae > Streptomyces. Next base: position 4,880 of record NZ_JAGGOJ010000016.1, read on the forward strand.
CGTGCCCGCACCCGACCCGGCCGGCGTCCCGTTGCCTCTGGAATGCGGCGCCGTCGGCAGTGTCGTCACCAAGCGGGCCACGGGCGACCTCGACGGCGACGGCAGTCCGGAAACGGTCGTCGCCGCCCGGTGCGACGCCGGGTCGGGAACTCCGCCGAGCGGTGTGTACGTCCTCGCGGCGGGCCGCGGCACCGCGGCACGCGTCGTGGCGACCCTCGTTCAGCCCGCAGAGAAACTGAGCGCCGGCGCGCTCGCCGTGCGTGACGGTGCGATCACCGCCACCCTGCTCGGCTACTCGTCGCCGCAGGTGCCCAGCTGCTGCCCCGATGAGCAGGAGAGGGTCGAATGGCGCTGGCGGGGCGGGAAGTTCGTGCGCGCGGCCCTGCCGGAAGCGCGCGGTATGTGACTGTTCATTCCGCAGCGCGCAGTAGGTGACCGCTCACTGCGCGTCGGGGCCGTAGACCTCTACCCTGTCCGAAACCCGACGTACGTGGATGCAATCGCCCGGGCACTCCTTGGCCGAATCCACCACGTCGGTCAGCAGCGGCAGCGGAACGGGCGTTGTGGCGCCCGGGGCCTGGAGCAGTTCGTCGTCCGCGGACTTCACATAGGCCAGCCCGTCGATGTCGAGCTCGAAGACCTCGGGAGCGTACTGCGCACAGATTCCGTCGCCGGTGCAGAGGTCCTGGTCGATCCAGACCTCGAGCGCATCTGCGGCACCTGCGGTGGGAACCTCGTGCTGCACGGTCATATCTCCTGCCGTTTCCTTCGTCGGGCGCTGCAAGTGAAGCAAGTCGCGCCAGCCCTGACGGGTGTTGAACGCTTCGACGATACAACCGACCGCTTTTCGATGTTGCGGGGTGGGTATCTGCTGGGTATTCCCCTGGCACGAGGGAGAGCGCAAGGGTGAAGATCGGACACACCCCTTCCGTCTTTGTGATCTAGGGGTTTCAATCACCACCCACACAGGTAGGGTCAGGAAGCGTCCAGCTCCCCTTGGAGGAGGTGAGGACCGTGGCAGCCCACGACGACGACATCAACCGCGGCATCCGGCCGGGGCGGGGGTCTGAAGACCCAGCCGGCCAGGTTGCCTATCTCGAGCAGGAAATCGCCGTCCTGCGCCGCAAGCTCGCCGACTCTCCGCGCCATACGAGGATTCTCGAAGAGCGGATCGTCGAGCTGCAGACCAACCTGGCCGGCGTGTCCGCACAGAACGAGCGGCTCGCCAACACGCTCCGTGAGGCCCGCGACCAGATCGTGGCCCTCAAGGAGGAGGTCGACCGGCTTGCGCAGCCGCCGGCCGGCTTCGGTGTCTTCCTGCAGGCGAACGAGGACGGCACGTGTGACATCTTCACCGGGGGCCGCAAGCTCCGGGTGAACGTGAGCCCCAGCGTCGAGCTCGACGAGCTCCGGCGCGGCCAGGAGGTCATGCTCAACGAGGCGCTCAATGTGGTCGAGGCCATGGAGTTCGAGCGTGCCGGGGACATCGTCACCCTCAAGGAGATCCTCGAGGACGGCGAGCGTGCCCTGGTGATCGGGCACACCGACGAGGAACGGGTGGTGCGGCTCGCGGACTCACTGCTGGACATCACCATCCGGGCAGGGGACGCGCTGCTGCTCGAGCCGCGCTCCGGCTACGTCTACGAAGTGATCCCGAAGAGCGAGGTCGAGGATCTCGTCCTCGAAGAGGTCCCGGACGTCGATTACACCAAGATCGGCGGACTGGGCAACCAGATCGAGATGATCCGCGACGCGGTCGAGCTGCCGTACCTCTACCCCGACCTCTTCAAGGAGCACGAACTGCGGCCGCCGAAGGGCATCCTGCTCTACGGCCCGCCAGGCTGCGGCAAGACGCTCATCGCCAAGGCCGTCGCCAACTCCCTTGCCAAGAAGGTTGCCGAGGTGACCGGGCAGCCCGCGGGGAAGAGCTACTTCCTCAACATCAAGGGCCCCGAGCTCCTCAACAAGTACGTGGGTGAGACCGAGCGGCACATCCGTCTCGTCTTCCAGCGTGCCCGGGAGAAGGCGGGTGAGGGCACGCCCGTCATCGTCTTCTTCGACGAGATGGAGTCCCTCTTCCGCACCCGTGGCTCGGGTGTCAGCTCGGACGTGGAGAACACCATCGTCCCGCAGCTGCTCGCCGAGATCGACGGTGTGGAGGGGCTGGAGAACGTCATCGTCATCGGCGCCTCCAACCGTGAGGACATGATCGACCCCGCGATCCTGCGGCCCGGCCGGCTCGACGTCAAGATCAAGATCGAGCGTCCGGACGCGGAGGCCGCCAAGGACATCTTCGCCAAGTACCTCACCCCCTCGCTCCCGCTGCACGCCGACGACCTCGGCGAGCACAGCGGATCGAAGGAGGCCGCGGCACACGCCATGATCCAGTCGGTCGTGGAGCAGATGTACGCGGAGTCCGAGGAGAACCGCTTCCTCGAGGTCACGTACGCCAACGGCGACAAGGAAGTCCTCTACTTCAAGGACTTCAACTCCGGCGCGATGATCCAGAACATCGTCGACCGGGCCAAGAAGATGGCCATCAAGGCCTTCCTCGACCACAACCAGAAGGGCATCCGCGTCTCCCACCTCCTCCAGGCTTGCGTGGACGAGTTCAAGGAGAACGAGGACCTGCCCAACACCACCAACCCGGACGACTGGGCCCGGATCTCCGGAAAGAAGGGCGAGCGGATCGTCTTCATCCGCACCCTTGTCACCGGAAAGCAGGGCGCCGACACCGGCCGGTCCATCGACACGGTGGCGAACACCGGTCAGTACCTGTAAGCAGGCGCACCGGCTGCGGATGCCACGGTCCCCACGCGACAGCAGGGGGGCGGCATCCGCAGCCCGATGCTTTCCGGACAGGTGACGCCACACCGGAGCAATGACGAAATTGATCTCCCCACCCACGCAGCGGCGTTCTAGGCTCGTCGGTATCGCCGCATTGCGGAGTGCGGGGACGGGCACCGCACGCGCACCGGAGAGCCAGCGGTATCTGAGCGCCGCTCCCAGCGGGGAGCGCCGCCGGGCAAGGAGGGCCGCATGACCGTACGGCGAGTAATGGGCATCGAGACGGAGTACGGCATCTCCGTCCCGGGCCACCCGAACGCCAATGCCATGCTCACCTCGTCCCAGATCGTCAATGCGTACGCGGCGGCGATGCACCGGGCGCGCCGCGCCCGCTGGGACTTCGAGGAGGAGAATCCGCTGCGGGACGCCCGCGGCTTCGACCTCGCCCGCGAGGCCGCCGACTCCAGCCAGCTCACCGACGAGGACATCGGTCTGGCCAACGTGATCCTCACCAACGGCGCCCGGCTCTACGTCGACCATGCTCACCCCGAGTACAGCTCGCCCGAGGTCACCAACCCGCGCGACGCCGTGCTCTGGGACAAGGCCGGTGAACGGATCATGGCCGAGGCCGCCGAGCGGGCGGCCCAGCTGCCCGGCGCGCAGCCGATCCACCTGTACAAGAACAACACCGACAACAAGGGCGCGTCCTACGGCACGCACGAGAACTACCTGATGAAGCGGGAGACCCCGTTCTCGGACATCGTGCGCCATCTGACGCCCTTCTTCGTCTCCCGGCAGGTCGTCACGGGCGCGGGCCGGGTGGGAATCGGCCAGGACGGCCATGAGCACGGGTTCCAGATCAGCCAGCGCGCGGACTATTTCGAGGTCGAGGTCGGCCTTGAGACCACCCTCAAGCGACCGATCATCAACACACGCGACGAACCGCACTCCGACGCCGAGAAGTACCGCCGGCTCCATGTGATCATCGGCGACGCGAACCTGTCGGAGATCTCCACCTACCTCAAGCTGGGCACCACGGCCCTGGTCCTGTCGATGATCGAGGACGGGTTCATCGCGGTCGACCTCGCGGTCGAGCAGCCCGTACGCACACTGCACCAGGTCTCGCACGACCCAAGCCTCCAGCATCTGGTCACTCTGCGTAGCGGCCGGACGCTCACCGCAGTCCAGTTGCAGATGGAGTACTTCGAGCTCGCCCGCAAGTACGTCGAGGAGCGTTTCGGCGCCGACGCCGACGAGCAGACCAAGGACGTCCTCACCCGCTGGGAGGACACGCTCAACCGCCTGGAGAACGACCCCATGAGCCTGTCCGGCGAGCTGGACTGGATCGCCAAGCGGGAGCTCATGGAGGGCTACCGGCGCCGTGACGGCGTGGACTGGGACGCGCCCCGCCTGCACCTCGTGGACCTGCAGTACGCGGACGTCCGTCCCGACAAGGGCCTGTACAACCGCCTGGCGGCCCGGGGGAAGATGAAGCGCCTCCTGGACGAGCAGGCGGTCGAACGGGCCGAGGCGAGCCCTCCAGAAGACACCAGGGCCTATTTCCGCGGCCGCTGCCTGGAGCAGTACGCGGACGACGTGGCCGCGGCGTCCTGGGACTCGGTCATCTTCGACCTGCCCGGCCGTGACTCTCTGCAACGAGTGCCCACGCTGGAACCTCTGCGCGGGACGCGTAACCATGTCAAGGAGCTCCTGGACCGGTGCCGCACGGCCGAAGAGCTGGTCCGCGTACTGTCCGGGAGCTGATCCGCGGCTGAAAGGCCTCCCGTCCGGGAATCATCGAGGTGGTCCCCGGACGTTGAGCGAAAGTACGGGGCCGATGTCGGACCCGGCTTGTAGGGTCTGATCTTGACCGAACGAACTCACGTCAGGGCAAACCGAGCGGGGTGAGGGACATGGCGACCAAGGACACCGGCGGCGGGCAGCAGAAGGCCACGCGTTCCACGGAGGAGGTCGAGGAGCAGGCGCAGGAAGCGCAGGCGGCCGAAGACCTCAAGGAGCGCCAGGAGAAGCTGTCGGACGACGTCGACTCCGTACTGGACGAGATCGACGACGTCCTCGAGGAGAACGCGGAGGACTTCGTGCGGTCCTTCGTGCAAAAGGGCGGCCAGTAGCTGCCGTTGTCCGTCCCGGTCCCGCCGGTGAAAGCCGGGGGGACCGGGACGGATGACCGGCCACGGCGCGGGTAAGGTCCGTGCACAGTTCGAAAGATCGGCCCGCGCGCGAAGAGGCGGGCCGCCGCCTACCCGGAAGGAAACGCGTGGAAGCCAACCCTCGTAGCACCGGGCGTCTGCCGGCAGCCTTCCTGACGCCGGGCTCCTCGTCCTTCATGGACTTCCTGGGCGAGCACTCACCGGACCTGCTCCCCGGCAACCGCTCACTGCCGCCCGTGCAGGGAGCTTTCGAGGCGCCGCACGGCACGACCATCGTCGCGACGACGTTTTCCGGCGGCGTCGTGCTCGCCGGTGACCGCCGCGCCACGATGGGCAACATGATCGCGCAGCGCGACATGCAGAAGGTCTTCCCGGCCGACGAGTACTCGGCCGTGGGCATCGCCGGCACCGCGGGTCTCGCCGTGGAGATGGTCAAGCTGTTCCAGCTGGAGCTGGAGCACTTCGAGAAGGTGGAGGGCGTCCAGCTCTCCCTCGAGGGCAAGGCGAACCGCCTCTCCACGATGATCCGCAGCAACCTCGGCATGGCCATGCAGGGCCTCGCCGTCGTGCCGCTCTTCGCGGGTTACGACATCGACCGCGACAAGGGCCGCATCTTCTCCTACGACGTCACGGGCGGCCGTTCCGAGGAACAGGGATACGCGGCCACCGGCTCCGGCTCGATCTTCGCGCGCGGTGCCATGAAGAAGCTCTACCGCGAGGACCAGACCGAGCAGCAGGCCACCACGCTGGTCGTCCAGGCGCTGTACGACGCCGCCGACGACGACTCGGCGACCGGCGGCCCGGACGTGGCCCGGCGGATCTACCCGATCGTCACGGTCATCACGGACGAGGGTTTCCGCAGGCTCACCGAGGCGGAGACCTCCGAGATCGCCCGTTCGATCCTCGAAGGCCGCCTCGCCCACCCGGACGGCCCGCGCGCCGCGCTGCTCTGACACATGTACTTGCCTTTGACAGAAAGGGACGGATAGCCGGTGTCGACGCCGTTCTACGTCTCACCCCAGCAGGCCATGGCCGACCGTGCGGAGTACGCCCGCAAGGGCATTGCCCGTGGTCGCAGCCTCGTCGTGATGCAGTACGCCGACGGCATCGTCTTCGTCGGCGAGAACCCGTCCCGTGCGCTGCACAAGTTCAGTGAGATCTACGACCGAATCGGCTTCGCCGCGGCCGGCAAGTACAACGAGTACGAGAACCTCCGCATCGGCGGCGTTCGCTACGCGGACTTGCGCGGATACACCTACGACCGCGACGACGTGACGGCCCGCGGCCTGGCCAACGTCTACGCGCAGACGCTGGGCACCATCTTCTCCAGCGCCGGTGAGAAGCCGTACGAGGTGGAACTGGTCGTCGCAGAGGTCGGTGCGTCCCCGGAGGGTGACCAGATCTACCGCCTTCCGCACGACGGCTCGATCGTGGACGAGCACGGCTCGGTCGCGGTCGGCGGCAACGCGGAGCAGATCAGCAGCTTCCTCGACCAGCGCCACCGCGACGGGATGTCACTGGCCGAGGCGCTGAAGCTCGCGGTGCAGGCCCTGTCCAGCCAGGCCAACGGCACCGACCGTGAGATCCCGGCCGAGCGCCTGGAGGTCGCCGTCCTGGACCGTACGAGGCCGCAGGCGCGGAAGTTCAAGCGGATCGTCGGCCGGCAGCTGTCGCGGCTGCTGGAGGCCGAGGAGGCCGCCACGGCACCCACGGACGCCCCTTCGGACATCGAGGAGACGGAGGAGGGCGAGGAGTAGCCCGCCCCGCCCCCGACGCCAGTGCCCCGAACCGCCCGTGCGGTCCGGGGCACTGCTGTGCGCGGGGGGCGATGCCGCCTGGCACGGTTGTGTGCGGCCCACCCGTGGGCTCAGGCCCTGGGCAGTGCCCAGTGGTGCAGGTCCTCGCCGTGGCGGGTCAGCCAGGTGCCGTCGCCGAGCGCGGTGACCTCCGTCCCGACGGGGCGGGGATAGCGCAGCCGGCCGAGCGGGGTCAGTGACCGGGCGTCGCACAGCCAGTGCCGGGTGGCGGGCGGTCTGCCGCGGAGGAAGACCCGGCCGGTGACCAGGACATGAGCCGGGTCGAGCAGGCAGGCCATGGCGACCTCGTCGTTCCCGGGATCGGGGACCAGAGCCGAGAGGTCGAGCAGCGCGGTCTGCTCGTCGCTCGTGGCGTTGTGCAGGCCGAGCTCGTCCCGGTCGTCCTTGACCGCGATGTGCTCGGCGCGGCGCAGGGTCACGGCCCGGTCGGCGCCGGGCAGGAAGCCGACCACCTCATGCATGCCCACGCCGCCACGGATGTGCAGCCCGTCGTGCCGCGGTTCGACCCACCAGGTCGTCCAGCTCGCACAGGGCGTCCAGCACGACAGCGCCATCACATGGCCGTCGGGGTGCCACGCGCCGCTCATGTCGGAGGCGACGGAGCCGATCGGGCGCTCCGCGTTGACGTCACCGGTCACGGCGTCCAGCAGGAGCAGTGTGTCGCGCAGCCGGCACCGCTCCTCCGCGCCGGGATGGAGCGTCGGCACCACGGCACACACCAGGCGTCCATCGGGGCTCGCCACGGGGGCGCCCGGCGGCTGTGGGTCGCGTCGGCGGTGGTGCCGAACGGGATGGGAGAGCGTCCAGCGGTTCCGGCCGTCGGCGCCGAGCGCACGGAGCCGGGCGCTCTCGGCCACGACGACCGTGCCGTCGTGCAGGGGAGTGGCCCGTGCCTGCCGCGGCAGTGCCACCGAGTGCAGCAGCGACGAGTCGCCCGCGAGGAACGCCGTGCGGTCGTGCAGCTCCAAACGGTCGTCGTGGCGGACCGCGAGGCGCCCGCCGGGCGCGGGACGCACCGAGCCCGGGGCTCGTACTCCGCCGATGAGCGTCGCGTCGATCGGGTGCTGTGCCGCGCTGGTCATGATCGCGATCGTTCCACGGCCCGTCGCGGCGCCTCAAGGACGGCGGGAGCGAATCGGTCAGGCGGGCGGGCGTCGGTTTCCGGCCATGTGCCGGTCCGTCGGCAACCCGTCCGGAACGGGAGCCGTGGAGCCCCGAACGGCCAGTTCCACGGGAAGGACGTCCTGCGCGGGGGACCGGTTGTCCAGCACCGCGAGCAGCGCCGACATGCCCCGTTCGCCGATCCGCTCGGCGGGGAGGCGCACCGTGGTGAGTTCCGGTTCGACGGCGGTGGCCAGGGCGAGGTCGTCGAAGCCGGTGACCGAGACGTCCTCGGGGACGCGCAGCCCGAGCCGCCGCACGGCCTTGCAGGCGCCCGCGGCCAGGATGTCGTCGTCGCAGATCAGCGCGGTCGGCCGCGGGCCGGACGCGGTGAGCGCCCGCTCGGCCGCCGCACGGCCGGACGCCACGTCGAGCGGGGCGGGAACCGTGGTCAGCTCCGCGTCCGGGACCCCCGCCAGCGCCGAGTGCAGCGCCCGGGCGCGTACGTCGAAGGTCCAGGAGGCGACGGCGGAGGCGAGGTGGACGAAGCGGCGGTGCCCGAGCCCTAGCAGATGGTCCGTCACCTGCCGCATGCCGTCGGCGATGTCCAGGTTGACGTGGGCGGCGACACCGGTGTCCGCCGGGTCGCTGTCCAGCATCACGAGCGGCAGGTCGCTGCCGCGGATCGCGGCGAGCGTCCCGGAGGCCATCGAGGAGGCGATGACGCCGTCGAGAGCGGCGCGGGCGGAGGCGAAGGGGTCCTTCGCGGGACCGATGCCCTCGGGCGACGGGTAGAGGACGACGCCGAAGCCGTGGCTGGCGGCGACGCTGGCCGCGCCGGTGTAGACGCGGGCGAAGAACTCGTTCGTGAGAGCCGGCACGACGAGCAGGGCCGTCCTGGTGCGCCCGAGACGCAGATTGCGGGCAGCGAGGTTGGGCCGGTAGCCGATCTCCCGGGCGGCGTCGCGCACCGATGCGGCAGTGCGCTCGGAGACACGACCGCGCCATTTGTCGCCCAGGACGAGGGAGACCGTGGCCTGCGAGACCCCGGCCACACGGGCGACGTCCTTGCTGGTGGGGCGGGTGGAGCCCGCTTCCGCCGGGATGGGACGGCCCGCGGGGGTCTGGTGTGCCATGCCGTGCCGTCCTCGGCCGCGCCTGTCTGCTTGTCGACAACGCCCGGGGCGGCGGCTCGGTGGACCCGCGGACTGTCGACATGGTACGTATGGAGGACCACGTTATACGTAAAACCTCGGCGGGTCCGGGGGAGAGGGGTTGCCGGATGGCCGCCGGATACGCAGACATCCTCAGAGCGCCGCATGCCGCACGGCTGCTGAGCGGCACTCTGGTGGGCCGGCTGCCCAGCGCCACCGCGCACATCGCGATCGTCCTGTTCACCCGTGCGGAAGGCGGCAGCTACACCCTCGCCGGCGCCCTCGCCGCCGTGTACGGACTCGCGACCGCCGTGGGACAGCCCCTGCTCGGCCGCGCCGTCGATCTGTACGGACAGCCGAAGGTCCAGTTCCCCGCCGCCGTCGTCTCGGCGCTCGGCATGCTGCTGCTGGCCGTCGCCGGAACGGGCTCGCTGCCTCTCGCGTACGCCGCGGTGACCGTCGCGGGCCTGTTCACCCCGCCGCTGGAAGGCGGGTTGCGCGCCCTGTGGCCGAGCGTGCTGGGCCAGGAGGACCGCGTCCACCGCGCGTACGCCATGGACGCGGTCGCGCAGGAGATCATGTTCACCGTCGGCCCCCTGCTGGTCACCCTCCTCGTCTCTGTCTGGTCGCCCGCCGCCGCGCTCCTCGTCATCAACGCGATAGGCGTCATCGGCGCCCTGTCCGTCGTCATGTCCCAGCCCTCCCGCGCCTGGCGCTCGGCACCCCGGGAGGCCCACTGGCTCGGCGCCCTGCGCTCTCCGGGGCTCCTCGCCCTGCTGGGCGCGTTCTTCTTCGTGGGGCTCGCACTCGGATCCATCACCGTCGCCGGCGTCGCCTACGCCGACGACCACGGCCGCGAGGCGGTCTACGGCTGGCTGATGGCCGCCCTCGGTCTGGGCGCACTCGTCGGCGGCACCGTGTATGGCGCACGGCAGTGGGCGGGAGCGCCCGAGACCAGGCTGCGCGCCATCGTCGCACTGCTCGCCCTCGGCTACCTGCCGCTGGTGCTCACCCCCGGTGTCGTCGCGATGACCGCGCTGTCCGCGCTCGCCGGCGTCTTCCTCGCACCCGCCATCGCCTGCGCGTTCATCGTCGTCGACCGGCACGCCCCGCGCGGCACGGTCACCGAGGCGTTCTCCTGGCTGGTGACCACCTTCGGAGTCGGCGCGGCCGTCGGCACCGCCGTCGCCGGCCCCGCCGTCGAGATCGGCGGCACCGCGTGGAGCTTCGCCGTGGCCGGCGCCGCGGGATTCGCCGCCCTGCTCGTTCTGACGGCCACTCAGCGCGTGCTCGCGGTCGCCGGCCGTACCGGCGACATTGCGGGCCCGGACCCGGACTCATCGGAAAATGATCGAAACGGGGCCGTCCAACCCGGTTTCAGCTCAGGCCGTGAGGCGTAATGTTCAGACATGGACCGCCGCATTTTCGGGCTGGAGAACGAGTACGGCGTCACGTGCACGTTCAGGGGACAGCGCCGACTGTCACCTGACGAAGTGGCGCGCTACCTCTTCCGCCGTGTCGTGTCATGGGGCCGCAGCAGCAATGTCTTTCTGCGGAACGGCGCCCGCCTGTACCTCGACGTGGGCTCGCATCCGGAATATGCAACGCCGGAATGCGACAACGTGACCGAACTGGTCACGCACGACAAGGCCGGCGAGCGCATTCTGGAAGGCCTGCTCGTCGACGCCGAACGCCGCCTGCACGAGGAGGGAATCGCGGGCGACGTCTATCTCTTCAAGAACAACACCGACTCGGCGGGAAACTCCTACGGCTGCCACGAGAACTATCTCGTCGCCCGGCACGGTGAGTTCTCCCGGCTCGCCGACATCCTCATTCCCTTCCTCGTGACGAGGCAGCTGCTCTGCGGCGCGGGCAAAGTGCTGCAGACGCCGCGCGGCGCGGTCTACTGCGTCAGCCAGCGCGCCGAGCACATCTGGGAGGGCGTCAGCTCCGCCACCACCCGCTCCCGGCCGATCATCAACACCCGCGACGAACCGCACGCGGACGCCGAGCGCTACCGCCGCCTCCATGTCATCGTCGGCGACTCGAACATGTCCGAGACGACCATGCTCCTCAAGGTCGGCGCCACCGACCTCGTGCTCCGCATGATCGAGGCGGGCACCGTCATGCGCGACCTCACCCTGGAGAACCCGATCCGGGCCATCCGCGAGGTCAGCCACGACATCACCGGCCAGCGCAAGGTGCGCCTGGCCTCCGGCCGCGAGGCCTCCGCCCTCGAGGTCCAGCGCGAGTACTACGAGAAGGCCGTCGACTTCGTCGACCGCCGGGGCATCCGCACGGGCACGGTCGCCCAGGTCCTCGAACTGTGGGGCCGCACGCTGGACGCCATCGAGACCGAGGACCTCGACCGCATCGGCACCGAGATCGACTGGGTCATGAAGTACAAGCTCCTGGAGCGCTACCGCGCCAAGCACAACATGACCATGTCGCATCCGCGGGTCGCTCAGATAGACCTCGCGTACCACGACATCCACCGCAGGCGCGGGCTGTACTACCTCCTGGAGCGCAAGGGCCAGGCCGCCCGGATCTGCAACGACCTGAAGATCTTCGAGGGCAAATCGGTGCCCCCGCAGACCACCAGGGCACGACTGCGCGGCGATTTCATCCGCCGTGCGCAGGAGCAGCGGCGGGACTTCACCGTCGACTGGGTGCACCTCAAGCTCAACGACCAGGCGCAGCGGACCGTGCTCTGCAAAGACCCGTTCCGCTCGGTCGACGACCGCGTGGAGAAGCTCATCGCCGGCATGTAGCACGCGGTAGCACGAAGAGTCGGAACGTCACTCGGGCCCCGTACGTTTCTCGTGCGGGGCCCTTGACACGCCCTAGAGTGTCCGCAACTACTGAGCCGTAAGAGATCTGAGGAACACGTGCGCCGACTTGCCGGCCTTCTCGTCGTGCCCCTGCTGCTGTTGTCGACAGCGGCCTGCGGCAGCGAAGACAAGGACTCCGATTCCGCTTCCGCTTCCAACTCTGCCGTCTCGATGACGAACGGGCTGCCCACGATCACCGCGGGCAAGAAGTTCGGTGAGAAGCCGACCCTGGCCAAGGGCGAGGGTAAGCCGCCCAAGGACCTCAAGGTCAACGTCATCAGCGAGGGCGACGGTCCGGCCCTGAAGAAGGGCGACCTGGCCAAGGTCGACTACCTCGGCCAGCTGTGGGACGGCGACAAGCCGTTCGACAACAGCTTCGACCGCGGTGAGCCGTTCGCGGTCACGATCGGTGGCGGCGGTGTCATCGAGGGCTGGCAGAAGGCGCTGGACGGCCAGAAGGTCGGCAGCCGGCTCGAGGTCGCCATCCCGCCGGAGCTCGGCTACGGCGCGCAGGGTCAGGGGGAGATCCCGGCCAACGCCACGCTGGTCTTCGTGATGGACATCGTCAAGGGCACCACCCTGCCGAGCACCGCCAAGGGCAGCGAGGTCGCCCAGGACAACATCGACCTGCCGAAGGTCGGCACCAACACCGACGGCAAGGCGCCGTCCATCACGGTGCCCGAGAAGGACGCGCCGACCAAGCTCGTGTCGAACTACATCATCGAGGGCACCGGCCCGGCGGTGAAGGCGAGCGACACGCTGGCTGTGCAGTACAAGGGCGTTCTGTGGAAGGGCGGCAAGGAGTTCGACAGCAGCTACGCCCAGGGCGGCGCGCCGGTCAACTTCCCGCTGGCACAGGTGATTCCGGGCTGGCAGAAGGGTCTGGAGGGCAAGAAGGCGGGCAGCCGTGTCCTGCTCGTCGTGCCCCCGGACATGGCCTACGGCGACCAGGCGCAGCAGAACATCCCCGCCAAGTCCACGCTGGTCTTCTCCGTCGACATCCTGGCTGTTCTGTAAGACTGTCCCGGTTGACTCGCACGAAAGAACGCAAGGAGCGACATCCGTGAGCATCGAGAAGCCCGAGATCGACTTCCCGGGCGGCGAGCCGCCGGCCGACCTTGAGATCAAGGACATCTGGGAGGGCGACGGCCCGGAGGCCAAGGCGGGCGACACCGTCTCCGTCCACTACGTGGGCGTGGCCTTCTCCACGGGCGAGGAGTTCGACGCCTCGTGGAACCGCGGCACCCCGCTGCAGTTCCAGCTCGGCGCCGGCCAGGTCATCCAGGGCTGGGACAAGGGCGTGCAGGGCATGAAGGTCGGTGGCCGGCGCCAGCTGACCATCCCCGCGCACCTGGCCTACGGCGACCGCGGCGCCGGTGGCGGCCGTATCGCCCCCGGCGAGACGCTGATCTTCGTCTGCGACCTGGTCTCCGCCTGACGGAGTGTCGCGCAGCGCTGCACAGCGTGACGAGGGCCCGTGCCTCCCCCAGACGCAGTCGGGGGCCCAGGCACGGGCCCTCGCTTTTGTCCCGACACCCCGGGGCGGTACGGTCGACGGGCGTAAGGGACTTCGAGAAAAGAGGTGAAGGGCGTCGATGGCCATTGCCAAGGCCGAGCGGCTGATGAATCTCGCGCTGTGTCTGCTCGGGACCCGGCGCCCGCTCAGCAAGCGCGAGCTGCGCGGGTCCATCGAGGCGTACCTGGAGGCCGGCTCCGACGACTCCTTCAACCGGATGTTCGAGCGCGACAAGGACGATCTGCGCGAACTCGGCCTGGTCATCGAGACGGTGGAGTCCCTCGACGGCGACATCGGCTACCTCGCCCGCCGCGACAGCAACCGTCTCCCGCCGATCACCCTCGACGCCGAAGAGGCCGCCGCCCTGGGCCTGGCCGCCAAGGTGTGGCAGCAGGCCCGCCTCGCCGGCGCCGCCAGCGGCGCCCTGCAGAAGCTGCGCGCCGCCGGCATGCCCGAGACCGAGGACGCCTACGAGGCGCACCACAGCGCCCTCGAACCCCGCATCCCCGTCCACGAGTCCGCCTTCGAGCCGCTCATGCTGGCCTGCCGCGACCGCCGCCCCGTCGTCTTCGACTACCGCAAGGCGAACTCCGCGCACCCCGAGCAGCGCCATGTCGAGCCCTGGGCGCTCGAATGCTGGCGCGGCCACTGGTACCTGGCCGGATACGACCGCGGGCGCGGGGCGGAGCGCGTCTTCCGGCTGTCCCGTATCACCGGCAAGGTCCGCTCGCGCGCGGGCTCGTTCACGGTTCCGGTGCCCGACGTCGTCACCGTGCGGGAGACCGTCGAGAGCTGGGCGGGGGAGACCGCGACCCGCTCCGCCCTGATCCGGCTGCGCTCTGGCTGCGGCTACCCGCTGCGTTCACGTGCCACGGCCGTACGGGAACTGGGCGGCGGCTGGGACGAGTTGGAGATTCCGTACGGGCACGGACTGGACGCCTGGCTCGTCGAGTTCGGCCCGGACGTCGTCGTGCTGGAGCCCGCGGACCTGCGGGCCGACGTGGTGGACCGGCTGCGCGCCGTGGCCAAGGGCTGAGGGAGATGCGGACCATGGCCGCCAACGCCATCGACCAGACCCGGCGCATGCTGTCGCTGGTGACGTATCTGCGCGAGCGCCCCGGCGCGCGTATCGCGGACGTCGCCCGCGCCTTCGGCATCACCGAGGACGAGCTCATCTCCGACCTCGACGTGCTGCCCATGTGCGGGACCAGCTTCCGCGGCGGCGACCTGCTGGACATCGACACCGACGGCGAGCGCATCTGGTGGCGCAACCCGGACGCCTCCGGTGAGTCCACCGCCGAGCCGCTGCGTCTCGCCGCCGACGAGGCGACGGCGCTGCTGGTGGCGGCCAGGGCCGTCGCGACCCTTCCTGGCCTCCGCGAAAGCGACCGGGAGGCTCTGCTGCGGGCCACGGCGAAGCTGGAGGCCGCCGCGGGCGAGGCAGCCGGAGCCAGCTCCCGGCTGTCGGTGACCTTCGAGTCCGAGGGCGGTGTCTTCGCCGACGTCGACCGGGCCATCTCCGAGCGCCGCCGTCTTTGGCTGCGCTACTACTCACCCGCGCGCGACGAGCTCACCGAGCGCGAGGTCGACCCCATCCGCCTCTTCGCCGTCGGCCACACCTACATGGAGGCCTGGTGCCGGCTCTCCGAGGCGCGCCGCACCTTCCGCCTCGACCGGGTCGCGGAGATCCGGCTGCTCGACGCCCCGGCCGCCCCGCCCGAGATCGAACTGCGCGACCTCTCCGAAGGCCTGGTGCAGCCCTCCGCCGACGACCCCGAGGTGATCGTCGAGGTCGGCCCCGGCGGACGCTGGGTCGCCGAGTACTACCCGCACGACAGCGCGGAGGAGCTCTCCGACGGCGGACTGCGCATCACGCTGCGCACCCCGGCCCCCGCTTCCCTGCGCAGGCTCGCGCTGCGCCTGGGCCGCGACGGGCGCATCGTCTCGCCGCCGGAGCTCGCCACCAGCGCGCGGACGGCGGCGCAGGACGCGCTCGCCGCCTACGACGGCGAGGACGCCGGACGGGACGAAGGAGTGCGCATTCCATGACGGTGATCCCCCAGATCCCCGCCGCCGTCGGGCCCGTGCTGTTCAAGGCGGCCTGCCCCGACTGCCGGGCGCGCTTCGAGCTGTCCGCGGGAGCGCTGCGTCTGGCGATCGGCGGCAGCCGCCGGACCACCTTCTACTCGTTCACCTGTCCCGAGTGCGGCGCGGCCGTCCGCAAGCCGGCCGGGGAGCGCATCGTCGAGCTGCTGACCGGCGGCGGCGTGCGCACGCTGCGCCTGCACACCACCGCGTAGGCTCCTCGCATGTTCTGGCCCATGCTCGCCGTCGCCCT
The DNA here is from genome assembly GCF_018614575.1 of Streptomyces sp. ISL-10. Taxonomy (GTDB): domain Bacteria; phylum Actinomycetota; class Actinomycetes; order Streptomycetales; family Streptomycetaceae; genus Streptomyces. The sequence goes on from NZ_JAGGOJ010000016.1 coordinate 20,595, forward strand.
CGGTTTCCTCGGTATCGCCGTCCTCGGCGTCCTCGGCATCAGGGTCTTCATCGAGGCCCAGCGCCTGGGCCGTGAGGTCGCCCGCACCGCTCAGCGCATCGACCGGGCAGCCGAGGAGCTGGAGAGGGCGGCGACGTCCCTGGCGCGCACCGGGAAGACGCTGCCCTGAGCGCGTCCCCGGTGCGGAACGGGAAGACGCTGCCCTGAGCGTCCTCGGAGCGGACCGGGAAGAGGCTTCTCAGACGCGCCGGGCGGTGATCGCCGGCCGCGTAAGGCGGTCGGCGGAGATCACGGACGCACCCTGCTGCGGCGCTGATCCTGGCGGTACGCTGCTGATGGCGGCACCGGAGATGAGGCGCCGACCGCTGACGGGTGTATGCGCAGGGATTGCCCTGCGTTTACCCGCCCGAGTTACGATCGCTGCCGGTCGTTTCGGACGTCGGTCCGGCGCGATCCGCAGCCTAGAGCCCCAAGCCGCCTCGGTGAGAAGGTAGACACAGTTATGTTCCGACAGATCGGCCCCACCGAGATCATCATCATCGCGCTTCTCATCCTCCTTCTGTTCGGGGCCAAGAAGCTCCCCGACATGGCCCGTTCGCTGGGCAAGTCCGCCCGCATCCTCAAGAGCGAGGCCAAGGCGATGAAGTCCGAGGGCCAGCCGACGGCGGCGCCCGCGGAGCCGAAGGACCCGGCGCAGGGCCAGGCGGCGCCCCGCACCATCCAGGCCGCGCCCGGCGATGTGACCAGCGCTCGCCCTGTGACCGAGCCCACCGACACCCCCCAGCGCTGATCGAAGGCCACACCGACCGTGGCCTGCCGCACGAGATGAGGACGTGGGTTGCTCAAGTCTGCCCGCTCGAAACAGAAGGAGAAGGACCCCGAGGGGCGGATGCCACTCGCGGACCATCTGCGTGAGCTCCGCAACAGGCTCGCGAAGGCCACGCTGGCGATCGTCATCGCCTCGGCCGTCGCGGTGGTCTACAGCCAGGAGTTGATGGACTTTCTCACCTCGCCCGTGCCGGAGTGCGGGAAGGACGGCCCGAAGAAGGGCGGGGTGTGCGCCACCATCGTCTACACCGACCTGCTGTCGCCGTTCACGACGACGGTCAAGGTGGTACTGATGGCCGGCATCGTCGCCTCGTGCCCGTTCTGGCTCTACCAGCTGTGGGCCTTCGTCGCGCCGGGTCTGCACAGGAGCGAGAAGAAGTACAGCTACTACTTCGCCGCCGCCGCGGCGCCGCTGTTCGCCTTGGGCGTGTACTTCGCGTACCTGATCATGCCGGTGAGCATGAAGGTCCTGCTCTCCATCACCCCGGCCCCGGCGGAGAACCTGCTGAGCGTCGACAAGATCCTGGACTTCACCGTCCGGATGGTGCTGATCTTCGGCTTCTCCTTCGAGCTGCCGCTCCTGCTGATCATGCTGAACCTGACCGGCATGGTGACCGGTCGGCGGATGCTCGGCTGGTGGCGGGGCGCCGTCATGGGCATCTTCGTCTTCGGCGCGATCGCCACCCCCTCCACCGACCCGCTCGGCATGGTCGCGCTGTCCGGGCCGATCATCCTGCTCTACTTCCTCGCCGTCGGCTTCTCGCTGCTCAACGACCGCCGCAGGCGCCGTAACGACCCCGATGCCGAGCTCGACGACGACGAGGCCTCCGCGCTCGACCTGACGCCCTCGAACCTCGGCGAGGTCGAGGCGGTCTCCGCCGCCGGGGCGCTGCCCGGGCAGGCCACCGGCGACGCCGACGGCGGCCGGTCGAACCGGCTCAACGGATACGACGACATCACCTGACGCACAGTCTCCGACACGCTTGGTGAGGGGCCGAAGAGCCATCTTCGGCCCCTGTTCGTGTGCAAGCGCCGCCCGTCGCGGGTAAGCGGACGGGTAAGTGCGCCCGTCACATAAAGATCCGCTCACTGTCAGAGGGGGCGGGTAGGCTCATGAGCAAGATGACCGAGGATCTCTCTCCCGCCGAGCGCTATGCCGCCGCACGCGTCCGCGCTGCTGAGGAGGCCACCGCACTGGCCCCCTTCCGCGCGTTGTACGACTTCGACCTCGATCCGTTCCAGATCGAGGCATGCCAGGCTCTTGAGGCGGGCAAGGGCGTGCTCGTCGCCGCGCCCACCGGCTCGGGCAAGACCATCGTGGGCGAGTTCGCTGTCCACCTGGCCCTCGCGCAGGGCCGCAAATGCTTCTACACCACGCCCATCAAGGCGCTGTCCAACCAGAAGTACACGGATTTGGTCAGGCGGTACGGCGCGGCGAAGGTCGGCCTCCTGACCGGGGACAACAGCGTCAACTCCGAGGCGCCCGTGGTCGTGATGACCACCGAGGTGCTGAGGAACATGCTGTACGCGGGCTCCCAGTCGCTCATAGGCCTCGGCTACGTGGTCATGGACGAGGTGCACTACCTCTCCGACCGCTTCCGTGGTGCCGTGTGGGAGGAAGTGATCATTCACCTCCCCGAGTCGGTCACGCTCGTGTCGCTGTCCGCGACCGTGTCGAACGCGGAGGAGTTCGGCGACTGGCTGGACACCGTGCGCGGCGACACCGAGGTGATCGTCTCCGAGGAGCGGCCCGTCCCGCTGTGGCAGCACGTCATGGCAGGCCGCCGGATGTACGACCTCTTCGAGGAGGGCACCGACCACGGCGGCCGTGGCCGGACCCGGCGCGAGGTCAACCCCGACCTGGTGCGGCTCGCCCGCATGGAGAACCAGCGCACGTACAACCCGCGCGACCGGCGCCGGGGGAAGATGGTGCGCGAGGCCGACCGGGAGCGCGAGCGGCGCCAGCGCAGCCGCATCTGGACCCCGGGCAGGCCCGAGGTCATCGACCGGCTGGACGCCGAAGGACTGCTGCCCGCCATCACGTTCATCTTCAGCCGTGCGGCCTGTGAAGCCGCCGTGCAGCAGTGCCTCTACGCCGGCCTCAGGCTCAACGACGACGAGGCACGCGCCAAGGTGCGCGAGCTCGTGGAGGAGCGCACCGCCGCCATCCCCACCGAAGATCTGCACGTCCTCGGCTACTACGAGTGGCTCGAGGGGCTGGAGCGCGGCATCGCCGCCCACCATGCGGGCATGCTGCCGACCTTCAAGGAGGTCGTGGAGGAGCTCTTCGTCCGGGGCCTGGTCAAGGCCGTGTTCGCCACCGAGACGCTGGCGCTCGGCATCAACATGCCCGCCCGCTCGGTGGTGTTGGAGAAGCTCGTCAAGTGGAACGGCGAGCAGCACGCGGACATCACCCCGGGTGAGTACACGCAGTTGACCGGGCGGGCAGGCCGCCGCGGCATCGACGTCGAGGGGCACGCCGTCGTCCTGTGGCAGCGGGCCATGGACCCGGAGGCGCTGGCCGGACTGGCCGGCACCCGCACCTATCCGCTGCGCTCCAGCTTCAAGCCGTCGTACAACATGGCGGTCAACCTTGTGCACCAGTTCGGCCGGCATCGCTCGCGCGAGCTGCTGGAGACGTCGTTCGCGCAGTTCCAGGCGGACCGCTCCGTCGTCGGCGTCTCCCGCCAGGTCCAGCGCAACGAGGAGGGCCTGCAGGGCTACCGGGAGGGCATGACCTGCCACCTCGGCGACTTCGAGGAATACGCGCGGCTGCGCCGCGAGTTGAAGGACCGTGAGACGGAGCTGGCCAAGCAGGGCACCGCGCAGCGCAGGGCCGCCGCGGCCGCCTCGCTGGAGAAGCTCAAGCCGGGAGACGTCATCCACGTCCCGACCGGCAAGTTCGCCGGTCTGGCGCTGGTGCTGGACCCGGGGCTGCCCGCCGGCCGGACCAACGGCCACCGCGGCGGCCTCGAGTACCACGACGGACCGCGCCCGCTGGTGCTCACCGCGGAGCGCCAGGTCAAACGGCTGGCATCCATAGATTTCCCGGTGCCCGTCGAGGCGTTGGAGCGGATGCGCATCCCGAGGTCGTTCAACGCCCGTTCTCCGCAGTCCCGGCGCGATCTGGCCTCCGCTCTGCGCACCAAGGCCGGTCACATCGTGCCCGACCGGCACCGCAAGGAGCGGTCGCCCGCGGCGGACGACCGTCAGATCGCCCGTCTGCGCACCGAGTTGCGCGCGCACCCCTGCCACGGCTGCGACGACCGCGAGGACCACGCCCGCTGGGCCGAGCGGTATCACCGCCTGCAGCGCGACACCCGTCAGCTGGAGCGGCGGATCGAGGGCCGCACCAACACGATCGCGCGGACCTTCGACCGGATCGTCGCCCTCCTGACCGAGATGGACTATCTGCGGGGCAACGAGGTCACGGAGCACGGCCAGCGCCTCGCCCGGCTGTACGGGGAGTTGGACCTGCTGGCAAGCGAATGCTTGCGCGACCGGGTCTGGGAAGGGCTCAACCCGGCCGAACTGGCCGCGTGCGTCTCGGCGTTGGTCTACGAGGCACGCCAGGCCGACGACGCCGTGGCGCCCAAGGTGCCGACGGGGCGTGCGAAGACCGCGCTGGCCGAGATGGTCCGCATCTGGGGTCGGCTGGACGCCCTGGAGGAGGAGTTCAAGATCAACCAGGCGGAAGGGGTCGGGCAGCGCGAGCCGGACCTCGGTTTCGCCTGGGCCGCGTACCAGTGGGCCTCGGACAAGGGGCTCGACGAGGTGCTCCGCGAGGCGGAGATGCCCGCGGGCGATTTCGTGCGCTGGTGCAAGCAGGTCATCGATGTGCTCGGCCAAATCGCGGCGGCGGCGCCCCGAGAGGACAGCACCGTCGCGAAGAACGCCCGCAAGGCCGTCGACGCGCTGCTGAGGGGTGTCGTGGCCTACAGCTCCGTCGGGTGAGACCGGACGCCGCGCCGCCTCCGCCCGGTCGGGCAGAGGCGGCGCAGTGCGTCTGCGTCCGATGTGACGCGGAACGGCCCCGGCCGGGGCCGCCGCGCCGCCGGTCAGCTCCAGAAGGAGTTCATCTCGTCGATGTCCTCGGTGCACTCGTCGATGTCGGTGACCTTGCCGCCGACGATCGTGAAGAACAGACCTTGGCGGATCTCGATACCACGGTCGCCGCGGTCCGCCCTGGTCGTGTGGAAGGACATCACGTGCCCGCGCCCGTCGGCGAGCACGGCCTCCAGCTGCACCTGCATGGTTCCGCCGGTCTCCTCGCCCATGCGGCGGAACAGGTCGAGGATGGCGTCGCGTCCCTTGTGATGACCGGAGAGCGGGTTGTCGCCGGGAACGTGGTAGACGGCGTCGGCCGTCATGAGGGAGCTCAATGTCTCCATGTCGCCTTCGGTGAACGCTACGTAACCCCGGCGGACCAGGGCGCAATCGGGGTGCTCGGACATTCGGATACACGCCTTTCGTCCCGATGGATTCCCTTTCGTTCCATCATCCGTCGGGCCTGAAAAGCTGTCCACGGACCGTGAATCAGCAGCTCAGGGCTGCGGCGACGGGCCCGCTGCGGCCAGCGCGCGCGCCAGCTCGGTGAGGTCGGCCGACCGCAGCACCCGGTCCCCGAAGCCCGGAAGCGGTACGCGCAGCGCCTGCGTCCAGCGCTCGGGCACGGCGCCGATTCCGTAGACCGCCCCGGCCAGGGCGCCGGTCACCGCCGCGACCGTGTCGGTGTCGCCGCCGAGATCGATCGCGGCGGCCAGCGATGCCTCGAACGACGGCGTCGTGCGCAGGGCCCACAGAGCCGACCCGAGACATGGCCACACCGCGCCGTTGAACTCCGTTGCCTGCTGCGGGTGCCAGTCGGGGGCCAAGACCGTGGCCCAGCGGGCACGGTGGCCGGGGTGTACCTGGGCGAGCGCATCGGACACCGCGGCCAGGGGGTCCATGCCGCCCAGGGCCACGCGGATCAACTCGTGCAGCACGGCGGTGCCCTCCCAGACAGCACGGTCCCCGTGAGTGAGCGCGGCGAGCTCGCGTGCGGCGGCCATGGTCGCCGCACGGCCCGCGCGGGCGAAGAAGACCGCGGACGTCGAGGCCCGCATCAGGGAACCGTTGCCCGCGGCCCGCCCCGTCATCTGGAAGTGCAGCGCCGCCGCGGTGCCCCAGGGGTCGCCGCTGGTGAGGACCTGCTCCGTCTGGAGCCCGATGTCCTTGGGGTCGCCCGCGGCCCAGGTCCGGAACCGTGCGAAGACATCCGCCCCGTCGACGCGGCCGTGCTTCAGCAGCGACTCCCCGACCAGCACGGCCATGTGTGTGTCGTCCGTCGCCTCGCCCGGGTCCCATCCTCCGCCCCCGCACATCTCGCCCGGGCCATCCCCGAAGTGCGCGCGGAACACGCCTCGTTCACCGAATTCGAAGGGCGCGCCCAGGGCGTCGCCGACGGCCGAGCCGACGACTGCGCCGACGGCGCGGTCCAGGCGTGTGGGGGCGAGGGTCTGCTCCATCGCGCCAGCACAGAAGGGCAGTTCTCCAGGCGATGCCCTGTGCCGGTCACGCCGCGAGCTCCTTGGCGTGGTGCGTGGTGCGCGGGCCCCCAAGGCTGTGTCGGCGCGGTCGGAGGGGCGCGCCGCGCGCAGGGCGGACGATGCGCCGGCCGCGGCGGCGGCGCCGAGCGTCGCGCCCTCAGGGTGGATCAGGGCCTGACCACGCAGCGCCTGCCGGGACGCGGTGAGGCCCGACCTGTCGGTTCGCCACCCCCGCCCGTACCTACGCCGGCGGCTCCTGCTCCCGTTCCACCTGCTCGTTCCATTCGCGCTTGATCGCGCGCCATGCCTCGTCCGACTTGCCCAGGCGCCAGTAGCCCGAGATCGACAACTGCTCGCGCGGCACGCCGCGTTCCACGCGCAGCAGGCGGCGCAGTTCCTTCACGCAGCCTGCCTCGCCGTGGACGAACGCGCAGACCTCGCCCGCCGGGAAGTCGAGCGCCGCCACCGCGGCCACCAGCGCCTCGCCCGTCGGGCGGTCGCCGCGGTGCAGCCAAGTGATCTCCACACCGTCGGGCGTGACGACCTTCTGCTCCTCCTCCGGGCCGGCCACCTCCACGAAGGCGTGCACCACCGCACCGGCCGGCATCTGCTCCAGCGTCCCGGCGATCGCCGGGAGCGCGCTCTCGTCGCCCGCCAGCAGATGCCAGTCGGCCGTGGGCGCGGGGGCATAGCCACCGCCCGGCCCCAGGAAGCGCACCGTCTCACCGACGTGGGCGCGCGCCGCCCACGGTCCGGCGAGGCCCTCGTCGCCATGGACGACGAAGTCGATCGTCAGTTCGCCGTGCGCGGCGTCCCAGTGCCGCACCGTGTACGTACGGTTCGAGGGCCACTGCTCACGGGGGAACTCCTCGCGAATCCGTTCCATGTCGAACGGCTCCGGGTAACGCACGCCCGGCACCGGGAAGATCAGCTTCACATAGTGGTCGGTGAACTCGCCGATCCCGAACGAGTCCGACGCGTCGAGGCCGAGCACCACGCGCACCATGTGCGGCGTGAGTCGCTCGGTGCGCACGACCTTCGCCTCGTGGACCTTCGGTGCCTTGCGGGCCGGTCGCTCTGCCACGGTGCTCTCCCTGGAGCTTGGAACCTGAAAATTCGGTGCTTAGGCTTGCCTAAGTTAACACCTTCAGGTCCGAGGACGCCGTGGGCAGGGACGCCTCAGCGCTCCAGCGCCGCCAGCAGCCGCACCACCGCCCCGCCCAGCCCCCAGCGCTCCGCCAGCTCCTTCAGCGCGCCCGGGTCGCGCGGCGCGCTCGGCAGGGAGGCGTCGAACACCGGCAGCGGCACGTCGCACGCGACCTTGACGACCTTCGGCGCCACGGCGAGATACGGCCTGGCCTCGTCCAGGCGCTTGCGCTGAGAGGGTGTCAGCTTCGACGTACGGTCGCCGATCGCCGCCATGATCCCGGCCAGGTCGCCGTACGCGTCGAGCAGCTTCGCCGCCGTCTTCTCGCCGATGCCCGGCACGCCCGGCAGCCCGTCACTCGGATCGCCGCGCAGCGTCGCGAGGTCGGCATAGCCGGGACCGTCCACGCCGTACTTCTCGCGCAGCCACGCCTCGTCAGTCACCTGCAGCGTCCCGACGCCCTTCAGCGGATAGAGCACCCGCCGCTCGCGCGCGTCGTCGATCAGCTGGAACAGGTCCCGGTCGCCGGTGACGATGTCGACCGGGCCGTTGGCTCGGGCGGTCAGGGTGCCGATCACGTCGTCCGCCTCGTACCCCTCGGCGCCGACGCGGGCGATACCGACAGCGGCGAGAACCTCCTGGATCACCGGCACCTGCGGATCGAGGGTGTCCGGCGTCTCCTCGACGTCCGGGCCCTGCTCCTGCTCCTCGGCCACGCGGTGCGCCTTGTACGACGGGATGAGGTCCACCCGCCACTGCGGCCGCCAGTCGTCGTCCCAGCAGGCGACCAGCTCGTCGGGGCGGTGGTCCTGCACGAGCCGTGCGATGAAGTCCAGCAGCCCGCGCACCGCGTTCACCGGGGTGCCGTCGGGAGCCCGGACGGAGTCGGGGACCCCGTAATAGGCGCGGAAGTACAGGGAAGCGGTGTCGAGGAGCATCAGGCGTCGCGTCACACCGACGATGATGCCGCACCCCACCGACAGCGACCGCCGCACCCGTGAGGCCCCCATGTCATGATGCGGGTCACCTTGCGTCGGGCTGCGGGGCCTGTGCTGCCGCTCCGCGAAAGGTCCCCGCCGAGCCGGACACCGCCGGCCCCGGCGGGGACCCACGCCTTTCGGCCGTGACCGGTGTGATCCCGCTACTCCAGCGCTCGACGAGTACGAAGGGGCGGATGCTGCGTAAGGTGATACAGGACCCAGGGGAGGGGAGCCCGACCAATGGATGCGAAGGACGCGAAGGACACCAAGGAGAGGGAAGAGCCCCTCCGGGTGGGCGCGGCCGTGCGCAAACGGCGGCGGGCCCTGCGTCTCACCCTGGCCGCCGTCTCCGGCCGCAGCGGCCTGTCCGTGCCTTTCCTCAGCCAGATCGAGAACGAGCGCGCCCGCCCCAGCCTCCGCTCCCTCCAGCGGGTCGCCGACGCCCTCGACACCACGGCGGAGACGCTGTTGGCCGCCTCCGACTCGGCGCGCACCATCGACCTCATGCGCGCCGGTGACAGCGCCCACCCCGGTACCCCGCGGGCCGGAGTCCGCTCCCTGGTCCGCGGCCGCCACCAGCTGCACGCCACGGAGTACAGCGGCGAGCGGGAGACCGAGGGCGAGTTCCAGCACCGCAACGACGAGCTGCTGTACGTGGCGGAGGGCGCCGTCGAGGTGGAGGCCGAGGGCCGCGCCCACCGGCTCGGCAGGGGCGACTCGCTCTTCCTCTCCGGCGGCGTACGGCACCGCTGGCGGGCCACCACCGCCGACACCCGGCTCCTGGTCGTCGCGGTCGCGGACCACATCGCGGCGCACAACGACCCGCGGGGCTGACCTCGTGCGCGTCGTCTCGCTCGTGCCCTCGCTGACCGAGGCCGTCGCCGCGACCGCGCCTGGACTGCTGGTCGGCGCCACCGACTGGTGCAGCCAGCCCGCCGGGCTGGACGTCGTGCGCGTCGGCGGCACCAAGAACCCCGACGTGGCGGCCGTCGCGGCACTACGGCCCGACCTCGTGATCGCCAACGAGGAGGAGAACCGGGAACCCGATCTCGCGGCCCTGCGGGCGGCGGGCATCGACGTCATGGTCACCGAGGTGCGCGGCCTGGACCAGGCGCTGAGCGAGCTGGAGCGGGTCCTCGTCGACGGCTGCGGGCTCGCTCGGCCGCGCTGGCTCGACGACGCCCGCTCGGCCTGGTCGGCGGCCGTGCCCCTCGCCGCGGCGCGCGCCCTTGTACCGATCTGGCGCAGGCCCTGGATGGTCCTCGGCCGCGACACCTTCGCAGGCGACCTGCTCGCCCGGCTCGGCGTCGTCAACGTCTACGGCGACCACGCGGAGCGCTATCCGCGGATCGCGCTCGACGCGCTGCGGGAGAGCGGCGCGGACCTGGTCGTCCTGCCCGACGAGCCGTACGCCTTCGGTCCGGACGACGGCCCCGAATCCTTTTCCGGCCTGCCCGCCGCACTCGTCGACGGGCGGGCGCTGACCTGGTACGGGCCGTCCCTCGTCGACGCCCCGCGGGTGCTCAGCGCCGCGCTGTCAGCAGCTCTCCGCGCAGGACCCCACGGACGGTGAGGGCGCCGGCCGCCAGCCAGGCCGCGGCGAGGAAGGCGTACAGGCCGATCGCCAGCCACTCGTACGCCACCAGGCCCGTGTGCCCCGCCAGCGTCTGCGCCCCGGTCACACACGTCCCGACCGGGAAGGTGAAGGCCCACCAGCTCATCGTGAACGGCAGCCCCGCACGGGCGGCGCGCACCACCATCGCACCGGCGAGCGTCAGCCACAGCAGCGCGAAACCCATCACCGGCACGCCGTAGACGACGGCGAGCGCGCCGAGGCCGTGCGCGTACGGCGCGTCGATCGCGACGGGGGCCACGTCCGCCAGCTTGTTGACGGCGGTCGTCGACTGGCCGAGCGGGCCGAGGACGAGGAACAGGGCCGGCGTCAGTGCGAGGGGCAGGGGGCCGTGGTGCACGAGCCGAGCGAAGACGACGGGCAGGATCAGCAGGGTCGCGAGCAGGCTGATCCCGAACATCGCGTAACTCGCCAGCAGCAGCGCCTCCCGTCCCTGCCCGGCGGGCAGATGCGGCACCAGCAGCGGGCCGAACGACGCGGAGACCATCGGCGCGACGACCGGCAGCAGCCACACGGGCGAGGCGGTGCCCGGGGTCACCTTGTGGTGCACGACCATGAGGTACGGCACCGCCACGGCCACCACCAGTCCCACGGCGGTGCCCGCCGCGAACAGGACGCCTGCGACGATCACGGCCGGGTGCGCGCCGATCAGGCCCCGTCCCGCGCTCAGCGCGCCCACGCCGACCGCCAGCAGCGCCATCGACAGGCAGCCGTAGAACGGTGCGACGGCCGGGTCGAGCAGATGGGCGCGCGCCCGGTCGCGGTGGTGGATCCAGTGCGCGGCACGGGCCGCGAGCAGCACCGACAGGAACACGGCGGACAGGGCCCAGACCGCGGCACAGGCGGTGTGCAGTCCCGGCACACGCGCCGGCAGCGCGTCGCCCGCCGTGCCGACGATCGCGGTTCCCATCACCGCGGCGTACCAGTTCGGGCCGAGCTCCCGTACGGACGGCAGCCTGACCGCGAGAGAACGGCGGGGACCGCCGAAGAGGCGGCTGCGGGCCTGGGCGACGGTGACCATGACGTCACCTTCGCGGCCGCGTGGAGCCCCCGCCAGACACCTTGCCCCTATCACCCCATAAGCTGGTCTTATGAGTGACGAGGAACGTGTGCCGCTCGCCCATCGCGTGCCCGATCTGGGAGCGCTCGAACTCCTGCTTGCCGTCGCCCGGCACGGGAGCCTGGGGCGGGCCGCCCGAGAGCTCGGCATCACCCAGCCCGCGGCCAGCAGCCGTGTCCGTTCCATGGAGCGCCAGCTGGGCGTGGCCCTCGTCGACCGCTCCCCGCGCGGATCCAAGCTCACCGAGGCCGGGGCGCTCGTCACCGACTGGGCGCGGCGGGTCGTGGAGGCGGCCGAGGCGTTCGACGCGGGGGCACAGGCGCTGCGCGGTCGTCGTGACTCCCGGCTGAGAGTTGCCGCCAGCATGACGATCGCCGAATACCTGCTGCCGGGCTGGCTGATCGCCCTGCGCGCCGATCGCCCCGGCACGGCCGTCTCGCTGCTCGCCGGGAACTCGGCGGCGGTCGCGGACCGGCTGCTCGCGGGGGAGGCGGACCTGGGCTTCGTTGAGGGACTGGCCGTCCCGGAGGGGCTGGACGGGGCGGTCATCGGTCACGACCGCCTGTTCGTGGTCGCCGCTCCCGCCCACGCGTGGGCGCGCCGCCGCCGGGCCCCGCTCACTCCCGCCGAACTGGCCGCGTCCCCGCTCGTCCTGCGCGAACGCGGCTCCGGTACACGGCAGGTGCTCGATTCGGCGCTGTCCCGCTACGGCGGCCTGGCCGATCCGCTGCTGGAGCTGGCCTCGACGACGGCGGTGAAGGCGGCGGCGGTCAGCGGGGCGGGTCCGGCGGTCCTGAGCGAACTGGCGGTGACCGAGGAACTGGCGTCGCACCGACTGGTCCGCATCCCGGTGGAGGGCGTCCGCCTGGACCGCGACCTGCGCGCGGTCTGGCCCCACGGGCAACGCCCGGCTGGCCCGGCCCGCGATCTGCTGTCGTTGACGCGAGCGTCGCGGTAGGGCGGGCGGCGCTGAGCTTTTCCCGCCCCGCCCCTTTGCGAACCTGGGGCAAGCACGCCCCAGTCCCCGTACGGCCCGGCGGCCGTGTCCTCGTACGCCGGACCCGGGCTGCGAAGCGGCCCCGACCGCGCTACCCCGCCGCCGCCCCCACCAGCCCCGCCATCACCCGCACGTCCGTGCCCATCTCCGGGTGCCACTGCACACCCAGCACCCACCCCTCACCCGGCCTCTCCACCGCCTCCACCGTGCCGTCCTCCGCGTACGCGCACGGGACGAGGCCCTCGCCAAGACGGTCCACTGCCTGGTGGTGGTACGTCGGGACCGCTGACTCCTCCGGCACGATCTCCGCGTACAGCGTTCCGGGCACCGGCTTCACCGCGTGCTCGCCGAACACGCCCACCGCGCCGCCCGCCCCGGTGTGGCCGTCCAGGTGCTGGACCAGCGTCCCGCCGAGTGCCACGTTCAGCAGCTGCATGCCGCGGCAGATGCCCAGTAGTGGTGTCCCGGCCGCCAGCGCCGCCCGGATCAGGGCCAGTTCCCACGTGTCGCGCTCGGGGGCCGGCGGTCCCGTGCGGGGCGAGCGATCGGCGCCGTACCGCTCCGGGGCGACATCCGGGCCGCCCGCGACGACAAGGCCGTCGAGGCGGGCGACGACCGACCCGGCGGCCGCCGGGTCGTCCGGGGGCAGCATCGCGGCGAGGCCGCCGGCCGCCTGGACCAGCCGTGGATAGGCGGCCGGCAGCAGCGCGGCCGGCAGGTCCCACACCCCCCACCGCGCGGACGTCTCCAGGTAGGTGCTGACGCCGATGAGCGGCTTGGACACGTGCACGTCGTTCACTTCCGTTCGAGTTCCGCCTCGGCCGCCGCCAGCGCGGCGAACTCCTCCTCGGGCGCCCGTGCGACCAGCCGATGCCGACTGTAGAAGGCGAAGTACGCAAGAGCCACGGCGTAGACGGCGAGCGCCGTGAAGGCAGCGTCCTTGTCGACCAGGAATGTCGCGACCAGCGCCGACAGCGCAAGCACGAACGCGACCGACGAGGTGACGACACCGCCGGGGGTCCGGTAGGGGCGCGGGAGTTCGGGCTCGCGTCGGCGCAGCACGATGTGCGACAGCGCCATCAGCGCGTAGCTGATCGTCGCGCCGAAGACCGCGATGTTCAGCATCCGCGCGCCGTTCCCGGTCCCCGCCGCCAGCGCGAAGCCGATCGCGCCCGGGATCAGCAGCCCCAGGTACGGGGACTTGCGGCGGCTGGTCAGTGACAGAAAGCGCGGCAGGTACCCGGCCCGGGACAGGGCGAAGAGCTGCCGGGAACCCGCGTAGATCAGCGAGAAGAAGGAGGCGACGAGACCGGCGAGGCCGGCGTAGTTGACGAAGCGGCTGAGCGGCGTCGGGTCGCCGTCCCCCTGGAGCGCCACCACCAGCGGGTTCCCCGCCTCCTGGATGGCCGCCGAGCCGCGCGCGCCGGTCGAGGCGAAGAACGTCAGCACCGCGAGCAGGACCAGGATGGCCATGGAGATCGCCAGCGCCCGCGGCATCGAGCGCACCGGGTCCTTTGCCTCCTCCGCCGCGAGCGGCACACCCTCGACGCCGAGGAAGAACCACATGCCGAACGGGAACGCGGCCCAGATACCGAGCAGACCGAACGGCAGCCAGGAGTTGGCGCCGAAGGCCTCCTTGTCGACGGGGATGTCGTCCAGGCCGCCCGCGTGGAAGTCCGTGAACGCGCCGACGGCGAAGATCAGCAGCGCGGCGACGGCGATGGCCGTCACCACCAGGCTGAAGCGCAGGGCCTCTCCGACGCCCCACAGATGGATTCCGATGAAGATCGCGAAGCAGGCGAGATAGACCGGCCAGCCGGACTCCAGGCCGAACAGGCCGAGGGATTCGACGTAGTCGCCGATGAAGATCGAGATCGCGGCGGGCGCGAGGATGTACTCGATGAGGATCGCCGTGCCGGTGAGGAATCCGCCCCAGGTGCCGAGGGCGCGCCGGGCGAACCCGTAACCGCCGCCCGCCGTCGGCAGGATCGCGGACAGCTCGGCGAGCGCGAAGACCAGGCAGGCGTACATCGCGCCCATCAGCAGGGTGGCGACGGCCAGTCCGCCGAAGCCGCCCTTCGACAGGCCGATGTTCCAGCCGGAGAAGTCGCCGGAGACGACGTACGCGACGCCGAGACCGGTCAGGAGCAGCCAGCCGGCGCTGCCCCTGCGCAGGGTGCGGCGGTTCAGATAGGCGTCCCCCACGGGCTCGGCCGGGGAGGACGCGGGGGACGGGGTGCGCGAGGTGGTGCCTTCAGCCATGGGTCGCTCCTGGCTCAGGTGCTCAGGTCAAAGGTTTGTGCGGACACCTTTGCGGCACTGGGGCGGCAGCGCAAGCCCTCTGTGCAAAGCCGGGGGTCACGGTTCGGCCCTGCGGTTGCGCAACCGGGGGTCGCTTACCGGCCCCGCCGCCGCGCACCCGGGGGTCGCTTACCGGCCCCGCCGCCGCGCAACCGGGGGTCGCGTACCGGTGCCGCCGCCGCGCTCGACCGGCGTTGCGGACCGGCCGTCCGTCGCCCCCGATCGCCGTCCCCCATCAGGGCAGGAAGCCGCGCAGCAGCGCCGCCGTCCCCTCGCAGTGCTCCCGCATCACCTCGCGCGCCGCATCCGCGTCGCCGTCCAGGACCGCCTCGACGAGCGCGGCGTGCTGGTGCTGCGAGTGCTCCAGATTCCGCACGAGCAGCGGGATGCAGTCGAGCAGATCGTTCAGCCTGGCCCGGACCGCGGCGTACTGGGCGGTCAGCGTCGGCGAGCCCGACAGCTCGGCCAGGGTCAGATGCAGCAACGTGTCCTGCCTGCGGTACTCGGACAGCGGGGCGTCGTGCGTCGCCGCCAGCGCCGTGCGCAGCCGCTCGGCGCCCTCGTCGGTCAGCCCGTGCGCCGCGCAGAGCCCGGCCGCGCCCACTTCGAGCACCTCGCGGAAACGCAGGGTGTCGTCCACGTCCACGCCCGCCAGCCGCCGGCGCAGCTCGTCCTCGCCGTGGGTGTCCGGCCGGTGCAGCACAAACGTTCCGCCGTAGCGGCCGCGCCTGCTCTCCACCAGGCCCTGGTCCGTCAGCACCTTGAGCACCTCGCGCAGCGTGACCCGGCTGATCCCCATCCGCTCGGCCAGCTCCCGCTCGGCGGGCAGCCGCTCGCCGCCGGGGACCAGCCCGAGCCGCAGCAGCTGGAGGATCTGCTCCAGGGCCTCTTCGAAGCCGTTGCCCGCGCGCACGGGGCGCAGCACGGGGGTGAGCCGGTCGCTCGGCCCGCCCGTCTTCGCGTCTGTCTTCGCCACCTCGCCGTTTCCCCTTCCCAAGCAATGGTCTTCAGCAATACCTTATGACTCCCGGCTGATCCAAGGAGGCGTAACCCCGTGGCAGACCGCACACCACCGCTGGCACTCGAGGAGCTGCGCGCCCTCGTCGCGAGCGGCGAGATCGACACAGTCGTCCTGGCCTTCCCCGATATGCAGGGACGGTTGCAGGGCAAGCGGTTCGCCGCACCCTTCTTCCTCGACGAGGTCGTCGAACACGGCACGGAGGGCTGCAACTACCTCCTCGCCGTCGACACCGAGATGAACACCGTCGACGGCTACGAGATGTCCTCCTGGGAGCGGGGGTACGGCGACTTCGCCATGCACCCCGATCTCACCACGCTGCGCCGTGTCCCGTGGAACGAGGGCACCGCACTGCTCGTCGCCGACCTCGCCTGGAACGACGGATCGCCCGTCGTCGCCGCGCCTCGCCAGATCCTCCGCCGGCAGCTGGAGCGCCTGGCCGAGTACGGCTACACCGCGCACGTGGGCACGGAGCTGGAGTTCATCGTCTTCAAGGACACGTACGAACAGGCCTGGGACCGCGGCTACCACGGCCTCACCCCGGCCAACCAGTACAACATCGACTACTCCGTCCTCGGCACCGGTCGCATCGAGCCGCTGCTGCGCCGCATCCGCAACGAGATGGCGGCGGCCGGACTGACCGTGGAGTCGGCCAAGGGGGAGTGCAACCCCGGCCAGCACGAGATCGCCTTCAAGTACGACGAGGCGCTGGTCACCTGCGACCAGCACGCCGTCTACAAGACGGGCGCCAAGGAGATCGCCGCGCAGGAGGGCGTCTCGCTCACCTTCATGGCCAAGTACAACGAGCGCGAGGGCAACTCCTGCCACATCCACCTCTCGCTGCAGGACGCCCACGGCACCAACGTCATGGCGGGCGACGGTCCCGGCGGCATGTCGCCGGTGATGCGCCACTTCCTCGCCGGCCAGCTCGCCGCCCTGCGCGACTTCTCCCTGCTGTACGCGCCGAACATCAACTCCTACAAGCGCTTCCAGCCCGGCTCGTTCGCCCCGACAGCGGTCGCCTGGGGCTACGACAACCGCACCTGCGCGCTCCGCGTCGTCGGCCACGGCCGCTCGATGCGCTTCGAGAACCGGCTGCCCGGCGGCGACGTCAATCCGCATCTCGCCGTCGCCGGTCTCGTCGCCGCCGGTCTCCACGGCATCGAGCAGCAGCTCGAACTGCCCGAAGCCTGCGCGGGCAACGCCTACAGCGCCGACTACGAACACGTCCCGACCACCCTGCGCGAGGCCGCCGAGCTGTGGGAGAACAGCCCCGTCGCCAAGGCCGCCTTCGGCGACGAAGTCGTCGCCCACTACCGGAACATGGCACGCGTCGAGCTCGAAGCCTTCGACGCGGCGGTCACCGACTGGGAGCTCCGCCGCTCCTTCGAACGCATGTGAGGCCTTCCTTGACCGTCGAGCACCACGTACTGAACCCCGCCACCGAAGAGCTCGTGCGCAGCGTCCCGGCGACCACGCCCGCCGAGGTCGACGCCGCCGTCGGCCGCGCCGCCGCGGCCCAGCGGAAGTGGGCGGCGGCCGCCCCCGCCGACCGGGCCCGGCTGCTGCGGCGCTTCGCCGTGGTCGTCGACGACCACGTCGAGGAGCTGGCCCGCCTCGAAGTCCTGGAAGCCGGGCACACCATCGGCAACGCCCGCTGGGAGGCGGGCAACGCCCGCGACCTCCTCGACTACGCGGCCGGGGGAGTGGAGCGCCTGAACGGCCGCCAGATCCCCGTGCCCGGCGGCCTCGACATCACCGTCCTCGAACCGCTGGGAGTCGTCGGCGTCATCGCGCCGTGGAACTTCCCCCTGCCGATCGCCGCCTGGGGCACCGCCCCCGCGCTCGCCGCCGGCAACGCGGTGCTGCTCAAGCCCGCCGAGACCACCCCGCTCACCGCGCTGCGGCTGGCCGAACTCGCGCTCGTCGCGGGCCTTCCCGAGCATCTGTTCCAGGTACTGCCGGGAGCCGGTGACGTCGCTGGCAACGCACTGGTCGAGCACCCGGGCGTCGCCAAGATCGTCTTCACCGGATCCACCCGGGTCGGCAAGCAGATCATGGCCAAGTGCGCGGACCGCGTGAAGCGGGTCACGCTCGAACTCGGCGGCAAGAGCCCGAACATCGTCTTCGCCGACAGCGACCTCGACGCCGCGGTGGCCGCCACCCCGATGTCCTTCCTCGACAACTCCGGCCAGGACTGCTGCGCCCGCACCCGCATCCTGGTGCAGCGCTCGGTGTACGACCGCTTCCTCGACCTGCTCGCCCCCGCGATCGAAGCCGTCGTCGTGGGCGACCCGGCGGACGAGAAGACCCAGATGGGGCCCCTGATCTCCGGTACCCAGCTGGACCGGGTGCGGTCGTACGTCCCCGACGACGTGAAGGCGATCCGCGGCACGGCCCCCGAGGGGCCCGGCTTCTGGTTCCCGCCGACGGTCCTCACCGACATCCCGCCCGACGCGCCCGCCGCCCGGGAAGAAGTCTTCGGACCCGTGGCCGTCGTGCTCCCGTTCGAGGACGAGGAGGACGCCGTACGGCTCGCCAACGCCACCGAGTACGGACTGTCCGGCTCGATCTGGACCCGTGACGTGGGCCGCGCACTGCGCGTCTCGCGAGCGGTCCAGGCAGGCAACCTGTCCGTCAACTCCCACTCCAGCGTCCGCTACTGGACCCCGTTCGGGGGCTACAAGCAGTCCGGCCTCGGCCGCGAACTCGGCCCCGACGCCCTCGCCGCTTTCACCGAGACCAAGAACGTCTTCATCAGCACGGAGGCCTGAGCACCCATGACCGTTGACACCCCCATCTGCCGCCGCCTCGTGGGCCGCACCGCAGTCATCACCGGCGCCGGCAGCGGCATCGGCCTCGCCGCCGCGCGCCGGCTGGCCGCCGAGGGCGCGAACGTGGTCTGCGGCGACATCGACGAGACCGCCGGCAAGGCGGCGGCCGACGAGGTCGCCGGGACGTTCGTACGCGTCGACGTCACCGACGCCGAGCAGGTCGAGGCGCTGTTCAAGACGGCGTACGACACCTACGGCAGCGTCGACATCGCGTTCAACAACGCGGGCATCTCGCCGCCCGACGACGACTCGATCCTCGAGACCGGCCTGGAGGCGTGGAAGCGCGTGCAGGAGGTCAACCTGACGTCGGTCTACCTCTGCTGCAAGGCGGCCATCCCCTACATGCGGCAGCAGGGGAAGGGCTCGATCATCAACACCGCCTCCTTCGTGGCGCGCATGGGCGCCGCGACCTCGCAGATCTCGTACACCGCCTCCAAGGGCGGCGTGCTGGCGATGTCTCGCGAGCTGGGCGTGCAGTTCGCCCGCGAGGGCATCCGTGTGAACGCGCTGTGCCCCGGACCGGTCAACACCCCGCTGCTCCAGGAGCTGTTCGCCAAGGACCCGGAGCGGGCGGCCCGCCGCCTCGTGCACATCCCGGTCGGGCGCTTCGCGGAGGCCGAGGAGATCGCTGCCGCGGTCGCGTTCCTCGCCAGCGACGACTCGTCGTTCGTCAACGCCACCGACTTCCTGGTCGACGGCGGCATCTCCGGGGCGTACGTCACCCCTGTGTAGCCCTGTTGGTGGCCCCGCATAGGGTGTCCGGATGAGCATGACGACCCCTCCCCCTACGCCTGGCGGCGCGGGGGGACCCCCAGGCTGGTATCCGGACCCGCAGGCGCCCGGCACCGAACGGTGGTGGGACGGCTCGGCCTGGTCCGCGCACTCGCGCGCGGCCCAGGCACCCTGGGACACCGCGGCGTCGCAGCCGTACGGGCCGGCGCCGTCGGCGTACGGTCCCGGTCCTGGCCCCGGGCAGGGCGCCGGGGTCGCCTCCGCGCCGTCCGGCGGGTTCGGGCCGCACACCGGGCCCATGCAGCACCCCGCGACCGGCGGCCCGGGCGGGGGCAGGCGCCCCGTCGTCGCGCTGGCCGCCGCCGGTGCCGTGCTCGTCGCAGCTGTGGCCACCGCGGCCGTACTGCTCGGCAACGACGACGACCCGGGCACGCCCGGGGCGGCGGCCACGTCCGCCACCTCCGCTCCGGTGACGTCCGGCCCCGAGCAGAGCGCATCGCCCACCGCCACCGCCGACGAGTCCGGGGAGCTCGTCGACCAGCTCAACGGCATCACCATGCCCATCCCGGAGGGCTGGGAGAAATCCAGCGGCGTTCTCGGCTCCGGCACGACGATGTACACCGACGTCACCTACGACTGTCCCGGCGGCGGTTCCTCGATCTGTCGCCACGGCCGGGTGACCTCCATGACGGCGACCCCGTCCGGCGGTGCGAGCACACCGAAGGCCGTGGCCGAGCAGGACGTCGAGAAGGCGGCCGAGGAGGCGTACGACGAGGACGCGCTCGGCACCCGCATCCACGACGGCATCACGTCGCACACCGTCGTGAAGTCGCAGAACTTCGCCGTCGCCGGACGCTCCGGATACCTGGTCCGCTGGCGCGTCGTCACCGGGGCGGGCCCCGGCGGCTATGTGCAGTCGCTCGTCTTTCCGTCCCACATCGGGACCGAGGCACTGGTGGTCGTGCGCTTCGCCTTCGACGCCGGACCGGAAGGCCCCCCGCTCGCCGACATGGACAGGATCGCGTCCAGCATCCGCCCGATCGGCGACGCCACCAGCGGCGGCGTCGGCAGCAGCATCGGGCCCGGCTGACACCACGTCACCGTGGGCCCGGGGCGACGCAGTCGCTGTGGCCGGGGTCGACGCACGTCGCCGTGGCCGGGGTGATCCGAGCTCGTGGCCCGGAGACCCGAGCTCTTGATCAGGATGACCCGAGCCCGTGGTCCGGGGCTCCTGCCGGACCACGGACCACGGACCGCGGACCGCGGACCGCGGACGGCGGGCCCGCGACGGGCCGCGGCCGGGTCGGCCGCCCGCTCCTGAGCGGGTGCCGGCCAGGGCCGCCCGCCCGTGAGCGGCGGGGGCAGGGCTCCCGCCGCTCACGGGCGGCACTCACTCGGCGAGTGCACGGTAGAGCGAGGCGATCGAGGGGTGCCTGCCCGCGTTCTTCCCCGCCTTGATGGTGAGCCGTCCGGCGATCTCGGGGACCGGCACCCCCCGGTCGCGCAGTGCACGGGCCGTGGCGAGCATCTCGTCGTCGATCACTTTCGGGCGTCCGCCGCCTCGCCGCGTCTGTGCGGTGCCGTGCCCCGCGTACTCGATGTGCAACGGCCCGTCCGAGAAGTCCTGCGACGGATTTTCGCAGAACTCATTCTCATAACCCGAGGGGTCCGTGTATCCGGCTGACTGGGCGGGGAGCGCGTCGCCGAGGGACTCCAGCAGGTCGCGCAGCAGGCCGGCGAGGGTCCGGCGGCCGGCCTCGTCCAGCGCGCCCAGCACCCGGTTCTCGGTGGCGAGGTGGTCGGGGAGGACCCGGTCGACGAGCTCGAGACCCGCCGGGGTGAGCGAGACGTGGACGACGCGCCCGTCCGCCTCGCTCGGCGTGCGCGTGACCAGACCGCGTGCCTGCAACCGGTCGAGTCGCTGGGTGATGGCCCCCGATGTGACCATCGCCGACCGCATCAGCGCCGCGGGGGTGAGGCGATGCTCCGGTCCGCTGCGCCGCAGGGTGGCAAGCACGTCGAAGGCGGCCCGGTCCAGGCCGTGCGCGGCGAATGTCTGCGAGAGCTCCGAGCCGATCAGCCGGGAGAGGCGCGACAGGCGCCCGATCACGGCCATGGGTGACACGTCCAGGTCGGGGCGCTGGGCTCCCCACTGTCGCAGTACGAGATCCACGTGGTCTGCCATGAGGAGAGTCTAGCCAATGTCTTAGCGATGAGTTACTTTGGCTTAGTGCTAAGTAATTTATTGAGAAGCAAGCGACTCGGGGTCGTGGTGCTGACCGCGCTGGCACCCGTCATCTGGGGCACCACCTACCTCGTCACGACGGAGCTGCTGCCTCCCGGGCGGCCGCTGCTCGCCGCGGTGATCCGTGCGCTGCCCGCCGGCCTGCTGCTCGTCGCCGTCACCCGGCGACTCCCGCAGGGCATCTGGTGGTGGCGTGCGCTCGTCCTCGGCGCGCTGAACATAGGCGTGTTCTTCGCGCTCCTCTTCGTCGCCGCCTACCGCCTGCCGGGCGGAGTCGCCGCCACCGTCGGCGCCGTGCAGCCCCTGCTCGCCGCAGGACTGTCGGCCGCGCTCCTCGGTGACCGCCTCACCGTGCGCACCGCGCTCGCGGGCTTCGCGGGGATCGCCGGTGTCAGCCTGCTCGTCCTGCGGGCCGATGCCCGGCTGGACACGCTCGGCGTCGCGGCCGCCCTCGGCGGCGCTCTGGTGATGGCCACCGGCGTGGTCCTCGCCAAGCGGTGGACCTCTCCCGCGCCGCTGCTCGCCACGACCGGGTGGCAGCTCGCCGGGGGCGGACTGCTGCTGCTCCCGGTGGCCCTGATCGTCGAAGGCCCGCCGCCGGCCGCCCTGACCGCACAGAACCTCCTGGGGTACGCCTACCTGTCGCTCGTGGGGGCGGCCGTCGCGCACGCGCTGTGGTTCCGGGGCATCCGGGCGCTGCCGCCGACCGCGGTCTCCTTCCTCGGGCTGCTCAGTCCGCTGGTGGCGACCGTGCTGGGCCTGATCGTCGCCGGCGAGCGGCTCAACGGACTCCAGGCCGTCGGCGCAATCGTCGTCATCGCCGCGCTCATTGCGGCGCAGAGGCAGAGGGGGACACCTCGCGCGGCACCCGCCGAGGGCACCGCCCCCCCGGCCGCCGTCCCGCCCTCCGTGCCCGGCGCCGCCCCGGCGTCCGCCGGTAACCGATCACAACAGCAAGGAGCCCGGCCGTGCGTATGACCGTCTTCGGAGCAGCGGGGAACGTCGGACGAAGGACGGTGGCCGAGGCGCTGTCTAGGGGGCATGCCGTCACCGCCGTCGTCAGGGACCCGGCCCGCTGCGCGGAACTGCCGCACCGGGCTTGGCCGCTCGTGGCCGACGCCGACGACACGGACGCCGTCGCCAGGGCGAGTGCCGGGCAGGACGTGGTGATCAGTGCGACACGACCGGCACCCGGCCGGGAGCGGGATCTGGTGGTGACCACCGAGGCGCTGCTCGCGGGGGTCGCCCGCACCGGCGTCCGGCTTCTCGTCGTCGGCGGCGCCGCGTCGCTCACGCTCCCCGGCAAGGGGCCGCTCACACTGGCCGAAGGCCCGGACTTTCCCGCCGAGTTGGGCCCGATCGCCACCGCCTGTACCGCGCAGCTCGATGCCTGCCGGGCGGCCGGAGCGGGCGCGGACTGGACGTATCTCAGTCCGCCGGCGCTCCTGGAGCCCGGCGAGCGCACCGGTGACTACCGCCTCGGCGGCGACGAACTGCTCGCCGACAGCGACGGCCGGTCCTTCATATCCATGGAGGACTTCGCGGTGGCGCTGCTGGACGAGGCCGAGCACCCCCGGCACCGGCGGACGCGGTTCACCGTGGCGTACTGACCAGCCGGCAGGAGGTGTTGCCCTACAGGAAGGTGCGGCCCTCGCCCCGGTAGGTCGCCGCGGTGCCCGACACCCGGTCGTCTTCCAGCAGGTGCAGGGTGTCGAAGCGCTCGCACAGCTCCCCGGCCTTCGCGTGGCGGAACCACACCTTGTCGCCGATCAGCAGATCGTCGGCCGCGTGTCCGATCAGCGGTGTCTGCACCTCACCCGCCCCCTCCTGGGGGTCGTAGCGCAGGCCCTCCGGGAGAAAGGGCACGGGCAGCCGATCGGCCCCCGCCGCACCGGAGGCGGGATAACCCCCACCGAGCACGGTCACCACCCCCACGCCCGGCCGACGGACGACGGGCTGAGCGAACAGCGCGGCCGGACGGCCGATGAAGGAGGTGTAGTTGTCGAACAACCGCGGCACATACAGACCCGAACCGGCCGCGATCTCCGTGACCGCGTCCTCGGCCGCCGTGTGCTGGACGCTCCCGGTCCCGCCACCGTTGACGAACTCCAGATCGGGCGACACCGCCCGCACCGCGCGCACCACGGCCGCCCGCCGGGCGGCGAGCTCGGTCCGGGCGGCACGCTGCATCAGCCGCACGGCCCGGGAGCGCAGCGGCGAACCGGCGACGGAGTCCCCCACCCCCGCGATGTGCCCCTCGTACGCCATGAGCCCGACCAGCCGGAAACCCGGCCGCCGCGTGATCGACCGGGCGATCTCGGCCAGTTGGGCGGGCTCGCGCAGCGGCGACCGCCGCGCGCCGACCCGTATCCGCCCGCCCAGCAGATGCAGGGCCGTGTCCAGCTCCAGACAGACCCGGATCTCCTCCTTGCCGCCCGCGCGGGACCGGTCGATGAGGTCCAGCTGGGCGAGGTCGTCGACCATCACGGTCACGGCCTCCGCCAGTTTGGGATCTCCCGCGAGCTCCGCGAAGCCGGCCCGGTCCGCGGACGGATACGCAAGCAGCACGTCGTCGAACCCGGCCCGCGCCAGCCACAGCGACTCGTCAAGGGTGAACGACATGATCCCGGCGAAGCCGTCGCGTGCCAGTACACGCTCCAACAGGGTCCGGCACCGCACCGACTTGCTCGCCACCCGGACCGGCTTGCCCCCGGCCCGGCGGACGAGGTCGTCGGCGTTGGCGTCGAAGGCCGCGAGATCGACGATCGCGAGGGGTGCGTCCAGATGCGCGGTGGCCTTGTCGTAGCGGGCCCGGTCTGCGGCACGGGGAGTCATGGACCGAGCTTGCCAGACTCGATTACTCCGAGGTAGGGGATGTTCTGGGCAGATCCCCCGGACCGCCGGGCGCATGGAGGTCGAGCCGACCGCAGCCCGTTAGAGTGACAGGCACAGTGGCCTGCACGAGGTGGCGAACAGGCCTGCCTCGAACGGTTATCCGTTCGGTGGTACGTGGCGAGTAACGGGGGGCGGAATGAGCACGGAGGCGCAACGCCCTTCCGGCGCCCAGCCCCCGCCTCGCTCCCGTATCACCGAAGCGATCTTCCCGCCCGCCCCGCCCGCCCCGCCCGAGTCGCCGGCCACGGACCGGCCGGATGCGTCGCCGGAGCACCCGGCGCAGCCCGCGCCCGCCACGGGCGGACCGGATGCGTCCCGTCCGACGGTGTCTCTGCAGCGCACCGCGCCGCCGGCCCCGGGGGAACAGGGGAGTGCGTCCCGCCCGGCCGTGCCCCCGCAGAAGGCTGCGCCGCCCGTACCGGCAACGCCGGCCCCGGAGCGCACGGCACCGCCCGCCCCGGAGCGCAGCGCGCCCGCGGCTGACGCGCCCGCGCGGCCCATCCGTACCGCGCCCGCGCCGGGCGGATCGAGTGCGTCCACTCCGGCCGTGCCCCCGCAGCAGACCACGCCGCCCTCCTCGGCGACGCCCGCCCCGCAACAGACCACGCCCCCAGTCCCGCAGCGCACCGCGCCGCCCGCGGGCGGCGACCGAGCTGCCGCGGCGAGGGTGCCGCTGCCGCCCGCGAACGCTCCCTCGGCAGCACCCGAGAGCGGCCGTGACGGGAACATCCCCGACGTCGAGACCACCACCCGCCTGCGTCCCACAGCACCCGCACCTGCCCCGGCGGCGGCGCGCCAGGCCGCGCCCGCGCCCGCGCCCCAAGCCGCGCCTGCGCCCACGACATCCGCCCCCGCGCCCCAAGCCGCGCCCCTCGTGCCCCCGGTACCCCGGCGGCGGCCCGTCGGGCACGTCGACATGACGCCGCGGCCCGGTGCGCCCCGGCCGCCCGCCCACCACTGGGCCCCGCCCGAGGCGCCCGCCGAAATGACCACCCGGCTGCGACCCGTGCGTACCCGCCACCCCGCGCGGACCGCCGCCGCCGTGGCCTGTGCCGTCCTCGGGCTCGGACTCATCGGGGGCGCCGTGACCGGGTTGTGGCTCACCGACGACTCCAGCGCCGACACCGCCGAGCAGGACACGTACGCCAAGGTGCGCACGACCTGGCACAGCGTCCCCGTGGACACGCTGTTCCCGCGCACTCTCAAGGGAGACGGCGCCGGACCCGGCGGCGCCGACCGGGTCTGGACGCGGATCGCCGTCGCACCCGACAGCGGCTGCGCACCCGCGCTCGACCCGCTGCTCGTCAAGACCCTGGAGCCGGTCGGCTGCGCTCGCGTGCTGCGCGCCACGTACACCGATGCCACTTCCAGCAGCGTCACCACCGTCGGTCTGGTCTTCACCGAGGCCGAACGGGACGACATGCTCGCGCTGCACAACCGGTTCGCCACCGAAGGGCTCGGCGAGCGCACGGACCTGATGCCCCGGACCCTGCCGGCCAAGGGCACCGTCGCGGCCGGTTTCGGCGAGGAACAGCGCGCCAGCTGGACCGTCGACGTCGTGACCGAGGCGCCCGTCGTCGTCTACGCCGTCTCCGGGTTTGCCGACGGCAGGCCCGTCACCGACCCGCAGCCCGCCGACGAGGCGAAGGCGGAAGGGGCGACGACGGCACCCGCCCAGTCCGGGCTCGGCCACGACACCGCCGGCATCGCCGACCGCATCGAACGGGGCCTGCGCATCGCCGTCGGCCGGGCCACGGAGAAGACGGAATGAGCCTCCCCCTGCGCCGCCACCGCCTCGTCGCTGCACTCGCGGCCGCGGCCTTCACCGTGCTGCCCGCCGCGACGCCGGCGCACGCCGACGCCATTCGCGCCCAGCAGTGGGGCCTCGACGCCCTCCACACCGAGCAGGCCTGGCGGACGACCAAGGGGAAGGGCATCACGGTCGCCGTCCTGGACACGGGCGTGGACGACCAGCATCCCGACCTCGCCGGTTCCGTGTTGCCAGGCAAGGACTTCATCGGCTTCGGCGCTCAGCGCGGTGACCGCGCCTGGGCCCGCCACGGCACCGCGATGGCGGGGATCATCGCCGCCCGCGGGCACGGTCTCGGCCGGGAGTCCGGTGTCCTCGGCATCGCCCCGGAGGCGAGGATCCTCCCGGTCCGCGTCATCCTCGAGGGCAGCGACAAGGCACGCGACCGGGCCCGCAAGTCCCGCGGCACCGCCCTCGCCCAGGGCATCCGCTGGGCAGCCGACCAGGGCGCGGACGTCATCAACCTCTCCCTCGGCGACGACAGCAAGTCCGCCCATCCCGAAGCCGGTGAGGACGCCGCCGTCCAGTACGCCCTCTCCAAAGGCGCCGTCGTCGTCGCCTCCGCGGGCAACGGCGGCGAGAAGGGGGACCACATCTCCTACCCGGCCGCGTATCCGGGCGTGATCGCGGTGACCGCCGTCGACCGCTTCGGGACGCACGCCGCCTTCTCCACGCGCCGTTGGTACGCCACGGTCAGCGCTCCCGGCGTCGACGTCGTGCTCGCAGACCCGGACCGCAAGTACTACCAGGGCTGGGGCACCAGTGCCGCGGCCGCCTTCGTCTCCGGCGCCGTCGCCCTCGTCCGGGCCGCCCACCCCGCCCTCACCCCCGCCCAGATCAAGAAGCTGCTGCGCGATACGGCCCGCAACGCGCCCAAGGGCGGCCGTGACGACTCCCGCGGGTACGGCCTCGTCGACCCGGCAGCGGCGATCAGTGAAGGCAGGCGCCTGCGCCCCGCCGACCTGAAAGCGGCGACGTCGGGCTACGACAAGCCGTACTTCGGCCGCGGCCCCGACCCGGAAGGCGACGGCGGCGAACCGGCGAGCTGGCTCGCCCCCGTGGTCGGCGGACTGGGCGTGCTGACCCTGGCCGCGGCCGTCGTGCTGTGGAGCGGCGGCCGGCGCGGCCAGGGCGGCTACCGCTGACCGGACGTGCCCGCCGGCGGCGACGAGCAGGAGGTTAGGCTCGACGCGTGGCGCTCAAGAACATTCCGGACCCCGGCTTCTCCGACGACGACGGCACCGCCGACCCCGTCCTCGAGGCGGCACTCGCCGCCTGGGCCGAGGACCGCACCGCCGAACAGCCCGTGCTGGAGGCGCTCAGGGGCGCCCGGCTCCTCGTCCCCGTCGTCGCCGTGCTCGGCGAGGTGGAGGAGGACGAGAACGGCCTGCGCCGCGAGAAGACCAGCGACATGGCCGTCCCCACGCTGACCGCGGGTGACCGGCGCGCCCTGCCCGTGTTCACCTCGATCGCCTCGCTCGCCCGCTGGGACCACGAGGCCCGACCCGTCGCCGTCCCGTTGCACCAGGCCCTGCAGGCGGCAGCCCACGAGAAGGCGGACACGCTCGTCGTCGACCTGGCGGGCCCCGTCCCGTACCAGGTGACCGGACACGCCCTGCTCGCGCTCGCCGAGGGACGCACCAGCACCGATCCGCTCGCCGACCCGGCCGTCACCGCCGCCGTACGCGACACGCTGGCGGCCGAGCCGGCCGTGCTGCGCGCCCACCTGGGGCCCGGCCGGGACGCGGACGGCATGCTCGCGCTGGTGCTCGTGCCGGACGCGGTCCCGGCCGAGGCGGGGCGCCGGGTCGCCGAGGCGCTGGCGGCCCACGACGTACTGAGGGCCCGCCTGGTGCGGGGCCTCGACCTGGCGCTGCTGCCGGCCGGGGCCACCCCTGCGGGCGGGCCCTTCTACATCAAGGAGTAGCTCCGCTGCATCGAGCAGCTCCGCTGTGTCAAGGAGCAACTCGGCGAGGAGTGGCTCAGCCGTAGACCGGGCCGGTGTACTTCTCACCCGGACCCTGGCCCGGCTCGTCCGGCACCAGCGACGCCTCGCGGAAGGCGAGCTGGAGCGACTTCAGCCCGTCCCGCAGCGGAGCAGCGTGGAAGGAACTGATCTCGGTCGTGCTCGCGTCGAGCAGACCGGCCAGCGCGTGCACCAGCTTGCGGGCCTCGTCGAGGTCCTTGTGGTCTTCCGCGTCCTCGGTCAGACCGAGCTTGACGGCGGCGGCGCTCATCAGATTGACGGCGACCGTGACGATCACCTCGACCGCGGGCACCTCGGCGATGTCGCGGGTCATGGCGTCGAAGTCGGGGGCCTCGGCGGGAGAGGGCTCTTGGGGGGAGGTCGCGTCACTCATGGCCCACACGATATGCCCCGCCGCCCAGGTCACCGCCGCGGCCACCGGTTAGCCGCATCCCCCGGGAGCTGCTAGCCTGGTGTGACGACCGGCTGGACATCTGCGTGTCCGGCCCACAAGTGGAGGCTCCGATCTCCCACCTGGCCGCCCTCCGGGCGGCGGGTCACCGGTCAGGCGGCGCCCATCGTTCCGTACGGACGATGGAAGTCGCCCGATGTGCGCCCCGCGGTCACCGCGGCGGTGCTCCGGTATTCATTGGAGCAGCCGCCTGTGTCCCGTCCGGGGCATTTTTCATGTTCCGGCGCGGTTGGTCTGACGAAACAGACGTTACGCGGCTGTCTGCCAGGCGGTCGTGTGGTGCTACTTAGGAGGATCCATCAGCGCCGAGCCCCGCATCAACGACCGGATTCGCGTTCCCGAGGTGCGACTTGTCGGTCCCAGCGGCGAGCAGGTCGGGATTGTTCCGCTTGCCAAGGCCCTGGAGCTTGCGCAGGAGTACGACCTCGACCTGGTCGAGGTCGCGGCGAACGCCCGTCCGCCCGTGTGCAAGCTCATGGACTACGGGAAGTTCAAGTACGAGTCGGCCATGAAGGCCCGTGAAGCGCGCAAGAACCAGGCGCACACGGTCATCAAGGAGATGAAGCTCCGGCCGAAGATCGACCCGCACGACTATGACACCAAGAAGGGTCACGTCGTCCGGTTCCTCAAGCAGGGCGACAAGGTCAAGATCACGATCATGTTCCGTGGTCGTGAGCAGTCCCGCCCCGAACTTGGCTTCCGACTTCTGCAGCGTCTCGCGGCGGACGTCGAGGACCTCGGCTTCATCGAGTCGAACCCGAAGCAGGACGGCCGGAACATGATCATGGTTCTCGGCCCGCACAAGAAGAAGACCGAGGCCATGGCCGAGGCGCGTGAGGCCCAGGCCGCACGCAAGGCGGAGCGCCAGGGCCCGCAGGACCAGGGCTCCGACGACGCTTCGGCCGACACATCCTCCGAGGGGTGACCCGCGGGGCTGCCGGACAGGCGGCCCTGGGTCCCGACCGGAATCCACAACGAAGATCTGACGCTCCCGCAGTCCGGTGCCCGCACCGGGGGAGCGCCACTGATGAGGAGATACGGCGCGATGCCGAAGAACAAGACGCACAGCGGTTCCAAGAAGCGCTTCAAGATCACCGGCTCCGGCAAGGTGCTCCGTGAGCGTGCCGGCAAGCGCCACCTGCTCGAGCACAAGTCGTCCCGTCTGACGCGCCGCCTCACCGGCAATGCCGAGATGGCCCCGGGCGACGCCGCGAAGATCAAGAAGCTTCTCGGCAAGTGACGTCCTTCGTCCCCCGCGCAGGGGACGGGACGCCGAGACCGGGACCTATTCGTTTCCGGGCCGTGTGATCACCGACCACGGCCCCGCTACAAGGAGTTAACAAGTGGCACGCGTCAAGCGGGCAGTCAACGCCCACAAGAAGCGCCGGGCGATCCTCGAGCAGGCCAGCGGTTACCGCGGCCAGCGTTCGCGCCTGTACCGCAAGGCCAAGGAGCAGGTCACCCACTCTCTGGTCTACAACTACAACGACCGCAAGAAGCGCAAGGGCGACTTCCGTCAGCTGTGGATCCAGCGCATCAACGCCGCTGCCCGCGCCAACGGCATCACCTACAACCGCTTCATCCAGGGTCTGAAGGCCGCCAACGTCGAGGTGGACCGCAAGATCCTGGCCGAGCTCGCGGTCAACGACGCCAACGCGTTCGCCGCGCTCGTCGAGGTCGCCCAGAAGGCGCTGCCGAGCGACGTCAACGCGCCCAAGGCTGCCTGACAGCTGCGTCTGCGGCCCCGAGGGGCCGTATGAAGTCGATCGGACCCGCAGGCCCCACGGCCTGCGGGTCCGATGTGTTCGGCCGATCTCCAGGACGCCGAGCCCGAGGCCCCGCCCGGGAGCCTTTAGCGGCCGGCCCCGCCGGGGCAGTACCCGCACGGGGCAGTACCCGCACCGGGGCCGAGCGCCGGGCAGCGGGCCCGCCCGGCACGGCAGCCTCCGCCGACCGGCCCCGGCAGCGCCCCACGGGAGGGGACCCGGCCGCCCCGCACCACGGTCGAGCGCCCCCAGAGGCGATCCCGCCCCGCTCCCGCATCGAGCGCCCGCCCGGGCCCGCCCCGCGACCGCCTTCCCACATCCGGACCGAGTCAGAGAGCCACAGGCACCCATGCCCACCCCCGAGCTCATCTCCCCGCGTTCCCCGCGTGTCGCCGCCGCGCGGCGGCTCGCCAAGCGGAACTTCCGGGGCAAGGACCGGCTGTTCATCGCCGAGGGGCCGCAGGCCGTCCGTGAGGCCGTTGCCCACCGAGGGCCCGACGGCGAACCCACCCTCGTCGAGCTGTTCACCACCGTCGAGGCCGCCGAGCGGTACGCCGACATCGTCGACGCCGCCCGCGCTGCGGGTGCCCGCGTGCACCACGCCGCCGACACCGTGCTCGCCGAGGTCTCCCAGACGGTCACCCCGCAGGGGCTCGTCGGCGTCTGCCGGTTCCTGGACTCGCCCTTCGAGGACATCCTCGCCGCGCGCCCCAAGCTCGTCGCCGTCCTCGCCCATGTACGCGACCCCGGCAACGCGGGCACCGTCCTGCGCTGCGCCGATGCCGCGGGCGCCGACGCCGTCGTCCTCACCGACGCCTCGGTGGACCTGTACAACCCCAAGTCCGTGCGGGCGTCGGTCGGTTCGCACTTCCATCTGCCGGTCGCCGTGGGCGTCCCCGTCGAACAGGCAGTCCGGGGCCTGAAGGAGGCGGGCGTGCGCGTACTCGCCGCCGACGGCGCGGGCGACGACGACCTCGACGACGAACTCGACGCCGGGACCATGGGCGGTCCCACCGCGTGGATCTTCGGCAACGAGGCGTGGGGCCTGCCTGCCGAGACCCGCGCGCTCGCCGACGCCGTCGTACGCGTCCCCATCCACGGCAAGGCGGAGAGTCTGAACCTGGCCACCGCCGCCGCCGTATGTCTCTATGCCTCGGCGCGCGCCCAGCGGGCCCGGGCCAGGGACGCCGCCCGCTGAGCGACTACTCGCTCAGGGGGTCCGCCACGTCACGTTCAGCTAGTAGGGTGACGAGCTC
Organism: Streptomyces sp. ISL-10; assembly: GCF_018614575.1. Lineage (GTDB taxonomy): Bacteria > Actinomycetota > Actinomycetes > Streptomycetales > Streptomycetaceae > Streptomyces. The sequence continues at coordinate 52,063 of NZ_JAGGOJ010000016.1, forward strand.
GGGCCCACTCGGCAGCAGAGAGGTGGGATACGGGGACATGACCGTCGGGACCAGCAGGCCGAACCGCACGCCGGAGGCCTTCCCGCGCCGAAACGGCGGTCCCGAGGCGTCCGGGGCCGTGTCCGCGATCGACCCCGACGACCTCCCCGACGGGCTGGTCGTCGCCGACGAGACCGGCCGCGTCGTGTGCTTCAACGAGGCCGCCGTGCGCATCACCGCCCTCCCCAAGGCCGAGGCCATCGGCGCGCCGCTGGAGCGCGCCCTGCCGCTGGAGGACCTCAAGGGCCGCCGATGGTGGACCCTGACCGACCCCTACGGCGGGCTCGCCACCCGCGTCGGCCAGCCCGAGCGCAATCTGCTGCTCCCCGGCGGCCGCGAGGTCCTCGTGTCCGCCCGTTTCGTGCGCGACGTGCCCACAGGCCCGCTGCGCAGGCTCGTCGTCAGCCTCCGCGGCACCGAAGCCCGGCGCCGTACCGAACGCAGTCACGCCGAGCTGATCGCGACCGTCGCCCATGAGCTGCGTTCCCCCCTGACCTCCGTCAAGGGCTTCACGGCGACCCTCCTCGCCAAATGGGAGAGGTTCACCGACGACCAGAAGCGGCTGATGCTGGAGACCGTCGACGCCGACGCGGGCCGGGTCACCCGGCTCATCGCCGAACTCCTCGACATCTCCCGCATCGACTCCGGCCGGCTCGAGGTGCGCCGCCAGCCCGTCGACATCGCCACCGCCGTCGGCCGCCACGTCCAGGCGCACATAGCCGCCGGCCAGGAGCCCGACCGGTTCCTCGTCCGCATCCGGCCAGGGCTGCCGGACCTGTGGGCCGACCCCGACAAGATCGACCAGGTCCTCGGCAACCTGCTGGAAAATGCGGTGCGCCACGGCGAGGGAACCGTCACCATCGAGGTGGCGCCGGCATCGGCGAAGGACGACGAGAAGGGCACGGCGGTCACCGTGAGCGACGAAGGCCCCGGCATCCCCGAGGAGTCGATGGGCCGTGTCTTCACCCGTTTCTGGCGGGGGAGCAAGCGCGGTGGCACCGGACTCGGCCTCTACATCGTCAAGGGCATCGTCGAGGCGCACGGCGGCACGATCACCGTAGGCCGGGGCCCCCGCGGCGGAGCCGAGTTCCGATTTATCCTGCCCGTCGGCACTCCGGCCCACCTCCTGTAGAGGCCGCCGGGCAGCCCACGGGCTCATCCGCCTCCCCGCACCCCGTTAGACTCGACCTTTGGCACCTTTGCGTCCTCGGTCGTCCCTGGTCGACGTGCGGGGTCCCCAGCCAGCCCATTCGGAAGTACGGGAAGAGATGTCCGCACCCAATAAGTCGTACGACCCTGTTGAGGTCGAGGCACTGAAACCGGAAGAGATCGAGCGCATGCGGGACGAGGCGCTCGCCGCCTTCGCCGCCGCGGCAGACCTCGACGCGCTCGCCCACGCGAAGACCGCGCACACCGGTGGCACCTCGCCGCTCTCCCTCGCCAACCGCGAGATCGGCGCGCTGCCGCCGCAGGCCAAGGCCGAGGCCGGCAAGCGCGTGGGCCAGGCCCGTGGCGCCGTCAGCAAGGCGCTGGCCGCCCGCCAGGCCGAGCTGGAGGCCGAGCGTGACGCCCGGGTGCTCGTCGAGGAGTCCGTCGACGTCACGCTGCCCTACGACCGCGTCCCCGCCGGTGCCCGCCACCCGCTCACCACGCTCTCCGAGCGCATCGAGGACATCTTCGTGGCCATGGGCTACGAGGTCGCCGAAGGTCCCGAGGTCGAGACCGAGTGGCTCAATTTCGACGCGCTCAACATCGCCGTCGACCATCCCGCCCGCGGAGAGCACGACACCTTCTTCGTCGCCGACGGCGACGGAAAATCGGACTCCGGCGTCGTGCTGCGCACGCACACGTCGCCCGTCCAGGTCCGGTCGATGCTGGACCGCGAGCCGCCGGTGTACGTGATCTGCCCCGGCCGGGTCTACCGCACAGACGAGCTGGACGCCACGCACACGCCCGTGTTCCACCAGGTCGAGCTGCTCGCGGTCGACGAGGGCCTGACCATGGCCGACCTCAAGGGCACCCTCGACCACATGGTCCAGGCGCTGTTCGGCGAGGGCATGAAGACCCGGCTGCGGCCGAACTTCTTCCCCTTCACCGAGCCGTCCGCCGAGATGGACATGGTCTGCTACGTGTGCCGCGGCGAGTCCGTCGGCAACCCGGACCGGCCCTGCCGCACCTGCTCCAGCGAGGGCTGGATCGAGCTCGGCGGCTGCGGCATGGTCAACCCCAAGGTGCTCACCGCCTGTGGCGTCGACGCCACCAGGTACAGCGGGTTCGCCTTCGGGTTCGGCATCGAGCGGATGCTGATGTTCCGCCACAACGTCGAAGACATGCGAGACATGGTCGAGGGTGACGTCCGGTTCACCCGGCCGTTCGGGATGGAGATCTGATGCGGGTCCCGCTTTCTTGGCTGCGGGAGTACGTCGACCTGCCGGCGACGGAGACCGGCCGTGACGTCCAGGCCAAGCTCATCGCCGCCGGCCTCGAGGTCGAGACCGTCGAGCAGCTCGGCGCCGGGCTCAAGGGCCCCCTCGTCGTCGGCCAGGTGCTGACCATCGAGGAGCTGACGGAGTTCAAGAAGCCCATCCGCTTCTGCACCGTCGACGTCGGCTCGGCCAACGGCACCGGCGAACCGCAGGAGATCGTCTGCGGCGCCCGCAACTTCTCCGTCGGCGACAAGGTCGTCGTGGTCCTCCCCGGCGCCGTGCTGCCCGGTGACTTCGCGATCGCCGCGCGCAAGACGTACGGCCGTACGTCCCACGGCATGATCTGCTCGGGCGACGAGCTCGGCATGGGTGACGACGGCAGCGGCGGCATCATCGTGCTCCCGCCCGAGCACGAGGTCGGCACCGACGCGATCGAGCTCCTGGAGCTCGTCGACGAGGTCCTCGACATCGCCGTCACCCCCGACCGCGGCTACGCCCTGTCGATGCGCGGCGTCGCCCGTGAGGCGGCCACCGCCTACCGCCTGCCGCTGCGCGACCCGGCGCTGCTCGACGTGCCCGGACCGAACTCCTACGGCTACGGCGTCACGGTCTCCGACCCCATCGGCTGCGACCGCTTCACCGCGCGCACCGTCGTCGGACTCGAGCCCGAGGCCCGCTCCCCGATCTGGCTGCAGCGCCGCCTGCAGAAGGCCGGGATGCGCCCCATCTCGCTCGCCGTCGACATCACCAACTACGTGATGCTCGAGCTCGGCCAGCCGCTGCACGCCTACGACCGCTCCCGTCTCGACGGGCCGATCGGGGTGCGCCGCGCCGAGCCCGGCGAGAAGCTCACCACCCTCGACGGCGCCAAGCGCGTGCTGGATGCCGAGGACCTGGTCATCACCGACAACCGCGGGCCGATCGGCCTCGCGGGCGTCATGGGCGGTGCCAACACCGAGATCGCCGACGCGCTTCCCGACCCGGAGACCGGCCGGATCACCGGCACCACCGAGGTCGTCATCGAGGCCGCGCACTTCGACCCGGTCTCCGTCGCCCGCACCGCGCGCAGGCACAAGCTGTCCTCCGAGGCGTCCAAGCGCTTCGAGCGCGGCGTCGACCCGGAGGCCGCGGCCGCGGCCGCGCAGCGGACCGTCGACCTGCTGGTGCTGCTCGCGGGCGGCACCGCCGAAGCGGGTGTCACGCAGATCGTCGCGCCCACCGCGCCGCGCACCGTCACGATGCCGGCGGACCACCCCGACCGCGTGGCGGGCGTCGCGTACGGCCGCGAGACGGTCGTACGCCGCCTCCAGGAGGTCGGCTGCGACGTCTACGGGCAGGACGAGCTGGTCGTCACCGTGCCGTCGTGGCGGCCCGACCTCGCCGAGCCGAACGACCTCGCCGAAGAGGTCATCCGGCTGGAGGGCTACGAGAACCTGCCCTCCACGCTGCCCACCCCGCCGTCCGGCCGCGGTCTCACCGCCCGCCAGCGCCTGCACCGCCGCGTCGGGCGCGCGCTCGCCGGCGCCGGGTACGTCGAGGCGCCGAACTACCCGTTCGTCTCCGAGCAGGTCTTCGACCAGCTCGGCCTCGACGCGGACGACGCCCGCCGCCGCGTGGTGAAGCTCGTCAATCCGCTCTCCGACGAGGAGCCGGCGCTGCGCACCACGCTGCTGCCCGGGCTGCTCGCCGCCTTGCGGCGCAATGACGGGCGCGGCAGCCACGACCTCGCGCTCTTCGAGACCGGCCTGGTCTTCCGGCCGACCGGCGAGGAGGTCCGCGCGGTCCGGCTGCCCGTCGACCGCCGTCCCACCGACGAGGAGATCGCCACGCTGAACGCGGCCCTGCCGCGTCAGCCGCGCCGTGCCGCCGTCGTCCTCGCGGGCGCCCGCGAGCAGGCCGGCTGGTGGGGCAAGGGCCGCCCGGCCGACTGGGCGGACGCCGTCGAGGCGGCGCGGCTGCTCGGCCGCGAGGCCGGTGTCGAGCTCACGGTCCGCGCCGATCGGCACGCGCCGTGGCACCCCGGCCGCTGCGCCGCGTTCTACGCGACGGTCGACGGCGAGGAGACCCTCGTCGGCCACGCCGGTGAGCTGCACCCGCGTGTACTCAAGGCGCTGCACCTGCCGGACCGGACCTGCGCCATGGAGATCGAGCTCGACCTCCTGGAGCGGGCGTCCGAGGGCGTCGTCAAGGCCCCGAGCATCTCCACCTTCCCGGTGGCCACGCAGGACGTCGCACTGGTCGTCGCGGACGACGTGCCGGCGGCCGACGTGGAGGCCGCTCTGCGCGAGGGTGCCGGCCAACTGCTGGAGTCCATCCGGCTGTTCGACGTCTTCACCGGCGAGCAGGTCGGCGCGGGCCGCAAGTCCCTGGCGTACGCGCTCCGGTTCCGTGCGGCGGACCGCACCCTGACGGTCGACGAGGCGTCGGCGGCCCGGGACGCGGCGGTGGCGCTGACGTCGGAGCGCACGGGAGCGGTGCTGCGCGGCGCGTGACGCCGTGCTGTGGGGCGCGCCCGGTCAGACCGGACGCGCCCCACACGTGTGTCCGGGCCCAGCCCCGGCACGCCGGCCTTCTTGGCTAGAGGCGTCGTGCCCCAACAACCACTGAACTTGCTGGTGTTGTGAGCATTTCACTGGCGTCCAGGGCTGGATGAGTGAGGTAGAACAGGCGGAGCTCATCCACTTCGCCGCCGAAACGAGGCGGCCAATCGGGCGAGGGGGTGAAGTCGTCCAGGATGAGCAGGCCACCGGGAGCAAGCAGCTCGACGACCCCCTGGGGGTCGTCACGCTTGCCTCCGCCGTCGCAGAAGAAGACGTCGAAGGGGGCATGCTGCTCAAGCAGCCGCCAATCCCCAGTGATAACGCTGACGCGGTTGTCGTCCGCGAAGACACCGGCCGCTCGACGGGCCAGCTCCTCGTCACGCTCTACGGTGACCAGGCGTGCACCGGCGCCAAGGCCACTGTGCAGCCAGGCGGTGCCCACTCCCGAGCCGGTGCCGCTCTCAGCGATGACTCCGTGGGGCTTCGCAGCAGCGGCCAGCCCGAGCAACCTGCCCACTTCCGGGATGCAACTCTTCTTGAATCCCGCCTCGGAGGCGACACGCTCTGCGGCCACCACACGAGGCGGAACCGCACGTTCTACCACGATCACGCCCCCCTTCACCGTGAACTTGACGCTATCCGACAGCAGAGGTGTCCGCACGGAGTTCGTCCTGTCCGGACCCTGCGAAATCCCGGTCACAGCACTGGCCCCGTGTGACCCGATGGCCCTGCTGCCTTGCAGCGTTCGGCAGGAGTGGGACCGCCGTTGCGGCCGGCGCCGCCCGCCCTGCCGCGGAGTGTCGGGCAGATCAGCAGGGCAGACGACGCGAGGGGCCGCCGCACTGTACGAGGGGGAGCCGGCGGCCCGGCCGCCTCTGTGAGAGGCAGTTCAGTCAACCGGCCCCCGGTACACGGCGGGAGAGCACGCACCATGCGGAACAGGGCACTTGTTTCACACCCCGTGCGAATCGTCCTCTACTAGGCTGAGGCGGACCGAGGCACCGGAGGGCCCCATGCAGCCCAACACCCTGCTCGACGCCCTGCTCGACGAAGCGGGCATCTCCCACGCCGGCCTCGCGGCGCGCGTCAACCAGGTCGGCCGGGCCAGAGGACTGTCGCTGCGCTACGAACACACCGCGGTCGCCCGCTGGTTGAAGGGGCAGCGGCCGCGCGGGCAGGTGCCCGACATGATCTGCGAGGTCTTCGCCGCCCGGTTGCGCCGGGTCGTCACGCTCGACGACATCGGCCTCGGCGTACCGGGCGAGCCCGCGCCGCCGCAGGGATCGTCGCTGTCGGGATTCGTGGAGCGCGCCACGGCCCTGTGGCGCTCCGACGAGCAGCAGCGGCGGCACATCATCGAGGCGGCCGCCGTCACCGGCACACCGGCCGTGATGCCGGTCTGGGAGTGGGAGAACCCACCCGAGGACTCGGACGTCTCCCGCGAGGGCCGGACGCGGGTCAGCTTGGCCGACATCGAGATGCTCAAGTCGGCCCGGGAACACTACGAGTTGATGTACCGCAAGGCAGGTGGGATCGCCACCCGCTCCCGCGTCGTCGGCTTCCTCAACGCCGAGACCGCCCCGCTGCTGCGCGGCGCGTACAACGACACCCTCGGCCGCCAACTGCACCGCGCCACCGGCGGACTGGTCGCCGTCGCCGGCATCTGCGCGTACGACTCCGACGCCCACGGCCTCGCCCAGCGCTACTTCCACCAGGCGCTGCGGCTGGCAAAGGCCAGCGGAGACCGGGGACTCGGTGCGTATGTGATCGCGCTTCTGGTCAACCAGTCGCTGTACATGTCCGAGCACCGGCAGGCCGTGGCCTTCGCGGAGGCCGCGCTGAGGGCGGCCGGGGGCCAGCTCACCCCCGCGCTCGCCGCAGACCTGTACGCGATGCAGGCGAAGGCGTACGCCCACCTCGGCGATGCCACGAACGCGCTGTCGTGCATCCGCCGGGCCGAGTCGGAGGCGCAGCGGATCCGCCCGGGGCACGAGCCCGACGAGACCGGTTACGTCCAGCCCGGACTGGTCAACGTGCAGGTGGCGGAGGCGCTGCTCCGCCTGGGCGATGTGGCGGCGGCCCATGAGAACGCGGCAGCGGCGGTGGACACGCCCGCCCACGACCGCGGCCGGGTGCACCGGCTCGCGATGCTCAGCCAGATCGAGCTGCGCAGGGGTGAGGCGGACCGTGCGGCGCGGACGGCGGTACGGATGGTGGAGCGGGCCCGGGGAATGGAGTCGCAGCGGCTGCGGGACCGGCTGCGGGTCGCGCGCGAGCACCTGGTGACGAGCGGCTGTGCCGACGCCGCCGAAGCGGCCCGTCTCATCGACGGGGCGCTGCGCGTTCCCCTCTGAGCCGGGTGCTGCTGCCATATTGCCATCGACTTGTCGGAAGGTGGCAGAAGCGTGCAGTGGACGAACTTAAGCGAACAAACCGTGTATGAGAACCGTTGGTTCAGGGTCAATCTGGCGGATGTCGCTCTTCCCGACGGCCGCCACCTGGACCACTTCCTGATCCGGCTCCGCCCGGTCGCCGTCGCGACCGCGGTCAACGAGGCCAACGAGGTGCTGATGCTCTGGCGGCACCGGTTCATCACCGACAGCTGGGGCTGGGAGCTCGCCGCGGGCGTCGTCGAGGAGGGTGAGAGCATCGCCGGGGCGGCGGCCCGTGAGATGGAGGAGGAGACCGGTTGGCGCCCCGGCCCCCTCCGGCATCTGCTCACGGTCGAACCGTCCAACGGCCTCACCGATGCCCGGCACCATCTGTACTGGGCCGAGGACGCCACCTACATCGGCCATCCCGAGGACGACTTCGAGTCCTCACGCCGCGAGTGGGTCCCGCTCAAGCTGGTGCCGGACATGATCGCCCGCGGTGAGGTCCCGGCCGCCAACATGGCGGCCGGACTCCTGATGCTTCACCATCTGCGCATGGGGTGACGGCCCTCGGGAACTTCCTAGGGTCTCACCGCCTGCCACACCGCGACCGCCAGCGCCCCCAGCGCGGTGAGCGCCGCGACGGCGGGCAGGGGCCAGCGGGCGTGTTCGAGTGCCTTCACACGAGCGGCCAGATCGGTCAGTTCCCGGTCGGTCTGGTCGCTCCGCTGGGCGAGCAGTGCCAGATGGCCGTCGATATGAGCCAGTCCCACATCGATGCTGCGGCGCAGTTCGGCGAATTCCTCGACGACCACTAAATGATCAGGGTCGGTGGACACGGATGCTTCTCCTGTTCGGGTAGGTGCACGTGGTCCCTTGCTGAGCGGGACCGAGTCAACTAGCCCTGGTCACAGGGCGGGAGCGTGCGCGCATGGCATATGCGAGCACGTCCCGCGCACCCCGTGTGAATTCTTGTTCGAATTCCCCTGGCGGCCGCGCGTCAGGAGTAGGTGTAGAAGCCGGAGCCCGTCTTCCGGCCGAGCCGGCCCGCGTCGACCATCCGCTGGAGCAGCGGGGGAGCGGCGTACAGCGGCTCCTTGAACTCCGCGTACATCGAGTCCGCGACGGAGGCGACCGTATCCAGGCCGATCAGGTCCGACAGCTTCAGCGGGCCCATCGGATGGGCGCAGCCCATCTCCATGCCGTTGTCGATGTCCTCGCGGCTGGCGATGCCCGACTCGAACATCCGGATCGCGGACAGCAGGTACGGGATGAGCAGGGCGTTCACCACGAAGCCCGAGCGGTCCTGGGCCCGGATCGGGTGCTTGTCCAGCACCTGCTGCACCACGGCCTCGGAGCGCTTGATCGTCTCCTCCGAGGTGGTCAGCGCCGGAATCAGCTCCACCAACTTCTGCACCGGGGCGGGGTTGAAGAAGTGGATGCCGATGACCTGATCGGGCCGCGACGTCGCGACGGCCAGCTTCACCAGCGGGATCGAGGAGGTGTTGGAGGCGAGGATCGCGTCCTGCCGGGTCACCACCTGGTCCAGCACCTGGAAGATCTCGGTCTTGACCTGCTCGTTCTCCACCACGGCCTCGATGACGAGGTCGCGGTCGGCGAACTCCCCGAGGTCGGTCGTGAAGGAGAGGCGCTCCAGGGTGGCGTCGCGCTCCTCCTCGGTGATCTTGCCGCGCTCGGCCGCCTTGGTCAGGGAGTTGTACAGCCGGGTGCGGCCGATCTCCAGCGCCTCGCCCGTGGTCTCGGCCACCATCACCTCGAGGCCGCTGCGGGCGCACACCTCCGCGATGCCTGCGCCCATCTGGCCGCAACCCACCACTCCGACGCGTGCAATGTCGGCCATTGAGTCCGTCACCTCATGCCTTTCGCTGGTCTTTCGCTCGGCGGGTCCCCCGTACGGTTCCGGCGCCCGCCGACCCCCCGACGTTACTCCGGATGTGTGGATGGGCGGGCGTCAGGGCCGGGCATGCTCTCCCGGGATACGGCAATCGCTATCGACAACGACAAGGGCTGACACATGGGGCGTATGGGGAGAAGGGCTTTCGTGGTCGCGACGGCCGGAGCGGCGGCCGCGCTCGCGACGGCCGGGGACACGGCGGCCTCCGTCCGGTCCAGGGGCGGGACGGAGGCGGCGAGTGCGGGGGAGGGTGTGCCGATGGGCAGGGCCGCGCGGGGAAAGCGCGCGACACGGGAATTCCGCGGGATGTGGCTGGCGACTGTCAGCAACCGCGACTGGCCGTCCCGACCGGGCATGACCGCCGCCCACCAGCGCGCCGAGCTGCTGGCCCACCTCGACACCGCCGTGGAGCGTCGGCTGAACGCGGTCGTGTTCCAGGTGCGGCCGTCGGCCGATGCGCTGTGGCCGTCGCCGTACGAGCCGTGGAGCAAGTACCTCACCGGTGTGCAGGGACGGGACCCCGGCTGGGACCCGCTGGGCACCGCGGTGAAGGAGGCGCACCGACGTGGTCTGGAGCTGCACGCCTGGTTCAACCCCTACCGGGTGGCGACCCATACGGACCCGTCACGGCTGGTGCCCGGGCATCCGGCGAGAGTGCACCCGGAGTGGACCGTCCCGTACGGCGGGAAGCTGTACTACAACCCGGGCATCCCGGAGGTCCGGGCCTTCGTCCAGGACGCGATGATGGACGCCGTCCGCCGCTACGACATCGACGCGGTGCACTTCGACGACTACTTCTACCCGTACCCCGTCGCGGGCGAGGTCTTCGACGACGACGCGGCCTGGTCCCGCTACGGCACGGGATACGCGGACAGGGCCGCCTGGCGCCGGGCCAACATCAATCGGCTGGTGCGGGAGATGTGCGGGCGGATCAAGGGCGAGAAGAAGCACGTGCGCTTCGGGATCAGCCCCTTCGGCGTCTGGCGCAACGACTCCACGGATCCCAGGGGGTCACGTACCAGGGCGGGCGTGCAGACGTACGACGACCTCCACGCCGACACCCGCACCTGGGTCCGCCAGGGCTGGATCGACTACGTCGTCCCGCAGGTCTACTGGCACATGGGCTTCGCCGCCGCCGACTACGCCTCGCTCGTGCCCTGGTGGTCCGGGGTCGCCGGCGGCACGGGAGTGGATCTGTACATCGGCGAGGCGCTCTACAAGGTGGGAATGCTGGGGCAGCCCCCGGAGTGGCACGACCCGGCGGAGCTCTCCCGCCACCTCACGTACGCCTCGCGGTACCCCCAGGTGGGGGGCCACTGCTTCTTCTCGGGGCTGGAGGTCGGGGCCGATCCGCTCGGGGCCATGTCGCGGGTGGTGGCCGACCACTACCCGACCCGGGTGCGGACGGCGGGCTGAGCCCGGTGCCCGCGCACCGGGCATGGGGAGCGTGATCAGGTCTTCTCGTGGTGCTGCACCACACAGTCGGGTCCGGGGGACAGGACCGCTTCGTGCCCGTCGTCGAAACGGACACGGAACGGGGGAGTGCCGTCGGGCCCCAACACCTCGAGGACTTCGGCGTGCTTGTCGTGCTGGCCCACGGTCCTGCCGTGTACCAGCAGCGTGTCGCCCTCGTTTGCTTGCATCGGGAGTGACCTCCTCGATAGCCGGTCCGTTGTGGGGTCGTTTCGAGTCTACGGCCGAGGGTGCGCCGCGCATCCCCGGCCGCGGAAACGGCCACCGAAACGGCCGCGGAAACGTCCGCGGAAAAGGGTGGCGGAGACGGTCGCGGACAGGGTTCGTGCGCGGCCTGCCGTTGCGGCGGCACCGGCCCGGGCGCGGCTCAGGCGCGGGCCCGCTGCGTGACGGCGATGCACACCAGGACGCCGACGGCGGCGACCGGGGCCGCGGGCGAGAGGCGCTCACCGAGCAGAGCGACCGACCAGACCAGGGTGAGCAGCGGCTGCGCGAGCTGGAGCTGGCTGGCGCGGGCGATGCCGATCTCCGCCATGCCCCGGTACCAGACGTACAGCCCGAAGAACGTCGACCCGGCCGCGACCCAGAGGAGCCCGGTCACGCCCCGGGCGGTGAGGTGTACCGGCTCGAAGGACAGCGCCACGAAGGAGCCCGCCGCGCTCAGCGGCAGGCAGAGGATCAGGGCCCAGCCGATGACGTGCCAGCCGGGCATCACCGCGGCGAGCCTGCCGCCCTCGGTGTACCCGGCGGCGCAGACCAGCAGGGCGCCGAAGAGGTACAGATCGCCGGAGTGCAGTGTCCCGCCGCTCTGCTGCACGGTGAAGGCGATCACCACCACGGCTCCCGTGAGCGCCGCGGCCCAGAACGTGCGCGACGGCCTGCGGCCCGTGCGCACCGCCGCGAGGACCGCCGTGGTCAGCGGCAGGAGACCGACCACCACTGCCGCGTGCGAGGAGGTGGAGGTCTGCAGGGCGAGCGTCGTCAGCAGCGGGAAGCCCAGCACTACCCCGCCGCCGACCACCGCGAGACCGGCCCAGTGGCGGCGCTCGGGCACGGGGACGCGCAGCGCGAGAAGGAACCCGCCCGCGACGAGCGCCGCGAGGACACTGCGCACGGCGACCAGGGACCAGGGCCCGAAGCTCTCCAGGCCCCAGACGGTGGAGGGGAAGGTCAGCGAGAAGGCGACGACGCCCAGCGCGGCGAGGAGGGTGCCGCTGCTGACCGCTATCGAGGTGGTGGGAGTAGCGCTATCCTGTGCTGTCATGCAAGAGCGTAGCAGTGTGGCAGAACTGGCGAACTCCCTGAAGAACGAGCTTGACCGCTACTCCCCGGATGGAAAGCTCCCGTCGAGCAGGGCCCTGGTAGAGCGCTACCGAGTCTCCCCGGTGACCGTCTCCCGCGCGCTCGCCCAGCTCGTCGCCGAGGGGCTCGTCGTCACCCGTCCCGGCGCCGGTGCCTTCCGCGCCCACCCGCGCACCGCCACCCCGCCGAGCGGTGACACCTCCTGGCAGGAGGTCACGCTCAGCGCCGACGCCGCCGGTGAGGTCGTACCGCGCGCCGTCGACGCCTCCGGCGTGCTCGTCACCCTGGCCGCGCCGCCGGCCGGGGTGATCGAGTTCAACGGCGGCTATCTGAACCCCTCGCTCCAGCCCGAACGGGCCATGGCCGCGGCTCTCGCCCGAGCGGGCCGCCGGCCCGGCGCCTGGAGCAGGCCGCCCACCGACGGTCTGCCCGAACTGCGCGAATGGTTCGCCCGCTCCATCGGCGAGACCGCCGGCCCGGCGGACGTCCTCATCACCGCGGGCGGGCAGTCCGCACTGACCACCGCCCTGCGCGCGCTCGCCCCGCCCGGCGCGCCCGTCCTCGTCGAATCGCCCACCTACCCCGGAATGCTGGCCATCGCCCGGGCCGCCGGGCTGCGGCCGGTCCCTGTCCCGGTGGACGCCGACGGGGTGCGGCCCGAACTCCTCGCCGCCGCCTTCCGGGCCACCGGGGCCCGCGTCTTCGTCTGCCAACCGCTCTTCCAGAACCCGACCGGCGCGGTTCTCGCCCCCGAACGCCGCTCCGCCGTCCTGCGCATCGCCCGCGAGGCGGGCGCCTTCGTCGTCGAGGACGACTTCGCGCGGCGCCTCGTCCACGAGGACGCCGGCGCGCTGCCCGGACCCCTCGCCGCAGACGATCACGACGGCGTCGTCGTCCACGTCAGCTCGCTCACCAAGGCCACCTCGCCCAGCCTGCGGGTCGGCATGCTCGCCGCGCGCGGACCGGTGCTCGAACGGCTCCGCGCCATCCACGTCGTCGACACCTTCTTCGTCCCCCGCCCCCTCCAGGAAGCCGCACTCGAACTCGTCGGCGCGCCCGCGTGGAACCGTCATCTGCGCACGGTGGCCGTGGAGTTGAAGGCGCGCCGCGACACCATGACGGCGGCCCTGCGGGTCCACCTGCCCGAACTCGCCCTGCCGCACATTCCTTCCGGCGGCTACCACCTCTGGCTCCGCCTGCCCGACACCGCCGAGGAGGGCGCATTCGTCGCCGCGGCACTGCGGGCCGACGTCGCCGTGGCCCCAGGCCGCCCGTACTTCTGTGCCGAGCCGCCCGCCGGCCACATCCGCCTGAGCTTCGCCGGCGTCGCGGGCGCGGCCGAGATCACGGAGGGCGTGCGACGGCTGCGCAGCGCCTGGCAGGAGTTTTCGCGATGACCGGGAGCGCCCGGAACAGCCGATGACAGTCCTCGCACCGCTGTGCGAGTCTCCCGCCATGACCGAGAAGATCCATGGCGCGTACACGATTTCCACCGACCCCGCCCGGCTGGACCCGGACAGGATCCACCAGTGGCTCTCCACCGAGGCGTACTGGGCGCTCGGCCGCAGCCGCGAGAAGCAGGACCGTGCCGTCGCCGGATCGGTCAACTTCGGTGCGTACGAGACCACTTCGGGGCAGATGGCCGGCTACGCGCGCATCGTCACCGACCACGCCACCTTCGCCTGGCTCTGCGACGTCTACGTCGACAGGTCCGCCCGGGGCAACGGGCTGGGCACCGCGCTGGTCGCCGCCGTCCGCGACCACTTCGCCCCCCTCGGGCTGCGCCGGATCCTGCTCACCACCGACGACGCCCACGGCCTGTACGAGAAGCTCGGCTTCAAGGAGCTCGACGTCCCCGGCAACTGGCTCAACCTGATGTTCGAGTGACACCCTTGACCTGCAAGGCTTTCCCCATCACCATCACGCCATGACTGTCCGGGTCACCCTGGTCGCCGCGGCGCGCAGCTCCTCCCTGCTCACCGAGCGGTTCGACGACGACCGGCCGCTCGATCAGGCCGGCTGGCACGAGGTGCAGCTCGCCGCGCACGCGCTCGTGCCGCTGAGCGCGGCCGAGCTGCGCTACTGCTCGCCGACCACCCGCAGCCGCGCGACCGGCGAGGCACTCGGCTTCGCGCCGCTCGCCCAGCCGGCTCTGCGCGACTGCGACATGGGCCGCTGGCGCGGCTGCACGCTCGCGGAGGTGACCGCGCGCGAGCCCGCCGCGGTCGATGCCTGGCTCGCCGACCCGCGCAGCGCGCCCCACGGCGGCGAACCACTGCTCGCCTTCATCTCGCGGATAGGTGGCTGGCTCGACACCCGGCCCGCGAACGACTGCGGTTCGATCGTCGCCGTGGCCGAGCCCGCCGTCGTAAGGGCCGCCTTCGTGTACGCCCTGCGCGCCCACCCGGCGATGTACTGGAACGTCGACGTCCGCCCGCTGTCGACGGTCACCCTCACCGGCCGGCCGGGCCGCTGGCACCTGTGTCTGGAGGCCGCTGCCTGAACCGGTAGGGCCGCTGGCACCTGTGTCCGCAGGCCGCTGCCTGAACCGGTAGGGCCGCTGTGCCCGTGCCGCGGGGCGCGCTGCCCGAACCGGCTACTTCGCCGTTCCCACCACCCGCTCGGGCGTGATCCGGATGACGACGCGTACAGCCTCCGGCGGCAGGTCCAGGTACTCCTGGCCAGCGCCGGGGCCTTCGTACTCCTCCGCCAGCCGCACCGCGAGCTTGCGTCCCTCGTCCTCCACGACCGTGGCGGTCCCACGTACCTCCACGTAGCGCAGCGGGTCCTCGCGGTCGTACACGGTGAGAGAGACGCGCGGCTCGCGAGCGATGTTGCGGTCCTTGCGGCGGCCGGCCTGCGAGGAGATGACGAGCTCGTCACCCTCGCGACCCACCCAGACGACCGAGGTCTGCGGGCTGCCGTCGGGCAGGACGGTGGCGAGCACCGCGGGATTCGGCGCATCGAACATCAGGCGGGCGGAGTCGCTCAGAGACATCGGCATGGTCAGAGAGTAACGGCGGTGCGCACCGAGGCAGTTGCCGGGCACCGCTCGTCTCACATCGACGAAAGCTCGCGGAGCCTGCGTCGCAGGAACGCCGTCTCCGCCGCGTTCCCGGGGCTCTCGATCGCCGCCTCGTACGCCGAGGCCGCCTCGGCCCCGCGACCCAGCCGCCGCAGCAGATCGGCCCGCACGGCATGCAGCACACGGAGCCCGCCCAGTGCCGGGGCGAGCGCGTCCACCAAGGCGAGCGCCGGTCCGGGCCCCTGCACCTCGGCCACGGCGACCGCCCGGTTGAGCGCGACCACCGGAGTCGGCGCGATCGCCGTCAACAGGTCGTACAGACTAAGGATCTGACCCCAGTCGGTCGCGGCCGCCTCCGCCGCGTCACTGTGCACCGCGCTGATCGCGGCCTGGATCTGGTACGGCCCCGGCCTGCCGCGACGCAGACACTGTCGCACCAGCGCCTGCCCCTCGGCGATCAGGCCGCGGTCCCACAAGCTCCGGTCCTGCTCGGTGAGCACCACCATCTCGCCGTCCGGCCCGGTGCGCGCCGGGCGCCGGGACTCCGTCAGCAGCATCAGCGCCAGGAGGCCGAGGACCTCGGGCTCGTCGGGCATCAGGCGGGCCAGCAGCCGGCCGAGGCGCACGGCTTCCGCGCACAGGTTCTCGCGCACCAGGCGGTCGCCCGAGGCGGCGGTGTAGCCCTCGTTGAAGATCAGGTAGACGACCGACAGCACGGCGGGCAGCCGGTCGGGCAGCTCGGCCTCGTCCGGGACGCGGTAGGGGATCCGCGCATCGCGGATCTTGCCCTTGGCGCGGACCAGGCGCTGCGCCATGGTCGGCTCCGCCACCAGGAACGCGCGGGCGATCTGCGCCGTGGTCAGCCCACCGAGCAGCCGCAGGGTCAGAGCGACGCGTGCGGCCGGGGCGAGTGCCGGATGGCAGCAGGTGAAGATCAGGCGGAGCCGGTCGTCGTACACGGGACCCTCCTCGACGGGGCTCGCGCGCGCCTGCAGCAGCGCGGCTTCGGCGTGCCGGCTCGCCCGGGAGGCCTCCCGCCGCAGACGGTCGATCGCCCGGTTGCGGCCGGTGGTGATGATCCACCCCGCCGGGCTGGGCGGCAGCCCGGTTGTGGGCCACCGCTCCAGCGCCGTGGTGAAGGCGTCCTGGACCGCCTCCTCGGCGATGTCGATGTCGCCGAAGAACCGGACGAGGACGGCGACTGCGCGGCCGTACTCCTCGCGGAACACACGCTCCGTCGCCTCCGCCGTCACCGCGGGGGCGCCCCCTGCCGCGTCGGTGGCGGACATCATCCGGGGCTGACGTAATCGAGCGGCCTCACCTCGATCGGAAGGGTGACCGCGCGGGCCAGCTTGCGGCCCCATGCGAGGGCCGCGTCGAGATCAGGCGCCTGGATGACGGCGAAGCCGCCCAGATGCTCCTTCCCCTCGGCGTACGGACCGTCGGTGGTGAGCACCTCGTCGTCCTTGAGCCTGAGGACTGTGGCGGTGGACGGCGGGTGCAGGCCGCCCGAGAACACCCAGGCGCCGGCCTCCCTGAGCTCGGCCTTCACGGCCTCGACGTCGCGCATGATCGGTTCCAGGATCTCGGGCGGCGGCGGATTTCCGTCGGGCTGGTAGATGCTGAGCAGGTACTGCTGCATGGTGGCCTCCTCGGTACGGGCGCGGCGGGCATGCCGCGCTCTCACCCTCTACACGAACGGGCCGGCCCGTCGTCGACACGCCTCGCAGACAATTTTCCGCGCGTCGCGCGAGGCCGTCCCGGTGTCGCCGCCGAGGCGCGTCCGGTGTCTCGCCCCTGCCGAACGCGGGCGGGCCTGCCCCCGACGGCACGCACAAACGGCCTCACGCGGCGGGCGTTCCGGGGCGGCATCGGGGCGTTCTGCCTCCGCCGAGGTCTCCCGGGCCGCGACGAGGGCGGTCGCTCGCAGCGGTCCGGGCAACGGGCCTGTACGCGCAGAAGGAAGCCTCTTTTGTGGTGGAGTGACAACATCCGGCCTGAGGGCCTCCGGTGGGGACTGTGCTGAGGGAACCGCTCTTCCGAGCCTGTGGTGGGGATCGGGTGCGTTGATCAAACGGGTGCGGGAGTACGATTCTGTATGGTTCGGACACTTCCTTGATGGTGCATGCATCTATGTAGTCGAAGGTTATTGCATACATCTGCATTGCTGCGTATAGTCATGCCATCGATGAGGAGGATTTCCGATGACGGTTCGAGCAGCAGTGGCAGGGGCGAGCGGGTACGCGGGCGGTGAGCTGCTCCGACTGCTGCTGGCCCACCCTGAGGTGGAGATCGGTGCTCTGACCGCCAACTCCAACGCGGGCCGGCCCCTCGGCGCACTGCAGCCGCATCTGCTGCCGCTCGCCGGCCGGGTGCTCCGGCCGACGACCGCCGACGCCCTCGCTGGCCACGACGTCGTCTTCCTCGCCCTCCCGCACGGCCAGTCAGCCGCCGTTGCCGAGCAGCTCGGCGACGACGTCCTCGTCGTCGACATGGGCGCCGACTTCCGGCTCCGGGACGCCGCCGACTGGGAGAGGTTCTACGGCTCCGAGCACGCCGGGACCTGGCCGTACGGCCTCCCCGAACTGCCGGGTGCCCGCGCCGCGCTGGAGGGGTCCAAGCGCATCGCGGTACCCGGTTGCTACCCCACCGCCGTCTCGCTCGCGCTCTTCCCGGCGTACGCGGCGGGCCTCGCCGAGCCCGAGGCCGTGATCACCGCCGCGAGCGGCACCTCCGGCGCGGGCAAGGCACTCAAGCCCCACCTCCTCGGCTCCGAGGTGATGGGCTCCATGAGCCCGTACGGGGTCGGCGGCGGCCACCGCCACACCCCCGAGATGATCCAGAACCTCAGCGCGGCGGCAGGCGAGCGGGTCACCGTCTCCTTCACACCCACGCTCGCGCCGATGCCCCGCGGCATCCTCGCCACCTGCTCCGCCAAGGCCGTACCGGGCACCACCGCGCAGGACGTGCGCGCCGCCTACGAAAAGGCCCTCGCCGACGAGCCGTTCGCGCACCTGCTCCCCGAGGGCCAGTGGCCCGCGACGGCGTCGGTGTACGGGTCCAACGCCGCACAGATCCAGGTGGCGTACGACGAGGCGGCCGGCCGCATCATCGCGATCAGCGCCATCGACAACCTCACCAAGGGCACCGCCGGCGGCGCGGTGCAGAGTATGAACATCGCCCTCGGGTTCGCCGAGGGAACCGGTCTTTCCACGATTGGAGTTGCGCCGTGAGCGTGACCGCAGGGAAGGGATTCACGGCAGCGGGCATCGCCGCCGGAATCAAGCAGAACGGCAACCCGGACCTCGCCCTCGTGGTCAACAACGGGCCGCGCCGCGCCGCCGCGGGCGTCTTCACCTCCAACCGCGTCAAGGCCGCGCCGGTCCTGTGGTCCGAGCAGGTCATCAAGGGCGGCGAGGTCACGGCCGTGGTGCTCAACTCCGGCGGCGCCAACGCCTGTACGGGCCCCAAGGGCTTCCAGGACACCCACACCACCGCCGAGAAGGCGGCCGACGTCCTCGGCATCGGCGCGGGCGAGGTCGCCGTCGCCTCCACCGGCCTGATCGGCGTCCTGCTCCCCATGGACAAGCTCCTGCCCGGCATCGAGCAGGCCGCGGCCCAGCTCAGCGAACACGGCGGTGAGAAGGCCGCCATCGCCATCAAGACCACCGACACGGTCCACAAGACCGCCGTCGTCACCAAGGACGCCTGGACGGTCGGCGGCATGGCCAAGGGCGCCGGCATGCTCGCCCCCGGACTCGCCACCATGCTCGTCGTCCTCACCACCGACGCCGACCTCGATGCCGCCACCCTGGACAAGGCGCTGCGCGACGCGACCCGGCAGACCTTCGACCGGGTCGACTCCGACGGCTGCATGTCGACCAACGACACCGTGCTGCTGCTCGCCTCCGGCGCGTCCGGCGCGAAGCCCGCGTACCAGGAGTTCGCCGAGGCCGTACGCACGGTGTGCGACGACCTCGCGAGGCAGCTGATCGGCGACGCGGAGGGCGCGTCCAAGGACATCCGCATCGAGGTGATCAACGCGGCGACCGAGGACGACGCCGTCGAGGTCGGCCGCTCCATCGCCCGCAACAACCTCCTCAAGTGCGCCATCCACGGTGAGGACCCCAACTGGGGCCGGGTGCTCTCCGCCATCGGCACCACCACCGCGGCTTTCGAGCCCGATCAGCTCAACGTCGCCATCAACGGCGTCTGGGTCTGCAGATACGGCTCCGTCGGCGAGGACCGCGACCTGGTCGACATGCGCTACCGCGAGGTGCGCATCACCGCGGACCTGGCCGCGGGCACCGAGTCCGCCGTCATCTGGGCCAACGATCTGACGGCCGACTACGTCCACGAGAACAGCGCGTACAGCTCATGAGCACGACGAGGAAGCACACCGCACTGCCCAAGGCGCAGATCCTCATCGAGGCGCTGCCCTGGCTGACCCGGCACAACGGCAAGATCGTCGTCATCAAGTTCGGCGGCAACGCCATGGTCGACGAGGAGCTCAAGGCCGCCTTCGCGCAGGACGTCGTCTTCCTGCGGCACGCGGGGCTCAGGCCCGTCGTGGTGCACGGCGGCGGTCCGCAGATCTCCGCGGCGCTCGACCGGCACGGCCTGATCAGCGAGTTCAAGGCCGGCCTGCGGGTCACCACTCCCGAGGCCATGGACGTCGTGCGGATGGTGCTCGCCGGACAGGTCCAGCGCGAGCTGGTCGGCCTGCTCAATCAGCACGGCCCGCTCGCCGTCGGCCTCACCGGCGAGGACGCCCACACCATCACTGCCACCAGGCATCAGCCGCGCATCGACGGGGAACTCGTCGACATCGGCCGGGTCGGCGAAATCACCGAGATCGACACCGGAGCCGTCGAGGCGCTGCTCGCCGACGGACGCATCCCGGTGATCTCCTCGATCGCCCGCTCACAGGACGACGCACATGTCTACAACGTCAATGCTGATACGGCGGCTGCGGCACTCGCTGCGTCGCTGGGCGCCGAGACGCTGATGGTCCTTACGGACGTCGAGGGCCTGTACGAGGACTGGCCCCACAGCGACGAGGTGATCAGCCGCCTCACCGCCACCCAGCTGGAGAAGCTCCTGCCCGATCTCTCCAGCGGCATGGTCCCCAAGATGGAGGGCTGCCTGCACGCCGTGCGCAACGGGGTCAACACGGCCCGGGTGATCGACGGCCGGGTCCAGCACTCGATCCTGCTGGAGATCTTTACCGACGAGGGCATTGGCACGATGGTCGTGCCGGACGGACAGGGGGAGTGACATGAGCAACCAGGAGCTCACGCACCGGTGGCAGGGCGTGATGACGGACAACTACGGCACACCGAAGCTGGCGCTGGTCCGCGGCGAGGGCACCAAGGTCTGGGACGCCGACGGCACCGAGTACACCGACTTCGTCGGCGGCATCGCGGTCAACGCACTGGGCCACGCCCACCCGGCGATCGTCGAGGCCGTCTCCCGCCAGGTCGCCTCCCTCGGCCACGTCTCCAACCTCTTCGTCGCCGAGCCGCCCGTCGCGCTCGCCGAGCGGCTGATCCAGCTCTTCGGCCGCCAGGGGCGGGTCTACTTCGCGAACTCCGGCGCCGAGGCCAACGAGGCCGCCTTCAAGATCGGCCGGCTCACCGGACGCCGGCACATGGTCGCGACGACCGGCGGGTTCCACGGCCGGACGATGGGCGCCCTCGCGCTGACCGGACAGCCCGCCAAGCAGCAGCCGTTCCTGCCGCTGCCCCCGGACGTCACCCATGTCCCCTACGGCGACGCCGAGGCTCTGCGCGCGGCCGTCACCGAGGAAACCGCCCTGGTGATCATCGAGCCCATCCAGGGCGAGAACGGCGTGGTCGTACCGCCCAAGGGGTATCTGGAGGCCGCCCGGGAGATCACCCGGGCCACCGGCACGCTGCTGGTCCTCGACGAGGTCCAGACCGGCATCGGCCGGACCGGGCACTGGTTCGAGTACCAGGCGCACCAGGGCGTCGAGCCCGACATCGTCACGCTGGCCAAGGGCCTCGGCGGCGGACTGCCGATCGGTGCGACCGTCGTCTTCGGCGCGGCGGCCGACCTGCTGAAGCCGGGTCAGCACGGGACGACGTTCGGCGGCAACCCCGTCGCCTGCGCCGCCGGACTCGCCGTTGTCGACACCCTCGCGGCCGACGGCGTCCTCGACTCGGTCAAGCGGCTCGGCGAGAAACTGCGCGACGGAATCGAGGGGCTGGGGCACCCGGCCGTCTCCCATGTCCGTGGCAGCGGCCTGCTGCTGGGTATCGTGCTCACCGGACCGCTCGCACCGAAGGTGCAGCAGGCGGCCCAGGATGCGGGTTTCCTGGTGAACGCCCCCGCGCCCGATGTCGTACGGCTCATGCCGGCCCTGATCATCGGTGACGCCGAGGTGGACGCGTTCCTCCGGGCTCTGCCCGGCATCCTCGACGCGAGCAACGGGGAAGGACAAGCCGGAGAATGAGACGACGATGACAGAGGCCCGGTACCCCGAAAGCGCTGAGCACGGCGGACCCGCCGTACCGCAGACCCGCACGGCCCGCCACCGCCGGATCGTGGACATCCTCAACCGTCAGCCGGTGCGCTCCCAGAGCCAACTGGCAAAGCTCCTCGCGGACAACGGGCTGAGCGTCACGCAGGCGACGCTCTCCCGCGACCTCGACGAGCTGGGCGCGGTGAAGATCCGCAACACCGGTGGCGAGCTGATCTACGCGGTGCCCAGCGAGGGTGGCTTCCGCACCCCGCAGGCTCCGCTGGGCGAATCCGCGAAGGAGGAGCGCATGCGGCGCCTCTCCGCCGAGCTGCTCATCTCCGCGGAGGCGTCGGCGAATCTCGTGGTGTTGCGGACGCCGCCGGGCGCGGCCCAGTTCCTGGCTTCCGCCATCGACCAGGCCGAACTGCACGACATCCTCGGCACGATCGCGGGTGACGACACCCTGATGCTGATCAGCCGGGACCCGGCCGGCGGCCAGGCGCTCGCGGACCATCTCCTGCGGCTGGCCCAGAAGGAGCGCTGACCCGATACGCCATGGCCCCGCCCCTCGGGGGGCGGGGCCGTCGCGTGCTATTCGGCGAGGGCGGCCGAGGGCAGGGGCGGCAGCGGGAGCGGGAGCCCCGGCAGGCCGTCGATGCTCGTCGCGATGTGCTCCTTCTTGGCGAAGTACGCGTCCAGCGAGGCGTCGTCCTCGCGCGCGAAACGCTTCCCGTGCAGGTCGCGGTCCTCGTCGTACGTCATGAAGGGCACCCCGTACCCGCAGGTGTCCCGGATCAGCTCGGCCCTCACCACGATGACGGCGCGCAGCCCGTGCGGCACCGGGTCGATGCCGGGGAAGTGTGCGAGCAGCTCCGCCCAGCGCTCGTCGTCCCGGAAGACCGGCTCCCCGCGCCCGTGCACACGCACGATGTCGGGCGGGCCCTGGAAGGCGCACCACATGAGCGTGATGCGCCCGTTCTCGCGCAGATGGGCGATCGTCTCGGCGTTGCTGCCGGCGAAGTCGAGGTAGGCGACGGTCTGTTCGTCGATGACGGCGAAGGAGCCCTTCAGGCCCTTGGGGGAGAGGTTGACCGTCCCCTCCCCGTCGAGCGGCGCGGTGGCCGTGAAGAAGAGCGGTTGGGCCTCGATGAAGGCGCGGAGTCTTCCGTCTATGTGTTCATACGTCTTTCCCATGGGGTAATTCTCCCGTGGCCGGTGTCGCCCGGACCGGTGTTTCAGCTCCTGAGACCGAGGCGGCCCCGCAACACCGTCATGACGAAGTCGCTGAACAGGTGCGTGCACTGGTGCAACAGCGCCTCCAGTTCCCCCCGTACGCCGGGGTCGACGGGCTGAAGTGCGTCCACCCAGCGCCGCTCCTGCACGCAGGCCGCCCCGTTCTGCCGCAGCGCCGGGTCCGGATCGGTCAACACGGCGACCGCCGCGCGCAGTTCGGTGAGCCCGCCGTGTTCCTTCAGCAGCCGGAACGCCGCACGGCGCGTGTGGACCGGCCGTGTTGGCGCGAGCCGCTCGAACAGCAGGTCGGCCGGAAACCGGCGGGCCAGCGGCAGGAGCGCCCGCGTCGCTTCCCGGGCCACGGCCGCCGAAGGGTCGTCGACCAGCGGCAGTACGCGATCCGCCGGCACCGCGTCGAGCAGTCGCAGACCGGCGGTGGCCTGGGCGCGCACGGCGGCGACGGGGTGCGTCAGAAAGGTGCGGAGCAGGCCGGCGTCCTCGCGCCTGCCGCACTCGGCGAGTCCGGTCATCGCATACGGCGCGATCCCGGCCGGGTCGGCGCACAGTTCGAGGTAGCGGGCGTGCGGGTCACCGCCGTCCTGGCTCACCAGCCAGCGGGCGCAGGCGCGCACCAGGGGCGAGCGGTCGACCAGGTGGGCGGCCGCCTCCGCCGCCCGGCCCGCCCGCCGCAGCGCGGTGACTCCGGCGGAGCGTACGAGCGGAGCCCGGGCGCCCAGCAGGACGTCGACGCTCTCCCCGCACTCCGCGCCGTCCGCCAGTGCGGCGAGCGCGGCGTCCGACCACCAGCGGGCCGACGCGGGGTCCAGGTCGTCGGCGGCCCGCCGCGCCAGTTCCCGGACGCCGAGCAAGCCCTCGTCAAGGGTGATGCGGGCGGCGAGCCGTCGTGCGGCCGTGTCCCGGCTGTCGCGGAGCCCCGCGAGTGCGGGATACGGGGGAGTGCGCAGGGCGGCTTCGAACCGGTCGCGTGCCCACGTGCCCTGCTCGCGGCGCCCGACGCGCAGCACCAGCGGGGTGAGCGTCCGCAGGGTCTCCTCCGTGGCGGCCGCCAGCCGCTCCGCCAGGAGCCGGCGAGCGCACTCGCGCACGGCCTCGGCCCAGTCCGCGCAGCGCACCACGACCAGGTACCAGAAGGCCGGTGCGTCGAGCCCTGCGCGGAGGGCGGCTTCCCGGACCCGGCCGTCGGGGTGGCACAGGGCGGTCTCCGGGCAGGCACTGAGCCGGGCGGCGGCCCTGGGGTCGTACCAGGCGGAATGCCGGACCCCGTGGTCGAGCGCGGTCCAGCAGGCGGGGTCCTCGAAGCTGAGGACCCGGCTCGCCGGCAGGCCGTCGGCCAGGTGTCGTGCCGATTCGTGTCCGGCCCTGGCGTCCCAGCGTCTTCCTGCGCGCACCGTGTCCCCCTCGGCTGTCGGTCCGCCGACTCTAGAAGTGGGGCACCGGTGTGACCAGCCATTTTCCCATCGATTGACAAAACATACGGAGCACTGCATAGTTATACCCGTCAGCGTTTGCACCGTAAGGAGAAACTCGTGACCGAGCGCGTCGTACTCGCCTACTCGGGCGGCCTTGACACCTCCGTCGCCATCGGCTGGATCGCCGAGGAGACGGGCGCCGAGGTCATCGCCGTTGCCGTGGACGTCGGCCAGGGCGGCGAGGACCTGGACGTCATCCGCAAGCGCGCGCTCGCCTGCGGTGCCGTGGAGGCTGAGGTCGCCGACGCCAAGGACGAATTCGCCGAGGAGTACTGCCTCCCCGCCATCAAGGCCAACGCCCTCTACATGGACCGCTACCCGCTGGTCTCCGCGCTCTCCCGGCCGACGATCGTCAAGCACCTCGTCGCCGCCGCGAAGAAGCACGGCGCCACCACCGTCGCCCACGGCTGCACCGGCAAGGGCAACGACCAGGTGCGGTTCGAGGCCGGCATCGTCGCCCTCGCCCCCGAGCTCAAGTGCATCGCCCCGGTCCGTGACTACGCGATGACCCGGGACAAGGCGATCGCCTTCTGCGAGGAGAAGCAGCTCCCGATCGCCACCACCAAGAAGTCGCCGTACTCCATCGACCAGAACGTCTTCGGACGGGCCGTCGAGACCGGCTTCCTGGAGGACATCTGGAACGCGCCGATCGAGGACATCTACGAGTACACCTCGAACCCGGCGGAGCCGCAGGAGGCCGACGAGGTGGTCATCACCTTCAAGGAAGGCGTCCCGGTCGCCGTCGACGGCAAGCCCGTCACCGTCCTGCAGGCCATCCAGCAGCTCAACGAGCGGGCCGGCGCCCAGGGCATCGGCCGCATCGACATGGTCGAGGACCGGCTTGTCGGCATCAAGTCCCGCGAGGTCTACGAGGCCCCGGGCGCGATCGCGCTGATCACCGCCCACCAGGAGCTGGAGAACGTCACGGTCGAGCGCGAGCTCGCCCGGTACAAGCGGCAGGTCGAGCAGCGCTGGGGCGAGCTCGTCTACGACGGCCTGTGGTTCTCCCCGCTCAAGCGGGCCCTGGACGGCTTCATCAACGAGGCCAACCAGCACGTCAGCGGCGACATCCGGATGACGCTGCACGGCGGCCGGGCCGTCGTCACCGGCCGGAAGTCCGACGAGTCGCTGTACGACTTCAACCTCGCCACCTACGACTCGGGCGACACGTTCGACCAGTCCAAGGCGCAGGGCTTCATCGAGATCTTCGGCCTGTCGCAGAAGATCGCGGCCAAGAGGGACCTCGCGTAACCCACACGCGTTGAACACAGCGCCTCCCCATTCTTTCGCGGCGGGGAGGCGTCTTCACACTTCTCCCAAGGAGCAACAGCTGTGAGCAGCAACAACGGTGACGTCCGGCTCTGGGGCGGCCGCTTCGCCGACGGCCCGGCCGAGGCGCTGGCGAAGCTGTCCGCCTCGGTGCA
The DNA here is from genome assembly GCF_018614575.1 of Streptomyces sp. ISL-10. Classification (GTDB taxonomy): domain Bacteria; phylum Actinomycetota; class Actinomycetes; order Streptomycetales; family Streptomycetaceae; genus Streptomyces. The sequence continues at coordinate 77,786 of NZ_JAGGOJ010000016.1, forward strand.
TTTCGACTGGCGTCTCGCGCCGTACGACATCGCCGGTTCCCGAGCCCACGCGCGTGTGCTGCACAAGGCGGGCCTGCTCACCGAGGACGAGCTGACACGCATGCTCGCCGGCCTCGACCAGTTGGAGGCGGACGTGGCGTCCGGGGCCTTCACCGGCACCATCGCCGACGAGGACGTGCACACCGCCCTCGAACGGGGCCTGCTGGAGTGGCTCGGACCCGACCTCGGCGGCAAGCTGCGTGCCGGACGGTCCCGGAACGACCAGGTCGCCACTCTCTTCCGGATGTATCTGCGCGACCACGCCCGCATCATCGGCGGTCTGATCGCCGACCTCCAGGACGCCCTCGTCGGCCTCGCCGAGGCCCACCCCGACGTCGCCATGCCGGGCCGCACTCACCTCCAGCACGCCCAGCCGGTCCTGTTCGCCCACCACGTGCTCGCGCATGTGCAGTCCCTGTCCCGGGACGCGGAGCGACTGCGTCAGTGGGACACCCGTACGGCCGTCTCGCCCTACGGCTCCGGCGCGCTGGCCGGCTCCTCGCTCGGTCTCGACCCGGAGGCCGTGGCCAAGGACCTGGGCTTCGAGCGCGGCTCCGCGGGCAACTCGATTGACGGCACCGCCTCGCGGGACTTCGTCGCCGAGTTCGCCTTCATCACCGCGATGATCGGGGTGAACCTCTCCCGTATCGCCGAGGAAGTCATCATCTGGAACACGAAGGAGTTCTCCTTCGTGACCCTGCACGACGCCTTCTCGACCGGGTCGTCGATCATGCCGCAGAAGAAGAACCCCGACATCGCGGAGCTCGCCCGCGGCAAGTCCGGCCGCCTCATCGGCAACCTCACGGGCCTGCTCGCCACGCTCAAGGCGCTCCCGCTGGCGTACAACCGCGACCTCCAGGAGGACAAGGAGCCGGTCTTCGACTCCTGCGACCAGCTCGAGGTCCTGCTCCCGGCGTTCACGGGCATGATGGCCACGCTCACGGTCAACCGGGAGCGCATGGAGGAGCTCGCCCCGGCCGGCTTCTCGCTCGCCACCGACATCGCCGAGTGGCTGGTCAAGCAGGGCGTGCCGTTCCGGGTGGCGCACGAGGTCGCCGGCGAGTGCGTCAAGGTGTGCGAGCAGCAGGGCATCGAGCTGGACCAGCTCACCGACGAGCAGTTCGCGAAGATCTCCGAGCACCTCACGCCCGAGGTCCGCACGGTCCTGAACGTCCCCGGCGCGCTCGCGTCCCGCAACGGCCGGGGCGGCACGGCCCCTTCGGCGGTCGCCGTCCAGCTCAACGAGATCAAGGCCGACCTGGTGATACAGCACGCCTGGGCCACGGCCAAGCAGTGACGCCCTGACCCACAGCGCCGCCGCCCGGACCGCGAGCGCGTCGATGTCCGGCCGGGTCGGCCCGACCCGTTCATCGATGCGCGGCAATGGGGCGGCGGCGACGTCCTGCTCCACGCAGTCGTGGTGGTGAAGAGCGGCTCAGTCGATCTGCTCGCGGAGGTCGGTCGTCGAGCCATGGGCCATGGTCACCGTCTTGTAGCCGGACGAGCTGATGTCCATGGTGGGACGCCGTGGGCGACATACAGGCCCCGGTCGAGATGGACCTCGTCCGCCGTACCGGAGCCGCCGCCGACGCCTCGCAGCGCGAGCGCCTGTACGACCGCGCGCCTCGGGCTCTGGCGCGGACCACTGCCCGCCGACGTAGCGGACGACGGCCTGCGCCGCCGGCTCGGCGGACCACTCGGCGAACTCGGGCTGTCCGCGCTGGAACAGCGGGGCCGAAGCGCAGCTGGAGCTCGGCATGCCCGACAGGGGGGCGCGGACCTGATGCCGCTCGCGCGCGAACACCCCGACCGGGAACGGCCCGTCGCCGCGCAGATGACCGCCCTGTGCCGGAGCGGCAGGCAGGCCGACGCACTTGGAGCTCTACCGCGCCACACGCAAGGCGCTGGTGACCGGCCTGGGCATCGAGCCCGGCGCCGCGCGGCACACCCTGCACGAGCGGATGCTGCACGGCGATCCGCGGCCGCACCGGCCGGCCGCACCCGTGTACGCGGTACGGGTCGACGAGGAGCGGTTGCCGTGGAACACCAGCGGCCATCCCGCTCGAGTTCTGCAACACCTGTGCCGGCCGGCGCGGTCCCCGCCGGCCCGGCTCCGAGCGGCTGCGTACCTACCGCACGCTCGCCGTCTGGGCCGGACATCTGGACCTCGCGGAGGAATGGCTGGTGACGGGGCTCCTCAAGCGGGCGCGGCAGTGCCCCGAAGAGGCGGGGCCGCCCTTGAGGAGGCGCGGGAGTTCCGCAGGCAGTTGTACGCCTGCCTGACCGACCCCGGCGACCCGAGGGCCTTCAAGGGGTGGCCGATGTCGCGGAGACGCCGCGAAGGTGTCGGCGTTCGTCCGTGGCGACGACGGCCTGGGCCGCTGGCGGCCCGCCCGTCCGCGGGTCTGCGGCTGCCCGTTCTCGCCGTGGCGCGCAGCGCCACCGAGCTGCTGGCCGGACCGCAGCGTTTCACCGTGCGCTCCTGCCCCGGTGCCGACCGCGGCTGGCTGTTCCCCGATGAGAGGCGGGCGGCGCAGATGGTGCAGCTTCGGGACCTGCGGCAAGGAGACGTCTACGTACTGAATGAGACAAGAACGTCTCACATGGGCTATGCTTGTCTCATGGCCATGGATCGTGAACAGGTGCTCCGTGCCGCTGCGGCTCTGCTGTCCCGGAAATCGACCGCCACCATGGACGAGGTCTCCCGGGCCGCGGGTATCGGGCGCGCCACGCTGCACCGCCACTTCGCGGGCCGCGACGCGCTCGTCAGGGCGCTCGAGGCGTTCGGCATCCAGGAGTTCGAGGCCGCCCTCGACCGGGCACGGCTCGACGAGGGCGACGCGAGCGACGGGCTGCGGCGGCTGATCGCCGAGATGGAACCGGCCGCCGATCTGCTGGCCTTCCTGGTCACCGAGAACCAGCTGTTCGAAGGCGACCAGGTCGACGAGGGCTGGTCCCGGCTCGACGCCCGGGTCTCGGCGCTCTTCCGGCGCGGTCAGGAGCGGGGCGAGTTCCGTATCGACCTCACGCCCGCATGGCTGACCGAGGCGCTGTACGCGCTGATCGGTTCCTGCGCATGGGCCGTCATGGACGGTCGCGTCGCCAAGAAGGACTTCCAGTACATGACCGCCGAGCTCCTGCTCGGCGGAGCTCGACGGAGTGTGAGGACATGAGCAGCACCATCCGGCCCACGACCAGGGCGGACGAGACCGTGTACCGCCCCGGGCGGTGGCTGGCGCTCGCCGTCCTGGTGCTGGCCGTTCTGCTGGTGGCGGTCGACGCGACCGTCCTCGGCCTCGCGACCCCGTTCCTCAGCGAGGACCTCGAACCGACCGGCAACCAGCTGCTGTGGATCGGCGACGTCTACTCGTTCGTCATCGCGGGACTGCTCGTCTCCATGGGCAGCCTCGGCGACCGCATCGGCCGCAAGAAGCTTCTGCTCGGCGGCGCCGTCGCGTTCGGCGCGGTGTCCGTGCTCAACGCGTACGCCACCAGCCCCGAGACGATGATCCTCGCCCGGGCCCTGCTCGGTGTCGCGGGCGCCACGCTGATGCCGTCCACGCTCGCCCTGATCCGCAACATCTTCCACGACCCCAGGGAGCGCAGCCTCGCCATCGGCATCTGGGGCGCCATGGCCTCCGCCGGCGCCGCCGTCGGACCCGTGGTCGGCGGCTTCCTGCTGGAGCACTTCTGGTGGGGCTCGGTCTTCCTGATCAACCTGCCCGTCATGGCCGTCCTGGTCCTCGTCGGCGTCAAGCTGCTGCCGGAGTCCAAGAACGCGGTGGCCGGCCCGTGGGACCTGGCCAGTGTCGCCCTGTCGCTCATCGGCATGGTCGGCGTCGTCTACGCGATCAAGGAGGCGGCGAGCCACGGGCCCGGCTTGGGCGCCGGTGCCGCCGCGCTGATCGGCATCGCCGCGCTGTACGGATTCGTGCGCAGGCAGCTCACGCTGCCCGCACCGCTGCTCGACATGAGGCTGTTCCGGCACCGGGGTTTCTCCGCGGCCGTCCTCGCCGACCTGCTGACCATTCTGGGCCTGTCCGGTCTGGTGTTCTTCCTGTCCCAGTTCCTGCAACTGGTCCAGGGCAGGCAGCCCTTCGAGGCCGGCCTCGCGGAACTGCCCGCCGCGATCGGCGCGGTGGCCACCGGACTTGTCGCGGGCACGGTGGCGCGGCGCTACTCCGTACGGGCCGTCGTCGCGGGCGGTCTGGCCGCCGTCGGTCTGGCGCTGGCCACACTGACGCTGCTCGGCCGGTCCACGGGCTATCCGCTCCTCGGTGCGGCGCTGCTGGTCGTCGGTATCGGTGCGGGCTTCTCGTTCACCGTCACCGCCGACGTGATCCTCTCCAGCGTGCCCAAGGAACAGGCGGGTGCGGCCTCCGCGGTCTCCGAGACCGCGTACGAACTGGGCGCTGCCCTCGGCATCGCGCTGCTCGGCTCCATCGTGACCGGCGTCTACCGCGGCTTCGCCACGCCGGCCGGAGTGCCGGCGGACACGGCATCGGCCGCGCACGAGTCGCTCGGCGGCGCGGTGGAAGCGGCGGCGGGGCTGCCCCACGGGCAGGCGACGGCGCTGCTCGGCGCGGCGCAGGAGGCGTTCGTCGACGGCCTGCGCCTCGCGGCGGGTGTGGGCGCGGCGGTGCTGCTGGCGACGGCCGTCGCGGCGTGGTTCCTGCTGCGGGGCCAGAGACTGGCGGAGGACGTCGAGCACTGACGGGCCGACAAAGTCGGCCCGCCGGCATTCGAAGCGCGAGGGTCCGGAGGGGGCCGGGGACGGAGAGCCCCCGGAAAACGCCCCGGGCGCGGCGCCCTACGCCGCCTTCGCCTTCGTGGCGTACATGTCCACGTACTCCTGGCCCGACAGCCGCATGACCTCCGTCATCACCGAGTCGGTGACCGCCCGCAGCACATAGCGGTCGCGGTCCATGCCCTCGTATCGGGAGAACTCCATGGGATCGCCGAAACGGACCGTCACCCGGCCAGGGCGCGGCAGGCCCGCGCCGCCCGGCTGGAGCTTGTCCGTGCCGATCATCGCGAAGGGGACGACCGGCGCGCCGGTCATCAGCGTCAGACGCGCGATGCCCGTACGCCCCCGGTACAGACGCCCGTCGGGGGAGCGGGTGCCTTCGGGGTAGATGCCGAAGACCTTGCCCTCCTCCAGCACCCGGCGGCCCGTCATCAGCGCGGCCACACCGCCGTTGGCGCCGTCGCGGTCGACCGGGATCATGCCGACGCCGGTGAAGAACCACGCCATCGCACGGCCCTTGAGGCCCTTGCCCGTGACGTACTCGTCCTTTCCGATGAAGAACACCGGGCGGTCGGTCACCAGCGGGAGGACCATCGAGTCGATGAACGTGAGGTGGTTCCCGGCGAGGATCACCGGCCCCGTCCCGGGGATGTTCTCGGCGCCTTCCACACGGGGGCGGAACATCAGGCGCAGGAACGGCCCGAGCACTGCCTTGATGAGCGTCAAGCGGGACAACGGGTCCTCCGGTGTCATGGGACGGGACGGTGATGGCCGGCGCAGTCTGTGCGTGGGTCTGTCTGTACGTGTCTGCGTGTGTCTGTGGGGCGCGAGTCTGTGCAGGTGAGGACCATACTCGCGCGTCCTGCCCGATCGCACATCGGGTTCACGGTGGAGATATGCAGTGTTGACACGTGTTTTCACTGTGTTCGCCCAGGGTCTGCCGCCGTTAAGACGTTGCTGCCTACCATCGGGCGACGCTCGACAGGTGCGGGACATCACATGGAGGAACGTTTCATGACACAGGGTACGAGCAGCAGTCCGGCGCGCCGGACCGTGCTGGGGGCCGCTGTTCTGGGTACGGCCGCTCTCGGCGCCGGCGCGGGTGCGGGGGCAGCGCAGGCGGGCGAGCATCGCGGCGGGCCGTCGTACGAGGGGCTGCCCGTGCCCGCCGTGATCGCACACCGGGGCGCCAGCGGCTACCGGCCCGAGCACACCCTCGGGGCGTACCAGTTGGCACTCGACATGGGTGCGCATGTCATCGAGCAGGACCTGGTGCCCACCAAGGACGGCCATCTCGTATGCCGTCACGAGAACGACATCACCGGCACCACGGATGTCGCCGAGCACCCCGAGTTCTCCTCCCGCAAGGCCACCAAGTCGGTCGACGGCGTCAGCATCACCGGCTGGTTCACCGAGGACTTCACGCTCGCCGAGCTGAAGACGCTGCGCGCCAAGGAGCGCATTCCCGGCACACGCCAGGAGAACACCCTCTACGACGGCCGCTGGAGCGTGCCCACGTTCGAGGAGGTGCTGCGCTGGGCCGAGGACGAGGGCCGCCGCCGCGGCCGCCCGGTGTGGTTGCATGTCGAGACCAAGCACCCCACCTACTTCCGGAGCATCGGACTCGGCCTGGAGGAGCGTCTGGCCAAGCTGCTGCGGCGCTATGGGCGCCACCGCGCGAACTCGCCGACGTTCCTGCAGTCCTTCGAGCCGACCAGCATGGAGCGCATGTCGCGACTCGTCGGCACGCCGCGCGTCGTCCTGCTGTGGACGCCCGACGACCGCCCCTGGGACTTCCGCGAGGCCGGCGACCCGCGCACCGTCGCCGACCTGGTCACGCCCGGAGGACTGGCGTGGATAGCCCGATTCGCGCAGGGCATCGGCCCGTTGCTCGACCTGGTCATCCCCAGGGACGCCGACGGCCGCCTCACGAAGGCCACGACGCTGGTGCGCGACGCCCACGCCAAGGGCCTGGTCGTCCACCCCTACACGATGCGCAACGAGAACACCTTCCTGCCCGCCGACTTCCGCCGCGGCACCGACCCCAACGCCTACGGGGACGTCTTCGGCGCGTACAAGGCGTATCTGGCGACCGGGATCGACGGCATATTCACCGACAACCCGGACACGGGCCTGCTCGCGGTGGCGGACTTCCGCGCCTGACGCCGCGGACGCGCCCCCGGCGGCGGGGCCCGGCCACGTCACGCCCGGCCCCGCCGACCCGGCCCGCCCCGGACGAGCGCCCGGCCCCGCTGAACTACTGCCTCGCCGGTTGACGCCCCGTCCCCCGTCATGGGCGGTTTCGGCCGCGGAGGGCCGCCTCGTACGGGTGATGCCGCCCGCCCGACGAAACCGCAGGCCCGCGGCCGTACGTCAGGCGAGGCATGACCGTTCTCGACGAAACTCCCGCCCATGTCGTCAGCCTCCTCGGCCCGCTGGTCAGCGCCGAGGCCACCGCGGAGGCGCCCGGCACCGCTCTGGAGGCCGGCGATCTCGAACAGGCCGTCTGGGTACGACTGCTGGAGCGGCTCGACGACGACGGCCCGCCGCCGGACGCCGCACGCTGGGTCAAGGCGGCGGTACGCGCCGAGGCGCGCCGTGCCCGCCGTACGGCCGCCCGCGAACTGCCGTACCGTCACGAGCCCGCCGACGGCCCCGCCGCCGACACCTCCGGCGGTCCCGAGCGCGCCGCCCTGCGGTCCGAACGCCGCCGCGTGCTGCGCGCCGCCGTCGCCCGCACCCCCGGCAATTGTCCCCGGCTGCTGACTGCGATGTTGTCCCCGAAGGACCCCACCTACCGGGAAATCGCAGGGACGTTGGGTATCTCACAGGGGAGTCTGGGGCCGATGCGTTCCCGTTGCCTGGGATGTCTGCGCAGAATGCTCGCGGCAGAGGTTGCAGCTCCTGAACATCGGGGAAAGGAGCGGTAGACAACCGGCGGACAGGTGAGCGGGAGGCATGCGCACATGGGCATGAGTGTGACCATCTCAGCGGCGGCCGAGGACGATGCGGAACACATCCTCAAACTGCAGTACCTGTGCTACCAGACCGAGGCCGAGCTCTACGGCGACTACGGGATCGAGCCCCTGACGCAGACCCTGGCCGACCTCTCGGACGAGATCTCCCAGGGCCACGCGCTGGTGGCGAGGCTCGGCGACGAGGTGGTCGCCTCCGTGCGGGGCCGGGTCGACGCGAGCGGCACCGCCAGGATCGCGAAGCTCATCGTGCACCCGCGGATGCAGCGCCACGGCCTCGGCGGCCGGCTGCTCGACGCGATCGAGGCCCGTTTCGCCGGGGACCCGCACATCAAGCGGTTCCAGCTCTTCACCGGTCACCGCAGCGAGAGCAATCTCCGCCTCTACCGCAGCCGGGGGTACGTGCCGGTCTCCAGCGAGCAGGTCGGCCCGCGCCTGACGCTGGTCATCCTGGAGAAGGAACCGGTGCCGCGGGCTTACGCGGCGAGCGCCTAGCCCCGGGCCTGCGACGCGAGCGCCTAGGCGCTCGCGTCCCGGCCGCGCGCCCGGCGCAGCCAGAGCATTCCGGTCACCGGCAGCAGCACCGGGATGAAGAGGTAGCCCATCCCGTATTCCGACCACACCGTCGAGTCGGGGAAGGCGGACGGTTCCACCAGCGTCCAGGTGCCCACGATCAGTACGCCCGCGAGCTCGGCGGCGCAGCACACCAGCGCCGCCCTGCGGGCCGTCTCGCCCCCGCGCACCAGGGTGTACGTGATGAACGCGTACACCACGGCGGCCACGGCGGAGAGCACATGCGCGAGCGGGGCACTGCCGAAGTCGGTGAGGATCTGGTAGACGGAGCGCGACACGGCGCCGACCGACATCACTCCGTACAGCCAGACCAGCAGCAGCCCCGGGCCCTGCACCAGCCGGGTCCGCCCCGTCCCCGGTCCTGTTCCCGTCGTGGGCCCGGCCATCGTCAGCCTCCCCAGATGTCGTGGAGCCGTACTTCGAGGACCGCGAGCACAACGGCCCCTGCCGCCACGGTCGCCGAGCCCCAGCGGGTGCGCTCCCCCAGTGACAGGAACCCGGCGGCGGGCACCGCGAGGGCGGAGCCGATCAGATACGCCAGGAAGATCGCCGTGCCCTCGTCGGCCTTTTCGCCCCGGGCCAGCTGCACGATCCCGACGACCAGCTGGGCCAGCGCAAGGACCGACACCACGGCCATGCCGATGAAGTGCCAGTCCTTGGTCGGCTGATCGCGGTACGCGGCGAAGCCGCACCATGAGGCAAGGGCGAGCGCGGTCACGGCGACCGCGACCGTCAGGGCGTCGAGCATGGGCTCGAGCGTATTACGGCCCGAGGGGCGCGATGCGCTCGACCCCGCTCCGAGGGGCGTTGCGATCGGTGCTTAGGGTCGTCGCCATGGAGATCCACGCCGAAGCCCTGCTGTTCGACAACGACGGAACCCTCGTCTCCTCCCTGGAGTCGGTCGACCGCTGCTGGGCGAAGTGGGCGCGCGAGTACGGAATCACGAGGGAGGACTTCGCCCGCGTCGAGCTGCACGGCCGGCCCGCAGCCGAGATAGCCGCCGATCTGCTGCCCGCCGATGTGGTGCCCGAGGCGGTCGCCCGCATCGAGACCCTGGAGGTCGAGGACGTGGCCGGGTCCGTGGTGGCGCTGCCCGGCACGCAGGCACTCCTCGCCCAGCTGCCGCCCGAGCGGTGGGCCGTGGTCACCTCGGCCACCCGGCGGCTCGCCGAGGCTCGGCTGGAAGAGGTGGGGATCCGGCCCAAGACGACCGTCGCCGCCGACGACATCACCCGGGGCAAGCCGGACCCCGAGCCGTACCTGCTCGCGGCCCGCCTCCTCGGCGTGGACCCGGCGCGCTGCGTCGTCTTCGAGGACGCCCCGGCCGGGCTGGCCTCCGCACGCGCCGCCGGCATGCGCACCGTGGCCTTGACCACAACGCACCGTCCCGGCGAGCTGGACGCCGATGTGGTCGTCAGCGACCTGGCGGACGTGTCCGTGCAGGTGACTGCGTACGGGCTGACGGTCACCGCAGGCGGCTGAGTGTCCGTATGGTGTGCCAGGAGTGTCCGTATAGCGGACGCCCTGGATGTGCGCACCGGGCTGTCTGTTTTACTTCCCACCATGACCACGACGAGCAGCCGCACCCTTGCGACCGAGGCGATCACGACGCCCGGTGCTCGTTGTATGCGTCGAATGTGCGCCTTCTGAGGGTCCCTGCCTGAGCCGCCTCGCGCCCCGAAGCGAGGCCGACAGCCGCGCCGCGTCCGATCGTCCCCGCAGCCACGGAGGACTCCCGGACCGAGCCTGCCCCGCGCACGCCCCCCGGCCACAAGCCGCGGATGCCGTGCCGCAGAGGACTGTCTGAACCGAATGCCCCGTGCCCGGCGGACACCGCGCCGTGCACTCGACAGTGACGGAAACCCTGTGATCACCACTACGGGCCTGACCAAGGTCTACTCATCGCGAGGCCGCGAAGTCACCGCTCTGGACGGCGTCGACCTGCACGTCCGCGAGGGCGAGGTCTACGGAGTCATCGGCCGCAGCGGCGCCGGAAAGTCCTCGCTCATCCGCTGCGTCAACCTCCTCGAGCGCCCCACCTCCGGCACCGTGACCGTCGCCGGCCAGGACCTCACCGCACTCGCCGGCCGCGGCCGGCGCGCGTCGAAGGAACTGCGCGAGGCCCGCAGCCGCATCGGCATGGTCTTCCAGCACTTCAACCTGCTGTCCTCGCGCACCGTCAAGGACAACGTCGAACTGCCCCTGGAGATCCTCGGTGTCACCGGCGCCGAGCGCTCCCGCAAGGCGCTCGAACTCCTCGACCTCGTCGGCCTCGCCGACAAGGCCAAGGCGTACCCCGCCCAGCTCTCCGGCGGACAGAAGCAGCGCGTCGGCATCGCCCGCGCCCTCGCCGGCGACCCCAAGGTGCTGCTGTCCGACGAGGCGACCAGCGCCCTCGACCCCGAGACCACCCGGTCGATCCTCCAGCTGCTGCGTGACCTCAACCGGCAACTCGGACTGACGGTGCTGCTCATCACCCACGAGATGGACGTCGTCAAGACCATCTGCGACTCCGCCGCCCTGATGAAGAAGGGGAAGATCATCGAATCCGGCACGGTGAGCGAACTGCTCGCGACCCCCGGCTCCGAGCTCGCCCAGGAACTGTTCCCGGTGAGCGGCGAGGCGTCCGCCCCCGACCGCACCGTCGTCGACGTCACCTTCCATGGCGAGGCAGCCACCCAGCCGGTGATCTCCCAGCTCTCCCGGACGTACAACGTCGACATCTCCATCCTGGGCGCCGCGATGGACACCGTCGGCGGCAAGCAGATCGGCCGCATGCGCATCGAACTCCCCGGACGCTACGAGGAGAACGTCGTCCCCGTCGGCTTCCTGCGCGAGCAGGGCCTCCAGGTCGACGTCGTCGAGCTCGCCGCCCTCGCCGCCGTTCCCGCGCAGGGCGCCGCGCTCGTCGAGGAGGTCGCGAAGTGACCTGGTCCGAGATGCAGCCCCTGCTCACCCAGGGCACGCTCGACACCCTCTACATGGTGCTGTGGGCCACCCTCGTCACCGTCGCCGGCGGACTCCCGCTCGGTGTGCTCCTCGTCCTCACCGACAAGGGCGGCCTGCTGCAGAACACCCCGGTGAACAAGGCCGTCGGGGTGATCGTGAACATCGGCCGCTCCCTGCCGTTCATCATCCTGCTTATCGCGCTGATCCCCTTCACCACCCTCGTCGTCGGCACCTTCATCGGCCCCACCGCGATGATCGTGCCGCTCGCCGTCGGCGCCATCCCCTTCTTCGCCCGGCTCGTCGAGACGGCGATCCGCGAGGTCGACCACGGGCTCGTCGAGGCCGTCCAGTCCATGGGCGGCTCGATCCCCACCATCGTCCGCAAGGTGCTGCTCCCGCAGGCCCTTCCCTCGCTCGTCTCGGCCGTCACCACCACCGTGATCGTCCTCGTCGGCTACTCGGCGATGGCCGGAGCGGTGGGTGGCGAAGGCCTCGGCTCCAAGGCCGTCACCTACGGATTCCAGCGCTTCGAGACGCAGTTCATGCTCATCACCGTCGTGATCCTGATCGCGATCGTGACCGTCGTGCAGCTCGTCGGCGACGGAGCCGTACGGCTGCTGGCCCGCCGCGGACGCGCCGCGAGCTGACCCGCGGACCGTCCGCCCCCAACAGCCCGCCCCCCAACAGCCCGCACTCCTTGTCCGGGCGTTGTTCCACCCATGAGAAAGAGGCACTTTTCGTGCGCAAGAACATCAAGCTCACCGCGGCTGCCGCCGCCATCGCCGCTCTCGCCCTCGGCCTGACCGCCTGCGGCACGGCCTCCGACCCCGGCGTCCAGAGCGACTCCGGCGCCAAGGGCGACGCGTCCAAGGCGCTCGTCGTCGCCGCATCCCCGACGCCGCACGCCGACATCCTGAACTACGTCAAGGACAAGCTGGCGGCCGAGGCGGGCCTGAAGCTGGAGGTCAAGGAGTTCACGGACTACGTCCTGCCGAACACCGCCACCCAGCAGGGCCAGGTCGACGCCAACTACTTCCAGCACAAGCCGTACCTGGACGACTTCAACAAGAAGAACAAGACGACCATCGTCCCGGTCGTCGACGTCCACCTCGAGCCCCTCGGCCTCTACTCCAAGAAGGCCAAGGACATCAAGGACATCAAGGCCGGCCAGACCATCGCCGTCCCCAACGACACGACCAACGAGGGCCGCGCGCTGGCGCTGCTCGCCGGCAACGGTCTGATCACCCTCAAGGACGGCGCCGGCTCCGATGCCAAGCTCTCCGACATCGAGGACGCCAAGGGCCTGAAGTTCAAGGAGCTGGAGGCCGCCACGCTGCCCCGCGCCCTGAACGACGTCGACGCCGCCGTCATCAACGGCAACTACGCCATCGAGGCGGACCTCAAGCCCGCCTCGGACTCCCTGGTGCTGGAGAAGGCCGAGGACAACCCGTACGCCAACTTCCTCGCCGTCAAGGACGGCAACCAGGACGACCCGCGCGTACAGAAGCTCGCGAAGCTCCTGAACTCGCCCGAGGTGAAGAAGTTCATCGAGGACACGTACCAGGGCTCCGTCGTCTCCGCCTTCGGCGCGGCCAAGTAGTCGCGAAGCGAGGCCACTTGACGCCGGCCCCGGGCACCCACCAAGGTGCGCGGGGCCGCGTCGTACCTGCCACCCTCCCATGCACAGCCGACAGCCGATGTTGCATGCTGTGCCTTTACGGCTACGACGCCCACACGGCAACGACCCTTTCGACGGTCCCGGCATGGAGCAGTGCATGACTCACACCTTCCCGGACGTGTCCATCAGCACGGAGCGGTTGGTGCTGCGTCCCTTGGAGGACGCCGACATCGCGGCGTTCACCGAGATGATGAACGACGAGCTGACCACGGCCTGGACGTCGGTACCGCACCCCTACACAACACGGGACGCCGAGGAATGGGTCCGCAGGATCGCTCCTGCGGAGCGCACGACGGGCCGCGGCATCGTCCTCGCCGTCACCGAGTTCCTCACCCAGCGGCTCGTCGGCACCGTCCACCTGCAGAACACCAACTGGCGGACGCTCGCCACCGAGGTCGCCTATGTCACCGCGCCCTGGGCACGCGGCGAGGGCTACGCCACCGAATCGGTCCTCGCGGTCGCCCTGTGGCTGTTCCGCAACCAGAAGTTCGAGCGCCTGGAGCTGCGCACCGCCGCCGACAACACCGCTTCCCAGCAGGTCGCCCAGAAGATCGGCTGCATCAGCGAAGGCGTCCTGCGCAACGCCTGGATAGCGCGCAGCCAGACCGAGGACGGCGGCTGGACCGACATCCGCACCGACCTGATCGTGTGGAGCCTGCTTCCCGAGGACCTGGAGGCCGACCGTCTGGCGGAGGCCGGCTACGCCTCCTACACCGACTGGAACTGACCTCCCGCCTCCGGCGCGGACCCGGTACACCCGCCCACCGCCATGGGGGCACACCCTCACCCCCTGAACCCTTCCAGGTACGCTCACGAGGCGACGCGCATCGCGCGAAACGGCCCCGACCTGCAACAAATCCAGGAGACTGACGAGATGGCCGACCGGGTCACGGTGATCGGCTGGGACGGTTCGCCGCTCACCCAGGCGGCCAGGTCAGCGCTGTCGGCCGCGACCCTGGTCGCCGGCGCCGCCCACCACCTGGTCCTGCCCGAAGTCCCGCCCCGCGCCGAACGCATCCGCCTCGGCAGCGTCGATCTGGCCGCCCGGCGCATCGCGAGCCACCGCGGCAGCGCCGTCGTCCTCGCCGACGGCGACCCCGGCTTCTTCGGCGTCGTACGCACCCTGCGCGCGCCGGAACACGGCCTGGAGGTCGAGGTCGTCCCCGCCGTCTCGTCCGTCGCCACCGCCTTCGCCCGGGCCGGCATGCCCTGGGACGACGCCCAGATCGTCGTCGCCCACCGTCGGACGCTGCGCCGCGCCGTCAACGTGTGCCGGGCGCATACCAAGGTCGCCGTCCTCACCTCCCCTGGCGCCGGCCCGGCAGAGCTCGCGCTCCTCCTCGACGGGGTGCACCGCACCTTCGTCATCTGCGAGGAGCAGGGCACCGCCCGCGAACAGGTCACCGTCCTCACCTCCGACAAGGTCGCCGACCACGTTTGGCGCGACCCCAACGTCGTCATCGTCATCGGCGGGGCGGGCAGTCTCACCGCCGTGTCCGGCAACCGCTCCGGCTGGATCGCCGGACGGGAGCCGGGCTATCCGCCCGAGCTACGCGGCTGGGCCCTGCCGCCCGCGGACCCGCAGGCGCCGCCGGCCCGCGAGGGCGAGTACGCCGGACTGCGCGCCGCCCAACTGGCCCGCCTCGGCCCCCGCATCGGCGACCTCGTCTGGGACATCGGCTCCGGCGGCGGCGCGCTCGCCGCGGAGGCCGCCCGCTTCGGAGCCGCGGTCATCGCGGTCGACGCCGACCCGGACGCCTGCCGCCGCAGCGCGAGCGAGGCACGACGCCTCGGCGTCCAGCTCCAGGTCGTCCAGGGCCGCGCCCCCCACGTCCTGGAACGGCTGCCCGAACCGGACGTCGTACGCATCGGTGGTGGGGGAGTGCCCGTCGTCACGGCGGTCGCCGACCGCCGGCCCCAGCGCATCGTCACCCACGCCTCCACTCGCGACGAGGCGGAGTCCATCGGGGCGGCCCTGGCGGCGGGTGGTTACGACGTCGAATGCGCGCTGCTCCAGGCCGTAGAACTGGACACCACCGACTGGACGGAACGCGAACGCACCGTCGTCTTCCTCCTCTGCGGCCGCCACACGGAGTCCCGGGGCTAGGGCTGCTCGTTCGGCCTTGCCGGGCTCGCGTGCCCCGGCACGCTCCCCCACGGCCTCCGGCCTGGGAGGGGCCCCACCCTCGTAGCCCTGCGGGCACGGGGGGTGCACCCGCGCGCTGCGTCGGCCACAGCCCCGAGTAGCTCAGCGACGAGGGCCTCTTGGTGATCTCCCCCTAGCCTTCCGGCACGGGAGGTGCCTCCGGCGCCGGACGCCGCGACCCCGCCCTGCGGGCGGACGACGGTACGGTGCGGACACTCCACGGGGCCCGCTCGCGCACAGGGAAGCAAGGCCCACACCCTCCGCGGCGGACGGTGCGAGGTAGGCTGGCCGATCGTTGTACCGCAGCCGGGCGTTCGTCGATTCCTTCGTCAATGTCCGGAAAAAGGAGTCAGTTTGGCTCCTGTTTGTGGTACGTCGGAACCGGGGGGTCGCGCGACGTGGCGCAGCCCACAGCGGACCGCGGCGGATCTTGCTGCCACGGTGGCGAACGACGGCGACAATGCTTGGGGTCCGGGGTCGATCGTGCCGCGCGGCGCACACGCTCGTTGTTGTTCACGGGCGTCAGGTGTGCCGGTCGGACGTCCCGGGCGATGGGCGAAGGAGCAAATCGATGGGCGAGGGGAACGCATGACCGACACCGGCCAGATCCCGGGCGAGGGGCTGCCGGAGAACGCAGGCATGGTGGAGCAGCCGGGCGTCCCCGCCCCCGGCGCGTACACCTACCTCGAACCCTCCGAGCACGCTTCCGAAGAGGACGACCTCCTGCTGATGCCGGGGGCGCAGGGCGCCTGGAGCGACTCTCCGCAGGCGCCGACTGCGCAGGCACCGCACATGGAGGGAGCGCCCGCCGCCGATCAGTACGCGGCGGCACCTGTCTCCGTTCAGCCGATGGCCCCTCAGGATGCCTCGCCGCATCACGGAAGCGGCGAGTACCAGGTGGACTACCAGGCGGCGGCGTACGGCACGCACGAGTACCCGGCCGCTGCGCCCGTGCAGCACGGTGCCGACGCGGCGCAGTCCTTCCCTCAGGAACCGGCGCCCGAGCCCGTAGCCGCACCGCAGTTCGTCGAGGTGACGCAGGCGGCGGCCGATGCCGGGATGTACGCGCAGGAGGCGCAGCAACACGACGCGCGGATGCCGCTGCCGCAGGAGCCCGGGTTCCAGGAGGTGCAGGCACAACAGCCCGCGCCCGTCCAGCCGCAGGTCGCCCACGCACCGGACGCCGCCCACGCACAGGATGTCCAGGCGGTCGACGCCCAGTCCGTGCCGCAGCCCGGCGCCCCCTCCCCGCAGGAGTCCCAGGAGGCCATGGCACAAGAGCCGTTGGCGCAGGTCCACGGCACCATGTCCGTCGTGCCCGGTGTGGCGCCGACCGACGCGGCGCCGATGCCCGCCGACGCCGCCGAAGCGCACGCCGCCGTCATGGTCGACGCCCCGGCCGAGGAGGCCGTCGCGGCCGCGACGGCGGAGGCAGCGGCGGCGCAGCAGGCCGCCCACGAGGCCGGCGCCCACGAGACCGGCGCCCACGAGGCCGGGGGCCGGGACTCGGGTTCCATCGACCTCGGAGCCGTAAGGATGCCCGCCGCCGCCACCTCCGCCATGCCGACGCCGCCGCCCGCGCGCCGTCCGCTCCACATGGGGCCGCCGGTGCCCGAGCCCCACAGCGGTGTGGTGCGTTCGCTCGCCGACCGCGGGCCCGCCGGGACGCCGCCGCACCCGATGGTCGTACGGCCCGCCCAGGCGCAGCCCACCGCAACGGGCGTGGAGTACCTCGACGTTCCAGGCGAGGAGCCCGCTGCCGATCTTCCGGGGCCGCAGCTCGGCGACATCCCGCCCCAGGCGGGCGCCCCCTGGGACCCGCAGCCGCCGCAGGATCAGGCGCAGCCTGCTCCGACGGCACCCGCAGAAACGGTCGTCCCTGAGGCGGCGGTCCCCGTGCAGCCGGACGCAGGCGCCGAGGCCCCGGGAAGCACCGAGGAGGCCGTGAACGCGACCGCGCAGGAGGCCACCGTGCCCGGCCCGCGGACCGGCGGCTCCGAGCCGCGGCAGACAGCGGAGACCACTGAAGAGCCGGCGGCGCCCGAGGTCGCCGACGCGGCGCCGGACATCATGGCGTCGGGAGAGGCTGCCGCGTCGGGTGAGGCCGTCGCGGAGGAGCACGTGTCGGAGGAGCCCGTGGCGGAGTCCGCCGAAACCCCTGCGCCCGAGACCGCCGTCGTGGAGGCCGCACCGGAGGCCGAGCCGGTCGCCGCGGAGGCGCCCGCGCCCCAGGCCGAGGCGCCTGCCGCCGCCGAGCCCGTGCCCGTCGCCCAACCGGAGCCGGTCGTCGAACCGGAGCCGGTCGTCCAGGCGGCCCCGGAGGCCGAGGCCCCCGAGGCGGAGCCGGAGCCGGCGGGCGAGCCGGTCGCCGCGCAGGAGGACGTCGAGGCGGCCGAGCCCGCGGCCGTCGCCGGAACCGACGGCGGCGTCCCCGAGCCCACCGGCCCGGCGACCGCTCCCGCCCCCGGCTACGACGACGCCGAGCGCGAGGCCGTCCTGCGCGTCATGCGCGAACGCCGCGACATCCGCAACGGCTTCCGCAGCGACCCCATCCCGCACGAGGTCCTCCTCCGCGTCCTCGAAGCCGCGCACACCGCGCCGAGCGTCGGCCACTCCCAGCCCTGGGACTTCGTCGTCATCCGCTCGGCCGAGACCCGGCGCACGATGCACGAACTGGCCCAGCGCCAGCGTGAGGCGTACGCCAAGTCGCTGCCCAAGGGCCGGGCCAAGCAGTTCAAGGAACTGAAGATCGAGGCCATCCTCGACACCCCGGTGAACATCGTCGTCACCGCCGACCCCACGCGCGGCGGCCGCCACACGCTGGGCCGTCACACCCAGCCGCAGATGGCGCCCTACTCCTCGGCCCTCGCCGTCGAGAACCTGTGGCTCGCCGCCCGCGCCGAGGGCCTCGGCGTCGGCTGGGTGTCCTTCTTCGACGAGCGCGAGATGGTCCGCACGCTCGGTCTGCCCGAGCACCTCGAAGTGGTCGCCTACCTCTGCGTCGGCTACGTCGACGAATTCCCCGAGGAGCCTGAGCTGATGCAGGCGGGCTGGTCCAAGCGCCGCCCGCTGGCCTGGGTCGTCCACGAGGAGACCTACGGCCGTCGTGCGCTGCCCGGGGAGGAGCCGCACGACCTGCTGCAGGAGACGGTCACCAACATCCGGCCGCTGGACGCCAAGGCGCTCGGCGAGGCATGGGAGCGCCAGAAGCGCATGACCAAGCCGGCCGGCGCCCTCGGCATGCTGGAGATCATCTCCGCACAGCTGAGCGGGCTGTCCCGGATGTGCCCGCCCCCGATCCCGGAGCCCGCGGCGGTCGCGATCTTCGCGGGCGATCACGGCGTGCACGCCCAGGGCGTCACCGCCTGGCCCCAGGAGGTCACCGGCCAGATGGTCGCCAACTTCCTCGGCGGCGGAGCTGTCTGCAACGCCTTCGCCTCCCAGGTCGGCGCCGAGGTCTGCGTGATCGACGTCGGTGTGGCATCCGACCTGCCCGCGACACCCGGTCTGCTGCCGCGCAAGGTCAGGCCCGGCACGGCCGACTTCACCACCGGCCCGGCGCTCAGCCGCGAGGACGTGCTCGCCGCGATCGAGGTCGGCATCGAGACCGCCCGCGACCTGGTGGCCGCCGGGAACAAGGCCCTGCTGACGGGTGAGATGGGCATCGCCAACACCACCGCGTCGGCGGCCCTCATCGCCGTCTACACGGGTGCCGACCCGGCGGAGATCACCGGCCGCGGCACCGGCATCAACGACGAGATGCACGCCCGCAAGGTCGACGTCGTGCGCCGCGCGCTGGACCTCCACCAGCCCGACCCCGACGACCCCATCGGGGTGCTCTCCGCCGTCGGCGGCCTGGAGCACTGCGCACTCGTCGGCCTGATCCTCGGTGGTGCCTCGTTGCGCACGCCGGTCGTCCTCGACGGCGTCAGCACCGGCGCGGCGGCCCTCGTCGCCCGGGCCATCGCTCCCGAGGCGCTGGCCGCGTGCATCGCGGGCCACCGCAGCGCCGAGCCCGGCCATGTGGCCGCGCTCAACAAGCTGGGCCTGCGCCCGATGGTCGACCTCGACCTCCGCCTGGGCGAGGGCACGGGCGCGCTGCTCGCGCTCCCCATCGTCCAGAGCGCGGCGCGCGCCATGCACGAGGTGGCGACGTTCGACTCGGCCGGCGTCACGGAGAAGTAGTACCCGGGTGCTGTCCGGCCCGCAGCGGCCGGACGGCACCCGGCAGCGGCGCGCGCCCAGGGTCCTGGCACAGGCCCGCGGCCCCGGAACCGTACCCTGGTCCCAGCAGCGCCCCCACCAGCCGCTTCACCGCCGCAGCGGCCCCCGCACACGCACCATCCGCACGAGGAGCCGCACCGCCATGCCCGAGCCCGCCGAGCACCCCGCCTACCCTGTCGGACTCCGCCTGACCGGGCGGCGCGTCGTCGTCATCGGCGGCGGCCAGGTCGCCCAGCGCCGCCTCCCGGCGCTCGTGGCGGCAGGCGCCGACGTCACCCTGATCTCCCCCTCCGCGACCCCGTCCGTCGAGGCGATGGCCGAGTCCGGGGAGATCACCTGGACGCGGCGGCGGTACGAGGAGGGCGACATCGCCGACGCCTGGTACGCGCTCGTCGCCACCAGCGACCCCGACGCCAACGCCCGCGCCTCCGCCGAGGCCGAGCGCACCAAGACCTGGTGTGTACGCAGCGACGACGCCGAGGCCGCCACGGCCTGGACCCCCGCGACCGGCCGCAGCGAGGGCGTCACGGTCGCCGTGCTCACCGGCCGGGACCCGCGCCGCTCGGCGGCCGTACGGGACGCGATCGTGGAGGGCCTGCGCGACGGCACCATCGCCGCGCCCCACCACCGCACCCGGGCCCCGTTCGTCGCGCTCGTCGGCGGCGGCCCCGGCGACCCGGATCTGATCACCGTGCGTGGCCGGCGCCTCCTCGCCGAGGCCGACGTCGTCATCGCCGACCGCCTCGGACCGCGCGACCTGCTCGACGAACTGCCGCCCCACGTCGAGGTGATCGACGCGGCCAAGATCCCCTACGGCCGCTTCATGGCCCAGGAGGCCATCAACAACGCGCTGATCGAGCACGCCAAGGCGGGCAAGGCCGTCGTCCGGCTCAAGGGCGGCGACCCGTTCGTCTTCGGCCGCGGCATGGAGGAGGCGCAGGCCCTCGCCGAGGCCGGCATCCCCTGCACGGTCGTCCCCGGCATCTCCAGCTCGATCTCGGTGCCGTCGGCGGCGGGCATCCCGGTCACGCACCGGGGCGTCGCCCATGAGTTCACCGTCGTGAGCGGCCATGTCGCGCCCGACGACCCGCGCTCGCTGGTCGACTGGCAGTCCCTGGCCCGGCTGACCGGCACCCTGGTGATCCTCATGGGCGTCGACAAGATCGGCGCCATCGCCGCGGCGCTCGTCGCGCACGGCAAGGCCCCCGAGACTCCGGTCGCCCTGGTGCAGGAGGGCACGACCGCCGCCCAGCGCCGCGTCGACGCGACCCTCGCCACCGTCGGCGAGGCCGTGCGGGCGAACGACGTGCGGCCGCCCGCCGTCATCGTCGTCGGCGATGTCGTCGGCGTAGGCGTGCCGCCCGTCAAGTGACCGGCGGTAACCGAAAGCCGCGCAAGCCGTTGGCACCGCACCACCGAGAAGGCAGTATCACCCCGTGGCTGATCTCATCACCGTCGACGACCCCGACGACCCGCGCCTGGCCGACTACACGGGCCTGACCGACGTCGAGCTGCGGCGCAGGCGCGAGCCCGCCGAAGGGCTGTTCATCGCCGAGGGCGAGAAGGTGATCCGCAGAGCCCGCCAGGCCGGCTACGAGATGCGGTCGATGCTGTTGTCGGCCAAGTGGGTCGACGTCATGCGCGACGTCATCGACGAGGTCCCCGCGCCCGTCTACGCCGTCGACCCCGGCCTCGCCGAACGCGTCACCGGCTACCACGTGCACCGCGGCGCCCTCGCCTCCATGCAGCGCAAGCCCCTGCCGCCGGCCGGGGAACTGCTCCGTACGGCCCGCAGGGTGGCCGTCATGGAGTCGGTCAACGACCACACCAACATCGGCGCGATCTTCCGCAGCGCCGCCGCCCTCGGCATGGACGCCGTGCTCCTCTCCCCGGACTGCGCGGATCCGCTCTACCGCCGGTCCGTGAAGGTCTCCATGGGCGCGGTCTTCTCGGTCCCGTACGCTCGCCTCGACACCTGGCCGAGGGACCTCGAAGCGGTCCGGGAGGCGGGCTTCGAGATCCTCGCCCTCACCCCCGACGAGAAGGCGTCGCCCATCGACGAGGCCGCCCCGCACCGGCGGGAGCGGGTCGCCCTCATGCTCGGCGCGGAGGGCGACGGCCTGTCCACCAAGGCCCTGATGGCCGCCGACGAGTGGGTACGCATCCCCATGGCGCACGGAGTCGACTCGCTCAACGTGGGCGCGGCGGCTGCGGTCGCGTTCTACGCGGTCGCCACGGGCCGCCCCGGAGCCTGAGCCCTACAGCTGCTGCGCGGCGGCGATGCCCAGCGCCACGATGAGCGTCACCACGACGAAGACGACGATCCGCTGGCGCAGCAGCCGCGGATTGGCGGGCCGCCGACCGGTCGCCGTCGTGCGGCCGCCCGGCCGCGTGCCGTTCTGACGACCGTTCGTCCTGCTGCTGGTCCTGCTGTTCGTACGACCCGTGCCGCGGCCCGTGGTGCGGCCCTGCGGCGGCCGTGACCCACCGCCGGTACGCGATTGTGATTGCGGCCGCGGCGCCGTCGAGCCGCCCGTCCGCCGCTCCAGGCGCTCGGTCCTCTCCAGGCGCTCCGTCCGGTCGTGGCGCTCCGTGTAGTGCGAGGTCGGCCGGTCGATCTCGACCCGCTCCCGCTGCACCGGCGGCCGCGCGTCGTGCAGGCCCTGCGCCTCCCGGGCCGCGATCTCCTTGAGGCGCATGGACAGCTGGAGCGTGCTCGGCCGCTCGTCGGGGTCCTTCTCCAGACAGGCGGCCACCAGCGGTGCCAGCGCGTCGGGCACCCCGTGCAGATGCGGCTCCTCGTGCACCACGCGGTAGAGCATCACCTCGGAACTGCCGTGCCCGAAGGGCGAGTCGCCCATCGCCGCGTACGCCAGCGTCGCCCCCAGCGCGAACACGTCGGTCGCTGGGGTGACCACCGCACCGCGCACCTGCTCGGGAGCGAGGAAGCCGGGGGAGCCCACCGCCGTACCCACATGCGTGAGCGTGCTCGCGCCGGTGGCCCAGGCGATGCCGAAGTCGATGATCCGCGGGCCCTTGGGCGAGAGCAGGATGTTCGACGGCTTCAGGTCACGGTGCACCACGCCGGCCTCGTGGACCGCGACGAGCCCCTCCGAGAGCGCCGCACCGACCGCGGCGACGTCGGCGGCCCGCAGCGGGCCCTCCTCGGCCACCTTGTCGTGCAGCGAAGGGCCGGGTACGTACTGCGTGGCGAACCAGGGGCGGTCCGCCTCCAGGTCCGCGGCCACCAGCCGGGCGGTGCAGCCGCCGCGGATGCGCCGCGCCGCCGAGACCTCCCGGGCGAACCGCGATCGGAACTCCTGGTCCTCCGCGAGATCCGGCCGGATCACCTTCAGCGCGACCCGCTGGCCGCGCCGGTCGGACCCGAGATAGACGACACCCATGCCGCCGGCGCCGAGCCGCCGGTGAAGCCTGAAGGAGCCGACGACACGCGGGTCCTCGCGCCGGAGCCGCATCATCGCCATTGTCCGTCCCCTACCTACGGTGGGAGGCCCCACCCCGCTGCCCGGTCAGTCCGTTTGACGTGCCACAGCTTACGGACCGCCGCGCCGGTGTGCTCATAGGCCGCGCCCTCTCGCTCGTTCGATGTCAGTGCCCAGTGGGAGAATTGAGCAGTGGTCAGGGGAGAGAGGATCCGTCCCCCCGGGCCCGTGCGTGATCTCAACGGTCAGTCGCAGAAGGGGGATTGGATCGGTGAAGGGCGACCGGGTGGAAATCGTCGTGGACGCGGGAGACACCACACGTACGTATGAAGTGGTGGCAAGCCGGGCGGGCCGGCGGGTGGAGACTGCGGTGCGCAGAGGGGTGGTGGAAGTGAGCGAAGTCACGAGGTCGGGCTCGGTCGTGCGGACAGCCCGTTTCATGGCGGGCCGCGTCCTGGCGCTGGTCGAGCAGCCGGTGCCGCGCGAGGCCGACGACGAGCGGGAGCGTCCCCTCCGGGAAGACCCCAAGCCCAGCGCCCGCGTCTCCACCCAGGGGAGTACATGACCGGGTGGCGGCTCATCCTCCGGGAGGCCCGGCAATCGGTACGCGGGCATGACGTCCGGGCGCTGCCGTTTCCCTAATGTTGATGTCAAGCGGCGGGTGCAGCACTCGTCCCCCGAGGTTTCAGACACCCGCCGCTGCCAACCACGACAGGAGAGGGACCATGGCGGACACGGCATCGCGCAAGGCTTACGCCGGGCTCGGCGTCCGCCCTTCCGGCACGCGCCACCCGCTGGTGGCGACGGCCATGGTCCTTCCCCTCGCGGCACTGCTGGTGGTCGTCTTCGGCGGCTGGGACGCAGTGGTCACACAGGCGTCGTCCGTGGGCGTGATGCTGGGGCGCTGAACGGCGCCCCGGGCCCGGAAGAGCGGTCCGGGTCGGGGACATCCGGCCGAACAACCCCGTGGGGACGGGGGTGCGGCGGACGGCAGCGTTTGGCCGGTCAGCTGGGGAGCTGACCGGCCGACGCGCATTTGTGGCCTTTGGCCGCCTGCGAGGCATGAGGCTTGCCACCTGACTGACCGGGCCGACACGTGCCGGCTCGCCGTGGCCGGGCCACATGCGTGCCACGCCGACCGCCCGGCTGCGCCAACCCCATGCGCCCGGCGACCGGTCGGTCTGCGCGCTGCGACGGCCAGTCGGCCGACCACCGCCTGGGCGGGGGTGGTGAGTGTTCCGGTTGACGGTTCGGCCGCGCCGTCCGCTGCCGGTGTGCCGGGCGGGAGCACGCTCTCACGGTGATCGTGGCGGGCCGTGATGGGGTGCGGTGCGTGTGCCGGGCGGGAACGGCCGACGTGCGCCGTTCCGCCCGACCGCGCGGCGGCGGTGGGGGCCCTCCGCGACGGGCTCTGCGTGCGGTCCACCCGGCGACGCGGCAGCGGTGCCCGCCCCATGCGCCAGGCTTTCGGCAACCAGCCGCCGTTGCCGCGCGGGTCCTAAGGGCGCGCGGGAGCCCGGTTCGGGATGGGGTGCAGCAAACAGCCGCCAAGCCGCAAGGGGAGGGTGGGGCGGGGGAGAACCCCGGCTACTCTCCCTCCCGTGTCCACCCCCCTCCTCCGCACGCTCGCCCGCGTCGCCCGCACCGCCGCCCACCTCGCCGCGCCCGGCGACGCCTGTCCCGCCTGCGGCCACAGCACCGGCCGAGTCACCGGCCAAGATCCTTACGACGGTCGCGAGACCCTCGCCGACCGCCCCGACGGCGCCGTCGTACGCCATGGGCCCGCCGTCGCCAAGGCGCACGCCCCGGACACGGAGCCGCAGGCGCATCGCACCCGCCTCGCCGTGGCCGCGCATCCTGCCCTGGCCGGGATCCTCCTGCCGCCCCTGCCGAGTACGGGCCCGGCCGGGTTGGGCCGTCCCGTGAGCGCCTGGCCCTACGGCGTCCCCGTCGACCCCGCCGACCCCGACGCGGCCCCTTGGGAGGAAGTCGCCGTCCTGCTCGCCCGGTTGCACCGGATCGGGACGGCCGGCCTCCCCGGCCCGCTACCGCCCATGCGCGGCCCCGCCAAGGCCGCCGCCGCCATGGCGCGGATGGAGGACTCCGCGGCCGGCCACCCCGCCGCGAGCACGGTCCGGCGCGCCTGGGAGCGCCTGCCCGCCTGGGCCAGGGGGACGGAGGCGAGTGCCCCGCACCACCGCCCCCGCGCGCTCTGCCACGGCGACCTGCATCTCGGCCAGCTCGTACGCCATCCCGTTCCCGACGGCCCGTGGTTGCTGATCGACGTGGACGACCTCGGTCTCGGCGACCCTGCCTGGGATCTCGCCCGCCCGGCGGCCTGGTACGCGTCCGGCATCCTGCCCCCGGAGATCTGGCAGCGGTTCCTCGGCGCCTACACGGCGGCGCACGGCCCCGCGGTCCTGTCGGGCGCCGACCCGTGGCCCCAACTCGACGTCCCGGCCCGCGCCCTCACGGTGCAGACCGCCGCACTCGCCCTCGCGAAGTCCGCCGCCGAGAACCGGCAACCGGACGACGTCGAAAGCGCGGTGATCGACGCTTGTACCCGAATCGCCACACTCCCGCCCGAGTTGGAGTGCGAACCTTCGTCATAGGGTGAAGTCCTCGTCGCCGGGCATGCATCCGGGGACGTCGACCGAACGGCGAAAGGCTGACCAGACGATGCAGTGTCCCAAGTGCCATGCGGCGATGCACACGTACAACCGCAACGGGGTCCAGATCGAGCAGTGCAGCGGCTGCCGGGGCATATTCCTCGACTATGGCGAGCTCGAATCGCTGACCCGTCTGGAGTCGCAGTGGATGCAGCAGGCCCCGCCGCCGGCGGCCCCGCCCGCCCCCTACCCCGCCGCTCCGGCTCCCGCGGCTCCGGCCTGGGGAGCCCCGCACCACGGCGGCCACCACGGCGGGCACCACCGCCAGCGCAGCTTCGGCCGGATGCTCTTCTCCTCCTGAACGACCCGCACGACCCGCCGCGTGGGCCCGGGTGCGGGCCGGGGCGCCGACCGAGACGCCCGGGCCCGCGCGGGCACACCGCGGCAGGCGCATGCACGACAAAGCCCCCGGCCGTCGAGACGGCCGGGGGCTTCGGCTGGTGCGCGATACTGGGATTGAACCAGTGACCTCTTCCGTGTCAGGGAAGCGCTCTCCCGCTGAGCTAATCGCGCGGGTCACCCGCATCGCTGCGAGACACTGCGAACCGCGACGAGCCGCCGCGGCCTAGTGCGTGCGCGATACTGGGATTGAACCAGTGACCTCTTCCGTGTCAGGGAAGCGCTCTCCCGCTGAGCTAATCGCGCGGGGATCCTTGCGGACCAGTGGACGATACTGGGATTGAACCAGTGACCTCTTCCGTGTCAGGGAAGCGCTCTCCCGCTGAGCTAATCGTCCATGGAGGTGGAGACGGGATTTGAACCCGTGTAGACGGCTTTGCAGGCCGTTGCCTCGCCTCTCGGCCACTCCACCCGGAGTGCGGGGGGTCGGGAAGACCCCCCATTCTCGAGCGGACGACGAGATTCGAACTCGCGACCCTCACCTTGGCAAGGTGATGCTCTACCAACTGAGCCACGTCCGCCTGTCGTTTCCGTTCCGCTTGCGCGTCCCGGCGACGTGTTGAACTCTAGCGGATTCCTGGGCCAGCACAAAAACGCGTTTGTGCAGCGTGCTGAGGTATGTGCACGTCGCGGCAGCTCACCGGCAGCGCACCGGCGGCTGATGGACCGCTCTGCCCCGCCCTATCTCCACCGGTCATACACTCACAGACGTGCACGACCTCGCTCCTCTGGCCCGCTTCGGCCCCCTCGTCGCCACCGACCTCCGGGACGTCACCAGCGACCCCGCGGCTCTGGACTCCGCCGGCTTCTGGGCCGTCGCCGCGGACTTCGAGGGGCGGCTGACCTGTGCCCGCTTCGGCGACGTCCGCAGGGAGCCGGTGCCCGAGCCCGTGCCAGGACGGTGGCGGGGGCCGGCCGCCGAGGACTGGACGTCGTCGCTGGACCGCGCCTCCTACATCGCGGGCGTACGGCGGATCCGCGAGCACATCGCGGCCGGCGACGTCTACCAGGCGAACCTGTGCCGGGTCCTGTCCGCGCCGCTGCCCGACCCGGACGGTGCCGACGTCGACGAGCTCACCGCCCTGCTGGCCGTCGGCAACCCGGCCCCGTATGCAGGAACGATCCGGCTCCGCGCACACGGGGTGGAGATCGCCACCGCGTCGCCCGAGCTGTATCTGCGCCGCACCGGCCGCACCGTCGAGTCGGGACCGATCAAGGGCACCGGCAGGACAGCTGCGGACCTGCTCGAGAAGGACCACGCCGAGAACGTGATGATCGTGGACCTCGTCCGCAACGACCTCGGTCGCGTCTGCGCCACCGGCAGCGTGAGTGTGCCCGCACTGTGCGCCGTCGAGCCGCACCCCGGCCTGGTCCATCTCGTCTCCACCGTGCGCGGCGAGCTCGCCCCGGCTGCGGGATGGAGCGAGCTGCTGGCGGCCACGTTCCCGCCCGGGTCCGTCACCGGCGCCCCCAAGTCCAGCGCACTGAGGATCATCGAGGCGCTGGAGACCTCCCCCCGAGGCCCGTACTGCGGAGGCATCGGCTGGGTCGACGCCGACCGCGGCACCGGTGAGCTCGCCGTCGGCATACGCACGTTCTGGATCGACCGCCGGGCGCCGGGCGGCCCCGCGCTGCGCTTCGGCACCGGCGCCGGCATCACCTGGGGCTCGGACCCCGACCGCGAGTGGGCCGAGACCGAACTGAAGGCGTCCCGGCTGCTCGCGGTAGCGTCGGGTGCGTACGAGGCAAGCGGAAGGACAGCTGGATGAAGCTCTGGGTCAACGGCGAGCTCAAGGACGCCGAGGACGCCCGGGTGTCGGTCCTCGACCACGGCATGACCGTGGGCGACGGCATCTTCGAGACCGTGAAGGCGGTCCACGGGCAGCCCTTCGCCCTCACCCGCCATCTGGAACGGCTCACGCGCTCGGCGCGGGGCCTCGGCCTCCCCGAGCCCGACCACGACGAGGTGCGCCGCGCCTGCGCCGCCGTGCTCGACGCCAACCCGATGCCGCTCGGCCGCCTGCGCATCACCTACACCGGAGGGCTCTCGCCGCTCGGCTCCGACCGCGGCGACGCCGGCCCGACCCTGGTCGTCGCCCTGGGGGAGAGCCGTCGGCGGCCCGACACCACCGCCGTGATCACCGTCCCGTGGACGCGCAACGAGCGCGGCGCGCTGACCGGCCTGAAGACCACGTCGTACGCCGAGAACGTCGTCGCCCTGGCCAGGGCGCACGAGCAGGGGGCCTCCGAGGCGCTGTTCGCCAACACCGTCGGGCAGCTCTGCGAGGGCACCGGCTCCAACGTGTTCGTCGTCCTCGACGGCGAACTCCACACGCCGCCGGTCTCCTCCGGCTGCCTCGCCGGCATCACCCGCGCCCTGACCGTGGAATGGACGGGCGCGAAGGAGACCGACCTGCCGCTGGACGTGCTCGACCGGGCCGAGGAGGTCTTTCTCACGTCCACCCTGCGGGATGTGCAGGCCGTGGTCCGTATCGACGGCCGTGACACAGCGGACGCCCCCGGGCCCGTGACGACGAAGGCGATGCGCGTCTTCGAGGAGCGGGCGAAGGCCGACCAGGACCCCAAGTCCCTCTAGCGGCAGGCCCGTCGGCACACCTGTTGCCGGACGGCCGGGGCGGGTAGAAAGTCCCCGATGACCACAACCCTGCGGCCCACCGGGCCGATCCAGCGCGAGGACTCCGGCGCCGCGGCTCGGGCGTACGACGTCTGTGTGAACGGCCGGCCGGTCGGCTCCGTACGCCTCGCGACGGCCCCGGGCGCCGACCTGCCGGTCGGCTACGTACGGTCCCTGAGCATCGACGAGGCGGAGCGCCGACGCGGGCGCGGCACGGTCGCCGCGCTCGCCGCCGAGGAGGTGCTGCGCGGCTGGGGCTGCACCGAGGTCCGCACGTCCGTCCCGACCGAGGCGGCCGCGGCCCTGCGCCTGACCTCCGCTCTCGGCTACACCGAGCGCGGCCGCAACATGCTCAAGGAGCTGCCGGCCGAACCGCCCACGCTGCCCGACGGAGTCCAGGGGCGTCCCATGAGCGAGGCCGAATTCGACGTGTGGCGCGCCGGGGCGGTCATGCACT
Source organism: Streptomyces sp. ISL-10 (assembly GCF_018614575.1). Lineage (GTDB taxonomy): Bacteria > Actinomycetota > Actinomycetes > Streptomycetales > Streptomycetaceae > Streptomyces. Next base: position 106,720 of record NZ_JAGGOJ010000016.1, read on the forward strand.
ACGCGCAGGACTGGATCACCAGGGGCGTGCCACGCGACGACGCCCTGGCCCGCTCCGAGGCGCTCCACCGCGAACTCCTCCCGGACGGTCTCGCGACGCCCGGCACCGACCTGCGATGCCTGCTCGCCGGGGGGACAGCGGTCGGGCACGTCTGGGTCGCGCAGCGCGAGGTGCGCTCGGGGGAGCAGGGCGCGTACGTCTTCGACGTCGAGGTGGCCGAGGAGCACCGCGGCCGGGGCTACGGTCGCGCACTGATGCTGCTCGCCGAGTGCATCGCCCACGACGCGGGCGACACACTGATCGGACTGCACGTCTTCGCGGGCAACACGCGGGCGCTGAGCCTGTACGACTCCCTCGGCTACCTGACCACCCACCGCAACTTCGTCAAGCAGCTCCTCTAGGGATCCGCTGCGGGGGCCGGTCTACGGTGTGTCCGTCTGCGCCGCGAGCAACCGGTCGGCGATCTCCTCGACCCGGGCGCGCAGCCCCTCCTGGCTCTTGCCGCCGTCGAGGCGCTCGCCGCCGATGACGTACGTCGGGGTCCCCGTCACACCGATCGCCTTGCCCTCGGCCTGGTCCGCGTCGACGATCAGGATGTGCCGGCCGTCGATCAGGGCCGTGTCGAACTCCTCGGCGTCCAGGCCCAGTTCGCGCGCCACCTCCAGCAGCACGGGCTCGCCCCTCGCCGCGAGGTCCTCGGTGCGCTCCAGCACGGCCTCCACATACGGCCAGCCCTTGCCCTGCTCGGCCGCCTCCTCCGCGGCCTGCGCGGCGGCGAAGGCGTGCTTGTGCTTGTCGAGGGGGAAGTGCCGCAGCCGCAGGTCCAGCCGGTCGCCGAAGCGCGCGCGCAGGGCCCGCAGATCCTCCAGGGCGGCGTGGCAGTCGGGGCACTGGAGCTCGCACCAGACGTCGACGACGACCGGGCGGGCGGTGGTGGAGTCGCTCATGGGGCCAGTCTCCCAGCCCGGTCCTCGGGCACCCAACCGGGACCTCGGGAGGAGACCGTCCCCCAGATCACCCTGAGGTCGACCCCGGGCATGGCCCGCGGTCAGGGGGACGGTGCAGGATGGAAGGGACGTAACACCTCGTGCCCGCCGATGCCTGGAGGACCGGATGCTTGCCGAGACCATTTGTTCCGCGGTGTCCGCGGCGGGCCTGGGCATCGCCGCGATCACGGCGTACCGCAGGCGTTTCCTCGCCGCGACCCGTATCGCCGCGTACTCCCTGGTTCCCGCCGGCCTGGTGCTGGCCGGGGCCGTGCAGTGGGTCGTGGACACGGCCTTCAGCCCCTCGGCCTGGCTCGGCTTCGGCCTGCTCGGCGCCGCCTGGCTGCTGTTCATGACCACTCGTGTCGTCGAGCGGCGCTCCACAGGCACCCGACGGGAACGCAAGGCGGCCGCCGCGGCGCGGCGAGCCGGCGCGGAGTCCGGTGCGGCCACGCCCGCCCTCGGCAGCAGTGCGCCCGAAGCCGGCGCGCCCCGGTCCCGGCCGAAGGCGACGGCGGCCGACGACTTCAGCGACATCGAGGCGATCCTGAAGAAGCACGGCATCTAGCTTCCCGACAGCCCCTCCGAGGGGCCCCGGGCCGTACTGTACGGCTGCGCGGGATGTGATGAACTACCCGGCCGTCGTGGTGTGTTGGTCGATCACCCCGCGGTGCGCTGCGCCATGATCGGCCCCGAGATGCTCGATACCTCCCGGGGCCAGGCCCCCGCACCGACCCACGAGCCGCGCGGCTGCCTCTTCGCGCTCTCCCAACCGCCCCTGATGATCTTCCTCGGGGTGATCGGCGTCCTGTTGCTGATGGGCGCGGTGCACGACCTGTTCCTGCTGTGACACCCCCGCAGCTTGCTCAGCCGGCGGCGGCTTCCCGGCGGCGGGCCCGATAGGCCGCGACATGCAGCCGGTTCCCGCAGGTCCGGCTGTCGCAGTAGCGCCGTGAGCGGTTGCGCGACAGGTCGACGAAGGCGCGCCCGCAGTCCGGCGCCTCGCAGCGCCGCAGCCGCTCCTGCTCACCTGCGACGACGATGAACGCCAGCGCCATGCCGCAGTCGGCCGCGAGGTGGTCCGCCACCGAGGCGCCCGGTGCGAAGTAGTGCACGTGCCAGTCGTAGCCGTCGTGATCGGTCAGCTGTGGCGTCGTGCCGGCCGCCGCGACCAGCCGGTTGATCAGGTCCGCCGCGGTACGGCCGTCCCGCTCGGCGAAGATCTCCGCGAACCGGGCCCGTACGTCCTGGAGTGCTTCGAGGTCCTTCTGCCCCAGCTCGGCCACGTCGCTGATGTCGTGGCTTCGTACGAACTCGTCGAGCGCCGCGACGTCCGCGAGTCCGTCCTCCTGGTCGCCCTCCGGTGCGGTGTTCACCAGATCGACGACGGTGTCGAGGGCGATACGGGTGTCGTGGGGGATCAGCACGATGCGCTCCCTGGCCTGCCGCGGGCCGGTGCCCGACGAATTTTGTGCCGACTCTAGCGGTTGGTGCCGGGAGCGCAGCGGCGCCGTCGTCACGGTGGATTTCCGTGACGGCGGCGCCGGTGTCGGACGCAGGGGATTTTCCGCCCGGCGCCGTCTCCCCGAGACGGACGACGCCGGGCGGCTTCTCGCCTGGCTCAGCTTTCGGCCAGGATGTGCGAGAGCTCGGTGTCGAGGTCGAAATGCCGGTGCTCGGTGCCCGGTGGCACCGCGGCGTCCGTCCGCTTGAGGAACGACTCCAGGGCCCGCGCCGGGGCCTCGAGCAGGGCTTCGCCCTCCGGGGAGCTCAGGGCGATGCAGACGACGCCCTGACCGTGGCTGCGCGACGGCCAGACCCGTACGTCGCCCGTGCCGGTGGGGCGGTGCAGCCCCTCGGCGAGGAGGTCGCGGGCGAAGACCCACTCGACCGTCTCCTCGGCTCCGGTGTGGAAGGTGGCGTGCACGGCATAAGGATCGGCCGTGTCATACCGCAGGCCCGCGGGTACAGGCAGTGATGACTCGCTCGATACAACGAGGCGCAGGTGCAGCTCGCAGCTGACCGTGGTGTTCATAAGCGCCAGGGCCTTTCGCTCAGTGTGCGCTCGGGGATTCGCACGTCGGCGAAATCGACATGCCACCTACGGTGCCGTTGTAAACCCCTCTGACCGTTTTGTGATGCCTCGCGTCGCTCGTACGGCGGTGCATTACGTTGTGTTATACGGCCATTCCGGTGACGAAGTTCAATCCGGTACGTTGGGCGTCATGAATGCGCAGAGTGACGAGCGGGACGAGGCCGTCGCGGCGACGGCTTCCGGCCCCGCGACGGGGGACGTGACGGCGGGTGCGGCACTGCCGCCCCAGGAGGGGGAGAAGGAGGAGGACCGGGAGCTCGGCTCGCGGGCACCGCACTTCATCAAGAGGTCCAGAACGCTGCACATCAGCTGGCAGGTCGGCGTCTTCGTCGTCGGCCTGGCGGTCGTCGGCGCGGGCGTGGCGATGCTCGTGCTGCCGGGGCCCGGCTGGGTGGTCATCTTCGGCGGCATGGCGATCTGGGCGACCGAATTCGTCTGGGCGCAACTGGTGCTGCGCTGGACCAAGCGCAAGGTCACCGAAGCGGCCCAGCGCGCGCTCGACCCCAAGGTCCGGCGGCGGAACATCATCCTCACCACCGTCGGCCTAGTGATCATCGCCGTGCTCGTCGGCATCTACCTCTGGAAGTTCGGGCTCGCGATGCCCTGGAACATCGACGAGTGACCGCCAAGTGGTCATGGGGGCCTGCTGACATGCGGTAATGTGTGCGGTGCGCCCGGGCGATTAGCTCAGTGGGAGAGCGCTTCGTTCACACCGAAGAGGTCACTGGTTCGAACCCAGTATCGCCCACCCGGACCGAAGGCCCTGGAGACATCAGTCTCCAGGGCCTTCGGCGTTCAGCGCATCCGGCCGAAGGTCTCCTTGAGCCTGCGTGCGTCCCGCAGCCGCTGTTCGTAGGTGGCGCCCACCGCGAGCAGCAAAAGACCCGCCGCCGCAGGGGGCAGCCAGCGGGGGAGCGCACCGACGGCCTGGACCACGTACGGGGCCAGCTCGTGCAGCGCGTCCAGGGTCAGCACCGCGCCGCCCAGCACCAGCAGCGCCTGCAGCCTCAGCCGGGCTCCGGCCAGGGGCACGGCGAGCGCAGCGAGGCCCAGCAGCAGCGGGCGCGGCCAGTGCTCGTCGCCCCAGGCCGCGAACAGGCTCGGCACCAGGGTCGCCGCGAGACCGGGGCCGTACGCCGTCCACGACGACGCCTGCGGGTCCCGTCGGCGGCGCAGCGCGCCGATCAGGAGCGCGGGGACCGTGACGGGCAGCGTGTACGCCTCCGGCGAGGTGACCTCAAAGGCGAACAGGCGCACCCAGGTGGCGAGCACGAAGAGCACCGCGGCCAGGTACGCGGCGGCCGGGCGGCGCTCCGGGCGCACGGCCGCGCCCGCGGCGATCACGCCGCACAGCGCGAGGACCAGGGCCAGGGTCGGCGCGTGCCCGGCGGAGAGCGCCACGGCGATCAGGCCCGAGGCCGCTGAGACGGCCTCGACCGGCAGGGCCACGGGGTGACGGCGGAGGCGCGCACCGGCCAGCGCGGCCGCCGTGGGGACGAGCAGCAGCACGAGGGCCGCACGGTGCGGCTGCAGCCCCGCGGCGGCCGCCGCGGCCCCCGCGAGGCCGGTGGCGAACACCGTCGCCGCGCAGGCGAGCACCTGCTGCACCGGGCCCCGCGCCCGGAACGCCGCGGCAATCAGCAGTACCGGCAGCGCTCCCAGCACCGCGAACGTCGCCGGACGCGTCGCCAGCGACAGCAGCGCGACGCTCGCCGAGGCGACCAGGCCGCACACCACGGCGGTGTACGCGAGCGGGGTGTACCGCAGGGCACCGGGCGCGGTCCGCACCGCGCCGAGGAGCGACAGCAGCACGGCGAGGACCAACTGCCAGCCCACCGCGACGTGGTACGGCAGATCGAGGACCACGGGCAGGATCAGCAGTGCGGCCCAGGCCAGGACCAGGGAACCGCAGGCGGCCGCAGGACGGACCCAGGCGGGGAGCGGGACCGGGGCTCCGGCGGCCGCCGGACGCGGACCGGCTTCCGCGTGCTCGGGATCTGGCGTGGCCCGGCCCGGGGTGGTCTGTGTGCCGTTGCCGTCAGGCCCCGCCGGCAGACGGCGGGACACCAGGGCCGCAGTCGCCGCGAGGACCGCGAGCACCAGCGGACTCGCCGCGAGGGCGGGCAGGGGGACGTCCAGGTCCAGCGCCTCCCGCGCCCCCGTCGGTGCCGCCGACCAGATGTCCGTCAGCCGCGTCACGGGGCCCGCCAGGGACACGAGCACCGCCGGCAGAACCGACACCGCGGCCGCCGCCTGCACCGCGACCGACGCCCAGGCCAGGCCCCGTACCACGCGGCCCGGCAAGGAGGCACGAACGGCCGCGAGCAGGGCCGTGGCGCACAGGAGATAACCCAGCGCCGCCCAGCCCTGCGGCACCGTCGTACGGATCACACCGCCGACGGCCGCGACCGCCGCCAGGCCGGCGGTCACCGACACAGCCACCGCGGCGGCCGGCGAACGCCATGCCGCGAACAGGGCCACCGCCGCTGCCGTGAGCAGTAGCAGCGCCGGCTCGGCGGCACCCGCCGGCGAACCGGCGGCCAGCGACTGCCAGAGCCCGGTCAGCACCGCGAGACCGCCCGTGACCGAGGCAGCCACCCCGGCGAACCGGCGGACCACCACCGGCCGGGTCCACAGCGCGGATGCGACATCCAGCACCGCGGTCAGCAGCAGGGCCCACTCCATCGACGGCGCGGCGGCGCCGCCGGCCAGCGCCCACAGCGGCAACGGCAGCTGAGCCGCCACGACCGCCGCCGGCAGCGGAGTGCGCAGCCGCGGCAGGGCCAGGCCGTACGCGGACCACAGCCCGGCCAGCACGGCCGACACACCAGCCGCGTACGCCAGGGCGCCCATGTCCGCCAGGGCCACGCGGTGCAGCGCATACGCGTCGAGGACGAGCAGCACCAGGCCCACCACGCCCACCGACTCGCCCGTCGCGACCAGGCCGCGGCGCAGCAGGACGACCGGCGTGGCCAGGGCCGCCAGGGTCACCGCGCCCAGCACCGCGCCGCGGCCGCCGATGCCCATATGGCCCCAGCTGACCAGTGTGAAGGCGATCGCCGCGACGGCCAGCAGGATGCCCCCGAGCGTCAGCAGCACGTTCTGCACGCTCGGCGCGGATGCCTCGGCCTGCGGCCTCGGGCCCGCCGGCCAGGTGCCCGGTGGTGGGAAGGGCGGTGCCGCGGACGCGGCGACGGGCGGCCGCATCGCGGCCAGCAGCCAGGTGCGCCGCGCCAGCAACTGGCCCCGGCGGGCGTCCAGTTGACGCAGCTCACGGTCGATGACCGCCAGCTCGTCGGCGGGTGTCGGGACGTTCTCCATGGCCGAAGTGTGGCGGGCACCACATGAGCCGGCCATGCGCGCAGGTACTCAGATCCGCCCTGAGTACGCCCAGGACCAGGCCCATGGGGACAGACTGCTCCCATGGACTGGTGCCGCTACCGCTTTCGCAGCGTCTGGGACCTGCCCGCCGCCCCGGAGACCGTCTACCGGGTGCTGGAGCGGGCCGAGGAGTATCCGCGGTGGTGGCCGCAGGTGCGTGAAGTGGACGCGACCGGGGAGGAGTCCGGCACCGCACGCTTCCGCTCCTTCCTCCCGTACGACCTCCGCGTCACCGCCCACGTCCGGCGCCGCGACCCGGACGCCGGCGTACTGGAGATCGCGCTCGACGGGGACCTCGTGGGCCGGCTGCGCTGGACCGTGCGGGCGTCCGGCGACGGAACGCGCGCCCTGTTCGAGCAGGAGGTGGAGGTGCGCAAGCCGCTGATGAGAATGCTGGCGGTGCCGTGCCGCCCGGTCTTCAGGGCCAACCACGCCCTGATGATGCGCGGCGGAAGGCGCGGTCTCGCCGCCTGCCTGGAAGCGGTTTGAAGGAAGGCCGCGACGCCCTGTATGGTTCAGTGCGTTCCCGGGCGATTAGCTCAGTGGGAGAGCGCTTCGTTCACACCGAAGAGGTCACTGGTTCGAACCCAGTATCGCCCACCGGGAGAGGCCGGTCCGTCAGCAGACGGACCGGCCTCACACGTATGTGCGGGCATTGTCCCTACGCGGCGGCGGGCATCTCCGGACGCAGCGGCCACGCCGGATCGACAGGCTCCGGAGCGCCGCTGCGCGCGAACCACGCCTGCAGCCCGCGTGCCTGCGCCGCGTGCCACACCGCCTGCAAGGTGTGCAGCTCTGCCACGGACAGCCGATCGAGCCGGGACGCGAAACGCCGCCCCACCGCCCGTACGACCTCCATCGCCGCCAGCGCGTCGGCGGCCGCGTCATGCGCGCCGTCCAACGTGACCTCGTACTGCGCGCACAGATCGGTGAGCGTGCGCCGGCCCTTGCGGTAGCGGTCCAGATGCTTGTCCAGCACTCGTGGATCCAGCACGCACAGCGGCACGTTCGCCAGGTAGCGCGCCAGAGACGAAGCCCGGTGGCGGCGCAACTCCCGGTCCAGGATGGTCAGATCGAACGGCGCGTTCATCACCACCAGTGGGCGGGAGGCCGCGCACTGCTCGGCCAGCGACCTCGCTATCTCCTCCATCACCGGCGCCGGCCATCGGCCGTTGCGCTGGAGGTGATCCTCCGTCAGGCCGTGCACCTCGGTGGCGGCCGGCGGCACCGGCACTCCCGGATTCACCAACCACCGTGTGATGCGCGGCCGTCCGCCCGGAGTGTCCTGGACGACCACCGCGGCAGACACGATCCGGTCCGCCTCGACGTCCACTCCGGTTGTCTCTGTGTCAAATGCGGCCAGTGGGCCGTCGAACCAGTGCGTCATCCCCGAACTCCTCGCGCGAGCCTGGCAGATGGGCGAAGCGCCCTGCCCGAATCGGTGATACCCGGGCTGTTTGCGCCGTACGCCGCGCGGTGACAACACAGGTGACGGGGAAGGACATTGCCATGGCGCTCGCCCAGCCCGAATCGGGAGGGCTGTCCCCCGCAAGCGGGAGGTGCCCCCAGCCCCAGCGGACCGTTCCGCTGCGCGGAGCGCTCGCCACCACCGCCTGCATGGAGACGCTCCAGGTGGGCTATCTGCACGCGGTCTCCGCCGCGGCCGGCTGCTCACTGTCCCAGCCGTTCCCGGACAACGGCATCGACTGGCACGTCAGCCACAGCTCCGCCCGGCACACGGTGGACGACGAAGTGACCATCAAGGTGCAGCTCAAATGCACCTACCAGATTCCGCCGCACCCACCGGGACCCGCGTTCTCCTTCACCCTCGACAACGACCATCTGGTGAAGCTCGCCCGCACACCGGTCTCGGTGCACAAGATCCTGGTCGTCATGCTCGTCCCCCGGACACAGGACGACTGGCTGCGTGCCGGTCACGACCGGCTCGACCTGAGGCACTGCTGCTACTGGACCAATCTGGCAGGCCACCCGGTGACGGGCAGGCGCCGGACCACCGTGCGGATCCCGACCACGAGGATCTTCGACGACCGCGCGCTCTGCGAGATCATGGCGCGCGTCGGGGCGGGAGGGAAACCCTGATGCACCGGCCCTTCGACGAGCACCTCCACCAGTCCCTCCAGCCCGGCAGCCGCCCCCATCCGACGACCGATCCGCCCGGCCCCTGGGGTGCTCCCGCGGAGCCGGACCCGGCCCGGATCGACCCGGCCGTCCTCGGGGCGCTCCTCGACCGGCACGGCTGGCGCCGCCGCGGCGGGGCCGCCGGGCGCTACACGCGCTGGACCCCGCCCGGCCCCGCCGCCGGCGGTACCAGCCTGCTCGTGCCCGAGAGCCGGGCCTTCCCGGACTACGAGGACCTGCTCGGCGAAGCGCTCACCGCGCTCGCGCGCAGCGCCGTGCCGTCCGCCCGCGACGTCCTCGTCGGGCTCACCGTCCCCAGCGACGAGATCCGCTGGTGGCGCGACGTGCCCCAGGGCGTGTCCGGCACGGCCTCCTGGACCGCACAGGAACAGCTGCGTTCGGCGGCCCGCCAGATGCTGCTGGCCGGTGCCCTCGCCGTACGGGAGCGCGCCGGGTACCACGGCGCGCGCCACCGCAGGCAGGCGCAGGCGTCCCTCGGCGGGGTCCTCGTCGGCCCCGCGCCCGGCGGCCGCACGCTGACCGCCTTCCTTCCCGTGCAGAGCGGCCGGGCCGTCGCCGTGCGGCTGGCCCATGCGCTGCAGGCAGCGCGGGAGGCCATCGACTACCAGCGGGCGGCCGGCGGCATGGACGCGTTCGACACCGCGATCCGGGCCGGCGTCAGCCGGGAGCTGACCGAGGCCCTGGTCGCGCTGGTCCGCGGCTCCGAAGGGGCCCGCATCGCGCTGGCGTGGTCACCGGCGGCCGGGGTGCCGCAGGGCTGCGCCGCCCGGATGGAGCCGGTGGAGTTCTCGGCCGGGGACCTGCCCGCGCTGCGGCAGGCGGGCGCGCGCTATCTCCAGGACGAGCCGTCCGTCCCGGTGCGCATCACGGGCACCGTGGTGCGGTTGCGCCGCTCGGGGCCGCGCGGCTCCGGGACCGTACGGCTGCGGGTGCTGGCCGGGGCCGAGGTGCCGCACGTACGGGTGGCGCTGGAGGAGGAGGCGTACCGCACGGCGGGTCAGGCCCATCTGATGGGGCTGCCGATCCGGGTCGTGGGCCGGCTGGAGAGCCGGGGCGGTTTCCGGCGGCTGACCGGCGCCGCCGGCGTGACCCCGGTGCCGGTCGACGACGCGGAGCGGGACCGGCTGATGAAGTCGCTCCAGGAGAACCTGGACTTCTTCGGGGAAGCGTGCGACGAGGAGGACTGACGGCGGCCCCGGCAACCGTTTCGCGAGTGGCCCCTCCGGCTCGGTACGATTCTGGGTGCGTGCGCCGTACCAGGCCGCGCATCCACCTTCAGTCAGGAGAGACCGGTGTCAGACGTCCGTGTGATCATCCAACGCGATTCCGAGCGGGAAGAGCGCGTGGTGACGACGGGCACTACGGCCGCCGATCTCTTCGCCGGCGAGCGCACCGTCGTCGCCGCCCGCGTCGCCGGAGAGCTGAAGGACCTCGCGTACGAGATCAGGGACGGCGAGGAGGTCGAGCCCGTCGGGATCTCCTCCGAGGACGGCCTGAACATCCTGCGCCACTCCACCGCGCACGTCATGGCCCAGGCCGTGCAGGAGCTGTTCCCCGAGGCCAAGCTCGGCATCGGTCCGCCGGTGAAGGACGGCTTCTACTACGACTTCGACGTCGAGAAGCCGTTCACCCCCGAGGATCTCAAGGCCATCGAGAAGAAGATGCAGGAGATCCAGAAGCGCGGTCAGCGTTTCTCGCGGCGTGTGGTGACCGACGAGGCCGCCCGCGAGGAGCTCGCCGACGAGCCGTACAAGCTGGAGCTCATCGGTATCAAGGGCTCCGCCTCCAGCGACGACGGCGCGGACGTGGAGGTCGGCGCGGGCGAGCTGACCATCTACGACAACCTGGACGCCAAGACGGGCGACCTGTGCTGGAAGGACCTCTGCCGCGGTCCCCATCTGCCCACCACCCGCAACATCCCGGCGTTCAAGCTGATGCGCAACGCCGCCGCCTACTGGCGCGGCAGCGAGAAGAACCCGATGCTCCAGCGCATCTACGGCACCGCCTGGCCGTCCAAGGACGAGCTGAAGGCGCACCTGGACTTCCTCGCCGAGGCCGAGAAGCGCGACCACCGCAAGCTGGGCAACGAGCTGGACCTCTTCTCCGTCCCGGACCAGATCGGCTCCGGCCTCGCGGTCTTCCACCCCAAGGGCGGGATCATCCGCCGGGTCATGGAGGACTACTCGCGCAAGCGGCACGAGGAGGAGGGCTACGAGTTCGTCTACACCCCGCACGCCACCAAGGGGAAGCTCTTCGAGACCTCGGGCCACCTCGACTGGTACGCCGAGGGCATGTACCCGCCCATGCAGCTCGACGAGGGCGTGGACTACTACCTCAAGCCCATGAACTGCCCGATGCACAACCTGATCTTCGACGCGCGCGGCCGGTCGTACCGTGAACTGCCGCTGCGCCTCTTCGAGTTCGGCACCGTGTACCGGTACGAGAAGTCGGGCGTCGTGCACGGTCTGACCCGTGCGCGCGGCTTCACCCAGGACGACGCGCACATCTACTGCACCAAGGAGCAGATGGCGGACGAGCTCGACTCGACCCTCACCTTCGTGCTCAACCTGCTGCGCGACTACGGTCTGACCGACTTCTACCTGGAGCTGTCCACCAAGGACCCGGAGAAGTTCGTCGGCAGCGACGAGGTCTGGGAGGAGGCCACCGAGACGCTGCGGCAGGTGGCCGAGAAGCAGGGGCTGCCGCTGGTCCCGGACCCGGGCGGCGCCGCCTTCTACGGCCCGAAGATCTCCGTCCAGGCCAAGGACGCGATCGGCCGGACCTGGCAGATGTCGACCGTGCAGCTCGACTTCAACCTGCCGGAGCGCTTCGATCTGGAGTACACCGGCCCCGACGGGACCAAGCAGCGGCCGGTCATGATCCACCGCGCGCTGTTCGGCTCGATCGAGCGCTTCTTCGCGGTGCTGCTGGAGCACTACGCGGGCGCGATGCCGCCGTGGCTGGCCCCGGTGCAGGCCGTCGGCATCCCGATCGGCGACGCGCACGTCGAGTACCTGCAGCAGTTCGCCGCCGACGCGAGGAAGAAGGGGCTGCGGGTCGAGGTCGACGCGTCCTCGGACCGGATGCAGAAGAAGATCCGCAACCAGCAGAAGCAGAAGGTGCCGTTCATGATCATCGTCGGTGACGACGACATGAACGCCGGCACGGTCTCCTTCCGCTACCGCGACGGCTCCCAGGAGAACGGCATCCCGCGCGACGAGGCGCTGGCCAAGCTCGTGGACGTGGTGGAGCGCCGGGTCCAGGTCTGACCCCAAAGAGGTGGCGAGGGGCGGTCCCGCGAGGGGCCGCCCCTCGCGGCATGGCGCTTCCGGCGGCGAATATGCTGGCTGGCATGACGACTGAGCCGGAGCAGCAGATCGGAGTCGGCACGCCTGACTCGTTCCAGCGCCTGTGGACGCCTCACCGCATGGCGTACATCCAGGGCGAGAACAAGCCGACCGGCCCGGGGGCCGACGACGGCTGCCCGTTCTGCTCGATCCCGGCGAAGTCCGACGAGGACGGCCTGATCATCGCCCGCGGCGAGAGGGTCTACGCCGTGCTCAACCTGTACCCCTACAACGGCGGCCACCTGATGGTCGTGCCCTACCGCCACGTGGCCGACTACACCGAGCTGGACGAGGCCGAGACCGTCGAGCTCGCGCGGCTGACGAAGCAGGCCATGACCGCACTGCGCGCGGCCTCCGGCGCGCACGGGTTCAACATCGGTCTCAATCAGGGCAGCGCCGCGGGCGCCGGAATCGCCGCCCATCTGCACCAGCACATCGTGCCCCGCTGGGGCGGCGACACCAACTTCATGCCCGTCATCGGCGCGACCAAGGTGCTGCCGCAGCTGCTGGCCGACACCCGCGCGATGCTCGCGGACGCCTGGCCCGTCTGAGCCTCACGCCCTCACGCCCCACGCTCTTCACGCCCTCACGCGTCGTAGAGGTCGGCGTTGCGCGGAGTGGGGTCCTGGACGAATCCGCTGACGACCATCGAGCGGTTGTCGAACTTCTCGGTGCTGACGCCGTTGTCGGCAAGGACCTTCATCGCGGCGGCGTGGGCCACGCGCAGCACCGGCGTGGCGGCGCGCATCGCGTCGTCCGCCATGAACCGGTGCCGCCAGGGCTTCTCCGCCCAGGCGTGCCGCAGCCCGAACGGCTCCGGCAGCACCAGCTTGCCGCCGAGGAAGTCGAGCAGCGGCGGGTACCAGGTGAACGGGGCGCGCACCGCGAGGCGTACCACCTCCGGTGCGTCCACGAGCGGCAGCACCCGGTCGACGGTCTCCCAGAACCTGACGGTCTTGCTGACGGTGACGGTCTTGGGCTCGGGCTTGGTGGTGAACAAGGAGTGCACCGGGCCGAGCGCATGCCCGGTGACCTCCACACGCAGGGTCTCGTGGAGCACGGTCACCGTGATCATCATGGTGATGACCAACTGGCCGTCCCACAGGGTGAACTGGACGCCGAGATAGTGCCGGTTGCCGCCGCCGAACTGCTGGTGGTTGCAGATGCGCTGTATCTCGTGCCCCTTGACCTGGAAGGTCTCCACGTCCTGGCCGTCGGGCCTGGTGACCGCCGCTGCGTTCTCGCCGACCGGGGAGACGATCCAGTGTTTGACGGACGGGGTCGGGAAGCCGCCGGAGTTCAGCGGGCCGCGCTCCAGCAGTTTGAGTTTGTCGTGGATGGCCCTTATGACGTCCCAGCTGCGGAACTGGTTGATCTCCTTGCCCGGTTCACCGGAGACGAGCTCCTCGGCCATCTGCCAGCTGCCCCAGCGGGTGCCCATGCCCAGTATTCCCTTGGGGCCCGCGTAGAAGACGACGTTGGAGTGCTGTTCTGCGGTGAGCTTCTGCAGTCCCTGGCGCAGCTGCTCGCGGGCAGTCTCGTCGGGGTTGCCCGGCACGGCCTCGGGGATCTTGGCGCCGATGCCGCCTCCGGACAGGAGACTGTCCCAGCGCTGGCGCATGTCCCTCGCGGTGGACTCGCAGATCCTCTTGGCGAGCACCCAGCCGACGACGGGGGCGACGATCATGCCGCGGATGTAATAGCCCCAGAAACCGCTGAACGGCAGCCGCAGCAGCACGATCACGGCGAGGGCGCCGATGCCGACGAGCAGAAGCGTGCCGAGGGCTCCGGCGCGCCTGTTCGCGGCGCCGGCGAGGGTGCGGCGCAGCTGGAACACGCCCAGCCACAGCAGGAGTCCGGGCAGGAAGAGCAGTCCGCACAGGGCCATGACCGCGGTGAGCTTGGCGTCCCGTTCCTTGCGGATGCGGGTGGCGGCCAGGCAGTGCTCCACCACGGCCTGGGGCTCGGTGCCGAAGGACTGGATCAGCGCGTTGCGGGCGCCGCCGAGCATCCGCACCTGGACGGCACGGGCGAACGCCTCGCCGAGGTTCGGTTCGAAGAGAGAGAACTTGCCCGGCGTCACCTGGGACTTGTGCCACTCGCTGTTGGCCTTGAGGATGTCGGCGACCGGACTGTCGCGGTACGCCGCCGAGGCGAGCGCATGGGTCGCCGCGGTCTGCCCGGCCGACCCCATGAGCGGGACCTGGGCCCCGGGTGTGAAATCGAATCCGTCTGTCACTACCGCCCCCATCGCCGCAAGCATCCGCACTGCGGCCTGTTCCCAACTACCGTGTCCCGCACACCTGGTGAGCTGGACACCTCAGCGTATCGGGGGTCGGGCCGCCGCGGCAGTGGACATCGCACGTGCCGTCCGCCGGCGATGTGCGCCGGCGGACGGCCCCCGGCAGCTCAGACCTTCTCCGCCGCCATTTCGCGCATCCGGTCGGCGACCTGCTGCGGCATCGGCTCGTGCCGTGCGTAGGTGCGGCCGAACCGGCCCGTGCCGTGCGAGATGGAGCGCAGATCCACCGCGTAGCGCCCGATCTCGATCTCCGGCACTTCCGCCCGCACCAGGGTGCGGCCCCCGCCGGCCTGTTCGGTGCCGATCACCCGGCCGCGCCGGCCCGACAGGTCGCTCATCACCGGGCCCACATATTCGTCCGGGACGAGCACCTGCAACTCGGCGACCGGCTCCAGCAGGTTGATCCGTGCCCCGGCCGCCGCCTCGCGCAGGGCGAGGGCGCCTGCCGTCTGGAAGGCCGCGTCGGAGGAGTCCACCGAATGCGCCTTGCCGTCCCGCAGGATGACCCGTACGTCGACGAGCGGATAGCCCGCGGCGACACCGCGCGCGGCCTGGGCGCGCACCCCCTTCTCCACGGACGGGATGAACTGGCGTGGCACCGCTCCGCCGACGACCTTGTCGACGAACTCGACTCCGGAGCCGGGAGGCAGCGGCTCGACGTCGATCTCGCAGATCGCGTACTGCCCGTGCCCGCCGGACTGCTTCACATGGCGGCCGCGCCCCGCGGAGCCGGCGGCGAACGTCTCGCGCAGCTGCACCTTGTGGGGGACGACGTCGACCTGGACCCCGTAGCGGGTGCGGAGCCGTTCCAGGGCGACGTCGGCGTGCGCCTCGCCCATGCACCACAACACCACCTGGTGGGTGTCCTGGTTCTGTTCGAGCCGCATCGTCGGGTCCTCGGCGGCGAGCCGGGTCAGCCCCTGGGACAGCTTGTCCTCGTCCGCCTTGCTGTGCGCCTGGATGGCGAGCGGCAGCAGCGGGTGGGGCATCGTCCAGGGCTCCATCAGCAGCGGGTCGTCCTTGGCCGACAGGGTGTCGCCGGTCTCGGCGCGCGACAGCTTCGCGACGCAGGCCAGGTCCCCGGCCATGGCGTGGGGGAGCGGTCGCTGCTGTTTGCCGAAGGGGGCGGACAGGGCGCCGATGCGTTCGTCGACGTCGTGGTCCTCATGCCCCCGGTCGGCGAGGCCGTGACCGGAGACGTGCACGGTCTCGTCGGGCCGCAGGGTCCCGGAGAAGACGCGGACCAGGGAGACACGGCCGACGTACGGGTCCGAGGCGGTCTTGACCACCTCGGCGACGAGCGGGCCCGCCGGGTCGCAGCTGATGGCCGGCCCCGGGGAGCCGTCGGGGGTCGTGACGTCGGGCGGGGCCGTCTCGAGCGGGGTCGGGAAGCCGCCGGTGATCAGGTCCAGGAGCTCGACGGTGCCGAGCCCCTGCCGGCCGCCGTCGGCCGCCGGGGCTGCGGCGAGGACCGGGTGGAAGGTGCCGCGTGCGACGGCCTTCTCCAGGTCGTCGACGAGCGTCTTGAGGTCGATCTCCGCACCGCCGAGATAGCGGTCCATCAGGGTCTCGTCCTCGCTCTCCGCGATGATGCCCTCGATGAGCCGGTTGCGGGCCTCATCGATCAGAGAGGTCTGCGAGGGGTCGGGTGGCAGCTCCTTCCGTTCGCCCGCCGAGTAGTCGAAGACCTTCTGCGTCAGCAGTCCGACGAGGCCGGTGACCGGTGCGTGGCCGTCGGGCTGCGGGGGCCCGTACTGCGGCAGGTACAGCGGCAGCACGGCATCGGGGTCGTCGCCGCCGAAGATGCGCCCGCAGACGGCGGTCAGCTCCTCGAAGCCGGTGCGCGCGGTCTCCAGATGCGTCACGACGATGGCGCGCGGCATGCCGACCGCCGCGCACTCCTCCCACACCGCGCGGGTGGCGCCCGCCACGGCGTCGGCCTCCTGCGCGGCCGAGACGACGAAGAGGGCCGCGTCCGCTGCTCGCAGACCGGCCCTCAGCTCCCCGACGAAGTCGGCGTAGCCGGGAGTGTCGAGAAGATTGATCTTGTACCCGCCCCATTCGAGAGGGACGAGGGACAGCTGTACGGAACGTTGCTGGCGGTGCTCGATCTCGTCGTGGTCCGAGACCGTGGCGCCGTCCTCGACCCGGCCGGCCCGGTTGACCGCCCCCGCGGTCAGTGCCAGTGCCTCGACCAGTGTCGTCTTGCCCGACCCGCTGTGGCCGACCAGCACCACATTCCGTATGGATGCGGGATGGTCGGCCGTCACTGCTCTGCCGGCGGCTCCGGGGTGTGCATGCGACTTGTCGCCCATGATCGTGCCTCCCGATCGATTGCGCGGCGAGGAGGGTTGTCCGCGGGCGCGGGAAGCCGGGACGGTGTCCCGAATCGTCGTCCGGGGCAGCTCCGGCGATGCCCGCGGTGGTCTTTCGAGCTTTCCACTGTCGTCATGGTGCGTCCATACGTCGGACGCCGCAGCACCTGTCCGGGTCCCGACGGTACGCCGCGACGGTCGTGGCTACGATGGGCCAGCCGGTGGCCGTAGGGGCCACTCGGCCCACCGAACCCTCGGGAAGGCCATGCTGAACAAGTACGCGCGTGCATTCTTCACGCGTGTTCTCACACCGTTCGCCGCATTTCTGCTCCGCCGCGGGGTGAGCCCCGACGCCGTCACCCTCATCGGCACGGCCGGAGTCATGGCGGGAGCGCTGGTCTTCTATCCCAGGGGCGAGTTCTTCTGGGGCACGATCGTCATCACACTGTTCGTCTTCTCCGACCTCGTCGACGGCAACATGGCCCGGCAGGCGGGGATCTCCAGCCGCTGGGGCGCGTTCCTGGACTCCACTCTCGACCGGGTCGCCGACGGGGCGATCTTCGGCGGCTTCGCGCTCTGGTACGCGGGCAAGGGCGACGACAACCTGCTCTGCGCCGTCGCGATCTTCTGCCTCGCGAGCGGTCAGGTCGTGTCGTACACCAAGGCCCGCGGAGAATCGATCGGACTGCCCGTCGCCGTCAACGGACTCGTCGAGCGCGCCGAGCGGCTCGTCATCTCCCTGGTGGCCGCCGGCCTCGCCGGTCTCCACGGCTTCGGTGTGCCCGGCATCGACGTCCTGCTGCCGATCGCCCTGTGGATCGTCGCCGTCGGCAGTCTGGTGACGCTGGGGCAGCGGGTAGTCACCGTCAGGCGGGAGTCCGCCGAGGTGGAAGCCGCGACGGGCCCGGCCGGCGAGACCGCGCCGTCGGAGCCCGCGACCGGCCTGCCCGGCGAGACCGCGCCGTCGGAACCCGGGCAGCGGGAGGCGGGGGCATCGTGATGCGCGACCGTCTGACCGACGCCCTGTACGGACTGGGCTGGGGAGCCGTCAGGATGCTGCCCGAGCCGGCGGCCGCCGCACTGGGCCGCACCATCGCCGACGCCGCCTGGAAGCGGCGCGGCAAGGGCGTGCTGCGGCTGGAGTCCAACCTCGCACGCGTGGTGCCCGGCGCGGGCCCCGAGCGCCTGGCCGAACTCTCCAAGGCGGGCATGCGCTCGTACATGCGCTACTGGATGGAATCCTTCCGGCTGCCGAGCTGGACCCAGGAGCGGGCGCAGCACAGCTTCGACCCCAAGGACATCCACCTCCTCACCGACGCTCTCGCCGCCGGCCGGGGCGTCGTCCTGGCCCTGCCGCACCTGGCCAACTGGGACGTCGCCGGGATCTGGGTCACCCGGGCGCTCGGCATCCCGTTCACCACGGTCGCCGAACGCCTCAAGCCGGAGTCGCTGTACGACCGGTTCGTCGCCTACCGCGAGAGCCTCGGCATGGAAGTGCTGCCCCACACGGGCGGGTCGGCCTTCGGCACGCTGGCCCGGCGGCTGCGGGACGGGGGCCTCGTCTGCCTGGTGGCGGACCGCGATCTGTCGGCCTCCGGCGTCGAGGTGTCCTTCTTCGGCGAGACCACCAGGATGCCCGCCGGGCCCGCGCTCCTCGCCCAGCAGACCGGGGCGCTGCTGCTCCCGGTGACGCTCTGGTACGACGAGACGCCCGTGATGAAGGGCTGGGTCCATCCGCCCGTCGAGGTGCCGGAGTCAGGCACGCGCGCCGAGAAGACGTCCTCCATGACGCAGGCCCTGGCGGACGTCTTCGCCAGGGGCATCGCCGAGCATCCGGAGGACTGGCACATGCTGCAGCGCCTGTGGCTCTCGGACCTCGAAGCCCGGGAGGACCACGCGTGAGAATCGGCATCGTCTGCCCGTACTCCTGGGACGTGCCCGGCGGGGTGCAGTTCCACATCAGGGACCTGGCCGAGCATCTGATCCGGCTCGGGCACGACGTCTCCGTCCTCGCGCCGGCGGACGACGAGACGCCGCTGCCGCCGTACGTGGTCTCCGCGGGCCGCGCCGTGCCCGTGCCGTACAACGGCTCGGTCGCCCGGCTCAACTTCGGCTTCCTGTCGGCGGCCCGGGTACGGCGCTGGCTCCACGACGGCACCTTCGACGTCATCCACATCCACGAGCCGGCGTCGCCGTCCCTGGGACTGCTCTCCTGCTGGGCCGCGCAGGGGCCGATCGTCGCCACATTCCACACGTCGAACCCGCGCTCCCGTGCCATGATCGCGGCGTACCCGATCCTGCAGCCCGCGCTGGAGAAGATCAGCGCCCGGATCGCCGTCAGCGAGTACGCCCGCCGCACGCTGGTCGAGCACCTCGGCGGGGACGCGGTTGTCATCCCGAACGGCGTGGACGTCGGCTTCTTCGAGAAGGCCGAGCCGAAGGCGGAGTGGCAGAACGGCACGATCGGCTTCATCGGCCGCATCGACGAGCCCCGCAAGGGCCTGCCGGTGCTGATGAAGGCGCTCCCCGCCATCTTCGAGGCCTGCCCGGACGCGCGGCTGCTGGTCGCGGGGCGCGGCGACGAGGAGGAGGCCGTCGCCTCACTGCCCGAGGAGATGCGTACCCGGGTCGAGTTCCTCGGCATGGTCAGCGATGAGGACAAGGCGCGGCTGCTGCGCAGCGTGGACGTGTACGTGGCTCCCAACACGGGCGGCGAGAGCTTCGGCATCATCCTCGTGGAGGCGATGTCGGCGGGTGCGCCGGTGCTGGCCTCCGACCTGGACGCGTTCGCGCAGGTGCTGGACAAGGGCGCGGCGGGGGATCTGTTCGCGAACGAGGACGCGGACGCGCTGGCGGCGGCGGCGATCCGCCTGCTCGGCGACCCGGACCGGCGCCGCGAGCTGCACGAGCGGGGCAGCGCGCACGTGCGGCGGTTCGACTGGTCGACGGTCGGCGCGGACATCCTGGCCGTGTACGAGACGGTGACGGACGGCGCGGCCTCGGTGGCGGCGGACGACCGCCCCGGGCTGCGCGCCAGATTCGGCCTGGCGGCACGCGACTGACGCCGCTGAGGGGGGCCGGGGGGCCGGGGCTCTGCTTCCCGGCCGGGTCCGGCACCGGAGCCAGCCCCCGCACAGCACCCTGCCCGGTGCCCGCCGGGCGGCCCGGTAGCCTTGCCGCCCGTGACCACCCTGATCTGGATCGTCGTCGCCCTCGTGGCCATCGGCATGTACCTCAGCTGGACCGCCGGGCGACTCGACCGGCTCCACACGCGGATCGACGCCGCCCGCGCCGCGCTCGACGCGCAGCTCCTGCGGCGCGCGTCGGTCGCACAGGAGCTCGCGACCTCCGGGGTGCTCGACCCGGCCGCCTCGATCGTGCTGTACGAGGCCGCGCACGAGGCCCGGCAGGCGGAGGAGGAGCACCGCGAGGTCGCCGAGAGCGAGCTCAGCGCCGCCCTGCGGGCCGTGTTCGGGGAGCCCGAGCAGATGGAGGCGCTGCGGGCGGTGCCGGGCGGCGAGGAGGCCGCGGGGGAGCTCGCGCAGGCGGTTCGCCGGGTGCCCATGGCGCGCCGGTTCCACAACGACGCCGTCCGCGCGGCACGCGCACTGCGCCGGCACCGCACGGTGCGCTGGTTCAGGCTCGCGGGCCACGCCCCGTTCCCCCTGGCCTTCGAGATGGACGACGAGCCCCCGACAGCGCTCGCGGACCGGCCCGCTTGAAACGATCAACGGCAATGGCAACGGCAACGGCCCACGGCAACGACGCACGGCGACGCGCGGGGAACGATGCACGGGGAACGATGCACGGGGAACGATGCACGGGGAACGATGCGGGACCCAAAACGGTCCATGGCGACGATCACGCCAACCATCCGCGACCCAAAACGATCCACGGGGTGAATATTGGCCCTTGATGTGGACTGGTCCGGCGATGTTCCATCGGTGACGCATCACAACGTCGTCATCGAGTGAGGTCCATCCGTGTCCAGCACCACCACCCCACAGACCCCCGAGACCGGTACCGCCCGCGTCAAGCGCGGCATGGCCGAGCAGCTCAAGGGCGGCGTGATCATGGACGTGGTCAACGCCGAGCAGGCGAAGATCGCCGAGGATGCCGGCGCCGTGGCCGTCATGGCCCTGGAGCGCGTGCCCGCCGACATCCGCAAGGACGGTGGCGTGGCCCGGATGTCCGACCCGAACATGATCGAGGAGATCATCGACGCGGTCTCCATCCCGGTGATGGCCAAGTCCCGCATCGGCCACTTCGTCGAGGCCCAGGTCCTGCAGTCCCTCGGCGTGGACTACATCGACGAGTCCGAGGTCCTGACCCCGGCCGACGAGGTCAACCACTCCGACAAGTGGGCCTTCACCACCCCGTTCGTCTGCGGCGCCACCAACCTGGGCGAGGCCCTGCGCCGTATCGCCGAGGGCGCGGCCATGATCCGCTCCAAGGGCGAGGCCGGCACGGGCAACGTCGTCGAGGCCGTCCGCCACCTGCGCCAGATCAAGAACGAGATCGCCAAGCTGCGCGGCTTCGACAACAACGAGCTGTACGCCGCCGCCAAGGAGCTGCGCGCCCCGTACGAGCTCGTCAAGGAGGTCTCCGAGCTCGGCAAGCTGCCGGTCGTGCTGTTCTCCGCCGGTGGCGTGGCCACCCCGGCCGACGCCGCGCTGATGCGCCAGCTCGGCGCGGAGGGCGTCTTCGTCGGCTCCGGCATCTTCAAGTCGGGCGACCCGGCCAAGCGCGCCGCCGCCATCGTGAAGGCCACGACCTTCTACGACGACCCGAAGATCATCGCGGACGCCTCCCGCAACCTGGGCGAGGCCATGGTCGGCATCAACTGCGACACCCTGCCCGAGGCCGAGCGCTACGCGAACCGGGGCTGGTGATGACGACCCCGGTGATCGGTGTCCTGGCCCTCCAGGGCGACGTACGGGAGCACTTGATCGCCCTGGCCGCGGCGGACGCCGTGGCCAGGCCGGTGCGGCGGACCGAGGAACTGGCCGAGGTCGACGGCCTGGTGATCCCCGGCGGCGAGTCCACGACCATGTCCAAGCTCGCCACGCTGTTCGGCGTTCTGGAGCCGCTGCGGGAGCGCATCGCGGCCGGCATGCCCGTCTACGGCACCTGCGCCGGACTGATCATGCTCGCCGACAAGATCATCGACCCGCGGTCGGGCCAGGAGACGCTCGGCGGCATCGACATGATCGTCCGCCGCAACGCCTTCGGCCGGCAGAACGAGTCGTTCGAGGCGACCGTCGAGGTGTCCGGGGTCGGACCCGTCGAGGGCGTGTTCATTCGCGCCCCGTGGGTGGAGTCCATCGGCGCCCAGGTCGAGGTGCTCGCCGAACACGACGGCCACATCGTCGCGGTGCGGCAGGGCAATGCGCTCGCGACCTCGTTCCATCCCGAACTGACCGGTGACCACCGGGTGCATGGCCTGTTCGTCGACATGGTGCGCACGGTGGGCTGAGACGATCCCGGTAGGATCTCTGGGGTTCGTTGAAGAAATTGGTTACGCGAAGGAGACAGGCAGATGTCCGGCCACTCTAAATGGGCTACGACGAAGCACAAGAAGGCCGTGATCGACGCCAAGCGCGGCAAGCTCTTCGCGAAGCTGATCAAGAACATCGAGGTCGCGGCCCGTACCGGCGGTGCCGACCTGGATGGCAACCCGACCCTCTTCGACGCCGTGCAGAAGGCCAAGAAGAGCTCGGTTCCGAACAAGAACATCGACTCGGCGATCAAGCGCGGCGGCGGCCTTGAGGCCGGCGGCGTCGACTACGAGACGATCATGTACGAGGGCTACGGCCCGAACGGTGTCGCGGTGCTCATCGAGTGCCTCACCGACAACCGCAACCGCGCCGCCTCCGACGTGCGCGTCGCCATGACCCGCAACGGCGGCTCCATGGCCGACCCGGGTTCGGTCTCGTACCTGTTCAACCGCAAGGGCGTTGTCATCGTCCCCAAGGGCGAGCTGACCGAGGACGACGTCCTGGGCGCCGTGCTCGACGCGGGCGCCGAGGAGGTCAACGACCTCGGTGAGAACTTCGAGGTGCTCAGCGAGGCCACGGACCTGGTCGCCGTCCGCACGGCGCTCCAGGAGGCCGGAATCGACTACGACTCGGCCGAGGCCAACTTCGTCCCGACCATGCAGGTCGAGCTGGACGAGGAAGGCGCGCGCAAGATCTTCAAGCTGATCGACGCGCTGGAGGACAGCGACGACGTGCAGAACGTCTTCGCCAACTTCGATGTCTCGGACGACGTCATGGAGAAGGTCGACGCCTGAGCCACGCTCGTACGACGGGCAGACAGGGCCGACGGGGACACATCCCCGTCGGCCCGTCGCGTTGTCGGTGGCAGCCGATAGCCTGCACAAACAGCTGAGCGAAGGAGGGGTGGGGCGCGTGCGCGTTCTCGGCGTGGACCCTGGACTGACCCGGTGCGGTGTGGGCGTCGTGGAGGGCGTGGCCGGCCGTCCGCTGACGATGCGTGGCGTCGGAGTCGTCAGGACCCCGTCGGACGCCGAGTTGGGCCACCGGCTGGTCGCGATCGAGCAGGGCATCGAGCAGTGGCTCGACGAGTACCGCCCCGAATTCGTCGCGGTGGAGCGGGTGTTCAGCCAGCACAATGTGCGTACGGTGATGGGCACGGCCCAGGCCAGCGCCGTCGCCATGCTCTGCGCGTCCCGGCGCGGGATCCCCGTCGCCCTGCACACGCCCAGCGAGGTCAAGGCGGCAGTCACGGGCAGCGGACGGGCCGACAAGGCGCAGGTGGGGGCGATGGTCACCCGACTGCTGCGGCTCGACGCACCGCCGAAGCCGGCCGACGCGGCCGACGCGCTCGCCCTTGCCATCTGCCATATCTGGCGCGCCCCCGCGCAGAGCCGCCTCCAGCAGGCGGTCGCCGCCCATCACGCAACGAAAGGCCGGACCGCATGATCGCCTTTGTGAGCGGCACAGTGGCCGCCCTCGCCCCGACCACGGCCGTGATCGAGGTCGGCGGCGTCGGCATGGCCGTGCAGTGCACACCGAACACTCTGTCGGAGCTGAGGCTCGGTCAGGAAGCCCGACTGGCCACCTCCTTGGTGGTCCGCGAGGACTCACTGACGCTGTACGGCTTCGCCGACGACGACGAGCGCCAGGTCTTCGAGCTGCTCCAGACAGCGAGCGGGGTGGGACCGCGTCTGGCCCAGGCGATGCTCGCCGTGCACACACCGGACGCGCTGCGCATCGCCGTCTCGGCGGGGGACGAGAAGGCGCTGACGGCGGTGCCGGGCATCGGCAAGAAGGGCGCGCAGAAGCTGCTCCTCGAGCTGAAGGACCGCCTCGGCTCGCCGATCGGCTCCGCACCCGCCGTCGGCACCCCGGTCAGTCAGTCCTGGCGGGACCAGCTGCACGCCGCGCTGATCGGCCTTGGCTACGCCACGCGCGAGGCGGACGAGGCGGTCGGCGCGGTGGCTCCGCAGGCGGAGACGATGGGCCCGTCCCCGAAGGTGGGCCCGCTGCTGCGGTCAGCGCTCCAGACCCTGAACCGCACGCGGTGACGTGTCCCGTAACCGGGGCCCTGCGCCCCCGGACCGCCGCTACGGCCCGGCGGCCGTTTGGGAGGGCTCCCCAGCTACGGTCGGGCTGGCGTGGGGACCCCCAACGACGGCCGGGCGGCCGTCGCTGGGGGTCCCCCGGCTACGGCCGGGCGGCCGCGTGAGGAACCTCCAGCCTCTACGGCCCGGCGGCCGTAGAGGTGCCCGCGGCCACGGCCCGGCGGCCGTAGAGGGTGCCCGCGGCTACGGCCCGGCGGCCGTGGAAGGGGCCTCACCTACGCCCTGCGGGCTCGGGGACCCCAGCGCCTCAACCTCCTCCCTACGACCTGGCGGCCGTGGGAGGTACCCCCGCCGGGGCTGGATTTCGCTGCGCGAGAATCAGCCCGTCTGGGCCCGGGCGGAGTCCAGGCGGCGGTTGAGGACACTCCCCGTACCGCCTGGCGGCCGTGGGCGGGGGTCCGCCGGGGCGAAGCCAGGGGGAATCCCCCCAGGCGGGTACGGAGTCTGGGGCGAAGCCCCGGTTTCGGAAGTGGGCGTCCCCCACGACCGCCAGGCCGTAGGGGCGTGTAGCGGAACGGGCCCGCCCCGGCCCGACGCCCCCGCCCCACCACCCACCCGCACCGACCCACCCAAGAAGGCAGACACCACGTGAACTGGGACGACGAGACCACCGCCGAGGCGGAACCGCGGCTGGTCGGCGGGGCCGCCGACGGCGAGGACCAGGCCGTCGAGGCGGCCCTGCGGCCCAAGTCGCTGGACGAGTTCGTGGGCCAGGAGCGCGTGCGCGAGCAGCTCGACCTCGTGCTCAAGGCGGCCCTCGCCCGCGGCGCCACCGCCGACCACGTCCTGCTCTCCGGCGCCCCGGGCCTCGGCAAGACCACCCTTTCGATGATCATCGCCGCGGAGATGAACGCCCCGATCCGCATCACCTCCGGCCCCGCCATCCAACACGCGGGCGACCTCGCCGCCATCCTCTCCTCGCTCCAGGAGGGAGAGGTCCTCTTCCTCGACGAGATCCACCGCATGTCCCGGCCCGCCGAGGAGATGCTCTACATGGCGATGGAGGACTTCCGCGTCGACGTGATCGTCGGCAAGGGCCCGGGGGCCACCGCCATCCCGCTGGAGCTGCCGCCGTTCACCCTGGTCGGCGCCACCACCAGGGCCGGTCTGCTGCCGCCGCCGCTGCGCGACCGCTTCGGTTTCACCGCGCACATGGAGTTCTACGAGCCGGTCGAGCTGGAGCGCGTCATCCACCGGTCCGCACAGCTGCTCGACGTCGACATCGAGGCGGAGGGCGCCGCCGAGATCGCCGGCCGCTCGCGCGGCACGCCGCGTATCGCCAACCGTCTGCTGCGCCGCGTGCGCGACTACGCCCAGGTCAAGGCGGACGGGTTCATCACCCGGGAGGTGGCCGCGGCGGCCCTTGGTGTGTACGAGGTCGACACCCGCGGCCTGGACCGGCTGGACCGGGCCGTGCTGCAGGCGCTGCTGAAGCTGTTCGCCGGCGGCCCTGTCGGCCTGTCCACGCTGGCTGTGGCGGTGGGGGAGGAGCGCGAGACGGTGGAGGAGGTGGCCGAGCCCTTCCTCGTACGGGAAGGTCTGCTGGCCAGGACGCCCCGGGGACGGGTGGCCACGCCGGCGGCATGGGCGCACCTCGGGCTCGTGCCGCCGCGGCAGGGCGCAAGTGGACAACCGGGCTTGTTCGGGGCGTGACGGCGAGGAGACTCGTCCATGAGGAACCACGGTGGGATGCTGGGCGTTGTTCCAGTGATGCGGACTCGCTTAGACTCCGCCGATGCCGCCCTTCCAGGGCCGGCGTGCCCACCCCCGTAGACCAGGCCGTTCATCAGCGCGGTCGTGCGAAGGAATTCCCCGCCGTGGATATCTTGACCCTCCTCCCCTTCATCGTCCTCATCGGGGCCATGTTCCTGATGACCCGCTCCGCCAAGAAGAAGCAGCAGCAGGCCGCGCAGATGCGTGACCAGCTCCAGCCCGGTACCGGCGTGCGGACCATCGGTGGCATCTACGCGACCGTCAAGGAGGTCAACGACGACACGGTCCTCGTTGAGGCCGCTCCCGGCGTCCACCTCGTGTTCGCGAAGAACGCCATCGGCGCGGTCCTCGCCGACGACGAGTACAACCGCATCGTCCACGGTGACGACGATGTCAAGGTCGACGGTTCCACCGTCGTTCCGGAGGACGCCGGCTCGCTGAGCGGCGACGCCGCGGCCGATGAGGCCACGGACTCTGACAAGATCGATCTCGGCAAGAAGGCCGAGGCGAAGGACGCCGACGCGGACGACGTCGAGGCGAAGGACGCCGACGCCAAGGACGCCAAGGACGGCAAGACCGACGGCGAGGCCGACGCGAAGTAGTCACGATCGGGGACCGCGGCGGCGCCCACCGGCGCCGGGCGGTCCCCCGGTTGTGCCGACTGACCTTCGGGGGCAGGTCCCCACAACACTTCGTGGCCGCCTCGGCGCACACCCGGCGCGGGCGGTTGGACAGGGAGAAACGAGAAGGTGGCAGCACCGAACAGGGGCCGAAGGCCCGCGGGGGCTCAGGGCAAGCCGGGGCGTGCCCTGGCTCTGATCCTGATCGCCATGGTCGCGCTCACGGGCGGCATGTTCTGGGCGGGGCAGCTCACGCCGCGTCTGGGCATCGACCTGGCGGGCGGTACGACCATCACGCTCGAGGCCAAGAGCGAGCCCGGCAAAGAGAGCGCCGTCAACGAGACCAACATGAACACCGCGGTCGGCATCATCGAGCGCCGTGTCAATGGTCTGGGCGTCTCCGAGGCCGAGGTTCAGACCCAGGGCGACCGGAACATCATCGTCAACATCCCCAAGGGGACGAATTCCGAGCAGGCCCGTGAGCAGGTCGGCACCACCGCCCAGCTCTACTTCCGGCCCGTGCTGACGGTCGCCCCCGGCGCCCCCATCGCCCCCCAACCCTCCCCGAGCGCTTCCCCCAGCGGCAAGCCCAAGGGCGACAAGGCGACGGACAATCCGGAAGCCAACGCGCCGTCCGGCTCCCCTTCCGCCACCCCGTCGGCGAGTGCGACCACACAGGGACGCGCCGTGACCGAGGGTCTCAAGGCCCCGGCGGCGAGCCCCACGCCGTCTGCCTCGGACAAGCCGAAGGCCTCCGAGAGCCCCAAGCCGTCGGGCAGCCCCGAGCCGACGCCGTCCAGCGACCCGGCCTCGGCCGCGCTGGAGAAGCAGTTCACCGCTCTGGACTGCTCGGACGCCAAGGCCCGCGGCAGGCTCGGTGACAACGTCAAGCCGGCCGACACCACGGTCGCCTGCGGCAAGAACAGCGCGAACGAGTGGGAGAAGTACATCCTCGGCCCGGCCGAGGTGGACGGCAAGGACGTCGACGACGCCAACGCCACCATCGACCAGCGCAACGGTCAGTGGATCGTCCAGATGGAGTTCACGGACAAGGGTTCCAAGAAGTTCCAGAAGATCACGGGCCGTCTGTCGGCGCAGCAGGCGCCGATGAACCAGTTCGCCATCGTGCTCGACGGCGAAGTGGTCTCCGCTCCCGCGGTCCGCACGACGCTGAGCGCCAACGCCGAGATCTCCGGCAACTTCACCCAGGAGTCCGCCCAGGAACTGGGCAACATCCTGTCCTACGGTGCGCTGCCGCTCTCCTTCGAGGAGCAGAGCGTCACCACGGTCACCGCCGCCCTCGGCGGCGAGCAGCTGAGGGCCGGTCTGATCGCCGGTGCGATCGGCCTCGCGCTCGTGGTGATCTACCTGGTCGTCTACTACCGTGGTCTGTCGCTCATCGCGATCGTCAGCCTCATGGCCTCGGCGCTCCTGACCTATACGATCATGGCCCTGCTCGGCCCGGGTATCGGCTTCGCGCTGAACCTGCCCGCCGTCTGCGGTGCCATCGTGGCGATCGGTATCACCGCCGACTCGTTCATCGTCTACTTCGAGCGCATCAGGGACGAGATCCGCGAGGGCCGCACTCTGCGTCCGGCCGTGGAACGTGCCTGGCCGCGCGCGCGGCGCACCATCCTGGTCTCCGACTTCGTGTCGTTCCTCGCCGCCGCCGTGCTCTTCGTCGTCACCGTCGGCAAGGTCCAGGGCTTCGCGTTCACGCTGGGTCTGACGACCCTGCTCGACGTGGTGGTCGTCTTCCTGTTCACCAAGCCGATCATGACGATCCTCGCCCGCAAGAAGTTCTTCGCGAACGGCCACTCCTGGTCCGGACTGGACCCGAAGCGGCTCGGCGCCAAGCCCCCGCTGCGCCGCTCCCGTCGCGTCTCCGCCCCCACCGACCCGAAGGAGGCGTGAGATGTCACGACTCGGAAACCTCGGTGCCCGGCTGTACCAGGGCGAAGTCGGCTACGACTTCGTCGGCAAGCGCAAGATCTGGTACGGCGTCTCGATCCTGATCACCATCACGGCGATCCTCGGCCTGGTGGTCCAGGGCCTCAACATGGGCATCGAGTTCAAGGGCGGTGCCGTCTTCACCACGCCGAAGACGAGCGCGTCGGTCGCCCAGGCCCAGGACGCTGCCGAGGAGGCCTCCGGGCACCCCGCGATCGTCCAGGAGCTCGGCACCGGCGGTATGCGCATCCAGGTCAGCGAGCTGGACACGCAGCAGGCCGACAAGGTCGCGACCGAGCTCTCGAAGACGCTCGACGTCGACGCCGACAAGATCAATGCCGAGCTGGTCGGCCCCAGTTGGGGTGAGCAGATCGCCAACAAGGCGTGGACCGGTCTCGGGGTCTTCATGATCCTCGTGGTGATCTACCTCGCGATCGCCTTCGAGTGGCGCATGGCCATCGCGGCCCTGATCGCGCTCATCCACGACATCACGATCACCGTCGGTGTCTACGCCCTCGTCGGCTTCGAGGTCACGCCGGGCACCGTGATCGGTCTGCTCACGATCCTCGGTTACTCGCTGTACGACACGGTCGTCGTCTTCGACTCCCTCAAGGAGGGGTCGAAGGACATCACCAAGCAGACCCGCTGGACCTACAGCGAGGTCGCCAACCGCAGCATCAACGGCACCCTGGTGCGATCGATCAACACCACGGTCGTCGCGCTGCTGCCGGTGGCGGGCCTGCTGTTCATCGGTGGCGGTGTCCTCGGCGCCGGCATGCTGAACGACATCTCGCTGTCCCTGTTCGTCGGTCTCGCGGCCGGTGCGTACTCCTCGATCTTCATCGCCACTCCGCTGGTCGCCGACCTCAAGGAGCGCGAGCCGCAGATGAAGGCCCTGAAGAAGCGGGTGCTCGCCAAGCGCGCGGCCGCCGCGGCCAAGGGCGAGTCGGGCGAGGCGGGGGAGCCGGAGCAGACCGACGGCGCCGACGACGTGGCTCCCGCGGCGGCCCCGGCGGGTGCCGTGGTGGGCCCGCGCGGGCGCGGGCGCGGCCGGCCCTCGAGCAGGCGCCGGTGACCGCCGCCGACATCCGGGAGCTGCTGCTCAGCCGCATCCGTGACGTGGCCGACTATCCGCAGCCGGGAGTGATGTTCAAGGACATCACGCCCCTGCTCGCGGACCCGGTCGCCTTCACGGCGCTGACGGACGCGCTCTGTGAGCTCACCGTCCGCCATGGGGCGACGAAGATCGTCGGACTGGAGGCGCGCGGCTTCATCCTCGCCGCACCGGTCGCCGTCCGCGCCGGCATCGGGTTCATCCCGGTGCGCAAGGCGGGCAAGCTGCCCGGGGCGACGCTGGGACAGGCGTACGAGCTGGAGTACGGCACCGCCGAGATCGAGGTGCATGCCGAGGACCTGAGCGCGGGCGACCGCGTCATGGTCATCGACGACGTCCTGGCCACCGGCGGAACCGCCGAGGCCTCGCTGGAGCTCATCCGGCGGGCGGGCGCGGAGGTCGCCGGCATCTCGGTCCTGATGGAGCTCGGCTTCCTCGGCGGCCGTTCGCGGCTGGACTGCTCCCTGCGAGGGGCGCCGCTGGAGGCGCTGATCACGCTCTGACGGCCTGCGGCCGCAGGCAGGACGACGGCACACGACGGGTGCCCCGGAATCACTCCGGGGCACCCGTTCCGTCGTTCCGGGCGCCGCGACGGTTCCGGCGGTCCGGTGCTGCAGTTCCGCCGCCTGACCGCCGCCGGGTTTCCGCCGCCGGTGCCGCGACCCTCCCGCGTCCTCCGGTGCCGCGACGGCTCGGCGTTCGCCGGTGCCGTTCCGGCGTGTGACCGCCCGGTGCCCGGTGCCGCGACCGCTCAGGCGTCGGTTGCTGTCGTTTCCACTGCGTCGCCGCCGCGCCCCGTGGTCCGCCGGTGCCGCGACGGCTCCGTCGGTCCGGTGCTGCCGTTCCCGGCGCGGGACCGCCCCCGGCGTTCACGGTGCCGCGATCCGCGTCCCCCCGGTGCCGTTACCGGCGCGCAACCGCCCCCGGAGTCTGGCGGTGCCGTGATCCCTCCCGCGTCGCGATCGCCCCGGCGCGGGCCCCGTGTGGCACATGCCTCTCCACCGCCTCGTGCGCACCGGGACAGCCAGGTCGATACCATGGGCTTTCCGGGCCTGACCGGGGGACCCGGAACCGCACGAGGAGTGCTCTTGCCAGACGAGGCCCAGTCCGCCGCCGCGCAGCCCGACCAGAAGGCCGAAAAGGCCGCGGCAGCCCCTGTCACGCCCGAGCCGAAGCCGGCCGAGAAGCCGCAGCCCCCCGCGCCCGAGCGCGTGAGTCCGGTGCCCGTTTCCGCGCCCAAGCCCGTGCCGTCCGTCGCACCGCGGTCCGGCGGCTCCTCGAACCGCGTACGCGCCCGCCTCGCCCGTCTCGGAGTGCAGCGCTCCTCGCCGTACAACCCGGTGCTCGAACCGCTGCTGCGGATCGTCCGCGGCAACGACCCCAAGATCGAGACGTCCACGCTCCGCCAGATCGAGCGTGCCTACCAGGTCGCCGAGCGCTGGCACCGCGGCCAGAAGCGCAAGAGCGGCGACCCGTACATCACCCACCCGCTGGCGGTCACCACCATCCTCGCCGAGCTCGGTATGGACCCGGCGACGCTGATGGCGGGCCTGCTGCACGACACGGTCGAGGACACCGAGTACGGGCTCGACCAGCTGCGCCGGGACTTCGGCGACCAGGTCGCCCTGCTCGTCGACGGTGTCACCAAGCTGGACAAGGTCAAGTTCGGAGAGGCCGCGCAGGCGGAGACCGTGCGCAAGATGGTCGTCGCCATGGCCAAGGACCCGCGCGTCCTGGTCATCAAGCTCGCCGACCGCCTGCACAACATGCGCACCATGCGCTATCTCAAGCGGGAGAAGCAGGAGAAGAAGGCCCGCGAGACGCTGGAGATCTACGCCCCGCTGGCACACCGGCTGGGCATGAACACCATCAAGTGGGAGCTGGAGGACCTCGCCTTCGCGATCCTCTACCCCAAGATGTACGACGAGATCGTGCGCCTCGTCGCCGAGCGTGCACCCAAGCGCGACGAGTACCTCGCCATAGTGACCGACGAGGTCCAGTCCGACCTGCGCGCCGCCCGCATCAAGGCCACCGTCACCGGCCGTCCCAAGCACTACTACAGCGTCTACCAGAAGATGATCGTCCGCGGCCGTGACTTCGCGGAGATCTACGACCTGGTGGGCATCCGCGTCCTCGTCGACACGGTCCGCGACTGCTACGCGGCCCTCGGCACGGTGCACGCGCGGTGGAACCCGGTTCCCGGCCGGTTCAAGGACTACATCGCGATGCCGAAGTTCAACATGTACCAGTCGCTGCACACGACGGTCATCGGCCCCAACGGCAAGCCCGTCGAGCTGCAGATCCGCACCTTCGACATGCACCGCCGCGCCGAGTACGGCATCGCGGCCCACTGGAAGTACAAGCAGGAGACCGTCGCCGGCGCGTCCAAGATCCGCACGGACGTCCCCAGGGCGGGCAAGGGCACCGCGGGCCAGGACACGGTCAACGACATGGCCTGGCTGCGCCAGCTCCTGGACTGGCAGAAGGAGACCGAGGACCCCAGCGAGTTCCTGGAGTCCCTGCGCTTCGACCTGTCCCGCAACGAGGTCTTCGTCTTCACGCCCAAGGGCGACGTCATAGCGCTTCCCGCGGGCGCCACCCCCGTCGACTTCGCCTACGCCGTTCACACCGAGGTCGGTCACCGCACCATAGGCGCGCGGGTCAACGGGCGGCTCGTGCCGCTGGAGTCGACGCTCGACAACGGCGACCTGGTGGAGGTCTTCACCTCCAAGGCCGAAGGCGCCGGCCCTTCCCGCGACTGGCTGGGCTTCGTCAAGTCGCCGCGGGCACGCAACAAGATCCGCGCCTGGTTCTCCAAGGAGCGCCGCGACGAGGCCATCGAGCAGGGCAAGGACGCCATCGCGCGCGCCATGCGCAAGCAGAACCTGCCGATCCAGCGGATCCTCACCGGGGACTCGCTGGTCACCCTCGCGCACGAGATGCGCTACCCCGACATCTCGTCGCTGTACGCGGCGATCGGCGAGGGCCATGTCGCCGCACAGGGTGTCGTGCAGAAGCTGGTGCAGGCCCTCGGCGGCGAGGAGGCCGCCAACGAGGACATCGCCGAGTCCACCCCGCCCTCGCGCAGCCGCGGCAAGCGCCGCAAGAGCACGGACCCGGGCGTGGTGGTCAAGGGCGTCGAGGACGTGTGGGTCAAGCTGGCCCGCTGCTGTACGCCCGTCCCCGGCGACCCGATCATCGGCTTCGTGACCCGCGGCAGCGGGGTGTCCGTGCACCGCGCCGACTGCGTCAACGTCGACTCGCTCTCGCAGCAGCCCGAACGGATCCTCGACGTCGAGTGGGCGCCCACCCAGTCGTCGGTCTTCCTCGTCGCCATCCAGGTCGAGGCCCTGGACCGCTCCCGGCTGCTGTCCGACGTGACACGCGTCCTGTCCGACCAGCACGTCAACATCCTGTCGGCGGCCGTGCAGACCTCCCGCGACCGGGTGGCCACCTCGCGCTTCACCTTCGAGATGGGCGACCCCAAGCACCTCGGCCATGTGCTGAAGGCGGTACGGGGTGTGGAGGGCGTCTACGACGTCTACCGCGTCACCTCGGCCCGGCGGCCCTGACGGCCCAGGCAACCGGAACCCTCCGCGCGGCAGTCCCGCGCACGGCCCGCGCACGGGCGCAGCAGCACGCGGGCCGACATGGTGAAGGGCTCCCCGCCACCGGCGGGGAGCCCTTCACCATGCGACACGGCAGGGAAAATCAGCCGCCGAACTCCTCCAGGCCCTTCAGCGCCTGGTCCAGCAGCGCCTGACGGCCTTCGAGCTCCCTCGCGAGCTTGTCGGCCCTGGCGTTGTTGCCCGCCGCGCGCGCCGCGTCGATCTGCTCACGCAGCTTGTCCACGGCCGCCTGCAGCTGGCCCGTCAGACCCTCGGCACGCGCACGCGCTTCCGGGTTCGTACGGCGCCACTCGTTCTCCTCGGACTCCTGGATGGCCCGCTCCACCGCGTGCATCCGGCCCTCGACCTTGGGCCGGGCGTCGCGCGGCACATGGCCGATGGCCTCCCAGCGCTCGTTGATGGCCCGGAAGGCGGCGCGCGCCGCCTTGAGGTCCGTCACCGGCACCAGCTTCTCGGCCTCGGCCGCGAGCTCCTCCTTGAGCTTGAGGTTCTCCGCCTGCTCGGCGTCGCGCTCGGCGAACACCCCGCTGCGCGCGGCGAAGAAGACGTCCTGGGCACCGCGGAAGCGGTTCCACAGGTCGTCCTCGGCCTCGCGCTGCGCCCGGCCGGCCGCCTTCCACTGCGTCATCAGGTCGCGGTACCGGGCGGCGGTGGGCCCCCAGTCCGTCGAGCCCGACAGCGCCTCGGCCTCGGCCACCAGCCGTTCCTTGGTCCGGCGGGCCTCCTCGCGCTGCGCGTCCAGCGACGCGAAGTGCGCCTTGCGCCGCTTGGAGAACGCCGAGCGGGCGTGCGAGAAGCGGTGCCACAGCTCGTCGTCGGACTTCCGGTCGAGCCGGGGCAGGCCCTTCCAGGTGTCCACCAGGGCCCGCAGCCGCTCACCCGCGGCCCGCCACTGCTCGCTCTGGGCCAGCTCCTCGGCCTCGGTGACCAGGGCCTCCTTGGCGTGACGCGCCTCGTCGCTCTGCTTCGCGCGCTGCGCCTTGCGCTCCTCGCGGCGCTTCTCGACCGTCGCCGCGAGCGCGTCCAGACGGACACGCAGCGCATCGAGGTCGCCCACGGCATGGTGCTCGTCCACCTGCTGACGCAGATGGTCGATCGCCGCATGGGCGTCCTTGGCCGACAGATCGGTGGTCTTCACCCGCCGCTCGAGGAGGCCGATCTCGACCACCAGGCCCTCGTACTTGCGCTCGAAGTAGGCCAGCGCCTCCTCGGGAGAGCCCGCCTGCCACGATCCGACGACCTTCTCGCCCTCGGCAGTACGCACGTACACGGTGCCCGTCTCGTCGACGCGGCCCCACGGGTCGCTGCTCACAGCGCCTCCTCAACCTGATGCCCGCGAGGGAGTTCGTCCCCGGGCATCGTCCACAGTTTCCTGGGACGGGCCTCGCCCGTCCTGAGCAACGCGAAGCCGGCCCGCGCTGCACAACGCCAATCTAGGCGACCGGCTGCCTGACTGTCCGCACTCAGCGCGGCCGAAATTGCCCGGCTCACACCTTCGGGACGGTGGCCTTCTCGATGGTGACGGCCTTCTTCGGAGCGCCGTCGCTCGCGCCGCCCTCCACACCCGCCTTGCCCACGGCCTCGACGGCCTTCAGGCTCTTGGCGTCCATGGTGCCGAACGGCGTGTAGGTGGGCGGGAGTTTGCTGTCCTTGTACACGAGGAAGAACTGGCTGCCGCCCGAGTTCGGCTGGCCGGTGTTCGCCATCGCGACAGTGCCCGCCGGGTACGTCACCGTGCCGTCGGCGCCCGCCTTGCCGAGTGCCGTGAGGTTCTCGTCCGGGATCGTGTAGCCGGGACCGCCGGTGCCGTCCCCCTTCGGGTCGCCGCACTGAAGCACGAAGATGCCCTGCGTAGTGAGTCGGTGACACTTCGTGCCGTTGAAATAACCCTTGTCCGCCAGCGACTTGAACGAGTTGACCGTGCGCGGGGTCTTCGCAGCGTCCATCGCGATCGTGATGTCGCCCTCGTTCGTCACAAGCGCGAACGAGTACTTCGCCTTCTTGTCGATCGACATGGCCGGCTCGGGCTTGCTGCTCTCGGACGGCGACGGGGTCGCGCTGG
This sequence comes from Streptomyces sp. ISL-10, assembly GCF_018614575.1. Lineage (GTDB taxonomy): Bacteria > Actinomycetota > Actinomycetes > Streptomycetales > Streptomycetaceae > Streptomyces. Next base: position 142,000 of record NZ_JAGGOJ010000016.1, read on the forward strand.
GCGAGGCGTCGGACGAGGCGCTGTCGTTCTTGTCGCCGCCGCCCAGTGTCACGCCCGCGTAGGCGGCGCCGCCGGCGGCGAGCACGACGGCGAGGGCCGCCGCGATGATCGCGTTGCGCTGCTTCGCCTTCTTCCGCGCCTGCTCCCGACGCTGCTGCTGGCGCTCGAACTTCTCCCTGGCGAGCTGCCGCCGCCGCTGATCGCTGCTGACCACCGGGTCTTCTCCTTGTGGGTCGTGAACGTGAGGTCGTGAACGTCGAAAGTGTCGTGTCCGTCGAGGGTGCCGTGCACACGGCGTGATGCCGACCGTTGAGCCTTGCCCCGTACCGTATACGGGTTGGCTGTGCGGTGAGCAGCGCCGGTAGGCTCTGAACTGCTGTGATCGGGGCGGCAGTGCCGCCCGCCGATCCGCCGCATGCCTCTCGACGACCGAACTGAGGACGATCGTGCTTATTGCCGGGTTCCCCGCCGGGGCCTGGGGGACCAACTGTTACCTGGTCGCCCCGGCCGCGGGTGAGGAGTGCGTGATCATCGACCCGGGCCACCAGGCCGCCGAAGGGGTCGAGGAGACACTCAAGAAGCATCGGCTCAAGCCCGTCGCCGTCGTGCTCACCCATGGCCACATCGACCATGTCGCCTCCGTCGTCCCCGTCTGCGGCGCCCACGACGTGCCCGCATGGATCCACCCGGCAGACCGCTACATGATGAGCGACCCGGAGAAGGCCCTCGGCCGCTCCATCGGTATGCAGCTCATGGGCGAGCTGACCGTGGGGGAGCCCGACGACGTCAAGGAGCTGACCGACGGCGCCGCGCTGAGCCTCGCCGGCCTCGACTTCTCCGTCTCGCACGCACCCGGCCATACCAAGGGGTCGGTGACCTTCCGGATGCCCGAGTCCGCGGACGTTCCGTCCGTCTTCTTCTCGGGCGACCTGCTGTTCGCCGGCTCCATCGGACGCACGGACCTGCCCGGCGGCGACATGGACGAGATGCTCGAGTCGCTGGCCCGGGTGTGCCTGCCGCTCGACGACTCGACCGTGGTGCTGTCCGGCCACGGCCCCCAGACGACCATCGGCCGTGAGCGCGCCACCAACCCGTATCTGCGCGAGGTGGCGGCCGGCCTCGGGAGCACCCAGGACGCTCCCCGACGAGGAATGTGACGAGACCTTCCGTGAGTGTTTTCCAGGCCCCCAAGGGCACGTACGACCTGATCCCGCCGGACTCCGCGACGTTTCTCGCGGTGCGCGAGGCGATCTCCGCACCGCTGAAGAACTCCGGCTACGGCTACATCGAGACGCCCGGCTTCGAGAACGTGGAGCTGTTCGCGCGCGGTGTCGGCGAGTCCACCGACATCGTCACCAAGGAGATGTACGCCTTCGAGACCAAGGGCGGCGACCGGCTCGCGCTGCGCCCCGAAGGCACCGCTTCCGTGCTGCGCGCGGCCCTGGAGGCCAACCTCCACAAGGCCGGAAACCTGCCCGTCAAGCTCTGGTACTCGGGCTCGTACTACCGCTACGAGAAGCCGCAGAAGGGTCGCTACAGGCACTTCTCGCAGGTCGGCGCCGAGGCGATCGGAGCGGAGGACCCCGCGCTGGACGCCGAGCTGATCATCCTGGCCGACCAGGCCTACCGCTCGCTCGGTCTGCGCGACTTCCGCATCCTGCTGAACTCCCTGGGCGACAAGGAGTGCCGTCCGGTCTACCGCGAGGCGCTCCAGGGCTTCCTGCGGGACCTCGACCTCGACGAGGACACCCGCCGCCGGGTGGAGATCAACCCGCTGCGGGTCCTCGACGACAAGCGCGCCGACGTGCAGAAGCAGCTGGTGGGAGCGCCGATGCTGCGCGACTATCTGTGCGACGCGTGCAAGGCGTACCACGAGGAGGTGCGGGCGCTGCTGACGGCGGCAGGTGTCTCCTTCGAGGACGACGAGAGGCTGGTGCGCGGCCTCGACTACTACACGCGCACCACCTTCGAGTTCGTCCACGACGGCCTCGGCTCGCAGTCGGCGGTGGGCGGCGGCGGCCGCTACGACGGTCTGTCCGAGATGATCGGCGGCCCGGCGCTGCCGTCCGTGGGCTGGGCGCTCGGCGTCGACCGCACGGTCCTCGCCCTTCAGGCGGAGGGCGTCGAACTGGACCTGCCCGAGTCCACCAGCGTCTACGCGGTCCCGCTCGGCGAGGAGGCGCGCCGCGTGCTGTTCGGCGTGGTGACCGAGCTGCGCAGGGCGGGTGTCGCCGCGGACTTCAGCTACGGCGGCAAGGGCCTCAAGGGCGCGATGAAGAACGCCAACCGCTCGGGGGCGCGGTACGCGCTCGTCGCGGGCGAGCGTGACCTGGCCGAGGGCGTGGTCCAGCTCAAGGACATGGAGTCCGGCGACCAGCAGCCGGTCGCGCTGGAGACCGTGGTCACGGAGCTGCGCTCAAGGCTCGGCTGACGGCAGGACGTATCGGGGGCTCGCGGCATCAACTGCCGCGGGCCCCTTCGCTGTTGGGCGGGTCCGCGGCCCCCGCCCGCGGCGGTTCCTTATCCCGGTCGAACGGAGGAGACCGGCAGGCGTGCGGCAGAATGGCCGTGCCCAGCAGACCGGCGAACGATGGAACGGCGATATGACGACTGCAGCGGTTGACGACGTGTCCGCGGACCACGGCACGACAGGCGCGGGTCGTGCCTTCGCGTGGCTGCTGGTGGTCACGGGTGCGGCCGGGTTGCTGGCGGCCTGGGTGATCACGATCGACAAGTTCAAGCTGCTGGAGGATCCGGGGTTCACGCCGGGCTGCAGTCTCAACCCCGTGGTGTCGTGCGGGAACATCATGAAGAGCGAGCAGGCGGCGGTGTTCGGGTTCCCGAATCCGATGCTGGGGCTGGTCACGTACGGCGTGGTGGCCGCGATCGGGCTGGCGCTGCTGGCGGGGGCGCGTTTTCAGCGGTGGTACTGGCTGGGTCTGAACGCGGGGACGCTGTTCGGTGTCGGGTTCTGCATGTGGCTGATGCAGCAGTCGCTGTACGAGATCAACGCGCTGTGCCTGTGGTGCTGCCTGGCGTGGGTCGCCACCATCGTCATGTTCTGGTACGTGACCTCGCACAACGTCCGCCACGGGATCCTGCCGGCGCCGGCCGTGCTGCGGGGTTTCCTGAGCGAGTTCACCTGGGTGCTGCCGGTGCTGCACATCGGGATCATCGGCATGCTGATCCTGACCCGCTGGTGGGACTTCTGGACCGGCTGACCGGCACTCCGGCGGTGTCAGTGCTCTGACATAGGCTTCAGGACGTGGAGCCCGACCTGTTTACCGCCGCCGCCGAAGAACGCCAGGAGAAGGACCCGACCAGCAGCCCCCTGGCCGTCCGGATGCGTCCGCGCACCCTGGACGAGGTGGTCGGCCAGCAGCATCTGCTGAAGCCCGGATCACCGCTGCGCCGACTGGTCGGAGAAGGCGGAAGCGGACCCGCCGGCGTCTCCTCCGTGATCCTCTGGGGACCCCCCGGCACCGGCAAGACGACCCTCGCGTACGTCGTCTCCAAGGCGACCAACAAGCGTTTCGTCGAGCTTTCCGCCATCACCGCGGGCGTCAAGGAGGTCCGGGCGGTCATCGAGGGCGCGAAGCGCGCCGCCGGCGGCTTCGGCAAGGAGACGGTCCTCTTCCTCGACGAGATCCACCGCTTCTCCAAGGCCCAGCAGGACTCCCTGCTCCCCGCCGTGGAGAACCGCTGGGTCACCCTCATCGCCGCCACCACGGAGAACCCGTACTTCTCCGTGATCTCCCCCCTGCTCTCCCGCTCCCTGCTGCTCACCCTGGAGCCGCTGACCGACGACGACATCGGCGCCCTCATCGACCGTGCGCTCACCGAGGAGCGCGGTCTCAAAGGGGCGGTCACCCTCCCCGAGGACGCCAGGGCGCACCTGCTGCGCATCGCGGGGGGCGATGCCCGCCGGGCCCTGACCGCTCTGGAGGCGGCGGCCGGCGCGGCCCTCGACAAGGGCGAGGAAGAGGTCGCGCTCACGACCGTCGAGGAGACCGTCGACCGCGCCGCGGTGATGTACGACCGCGACGGCGACCAGCACTACGACGTGGCCAGCGCGTTCATCAAGTCGATCCGCGGATCCGATGTGGATGCGGCCCTCCACTACCTGGCACGCATGATCGAGGCGGGGGAGGACCCGCGGTTCATCGCCCGGCGGTTGATGATCTCGGCCAGCGAGGACATCGGTCTCGCCGACCCCACGGCTCTGCCCACCGCCGTCGCCGCCGCCCAGGCAGTCGCCATGATCGGTTTCCCCGAGGCCGCTCTCACGCTCAGCCACGCGACGATCGCCCTGGCACTCGCCCCGAAGTCGAACGCGGCCACGCTGGCCGTTCAGGCCGCCCAGCAGGACGTCCGCAACGGCCTCGCCGGACCCGTCCCCCCGCATCTGCGCGACGGCCACTACAAGGGCGCCACGAAGCTGGGGCACGCCCAGGGCTATGTCTATCCGCACGACGTCGCGGGCGGCATCGCATCCCAGCAGTACGCGCCGGACGCGGTCCACGGCCGCCGTTACTACGAGCCCACCCGCTACGGCGCCGAGGCGCGGTACGCGGACGTGGTGGAGAAGGTGCGCGAGCGGCTGCGCGGGGACGCCAAGTAGCCCGCCGGCGGCGCGGTCAGTGTGAAGCGGCCTCGAAGAGCGTGTGCATCGCCCGCCGCAGTCCGGTGACGTCCCGCACGGGCGCCGGGAAGTCGAAACGGGCGTCGAACGGCTTCCCGCCGGTGAACCGCACCCGCAGCCCGAAGCGGTCCAGCGCCAGCGGCACCGCCCGCCGCCCCGCGTCCACCGCTTCCTTGCCCCGGTCACCGAGCAGTGAGGCGAGCTCCTGCACCTGGTCGCTGTGGGCGGAGTGCAGGTGCTGGAGCAGCTCGGTCTCGTGGGCGACGAGCGGGTCGGCCGACGCCTCGGCGAGCTCATCCGCCTCGACGCCGCCCGCGCCCCACAGGTCGTCGACGCATCCCTCGCCGACCTCCAGGCGCAGCATCATGCAGCCGGGCTCGGTGGCGAGCCCCGGTGCGCAGGTCAGCCAGCCGGAGACCCAGGCACGACCGCGGATACGGTTGGGCACCGCGACCGGGGCGACATCGGTGATCTCCAGGACGGCCGCGAGCTCGTCGTCCTGGGCGTGGGTCGCGGCCCGCACGACAGGTGAGTCGGCGGAGAAGAGGAGGAACACCTCCCCGTCCGTTCCGAAAGCCCGGGCGGTGGGGCTGAGCTGGTCGGGCCGGGCCCCCTCCACTCCGGGAACGAGCAGGACCGCGGAGCATGTACTCTGTACGAGAGTTCGTGTGCGCTCGGCTGCTGACGGCATCCGAGTGATTTCAAGCCCGCTGGGACGCGGCTGACCATGAGCTGATCGGACCTCCGTCACCTCGACGCTCGAAGAAGCGTCGGCGTTCTTCGTGTTGTCTGTGATGCGCTTGGTGTTCCCAGGGCGAGACATGCGATCTCCTTGAGTAAGGTGAGCCTAACCTAACCTACAACGGAGGTCTGGAGAACGTGCCTAACCAGTCGCGTCCCAAGGTCAAGAAGTCCCGTGCGCTCGGTATTGCGCTGACGCCGAAGGCCGTCAAGTACTTCGAGGCCCGCCCCTACCCGCCGGGCGAGCATGGCCGTGGCCGCAAGCAGAACTCGGACTACAAGGTCCGTCTGCTCGAGAAGCAGCGTCTGCGCGCGCAGTACGACATCAGCGAGCGCCAGATGGCGCGTGCCTACGACCGCGCCAAGAAGGCCGAGGGCAAGACCGGTGACGCGCTCGTCATCGAGCTCGAGCGCCGCCTCGACGCCCTGGTCCTGCGTTCGGGCATCGCCCGCACCATCTACCAGGCCCGTCAGATGGTCGTCCACGGCCACATCGAGGTCAACGGTGGCAAGGTCGACAAGCCGTCCTTCCGTGTCCGTCCCGACGACGTCGTGATGGTTCGCGAGCGCTCCCGCGAGAAGCCCCTGTTCCAGGTCGCTCGTGAGGGTGGCTTCGCCGCCGACGGCGAGACCCCGCGCTACCTCCAGGTCAACCTGAAGGCCCTGGCGTTCCGCCTGGACCGTGACCCGCAGCGCAAGGAAGTTCCGGTCATCTGCGACGAGCAGCTGGTCGTCGAGTACTACGCCCGCTGATCAGGGCTGGTCTCCCAGCGTTTCAGCCCGCCGCTTCCCCGCCGTTTCCGGTGGGGAGCGGCGGGCTTCCGCGTTTCCGGGGTCGTGGGAGGCCATCGCGCTGCCGCACCGGGAACGGGCGTATGCGCGCCGGCGCCGCCGACGCGCGCCGCACCACGGTGTCCGGCGGCAGCGCCGATTCTGTACAGCCGCCGTTGGGTGCAGCGCCGGCCGGGGCTTGCCGATGCCCCCGGTGCGGACCACCGTCACCAGCCGCGCGCGGTCCAGCGCCTCGCAGGGTGCGGCGAGTTCACCGACCGTGTCCACGAACCGGTTCAGCTCCGCGGGGAGTCAGCCCTGAGGGCGCGTCGGGTCGCGGGAAGAGGAGCCGGCGCTCGGTGATCGTCGCGTGCGGCAGCGCAGCGTACCGATCCGTAAGCGATGTGTGACAATCCGCAGTCGTGGCCCCAGCTCGGCGACGGCTTATGCGGTATGGGGTGCCACCCCGGGCGCGATAGGGTCGGGATACGACTTTTCAGGTGCCAGACGACAGCAGAGAGCGGTGCGCAGTGACCGGTGGAGAGGTTGCCGGGATTCTGGTGGCCGTCTTCTGGGCGATCTTGGTCTCCTTCCTCGCCGTGGTATTGGTGAGGCTGGCGCAGACGCTCAGAGCGACCACCGAACTCGTGGCGGACGTGACCGAACAGGCAGTGCCCCTGCTGGCCGACGCCTCTGCGACCGTGCGCTCCGCGCAGGCTCAGCTCGACCGGGTGGACGCCATCGCGAGCGACGTCCAGGAGGTCACCTCCAACGCCTCGGCGCTCTCGACGACCGTCGCCTCGACGTTCGGCGGGCCGCTCGTCAAGGTCGCCGCCTTCGGTTACGGCGTACGTCGGGTCCTGAACCGCAAGGGCGAGGAGGACGCCCCGGCTGCTCAGCCGCGGCGCACGGTGGTCGTCGGCCGGTCCGTATCACCCGCACGACGCAAGAAGCGGAAGGGCTGAGGCGTCATGTTCCGCCGCACGTTCTGGTTCACGGCGGGCGCCGCAGCGGGCGTCTGGGCCACCACCAAGGTCAACCGCAAGCTCAAGCAGCTCACCCCCGAGAGCCTTGCCGCGCAGGCGGCGAACAAGGCGATCGACGCGGGCCACCGGCTGAAGGACATCGCCGTGGACATCCGCGCGCAGATGCTGCGGCGCGAGGCCGAGCTGGGCGAGGTCCTGGGACTGAACGCGGCCCCCGGCGGTGAACTCCCCGCCACCGGCCGCCGGCCCGCGATCGAGCCCGACCGGCCCGCGCAGATCACCTACCTGCACAGCAGGGCCCACGACTCGTACCGCAAGCACAAGGACACCACCGAAGGCTCGGACACCGAGACTTCGTACAACCGGAATGAGGACCACTGATGGAGTCGGCTGAAATCCGCCGCCGCTGGCTGAGCTTCTTCGAGGAGCGCGGGCACACCGTCGTCCCTTCGGCGTCGCTCATCGCGGACGACCCGACTCTGCTGCTGGTCCCCGCGGGCATGGTCCCCTTCAAGCCGTACTTCCTCGGTGAGGTCAAGCCGCCGGCCCCGCGCGTCACCAGCGTGCAGAAGTGCGTGCGCACGCCGGACATCGAAGAGGTCGGCAAGACGACCCGGCACGGCACGTTCTTCCAGATGTGCGGCAACTTCTCCTTCGGCGACTACTTCAAGGAAGGCGCCATCAAGCTCGCCTGGGAGCTGCTCACCAGCCCTCAGGACAAGGGCGGTTACGGCCTGGAGCCGGAGAAGCTCTGGATCACGGTCTACCTGGACGACGACGAGGCCGAGCAGATCTGGCGCGATGTCATCGGCGTGCCCGCCGAGCGCATCCAGCGTCTCGGCAAGAAGGACAACTTCTGGTCGATGGGCGTCCCCGGCCCCTGCGGACCGTGCTCCGAGATCAACTACGACCGCGGTCCGGAGTTCGGCGAGGAGGGCGGCCCGGCCGTCAACGACGAGCGCTACGTGGAGATCTGGAACCTGGTCTTCATGCAGTACGAGCGCGGCGCCGGAGAGGGCAAGGAGGACTTCCCGATCCTCGGTGACCTGCCGAGCAAGAACATCGACACCGGCCTCGGTCTTGAGCGTCTCGCCATGATCCTGCAGGACGTGCAGAACATGTACGAGACCGACACCCTGCGCGTCGTCATGGACAGGGCCACCGAACTGACCGGCGTCCGCTACGGCGCCGAGCACGGCTCCGACGTCTCGCTGCGTGTGGTCGCCGACCACATCCGCACCTCCACGATGCTCATCGGCGACGGTGTCACCCCGGGCAACGAGGGCCGCGGGTATGTGCTGCGCCGCATCATGCGTCGCGCCATCCGCAACATGCGACTGATGGGCGCCACCGGCCCGGTCGTCAAGGACCTCGTCGACGCCGTGATCGACACGATGGGGCAGCAGTACCCGGAGCTGATCACCGACCGCAAGCGCATCGAGACGGTCGCCATGGCCGAGGAGGCCGCCTTCCTCAAGGCCCTCAAGGGTGGCACCAACATCCTCGACACCGCCGTCACGGAGACCAAGGCCGCCGGCGGCACCGTGCTCCCCGGCGACAAGGCCTTCCTGCTCCACGACACCTGGGGCTTCCCGATCGACCTCACCCTCGAAATGGCCGCCGAGCAGGGCCTGAGCGTGGACGAGGACGGCTTCCGCCGTCTGATGAAGGAGCAGCGGGACCGGGCCAAGGCCGACGCCAAGGCCAAGAAGTCCGGCCATGCCGACCTCTCCGCCTACCGCCAGGTCGCCGACAACTCCGGCACCACCGAGTTCACCGGCTACAGCTCCACCGAGGGCGAGTCGACGGTGGTCGGCCTGCTCGTCGACGGCGTCTCCTCGCCGGCCGCCTCCGAGGGCGACGAGGTCGAGGTCGTCCTCGACCGCACCCCCTTCTACGCCGAGGGCGGCGGCCAGCTCGCCGACCAGGGCCGGATCAGGATCGACACGGGCGCCGTGATCGAAGTCCGCGACGTCCAGCAGCCCGTCCCGGGCGTCAGCGTCCACAAGGGTGTCGTCCAGGTCGGCGAGGTCACCGTCGGCGCCTCGGCCCACGCCGCCATCGACGTACGCCGCCGCCGCGCCATCGCCCGCGCCCACAGCGCCACCCACCTGACCCACCAGGCGCTGCGCGACGCCCTGGGCCCCACGGCCGCCCAGGCCGGCTCGGAGAACTCCCCGGGCCGCTTCCGCTTCGACTTCGGCTCGCCGAGCGCCGTCCCCGGCACGGTCCTCACCGACGTCGAGCAGAAGATCAATGAGGTCCTCGCCCGTGAACTCGACGTCCACGCCGAGGTCATGAGCATCGACGAGGCCAAGAAGCAGGGAGCCATCGCCGAGTTCGGCGAGAAGTACGGCGAGCGCGTGCGCGTCGTGACCATCGGCGACTTCTCCAAGGAGCTGTGCGGCGGCACGCACGTCCACAACACCGCCCAGCTGGGCCTGGTGAAGCTGCTCGGGGAGTCCTCCATCGGCTCCGGTGTGCGCCGTGTCGAGGCCCTCGTCGGTGTGGACGCGTACAACTTCCTCGCCAAGGAGCACACGGTCGTCGCCCAGCTCCAGGAGCTCGTGAAGGGCCGTTCCGAGGAGCTGCCGGAGAAGATCGCCGCCATGCTCGGCAAGCTGAAGGACGCCGAGAAGGAGATCGAGAAGTTCCGTGCGGAGAAGGTGCTCGGCGCCGCCGCCGGTCTCGCCGAGGGCGCCAAGGACATCCGCGGCGTCGCCCTGGTGACGGGCACGGTCCCGGACGGCACGTCCGCCGACGACCTGCGCAAGCTGGTCCTCGACGTCCGCGGCCGCATCCCCGGTGACCGCCCGGCCGTCGTCGCCGTGTTCACCACGGCCAACGGCCGTCCGCTCACGGTCATCGCCACCAACGAGGCCGCCCGTGAGCGCGGCCTCAAGGCCGGCGACCTGGTCCGTACCGCGGCCAAGACCCTCGGTGGCGGCGGAGGCGGCAAGCCGGACGTCGCCCAGGGCGGCGGCCAGAACCCTGCCGCCATCGGTGACGCCGTCGCCGCCGTCGAGCGCCTCGTCGCCGAGACGGCGTGACACCGGACGTGACGCAGATGCGCAGAGGACGTCGTCTCGCGATCGACGTCGGGGACGCCCGGATCGGGGTCGCCTCGTGCGACCCCGACGGGCTGCTGGCCACGCCGGTGGAGACCGTGCCGGGACGCGACATCCCGGCCGCCCACCGGCGGCTGCGCCAACTCGTCGAGGAGTACGAGCCGATCGAGGTCGTCGTCGGCCTGCCCCGCTCGCTCAGCGGCGGTGAGGGGCCGGCGGCCAAGAAGGTCCGCAGCTTCGCACAGACACTCGCCCAGGGCATCAAGCCGGTCCCGGTACGACTGGTCGACGAGAGGATGACCACAGTCACGGCCACCCAGGGGCTGCGCGCCTCGGGCGTGAAGTCCAAAAAGGGCAGGTCCGTCATTGATCAAGCTGCCGCTGTGGTGATCCTCCAGAACGCTCTGGAGTCCGAACGGGCGTCGGGTACTGCTCCAGGAGAGGGCGTCGAAGTGGTTGTCTGATCGCGATACGGTAACGTTCCGCGCGATGCGGCGGTGTTCGAACAGCTGCCGCACAGAAAAGAGGCGGATCGTTCCGCTCCGTCTCGCGGCCCTAGGGGATCGATGACTGAGTATGGCCGGGGCCCCGGCTCCGAACCGTGGCACCCCGAGGACCCCTTGTACGGGGACCAGGGATGGGGAGGCCAGGAGGCCGCGGCCGGCCACGCTCCGTACGGCGGTCAGCCGCAGCAGCAGTACCCGCAGGCGCAGCAGCAGTACGGCACACAGCAGAATCCGCAGGAGCAGCAGCAGTACGGCACGCAGCAGTACCCGCAGGAGCAGCAGTACGGCACGCAGCAGAATCCGCAGGCGCAGCAGTACGGTGCGCAACAGGACCCGTACCAGCAGCAGTACGCGACGCGGGACCCCTACCAGCAGCAGACACAGGACCCCTACCAGCAGCAGTACAACGGCGGCTGGGACACGGGTCAGCAGGCGGCCATGCCGTACGGCGCGGATCAGGCGGGGGGCTACGGCGGCCATCCCGCCGGCTACGGCAGCCCCCAGGAGTCCGACTACTACAGCACCCCCGAGGCGTACCCCCCGCCGCAGCCCCCCGGCCGCCGGCAGCCCGATCCCGAGCCGGTCACCGACTGGGACGCGGAGGCTGCGAAGGAGGAGACCCACCCGTTCTTCACGGGTGACGACGGCCGCGGTGACGACGGCCGCGACGACGAGTACGACGAGGAGCCGCGCGGCGGCGGTGGCCGCGACCGGCGTGGCAAAGGCAAGAAGAAGAGCCGCAACGGTCTGGCCTGCCTGGTGGTCGCGACGGTGCTTATCGGCGGCCTCGGCGGCGCCGGCTACTTCGGATACCAGTTCTGGCAGGGCCAGTTCGGCCCGGCGGCGGACTACGCGGGCGACGGCACCGGCTCGGTCCAGGTGGAGATTCCCAAGGGCGCCGGCGGCTACGAGATCGGCAACATCCTCAAGGAGGCCGGCGTCGTCAAGAGCGTGGACGCCTTCGTCTCCGCCCAGGAGCAGAACCCGAAGGGCAACACGATCCAGGACGGCGTGTACGTCCTGAAGAAGGAGATGTCGGCGGCGAGTGCCGTGGAGCTCATGCTGAGCCCCGCCAGCCGCAACAACCTGATCATTGCCGAGGGCAGGCGCAACGTTCAGGTCTACGCGGACATAGACAAGCGCCTCGAACTGAAGCCGGGCACGACGCAGGACATCGCCGAGAAGGAAGCCGGCAACCTGGGCCTCCCGGACTGGGCCAGGAACCACCCGGACGTCAAGGACCCGCTCGAAGGGTTCCTCTTCCCGGCCAGCTATCCAGTCGCCAAGGGGGCCAAGCCGGAGGCGGTCCTCAAGAAGATGGTCGCCCGTGCCAACCAGGAGTACGAGAAGGCCGGCCTGGAGGCGAAGGCCAAGGGCCTCGGTCTCAAGGACCCCTGGGAACTGCTCACGCTCGCCAGCCTGGTCCAGGTCGAGGGCAAGACGCACGACGACTTCCGCAAGATGTCCGAGGTCGTCTACAACCGCCTCAAGCCGACCAACACCGAGACGAACCAACTGCTCCAGTTCGACTCCGCGTTCAACTACCTCAAGGGTCAGAGCAAGATCGACATCTCTGAGGACGAGATCAACAGCAACCAGGACCCGTACAACACGTACACCCAGAAGGGCCTGACGCCCGGGCCGATCAGCAATCCGGGCAACGAGGCGATCGCGGCCGCGCTGAACCCGACGAAGGACGGCTGGATGTACTTCGTCGCCACGGACGGCATGAGCAAGACGGAGTTCGCCAAGACGCACGACGATTTCCTGAAGCTGAAGGACAAGTTCAATGACAGCTAGGACCGCGGCACGCCGGGCGGCCGTCCTCGGGTCGCCCATCGCGCACTCCCTGTCCCCGGTACTGCATCGTGCCGCCTACGCCGAACTCGGCCTCGACCACTGGTCGTACGACCGGTTCGAGGTCGACGAGGCGGCGCTGCCGGGCTTCGTCCAGGGACTGGACGCGACCTGGGCTGGCCTGTCGCTGACCATGCCGTTGAAGCGGGCGATCATTCCGCTGCTCGACACGATCAGCGACACCGCCGCCGCCGTGGAGGCCGTCAACACGGTCGTGATCACCGACGACGGCCGGCGCCTCGGTGACAACACGGACATCCCTGGAATGGTGGCCGCACTGCGGGAGCGCGGTGTGCGGAAGGTCGAGTCCGCCGCCGTCCTCGGCGCCGGTGCCACCGCGTCCTCGGCACTCGCCGCCCTGGCGCAGGTGTGCGCCGGGCCGGTCACGGCGTATGTGCGCAGCGCCGCCCGAGCCGATGAGATGCGCGGCTGGGGCGAGCGTCTCGGCGTCGACCTCCGCGTCGCGGACTGGTCCGCCGCCGCCGAGGCCATGCGCGCCCCGCTGGTCGTCGCCACGACCCCCGCAGGCACCACCGACGCCCTCGTGGCCGAGGTGCCGGAGCGGCCGGGCACCCTGTTCGACGTGCTGTACGAGCCGTGGCCCACGGCCCTGGCGGCCGCCTGGTCGGACAGGGGTGGCGCGGTGGTCGGCGGTCTCGACCTGCTGGTGCACCAGGCGGTGCTCCAGGTCGAGCAGATGACCGGCCGCTCGCCGGCCCCGCTGCGGGCGATGCGTATTGCCGGTGAACGCGCACTCGAAGCCCGCTAGTATCTCCGCGTTCGATCAGGAGCACGTCAACAGCACAGGGGGAGTCCGGCCATGGAAACCGGTCAGCCGCAGGCGTCGATAGCCAAGAACATCTTCGAGGGCATTGTCTCGTTCCTCCCCGACTGGCTGCAGATCCCGCTGCTGTGCCTGCTCGTCCTGCTGATCGTCCTCGGCTGGATCTCCTCCATCCGGAAGAAGATCGCCCAGCGGCGGGCCGCGAGGACGGGACAGCCCGTGGCCGCCCCGCAGTACAACCAGGGGAGCGGCGCCGACCACCTGGGTCCGTACGCACCGGCCCCGCAGACGCAGCAGCCCAGTGGCGCCGACTACCTCGGCCCGTACGCGGCCGCCCAGCAGGCCCCGCAGGCCGCGCCGCCGCAGCCCAGCGGCGCCGATTACCTCGGGTCCTACGCGCCGCAGCAGCGCCGCGACGGCGACTGACGGCCCGGCCCGGGCTGTCCACGGGCGTCCGTCTGCTGGACCGGCGACCGGGTGAAGGCCCGGGACGTGGGAGGATCGGGGGAGGCGGGCCAGGTCCGCGCTCCCCCGGCGGCCGCCGGGAGGTGCCCCAGGCCACGCCGCCGCAGTTCCAGGCGAGAGCATGAGGAGCACCGTTGAGCAGGTTGCGTTGGCTGACCGCGGGCGAGTCGCACGGACCCGCACTGGTGGCGACGCTGGAGGGTCTTCCCGCCGGTGTGCCGATCACCACCGAGATGGTGGCGGACCACCTTGCCAGGCGGCGCCTCGGCTATGGGCGCGGTGCCCGGATGAAGTTCGAGCGCGACGAGGTCACCTTCCTCGGCGGTGTACGGCACGGCCTCACCATGGGCTCCCCGGTGGCCGTCATGGTCGGCAACACCGAGTGGCCGAAGTGGGAGCAGGTCATGTCGGCCGACCCCGTCGACCCCGACGAGCTCGCCCAACTGGCGCGCAACGCGCCGCTGACCCGGCCCCGGCCCGGCCACGCCGACCTCGCGGGAATGCAGAAGTACGCGCTGGAGGAGGCCCGGCCGATCCTGGAGCGCGCCAGCGCCCGGGAGACCGCCGCCCGGGTCGCGCTCGGCGCGGTGGCCCGTTCGTACCTCAAGGAGACGACGGGCATCGAGATCGTCTCCCACGTCGTCGAGCTGGCGTCCGCCAGGGCTCCCTACGGCGTCGTCCCCGTCCCCGCCGACGAGGAGCGCCTGGACGCGGACCCGGTCCGCTGCCTGGACGCCGACGCGAGCAAGGCGATGGTCGCCGAGATCGACCAGGCCCACAAGGACGGCGACACCCTCGGCGGCGTCGTGGAGGTCCTCGCGTACGGCGTGCCCGTCGGTCTGGGCTCGCACGTCCACTGGGACCGCAGGCTCGACGCCCGGCTGGCCGCCGCGCTCATGGGCATCCAGGCCATCAAGGGCGTCGAGGTCGGCGACGGCTTCGACCTCGCCCGGGTGCCCGGATCCAAGGCGCACGACGAGATCCTGCCGACCGAGGACGGTATCCGCCGCGGCAGCGGCCGCTCCGGCGGTACGGAGGGCGGCATGTCCACCGGCGAGCTGCTGCGCGTCCGGGCCGCCATGAAGCCGATCGCGACCGTGCCGCGCGCCCTGCGGACCGTGGACGTCACCACCGGCGAGCCCGCGGCCGCCCACCACCAGCGCTCCGACGTGTGCGCCGTTCCCGCCGCCGGCATCGTCGCCGAGGCCATGGTCGCCCTGGTGCTCGCGGACGCCGTCGCCGAGAAGTTCGGCGGCGACAGCGTCTCCGAGACCCGCCGCAACGTGCAGTCGTACCTCGACAACCTCCACATCCGGTGAGCGCCCCGCTGATCGTCCTCATCGGGCCGATGGGCTCGGGCAAGTCCACGGTCGGTGAGCTGCTGGCCGGGCTCCTCGATGTCGACTTCCGGGACACCGACGCCGACATCGTGGCCGCGCAGGGCCGGGAGATCGCGGACATCTTCGTCGACGAGGGCGAGGCGTACTTCCGGGAGCTGGAGCGCGCTGCTGTCCGCGCCGCGGTCGCCGAGCACACCGGTGTCCTCGCCCTCGGCGGCGGCGCGATCCTGGACGAGGGCACCAGGGAGCTGCTGGCCGGACTGCCGGTCGCCTACCTGTCCATGGACGTGGAGGAGGCGGTGCGGCGCGTCGGGCTCAACACCGCCCGCCCGCTGCTCGCCGTCAATCCGCGGCGACAGTGGCGCGAACTCATGGACGCCCGGCGGCCCTTGTACACCGAGGTGGCGCGCGTCGTCGTCGCGACGGACGACCGCACACCTGACGAGGTCGCCCGCGCGGTCCTCGACGCGCTGGAGCTGAAGACGGTAATTCCCGGGGGTAAGACCCCGGACCCCCGGCAGGAGAAGAAGTGACTGACCAGGCAGTGACGCGTATCCAGGTGGGCGGCACGGCCGGCACCGACCCGTACGAGGTGCTGGTCGGACGGCAGCTCCTCGGCGAGCTGGGCGGGCTCATCGGACCGAGGGCCCAGCGCGTGGCCGTCATCCATCCCGAAGCGCTCGCCGAGACCGGTGAGGCGCTGCGCGCGGACCTCGCCGAGCAGGGCTACGAGGCCGTCGCCATCCAGGTGCCCAACGCCGAGGAGGCCAAGACCGCCGAGGTCGCCGCCTACTGCTGGAAGGCGCTCGGACAGACCGGCTTCACCCGCACCGACGTGATCGTCGGCGTCGGCGGCGGGTCCACGACCGACCTCGCCGGGTTCGTCGCGGCCAGCTGGCTGCGCGGAGTGCGCTGGATCGCCGTGCCCACGACCGTGCTCGCCATGGTGGACGCGGCCGTCGGCGGCAAGACCGGCATCAACACCGCCGAGGGCAAGAACCTCGTCGGCGCCTTCCACCCGCCGGCGGGTGTGATCTGCGACCTGGCCGCGCTCGACTCGCTGCCCGTCAACGACTACGTGAGCGGCATGGCCGAGATCATCAAGGCGGGTTTCATCGCCGACCCGGTGATCCTCGACCTCATCGAGGCCGACCCCGAGGGCGCGCGCACGCCCACGGGCCCGCACACCGCCGAACTCATCGAGCGCTCCATCCGGGTCAAGGCCGAGGTGGTCTCCAGCGACCTCAAGGAGTCCGGCCTGCGCGAGATCCTCAACTACGGGCACACCCTCGCCCATGCGATCGAGAAGAACGAGCGCTACAAGTGGCGGCACGGCGCGGCCGTCTCGGTCGGCATGGTCTTCGCCGCCGAACTGGGTCGTCTCGCCGGGCGGTTGGACGATGCCACCGCCGACCGGCACCGCGCCGTCCTGCAGTCCGTCGGGCTCCCGCTTACCTACCGCGGCGACCAGTGGCCCAAGCTGCTGGAGACGATGAAGGTCGACAAGAAGTCCCGCGGGAACCTGCTGCGCTTCATCGTCCTCGACGGCCTCGCCAAGCCGACCGTCCTTGAGGGCCCCGACCCGGCGGTGCTGCTCGCGGCGTACGGGGAGGTCTCCGCGTGAGCCGCCGGACACTGGTGCTCAACGGCCCCAACCTCGGCCGCCTCGGCTCCCGCGAGCCCGACGTGTACGGCGCGACGTCGTACGCCGGGCTCGTGGAGACCTGCCAGGCGCTCGGCAAGGAGCTCGGCCTCGACGTCGAGGTGCGGGAGACCAACGACGAGGGCGAGATGATCCGCTGGCTCCACGAGGCCGCCGACGGATCTATTCCGGTCGTTCTCAACCCCGGTGCGTTCACGCACTATTCGTACGCGATGCGCGACGCGGCCGCGCAGCGGACCGCTCCGTTGATCGAAGTGCACATCTCCAACCCGTACACGCGCGAGGCCTTCCGGCACACGTCCGTCGTCGCCTCGGTCGCCAGCGGGACCATTGCCGGTTTCGGCATCGGCTCCTACCGGCTCGCGCTGCGCGCGCTGGCCGACGAACTGGACGGCTGACGGCGGAGACCGGGCACTTCTCGCCGCCCCCGGCCGTTGTGACGACAGCGGCCGGGGGCGGTCGCACATCCGAACGGCTCCGGGAGGGTACCGTTCGGGAGATCAGCGTCAGTCGTACGAGACGGAGTGGCACCGGATGCAGCACGCAGTGGGGGCTCCGCTGCCGCCCCACCGCCCGGGGCAGGGACAACAACCGGCCGCATGGACACCCAGCGCCCACCGTCCGGGGCCGGTCCCCGGGCCTCCCGCCGGGCCGCCCGCTCCGCCGCCGCCTCCTCCGATGGCCGGACCGCCGATGCCCGCCCCCGCGCAGCCGGGGTGGAACGGGACCGTCCCGCAGCACCCGTCCGCGCCGCCGTCCCGTGAGACCACCGGGCACGTCCAACTGCCGCCCGGCCAGCCCGTTCCCCTGCCCGACCCGCCTCCCGCCGACAGCGGCACGGGGACGGCCATGCTCGCCGTGCTGCTGATCGGCCCGGCCGGCGCGGGCAAGACGACGGTGGCCCGCCACTGGGCCAGGCGCCGGCGGGTGCCCACCGCGCACATCAGCCTCGACGACGTCCGCGAATGGGTGTGCTCCGGCTTCGCCGACCCCCAGGACGGCTGGAACGACAACTCCGAGGCCCAGTACCGCCTCGCCCGACGCACCTGCGGTTTCGCCGCGCGCAACTTCCTGGCCAACGGCATCTCCTGCATCCTCGACGACGCGGTCTTCCCCGACCGCCCGGTCGTCGGCCTCGGCGGCTGGAAGCGCCACGTCGGCCCCGGGCTGCTGCCGGTGGTGCTCCTGCCGGGCCTGGAGATCGTCCTCGAACGCAACGCGGAACGCACGGGCAACCGCCGCCTCTCGGACGAGGAGGTCGCGGGCATCCACGGTCGGATGGCGGGCTGGTACGGCTCGGGCCTGCCGATCATCGACAACTCGAAGTACGACGTGGAGACGACCGCGCGCGTCCTGGACGACGTCCTGGCGCGCGCGATCGCCAGCCCCCCGAACTGGTGACGCGCTTCAGGCGTGGGCGCCCTGACCGGGGGCTGTGCCCGAGCCCCGCGCCTCGATCCCCCTGCGGCCCGGCGGCCGTGGGAGGTGGCCCCCGGCGGGGCTTGATGTGCCCGGCGGCTGCGCCTGAACGTGCTCGCGCTCGCGGGCTTGCCCGGGCCCGCGCGACCGGATCACCCACGGCCGCCTGGCCGCAGCACGGAGGCCTGGGGAGAGCCCCCGCTCGGCCGCGTCACCAGGCCGACCCGCCATCGGGCTCGTAGGCTCGGAGAATGTCCGAGGTGTTTGGCGCCCGACGCGGTCGGCTGCGCGACCGGTGCGCCGCCGCCGGCAGCGCAGCGGTCCTGATCTCCCGCCCCGCCAATGTCCGCTATCTCGCGGGCACCGCCCCGCCCGGCGCCGTGCTGCTGCTCGGCCCCGAGGAGGACGCCCTGCTGTGCCCCCGCACCCCCACAGGCGACCCCGCCGACGGGCGGCCCGACGAGGAGCTGCGGCTGACCGTACTGCCCACGTCCGCAGGCGACCCGGCCGTCGCCGCGGCCGAGCTGGCGCGCAGTGCCTCGGCCGAGGCTCTCTCCGTCGAGGAGCACCATCTGACCGTCGCGCGTCACCGGGCCCTGAAGTCCGCCGCACCGCACCTGCGCATCACCGACCTCGGTCTCGCCGTCGAGCAGCAGCGCATCGTCAAGGACGAGGATGAGATCGCCTGTCTGCGCATCGCCGGTGAGATCACCGACCAGGCCCTCGGCGAGCTCCTCGAGTCGATCCTCGTGGGACGCACGGAACGGCACCTCGCGCTGGAGCTGGAGCGCCGTCTCGTCGACCACGGTGCCGACGGCCCCGCCTTCCCCACCTCCGTGGCCACAGGACCGAACTCCGGACGACCCGGCCACCGCCCCAGCGACCGCCGCGTCGAGGAGGGCGACTTCCTGTCCGTCTGCCTGGGTGCCAACTACCGCGGATACCGCTGCGAGATCGGCCGCACGTTCGTGATCGGCACGTCTCCGGCGGACTGGCAGATCGAGCTGTACGAGCTCGTGTTCGCCGCTCAGCGCGCCGGCCGTGAGGCCCTGCTGCCGGGGGCCGCCTACCGCGAGGTGGACCATGCGGCCCGCCAGATCCTCGACGCGGCGGGCCACGGCGAGGCCCTTGCGCCCCGCACGGGGCACGGTGTCGGGCTCGAAATCGGTGAGGACCCGCAGCTCGCCCCTGCGGCCATGGGTAAACTGGACGCTTGCGTGCCGGTCACCGTCGAACCGGGGGTCCACCTCCCGGGCCGGGGCGGCGTCCGGATCGATGACACGCTCGTCGTACGCCAGGAGGCGGACGGCGGACCCGAGCTACTCACCATCACGACCAAGGAGCTGCTCGCGCTCTAACGCGCGCCTCCGCAGCCACTGGGTCGTCCACCAGCGTCAGTCCAGGAGATTCCGCAACCGTGGCTTCCACGAACGACCTCAAGAACGGCATGGTGCTCAAGCTCGACGGAGGCCAGCTCTGGTCCGTCGTCGAGTTCCAGCACGTCAAGCCCGGCAAGGGCCCGGCCTTCGTGCGCACCAAGCTCAAGAACGTGCTCTCCGGCAAGGTCGTCGACAAGACCTTCAACGCAGGCGTGAAGGTCGAGACGGCCACCGTCGACCGACGCGACATGCAGTTCTCGTACATGGACGGCGAGTACTTCGTCTTCATGGACATGCAGACCTACGACCAGCTGATGATCGACCGCAAGCAGGTCGGCGACGCCGCGAACTTCCTCATCGAGGGCTTCACCGCCAGCGTCGCGCAGCACGAGGGCGAGGTGCTCTACGTCGAGCTCCCGGCCGCCGTCGAGCTCACCATCCAGCACACCGAGCCGGGCGTGCAGGGCGACCGCTCCACCGGTGGCTCCAAGCCCGCCACCCTGGAGACCGGCTACGAGATCCAGGTCCCGCTGTTCATCACCACTGGTGAGAAGATCAAGGTCGACACCCGCTCGGGCGACTACCTCGGCCGGGTGAACAGCTAACCGTGGCTGCCCGTAACAAGGCCCGCAAGCGTGCCTTCCAGATCCTCTTCGAGGCCGACCAGCGCGGGGCGTCCGTGCAGACGGTCCTCGCGGACTGGGTCCGGCACGCCCGCTCTGACGACCGTCAGCCGCCGGTCGCCGAGTACACCATGGACCTCGTCGAGGGCTACGCGGAGCACGCGGCCCGTATCGACGAGCTCATCTCCACGTATGCGGTCGGCTGGACGCTGGACCGGATGCCGGTCGTCGACCGCAACATCCTGCGGCTCGGTGCGTTCGAGCTGGTGTGGATGGACGAGACGCCCGACGCGGTGGTGATCGACGAGGCGGTGCAGCTCGCCAAGGAGTTCTCCACCGACGAGTCTCCGTCGTTCGTGAACGGCCTGCTGGGCCGCTTCAAGGACCTCAAGCCGACCCTCCGCCGCGACTGAAGCGCGCGGCGGCGCGCCGGCTTCACCGGGCCCGGGGCAGAAGAAGACCGTCTTCTGCCCCGGGCCCGGTGCTTTTCGGCCACTCGGTGAAGCGACTGCTCCGTGCCGCGCACCGAAAGAATCCGGCCATTGATCGGCTCTGTGAGGATTCGGTGCACACGCGGGCGGCGCCCGCCCGGTGGCTGTGGCCATGCGCGCTGGGCTCTGCCGAGCCCGCGCCGCTTGCGGCGCAAGCCGCCACGCTGCGCGCGGTGCCTGCGCGGCACATGCGGGGCTGCGCCCCCCGGTGGCTGCGCGGCGACGCGCGCTGGGAGGGCACGTCGCAGACCTGCCCTCCGGCCCACCCTCGAACAGTGGTGCCTCAGTGCTGGATCAGGCCGTCGACCGGGACGGGAGCGACGTGGCCGGTCGCCGGAACGGTCTGTGCCAGGGCGAGACCGATGTCGACCAGCGATGACCGGCGCAGGCAAGCGACACCGGGGATCGGAGTCCAGACGGACTCGGCGACTTCACCGTTCGGCTCCGGCCGCAGCCGGCCGCCGGTGATACGGACCCGGTAGAAGATGCCGACATTCTGGTGCTCGACTCCTGCACGTGCGGCGGCCGCGGGGATCACCCTTGAGTCCACGCCCAGCAGGCGTTCAACCACCGCTTCGCAGCCGGTCTCCTCGGCGACCTCCCGGATCACCGCATCGAACGGATCCTCCCCGTGCTCGACTCGACCGCCCGGAAGAGTCAAGTTGCTCTCGCCCTTCGGGGGTATGTGACGGGCGAGCAGCACACGCCCGTCCTCGATGCACACGGCGTACGCCGCCAGCCGGAAACTCATCCCCCCGCACCTCCCACCGGACCCTATCCAACTCCAAGATCCGCTCATCGCCATGAGCGCAGAGTGGAGCCAGACCAACTTCTTGGGCCGTGGAGCCACTTCTGTTCCGTGCGGTGGAGCCCGAAGAAGTGCTTACCAGCACGGTGTCTGTGTGGCAGAGCGGGCCGGGCCCTGCCCGGTGCTGCGGGCCAGGCGGGCTGCGCGGCGACGCGCGCTGGGGTTCTGCCGAGCCCGTGCCACTCGCGGCGCAGGCCGCCGCGCTGCGCCCTTCCCGGCGCTGGCGCGGCATGCTGCTGGCCTGCGTCCGCCGGCCGATCAGTCTGCACGGGTGACGGGGCTTCCCCGGGAAGTCGACAGATCGCCCGTGCCCTCAGTGGGCCCGGTCGTGCGGCCCCACGAGTGCCAGGCCCGGCTCCCCCGCTCCGGTCCCGTCTGCCGAGCTGTGCGCCGTCCGGCCATGTCACCGGGCTTCCCCATGCCCACGCCATGCTCCTGGCTGCGCAATGACCTCTGCGCAGGCGGTCACCGCTGCTTCGACCTTGGCGAGGCTGCCTGCCCCGGGGCCGCGAGCCCGCTGTGCGGGATTCCCGTGCGCAGGGCTGCGGTACGCCGCGCGAGAGCTGCCGCGCACAGCGCCCGTGCGGGCCTCCGGGTCGGGTTGACCTGCCGCGCCCATATGAGGCCCGCCAGCCTGGGAGGTGCCCACTCACGGGGCCCGGGTCGGGCCATCAGTCCATGGAGCTGACGCGGCCCGTCGGGCCCCTGTGGCCCGCCCGCGCAGGGCCAGGGCTCCTAACCCGGCGGCCGCGCCTCCGGGGCCTCAGAAGCCCCCAGGCCGCCCAGGCGTACGCCCCTGGCCTCGTCCGCTGGGCGTCGCATGGCGAAGGGCGGGCCGGTCTCAGCCGGGCCCGCCCTTCGGTGTGACGTTTTTTCAAAAAGGAGAGGTCAGGCCTCTTCGTGTGCGACCGCACGCCGCGCGTCCGCGTCCAGGACGCCCCAGCTGATCAGCTGCTCCGTCAGGACCGAGGGCGACTGGTCGTAGATCACGGCCAGCGTGCGCAGGTCGTCCTGGCGGATCGAGAGCACCTTGCCGTTGTAGTCGCCGCGCTGGGACTGGATCGTCGCCGCGTAGCGCTGCAGCGGGCCCGCCTTCTCCTGCGGGACGTGGGCCAGGCGCTCCAGGTCGAGGACGAGCTTCGGCGGCGGCTCGGCGGCCCCGCCCGGCGTCGTGCCCGGAAGCAGCTCCTGCACCGGGACGCCGTAGAAGTCCGCGAGCTCGGCGAGGCGCTGTACGGTCACGGCGCGGTCGCCGCGCTCGTACGAGCCGACCACGACGGCCTTCCAGCGGCCCTGGGACTTCTCTTCCACGCCGTGGAGGGACAGCCCCTGCTGGGTGCGGATGGCGCGGAGCTTGGCCCCGAGCTGTTTTGCGTATTCGCTGGACATATAGCTCCCCGGACGCTGTGACAACGTGCGGCTCCGCCGCGCGACTGGTAACTCACTGTGAGGTTACGCAGCGTGACTTGGCTGAGTCAAGCCGAACGGTCCGGACCGGTTTCAGTCACGGGCCGGCGTACCCGGACCAGTACACCCATCAAGCACTGGTAACGTGGACGGCGCAATTCCGACGTCCTTTAAGGTCCGTCCCGTGAGGCGGAGAAGGAGGTCCGTTTCATATGGACACGCAGAAGAACTCCGATGCGGCCCGCCCCGTCCTCGAGGCGCCCGACATCGCGCGGGTACTGACCCGCATCGCCCACGAGATCGTCGAACGCGCCAAGGGTGCCGACGACGTGGTGCTCCTCGGCATCCCGACCCGCGGTGTGTTCCTCGCCCGCCGGCTCGCCGACAAGCTCGAAGGCATCACCGGCCGGAAGGTCCCGGTCGGCTCCCTCGACATCACCATGTACCGGGACGACCTGCGGCTCAAGCCCGCGCGTGCGCTCGAGCGCACCGAGATCCCCGGCGACGGCGTCGACGGTCGTCTCGTCGTCCTCGTCGACGACGTGCTCTTCTCCGGCCGCACGATCCGCGCGGCCCTCGATGCCCTCGGCGACCTCGGCCGTCCCCGGGCCGTGCAACTCGCGGTCCTGGTCGACCGCGGCCACCGTGAGCTGCCCATCCGCGCCGACTACGTCGGCAAGAACCTCCCCACGTCGCTGCGCGAGACGGTCAAGGTCCAGCTCGCCGAGGAGGACGGTCGCGACACCGTGCTGCTCGGGCTGAGGGAGACCGCCCCGGCCGGTGAGCGCTAGCACCGCTTCCGTACGCCCTTCTTCCCGTACGGCGTGCGTTGCTGCGCGCCCGCATGTCTCACGAACCTCCACAGACCTGGAGAAATCACCCAGATGATGCGTCACCTCATCTCGGCCGCCGATCTCACCCGCGACGACGCCGTTCTGATCCTCGACACCGCCGAGGAAATGGCCCGCGTGGCCGACCGGCCGATCAAGAAGCTCCCCGCCCTGCGCGGCCGCACGGTCTGCAACCTCTTCTTCGAGGACTCGACCCGTACCCGGATCTCCTTCGAGGCCGCCGAGAAGCGCCTGTCCGCCGACGTCATCAACTTCGCCGCCAAGGGCTCGAGCGTCTCCAAGGGCGAGTCCCTGAAGGACACCGCACAGACCCTGGAGGCGATGGGCGTCGACGCCGTCGTCATACGGCACAGTGCCTCCGGCGCCCCCTACCGCCTCGCCACCTCCGGCTGGATCGACGCCCCCGTCATCAACGCCGGTGACGGCACCCACCAGCACCCCACCCAGGCCCTGCTGGACGCCTTCACCATGCGCCGCCGCCTCGTCGGCAGAGACGCGGGCCTCGGCCAGGACCTGGCCGGCAAGCGGATCACGATCGTCGGGGACGTCCTGCACAGCCGGGTCGCCCGCTCCAATGTCGACCTGCTGCACACCCTCGGCGCCCAGGTGACCCTCGTCGCGCCGCCCACCCTCGTGCCGGTCGGCGTCGAGACCTGGCCCTGCGAGGTCTCGTACGACCTGGACAGCACCCTGACCAAGTCCGACGCCGTGATGATGCTCCGCGTGCAGCGCGAGCGCATGAACGCCGCCTTCTTCCCGACCGAGCGCGAGTACTCCCGCCGCTACGGCCTGGACGGCCACCGCATGGCCAAGATGCCCGAGCACGCCATCGTGATGCACCCCGGGCCGATGGTCCGTGGCATGGAGATCACCGCCGAGGTGGCCGACTCCGACCGCTGCACGGTCGTCGAGCAGGTCGCCAACGGCGTCTCCATCCGCATGGCCGTGCTCTACCTGCTGCTCGGCGGCAACGAATCCGACGCCCCCCAGTCCCGTACCGAGGAGAAGTAAGAACCATGAGCAAGATCCTGATCCGCGGTGCGAAGGTACTCGGCGGCGAGGCGCAGGACGTCCTGATCGACGGCGAGACGATCGAGGCCGTGGGCACCGGGCTGTCCGACGAGGGCGCCCAGGTGATCGAGGCACAGGGGCAGATCCTCCTGCCCGGGCTCGTCGACCTGCACACCCACCTGCGCGAGCCGGGCCGCGAGGACTCCGAGACCGTCCTGACCGGCACGCGTGCCGCCGCGAGCGGCGGCTACACCGCCGTCTTCGCCATGGCCAACACCTTCCCGGTCGCCGACACCGCCGGCGTCGTCGAGCAGGTCTACCGGCTCGGCAAGGAGTCCGGCTACTGCGACGTGCAGCCCATCGGCGCCGTCACGGTCGGCCTGGAGGGCAAGAAGCTCGCCGAGCTCGGCGCGATGCACGAGTCCGCCGCCGGCGTCACCGTCTTCTCCGACGACGGCAAGTGCGTCGACGACGCCGTGATCATGCGCCGCGCACTGGAGTACGTGAAGGCCTTCGGCGGCGTCGTCGCCCAGCACGCCCAGGAGCCGAGGCTCACCGAGGGCGCCCAGATGAACGAGGGCATCGTCTCCGCCGAGCTGGGCCTCGGCGGCTGGCCCGCCGTCGCCGAGGAGTCGATCATCGCCCGCGATGTCCTCCTCGCCGAGCACGTCGGCTCCCGCGTGCACATCTGCCACCTCTCCACCGCCGGTTCCGTCGAGATCGTCCGCTGGGCCAAGTCCCGCGGCATCGACGTCACCGCCGAGGTCACCCCCCACCACCTGCTCCTGACCGACGAACTGGTCCGCTCCTACAACCCGGTCTACAAGGTCAACCCGCCGCTGCGCACCGAGCGCGATGTGACGGCCCTGCGCGAGGCGCTGGCCGACGGCACGATCGACATCGTCGCCACCGACCACGCCCCGCACCCGCACGAGGACAAGGACTGCGAGTGGGCCGCGGCCGCCATGGGCATGGTCGGCCTGGAGACCGCCCTGTCCGTCGTCCAGCAGACGATGGTCGAGACCGGCCTGCTCGACTGGGCCGGCGTCGCCGACCGCATGGCGTACGCGCCCGCGCGGATCGGCCGGGCCCTGGGCCACGGGCGGCCCGTCTCGGCTGGTGAGCCCGCGAACCTCACCCTCGTCGATCCGGCATACCGTGGTGAGGTGGACCCCGCGGGCTTCGCCTCCCGCAGCCGCAACACCCCCTACGAGGGCCGCGAGCTGCCGGGACGCGTCACCCATACCTTCCTGCGGGGCCGGGCGACGCTCGTGGACGGGAAGCTGGCGTGACACCTGCACTCATCAACCTGGCGGCGGAGCAGAAGTCCGCGGAGGTGACCGACTGGGCGGCCCGCCTCGGCTGGGTCGCCGGACTGCTGCTGTTCATCGCCTTCGTCTACTGGCTGATGCGCCAGGGCTGGACATGGCGCGGCAGCCTCCAGTCGGACCTGCCCGAGCTGCCCACGGCGCCTGCGGAACCGGGCACGGCGAAACTGACGATGACCGGCCGCTACCACGGCTCCACCACCGCCGGGCAGTGGCTCGACCGGATCGTCGCCCACGGGCTCGGGACCCGCAGCCGGGTCGAGCTCACGCTCACCGACGCGGGACTGGCCGTCGTACGGCCCGGCGCACCGGACTTCTTCGTACCGAAGGACGCACTGCGCGAAGCCCGGCTCGACAAGGGCATCGCGGGCAAGGTCCTCGCCGAGGGCGGTCTGCTGATCGTCACCTGGGCGCACGGCGACCGGCTGATCGACTCCGGCTTCCGCTCCGACCGCGCGGCCGAGCAGAGCGAATGGGTCGAGACCCTCACCAACATGATCAACACGACGGAAGGCACCGCACGATGACGATCTCCACCCGGGGAGCCGCCAAAGCTCCCGCCGTACTCGTCCTGGAGGACGGCCGCACCTTCCGCGGCCGTGCCTACGGGGCCGTGGGGGAGACCTTCGGCGAGGCGGTGTTCAACACCGGCATGACCGGCTACCAGGAGACCCTGACCGACCCCTCGTACCACCGCCAGGTGGTCGTCATGACCGCGCCGCACGTCGGCAACACCGGCGTCAACGACGAGGACGACGAGTCGAAGCGGATCTGGGTCGCCGGGTACGTCGTCCGCGACCCCGCCCGCATTCCCTCCAACTGGCGCTCCCGCCGCTCCCTCGACGAGCAGCTGACCGCCCAGGGCGTCGTCGGCATCAGCGGCATCGACACCCGCGCGCTGACCCGCCACCTGCGCGAGCGCGGCGCCATGCGCGTCGGCATCTTCTCCGGCGACGCGCTGGCCGACGACACCAGCCTGCTCGCCCGGGTGCAGCAGGCCCCCGAGATGAAGGGCGCCGACCTCTCCGCCGAGGTCGCCACCACCGAGCCGTACGTCGTCCCGGCCATCGGCGAGAAGAAGTTCACCGTCGCCGCCCTGGACCTCGGCATCAAGGGCATGACCCCGCACCGCATGGCCGAGCGCGGCATCGAGGTGCACGTCCTGCCCGCGACCGCCACCGCCGACGACGTCTACGCGGTGAACCCCGACGGCGTCTTCCTCTCCAACGGCCCCGGCGACCCCGCCACCGCCGACCTGACCGTCATCAAGGCGGTCCTGGAGCGCAGGACCCCGCTGTTCGGCATCTGCTTCGGCAACCAGCTGCTCGGCCGCGCGCTCGGCTTCGGCACGTACAAGCTGAAGTACGGCCACCGCGGCATCAACCAGCCCGTGCAGGACCGGACGACCGGCAAGGTCGAGGTCACCGCGCACAACCACGGATTCGCCGTCGAGGCGCCCCTCGACAAGGTCTCCGACACCCCCTATGGCCGCGCCGAGGTCTCCCACGTCTGCCTGAACGACAACGTGGTGGAGGGCCTGAGGCTGCTCGACCAGCCGGCCTTCAGCGTCCAGTACCACCCCGAGGCGGCCGCGGGCCCGCACGACGCGGCGTACCTCTTCGACCGCTTCACGTCTTTGATGAACACAGCCCTGATGGAGGCCGAGCGTGCCTAAGCGCACCGATATCCAGTCCGTCCTGGTCATCGGCTCCGGCCCGATCGTCATCGGCCAGGCCGCCGAGTTCGACTACTCCGGTACCCAGGCCTGCCGCGTCCTCAAGTCCGAGGGTCTGCGCGTCATCCTGGTCAACTCCAACCCGGCGACGATCATGACCGACCCGGAGATCGCCGACGCGACCTACGTCGAGCCGATCACCCCCGAGTTCGTCGAGAAGATCATCGCCAAGGAGCGCCCCGACGCGCTGCTGCCCACCCTCGGCGGCCAGACCGCGCTCAACACCGCCATCTCCATGCACGAGCAGGGTGTGCTGGAGAAGTACGGCGTCGAGCTGATCGGCGCCAACGTCGAGGCCATCAACAAGGGTGAGGACCGCGACCTGTTCAAGGAGGTCGTCGAGGCCGTCCGGGAGAAGATCGGCCACGGCGAGTCCGCCCGCTCGGTCATCTGCCACTCCATGGACGACGTCATCAAGGGCGTCGAGACCCTCGGCGGTTACCCCGTCGTCGTCCGGCCCTCCTTCACCATGGGCGGCGCCGGCTCCGGCTTCGCGCACGACGAGGAGGAGCTGCGCCGCATCGCCGGTCAGGGCCTCACCCTCTCCCCGACCACCGAGGTGCTCCTGGAGGAGTCCATCCTCGGCTGGAAGGAGTACGAGCTGGAGCTGATGCGCGACAAGAACGACAACGTCGTGGTCGTCTGCTCCATCGAGAACTTCGACCCGATGGGCGTCCACACCGGCGACTCCATCACCGTCGCCCCCGCGATGACCCTCACCGACCGCGAGTACCAGCGCCTGCGCGACATCGGCATCGCGATCATCCGCGAGGTCGGTGTCGACACCGGCGGCTGCAACATCCAGTTCGCGGTCGACCCCGAAGACGGCCGGATCATCGTCATCGAGATGAACCCGCGCGTCTCCCGGTCCTCCGCGCTCGCGTCCAAGGCCACCGGTTTCCCGATCGCCAAGATCGCCGCGAAGCTCGCCGTCGGCTACACGCTGGACGAGATCCCGAACGACATCACGGAGAAGACCCCGGCCTCCTTCGAGCCGACCCTCGACTACGTCGTCGTCAAGGCCCCGCGGTTCGCGTTCGAGAAGTTCCCGCAGGCGGACTCCACCCTCACCACCACCATGAAGTCGGTCGGCGAGGCCATGGCCATCGGCCGCAACTTCACCGAGGCGCTCCAAAAGGCCCTGCGCTCCCTGGAGAAGAAGGGCAGCCAGTTCTCCTTCACCGGTGAGCCCGGGAACAAGGACGAGCTGCTGCGCGAGGCCGTGCGTCCCACGGACGGCCGCATCAACACCGTCATGCAGGCCATCCGCGCGGGCGCCACGCCCGAGGAGGTCTTCGAGGCCACCAGGATCGACCCCTGGTTCGTCGACCAGCTGTTCCTGATCAAGGAGTACGCGGACGAGCTCGCCGCCGCCGAGAAGCTCCACCCCGAGCTGCTCGCCGAGGCCAAGCGCCACGGCTTCTCCGACGCCCAGATCGCCGAGATCCGGGACCTGCGCGAGGACGTCGTGCGCGAGGTCCGCCACGCGCTCGGCATCCGCCCGGTCTACAAGACGGTCGACACCTGCGCCGCCGAGTTCGCCGCGAGGACCCCGTACTTCTACTCGTCCTACGACGAGGAGTCCGAGGTCGCGCAGCGCACCCGGCCCGCCGTGATCATCCTCGGCTCCGGCCCCAACCGCATCGGCCAGGGCATCGAGTTCGACTACTCCTGCGTCCACGCCTCCTTCGCGCTGCACGACGCCGGGTACGAGACCGTGATGGTCAACTGCAACCCGGAGACCGTCTCCACCGACTACGACACCTCCGACCGCCTGTACTTCGAGCCGCTCACGCTCGAGGACGTGCTGGAGATCGTCCACGCCGAGTCGCTCGCCGGCCCCATCGCCGGCGTCGTCGTCCAGCTCGGCGGCCAGACCCCGCTCGGCCTCGCACAGGCGCTCAAGGACAACGGCGTCCCGGTCGTCGGCACCTCGCCGGAGGCCATCCACGCCGCCGAGGACCGCGGCGCCTTCGGCCAGGTCCTCGCCGAGGCCGGGCTGCCCGCGCCCAAGCACGGCACCGCCACCACCTTCGCCGGCGCCAAGGCCATCGCCGACGAGATCGGCTATCCGGTCCTGGTCCGCCCGTCCTACGTGCTCGGCGGCCGCGGAATGGAGATCGTCTACGACGAGGCCCGGCTGGAGGCGTACATCGCCGAGTCCACCGAGATCTCCCCGACCCGCCCGGTCCTCGTCGACCGCTTCCTCGACGACGCGATCGAGATCGACGTCGACGCGCTCTACGACGGCCACGAGCTCTACCTCGGCGGCGTCATGGAGCACATCGAGGAGGCCGGCATCCACTCCGGCGACTCGGCCTGCGCCCTGCCCCCGATCACGCTCGGCGGCTTCGACATCAAGCGCCTGCGGGCCTCCACCGAGGCCATCGCCAAGGGTGTCGGCGTCCGAGGACTGATCAACATCCAGTTCGCGATGGCCGGGGACATCCTCTACGTGCTGGAGGCCAACCCGCGCGCCTCCCGGACCGTGCCCTTCACCTCGAAGGCGACCGCGGTCCCGCTCGCGAAGGCCGCCGCGCGCATCTCGCTCGGCGCGACCATCGCCGAGCTGCGCGAGGAGGGCCTGCTGCCGAAGAACGGCGACGGCGGCACCCTGCCGCTGGACGCGCCGATCTCCGTCAAGGAGGCCGTCATGCCCTGGTCGCGCTTCCGCGACGTGCACGGCCGCGGTGTGGACACCATCCTCGGCCCGGAGATGCGCTCCACCGGCGAGGTCATGGGCATCGACTCGGTCTTCGGCACGGCGTACGCCAAGTCGCAGGCCGCCGCCTACGGCCCGCTGCCCACCAAGGGACGCGCCTTCGTCTCCGTCGCCAACCGCGACAAGCGCTCGATGATCTTCCCCGCCCGCGAGCTCGTCGCGCACGGCTTCGAGCTGCTCGCCACGTCCGGCACGGCCGAGGTGCTCAAGCGCAACGGCATCAACGCCACCATCGTGCGCAAGCAGTCCGAGGGCCCCGGGCCGAACGGTGAGCGCACCATCGTCCAGCTCATCCACGACGGCGAGGTGGACCTCATCATCAACACCCCGTACGGCACCGGCGGCCGCCTCGACGGCTACGACATCCGTACGGCGGCGGTGGCCCGCTCCGTACCGTGCCTCACGACGGTCCAGGCGCTCGCCGCCGCCGTCCAGGGCATCGACGCCCTCAACCACGGGGGCGTGGGCGTCCGATCGCTCCAGGAACACGCGGAACACCTGACCGCGGCCCGCGACTAGTCACCCGAGGGGGACACCGGAAACGGTGTCCCCCTCCTCATGAGGACACCGCTGTGTACACATTCTTCTTCCGCCTCGTCTTCACCCGCATGGACCCCGAGAAGGCCCACCACCTGGCCTTCCGGTGGATCCGGCTCGCGGCCCGCATCCCTGTCCTGCGCACCTTCGTGGCCGCTGCCCTCGCGCCGCGCTTCAAGGAGTTGCGCACCGAGGCGTTCGGGCTGCGGATGCACGGCCCGTTCGGGCTCGCCGCCGGCTTCGACAAGAACGCCGTCGCCATCGACGGCATGGCCATGCTCGGCTTCGACCACGTCGAGATCGGCACGGTCACCGCGCAGCCCCAGCCCGGCAACCCCGTCAAGCGCCTCTTCCGGCTCGTCCCGGACCGCGCGCTGATCAACCGCATGGGCTTCAACAACGAGGGCTCGGCCGCCGTCGCCGCCCGTCTCGCCGCCCGCCGCGAGATCTTCCGTACGACCGTCGGCGTCAACATCGGCAAGACGAAGGTCGTCCCGGAGGCGGAAGCCGTCGCCGACTACGTCACCTCCACCGAGCGCCTGGCGGCCCAGGCCGACTACCTCGTCGTCAACGTCTCCTCGCCCAACACCCCCGGCCTGCGCAACCTCCAGGCCACCGAGTCGCTGCGCCCGCTGCTCACCGCCGTACGCGAGGCCGCCGACCGCACGGTCACCGACCGCCGCGTCCCGCTCCTGGTCAAGATCGCGCCGGATCTCGCGGACGCGGACGTCGACGCCGTGGCGGACCTCGCCGTCGAGCTCGGCCTCGACGGCATCATCGCCACCAACACCACGATCGCCCGCGAGGGCCTCGGCCTCACGTCCCCGGCCGAACTGGTGGCGGAGACCGGCGGCCTGTCCGGCGCGCCGGTCAAGGCACGCTCCCTGGAGGTCCTGCGGCGGCTGTACGCGCGCGTGGGCGATCGCATCACGCTCGTCGGCGTCGGCGGCATCGAGAACGCCGAGGACGCCTGGCAGCGCATCCTGGCGGGCGCCACGCTCGTCCAGGGCTACAGCGCGTTCGTCTACGAGGGCCCGTTCTACGCCCGCGCGATCCACAAGGGCCTGGCCGCACGCCTCGCGGCCAGTCCGTACACCATCCTCGCCGATGCCGTCGGCGCCGAGACGCGAAAGGCAGCCACCGCATGAGCCCTCTGGAGCCCTTCGGCACCCGACTGCGCCACGCCATGGACACCCGTGGCCCGCTGTGCGTCGGCATCGACCCGCACGCCTCCCTGCTGACCGCGTGGGGCCTGCACGACGACGTGAACGGCCTGGAGCGGTTCACCCGCACCACGGTCGAGGCGCTCGCCGACCGGGTCGCCGTTCTCAAGCCGCAGTCGGCGTTCTTCGAGCGTTTCGGCTCGCGTGGCATCGCCGTCCTGGAGAAGGCCGTCGAGGAGGCACGGGCCGCCGGTGCGCTGGTCCTCATGGACGCCAAGCGCGGCGACATCGGCTCGACCATGGGCGCGTACGCGGAGACCTTCCTGCGCAAGGACTCACCGCTGTTCTCGGACGCCGTCACCGTCTCGCCGTACCTCGGCTTCGGTTCACTGCGGCCGGCGCTGGACCAGGCCGTGCTGAGCGGCTGCGGTGTCTTCGTACTCGCCCTCACCTCCAATCCGGAGGGCGCCGAGGTGCAGCGGTCCACGGCCGCGAACGGGCAGTCCCTGGCGCAGTTGATGCTCGACCACATGGCCGCCGAGAACGAGGGCGCCGAGCCGCTCGGCTCCGTCGGCGCGGTCGTCGGCGCGACGCTCGGCGACGCCGGCGTGGATCTCGACATCAACGGGCCGCTGCTGGCCCCGGGCATCGGCGCCCAGGGGGCGACCCCGGCGGACCTGCCGGGCGTCTTCGGCGCGGCCGTCGGCAACGTCGTGCCGAGCGTCAGCCGCGGCGTGCTCAAGCACGGTCCGGACGCCGCCTCCCTGCGCGCGGCGGCGGAGCGGTTCGCGGACGAGGTGCGCGAAGCGGTGGCGTCCGCGGAGGCATGACCGCCTGCCGGGACCGGCGCGTGCGCTCTCGGGTACCGGGCCCGTGCTCTGCGTGACGGCCGGAGACCTGCGGCTCGGGCCCCTTGCAGGACTTCTTGGCCGAAAAGGCAGTCGTTATGTCAGAAATGTCCCGATCGGTCGATGCTGACCAGGACTTTTCGTCTGTTCTCGCTGACTGGAGCGGTGATGGCCGCTAGTCTCCGTCGAAGAGCGAACGTGCAGGCAGCGTCCGGCAAAGGCGTACTGCGTTGCTCGTTGCTCGCCTGGTGTGGGGCGACTAGGTTCCTCACCGGTCCGTATCCGACAGTTCGACATCCGAGGTGACGTAGGCGTGGCTCTTCCGCCCCTTACCCCTGAACAGCGCGCAGCCGCGCTCGAAAAGGCCGCCGCGGCTCGCCGGGAGCGGGCCGAGGTCAAGAATCGACTCAAGCACTCCGGCGCCTCCCTCCACGAGGTCATCAAGCAGGGCCAGGAGAACGACGTCATCGGCAAGATGAAGGTCTCCGCCCTGCTCGAGTCCCTGCCGGGCGTGGGCAAAGTCCGCGCCAAGCAGATCATGGAGAGGCTCGGCATCTCCGAGAGCCGCCGAGTCCGTGGTCTCGGCTCCAACCAGATCGCGTCCCTGGAGCGCGAGTTCGGCGGCGGCGCCGCCTGACGTTCTCGGACACCCCCGGGAACCTGGATAATCGCTGCATGGCAGCAGAGGTACGTCCGCGGCTGACCGTGCTCTCCGGCCCCTCCGGGGTCGGCAAGAGCACGGTCGTCGCCCATATGCGCAAGGTCCACCCCGACGTCTGGCTCTCGGTGTCGGCGACCACCCGGAAGCCGCGACCCGGCGAGAAGCACGGCGTCCAGTACTTCTTCGTCACGGACGACGAGTTCGACAAGCTGGTCGCGGGCGACGAGCTGCTGGAGTGGGCCGAGTTCGCGGGCAACCGCTACGGCACGCCCCGTCGCGCGGTCCTCGACCGCCTGGAGGCGGGCGAGCCGGTGCTGCTGGAGATCGACCTCCAGGGTGCGCGGCAGGTCAAGGAGTCCATGCCGGAGTCGCAGCTGGTCTTCCTGGCCCCGCCGAGCTGGGACGAGCTGGTCCGCCGGCTCACCGGTCGAGGCACCGAGTCCGCGGAGGTCATCGAACGCCGGCTGGCGGTCGCGAAGGTCGAGCTCGCCGCCGAGTCGGAGTTCGATACGACCCTGGTCAACACCTCCGTCGAGGACGTGGCGCGTGAGCTGCTAGCCTTGATGGCAGTTGTTTGATCTTTTGTCCGATCTTTCTGCAAGTTCTTCGGAAGGCATAGCGTGTCCTCTTCCATCACCGCGCCCGAGGGCATCATCAACCCTCCGATCGACGAGCTGCTCGAGGCCACCGACTCGAAGTACAGCCTCGTGATCTACGCGGCCAAGCGCGCGCGCCAGATCAACGCGTACTACTCGCAGCTCGGTGAGGGCCTGCTCGAGTACGTCGGTCCGCTGGTGGACACTCACGTCCACGAGAAGCCGCTGTCGATCGCCCTGCGCGAGATCAACGCCGGCCTGCTGACCTCCGAGGCCATCGAGGGTCCGGCGCAGTAAGGCGCGATTCGTTCTTCACCACAGGCCCGGCGGAGCATCCGCCGGGCCTGTGGTGTGTGATGGGGACAGCAACCGAGTGCGGGGAGGCGCGCAGTGGACGCAATGGACGCAGTGGACGCGGGTGTCAGGCCGAGGGTCGTCCTGGGGGTCAGTGGCGGAATCGCCGCGTACAAGGCGTGCGAGCTGCTGCGCAGGCTCACCGAGTCCGGCCATGACGTCCAGGTCGTGCCGACCGCGTCAGCCCTGAACTTCGTCGGCGCGGCGACCTGGTCGGCCCTGTCCGGCCACCCCGTCTCGACCGAGGTCTGGAACGACGTCCACGACGTCCCGCACGTCCGCATCGGCCAGCACGCCGACCTCGTCGTCGTCGCCCCCGCCACCGCCGACCTGCTCGCCAAGGCCGCCCACGGCCTCGCGGACGACCTGCTGACCAACACCCTGCTCACCGCCCGCTGTCCCGTCGTCTTCGCCCCGGCGATGCACACCGAGATGTGGGAGCACCCGGCCACCCAGGAGAACGTCGCCACGCTGCGGCGCCGCGGCGCCGTCGTCATCGAGCCGGCCGTCGGGCGCCTCACCGGCGTCGACACCGGCAAGGGCCGGCTGCCCGAGCCCGGCGAGATCTTCGAGGTCTGCCGCCGGGTGCTCGCCCGCGGTGCGGCCGCTCCCGACCTCACCGGCCGCCATGTCGTCGTCAGCGCCGGCGGCACCCGTGAACCCCTGGATCCGGTCCGCTTCCTCGGCAACCGCTCCTCCGGCAAGCAGGGCTACGCCCTGGCCCGCACGGCGGCCGCCCGGGGCGCCCGTGTCACGCTCGTCGCGGCGAACGCCTCCCTCCCGGACCCCGCGGGTGTCGACGTCGTCCACGTCGGTACGGCGGTCCAGCTGCGCGAGGCCGTCCTGAAGGCCGCCGCGGACGCCGACGCGGTGGTCATGGCCGCCGCCGTCGCCGACTTCCGGCCCGCCGAGTACGCCAGCGGCAAGATCAAGAAGAAGGACGGCATCGAGGCGCCGACCGTGTCACTGGTCCGCAATCCCGACATCCTCGCCGAGATCTCGGCCGACCGCGCCCGCCCGGGGCAGGTGATCGTCGGCTTCGCCGCCGAAACCGACGACGTCCTCGCCAACGGACGCGACAAGCTGCGCCGCAAGGGCTGTGACCTGCTCGTCGTCAACGAGGTGGGGGAACGCAGGACCTTCGGCGCCGAGGAGAACGAGGCGGTCGTGCTGGCCGCGGACGGCGCCGAGACGCTCGTTCCCCACGGCCCCAAGGAAGCGCTCGCCGACACGGTCTGGGACCTCGTCGTCCCCCGTCTCGGCTGAGGGCCCGGCGCGCATCTGACGAACACCGGGCGAACTTCCGGCGACGTCCTGGGCGCGAGAAACCTGTGAAATGTGGCGAATCGCTCAGTCCACAGGCGCTATGGTCATAGCGTCTCGGCCATGGACCACAGGTCAGGGGGCTCCCAAGCTGCGAGACGGGGTGTCCGGCGGTGGAACGCGACCGATAAACTGGGTCGTGGAACGTCGCGGGGCGCAGCCCCCTGCCGGTCCGTCAATGATCAGCCAGCAGCCGCTGCAACCCCAGGGAGCGATGTGTCCCGCCGTCTCTTCACCTCGGAGTCCGTGACCGAGGGCCACCCCGACAAGATCGCCGACCAGATCAGCGACACGATTCTCGACGCCCTTCTGCGGGAGGACCCGACCTCCCGGGTCGCCGTGGAGACCCTGATCACCACCGGCCTCGTGCACGTCGCCGGCGAGGTGACCACCAAGGCGTACGCCGACATCCCCACGCTCGTGCGCAACAAGATCCTGGAGATCGGCTACGACTCCTCGAAGAAGGGCTTCGACGGCGCTTCCTGCGGAGTCTCGGTGTCCATCGGCGCCCAGTCGCCCGACATCGCGCAGGGCGTCGACACGGCCTACGAGAAGCGCGTCGAGGGCGACGAGGACGAGCTCGACAAGCAGGGCGCTGGCGACCAGGGCTTGATGTTCGGTTACGCCTGTGACGAGACGCCCGAGCTGATGCCGCTGCCGATCCACCTCGCCCACCGGCTCTCGCGCCGCCTGTCCGAGGTCCGCAAGAACGGCACCATCCCCTACCTGCGCCCGGACGGCAAGACCCAGGTCACCATCGAGTACGACGGCGACAAGGCCGTCCGCCTCGACACCGTCGTGGTCTCCTCGCAGCACGCGTCCGACATCGACCTGGACTCGCTGCTCGCTCCCGACATCCGCGAGTTCGTCGTGGAGCACGTTCTGAAGCAGCTGGTCGAGGACGGCATCAAGCTCGACACCGACGGCTACCGCCTCCTGGTGAACCCGACCGGCCGCTTCGAGATCGGCGGTCCGATGGGCGACGCCGGTCTGACCGGCCGCAAGATCATCATCGACACCTACGGCGGCATGGCCCGCCACGGCGGCGGCGCGTTCTCCGGCAAGGACCCGTCCAAGGTCGACCGCTCGGCGGCGTACGCCATGCGCTGGGTCGCGAAGAACGTCGTCGCTGCCGGTCTCGCGGCCCGCTGCGAGGTCCAGGTCGCATACGCGATCGGCAAGGCGGAGCCCGTCGGCCTGTTCGTCGAGACCTTCGGCACCGCCACGGTCGACGTCGACAAGATCGAGCAGGCCATCGCCGAGGTCTTCGACCTGCGCCCCGCCGCGATCATCCGTGACCTCGACCTGCTCCGCCCGATTTACGCCCAGACCGCGGCGTACGGCCACTTCGGCCGCGAGCTCCCGGACTTCGCCTGGGAGCGCACGGACCGCGTGGACGCGCTGCGCGCGGCGACCGGCCTGTAGCCACACGCCCACCCGAGGGCCCCGGACCGTGCAGGTCCGGGGCCCTCGTGCGTGCCGGGCGGGTTGCGGGCCGGCGTTGCCGGACGGGTGCGTTGCCTGCGAGGGTGCGTGTGTCTGGGGAAGAGCCGATGTCGGGCTGCCGGCGGCGGTCTCGGCGTGCCGCGGGAAGCGCCTTGCGCGTGCCCGGTCGGGACGATGTCCAAGTCGCCGGCCCGTGGACCCGCAGGTGTGCCCGGGCACGGCCGCCGCCGGCGTTCGCGGGCCAGGGCCCTGTCAGTGGGCTCTGGTAGGAATGGGGCTGTGAGCAGCGACAACGAGCAGCCGGTGGAGACCGCGGCAGGCGGGCCCGAGCAGCTTGCGCTCATTAGGGAGACCGTGCGCAAGGCCAAGGTGCCCAAGGCCAAGCCGCGCACCTGGCGCGGGGCCGCGCTCGCCGAGGAGCTGCCCGTCGCGCGGGTCGTCGTGAACAAGGGCGTCCTGCACCTCGACCAGTTCTTCGACTACGCCGTGCCCGAGGAGCTCGATGCCGTCGCGCAGCCCGGTGTGCGGGTGC
This sequence comes from Streptomyces sp. ISL-10, assembly GCF_018614575.1. GTDB lineage: Bacteria > Actinomycetota > Actinomycetes > Streptomycetales > Streptomycetaceae > Streptomyces. The sequence continues at coordinate 180,057 of NZ_JAGGOJ010000016.1, forward strand.
GGGTGAGGTTCGGGGCGGGCGCGCACCGGGTGCGCGAGGGGCGCCGTGAAGGCGGCGGGCTCATCGACGGCTTCCTCATCGAGCGCCTGGCCGGGACCGACTATGCCGGACCGCTCGCGGCGCTCGCCCACGTCGTCTCGCCCGAGCCCGTCCTCAGCCCGCAGATCCTCGGTCTCGCCCGCGCCGTCGCCGACCGGTACGCGGGCAGCCTCGCCGACGTGCTGCAGCTCGCCGTTCCGCCGAGGAACGGGCGTGCCGAGGCCAAGCCGTCGCCCGAGCCGTTGCCGCCGCCCGCGCCGCCCGGCGCCGGCATTTGGCAGCGGTACGGGCGGGGGCCCGCATTCATCGACGCCCTCGCCGCCGGCGGGTCCCCGCGTGCCGTGTGGACCGCGCTGCCCGGCCCGTACTGGCCGGAGGAACTGGCGCGCGCCGTTGCCGCGACGCTTGCGTCCGGGCGGGGCGCCCTTGTCGTCGTGCCCGACGGGCGTCGTGCCGCCCGGGTCGGCACCGCCCTCACCGCCCTGCTCGGCGAGGGCCGCCACGCGATGCTGACCGCCGAGTCCGGACCCGAGAAGCGCTACCGGGAATGGCTGGCTGTCCGCAGGGGTTCCGTGCGGGCCGTGGTGGGGACGCGGGCCGCGATGTTCGCGCCCGTGCGGGACCTCGGGCTCGTCGTGATCTGGGACGACGGAGACGCCAGCCACAGCGACGACAACGCACCCTTCCCCCACGTCCGCGAGGTCCTGGAGCTGCGAGCCGCCCACGACGGCTGCGGCTTCCTGCTGGGCGGTACGAGCTGCACGGTGGAGGCCGCCCAGCTCGTGGAGAGCGGCTGGGCCACACCGCTCGTCGCGGACCGCGCGCGCGTGCGGGCCGCAGCGCCCCTCGTGCGTACCGTCGGCGACCAGGACCTGGCGCGTGACGAGGCCGCGCGCGCGGCCCGGCTGCCGAGCCTCGCGTGGCAGGCCGTACGCGAGGGCCTGCGGACCGGGCCCGTGCTCGTCCAGGTGCCCCGGCGCGGCTACGTGCCCCGGCTCGCCTGCGAGCACTGCCGCACACCGGCGCGCTGCCGGCACTGTGCCGGGCCGCTGGAGGCGCCGGACGAGCGCGAGCTGCGCTGCGCCTGGTGCGGACAGGGCGCCCCCGACTGGCACTGTGTCGCATGCGGCTCGGTGCGTCTGCGGGCCCGGATCGTCGGCGCGCGGCGCACGGCGGAGGAGCTGGGCCGCGCCTTCCCAGCGGTGCCGGTGCGCACCTCCGGCCGTGACCATGTGCTCGACGCCGTGCCCGGACGCCCCGCGCTGGTGGTCTCCACGCCGGGCGCCGAGCCTGTGGCCGACGGCGGATATGCCGCCGCGCTGCTGCTGGACGGCTGGGCCATGCTCGGCCGGCCCGACCTCCGTGCGGGCGAGGAGGCGCTGCGCCGCTGGATCGCCGCGGCGTCGCTGGTACGGGGTCAGGAGGAGGGCGGCACGGTCGTCGTGGTCGCCGAGCCGACGCTGCGGCCGGTCCAGGCACTGGTGCGCTGGGACCCGGTCGGCCACGCGCTGCGGGAGCTCGCCGAACGGGCGGAGCTCGGCTTTCCGCCGGTCTCTCGGATGGCGGAGGTGGTCGGCCGCCCGGAGGACGTCGCCGCGTTCCTGCTAGCCATCGAACTGCCCGCGGAGGCCGAGGTGCTGGGACCGGTCCCGCTGCCGGTGACCGACGCAGCGCGGTCCCGCCGGCCTGGCGATCCGCCGGTCGGCGAGCGCTGGGAGCGCGCGCTGCTGCGGGTGCCGCCGGGCCGGGGGGCTGCGCTGGCGGCGGCGCTCAAGTCGGCGCAGGCGTCGCGCCTCGCCCGGGGCGGTACGACCCAGGTCCGCATCCGGATCGATCCCCCGGACATCGGCTGACGGCGTGGCCTGCCGGGGCGGGGCCGGGGGCTCTCGCCGCACACCGCGGGACGGGGCTGCGTCGTGACAGGTGTCGTTCCCACGGCGCGGTTGTGCGTGCCGCATACGGCGGGCGAAGCCGCCACCCGGGTCGGTGCGGGCCCCGCGGTGCGGTCGTGCGTGCGGCGGTCGCGGGAGGCGGCCTTGCGGCTGGTGGGTGGCCCGCGGCGGGACGGGGGCTGCGTCGTGACAGGTGGTGTCCCCCGGGGCGGTCGTGCGTGCGGCATATTGCGGGCGAAGGCCGCGCGCGGGTCGGTGTGGGGCCGCGCGGCGCGGTGTTGCGTGCAGCGCATCGCGGGGCCGCAGGTCGCACCAGTGCGGGTCCCCTCGGCGCGGTTGTGCGTGCCGCATAGGGCTGGCGAAGCCGCCACTCGGGTCGGTGCGGGCCCCGCGGTGCGGTCGTGCGTGTGGCGGTCGCGGGATGCGGCCTTGCGACTGGTGGGTGGCCCGCGGTGGGACGGGGGCTGCGTCGTGACAGGTGGTGTCCCCCGGGGCGGTCGTGCGTGCGGCATATTGCGGGCGAAGGCCGCGCGCGGGTCGGTGTGGGGCCGCGCGGCGCGGTGCTGCGTGCAGCGCATCGCGGGGACGCAGGTCGCACCAGTGCGGGTCCCCTCGGCGCGGTTGTGCGTGCCGCATAGGGCTGGCGAAGCCGCCACTCGGGTCGGTGCGGGCCCCGCGGTGCCGAGCACGACGGGGGAGTGGGGGCGTCGGCCCCCACGTCCCTTTCCCCTCGGCAGGTGGACGAAGCCCGCCCCTTCGGGCTCGCCCAAGGCTCAGCCGTTGCGCGGGCCCGGGAACGCCCCCTGCCGCGGGTCCGACGGCTGCGGTGGCATCGAGCGCGCCGCCGGTACAGCCGGTACAGCCGGTACAGCCGGCGGCAGCGTGCGCGTCGTCGTCGACTCCGGCTCCGCGGCGCCCTGCTGGGGCGGCGTCGCCCTGCGGGCGCCGTAACGGCGGTGCACCGCCTGCTTGGTGACACCGAGGGCCGAGCCCACCGCGTCCCAGGAGAAACCGAGGGACCGGTCGAAGTCCACGGCCGCGGTCACCAGCGTCTCGACGCTGTCGCGCAGCTCCTGCGCGAGACGGACGGTCGGGGCCGGAGCCCTGCCGTAGACGACGAAGCCCGTGGACGGGCCGGAGCGGCGCGGGCGGTAGACATTGCCCAGTTGGGCGGTGAGCGTGCGCAATGCGTCCACCTGCCGGCGGACCCGCTCGATGTCCCGCACCAACAGGTGCAGACTTGCCCGGGCTTGGGCGTCGTGGGTTGCGTGGTCGGCCATTGACAAGCCTCTCGAACCGGCGTTGAAAAGGGGCCGGGCCGCATCCGGCGCGGCCCGCTTGGTCAATCTCTCTTGACCAACGCTCCGGCGACCGATCTGGTCACGCTTCAGGGCGTATGTGTATATGCGCGGGGCGCACGGTCTCCCGTACGCCCCCTGTGGCGCCGCGCCATAGACTGGTGAGCTGCTCGTCCGACGGCGAACTGCCGTCACCCGTACGCACCGGCACACGTCCGAGAGGCAGTCAGCCACCGATGAAGCTCGTCTTCGCAGGTACCCCCGAGGTCGCCGTCCCCGCCCTGGACGCCTTGATCGCCTCAGGACGGCACGAGGTCGCCGCCGTGGTCACCCGGCCGGACGCGCCCGCGGGGCGCGGCAGGCGTCTGGTGGCCAGCCCCGTCGCGCAGCGCGCGGAGGATGCCGGCATCGAGGTGCTCAAGCCGGCCAGGCCGCGCGACGAGGCTTTCCTCACGCGGCTGCGCGAGATCGCCCCGGACTGCTGTCCGGTCGTCGCCTACGGCGCCCTGCTGCCCAAGGAGGCCCTCGACGTGCCCGCCCGCGGCTGGGTCAACCTGCACTTCTCGCTGCTGCCCGCCTGGCGCGGGGCCGCTCCCGTCCAGCACGCGATCATGGCCGGCGACGAGATGACGGGTGCCGCCACCTTCCAGATCGAGGAAGGGCTCGACTCGGGCCCGGTGTACGGCGTGGTCACCGAGCCGGTGCGGCCCACCGACACCAGCGGTGACCTGCTGACGCGTCTTGCGTTCGCCGGTGCCGGACTGCTCGCGGCGACGATGGACGGCATCGAGGACGGCACCCTGAAGGCGGTGCCGCAGCCGTCCGAGGGCGTCTCCCTGGCCCCGAAGATCAGCGTCGAGGACGCCCACGTCGACTTCGCCGCCCCCGCCCTGCGCGTCGACCGCGTCGTCCGCGCCTGCACGCCCGCCCCCGGCGCGTGGACGCTCTTCCGCGGCGAGCGGCTCAAGCTGATCCAGCTCGCGCTGCTGCCCGACCGTACGGACCTGGCGGCAGGTGAGCTGGACGTCGGCAAGAACAACGTCTACGCGGGCACCGGGTCCCACGCCGTCGAGCTGCTCTGGGTCCAGCCGCAGGGCAAGAAGCCGATGCGGGCCGCGGACTGGGCGCGCGGGGTGCGCATCGCCCCCGGCGAGCGGCTCGGCCGGGCGGACGTAGGCTGAGAGGGTTCAACCCTCATCGAACGCGGAGCACCTTTTGAGCGAGCAGTCCCGTCGCCGTCCCCCCAAGCCGTACCGCCGCCCCCAGAAGGATCCGGTCCGGATCCTCGCCTTCGAGGCGCTGCGGGCCGTCGACGAGCGGGACGCGTACGCGAACCTGGTCCTGCCGCCCCTGCTGAAGAAGGCGCGCGACAAGGGTGACTTCGACTCGCGCGACGCGGCGCTCGCCACTGAGCTCGTGTACGGCACGCTGCGCCGCCAGGGCACGTACGACGCGATCATCGCGGCATGCATCGACCGGCCGCTTCGCGAGGTCGATCCGCCGGTGCTCGACGTGCTCGCGCTCGGCGCGCATCAGCTGCTGGGGACGCGGATCCCGACGCACGCCGCGGTATCGGCGAGCGTGGAGCTCGCGCGGGTGGTGCTCGGCGACGGGCGGGCCAAGTTCGTCAACGCCGTGCTGCGCAAGATCTCGCGGGACGACCTGGACACGTGGGTGGAGCGCGTCGCTCCGCCCTACGAGCAGGACGCCGAGGACCACCTCGCCGTCGTCCACTCGCACCCGCGCTGGGTCGTCTCCGCGCTGTGGGACTCGCTCGGCGGCGGCCGCGCCGGCATCGAGGACCTGCTGGAGGCGGACAACGAGCGGCCGGAGGTGACCCTGGTCGCCCGGCCCGGCCGCTCGACCACCGGTGAACTGCTCGACTTCCTGGGCGAGGACTCCGCACTGCCGGGCCGCTGGTCCCCGTACGCCGTCCGGCTTGCGGAGGGCGGCGAGCCCGGTGCGATCGAGGCCGTGCGCCAGGGGCGGGCCGGCGTGCAGGACGAGGGCAGCCAGCTCGTGGCGATCGCCCTCGCCAACGCCCCGCTGGAGGGGCCGGACAAGCGCTGGCTCGACGGCTGCGCCGGGCCCGGCGGGAAGGCCGCACTGCTCGGCGCCATCGCGGCCGGCCGCGGCGCGACCCTGCTCGCCGCCGAGAAGCAGCCGCACCGCGCTCGCCTGGTGGACCGCGCGCTGACCGGCAACCCCGGCCCGTACCAGGTGATCGCCGCCGACGGCACACGCCCGCCGTGGCGCCCGGGCTCCTTCGACCGGGTGCTCGTCGACGTGCCCTGCACGGGGCTGGGCGCGCTGCGCCGCCGCCCGGAGGCCCGCTGGCGCCGCCGCCCCGAGGACCTGGACAGTTTCGCCCCGCTCCAGCGCGCCCTGCTGCGCGAGGCGTTGAGCGCCGTGCGGGTCGGCGGTGTGGTGGGGTACGCCACCTGCTCGCCGCACCTCGCCGAGACGCGGGTCGTCGTCGACGACGTGCTGCGCGGGCGCGGCGGGCCGGCCGTCGACGCGGAGCTGCTTGACGCGCGGCCGCTGATGCCCGGGGTCCCGGCGCTCGGCGACGGCCCCGACATCCAGTTGTGGCCGCATGTGCACGGGACCGACGCGATGTATCTCGCACTGCTGCGCCGCACCGCGTAAACCGCCGACGGACCGGCCGGCGCTCTCAGCCGGGCCGGTCCGCCGCCGTCCTGTGCGTCCCTGCGCGTCCCTGTGCATGCGCGCGAACCTGTGCGCCACCACACCGTCGGATGCCGCCTGTGCGGGGCGCACGCCGGGGTGCGATCTGCTGCTCTGCCTCCGCCATGGCGCACCCGGGCCCGTGCCGGCCGGTCGAATGCCCGGTATTGCGGTGGGCTGTGCGGATCCTGCCGGAGCCTGGTCCGTACCGAGTACCGTCCCGGGGAGGGGAAGTGCCCCGGAACATGGCAGGCTTGGCACATGGCCGTTCAGATCAACCCCAGTATCCTCTCCGCCGACTTCTCCCGTCTGGCGGAGGAGGCCAAGGCCGTCGAGGGCGCCGACTGGCTCCACGTCGACGTGATGGACAACCACTTCGTGCCCAATCTGACCCTGGGCGTGCCGGTCGTGGAGTCGCTCGCCAAGGCGACGGACACCCCGCTGGACTGCCACCTGATGATCGAGGCCCCCGACCGCTGGGCGCCCCAGTACGTCGAGGCCGGAGCCGGCTCCGTCACCTTCCACGTCGAGGCCGCCGCCGCTCCCGTGCGCCTCGCCCGCGAGATCCGCGCCAAGGGCGCGCGCGCCTCGATGGCGCTCAGGCCGGCCACGCCGATCGAGCCGTACGAGGACCTGCTCCCCGAGCTCGACATGCTGCTGATCATGACCGTGGAGCCGGGATTCGGCGGCCAGGCCTTCCTGGACATCATGCTGCCGAAGATCCGCCGCACCCGGGAGCTGATCGCCAAGCACGGGCTGGAGCTGTGGCTTCAGGTCGACGGGGGAGTGTCGGCATCGACGATCGAGCGGTGCGCGGAGGCGGGTGCTGACGTGTTCGTGGCCGGCTCCGCGGTGTACAACGCGGACGACCCGGCCGAGGCGGTGCGGCTTCTCCGTGACCAGGCGTCGCAGGCGACCGCCTCGGCGGCGTGGGCCTGCGGCCACTGAGAGCGAACGCTGCGATGGCCGCGGTTGTTCAACCGAAGTTGCCCCATCAGGGCCGATCGAGGACCGGCGCATCTGACAGGATGGCCGGATCCGGGAGTGTGTGTACGTGTGTACAGCAGTGAGGAGATCGCGGTGACTGCTAGGCCGGCGGGACGGTCCGCCCTGCGGATGGGGCCCGCTGAGCTCGTGCAGGCGGCGGCCATGGCGCGTCGCTTCTATCTCGAGGGCAAGTCCAAGATCCAGATCGCGGAGGAGTTCGGCGTCAGCCGCTTCAAGGTCGCGAGGGTCCTGGAGACCGCGCTCGAACGTGATCTGGTACGCATCGAGATCCGCGTCCCCGCCGAGCTCGACGCCGAGCGCTCGGACGCGCTGCGCGCCCGCTTCGGCCTGCGGCACGCGGTCGTGGTCGAGTCCCCCGCGGAGGCAGAGGAGTCGCCCGACCCGGAGAACCTGGGCGAGGTGGCCGCGGACCTGCTCGGCGAGCTCGTGAACGAGGGCGACGTCCTCGGTCTGGCCTGGGGCCGGTCCACCATCCACATGGCGGCAGCCCTGGACCGGCTGCCGCCGTGCACGGTCGTGCAGCTCACGGGCGTCTATGACGCGGGGACCGCCGAGCGCGGTTCGGTGGAGGCGGTACGGCGTGCGGCCCAGGTCTCCGGCGGCGAGGCCCACCCCATCTACGCGCCGATGCTGCTGCCGGATCCGGCGACCGCGGCGGCGCTGCGGCACCAGACGGGGATCGCCCGCGCCTTCGACTACTTCGACAAGGTGACCGTCGCCTGCGTCTCCATCGGCTCGTGGGAGCCGGGTATCTCGACGGTGCACGACATGCTCTCCGACGAGGAGCGCGCGCACTACGCCTCGCTCGGCGTGGCGGCGGAGATGTCCGCGCACCTCTTCGACACGCAGGGCCGCCGCGTCGGGCGCGACCTGGGGGAGCGGTGCATCACCGTGGAGGCCGACCGGCTGCGGCGCATCCCCGAGGTCGTGGCGATCGCGGGCGGCCAGCGCAAGGCGGAGGCGATCGCGGCAGTGCTGCGCTCCGGCCTGGTGACCAGCCTGGTCACGGACACAGCGGCGGCCGATCAGCTGCTGACGTCGCAGCCGGGCCAGCGGCCCGCCCTCGAGCGCGCGGACCCGGACGACTGACGGGGCCGGCGGGCCTCGCTCTTCGTTCCGCACGGGGAGTGTCCGCTGTCGCTTTCCGTGCTCCGGCCCCGCGAGGCTCCGCTTGCCCTTACCGTGCAGCCCGCGCCGCCTTGCCGTCCCCTGCCGTCCCCTGCCGTACAGCTCCGCGCGGCCTCGCCGTCCTCTGCCGTACGGCCCCGCTGGCCCGCGCGGCCCCGGACCGGTGGCGCGCTCCGCGGCGTGCGGGCCGTGCGGTGCTCTCCGCGGGCGGGGCCGGCCCGGCCCTTTTGGAGGATCTGCTCGGACAGCGGCGCCGTGACTGGAGCTTTCGCCGGGGCATGACAACGGATGCGTCATGGGAGAATGAAGTACGTGCGTTTTCCCCGGCTGCAATGCCCGGGGATCCTCCGATCGACTGGGATGTTCAGCACGTGCGTTTCCTCAATGACCAGAAGCCGTCGTACGACCTGACGTACGACGATGTGTTCATGGTGCCGAGCCGTTCGGCCGTGGGTTCCCGCCAGGGCGTGGACCTCTCCTCCCCCGACGGCACCGGCACGACCGTCCCGCTGGTCGTCGCCAACATGACGGCGATCGCCGGCCGCCGGATGGCCGAGACCGTCGCCCGCCGCGGCGGACTCGTCGTGATTCCCCAGGACATCCCGATCGACGTCGTCACCGACGTGATCTCCTGGGTCAAGACGCGCCACCACGTGCTCGACACCCCGATCGTGCTCGCGCCGCACCAGACCGTCGCCGACGCCCTGTCGCTGCTGCCCAAGCGGGCCCACGGCGCAGGAGTCGTCGTCGATGAAGGGCACCGGCCGGTCGGCATCGTCACCGACCACGACCTGGCCGGTGTGGACCGCTTCACGCAGCTGTCCGAGGTCATGTCCAGGGACCTCCTGCTCCTCGACGCGGACATCGACCCGCGTGAGGCGTTCAACCGGCTCGACGGCGCCAACCGCCGCTACGCCCCCGCGGTGGACTCCGACGGCAGGCTCGCCGGCGTCCTCACCCGCAAGGGCGCGCTGCGCGCCACGCTGTACACCCCCGCGGTCGACTCCGACGGCAAGCTGCGCATCGCGGCGGCGGTCGGCATCAACGGCGATGTGGCGGGCAAGGCCAAGCAGCTGCTCGACGCGGGCGTCGACACGCTCGTCGTCGACACCGCGCACGGCCACCAGGAGTCGATGATCAGCGCGGTCAAGGCCGTACGGGCGCTCGACCCGCAGGTACCGATCGTCGCGGGCAACATCGTGGCCGCCGAGGGAGTGCGCGACCTCGTCGAGGCCGGCGCCGACATCGTCAAGGTCGGTGTGGGACCGGGCGCCATGTGCACGACCCGCATGATGACCGGTGTGGGCCGCCCGCAGTTCTCGGCCGTCCTCGAGTGTGCCGCCGAGGCGAAGAAGTACGGGAAGCACGTCTGGGCCGACGGCGGCATCCGCCACCCGCGCGATGTCGCCATGGCGCTCGCCGCAGGTGCGTCGAACGTCATGATCGGCTCCTGGTTCGCCGGGACGTACGAGTCCCCGGGCGACCTTCAGCAGAGCCCCGACGGGCGGCTCTACAAGGAGTCCTTCGGCATGGCGTCCAAGCGCGCCGTGCGCAACCGCACCAGCGAGGAGTCCGCGTACGACCGGGCCCGCAAGGCGCTGTTCGAGGAGGGCATCTCCCACTCGCGCATGTACCTCGACCCGACCCGCCCGGGGGTCGAGGACCTGATCGACTCGATCATCGCGGGTGTGCGCTCCTCCTGCACCTACTCCGGTGCCGGCTCCCTGGAGGAGTTCGCCGACAAGGCGATCGTCGGCGTCCAGAGCGCCGCCGGTTACGCGGAGGGCAAGCCGCTGCACGCCAGCTGGAGTTGATGAACTCCCGGCCCAACTCATCCGGTCTCCGCGCCTGTCGCGGAGGCCGGATGTCGTCGTTCGTGCGCGACGCGTTCAGCTCTTCGTGAATCCGCGGGCATGCGCGCGGAGATCCGGGGTAGGCGCGCCTTCGCACTGACATCGGAGCAGGGGAGGACGAAGTGTCCACGGCGAGCACGGTCCCGACCGAACTCACGCAGCCTGGAGTCCAGCGCCCGGACAGGGTGGGGCTGGACCTTCCAGATGTGCGGAATCCGGGGGAGGTTGCACCGAAGGACGCACGAGAGATCTCCAGGATCTTCTTCGAGCGGCTCGACTCGCTCGAGGAGGGAACCCATGAATACCAGTACGTTCGCAACACCCTGATCGAGCTCAACCTGGCGCTGGTCAAGTACGCGGCCGGCCGCTTCCGCAACCGGGCCGAACAGATGGAGGACATCGTCCAGGTCGGCACCATCGGCCTGATCAAGGCGATCGACCGCTTCGAACTCAGCCGCGAGGTGGAGTTCGCGACGTTCGCCGTCCCGTACATCGTCGGTGAGATCAAGCGGTTCTTCCGCGACACCAGCTGGGCCGTGCATGTGCCGCGCCGGCTCCAGGAGTTGCGGATCGATCTGGCCAAGGCTGTCGACGAGCTCTCCCAGAAGCTGGACCACACGCCCACCACCGCCGAACTCGCCGACCATCTGGGGCTGGACGAGGAGGAGATCATCGAGGGCGTCGTCGCGAGCAACGGCTATACGGCCGGGTCGATCGACATGCCCATGGACGATGCCTCCGACCACGCGGGGGTGCCGCTGTCCGACCGTCTGGGCGCACCGGACGCCGATCTGGAGACGGCGGAGAACGTGCAGGCACTCAAGCCGCTGATCGAGGAGCTCGACGACCGCGACCGGCGGATCCTGCGGATGCGCTTCGGCGAGGAGATGACGCAGTCGGAGATCGGCGAGGAACTGGGCGTGTCCCAGATGCATGTGTCGCGTCTGCTGTCCCGCATCACGGGGCGGCTGCGTGCGGGGCTGCTCGCGGTGGAGTGACACCACGAGGATGACGGGCGTGGGGGCTCCGCCGCCCCCGCCCGTCCCGGACCACATTCCCCCCACGGCAGAAACGGCGTCCTGGCCGCCCAGGACGCCGTTTCTGTTTCCGGCCCGGCTGCGGCGCTGTCTCGCCGCTTCGGCCGTTCGGCCGTTCACGCCGCACCTTCGGCCGATGCCGCCCGAGTGCCTGAGCCGCCGGGCCGCAGAGCTGCATCGCCGCCTGAGCGCCCGGGCCGCTGGGCTGTACCGCTGGTGGGCTGCTGGCCCGTGTCGGCCGTGCAGCCGCGTGGGCGGCTGGGCCGCCTGGCCGCAGAGCCGTACCGCACGTCTGGGCCGGGTGGGCTACTGAGCCGCATCGCCGCCTGAGCGCCCGGGCCGCTGAGCAGTACCGCCAGTGGACTGTGGGCCTGCGTAGGCCGTGCAGCCGCATGGGCGGCTGGGCCGCCTGGCCGCTGAGCCGTACCGCACGTCTGGGCCGGGTGGGCTACTGAGCCGCATCGCCGCCTGAGCGCCCGGGCCGCTGAGCAGTACCGCCAGTGGACTGTGGGCCTGCGTAGGCCGTGCAGCTGCGGCGCTGCCTCGGCCGTCTGGGAGCCCGCGGGCCGATGGGCTGTACCGCCGGTGGGCTGCTGGCCTGCGTCGGCCCTCTGGGCCGCGTGCTGAGCCGCATGGCCCGGGGCTGCGTCGGTGAGCTGTTGGCCTCCCCCGGCCGTCCAGCTGCGGCGCTGCTGCTGGCCGGCGTCGGCCGTCCAGGGTGCGGAGTTGCATCGCCCGCCTGGGCCACGTGGGCTGCTGGGGCCGCCCGTGTCGCGGGCCGCTGGGTGGGCCGCATGGCCGGTGAGCCGCCCGGGCCGCTGGGCAGACCGCCGGTGAGCCGCTGGCCTGCGTCGGTCGTGCAGCCGGGGAGCTGTATCGGCGGCCTTGGCCGGTTGGGCTGCTGAGCCCCCTGAGCGCGGGCGCCTCCCCGGCCCGCCGCACCGAGCTGCGTCGCAGCCTCAGCCGACGTGGGCTGCACCGGGCCGCCTGAGCCCTGGGCCGGGTGGGCTGCTGAGCCGCATCGCCGCCGCAGCGGCCCCCAGCCGCCCAGGCCGCCGAACCGCACCCGCCGGTAGGTGCCGGCCTGCCTCGGGCGTCCAGCCGCCGAGGCCTTCAGCAGGAGGCCGCTGCCGGGCGCACCCAGGTCGCCTGTACCCGCTTGCCGTACGGCTGGGGGCGGACCTCCACCGTGCCCGCGAGCCGTTGCACCATGTGCCAGCCGAATCCGCCGCCGCCCGTCAGCGAGGGCAGCCGTGCGACAGGCGGCAGGGGGCTCGAGTCCTCGATGCCCACCACCAGCGTGTCCGCGCCCGCCGTCAGATGCAGGCGCCACCAGCCCGCCGTGTGCCGTATCGCATTGGAGACCAGCTCGGACACGACGAGCAGCACAGCGTCCGGGTCGGCCCAGGGGCAGTGCTGCAGCAGGAACTCCGCGGTCGCCCTGCGGGCCCCCGCGCTCTGCCTGCCCCCGGTATGCGGCGACTCCTCGATCACCACATGGGGCTGTGCGTTCATCACGGTGCTCGCATACCCGCTCCGCGCGCATTCATGAGCGGCGCCTCGGACCCCCTTACGACGCCCTCCATGACGCTCTCGTGCGCCCGGGCGCAATGTTTCCCCGCGCGGCGCTTGAGCGCGCAATGATCGGCCGCTGATGCGCAACAACGATGCATTACGGCTGTGAGCTGCGGACTCGTAGGCTCGGGCCCCGTACCAGGAGTGGCGGTGACCGTCTGCTCGGCGGTCCCTTTCCCAGCGCGGGTTGTCACGTCACGCGCTTCGGCCGCCGTAGGTCCCCCTCGCCGATCCCCGCAGCGATGAAGGAGCCCCGACGTGCTGGACCACGGAGCAGCGCCGCCCGCGACCAAGCCATCGTCCTCCCCGAGCCCCACCCGGACCCCCGCACTGGGCACCCGCCTGATGCGGCGCAAGCCCGTCGAACTGCTGGTCGCCGAGGGTGGCCAGGGGGAGGGCGGAGCGCTCCGCCGCTCGCTGACCATGTGGCAGCTGACCATGATCAGCATCGGAGCCACACTGGGCACCGGCATCTTCGTCGTACTCGGGGAGGCCACGCCGCTCGCAGGCCCCGCGGTCGCGATCTCGTTCGTCGTCGCGGGCCTGACCGCGCTGTTCTCCGCTCTGTCGTATGCGGAGCTCGCCGGCTCCATCCCGGTCTCGGGCTCCTCGTACTCCTACTCGTACGCCACCATGGGCGAGCTCGTCGCCTGGATCTGCGGCTGGTGTCTGGTCCTGGAGTACGGGGTCTCGGTCGCGGCCGTCGCCGTCGGCTGGGGCGAGTACGTCAACGAACTGCTCGACGGCACGATCGGCGTCACGATTCCCGACGCGGTCGCGGCGCCCCTCGGCGAGGGTGGCTTCATCAACCTGCCCGCGCTCGTCGTCGTCCTGCTCGCCATGGTCTTCCTGATGGGCGGCGCCAAGGAGAGCGCCCGCATCAACACGATCATGGTCGTCATCAAGATCGCGACGCTGCTGCTCTTCTGCGGCATCGGCTTCCTCGGCATCAAGGCCGGCAACTACACCCCCCTCGCCCCCCTCGGTGTCACGGGCATCAGCGCCGCGGCGGCGACGCTGTTCTTCTCGTACATCGGCTTCGACGCCGCGTCGACCGCCGGCGAGGAGGCGAAGAACCCCAAGCGGGATCTGCCGCGCGCGATCATGCTCTCGCTGCTGATCGTCACGGTCCTGTACTGCCTCGTCGCGCTGATCGCCGTCGGCGCCATGCCGTGGCAGGACTTCGAGGGCACCGAGGCCGCGCTCGCCCAGATCATGAAGGACGTCACCGGACACAGCTTCTGGAGCGTGGTGCTCGCCGCGGGCGCCGTCGTCGCCATCGCGAGCGTCGTCTTCGCCGTGCTGTACGGCCAGACCCGCATCCTCTTCGCCATGTCGAGGGACGGCCTCATGCCCAAGGCGTTCGCCAAGGTGGACAAGCGCACCGGAACGCCGCGCGCCAACACCTTCATCGTGTCCGCCTTCTGCGCGGTGCTGGCCGCCACGATCCCGCTCGGCGAACTCGCCAATGCCACCAGCATCGGCACGCTCTTCGCGTTCGCGCTGGTCAACGTGGCCGTCATCATCCTGCGCTACACCCGGCCCACCATGAACCGGACCTTCCGCGTCATGCTGTTCCCGGTGACGCCGCTGCTCGGCTTCGGCTTCTGCGTCTGGATGATGTTCAGCCTGCCCGGCGTGACATGGGCGGTCTTCGGTGGCTGGATGGCCGCGGGCATCGTGTTCTACTTCCTGTACGGCCTTCGCCGCTCCCGACTCGCCACCGCAGAGAAGTGATCCACCCGCAGTGCGACTGAACGATCTCGACGAACGCATCGTCCACGCCCTCGCCGAGGACGCCCGCCGCTCCTACGCCGACATCGGAGCGATGGTCGGCCTGTCCGCCCCGGCGGTGAAGCGCAGGGTGGACAGGCTCCGCGCGGAGGGCGCCATCACCGGCTTCACCGTACGGGTGGACCCGGCGGCGCTCGGCTGGGAGACCGAGGGCTTCATCGAGATCTACTGCAGTCGCAACACCTCGCCCGAGGCCATCGAGCGCGGGCTGAAGCGCTACCCGGAGATCGCGTCCGCCTCCACCGTCACCGGTGAGGCGGACGCGATCGTCCAGGTCTTCGCCGCCGACATGCGCCACTTCGAGCGGGTGCTGGAACGGATCGCCGGCGAGCCGTTCGTGGAGCGCACCAAATCCGTGCTGGTGCTCTCGCCGCTGCTGCGCCGATTCTCCTCGGGCGCGCCCGCGTAGCCCCTGGGCTCGGGCACGCAACGAATCACCGCACTGGACCCGTACGACGCAACGGATCGACCGTCGGCGCGCAACGCTCGCGCCTTGTCCGGGTCGAATCCCGGACCGTACCGTATTGGACGTATCCCGTTAACCCGCCCTACGCCGAGGTCAGCCATGCCGTCGTTGCGCACCGCCCTGCTCCAGAGCTCCGGACGGCCCGGTGACGTCGCCGAGAACCTGAAGGTGCTCGACGAGGCCGCGGGCCGCGCCGCCGCCGCCGGTGCGCGGCTCCTGGTGTGCCCCGAGATGTTCCTGACGGGATACGCGATCGGCGACGACGTGCCGAGGCTCGCGGAGCCTGCCGACGGCCCGGGCGCTCGCAACGTCGCCGAGATCGCCGTACGGCACGGCGTCGCGATCCACTACGGCTACCCCGAGCGTGCCGGTGACCTGATCCACAACAGTGCGCAGCTGATCGGCCCGGACGGCGAGCGGCTCGCGAACTACCGCAAGACCCATCTCTTCGGCTGCTTCGAGCAGCAGTGGTTCGCCCCCGGTGACACCGCCGTCGTCCAGGCCGAGCTCGACGGCATCCGGATCGGGCTGCTGATCTGCTACGACGTGGAGTTCCCGGAGAACGTGCGGGCCCATGCGCTGGCCGACACCGACCTGCTGCTCGTGCCCACCGCGCAGATGCACCCGTTCCAGTTCGTCGCCGAATCCGTTGTCCCGGTCCGGGCCTTCGAGAGCCAGATGTACATCGCGTACGTCAACAGGACGGGCCCGGAAGGCGAGTTCGAGTTCGTCGGGCTCAGCTCGCTCGCGAGCCCCGACGGCACCGTCCGCACCCGCGCCGGTCGCGGCGAGGAGCTCGTCGTCGGCGAGGTCGACCCCGTCCTGCTCGCCGCCTCGCGCGAGAACAACCCCTATCTGCACGACCGGCGGCCCGCCCTCTACGGCTCCCTGGTCTGACGCCGCCCTCTCCCGCTCCCCCGCTTCATCGTTTTTCGTGCAAGGAGTCCGTACCCCATGACGTCCACGGTGCCCACCACCGCCGTCCAGCACAGCGACGCGCAGCCGCCGATCACCATGTTCGGTCCGGACTTCCCGTACGCCTACGACGACTTCCTCGCCCACCCGGCGGGGCTCGGCCAGATACCCGCGACCGAGCACGGCGCCGAGGTCGCCGTCATCGGCGGTGGCCTGTCCGGCATCGTCGCCGCGTACGAGCTGATGAAGATGGGCCTCAAGCCGGTCGTCTACGAGGCGGACCGGATCGGCGGGCGGCTGCGCACCGTCGGGTTCGAGGGCACCGGCACGGACGAGCTGAGCGCGGAGATGGGCGCGATGCGCTTCCCGCCGTCCTCCACGGCGCTGCAGCACTACATCGACCTGGTGGGTCTGACGACCAGGCCGTTCCCGAACCCCCTTGCCCCGTGCACCCCCTCCACCGTCGTCGACCTCAAGGGCGAGTCGCACTACGCCGAGACCATCGACGACCTGCCGCAGGTCTACCGCGATGTGATGGACGCCTGGAACGCGTGCCTGGAGGAGGGCGCGGACTTCTCGGACATGAACCGCGCCATGCGCGAGCGTGACGTCCCGCGCATCCGCGAGATCTGGGCGAAGCTCGTCGAGAAGCTGGACAACCAGACCTTCTACGGCTTCCTGTGCGAGTCGGAGGCGTTCAAGTCCTTCCGGCACCGCGAGATCTTCGGCCAGGTCGGCTTCGGCACCGGAGGCTGGGACACCGACTTCCCGAACTCGATCCTGGAGATCCTGCGCGTCGTCTACTCCGAGGCCGACGACCACCACCGCGGCATCGTCGAGGGCAGCCAGCAACTCCCGCTGCGCATGTGGGAGCGCGAGCCCGAGAAGATCGTCCACTGGCCGCTCGGCACGTCGCTGTCCACGCTGCACGACGGCGAGCCGCGGCCCGCCGTCACCCGGCTGAACCGCACCTCGGGCAACCGGATCACGGTCACGGACGCCTCCGGTGACATCCGCACGTACCGGGCGGCGATTTTCACCGCGCAGTCCTGGATGCTGCTGTCGAAGATCGCCTGTGACGACTCGCTCTTCCCCATCGACCACTGGACGGCGATGGAGCGGACCCACTACATGGAGTCCTCCAAGCTGTTCGTGCCCGTCGACCGGCCGTTCTGGCTGGACAAGGACGAGATCACCGGTCGCGACACCATGTCGATGACGCTGACCGACCGCATGACCCGCGGCACGTACCTGCTCGACGACGGTCCCGACAAGCCGGCCGTGATCTGCCTGTCGTACACCTGGTGCGACGACAGCCTGAAGTGGCTGCCGCTGTCCGCGAACGAGCGGATGGAGGTCATGCTCAAGTCGCTGGGCGAGATCTACCCGAACGTCGACATCCGCAGCCACATCATCGGCAACCCGGTGACTGTGTCGTGGGAGAACGAGCCCTACTTCATGGGCGCGTTCAAGGCGAACCTGCCCGGTCACTACCGCTACCAGCGCCGCCTGTTCACCCACTTCATGCAGGACCGGCTGCCCGAGGACAAGCGCGGCATCTTCCTCGCGGGCGACGACATCTCCTGGACGGCGGGCTGGGCCGAGGGCGCCGTGCAGACCGCGCTGAACGCCGTCTGGGGTGTCATGACCCACCTCGGCGGCACGACCGACCCGTCCAACCCCGGTCCCGGCGACCTCTACGACGAGATCGCCCCCGTCGAGCTGCCGGAGGACTAGCCGGAGGACCGTGAGCCCGGCGCGCGCCGATCCGCTCCCTTGGGGGCGGGTCAGCGCCAGGGGGTCAGCAGACAGCGGCTCACCAGTCCGACGCCCGCGTCGAGACGCTCGGTGAACTCCTCGGCGAGGTCCGGCAGGTCACGCAGCCCCCACAGCAGGCGCGCCGCCGACCACGCGCCGTCCCTGGCGCGGTCCAGGCTCCACGAGCCGACCAGATGTGTCAGGGGGTCGGCGATCTGCAGCAGATCGGGTCCGGGCATCACGTCCTCGCGGATGCGTTCCTCCAGCAGGACGAGGATGTCCCCGACCCGCTCGAACTCACGCTCCAGGTCAGCGGGTGCGCAGCCGAGCGCACGGCAGGTCTCCACGACGGCGAGCGGCAGGTCGTGCCCGATGTGCGCGTTGATCCCGGCGAGCGCGAACTGCAACGGCCGTACACCGGGATGGCGGCGGTACTGGAACAGCGGCCGCCAGCAGGCCGGCGGCCGAAGCCCCTCGGCCGCGGCGTCGACCGCCGCCAGATAGCGCCCGGCGAACAGCACGTCGAGCGTGACGGCGGCCCGCCGGTCCGTGAACCGGCCCTCGTCGATGTGCCGGTCGATCTCCTGGGTGACCGCGAGATAGACGCGGTTGAACACCCCGAGACCGTCCCCGGCCGGCCATGCGGAGCCGTACGCGAGCATCCGCTGCACCACGGAGTCGACTGCGGTCGTGCCGGGGCCCGGCCGCACTGCGAGCTGTTCACTCTGCGCCATGGAGGCAGGGTTTCAGGCCGCGGCCGGGCGGCGCGGTGACGGGCCGTGTCTTCCCCGGAAAGGGGGACGCGACGGCGCTGCCGCGGCGGCCCGGTGCCTGCCGGGTGCCTCCTGCGCGCCGAGGACGTGCCCGGGTCCAGGAGCGGGCCGGTCACCTCGACGACCTCGACGCGCTGGGACTCCTGCGCAACGCCCCGCTGTGCGCTGCTCGTCGAGCGGGCCCGGGCGGCATACCGGCAGGAGCGGGGCGCCGGCTACGACAGCGACCGGGCCGTGGCCGGTGACGCCTGCAACGCCGTCGGGGAACTGCGCATCGGCAACGAGCAGCCGGTGACGCCCGGCGGGGGAGTACGCCGTGCACCTGTGGCTGGACCGGCTCGGCCGCACCGGGCTGACGTACGGCTTCCGCCCGTGCTCGGCCGACGGCACGCCGACGTACGCGCACGGCGCCCGGGTGCTCGTGCGGCTGGACGTCGCCACTTTGCGGCCCGCCCCCTGGAGCGAGTGCTTCAGGGACGCCGGCCGGGCACTGCCGCGTCCTGCGGAGTGACCTTCAGGCTCTCCCGGCCGGCCGTCCGCAGCACGCCCGCGCCGACGACCAGGCCGAGCGCGAGCGCGGTCACCAGGCCGAAGGAGACCACCAGACTGGTCGCGTCGGCGACCGCGCCGATCGCCGACGGCGCGATGAGCCCGGACGTGTAGGTGATGGTGGCGACGCCCGCGATCGCCTGGCTCGGGTTCGGCCCGCTGCGGCCCGCTGCGGCGAACGCCAGCGGCACGACGACCGCGACCCCCAGGCCGATCAGCCCGAAACCGCCCATCGCCGCCGCAGGATGCGGCGCGAGGACCACCAGCAGGCCGCCCGCGGTGGCCAGCACGCCGCCCACGCGCACCGTGCGCACCGCCCCGAACCGGTCGACGATCCGGTCGCCCGCGAGCCGGGCCACCGCCATCGTCAGCGCGAAGGCCGTGGTCGACGCGGCGGCGAGGCCCGGCGACGTGTCCAGCACGTCCCGCAGATACACCGCCGACCAGTCCAGGCTCGCGCCCTCCGCGAACACCGCGCAGAACCCGATCGCGCCGATGACCAGAGCCGACCTGGGCGGCAGCGCGAAGCGCGGCGGCGGCTCCTCCTCAGGGGTGCTGCGCAGGTCCAGCACGCCCTGGCAGGCGATCAGCCCGAGCGCGGTCAGCGTCGCTGCCGCGATCAGGTGGTGCAGCCGGGCGTCGCTGCCCAGGTGGGCGGCGAGCGTGCCGCCCGCCGAGCCGATCAGCGCGCCCGCGCTCCACATGCCATGCAGCCCGGACATGATCGAGCGGTCGAGGCGGTTCTCGATCTCCACGCCCAGCGCGTTCATCGCCACGTCCGACATGCCCGCGGTCGCGCCGAACGCGAACAGCGCGGCGCACAGGGTGAGCAGGTTCGGCGCGAGGGACGGCAGGACCAGGCTCAGCGTCCACAGCGCGAGCAGTCCGCGCAGCGCCGTCCGTGCCCCGAAGCGGTGACTGATCGCCCCCGCCAGCGGCATCGCGACGGACGCGCCGAGCGCCGGGAACGCCAGCGCCAGCCCCAACTGGCCCGCGCCGACGCCCGCATGGTCCTGGATCCAGGGAATGCGGGTGGCGAAGCTGCCGGTCACCGCGCCGTGCACACAGAAAACGGCGGCGACTGCCATGCGGGCGCGCTTCAGCTGCCGCAGCCCGGCGGCCATTTCGCTCGACATGCGGATATCCCTCCCCGAGAACGTGAGCCGTAAACTATCAGGGTCCCTTCCTGATAGATACGGGATTTCAGCGCTCCTCGTCCTGAGCGGCCAGGGGCCGTCTGGAAGGATTCCGGCATGCCCGCATCCCCGAGTACCGCCCGGGCCATCAACGACCGCCTCGCCCTGGAACTGCTCCAGGACGGGGGCCCGTTGACGGCAGGTCAGCTGAAGACCATGACCGGCCTGTCCCGGCCCACCGTCGCGGACCTGGTGGAGCGGTTGCAGGGCTCGGGCCTCATCCGGGTGGTCGGCGAGGCGGGCGCCGACCGGCGCGGGCCCAACGCCCGCCTCTACGGGATCGTCGCCGACCGTGCGCATCTCGCCGCTCTGGACGTCCGCACGCAGAGCGTCACCGTCGTGGTCGCCGACCTGGTCGGCATGATGCTCGCCGAGGCCGCCCTGCCCATCGGCGGCGACACCGGCACCGAACCGGCCGTCGAACTGGCCGTCGGGCTGCTGGAGCGGACCGTGCGCGAAGCCGGCGCGGTCCGCCTGCACAGCGTGGGCATCGGGGCACCCGGCCTGATCGACCCCGTCGCCGGGGAGCTCCGTGAGTCGAATGGTCTGCCCGCCTGGCACCGGCGTCTCGTCACCGCGCTCCAGGAACGGCTCCCCGCTCAGGTCGTCGTGGAGAACGAGACCAATCTCGCCGCGCTCGCCGAGCAGCGCGCCGGTGCGGCCCGAGACCGCGAGACATTCGCCTTCCTCTGGCTCGGTCACGGCGTCGGCGCGGCGCTGTTCCTCGACGGGCGGCTGCGCAGGGGCGCGTCCGGCGGCGCGGGCGAGATCGGCTTCCTGCCCGTGCCGGGCACGACGGGCCTTCCGTCGGCGCTCGACTGCCGCGGCGGCTTCCACTCGCTGGCCGGGTCGGCGGCGATCTGCGCGCTGGGGGAGCGCCATGGGATCGCGGCGCCGGTCGACGGCCCGGAACCGCGGGCCGCCGCGGTGGTCGAGGCAGCTGTGTCCGCGGGCCGCGCCGACTTCCTCGACGCGCTCGCCGACCGCCTCGCGGTGGGCGCTGCGGCCGTCGTGTCGGTGCTGGACCCGGGCTGTGTCGTACTCGGCGGAGAGGTGGGCCACGCGGGCGGACCGGATCTGGCGTCCCGTGTGGAGACACGGCTCGCGAGGATGTCCCCGCTGCGGACGGAGGTGCGCGCGGGGGAACTGGGCGGGTCGGCGGTCCTGAGCGGCGCGCTGCGGGTGGCGCGTGAGACGGCGCAACGGGAGCTGTTCGCGGGTGCGTAGCGGGGGTGCGGGGCGTCTTCCCCGCCCCGTCCCGTAACCCGGGGCTCCGCCCCCGGCCCGCCGCGCCTCAATCTCCCGCGGGGCTTGATTTGCCTGCGGCAGGATTCAGCCTGTCCGGCGCTTGAGGACACCGCGCCAAGCGAGGTACGGGTCCGGGGGTGGAGCCTTTGGAAAGCGCCCGGCGGCGGCAAGGGCCTGGGACCGCCGCCGGGCTGCAGGGGATGGGTCAGCAGGCGCCGAGGTCCTGCCAGACGCCCCACTCACCCGTCGTACCGGGCTCCTCGCCCTTCGTCCACCACTTGGACTTCCAGATGTGCGACCGGTGGGAGACGGTCGTCCCGCCGCCGTACTCCGCCGACGCGGACCACGCCGGCGTCGTGCACGCCCCCGGCGTCGGAGTCGAGGTCGGGGACGGGGACGGGGTCGGGGACGGGGACGGGGACGTGCCGCCGCCCGGTTCCACCACCGCCGTCCCGCGCGCCAGATCCCCCGCGAGCGCGTACGTCTTCCCGCCGAACGACACCGTCCAGTTCGACGGCGTCGACGTCGGCAGGTAGTACACGAAGTCCAGCTCCACCGACGCCCCCGGCGCAAGCGTCTGCCACGCCGGCAGCTTCAGCGCGACCCGGTGGAAGTCGCCGTCGAGGCCGCCCACGTTGTTCCCGCTGTGGTCGCTGCGGACGACCGTCGTGCCGAAGCCGGACTGGTCCTTGGCGTTCGCCGGTGCCGAGGTGGCGTAGTCGAACCGGAACTCCGTCCCGCCGGGCAGCGTCGCCTTCGAGTTGTTCGTGATCTTCAGCTTGGGGCTGATGGGGTAGTTGGAGTCGCCGAGCGGGAACTGCCCGAAGTCCACGTCCACCTTGATCGCCTCGGTAGGCAGGACGGTGTTGGACCGCTTGGCGCCGTATGGAGAGGCCGACTTGAACCTGTCGTACATGGCGGTGGTGAGCGTGTCGCCGGTCTCGTACTGCCCCTTGGCCGCGTTCCAGCCGTAATCGCCGGCCAGTTCCCACACCATCGTGCCGCCGATGCCGCGGTCGACGACGTAGTCCGCCTTGGCCGCGACCGACTGCTCGTCCTCCGTGGACAGGAAGACCTTCTTCTCCGCGTTCCACAGCCACGGCGCGACCAGCGTCGAGTCGTACTTGCGCACATAGGCGCCGGTCAGCTTCGTGTCGGCGGGGAAGCCGTAGCGGGTGACGTAGTCGCCGACGATCCCCTTCTCCAGGTTCTTGGCATGCCACATCGGGTTCGAGCCCGCCGGCGACTCGTTGCCGGCGGTGTCCTTGTCGTGCCAGAGGTTGTCGATGCCGACCGCCCCGTCGCCGCACTTGGTCAGGCCCGCTCCGGCCGGGCAGGTGGTCGACGGCGCCCTGCCCCACAGGCCGTCGGTGCCGCCCTGCACGTTCTTGAAACCGCGGGTGTAGTACGGCAGCCCGATGTTGATCCGGCCGGCCGGCATCGAGCCGCGGAAGTAGTGGTACGCCCAGTCGGTGTTGAGGTAGCCGATGCCGCCGTACTGGGAGGTCGAGTAGACCCCGGCCGCCGCGAGCTCGGCGTCCTTGCCGTCGTCGAACAGCGAGGCGTTGGGGCCGACGTACTCGTTCCACGCGCCGTGCAGGTCGTACGACATGATGTTGACGTAGTCCAGGTACTTCTGCACCTGGAACGTCTCCATCCCGCGCAGCAGATAGCCGGACGAGGGAGCCGCCACCGTGAGCAGGTAGTGCCGGCCGTCCGCCGCGCCGGCGCGGTCGAGCTTCTCGCGCAGGGTCTTCATCAGTGCCGCGTAGCCCTTGACGAGCCCGGCCCTGCGGGCGTTGGAGATCGAGTGGTCGAGGGGGTTGCCGGCGTCCTTCATGGTCGTCGGGTACTCGTAGTCGATGTCCACGCCGTTGAAGCCGTACTTCTTGACGAAGGCCACGGCCGAGTCGGCGAAGGTGTCGATGCCCGCCTGGTTCACCGAGCCGTCCGCGTGGGTGGCCATCGAGTAGAAGCCGCCGGAGGGGACCCGGTCGCCGCTGTCGTCGAAGTACCCGCCGGTCTCCGCCCAACCGCCCACGGAGATCAGCGCCTTCACATCGGGGTGCTGCTTCTTGTACTTCGTCAGCAGGTTGAAGTGGCCCTTGTACGGCAGGGCGGGGTCCATCTCCGCCCCGGCCACGCCGGGCCAGGTCATGCCCGTGGCGGCGTTCTTCTCGCCGTCCGCGCCGACCGAGAGTCTGTTGGCGGCGTCGATGTGGGCGAAGGCGTAGTTGATGTGGGTGACCTTGTCCCACGGGATGTCGGAGACGAGGTACGCGGGCGCGCCGTCCTTGCCGGTGCGCCAGCCGGTGAAGTAGCCGATGACGCGGCGCTGGTGGTCGGCGCCCATCTTCTCGCGGCCGTCGGTGTCGTAGACGGAGCAGTACGGGACGTCGACGCCCGGGGCGGAGTACAGCCCGTCGGGGCGGCAGGACTCCGGCGCGGCGTGGGAGACGCCGGTCGAGAGCGAGCCGGCCAGCAGTGCGGCGGCGGCTGCGCCGACTGCGAGCAGCGACGCTCGTCGGTGGGTGGGGGACTGCACGGTCAGTTCCTCCTGGTGGGGCCCCGGTGGCCCCGCCAGGGGCGACCAAGGGGAGTTCGGCTCAGCTCAACTGGCATGGGGATGACGTGCTTTGGCCCGCCGGTGTGCGCACGCCGGCGGGCCGGTCCGCGGAGGTGACGCAGAGGTTAAAAGGACTAGACCAGTACGTCAATAGGTCTGGACCATTCCAGGGGACTGTGTCATCTGTGAGTCACCCCACAGCATTCACCCCCATGGCCGAGCGTCCGGCGTGGCAGACTGGCCCTGTATCAGCAGCAGCGCACTCCGGGGTCGGTGCAATTCCGAACCGGCGGTTACAGTCCGCGACCCGTCCGCAGCCAGCGGTCGGTTGACCAGGTGAAATTCCTGGACCGACGGTTAAAGTCCGGATGGGAGGCAGTGCGCGGCGGGCGACCCTCATGGGTGTGCCGGCCGAATGGGAGCGGATCGACGTCTCGCGGCGATCCGGCGCAATCGGCCTCGGCGTTCCCCGTGCGGTGCCGTTTCCCGCTTTCTGTCGTCATCGACAGGCCCCGGAGTCCGTGCCCGAATGAGGCAGGAGGACCCGGTGGCCACCGCAGCCGACATGGACGCCATGCGACGAGCGATCGCGCTCGCTGCCCGCGGACTCGGCTCCACCAGCCCCAACCCGGTCGTCGGGTGCGTCGTCACCGACGCCGCCGGACGCGTCGTCGGCGAGGGCTTCCACCAGCGCGCCGGCGGTCCGCACGCCGAGGTCCACGCCCTGCACGCCGCAGGCGACCGCGCCCGCGGCGGCACCGCGTACGTCACCCTCGAACCCTGCAACCACACCGGGCGCACCGGCCCTTGCGCCCAGGCCCTGATCGAGGCCGGTGTCGCCCGCGTGGTGTACGCGGTCGCCGACCCCGACCCGCAGGCCACCGGCGGGGCCCACACCCTACGCGCCGCCGGGATCGAGGTCGGCCAGGGCCTCCTTCAGGACGAGGCCGAGGCGGGCAACATCGCCTGGCTCACCTCCGTACGCCTCGGCCGCCCCCACGTGACCTGGAAGTACGCCGCCACCCTCGACGGACGGACCGCCGCGGCCGACGGCACCAGCCGCTGGATCAGCTCGCCGGACTCCCGCGCCGACGTACACCGACTGCGTGCCGAGTCCGACGCCGTGCTCGTCGGCTCCGGCACGCTGCGCGCCGACGACCCGCACCTCGCGGTCCGCGGCATCGAAGGCGCGACGCAGCCCCTGCGGGTCGTGCTCGACAGCCGCGCCACGATCCCGCCGACCGCCAGGGTCCTCGACGCCGCCGCGCCCACCCTCGTCGTCGTCCGCGAGGGCGCCGACACGGGGCACCTGTCCGGCGTCGACGTGGCCCGACTGCCCCACGACGACAACGGCATCGGCGTCCACGCCGTCCTCGGCGAGCTGTACGGACGCGGCGTCCGCTCCGTCCTCCTCGAAGGGGGCGCGACGCTCGCCGGAGCCTTCGTCGCCGCGGGCGCCGTCGACCGCGTGGTCGGCTACCTGTCGCCCGTACTTCTCGGCGCGGGCCCCGCGGCCCTCGCCGGTGCCGGAATCACCACCATCACCGAAGCGTTGCGGCTCGACGTCACCGAGACCGTGCGCATCGGCCCCGACCTGCGCATCACCGCGACCGTCCCCAAGGGAGCTTGAGTGTTCACCGGAATCGTCGAAGAGCTGGGTGAGGTCACCGCCGTCGAGGACCTCGGCGACGCCTCACGCTTCCGCCTGCGCGGGCCTGTCGTGACCGAAGGGGCCAAGCACGGCGACTCGATCGCCGTCAACGGTGTCTGCCTCACCGTCGTCGAGACCGGCGACGGCGAGTTCACCGCCGACGTGATGGCCGAGACGCTGAAGCGCTCCAGCCTCGGCGCACTGACCACGGGCTCCCGCGTCAACCTGGAGCGGCCCATGGCCGTCGGCGGCCGGCTCGGCGGTCACATCGTCCAGGGACACGTCGACGGCACCGGCACGATCATCGACCGCACGCCCTCGGAGAACTGGGAGATCGTCAAGGTCTCGCTCCCCGCCGAACTGACCCGGTACGTCGTCGAGAAGGGCTCGATCACCGTCGACGGCGTCAGCCTCACGGTCGTCGAGGCGGGCCCCGACCACTTCACGATCAGCCTGATTCCGACGACCCTCGCCCTGACCACGCTCGGCACCAAGCAGAGCGGCGACCCGGTCAACCTCGAGGTCGACGTCATCGCCAAGTACGTCGAGCGGCTGCTCGGCGACCGCGCCGGTCAGGAGCCCGGCCGGTGAACACCTTCTCCTGGCTCAACGGCGAGGCGTTCACCGCGTTCGGGCAGCACATCAAGTGGTCCGACATGATCGGCAACGTCATCGGCCTGATCGCCCTGGCCCTCGGCTGGCGCCGCTCGATATGGACCTGGCCCGCCCAGTTCCTCTCCGGAGCGATCCTCTTCACCGCCTTCGCCGCCGGGCACCTCTCCGGCAGTGCGGGCAAGCAGGTCGTCGTCATGCTCGTGGCCGCCTGGGGCTGGACGCAGTGGAACCGCGGCCGGCAGACACAGGACGGCACCCTGGCCGTCCGCTTCGCCACCTGGACCGAGCGCGCCCTGCTGGTCGGCGCCGCCGCCCTCGGCACCGTCGCGGTCGCCCTGCTCTTCACCGCCTACCCCTCGCTCTCCTGGGACCCCTGGCCCGACGCCTACATCTTCGTCGGCACCGTCGTCGCCATGTACGCCCAGTCGCGCGGCATGGTCGAGTTCTGGTTCGCCTGGCTCCTGGTCGATCTCGTCGGCGTACCGCTGAACTTCGCCAACGGCTACGCCTTCTCCGGCTTCGTCTACGTCATCTACGGCGCGCTCGTCCTGTGGGGCATGCGCGACTGGTGGCTGCGCTCGCGCACCAACACCGCCCCCGCCCCGGAAGGAGCAACCGCATGATCCCCGACACGATCCCCGCAGAGATCCTCGGCCTCGACCCCGTCGAGCAGGCCATCCGGGACATCGCGGCAGGCCGGCCGATCGTCGTGGTGGACGACGAGGACCGTGAGAACGAGGGCGACCTCGTCATCGCCGCGGAGAAGGCCACTCCCGAGATCATCGCCTTCATGATGAGCGAGTGCCGCGGCCTGATCTGCGCGCCCATGGAGAGCGACGAGCTGGAGCGCCTCGAGCTTCCGCAGATGGTCGACAACAACACCGAGTCGATGCAGACCGCCTTCACCGTCTCGGTCGACGCCACCCCCGCGCACGGCGTCACCACGGGCATCTCCGCCGCCGACCGCGCCACCACCCTCCGGCTGCTGGCCGACGGCGTCAGCGAGCCCTCCGACTTCGTCCGGCCCGGTCACATCTTCCCGCTGCGGGCCCGGCCCGGCGGTGTGCTGACCCGCCCCGGCCACACCGAGGCCGCCGTCGACCTCGCCCGCCTCGCCGGGCTCCGCCCGGCCGGCGCGATCGTCGAGATCGCCGGCGAGGACGGCGTCATGCTGCGGCTGCCCGAACTGATCCCGTTCGCCCGCAAGCACGGCCTGACGATCATCTCCATCGAGGACCTGATCGCCTACCGCCGCAGCGCCGAGCCGACCGTGAAGCGTGAGGCCGAGGTCAAACTGCCCACCGCCTTCGGCGAATTCACCGCGTACGGCTACCGCTCCACCGTGGACGGCGTCGAGCACATCGCCCTGGTGCACGGGGAGATCGGTGACGGCGATGACCTCCTGGTCCGGATGCACTCCGAATGCCTGACCGGCGACATCTTCCACTCGCTGCGCTGCGACTGCGGCCCCCAGCTGCACGCCTCCATGGAGCGCATCCGCGAGGCCGGCCGCGGTGTCGTCGTCTATCTGCGCGGCCACGAGGGCCGTGGCATCGGGCTGCTGTCCAAGCTGCGTGCGTACGAGCTCCAGGAGCGCGGCCGCGACACCCTGGACGCCAACCTGGAGCTGGGCCTGCCCGCCGACGCCCGCGACTACGGCGCCGGCGCCCAGATCCTCACCGACCTCGGCGTCCGCAGCGTCCGCCTCATGACCAACAACCCCGAGAAGTCCGCCGCCCTCATCCGGCACGGCGTCCTGGTCGCCGACCGCGAGCCGATGCCCGTCGAGGCGGGCGAACACAACCTCCAGTACCTGCGCACCAAGCGCGACCGCATGGGGCACGACCTGCCCTGGCTGGACGGGGCCCTGGTCACGTCGGCCTGCGGCAACCAGTAAGACCCCCCTGTATCCCTGATCCGTACCGAACGCACCACGCACCAAGGAGAACGATGAGCGGCAAGGGCGCGCCCGAACTGAGCGTGAAGAACTGCGGCGACCTGCGGGTGGCCGTGATCGCGGCCCAGTGGCACGAGAAGATCATGGACGGCCTCGTCGACGGCGCCCTGCGCGCCCTGCACGAACTGGGCATCGACGAGCCGACCCTGCTCCGTGTGCCCGGCAGCTTCGAGCTGCCCGTCGTCGCCAAGGTCCTCGCCGGCCGCGGCTACGACGCCATCGTGGCGCTCGGCGTCGTCATCCGCGGCGGCACCCCCCACTTCGAGTACGTGTGCCAGGGCGTCACCCAGGGCCTCACCCAGGTCTCCATCGACACGGGCGTCCCGGTCGGCTTCGGCGTACTGACCTGCGACACCGAGGAGCAGGCGCTCGACCGGGCCGGACTGGAAGGCTCGAACGAGGACAAGGGGCACGAAGCGGTCACCGCCGCGTTGGCCACCGCGACCATCCTGCGTTCAGTATCCGAACCCTGGCGCTGAGCAGACCCCACTTCCGCGTAGGGTGGGAGCACCATGTCCAAGAAGACTTTCGAGGAGCTCTTCACCGAGCTCCAGCACAAGGCCGCCAACGGCGACCCCGCCACCTCCCGCACCGCCGAGCTGGTGGACAAGGGTGTGCACGCCATCGGCAAGAAGGTCGTCGAGGAGGCCGCCGAAGTGTGGATGGCCGCCGAGTACGAGGGCAAGGACGCCGCCGCCGAGGAGATCTCCCAGCTGCTGTACCACGTCCAGGTGATGATGGTCGCCCGCGGGATCTCCCTCGACGACGTCTACGCCCACCTCTGAGCCCGCCCTGCCCCTCTCGTACAGATGAAGCGAACAAAGGAAGCCCGTCCCATGCTGCGCATCGCCGTCCCCAACAAGGGTTCACTGTCCGGACCTGCGTCGGCGATGCTCCATGAGGCGGGCTACCAGCAGCGCAAGGAGTCCAAGGAGCTCGTCCTCGTCGACCCCGAGAACGAGGTCGAGTTCTTCTACCTGCGCCCCCGCGACATCGCGATCTACGTCAGCTCCGGCCGCCTCGACATCGGCATCACCGGCCGTGACCTGCTGCTCGACTCCGGTGCGAACGCCGAGGAGATCCTCCAGCTCGGCTTCGCCCGCTCCACCTTCCGCTACGCCACCAAGCCCGGCACCGCGAAGGGCGTCGAGGACTTCGGCGGCATGACGATCGCGACCTCCTACGAGGGCATCGTCGCCAAGCACCTCGCCGACAGCGGCGTCGACGCCTCGGTCGTCCACCTCGACGGCGCGGTCGAGACCGCGATCGAACTGGGCGTCGCCCAGGTCATCGCCGATGTCGTCGAGACCGGCACCAGCCTGCGCAACGCGGGCCTCGAAGTCATCGGCGAGCCGATCATGACCTCGGAGGCCGTCGTCATCCGGCGGACCGGCTCGGACGCCGAGGACCCCCAGGTGCAGCAGTTCCTGCGGCGCCTCCAGGGCGTCCTCGTCGCCCGCAGCTACGTGATGATGGACTACGACTGCCGCGTCGAGAACCTTGAGCAGGCCGTCGCCCTTACTCCCGGGCTCGAGTCGCCGACCATCTCCCCGCTCCACCACGAGGGCTGGGTCGCGGTCCGCTCCATGGTGGCCGCCAAGGAGGCCCAGCGCATCATGGACGACCTGTACGCGCTCGGCGCGCGGGCCATCCTCACCACGTCCATCCACGCCTGCCGGCTCTGAGGGACGACCCGCACATGCCCACCGCCGCCCCCCGCGTCCCCGCGCTCCCGGTCACCTTCAGGCCGACCCGCACCCGGATCGTCCTGCTCTCCGTGGGCGCGGTGATGTGCACCGTCCTGATCGCCGTCACCCTCCTCCTCGAACGCCTCAGCGGGCCGGAGCGGGTCAGCTTCATCTTCACCGCGCTGCTCTTCTTCGGAGTGCTGGCGCTGCTCAGCAGGCCGAAAGTCGTCGCCGACGAGGACGGGGTGACCGTCGTCAACCTCACCCGGACGCGCCGCCTCGCCTGGCCCGAGATCCTGCGCGTCAATCTCCGGCCCGGCGACCCCTGGGTCTTCCTCGACCTCAGCGACGGCACCAGCCTGCCCGCCCTCGGCATCCAGCCGGGGATCGCCAAGGCGCAGGCCATCGACGACGCCCGCGCCCTGCGCGCCCTCGCCGAGTCCCGCGGCACCCGCCAGGACGAACGCTAGCGACACGCGCATTCGGAGCACCCGCGTGGACGAGACCGACGTCTCTCCTCTGCCCAGCCCGGCCGCGGCTTGATTACTCTGGTGGGCGGCGGCGCCCGGTGCGCCCCGCCCCGCACCACACGGCCCCGCGGCCGGCGGGGCTTTCCTACGACCCGAGGAGTGACTCCCTCCAGCAATGGACGGATCGTCCGGTAGTACCTGCGCCGCCCCCTCCCAGGAGGCGGCGGCATGATCACCCCGATTCTGCTGCTCGCCGCAGCGTTCCTTCTCATCCTCGCCAACGGCTTCTTCGTGGCCGCCGAGTTCGGCCTCGTCACCGTCGAACGCCCCGACGCCGAACGTGCCGCCGCCCAGGGCGACAAGCGTGCCCGCCGGGTCGTCGCGGCCCTGCGCCAGTTGTCCTTCCAGCTCTCCGGCACCCAGCTCGGCATCACCATCACCTCCCTCGTCGTCGGCATGCTCGCGCAGCCGGCGCTCGCCCGGCTGCTCGACGGACCGCTCACCGCGGCCGGACTTCCCGACGGGGTCGTCCCCGGTGCCGCCGTCGCGATCGGCATGCTGCTCGCCTCGGCCGTCCAGATGGTCATCGGCGAACTCGTCCCCAAGAACTGGGCGGTGTCCCGCCCATTGCAGGTCGCGCGCTTCGTCGCGGGCCCGCAGACCCTGTTCTCGACCGTCTTCCGCCCCGTGATCACCCTGCTCAATGCCGCGGCCAACCGTCTCGTACGGCTCTTCGGCGTCGAGCCCGCCGAGGAGCTGGCCTCCGCCCGCACCCCCGGTGAGCTGATGTCCCTCGCCCGCCACTCGGCCCAGGCCGGCGCGCTGGAGCAGGACACGGCCGATCTGTTCGTACGGACCCTGTCTCTCGGGCACCTGACGGCTCAGCACGTGATGACGCCGCGCGTGAAGGTGAGCGCGCTGCAGTCGGACGCCAGCGCCGCCGACGTCCTCAACCTGACCCGCGCGACGGGCCTTTCCCGGTTCCCCGTCTACCGTGAGCGCATCGACGAGATCGTCGGCATGGTGCACCTCAAGGACGCGCTCGCGGTACGGGCCGAGGAGCGGCAGCGGGTCCGGGTGACCGGTATCGCCGTCCCGCCCCTGCTCGTCCCCGAGACCCTGCCTGTGCAGCAGCTGCTCGAACGGCTGCGCAGCGAGCAGCCCATAGCCGTCGTCGTCGACGAGTACGGCGGCACCGCGGGCGTGGTCACCCTGGAGGACATCGTCGAGGAACTCGTCGGCGAGGTCCGCGACGAGCACGACGCCGAGGCCGACGACCGGCCCGATCTCGCGCCCGTCGCCCCCGAGGACGGACGGCCGGCCTGGGAGGCCGACGGCAGCTGCCGGGTCCTCACCCTGCGCCGGATAGGACTCGACGTCCCCGACGGCCCCTACGAGACCGTCGCCGGGCTCGTCGCCGACCTGCTGGGGCGCATTCCCGCCCCCGGTGACCGGGCCGAACTCCCCGGCTGGCGCCTGTCGGTGCGCCAAGTGGGCCGCTACCGCGCCGAGCGCGTGCGCCTGGTGCGCACCGCCGACGTACCGGCGCTGACGGAGGCGGCCCGATGAGCGCCCTCCAACTGCTGTTCGCCCTGCTCCTGGTTCTCGCCAACGGCTTCTTCGTCGGGGCCGAGTTCGCACTCGTCTCCGTACGCCGCAGCCAGATCGAACCGCTCGCCGCCGAAGGCTCCTCGCGCGCCCGCCAGGTCCTCCACGGGCTGGAGAACCTGCCGCAGATGATGGCGGCCGCGCAGTTCGGCATCACCGTCTGCTCGCTCACCCTCGGCGCGGTCGCCGAACCGACGGTCGCGCACCTCCTGGAGCCGGTCTTCCACGCCGCCCACGTCCCCGCGGGGCTGATCCACCCCCTCGGCTATGTGATCGCGCTGGCGGTCGTCGTCTTCCTGCACCTCGTCATCGGCGAGATGCTGCCGAAGAACCTGGCCATGGCGGCCCCCGAGAGAACGGCGCTGTGGCTCAGCCCCGGCCTCGTCGGCTTCGCCCGGCTGTGCCGTCCGGTGACCGCCGCTCTCGGCGCCTGCGCCAAGGTGGTGCTGCGGGCCTTCCGCGTCGAGCCGAAGGACGAGGTGGAGGCCGTCTTCACCAGCGATCAGCTCGGACAGCTCGTGGAGGACGCCGGCCAGGCCGGGCTGCTGGCGCCGGCCGAGCAGGAGCGTCTCGAGGACGCGCTGGAACTGGGCAGCAGGCCGGTGAGCGACGTGCTCATCGCCCGGTCCGCGCTGGTGACGGTGCCGCCTTCGGTGACGCCGCGGCAGGTGGAGGAGCTCACCGTCCGCACGGGCTACTCCCGTTTCCCCGTCTGCGCGGGGGGCTCCGACCCGTTCATGGGGTACCTGCACGTCAAGGACGTACTGGACCTGGAGGACGACGAGCGGGCCGTGCCCCAGCACATCTGGCGGCCCATGGCGACGATGCGCGCCGAGCTGCCGCTCGACGACGCGCTGTCCGTGATGCGCCGCGCGGCCACGCACCTGGCGCAGGTCGCCGACGCCTCCGGGCGGGTGCTCGGTCTGGTGGCCCTGGAAGACGTGCTGGAGATGCTGGTGGGCGAGGTCCGTGACCCGTCCCACCGCGTGAAGGCGCTGCCGCGGACACCGAGCACGTCCGCGAGCGCGGACTCGGCCCTGGTGGGCTGAGCCAAGACACCTCATTGGCCGAGGGGAGGCTCCTGCGGATCGCGGCCCGCCGGGCCGCGGCCCGACAGGACCTCCCCGTAGGCCTGCATGAGATCCGGAAGCCGCAGCGTCGACAGGTCCTCGCGGCCCAAAGTGCCCGGATACGTGGACAGCCGCAGGTCCCGGTACGCGCAGCTCTTCTCGTACAGCGTGCGCAGGAACCGCCCGTTGCCCAGCTCGTCGATCCAGCCCTGCTCGACGACATGGCCGTTGATCGAGCACAGCTCCTCGCGGGCCTCCTCGTCCCACACGTCGCCGTTCTCCGCGGCGAGCACGCCGCCGATCGCGGTCAGTTCGAGCGGGCGGTAGGACGGGAAGTCGACGCGGGTGGTGAAGCGTGACGACAGGCCGGGATTGGTGGCGAGCAGGCGGTCCATCCCCTCCGGGTAGCCCGCAAGGATGACCACCAGATGGTCGCGGTTGTCCTCGGCGCGCTTGAGCAGCACCTGCAGGGCCTCGTCGCCGTACGCGTCGCCCTTGCTGTAGCCGGAGTTGGAGAGGCTGTACGCCTCGTCCACGAAGAGCACCCCGCCGAGGGCCGAGTCGATCAGCTCATTGGCCTTCACCGCCGTCTGGCCGAGGAACTCGCCCACCAGGTCGGCTCGCTGGGCCTCGACCAGATGGTCGCCGCCGAGCAGGCCGAGCGCGTAGAAGACCCGGCCCAGGATGCGGGCGACGGTCGTCTTGCCGGTGCCGGACGGTCCTGAGAAGACGAAGTGCCGCTTGGGCGGCTGGACGGGCAACCCCTGACCCGCCCGCAGCCGGGCCATCTCCAGCTGCGCCGACAAGGCCTTGACCTGACGTTTCACCGGCTCCAGGCCGACCATGCGCTCCAGCTCCGCCAGCGCGTCGGCCAGGAGCACCGGGTCGGTGGGGCCCGCGGGGAAGTGCGGGGCAGCGGACTGCCGGGACACGGCCTTACGGCGCCGGAGCCCGTCCGCCGGGGCAGCCGGTACCGTGCCGGGCGCCTGGCCCCCCGGATCGCCGGGCAGGCGCTCGGTGGCGACCGGGCCCTCGCCCTCGGCCTGGGTGTCCACGGCGTCCGCGCCGAACCCGGTCAGCGAGACGGTGGCCAGCCCCGCCGTCTCGTCGTAGCCGTCGATGCCGTCGTACTCCGCGATGGCCGTGAGCCGTGCCGAGGTGTCCATGAAGGCCGGGTCGATCCGGTGCACCGCCCGGTACAGCGGCAGGGCCGCGGCGCTGCGGCCGGTGCCCTCGTGGGCCCGCGCCAGCCAGTACCTCAACTCCTTGCGCTGTGGCTGCTCGCTGCGGCAGCGCATCAGCGCGGCCGACAGCATGGGCTCGGCCTGGCCGAACATCTCCATCCGCACCCGGGCCATCCCGCCGAACAGGCCGGCCTCGATCCCCAGCAGCGGATCGTCCACCAGCGGCTCGGTGTGGCGCACGAGCTGTTCCCAGTCCTTGACCAGATACGCCCGGCAGGCGTGCAGGAAGCGCACCTGGGGGTCGGTGTCCACGGGCGGCAGGTCGGCCAGCGCCCGGTCGAGCTCCGGCACATGACGGCCGTCGAGCCAGTGGGAGGCGTGCGCCAGCAGCAGATCGCGCCGGCTCTCCAGCACGGGCTGCACCCACCAGCCCAGCCAGTACCAGGAGTTGAGGGTGCGGCGGTGGCGGGCCCGCTGCTCGCCGAACCGCTCGCGGTGGCGGTACATGCGCAGCAGGGCGGTGGTCGTGTCGACGCGCAGGGCGTGGAGCCCCAGCCACGCGTCGGCCATCCCCGGATCCAGCCGTACGGCCGTGCGGAACTCCTCCTCCGCCTGCGGGTAGGCGCCCATCGTGCACGCGTCCACCCCGCGCAGCCAGGCGAGCTCGGCCGGAGTCCGTGCCCCCTGCGTGCCGTCGTCCATAGGGTCCCCCACACTCCCCCCACAAACCGTGCACCAGTGTTGTCGCGCCAGGGGGCGCCCACCGGCAGCGTACGCAACGACCATGCCGCGGACGGGAATTGAGCCCACCGGAGTGCATCGTACCTGCGCGTGGGTGCTGCGCTAAGAGCGCCGTGAGGACCCGGCACCGGTGACCCAGGGTGAGCGAAATGGGGCGGAGGAGTGCGGGGGACCGGGGAGAGGAGCGGAACGAAGCCCCCGATCACGGGGGAACAACCGGGGGCTTCGTGTCCGCGGCGGCTCCGGAAAGCCGCACATTGAAAACGTAAGACTTGTACGCCCCGTCGGTCAAGCAGAGTTGAAGCACACTCTTGCGCCGGAAATCCGACTGTTCAGTATGCCTGGGTAGGGCGATCACCCTCAGTGATTGACCGGTCCGATTGCGCAGTCCCGGTAGCCACCGTGGACAACTCGTACCCCTCGGGACACTCACGCACCAGGATGTCGGCGTACGGACGGGACGGATCCGCGGCGAAATGGCGCATCTCCGCCGCCGTCCACCCGTCCCAGAAGTCGCTCAGACCCCTGCCGTCCCGCCGCCTGCCCCGCGACCAGGATTCCTCGGCCGCACGGTCCATCCACAGGATTCGGGCCAGATACGGCCGCAGCGCCCGCCTTCCAGCGCCGACTCCCTCGACCAGGACGACGGGGGCCGCCGGCAGCGGCCGCGCCGGAAGAAAACGCCTCAGATTCCAGTCGTACGGGTGAAAAGAGGCCGATCTGCCCCGGGACAGCGGAGCGATCACCTCCTCCAGCATCCGGCCGGTCCACGCGAACAGTTCCTCGTGCGTGGCCAGATCGTCCAGATGCAGCACCGGCACGTCCTCGCCGCCGAACGCGGCGGCGAGCCGCGCGCTGAACGTGCTCTTGCCCGAACCGGCATGTCCGTCCACCGCGATCAGCCGCACCGGACCACAGGAGGGGGCCAGAGCGCGCAGGCGGGCGGCGAGCCGGTCGAGATCGTCCATGGGGCAAGGGTAGGAGGTGGCTGCGCACAGCCGCGGCGCACCCGCGGGCGACCCACGGGTCCCCGGCGGGGACCACCAGTGGACCAGACCGATATTGCCCCGCCGACGCGGTCCGAGGTGCTGGCCGAAGCCCTGCGGCAGCCGGGATAGTTGGCCCACTGCCGCGCACCTGACTTGGGGGTCCCATGGCCAGACCTACTTCGCGCAGAACCGTTCTGGGAGCCGCGATCGCGGCCGCCGCGAGTGCCGGACCGCTGTCCGCCGCCGGACCCGCGGCCGCCGCGCCCGCGCCGGAGCGGGCCGCCTCCGCACCGGCGCTCATCGACAACCGCTTCTGGTCCACCTATACCGACTGGCGCTGCGGCGAAGCTTCCGGCACCGCTGCCGTATCCGGGCGCCGCCCCGGCGTGGTGATCGCCACCCCCACCGGCATCGTCGACTACACCGACCCGCACACCGGACGCGCTGCCCGCTGGGAGTACGCGACCTGGACCTCGCCGGTGCACCGCTCCACGGTGCCCGCGACCGAGGTCATCGCCTCCTGGAACGCCCACACCCCGGCCGGCACCTGGCTCCAGGTCGAGCTCGCGGGCAGTTACTCGGACGGCACCGGCACCCCTTGGTTCGTGATGGGGCGCTGGGCCGCGGGCGACGGGGACATCCTGCGCACCTCCGTCGACGGCCAGAGCGACGGGAAGGCGAGCATCTGGACCGACACCCTCGCCGTCGACGACGCGGCCGGCGGGCTGCGCCTGACGTCCTACCGGCTGCGGCTGACGCTGTACCGCAGGCCGGGCACCAGCCTGACGCCGACCGTATGGCGGCTCGGTGCGATGGCCTCGGACATCCCGGACCGCTTCGGCGTACCTGCGTCGGTGCCCGGTCTCGCCCGCGAGCTCACGGTGCCGCGGTACTCGCAGAACACCCACATCGGCCAGTACCCGGAGTACGACAACGGCGGCGAGGCCTGGTGCAGCCCCACCTCGTCCCAGATGATCATTGAGTACTGGGGCCGCCGACCCACCGCCGATGACCTGGCCTGGGTGAACCCCGACTTCGCCGATCCGCAGGTCTGCCACGCGGCCCGCTTCACCTATGACCACCAGTACGAGGGCTGTGGCAACTGGCCCTTCAACGCCGCCTACGCGGCGACCTACCGCGACATGAGCGCCGTCGTCACCCGGCTCTCCTCGCTCACCGCCCTGGAGACCCTGATCGGCGCGGGGATCCCGGCCATAACGTCGCAGTCGTTCCGCGAGGAGGAGCTGACCGGGGCCGGCTACGGGACCGCCGGGCACCTGATGACCGTGATCGGCTTCACCGCCGACGGCGATGTGATCGCCAACGATCCGGCGTCGCCCAGCAATGATGCCGTGCGACGTGTCTACCGGCGTGCCGAGTGGGAGAAGATCTGGCTCCGCACCAAGCGCTACAACGCGACGGGGAAGGTGGTCTCCGGCACCGGCGGCGTCTGCTACCTGTACTGGCCGGCCGATGCCACGCCCGTCCAGCGCCGGGCCCTCGCGGCGGTCGGCATCCGCTGAGCCCGTCCAGCGCCGGGCCCTCGCGGCGGTCGGCATCCGCTGAGGCGCCCGGCCGGGCCCCGGGAGCGTGACGAACGTCTCTACCCCGGGGCCCGGCGAGGCTGGCACTGTGGTGGGGTCACGGGGGGACGCCCATCTGCCAGCCGACCGAACGAGACCGCCATGACTTCGACCGCAGCCACCGCCGACCACGCCCGGATCCGCACCCGCACCGGGGGCCCCGACGACGAGTCGCCGGTGCTGGAACACGTCCTCGGCTGGACGCTGGTGGTCGTCGTCTCCATGCTGATCACCCAGCTCGGACTGCTCTAGGCCTCTGGGCCAAGGCGTCGACTCCCGCCGCCTGCGGGCTGCTTGACGGCTTCGATCAGCTCTCCGTCCTCTGTGTCGCCGCTCAGCTCCCAGAAGAACGTGCCGCAAAGGCCCTGCCGGTTCCTGCAGTCCGTCTTTCCGGCGATGGTGGCGGGGCGTCGTAGCTCCACCACTGGTCGCCGCAGTGCGCGTACGCCGTGGCGTCGACCGTTCCGTGCGCCGGGCTCCTGGTCCGGAGCTCCTCGCGGTCGTCGATGGCCTGTTTGTGCGTACCGGGCGCGGGGTCGGTCGCCGTGCACCCGGCTCCTTCTGCGTCACACCGGTCCAGCCGGGGCCGTAGATCCATGGTTCGGGCCGATTACGCCGCTTCCGGCAACGTCGAGGCATCGCCGCGCGCGCTGTCGGGCACCCCGTGACGGGAGCCGTCCGATCGGGCATACTCAACGCGCCAACAGCCGCCAACCAGCCTCTTTCGTGATCCGGAAGGGCACCATCGGCCTGGCAGAAGACCCGGCGCCGCGCCCACACCCTGCCCGCGCGAACGCCGCAGCGCCCGACAGGGAGGAGAGCGCCGCAATGCCCGACCGCGCCCCGCAGCCGGTGGACCGTCAGCTGCCCACCGAGGAGGCCAGGGACCTGATCGCCCTGGTCCGCGACATCACCGAGCGGGAGATCGCTCCCCACGCGGCCGAGGAGGAGGAGGCCGGGCACTTTCCGCGCGAGGTCTTCCGGCTCCTGTCCGACTCCGGTCTGCTCGGCCTGCCGTACGGCTCCGAGTACGGCGGCGGCGACCAGCCGTACGAGGTCTACCTCCAGGTGCTCGAAGAGCTGGCGGCCGCCCGCCTCACCGTCGGCCTGGGGGTCAGCGTCCACTCCCTCGCCTGCCACGCGCTCGCGGGCTACGGCACCAAGGAGCAGCGCGCGGACCATCTGCCCGCGATGCTCGGCGGCGGCCTGCTCGGCGCTTACTGCCTCTCCGAGCCCGCCTCCGGCTCCGACGCCGCCTCGCTGCGCACCAAGGCGGTGCGTGACGGCGACGACTGGGTCATCACCGGCACCAAGGCCTGGATCACACACGGCGGCATCGCCGACTTCTGCACCGTGCTCGCCCGCACCGGCGGCGAGGGCGCCCGCGGCATCACCGCGTTCCTGGTGCCGGGCGATGCGCCGGGGCTGAACGCCGCCCTGCCGGAGAAGAAGATGGGCATGAAGGGCTCGCCCACCGCCCAGCTCCACTTCGACGGCGTCCGCATCCCCGACTCCCGCCGCATCGGTGACGAGGGTCAGGGCTTCGCCATCGCCCTGTCCGCGCTGGACTCCGGACGCCTGGGCATCGCGGCCTGCGCCATCGGTGTGGCCCAGGCGGCCCTCGACGCGGCGGTCGGCTACGCCACGGACCGCAAGCAGTTCGGCCGCCCGATCGCGGACTTCCAGGGCCTGCGCTTCATGCTCGCCGACATGGCGACGCGTATCGAGGCCGGACGCGCGCTCTACCTGTCCGCCGCGCGGCTCAGGGACGCGGGCCGGCCGTTCTCCCGGCAGGCCGCCATGGCCAAGCTGTTCTGCACCGACGCCGCCATGAGCGTCACCACGGATGCCGTCCAGGTGCTCGGCGGCTACGGCTACACGCAGGACTTCCCGGTCGAGCGCTACATGCGCGAGGCCAAGGTGCTCCAGATCGTCGAGGGCACCAACCAGATCCAGCGCATGGTCATCGCCCGTCACCTGGCCGGGCCCGAGACCCGCTGACCCGTCCCTCCCACGCCAGGGGCGCCGCGAGCCTGCTCCACTCGGGATCCCGGCGCCCGGGCAGGGTCCTGCCCCGGCTCGCCCACAGGGCGAGCAACTCGCGGTAGATGGGCGGATCCGCCGGATGAGGAACCGATTCTTCAGAGACGGGCACGACGAGCCGCCGTCGGCCGCGTCTCGCGGTCGTGGAGTACAGGTTCATGCCCGGGCCAACGGCTGCGCCCGGGTGGGGGTTACCGCCGGGCCGATTCGCGCGCCAGTCCAGGGCGTACGTACGACGCCTTCATGAACCGCACGGGGGGCCGGGACGGGGGATCGGAGTGCTCCCGCCGGCCGGTCGCAGGCGGGATCCCGGGGGCGGCGTGATGCAGGGCGTCCGCCGCCGTGTCCTGCCGGACGGGGCCGCGGCCCGCCTGCGGGGGGTTGCAGGATCAGGCCGCGCGCCCGACGGGCCTGCGGCGGTCCGCACGCCGGCGGCGCAGGGTAAGGCTGCGTGGCGCACGCCGGATCCGAGGGTCAGACCCGGGTCGGCGTCGTGCGCCCGTATGCCCGGGGGCCCGCCGCGTACAAGGCAGGCCCGCCGGGTCACGCTGCAACCGATCAGCACGCCCAGAGGGCGCGCGGCCAGGCCCGGCATCCGCACGCCGGGCGGCGGTCAGCCCTGCGGGGGACGCGGCGTCAGGTGGCGCATCCGACGGGGTTACGGGCGGTCGCCGCACGCTGGGGCGCCGGGGGTCACGCCCCGCCCCCGTGCGTCGGGAACAGGACCGCCGCGGGGAGCGGCGTCAGGCCGCGCGCTCCCACGACGGGGCAAGCAGTGCCGGGGGGAGCGGCGTCAGGCCGCGCGACGCATCGGCGGCACCTTCAGCGGCCGCGAACCCGGACCGCCGACGTGCGAGAACGGCTGGGTGCGCCAGTCGAGCCCCTGGGGCAACGTCAGCAACAGGGCCGTCTCCTGCTCCTGCACCTCGAGCGACTCGTCGGCGGGGCGGGCCTGACCGGCGGGACGGCCGGTGCCCGAGCACACCGTCAGCCCGAAGGGGTTCCACGGGGTGGGGCACAGGGCGTGCTCCGGCAGGACGTCCTCGTCGGCGAGGAGGGCGATCGGCTGGGCGCAGTCCGGGCAGATGACCCGGTACATCCCGAAGGTGTCGTACGCGTCGAACTCGTCGCTGTCGGCCGATTCGGCCGGATCGACAGGCTCCGGTTCGGTGCGGGCGTCGTTCTTGACGATCTGCATGGAGAATCTCCCCCTCGGATGGGCCGACCAGGCGCTGATGGCCTCGACCACAGCAAGCAATGCCCACCGCGCGGGGCAGGTAACCGCGAGGTCACGGCGGACACCGGCGCAAACCTGTGGTGTTCGTCACACGGCCGTCGCCCAGGGCCCCTCGCGGCCGTCGTGGACTGTGCCGGAGCGGCTCGGGGCAATAGGTTGATCCGCATGGAGGAGCTGGATCGTCAGATCGTGGAGTTGCTCGTCAAGGATGGGCGGATGAGCTACACCGACCTGGGCAAGGCCACGGGCCTGTCCACATCGGCGGTGCATCAGCGCGTCCGCCGTCTGGAGCAGCGGGGCGTCATCCGCGGCTACGCCGCCGTCGTCGACCCCGAGGCCGTCGGCCTGCCTCTCACCGCGTTCATCTCGGTGAAGCCGTTCGACCCCAGCGCCCCCGACGACATCGCGGACCGGCTCGCCGGACTCCCCGAGATCGAGGCCTGCCACAGCGTCGCGGGCGAGGAGAACTACATCCTCAAGGTGCGCGTCGCCACGCCGATCGAACTGGAGCACCTGCTGACCCGCATCCGCTCCCTGGCCGGAGTCTCCAGCCGCACCACGGTGGTCCTGTCGACCCCGTACGAGGCCCGCCCGCCGCGTATCTAGTCTTGGTCCCATGACCGAGCGCACCGCCCCCCGAAGCGACCACCGCACCGTGCTGCTGCGCGGTGGAGAAGTGCACAGCCCCGCCGACCCCTTCGCCACCGCGATGGTCGTCGAGAAGGGACATGTCGCCTGGGTGGGCTCCGAGGGCGCGGCCGCCGCCTTCGCCTCCGGCGTCGACGAGGTCGTCGACCTCGAAGGCGCCCTTGTCACTCCCGCGTTCACCGACGCGCACGTCCACACCACGGCGACCGGCCTCGCGCTCACCGGACTCGATCTGTCCGGCGCCGCTTCGCTCGCCGACGCCGCCGCGCTCCTGCGCGCGTACGCGGCCGCCCGCCCCGGCGACCGCATCCTGATCGGACACGGCTGGGACGCCTCCCGCTGGCCCGAGGCCCGAGCGCCGCGGCGCGACGAACTCGACGAGCTCACCGGCGGGCGACCCCTCTACCTCACCCGTATCGACGTCCACTCCGCGGTCGTCACCACGGCCCTGCTGGACCTCGTCCCGGGCGTCCGCTCACGGTCCGGCTTCCGAGACGGCGAGCCGCTGACCGGTGACGCCCACCACGCCGTCCGTGCCGCCGCCTACGCTGCCCTCTCACCCCGCCAGCGCACCGAGGCGCAGCGCGCCGCTCTGCGGCATGCCGCATCCCTCGGCATCGGCACCGTTCACGAATGCGGCGGCCCCGACATCTCCTCCGAGGACGACTTCACCGGGCTGCTGACGCTCGCGCGGGACGAACCGGGCCCGCGCGTCGTCGGCTACTGGGCCGACCGGGACGTGGAGCGGGCGCGGGCCCTCGGCGCGCTGGGCGCGGCCGGCGACCTGTTCGCCGACGGCTCCCTCGGCTCGCACACCGCCTGCCTGCACGAGCCGTACGCCGACGCCGACCACACCGGCGCCGACCACACCGGCGCCGGCCACCTCGACGCCGCCGACGTCGCGTCCCACGTCGTCGCCTGCACCGAGGCCGGGCTGCAGGCCGGGTTCCACGCCATCGGCGACGCCGCCCTGACCGCTGTCGTCGACGGGATGCGCGCCGCAGCGGACAAGCTGGGCCTCGCACGGATCCGCGCCGCCCGCCACCGGGTCGAGCACGCCGAGATGCTCACCCCCGAAACCATCGCGGCCTTCGCCGAGTTCGGGCTCACCGCCTCCGTCCAGCCCGCCTTCGACACGGCCTGGGGCGGCGAAGAGGGCATGTATGCCCAGCGGCTCGGCGCCGAACGCGCCCGCACCCTCAACCCGTACGCGGCGCTGCTGCGCGCCGGAGTGCCGCTGGCCTTCGGCTCCGACAGCCCG
Source organism: Streptomyces sp. ISL-10 (assembly GCF_018614575.1). Taxonomy (GTDB): domain Bacteria; phylum Actinomycetota; class Actinomycetes; order Streptomycetales; family Streptomycetaceae; genus Streptomyces. The sequence continues at coordinate 222,585 of NZ_JAGGOJ010000016.1, forward strand.
GTGACGCCCCTGGACCCGTGGGGGACCGTCCGCGCAGCCGCCTTCCATCGCACGCCCGAGCACCGCATCTCCGCCCGGGCGGCCTTCACCGCCCATACCCGAGGCGGTTGGCGGGCCATCGGCCGCGACGACGCCGGTGTGCTGGTCCCGGGAGCCCCCGCGGACTACGCGGTCTGGCGCACCGGCGAACTCCTCGTGCAGGCTCCTGACGACCGCGTCGCCCGCTGGTCCACCGACCCCCGTTCGGGCACCCCCGGCCTGCCGGACCTCACTCCGGGCGCCGACCTGCCCGTCTGTGTGCGGACGGTGGTGCGCGGCCACACCGTCTTCGCGGGACCGAACGGGTGACGTACGGACATTTCGTACCGCCGATCGATGCCCGCACCGCTCGGCCACGACCTGTGGATCTTCGCCTCTGACCTGGGGGCAAGGCCGATTTCTGCTGGTCGCACGACTGTTGACAGCGAGCGCCCACCGGCCGGTAGGTTCGGCCGGGTCCACCACAGGACGTCCGACCGGCACCTTCCACGCAGTCGTCGAACGCCGCTGGGCCATGGGGTGGTGTGCCGCACCGGCGCACCGCCGCTGGGAGCCAGGTTCAGCGCCCGCGCCTCGGGGGCAGAGGGAGGGTTTCAGCCGGCCGGCAGGTGCGACCCGGGTGGGGCCCGGCGTTCAGTAGACAACGGCTCTCGGTCGACCCGCAGCCAGCGGGCCCCAGGTCGGCCCGAAGGACGCCGGGTCCGATCCGTTGCCGTCGCCGACCCTCCCGCGGTACAACAGCCCCGGTCCCGGGCTCCTCGCGCTCCCGCCCGGCGACTCCCTTTCATGATCCGCTGCCTCCCGGCGGTGCGATCCGGGCGCTCGCTATGGTGGGGCTCTGCGTACGGACTTTAAGGGGCAGCAGTGAACGACGGTGGTGCGGTTCCCCATGGTGGACCCCAGGGGAAGCGGTACGGCCCGCTCGGCAGAACTTTGGTGATCATCCCGACCTACAACGAGGCCGAGAACATCAACGCGATCGTCTCGCGGGTGCGCGCTGCCGTGCCCGACGCCGACGTCCTCGTCGCCGACGACAACAGCCCCGACGGCACGGGCAAGTCCGCCGACGAGCTCGCCGCCGTCGACGAGCAGGTGCGCGTCCTGCACCGCAAGGGCAAGGAAGGGCTCGGCGCCGCGTACCTGGCGGGGTTCCGCTGGGGCATCGAGCACGACTACGGCGTGCTCGTCGAGATGGATGCCGACGGCTCCCACCAGCCGGAGGAACTGCCCCGGCTGCTCACCGCGCTCAAAGGCGCGGACCTGGTCCTCGGCTCGCGCTGGGTGCCGGGCGGCCGCGTGGTCAACTGGCCCGCGCACCGGAAGCTGCTCTCCCGCGGCGGCAGCACGTACTCCCGCATGCTGCTCGGCGTGCCCATCCGTGACATGACCGGCGGCTACCGGGCCTTCCGCGCCGAGACGCTCCAAGGGCTGGGCCTCGACGACGTCGCGTCGCAGGGCTACTGCTTCCAGGTGGACCTCGCACGCAGGGCCGTGGCCGCCGGCTTCCATGTCGTCGAGGTCCCCATCACCTTCGTGGAGCGAGAGCTGGGCGACTCGAAGATGAACCGGGACATCGTGGTCGAGGCCCTGTGGCGGGTCACGGCCTGGGGTGTGCGGAACCGGGCGAGCCGCCTGCTCGGCCGCAGGCCCTGAGCTTCCTGATCGACTCCTTACACCGCCTTGGCGGGCGCCCAGGCACACTGGGGGCATGACGACCGGCGCACAGAACCCGACCGCTCCCCGGCGCTCACGCGCCCGCACCTTTGTCCCCCTCGCCATTGCCGCGTGGCTGGTCCTGGAGATCTGGCTGCTGACGCTCGTGGCCCGGGAAGCGGGCGGCTTCGCCGTGCTCGGACTGCTGGTCGGCGGGGCAGTGCTCGGCGCGGTGGTGATCAAGCGGGCGGGACGCCGCGCGTTCACCAACCTCACGGCGACGCTTCAGCAGCAGCCGGGCGCGGCCGCGCCGACTGGCAGCGGCAAGGGCAACGGACTGCTGATGCTCGGCGGGCTGCTGCTGATGCTGCCCGGCCTGATCTCGGACGCGCTGGGCCTGCTGCTCCTGCTGCCGCCCGTGCGCACCCGCCTCGGCCGGTACGCGGAGCGTTCGCTGGAGAGCCGGATGAGGGCGGCGTCGTCGGGCACGCTGGGCCATGCCTTCCAGCAGGCCAGGATCCACCGCCCCGACGGCAAGGTGGTCCAGGGAGAGGTCATCCGCGACGACGCGCCCCCGTCCGATCGGGAAGCGGGGAGCCCGCGGCCCCCGCTGACGCCCTGAACCAGCAAGGGCAGGGGCGCCCCGGACCCGGTCGTGCGCCTGTAGCCCGAACGAGGGGGGCGGGTGAAGACGGCAGCGGGCATGTGCCTTCGGTCGGAGACGAGCGGACCCCGGCCGGTGCCCGCCGGCACAGCCGGGACCCGGCCCGTGCATGCCGATACACATGAACCCCGTGGATGCCTACAGACATGAACGGAGCCGCGGGCTGTGCCACACCGATGGTGTGGCACAGCCCGCGGCTCCGTAATGTGCGCGGACCCGCGCGCTTTGCGCGCTTACGCGGACTTGCGGCTGTCGCGCGGGTGCACCGCGATGTTCATGGCGCCGGAACGCAGGACCGCCAGCCTCTCGGCCAGCACTTCCTCGAGCTCCTCGCGGGTACGCCGCTCCATCAGCATGTCCCAGTGCGTACGCGCCGGCTTGCCCTTCTTTTCCTCGGGGCCGTCCCCGTCCACCAGGAGCGCCTGGCTTCCGCAGACCTTGCACTCCCACTCCGGCGGAATCTCCGCCTCGACCGAGAACGGCATCTCGAAACGATGCCCCTTCTCGCATGCGTACTCCACCGCCTGGCGCGGGGCCAGATCGATGCCGCGGTCGGTCTCGTAGCTGGTCACCACGAGGCGCGTGCCGCGAAGAGCTCGCTCACTCATGAATCGTGCCTCCCGGGCTTGTCGCCCACAGGACAGGTGTCGCTGTCGTCGTCATCCGGTCAACGTCCGGTCGGCGGTAAAGATTCCCGTTGCGGGTCATGCGTCGCCCGTCGTGCCGCCCCTTGTTCTACCCACCAGTGCCCGGTTTGTCACATCTGGCATTAGATGTCACCCAGCGTCTTTGCTACTTGAGCACGCAGTAACGGTCCGCCTGGCGGGCCAAAGGCGTACACTACCGCCCTTTCACTTCCGCGTCTAAATCCGGTCCGGAACGGGGTTGCCCGCGGCGGCCACGGCGCGCCGCACCGGCACCCGGGCGAGCAGTACGAATCCGAGGACGAAGAAGATCACCAAGGAGATGATGGCATCCCTGTAGCTGCCGGTCAGCTGATACGCGAGACCGAACACCAATGGGCCGAGCCAGCTCAGGCCCCGGTCGCTCATCTCGTAGGCGGAAAAGTACTCCGCCTCCTTGCCCCGCGGCACCAGATGGGAGAACAGCGAACGCGACAGCGCCTGACTGCCGCCGAGCACCAGCCCGATCGCCGCGGCCAGGCAGTAGAACCACACCGGCGCACCCGCGGGCAGGAAGTATCCGGCGGCGAGGATGAGGGTCCACACCGCCAGTGAGCCGAGGACGACGCGCTTCGCGCCGTGCGTCCTGGCCAGTCGGCCCATGCCCAGCGCGCCCGCGACCGCGAGGACCTGGACGAGCAGCACCGCCGTGATCAGCGTCGCCTGGTCCAGGCCGAGCTCCTCGGAGCCGTAGACCGAGGCCTGGGAGATCACGGTCTGCACGCCGTCGTTGTAGACGAGGTAGGCCAGCAGGAACGACAGCGTCAGCGGATGGCGGCGCATGTCCTTCAGCGTGGCCGTCAACTGGCGCCAGCCGGAGCCGACCCTGCCCTCGCCGCTCGTCGCCGGCCGGCGGTCCCGCAGCCGGCGCAGCGGCACGAGCGTGAAGGCACCCCACCACAGTCCGGCGGACGCCAGGCAGATCCGCACCGCATCGCCCTCGGACAGGCCGAAGGAGTCGTGGCCGGAATACACGGCCAGATTGAGCACCAGCACCAGCGCGCCGGAGGTGTAGCCGAAGGCCCAGCCCCGCGACGAGACCGCGTCCCGTTCATGCGGCTCCGCGATCTGCGGCAGATACGCGTTGTACAGGACCATCGACACCGCGAGCGAGGCGTTCGCCACGATCAGCAGGAGGGCGCCGAGCAGATAGCGGTCGCCGTCCAGCAGGAACATGCCGGTCGTCGCCGTGGCGCCCAGATACGCGGAGAAGGCGAGGAGGGGCTTCTTGCGCCCGCTGCGGTCCGCCGCCGCGCCCGCGAACGGCATCACCAGCACCGCGACGACGACCGATGCCGACACCGCGTACGGGAACACCGAACCGGCCCGCACCGCGATCCCCAGCGGATGGACGAAACCGTCGGCGTCCGCGGCGGCCTTGGCCACCGACGTCAGATACGGCCCGAGGAACACCGTGAGCACGCTCGTCGAGTACACCGAGCACGCGAAGTCGTAGAAGTACCAGCCCTGTTGCTGGCGTCTTCGCTCGCGGGCGCTGTCCGCGCCGTCCGTGCGGTCGGCGGTGCCGGCCGTCATCCGCGCCCCCTCGCTCGTGCTGTCGGCAGATGTGCCGGGTCAGCCCCACAGTCCACGGTCGGTCAGCACCGTGCGCAACGTCTGTAGATGATCGGTCATGATGCCATCCACGCCAAGGTCCAGGAGCGCGGCCATCCGCTCGGGGTCGTTGACCGTCCAGACGTGGACCTGCAGTCCCCGCGCGTGCGCCTCCCGCACGAACCGGCGGTCCACCACGCGGACACCGCTCTGGGACTGAGGAACCTGGACGCACACCGCGCCTCTGCGTACTGCGGCCGGAATCCCCACCGACGCGAGCCGCAGGCCGAGGACGCCCCTGACCCCGTACGACGTCGCGAGCCTCGGACCGGCCCGGCGCACGGCCCGCGCCACCCGGCCCTCGGAGAAGGAGCCGACGCAGACCCGGTCCCAGGCGTCGGCCCTGCGGATCAGATCCACGAGCGGCTCCAGTGCCAACTCCGTCTTGAGGTCCACGTTCCAGCGGGCCTCGGGGAATTCCTCCAGCAGCTCCTCGAAGAGCGGCAGCGGTTCCCGGCCCGCCACCCGGGCCCGGCTCACCTCGCTCCACGGCAGCTGCGCTATCCGCCCTCCCGCGTCGGTCACCCGGTCCAGCGTCGCGTCGTGGAAGGCGACCAGCCGTCCGTCCGCAGTGGTGTGCACATCGGTCTCGAAATAGCGGTACCCGGCGTCGGCCGCGCGGCGGAAGGCGGCCGCGGTGTTCTCGATGCCGTCGGCGGCACCCCCGCGGTGGGCGAAGGCGAGCGTTGCCGGGTGGTCCAGATAGGGGTGGCGTATGGCGGTCACCGCGGCAGTATGGCCTGCCTCGGTGACGAGCCGGCGACCACGGTGCTGCCTTCGCCCGCACCGGGGATGGCGAAGACGCGCAGGAACAGCTGTGCCAGAGGTCCGATCGCCAGCGCGTACACGACCGTGCCGGCGCCCACTGACCCGCCGAGCACGAACCCTGTGGCCACGACCACCACCTCAAGTGCCGTGCGCACCAGCCGGATCGACCGGCCCGTGCGGCGATGCAGACCGGTCATCAGACCGTCCCGGGGACCGGGGCCGAAGCGGGCCGAGATGTAGAGGCCCGTCGCGGCACCGTTCAGCACGACACCGGCGGCCAGCAGCGGAACCTGCGACGCGAGCCCGTGGGCACCGGGTACGACGGCGAGCGTCGCGTCCATGGCGATGCCGACGACGAACACGTTGGACACCGTCCCGAGGCCGGGCCGCTGCCGGATGGGGATCCACAGCAGCAGCACCACGGCGCCGACGATGATCGACACCACGCCGATCGAGATGCCGGTCAGCTCCGACAGCCCCTGGTGCAGCACCCCCCACGGTTCGAGCCCGAGTCCGGCACGCACCAGGAGCGCGGAACTCACCCCGTACAACGCCAGGCCGACGTACAGCTGCAGCAGTCTGCGGGTGAGATGTCCGGACACGATGGCGTCCCCCTGTGGTGGTAGTGGACCGATGCATGACACTCTGTGGCTACGGAACAATGGGCAACCATGGCCAATTCGAGGAAGGTGGACTGACTTCCATGTCGCAGTGGACTTCGGCGGTGGGGGCGGCGCAGCTCGCCAGGCAGCTCACCTCCCAGCAACCGCACCCCGCCGGGCCGGGCACCCGCAAGCCGCCCGCGTACCGCGCGCTCGCCGACGGCATCCGGCTTCTCGTCCTCGAAGGCCGGGTCCCCGTCGCCGCACGGCTGCCCGCCGAACGGGAACTGGCCCTCTCGCTCTCCGTCAGCCGCACCACCGTCGCCGCCGCGTACGAGGCCCTGCGTGCCGAGGGGTTTCTGGAGTCCCGCAGGGGAGCGGGCAGCTGGACCGCCGTCCCGGCGGGCAATCCGCTGCCCGCCCGCGGCCTCGAACCGCTGCCGCCCGAGTCGCTCGGCTCCATGATCGATCTCGGCTGCGCGTCCCTGCCGGCTCCCGAGCCCTGGCTGACCAGGGCCGTCCAGGGCGCCCTGGAGGAACTGCCGCCCTACGCCCACACCCACGGCGACTATCCCGCGGGCCTGCCCGCGCTGCGCCGGATGCTCGCCGAGCGCTACACCGAGCGCGGCATCCCGACCATGCCCGAGCAGATCATGGTCACGACCGGCGCGATGGGTGCGATGGACGCCATCTGCCATCTGTTCGCCGGGCGCGGTGAACGCATCGCCGTCGAGTCGCCGTCGTATGCCAACATCCTCCAGCTGATGCGCGAGGCCGGGGCCCGGCTGGTGCCGGTGGCCATGGCCGAGGGGCTGACCGGCTGGGACCTGGCCCGCTGGCGCCAGGTCCTGCGCGACGCGGCGCCCCGGCTCGCGTACGTCGTGGCCGACTTCCACAACCCGACGGGCGCGCTCGCCGACGAGGACCAGCGCCGTTCCCTGGTGGAGGCGGCCCGCTCGGCGGGCACGGTGCTCGTCGTCGACGAGACCATGTCCGAGCTCCACCTCGACCCGGACATGGAGATGCCCCGTCCCGTCTGCGCCTTCGACCCCGCAGGCGCCACCGTCCTGACCGTCGGCTCGGCGAGCAAGGCCTTCTGGGCGGGCATGCGGATCGGCTGGGTGCGCGCCGCCCCCGACGTCATCCGCTCCCTCGTCGCCGCCCGCGCCTATGCCGACCTCGGCACACCCGTGCTGGAACAGCTGGGTGTCAACTGGCTGATGCACACCTCCGGATGGGACAGTGCCGTCTCCATCCGGCGCGAGCAGGCCCGGGAGAACCGTGACGCGCTCGTCGCCGCGGTGCGCAAGGAGCTGCCGGACTGGGAGTTCGACGTGCCCTCCGGCGGTCTGACGCTGTGGGTGCGCACCGGTGGCCTGTCCGGCTCCCGGCTCGCCGAGGTCGGCGAGCGGGTCGGGATCCGGGTGCCGTCCGGCCCGCGTTTCGGGGTCGACGGCGCGTTCGAGGGATACGTACGGCTGCCGTTCACGGTGGGCGGGCCCGTCGCCGAGGAGGCCGCCACGCGGCTGGCGGCGGCGGCACGGCTGGTGCGCACGGGAGCGAGCGCGGGCACGGAAGCGCCCCGCACGTTCGTCGCGTAAGGCCCAGGCCTGGGCGGGTTCGCGTAAGGCCCGGCCTGGGCAGGGCGGCCTCAGCCCTCGGCGGGAACCGCGGCGGCCGGCGGCGCGGGGGAGGCCACGGGTGCGGCCGCCGTGGGAACCGCAGGCGGCTCCGGCTCGCCCGGACGCGGGGGCAGCAGGTCGACCACCGCCTGCCGGTGCGCCTCGCTCGTCGCGTCGTCGAACGGGTCCGGCGTCGCCGGCACCTGCAGCCTGAGCACCGGACCCGTGCCCAGCCGTGCGTATCCGCGCCCGGGCGGGATGTCCGCGGTCGGCGTGGTGCGCGGGGTGGCGCCCAGCACGGCCTCGACCCGGCCGAAGTCCGCCGGGCCGAGCGTGACGCGGGCACGCGTGTGCGAGCGCACGGACTCGGTCAGGGCGTCGGTGCTGTCGAACTGTTCGGCAACGACGACCGTGACCTGCGCCGCCCGCCCGTGCCGCAGCGGCACCTGGAGCAGCTCCTGCGGGTCCATGTGGCCGTCCGCCGCGGCCAGATGGCCGAGGACGCTCGGCCGGTCCAGCAGGATCCACAGGGGCCGCTTCGTGTCGTCGGGAGCCGGAAGCCCCGCCTGCCGCGCCCGGTTTGCGGCGATCAGGCGCCGCTCCGTCTCGTGGGCGGCCCATTCGAGGCTCGACAGCGCTCCGCCGAGACCGCACTCGACGGCGAGCACGCCCGTGCGGCCGGTGAGGCAGGCGTATTCGCCGGTGCCGCCTCCCTCGACGATCAGCACGTCGCCGTGCTGGAGGGCCTGCAGGGCGATGGAGCGCAGCAGCGTCGTGGTGCCGCTGCCGGGCTCGCCGACGACCAGCAGATGCGGTTCGGTGGAGCGGGGGCCGGTGCGCCAGAGAACCGGCGGCGCCTGCTCCGTGGTGCCGCCTCGGGTGACGGGCAGCGTGCGCCGGACGGCGTCGGCGTCGGTGAAGCCGAGGACGGTCTCGCCGGGGGAGGTGACGAAGCGCTGGGCGGCGATGGAGGTGGAAAGAGCGGGCAGCACGCTCATCTCGAGCTCGTTGCCCTCCTCGTCCCAGCTGAAGCGGTACTCCCGGCCGCGGCCGGACTTCGCGTGCAGCAACTGCTCGATCCGGGCCCGGGAGTCGGCCTCGGAGTCGGTGAAGTACGCCGGGTAGGCCAGGCGGAGACGAGTGAGCCGGCCGGTGTCGTCGAACGCGTACTCGCTGAAGGCTTTGCTCCACTCCCCGCCGTGGGTGAAGAGCGGAGCCGGGTCCTCGGGGACCGAGAAGTACGGCACCAGGGCCTCGTACAGAGCGCGCAACCGGGCGATTTCGGCGTCGTTCGGTCCGGTTCTGACCGGCACCCTGACGCGGCCGGCCCAGGCGGCCGCGGCCATCACGGTGATCAGGGCGATCAGCGGCCCGTACGGGATGACCGCGACGACCAGGACGCAGGCCGCCACGAAGAACAGGGTGGGACCACGCCGTTCCTTGGGAGTGGCGGCCCACTTGCTCCGGCCCATGGCGGCCAGCTTCCCCAGACCGCGGGTGACCGTGATCAGCGGATGGAGGACATCGGTGGCGCTGTCGGCGGCCGTGCGCGCGATCTCACGACTACGGGCGATCTGAGCGCTGCCGCTGGTCAGAATGCGAGGGAGTGGTCGCCGGGCCACATCTGTCTCCTGAAGGTGCTCGTCGGTGGTTCGGGGGGGTCAGAACTTGATCCCGCCCAGCAGCCCGGCGAGGCTCGTGGTGCCTGCCGTGATGCTCGGCGCGATCGCGGTGCCCGCGAGGAAGAAGCCGAAGAGCGCGGAGACGAATGCGTGGGACGCCTTGAGCCCGTCTTTCCGGAAGAAGAGGAAGACGATGATGCCGAGCAGCACGACGCCTGACATGGACAGGATCATGAGGTTCTCCTGGGTGAGGGGGACATTCACCTTGAGTTCTTCCATGCTTACAGAAAGTGTCTATACGATAAAAGCTGCAAATGGGTGAAATCGGATGTAGTTCACTTCACTGGGGGAGAGTCGCCCCTTGATCGGCGTGCCCGCGGCCCGGCGGAGCCGCACAGTGCCCTCCCGCTCCCGCGGAACCGCGTGGTCCATTTCCCCTCGCCAGGCCCGTCCCGGCAGGCGCCTGGCAGTAACCTGTCGGTTCACTCGTACGGCTGCTTCTGCCGTGCGGCCCAGGTCAACGTGGTGAAAGGCGGTCCGCCCGATGAGCGAAGTCCCGGACTCCGAGGTGATCGAACTCGCGACCAAGGTCTTCGACCTGGCGCGCCGTGGGGAGACCGAGAAGCTCGCCGCGTATCTCGACGCCGGCGTCCCGGCCAACCTCACCAACGACAAGGGCGACACCCTCGTCATGCTCGCCGCCTACCACGGGCACGCCGCCACCGTCGAGGTACTCCTCGCCCGGGGCGCCGAGCCGGACCGGGCCAACGACCGCGGCCAGACGCCTCTCGCCGGCGCGGTCTTCAAGGGCGAGGACGCCGTCATCCGCGCCCTGCTCTCCGGCGGTGCCGATCCGCAGGCCGGTACTCCCTCCGCCGTGGATACGGCGCGGATGTTTGGGAAGACGGACCTTCTGGAGCTGTTCGACGGCCGCTGAGCGGCCGTCGCGTACGTTCCGGTCGGCGCCGCGCATGCTCCGACCAGCCACGACGAGGCCGCCGGCGGGGGAGGGCACCTCCTACGGCCGCATGGCCCGAGAAGACGCCGTAAATGTGGTCGCGGTGGCGAAATGCGTGGGTCATCATGACGTCAGCCCTGTCCCGGACCCATCATCCGGGAATTCCCCTGGGGCCACCGAAGAGAGGCAGAAGGACATGCTCACCACCAAGCAGAAGACGCGTATGACGACGGGCGGCCCGACATGCTGCTGCGCGGCCTAGGCATTCCAGTCCCCCGGTTGCGTCGACAGCTTGATGTGAGGCTTTCCCCATGTTCGATCCAGTCATAGCGCCGAGCGGCACCCTGCTCGGCCTGCTGCAGAGAGGCCGCGGCGACGGCACCCTGCATGCGCTCGCAGCGCCACGGGCCGAAGCGCTCGCGGCGCTCAACCACTGCGTTCTGAGCGACCCCCGCCATGACTGGCAGGTCGAGAACCGCTCCCTCTACTACGCACGCCTGTACCTGGACCTCCACGGCAGCCTGGAGGAGATCGAGCGGCACCTGTGCGACGCCGATGACCTCCTCGATGCCGACGAGACCCGGACGGGACTCGCGCTGGCCGTTCTCGGGCACCTCGCCTCCTACGGCCGGGGTGACGCCCTCGCACTGCTGCGGCGGTACGCCGCGCAGGGCGCCAACTGGGCATGGGCCCTGGACGAACTGGCCCTGCGCGACGACGACGCGGGCCTGCGGTCCCTCGCGGCCCCGGTCCTCGCCCGCTTCCCCGCCACCCCCGAGGGCGACGCCGACCTGGCCGTCGCCGTGCGCGACTCCTTCGAACCGCGGCCGTGGCGCCTGTGGGCGGAGGACCGCCGGGAGTTCATCGGCGCCCGGGTACGTGCCGCGCAGGAAGCCGGCTCCTTCGACCGCTGGCAGCGCCAGATGCGTCCGTCGGGCCCCCGCCCCGGCTGGAGCGTCCAGGCCGTCCTCGACTGGGCCGATCAGGGGCTGGAGCGCGGCAGTGCACTGCACGTGCCCGCCGCCCGCTGCCTCGGCGCCGTCGCCGGACCCGAGGACCGGCCCGAGATCGTCCGCGCGGCGCACACCGGATCCGACGGAGCCCGCTGTACCGCCCTGCACTACCTCGCCGAGTCCCGGGATCCCGTGGTCCTCGACCTGATCGAGGCGGCGGTCGCAGGCGGCTCGTCCACCGTCGCCGACGCCGCGATCTCCGCGTTCGAGCGGATGTGCGGCGACGAGGCCGTGGACCGGGCCCGGGGCTGGATCCACCGTCCCGACGCCCTCGGCGCGGCCGCGGCCGGAGTCCTCGCCTGCCGCGGGGCCGCGCTGGACGCCCCGCTGGTTCTCGGCGCCCTCCGCGAGACCGTCCGCGCCGACGGGCCCGACGCCCCGCTGCTGTGGACCCTCGTCGATGGCACCGGCCGGCTCGGCATCAGCTGCGCCGCCCCCGTACTGCGCCACATCTACCGCGAGACGGCCTCCTCCCATCTCCGCGGCCGTGCCGCCCGGGCGCTCGCCGCCACCGACCCCTCCTTCGCCACCGGATTCGCCGTCGAATGCCTGTGGGACTGCGAGGAGACCACCAGAGAGGTCGCCGCTCGCCACGCCGAGACCGGTGATGTGCGCGTTGCCGAGCGATTGCGCCGGCTCGCCGCGGACCCCGCCGAGGAGGCGGAGGTGCAGACCGCCGTACGCAGCAGGATGGGGCCCGACATGCCCGCTGTGTGACGACTCGCGGCCCACGAGCCGGGCGGGGCAACGCAACGCTCATGGGACGTTCCCCGGCCGGAAAGATCCACGTTGGCGCAGCCACCCCGGGCCCGACGACAACTCGGGTATGCGTGTCGTCATCGTCACCGAATCCTTTCCGCCCGACGTCAATGGTGTGGCGCACTGCGCCCTGCAGACCGCCCGGCACCTCGCCGCCCGCGGTCACGAACCGCTCGTCATCGCCCCGGCCGCCGCCGGGGCGATGAGCGCCGACCCTCACGCGCCGTGCCCCGTCGTGCGGGTGCCCTCCCTGCCGCTGCCCGGCTATCCGCAGGTGCGGGTCGCACTCCCCAGCCGCAGGGTGGCGGCGGCGATCACCGCGCACCGTGCCGACATCGTCCACCTCGCCAGCCCTTTCGTGCTCGGTGTGCGCGGGATGGCCGCGGCGGCCCGGCTGGGCCTGCCTGCCGTCGCCGTCTACCAGACGGACCTGGCCGGCTACGCCCGTACCTACGTCGGAGCGGGGGAGGGCACGGCCTGGCGGCGTATCAAGGCGGTCCACACCGCCGCCGACCGCACCCTCGCGCCGTCCACCGCCGCCCGGCGCGACTTGGAGGAGCACGGCGTCGAGCGCGTGCGGCTGTGGCCGCGCGGCGTGGACACCGCCCGCTTCCGGCCCGCACTGCGCGACGAGGGCGTGCGGCGCGAGCTCGCGCCCGGCGGGGAACTCGTCATCGGCTACGTCGGCCGCCTCGCCCCCGAGAAGCACGTCGAACTGCTCGCGGGCGCCTGTGCCCTGCCCGGCGTGCGGGTGGTCGTCGTCGGCGACGGACCGAGCGAGACCTCGCTGCGCGGGGCGCTTCCCGGTGCCCTCTTCCTCGGCCGCCGCACCGGGGACGACCTCGCGCGGATCTTCGCCTCGCTCGACGTGTTCGCGCACACCGGCCCGTACGAGACCTTCTGCCAGACCGTGCAGGAGGCCATGGCGAGCGGTGTCCCGGTCGTCGCGCCCGCCGCAGGCGGCCCGCTCGACCTCGTCGACCACGGACGGACCGGACTGCTCGTGCCACCGCACAGCACCGACGCCGTGCGCGACGCGGTCCGTGCCCTGGCCGACGGCCCCGGCCTGCGGGCCGACTTCGCCCGCGCCGGGCGCGCCGCGGTCGAGGGCCGCACATGGACCGCGGTCGGGGACATGCTGCTGGACCACTACGCCGACGTCCTCGGCACACGCACGGCGGTGGCGGCATGAGCGGACTGCGCATCGTACGGCTCGCGAACTTCGTCACCCCCTCGTCGGGCGGGCTCCGCACCGCACTCGACCAACTCGGCCGCGGCTATCTGGCCGCCGGACACGAGCCCGTGCTCGTCGTGCCCGGCGATGCCGAGAGCGACCGGCACACCCCGCAGGGCCGCGTCATCACCCTGCCCGGTCCCGAACTCGTCGGCACCGGCGGCTACCGGGTGCTCGCCGGGCGGCGACGGCTGCGCCGCCTCCTTGAGGACCTCGGGCCCGAGCGTCTGGAGGTCTCCGACCGCACCACCCTGCGCTGGACCGGCGAATGGGCGCGGCGCCACCGGGTCCCGTCGGTGATGGTCTCGCACGAGACCGCCGACGGTGTGCTGCGCACCTGGGGCCTGTCGGCCGCGTTCGCCGCCCGCACGGCGGACCGGCTCAACCGGCGCAGCGCCTGGGCCTATTCGAAGATCGTGTGCACGACGGAGTGGGCGGAGCGTGAGTTCGTCCGTATCGGCGCGCAGAACGTCGTGCGGGCGCCGCTCGGCGTCGACCTCGTGCGATGCCGGCCCGGGCGGCGCAGCACGGCACTGCGCGCCCGGTACGCCTACGGCGCGCAGGTCCTGCTGCTGCTCTGCTCCCGCCTGTCGGTGGAGAAAAGACCCGGCACCGCCCTCGACGCTCTGGCGGAGCTTCGCGCACGGGGCGTGCGGGCGGCGCTGGTGGTCGCCGGGGACGGGCCGCTCAAGCCCTCGCTCGTCCGCAGAGCGGAGGGCGAGCGCCTGCCGGTCCGGTTCCTCGGCCACGTCGCCGACCGGGAGGCCGTGGCCGACCTCCAGGCCGCGGCGGACGTCTGCCTGGCGCCCGGTCCTGCGGAAACGTTCGGCCTGTCCGCGCTGGAGGCGCTGGCCTGCGGCACGCCCGTCGTGGCGAGCGCGTCGTCGGCGCTGCCGGAAGTGATCGCCGACGCAGGCGTCGCAGCGGCGGACACGGGCCCGGATTTCGCGGACGCGATCCTGACGATCTTCGGCCGACGGGAGCCGGTGCGCCGTGAGGCGGCCCGGGCGCGGGCCGAGCTCTTCGACTGGAACAGCTCGGTCACGGCGTTCCTGGCCGCGCACGACGCACTGCCGGTACGCAACGGGGCGAAGGAACCGGGAGCGCGGGGATGAGGACCGGGGGCGTCGACGACGTACGCGGCGAGGATGCCACGGTGGGCGACGGGCTCGGGGGCTTGAGGGAGGTGGGTGGCTCTGCGGTCGGGGGCGGCGTTGGGGAACAGGCCGCCCCTGCGACGGCTCCGGCACGTGTCTCGGCCGCGGTGGTCGGCGCGCCGGGAGCCCGTGGCGAGGCGGGCCTCGCGGCGGTGCCTCCGGAGGAGACGGCCCGGCAGCCCGGCGGTGGCGAGCCCGCTCGCATGAGGCCGGGGCTCGCGGGCGAGGCGGGCCCATCCCCCTGGGGTGGTGTGGCCGGTCCGGCGCAACGGGCGCTCTTTCCCGGAGCCGGCGGGGAGTCGGAGGGGGTCGGCGGGGAGCCGGACGGCGACGGCCTCCCAGGGGGACATGCCTTGCGGCCCGCAGGGCGCTGCGCCGTGCCCGCGCAGGGGGCCTGCCGGGCTCGGGGCCGGGGCCGGCTCGTCGGCACCCGGCCGGTTCGGTTCGTCGCGCTCGGCGACTCGCTCACCCAAGGCGTCGGCGACCCCGTCGACGGCGGGTGGCGTGGATGGGCCGCGCTGCTCGCCGACGGCGTCGGGAGCGACGAACAGCCCGCCGTCTTCCGGAACCTCGCCGTCAGCGGCGCCCTCAGCCGCGACGTCGCCGAGGACCAGACGCCGCGGGCCCTCGACTTCCGGCCGGACATCGCGTCCGTCGTCGTCGGCGTCAACGACACCCTCCGGCGCACTTTCGACATCGGGCGGCTCACGCGCCACCTCGACGAGGTGTGCGGTGCGCTCGCCGCCCGCGGCGCCGTACTGCTCACCGCCTGCCTGCCCGATCCCGGCGCCATGTTCGCTCTGCCCGCGCCCCTCGCCCGGCCGCTGGCCCGGCGCCAGCGAGCCGTCAACGCCGTCGTCCACGCCCTCTCCGACCGCTACGGCGCCGTCCATCTGCACGCCGCCGATCCAGTCTGGGTCGCCGACCGGTCGATGTGGAGCGCCGACCGGCTGCACCCCGGCGAGCGGGGACACCGCATGCTCGCCCGCTCCTTCCACGACCTGCTCGCCGCCCGCGGACTCGTCCACGGCCGGCCCCCCTCGACCGAACCCCAGCGGCCGCGCCCCACCCGCGCCGAGGCGCTGCTGTGGCTGGCCACGGCAGGCACCGGGTGGGTGGCGCGCCGGTGCACCGACCTGGTGCCGCAACTGCTGCGGCTCGCGGGCGACGAGATGCAGCACTGGGCCCGCGGCACCAGCGCGCGCCTGGACCGCTCCGCCGAGCACGCCCTGTCCGCCGCTCTCGCCGCCGTGTCGCCGGAACCCTCGTTCCGCCCCGCCGGGGCAAGAATGGGGGGATGAGCGGGCGCTGGGAATTCTGGATCGACCGTGGCGGCACCTTCACCGACATCGTGGGCAAACGCCCCGACGGACGGCTCGTGACGCGCAAACTGCTCTCGCACAACCCCGAGCGGTACCGCGACGCCGCCGTCGCGGGCATCCGCCTGCTACTCGGCACACCCGACGACGAGCCCGTCCCGCCCGACCGCGTCGCCGCCGTCCGGATGGGCACCACCGTCGCCACCAACGCCCTGCTGGAGCGCCGCGGCGAGCCGACCGTGCTCGTGATCACCCAGGGCTTCCGGGACGCGCTGCGCATCGCGTACCAGAACCGGCCCCGGCTCTTCGACCGCCACATCGTTCTTCCCGAGGCGGTGTACGACCGGGTCGTGGAGGTCCCCGAACGCATCGACGCCCGCGGCGCCGTCGTCGGACCGCTCGACATCGACGCGGTCACCGAGCAGTTGATGGCCGCCCGAGCCGACGGCCTGACCAGCGCCGCCATCGTCCTGATGCACGGCTACCGCCACCCCGACCACGAGCGGCGCATCGCCCGCGTCGCCCGCGACCTGGGCTTCGCACAGGTCAGCTGCTCGCACGAGGTCAGCCCGCTCATCAAGCTCGTCCCCCGCGGCGACACGACGGTCGTGGACGCGTACCTCTCACCGATCCTGCGGCGCTACGTCGACGAGGTCGCCGCCGAACTCGCCGGAATCCGCCTGATGTTCATGCAGTCCAACGGAGGGCTTCGCGAGGCCACCCATTTCCGCGGCAAGGACGCCGTGCTCTCAGGGCCCGCGGGCGGTGTCGTGGGCATGGCCCGTACGTCGGAGCAGGCCGGGTACGGGCAGGTCATCGGCTTCGACATGGGCGGTACGTCCACCGATGTGTCGCACTACGCGGGCGAGTTCGAGCGGGAGCTCGGCACCCAGGTGGCGGGCGTCCGGATGCGTGCGCCGATGATGAGCATCCACACCGTGGCCGCCGGCGGCGGGTCCGTGCTCCACTTCGACGGTCGCCGCTACCGCGTCGGTCCCGACTCGGCGGGCGCCGCCCCCGGCCCCGCCTGCTACCGGCGCGGCGGCCCGCTGACCGTCACCGACGCCAATGTGATGCTCGGCCGCATCCAGCCGGCGCACTTCCCCGCGGTCTTCGGACCGAACGGCGACCAGCCCCTGGACGCCGGCACCGTGCGTGAACGCTTCACCGCGCTCGCCGAGGAGGTCACGCGCGCCACCGGCACAGCGCGCACACCCGAACAGGTGGCCGCCGGCTTCCTGGAGATCGCCGTCCTCAACATGGCCAACGCCGTCAAGAAGATCTCCGTCCAGCGAGGCCACGACGTCACCCGCTACGCGCTGACCTCCTTCGGCGGTGCGGGCGGCCAGCACGCCTGCGCCGTCGCCGACGCCCTGGGCGTCGACACCGTGATCGTGCCGCCTCTCGCCGGAGTGCTGTCGGCGTACGGCATCGGCCTCGCCGATGCCACTGCCATGCGCGAGCAGTCCGTGGAGGCCCCGCTCGACGAGGACACCGTCGCCCGCGTCCGTACCCTGTGCGACGAACTCGCCGACCGCACCCGCGCCGAACTGCGGGCCGACGAGGTCCCCGACGACGCGATCACCACGCACGCACGCGTCCTGGTGCGGTACGCGGGAACCGATGCGAGCCTTCCCGTCACCCTGGACTCCGCCGAGGCCATGAAGGCGCGGTTCACAGCGCTCCACCGCACCCGCTACGCCTTCACCATGGACAAGCCGCTCGTCGTGGAGGCCGTCTCCGTCGAGGCCGTGGGCGCGGCAGGCGAGCACGCGGAGACCTTGGTGGAACAGGCCGGCGACCAGGGGGAGACCGCGCCATCCGCGCGCGTCCCCGTGTTCGTCGGCGGCGAGCGGCGGACCGTACCGCTCCACCGGCGCGGCGAGCTGCGGCCGGGACGCGCGATCCCCGGCCCCGCCATCGTCGCCGAGGCCGACGCGACGACGGTCGTCGACCCGGGCTGGCAGGCCGCCGCCGGCGACACCGGACACCTGCTGCTGACCCGCGTGCTGCCGAGGCCCGGACGGGTCGCGGTCGGCACGGACGTGGACCCCGTGCTCCTGGAGGTGTTCAACAACCTCTTCATGGCGATCGCCGAGCAGATGGGCGTACGCCTGGAGAACACCGCCCACTCCGTCAACATCAAGGAACGGCTGGACTTCTCCTGCGCCCTGTTCGACGCCGTCGGCTACCTGATCGCCAACGCGCCGCACATCCCCGTGCACCTCGGCTCCATGGGGGAATCGATCAAGGAGGTGCTGCGCCGCAACGCGGGATCGATGCGGCCCGGCGACGTGTACGCGATCAACGACCCGTACCACGGCGGCACCCACCTGCCCGATGTCACCGTCGTGACACCGGTGTTCGAGGGCGAGGAGCTGCGCTTCCTGGTGGCGTCGCGCGGACACCATGCCGAGATCGGCGGCATCACCCCGGGCTCCATGCCCGCGTTCAGCCGGACCGTCGACGAGGAAGGGGTGCTGTTCGACAACTGGCTGCTCGTACGTGACGGACGCCTGCGCGAGACCGAGACCCGCGAACTGCTGACCAGCGCCCGCCATCCTTCCCGCGCCCCTGACACCAACCTCGCCGACCTGCGGGCCCAGATCGCGGCGAACGAGAAGGGGATCGCCGAACTGCGCCGGATGACCGACCAGTTCGGCACGGATGTCGTCCAGGCCTATATGCGCCACGTCCGGGACAACGCGGAGGAGTCCGTACGCCGCATCGTCGCCCGCCTCGGCGACGGCGAGTACCGCTACGAGACGGACGGCGGCGCGGTCATCCGCGTCGCCGTCCGCGTGGACCGTGAACGGCGCAGCGCGCTCATCGACTTCACGGGTACGTCGCCGCAGCAGCCCGGCAACTTCAACGCACCCACGTCGGTGGTCATGGCGGCGGTGCTGTACGTCTTCCGGACGCTGGTCGGCGAGGACATCCCGCTCAACAGCGGCTGTCTGGAGCCGCTCGAAGTGAGGGTCCCCGAGGGGTCCATGCTCGCGCCGTCCTACCCGGCGGCCACGGTCGCGGGCAATGTGGAGACCTCGCAGGCCGTCACGGGCGCGCTCTACGCGGCGCTCGGGGTGCAGGCGGAAGGCTCCGGCACGATGAACAACGTGACGTTCGGCAACGACCGCGTGCAGTACTACGAGACCGTCGCCAGCGGCTCGGGCGCGGGCGACGGTTTCGACGGCGCGGACGCCGTGCAGACCCATATGACCAACTCGCGGCTGACCGACCCGGAGGTGCTGGAGTGGCGCTACCCGGTGCGGGTGGACTCCTTCGCCGTACAGGAGGGCAGCGGCGGGCGCGGACGGTGGCACGGCGGCTGCGGGGCCGTACGCCGGATCCGGTTCCTGGAGCCGATGACCGTGGCGCTGCTGACCGGACACCGGCGGATCGCGCCGTACGGGATGGCCGGCGGCGAACCGGGCGCCCTCGGCGAGAACCAGGTCGTACGCGCGGACGGGAGCGTGGAGCGGCTGGCGGGAGTCGACTCCGTGCATGTCGGGCCCGGCGACGTGCTGGTCCTGAGGACTCCCGGGGGCGGCGGCTACGGCACACCCGACCGGTGAGCGCGTGCGTTCCCCGGGCCGCCCGGTTGCCTGGTGCCCGCACCGCGCCGGCCGAGCCCGCCGAGCCCTCGGGGTCATAGAACCGGCGTGAAGCGCACCGGGGTGCCCGGCACCGCCTGCGCCGCCGCTGCGAGGTCACGGCCGTCGACAACACCCACCACGGGATAGCCGCCGGTCGTGGGATGGTCGGCGAGGAACACCACCGGCCGGCCGTCCGGCGGCACCTGCACCGCGCCCAGCACCATGCCCTCGCTGGGAAGTTCACGAGCGACGGCACGCTCCAGGGGCGGACCCTCGGTGCGCAGCCCGATGCGGTTGCTCGCCGACGACACCCGGTACCCGGGCCCGGTCAGCAGTCCGATGGCCTGGCGGGTGAACCAGTCGTCGCGCGGCCCCAGCCGTATCCGCAGGACCAGCTCGGCCGGGGGAGCGCACCAGGGCAGCGCGCCGTCGACACGGCCCGGCGGACCGCAGGGCTCCCCCAATGGCAGCACGGCACCGACCGTGAGCGGCTCCGGCCCCAGGCCGGAGAGCAGATCGGTGGAGCGGCTGCCCAGCACCGGATGGACGAAGATGCCGCCCGTGAAGGCGACATAGCTCCGCACGCCCCGCACGGCCCGTCCGACCTCCAACAGCGCACCGGCCGGCACCCGCACGGGCGCGCCCCATGCCACGGGGCGGCCGTCGACGGCGACCGCGCACGGCGCACCGCCCACAACGGTCACGACCGCGCACCGGGGCCGCAGCGCACACCCGTCGAGCGTCGTCTCCAGAACGGCCGCGCCCTCGTTGTTGCCCACCAGACGGTTCGCGAGGTGCGCGGCCCGGGCGTCCAGAGCTCCCGAACGCGGGACCCCGAGATGGGCGTGCCCGGGACGGCCGCCGTCCTGCACCGTGGTCAGCGCCCCTGCCCGTACGACCGCGAGGGCCCGGTCGGTCATCGCGCCTCCGGTACGAAACGCACCCGCGTCCCGGGGGAGAGCAGGGCCGCCGGCTCTCGCGCCGGGTCCCACAGCGCGGCGTCCGTCGAGCCGATCAGCTGCCAGCCGCCGGGTGACGAGCGGGGGTAGACCCCGGAGTACACCCCCGCGAGGGCGAGGGACCCGGCCGGGACCGTGGTGCGCGGAGTGGCCCGGCGAGGGACCGCGTACCGCTGGGGAAGGCCCGTCAGATAGCCGAAGCCGGGTGCGAAACCGCAGAAGGCGACGCGGAATCGGGCCGAGGCGTGGATCCGCACGGCCGCCTCGACGGACACGCCCCAGAGGGCGGCGACGTCCGGCAGGTCCGGGCCGTCGTAGCGGACCGGAATCTCGACCGAGCGCTCCGTGCGCGGGTCGAGGTCCGGTATCACCCAGCCTGCCAGCTCCCGGGCGAGAGCCCGCGGATGGTCCACGCCGTCCAACAGCACCGTCCGGGCGGCCGGCACGATCTCCCGCACCGGCGGAAGCAGGCCCGCCGCTCGCCGGCGCAGCAGCTCCGCGTGCAGCGCCTCCGCCTCCCTGCCGCCGGGCAGCTCGACCAGCAGCGCCCGGTCGCCGACGGGCAGGACGCGCAGATCGCGCGCCGGGGCGGTGGCGCTCATACGAAGGCCTCCACGCGCACGCCGGACGTCTCCAGCTGCTGCCGGACCTCGCGGGCGAGCGCCACGGCGCCCGGTGTGTCCCCGTGCAGGCACAGGGAACGCGCACGCACCCCGACGGGACGTCCGCACCGCGAGAAGATCACTCCGGAACGGGCCATGCTCACGGACCGTTCCACGACGGCCGCCGCGTCACTGATGACGGCCCCGTCCTGACCACGCGGCACCAGGGTGCCCTCGGCCGTGTAGGCGCGGTCGGCGAACGCCTCGGCAACCACGGGCAGTTGGGCCTTCTCCGCCATGACGTGCAGCGTGGATCCGGGGAGCCCGAGGACCGGCAGCCGCTCGCCCGACAGCAGCACACCCTCGACGACGGCCGCGGCCTGCTCCTCGTCGTGCACGACGCGGTTGTACAGGGCGCCGTGCGGCTTGACGTACGACACCCGGGAGCCGGCCGCACGCGCGAATATCTCCAACGCTCCTATCTGGTAGGCGATCTCGGAGGCCAGCTCGTCCGGCGGGACGTCCATGGAACGCCGCCCGAAGCCGGCCAGGTCGCGGTACGAGACCTGGGCGCCGATCCGCACCCCGCGCGCGGCCGCGAGCTCGCAGACACGGCGCATCGTGGCCGCATCGCCGGCGTGGAAGCCGCAGGCGACATTGGCGCTGGTGACGACGGAGAGCAACTCCTCGTCGTCGGTCAGCCGCCAGCGGCCGAAGCCCTCGCCGAGGTCCGCGTTCAAGTCGATGGACGGCCAGGTCATGTGCTGCTCCTGTTCGGTCAGGCCGCTCGGTACTGCTCGTCAAGGGTGCCCGTGACGCATACCCGGCCCGGTGCATGGGTGGGGGTGATGGGCGGGAGCGAGACGGTCACGCTCACACCAGCTCCTTTCCGCGTGTCTCCGGCAGGCCCACCAGCGCCAGCACCGCGAGGCCGTAACCCGCTGCACCGAGGACCAGGGCGCCGCCGACGCCCCAGCTGTCGGAGAGGAATCCGACGAGGGTGGGCAGAAAGGCGCCCACCGCCCGGCCGCTGTTGTACGTGAAGCCCTGGCCGGTCCCGCGCACGGCGGTCGGATACAGCTCGCTCAGGTACGAGCCGAAGCCGCTGAAGATCGCGGACATGCAGAAACCGAGCGGGAATCCGAGGACGAGCAGCAGGCTGTCGGCCCCCGACGGGATGCCCGTGTAGGCCACGATCCCGGCCGCCGAAAGGACCGCGAACAGCGTGATGTTGTTCTTGCGGCCGATGCGGTCGGTCAGATATCCGCCGGTCAGGTAGCCGATGAAGGCACCGGATATCAGGAACGCGAGATAGCCGCCCGTACCCACGACGGTGAGACCGCGTTCCGTCTTGAGGTACGTCGGCACCCATGTCGCGAGCGTGTAGTAGCCGCCCTGGACGCCGGTGGACAGCAGGGTGGCGAAGACGGTGGTGCGCAGCAGGTCCTTGTTGAAGATGGTGGAGAACGATCCGCGCTCAGTGCTCCTGCGGCGCTGCTCCGCCGCCTCCGGCGCGTCGCTGACATTGCGCCGAACGTACACGACCAGCAGGGCGGGCAGGGCGCCCGTCCAGAACATCACCCGCCAGGCGGTGTCTGCGTCGAGGAACGCGAAGACCAGCGTGTAGACGATGACCGCGAGCGCCCAGCCGGCCGCCCAGGCGCTCTGTACCGCGCCGAGTGTGCGCCCCCGGTGCTTCGCCGTCGCGTGCTCGGCGACCAGGATCGCGCCGACGGCCCATTCGCCGCCGAAACCGAGGCCCTGGAGCGCGCGGAACACCAGCAACGTCTCGTAGTTCGGAGCGAAACCGCACAGAACGGTGAAAACCGCATAGGTGATCACGGTGATCATCAGAGCCTTCACCCGGCCGATGCGGTCGGCGAGCACCCCGGCCAGCGCGCCGCCGATCGCCGAGACGACCAGCGTGACCGTGGTGAGAAGCCCGGTCTGTCCGTTGTCGAGGCTGAAGTACGCGGAGATCGCCACCATGCTCAGCGGCAGCGTGAAGTAGTCGTAGGAGTCGAGGGCGTAGCCGCCGAACGCGCCGCCGAAGGCGCGCCGGCCCTGCGGGCCGAGGGAGCGGAACCACGCGAAGGCGCCGGTGTGCTCCGGCAGTTCACCTTGCTTCGGCTGGGCCTGGGTCGTACTCATCTGCACCTCGCTGGGGTGAGGGAGTGCCTTCGGATGCCTGGGGAAGTGCCGTGGGGCGTGCGCTGGGAAGTGCGTTCGACAGGGTGCTGGGGCGTGCCTCGGGGAGGGTGCTGGGAACTGCGTTCGGGAGTCTTGCCGGGCCGTGTGGATGCTGCGCGAGTGCCCATGCGGGCCGAGCGGTCACGCCAACGTAGAGGATTGTTGAACGATCCGACAAGGGGCGCGTTGAGACGTTCGAGCTTCTACGATGGATCCCGTGCGCCGGTGTGAGCCGCCCGGCGAGGGAGAGAGGGCGTTGTGGGGACGACGGAGCCCGCGATCGGCGGACTGGCGGACGACCGCCCGCTGTTGGGGCGCACGAGCACGGCCGAGCGGGTGGCCGACATCCTGCGCACCCGCATCGCCGAGGGCTATTTCCCGCCCGGCGAGCGGCTGTCGGAGGACGGCATCGTCAAGGCGCTCGGCGTCTCGCGCAACACGCTGCGCGAGGCGTTCCGGCTGCTCACCCATGAACGGTTGCTCGTCCACCGGCTCAACCGCGGCGTCTTCGTGCGCATGCTCGCCGTTAGGGACGTCGAGGACATCTACCGCACCCGGCAGCTCGTCGAATGCGCCGTCGTGCAGGGCCTCGGCGAGCCGCCCTACGACCTCGCCGAACTCGACGCGGCCGTCACCGGTGGCGAACGCGCCGCGCGCGCACGCGACTGGAAAGGCGTGGCGACCGCCAACATCCACTTCCACCGCGAGCTGGTGGCTCTGGCAGGCAGCGCGCGCACCGACGAGCTGATGCGCGGCGTCCTCGCCGAGCTCCGCCTCGCGTTCCACGTCGTGGACGACCCCCGCGGGCTGCACCAGCCCTATCTCGTGCGCAACCGGGAGATCCTGGAGGCGCTGCGCGCCGGCGAGCGCACCAAGGCCGAACGGCTCCTCGCCGACTACCTCGACGACTCGCGGGCCCGGCTCGTCGAGACGTACTCAGGAGCCGTCCCCGACGTGGACGAGACGTAGCAGGCCACGGCGCAGGCGGCGGGACCTGCGGGGGCGGAGCGTGCGGAGCGGTCGCTTCTGCGCCGTTTTCTCCGTTGTCGGTGCGAGGACCTAATCTGTGCACCGTGACTTCGCCTGCCCCGACGGAATTCGTTCCGCCCCAGCTCAGCGCGGGGCCGCGGCCCGCGCAGGGCCCGGCCGCCGACGAAGGACTGGCGCGGCGTCTTCGCGCGCTCGCGTGCACCGCTCCGCTGCACGACCTCGACGCCCGCAAGGCCAACCTCGCCGGGGAGTACACGGTCTACGCGATGGCCGAGGTCGCCCTCGCCGCGATCGACCTCGTCACTCTCAACATGGACTTCGACACCGGAGCCGACCACGATCAGATAGTGGCCAGACTCCTCCCGCGCGTCGCGGCCCAGGCGCCGGACCGCCCGCAGGCCGAGCACGAGCGCGTCGCCCGCTGGGTCCTGGAGAACCTGATCAACGTCGGCAGCGTGGACCGCGGGTTCCGCGCCGTGTACGGCACCTTCGGCACGGACGGTGTCTACACCCGCCGCGACTACGACTTCAAGCTCATCGAGGAAGTCCCCGGATACGACGGCAGCGTCTATCTGCGCACGACCGACGAAGCGGTCAACGTCCTCGTCGGCGCGCTCGACACCGACGTCACCAGCGCACAGATCGCGGCCGAGGTGAAGCTGGAGGTCCTCATCAGCAGGGGTCGCCTCGCCGACGCCCAGCTCGCCGCCGAGCAGGCGCGCTACCGCACCGTGCAGTACTCGGAGAGCCTGCGCCGGACCCTGGAGGCCACCCGGCGCAACGTACGCGCGGTCGACTGGCTCAATGCCGTCCCCGACATGATCGCGGAAGCCCTCGACCACGTCGCCGACCGCTACCGCCACGAGAACGCCATTCTGACCAACATCCGCAAGGCCCGCGACGAGGCCGAGGACCCCGAGCACAAGCGCCGCGCCGCCGAGCTCGTCGACATCGTCAAGGACTGCATCCGCCGTCACACCCAGCTGCAGTCCCGGCTCCTCGAAGCCGGCCCGCTCTTCCGCGCCGAGCAGGACCGCCAGGCGTTCGCCCGCCCCACCGCCCGGACCGGACTCGACCTGTACGGCCAGCTGGTGGCGCCCCTGCTCCCCCTGCCCGTCGCCTCGGCGACCCGCGTCACCGACGCCTTCTTCGCACGCGGTACCGGACTGCGCACCCCCGCCTCCGTCCGCGTCGGCGACCTGATCGACCTCCTGCTCACTGCGCCGCCGGAGCGCGAGCACCTCGGCGCGGAGATGCCGGAGCCCGACCTGATCGCCACCCCCGACGACAGCCGCTTCAGCGAGGAGCAGCTCGCGAGCGCCATGGAGCTGCTCGACCTGGAGCACGACGCACCCCGCCGGCTGTCCGGTCTGCTCGCCGATGCCCGCCGGACCGATCCCGAACTGCCCTACCTCGTCGCCCTGCTGGCCGTCCACGCGGCGAGCCCGCCGGTCGGCACGGCGTACCGGCAGGGTGAGCAGCGCCTGCTCTTCGCCGTCGACGACGGTACGGAGCTGGACGACCGAGAGTTCGGCGGAGCGGACCTGATCGTGGGCACGGCGCTGCTGGACGCGGCGGGCATGGCGGCGGACCGGACGGAGGGAGCGTGACGTCTCCCCGGCCCGCCACAGGCGGCCCCCGCTCGCACCCGCACCACCACCGCACGAAGGAGCAGCGACCGTGACCGAGCAGCACGCAGAGCACGCCACGCCGTGGCGTGAGGCCGACGCGCCGCTCGGCCCCCCGACCGGCCCCATCTCCGCCCCCACCGGACCCGTACCCGGCCGGGGCACGGGCGCCGTCACCCCCGCCGACGCAGCAGACGCCGCCCGTCTCGTCTCCTTCGGCCTCCAGCCCAAGCTGCTCCCCGCCCGCGACGCCGAATACGCCGACCTCCTGCGCCGCTACCGCGAGGACACCCTCTTCGCACGCCTCGCGGACGCCGTCGCCACCGGCCTCGGCCTCGTCGTGCTGGAGGTGTCGCCCCGCGCGGGCATGGCCGTCACCGCGGCCGAGGACTCCGTCTTCGCCGTCCGCATGGGCGACTACGCGCGCCGGGCAGCGCCCGACTCGGCAGACCGCTTCCTGCACGGGCTGGCCCATCTCGCCGTCGCCGCGATGGCCTTCCCGCGCCCCGAGGACCTCGCCGACGACGGCTACATCGGCCGGATCACCGTCAACGGCGTGGACGCCTTCGTCCGGCAGGCCTGCCGCCGGCTGGAGGAACGCGCCGAGGAACAGGGCGAGAACAGCGACCCGGCCAGCGACGCCCCGGGCCTGGAAGCGGCCTGGCGGGTGTACGCGCGGCGCAGCGCGACAGGCGCCACCAAGGACGCCCGCCGGCTCGCCGGATCCACCACCGGCATCGTCGGCAAGGCGGTCGCCTTCCTGACCGACTCCGGCTTCCTCCAGCGGACCGGCGACGACGCGGGCGGCGCCTACCGCACCACCGCCCGGTATCAGCTGCAGGTGCGCGACATGGCCGGGAGCGCCGCGATGGCCGAGTTGTTGGAGCTGGGCGTCGTCGCGGTCAGCGACGGCACGGCGACGCTCGTCGCTCCGCCCGACGGCGAGGACCTGGAGCTGGTGGCCGACGCGGGGCTGCCGTTCCACACGTGACCGCCTCCGCCTCGCCGTTCCGCGTGGCCGCCCCCGCTCCGCCGTTCCGTGTGACGGCCCCCGTCCCGCGTTGCGGCCGCCGCGCAGCCGCCTCCCACGCGTCAGACGCCACACCGCTGACGAAGCCAGCAGAAGACTGAGAGTCCGCCGCCATGTACGAGTTGTCCCGGGTCCGCCTCTACTCCATCGGTCCTGCCGGTGCGCGCTACGCCGACACCGTGCTCGACCTGCGCGGAGTCGGCGAGCCGGTGCCCCACCCCGCTCCCGCGCAGGCGGAGTTCTTCGAGGAGGAGCCGGTCGGTCCGCCCCGCCGCCCCGCGCCCGCCGGCGTGCTCTTCCTGGAGAACGGCGGCGGCAAGTCCGTCCTCCTCAAGTTGATCTTCTCCGTGATGCTGCCCGGCCATCGCAACACCCTGGGCGGCGCGAGCTCCGGTGTGCTGCGCAAGTTCCTGCTCGCGGACGACTGCGGACATGTGGCCCTGGAATGGCAGCACACCCAGACCGGTGAGCTGGTCGTCGTCGGCAAGGTCAGCGAGTGGCGCGGACGCCAGGTCTCCAACGACCCGCGCAAGTTCGCCGAAGCCTGGTACTCCTTCCGTCCCGGCCCCGGACTCAGCCTCGACTCCCTCCCCGTCGCCGAGTCCACGGCCGTGCGGCCGCCCGTCGAAGGAGCCTCCGGAGCACGCGGCCGCCGCCGCACCATGAAGGGCTTCCGCGACGCCGTCACCGAGGCCGGCAAGGTGTATCCGCACCTCGACGTGTACTGGGAGGAGATCCACGACCGCTGGAACGAGCACCTCGGCGACCTCGGCCTCGATCCCGAACTGTTCCGCTACCAGCGGGAGATGAATGCCGACGAGGGCGAGGCCGCGGGTCTCTTCGCGGTCAAGAAGGACTCCGACTTCACCGACCTGCTGCTGCGCGCCGTCACCGACACCCGCGACACCGACGGCCTCGCCGACCTCGTCAGCGGCTTCGGCAACAAGCTCGGCCGCCGCGCCGAGCTCACCGCGGAGCGCGACTTCACGGCGGGCTCGGTCGACCTCCTCGGCCGGATCGTCGAGGCCGCCGAGGCGCGTGCGCGAGCGCGCGACATCCACGCGGGCGCCGAGCGCCGCACTCGCACCCTGGCGCGCCGCCTCTCGGCCCGCGCCGTGGAGGAGCGGGTCCGTGCCGCCGATCTCGCCCAGCAGGTCACGGCCGCCGCGCACACGGTCACCGAAGCCGAACAGGCACGCAGCCGCAGCTCACTGATCGCCGCCGAACTGGCCTACCGGCATGCCTCCCTGGCCCTGACCGCCGCAGAGAAGGGCGCCGCGGCACAGCGCCGTGAGCTCATCGACGCACGCACGCTGCACTCGGCCTGGCAGGCCGCCGAGAACGTGCTGCGCCACCGCGCCGCCGCCGACCGCTCCGCCCGCGTCGCTGCGGCCATCCGCGAGGCGGAACGGGACGCGGCACCCGCCCTGGCCGCGCGCGCCAAGGCCGCAGGAGATCTCGTCCGCGCCCTGCACAAGGCCGCCGAGGAGGGCGAGCGGGTCGCCAACGAGGAGGAGGAGCGCTCGCGCGCTCTCCAGGAGACCGGCGAGGCCGCTCATCGTGACGCCACGGTCGCGGCCACGGAGGCCCAGCGCGCCCGCAGCGAGATCGGCCACCTGCGCCAGCGCCTCGCCGAGGTCGAGCACGAGACGGCGGAGGCCGTGCGGGCCGGCTGGCTCGACGACACCGCGCCCGATGCCGACCCTGCCCGCGCCGCCCTCGCGGCGAGTGACGCGGAGAAGACCGCTGTCGCCGCGTGGGACAGCGCCCGGGAGACCGCGCGCAGCACGGCCGAGCGCGCCAAGGAAACGGCGGCTGCGGAGTCGCGCGCAGAGCTGACCGCCGCGCGCGCGGCGGATGCGGCGCAGGCCGCGGAGAACGCGTACGAGGCGGAGCGCCGCGCGGCCGAGTCCATCGCGGAGGACGGTCGGCTGGCGGATCTGCTGAGCACTCCGGCCGTGGAACTGCCGGGCCCGGCGGTCCCGGTGCCGCGCGGCCCGGGCGCAGCCCCCGCGGATCACGCCCCCGGCGACCAGGCCACAGCTCAGGTGCCACGCCCGGGTGCCGCCGTTTCGACCGAGGGTGCTCACTCAGGCCACGGCCCTGAGGCCGACGCCACGTCGGGACCGTCCGCCGCCGGAGCGCCGATCGCGGGGGGCGCCGCTGTCTACGGCGGGCACGCCCAGAGCGACGCCACGTCGGGGCATGGCGCTGCCGGATCCGCCAGCGAGGCGGGCGCCGCAGCGCAGGACGATGCCGGCCACGCCCAGGGTCACGCAGCCCGTCCCGGGCACGGAGGCGCCGGGGCCGACGCGGCAGCGCACGCCGGGGCTCCCGCGCACGCCCAGCGCGACGGCGCTGCCGTCCGCGGGCGCGGCGCCACGCCGCGACCGGCCGGCGAGGGCCCCCTCAGCGCTGCCGAGCTCGACGGATTCGCGGACGAACTCCGCGAGTTGCTGGAGCAGTCCGTCGCCTCCGCCGAGCGGCAGCTCTTCGACCTGCGCACCGCCGCCGCCGCCGACGCCCGTATCCTCGGCGCGCTCGGTGACGGCGGGCTGCTGCCGCCCGCACCGGACGTGCTCGCCACCGTCGAGTACCTCGGCGAACACGGCATCCCGGCGCTGCCCGGCTGGCGCTACCTCGCCCAGTCCGTCGACCCCGCCGACCACGCCGCCGTACTGTCCGCACGGCCCGAGCTCGTCGACGGAGTCGTGATCACCGACCCCGCTTCGCACGCCCGGGCGCGCGAAGCGCTCGCCGGCGCGGCGCTGCTGCCGCGCTCGGCCGTCGCCGTCGGCACCGCCGCCGCGCTGCTCGCCCCGGTGCCTGCGACGGGGACCGGCACCGAGGAAGACGTCTTCCTCGTCCCGCCGAACCCCGCCATGCACGACGAGGCCGCCGCCGACGAGGAGCGGCACGCACTGCGGGCCAGGGCGACCGCCCGCGACGAAGAGATCCGTGCGCTCGCAGCCCGCCTCGCGGGCGACCGCTCCCTTTCCGCCCGCCTCGCCGCCTGGCGCGACGACTGCCCGCCTGGCGGGCTCGCCG
The DNA here is from genome assembly GCF_018614575.1 of Streptomyces sp. ISL-10. Taxonomy (GTDB): domain Bacteria; phylum Actinomycetota; class Actinomycetes; order Streptomycetales; family Streptomycetaceae; genus Streptomyces. The sequence goes on from NZ_JAGGOJ010000016.1 coordinate 252,335, forward strand.
AGCTCGCCACCGCCGCGCGCACCGCCCGCACCGCCGCCACCAAGGCCCAGGAGGTGCTCGCCGAGGCCCGTACGGCACGGGCCGAGGCCGACGAGGCGGCCGCCGAGGCCGCGCGTGTGCGGGACGAGCGGCAGGAGGCCGCGCAGCGCGCCCGGCGCGCCGCGGACGCGCTCGCCGGCCTCGCGTTCCGGCTGCGTGAACGCGCAGGCTGGCAGGCCAAGCTGCGCGAACTCGCCGACGAGGCCGCAGAGTGCGAGGCACGCGCCGCCGCTTGCCTTGAGCGCGCCAAGGCCGCCGACGAGGACCGCCGTGCCGCGCAACGCGCCGGTGACGACGCCCGCCGCACCGCCCGCGCCCTGCGCGCCGAGCGCGCCGAGATCGCCGGAGCCCCGGAGAACCTGTCCGAGGACGACGGCGACACCCCGCGCGCCTCCCTGCCCGCACTCCGCGAGGCGTATCGTGCGGCCTCCCAGCTCTACGAGAAGGTGGGCGTCGGCGCCGACCTCCGCGCCGAGCAGGCCCGCGCCGAGAGCGACGAGAGCGCCGCACTCGCGGAGCTCGACCGGCTCACCAACAAGGTCCGCACCCGCGCCGCCCAGCTCCTCGAAGGCACCGACGGCGCCGACGGTCCCTCCCGCCAGGCAGCCGCCGCCCGCGCCGAATCGCTCGTGCAGATGCTGGAGTCACGGGCGACCGAGGCGAGCGAGAAGCTCGGCCGCCTCCGAGGCGAGGCCGAGCGGCTGGCACCGGCCGACGGCGCGGCGCACACCGACCTCCCCGACGACCTCGTGCCCGCCGACGCCGGGCACGCCCAGGCGCTGCTGCGCACGGCCGGCGGCGAACTGGCGGCCCGCACCGAGGCGCTGGAGACCGCCCGCACCACACATGCCGAGCTGCTCCGGGCCCACCGCGCCGCCGAGGACGCCGCCGGCGGATTCGACGAGACGGCCGCGCTCCTGCGCGACCTGCTCCGCGACCACCAGCAGGACGACGAGACGGCCCGGGCTCCGGAGCCCTTTCCGGGCACGCTGGAGGAGGCCCGCAACTCCGCGGCCGAGGCCCGTCGTTCGCTCCGGGCATGCGCGACGGACCTGTCGGCCGCGGAGTCGGCGGTACGCGAGGCGAGCGACGTGCTCGTACGGCATGCGAACTCCACGCGGTACGAGCAGGTGCGCACCCCCGCGCGCCAGCAGATCCGCGAACTGCCCGCGGCCGCGCTGCCCGAGCACGCGGCGAAGTGGGCGGAGGCGTTCGCGCCCCGGCTGCGCGTGCTCACCGACGAACTCGCGCAGCTGGAGCGCAATCGCGACACCATCGTGGACAGGCTGCGCGGCCTGGTGGAATCGGCGCTGGCGACCCTGCGTTCGGCCCAGCGGCTGTCCCGGCTGCCGGAGGGGCTCGGGGAATGGTCCGGACAGGAGTTCCTGCGGATCCGCTTCGACGAACCGGACCAGGCCACGCTCGCCGAGCGGCTCGGCGAGGTCATCGACGAGGCGACCCGCGCCGCGGTGCGGAAGAACGCCTCCGCCGCGTACGGGGAGAGTCGCCGGGACGGCATGTCTCTGCTGCTCCGGGGTGTTCAGGCTGCCCTGGAGCCGAGGGGCGTCGCGGTGGAGATCCTCAAGCCGGACGCCGTGCTCCGGGCGGAGCGGGTGTCCGTCGGGCAGATGGGCGACGTGTTCTCCGGCGGCCAGCTGCTGACGGCGGCGATCGCGCTGTACTGCACGATGGCGGCGCTGCGCAGCAACGACCGCGGCCGGGACAAGCACCGGCACGCGGGCACGCTCTTCCTGGACAACCCCATCGGCCGGGCCAACGCGACGTATCTGCTGGAGCTCCAGCGTGCGGTCTCCGACGCCCTCGGCGTACAGCTGCTGTACACGACGGGTCTGTTCGACACGACGGCGCTTGCCGAGTTCCCTCTGGTGATCCGGCTGCGCAACGACGCCGACCTGCGGGCGGGCCTGAAGTACATCAGCGTCGAGGAGCACCTGCGTCCCGGGCTTCCCCAGGTCGAGCCCACGGGGGAGACGGTGCACGGCGAGATCACGGCCACGCGGATGTTCAGGCGGGCGGCGGTCCCGGAGCAGGCGACACCGGAGCCGCACGGGGCCGGGAAGCAGGCGACACCGGAGCCGCACCGGGTGCCGCACCGGGCCCGGGAGCGGGCGGTGTCGGAGCCGCACGGAGCCGGGGGGCAGTCAGCACTTGAGCCGTCCGCGGTCCGGGAGCCGACGGTATCGGAGCCCCCGGCAGCGGAGGAACGGACAGTTTCTGACGCTCCCTGACGCGCCGTTGCCCCCGTACCCCGTGGCACCTCAAGCGCCGCGGCGGCAGTCCTGCCGGGGCGGTGGGGCCCGTGGCCCGTGCGGGTCAGGCCCGGGACAGCCCGCCGGTGCCGCGCCTCCGTGGCGGGGCCGCCTCGCGCGCGGACGCGCGGGCCGCCCGGCGCGCCCGGCGGCGCTCGCGGCGCAGCTGCCGCGCGGTGCTGCTCGGCTCCGACACCACACCATGGCGCTGGTTCCACGCCTGGCGCGTCACCCATACGTCCAGCACGGCCCAGGTCGCCACCACGGTGCTCGCCACACTGCTGATCACGGTCGGGAAGGCCAGCCAGGACCCCGTCAACGACAACAGGAACGCCGCCATCGCCTGAATCAATGTCAGCGAGGTGATGATGACGGCCCGGACCGCGGCCGTACGCACCGGGTCCGCCATACGTCGCCTGGCCTTCGGTTCCTCGACCCAGAGCGGGCGCGGCGGATATGCCTCGTCGTATGCCGGCGCCGCTTCCGGCGCGGAGACCGGTGTCTCCGCGCGACGCTCGTGCGTGTCCATGGATCCTGTCACTCCCCACCTCTGTCCATCTTCTGGGTGGCTGCCCGGAATCCGTCGTTCTACTCCGGCCGGTCCGGCTCAGGTCCTTGCACGTCCCTGCATGTCCTTGCACGGACACCGGCCCGCGATCCCCGGAATGCGGTGCCGGCCGACGCGTCGGCTGCTGACGTCAGTGAACCCCCGCGGCTCCCCGTACGTATGGACGATCGAGGAGCCGTGAAGATTCCCGACCCCGTCCGTCCACGGCTCGGCCGTGGCACTCCCGTGCCCTGACGCGCACCCAGGTGCACTCCATGGCCGAAGAATTCCGGCCAACTGGCCCGGTCCGAAAGGAGACGCGTTGTCGCTGCCCTGCGGCACAAAGGGGAATGCCAACACTGCGAATACCAGAAAATCCCGTAATCAGGGTCACTTGCGTCGGCCGAAAATCGCCCGGACGCTCCTTCGAGTTGCCTGGGTGACAGTAGTAGGCTCACGCCGTTTGTTGACCTAACACCCGCCGGAACGGGCCGGGTTGAGCAGGGGGAGGCCATGCGCTTTCGCGGGAAGTCCATCCGCCGGAAGATCGTGGCGCTGCTGCTCGTGCCGTTGTTCTCCCTCACTGCCTTGTGGGGGTTCGCCACCGTCCTGACCGGCCGGGAGGCCGCCGAGCTCCTGGACGCCAGCTCCGTCGCCGAACAGGTCGGCACACCCGTCGAGAACACCGTCGACGCCCTCCAGAAGGAGCGTCGCCAGACCCTCGTCTACCTGGCCGACCGCCGCGCCTCCGACGCGCTGCCCGCCCTGAGTGCCCGGCGCGACGAGTCGGACGGTGTCATCACCGCCCTGCGCGACAAGGCCCGGACGCAGTCCGTGCGCGACGACATGACGCCCGCGACCGCCCAGCAGCTCACCTCGCTCCTCGACGCGCTCGACGGCCTCGGCGCACTGCGCCGCTCCGTCGACACCAACACGATCACCCGGGTCCAGGCGCTCGAGTTCTTCAACCGCCTCGTCGACCCCTCCTACACCTTCCTGCTGACCCTGCACGGCCTGGGCGACGCCGAACTGGAGCGGCAGGGGGCCGGCCTGGTCGGCCTGCTCCGGGCACGCGAGATGCTCGCCCGCGAGGACGCCCTGGTCGCTTCCACGCTCACCACCCGCAAGGTCACCGGTGAGGAGATACGCACGCTCACCGACCTCGTCGCCCAGCGCAATCTGTACTACGAGCTCAACCGCGCGAGCCTGCCCGCCAAGGACCGCGAGATCCTCGAGCAGTACTGGCGCAGCCCCGAGACCGTGCCGCTGCGCGAGGCCGAGGAACGCCTCATCACCGAGGGCCCCGTGGACCGGCTCGCCTCCGCGGAGGTCGGACGCTGGGAGGAGGCCGCGACACCCGTCCTCGACGATCTGGCGCGCCGGAGCAAGGAGGCCGGCGCCCGCCACGAGGACCGCATCGAGCCGGCCGCGTACAGCGTCTTCGTACAGGCAGGGGTCGCCGGAGTGCTCGGCTTCCTCGCCGTCCTCATATCCGTGATCGTCTCCGTCCGCATCGGCCGCGACCTGGTCCGCGCCCTGACGCGGCTGCGCAAGGAGGCTCACGAAGTCTCCGGCGTACGCCTGCCCAGCGTGATGCGCCGCCTCGCCGCAGGCGAGCACGTCGACGTGGAGACCGAGGCGCCGCGCCTGGAGTACGACAAGGACGAGATCGGGCAGGCGGGACAGGCGCTCAACACGCTGCAGCGCGCCGCCGTCGAGGCCGCCGTCCGTCAGGCCGACATGCGGCGCGGCGTCTCCGACGTCTTCGTCAACCTCGCCCGCCGCAACCAGGTCCTGCTCCACCGGCAGCTGACCCTCCTGGACGCGATGGAGCGGCGCACGGAGGACACCGAGGAACTGGCGGACCTCTTCCGCCTGGACCACCTCACCACCCGTATGCGCCGCCACGCCGAAGGTCTGGTGATCCTGTCGGGCGCAGCGCCCTCCCGCCAGTGGCGCAAGCCCATCCAGCTGATGGACGTCGTACGGGCCGCCGTCGCCGAGGTCGAGGACTACGAGCGCATCGAGGTGCGCCGACTGCCCCGTATCGGGGTCGGCGGCCCCGCCGTCGCCGACCTGACCCACCTCATCGCCGAACTCCTTGAGAACGCCACGGTGTTCTCGCCCCCGCACACCGGTGTCCAGGTCCACGGCGAACGCGTCGCCAACGGCTTCACCCTGGAGATCCACGATCGCGGTCTCGGCATGGCACCGGACGCGCTCCTCGACGCCAACCTCCGGCTGGCCGAGACGCCCGAGTTCGAGCTGTCCGACACCGACCGGCTCGGCCTGTTCGTCGTCAGCCGGCTCGCCCGGCGCCAGAACGTGCGGGTCTCGCTCCAGCAGTCCCCGTACGGCGGCACCACGGCCGTCGTGTTCATCCCGGCCGCACTCCTCACCGACGCGCCCGAGACCGAGGGGGCGGGCTTCCGGCTCGACCGCAAGACCGAGAGCGCGGCCGGACGGCGTGATCACGGCAGGCTCGCCCTGTCGAAGGCCTCCTCCGGCCTGACGGGGTCCGCCCTGCTCGACGGGCCCGTGGAACTGGAGGCGCCCGTCGGCGCCCTGGGGCCGGACGACCGCCGCGGGGACCGTGAGCGGACCGGTGCCGACGACCGCGCGGGCATCGTCGACGATGCCCTCGCCGACCTGGAGGACACCGAGAGCGAACGCGGCGGCATTTTCCGCCCGCGATCCCGCAACCGCCGCGAGGACACGGGCAGGGGCCGGCAGGTGCCGGTTACCGGACCGGAGCCGCTCGCCGGACCCCTCCCGCTGCCCCGGCGCAGGCCCCCGACGCTGGTCGCCGACCACGGCCGCCGCGTCGACGAGCGCGGCGCCGCCGGGCGGCACCATCCCGGCACCGGCACCGGCACCGGCACCGACACCCGCGGCGGGGCGCAGCCCGCGCCGTTCGGCCGCGGCACGCCGCTCACCGGTGGCTCTACCGCGCCCTCCGCGCCGATTCCGCTCGCCGGGGACCGCCGCGACCGGTCGGGGCAGCGGCGGGAGCCCGGGCCTCCGGATCAGCGACAAGCACCCCGCGACCCGGCACCCGCTCCCGAAGGGACCCCCGCCGCACCGCCGCTGCTGGAGGGACTGCCACGGCGGGTCCGGCAGGCGAGCCTGGCCCCTCAGCTGAGGGAAGCGGCCGCGGCGCCCGCGCGGCCGCTCAGGGGCACGGCCGCCGGGGACGAGGTCGAGCGTGACGCCGACGAGGTCCGCCGGCGCATGGCGTCCATGCAACGAGGGTGGCAGCGCGGCCGGAGGCACAACGCCGACGAAGCCGCCGCCGAGAACGGCACGGACCAGGCCACCGGCCCTGGCCGGAACGCACCGGGAACGACATCGGAGGGGGACGGTCGATGACCGCACCGCACGCCACAGCATCCAGCGCCACCGGCGCACAGCTCGCCGCGAGGGGTTCCGGCGAGCTCAACTGGCTCCTCGACGAACTGGTCGACCGCGTCGCCAGCATCCGCAAGGCGCTCGTGCTCTCCAGCGACGGCCTCGCCACCGGAACCTCCCGGGAGCTGACCCGCGAGGACAGCGAGCACCTGGCAGCGGTGGCCTCCGGTTTCCACAGCCTCGCCAAGGGCGTCGGCCGGCACTTCGACGCCGGCGCGGTCCGCCAGACGGTCGTGGAGCTCGACGAGGCGTTCCTCTTCGTCACCGCGGCGGGCGACGGCAGCTGCCTGGCCGTTCTCGCCGACGCGGACTCCGACGTGGGCCAGGTCGCCTACGAGATGACGCTCATGGTCAAGCGGGTGGGCGTCCACCTCGTCACCGCACCACGGACCGGTCCGGCCGCCGGGGGGTGAGCGGCTGCCATGAGTGATTCACTCCGCAACAGCCGCAGCCTGCACCACTGGATCGACGCGGACGCCGGTCCCGTGGTCCGTCCCTACGCCATGACCCGCGGCCGCACCACGCACGACAGCCGCCACCGGCTCGATCTGATCGCTCTGGTCGTGCCCGAGGTGTCGGCCGACGACCCGCTCCACGACCACTCTCTGTCCCCGGAGCATGTCGAGATCGTCGAACGCTGTGGCGGCACACCTCAGTCGATCGCCGAGCTCGCCGCCGGACTGGACCTGCCCGTCGGTGTGGTCCGGGTCCTCGTCGGTGACCTCGTCGACGACGAGCTCGTCCATGTAACCCGTCCCGTACCCCCGGCCGAACTGCCGGACGTGAGCATCCTGCGCGAGGTGATCAATGGCCTTCGGGCGCTCTAGCCGCCGAGAGGCACCGATCGAACCGGTGACTCTGAAGATCCTGGTGGCCGGCGGCTTCGGCGTCGGCAAGACCACCTTGGTCGGCGCCGTCAGCGAGATCAGACCCCTGCGCACCGAGGAGACGCTGAGCGTGGCGGGGCGTCGCGTGGACGACCTCTCCGGTGTGGAGAGCAAGTCGACGACCACGGTCGCCATGGACTTCGGACGTATCACCCTCCGCGAGGACCTGGTGCTCTACCTCTTCGGCACGCCCGGACAGGACCGCTTCTGGTTCCTGTGGGACGAGTTGGCGCAGGGGGCGCTCGGGGCGGTCGTCCTCGCCGACACCCGCCGCCTGGGGGACTGCTTCGCGGCCATCGACTACTTCGAGCGACGGGGCATTCCGTTCGCCGTTGCCGTCAACTGCTTCGATGGGGCGAACCGCTTCCCCGCCGAGACCGTACGGGCCGCACTGGACCTGGACCCCGAAGTGCCGCTGCTGATGGGCGACGCGCGCGAACGCGAGTCGGTGAAGGCGATCCTGGTCGCCGTCGTGGAACACGCGCTGGCCCGCGCCGACCAGGCCCGCGAAGCCGTGGTGACCTGAGACGGGCCGCCATCGTGGAAATGGCGTCGGCCCGCGCCGACCGGATCCGCGAGGCCGTGCACGACCGCCTCCGCGAGTTCGTGACCATGTGAGCCGGCACCGGCGGACGCGGCCCGTACCGCCCGTGACCATGTGAGCCGGCACCGGCGGACGCGGCCCGTATCCCCACCGACCGGGGGTACGGGCCGTGCGTCCTGCGCAGCGGCCCCGCAGAGCCTGCGCCTCACCGTGTCAGCTCGCGGTCGGCGGCTCCTCTTCCCAGCCGAAGCTCTTCTCCACCGCCTTGCGCCAGTTGTGGTACTCGCGCTCCCGTGCCTCCGCCTCCATACGCGGTGACCACTCGACGTCGCGCCGCCAGTGCGCCTTGAGTTCGTCCAGGTCGGACCAGACGCCGGTGGCGAGCCCTGCCGCGTACGCGGCGCCCAGGCACGTCGTCTCGGACACCTTCGGCCGGATCACTGGTACGGCCAGCACGTCCGCCTGGTGCTGCATGAGCAGATTGTTGGCGGTCATCCCGCCGTCGACCTTCAGCGTGGTGATGCGCACCCCGGAGTCCTGGTACATCGCGTCGACGACCTCGCGCGTCTGCCAGCTCGTCGCTTCCAGCACGGCCCGCGCCAGATGCGCCTTGGTGACGTACCGGGTGAGCCCGGTGATCACACCGCGCGCGTCGGAACGCCAGTACGGCGCGTAGAGGCCGGAGAAGGCCGGCACGATGTACGCGCCGCCGTTGTCCTCGACGCTCGCGGCCAGTGTCTCGATCTCGCCGGCCGACCGGATGATCCCGAGCTGGTCGCGGAACCACTGCACCAGCGCACCGGTGATCGCGATCGATCCCTCCAGGCAGTAGACGGGAGCCTCGTCGCCGATCTTGTAGCCGAGCGTGGTGATCAGCCCGCTCTTGGAGGGCACGGGCCGGTTGCCGGTGTTGAGCAGCAGGAAACTGCCGGTGCCGTACGTGTTCTTGGCTGTGCCCGTGTCGTAGCACGCCTGCCCGAAGACGGCGGCCTGCTGGTCGCCCAGCGCGGAGGCCACCGGGACGCCGGAGAGCTGGCCGACGGCCGTGCCGTACACCTCGGCGGACGACCTGATCTCCGGAAGGATCGGCTCGGGCAGGTTCATCGCGGACAGGATGGCCGGATCCCACCGCAGGGTCTCCAGGTCCATCAGCATGGTGCGCGAGGCGTTGGTGACGTCGGTGACATGGACGCCGCCGTCGGTGCCGCCCGTGAGGTTCCAGATCAGCCAGGAGTCGATGGTGCCGAAGGCGATCTCGCCGCGCTCGGCCCGTGCGCGCAGCCCGGGCACGTTGTCCAGCAGCCAGGCGGCCTTCGGTCCGGAGAAGTAGCTGGCGAGCGGCAGGCCGGTGGTGTCGCGGAAGAGGTCCTGGCCGTCCGCGCCGCCGAGTTCACGGCAGAGCGCCGCGGTGCGGGTGTCCTGCCAGACGATGGCGTTGTGCACCGGCTTGCCGGTGGCCCGATCCCACAGGACCGTTGTCTCACGCTGGTTGGTGATGCCGAGCGCGCTCAACCGGTCCGCGCGCAGCCCGGCCTTGGCGAGGGCGCCCGCCACGACCGCCTGCACCTTGGACCAGATCTCGGTGGCGTCGTGCTCCACCCAGCCGGGCCTGGGAAAGATCTGGCGGTGCTCGCGCTGGTCGACGGCGACGATCTCGCCGTCCTGGTTGAAGACGATGCAGCGGCTGGACGTGGTGCCCTGGTCGATTGCGGCGACGAACCTGTCGGTCATGACGTCCCCTTACGTCCCTTGTCGAGGCGGCCGGGAGGCCGGAGGGATGCGGCTAGAAGGCAGCGTTGAAGATCAGCCCCGCCAGCAGTCCGCCGACGAGGGGCCCGGCGACCGGCACCCAGGAATAACCCCAGTCGGATGTCCCCTTGTTGGGGATCGGCAGCAGGGCGTGCACGATGCGCGGGCCGAGATCGCGGGCCGGGTTGATGGCGTATCCGGTGGGGCCGCCGAGCGAGAGGCCGATGCCGACGACCAGGAGCGAGACCAGCAGGATGGAGATGCCGGAGCCGTAGATGCCGGCGTCCTGGCCCGGTATCTGGCCCACACCGATGCCGTCGTTCTTCCCGAAGGCGAGGATCGGCAGCACCAGGCCCACCGTGGCGATGATCTCCGTGACGACATTGGCGGCGGGCTTGCGGATCTCGGGGCCGGTGGAGAAGATCCCGAGCGTCGGCTGCGCGGTGCCGATGTCGTCGTTGGCCTGGAACTGGGCGTAGTAGACGAGATAGGCGAGTACGGCGCCGATGATCGCGCCCACCATCTGCGACACGATGTAGAGGGGCACCTTGCTCCACTCACCGGTGTCGACGGCGACGCCCACGGTCACTGCCGGGTTGAGGTGCCCGCCGGACAGGGGAGCCGCGGTGTAGGCACCCGCCAGGACACCGAAGCCCCAGCCGAAGGCGATGACGACCCAGCCGGCTGCCCTCGCCTTGGAGTGGTGCAGCGTGACGGCGGCGCAGACGCCCGCGCCGAAGAGGATGAGGATCGCTGTGCCGATGACCTCACCGAGGAATATGTCTCCGTTGCTCATGGCTGCTCCTTTGCCCTGGCCCGGGGCCCGGCCCCGGTCCTTCGTGCAGGGTGCGTGCTCCATGGCGTGCCATGGCTGCGGACCCGGAGGCAGGGGGAGGTCCCCGGCCCGCCCGGCGTCCGTGACGAGCATGGTGAGCGTGCCGAAGTGCGGCGATGCCGATGAGGACGCAGTTTTCCCCTGCCGTGTTGGGGCGTCAAGGTCGCGGGCAGCACGCGCAGTTCAGGGTGGGTGCGCTGGACACGACGGGCAGGAACGTCAAGGCCGCGCCGCCCACCGGTCCCCGGCCCCCGGCTGCCGCGGCGCTCGCGCGGGGCGTGGCCGCGCCGTTCCCAGGACAGGGCACCGCCGCTTCCAGCGCACGGCGACGGAAGCCTCAGGGTGTGGTCACTGCTGCCTCAGCGCACGACCACAACAGCCGAACCGTGCCCGAAAAGCCCTTGGTTCGCCGTGATCCCGACGCGTGCGCCCGGCACCTGCCGTGCCCCCGCCGTGCCGCGCAGCTGCCAGGTCAGTTCGCACACCTGGGCGATCGCCTGGGCGGGTACGGCCTCGCCGAACGAGGCCAGCCCTCCGCCGGCGTTCACCGGTGTCCGGCCGCCGAGGGAGGTGCCTCCGGACCGTAGGAGTGAGGCGCCCTCACCCTCCTTGCAGAGCCCGATGTCCTCGTACCACTGCAGTTCCAGCGCCGTGGACAGGTCGTACACCTCGGCCAGCGAGAGGTCATCCGGGCCGATCCCCGCCTCCTCGTACGCGGTCCGTGCGATGGACTCCCGGAACGAGTGCGGGGGAGGAGGCACCGCGGCCGCCGAGTCGGTCGCGATGTCCGGCAGGTCGAGCGCATCACGCGGATAGACCGGGGTCACCGTGGAGACGGCGCGGATCCGGACGGGATCGGCCGCTCCGTGCCGCCGGGCGAAGTCCGTGCTCGACAGCACCAGCGCCGCGGCGCCGTCGGAGGTCGCGCAGATGTCCAGCAGGCGCAGCGGATCCGCTACCACCGCGGAGGCGGCCACCTCCTCGGGCGTGACGGCCCTGCGGTAGCGGGCGTACGGATTGAGTGCGCCGGCGGCGGCGTTCTTCACCTTCACCAGCGCGAAATCCTCCGGCGTGTCCCCGTGGACGGCCATGCGGCGCCGGGCGTACAGGCCGAAGTACGCGGGGTTCGTCGCCCCCAGCACCCGGAAGCGCAGCCAGTCGGGATCGTCGGGACGCTCTCCGCCCGCGGGTGCGAAGAACCCCTTGGGCGCCGACTCCGCGCCGACCACCAGCACCACGTCCGCCTGCCCGGCGAGGATCTGCGCGCGCGCCGTGGCGATCGCCTGCGCGCCCGAGGCACAGGCCGCGTAGACACTGGTGACCCGCGCGCCCTGCCAGCCGAGCGCCTGCGCGAAGGACGAGCCCGCCACATGGCCCGGATAGCCGCCGCGCAGGGTGGCCGCCCCGACCACCGACCGCACCTGCCGCCACTCCACACCGGCGTCGGCGAGGGCCTCCAGCGCCGCGACCCTCCCGTACCGGACGAAGCTCCGGCCCCACTTGCCCCACGGGTGCATCCCGGCACCGAGCACCGCCACGTCCGTGCTCACCACGCCTCCACGGGACGCCAGTGCCAGGTCGCCGGACCGGTGCCGTCGCCCTCGTCGAGCACACCCGGTACGACCTCGACCTCCGTTCCGACGGAGAGGTCGCCGGGGGTGACACCGGGCGCCGCCCTGCCGAGCACAACCATCCGCTCGGCCTCCAGTTCCACGGCGACCAGGGTGTACGGCCGCCACGGGACGTCCGGGTCGAAGACATAGGGTGCCGGGGGCCGGTAGCGGCAGTCGGTGTACGACCACACCCTGCCCCGTTTGGACAGAGGCACTTCGGTCTGGTCGCCGCCCCCGCAGGCAGGATTGCGGCAGAAGGCGTCCTCGCGGGGGAAGGAGACCGACGAGCAGGCGGTGCAGCGTGTGCCCAGCAGCCGGAATTCCTCCTCGCCGCCCTCTTCGGTGAACCATCGGGCCACCACGGGTGTGCGTGTCACGAACCCCTCCCCGGCACCGCGAACTGACGGATCGTCAGAAGTCTGCCATGCCCGGCCCGGGCCGTCAGCGGTTCTCGGCGAGCCACTTCGCGGCGATCTCCGCGAGCTCCCCGTCCCGGCCCGCCAGCATCATCCGGATCATCTGCGCGTCACCACGCAGGGACCAGGCCGGATGCCCGAACGTGGCCGGGTTGTTCTTCTCGATGAGGAAGTGGGCCGGCCAGGCCGTCCCGTAACCGATCAGCGGGAGGGCGGCCGCATACCGCAGCCGCCCCCGCGCCATGCCGTACGCGCTGATAGCGAGCCCCGTCAGGGTGCCTGCCAGGTGCACCCACCGAGTAGCGGCCCGCGAGTGCATCGCCACGTAGTACGGCCAGAACTCCTCGTACGAATCAAACGTCTGCTGCGCCATGACCGCACGGTAACGGCCAGGCGCTCCCGCGTCAGCCCGCCCGGTGCCCCGCGACCGAGCGCCGCGCAACGGGGAAATCGAAGTACGTGTCAGGGAACGGCTCCGGCTTGTACGTGAAGTGCCACCACTCCTCCGGCAGATTCACGAACCCCTGCGCGGCGAGCGTGTCCTTCAGCAGCCGGCGGTTGGCTCGCTGGGCCTCGGTGATCCGCGGATCGTCGGTGTGCGACAGCGTGTCGAAGCAGTCGTAACCGGTCCCCATGTCGACGGAGTTGTCCGGGAAACGCTCCGACTGGGGCGCGTAGCACGCCGTCAGCGGCTCACCCGGCACATACGACCGCGTCGGCGCGGCCGGCAGTTTCACGATCGTCAGGTCCACCGTGCTGCCACGGCTGTGTCCGGACTTCTCCGCGATGTAACCGTCCGCGAACAGCCGCGACTTGTCGACCTGCGGATAGAACTCCTCCTTCATCGCCTCGTCGTCGAGATCCTTCGCCCAGCGCACGAAGTGGTCGACCGCCCGCTGCGGCCGGTAGCAGTCGTACACCTTCAGCGAATAGCCCTGCCGCAGCAGCCGCGACTGGGCCCGGCCCAGCGCCTCGGCGGCCGGCCCGGTGAGGATGCACAGCGGCCGGCGGTATCCGTCGATGGGCTCACCGACGAAATTGTGGTCCGTCGTGTAGCGCATCTCCTGGATGATCGTCGGCGCGACCGTGCGCAGGGCCACGAACTCACGCGGCGCCTTCGGTTCGGGCGTCGCCTGCGCGGCGGGGGCGGCCGAGGTGACGGCGAGCAGCCCGGCGGCCGCCGCGGTCAGAGCACGGAAAGCAAAACCAAGTCGTGTCATGCGCACACCGTTTATCACTTCCCGCCCTGACGGGAAAGAATGATCGGATACAGTCCGCCCGTGTCCAAGGACTCCCACTGCGGCCATTGCGGAACGCCGTACGGTGCTCCCGCCGGCTGGCCCCGCACCTGCCCTGCCTGCGGGGAGACCGCCTACCGCAACCCCCTGCCCGTCGCCGTCGCGCTGCTGCCCGCGTACGACGACCGGGGCACCGGACTCGTGGTCGTCACCCGCACCATCGAACCCGCCCGCGGCGGCACCGCGCTGCCCGGCGGCTTCATCGACCACGGCGAGGACTGGCGGGACGCGGTGGTACGCGAAGTCGCCGAGGAGACCGGCATCGAGGCAGGGCCGCAGGACGTGCGCCTCGCCGATGTCCTCAGCTCACCGGCCGGGCACCTGCTGCTCTTCGGACTGCTGCCGACGCGGGACGCCGGCGCGCTGCCGCCGTCCCGGCGCACCGACGAGACCGAGGGCTGGCACCTGCTGCGCGCCCCCGCCGAGCTGGCGTTCGAGCTCCACACCATCGCGGCACGCAACTGGTTCGCGGGCACATACGCCTCCCGCTGACCAGCACCGCCGTCAGTCCAGCCCGCGCACGCGCACCGGCCCCTCCACCGGCACCCGCCCTTCGTCCGTGACCCGCTCCACCACCACACGACCGTCCACCAGCCGCGTCGCGTACCGCTCGATCTCCGACAGCGCCCAGCCGTCGCCGGTGTCCCGAACCACCAGACCGCCGCCCTTGCGCCCCGGCGCGGGCGCCCACGCCTCGATCTCCACCCGGCCGTCATCGGCCCGCACCGCGAGCACCGTCCCCGCCCGCGCCAGCACCGGGATCCTGGCCAGCGGCGCCTCCACCAGCACCTGGGCGGGACCCTCGTACGCGCGGCCCGTCGCGGTGTCGTACCAGCGGCCACGGGGAAGCCGGACCGCCCGCCGGTCGGCTCCCGGCTCCAGCACGGGCGCCACCAGCAGCGAATCGCCCAGCAGGAACGCGTCCTCGCAGTCCCGCAGCACCCGGTCACCCGGGCTGCCCCACCACAGCGGCCGGGCACAGGGCGCACCGGTCAGCCGGGCGAGATGCGCGAGCCCGATCAGATACGGCCGCAGCCGATCACGTTCCCGCAGCGCCGCCCGCGCATGCGCCAACACCTCGGGCCCGAACTCCCACGGCTCCGCCCCCTGCCGCCCGATCGGCGCCCCGGTCCGCAGCAGCGGCAGATACGCGCCCAGTTGCAGCCGGCGCAGATACAGCTCCGCCGACAGAGGGGCCCCGGACCCACCCGCCTCCGCGCCCGAGAACGGCACCCCGCACACCCCGAGCCCCAGCACCCGCGCCAGCGTGGCACGCAACGCCGGCCAGCCCTCCGGCTCCTGCCCCGGCCACACACCGCCGTACCGCTGCACGCCGGTCCAGCCCGAGCCGGAGACGAGGAACGGCCGCTCTTCGGGACGCAGCCGGCACAGCCCCTCGTACGCGGCGCGCGCCATCGCCAGACCGTTCACGTTATGCGCCTCCTGGTGATCGCCGCCACGGCCCTCCAGCACATGCCGTGCCGAACGAGGCAGCGCCATGGCGCCGAACAGCGATGTCGCCCACGGAGCCTCGCCCTCGTGCCACATGCCCGAGAAACCCTGCTCCAGCAGCTCCTCGTACCGCTCGCCCCACCACACCCGGGTGCGCGGATCGGTGAAGTCCGGATGCACACGGTCGCCGGAAGCCGCCACGCCCCGCACCTCCCTGCCCCGCGCGTCCCGCACGAACGCCCCCGCGCGCACCCCGGTCTCGTACACCTGCTCACCCGGCCGTGCCGCTACGGTCGAACCGACCACACGGACCAGCCGCACCCCTTCCTCCCGCAGGTCCTTCGCCAGCGCGGGCAGATCGGGGAACCGCGCCTCGTCCACGCCGAACGGTCCCGCCGCATCTTCGGGGAGCGTCTCGCGGGACCTCCGGCGCCCCGGTACGGCCGGACCCGCCGCACGTCCCCGTCCTCCGGCCGACGGCACCGGGTTCCCGCCAAGATGCACCGCCGACAACGGCAGCCCACGCTCCCGGTACGCGGCCACCAGTTCCCGCACCGCCTGCTCGTCGTCCGATCCGCCCCCCGCGTGCTGAAGGCCGAGCGCCCACGAAGGGGGCAGCGCGGGCGCACCCGTGAGCTGCGCGAAACCGCTCAGAACACGTGCGGGAGTGCCCACCAGGACCCAGCTGCGCAGCGGCCCGCCGTCCATCCGCAGCTCGATGGTCCCGGGCCGGTCGTGCCCCGAGCCCGCACCCTCTTCGCCCTCCCGAACGGTCACCCGGCCGTCCCACGAGGTGTCGTGAAACGCCAGATGCGTCCCCGCGTCGGCCACCACCATCTGCACCGGCATCGTGATGTGTGCGGCATCCCCCTCCGGCCCCGCGCCCCGACCCGTACCTCCGTTCCACAGCCGGTACACACCCCCACGCAGCCGAGGCCCCGGCACACGGCCGCCCAGGCCGAACATCCGCGCGTCGGCTCCCACCTCGCAGCGCTGCGACCAGCGCGCCGGGCCGCCGCCCGCGACGGGCTCCCACCAGCGCGGCGGCAGATCACGGCGCAGCACCACACCCCCCGGGGTACGGATCTCCACCGCACCGTGCCGCGACACCTCGACGGTCACCCGCTCCGACACCACCCGCCAGCCGCCGTCCTTGTCCGGCTCCAGACCGGCCCGCGGGTCCGGCTCCGGAGGCGGACCGGCCAGCCCGTACGACGGCAGCGGCTGCGCACCGTCCCAGCCGCGGAACACCGCGCCGCCCGTCGCGACCACGACGCGCAGCTCGGAACGGGCGAACCGGACGATCCCACCGCCCGGCAGCGGCTCCGCCTCCACCACGGGCCCCGGCACCCTGGCCCGCTCCGTGCCCCGGTCGGACAGCCCCCGTGCGTCCGCACGACTACGGCGCCACGCCGAGCGCGCCGCCCGCAGCCCCTGAACCGAGCCGACATTCCGCACCGCGCGCACCAGGTCACGACCGTCCATGCGGCTCACCCTGCCATTCGGCCGACACATCCGGGGTTCTGTTCAACTGCCGTTCACCCATGGTCAGACCACATATTCACCAAGCCGGACATGGGCGGGGAGCCCTGGTGCGAAAGACGATCACATGGCATCGTCCCTGTCAGCCCGCGTCCGCGCACACCCCGCCCGACCGCGGGCCGCGCAGACACCGCGCACCGAACCGCGTAGAGACAGCCCGGGAGCCGACCCATGACCTCAGCAGCGAACCCCGCCCCGCTCTGGCAGCCGGACGCGGACCGCATCGCGGCCGCCCGCGTCACCCACTTCCAGTCCTGGGCCGCCGAGCGCTACGGAGCACCGGCCGAGGGCGGCTACCCGGCGCTGCACCGCTGGTCCGTGGCAGAGCTCGAGACGTTCTGGCAGGCAGTCGCCGACTGGTTCGACATCCGCTTCACCGCCCCCTACGACCGCGTACTCGGCGACCGGTCCATGCCCGGCGCCCAGTGGTTCCCCGGCGCCACACTCAACTACGCCGAACACGCCCTGCGCACTGCCGAAGATCCGGCACGTGCACACGAGCCCGCCCTGCTCCATGTGGACGAGACACACGAGCCCACGCCCATCAGCTGGGCCGAGCTCCGTCGCCAGGTCGGAGCACTCGCCGTCGAACTGCGCGCCCTCGGCGTACGCCCCGGCGACCGCGTCAGCGGTTATCTCCCCAACATCCCGCAGGCCGTCACCGCCCTGCTGGCCACGGCGGCTGTCGGCGCCGTCTGGACCTCCTGCGCCCCCGACTTCGGCGCCCGCAGCGTCCTCGACCGCTTCCAGCAGGTCGAGCCGGTCGTCCTGTTCACCGTCGACGGCTACCGCTACGGCGGCAAGGAACACGACCGCACCGAGACCGTCGCCGAACTCCGCCGGGAACTGCCCACACTCCGCGCCGTCGTCCACATCCCGTTGCTCGGCACCGAGGCCCCCGAAGGCGCCCTCGAATGGTCCGCCCTCACCTCCGGCGACGCCGACCCCGTCTTCGAACAGGTCCCCTTCGACCACCCCCTGTGGGTCCTGTACTCCTCCGGCACCACCGGACTGCCCAAGGCCATCGTCCAGTCCCAGGGCGGCATCCTCCTCGAGCACTTCAAGCAGCTCGGCCTCCACTGCGACCTCGGCCCCGGCGACCGCTTCTTCTGGTACACCTCCACCGGCTGGATGATGTGGAACTTCCTCGTCTCCGGCCTCCTCACCGGCACCACCGTCGTCCTGTACGACGGCAGCCCGGGCTACCCGGCCACCGGCGCCCAGTGGAGCGTCGCCGAACGCACCGGCGCCACCCTCTTCGGCACCTCGGCCGCCTACGTCATGGCCTGCGCCAAGGCCGACGTCCACCCCGCCCGCGACTACGACCTCTCCAAGGTCGCCTGCGTTGCCACCACCGGCTCGCCCCTGCCGCCGGACGGCTTCCGCTGGCTGCACGACGAGGTGGCCGACAACCTCTGGATCGCCTCCGTCAGCGGCGGCACCGACGTCTGCAGCTGCTTCGCCGGAGCTGTTCCCACCCTCCCCGTCCACATCGGCGAACTCCAGGCCGCCTGCCTCGGCACCGACCTCCAGTCCTGGGACCCCCAGGGCAAGCCGCTCATCGGCGAGGTGGGTGAACTGGTCGTCACCAACCCCATGCCCTCCATGCCCATCCGCTTCTGGAACGACCCCGACGGCAGCCGCTACCGCGAGAGCTACTTCGAGACGTACCCGGGCGTCTGGCGGCACGGGGACTGGATCACCATCACCGAAACCGGCTCCGTCGTCATCCACGGCCGCTCCGACTCCACCCTCAACCGCCAGGGCGTACGGATGGGATCCGCAGACATCTACGAAGCGGTCGAACGGCTCCCGGAGATCCGGGAATCCCTCGTCATCGGACTGGAGGAACCCGACGGCGGCTACTGGATGCCCCTGTTCGTCCACCTCGCCGAGGGCGCCGTACTCGACGACGACCTGAAGACCCGCATCACCCGCACCATCCGCGAACAGCTCTCCCCGCGCCACGTCCCCGACGACATCATCGAGGTGCCCGGCGTACCGCACACCCTCACCGGCAAGCGCATCGAGGTCCCGGTCAAGCGCCTGCTCCAGGGCGCGGCGCTCGAAAAGGCGGTCAACCCCGGATCCGTGGACAACCTCGAACTCCTGCGCTTCTACGAGGAGCTGGCCCGCACCCGCATGTAGCCCCCGGCCCCGGGCGCCCATCAGCGGCGTCCGGGGCGACCGGCCGCCGATGTCAGTGCCCTCACCTACCGTGAGTGAGCAGTGACCACAGCGCTCAGGGGGAAATCAGCATGGCGCACACCAGCAGGTCCCGGCGGCCCGGCACCCACGCATCGATGCGGCGCATCCTGCGCCGCGAGGTCCCCAGCACCGTCGGCATCCTCGCCGACGTCCGCGACTTCACCGCGATGCGCCGCTACCGCAGCTTCACCTTCGACGACCACGCCACCTATCTACGCCAGTCCGAGCAGCTGCTGAAGACGCTCTCCACCCGGCAACTGCACACGACGATCGCCCTGTTCGACCCCGACGAATACGCGGAGTTCTGCACCGACGCGGGGCTCGACGCCGACACGGCACAAGCCCGCAGCCGCTTCACCGCCGAGCTCGCCGGCCGCGGTCCGACCGTCCCCTACACCGGACAGCCGCTCGCCGAGCTGCTGCCCCGGCTCATCGACAAAGCCGTCCGCCAGGCCACCTGGCAGTACGCGACCCTGCTCCTCGCCGACCTCGGTATGTGCGCCGACTGCGGCGAGGACATCGGACGGTCCGCCTTCGACCGGGCCTCGCGGATCCTCATGAGACTCCTCGACGTCGCCGGACCCGGCACCCACCATCTCGTCTGCAGCGTCCCCGGCCCCGACGAACAGCTCTTCGCCGTGCTGCACGCCGATGGTTCCGCCACCGCATCCGCCGAGCTCGACGCGGAGGAAGGCGCCGAGTTCGTCAGCGTCCTCGCCGCGGGGATCGCCCTGGAGACCACCGGCGGAGTCGTGCTGCGCACCAGCGTCCCGGGCGCCCCCGACCACCTCCACGGCTGGCGCCTGGAGAACGGCAGGCTGATCCCGCTCACTGCGGGCGAGGTCTTCAGCGCCTACTGCACCGACGCCGCCACCGGCGAACCGCTGTCACCCGAGCCCGGCGTCGAGTACTGCGCCGGCTTCCCCCTCGCCTCCGACGACCCGGACACCCACCACTGACACCGAAGGGGGCCCTCCGCCACACGGTGAAAGGCCCCCTCCACACATCTCTCCCGACGGACTACTCGCCGGACAGCACCGCCTGGGCGGCCAGCCGCGCCTCCTCGGCGGTGTCCGTGGCACGCGCCGCCGCCGCGGCCCGCTCGCACTGCCCGAGCGTGTACTTCGCCAGCATCGCCCGCACATACGGGATCGACGCGGCACCCATCGACAGCGACGTGACACCCAGACCGGTGAGCACACAGGCCAGCAGCGGATCGGAGGCAGCCTCACCGCACACACCACAGCTCTTGCCCTCGGCCTTCGCGGCGTCGGCGGACAGCGCCACCAGGTCCAGCAGCGCCGGCTGCCACGGATCCTGCAGCCGCGACACCGCACCCACCTGCCGGTCGGCGGCGAAAGTGTACTGAGCGAGGTCGTTGGTCCCCAGCGAAAGGAACTCCACCTCCTGCAGGATCGAACGCGCCCGCAGCGCGGCGGACGGAATCTCCACCATCGCCCCGAACTTCGCCTGCAGTCCCGCTTCCCGGCACGCGTCCGCGAACGCCTTCGCGTCCGTACGGTCCGCCACCATCGGCGCCATGACCTCGAGATACACGGGCAGCCCCTGCGCCGCCTTCGACAGCGCGGACAGCTGCGTCCGCAGCACGTCGGGGTGGTCCAGCAGCGAGCGCAGCCCGCGCACACCCAGCGCAGGGTTCGGCTCGTCGGCCGGCGTCAGGAAGTCGAGCGGCTTGTCGGCGCCCGCATCGAGCACACGCACCACGACCCGGCCCTCGGGAAACGCCTCCAGTACCTGGCGGTAGGCCTGGATCTGCTTCTCCTCCGACGGCGCCTGCTTGCTGTCGTCGAGGAACAGGAACTCGGTACGGAACAGCCCGACGCCCTCGGCCCCGGCCTCCACCGCCGCCGGCACGTCCGCGGGACCGCCCACGTTCGCCAGCAGCGGCACCTTGTGCCCGTCCGACGTGGCACCCGGACCGCTCGACGCCGCGAGCGCGGCCTTGCGCTCGGCAGCGGCCCGCTCCATCTCGGCCCGCTTCTCCTCGCTCGGCTCGACGAAGATCTCGCCCGTGCTGCCGTCCACCGCGATCAGCGTGCCCTCGGCCAGCTCCCCCGCGCCCGGCAGAGCCACGACAGCAGGGACACCGAGCGCCCGCGCCAGGATCGCGCTGTGACTCGTCGGCCCGCCCTCCTCGGTCACGAAACCGAGCACCAGCGCGGGGTCGAGCAGAGCGGTGTCGGCCGGCGCCAGGTCGCGCGCGATCAGTACGTACGGCTCGTCGCTGTCCGGCACACCCGGCATCGGCACCCCGAGCAGCCGGGCCACGATCCTGTTCCGCACGTCGTCCAGGTCCGCGACCCGGCCCGCGAGGTACTCACCTGCACCCGCCAGCAGGGCCCGGTAGGCGGCGAACGCGTCGTACACGGCACGCTCGGCCGTGCTGCCGACGGCGATACGACGGTCCACGTCCGCCATCAGTTCGGGGTCCTGCGCCATCATCGCCTGCGCCTCGAGCACGGCCTGCGCCTCGCCGCCGGCGAGATTGCCCCGCGCGATCAGATCGGCGGCGACGGCCTCGACGGCCTTCCTCGCCCGCATCTGCTCGCGCTCCGCGTCCTCTGCCGGTATCTGCTTGGCCGGCGGTTCGAGAACCGCCGTGCCCATGTGCCGCACCTCGCCGATCGCCACTCCGTGGCTCACGCCGACGCCTCGCAGCGTTGTCTCCATGTCACCGTCTCCGATTGAGCGGCGGCCCGTGCCGCCGCGGTGGATGTCCGACTCGCCAGTTACCGGCGTGCGGCGGTCACTGCCAGCCGAAGAGGCTGTCGCCGGCCTTCACGTCGCCGTCCTCACGGACGTCGGAAAGAGCGTCGGGAGTGGCCTCGAGCGCCACCACCGGGCAGATCGCAGACTTTCCGGCCGCCTCGACGGCCGCCGGGTCCCACCGGACCACGGCCTGTCCGCGCTGCACGGTGTCGCCCTTTTTGACGAGGAGTTCGAACCCCTCGCCGTTGAGCTGCACGGTGTCGATGCCGAGGTGCGTCAGCACGCCGTGTCCCTGATCGTCGACAACGACGAACGCGTGCGGATGCAGCGAGACGATGATGCCGGCGACGGGGGAGACGGCTTCCGATGCCCCGCGATCGGGATCGATGGCAGTCCCAGGACCGACCATCGCGCCGGAGAACACGGGATCGGGCACGGCTGCGAGCCCGATGGCCCGTCCGGCGAGAGGGGACGTCACTGTGGTCATGGAGCCTCCCAGAGCGGGGATTTCGTGCTGCGTCGTCACTGCTTGTACCGGACGACACACTGTTCAGCAGGGTATGTCACATGAAGTCCTAGTTCCGCATAACAGCTACCAGTTGACGGACCTAGGGGGTGCCGCAAGCGATTTGCCTCGTCTGCGGCAGACCTGTACTCTCGTACCCCTGCCTGACCCCAACGCGACATCGAGTCGGAGGTCGGCAGCGCCTATCAAGCCGAGATCCTAACTGGTCTAAACCACTGCTTGTCCGCAGGGTGGTGGTCAGAGAGGCCGAGAAAGCCTGATAGTGTTTGAAAGACCGAAGGGAAGCGCCCGGAGGAAAGCGTCGGACAGTGTCCGGGGTGAGTACAAAGGAAGCGTCCGTTCCTTGAGAACTCAACAGCGTGCCAAAAATCAACGCCAGATATGTTGATACCCCGTCTCCCTCGGGAGATGAGGTTCCTTTGAAAGTCCTGCCGGCCCATGTGGTCGACAGGCAATACACAGCGAGGACGCTGTGAACGGTCGGGACTATTCCTCCCGGCTGTTCCGCTCTTCGGATG
>NZ_JAGGOJ010000017.1 GCF_018614575.1 Streptomyces sp. ISL-10
CGCCCGAGAACACCCCGTCGGGTGCCCGTTCAGTCGGCCGCCCGCAGATGCACGATGTCGCCCGCGCTCACCGCGACGCGTTCGCCGTCCTCGGCCACCAGGACCACCCGGCCGTCGCCGTCCACCGCCACGGCTTCCCCGGTGACCGAGCGGCCGCCCGGCAGCTCCGCGCGCACGGTGCGGCCCAGGGTCGCCGAGCCCGCCGCGTACGCCTCCTGGACCCCGGACGCGCCGGGATCGCCGCCGGCCGCCCGCCACCGGCCGTACCACTGCTCCAGCGAGCGCAGTACCGCCCGCAGCAGAGGGTCGCGGTCGGTGGACACGGCGTTCGCGAGCGCGAGGGACCCCGCCGTGGGGACGGGCAGCTCTTCGGCGCGCAGGGACACGTTGACGCCGATGCCGAGGACGACCGCGTCGTCCCCGGCGCGCTCGGCGAGGATGCCGCCGGCCTTGCGCTCCTCGCCGTCGACGGTGACCAGGAGGTCGTTGGGCCATTTGAGGGACATGTCGGTGCCCGCGGCCCGTGCGAGGCCGGTCGCGGCGGCGACCCCCGCGAGCAGCGGGAGCCAGCCCCAGCGCTCGACGGGGACCTCGTCGCCGGGGCGCAGGAGTACGGAGAAGAACAGACCCGACCGCGGCGGCGCGATCCAGCTGCGGTCCAGTCGGCCGCGGCCCGCAGTCTGCTCCTCGGCGACGAGCACCGCTCCCTCCGGCAGCGACGCGGCCCGCCCCGCGAGGTCGGAGTTGGTCGAGCCGGTGGCGGCGACCACGTCGAGCGAGGTCCACAGGGAGCCGGGGACCAGCAGGGCGCGGCGCAGCGCGGGGATGTTCAGCGGGGGGCGGCCGAGGTCGGACCAGGGGCTTGCGGGCGCACCGTCAGGCGCATTGTCTGGCGTCATGCAAGCCAGGTTAGGTGTGGTAAACACCGCACTGCCGAACGGTATCCACGCCGATACGCTACGAGTCAGTAGCAACGGAACCCACTCATCGACTTCCGTTACCGTCCCCGTGATCAGCCAGGGAGCCGCATCCCGATGTCCGAGCCGGAACAGAACGACATCCACACCACCGCGGGAAAGATCGCCGATCTTCAGCGCCGTATCGACGAGGCGACGCATGCCGGCTCCGCACGTGCCGTGGAAAAGCAGCATGCCAAGGGCAAGTTGACCGCCCGCGAGCGGATCGATCTGCTGCTGGACGAGGACTCGTTCGTGGAGCTGGACGAGTTCGCGCGCCACCGTTCGACCAACTTCGGCCTGGAGAAGACCCGCCCGTACGGCGACGGCGTCGTCACCGGTTACGGCACGGTCGACGGCCGGCCCGTCGCGGTCTTCTCGCAGGACTTCACCGTCTTCGGCGGTGCTCTCGGCGAGGTGTTCGGGCAGAAGATCATCAAGGTGATGGACTTCGCCCTGAAGACCGGCTGCCCGGTCATCGGCATCAACGACTCCGGCGGCGCACGCATCCAGGAGGGCGTCAGCGCGCTCGGCATGTACGGCGAGATCTTCCGCCGCAACACGCACGCGTCGGGCGTCATCCCGCAGATCTCGCTCGTCGTGGGCCCGTGTGCGGGCGGCGCCGTCTACTCCCCCGCCATAACCGACTTCACGGTGATGGTGGACCAGACGTCGCACATGTTCATCACCGGCCCCGACGTCATCAAGACGGTCACCGGCGAGGACGTCGGCTTCGAGGAGCTCGGCGGCGCGCGCACGCACAACACCACCTCCGGTGTCGCGCACCACATGTCGGGCGACGAGAAGGACGCGATCGAGTACATCAAGTCCCTGCTGTCGTACCTGCCGTCGAACAATCTCTCCGAGCCGCCGGCGTTCCCCGAGACCGCCGACACGGCCGTCACCGAAGAGGACCGGGAGCTGGACACGCTCATCCCGGACTCGGCGAACCAGCCGTACGACATCCGCACGGTGATCGAGCACGTGCTGGACGAGGGTGAGTTCCTGGAGACGCAGTCCCTGTTCGCACCGAACATCGTCACCGGCTTCGGCCGGGTGGAGGGCTTCCCGGTCGGCATCGTGGCCAACCAGCCGATGCAGTTCGCCGGCTGCCTGGACATCAACGCCTCGGAGAAGGCGGCCCGTTTCGTGCGCACCTGCGACGCGTTCAACGTGCCGGTGCTGACCTTCGTGGACGTGCCGGGCTTCCTGCCGGGCGTGGACCAGGAGTACGGCGGCATCATCCGGCGCGGCGCGAAGCTGATCTACGCGTACGCCGAGGCCACCGTCCCGCTGATCACGGTCATCACGCGCAAGGCGTTCGGCGGCGCGTACGACGTCATGGGCTCCAAGCACCTGGGTGCGGACCTCAACCTCGCCTGGCCGACCTCGCAGATCGCGGTCATGGGCGCGCAGGGCGCGGTGAACATCCTGCACCGGCGCACGATCGCGGCGGCGGAGGACCAGGAGGGGACGCGGGCGCGGCTCATCCAGGAGTACGAGGACACGCTGCTGAACCCGTACACGGCCGCCGAACGCGGCTACATCGACGCCGTGATCATGCCCTCGGAGACGCGGGCCCAGGTCGTCAAGGGGCTGCGTCAGCTGCGCACGAAGCGGGAGAGCCTGCCGCCGAAGAAGCACGGCAACATCCCCCTCTAGGCCGGACAGGAGTCGTCATGATCAAGGTCGTACGCGGGAACCCGACCCCGGAGGAGCTGGCCGCCGCACTGGCGGTGGTTCAGGCCCGGGCCGCGGCCAGTGCCGAGGCCGCGGCTGCCGGGGCCGCTCTGTCCCCGACGCCGGAGGGCTGGTCGGACCCCGCACGTATCGCACGGGCCAGCAGGCCGCAGCCGGGCCCGCGGTCGTGGGCGCGCAGCTACTGGCCCGTCTGAGGCCCCTGGACAGCAAGGGCCGGGCCCGCGTCGCGGGGGCCCGGCCCTTGCTGGACGGTCTCGCCGAAGGACTCCCCCAGAGCCGGTGGAGGTGCTGCGCGCGGTCTCGGCCCGCTGTACGACCGCTTCGCGGTGAGTCGCGGGCCGTGAGCCGCTGTCCGCGGTGGACGCGGACCACGCAGCGGGCGGTTCTGGAGTGCGCGCGGGCGGGGTGTTCGTGGTCCCGGCGGGGGAGACGGGTTTGAGTACGCGTACTCAGGCGCGGGGCGGCGCGCACCCGCAGGATCGAATGCATGCTCTGGTCCGACCCGAAGAACGAGCCGCCCAAGGAACTGCGCGACATGCAGGCGATGCTCCGCCGCGCGGGGATTCTGCTGGCGCTGGCCATGGTGGTGGGGATGTTCGTGGTGGGCCTGCGGTGAGGGCGCGGCGGGGGCCGCTGCCGGAACCGGGACTCCGGCGAGGACGCTGCGCGGCGCCGCGGCCGCAGGCGCACCCGGCCCC
Source organism: Streptomyces sp. ISL-10 (assembly GCF_018614575.1). Classification (GTDB taxonomy): domain Bacteria; phylum Actinomycetota; class Actinomycetes; order Streptomycetales; family Streptomycetaceae; genus Streptomyces. The sequence goes on from NZ_JAGGOJ010000017.1 coordinate 3,356, forward strand.
GCTGGGCGCAATCCCACCCACGGCCGCCAGGCCATAGGGGAAGTGTTGAGGCGCGGGGTCCGGGGGCATAGCCCCGCAAGTACGCCGCACCGGCACAGCACCGCCGGGCATCGGCCCACCCGCCACACCGACGTGCGAAGCGCGGGGGCAGAGCTCCTGAAGAGGAGGACCGGCCGGGGACGGAGGTCCCGCGAAACAGCGTGCGGGCGGCCGCCTAACATGGCCGCATGACCTCCCCCGCCCGTCCGCGTCTCGTGCTCGCGTCCGCCTCTCCCGCGCGGCTCAACCTGCTCAAGCAGGCCGGGCTCGATCCGCATGTCATCGTCAGCGGTGTCGACGAGGACGCCCTCAGCGCGCCCACCCCGGCCGAACTCGCGCTGGCGCTCGCCGAGGCCAAGGCCGCCGCGGTCGCCGCGCGGCCCGAGGCCGCCGGTGCGCTGCTCATCGGGTGCGACTCCGTGCTGGAGCTCGACGGCCAGGCGCTCGGCAAGCCCGCCGACGCCGAGGAGGCCACCGCCCGGTGGAAGGCGATGCGCGGCCGTGCGGGTGTGCTGCGGACCGGACACTGCGTCATCGACACGTCCACCGGCCGGCAGGTGTCCGCGACCGCGTCCACGACCGTACGGTTCGCCGAGCCGACGGACGCCGAGATCGCCGCCTACGTCGCGAGCGGCGAACCGCTGCACGTGGCGGGCGCGTTCACGCTCGACGGGCTCTCCGCCCCCTTCGTCGAGTCCATCGAGGGCGACCACAGCAACGTCATCGGCCTCTCCCTGCCACTGCTGCGCAAGCTGTTCGCCGAGCTGGGCATTTCGATCACCGACCTCTGGGTCTGACGATCCTCCGGGTCCGGCGATCTCCGGGTCCGGCGATCTCCGGATCCGACCGCCGGGCCGGCGGTCCCGCAGTCGGTCACGCGGTCGGTCACGCGGTCGGTCACGCCGGCGCGGCCTCCTTCGGGGCCGCCTCCTGCTCCGGAGCGTCGTCGCCGCCGTACGCGATCAGGGACAGCACCAGCAGGCCGAGCACCAGCATCATCCAGGCGAACGCCGGCCAGCCGACCAGGCCCACCGTCAGCGCGCCCAGCACCCCGTGCACGACCGCACAGCCGATCAGCAGGATGCGGGTGAAGCGGCCGGGCGCCCGGTCGCGTATGCCCATCAGGAGCAACAGCGCGCCGCACAGCGCGAGGAACAGCCCCGAGCCGATCCCCATGCCCCAGGTGCCGGCAGCCATCGCGTCCGGGTCGAGACCGTCCAGCGACATGCTCTGCGCCTCGACGAAGCGGGCCATGATCCCGTTGATCACGACGATGCCGACGGCCTCCACCAGCAGGACGATCGCAGCCACGACGGCCACCGGTCTGCGCACCATGGCGCCCCCAACCCTCAGTTACCGGACGTACGTACGACAGCGCGAACGCTACTGACCAGTAAACGCAGGGACAAGAGGCGTGACACTCTCCGTCACGCGGCAAAGTTTCATTGGGCCATTCGTAGGGACTCCACAAAGAAACCCATTCGGCCGCTGCGTCCTCGAACAGAGACCTTGGCCACACCAGGGGGCTACTGTGCGGGGGAGGAACCCGTCGTACCGTGGTGCGACAAGGGATTTCGCGTGTCCGCGAGCCTCGAATCACGCTCCGTGTGGGCAAGCTCACCATTGGGGACGGGTCGAAAGGCCGTGTCGGCAGTCCCTAAACTCAGCTTGTTTCAAGGAGGGAGCCATCGTGCGCAAGGTGCTCATCGCCAACCGTGGCGAAATCGCTGTCCGCGTTGCCCGAGCCTGCCGGGACGCCGGGATCGCGAGCGTAGCCGTCTACGCCGATCCGGACCGGGACGCTCTGCATGTCCGGGCGGCCGACGAAGCGTTCGCCCTGGGCGGTGACACTCCGGCCGCCAGTTACCTGGACATGGCCAAGGTGCTGCAGGCCGCGGCTGATTCGGGAGCGGACGCCGTCCACCCCGGCTACGGCTTCCTGTCCGAGAACGCGGAGTTCGCCCAGGCCGTGATCGACGCGGGGCTGACCTGGATCGGTCCGCCGCCGCAGGCGATCCGCGATCTGGGTGACAAGGTCGCCGCCCGTCATATCGCCCAGCGCGCCGGCGCCCCGCTGGTCGCAGGCACGCCCGACCCGGTCTCCGGGGCGGACGAGGTCGTCGCGTTCGCGCAGGAACACGGTCTGCCGATCGCCATCAAGGCCGCGTTCGGTGGTGGCGGCCGTGGTCTGAAGGTCGCCCGCACGCTGGAAGAGGTCCCGGAGCTCTACGACTCCGCCGTCCGCGAGGCCGTCGCCGCCTTCGGCCGCGGCGAGTGCTTCGTCGAGCGCTACCTGGACAAGCCGCGTCACGTGGAGACCCAGTGCCTGGCCGACTCGCACGGCAACGTCGTGGTGGTCTCCACGCGTGACTGCTCGCTGCAGCGCCGCCACCAGAAGCTGGTGGAGGAGGCCCCGGCGCCGTTCCTGACGGCCCAGCAGAACGCCGAGCTGTACCGCGCGTCGAAGGCCATCCTCAAGGAGGCGGGCTACGTCGGCGCGGGCACGGTCGAGTTCCTCGTCGGTGTCGACGGCACGATCTCCTTCCTCGAGGTCAACACCCGTCTCCAGGTCGAGCATCCGGTCACCGAAGAGGTCACCGGCATCGACCTGGTGCGCGAGATGTTCCGTATCGCCGACGGCGAGAAGCTGGGCTACGACGACCCGGCCGTGCGCGGTCACTCGTTCGAGTTCCGGATCAACGGCGAGGACCCGGGCCGCGGCTTCCTGCCCGCGCCCGGCACCGTCACCACCTTCCGCCCGCCGACCGGCCCGGGTGTCCGCCTGGACGCGGGCGTCGAGTCCGGCTCCGTCATCGGCCCGGCGTGGGATTCCCTGCTCGCCAAGCTGATCGTCACCGGCGCCACCCGTGAGCAGGCGCTGCAGCGCGCGGCGCGTGCGCTGGCGGAGTTCGAGATCGAGGGCATGGCGACCGCCGTTCCGTTCCACCGCGCGGTCGTGGCCGACCCGGCGTTCACCGCCGACCCGTTCAGGGTCCACACGCGCTGGATCGAGACCGAGTTCGTCAACGAGATCAAGCCGTTCGCCGTCCCGGCGGAGGCCGAGGAGGACGAGGCCGGCCGCGAGACGATCGTCGTCGAGGTCGGCGGCAAGCGCCTGGAGGTCTCGCTGCCCTCCTCGCTGGGCATGACGCTGGCCCGCACGGGTCTGGCGGCGGGCGCGAAGCCGAAGCGCCGGGCGGCGAAGAAGTCCGCGTCGGCCGCCTCGGGCGACACGCTCACCTCGCCGATGCAGGGCACGATCGTCAAGGTCGCCGTCGAGGAGGGCCAGGAGGTCACGGAGGGCGACCTGATCGTCGTCCTCGAGGCGATGAAGATGGAGCAGCCGCTGAACGCGCACCGCTCCGGCACCGTCAAGGGCCTCGCGGCGGAGGTCGGCGCGTCGCTGACCTCCGGCGCCGTCATCTGCGAGATCAAGGACTGACGCAGGACGTCAGCATGTGGGGCCCGTCCCCGGTCCGCCGACGCGGACCGGGGACGGGCCCCACATACATGTCCACGTCACGGCGGGCCGCCGATCCGGCAATGGCATCCTTGAACCGGGGCGGACTCCGGAAGGACGAGGCGATGGCAACCAGTACGGTCGGCACGACCGCGGATACGACAGCGGGCGCGCCCGCACCGCGGCCCATGCGGGCCGATGCCCGCCGCAACTACGAACGTCTGCTCACCGAGGCGCGCGCCGTCTTCGCAGAACACGGCACCGACGCGTCGCTGGAGGAGATCGCCCGCCGATCGGGGGTGGGCATCGGCACCCTGTACCGGCACTTCCCCAACCGCCACGCGATGATGAGCGCGGTCTTCCAGGAGGCGCTGGCGGACCTGTTGGCACGCTCCCGCGAACTGGTCGGCGCCGAGCAGCCCTGCGGGGCGCTCGTGGAGTGGCTGCGCGCCCTCATCACACATGCGGGTGAGTACCGGGGCCTGGCCCGCGCGCTCATGTCGGCGGCAGCGGACAGGGAATCGGCGCTGGCGGCGTGCAGCGTCCCCCTGCGCGAGGCGGGGATGCGGCTGCTGGCACGGGCGCAGAAGAGCGGCGCGGTGCGGGCGGACGTGTCGATCGGCGACCTGATGCAACTGACGAACGCGATCGCGCTGGCGGCGGAGGAAAGCCCGGAGGACGGGGAGCTGGCGGACCGCCTGCTGACGCTGACGCTACGGGGACTGAAGGCGGACCCGGCGACTGCCCAGAGCGGGTGAGCCGCGCGGCGGCCATACCCGAGCCGACCACAACGGGCCGCAGAATCCGAGGCGGACCTGAACCGGGACCGACGACCACCCCGAGCGGGTGAGCCGCGCGGTGACCATGCCTAGCCGACCACAACGGACCGCCGGACCCGAGGCCGACCCGAACCAGGACCGACGACTGCCCCGAGCCCGTGAGCCGCGCGGTGACCATGCCTAGCCGACCACAACGGGCCGCGGGACCCGAGGCCGACCCGAACCAGGCCCCGACGACCACCCCGAGCCCGTGAGCCGCGCGGGCGACCCCAGGTCGGTCCGCAGCGCTGCTGTCGGCGTGTTGCCGTGATCAGGACGACGCCGGAGGCGGTCCCCGCCTGCTGGCTCTGTCTCCGGTGGTCCGGAGCGCCTGGGCGGCACGCCCGGCGGTGGCGCGCCGCATCGGTGAGCGGGCCGACGCGCACACCACGGAGGGTGGGACGCCACCGAAGCGCGAGCAAGGCCGGGCAAGGAGTCCTGACCGACAGCCGGCGTCGTGGGCGCGGCGAGGAGGCGTTGCGGACCATGGCCGCGTCGTCGTGGGCGGCGGCCCTTGGCTTCGTGACGACGGCCCGGCGTCGTGTGCGGCGACCAGGCATCGTGACCGATGGTCAGGCGTGATGGCCAATGGCCCGGCATCGTGGCCGCCGCGTCGGGCGCCCGTGATCAGGCGACGTAACCCATGGCCTGTGGCCGTGATCGGGCGTCAGCCACTGTTCGTGGCGCAGTAACGACCGGCTCATGATCCGAAAGCCGCGATCCGGTCGTCGGGCCGCGCCAGCGGCCTCAGCGGCGGCGGAGGTCCGCAACCCGGGGTGAACGGTCCTGGAGCTGCTCCGGGGCCAGCGCGCCGCCCGCACTGCGCAGCGGGGCGCGGGTGCGGCGCTGGCCGGGGAGAGGGGGAACCTCGTGGCGGGCGGGAGCCGACGCCGCGGCCGTCGCCCCCGCCACGGTGATCTGTACGCCCTGGTCCGCCAGTGCCTGCAGCTCCGTCGCCGCCCGGTCGTCATGAGGCGGAGGCTCGTCCGTCACCAGTCGGGTGATCACGTCCGTCGGCACGGTCTGGAACATCGTGTCGGTGCCGAGCTTGGTGTGGTCGGCCAGCACGACGACCTCCGCGGCGGCCTGCACCAGCGCCCGGTCCACGCTCGCCGAGAGCATGTTGGACGTGGACAGCCCTCGCTCGGCGGTGAGCCCGCTCCCCGAGAGAAAGGCGCGCGAGACGCGCAGTCCCTGGAGCGACTGCTCGGCCCCGCTGCCCACCAGGGCGTAGTTGGAGCCGCGCAACGTCCCGCCGGTCATGACGACTTCGACCCGGTTGGCATGGGCGAGCGCCTGCGCCACCAGCAGCGAGTTGGTGACCACGGTCAGCCCGGGGACGCGGGCGAGCCGGCGTGCCAGCTCCTGCGTCGTGGTCCCGGCGCCCACCACGATGGCCTCGCCCTCTTCGACGAGTCCGGCGGCGAGGTCGGCGATGGCCGTCTTCTCGGCGGTCGCGGACAAAGATTTCTGCGGGAAGCCGGACTCGCGGGTGAAGCCGCCCGGCAGTACCGCACCGCCGTGCCGGCGGTCGAGGAGTCCTTCTGCCTCCAGTGCCCGCACGTCCCGCCGTACGGTCACTTCGGAGGTCTGGACGACGCGGGCGAGCTCCCGGAGCGACACGGCTCCGTTGGCGCGCACCATTTCGAGGATCAACTGACGACGTTCTGCAGCGAACACGAAACTGACAGTAACCCCACCGCCCGTCAGTTTTCAGCTCTATGCGCCGGATAGCGGAAATTGCGCATTTGAGAGGCCACCAAGTGGTATAGGCGGCCTCTCAGTTGATCGCTCGCTGCGCGGAGTGCCGGGGTTCGCCGGGTTTCGTCCCTCCGCCGGGCACCGTCAGCTCTCGGCGGTCGCCTTGCGGGTGTGCAACTGGCGTGCCACCTCCGCGATCGAGCCCGACAGAGACGGGTACACGGTGAAAGCGTTTGCGATCTGTTCCACCGTCAGGTTGTTGTCGACGGCGATCGAGATGGGGTGGATCAGTTCCGAGGCGCGCGGTGAGACGACGACACCGCCGACCACGATGCCCGTGCCCGGCCGACAGAAGATCTTGACGAAGCCGTCCCTGATGCCCTGCATCTTGGCGCGCGGGTTGCGCAGCAGGGGCAGTTTGACGACGCGGGCGTCGATCCTGCCTCCGTCCACGTCCGCCTGCGAGTAACCGACGGTCGCGATCTCGGGGTCGGTGAAGACGTTCGAGGAGACGGTCTTCAGGTTCAGCGGGGCGACCGCGTCGCCCAGGAAGTGGTACATCGCGATACGGCCCTGCATCGCGGCCACCGAGGCGAGCGCGAAGATGCCGGTGACGTCACCGGCCGCGTAGACGCCGGGAGCGGAGGTGCGCGAGACCTTGTCGGTCCAGATGTGGCCGGAGTCCTTGAGCCGTACGCCGGCCTCCTCCAGGCCCATGCCCGCGGTGTTCGGGATCGCGCCGACCGCCATCAGGCAGTGCGTGCCGGAGATGACCCGGCCGTCGGAGAGCGTGACCTCGACCCGGTCGCCGACCCGCTTGGCGGACTCGGCGCGGGAGCGGGCCATGACGTTCATGCCCCGGCGGCGGAAGACCTCCTCCAGGACCGCCGCGGCGTCCGGGTCCTCGCCCGGCAGGACGCGATCACGGGAGGAGACGAGCGTGACGCGCGAGCCGAGTGCCTGGTAGGCGCCGGCGAACTCCGCGCCGGTGACACCGGAACCGACCACGATGAGCTCCTCGGGGAGCTCGTTCAGGTCGTACACCTGCGTCCAGTTCAGGATGCGCTCGCCGTCGGGCAGGGCGTCGGGGATCTCGCGCGGGTGACCGCCGGTCGCGATCAGGACGGCGTCCGCGACGAGCGTCTCCTCGCTGCCGTCGGCGGCGCGCACGACCACCTTGCGGGAGCCGTCCATCGCCTGCTGCCCGTCGAGGCGGCCGCGGCCGCGCATGACGCGCGCGCCGGCGCGGGTGACGGAGGCGGTGATGTCGTGCGACTGGGCGAGCGCGAGACGCTTGACACGCCGGTTGACCTTGCCGAGGTCGACGCCGACGACACGGGCCGCCTGCTCGATGTGCGGGGTGTCGTCGGCCACGATGATGCCCAGCTCCTCGTAGGAGGAGTCGAAGGTCGTCATGACCTCGGCGGTGGCGATCAGGGTCTTCGAGGGCACGCAGTCGGTCAGCACCGACGCCCCGCCCAGACCGTCGCAGTCGACGACGGTCACCTCCGCACCCAGCTGGGCGGCGACGAGCGCCGCCTCATAGCCGCCGGGTCCGCCACCGATGATCACGATCCGGGTCACGAAAAAGTCCGCCTCGCATTGTCGGTCCCGGCCCGCCTGCCCGCTCTGCCGGGGGTCCGGGGCTCTCCCCGGGGAATGCAGTACGTACTTCATTGTCCCGCACCGCGTCCCGGTTCTCGCCCCGGGGGCGGTATACGGCCGCGACCACGACACTTGCCCTCCTCGGGGCGTCCGCCGGTCGTCGCGCACGCCCTGACATGTCGGCCGCTCCGGCGCGCGCTCCCGTACCCTCGACCCCATGTCGCTCTACGCCGCGTACGCCGGCAACCTCGACGCGCGGCTGATGACCCGCCGCGCACCGCACTCGCCGCTGCGCGGCACCGGCTGGCTCAACGGCTGGCGGCTGACCTTCGGCGGCGAGCAGATGGGCTGGGAGGGAGCGCTCGCCACGATCGTGGAGGCACCGCGGTCCCAGGTCTTCGTCGCGCTGTACGACATCGCGCCGATGGACGAGGACTCGATGGACCGCTGGGAGGGTGTCGGCCTCGACATCTACCGGCGCATGCGGGTGCGGGTGCACACGCTGGACGGCGAGGAGGCGGCCTGGGTGTATGTGCTGAACGCGTACGAGGGCGGGCTGCCGTCCGCCCGCTACCTGGGCGAGATCGCGGACGCGGCGGAGTCGGCGGGGGCACCCCACGACTATGTGATGGAGCTCCGCAAGCGCCCCTGCTGAGGTCCGGACCCGGCCTCGGAGAGCACCTTCCGGCACACCTCGGTGTCCGCGCGGTGACGATGCGCTCATTCGTCGGAAACGACAAGGCAACGATCCGAAGACCGTGTGCTGCGTCATCTACGCGCGTAGGGATTGTCGGGTTACCCTCATCGGCGTGAACGCTTCTGTGAATCCGGACCTCGTCGGCGTCCTCGCCGACCCCCATGCCGCGGCCGACGCCGCCGCCGCGCGGCTGCGCGAGCTGACCGGCACCGAGACCCATGACGTGGCGCTCGTGATGGGCTCCGGCTGGGCCCCCGCGGTCGACGCGCTCGGCGCGCCCGAGGCCGAGTTCCCCGTCACCGAGCTGCCCGGCTTCCCGCCGCCGGCGGTCGAGGGCCACGGCGGCAAGATCCGCTCGTACCGCATCGGCGACAAGCGCGCGCTGGTCTTCCTGGGCCGTACGCACTTCTACGAGGGCCGTGGCGTCGCCGCCGTCTCGCACGGCGTGCGCACCGCCGTCGCCGCCGGCTGCAAGACCGTCGTGCTGACGAACGGCTGCGGCGGTCTGCGCGAAGGCATGCGCCCGGGTCAGCCGGTGCTGATCAGCGACCACATCAACCTCACCGCCACGTCGCCCATCATCGGCGCCAACTTCGTGGACCTGACGGACCTGTACTCGCCGCGGCTGCGGGCGCTGTGCAAGGAGGTGGACGAGTCGCTGGAGGAGGGCGTGTACGTCCAGTTCCCCGGCCCGCACTACGAGACCCCGGCCGAGATCAACATGGTCCGCGTGATGGGCGGCGACCTCGTCGGCATGTCCACGGTCCTCGAGGCGATCGCCGCACGCGAGGCGGGCGCCGAGGTGCTGGGCATCTCCCTGGTGACGAACCTGGCGGCGGGCCTGACGGGCGAGCCGCTGAACCACGAGGAGGTCCTGCAGGCCGGTCGGGACTCGGCGGCGCGGATGGGCGAGCTGCTGACGCGGGTGCTGGACCGCATCTGAGCCGGTGCGCACGGGGGCGGGGCTGTTTCTACTCGGGGCGCCGCCCCGGCCCCTTGGCGCTGTGCCCGGGGGTACGAGCCCCGGACCCCGTACCGCGCTTGGCGCGGGGGCCTCAGTCTTCCCTCGGGCTTCGCCGGGGCCCGGAGGGGCCGGTCTCCGGCTCACCAAGCCCCGCCCAGCCGGGCTAGCGCCAACGGGCCCGTCGCCGACTCATCAAGCCCCGACCGGGCCCCCCGGGGCTGTCCCGGCCCCGCTGGGGGCACCCCCCTCGGCCGCCAGGCCCTAGGGGGAGATTGAGGCGCAGGGTTCGGGGCCGGGCCCCGACGAGCGCGCCGCGCCGGAGCCCAGCCGCGAATGGGCTGAGAAATCCAGCCCCGGTGGGGGCGCCTCCCACGGCCGCCAGGTCGTAGGGGGAGAACGAAGCGCGGGGCCCGGGGCAGCGCCCCGCAAGCCCGCCCCGCGGCTCCCGGCTTCGCCGGCGTACGAAGCACGGGGCTCGGGGCTCGGGGCGAAGCCTCGACGGGGCCCACGGGGGGCAGCGCCCCCGGTGGAGGCAGCGGCGCGCAGGAGCGGAAAAGCATCGCGCGCCGGTGCCCGGCGCGCACACTCGACGTACTCACACACGAGAGGCGGACCAACCGTGCAGCAGGACCTCATCGCGCGGGCCCAGGCGTGGCTCGCGGAGGACCCGGACAGCGAGACCCGGGACGAGCTCGGCAAGCTCATCGAGGCGCGCGACCTCGCCGAGCTGGCGGACCGGTTCGGCGGGACGCTGCAGTTCGGGACCGCCGGGCTGCGGGGGGAGCTGGGGGCCGGGCCCATGCGCATGAACCGGGTCGTCGTCATCCGGGCCGCCGCCGGGCTCGCCGCGTACCTCAAGGCCAAGGGCCAGGACGACGGTCTCGTCGTCATCGGCTACGACGCCCGCTACAAGTCCGCCGACTTCGCGCGCGACACCGCCGCCGTCATGGTCGCCGCCGGTCTGCGCGCCGCCGTGCTGCCGCGGCCCCTGCCCACGCCCGTCCTGGCCTTCGCCATAAGGAAGCTGGGCGCGGTCGCGGGCGTCGAGGTCACGGCGAGCCACAATCCGCCGCGGGACAACGGCTACAAGGTCTACCTCGGCGACGGCTCGCAGATCGTGCCGCCCGCGGACGCCGAGATCGCCGCCGAGATCGGCGCGATCGCGAGCATCGACGACGTACCGCGTGCCGAGGACGGCTGGGAGACCCTTGGCGACGAGGTCGTCAAGGCGTACCTGGAACGTACGGACGCGGTCCTCACCGCCGCCTCGCCGCGTACGGCCCGTGTCGTCTACACGGCCATGCACGGCGTCGGCAAGGACGTGGTGCTCCAGGCGTTCGCACGGGCCGGCTTCCCCGCGCCCGCGCTCGTCGAGGCACAGGCTGAGCCCGACCCCGCGTTCCCCACTGTCTCGTTCCCCAATCCGGAGGAGCCCGGCGCCATGGATCTCGCCTTCGAGACGGCCCGCCGGGTGCGTCCGGACGTCGTCATCGCCAACGACCCGGACGCGGACCGCTGCGCGGTCGCCGTCCCCGACGACTCCGCCGAAGCCGGCTGGCGCATGCTCCGCGGCGACGAGGTCGGCGCACTGCTCGCCGAGCATCTCGTCCACAAGGGAGCCACCGGGGTCTTCGCCGAGTCGATCGTGTCCTCGTCCCTGCTGGGGCGCATCGCCCGGGCGGCGGGGCTCGGCCACGAGGAGACCCTGACCGGTTTCAAGTGGATCGCGCGGGTCGACGGTCTGCGCTACGGCTACGAGGAGGCGCTCGGCTACTGCGTCGACCCAGGCGGTGTGCGCGACAAGGACGGCATCACAGCCGCGCTCCTCGTCGCCGAACTGGTCTCCGAGCTCAAGGAGCAGGGCCGTACGCTCGACGACCTGCTCGACGATCTCGCCGTCGCGCACGGCCTGCACGCCACCGACCAGCTCTCGGTGCGGGTCGAGGACCTGGGCGTCATCGCGAACGCAATGCGCGCGCTGCGCGAGCGGCCGCCGGTGATGCTGGCGGGCCTGCGGGTCACGAGCGCCGAGGACCTGACGCGGGGCACGGACACGCTGCCGCCCACGGACGGGCTGCGCTATTACCTCGACGGCGAGTTCACCGCCCGCGTGATCGTCCGGCCGAGCGGCACCGAGCCGAAGCTCAAGTGCTACCTGGAGGTCGTGGTCCCGGTCGCCGACGCGAGCGAGCTGGCCACGGCCCGGGAGCGTGCGGCCGGGGTGCTCGCGGACATCAAGCGCGACCTCTCGTCCGCGGCGGGCATCTGACAGCTCGGCGCGCCGGACTCGACGGCCCGCGGTCCGGCCGATGCCGGGGCAGCCGCACGACGAGGGCGTGGGGCCGCCCCGGTACAGGCCGAGGCGGCCGACCCGGCAGGGCCGGCACTGGTACAGGCCGGGCCTCGCGCCCCGTCAAGGTCGACCCCGGCACAAGCCGACCCCGACGGCCCGCAGGCGCTCCGACACAGGCCGTCCCCAGCGGCCCGGTGACCTCTCCGGGGCCCGTCAGGCCGGCACCGGCACAAGCCGACCCCCACGGCCGGCAGGTCAGCCCCGGTACAGGCCGAGCGCCGGGGTCGGTTCCGGTACAGATCAGACCCGGCGAACCGTCGGGCCGCCCCAGTACAGACCGGACCCGGCGAACCGTCAGGCCGCCCCGGTACACGCCGGATCCGGCGGCCGGCAGGCCGCCCCGGCACAGGCCGGCTCACATGGCCCGGCGGCCCCTCCGGGCCCCCGTGCCCGTCAGGCCAGGGCGAGCACCAGGACCAGCAGCACCGCGCCCGCGGCCACCGGCGCGAGCACCTCGTACGCCCAGCGCACCTGGGGCTCGCCCTGTGCGGACGAGCGCGGGGCCAGGTGTTCGGCCATGTCGCGCAGGTCCGCGATCGTCTGGTCCGCCGGCGCCATCCGCGTCTGTGAGTCGGTGACGTCCGCCGTCACCGACGTGGCGCCGTGCGGGTCGTCCGTCGCGCTGTGCATCTGCCGCCGGGCGGCCCGCTTGCGCTGGCGCAGGGAGACGGGGATGGCCCACAGCTGGTACTTCGTGCCCTCGGTGGTGAAGAGCTCGCTGGAGTACCCGGCCCGCACGTCCGCGACGGCGCCCCACGGCAGCGTGATCGTCCGGAACGGGTTCCTGATCCTCAGCCGCTCCTCGTTCACGAACACCGCGGGACGCATGCTGAAGGCGACGATCAAAGGCACCACGAGCAGTGCGGCCGCCAGCGCAAGCCACGGCGTGCGGCCCTCGCCGCGCACGAGCGCGTCCACGACCATCCAGGCGATGAGCGCGAGCAGCAGTCCACCGCCCGCCATCCCGGCGGGCGACCGGAAGACACGGTCGGCGTAGGAGGAGTCGGCCGGCTGCTGGGGGCTCGTCATGGGTCCGATTCTGCCGTACGCCCGGAACCGGTCGCCGGGACCGGTCCCCCGCCGGGACCGCCACGCGATCCTTCTGTGACCTCTCCGGGGGCCGCACCCCCCTGTACAGGTCGCTACGCGCGTAGATATGCTCATCTGGTGACCATGCCCACCATTGCACCAGCATTCGCTGACGTGACCGCGTCCGACAGCACGCTGCGCCGCTTCCTGCACGGGCTGCCCGGCGTCGACGCCGTCGGCCTGGAAGCGCGAGCCGCGTCCCTCGGCACCCGTTCGATCAAGACCACGGCGAAGGCGTACGCCATCGACCTGGCCATCTCGATGATCGACCTGACGACGCTCGAAGGCGCGGACACCCCGGGCAAGGTCCGGGCGCTCGCCGCCAAGGCCGTCCATCCCGACCCGACCGACCGCACGACCCCGCGCACCGCCGCGGTCTGCGTGTACCCCGACATGGTGGCGACCGCCAAGGCCGCCGTCGCGGGCTCCGGCGTCAAGGTCGCCTCCGTCGCGACGGCCTTCCCGGCCGGCCGTGCCGCCCTCGACATCAAGCTCGCGGACGTCCGTGACGCCGTGGCCGCCGGCGCCGACGAGGTCGACATGGTGATCGACCGCGGCGCCTTCCTGTCCGGCAGGTACCTCCAGGTCTTCGAGGAGATCCGGGCCGTCAAGGAGGCGTCCGGCGACGCCCGGCTGAAGGTCATTTTCGAGACCGGCGAGCTCTCCACGTACGACAACATCCGCCGCGCCTCCTGGCTCGGCATGATCGCCGGCGCGGACTTCATCAAGACCTCGACCGGCAAGGTCGCGGTCAACGCCACCCCGGCGAACACCCTGCTGATGCTCGAAGCCGTCCGCGACTTCCGGGAGCAGACTGGGGTACAGGTGGGCGTGAAACCCGCCGGCGGCATCCGCACCAGCAAGGACGCGATCAAGTTCCTCGTGCTGGTGAACGAGACGGTGGGCGAGGACTGGCTGACCAACCACTGGTTCCGCTTCGGCGCCTCCAGCCTGCTGAACGACCTGCTGATGCAGCGCCAGAAGCTGGCGACCGGCCGCTACTCCGGCCCCGACTACGTGACGGTGGACTGATCATCATGGCTTCCGCATTCGAGTACGCACCCGCCCCCGAGTCACGGTCGATCGTCGACATCGCGCCCTCGTACGGCCTGTTCATCGACGGCGAGTTCACCGACGCCGCCGACGGCAAGGTGTTCAAGACCGTCTCGCCCGCCAGCGAGGAGGTCCTCGCCGAGGTCGCACAGGCCGGCACCGAGGACGTCGACCGCGCGGTGAAGGCCGCCCGCAAGGCGTTCGAGAAGTGGTCGGCGCTGCCCGGCTCCGAGCGCGCCAAGTACCTGTTCCGGATCGCGCGGATCATCCAGGAGCGCAGCCGCGAGCTGGCCGTCCTGGAGACGCTGGACAACGGCAAGCCGATCAAGGAGACCCGCGACGCGGACCTCCCGCTGGTCGCGGCGCACTTCTTCTACTACGCGGGCTGGGCCGACAAGCTCGACCACGCCGGCTACGGGGCGAACCCGCAGCCGCTCGGAGTCGCCGGCCAGGTCATCCCGTGGAACTTCCCGCTGCTGATGCTGGCCTGGAAGATCGCCCCCGCCCTCGCCACCGGCAACACGGTCGTACTGAAGCCCGCCGAGACGACCCCGCTCTCCGCCCTGTTCTTCGCGGACATCTGCCGCCAGGCCGGCCTGCCCAAGGGCGTCGTCAACATCCTCCCGGGTTACGGGGACACCGGCGCCGCGCTCGTGGAGCACCCCGGCGTCGACAAGGTCGCCTTCACCGGCTCGACCGCGGTCGGCAAGGCCATCGCCCGCCAGGTCGCCGGGACGCGGAAGAAAGTCACCCTGGAGCTGGGCGGCAAGGGCGCCAACATCGTCTTCGACGACGCCCCCATCGACCAGGCCGTCGAGGGCATCGTCAACGGCATCTTCTTCAACCAGGGCCAGGTCTGCTGCGCGGGCTCGCGCCTGCTGGTCCAGGAGTCGGTCCAGGACGAGCTCCTGGAGTCGCTCAAGCGCCGGCTGTCCACGCTGCGCCTCGGCGACCCGCTCGACAAGAACACCGACATCGGCGCGATCAACTCCGAGGAGCAGCTGACCCGGATCACCACGCTCGTCGAGGCGGGCGAGGCGGAGGGCGCCGAGCGCTGGTCGCCCGCCTGCGACCTCCCGACGTCCGGGTACTGGTTCGCGCCGACGCTGTTCACGAACGTCACGCAGGCGCACACCATCGCACGCGACGAGATCTTCGGCCCGGTGCTGTCCGTGCTGACGTTCCGTACGCCGGACGAGGCGGTCGCCAAGGCGAACAACAGCCAGTACGGCCTGTCCGCCGGCATCTGGACGGAGAAGGGCTCCCGCATCCTCGCGGTGGCGAACAAGCTCCGCGCGGGTGTCGTGTGGGCCAACACGTTCAACAAGTTCGACCCGACCTCGCCCTTCGGCGGCTACAAGGAGTCGGGCTTCGGCCGCGAGGGCGGCCGCCACGGTCTGGAGGCCTACCTCGATGTCTGATCAGACGCGCCTGAGTGTCTTCAAGACCTACAAGCTGTACGTGGGCGGCAAGTTCCCGCGTTCCGAGAGCGGCCGGGTGTACGAGGTGACGGACTCCAAGGGCAAGTGGCTGGCCAACGCACCGCTGTCGTCCCGCAAGGACGCGCGTGACGCGGTCGTCGCGGCCCGAAAGGCGTTCGGCGGCTGGTCGGGCGCGACGGCGTACAACCGCGGCCAGATCCTCTACCGCGTCGCCGAGATGCTGGAGGGCCGCAAGAGCCAGTTCGTGCACGAGGTCGCGGACGCGGAGGGTCTGTCCAAGTCCAAGGCCGCCGGCGTGGTCGAGGCCACGATCGACCGCTGGGTCTGGTACGCGGGCTGGACGGACAAGATCGCCCAGATCGTGGGCGGGGCGAACCCGGTCGCGGGCCCGTTCTTCAACCTCTCCACCCCGGAGCCGACCGGTGTCGTCACGGTCCTCGCGCCGCAGGAGTCGTCCTTCCTGGGGCTGGTCTCGGTCGTCGCCCCCGTGATCGCGACCGGCAACACCGCGGTCGTCGTCGCGTCCGAGAAGGCCCCGCTCCCGGCCCTGTCGCTGGGCGAGGTGCTGGCCACCTCCGACCTGCCGGGCGGCGTGGTGAACGTGCTGTCCGGGCGTACGGCGGAGATCGCCGCCCCGCTCGCCGCGCACCAGGACGTCAACGGCATCGATCTGACCGGCGCCGACGGGGTGCTGGCTAAGGAGCTGGAGATCGCGGCTGCGGACAACCTCAAGCGGGTTCTTCGTCCACAGGCTGTGGACAACGACTGGCCGGCCGACCCCGGCACCCACCGCCTGACGGCCTTCCTGGAGACCAAGACGGTCTGGCATCCCACCGGCTCGCTCGGCGCCTCGGGTTCGGCCTACTGACACCCACAAGCCGAAGCCCCTGCCTCTCCGTCCGGAGGCAGGGGCTTCTTCACGGGCGCTACGGCAGCAGCGCGCCGGTGACCGGGCCGGCCACCGGCAGGTCCTCCAGCGCCTGTCCCTTGGTGATGTTGTCCGTCACCATCGCGGTGCTGACCGGCTCGAAGTCGGCGACCTGGGTACCCACCGAGTTGCCGAGCGGGTCCACGCCGGTGTTCGCCAACGGGTGGAGCTGCATGCTCTTGAGCCGGCTGACGCCGTCCACGGACCGGGCGACCGTATCGGTCACGGTCTCCAGCGGAGCGGCAGCGAGCACCGAGCCCGGACCGGCGACGGGCTGCGCACCGACGAAACCGTCGGCCGGCACCGCCGGCGCGGCCTGCGCGGCCGCCGAGCCCGCGCCCAGTGCCGCACCCGCCGCGGCAACGGTCAGCCCGGCGCGCAGAAGCGTGTGGCGCCGGTGGGAAGAAGCTGCATGACGAGCCATGAATTCCTGCCTGTTCGAGTAATCGTGAGCGCACGGACAGTAGTTGAGATGTGAGACGGGCAACCACCCCGCCTCCTGGGGGTCCCCCGGGCGGATCGATGCCTCACACTTGTCTCCCGTGAGTTCCCAACCCATCCCGACCCGCGTGGTGCTGATCGCGGGCCCCTCCGGTTCCGGAAAATCGTCCCTCGCGGCCCGCACCGGGCTGCCGGTCCTGCATCTGGACGACTTCTACAAAGAGGGCAACGACCCGACGCTGCCCCGGGTGACGGGCAGTTCCGACATCGACTGGGACTCACCTGCGTCGTGGGACGCCGACGCCGCGGTCGCCGCCATAGCGGAGCTGTGCGCCACCGGCCGCACGAACGTCCCCGTGTACGACATCTCGGCGAGCGCGCGCGTAGGCCGCGAGACGTTCGAAACGGCCCGCACCCCGCTGTTCGTGGCCGAGGGCATCTTCGCGGCCGACATCGTCCGCCGCTGCCAGGAGCTCGGCGTACTGGCCGACGCCCTGTGCCTGCGCGGCCGCCCCGCGACGACGTTCCGCCGCCGCCTCGTGCGTGACCTGCGCGAGGGCCGCAAGTCGGTCCCGTTCCTGCTGCGCCGCGGCTGGCGCCTGATGCGCGCGGAACGCGGGATCGTGGCCCGTCAGACCAGCCTGGGCGCGCACCCGTGCGGCAAGTCCGAGGCCCTGGGGCGTCTCGCGGACGCGGCGGCCGGCCGCTGCCGTATGCCCGTGGCACGCCAGCCGGCCTGACGCGGTTCCCGCCCGCGGACATGGGAGTGGGGCCGGACAGAACCCCCCGATCTGTCCGGCCCCACTCCGTTTTCCCCCGTGGATCCCCGTGTCCCCCGCGGATCCGTCCCGCCGTCTCCCCCGAAACAGCGGCCCCGTTCCCCCGTGTCCCCCGTGCCTTCAGGCCACCAGCTCGCCGAAGGACTCCTCCTCGTCACGGCCGAAGCTGAGGACCTCGTCCTCGCGCAGCCGGCGGAGCGACCGCCAGATGCTCGACTTCACCGTGCCGACACTGATGTCCAGGATCTCCGCGATCTCCGGGTCCGTGCGGCCCTCGTAGTAGCGCAGGACCAGCATCGTCCGCTGGAGTTCGGGAAGCCTGGCGAGCGCCTGCCACAGGACCGCGCGCAGCTCCGTGCCCCGCATCGCGTCGGTGTCGCCGACTGTCTCCGGCAGCTCCTCCGTCGGGTACTCGTTGAGCTTGCGCCGGCGCCAGGCGCTGATGTGCAGATTGGTCATGGTGCGGCGCAGATAGCCGCCGACCGCCGCCTTGTCGCTGATCCTGTCCCAGGCGCGGTACGTCGAGAACAGCGCGCTCTGCAGCAGGTCCTCGGCCTCGTACCGGTCGCCGGTCAGGTGGTAGGCGGTGGCGTACAGAGAGGCGCGGCGTTCCTGGACGTAGGCGGTGAACGCGGCTTCCGCGGACCCCGACTCCGGCAGGTTCGACCGCTCCCCCGTTGCCTCTCCGTACGCCGTTCCCCCGTCAGTCACGGCCACCATGTACGTCGCCTTGTGCTGACGCCCGGCGCCGCGAACGCACCCCCGCCCTCCCCCATGCTCCGGGCTTCGCCCGAGAAGGGAGGTGCCCCCAGCCGCGCCGGACTTCTCCGCGCTCCGTACGACGTCGTGGAGACGCGTGACAACTGCGCTTGAGGTGGTGCTGTGCAGTGCGTTCATCTCGCGCCCCCCGTCGAGTGGAGTCTGCTTCGTTCCGTGTGACAAGAAGCTTGCCCGGGCTCTTTCATCGCGGTGTCCGCCGACTGTCACAGGCGCGTCACAGAGGCCGGGGACAATGGTGATGGTCCAAGGAGTCGAACGTTGACGACCGCATGGGCCAGAATGGGCCCGTGCCTTTCCTGTTGCTGATCGAGGACGACGACGCCATCCGCACGGCCCTCGAACTCTCCCTGTCCCGCCAGGGCCACCGTGTGGCCACCGCGGCGACGGGAGAAGACGGCCTGCAGCTGCTGCGCGAGCAGCGGCCGGACCTGATCGTGCTGGATGTGATGCTGCCCGGTATCGACGGCTTCGAGGTGTGCCGCCGCATCAGGCGCACCGATCAGCTGCCGATCATCCTGCTGACCGCCCGCAGCGACGACATCGACGTGGTCGTCGGGCTGGAGTCCGGTGCCGACGACTATGTGGTCAAACCGGTGCAGGGGCGGGTGCTGGACGCCCGTATCCGCGCCGTACTGCGCCGCGGCGAGCGGGAGTCCACCGACTCGGCGACCTTCGGCTCCCTGGTGATCGACCGCTCCGCGATGACGGTCACCAAGAACGGCGGCGATCTGCAGCTCACGCCGACCGAGCTGCGACTGCTGCTGGAGCTGAGCCGCCGGCCGGGACAGGCGCTGTCCCGCCAGCAACTGCTGCGCCTGGTGTGGGAGCACGACTACCTCGGCGACTCGCGTCTGGTGGACGCGTGTGTGCAGCGGCTGCGGGCGAAGGTCGAGGACGTGCCGTCCTCACCGACCCTGATCCGTACGGTGCGTGGCGTCGGCTACCGGCTGGACGCTCCCCAGTGACCCACGGGCTTGGCGCGTGCGCGCCGGACGGGACCGTTCGGTGAGCGGTGGTACGGGCAAGGGCACGGCGGACGGCGCGGACGGCGCGGACGGCGCGGACCGTATCGGGGGCGGCGCGCGGCGCGGGCCGCTCGCCGGACTGCGGCTGACGAGTCTGCGGCTGCGCCTCGTGGTCGTCTTCGCGCTGGTCGCGCTGACCGCGGCGGTCTCCGCCTCCGGCATCGCGTACTGGCTCAACCGCGAGGCGGTGCTCACCCGCACCCAGGAAGCGGCGCTCGGCGACTTCCGGCAGGAGATGCAGAACCGCGCGGCGGCGCTGCCGCTGCGGCCCACCCAGGCCGAACTGCAGAAGACCGCCGAGCAGATGGCGAGCGGCGGCGACCACAGCGTGGTGCTGATCGCCGAGCGCGCCGAGGGCAAGCCGATCACCGGGGTGTCCGACCGCGACGAGTTCACGCTGGCGGACGTGCCGCGGTCGCTTCAGGACGCGGTGAACGACCGGCAGGACGTCGGCGCCGGCAACTCCGATCCGTACCACCTGTACTGGCAGCGCACCGAGCGCCGGGGCGAGCCGTATCTCGTCGGCGGTACGCGGATCACCGGCGGCGGGCCGACCGGCTATCTGTTCACCTCGCTCGACCAGGAGCGGCAGGACCTCAACTCCCTGGCCTGGTCGCTCGGCATCGCCACACTGCTGGCCCTCATCGGCTCGGCGCTGCTCGCCCAGGCCGCCGCCACGACCGTGCTCAAGCCGGTGCACCGGCTGGGCGAGGCGGCCAGGCGGCTCGGCGAGGGCAAGCTCGACACCCGGCTGCGGGTCTCGGGTACGGACGAACTCGCCGAGCTGGCACGGACGTTCAACAAGACGGCCGCTTCGCTGGAGAAGAAGGTCGCGGACATGAGCGCGCGGGAGGAGTCGAGCCGGCGGTTCGTCGCCGACATGTCCCACGAGCTGCGCACCCCGTTGACCGCGCTGACCGCCGTCACGGAGGTGCTCGAGGACGAGGCCGACAGCCTCGATCCGATGATCGCCCCGGCCGTGAACCTCGTGGTGAGCGAGACGCGGCGGCTGTACGACCTCGTGGAGAACCTGATGGAGGTCACCCGCTTCGACGCGGGCACCGCGAGGCTCGTGCTCGACACGGTGGACGTGGCCGACCAGGTCACCGCGTGCATCGACGCCCGTGCCTGGCTGGACGCGGTCGAACTGGACGCCGAGCGCGGGATCATGGCCCGCCTGGACCCCCGCCGGCTCGATGTGATCCTGGCCAATCTGATCGGCAACGCCCTCAAGCACGGCGGCTCCCCGGTACGGGTGTCCGTGCGGCTGGGCGACAACGATCTGATCATCGAGGTGCGGGACCACGGGCCCGGCATCCCCGAGGACGTCCTGCCGCACGTCTTCGACCGGTTCTACAAGGCCAGCGCCTCGCGGCCGCGCTCCGAGGGAAGCGGTCTCGGTCTGTCGATCGCCGTCGAGAACGCCCATATCCACGGCGGCGACATCACAGCGGCCAACTCCCCGGACGGGGAAGGCGCCGTCTTCGTCCTGCGCCTGCCCCGTGACGCGTCCGAGAGCGCGGACTGCGAGGCGGCCCGGGCGGACGACGCGGACAGCGAAAACGGCGGCCATGGTGTCGGCCGCGAGCGGGGAGAGGGGGACGCGCAGTGATACTCCCCGGAACATCGGCGGCCCGCCGACCGGCGGCCGCACTGGCCGCTCTGGCCGCTCTGGCCGGCGCCCTCGCGCTCGCGGGCTGCGGGATCAGGCCCACACAGGTGCCCGTGGACGCCGGCCCCGCGCCCTCGCGTGTGCCGTGCGAGGTGTCCGGCGTCGACGTCGCCCCGCAGGCGGGGCGTACGGGCGTCCCGGTCCGCGTGTATCTGGTGTGCGCCTCACAGCTGGTGTCGGTCGACCGCACGGCGGGGACGACGGAGGAGAAGGCCCCGGCCGACCGCGTCGCGACCGCGCAGGCGCTGCTCGACGAGCTCCAGCGGGAGCCGTCGGCCCCCGAGCACGAGGCGGGCTTCTCCACGTATGTACGCGGGCCGCTGCTGCTGAACGCCGGACGGCGCGACGACCCGGCCGGGGCGCTGCGCCTGAGCCGCCAGCCGGAGGACCTGCCGCCGGCCGCACTGGCACAGATCGTGTGCACCCTGCTGGAGAACGGGGCGACGGCGGACGGCTCGGTGCTGCTGGGCGGCCCGGGCGACTACGCCCCGCGCGCCTACACCTGCCCGGACGCGACGAAGGAGCGCCCCGACGCGGTGGTCCCGACAGCGGGCCCGCCGGGCCCGCCGCACTGAGCCTGGGTTCGGCGGCAGGCGGCATACGGCCGGTTTCGCCGGGGCCTGCGCACCGAGCCTGCGGGTTCGGGGACGCGACACCACGGGCTCATCTCTTCGGGTCGCCTCACGGGGTCGGTGCCCATACGTCCGGCGGAAGCGGGGTCGCGTGCCGCTCGGCTCCGAGCAGGGGCGGGACGGCCCGGTCTTCGAGGGGCGCGGGGCGCGGCCCCGGCGGGGCACGCTCACCGCGCGCCTCGCGCGCCTCGCGCGGCCGGTGCCGCACACCCCGCGCAAACGCGCGGCGTTCCGCCCGGGTCCGGGTGACGGCGGCGGTCCTTCCGACGGGGGCGGAACCGTTTCGCGGGGAGGCGGCGTCTTGGGGGGCGTGCAGCGTCAAGGCCTGGGCGGCAGTGCCGCCATCCTCTTCCGTGCGACGGGGCTCGTACTCCTCCTCGCCCATCTGCTGCTCGTCGCTTGGCTGACATTGCGCCCACGCGACGTGCTGTGGGTGACGGCGGCGAATCTCGAACCGTTCGCCGGGATCCAGGCAGCCCTGGCGCTGGGGCCGCTGGAGGCCGCCCGGCACATCGGCGAGGGGCTGCTCCTGCTGTCGCCGCTCGGCGTGCTCCTGCCCATGGCCGGCGGCCGGCTGGCGGTCTCCCCGTGGGCCTCGCTGACCCGTACGGTCGCCGCCGGAGTGCTGCTGTCGCTCGGCATCGAGCTGCTCCAGACCGGCGTGCCCGGCCAGATCGTCGACATCGACTCGATCATGCTCAACACCTGCGGCGTCGCGCTCGCCCACCTCGCCGTCGTCCCCGCGGGCCGTGCCCGGCTGCGCCGCAGGATGCTGCACCCGGGCGGCCGGTCGGCTCTGCGCGGGGGCGGCCGTGGTCACGAGCCTCGGACCATGCTCCGGGACGAGGGTTCTCAGGGGGCGACCCCGACGATTCCCAGGGTCGGGATCGCCCCGTAGAGCGACGCTTCACCCGCATTCGCGGCGCGACCATGGAGGCATCGGGAGCACACATCCAAAGGCTCCCCGACCGCTCTCGTGAAGGAGCCCACCATGGCCGCACTTGCCCGCCCCCGTGACTGGGGGCACCTCCCACGCCGGAGGCGCGAGGGGAGCGTGCTCGGCGGAGTGTGCGCAGCGCTGGCCCGGCGTTTCGGCACCTCTGCGACGACCATGCGCGTGATCTTCGTCGTCTCGTGCCTGCTGCCCGGGCCGCAGGTCCTGCTCTACCTGGCGCTGTGGCTGCTGCTGCCGTCGGAGAAGCCCGCCACCGCCGCCTGGTGAACGGGCCCCCGGGCACCAGAACCCTCGCGGCTCCACTACACGCACAGTGGGGCGCACCCCCAGTTCGGGTGTGCGCCCCACGCGGGTGCGGCCATCGCGGCACGTCGGCCGGGACGTCGGCACGGGCTCGTCAGCCCGCGAGTCCGCCAGGGAGTCCGCCGAGCAAGCCGCCGCGGAGCTCGCCCGTCTTCAGGCCGCCGAGCAGGCCGGTGACCGGCGCCGTGGCGTCCTTGGACGACAGCACCTTGCCGGCCGTGCCCTGGACGGCTCCGGGCAGCGCGGCGGCGGAGTTCTTCAGCGCCGCCTGGCCGCCGGCGAGGGCCTGCGGGGCACCCGTCGGGAGCTTGCCGGCGGCTTCCTGGACCGGGGCGAGGTGGGAGACGGGGCCGAGCGCACCGGTCGCGTCGGGCAGCGCGGGCGCGGCGGATGCGGTGCCGGCGGCGGCAGCGGCGAAGGCGGCGCCGAGGGCGGCGACACCGAGGGTCTTTGCGGATTGCTTCATCGCAGACAAATCCTTGGGGACGACAATTGTGAGCGGCTCCGCAAGCTAGTCAGCTTCGCACAGGCGCCGCAAACACCGCGAAGCGGCCGGAAATTGACGCTCCCGGCCGCTTGGGTGTACGCGTGTCGCCGTGTACGGCGGGCGTTCAGTTCCCGGTCGTCGCGGTCTGCCGGAACAGCCATTCGGACTTCAGCTCGGCATAGCCGGGCTTGATCACATCATTGATCATCGCCAGTCGTTCATCGAAAGGGATGAATGCCGACTTCATCGCATTGACGGTGAACCACTGCATGTCGTCGAGCGTGTATCCGAACGCCTCGTTCAGCAGCTCGAATTCACGACTCATGCTGGTGCCGCTCATCAGCCGGTTGTCGGTGTTGACCGTGGCCCTGAAGTGGAGTCTGCGCAGCAGGCCGATGGGGTGGGCGGCGTAGGAGTCGGCCGCGCCGGTCTGCAGGTTGGACGTAGGACACATCTCCAAGGGGATGCGCTTGTCCCGGACGTACGCGGCGAGCCGGCCCAGCTTCACGGATCCGTCGTCGGCCACCTCGATGTCGTCGATGATGCGCACCCCGTGGCCGAGGCGGTCGGCTCCGCACCACTGGAGCGCCTGCCAGATCGAGGGCAGCCCGAAGGCCTCGCCGGCGTGGATCGTGAAGTGGTTGTTCTCGCGCTTGAGGTACTCGAAGGCGTCCAGGTGACGGGTGGGCGGGAAGCCCGCCTCGGCTCCGGCGATGTCGAAACCGACGACGCCGGCGTCGCGGTAACGGTTGGCCAGTTCGGCGATCTCCAGGGCGCGGGCGGCGTGCCGCATCGCGGTCAGCAGCGCGCCGACGCGGATGCGGTGACCGCTCTCCCTGGCACGGCGCTCCCCTTCGCGGAAGCCGTCGTTGACCGCCTCGACGACCTCTTCGAGGGTGAGCCCGCGCTCCAGGTGCTGCTCGGGGGCGTAGCGGACCTCGGCGTAGACGACGCCGTCCTCCGCCAGGTCCTCGGCGCATTCGGCGGCCACGCGGAAGAGCGCGTCGCGGGTCTGCATGACGGCGCAGGTGTGCGCGAACGTCTCCAGATACCGTTCCAGGGACCCGGAGTCGGCGGCCTCGCGGAACCAGATGCCGAGCTTGTCGGGCTCGGCCTCGGGCAGGGTCTCGTAGCCGATGTCACGGGCGAGTTCGATGATCGTGCCGGGACGCAGACCGCCGTCGAGGTGGTCGTGGAGCAGCACCTTCGGGGCGCGGCGGATCTGGTCCCCGGTGGGCGAATTGAGGGTCTGGCTCGTCATCTGCGCACTCTAGCCCCTACGCGCGTAGAGCGCGCCCCCCGGCGAGCCCTGTCGATACGTAACAGTGACCGTGCGTACGGGTGGAGTACACCTGGCCTTCTGAGACTGTTGGGCCATGGCACACCACGCAGTGCCCCGGTGGCGGGGGCGTCCGGCCGGACCGGGCGGAGGACCGACGGTCCTAGGTGACACCGCCGTTGGACGGGCGGAGCGCACCGGGCGGACAGTGGCGCAGGCCCGGCTCGGCCGCCTGCCCGGGCGCCTCGGCACCGTCGGCGGCGCGGACGCGGCGGTGGCGGGGGTGGTCCTGCTGCTCCCCGACGGCGAGCCGGAATCGGAACGCCGGGCGTCGGCGCTGTCGTACGCGGCGGCGCTCCCGCTGGGCCGCGCGCTGGCGCGCGCGGGGCGTTCGGAGGGGCTGCTCGTGCACTGGGTGCGCTACCGCTCGCGCGGCTGGAACGGCCCGGACGCGTGCCTCGCCGCGGATGCGAAGTGGGCGGTGGAGGAAGTCGTACGCCGCTACGGCGATGTTGCGGTGTGCCTGGCCGGGCACGGCATGGGCGGCCGGGCGGCCCTGCACGCGGCGGGCCACCCGGCGGTCGACTCGGTGCTGGCGATGGCGCCCTGGCTGCCCGAGGACGACGTGGCGGCGCAGCCGGAGCCGGTGGAGCAGTTGGTGGGCCGGCAGGTGCTGATCGTGCACGGCACGAACGACCGCACGACGGACCCGGAGCTGTCGTACCGCCTGGCGGAGCGCGCGAAGAAGTCGAACCGGGACACGTGCCGCTTCGAGGTCCACTCGGACGGGCATGCGCTGCGGCAGCACCAGGAGGAAGTCCTGGCGCTGGCGGCGGACTTCGTGCGGGGCTCACTGTTCACGGGGACGTACGCGCGCCCTGTGGCGGACGCGATGGCGGCTCCGCCGCCGCTGGGCCTGCGGATGCCGCTCGCGGCGGGCTTCGGCCGCGCCCTGCGCGCGTAGCCGGCCCCGGGTCCGTTGCGCCCCCGAGCCCCGGCGGGGGTGGGGGCCGGGGCCTCCGGAAGCGGGGTACCCGGACCGCTTTCCCGTACCTGCGCTACGCCAGCAGGTTGCCCCGGCGGGAGAGGAGGAAGCGTTTGAAGGCTGCGACCGGGAGTGTGTCCGGGTGGCCGTCGAGCCAGGCCAGGCCGATTTCGCGGACCGCCTTCGGTGCCGTGACCGTCAGTTCGACGACGCCGGGGCGGGCGACGGCCGGGGGCGGCAGCAGGGCCACTCCCAGGCCCGCCGCCACCAGGCCGCGCAGGGTCTCCGCCTCCTCGCCCTCGAACGCCACGCGCGGTGTGAAGCCTGCCTCCGCGCACAGGTCGTCGGTGATGCGGCGCAGGCCGTAGCCCGGTTCGAGGGTGACGAAGGTTTCGTCCGCGGCCTCGGCGAGGCGCACGCGTTTGCGCGAGGCCAGGCGGTGGTCGTCGGGGACGACCAGCAGCAGGCGCTGTTCGTCGAGGCGGCGCGCCACCAGGTCGGGCGCGTCCGGGACCGGCGAGGTCAGGCAGAGGTCGAGTTCGCCGGCCCGGAGCCGTTCGATCATGGCCTCGCCGTAGTTCTGGACCAGGGTGAAGCGGATCCCGGGATGGTCGGCGCGGAAGGCGCGGATCAGGCCTGGCACCGTCTCGGAGCCCATTGTGTGGAGGAAGCCGAAGGCGACCTTGCCCGCCCGCGGGTCTGCGTCGGCCCGGACCGACTCGGCCGCCCGCTCGATCTCGGACAGCGCCCGTTCCACCGAGGTGAGGAAGGCGCGGCCGGCCGGGGTGAGGGACACCGTACGGCCCTTGCGGGCGAACAGCGTGACGCCGAGGTCCTGTTCGAGCCGGACCATGGCGCGCGAGAGGGTCGACTGCGGCACGCCCATCTCCTGAGCGGCACGGGTCACATGCTCCTGCCGCGCGACTCCCGCGAAGTACGCGAGCCGTGGCGCGAGCAGCAGCGCGATGTCTTCTTCGTAACTGGCCTGTGACAGGCGTGCCCCTGAGCTGCGTTCATGCGCCATGGGAACGATTATCCCCCTTTCATGCATTGGACGCATGAAAAACGGCGGCCTAACTTCGACATATGCCTCCTGCCAGTACCAAGGCGCCCACCACCGTGGGCGCCGCCCCGCCGTCCCCCGATCTCCGACTCGCCCCCGGCGCTCCCGGCTACCGCCGCATGAGCTTCGCTCTCTTCGCCGCGGGCATGGCGACCTTCGCTCTCCTGTACTCCACGCAGGCGCTGCTGCCCGCCGTCTCCGCCGATTTCGGCGTGAGCGCGAGCGCCGCCAGCTGGACGGTGTCCGCGGCGACGGGTGCGCTGGCCCTGTGCGTACTGCCGCTGAGCGCGGTGTCCGAGCGTTTCGGGCGGCGCAGGGTCATGACCGTGTCGCTCGCGGTGGCGGTCGTGCTGGGTCTGCTGGTGCCCCTCGCGCCGAACCTTCAGTGGCTGGTGGCGCTGCGCGCCCTGCAGGGCGCGGCTCTGGCGGGGCTGCCCGCCTCCGCGATGGCGTACCTCGCGGAGGAGGTCAGGCCCAAGGCGCTGGTGGCGGCGATCGGCCTGTTCGTCGCGGGCAACAGCATCGGCGGCATGAGCGGCCGCATCCTCACCGGCTGGGTCGCGCAGGTCGCGGGCTGGCGCGTGGGGCTCGCCGCGGTCGGTGTGATGGCGCTGGCGTGCGCGCTTGTCTTCCGGGCGCTGCTCCCCCGCGCCCGGCACTTCACGCCCGGTTCGCTGAACCCCCTCGCCCTGGCGAGGACCGTCCGCGGCCATCTGTCCGACCCGCTGCTGCTGCGGCTGTACGCGATAGGCGCGCTGTTCATGACCGTCTTCGGCGCGGTCTACACGGTGATCGGCTACCGCTTGGTGGAGGCGCCGTTCGACCTGCCCCAGGGCGTGATCGGTTCCATCTTCCTGGTCTACCTCGTCGGCACGGTCTCGTCCGCCGCCGCGGGGAAGCTGGTCGCCCGGCTGGGCAGGCGCGGCGCGCTGTACCTCGCGGTCACCACGACGGCCACGGGTCTGCTGCTCTCGCTCGCCGGCTCGCTGGCCGCCGTGCTGCTCGGCCTGGTCCTGATCACCGCCGGGTTCTTCGCGGGGCACGCCGTCGCGTCGTCCTCGGTGAGCCGTACGGCGAAGACGGGCCGGGCCCAGGCGTCGGCGCTGTACCAGTCGGCGTACTACCTGGGCAGCAGCGCGGGTGGCACGCTCGGCGCGGTGGCCTTCCACGCCGGCGGCTGGTCCGGCACGGTCGCGCTCGGCCTGCTGGCGGTGCTCGGCGTCGTGTCGGTCACGCTGTACGGGACGCATGCGGCCCGCGTCCACGACCGGCGCGTCGCGGCAGCCGCGTAACGGCGCGCGCCCTTCAGCGAATACGTCCTGAATACGTCCTCCTTCGGTGCAACTGACGCTCCCCTTCGCGTGTCTCAACCGGCAGACCGTCCCACCGGAAGGCACTCGAAGGGGAGTTGGGGGACATGAGGCGTATAACAGGACGTACGGCAGTGGTGCTGGGCCTGACCGGCATGCTGATCCCGGTCACCGCGGTGCTCGGCGCCGCACCCGCGCAGGCGGCGTCGTGCACGACGTCGACGGGCCCGTACCAGAGGCAGGTGGAGAAGTTCCTCGGCCGCCCGGTCGACGGGCGCCAGTCGGCGGCCGACTGCGCGGCCACCCGCTCCTTCCAGGCCAAGCACGCCATCACGCCGACCATCGGCTACGCGGGCCCGATCACCTGGCGCACGATGAGCACGATGCTCGCCCAGCGGGCCGCCGGGAAGAACCCGAACAAGTCCGGCACATGCCCGGTGAACAAGGGGCGGATCGCCTGCGTCGACCTGACCAGGCAGCTCAGCTGGATCCAGGACGGCAGGACGCTCAAGTACGGCCCGGTGCCCGTGCGCACCGGAAAGAACGGCACAGAGACCCGCACCGGCGCCAAGAAGATCTACTGGCGCAACATCAACCACTGGTCGACGATCTACCACGTGCGGATGCCGTACGCGCAGTTCTTCGACGGCGGACAGGCCTTCCACTCCACGACGAAGTCCATGTGGAACCCGCCCGGGTCCGGCGGCTGCGTGAACATACGCGCCGCGGACGCGAAGGCATACTGGAACCTGTTGAAGAACGGCGACGACGTCTATGTGTACGGGCGCAAGCCCGGCACGTGAGCCCGTCGGTCACACGCGCCCCAGGGCCCCACGGAAGCGGCCCGGTGGTTCCCCGATCTCCCGGCCCGGGCCTGATTGTCAGTGGGCTGCGGTAGCTTTCGAACCGCCGGTGCCGATGGGTGACAGGGACGGACCCGATGAGTGACCTCGCAACGAAGCAGGATCTCGACGCACAGCTGGAGCGGCATCGCCGGGAGCTCACCGGCTACTGCTACCGCATGCTGGGCTCGTCCTTCGAGGCCGAGGACGCGGTCCAGGACACGATGATCCGCGCCTGGCGGAACATCGAGAAGTTCGAGGGGCGCTCCTCGCTGCGCTCCTGGCTGTACCGCATCGCGACGAATGTGTGCCTGGACATGCTGAACGCGGGCAATCGCCGGGCACGCCCGATGGACCTGACGGACCCGACCCCGGTCGCCCGGGCGCAGCTCAACGCCCGGCCGGAGGTCACCTGGCTGGAACCGGTGCCGGACGGGCGGGTGCTGCCGTCGGTCGTGGACCCGGCGGAGACGGCCGTGGAGCGGGAGACGATCCGGCTGGCATTCGTCGCCGCGTTGCAGCATCTGCCGCCGAAGCAGCGTGCGGTGCTGATCCTGCGCGAGGTGCTGGCCTGGAAGGCGAGCGAGGTGGCCGAGCTGCTGGGCACGACGGTGGCTTCGGTGAACAGCGCCCTCCAGCGCGCCCGCGCGACGCTCGCCGAGCAGGAGCCAACGGCCTCGGACGCGGCCGACCCGCTCGACGAGGAGCAGCAGGACCTGCTCAACCGCTATGTCGCGGCCTTCGAGGGATACGACATGAAGGCCCTCACGGCGCTGCTGCGCGAGGACGCGACGATGTCCATGCCGCCGTACGACCTGTGGCTGCGCGGCCACGACGACATCGTGGGCTGGATGCTCGGCGTCGGCGAGGTCTGCCGCGGCTCCCGGCTGGTCCCGACGGTGGCCAACGGCGCCCCGGCGTTCGCGCACTACCACCCGAGCCAGGAGGGCGAGGGCTATGAGCCGTGGGCCCTGATCGTCCTGGAGCTGCGGGACGGCAAGGTCGGCGGGATGGACTTCTTCCTGGACACCAAGCGCTGGTTCCCGCTGTTCGACCTGCCGGCACGGCTGGACGCGTCCGGGACGCCGATGACCGACGAGTAACTTTCTCCGCACCGCCGGTGCCGCCCCGGCGGACGGCCCACCCCTCGGCTCGCGACCCCTCCACCTGGGGACGCGAGCCGATCACTTAAGATCATTTTCAGGACTGTTGATACCGGGGGTGTGACAGCCATTGCGTAATGAAGCGCGACACGGATCCATCGCCACCAGAGTGCCTGACCAGTACTCCAGGCGAATGGACGCGAAATCGCACACTGCGTGCAGCTGCGAGTGCGCCCTGCTGCAGGGCGTGGTGAACGATGTACAGGGGTTTGCAAAACTGACGGAGCGTGAGCGGCAGTCGGCGTGAGTTCTCGGCTGGAGGCCGGGCTGATGGCTCACCTCCACCACGAGTTGCTGTGCCCCTCGGGACATTGTCCCGAGGACACCTCACCAACGACCAAGAGCAGTCGCACTGTGCCGGGTTGTCGACGTGGGCCGGCCCGCGCCGACCGCGGCTGGTCCTGCCGGACCCCGACTTCGAGCGGGCACTCGACGCGGCTCTGCCGCACCGCGAGGTCCACCGCTCCGGCGTGCTGCTGCGCCCCCCGCTGGACGAGGGCACCCCAGGCCGCGAGGCCGGTGACCGTGGCGGTGACGGAGGTGAGGCGATCGTGTCCTGGGACGGTGTACGGGTACGCGTGCCGGCCCGTTCGCTCGGGGAACAGGGCCCGCTCGCCCCGGGGGCCACGGTGAGCCATCGCGTCTCCCCCGCCCGGCCCGCGCTGTCGCCCGGCTTCTTCTACGCCATGGGCAGCCGGGAACCGCGCCTCGACGCCGAACTCCTCCGGGTCTACGTCCACATCACCGCACCCGAGCACGCCCCTGGGCTCTGGGGAGCCGTGCTCGGCGCCCTGGAGGACGCCGGAGCGCACTACCACGCCAAGGTGCTGTCGAGCCCTGACGAGTACCCCCGGCGCGATGCCCTCGTCGTCTATCTGGGCAGCGAGTCCTGGGACGCCTGCCACACCGTCGCCGGCGCCGTCCGGGGCGCACCCGGCACGGGCGAGGACGTGTCGGTGTTCGCCCACCGGCTGGGCCCAGGTGCCGCCGTCGCCTGGGAGCCCGACGATCCGCGGCCGGGTGCGGGCGGGCTGAGCTTCGGCCGGCACCGGGCGGCGGCCCTGGCCGAGGCCGCCGTACGGCTGTCCGGCGGCGGAGACATGACGGCTGCCGCGCAGGCGTTCACCGAGGCCGGTGCCGACCCGCTGGCCCCGTACCGGAACGCGGGCTCTCCCGAGCTTCCGGGACGCTGAACCGGCGCCTGGCCTCCCGGTTCGCTTCCCTCGGCCCCGCCCGTCCCGCCTGCGGGCACCGTGGCCGGGGCCGGACGCATCACATCCCCCACATCATGCGGAAGGGCACACCATGCACCACCCCCCAGCGGACGGCACGCCTCTCGCTGCTGTCGACGTACGGCAGTTGCGGAAGGAGTTCGGCGGCAAGGCCGCTGTGGACGGCATCGACCTCACCGTCCCGGCGGGCAGCTTCTACGGGCTCGTCGGCCCCAACGGCGCCGGCAAGACGACCAGTCTGTCGATGATCACCGGTCTGCTGCGACCGGACTCGGGGACCGTGACGGTCGCCGGCCACGACGTCTGGCGGGACCCGTACGAGGCCAAGCACCGGATCGGCATCCTGCCCGACGGGCTGCGTCTGTTCGAGCGGCTGTCCGGCCGCGAACTGCTGCGCTACACAGGGCGTCTGCGGCAGCTGCCAGCGCATCAGACCGAGGAGCGGGCCGAGGAGTTGCTGGAGGTCCTCGGGCTCACCGAGGCCGCCGGCAAGATGGTCGTCGACTACTCGACCGGCATGCGCAAGAAGATCGGGCTTGCCGCGGCCCTGCTGCACAATCCGCCGGTGCTGTTCCTCGACGAGCCGTTCGAGAGCGTGGATCCCGTCTCCGCCGAGACGATCCGTGAGGTGCTGCGGCAGTACACGGGCACCGGTTCAACGGTGATCTTCTCCAGCCATGTGATGGAGCTCGTGTCCGCGCTGTGCAGCCATGTCGCTGTCATGGCCGCGGGCCGGGTCGTCGCCGACGGGACGCTGGACGAGGTGCGCGCCGGGCGGACGCTCGGCGAGCGGTTCATGGAGCTGGTGGGGTCCCCCGCCACAAAGGCGAAGGGAGGCAGCCTCGCATGGTTGGGGTCTTCGTCGGGCTGAAAGTCGCCCTGCTGCGCAGCAGTCTGCGGCGCAGCAGGTCCCGGGCCGTCGGCTTCGTCGTCGGGACGACCGCGGCCGTCGTCGGCGCCTCCTGGACGTCCGTGCACCTTGCCGGGGCGCGCCCGGCGAACGAAGCGGCCGATCTCACGGTGCTCGCCTTCACCGGCCTCGCCGTGGCATGGCTCGCGCTGCCGCTGTCCTTCGGCGGGGGCGGTGACGAGAGCGCCGACCCGACGCGGCTCGTGGTCCTCCCCGTACGCCCTCGGGCACTGATCACCGGTGCCACCGCCGCCGCGCTCGTCGGCCCGGGGCCGCTGTGCTCACTGATCCTCATCGTGGGCGCGGCGGCCGGTGCCGCCCGTGCCACCGGAGGGTCCTCGGCCGCGGCAGGGGCGGCCGTGGTGGCCTCCGCCCTGATGCTGCTGCTGTGCGTGATCGGTTCACGTGCCGTACTGGCCTCCTTCGCACGGGCGTTGACCGGGCGGCGCGGCAAGGACGCGGCGGCTCTGGGCGGCGTTCTGACGGCGGTCGGCGGCTATGCGGCGTATCTGCTGCTGAGCACGGCCGGTTCCGGTCCACAGCTGCCGTCCTTCGTGGTGCGCGTGCTCCGCTGGACGCCGCCGGGCTGGATCGCGGACTGCATCCGAGCCGCCGCCGAGGGGCGTGCGGAAGTCGTGCTGGCGGAGACGGCGGCGGCCGTCGCGCTGACGGCGCTGCTGATGGTCTGGTGGCACAGGTCGCTGAACCGGCTGATGACCACCGTGGACGCGTCGACGGCCCAGGCCGTCCGGGAGCGCGGCGCGCGCTCGGGGACCACGGCCCGGCTGTTGACGTCGAGCCGCACGCTGCTGATCGCCCATCACCAGTTCACGTCGTTCCTGCGCGCGCCGCGGCACCGGATGACGCTGATCGCCGCGCTGGCGTACGCGCTGCTGTTCCCTGTGGTGTGCGTGCCCGTCGGGGCGAAAAGCCCCTACGTGGCCGTCGGCGGTGCCTGGGTGTTCGGACTGACCGCCCCGGGCGTGCTGTTCGCGATGGACGGGTCGGCGATCTGGAGCAACATCGCCACGTTGCGTACGCGTGCGCAGGCCCGTGCCGAACTCGCGGGCAGGATGCTGCCGCAGATGGCGCTGATCGTGCCGTGGGTCACCGCGACGGCCGTGGTCGTCGCGCTGCTCACCGGGCGGGGCGATCAGCTCGCGGCGGCCCTGGGGCTGACGTTCGCGCTGCTGGGGCTGACGTTCGCGATCGGCATGGTCGTCAGCGTCTACTGGCCCTACCCGTACCCGGAGGACCCCTTCGAGGTGAGCGCGCCCGGGCAGAACGGCGGCTATCACACGGCCAACTTCGTGGGCACCCTCCTCGGCCTGCTCGCCGTCTCCCCGTTCGTCGTCGGTGCGGTCGTGCTGGAGGGGTCGCCGCATTCCTGGCTGCTGCTGCCGCTGGGTACGGCGTACGGCGGGCTCGCGGTCGTGATCACGTTGCGGTCCATGGCCCGTCGGCTGCATGCGCGGGCGCCGGAGGTCCTCACCGCGCTGCGGGCCTCCTGACCCGCGCCCTGTCCATAAGGCCCTGCCCGGCCGTGCCCGCGCGGCCGGGTCCGACGACCCGAGGAACACGTCACGATGGGTGCACGGGTGGCGAGCGGGGCGATGGATGTCGCGTCGCTGATCGGTTTCCTGCTCTATCTCTTCTGTCTGGTCGGTCCCGTCGCCCAGTTGGCCGGCGAGGTGGGCGGTCTGCAGGCGGGCGTGGCCGCGGTGCGCCGTATCCACGAGGTGCTCGATCTGGAGACGGAGGACGAGGCCTACGGCCCCGGGCGGGGACCGGAGGCCGACCCGGCCGCGATGGGGGCGGCGCTCGCCTTCGACGACGTGGTCTTGCCGCTACCGCGAGGACGGTCCCGCTGTCCTGGACGGGGCCTCGTTCGAGGTGCCGTCCGGCGGGCTGACCGCGGTGGTCGGCCCTTCCGGCGCCGGCAAGAGCACCCTGTTCGCCCTGCTGGAGCGGTTCTACGACGCCGAGCACGGCAGCGTCCGCGTCGACGGGCACGATGTGCGCGACTGGGACCCGGCGGAGCTGCGCCGGACCATCGGCTACGTGGAGCAGGACGCGCCCGCCCTCGCGGGCAGCCTGCGCGACAACCTCCTGTTCGCGGCCCCCGGTGCCACCGACGCCGACGTGGAACGGGTGCTCCACCAGGTCGGCCTGCGGACGCTGGTCGACAACCTGCCGGAGGGCCTGGACACCCGCGTGGGCCATCGCGGGAGCGCGCTGTCGGGCGGCCAGCGCCAGCGGGTCGCGATCGCCCGCGCCCTGCTGCGCAGGCCACGGCTGCCGCTGCTCGACGAGGCGACGTCCCAGCTCGACGCCCTGAGCGAGGCCGAGTTGAGGGACGTCGTGTCCCGGATCGCACGGTCCACCACCGTGCTGGTGGTGGCACACCGGCTGTCCACCGTGGTCGGGGCGCGCCGCATACTCGTCATGGAGAACGGCCGCGTCCGGGCGGCCGGCTCGCACGCCGACCTCCTGCGCGACGACGGTCTGTACCGCCGCCTGGCGGCGACGCAGGGCCTCGCTCCGGAGGCGGGCCGCGCACCGCACCGGTGAGCCGCCCATCAGGAGATCTCCCGCACACGGGCCGGCGCGACGGCGCACAGCCCGGCCCGCGAGCCCGGCGGGATCCGAAAGAGAGGGCCTAGGGCCCGGCACGCACAGTGGACTCCCCCAGCCCGGCCGACCCGGACAGCCCGACGAGGCCGAGCAGGGCGACGAGGTCGGGCGGGGCGTTCCGCAGGCTGATGCGGGCGCCGTGGCGGCGGGCGGTGAGCTGGAGGCGGGCGAGCGCGTCGACGACGGCGAGCGAGGTCTGGGCGAGCCCGCCGACGTCGCACACCACCTCGGCCCGGCAGCGCCGCGCCGCACCGTCTCCCGCCGCCGTGTCCGGGTCCGGCGCAGTGTCCGCCACCGCTCCGCTGCCGGCCGGCGACAGGTCGTCGTCCCACGTCGTTCCGGGGCACGCCGCCGTTGTGCCGGCGTCCCTCAGCAGGGCGCTCAACTCCTCGCACAGGCGTGGCGCATCGCCGGGGGCGACCCTCCCGGCGATGCGTATGACGATCGGCTGCATGGCGTCCACATGGGGATGACCGCCGCCGCGGCGGGAAGTCATCGCCGCGGGCGCGGACGTGCCCGCGGCGCGCGTCGGCCCCGGCTCAGGCGATGCGGTCGAGCACGATCGGGGCGGCGGTGAACGCCGTGCCCGCCGGGGCCACGTCGTACGCGCCCTCAAGGGACTTCAGCGCATAGTCGAACTTCTCCGGGGTGTCCGTGTGCAGCGTCAGCAGCGGCTGCCCGGCGGTCACCGTGTCGCCCGGCTTGGCGTGCATCTCGATGCCCGCGCCCGCCTGGACCGGGTCCTCCTTGCGGGCGCGCCCCGCGCCCAGACGCCAGGCGGCGATGCCGATGTCGTACGCGTCGAGGCGGCTCAGGACGCCCGAGGACGGTGCCGTGACGACGTGCTGCTCGCGGGCGACCGGCAGGGTGGCGTCCGGGTCGCCGCCCTGGGCCGCGATCATCCGGCGCCACACGTCCATCGCGGAGCCGTCGGCCAGCGCCTTCGCGGGGTCGGCGTCCTTGATGCCGGCCGCGTCGAGCATCTCGCGGGCGAGCGCCAGGGTGAGCTCGACGACGTCGGCGGGGCCGCCGCCGGCCAGGACCTCGACGGACTCGCGGACCTCGAGCGCGTTGCCCGCCGTAAGACCCAACGGTGTGGACATGTCGGTGAGCAGGGCGACGGTCCGCACACCGCTGTCGGTGCCCAACGCGACCATGGTGGAGGCCAGTTCGCGGGCGTCCTCGATGGTCTTCATGAACGCGCCGGTGCCGACCTTCACGTCCAGGACGAGGGACCCGGTGCCCTCGGCGATCTTCTTGGACATGATCGAGGAGGCGATCAGCGGGATGGCCTCGACGGTGCCGGTGACGTCCCGCAGCGCGTACAGCTTCTTGTCGGCGGGAGCGAGCCCGTCGCCGGCCGCGCAGATCACTGCGCCGGTGGTGTCGAGGACGTGCAGCATCTCCTCGTTGGACAGCAGCGCGCGCCAGCCGGGGATGGACTCCAGCTTGTCGAGCGTGCCGCCGGTGTGGCCGAGGCCGCGGCCGGACAGCTGGGGCACGGCCGCGCCGCAGGCGGCGACCAGCGGCGCGAGCGGCAGCGTGATCTTGTCGCCGACTCCGCCCGTGGAGTGCTTGTCGGCGGTCGGGCGGGTCAGGGAGGAGAAGTCCATGCGCTCGCCGCTGGCGATCATCGCGGCGGTCCAGCGGGCGATCTCCGTGCGGGTCATGCCGTTCAGCAGGATGGCCATCGCCAGGGCCGACATCTGCTCGTCGGCGACCTCACCGCGCGTGTAGGCGTCGATCACCCAGTCGATCTGCTCGTCGCTCAGCTCGCCGCGGTCCCGCTTGGTGCGGATGACGGAGATGACGTCCATGGCATTCCTCCAGAGTCGCTCCACGCACAGAGGGAGCTCTACGCGCATAGAGAAAGGGTAGGGGTGCGGCCCTTCCACTGGAGCGGAAGGGCCGCGGGAGACCGCCCTGTCACGGGCTGCCGGGATGGGCCGGGCGCGGCCCGGGAGAACCCGGCCGGAGATGGCCCGGACCGAAGGCCTGCGGAAGCATCTCGGACAGCGGCAGGACCCCGGCCGGGGTGTCCAACAGCAGGTCCGCCCCGCCGAACTCGTACAGCAACTGCCGGCAGCGGCCGCACGGCACGAGCAGCTCGCCGCGGCCGTCGACGCACGTGAAGTGCGTGAGCCGGCCGCCGCCGGTCGCCTGGAGATGCGAGACGAGCCCGCACTCCGCGCACAGGCCGAGCCCGTACGAGGCGTTCTCGACGTTGCAGCCGGTGACCGTGCGCCCGTCGTCCACCAGGGCCGCCACGCCGACCGGGAAGCCCGAGTACGGGGCGTACGCGTGCGACATGGCTTCGCGCGCCCGGGCCCGCAGGGCCTCCCAGTCGAAGGCAGCAGCGGTCACTTGCCCTGGCCCTTGAAATACGGCTGACCATTCGCCTTGGGCATCCGCAACCGCTGTGCGGAGACGGCCAGCACCAGCAGCGTCGCGACGTACGGAGCGGCGTCGACGAACTGGCTGGGCACCTCGTCGGTGAGCGCGTACCAGGTGAACAGCAGCGCCGAGACGGCCGCGGTGACGACCGCCTGGATGTACTTCTTCTTGTACAGCTGCCAGATGACGACGGCCACCAGCAGGATCGCCAGCAGCAGGAGCATGGCGTGCACGTTCACGGCGCCGCCGCGCAGCTTGAGGCTGTCGGTGAAGCCGAACAGGCCGGCGCCCAGGGCCATGCCGCCGGGCATCCAGTTGCCGAAGATCATGGCGGCGAGACCGATGTAGCCGCGGCCGCCGGTCTGGCCCTCCTGGTAGATGCCGGTGGAGACGATCGCGAGGAAGGCACCGCCGAGACCGGCGAGCGCACCGGAGACGACGACGGCGATGTACTTGTACTTGTAGACGTTGACGCCGAGGGACTCGGCGGCCACCGGGTTCTCACCGCAGGAGCGCAGCCGCAGGCCGAAGGACGTCCGCCACAGCAGCCACCAGGTTCCGGGGATCAGCAGCAGCGCGACGATGGTCAGCAGCGACAGGTTGGTGATCAGGCCGCCCAGCACGCCGCCGAGGTCGGAGACGAAGAACCAGTGCTTGGCCTGCAGATCCCCCAGCCAGTCCGAGAGCCCCGGAACGGTGATGCGGTCGATCGCGTCGATGCGCGGGGACTGCTTGGACGAGCCGCCCTCGGCCTCGTCGAAGGTGAAGTTCGACAGGTAGCGGGTGAGACCGGTGGCCAGGATCGTGATGGCCACACCGGAGACGATGTGGTTCACCTTGAACGTCACCGTCATCACCGCGTGCAGCAGACCGCCGAGCGCACCGCCCGCGATGCCGACCACGACACCGGTCCACGGGCCCCACTGGTAGCCGGCCCAGGCGCCGAACCAGGTGCCGAGGATCATCATTCCTTCGAGGCCGATGTTGATCACACCGGCCCGCTCCGCCCACAGGCCGCCGAGGCCGGCGAGGCCGATCGGCACGGCCAGTTGGAGCGCTCCGGAGATCTGGCCCACGGAGGTGAGGTCGTCGGCGCCGCTGATGACGCGCACCAGGGAGAAGAGGGCCAGGCCGGCCGCGATGATCAGCAGGATGACGGGCAGGCTCAGCTTGCGGCGGCCGCCGCCCTTCCTGGGCGCGGTGCTCGCCATCGAGACCGTGCTCGTGGACTCGCTCATGCCGCAACCTCTTCCTTGTTCTTACGGGCCTGCGCGGCAAGCTCCTCGCCGACCTTCTGCTGCTGACGGCGAAGCCCGTACTGGCGGACGAGTTCGTAGGACACGACGACCGCGATCACG
This sequence comes from Streptomyces sp. ISL-10, assembly GCF_018614575.1. Taxonomy (GTDB): domain Bacteria; phylum Actinomycetota; class Actinomycetes; order Streptomycetales; family Streptomycetaceae; genus Streptomyces. Next base: position 41,749 of record NZ_JAGGOJ010000017.1, read on the forward strand.
ATCAGGCCCTGCATGATCGTGGCGATCTCCTTCGGGTAGCCCTCCAGCCCGAGGCCCTCGGCGGTCTTGTCGAGGAAGGCGAAGAGCAGCGACGCGAAGAGGATGCCGATCGGGTTGTTGCGGCCGAGCAGGGCGATGGAGATGGCGGTGAAGCCGACGCCGACCGGGAAGCTGAGGCTGTAGGTGTGCGTCTGGCCCAGGAGCATCGGCATACCGGCGAGCCCCGCCATGGCACCCGAGATCAGCATCGCGGTGAGGATCATGCGCTTGGAGTCGACGCCGCTCGCCTGGGCGGCGGATTCGCTGGCTCCGGTGGCGCGCAGGTCGAAGCCGAAGCGGGTGCGGTTGAGCACGAACCAGTAGACGATGCCCAGCGCGAAGGCGACGAACGTGAAGCCGTAGATGAAGCCGCCCTCGCCCATGTCGAGGCCGGGGAACCAGCCCGACTCGGCGATCTCACCGGTCGTCAGCTGGTTGGAACCCTCCGGCTGCACGCCGAGGTTCTTCGGCAGGATCATCCAGGCGATCAGGCTGGTGGCGATGGCGTTCAGCATGATCGTGGAGACGACCTCGCTGACACCGCGGGTGGTCTTCAGAACGCCGGCGATACCGGCCCAGAAGGCGCCGACGGCCATGGCGACGAGCACGATCAGCAGGATGTGCAGCGGGCCGGGCAGCTCGACCGCGGCACCGACGGCGGCGGCGAACATGACCGCGAGGCGGTACTGGCCGTCGACGCCGATGTTGAACAGGTTCATCCGGAAGCCGATGGCGACGGCGAGCGAGGCGAGGTAGTAGATGCCGGTCTGATTGATGATCAGCACCTGGACATCGGTGAAATTGATCTGCTCCACCATGAGCGCGTACGGCTCGAAGGGGCTGCGGTCCGACAGGAGCAGCACCACGGAGGTGAGCAGGAAGGCCACGACCAGCGCGAGCACCGGGCCGGCCAGGCCCAGGATCAGCCGGTCCTTGTCGAACTTCTTCATCGGGCCTCACCGTTCTCGGGCTGCTCGGGTGCTTCCAGGTGGCCGGAGGCGGCGCCGGTCATGGCCGAACCCAGCTCCTCGGGGGTGATCGCGGCGGGGTCGGCGTCCGCGACCAGCCGGCCGCGGTACATCACCCGCAGGGTGTCGGAGAGCCCGATGAGCTCGTCCAGGTCGGCGGAGATCAGCAGGACGGCGAGGCCCTCGCGGCGCGCCTCGCGGATCTGGTCCCAGATCTGCGCCTGCGCGCCGACGTCCACGCCGCGGGTGGGATGGGCGGCGATCAGCAGCTTGGGCGTGTGGCTCATCTCGCGGCCGACGATCAGCTTCTGCTGGTTGCCGCCGGACAGGGAGGCAGCGGTGACTTCGATGCCGGGCGTACGCACGTCGTACTCGCGCACGATCCGCTCGGTGTCCTTGCGGGCGGCGGCGAGGTCGAGCAGGCCCCTCCTGCTGTTGGGCGCCTCGGTGACATGGCCGAGGATGCGGTTCTCCCACAGCGGGGACTCCAGCAGGAGTCCGTGCCGGTGGCGGTCCTCGGGGATGTAGCCGATGCCGGCCTCGCGCCGCTTGCGGGTGGGCGCGTGCGAGATGTCGGCGGTGTCGAGGGTGATGACGCCGCCGTCGGGATCGCGCAGACCGATCAGGGCCTCGATCAGCTCGGTCTGGCCGTTGCCCTCGACGCCGGCGATGCCCATGACCTCACCCTTGTGGATGGTGAAGTCGATCCCGCCGAGAACCTCGCGGACGACGCCGTCGGGGTCGGTCGCGGTGAGCCGGAGGCCCTGGACGGCCAGCATCGGGACGTCCGTCACCGTCGACTCGCGGGTCTCCGGTGAGGGCAGCTCGGTGCCGACCATGAGCTCGGCGAGCTGCTTGGTGGTCGTCGTCCTCGGGTCGGCGGTGCCGACGGTGGTGCCGCGGCGGATCACGGTGATCTCGTCGGCGACCGACAGCACCTCGCCCAGCTTGTGCGAGATGAAGATGACGGTCAGGCCCTCGGCCTTGAGCTCGCGCAGGTTGGCGAAGAGCGCGTCGACCTCCTGCGGGACGAGCACGGCGGTCGGCTCGTCGAGGATCAGGGTGCGGGCGCCGCGGTACAGGACCTTGAGGATCTCGACGCGCTGGCGGTCGGCGACGCCGAGCTGCTCGACGAGGACGTCGGGGCGCACGTTCAGGCCGTACGCGTCCGAGATCTCCTTGATCTTGTTGCGGGCCTTGGCGCCGATGCCGTACAGCTTCTCGCCGCCGAGGACGACGTTCTCCAGCACCGTGAGGTTGTCGGCCAGCATGAAGTGCTGGTGGACCATGCCGATGCCGCGGGCGATGGCGTCGGAGGGGCTGGAGAAGGTGACCTGCTCGCCGTCGACGGTGATGGTGCCCTCGTCCGGCTTCTGCATGCCGTAAAGGATCTTCATCAGGGTCGACTTGCCGGCACCGTTCTCACCGACAAGGGCGTGCACGGTGCCCTTGCGGACGGTGATGTCGATGTCGTGGTTGGCGACGACGCCTGGGAAGCGCTTGGTGATGCCGCGCAGTTCTACGGCAGCAGCCATCGGCAATGACTGACTGGACGCGTTGATGACGCACTCTCCTTGGCGGGAAAGGGGGCCCGGGGGCAGGGCGGGAGCTGCTGGCGGGCAGGCGGGTAGGCGGAGCTCGGCGGGCAGGGGTCGGTGGGGCGAAGTTATCGCGCCGGGGAGGGTTCTACGCGCGTAGCAATGCCGAAGAGCGAAAACCGATGGCCATGACTCGGTCCGGGTCCCGCGGCGGCGGCTGTCCGCCGCCGCGAGTCCCGGACCGTGGTCCGACCGACCGGCTGATGCCCGGGGACTACGGAGCCGTCTTGACCTTGATCGTGCCGGCGGTGATGTCGGCCTTGGCCTTGTCGACCGCGGCGATGACGTCGGTCATCCCGGTGAAGGCCGGGTTGGACCGGGCCAGGGCGACGCCGTCGTCCTGGAGGCCGTAGCGGATCTCACCGGTCTGCGGCTTGCCGTCCTGGACCGACTTGATCAGGTTGAACACGGCGCCGGAGACGTTCTTGGTCACCGAGGTCAGGATCCGCTCCTTGTAGGCGGCCAGACCCTTCTGGTTGTACTGGTCGGAGTCGACGCCGATGGCCCACTTACCGGCCTTGGCGGTCGCCTCGATGGAGCCGGCGCCGGCGAGACCGGCGGCGGCGTAGATCACGTCGGCGCCCGCGTCGAGCTGGCCCTGCGCGGCGGCCTTGCCGAGGTCGGGCTTGGAGAAGCCTCCGAAGTCCGGCGGCTGGGTGAGGTACTGGACCTTGACGTTGACGTTCTTGTCGGTGTCCTTGACACCCTGGACGAAGCCCGCCTCGAACTTCTTGATCAGCGGGGTCTCGACACCGCCGATGAAGCCGACGGTCTTGGACTTGGTCACCTTGGCGGCGGCGACGCCGGCCAGGTAGGAGCCCTGCTCCTCGTTGAAGACGAGGTTGGCGATGTTCGGGCCGGTCTTCGAGGTGTCGTCGATGAGGCCGAAGGTGACCTTCGGGAACTTCGGGGCGACCTCGGCGATGGCCGGCGCGTACGCGAAGCCGACGCCGATCACCGGGTTGTTGCCGGCGCGGGCCAGAGCGGTGAGGCGCTGGACCTTGTCGGGGTCACCCTCACCCTCGCTGGGCTCCTGCTCGGTGCCCTTGATGTCGAGTTCCTTCTCGGCCTTCTCCAGACCGGCGAACGCGGCATCGTTGAAGGACTGGTCGCCGCGGCCACCGATGTCGTAGGCGATGGCGGCCTTGCCGCCCTTGTCGTCCGAACCTGCCTGGGACGACGAGTCGCTGCCACACGCGGTGGCAGACAGCGCGAGAGCCGCGGACGCGATGCCCACGGTGGCGATCCTGGTGATCCGGCGCACTGGGGGGCTCCTTAAAACCTGACCGAAAGCGCCACTTCCGGCGCTGGGTTCGCCGCGATCGTAACGCGCGTAGATGTCAGTTAAAGACCCGTTCATCAGTCGTTATCGGATCGTCGCGAACAAGCCATGCATCGGGTACGGCCCGGCGGGGCGGGCCCGTTCGCCTCCGCACCCCGGCGTGTCGTCGGGCGCACATCCGCAGGACGCCTGGTCCGGGCGGTGACGTCAGGGTGCGCCGAGCCCCTCCAGCAACGCCGCGGCGGTGAACAGCTCGACACCGGCCGTGATCGCCTCCTCGTCGACGTCGAAGTCCCCACGGTGCAGGTCGCGGCGGGTGGTGTCACCCGGGACGCGCACTCCCAGCCGTGCCATCGCGCCCGGCACGTGCTCCAGGTACCAGGAGAAGTCCTCGCCGCCGAGGCTCTGCTCGGTGTCCTCGATCGCATACGATCCGCGCCGCGCGGCGTGCGCGTCGCGGAGCAGCTCGGTGACGGCCGGGTCGTTGACGACGGGCGGCACCCCGCGGATGTAGTCGATCTGCGACTTGGCCCGGTGCAGCGTGGCGATCTCGTCGATCGCGGCATGCACCAGATCCGGGGCGGCGCGCCAGCCGGCCAGGTCCAGGCAGCGGACGGTGCCGGACAGCTCGGCCTGCTGGGGGATGACATTGGGCGCGTGACCGGCCGTGATACGCCCCCAGGTGACGGCGAGACCGGAGCGCGAGTCGACGCGGCGGGAGAGCAGCGCCGGGACCTCGATGGCGAGCTTCGCGGCGGCCGTGACCAGGTCCGTCGTCAGATGCGGCCGGGCGGTGTGGCCGCCGGGGCCGTCGAGCGCGACCTCGATCCGGTCGCAGGCCGAGGTGATGGGGCCGGCCCGCAGGCCGATGGAGCCCGCGTCGACCCGGGGGTCGCAGTGGACCGCGATGATCTTGCCGACGCCGTCGAGGACACCGCACTCGATCGCGTCGGCCGCACCGCCGGGCAGCACTTCCTCGGCGGGCTGGAACAGCAGCCGGACCGGCTGGGGCAGCAGGCCCTGCCGGTCGAGCTCGGCGAGCACCAGTCCGGCGCCGAGGACCGTGGTGGTGTGCACGTCGTGGCCGCAGGCATGGGCGCGGTCGGGCACGGTGGAGCGGTAGGGGACGCCGCTCTTGGTGTCGGGGATCGGGAGGGCGTCGATGTCGGCGCGGATCGCCAACAGCGGCCGCCCGGGAGCGGGGGCGGCGCCGATGTCGCAGATGAGCCCGGTGCCCATGGCCAGGACCCGCGGCTTCAGACCGGCCCGCTCAAGGCGGTCCTTGATCGCCGCGGTGGTGCGGAACTCCTGGTTCCCCAGCTCGGGGTGCATATGGAGGTCGCGCCGGAAGGCGATCAGCTCCGTACGCAGCGGCTCGGTGAGCCTGCCGGGCAGTGCGGCGTCGCCCGGCAGCTCACCCGTGGGGGACGCTGCGTCTGCGCCGGGCTGTTCGGCTTCTTCGGACTCGCGGGACATCAACTGGTTCACCCAGTGAAGGGTATGCCCCTCAACGCCTCAACTGCCGTGCGATCAACAAAAGATCAGCCTCATAGGGGAAGAAAACCTGGTCCGAGGCGCATAGTCGATTGTCGTAGTGGGTAAACTCACTCGCCTACTTTGTCAGGTTTACCGGTGTCCACGGTCCCGGGCGCACCCCTTCAAGCGGGCGCAGCCAGCCGGTGCACCCCCCGGGCCGTGCCCGTGACGACGGCCAGGAACCCTTGGGCGCGCGGCGATGCGCTCTCCCTCAGCCACTCCGGCGCGATGTCGCAGACCGCCACCTTGATCCCCGTACCCGCCAGGGCCAGGGGAAGGGTGTGGACGACCGTCGAAGGAAAACTCAGCACCGTTGACCCTATCGGGCCCCTGCGGGCGATCAGCTCCAACGGCAGATCGGGGCGGACCACCTCCAGACCCGTCTCGACGGCGAGCCGGCGCAGCTTGTCGGAGCTCTCCCGGCGGTGGGCGAAGTAGCGGGTGGCACCGTGTGCCCGGGCGAGCGACGCCACCGCGTCCAGGTACTGCTCCAGGTCCACCACGCCCGTCTCCACGAGCGAGGTGCCGACCATGTCGGCCCCCCGGGTGATCGTCGGCGGCCCGAAGCGCTCCCGCGTCCAGACGAAGTCGTTCGACCGGACCGTGATCCCCGGGGGCGGCTCCACGGGCATCGAGGTGAAGACCTCGACGGTGCGGGCCCGGGACGGAGTCAGCCTGCGCCGCGCCATGAAGGTGACCGGCGCGAGCACCAGCTCCCGCGGACCGCGCCGGCCACCGCGCCGGTGCCAGCGCACCAGCTGCTCCCCGCGGGCCACCTGCGCGACGAACTCCATGGTCGCCGTGCCGTCGTCCACCACGGTCAGGTCCTTGCCGCCGACGAGGGTGAGCAGCAGCTGTACGTAACGGGAGAACGGGTCGCCTATCACGATCCGCTCGGCCCTGCGCAGGACGGGGCCGAGCTCGCGAATGGTCCGCAGGGGCGCCCCGGCCCCACCGCGCGCCTCCTGCCAGCGGACGCTGAACCCCTCGCCGCGGGCCAGCTCCGCCATACGGCGCAGCTGGCCCCGCGACATGGGATCGGTGGGCGACAGAACGACCACGGTGAGATCGGCGGCCGGGCTCTGTCCGGACCGGGCGGTGCCCGGCCGGACATGGGCCCACTCCAGCACGTTAAGGAGCTGGACCGGGCTCTCGACGAACGCGAGATTCACTGGTTTCACCTCGTGATCCCGGATGTCACCCGGGCCGTTGCGGGTCGCCGCCCGGTGGGCGGTTTCCATGGGGACTCTCGGTGAGCGGAGGCACCACCGGGGTGGGCGCCTGGGCCGTCACCGGCTGGGGCGCGGCGGTGACCGCGTCGGCCGGCCGCCTCGGCCGGGCCCCCGGCGACGGCCAGGGGCGTCGACCGTCGCCGCCGGTGGGCGGTTTCCGCAGCGCGGGCTGCGGCGGCGGGAGGCGTCGCGCGCCACGGCGGGAATGTTGCGGGTCGCCGCCGAGGGGCGGTTTCCGCAGCGCGGGCTGCGGCTGCCGGGACTGTCGCGCGGTCCGCCCCGGGCGTAGCCGGTGGCCTCCCGCAGACGGTCTCCGCAGCGCTCGACACGGCGGCCGGAGCCGTCACGCGGCACGCCCCAGGCATAGCCGGTCGCCGCCAGTAGGCGGCTTCCCCAGCAGCCACGACAGCAGCCGGAAGCGTTGCCCGCCATACCCCCACCACCAGCCATCGCCGGAGACGGACGGCTTCCGCAGCACAGGCAACGGCAGCCGAGGCCATCGCGCGCCACGCCCCAGGCGCAGCCGGTCGCCGCCAGCAGACGGTCTCCGCAGCGCTCGACACGGCGGCCGCAGGCGTCGCGCGCCGCCCCGCGGCGGCCCGGGCCGCCCGTGGACCGGGGCGGCGGCGGATCGGGCCGCGGGCGGGGGGCGGCGTGTCAGACCGCGGCCGGCTCACGGTCGTCCGCCTCGGCCACGACGCCCGCGACGCGGCGCAGCTTCTTCATCGGCCCGAGCTCGCTCTCGTACACCTTCTTGACGCCGTCGCCGAGCGCCTCCTGCACGACGCGGATGTCGCGGACGAGGCGGGTGAGGCCCTGCGGCTCCACGGAGGCGGCCTGGTCGGAGCCCCACATGGCGCGGTCGAGGGTGATGTGGCGCTCGATGAAGGCAGCGCCCAGGGCGACGGCGGCGAGCGTGGTCTGCAGACCGGTCTCGTGGCCGGAGTAGCCGATCGGCACGTTCGGGTACTCGGCCTGCAGCGTGTTGATGACGCGCAGGTTCAGCTCCTCCGCCTTCGCCGGATACGTCGACGTGGCGTGGCAGAGCAGGATGTTGTCGCTGCCCAGGACCTCGACCGCGTGGCGGATCTGCTTCGGGGTGGACATGCCCGTCGACAGGATGATCGTGCGGCCGGTGGCGCGCAGGGCGCGCAGCAGCTCGTCGTCGGTGAGGGAGGCGGAGGCGACCTTGTGCGCCGGGACGTCGAACTTCTCCAGGAAGGCGACGGCCTCCGTGTCCCACGGGGAGGCGAACCAGTCGATGCCGCGCTTCTTGCAGTGCTCGTCGATCGCGCGGTACTCGTCCTCGCCGAACTCGACCCGGTGGCGGTAGTCGATGTACGTCATACGGCCCCAGGGGGTGTCGCGCTCGATGTCCCACTGGTCGCGCGGCGTGCAGATCTCCGGCGTGCGCTTCTGGAACTTGACCGCGTCGCAGCCCGCGTCGGCGGCCGCGTCGATCAGCTTGAACGCGTTCTCCACGTCACCGTTGTGGTTGATGCCGATCTCACCGGTGACGTAGACGGGGTGACCGGGGCCGGCGATCTTGCTGCCGAGGGTGCGCAGGCGGGTGGTGCTCATGGGGGGTAATTCCTTACTTCTCGGGGGACAGGGGGGTGGTTTCAGGGGTGTGGAGGTGCGCGCCGAGGAGCCAGGCGGCGATCTCGCGGATCGCGCCCTCGCCTCCGGGCGTGGCAGTGACGACACGCGCGGCGGCCCGTACGGAGTCGTGCGCGCTCGCGACGGCCACGGGCCAGCCGACGAGGTGGAAGCACGGGAGGTCATTGACGTCGTTGCCGACGTAGAGCACGCGCTCGGGCGCGATCCCCCGCTCCTCGCACCACTGCTTGAGGGCGATGTCCTTGCGGTCGATGCCGTGCAGGACGGGGACCTGGAGCTTGCGGGCGCGGGCGGCGACGACCGGGTTCTGCTCGGTGGACAGGATCAGCAGTTCCAGTCCCGCCTTGCGCAGGTGGGCGACGCCCAGGCCGTCCCCGCGATGGACGGCGACGATCTCGCGGCCGTCCGCGTCGATGAGGACCCGGTCGTCGGTCTGGGTCCCGTCGAAGTCCAGGACGACCGCGTCGACGTCGCCGCGGGCGGGCAGCGCGGCGGCGTCCAGCAGCGGCGCGAGCGCACGGGCGCGGGCCAGGTCGTGCGGGTCGTCGACCTCCAGGACACGGGCGGGGTCGGTGCGCACCAGCGCGGTGCGGCCGAAGAACCGGTGTCCTGCCTCGCGGAAACCGGCCGCGTTCATCGCGTACGCGGCGCCGGTCTCCAAAAAGTCCTGCGGGCGGTCCTGACGGCGGGGCCGGAAGGACGCGTCGTGGTTGACGCCGTAGCCGGAGCCGGTGGCCGTGGTGGCCTCGACGAGGACGGCGGTGGAGGCGACGGCCTGTTCCGCCGAGGGACCCGCCGCGTCGGCCTCCTCGCTCTCGCGCCACACGAAGCCGTGGAAGGGGGCGACGGTGACCGCGCTGTCAGCGCCGTCCTCGACGACCGCGCGGGCGACGCCCTCGACGTCCTCGCGGGTGACGAACGGGCTGGTGCACTGCACGAGCAGGACCACGTCGACGAGCTCGCCGTGCACGGCCTCGTGCGCGTCCATGGCGTGCAGGACGGCGGACTCGCTGGTGGCGGTGTCACCGGCGATGGCGGCGGGCCGCAGCACGACCTCGGCGCCCGCGCCGCGCGCGGCGGCGGCGATGTCGGCGTCGTCGGTGGAGACGGCGACGTGTGTGATCAGCGGTGCGTCGAGGCAGGCGCGCACGGCGCGGGCGACGAGCGGCACACCGGCGACGTGCGCCAGATTCTTGGCCGGGACGCCCTTCGATCCGCCCCGGGCGGGGATCACGGCGAGAACGGTCATCGGGGCTCCTGAGCAGTGCGGGTGCGGTTCGTCCCGGATCCGGCCGGGCCGGTCGCCGGACGGCGGGTCAGGCGGTGCGCGGGGCGCGTACGGTTCCGCCCCGATCCGCCCCGGCTGAGCACCGGACGGCCGGTCAGGCGGTGCGCGGGCCACGTGGGGTTCGGCCCCGATCCACCCGTGCCGGGTACTGGGCTGTGCGCGGGGCGCGTACGGTTCGGCCCCGATCCACTCCGGCCGAGCACCGGACGGCCGGTCAGGCAGGGCGCCGGACGGTGCGGTGTCGGACGGTGCGGTGTCGGGCGGGCGGCGTCGGCGGGGGTCACAGCTCCCCCATCCGCCGGATGACAGGCGCCACGCGCTGGACGCCGTGGCGGTAGGCGCCGCGCGCGACCTCGCGGACCGCATCGCGCACCACCCGGCGCAGGCCGGTGACCTCCGCCTTCGGGGCGGTGCCGGCCAGGGGCGTGCCGTCGGGGGCGAGGTGGTGGCGGGCGAGGAGTTTCGGCAGGTAGCCGGGCGCCGTGCTCGGCGTGTAGTACGGCGCGATCGGCGCGGGCTCGGGGACGAGCAGCAGCTCAGCCACCCGCGCGCGGGCCGAATCGAAGGCGCTCTCGTAGGAGCCGTCGGCGGCGACTCCCTGACGGGCCAGCCAGGCGGCGTCGGGCACCGGGCGGTGGCCGCCGTCGAGCTGGTCGAAGGAGGTGAGCAGGCCCGAGCCGAGGAAGTGGTGGTTGCCGAGCACCTCGCGCACCCCGAGGTCGCTGAGGATCGCGGTGGGGATGCGCCGGTGCAGCGATTCGAGGGCGGCGGTCGAGGAGACGGTGACCAGCAGGTCGGTGCGGTCCAGGACCTCGCCCATGTTCCCGTACACCAGGCGGAAGTTGGGCGGCAGTCCGCCGGGCAGCCTTTCCGCCAGCTTCTGGTAGGGCAGTTCCTCCAGGTGCGTGGTGTGCTCCCCCGGCTTGGACCGGAGCTTGAGCAGGACCTCCCGTCCCGGGTGCAGCCGGGCGTGCTCGACGAGGCGGCGCAGCAGGTACGTACGGTCGGCGCGGCTGTCGGGCACGGAGGGCTGGGCGGCGAAGACGACGGTGTCGCGGCCCTCCTCCGGCCGGTACGGGTCGCCGCCGAGGAAGGGCAGCGCGGCCTCCGTGACGGCCGAGGCGTCGGCGCCCACACCCTCGTACACGGCGCGGAAACGCTCCGCGTCGTGGCGGGAGTTGGCGAGGACGACATCGGCGCCGTGGCGCAGCAGCAGCCCGTCGGCGAGCTTCTCGTAGACGACGCCGACGTAGCCGGTGACGACGACAGGCCGGCGCGGCAGCCGCAGCGCGGCGAGGCCGTGCAGCACGGCCTGCACACCGCCGCCGACCAGCGCGAGGACGACGATGTCGTACGAGCCCTCCTCGACCGCCCCCAGGAATTCGCTTCCCGTCACCTCGCGCATCGCATCGGCGCGCACGCCCACCTCGGCGAGCTGGCGGGGCGTCGGGGTGGCCCGGCCACGCAGCAGAAAGCCGTTCAGCTCCACGGAGGTGCTCGGGGCGATACGGCGCGCGGTGAGCGCACCCCATTTCCACCGGGTGTCGGAGTCGGCGAGTACGGCTACGCGTACGGCCTCACTGTTGCGAGTTGGCACGTCGAGGACGCTAGAAAGGCATTTCGTTTCACGGCCCAACTCGACTGCAACAACGGGTTAACAGAGCGCCTACGGACGGGGCGACCACGCGGGAAACGGGCTGGTTAACAAAGTCGACGCCCTGCGTTCACCTTCCATCCCTCCGGCGGTCGAGACGAATGCCGCGCGGCGGCCTAGCGTCGCGCGGGTGGTCAAGCTCTCCGTCATCGTGCCGTTCTACAACGTGCAGACATACGCCCCGGACACACTCAAGAGCCTGCAGGCGAACGCCCGCGAGGACTTCGAGTTCCTTCTCGTCGACGACTGTTCGACGGACGGCACTCCGGAGATCCTCGAGCGGGCGGAGCGCTCGGTTTTGGGCGCGGTCCTCATCAGACATGAGCAGAACGGCGGGCTCGCCACCGCCCGCAACACCGGTCTGGACGCCGCGCGCGGGGAGTACGTCACCTTCCTCGACGGCGACGACTGGCTGGCGCCCGGGCACTTCGAGGCACTGCTCGCCGCCCATGAGGGCCTCGGCGTCGACTTCGTCCGCACGGATCATGTGCAGTGCACGGGCCGCGAACGCAAGGTGCACCGGGCACCCGTGGGCCCGCGCGGCGAGGTGCTGCGACCGCGCGACTGGATTCTGCCCGCCGACCGCTCCACCGGCGTCGACTACCCCTACGCCTGGGCCGGGATGTACCACCGCAGGCTCGTCGACCGGGGACTGCTGCATTTCACGCACGGACTGCGCACGGCGGAGGACCGGCCGTGGATCTGGCGGCTGCACCGCGAGGCTGAGACATTCGCGACGATCAGCCGGCTCGGAATCTTCTACCGGCGGGGAATCGCCTCCTCACTGACGCAGATCGGTGACATCCGGCAGCTCGATTTCATCAAGGCATTCGACCAGGTGCTCGATGAAACGGCGAATGATCCGGAGGCCGACCGCCTTCTTCCCAAAGCAGTCCGTACATACTGTGCCGTCATTTCCCACCACTTGGGATCGATCGAAAGGTTCGAGCCCGCCGTGGCAAGGAAATTGCGCGCCATGAGCGCCGCCGCCCTGAAGCGTATGCCGCAGGACGTTCTCAACGAGGCGCTCGACTCCATGGACATCGAACGCGCCTCCCGGCTTCGCCGGGTGCGCCGCCGCCCCGCCCCCCTCACCGTGGAGGCGGCGGCCTGATGCCCACAACCCAGATCTTCTACGCCTCCTCGCTGTACGGAGCGGCGACGGTGGCCGCCGCGATCGACAGCGGCTGCTTCACCCCCGCCGACCGGCGGCTGCTGCTCGTCGCGAACAACGCGACCACGCCCGAGACCACGCCGTCCCTGGACGAGATGCCCGGCTTCGAGCGGCTGCGCGGCCGCTTCGACGGAGTGCTGTCGTGGAACGAGGCCATCTCCCCCTTCCACCCCGGCGGCTGGTCGCCGCGCCAGGACGACATTCCCCTGTGGGAGAGGTACCTGCGGCAGCTGTGGGACCTCGGGGACGACCGCGTCGAGCTGGCGGTCGAGTCGATCCAGGTCGCGCCCGCGCTGGCGATCGCGCAGCTCTTCCCGGACGCCGCGCTCGACGTGTACGCGGACGGTCTGATGAGCTACGGCCCCACCCGCAACAAGATCGACCCGCTGGTCGGCGAGCGGGTACGGCGTCTGTTCCACCTGGACCTGGTGCCGGGACTCGAGCCGCTGCTGCTGGCCGAGTACGGCGCCGAGCCGCGGCTCGTGCCGACCGAGGCGTTCGTCAAGATCGTCGCGGAGCTGTCGGACGTCGTCCCGGACGCCGTCCCCGGTGTCGGCGAGGGACCGGCCCTCCTGCTGGGCCAGTACCTGGCGGCGCTCGGCATCATCACGCCCGCTGAGGAAGAGGCGCAGCACCTGCGCATGCTCAAGGGCGCTGTCGACGTGGGCCATCGGAACGTGGTGTTCAAACCGCACCCGACGGCACCGGCGTCCTGGACGCGGACGCTGGAGCGCGAGGCGGAGGCGCTGGGCGTCGAACTGACCGTCGTGGACCGTCCGCTGCTCGCCGAGGTGCTCTACCGGCAGCTGCGGCCCCGGCTGGTCGTGGGCTGCTTCTCGACGGCGCTGTTCACGGCGGCGACGTTCTTCGGCATTCCCGTCGCCCGGCTGGGCACGGAGCCGCTGCTGGACCGGCTCACTCCGTACCAGAACAGCAACCGGGTGCCGCTGACCGTCGTCGACGCGCTCGTGCCCGACCTGGCGAAGGGCGCCGCCGGCGCTCCGGCCGAGGCGGATGAACGGCTCACGGGTCTGCTGAGCTCGGTGGGCTTCGCGATGCAGCCGCAGATCAGGCCGGACCTGCGCCCGGCGGCGGAACGGTTCCTGAGCACGGCGCTCGACGCGTCGACGGCACGCTACTTCAAGCGCCGCCGCCTGACGGTCCTGGGCCTCCCGGGCGGCCTCCCGGTCCCGCGCCACGCGGCGGTCCGCCGCGTGGTGCGCCGTGCGCGCCGCCTGAAGCGCGCCCTGACCTGAGGGCCGGGCTCCGGTCCCCCTACGCCCGGCGGGCGTAGGGGACCCCACCGAACCCCGCCCCCAAAGCGCCGGCGACGCCGGCTTTTCAGCCTGTCCTGGGGTCCCGGGGGCGAAGCCCACAAGGCCCGTCAACTCGGTCTCGGTTACCGCCGGGGGGCCGCTCGCCGGGCTCGGCGGGCGCGCTGGAGGCCGGCGACCGGGCCTGCTGCGCGGCCCGCACTTCACGCGGCTCGCGGTCGGCACCGACGCCGAGCCGCCGTCCGCCCTGCCCGCCGCGGTGCGGGTCCACCGGATCGGCCCGTACGAGGCATACGGCGAGGGCCTGTTCCTCGTACGACCCGACGGCTACGTGGCTGGGTGGGTGAGGACGCGACCGGGCTGTCCGCGTACCTCGCCCGGGTCACGGGCTGCTGAGCGACAGCTTCACCGCGAAGCCGAGGAACAGCGCGCCCGCCGCGGACGTCGCACCGGCCGAGAGCCGCTTGCGGCGACGGAAGGCCGCGGCGAGCCGCGAACCGCCGAATATCAGGGTCGTCAGGTACAGGAAGCTGCTGAGCTGGAGCAGGGCGCCGAGGACCAGGAAGGAAACGGCCGGGTACGCGTACGACGGGTCCACGAACTGCACGAAGAAGGAAATCAGGAACAGGATCGCCTTCGGGTTGACCAGGCTGATGATCAGGGCGCGGCGGTACGGCTTCTCCGGCGGTCCCGTCGTGGGCGCGGGCTCGGTGCCGTGGGCCGGTGTCCGGCCGCGGGCGCGCCACATCGCCCAGGCCGCCCGGAGCATACCGACGGCCATCCAGGCCAGATAGCCCGCGCCCGCGTACTTGACGATCGTGAACAGCAGCGGGGTGGTCTGGAGCAGCGAGGCCGCGCCCAGCGCGGCCAGCGTCATCAGGATCGCGTCCCCCGTGAAGACGCCGGCGGCCGCCCGGTAGCCCGTGCGGGTGCCCTTGCGGGCGGCGACGGACAGCACGTACAGCGAGTTCGGTCCCGGCAGCAGAATGATCAGGACGAGGCCCGCGAGATAGGTCGGAAGATCGGTCACACCCAGCATGAAGCGGAGTGTCGCACGAGGGTGCGACACTCCGCCTCGGGGTTTCGCATGCCGGAAGATCAGAAGGCGTCTGTGGGCACATACGTGCCCCACACCTCCCGCAGCGCGTTGCACACCTCGCCGACCGTGGCGCGCGCCCTGAGCGCGTCCTTCATCGGGTAGAGCACGTTGTCCGTGCCCTCGGCGGCCTTCTTCAGCGCGGCGAGCGCCTCGTCCACCGCGCCCTGGTCGCGCTCGGCGCGCAGCCTGGCGAGCCGCTCCGCCTGCTGGGCCTCGATCGCCGGGTCGACGCGCAGCGGCTCGTAGGGTTCCTCGGCGTCGAGCGTGAAGCGGTTGACGCCGACGACGACGCGCTCGCCCGAGTCGGTCTCCTGCGCGATGCGGTAGGCGCTGCGCTCGATCTCGTTCTTCTGGAAGCCGCGCTCGATGGCGTTGACCGCGCCGCCCATGTCCTCGACGCGCCGCATGAGGGCCACCGCCGCCGCTTCGACGTCGTCCGTCATCTTCTCGACCACGTAGGAGCCGGCGAACGGGTCGACGGTGGCGGTCACGTCCGTCTCGTACGCGAGGACCTGCTGGGTACGCAGCGCGAGGCGGGCGCTCTTGTCCGTCGGGAGGGCGATGGCCTCGTCGAAGGAGTTGGTGTGCAGCGACTGGGTGCCGCCGAGGACCGCCGCGAGGCCCTGCACGGCGACGCGGACCAGGTTCACCTCCGGCTGCTGGGCGGTGAGCTGCACTCCGGCCGTCTGCGTGTGGAAGCGCAGCATCAGCGATTTGGGGTTCTTCGCGCCGAACTCCTCCTTCATCACCCGCGCCCAGATGCGCCGTGCGGCGCGGAACTTGGCGACCTCTTCGAGGATCGTCGTCCGCGCGACGAAGAAGAACGACAGGCGGGGAGCGAAGTCGTCCACGTCCATGCCGGCGGCGACGGCGGTACGGACGTACTCGATGCCGTCGGCGAGGGTGAACGCGATCTCCTGCGCGGGCGAGGCACCGGCTTCCGCCATGTGGTAGCCGGAGATCGAGATGGTGTTCCACTTCGGGATCTCGGCCTTGCAGTACTTGAAGATGTCCGCGATCAGCCGCAGGGACGGCTTGGGCGGGAAGATGTACGTGCCCCGGGCGATGTACTCCTTCAGCACGTCGTTCTGGATCGTGCCGGTCAGCTTGTCGGCCGGGACGCCCTGCTCCTCGCCGACCAGTTGGTAGAGGAGGAGCAGCAGGGCGGCGGGGGCGTTGATGGTCATCGACGTGGAGACCTTGTCCAGCGGGATCCCGCCGAACAGCACACGCATGTCGTCGATCGAGTCGATGGCGACGCCGACCTTGCCGACCTCGCCGTGCGCGATGGGCGCGTCGGAGTCGTGGCCCATCTGGGTCGGCAGGTCGAAGGCGACGGACAGGCCCATCGTGCCGTGGGCGATGAGCTCCTTGTAGCGGGCGTTGGACTCGACCGCCGTGCCGAAGCCCGCGTACTGGCGCATGGTCCAGGGCCGGCCGGTGTACATCGTCGGGTACACGCCGCGCGTGAAGGGGTAGGCCCCGGGCTCGCCCAGCTTCTCGGCCGGATCCCAGCCCGCCAGGTCCGCCGGTCCGTACACCGGCTCGATGGGCAGTCCCGACTCGGACTCGCGCGCCATATCTCTGTGCCTCCCGCTGAAGCTACTGGCTGGTAACGACCCTTGCGACGGACTGTAGCGGCGAGCGTGCGACGGGTGGAGGGCCGCACGCTGGGACCTTGCTCACAGGTGCTCGCACTCGTCGCCGTCCCCCAACTGTTACCCCCATGATGCGCGAGATCGCGCAACCGGGCGGCGGAGGTATCTGTCTCACCAGGCACAAGGACAAAAGAGGCGATCATGCTCAGGGGGGCGATCATGCTCAGGAAAGACGTTGCGGTCAGACAAGGCGTTGCGGTCAGAACGCTGGCAGCGGCGGCCGCGATGGCCGTGGCCGTGGTGACGGCGGGCTGCACGGCACAGGCCGCCGTCACGGCGCCGAAGGACGACGCCAAGCCGAGTGCGGCACCCACCACCGTCACGCCGTCGGCCTCGGAGACGGCCGCGCCGTCCGAGAAGCCGTCTCCGTCGCCCAGCGCTTCCGTGCCCGCGCCGAAGATCCTCATGGCGCCCGGCGCCAAGGGGGAGCAGGTGCGCGAGCTCCAGGCCAGGCTGGCGCAGATCGGCTGGTTCGACGACAGGCCCACCGGGACGTACGGCCCGGTCACCACCACGGCGGTCAAGGGCTTCCAGGGCAAGCGCGGCCTGCCCTCCACCGGCAGCACCGACGAGGTGACCTGGCAGAAGCTGCTCGGCATGACGACGAAGCCGACCCGCGCCGAGCTGGACGGCAAGGAGGTCGAGAAGCCGAAGGCGAAGCTGGACCCGCGCTGTATGACGGGCCGGGTGATGTGCATCAGCAAGACCACCCGGACCCTGTCCTGGATGATCGACGGCAAGGTCCACTCCACGATGGACGTCCGCTTCGGCTCGCAGTACACGCCGACCCGCGAGGGCGCGTTCGGCGTGGGCTGGAAGTCCCGGCACCACGTGTCGACGATCTACCACACGCCCATGCCGTACGCGATGTTCTTCAGCGGCGGCCAGGCGGTCCACTACTCGTCCGACTTCGCGGCCCGCGGCTACAACGGCGCCTCGCACGGCTGCGTCAACGTCCGGGACAAGGGAAAGATCGCGGCGCTCTTCGACCAGGTGCGCACGGGCGACAAGGTCGTCATCTACTGGTGAGCGGCGGGCCTGCGACAAGCCACGGGCCCGCAATGAGCGGGCTCGGGCTTCGCGGAACCTGGAAGAGGAAGAGAGGGCGCGGGCGGGACCGGGGGAACGTGTCCCGCCCGCGCCATGTGCGCTGAGCCGTAGGTACGGGGGGAACCCCGGCTCTTCGCGCGGCCGATGACCAGTCGGCTCACTTCTTACTGCGCCACGCGGCGAAAAAACGTCACACCGCGTGCGCCAGGAAGGAAAACAGCAGCTCAGGAGAGGTAAATGGCCGGGCTCGCGGAGGCCGTGCCGGATGCCGTCGGCGTCGGCGCCGGGTCCTGCGGGACGAGCGTGAAGGAGATGGGCGGGAGAGGGGCCAGGTCGCCGGAGTCGGCGCCGCTGGTCCCCCCGACGTCCGCGTCGCGGTCGGCGTCGCCCTTGCCGTCTCCGTCACCGGAGCCGTCGTCCTTCTTGTCGCCGCCGCCCTCGCCCCTGCCGCCGCCGTCCTCGCCGTCGAGCAGCCGGTCGCAGAACCGCTGCACGCGCTCGGCACCGTTCGCCTGCTCCTCAAGGCTCTTCTTGCGCTCCGGGGCGATCGTGCCGTTGCGGTAGTCCCGGCACGACTCGACGGCCTTGCGACGCAGCTCGGCGTTCCGCTCCACGTCGCCCGCGCCGGGCGTCGCCAGCCCGCCGTCGCCCGCTCCCGAACCGCCGGGGGTCGCCGTGCCGTCCTGACCCGAGGCCGAGGCAGAGGGGTCGCCGCCGGCCGAAGGCGGCACCGGGGGCGTAGCGGCGCCGGGGGGCGTGGAGGCGCCGTCCGCCCCCGGGCTGCTCGACGTCATCGGGCCGGGTGTCTCGGCCGCCGAAACCGAGGACGCGGGCAGCGGGTGCTCGTCGCCGCTGAAAGGGGTGGGCAGGACGCCGGTGCCGGCCGCGACCGCCACCCCGCCGAGCGCACAGGCGGCCACCGCGGCGGCGATCCCGAAGCGCATGGGGCGGCCGAAGCGCAGCCCGCGGACCGGCACGGCGGGGCGGGTCACGCCTACCGTGCCGAGCACGCCGCCCGCGGGCGCCGCCGCATCGGCCCTGGCCTTGCGGAACGCGGCCATGGCGGCCGCCTCACCGGGCAGCTCGCCGTCGTCGTAGCGATATCCGGGATCGGCGGTGACGCCGTCCAGGACCTCGAAGAGCCGTGCGGCCTGCGTACGGGCGTGTTCGTCGGCGGCTTCGACAGGCTCTCCACGCAGCAGCTTCTCCGCCGCGTCCCTGTCAAGCCACTCGTACCGCTCGTCGGCCATCACATGTCCTTCTGCGTCCGCGAGCGGGAATGCGTCACACCGGCGGGCGCGGTGGCGCCGGGCCGGCGGCCGCGCTGCGGGGGGACTCCGTCGAGATCCGGAGCGGGTCCTTCCTCCGTCGTACCGGCCGGGTGACCATCGCTCATCTGCGGCTTCGACCCGGCTTCGCCCGTGTGGCCGCCCTCGTACAGCAGTTCGGCGAGCCGCTTCAGCCCGCGATGCGCCGCGGTGCGTACGGCGCCGGGGCGCTTGCCGAGCGTCTGCGCGGCGCTCTTCGCGTCGAGCCCTACGACGACCCTCAGGACGACGGCCTCGGCCTGGTCCTGCGGCAGCTGCGCGATCAGCGCCATGGTGCTGTTGGTGGTGATGGACTCCATGGCCTCGTCCGCCGTGTCGGACTCGGCGGGCTTGCCCGTCAGCTCGGTCTCGTCACCGCCGACGGCGGGCCGGCGGCCGCGCATCCGGATGTGGTCCAGCGCACGATTGCGGGCGATACGGGCGGCCCAGCCCCGGAACCGGTCGGCGTCACCGCTGAAGCGGTCGAGATCGCGCGCGATCTGCAGCCACGCCTCGGACGCGACGTCCTCGGCGTCACTCTCACCGACGAGCGTGCGTACATAGCCGATCAACCGCGGATGCACAGCGCGGTACACAGTCCGGAAGGCGTCTTCGTCCCCGTCCTGAGCCGCGAGCACCGCGGCGGTCAACTCCGCGTCGTCCCCCAGCACTACCTCAACCTGTCTGAATTGCAGCTGGTCACCACTGCCGCGCCACCCTGCGCGAACCAGCACGCTACGTCGTCGTCCGGGTGCACGTCCATGCCTAGTACAGGCGGCAACAACCTAACAATGCAGCGCGGTGTGACAGAAACCGCACGCACGGCGCTGAGAGAGGTACGGGGTACCACTGCGACCCCGTCCGAAGCGACGACCGGGGCCTCTCCTGTGGGGGGTGGCGGCCCCGGTCGTCCTTCTTTTCGCCCCTGCCCGGGCCGCGCAACCGGATGAGCGGCGCTCTCGATCCGTAATGGATTCGATACGCAAGGCGGGGCCCGGCGCCCGCCCACCACGGCTCCGCCCCGTGTTCCGGATGCTCGCAGCGGTCCTGCCCGACCCGACAACAGGGTCGCCGCATGACACACGAGTTCGACCGGGCCCCGTCGCAGACGGCGGCCGCGGAGGCCGGGCGCGTGGCGGGTAGTTCGTCCGCGGGGCTTTGCGACCCTCTGGGCGGGCGCGCAACTCGGCGACGCCGGGGCGTGCCTGATGGCCCGGGGCCGTACGAAGGAGGCGCTCGACGCCGTCAGCGTGGCGATACCCGGCGACTGGCTCGGCGGCTGACCGCGCTCGCCGGGCCGCCGGGGCCGCCGACCTCCCTCACCCCTCCTGCGTCTCCGCGGAGTCGGGGCTGTAGGGATCGAATCCGATGAAGTCCAGCGGGTCGTCGTCCGCGTCGTACCCCGGGAAGCCCTCCCACCGGAACCGTCCACGCAGCCACTCCAGCAGCGTGCCGGTCAGCCCCATGGGCAGCGGACCGCCCTGGTCGGCGTGCCGGGGAATCACGATCAGCGGCCAGGCGTCCGGGTCCTCGCCCTCCGTGAGCCAGCAGATCTGGTCGCCGTCGATGGTCGACGCGAACGGCAGGAAGCCGCCCTTCTCCGGCCACACCGGCAGGGGTTGGTACTCGGGGAAGTCCGCCCGCAGCTCGCGGTAGGCGTCCCGGTACCACTGCTCGCCCACGAGTCCGTACCGCCCGGTGTCGAGCGGCGGGGAGAGCCGCAGCCAGTGCAGCAGTTCGCCGCCGCCGTACGTCTCCATGAGCGTCACGTACTCCGCCGGCAGGCGGGTGCCCAACTGCTCGTACACCCACTCCCAGTCGGCATCGCCGAGATACGGCTCCGGGGGCGGCGGCAGCAGCGTCCGCAGCGCGTCCAGGCCGCTGCCCTCCGTGAGGGCGGCCCGGCGGCGTGCGTCCGCCTCAGGGTCCGCGCGCGGCGTGGGCGGCGGCGTCCAGGGCTGTGCGTCCGTGAGGTACGCGGTCCGCGCCGCGACCGCCGGCAGCGGCCCGAGCGTGCCGCCGCCGGGGAGCGGCAATCCCTCGCGCAGCAGCGCGGCCAGGGTCGGCGCGAGTGGCATCCCGTAGCTGTGCCAGGGGCTCGCGGCCTGGTACACGGCGTCCGTGTCGAAGACGACGACCGGCCACTCGTCGGGGTCGGCGGAGACGGATGTGTCCCAGAACAGACGGCTCGTCGACCGCGTCTCCCCCAGCGCGAGCAGCCCGCCCGGATCCGGCCAGAAGACGGGCGGCTCGTGCGACGGGACCGCTTTCGCAACGATGCGGCAGGAACGGTGCGTGGCCCGCAGCCAGGAGCCGTAGTCGAAGCGGTCCTCCTGCACGCACGGGACGTGCAGCCAGACGAACTCCCCGATGTCGAGCGGTCCGTGGGACGCCAGCGTCTTGTAGTCGGCGGGCAGTCGCACCCCGAGCCAGGTCTCGACGGTTTCCCAGTCGACCGGGACGGACCACGCGGGCGGCAGCAGCGCCTGGAGCGAGGAGATGTCCGACACGCGTCAGCCGATCGCGATGCGCGGGTTCGCCGACGGCTTGACCCAGCCCATGAACTGGTCCATCGTCGCGCGCGGCACCGACACACAGCCCGCCGTCGCGCCCTTGCCGTTGATGTGGAGGAAGATGCCGGCTCCACGGCCCGGCACGGCCGGCCAGCGGTTGAAGTTGATGACCAGCGCCTTCGCGTACTGCGTGGGGTAGTTGATCAGGTGCTCGCTGCCGCGCTCGCCGGTCTCGGTGAGCGGGAAGTCCGCGCCCTCGGCCGTGTGCATCTGGTTGTAGAACTTCGACTCCGGGTCCTGGACCCACCAGTGGCTGTCGTTCACCTTGGTGTACGGCATGGCGGTGCCACTGGACTCCACCCCGAAGCCCTCGGTGATCGTGTACGTGCCGGTGGGGGTGGTGTACGTGCTCTGCTTGCGGGTGGCACCGTCGGTCACGCCGTTCGAGCCGACGCGCCCGGCGCTCGTGGAGAACTGCGCCTTCCAGCCGGAGGAGCCCTTCTGCCAGGCGGTGACCGTGGCGTACGAGCCGCTGGCCTTGACGGTGATGACCTGGGTGGCGTTGCCGACGTTCACGGGCACGGGGAAGTCCGGCGCCGAAGGCGCGGTGGACCGATCGTTCGTGGACCCGCTGCCCGAACCGGTCCCGGCGGCCGTCGCCTTGGGGGTCGCGCTGCCCGACGCCTTGGCTGAAGCGGACGCGGATGCGGAAGCCGAGGGCGAGGGGGACGCGGAGGCGGAGGCCGAGACGGACGGACCCGGCGACGCGGACGCGTCCCCCGACTCGTGGTCGCTGTCGGTGGCACCGGGCGCGATGGATGCGGCGGAGCCGGCCGGCTCCTGATCTCCGCACGCGGAAACCAGGGTCATGGCACCGACCACGGCCAGCACGGACGCATACCTACGGGAAGAGCGCAGCACGAAGAAATCCTTGGCTCGTCGGAACAGTGCGGGCGGGGCAGGGCCGCGCACGTCAAGGCGGCAGCTTATACAGGGACCTCGGGCTGATTTCCAGGTGCGGGACATTGCGGACACGGCGGCGACGGCCTCGCTGTCAGAGGCCGGGGTACGTTCCCACCACCTCGTGTCCGGCGACGCGGAGTCCGCGGACGACATCGTCCTCGGGCCGCCCGAGCAGCCGCTCCCCGTGCACGGTGACGGGGCCGGGCGAGGCGATCTCGATCGCGCGCAGCCGGTCGGCGTCGTCGTACTCGAAGAAGACGTAGGACTCGTCGGCGTACATGTCCGTCAGGGCCGCGTCGGCGGCCCGCCGGAACGCGGAGTCGGGCTCTCCCCGAACGGCCCGCACCGAGGCGCGTGACTGCCCGAAGGCCGCACCGGCCACGCCGGTCAGGGGAACGATCTCCATGTCAGCGCACGCCCGCCGGGAGCTCGATCTTCCCGTCGTACGGGCCCTGGTTCTCCTCGCCGACCCGCTGCTCGAAGGCGATGTCCTGCCCGTTGTACGGAGTCAGGAAGCCGAAGTCGAGGCGGTGGCTCTCGATGCGGTACGTCTTCGCGTCCAGGACGAGCACCTCCTCCAGGCCGGAGAGGGTCAACTGCGCGTCCTGCACCGGGACGCCGGCCTCGCGCAGCTGGTCGGCTGTGGGGTCGAACTCGCGCTTCGCCTTCTTCGCCCACGCCCTGCCCTGGACGGCACTCAGCTTCTGCCTGCCGCTCGCGACGCGGAGTTCGACCGTGCCGTCTCCCGCCTCGGTCACCTTCACGTCGCCGCCGGGCGCCTGCGCGTAGATCCGGAACTCGTCGAGGACCGCGACCGGGTCCTCGGCCTTGTTCCGCATCTCGGGGTCGGCGGGGGACACGGCCTTCCAGGCGGCCCCGCCCTCCTTCAGATAGCCCGCGTCGCCGATGACGTACAGCTCCTCGGACTTCTGTTTCCCCTTGCTGCTGGTGCTGACGCCCTGCGAGTGCAGCGTCGCCGTCCCCATGCCGCGCCGGACGGTGCCCCGGTAGGTCGCGGCGCTCTTCTGCCCCTGGAGCATCAGCCCCTCCTCCCCGGTCACGGAGAAGGTCCAGGCGGACTCCGCCGCCATCGCCTTCTCGGCGAGGTCGAGGAAGTCCTCCGCGGACTCGGGCGCCTCGGACGGCTCGGGCGCCGGGGACGACGGCGCCGCCGCCTCCGGGCCCCCTGCCCCGGCCGGCTCCTCCGCCTCCGCACCGCAGGCGGCCAGCGCGAGCGCGAGCGGGAGGACGAGCAGGGCGGCGCGTCTGGGGCGAGTTCGCATGGGCCTTTTCCTTACGTCACGACGGGGCGGCGGGGACTGTACAGCAGCGCCCGGCCCTGATCACCCCGACGGCCATTCCTCGCGCATCGACGCAAACCGCCCCGCTTCCCACGCCGACAGACCGGGGCCTAGTCTGCCGTGGTGCCCCAGTAACCGATCTGCGCCGGCTGCCCATCGCGGTAGAGCACGGTGCAATTCCCACAGGCGCGACCGGGGAACGGCAGCCGATCGGACGTCAAGGCATCGTGCCACTCGGCATAGGTGGGTCGGCCACTGGAGCACCACGCCCGAATCTCCTCCTCGGTCAACGGCCGCATGAAGGGACCCCACTCGTCATGTGTGGGATCTTCGGCATGCGTGGCGGCAACCATGTGGGCCTGGTCCAGCACCGTGCCGGTGCCACCGGTGAGGATGTACTCGATCCAGCCCTTGTCCTCCCAGAGCTCCTGTATGGTCCGGCCCTCGAAACCGTGGCTGTCCTTGGCCAACTCCTCCGCCTGGGCCTGCCGGAACGCCGCCGCCGGATCGCGCTGATACGGGCCCGTCTGCCACCACTCATCGCCGCCCACCCCGATACCTCCTCCTCTTGATCGCTGGCGCAGCCTAGGGGTTCCCACTGACAGCGGGTGGCGTCATGTCGCCCGTGGCGAACAGCGCAGACCTGATCCGACTGTCCCGTGCACCACCCGACTGGGGCCGGGCCGAACGCCTCTCAGTGGCCGACGCGCACGCCATGGGGCTTGCCCTGTCCTGGCCGGAGCGGGTGGCCGCCGCGGACAACGGCCTGCCGGGCGGCTCCACCACCGACCCGGACGCCCGGCTTCTGCTCCTGCCGCCCGCGTTGGGCGACGACGACGTACCCGACGCCGCCGCCGAGCGCCTGACCTCCGCCCTACGGGCCCTGATTGGTGTCGAGGACCCCGAAGCGCTCGCCGCCGCGCTCCTCGGCGGCCAGGGAGCCTCCGGCACCGCGACCAGGACCACGGCAGGGGACGGGGTCCGGATCAACGACGACCCGTACTCCTACCGGAACCCTGCCAACCACGTCGCCCTGCCGCCCGCCCGACCGGCCCGGGTGTCGGCCGCGCCGGCCTTCTGACTGCCACGTCGCCAGCTCGCACCACACGGTCTTGCCGCCGGGCCCCTGCTCCACACCCCACCGCAGGGTCAGCGCGTCGAGCAGCGCCAGACCCCGGCCCGTCTCGTCGTCGGCGGCGGCCTCGCACAGGACGGGCAGGGCACGCGGGTCGGGGTCGGTGACCTCCAGTCGCGTACGGCCCTGTTCGCAGCCCACCCGAACGGTCACGGGTACTCCCTCGCCAAGGTGCCGGACGACGTTGGTCAGTAACTCGCTCGCGCAGAGCTGGAGATCGGCGCAGGGACCGCCCATGTACGCCCGCAGGGCGCTGCGGACCCCGGCAACGGCCTGCGGGGTGGCGAGCAGCTCCAGCGTCAGGGGTGGTCGCATCACGCGGCTCCCTTGCGGAGGGCGGCGACCAGCGCGCGGGCGGTCAGCACGTTGCAGTTGCCGAGCGCGACGAGCGGCCGGTTCGGGTAGCGGGCGGCGAAGGTCGGCAGGTCGACGCCGAGGGACGGCAGCGTGATGCCGTGTGCGGCGAGGGCGGCCCGCAGCTCCTCGGCGCAGGTCTGGGCGTCGGGATGGTCGTGCATGGGGTTCAACCTTCCAGTGCGCTCTGTGACGAATCACTCACACACTGCCCACCAGACGCGTAGCTTGAAAAGTGTTCAGGCTCCCGGCTCTGAACTGCACCGATGGGGGGAGCACTTGGTACGGGCCGGGGAACGCCGGGAACCGGGCGGTAAACGGCACCAGGGAGGGTGGACGATGGGGCAGCGCAAGGACATCGACGGCTCGGCGGGCGTCCCGACCTTCTACGGCAGCGAGTTGCGCTGGAAACGGGAGGAGGCGGGCCTGACCCTCCAGCAACTGGTCGAGGGCAGCTTCTACGGCCCCAGCCACCTCAGCGAGATCGAACGCGGCACGCGCCGGATGCCGGCGGAACTGGCCGAGCACGTGGACACCGTGCTCGGCACGGACGGCTTCTTCAAACGCCGCTGCGAGGACGTGCGGAAGGCGAAGCGGCGGGGTCACGCGAGCTACTTCGAGCGGGTGCTGGAGGCGGAGAAGCACGCCAAGGCAATCGAGGAATGGTGCCCGACGCTGATCCCTGGCCTGCTCCAGACCGACGCTTACGCACGCGCCCTGGTGCAGGCCGCCATGCCGCTAGCGCTGGACGGGGAGGTGGAGGAAAAGGTCAGTGCCCGAATGGCACGGGCCCGCCTCTTCGAGGACAACCACAAGACCCCGATGTACTGGGCGATCCTGTCCGAGGTGCTGCTGCGCCAACCGGTCCTCTCTCCGGAGCAGACAGCCGAACAACTGGAGCACATCGCAGCGCTGGCGCGTCGCCGCCGGATCGTTCCCCAGATCCTTCCGTGGAACTGCGGGCCGCATCCTCTCATGATGGGCATGGCCAAGGTCATGACCTTCCCCGACGCCCCGCCGTTGGTCTACCTGGAGTCGCAGCACAGCGGGGACACCATCGACGATCCGGCCCTCGTGGAGGAGTACCGCAGGTCGTACGATCTGCTCAGGGCCGCCGCACTGCCACCGGAGGCGTCCCTCGCCCTGATCGAAGAAGCGGCTGAGGATGTTCGAAATGGCAAGCAGCAGCAATGACTTGAGAAACGCCGTCTGGCGCAAGAGCACCTACAGCAACGGCGACGGCGGCAACTGCGTAGAAGTCGCCGAGGCTTTCCCTGGCGCCGCCCAGTGGCGCAAGAGCACCTACAGCAACGGCACCGGCGGAGACTGCGTCGAGGTGTGCGACGCCCACACCGGTGTCGTCCCCGTCCGCGACTCCAAGGTCCCGAGCGGCCCGGTCCTCACCGTCCCGGCCCCGGCCTGGACGTCGTTCGTCAGCGCCTTGAAGGACGGGGCCGTCGGAGCTGCGTAAGCCGAGGGCGGGTCAGCCGATGGACTGGAAGAAGGGGCCTTCGGGAGCGAAGTTGCGCAAGCAGACGCCCACGTCCTCGCCCCTCACATACGCCGGCATCCAGTCGCCGAACGACATGGCGTACTCCAGGAACTCCCCTTCGTCGCTCTCGTGGACGAAGACCGACCACGCCTCGGACGCGCCCTTGGGGACCCGGAGGAACATGGTCTCCCCCGATGCGGCCGACCCCCAGGGGAACAGCTCCCCCGGGCCCGTACCCACCGGCTGGGTGGCCATGTCCTCCGGCGGGTGCGCCCAGGCCTCGATGTCCGACCTGATCAGCTGTCCGAGATTTCCGTGCGCCACACCCGGATGTGTGGTGCGCACCTGATTGTTGATCCGCACCGGCCCGTACGCGTCGCAGAACTCACGGAATTCGTCGGGAAACAGGATCCCGAGCTCTCCCTAGAGCCGGTGCCAGAAAGCCGGGTCGGACCAGCCGAACCGAGGCCCTTTCCCCGTATCTGAAGAAGCCGTTCAGGTTCCACCAGTCATCGGACGGGGTGTCCAGGTGTCCAGGTATCACGCGAGGGTTGTCCACTGAAAAAGCCGCGGCCCGCCGTCCCGACCGAAATCGGGACGGCGGGCCGGACGGGGGAAATGATCGCTCCCCCGCCCTTCCAGCTATTCTTCCAACGGCTCGAAGGAGGCTTCAGGCACCTGCCGGGCGATACCGAACGGAGCGAATTCCTCGTCCTTCAGGACTCGGTACAGGAACTCCGATGTCGACATCTCCAGTTCGTGCCAGGGCTCGTCGGTATCCCGACGCGCCACGACCTTCCACGATTCCGGCCTGTCCGACTGTACGAGCCAGTAGAACTCTGCCTCATCAGCCGTGTCCGCCCACTGAATCAGCCTGCCTTCAGGATGGACTCCGTAGGGCTCGTAGAGCCGGCGGGCGGTCGGCCTTCGATCGAAGATGCTGTGCAGCCTTCGCAGGTTGTCGACCACCGCTGAGGACTCGCCTCCGGCGGAAGCCAGCACGGTGACGTATCCGGAGAACTCTCCACGGCCGAAGGTGGCGCACAACTCCTTGAAGTCGCCCGGCAGCTCGACACCCAGAGCTTCCTCCACAACAGTCCAGGAAATCTGGATGTCGCGCGGCTGCCACCCCGTAGCGCCGACGATTCTTTCAACCCAAGGGGTCATTGTCCCTCTTCCCGCTATGGCTGATTGATCAAGGGGTAGTTCAGTCTATACCCCTTATTACCGACAGCGGTCAAGGTGAGACTCGTCGGCACATTTCCACCGTTTCCGTAGTGCGGGATCACACTGTACAGAATCGTCTCACTCCCTTGGATACGCTCGGCTATCTCCTTCTCGATGTCCCGCATTTCCGGCGTATTGACGCGGGCATACAGGGGGACCAGATTCCTGCGGTCCTCACCGTCACCGCCCAGTCGATTTGCCAGGAGATGCCCCCTGTGCATACCGGACTTCATGCCCTTCGGGTTGTCTCCCCAGTCCTCGACGGGCCAGGGCGCCTTGGATCCCCAGATCGCGGTGGCGTCATTGTCGGGGAAGGCAGTCTCTCCGTTGTCCTTCGTGTAGTTGAAGTCTCCCTTGTTGAGGCAGGCATGCATGCCCGTGGCACGCCCCTGGTCGTCCAGAGGCTGATAGAAGACCCAGGTCTGCCCACCGTTGAGACAGCTCGGGGGGAGGTCGCCGGAACCGATGCTCGGATCCGTCTCCACCTCTCCATCAGGGGTGAGGAAACGGCCCTTGTCGTAGTCCTTCATCTGGTACCAGCGGGACTCGGTCTCTCCGAAAATCTCGTCGACCACCGTGTCAACGGCGTCACCGACGGGATCGAAGTCGAACAACAGGCCCGATACGGAGCTGGCCAGGCCCACCGGGTTCCTCTTGCCGGCGAACTTCAGGACGTCCTTCGCGAGGTCCGTGATGGAGAAGTGGCCATCGAATTCGACGAAGCTGGTGGGGTTGCCCCCGGTGAAGGCGTACCGGTTTCCGGTGTACGGGTCCACCCCGAGGTTCATGTCGGCCAGGGCGCCGTTGTACATGTCCCGGGTGGTGAAGCGGTTGAGCCCCGGGTTGTAGTCGCGGAAGCCCATGTCGTAGGTGCCGGACTGGGCGTCCCAGCGCTTGGCGTTGTAGCGGTAGGGGTTGTACGTCTCCTTCGTGGGTTCGTTGGCGTCCGGCTTGTCGATGCCCGTGAATTCGGACTCGTCCTCGGAGCCGTAGGCGGTGTAGCCGTACGTGGCCTTGGTGTTGCCGCTGCTGTCCGTGAGGGTCTCGACGTCGGTGTGGCTGTTGTAGCCGTAGAAGCCGTCCTCGGTCGTGCCGTCGGTGTTGTGCTTGATTTGCGACAGGCGCTCGCCCCACGGGCTGTACTGGTACGACTTGGTCAGCTCGCCGGCGACCCTCTCGTCGAGGACCTCGCCGGAAAGGCCGAGGTACTCGAAGTCGGTGGTCTTGCCGTCCGCCGTCTTCGAGGCGGTGCGGTCCAGCGGGTCGAAGGTGTATGTCGTCGACTTCATCACGCCGGCGTCGTCCGTCTTCTGGGACTCCACGACGTGGTCGAAACCGTCGTACACGCTCCGCTCGATGACCTTGCCGCCGGAGGTGACCGACTCCTGGCGCCCGAACGGGTCGTAGTTGTAGTTGGCCGTGACGCCGGACACCGTCGCGGTCAGCAGCCGGTTGCGGTCGTATTGGTAGCTGGTGCTGGTGCCCTTGACCGTCTGGCTGATGACGTTGGCGTTGTCGTCGTGGACGTAGGTCTCCGTGCCGGCGCCGTTGCCCGTCTTCACCGACTTGGTCAGCCGGTCGGCCGGGTCATAGGTGTAGTCGGTCTTGGAGTCGAGGTACGCCGCGTGGTTGTCGGCGTTCATCTTCTTCACCACGTCCTGCGCCTTGTTGCCGTTGGCGTCGTAGGCGTAGGTGTGCGAGGCAACCAGTGTGGTGCCGTCGGCCTTCTTCTCCGTCGTCGACTTCAGGCCGCCGTCGAGGTAGTAGGTGTGATCGACGGTGTTGCCGTTGGCCTTGGTTTCCTTGAGCTTCTGGCCGCGGTCGGTGTACGTGTACGAGGTGACCTTGGGGTCGGTGTCCGTCGCGGACTTGCCCACCGAGACCGTCTTGACCAGTTCCCGGAGGTCGTACGTGTACTTGGAGAACTGGCTGGGGTGGGTGACCGTCTCCGGCTGGCCGTTGGCGTCGTACGTGTACGACGTGGCCTTCTTCTCCGTGCCCGCCAGCGCCTCCGTCACCTTCTGAACCTGGTTGAGGCTCGTGTAGGCGACCGTGTAGGCGTCGATCCGCGACCCGGACGACGTGTCGTCGATGGACGTCATATTGCCATTGGCGTCGTAGGCGTAGCTGAAGGTCCTCTTCTCGTCGTCGGTCTCGGTGGAGTTGTCACGAACGAGCTTCACACCGTCGGCCATGACGGCACCGGACTGGCTCTGGAACACCTGCAGTCTGGCGGCGTTGCCCTGCTGGAAGTCGTACGAGCCCAGCGAGACCCACGTGCCGCCGTTGGCGTTCTGCGCGATGGTCTTGTCCGTACTGCCCGCGGCGTGCGTGACCTTGTACTTCGCGTCCGCGGCCGCGCTGGTGTTCGTGGGGTACTTCACGTAGACGGCGTAGGTACCGCCCGTCGGGATGTTGAGGGTCCAGGCGAACGAGTCGGTGCCCGTGCCGGCGGCGTGAACCTGGTGGTCGTAGCCGTGTTGGCCTGTGAGGTCTCCCTTCGCCCAGGTTCCCGTGGAGGAGGCGTTCTGAGTGTCGGAGTTGTCGACCAGGACCACGTCCTTGCCCACAGGAACACCGTCGTCGGAGCGGGACTTGAGTTTGCCGTCGGGGTAGTACGACCACGTCATCGTGCGGTTCGACGAACCGCCGGCCGACGTCAGCGTTCTGGCCGTCTGCTGGCCCAGGGCGTTGTAGTCGTATGTGGTGGTGATGCCCCACGGGTCCGTGGAACCCTTCGCCCAGCCGTTGTCGAAGTAGTCGTAGGACGTGGTGTTGCGAACCGTCTGCCCCTCCGAGGGCGGCAGCGTGGTCTTCGCCACCCGGCCCACCGCGTCGTACACGGTCTCGGTGTAGACGTTCGGGTCGTTGTGGCGGGCGTCCGCCGGGTCGTACGGCTGGTACTGCCGCTTGGGCCGGTTCAGCGCGTCGTACTCGGTGCGGGCCGTGAACGCCGTGGTCGTCCCTGCCTCGACCGCCCGGGGTGTGATCACCTTGGTCGTGTTGCCGACCTGGTCGTACTCGTACCGGGTCGTGCGGTAGGTGATGTCCGTGGTGCCACTGCGCGGGACCTTGACCTCGGTCTGCTTGCCGCGCTCGTCGTAGTCGATGAGCGTGGTGTTGTTCTCCGCGTCCGTCGTCGACGTGACCAGCGAGTCCTTGTTGTAGGCCCGCTTCGTGGTCTTGCCGGCGGCGTCCGTGACCGTCGTGACCCGGTGGTTCAGGTCGTAGGCGGTCTTGCTGGTGTAGTCGGTCGTGTCGGCGGTGGCGTTCTTCTTCGGGTCGATGACCTTCGTCGCGTTGCCGACGTTGTCGTACTCGTAGCTGACCTTGTGACCCTCGGAGTTGACGACGGAGGTCAGCTGGTAGATCTCGTCGTAATGGTTCGTCGTGACGTAGTCCGTGGCGTCGGCGGTGGTGGCGACGCCCTTCGGCTCGGTCGTGGTCTTGAGGTTGCCGACCTTGTCGTAGGTGTAGGTCGACTTCCTCTCGCCCGAGGTGGCCGTGTCCTTCGGCCCGGTCGCCGAGACGATCTGGTCCGCCTTGTCATAGACGGCCGAGGACACCGCTCCATTGGGCGCGGTGGACGTCGTGACGTTGTCGTTGGCGTCGTACTCGGGTGCTGTCGTAATGATCACGTCGCCCGACGCCTGGTCCTTGGGGACCGCTCGGACCAGCGGACGACCGAAGGTGTCGTACGTCTGCGTGGTCTTCTTGCCGAGGGCATCGATGACTTCGGTGACCTGGCCGCGCGCGTCGTACACGTAGGACGTGGACTCGTCCAGCGCGTCGGTGATGGTCGCCGGGTAGCCGGTCGGACCGAAGCCGCTGTACGACGTTGGGTTGCCGTTGGCGTCAGTGGCCCTGGTCAGCTGGCCGTAGGAGTTGTACTCGTACGAGGTGGTGTAGTCGCCCGCCGTGGTCGTGGCGACGCCCTTGGGGTCGGTGACCGTCTTCAGATTGCCGAAGCCGTCGTACCCGAACTGCCAGGCACGTCCTTCGGGTGAGGTCTTGCGCCACAGGTCGGCGGAGTAGCCGTCGACGCGGGTCTGATACTCGAACTTGGCCGCGTTGGCCGGGTAGGTGCCGGGCGCGCAGTCCGCGGCGGTCGGCACGCCGGCCTTGTTGTTCTCGGCGTCGCGTGACCAGAGGATGTAGCCGGTCTTCTGGTCGTAGCAGTACGCGGTCTTGGCGCCGTTCGGCTCCTCCATGTAGGTGACATTGTTGTCCGCGTCCCACGACATCTTTGTGGTCTGCGCCTTGGCGTTGGTGGTTTGCACCGGGCGGCCGAAGTCGTCGGTCACGTAGTTGGTGGCGTGCGCCTCGGCGTCGGTGACCTTGGTGTCGGTGAACTTGGTGTTCGTGGCGTTCACGGCGTAGGTGTAGCCCGTGGTGCCCTGCAGACGGTCGGTGATCGTCTTGGTCCACCAGTGGTACTTCGGGTCGTCACCGGCCTGCGGCGCGTAGTACGCCATGTTCGTCGCGTTGCCGCGCGGGTCGGTGGCCTTGACCAGTTTGACGTTCTTGTTCCCCTGCGTGGCGTCGTAGGTGAACTTGAACACCTTCGGCTGCGACGAGCCCACGCCGTCGGTGAACTGTCCGAGCAGGCCCTTGGTGGTGTAGTAGAACTCGATCTTCCGGCCCGAGATGTCCGTCATGGACTTCACGTGGTCGTAGATCTTGGAGTTGTTCAGCGCTCCGGTATCCGTGGTGAGGACTCCGGAGTCATTGACGTACTGGTAGCCGGACTGGCCCTTGGTCCAGTAGTCGACGGTCAGCGTCTGGCGACGGGACGGGTCGGTGATGTACTTGAGGAACTTGGTCGGCTTGTTGTTGGACTTGCGCTCCTCGTACGTGAACGTCTGCGTGTTGCCGTTCTTGTCGATCGCCGACGTCATGTAGCCGTCGCAGCCGAACAGGAAGCGCGTCCCGTCCGGACGCGTCAGCGTCCAGGCGTCCGGGACCGGGTCCTTGGTCGGCTTGCAGTCCAGGCCCGACTTCATCGTGACCTTGTAGTGGACGCCCGCGGGGGCCTTCCAGACGCTGTTGACGCTGTCCCAGCGGAAGACGTGCGTGGTGCCGTCGCCGTCCGGGAGCCGGATCTCCGTCGGGTTCGGGTTGGGGTGGGAGTCCAGCGGAGCACCCAGCCGAATCGGGCCCGCGGCCTGGAACGACCAGCCGTGACCCGCCACTGTATCTGAGGTGTCCAGCGAGTTGTAGGCGAACCGAGCGAACGTGCTCAGGCCCCGGCCCGGGTTGGTGAACGCGTTGTACTGCCAGACGGTGTTGCCGGCGGCCAGGTTGTTCATGACCGTCGACCCGGCGCCGGTGTTCTTCCCGGTGTAGCTGTAGAACTTCTCCATGCCGAGGCTGTTGGAGGTCGGATCCTCGACCGCCACGTTCTGCTTCAGCGACGGGATGCCGCCGGTCCCGGCGGAAAGCCAGCTGCCGTCGGCGATCTTGCGGACGTCCCAGCCGAGCACGTACTCGTTGCGCTTGTTGCCGGAGTCCGAGTTGATCGGGGTGGCGACCTTGGCCTGGATGGTGGCCGACTTGCCCGGCAGCAGGGCCGGGATCGCCGTCTTGAGCTGGTTGCCGCCGGTCGTCACGTCCGTGCCGTCCGGGAGCTTCCAGGTGTAGGACAGCTCCCGCTCACCCGCGGCCCACGCCGAAGCGGTGGTGTTGGTGACCGTGAACTCCACCGTGTACGTGGTGTTCGGCGTCATCCGCGCCGGGGTGGTGGGCGCGTAGTACGTGTCCTCCGTCGTGGAGTCGACGTAGATCACGCGCAGCAGCGGGCGCAGCTGCGGGTCCGGGGCGGCGGAGGACAGGAAGATGGAGCGTTCCTGCGGGCCGGTGGTGGACTCGTCCTTCAGCTTGATCAGGGTGCCCTTGTTGCTGGTGGGCGTCTTGACCCAGCCCTGCGTGAGAGACGTGGCGTCCCACCAGTGGCGGCCCAGGTCGGTGTTGAAGGCCGGCACGTAGTCGGAGACGACCGAGGAGTGGTCACCGCCCGCCGTGGTCCACGCGGTGGTGGAGGTGGCGTTGTTCCAGGTGGCCTGGGTCTCGGTGAAGTCCCTCGTGAGGCCGTGCAGGTTGTACTGGGCCTTGGACGTGGCGACGTCGCGCGAGGTCATCGTGGACCACAGGAAGACCCGGCTCTCCAGCACCGTGGCGGTGGTGGGGATGGTGGTGGTGGGCCACTTGATGACCGCGCGGGTGCGGTCGTAGGTGGCGGAGTTGTTGCCCACCGTCAGCCAGTCCTGACCGACCGTGCCCTGCTCGATCGTGTTCAGGTTCGTCGTCGGCTTCAGCGACGAGAGCGTGGTGTCGGTGACACCGGCGCCGGCCTGGATGAGCCGCATGGTGCGGCCGGCCTTCGGGATGCCCACCACACGCGTCGGGGAGCCCAGCACCTGACCGTCGGCCGTCTTGACCGCGATCTGGTAGTAGTACGACTTGCCGATCTCCGCGCTGCTGGAGTCCGGCGTCGGCACCGCTGTCGTGTCCGTGTAGGTGGTCGCCGCCTTGTCGACCGGTGCCACCAGCGTCGCCGCGGAGGGGGTGAACACCTGCTGCGTGGAGCGGTGCAGTTGGTACTCGACGATGTCCAGGTTCGCGTCACCGGTGGTGTTCTTGTACGCCGCCCAGGACAGCTCCGGACCGGTGCCGTGCACGACGGTCGGCGAGTTCAGCGACGTGCCGACCTTGCCGAAGGTGACCGTCAGACGCGGGATCGTGGACGTCTCACCGCCGTAGTCGTAGTCCCCCGCCTCGTACTGCGGACCGCCCAGCGGCGCCGTCGACGACTCGTCCACGGCCTTGATGACGAAGCCGTAGTTCGGCGAGGTGCCCGAGACCCACTTCTGGACGGTGTCGCCGACCCGGAAGTTGTGCCACTGGTTGTACTCGCCGACGTCCTTGCGGATCTGCGCCGGGTTGACCAGCCGGACCGCATCCGCGATCGTCCGCTTCGTGGAGTCACCGGTGTCGCCGAGGACGATCTTGCCGGTGTTGCCCTTGGCGAAGTCGATCTGCGTGGTGCCGAGCTGACGCCAGCCGGTCGTGCCGGTGGCCTGGTTGACCGTGAAGTTCGCGGTCGGCTCGGCCGAGGTCACCGCGTACGGGGCGGCCGTCGCGCCGTCCGTCTGCACCGGGGTGTGGACCTCGACCTTGTAGTCGGCGGCCTCGGGTACCGGCGGCTGCCAGGTGTACGACTCACCGGTCGCGGTGTTCTTGTTGTACGCGTAGTCGCTCGCGTAGCCGGTGCCGGTGACCCGCGGCCACTCGCCGACGGCGGCCGTGCCGGTGTCACCGTCGTCCATCAGGACCGTGGTCGCCGACTGTTCGCCCACGAAGGTGCTGGTCTTCTCCCACGTCGCCGTGGTCTCCTCCCACGCACCGGTCGCCCGGCGGACCTCCACATCCACATTCGTGGAACCGGAGGTGTGGACCTGGTCGAAGTACATCGACAGCTGAGCCGTGTCGATCTTCGAACCGGCCGGGATCTCGTCCAGCGGGAACTTGATCAGAGAACGGGCGATCCCCGTACTGCTGGTCTTGCCCGCCGACATGTCCCACGTGCTGTTGAAGTTCGTCGTCGGCGCGTCCGAACGGACCATGACGTCCTGCGACTCGGAGGCCGACGGAGCGATGGTGATCGTCGGGTCGATCACGACCGGGTACTGCCGCTCCGGCGCCGCCAGCCACTTCGCGTCCGGCGTGACCGTCAGCCGCCACTGCTTGCCGTGCCGGCTCAGCTCCTGCGACACCTTCGCGCTGTACGACGTGCCGTACGGGGACGCCTTGTCCTTCTTCTCGTCCGTCATGAACGCCGGCGGGATCACCAGCACCGGGTTCGCCGGGTCCTCGCCGAACAGGGCGATCGAACCGTCGCCCCGCTCCTTCGGCTCCAGAGCGCCCGCGTCCAGCGTGAACACGAACTTCACCGTCGCATCCGGGCGTTCCGCGAGGGTGATGTTCTCCTTCACCCGGCCCGCACCCACCTGGTACGACACATCCGCACCGGACGCCAGACCCTTGTAGGTGACCGTGTCGCCCTTCGCGGACGGCGCGACGCCCTTGGCCGCACCCTCCAGACCGAGCGTGACCGCCTGGCCCGCGGCCGTCTCGAAACGCACCAGCCTGGATGCGTCCGAACCGAACCAGCTGCGGCCGGTGTTGGTCGTGTTCGCGAAGTCGAAGCCCTTCGCGTCGCTCGGGCGCACCGTCGTGTCGATCGGCTTCCACGACGAACCCGACCGGTACGACACGGGCTTCGCCGACAGCTCGGCCTCCACCCGCCCGTCCGACATCTGCCAGAACCGCGCCTGCGGCGTACGCCGCTCCGTCAGCTCCTCGACCCGCTTGGCGGGAGGCAGCTTCTCGCCCTTCGGCAGCTTCTCCCGGCTCGGTATCTCGAGCTTTCCACCGACAGGAGGCTTGTCCCCCTTTTCGCCCTCTTCGTCGTCCGAGAACCAGCCCGCTATGGTGTCGACAACACCCTTGCCGTCATCCTTCTCTGGCACAGACGGCGGGGCCGCGTAAGCGACCTGCGGCAGCAGCGTTCCCGCCACCACGGCCGACACCACCAAACAGGAGATGTATCTCCTGTGTGGAACTTTCACGTCAATACCTTTCCGCACTGCGGGGCCGATTCCCCGCAGGCGGAAGGGATCCGCACACGGAAAAGCGGCATGCCGAGTAAGCCCCACCGGAGGTTTCCGATGCAGCCTGAATCCGTGCCGCTCCTCTGCACGTGAGTAGGGATCGGACCAACTCACGAGCGCGGCAGGGGATTATTGATCAGGGAAGTGACGTGGCGTCAAGCCGACGGACATTCAGGGCAACACGCAGGTAGGCCAGTTGCTTCGCCCTCTTTTGTCCATGTGCTCGCGCGGCGTGCCACGCGTGGTGTATAACCGCCCGGTTCGACGTCACCCGATTCAGCCGACTCACCGAAAGCCGGGCCCCGTTCATGTCATCCAAGGAATCCACGGAAAGCGCAGAGCCGACGGGAAAGTCCGACGAGACTCCGGACACGGAAACCGCCGAAGCGGAAACGACCGGCGCGGCGACCGACACTGCGACCGGCGCGGAGAAGACCGACGCAGACGCGAATGAAGAGCGAACGCCGGACACCGGGGCGGCGAACGAGAGCCCGAAGAAGAGCGCCGGCGGCCGGGCAGGAGTGGCGATCGCCGCCGTCCTGCTCCTCGCATGCGGCGGGCTCGTCGGCTACGGCGTGCTCGACACCGAGGAGAAGCCGAAGCCCCCGGCTGTGCCGACCGCCGCGGTGACGTACGAGGTCACGGGCGAGGGTCCGGTCGAGATCTCGTACCTCGCCCGCAGCGAGGACGGCACGGCAACCGTCGTCCGGGATGCCGAGCTTCCGTGGAAGAAGACCGTCCAGGTGCCGCTGGGCAAGCCGCCGACCATCGCCATCGTCCTCGGCGACAAGGGCGGCCAGGCGGCCTGCACGCTCGCGATCCAGGGCAAGCACGTCCAACGAGCCACGGCCATGGGAGAGTTCGGCCGCGCCACCTGCGCGGGCGAGCTGCCCGCCACCGACAACTGATCATCACGCTGGGCAGGGCACGGGCCCTGGTGGATGGCCCCGTCAGCACCCGCTGACCGCTCATGGCAGCCGGCGCGTCACTGGTCGCGGCACGCCGATCACGCACTTCGCGAAGAGGGTTCAAGCAGTTCTGCGTGACTCGATCGAGGTCCCAGCCCACCTCGGGAGGTCTTCGTTGCCGCTTCCGCGACTAGGGCCGGGCGCGCGCCCTGCGGGAGAGCGCCGCGCGCAGCACCCGCCGGCCCTCGGTGGACAGGTCCATGGCGCGGCGCAGACCGGTGCCCCCCTCGGTGGCGGTGAGGATCTCCAGGATCTGGATCTGGCGCCGCCGCTCCCCCGCGACGAGGGGCCCGTCTTCGCCGCCCGACGGGTCGAGGTCCCGGTGGACCTCGAGCGCCAGGGCGGAGCAGGCCTTCGCCCACTCGGCGAGGTGCCCGGCCACCCATTCCGAGGGCGCCGCGCCGATCATGCGCCGTACAGGCGCGGCCGCCTGGTCCGCCGCGGGGGCGGCGTCGAGCGCGGCCCTCGCGTCGGCGAGCCGTTCGGTCCAGCCGTCCTCGCCCGCGGCGATGCCCGACCAGAGAGGGCGCAGCGCATCCGACTCGTCGGCGAGGAGCGGCAGGCAACGGTCCAGACAGGCGAGCCCGCTCGCGGCGAGAGCGCGCTCATCCGCCTCGGCGATCAGTTCCGTCAGGCTATTGGACGTCATTGGGACGCCTCCCATCGCGGACGAAGTCACTTCTCTTACTGCGCCCGCTGGCTCGATAACGTCACTCCGTGGCCAGAACGTTACCGTCTGCTCGCTTTGTTCGCGCACGATTGCGCCACACCTCTGTTACCTTCCCCCCACAGGGAACGCGGCCCGCCTACACGGCAGTTGGCCCAACCCCGCGGACCCGCGGTGTGAGCCCGCACACCCCCGGGCGGACTCACACCGCGGCGGTCAGCCCCGACTGCTCCAGAGCCTTGGTGTGCTGCATGTGCGTCAGCCTTCGGACGAAGAGGATCGCGAGGACCGCCGCCACGATCTCCAACGTGTTGGAGACCAGGAGCTTCTCCGTGGCGCTGATGATCTCCTCCGCGGTCTCGGCCTTCTCGTAGCGCTGTTCCGCGTATCGCGTGCACAGCATGGACGCGACGAAGGCCGCCCACCAGATGTTCACCAGCGTCCGCGGTTCGTGCTCGTCCCCCGCGTAGGGGTCCGTGCGGCTCGCCGTCCACACGTCCGCTGCGATTCCGCGGGGAATCCACAAGCCGGCGAAGGGAATGAACCAGCCACCGATGGCCCAGCCCCGGCCGCGCCTGAGCAGGTCGGGCGCGAAGACGTCGGCGTTGGTACGCACGCGGTGGAACCACACGATGAAGACCACCACGGTCGCGAGGTAGGCGATCACCTGGACGAGGGAAGTCCCCACCATCAGGGCGTCGGCGAGCTCCGCGTCCTCGTCGGAGTAACCGATGAAGTCGGCGGCGGCGATGAAGCCCGCCAGGCGCCGGAGATTGAGGGCGGCCACCATGGCGGCGATGTCGCTGACGGCGACCAGCAGGAGCAGTACGGCCACCGCGCGTCCCAGCCCCACGGGCGACCGCAGCACCACCTGCGGCGCCGAGATCGACATGGCCGGCGGGACCGGCGGTGAGGACGTGTTCGCCTCGGCGACCGGACACCGCTCGCAGTGATCCTCGCCGGCCGTGACCGTCTTCTCCCGGCATCTGGAACAGAGCATGGCTGAGCAACCCCCACGGAACATGATCGAAAGCGACGCCCCTCCCCAGCGGCGTCGCACAGGAAAGCGGCCGACGCGAACGGCGGCCGCCCGCGGAACATATGTCCGCGCGACGGCCGCCGTCCAGCGAGTTCGGCGCTGGTCAGCCCAGCTTCTGAGCCAGCGACTCGAAGGCCGGCCAGCTCCGCGACGGCTGCCGTGGGTCCCACAGTTTCTGTGCCGTCGCCTGGAGCGGGCGGCGGATGCCCGACGCGACCTGGTCCTGGGTCTGGGAGTTCGCGAGGTCGCACCAGACCGCGAAACGGCCGCCCAGGATCTGCGACGAGTACCGCTGCGGCACCGGCTCGCTGCCGCGCAGCACCAGCGGCGTCCACTCCTCGTAGATGCGGCGGCCCGTCGGGTACGTGAACTGATTCGGCTCGCCGAGCACGTAGTAGAGGTACTCGTCGTTGAGATTCACCAGCTTGCGGCCCTCGGCCAGGTACTCGACCGGCGGGCGGGCGCCGATCTCCCTGCCCGTCCAGTACTCGACCTCGATGTTCTTGTCGGCGGTGACCACTCCCCCGGTGAAGAAGCCGTCGTTCCATGCCTTGGGCTGCTTCTTCTGGGCGCGCACCACGGCCGCGCGGTCGTTCAGCCAGCCTTCGGCCAGGTCCTGGACGCCGGCGCCGGCGCCGTACTTCTCGCGGGCGGCCGTCGCCAGCTGGGGGTAGGAGGCGGCGGGGTCACTGACGGTCAGCGCCTGGTACTCGTCGGCCCCTACGTGGAACCACGCGCCGCCGAAGAGATCGGTGTACTCGCGCAGCAGATCGTCGACGATCTTCGCCGACTCGGGCTTCGAGATGTCGATCGCGCCCTGCCGCGGCACGCCCTGCACGTTGCGCAGCTGGAGCTGCGGATGGGCGCGCAGCACGGCGCCCAGGTGTCCGGGCGAGTCGATCTCGCCGAAGACGGTGATGTGGAGCCGGGCCGCCAGCGCCAGGATGCGGCGGACCTCGGCCTTGGTGAGATGGGGATCGGAGACGATCTCGGGGTGCGTGTCGGACTGGATGCGGAAGGCCTGGTCGTCGGAGAAGTGCAGTCCGAGCTGGTTCAGCTTGAGGTCGGCCATCTCGCGCAGCCGGTCCTCGATCCACCCGGCCGTGAAGTGCTTGCGGGCGATGTCGACGTTCAGTCCGCGCTGGGGGCGGTCTGGCCTGTCCCGTACGACGCCTTCGGGCATCGCGCCGCCGGAGCGCACGGCCTGCTTGAGCGTGCGGGTCCCGTAGAAGACGCCGGCCTGGTCGGGGCCGGTGACGCGGACCCGTCCGCCGCTGGTGGTCAGGGTGTACGACTCGGCGGGGCCGCTTCCCGCGAGCGCCAGCTCCACGTCGCCGGAACGGGCCGCGTTCGTCCCCCGGAAGCCGAGCTTCAGCTCCTGGGCGATCAGCCGGCCCTCGTCCGCCAGCTCCTCGCTGCCCTTGGCCACGACGACGGCGCTGTTCGCGGTGCGGCTCCAGCCGGGGCCGCGGGCGGCCTGGTGGTCACGTATGGAGGGGATCGTGGCGGGCGGTTTCGACAGGGCGTAGCTGCGCGTGGGGCTGGGCGAGGGCGTGACGGAAGGGGAGGTGGGCGCGGCCCGGTCGGGGACAGCGCCGGCTGCGGCCGGTCCGTCGTCGGAGCAGCCGGTCGCGGTCACCGACAGGACGGCGAACGCGGCGGCCATCACCCCGGCGACGTGCGTCTTTCGAGAACGACCCATCAAGCGATCCATGATGCACAAACCTCCCGGAAACGGTGAAACCCGATCGAAGCACCCCTATACGCCCACTCTCAGCGTCCACCCCCGGCGTCCATCGCATGAGTCCAAACTCTCCCGTCCGGGTGAAATTCGCGCATCGGTCGGACAGCTCTCGACACACATCGATAGCGTGGCGACCCACCCTTCCCCCTCTTCCCAGCCGTCCCGCTGGCTTCTCGAGGAGTCCGACGCTGTCCAGCGAGTCCCACGCCGGCACCCCTGAACGGCCGCCGACACTCCACCACACCCGGAGCCGGCACCGGAGCCACACCCCCGGCAACGCCCCGAGCCGCGCCCTGAGCGCCCTCGCCCCCTCGCCCATATCGCCCCAGCGCGCCACGCCGCGCGGCCTCGCGCACTTCAACAGCGCACCGGCCGAGGCCGCCGAAGCGATACTGCTCGACTGCTGCGGCAGCCTCCGCTGGGCCCGCCGGGTCGTCGCCCACCGTCCCTACCCGGACCTGGAGGCGCTCCTCGCCGCCTGCGACGAGGCCGGATACGACCTCACCCCCGCCGACGTGCACGAAGCACTGGTCCACGAGGCTTCCGCCGGGCTGCACCCCGACGCGCCCCAGGCTGCGCACACCGCGCTGGCGGCCGCGCACACCGCCTACGAGAGCCGATTCGGACATGCGTTCGTCATCTGCCTCGACCGGTACGGCCCGAACGAACATCTCGATCAACTACTCGCCGGTATCCGCAGCCGGCTGTCCCACGAACCTGACGAAGAACGGTCCGTCTCCGCCGGCGAACTGCGCGCCCTCGCCCGCTCCCGAGTGGCGCGCGCCCTGGCCGACCGGCCGTAATCCGACGTCACAGGGTGGGGGAAATGCGCCGCGTCTAGCCCGTCCGGGCATTTTGGCTGCCTGTTTGATCACACCTGTGGACCCCAGGCGAACGAACCGACAACACGTCGCTACGATGGCCGGGGCCGGTGGACCGTACCCGGCCGGGCCAGACCGACAATCCCAAGCCGGCAGGCCCCAATCCCCGCTCCCGGAGGGTTCTTCCGTGCCGGCTGGAACGCTGTACCGCGGCCGGGAAGGAATGTGGTCCTGGGTGGCTCATCGAGTCACCGGCGTCCTCATCTTCTTCTTCCTGTTCGTACACGTGCTGGACACCGCGCTCGTCCGCGTCTCCCCGGAGGCGTACGACGAGGTCGTCGCCACCTACAAGACGCCGATCGTCGCGCTTCTCGAATACGGCCTCGTCGCCGCGATTCTCTTCCACGCGCTCAACGGCCTGCGTGTCATCGCCGTGGACTTCTGGTCCAAGGGCCCGCGCTACCAGAAGCAGATGCTCTGGTCCGTGATGGCCGTCTGGATTGTCCTGATGGCCGGAGCGCTCTACCCGGTGCTCGGCCACGCCGCTCGTGAACTGTTCGGGAGCTGAGGCGAGAGATGTCCACTGAGGTTTCTTCCCCGATCGGCGAGGTCGAGGGCGGCCGCGTCTACGACGTCGACAACCCGGCCCCGTACATCGAGGCCCCGCGCAAGCGCACCAAGAAGACCCCGAAGGCGACCCGGGGCAACTTCGAGATGGCCGCATGGCTCTTCATGCGCCTCTCGGGCGTCGTCCTCGTCGTCCTGGTCATCGGTCACCTGCTGATCCAGCTCGTGCTCGACGGCGGCGTCTCCAAGATCGGCTTCGCCTTCGTGGCCGGCCGCTGGGCGTCCCCGTTCTGGCAGACCTGGGACCTGCTGATGCTGTGGCTTGCCATGCTCCACGGCGCCAACGGCCTCCGTACCGTCATCAACGACTACGCGGAGCGCGCGAACACGCGTCTGTGGCTCAAGGGCCTGCTGTACACCGCCACGGTGTTCACCATCCTTCTGGGCACGCTGGTGATCTTCACCTTCGACCCGAACATCCGCTAGGCACGGGGCTGAGGTAATCCACTCATGAAGATCCACAAGTACGACACCGTCATCGTCGGCGCCGGTGGCGCGGGCATGCGCGCCGCCATCGAGGCGACGAAGCGCAGCCGCACCGCCGTGCTGACGAAGCTCTACCCGACCCGCTCCCACACGGGCGCCGCGCAGGGCGGCATGGCCGCCGCGCTCGCCAACGTGGAGGAGGACAACTGGGAGTGGCACACCTTCGACACGGTCAAGGGCGGTGACTATCTGGTCGACCAGGACGCCGCCGAGATCCTGGCGAAGGAGGCCATCGACGCCGTCCTCGACCTGGAGAAGATGGGCCTGCCGTTCAACC
The DNA here is from genome assembly GCF_018614575.1 of Streptomyces sp. ISL-10. Lineage (GTDB taxonomy): Bacteria > Actinomycetota > Actinomycetes > Streptomycetales > Streptomycetaceae > Streptomyces. The sequence continues at coordinate 84,811 of NZ_JAGGOJ010000017.1, forward strand.
GGACGCCGAACGGCACCATCGACCAGCGCCGCTTCGGCGGCCACTCCCGCAACCACGGCGAGGCGCCGGTCCGCCGGTCCTGCTACGCCGCGGACCGCACCGGCCACATGATCCTCCAGACGCTGTACCAGAACTGCGTCAAGGAGGGTGTGGAGTTCTTCAACGAGTTCTACGTCCTCGACCAGCTGATCACCGAGGTCGACGGCGTCCGTACGTCCGCCGGTGTGGTCGCCTACGAGCTGGCCACCGGCGAGATCCACGTCTTCCAGGCGAAGGCCGTGATCTACGCCTCCGGCGGCACCGGCAAGTTCTTCAAGGTGACCTCCAACGCGCACACCCTGACCGGTGACGGCCAGGCCGCCTGCTACCGGCGCGGGCTGCCGCTGGAGGACATGGAGTTCTTCCAGTTCCACCCGACGGGCATCTGGCGCATGGGCATCCTGCTGACGGAGGGCGCCCGTGGTGAGGGCGGCATCCTCCGCAACAAGGACGGCGAGCGCTTCATGGAGAAGTACGCGCCCGTCATGAAGGACCTCGCGAGTCGTGATGTCGTCTCGCGCTCCATCTACACGGAGATCCGCGAAGGCCGTGGCTGCGGCCCCGAGGGCGACCACGTCTACCTGGACCTGACCCACCTGCCGCCGGAGCAGCTGGACGCCAAGCTCCCGGACATCACGGAGTTCGCGCGGACCTACCTCGGCATCGAGCCCTACACGGACCCGATCCCGATCCAGCCGACCGCGCACTACGCCATGGGCGGCATCCCGACCAACGTCGAGGGTGAGGTCCTGGCCGACAACACCACCGTCGTCCCCGGCCTGTACGCCGCCGGCGAGGTCGCCTGTGTCTCCGTGCACGGTGCCAACCGCCTCGGCACCAACTCGCTGCTGGACATCAACGTCTTCGGCAAGCGGGCCGGAATCGCCGCCGCCGAGTACTCGGCGAAGGCCGACTACGTCGAGCTGCCCGAGGACCCCGCCTCCTTCGTCCAGGAGCAGGTCGAGCGGCTGCGCAACTCCACCGGCACCGAGCGGGTCTCGGTGCTGCGCCGTGAGCTGCAGGAGACGATGGACGCCAACGTGATGGTGTTCCGCACCGAGCAGACGATCAAGACGGCGGTCGAGAAGATCACCGAGCTGCGCGAGCGCTACCTGAACGTGTCCATCCAGGACAAGGGCAAGCGGTTCAACACGGACCTCCTGGAGGCCATCGAGCTGGGCAACCTGCTCGACCTGGCCGAGGTCATGGCCGTCTCGGCCCTGGCGCGCAAGGAGTCCCGTGGCGGTCACTACCGCGAGGACTTCCCCAACCGCGACGACGTCAACTTCATGCGCCACACCATGGCGTACCGCGAGGTGGGCGACGACGGCTCCGAGACCGTCCGTCTCGACTACAAGCCGGTCGTCCAGACCCGCTACCAGCCGATGGAGCGTAAGTACTGATGGCTACCCCGACCCTGGAGAAGCGGGAAGCCGGCTTCGCCGACTCCCCGTACATCACCGCCACCTTCCGGATCCGCCGCTTCAACCCCGAGGTCTCGGAGCACGCGGTCTGGGAGGACTTCCAGATCGAGATCGACCCCAAGGAGCGCGTCCTCGACGCCCTCCACAAGATCAAGTGGGACGTCGACGGCTCGCTCACCTTCCGCCGCTCGTGCGCGCACGGCATCTGCGGCTCCGACGCGATGCGGATCAACGGCAAGAACAGGCTCGCCTGCAAGACGCTGATCAAGGACATCAACCCTGAGAAGCCCATCACGATCGAGGCCATAAAGGGCCTGACGGTCCTCAAGGACCTGGTCGTGGACATGGAGCCGTTCTTCCAGGCCTACCGCGACGTGATGCCGTTCCTGATCACCAAGGGGAACGAGCCGACGCGTGAGCGTCTGCAGTCCGCCGAGGACCGCGAGCGCTTCGACGACACCACCAAGTGCATCCTGTGCGCCGCGTGCACGTCCTCGTGCCCGGTGTTCTGGAACGACGGCCAGTACTTCGGCCCGGCGGCGATCGTCAACGCGCACCGCTTCATCTTCGATTCGCGTGACGAGGCGGGCGAGCAGCGCCTGGAGATCCTCAACGACAAGGACGGCGTGTGGCGTTGCCGCACCACGTTCAACTGCACGGACGCCTGCCCTCGTGGTATCGAGGTCACCAAGGCGATCCAGGAAGTCAAGCGCGCGCTGATCACACGCCGCTTCTGACGCCACTGTCCTTCATGTGACGTGGTGTCAAGGGCCTCGACTCCCGGCTGTGGAGTCGGGGCCCTGCCCGTATCGCCGTACGGGCTTCACCGACCGGGGGCGGACCTGGCAGGATCGTGGGACGTCTGACGTGACGCAGCAGGAAAGCGGGGACGAGATGACCGAGCCCAATCCGTACAGGGACGGGGAGCCGGAGTACCAGTGGGGACCGACCCAGCCGCCGGGAACGCCGGCGTACGGCTACCCGAACGCGGCGCCGGGCTACGGCTATCCACAGGATCCGACTCCGCCCTACGCCCAGACGCAGCCCGCCGGTGTGCCGGTGCCGGTCACGGGCGGCGTGCCCGCCACGACGGGCGGCCAGCCGCTGGTGTCGATCGGTGACATCACCGTCATGGGCGATTCCATCGTGACGCCCGCGGGGACGATGCCGCTGCGCGGCGCGGTGTGGAACGCGACGGACATGTCGCGCACGGAGGAGAAGATCCCGACGCACGCGATCGTGCTCGCCATCGTCTTCTTCATCTTCTGCCTGCTGGGCCTGCTCTTCCTCCTGATGAAGGAGAAGCAGACGACCGGCTTCATCCAGGTCACGGTGACCAGCGGCGGCAAGCACCACTCGACGATGATCCCGGCCCGCGGCCCGGAGACGTTCCAGCAGGTGATGGGGCAGATCAACTACGCGCGCTCGCTGAGCAGCATGTGATCCCGGGCGGGTGACCGCCCCCATGGCGCGAGGGCACGCCGAATCCGTCTCAACGTCACCGTGTGGGAGACACGGTCGGCGAGCCGGGACAGGCGTGCCTGGCGCCGCCCTCCACACGGGCCCAGGGCCCGGACCGCGGCACCGGCGACGACCGCCTTGACGGGCGGCCGTTCGACGAGGGCGCCGAGAGTGCGGACGGACCAGGGGTGCGGCGGGCGCGGGGACAGCAGCCAGGCGAGACCGCCGACCGCGGTCACGTCACAGGGTTCGCAGCCACCGCCCTCCGCTCGGCCGCCTTCGGCTGCCAGGGCCGCCCACGGGGTGACGGTACGCCGGACTGTCTCGGCGTCGGCGCCGTCGAGAAGACCTCTCGCCGCCTTGTCCCAGCGCCTGGTGGGGGCGGCCGGCGCCGGTGCAGACGCGCGACCAGGGCGGGCCAGGGCCGGTACGCCACAGCCCCGGGTTCCGGGGCGTGGCCGCCCGCCCGTGACGCCGTCCCGCCGGCGAAGGTCACCGTTGCCATGTCCCAACTCCAGGGCCGGCCACTGCCGGTCGTCTACGTGACCAGCGCGTCGCGCATCCGTAGCGTCTGATCACGCACGCCCTCCCGACCGGCAGGGTCCCTCAGACGGCGCTCGCGCCCGCCGGGCGAGCCGCTCCCGCCAGGAAGCCGGTCAGCAGTGCGCTGATCTCGGCAGGCCGCTCCATGCCCGGAAGGTGGCCGGCCCAGGGCAGTTCGAGATGGCGGGCGTTCGGCAGCAGCCCTGGGACACGGGCCGCCGCCCGGCGGAAGTCCGGCAGGTCGTACGCACCGGACACGGCGAGGCAGGGTGACTCGAACGCCGAGAAGTCGGGCAGTTCGGCCACGCTGTTGCCGGACAGGACATAGGGCGCACCCTCGGCCGACACGGCCTTCTCCGCCGCTTTCTGCACCTCGAAGGCGTGGAGCTGCATCCTGTGCACAGCGTCCCTGGCCGCCTCGTCGGCGTCCGGACCGAGCCAGGTGGCCACGTTCAACGCGGCGGCGGCAGCCAGGTCGCCCGCCTCGATGAGCGCGTCCTCCCGTGCGTCGAAAGCGGCCAGTTCGGCGCTCTGCTCCTGACCCGGTAGCGGGGCCGCGCACAGCAGCGCCAGCGCGGTCACCCGCTGCGGGCTGTCGTCGGCCGCCAGCAGGGCGACCCGGCCGCCGAACGAGGAACCGACCAGGGCTGCTTGTTCGATGCCGAGGGCGTCCATCAGCCCCAGGACGTCACCGGCGTCCGTATACGGACGATCGGCCACCGGTGTGGCGCCGTAGCCCCGGAGGTCGCAGCGCACCACGCGGTGCCCGGCGGCCGCGAGCGCCTGGAACTGGGCGTCCCACATCCCGCGGTCGCACACGGATGAGTGGAGCAGGACGACCGGGGCGCCTTCACCGGCCTCGTCGTAAGAGAGCGTCATCCGGCCGAGGTTACGGCCCGGCCCGCTCCACGCGCCCGCCCTTTCCCGCCCGCCCACGCCGGGCCAACTCTGACTTGAACATGTTCAAAGACAGGTCTACAGTCATGCCTGCCAGCTTTTGAACGTGTTCAAGGGAGGGTGGGGCATGGACCTCACTGTTGTCGCGTACGTCGTCTACCTGCTGATCAGCGTCGGGCTCACCGCCTGGGTCGCGCGGACACTCAGCAAGAACGGCCGGATCTTCCTCGCCGACGTGCTCAAGGGGGACGAGAAGCTCGCGGACGCCGTGAACCACCTCCTGGTGGTCGGCTTCTACCTCGTGAACCTCGGCTTCATCGCGCTCTACCTCAGGTCCGCCGACGAGATCACCGAGACCCGCGGTCTCTTCGAGGCCCTGTCGGTCAAGATCGGAGTCGTCCTGCTCGTCCTCGGGGTCATGCACCTCGGCAACGTCTACGTGCTCAACAAGATCCGCCGCCGTCGGGTGATGGAGCGCGAGCAGACCCCGCCTGTCGGACCCCAGGGCTGGACGCCGCAGGCGCCCGTGGGCCCGTGGGCCGCACCCGCCACCCGCCCCACCGGAGCGTGACCCCGATGAGCCTCGCCGTCCGGGCCCTGACGGTCCTCTACGACGCCGACTGCTCCCTGTGCGTGCACCTGCGGAGCTGGCTGCTGCGACAGCCGCAGCTCGTGCCGCTGCGCCTGGTGCCCGCGGGTTCGGCGGAGGCACGGCACAGATACCCGCAGCTCGATCACGCGCGGACCAAGCGCGAGATCACCGTCATCGGCGACCGGGGCCAGATCTACTCGGGCCAGGCCGCGTGGATCGTCTGCCTCTGGGCACTTGCCGAGCACCGGCCGAGGGCCCACTGGCTCGCCACTCCGGCCGGCGCCCCGTTCGTGCGGGTCACGATGCTCGCCGCGGCCAAGTACCGCGAGGCGACCGGGGCGGGGGCGGCAAAGGCCCCGGCGGCCGCGGGGCCGGCCGGAGCCCCCTTGGTCGCGGGGCCGGCGGAGGCCGCTCCCTGCGACGACCGGTGCTCGGTACCCGACTAGGCTCGGGCACCGTGACTGAAGCGAACTCCCCGACCGAAGCGAAGGCCCCCAAGAGCGAGCAGACCCGCACGCTCATCCTCGAAACCGCGCTCCGGCTCTTCCAGGAGCGCGGTTACGACAAGACGACGATGCGGGCCATCGCCAAGGAGGCCGGTGTCTCGGTCGGGAACGCGTACTACTACTTCGGCTCCAAGGAACACCTCGTCCAGGGCTTCTACGACCGGATCGCCGCCGAGCACCAGGCGGCGGTCCGGCCCGTGCTGGACAAGGAGACCGACCTCGAGGCACGGATGGCCGGCGTGCTCACCGCCTGGCTGGACATCGCCGCGCCGTACCACGAGTTCGCGTCCCAGTTCTTCAAGAACGCGGCCGACCCGGAGAGCCCGCTCAGCCCCTTCTCCCCCGAGTCGGAACACGCCCGCGAGGCCGCCATCGACGTCCACCGGGAGGTGCTGGCCGGGTCGAAGTCGAAGGTTGCCGAGGAACTGCGGGAGATCCTCCCGGAGTTGATGTGGCTCTCCCAGATGGGTCTGGTCCTGTACTGGGTCTTCGACCGCTCGGAGAACAGCGAACGCAGCAGGCGCCTCGCCGAACGCGGCGCCCGGCTGACCGCCCGGGGCGTGGCGCTCGCCCGCTTCCGGGTGCTGCGCCCGCTGGTCCGCGAGGTGCACGAGCTGTTCACCGACTTCCTGCCCGGTATGGCGGAGACGGTGGCCGCCCGCAAGAAGGCCTGACGCCTGGCCCGGCACCCGGCCCTGCGGGCGGCGCCTACGCCTGGCGGGAGGCGAGCTGTACGACGGTGATGTCGGACGCGGCCCCCACCCGCACCGGGGGGCCCCACGCGCCCGCGCCGCGACTGACGTACAACTGCGTGTCGCCGTACCGCTCCAGGCCCGCGACGGTCGGATTGGCCAGGCCCGCGAGGAAGTTCCCCGGCCACAGCTGGCCGCCGTGGGTGTGCCCGGACAACTGGAGGTCCACGCCCTGCTCGACGGCGTCGTGGATGACGACGGGCTGGTGTGCGAGGAGCACGGCGGCGCGGGAGCGGTCACGGTCCCCGAGTGCCTTCGCGAAGTCGGGGCCCTGCCCCTCGCTCTCCCCCGCGACGTCGTCGACGCCGGCGAGGTCGAAACCGCCGGCGATCTCGACGCGTTCGTTGCGCAGCGGCCGCAGGCCCAGCTCGCGGACGTGGTCGACCCACTCGTCGGCACCCGAGAAGTACTCGTGGTTGCCCGTCACGAAGAACGCGCCGTGGCGGGAGCGCAGCCCGGCCAGCGGCTCGGCGGCGGACCCGAGGTCGGCGACGCTGCCGTCGACGAGGTCGCCGACGACGGCGACGAGGTCGGGCTGGGTGGCGTTGATCGAGTCGACGATGCGCCGGGTGTGGGCGCGCCCGAGGACCGGCCCGAGGTGGATGTCGCTGACGACGGCGATGCGGTAGCCGTGGGCGGCCCGGGGGAGCTTGGCGAGCGGCACGGTGACGCGCTTGACGCGGGGGCCGCGGAGGACGCCGTACGTGCCGTACCCGACGGTCCCGAGCGCGGCGGTGGCGGCTGCGCCGCCGACGACCCGGGCGACGAACACCCGGCGGGAGAGCGCCGCGCGGGGCGCGTCGGCCCCCGCCGCCTCATCGTCCGCGGGAGCGGTCTCTGCCGCTCCCGGCGAGTCGGCGCTCCCGGTCGCGGCCGACCCGCCGCCGGAGGCGGGTGCGTCCGTACGGGCACCCTCGGCACGGGCGCCGCCGATCTCCGGCGAGCCAACGGTCTTCGTCGCCACGGCCCCGTCGCCGGGCAAGCTCACCTGCTCCACAGGAGCGGCGGCCCGAGCGCCGCCGGACACCGCCGGGACGGCCGTCTCGGTCGCCCCGGCCCCCTCGCCAGCCGCTCCCGGCGAGTCGGCGCTCCCGGTCGCGGCCGACCCGCCGCCGGAGACCGGCGCACCGAAGGCTCCGCCGGAGCCCGGTGCAACGGGCCAGCCGCTGGAGGCAATCGCGGCGCGGCGGTCCAGAACCCGGCGCAGCACAGGGCGCAGCGCCTCACCCGCCGCCAGGGCGAGCACCAGATACAGCAGCACGGCGAGCCAGAGGAACCCCGGCCAGGCCAGCACCTGCTGCACCACGAACGGCGCGCCCGCGCGGCCGGACATCAGGGCACCGACCGACAGCAGCGGCAGCACCCACAGCAGAGTCGTGCCCACCCGGCGGGCGGTCCCGCCGGGTGCGGTCGTGTCGCGCACCAGGCGGCGCCACACGTACCAATGCGCCGTCGCGAGCAGCGCGACGGCCAGAATGATCACGAGCACGACGACAGCCACCATGAACGCGTTTCCCTACCCCTTGTGTGCGCGCTCACGGCGCAATGCCCGCAGACCGCGCAACCCGATGATGCCGATGGCCGTCCCCAGGACAAAGGACGTGATGGCGAGCAGCAGATGGACCCAGAAGTACCCGGTCGGCTCGCCCGCGTCGTCGAAGGCGAGTCCGCTGGCGTCCTGCCACAGGTTTTTGACGAAAGTGATCCAGATGAACCAGCTCCATACCCCGAACGCGAGCAGGAACCAGGACACGGGGCGGCTGAGCTTCATGAGTCAAGTATCACGGGCGTCCGCCGACCGGGCCTCGCGGGGTGCTCTGTCCCGGCATCACTCGCGACGGGCCAGCGGGCCGATCTCCATATTTTCTGCGACGCCCTGTACGTTCTCGTGCGTGTCTGCTCTGTCTGCTGCCTTCAAACCGTTCGCGAGAAGGGCCGCGCTCGCGGTCGTCGCTTCCGCGATGCTGCCCGCCATGACAGCCGTCCCCGCGTCCGCGGCGACGCTCGACGACAAGCCGGGCAGGAGACAGCCCAAGCCGCCGGCCAGCATGTCGACGGTCGGAGGGGCCCAACTGGGCAAGCCGGGCACTCAGGTCAGGCTCGGCGCGGGCGCCCCGGTCCTGCCCAAGGACGTCAGCGGCCGTTCGTGGATCGTGGCGGACGCCGAGAGCGGTGAGGTGCTCGCCGCCCACAACGCGCACTGGCGGCTGCCCCCCGCGTCGACGATGAAGATGCTCTTCGCGGACACGGTGCTGCCCAAGCTGCCCAAGGACATGGTCCACAAGGTGACCGACACCGACCTCGCGGGCGTCGGAGAGGGCAGCAGCCTCGTCGGGGTGAAGGAGGACCAGACCTACACGGTCCACGACCTCTGGCTCGGCGTGTTCCTGCGCTCCGGCAACGACGCGGTGCACGTGCTGGCGGAGATGAACGGCGGCATGTCCCGGACGGTCCAGGACATGCAGGCGCACGCGGAGGAACTGCAGGCACTCGACACACGCGTCGTCTCCCCCGACGGCTACGACGAACCCGGTCAGGTCTCGTCCGCGTACGACCTCACGCTCATCGCCCGCAGCGGCATGCAGAAGAAGGACTTCCGCGAGTACTGCTCCACGGTCCGCGCCGCGTTCCCCGGCGAGCAGAAGGAGGGCAAGAAGCGGGAGACGTTCGAGATCCAGAACACCAACCGCCTGCTCACCGGGGCGGCCGGGATCGAGCCGTACAAGGGCATCGCGGGCGTGAAGAACGGCAACACCACGCACGCCGGCGCGACGTTCACCGGTGTCGCCGAACGCGACGGCCGCGTCCTGCTGGTGACGGTCATGAACCCGGACTCCGAGGAGAGCCAGGCCGTCTACAAGGAGACCGCCCGGCTGCTCGACTGGGGCTTCGCGGCGGCCGGAAAGGTCACGCCGGTCGGTGAGCTGGTGCCGCCGAAGTCCGCCGATGCGCCGTCGTCCGGCGCCGAGCCGGCCAAGAACGGCAAGGGCGCACTCGCGAAGCCCGTGGCCGCCGCCCAGCACGGCTCGGGCGGCAGGGGCATCGCACTCGCCGTCGTGGGCGGTGTGCTCGTGCTCCTGGCCGCGGGGGCGTTCCTGGTCAAGCGCCGTTGGCCGCTTCCCGAGCGGATGCGCCGCCTTCCGCGGTCCTGACCTGCTCGCGTCCGTTGTCCCGCGTCGCCGTCCAGGCGGCGCAGAACAGCAGAAGTTTGGCGGTGAAATCGATCCAGAGCAGGAGTGCGATCGGCACGCCGAAGGCGCCGTACATGCTGCGGGTCGCGACGCCTCTCATATAGCCGCCGAGCAGCAGCTTGAGCAGTTCGAAGCCGACCGCGCCGATGAGACCGGCCACGATCAGCCGGCGGCGCGGCGGCTGCACACCGGGCAGCAGCGTCAGCACATAGAGCAGGATCAGGAAGTCGGCGAGCACGGCGACCGCGAGTGCCGCGATCTGCAGCAGTACGCCGCCGACGCCGCCCCTCTCCAGGCCGAGCCGGTCCGCGCTCCAGCCGACCGCGGTGGAGCCGAGGGCCGAGGCGGCGAGCGAGGCGAGGCCGATGCCGCCGAGCCCGGCGAGCACCCCCGCGTCCTTGACCCTGCGGAGCAGGGGATTGCCCGCGTCCTCGTCGTCGAGCTCCCACACCGCCCGCAGGCACTCCCTCATCGAACCGACCCAGCCGATGCCGGTGAGCAGCAGCAGGGCTCCGGCGACCGCCCCGACCGTGCCCGCGTTGGCGACCAGACCGTTGATGTCGAGCTGGTCGGAGATGCCGGGCACCTGCTCGGACATCCTGCGCTTCAGGGTGTCCAGCGCCTTCTGGTCGAGCAGCGCCGCGGTGATCGCGGCGGCGACGGTGAGGAGGGGGAAGACGGCGAGGAAGCTGAGGAACGTGACGGCCGCGGCCAGCCGCGTCCAGTGCACCCGCTCCAGGGTCTCGTAGCTGCGCCAGGCGTGCGTGCGCATCAGCCGGGCGGCGATCGGGCCGACGACGGGGAGCTTGATCAGCCAGTCCATGACGTACGCGTACCCGGCATCCGCCCGCCGATGACGGCGACCCGCCGCAGCGAACCGGCCGCACGGCGGCGAACCGGCGGCGGTCGGCCGGATGAGGGTCAGGCGGTGGTGGCGCGCTCGTCGATCGGTGAGCCCTGCGCGGGCACGCCGGGAGCACCACCGCCGAAGGCGTAGGTGCGCAGCTTGCGCCACACCCCGTCCGCGCCCTGCTCGTAGAGCGCGAAGGAGGCGCAGGTCCACTCGGCGGCGTAGTCCGCCAGCTCCTCGTACGCCCGGTCCATCGCCTCCTCGGCGATGCCGTGGGCGACGGTGACATGCGGGTGGTAGGGGAACTGCAGCTCGCGCACGAGCGGGCCGGAGGCGTCCCGTACCCGCTGCTGCAGCCAGGAGCAGGCCGAGCCGCCCTCGACGACCTGGACGAAGACGACGGGCGAGAGCGGCCGGAACGTGCCCGTGCCGGACAGGCGCATCCGGAAGGGGCGTCCCGCCGCCGCGACGGCGGAGAGGTGCGCCTCCACCGCGGGCAGCACGGCGGAGTCGACCACGGTGGGCGGCAGAAGCGTGACGTGGGTCGGAATGCCGTGCGCGGCGGGATCCCCGAAGCCCGCGCGCCGCTCCTGGAGCAGGCTGCCGTACGGCTCCGGGACCGCGAGCGAAACGCCGAGCGTTACGGTCCCCACGTCGTTCTCCCTCTGTCTCGGTGCGCGGGCTGCCGGTACAGCCGTGCGCGGGTGTGCAGCGCCAGTGTGGCGGCTGTACCGCCGGTTCGGCCAGAGTCCTTGGACACAGGCCCTCGGACTCTTTGCGTCCCGGCGGGTTCCTGGTATGCGCTGGGTGCGCGTCCGGGCGCGCTCAGTGCTTGGCGGGGATGAACCCCACCCTTTCGTACGTGGTGGCCAGCGTCTCCGCGGCGACCGCGCGGGCCTTCTCCGCGCCCTTGGCCAGGATGGAGTCCAGCGTCTCCGTGTCGTCCAGGTATTCCTGCGTCCGGGTGCGGAACGGTGTGACGAATTCGACCATCACCTCGGCGAGGTCGGTCTTGAGCGCACCGTAGCCCTTGCCCTCGTACTTCCGCTCCAGATCGGCCACAGCCGTACCCGTGAGGGTGGAGTAGATGCTGAGCAGGTTGCTGACGCCCGGCTTCTCGACCGCGTCGAAGCGGATCACGGTGTCGGTGTCGGTGACCGCGCTCCTGACCTTCTTCGCTGTGACCTTCGGGTCGTCGAGCAGGTTGATCAGACCCTTCGGCGTCGACGCCGACTTGCTCATCTTGATCGACGGGTCCTGGAGGTCGTAGATCTTCGCCGTCTCCTTGAGGATGTGCGGCGCGGGGACGGTGAACGTCCGGCCGAAGCGGCCGTTGAAGCGCTCGGCGAGGTCGCGCGTCAGCTCGATGTGCTGGCGCTGGTCCTCACCGACCGGGACCTCGTTGGCCTGGTACAGCAGGATGTCCGCCACCTGGAGGATCGGGTACGTGAACAGGCCGACCGAGGCGCGCTCGGCGCCCTGCTTGGCGGACTTGTCCTTGAACTGCGTCATCCGGGACGCCTCGCCGAAGCCCGTCAGGCAGTTCATGATCCAGGCCAGCTGGGCGTGCTCGGGCACATGGCTCTGCACGAAGAGGGTGCAGCGCTCGGGGTCCAGCCCGGCGGCGAGCAGCTGGGCGGCGGCGAGCCGGGTGTTGGCGCGCAGCTCCGCGGGGTCCTGCGGGACGGTGATCGCGTGCAGGTCCACGACCATGTAGAACGCGTCGTGGGACTCCTGCAGCGCCACCCACTGGCGGACGGCGCCGAGGTAGTTGCCGAGGTGGAACGAGCCGGCGGTGGGCTGGATCCCGGAGAGCACACGAGGTCGACGCTGCATGGCGGAGCCATTCCCCTGCGGGTGGTGGTGGGCGACGGGCGGGCGAACTGAGGCCATGCTCCACATTCTCTCAGGTGCCAAAGCGGTGTCCGGCCGCCGGTGGTCAAACGCGTGCGACCGGGGCGGCCCGGGTACGGGACCCGGGCCGCCCAGGGGGCGGGTGCGACTCGGGGCTAGGCGGCCAGGCCCGGGGCCGGGTACGCCGCCATCAGGTCCGACACCTCCGCGCGGATCGCGGCGAGCGCGCCCTCGTCGCCCTTGGCCGCCGCCGCGACGCCGCGGTCGATCCACTCGGCGACCGCGGCCATGTGCTCCACGCCGAGGCCGCGCGAGGTCAGCGACGGCGTGCCGATGCGGATGCCGGACGGGTCGAAGGGCTTGCGGGGGTCGAAGGGGACGGTGTTGTAGTTGACGACGATCCCGGCCCGGTCGAGAGCCTTCGCCGCGATCTTGCCGGGGACGTCCTTGGAGGTGAGGTCGATCAGGATCAGGTGGTTGTCGGTGCCGCCGGAGACCAGGTCGAAGCCGCGGGCGAGGAGTTCGGCGGCGAGCGCCTTGGCGTTGGCGACGACGGAGTGGGCGTAGTCGCGGAAGGAGGGCCGGGCCGCCTCGTGGAGCGCGACGGCGATCGCCGCGGTGGTCTGGTTGTGCGGGCCGCCCTGGAGGCCGGGGAAGACGGCCTTGTCGATGGCCTTGGCGTGCTCCTCACGGGACATCAGCATGGCGCCGCGCGGCCCGCGCAGGGTCTTGTGGGTCGTGGTGGACACGACGTCGACGTGCGGGACCGGCGAGGGGTGGGCGCCGCCCGCGACGAGGCCCGCGATATGGGCCACGTCGGCGACCAGAACCGCGCCGACCTCCCGGGCGATCTCGGCGAAGGCGGCGAAGTCGATGGTGCGGGGCAGCGCGGTGCCGCCGCAGAAGATGACCTTGGGGCGCTCCGTGAGGGCCAGGTTGCGGACCTGGTCGAAGTCGATCAGCCCGGTGTCGTGGCGTACGCCGTACTGCACGCCGCGGAACCAGGTGCCGGTGGCCGAGACGCCCCAGCCGTGGGTGAGGTGGCCGCCCATCGGCAGGGCCATGCCCATCACGGTGTCGCCGGGCTGGGCGAAGGCGAGGTAGACGGCGAGGTTGGCCGGGGAGCCGGAGTAGGGCTGGACGTTGGCGTGGTCGACGCCGAAGAGGGACTTGGCGCGCGCGACGGCCAGCCGCTCGACCTGGTCGATGTTCTGCTGGCCCTCGTAGTAGCGGCGGCCCGCGTAGCCCTCGCTGTACTTGTTCTGCAGCACGGTGCCGGATGCCTCCAGCACGGCCGCGGAGACGTAGTTCTCGCTGGGGATCAGGCGCAGGGTGTCGGCCTGGAGCCGTTCCTCGGCGCCTACGAGGGCGGCGAGCTCGGGGTCGGTGGCCAGGAGCGCGGGGTGCGGCAGGGGAAGGGGCATGGTGTCCTCCGGGACGGTCCGTGACATCGGTCGTTGTCCCGGGGTGCCCAGGCGATCGACACCACGCGTAACTGCCCCGTACGGCTTCCTCGGGGTCACTTCCCCGTACGCCAGTCGCCGCACGTGCCGACCACCCTAGCGGGCACGCCGACAGCCCGGTGCCCCGTCCGGATGGCGAGCGACGATAGAAACGAGGCACCACCCCGGATCCGGGCACCGTCCAGGGGACGGGGCGCCGCCCCCCGCCGGATGGCCTGTCCTGACGATCGGAGCACCCGTGTCGACCACGACTTCCGCCATCGCCTCCGCCGAGGCGCACAGCGCGCACACCTACCACCCCCTCCCGGTCGTCGTCGCCTCGGCCGACGGCGCCTGGATGACCGATGTCGAGGGGCGCCGGTTCCTCGACATGCTCGCCGGCTACTCGGCCCTCAACTTCGGGCACTGCAACCGTCGGCTGATCAATGCCGCGAAGGCCCAACTGGACCGGCTCACCCTCACCTCCCGCGCCTTCCACCACGACAGGTTCGGGGACTTCTGCGCCCAGCTGGCCGAGCTGTGCGGGATGGAGACGGTGCTGCCGATGAACACCGGCGCGGAGGCGGTGGAGACGGCGGTCAAGACGGCCCGCAAGTGGGGCTACCGGGTCAAGGGCGTCCCGCAGGGCCAGGCGAAGATCATCGTCGCGGCGAACAACTTCCACGGCCGTACGACCACGGTGATCAGTTTCTCGACCGATCACGAGGCGCGCGCGGACTTCGGCCCGTACACGCCCGGCTTCGAGATCGTGCCGTACGGCGACCTGACCGCGCTGGAGGCGGCCATGTCCGCGAACACGGTGGCGGTGCTGCTGGAGCCCATCCAGGGCGAGGCCGGGGTGCTGGTCCCGCCGCGCGGCTACCTCCCCGGCGTGCGCAGGCTCACCCGGGAGCGCGGGGTGCTGTTCGTCGCGGACGAGATCCAGTCGGGTCTGGGCCGGACCGGGAAGACGTTCGCGTGCGAGCACGAGGGGGTGGTGCCGGACATGTACGTGCTGGGCAAGGCGCTCGGCGGGGGTGTCGTGCCGGTGTCGGCGGTGGTGTCGTCCGCCGAGGTCCTCGGCGTGTACCAGCCCGGCGAGCACGGGTCGACGTTCGGCGGCAATCCGCTGGCCTGTGCGGTGGCGCTGGAAGTCCTCGCGATGCTCCGCACGGGCGAGTTCCAGGCGCGGGCGGCCGAGCTGGGCGAACATCTGCACCATGAACTCGGCCAGCTCATGGGCAGCGGCGCCGTGACGGAGGTCCGCGGGCGCGGTCTGTGGGCGGGTGTGGACATCGCACCGGGCCTGGGCACGGGCCGGGAGATCTCGGAGAAGCTGATGGACCGGGGTGTCCTGGCCAAGGACACCCACGGTGCGACGATCCGGCTCGCGCCGCCGCTGGTGATCAGCAAGGAGGACCTGGACTGGGGGCTCGATCAGCTCCGGGCGGTCCTCACGGACTGAACCGCCGTCCCCGGCGCGGCTCCGGGCGGCCCTCACAGGCTGAACCACCGTCCCCGGCGCGGCGTGGCGCACCATCGGTTCCTCCCGCCGCGGAACGGTCGCGCTTGACGCCGCGCCGCGTGCCCGGCCTACTCCAGGGACCGGCACAGGGCGTCCAGCGCCCCTGCCCAGGCGCTGTCCGGCGGTGTCGCGTACCCGACGACAAGTCCCTCGCGGGCGTCCGCAACGGCATCGGCATGGCGGAAGTCCGACAGGCCCGGCACCGCCAGGCCGTGCCATGCCGCCGCGCGGATCGCCTCGGGCTCGCTGCCCTGCGGGAGTTCGAGCACCGCGTGCAGTCCGGCGGCGATCCCGCTGACCCGCACGGCGGGGGCCCGCTCCGCGAGTGCCGCCACCAACTGGTCGCGTCGCCGCCGGTACCGCAGCCGCATCCCGCGGACATGCCGGTCGTAGGCGCCGGACATGATGAACTCCGCCAGCGTGAGCTGGTCCAGCACACCGGAGGCCCACTCCTCGCGGCCCTTGGCCTCCAGCACCTCCCCCACCATGCTCTCCGGCAGCACCATCCACGCCAGCCGCAGTCCGGGGGCCAGTGACTTGCTCGCCGTGCCCATGTAGACGACCCGTTCCGGGTCGAGTCCCTGGAGCGCGCCGACGGGCTGCCGGTCGTAGCGGAACTCGCCGTCGTAGTCGTCCTCGAGAATCACGCCGCCCGTCCTGCGCGCCCAGTCGACCGCCGCCGCACGCCGGTCGGGATGCAGCGGAACGCCCATCGGGAACTGGTGTGCGGGCGTCATCAGCACGGCGCCCACGCCGCGCATCGTGCCCAGCGCCCGGGTGCGGGTGCCGGCCTTGTCGAAAGGCAGCACGGGCGTGCGCAGTCCCTCCCTCGTCAGCAGGTCCCAGTGGAAGTCGAGCCCGTACGAATCGACGGCCACCTCCCGCACCCGACGTCGCCCGAGGACCTTGCCCATCAGCATCAGGCCGTGCACGAAGCCGTTGCAGACGACGACCCGTTCGGGTGCCGCGTACACGCCGCGGGCGCGCGCCAGGTAGTCGGCGAGTGCGGTCCTCAGCTCGATGCGGCCGCGTGGATCGCCGTATCCGAACGCCTCATGCGGCGCGGCGGTCAGCGCCCTGCGCGCGGCCCTGAGCCATTCGGCGCGCGGGAACCGCGCGAGGTCGGGGCTGCCCGGCTTCAGGTCGTGGGCGGGGCCGCCGGACACGGGCCGCGGCCCGACCAGGCTCTCGCGGACGAGCGGTCCGCGCGGCGCGGACCTCCCCCGCGGCCTTCGCCACGCGGGCGCCCCCAGGGCGACGCGGGTGCCCGAGCCCTGCTGCGCCACGAGCCAGCCCTCGGCGACCAGTTCCGCGTAGGCGTCGGCGACGGTGTTGCGGGCGACGCCCAGGTCGGCGGCGAGGGACCGGGACGACGGAAGCCGGGTGCCGGGCGCGAGCCTGCCGGTGCGCACGGCCTCCCTCAGGGCGTCCATGAGGCCGCTGCGCAGCCGGGTCCCGCGCAGTTCCAGATGCAGGTCGGCGCCGAAAGTGGCCCAGGAATCCATCATGGAAGTGGACCATATCGACATGCCACAGGGCCCGTACGGTCGGAGCCATGACGACGAACGACACGTACGCGCCCGAGCACGAGCCCCGCATCGGCGTCGCGGCCCTCCTGCCCGACGTCTACAAGGCCATGATCCGGCTGGACGGGGCCGCCGGGAAGAATCTCGACCCCGTCCTGCTGGAGCTGGTGAAGATCCGCGCCTCGCAGATCAACCACTGCGCGTTCTGCCTCGACATGCACAGCAAGGACGCGCTGGCGGCGGGCGAGTCGGTGGAGCGCATCGTGCAGCTCAGCGCCTGGGAGGAGTCGCGGCACTTCTACACCGAGAAGGAGATCGCGGCGCTCGAACTGACGGAGGCGGTGACGGTGCTGACCGAGGGTTTCGTCCCCGACGAGGTGTACGAGAAGGCCGCGAAGCACTTCGACGAGACCGAACTGGCCCACCTCATCGCCTCCATCGCGGTGATCAACACCTGGAACCGGTTCGCGGTGGCCGGGCGGCTCGTCCCCGGCCACTACACTCCCGGCTCTCTGAAGCACTGAAGGCACGCGAGATGACCGCAACGGCTGGGGCGTTCCGCGCCCTTCACCACGGACGCGAGGCCGGCGATCCGCTCGTCCTGCCGGGGCCGTGGGACGCGGCGAGCGCCCGCGCGTTCGCCGACGCGGGCTTTCCCGCACTCGCGACGCCGAGCGCGGGGGTCTCGGCGTCCCTCGGCCACGAGGACGGCGAGGCCCCGGCGGACGAGATGTTCGCGGCCGTCGCCCGTATCGCACGGGCCGTCGCCATCCCCGTGAGCGCCGATGTCGAGGACGGCTACGGCCTGCCGCCGAAGGAGCTGGTGGCACGGCTGCTGGAGACGGGCGCGGTGGGCTGCAACATCGAGGACTCGGACCGCGCGACGAAGAGCCTCAAGGACCCGCGCCGGCACGCCGACTGGCTGGCGGAGATCCGCGCGGAGGCGGGTGACGCGCTGTTCGTCAACGCCCGCGTCGACACGTTCCTGCGCGCGGTGAGCGACCCGGCAAAGGCCGTCGCCCGCGTCCGGCTGTATGTCGAGGCGGGCGCGGACTGTGTCTACCCGATCGGTGTGCCGTCCGGGCAGCTGCCGCTGCTGCGCGCTGCCACCGAGGCCCCGATCAACGTGTTCGCGCCCGCGTCCGAACCGCCGGTGGCCGAGCTCGGCCGGCTGGGCGCGACCCGGATCACCTTCGGCCCCGGCCTGTATCGCCGCGCGCAGGCGGCAGTGGCGGACATCGCCCGCGAGCTCTACGGGAAAGGGCCTGGGCGGGCAAAGCTCTGAAGAGGCTAACTGCGTTGAGGGACAGGCCTGTCATGAAACGTGATCACCGTATGTCCGGACTGACCAAGCAGGAACAGTCAGTGATCGTGCTGCGCGACGCGGACAGCATCGTCGCCGCGGTCCGCGCCGCGCTGGACGGGGCCGCCCCGGAGGAACGTCCCGGACTCGAGCGGGCCCTGGAGATCGTCGAGGACGCGTCGGCCACGACGTACGAAGACCAGCAGGCCCGCTGGGTGCGCCAGCGTCTCGACGCCGCGGGTGTGACGGGCCCCGCGGACTCGATCCCGGCGATCAAGGCCCTGCGGGAGGCGGCCCCGGGCCTGAGCCTCAAGTCGGCGGTGGACCTGGCCAAGACGACGCGGTCGGCCGAGTCGGCACGCCGCGGCGCCTAGCGGAACACCGCTCGCCTCCCGAGCCCGCGCCGCGGGCGCCGGGCGGGCGGGCCGGGGCGGCCCGCAGCGCCTGCGGCCCGCCCCGGAACCGGCCCGCCCCGGGTGTCACTTCTTCGGCAGCCAGGCCTTCCACGTCGACTCGTTCGCCTTGACCCACTTCTCGGCCGCGGCCTCGGGGGACATCTTGTCCCCGGCGATCATCTGCGCGACCTCGTTCTGCTGCTCGGTCGTCCACGTGAAGTTCTTCAGGAACTCGGCGGCGTCCCCGCCGCTCTTCGCGAAGTCCGCGTTCAGGAACTTCTGCAGCGGGGTGTTGGGGTAGGCGCAGGCGACCTTCTTCGGGTCGGCGTCGCAGCCCTCCTTGTACGCCGGGAGCTTGACCTCGACCAGGTCGACCTCGGCGTTCAGCCACTGCGGCGTCCACCAGTACGTGAGGAAGGGCTTCTTGTCCTTCACGTACTTCTTGATGGCCGTGATCTGCGCCGCCTCGGAACCCGCGTAGTTGGTCTTCAGGTTCAGGTCGAGGTTCTTGATGATCGCGTCGTCATTGGTGACGTAGTCCGGCGAACCCTCCAGGATCTCGCCCTTGCCGCCGCTCTCGGCGGTCGCGAACTCCTTGGCGTACTTGTTGAGGTTCTTCCAGTCCGTCACGTCGGGGTGCGCGTCGGCGAAGTACTTGGGCACGAACCAGCCGATGTGGCCGGTGACACCGAGGTCGCCGCCCTTGACGACGGTCTTCTTGTCCTCGACGTACCGCTTCTCCTCCTTGGGGTGCCCCCAGTCCTCCATGATCGCGTCGATGTCGCCCTTCGAGAGGGCGTCCCAGGCGAGAACCTCACCCATCTGCTGGGACTTGACCGTGTAGCCGAGCTCCTTCTCCAGGATGTACTCGGCGACGGCCGTGTTGGCCTGCGCGCCGACCCAGGAGGGGACGGTCAGCTTCACGGTCTTGTCGCCGTCGGCCGCGTCCTGGCTCTTGCCGGTCTCGGCGGCACTGCACGCGCTGAGCGAGAGGACGCCCAGGGCGCCGACGACGGCGGTGGCGGTACGGAGGGTTCTGGTGCGGTTTCGCATGATGGGGCTCCTGCTGTTGGTGACGGGGACGTCAGTGGTGGTCAGGGGGCGTTCCGGACGGATCAGGGACGCTTGCGGGCCGTGGGCTGCGTGACCCGGTCGAGTACGAGACCGAGGCAGACGATCGCCACACCGGCGGTCATCCCGAGGCCCATCTCGCCGCGGGACAGGCCCTTGACGACGTCGTAGCCGAGCGCTCCGCCGCCGACGAGTGCGCCGACGACGACCACCGCCAGGACCAGCACGACGCCCTGGTTGACGGCGAGCTGGAGAGCCGGCCGGGCGAGCGGCAGCTGGACCTGGAAGAGCTGCTGCCGGGTCGAGGCGCCGAGTGAGCGCGCCGCCTCCATCGCGGCGGGGTCGACCTCGCGCAGGCCCTGTGCGGTGATGCGCACGACGGCGGGCAGCGCGTAGACGACGGCCGCGATGATGGCCGACGCCCGGGTGACGCCGAAGAGCGCCACGACCGGGATGAGGTAGACGAACTGCGGCATCGTCTGCATGGCGTCGAGGACGGGCCTCAACCAGCGTTCCAGCCGCCCGGCACGGGCGCACACGACGCCCGCGAGGACGCCGAGGACCAGCGTGACGACCAGCGCGGCCAGCACCTGGGAGAGCGTGTCGAGGGACTTCGTCCACACGCCGAGCACACCGATCGCCGACATCGCGAGCGTGGCCGTCAGAGCCGTCGCCCAGGTGCCGACGAGCCATGCCAGGCCCGCGACGATCAGCAGGACCGCCCACCAGGGCAGCCAGAACAGGCCGTCCCGCAGCGGGTTGAGGACCCACAGGGTGAACTGCTCCGACCACGTCTCGGTGCCGCCGAGCACCGGGACACCGGAGGAGACGTGGGCGGTGATCCAGCCCTGCGCCTTGTTCACGGGCGTGGAGATGTCGAACGTCCAGGCCTCGGGCCAGGCGGTGCCGACGAGGAACCGCGCCGACACCGCCACGGCGACACCCGCCGCGACCAGGGCCCAGCCCGAGCGGCCGTGCAGCGGTCCTTCGCCCGGCGTGCTGTGACCGATGCGGTCGCCGGCCGCCGCGGTGGTGCGGTCGAGCCAGATCGCGATCAGCACGATCGGGATACCGGCGGCCAGCGCCTTGCCGACGTCGACGGTGGAGAGTGCCGAGTAGACCTCTTCGCCGAGGCCACCCGCGCCGACGAGCGCGGCGATGACGACCATCGACAGCGCCATCATGATCGTCTGGTTGAGACCGAGGAGCATCTGCTGACGGGCGAGCGGCAGCCGGGCCGTCCGCAGCCGCTGCCACGGACTCGCGCCGAGCGAGGCGGACGCCTCAAGTACAGAGGGGTCGGCGCCGCGCAGTCCGAGCGCCGTCAGGCGAGCCATGGGCGGGGCGGCGTAGATGACGGTGCAGAACAGCGCGGCCGGCGTGCCCGTGCCGAAGACCAGCACGAAGGGCAGCAGGTACGCGAAGGCCGGCAGCACCTGCATGGTGTCGAGCACCGGCCGCAGCGCACGGTTGACCCGGTCGGACAGACCGGCCGCCAGACCGATCAGCACACCGAGCAGCGCGGCGACCGCCACGGCGACCACCATCAGCGCGATGGTGAGAAGCGTGGCGTTCCACATGCCCAGCAGTCCGCACAGGGCGAACGCGCCGAAGGCGGTCGCCGCGACCTTGACACCGCTGCGTCCGAGCCCGGCGGCGCGCCAGGCGAGGAGGACGCCGGCGGCGAGCACCCCGACCCAGCCGATCGAACTCAGCAGGTCGTACACGCCGCCGACCGCGTCGGTGGCCGTGTTGGACAGGTGCAGCAGGAAGTACAGGAACAGCGGGTGGGTGTCGCGGTTGTCGATGACCCACCTGTTGGCGTCGTCGAGCGGCCCGGAGATGTCGATGTGCAGGGCGGCCGGCCAGCTGCCGCTGCCCCACAGGGCGATCCCGGCGGGCACCAGCACGACCGCGAGGGCGGCGAGCGCCAGCAGTTTGGCCTTCACGGGGTGGCGCAGGATGTCGCGGAGCGGCTGCCCGGTGATGTTCTTCTTCTCCGCGGCGGGCGCGGACACGGCGGCGGTCATCGAGACCACCGTCCCTCAGTACTTCGGCGACATGTCGTGTGCTGTCGGCGTATCACGCGGCGACCCCCTTGGGGCCGGTCGTGCCCGCCACGACCGCCAGCAGGTCCGCGTGGCCGACGACTCCCAGGCACCGGCCGTCCTCGACGACGCGGGCCGTTTGTCCGGTACGGGCCACGGCTTCGATCGCCTCGAAGACGGTCGCGCCGGGGGCCAGCGCCGGCCCTCCCTCGGCCTCGTCCCCGTCAGCGGGCCGCATGGCGGTGCGCACCGTCATGACCTGCTCGCGCGGCACGTCGCGGACGAAGTCCCGTACGTAGTCGTCGGCGGGGGCGCCCACGATCTCCTCCGGGGTGCCGAGCTGCACGATCCGGCCGTCCCGCATCAGCGCGATGCGGTCGCCGAGCTTCAGCGCCTCGTTCAGGTCGTGCGTGATGAAGACCATCGTGCGGCCCTCCTCACGGTGCAGCCGTACGACCTCCTCCTGCATGTCGCGGCGGATCAGCGGGTCCAGCGCGCTGAACGGCTCGTCGAACAGCAGCACCTCCGGGTCCACGGCGAGCGCACGCGCCAGACCGACACGCTGCTGCTGGCCGCCGGACAGCTGACCGGGCCTGCGGTGTTCCAGGCCCTCCAGACCGACCTTCGCCACGACTTCGGCGGCACGCGAGCGGCGCGCGGCCCTGCCCATGCCCTGGATCTCCAGACCGTAGGCGACGTTGTCGAGCACCGACCGGTGCGGCAGCAGACCGAAGTGCTGGAAGACCATGGAGGCACGGTGGCGGCGCAGTTCGCGCAGCCGCGCGGTGTTCATGGAGAGCACGTCCTCGCCGTCGATGGCGATCGACCCGGAGGTCGGCTCGATCAGCCGGGTCAGACAGCGCACGAGCGTGGACTTGCCGGAGCCGGACAGGCCCATGACGACGAAGACCTCGCCCTTGCGCACGTCGAAGGAGACGTCCCGTACGGCTGCGGTGCAGCCGGTGCGTTCGCGCAGCTCGGCGGGGGGCAGGCCGGCCAGCGCGGGGGCGGCCGGGACCTTTGCGGCCTTCGGGCCGAAGACCTTCCACAGGTCGCGTACGGAGAAGACGGCCGACGCTTCGGCGGGCGCGGCCGCGCCGCCGGAGGCATCGGGCCTCGGGGCGGGCACCTTGGCGGTCGACACCTTCGCGGTCGGCGCCTGGGTGTCCGGCGCCTTGATCTCGGACGCCTCGGTCTTCGACGCCTTGCTCTCGGACGCCTTCGTCGCCGACGCGCTGACGTTAGACGCCTTCGTCTCCGACGCGTTCGAATCTGCCTTCATGGGATCTGCCTTCATGGGATCTGCCTTCATCGGTTCCCGCCCCTCTTGTCGGCCTCCGCGACCAGCAGGTCCGCGCATTTCTCCCCGACCATCAGCACTGTGATCATCGGGTTGACGGCCGTCATCGTCGGGAAGACCGACGCGTCGGCGATGCGGATGCCGTGCAGGCCGCGGATCTTCAAGTCGGGGGTGACGACCGCGAGTTCGTCGCCGTCCGACCCCATCCGACAGGTACCCGCCGGGTGGTAGACGGTGTGCGCGACCTTGCGCGCGTATTCGCTGATGTCCTCGTCGGAGGTGACCTCCGGCCCCGGGCAGACCTCACGCTTCAGCCACCCGGCAAGCGGCTCCTGCTTCGCGATCTCGCGCGCGATCCTGATCCCGTCGACCAGCGTGCGGCCGTCGTAGTCGTCCTCGTCGGTGAAGTACCGGAAGTCGAGGGCGGGCTTGACCTCGGGGTCGGCGCTGGTCAGGTAGAGGCGGCCGCGGCTCTTGGGCTTGGGGATGTTGGGGGTCATCGACACGCCGTGCGCGGGCCGTTCGTAGCCCAGCCGCTCGGGGTTGTCGGTGAAGGGAATCTGGTAGAAGTGGAACATCAGGTCGGGGCCCGCGGACGCGGGGTCCCGCCGCACGAAGAGCCCGGCGTCGCTGTCCATCGCGGAGTTCTCTGGGATGGGCCCGTGGGTCTCCCAGACGATGACCGACTCGGGGTGGTCGAGCAGGTTCTCGCCGACGCCCGGCAGATCGTGCACGACTGGGATCCCGAGCTTCTCCAGGTCGGCGCGCGGCCCGATGCCGGAGTGCAGCAGCAGCCTCGGGGTGTCCACGGCGCCCGCGCACACGAGCACCTCGCGCCGGGCCCGTACGACGTGCTCCTCGCCGTCCTTGGTGCGCACGTGCACGCCGGTGGCCCGGGTACCGTCCAGTTCCAGCCGGAACGCCCAGGTCTCCAGGGCGATGTGCAGGTTCGGCCGGTCGAGGAACGGGTGCAGGTAGGCGACCGACGCGGAGGAGCGCTTGTTGTTCTCCGGGTGGTACGCGAGGTCGAAGAAGCCGACGCCCTCGTGGAACGGCGCCTTGTTGAAGCCCTCTACACGCGGCACGTCGAGCGCGGTCTGCGCGGCGTCGACGAAGTCGCGGGCGATGGCGTTCCGGTCGGCCTCGTCGACGGGGACGATGTTGTTGCGCAGCTTGCCGAAGTACGGGTCCATCGACGCGGCGTCCCAGCCCTCGGCGCCGGCCTCGGCCCACTCGTCCCAGTCGGACGGCAGCGGCTTGAAGGCGATGAGGGTGTTGTGGGACGAGCAGCCGCCGAGCACACGGGCGCGGCTGTGGCGGATGTGCGAGTTTCCGCGGGGCTGCTCGGTGGTCGGGTAGTCGTAGTCGAGTTCGCCGCCGAGGAGGCCCATCCAGCGGCGCAGCGTGAGCACGTCGTCTCGGCCGACGTCGCTGGGGCCGCCCTCGATGACGGCGACGGTGACGTCGGAGTTCTCGGTGAGGCGGGAGGCGATCACGGAGCCGGCGGTCCCGCCGCCGACGACGACGTAGTCGTACACGGTGTGGTGCTCGGTCATGTGCTGCTTTCTCCCGCTCAGCCCGCGAACCAGCGCACGGGGCGCGGAGCGAGGTTCTGGTAGATGTGCTTGGTCTCGCGGTACTCGGCGAGCCCCGTCGGGCCCAGCTCACGGCCGGTGCCCGACTTCCCGAAGCCACCCCATTCGGCCTGCGGCAGGTAGGGGTGGAAGTCGTTGATCCACACGGTGCCGTGGCGCATCCGTCCAGCGACTCGGCGGGCGCGGCCCGCGTCGGCGGTCCACACGGCGCCGGCGAGGCCGAACTCGGTGTCGTTGGCCAAGGTGACGGCCTCGTGCTCCGTGCGGAAGGTCTCGACGGTGAGGACCGGTCCGAAGATCTCCTCACGGACGACCCGCATCCGGCGGTTGCACCGATCGAGGACGGTGGGGCGGTAGAAGTAGCCGGGGCCGTCCGGGCGTTCGCCGCCGGCCCTGAGCACCGCACCCTCCTCCAGCGCGGACGCGACGAAGTCCTGGGTCCTGGCGAGCTGCTGCGCCGAGACGAGCGGACCGCACTCGACACCCTTGTCGGTGCCGCGTCCGAGCCGGATCTTCTCGGCCCGGCGGGCGAGTTCGGCGACGAAGCGTTCGCGCAGCGACTCCTCGACGATGAGGCGGGAGCCGGCGGAGCAGACCTGACCGCTGTGGATGAAGGCGGCGTTGAGCGCCTGGTCGACAGCGGTGTCGAAGCCTTCCTCGGTCGCGCAGGCGTCGGCGAATACGACGTTGGGGTTCTTGCCGCCGAGTTCGAGAGCGACCTTCTTGACGGTGTCGGCGGCGGCGTGGGCGACCTTGGTGCCGCTGACGAGCCCGCCGGTGAAGGACACGAGGTCCACGTCGGGGTGCTCGGCGAGGCGCGCGCCGACGGTGTCGCCGGGGCCGGTGACGAGGTTCGCGGCACCGGGCGGCAGCCCGGCCTCCATCAGCAGCTCCATGAGCGCGACGGTGGTCAGCGGGGTGATCTCGCTGGGCTTGATCACAAAGGTGTTGCCGGCGGCGAGCGCCGGGGCGACCTTCCAGCTGGCCTGGAGCAGAGGGTAGTTCCAGGGCGTGATCAGCGCGCAGACCCCGACGGGTTCGTGCACGACCACGCTGTGGATGTCGTCGGACCCGGCGTCGACGACGCGGCCACCGCTCTCGTTCATGACGAGGTCGGCGAAGTAGACGAAGGCGTCGCGCACGCAGTCGACGTCGGTTCGCCCCTCTTCGAGGGTCTTTCCGGCGTCCTGGCTCTCCAGGCCGGCGATCCTCTCCCGGTCCCGTTCCAGCAGGGCGGCGACGCGCCGCAGGAGGGCGGCGCGTTCGGCGACGGGCGTACGCGGCCAGGTCCCGTCGTCGAAGGCGGCCCGCGCGGCGGCCACGGCGTCGTCGGTGTCGGTGGTGCCGCCTTCCGAGACGACGGCGAACACGCTCGCGTCGACAGGGTCGATGATCTCGCGCGTGGCGCCGGAGACGGCTGAGCGCCATTCCCCGCCCACGTGGATGGTCTGTTGTGCTGTCGACACGTCGTGTTCGGCCTTTCGTTCCCGTTTCGTCCTGCACCGGTCACAACCCGGCGATCTGGCCGCCTGCCCGGGTATCCGAAAACCATGCGCAACGCTTAACGGAAAGTGCTCCGCCTCACACCGGTCGTGCGACGTGGGTCACTCGCACCACCGACCGTGCGACGTGGGTCACTCGAACCGTCCGTGCGACGTGGGTCACTCGAACCGTCCGTGCGACGTGGGTCACTCGCACCGTCCGTGCGACGCGGTGATTCACGCCGACCGTGCGACGTGGGTCGCTCGCCTGCGTTCCCCCGTCCGGCGTCGGCACCCACGCCCAGGACCCGGCTCGGTCCGTTGCGGCAGACCCTTTAGGTTGTGATCATGACCATGACCTTCAGCGAGCCGTTCCTCCGGCTCACCGAGGAGCACTCCGCCTGGGGTGCCGAACAGCTCGAAATCTTCAACGAGTTCCTGCCCGTGGGCGAGTGGAGCGCCGACCTCGGGCAGTGCCTGTACCGGCAGGCGGGTCGTGAGCTGAGGATCTCGCTGCTCGGCACGCTCGACACCGACGAGCAGTCGTGGCTCTGGGCGTGGGCCAACCCCGGATTCGAGGGCACGCCCGTCGCACGCGCCGCCGAGGAGGTGCGGCGTTACGGCCAGGCGAACGGCCTGCGGGAGTTCACCGACGACCTGGTCCGCCTGGCCGGGCACGACGACCCCCGCCGTGCGGCCGAGACCCTGGCCTTCGCCGCCATGGGCGTCCTCGGCGCCACCGGATACATCGGCGTCCAGGCGAACGCCTCCGCCCGCGCCTACCTGGTCCCCGACGACCCCCAGGTGCCCCGCGCCGAACCTGACGCGATCACGCTCCCCCGCGTGCTCCTCACGGGCGCCGCCCTCCTCGGCGGCTCCGCCCGCCAGGTCGTGAGCGGCTACTTCGCGCACCACGGCCTCCCCCACCGCGAGGCTCCCGGCCGGATGAGCGCGGGCCTCCCGGACGGCGGCACGGTCGACGTCCTCTTCGACGACCTCGACCGCATCGCCTCGGTGAGCATCAACACGGGCGACCCGGCCACCACGTGAGCTGAGCGGCCCCGGGCGCCGTGGCCCCGTGCGGTGAGCGGCAGACGATTCATGCGCCGCAACAAACGCGTCGCCGCTTCAGGCCCGGGGGCTGTCTGCTCTCCAGGCGTCGTGCCGTCAGCAGGCAAGGGGCCGCCGTGCTGAGCAGGCTGCCTGCCGCGGCCGAAGCCGCCGGGCGGCGCGCTGCCCCCGTCCGGGAACGGGCACGCCCCCCGGCGGCCGAAGCCGCCGGGGGGCGTGAACCGCTGTGTGCGGCAGGTCAGATGAGGCCGAGCTCGCGGACCGCTGCGCGCTCCTCCTCCAGCTCCTGCACGGACGCGTCGATGCGCGTACGCGAGAAGTCGTTGATCTCCAGGCCCTGGACGATCTCGTACTTGCCGTCCTTGCAGGTGACCGGGAAGGAGGAGATCAGGCCCTCCGGGACGCCGTAGGAGCCGTCCGACGGGATGCCCATGGAGGTCCAGTCGCCCTCGGCGGTGCCGTTCACCCAGGTGTGAACGTGGTCGATGGCGGCGTTCGCGGCCGAGGCGGCCGAGGACGCGCCACGGGCCTCGATGATCGCGGCGCCGCGCTTGGCGACCGTCGGGATGAACGTGTCGGCCAGCCACGCCTCGTCGTTGACGACCTCGGCGGCGTTCTTGCCCGCGATCTCCGCGTGGAAGATGTCCGGGTACTGGGTTGCCGAGTGGTTGCCCCAGATGGTCAGGCGCCTGATGTCGGAGACGGCGGCGCCGGTCTTGGCGGCCAGCTGCGAGATCGCGCGGTTGTGGTCGAGGCGGGTCATCGCGGTGAATCGCTCGGCCGGTACGTCCGGGGCCGCGGCCTGCGCGATGAGCGCGTTGGTGTTGGCCGGGTTGCCGACGACGAGGACCTTGATGTCGTCCGCGGCGTTGTCGTTGATGGCCTTGCCCTGCGGCTTGAAGATGCCGCCGTTGGCGGACAGCAGGTCGCCGCGCTCCATGCCCTTGGTGCGGGGGCGGGCGCCGACGAGGAGGGCGACGTTGGCGCCGTCGAAGGCCACGTTCGGGTCGTCGGTGATGTCGATGCCCTTGAGCAGCGGGAAGGCGCAGTCGTCGAGCTCCATGGCGGTGCCCTCGGCGGCCTTCAGGCCCTGCGGGATCTCCAGCAGGCGCAGCTTGACCGGCACATCCGCGCCGAGCAGGTGGCCGGAGGCGATGCGGAAGAGCAGCGCGTAGCCGATCTGGCCGGCCGCGCCGGTCACGGTGACGTTGACGGGAGTGCGGGTCATGGCGATCTCCGTAAGACAGCTGGCGGTGGGCAACACTGCCCCTCGTGCGGGACGTCTCGTCCACGCCTACCTGAATCTTGACGTGAAGAGAATTCCAGCGGTCAGGCTATCCGACCCGGCCCCGGCCCAATCCTCACCCCCTTGTGGCGCGGCTCACCCGTCCACGCGCCTCACAGGCTGTCCGGCGGGTCCTCGGGGTGCCGGCTACGCGGGGGCGGCTGCTGCGTGCTCGCTGACGCGAGCGTGGTGCCACAGGCGCGGCGACGGCCGCGGCCAGCGGCGACGCCTGCGCATCGGCGACGGCCGCGGCTGTCACTGACGCCGCGCATCGAGCGCCGCCACCGACGGCAGACAGCCGGCCCACGGCCGCTCACAGAGGGCCTGGGGCAGGCCGCGATCGTCGGCGGGAGTGCCCGCCGCATGGCCTCTGCCGCCGACGTCGTGCCGCCCTGCGCTTCGGCGGGCGCCATCGCCAGGCGTCGCCGCCTCGGCGGGCCGCACAACCGGGGCCGCCGGGGCGAGCCGCTTGCGCGAGCGGGACCGCCCACCGCGGCGGAGCCTCCAGCGCACGCCCGCGGCAGGCCGCTGACGCAAATAGGGGCCGCCCGCACGCGGCCGCTGACGCCGACGTGGAATGCGTGCCGCGTGATCGCTGACGCGGGCGTGGTGCCACGACGCGGGCGTGGTGCGCCAGCGCGTCGCCGGACGCCGCCCGTAGGGGCACCTGCGGCTTCGTTGGCGAGCGAGCGCCCTGGCCGCCCTCCGTAGCGGAACGATCACACCGTGGCGGAATGGTCACCTCCGTGCCACAGGCCCCATCCGTCACTTGAACGGATTTGGCGCGTCCATGACCCTTGAAACACGACGGCGCCCGTCCTCCCTCGGGGGAGAGGACGGGCGCCGTTCACGGTTCGTGCCGGCCTGCGGCCGCCGCTATCGCACCGTGAAGTGGACGGCGTCCTCCAGGATGGGGATGTCCAGCCACGGCTCGGGCTGCGTCACCAGCGCGAGCAGCACGATCGCCACGCCCAGCACCCCGTACGTGATCATGTCCGTGAAACGCGAGCGCACCGCGAGCATGCCGACCGAGGGCAGGACGCGCCGCAGTACGGCTCCGGTGATGAGCGCGGCCCCGATGAGGATCGCGCCGACCCGGAACGCCTCGGCGAAGGCGTCGGTGCCGACGATCAGCACGCCGACCGCGGTCATCCCGAGCACGGTGAGCAGTGGCCACTGCCGCGCGGGCGCCGGCGCGTCCCTCGGCGCGGCACGCCCGCCGCCCTCGGGCCGCGCGGTGTCCCGTGTGACGGCCGGAGGCCGCCGTGAGGGCTTCTTCTCGCCGGAGCCGTCGGAATCCGCAGACGCGGCGGCCCCGGAAGCGTCGGATGCGGACGCGTCGGCCCCGGACACAGCGGCCCCGGACACGGCGGACGCGGCGGCCTCGTTCGTCACCGCCCCCGGCTCGGCGGCGCCCGCAGGCGCGACCCGCTCGTCCGCCGTGTCCGCGGCACCGATCTCAGAGGCGTCTCCGTCGGGGACCTCGTTGGTGCGTACGCCCATGGGGTCGGCTCAGCCCTCGGCCTTGGCCGACGCCGCGCGCTCGGCCGCCTCGACCACGTTCACCAGCAGCTGCGCGCGGGTCATCGGGCCCACGCCGCCCGGGTTGGGGGCGACCCAGCCGGCGACCTCGGCCACGCCCGGGTGCACGTCGCCGACGATCTTGCCGTTCTCGTCACGGCTGACGCCCACGTCCAGCACGGCCGCGCCCGGCTTGACGTCCTCGGGCTTGATCAGGTGCGGAACGCCGGCCGCGGCGACGATGATGTCCGCCTGCTTCAGGTGCGCCGACAGGTTCCGCGTACCGGTGTGGCACTGCGTCACCGTGGCGTTCTCCGACTTGCGGGTCAGCACCAGAGGCATCGGCCGGCCGATGGTGATGCCGCGGCCGACGACGACCACGTTCGCGCCCTTGATCTCGACGCCGTGGTGGCGCAGCAACTGGACGATGCCGTACGGCGTGCAGGGCAGCGGGCCCTCGATGCCGAGCACGAGCCGGCCCAGGCTCATCGGGTGCAGACCGTCCGCGTCCTTGGCCGGATCCATGAGTTCCAGCACGCGGTTCGCGTCGATGCCCTTGGGAAGCGGGAGTTGCACGATGTAGCCGGTGCAGTCGGGATTCTCGTTGAGCTCCCGTACCACCGCCTCGATCTCCTCCTGCGTCGCGGTCGCGGGCAACTCGCGCTGGATGGAGGCGATACCGACCTGCGCGCAGTCGCGGTGCTTGCCGTTGACGTACCAGCGGCTGCCCGGGTCGTCCCCGACGAGCAGGGTGCCGAGGCCGGGGGTGGCACCCCTCTCCTTGAGGGCCGCCACGCGGGCGGTCAGATCGGACTTGATCGCGGCTGCGGTGGCCTTGCCATCGAGAATCTGGGCAGTCATGCCCCCATCCTCCCGGATGGACCCGTCCCGGTTCCAATCCGGTCCGCCGCCATCTCGCCCTTCGGGCGAACGGCAGGTTGCACTTGCACAACACATACGGATACCGACTGGACAAAAAGGCGACGGAAATACGACGATGATCCGCGCAGTGCCGCGGGCAGTGCCGGGGGGCAAAACAGTAAATATCGTGCAGTTCCTCCGCTCGGACCGCGCAGTCCCCGCATTTCCAACGGAGGAACCCCGCCATGAGCTTCGGCGACCCGAACAACCCGTACGGCCAGCAGAGCCAGCCGCAGGGCCAGCCCGGCTACGGCTACCCCCAGGCCCCGCCGGTCCAGCCGTACGCCGGTGGCTACCCGACCGGTCCGACCGAGATGCCGGGCGGTGTCAAGGCGGCCCGCGTGATGCTGTTCATCATCGCCGGCTTCCAGGTGATCGGTGCGATCTTCGCCGCGATGGGCGCCATCGGCCTCAACGAGGCCAAGAACGACCCGGCGCTCAAGGACGACCTCCAGTTCCAGCAGATCGCCGACATGTCGGTCGGCGCGGTGTGGGGCATCGCTCTGCTGATCCTGGTGTGGGGTGTGCTCGCCATCTTCCTCGGCGTCAAGTTCGGCAGCGGCGGCAATGGGATCCGCGTCACCGCGATGGTCTTCGGCATCATCACGGCGGTCCTGGGCATCTACCCGTTCGTCGTGGTCGGCCTGGTGCACACCGTGCTCGCCATCCTCATCACCGTCTTCGTCGGCAAGTCCGACGGCGGTGCCTGGTTCAACCGCCAGCGCGCCTGATCCGCGCGGCGCCTCGGGTGCGAAGGCCGTGCACCCCGCTCCGGCGGGGCGCACGGCCTTCGCCCTTTTCTCCCGGCCCTTCGGCCGACGACGGGCGCGGGGCGAAGTCCTGCTGACCTGAGAACGGCGCACGGGGCGAAGTCCTGCGGCCTGAGAAGCGCACGGGTGGCCCGCCGCGGACACTGCCGCGGCGGGCCACCCGTCGATCCGGCGCTCAGGGGTGGAGCGCTCAGTGGAAGAGGCGCTCAGCGGAGGAGGCGCTCAGTGGAAGAAGTGCCGCGTCCCCGTGAAGTACATCGTCACGCCCGCCTTCGTGGCCGCCTCCACGACCAGCTCGTCGCGGACCGAACCGCCCGGCTGGACCACGGCCTTGACGCCAGCGGCGGTCAGGATCTCCAGGCCGTCCGGGAAGGGGAAGAACGCGTCGGACGCCGCGTACGAGCCACGCGCACGCTCCTCGCCCGCGCGCTCGACGGCGAGCTTGGCGGAGTCGACGCGGTTGACCTGGCCCATGCCGACGCCGACCGAGGCGCCGTCCTTGGCGAGCAGGATCGCGTTCGACTTGACCGCGCGGCAGGCCTTCCAGGCGAACGCCAGCTCGGCGAGTTCGTCGGCGGACAGCGCCTCGCCGGTCGCCAGCGTCCAGTTCGCCGGGTCGTCGCCGTCGGCCTGGAGGCGGTCGGTCACCTGGAGCAGCGCACCGCCGTCGATCGGCTTGACCTCGACCGGATTCGCGGGGGCGCCCTCGGCGCGCAGCACACGGACGTTCTTCTTCTTGGCCAGGACCTCGACCGCGCCGTCCTCGTAGCCGGGCGCGACGATGACCTCGGTGAAGATCTCCGCGACCTGCTCGGCCATCGCGACCGAGACCGGGCGGTTGACGGCGATCACGCCGCCGAAGGCGGACAGCGGGTCGCAGGCGTGCGCCTTGCGGTGCGCCTCGGCGACGTCCGCGCCGATCGCGATGCCGCACGGGTTGGCGTGCTTGATGATCGCGACACACGGCTCGTCGTGGTCATAAGCGGCCCGGCGCGCGGCGTCGGTGTCCGTGTAGTTGTTGTACGACATCTCCTTGCCGTGCAGCTGCTCGGCCTGGGCGAGGCCGCCGGTGCCTGAGGTGTAGAGCGCGGCGGGCTGGTGCGGGTTCTCGCCGTAGCGCAGCACGTTCTCGCGCTCCCAGGTGGCGCCCAGGAAGTCGGGGAGGACCGTCTCGTCGGCCGGCGCGTAGGAGGACGCGAACCAGGAGGCGACGGCCACGTCGTACGCGGCGGTGTGCTGGAACGCCTCGGCCGCGAGCCGCTTGCGGGCCGCGAGGTCGAAGCCGCCCTCGCGGACGGCCGCGAGCACGTCCGTGTACCGCGCGGGGCTGGTGACGACGGCCACGGACGGGTGGTTCTTGGCGGCGGCGCGGACCATGGACGGGCCGCCGATGTCGATCTGCTCGACGCACTCGTCGGCGCTCGCGCCGGAGGCGACGGTCTCCTTGAACGGGTACAGGTTCACGACGACGAGTTCGAACGGCTCCACGCCCAGCTCGGCGAGCTGCTCGCGGTGCGCGTCCAGGCGCAGGTCGGCGAGGATGCCCGCGTGCACGCGCGGGTGCAGGGTCTTGACCCGGCCGTCGAGGCACTCGGGGAACCCGGTCAGCTCCTCCACCTTGGTCACGGGGACACCGGCGGCCGCGATCCTGGCAGCGGTGGAGCCGGTGGACACCAGCTCGACGCCCGCCTCGTGCAGCCCGCGGGCAAGCTCCTCAAGACCCGTCTTGTCGTAGACGCTGACCAGTGCGCGACGGATGGGCTTGTTACCCGACTTATTCACCGACATGAACCTTTCGTCCCTCAATGCGGTAGCCGTGCCGGGCGAGTCGCCCCACGACCTCGACGAGCAGCGAACGCTCGACTTCCTTGATGCGCTCGTGCAGAGCGGCTTCGTCGTCCGTGTCCCGGACCTCGACCACGCCCTGGGCGATGATCGGTCCGGTGTCGACGCCGTCGTCGACGAAGTGGACGGTGCATCCGGTGACCTTCGCGCCGTACGCGAGCGCGTCCCGCACTCCGTGGGCACCGGGGAAACTGGGCAGCAGCGCGGGATGCGTGTTGACGATGCGCCCGCCGAACCGCGCGAGGAATTCCTTGCCCACGATTCTCATGAAACCGGCCGAGACGACGAGGTCCGGCTCGTAGGCGGCGGTGGCCTCGGCCAGGGCCGCGTCCCACTCCTCGCGGGTGGCGAATTCCTTCACCTGGCACACGAAGGTCGGCAGCCCGGCACGCTCGGCACGCTCCAGACCGGCGATCCCTGTCCGGTCCGCGCCGACGGCGACGACTTCCGCCCCGAACCCTTCGGGATCTGCGGCGATGGCGTCGAGGAGGGCCTGGAGGTTCGTCCCGGATCCGGAGACCAGGACGACGAGGCGGGCGGCAGCCACGGGGGACTCTTTTCGCGTTGCGGTGCGGCTTTGTGTGGTCGTACAAACGAATCGCAGCCCCGGATACGGGGAACTCTACGAAGGCGCCGACCGTCAGCAACGATACCGGCACTCAGCACGGCCCCCACGGGACGGGGGCGTGGCCGGGAGGTAGCGTCTGGGGACAGAGCACGCGCCCGGGCGCGCTCGACGACGGGCATGACGAGGGGAAGACGTTCACCAGATGCCGGACCGACGCCACCGTACGGACCTCCTGTTGCTGCGGGAGCGCCAGTCCACGGACGACGACAATCCCTTCGCGCCCCCGCCGGAGGGCCGACCGGACCAGCCGTGGCAGCCCCGTCGGCCCGTGAACGACGGCTCCTCCTCCGACGGCGGCTCTTCGGGCTCTTCGGGCTCTTCGGGCTCTTCGGGCTCTTCGCCGGACGATGGATCGGACGGCGCGAACGGTGCCGACGGCGGGAACGGTTCGCACGGTTCCCGCTGGGGCAGCCAGTGGAGCAGCCGCCAGCCGGGGCGCTCCCCGGGCGGCTTCGGCACCCGTCCCGGCGAACGGCGCGGCGACAAGAATGGACCGGAGGGCGGCGGCCCCGGCGGCATGCGCTGGGACCCGACGGACCCGGTCCAGCGCAGGGCGCGGTACGCACTGCTCGGCGGCATGTGGGCGTTCTTCTTCGCGCTGTTCGACTTTCCGGAGATCGCCTTGCTGCTCGGCGCGCTCTCCGTGTACTGGGCGATCAGCTCCCTGCGCGCCAAGCCCCGGCGCACGGCCCCGGAAGTGGCGACGACCGGTGCGCCGACGCCTGCGCCCGCGCAGCCGTCCCAGTCGAACAGGCCGCAGATCACGGCGGCGATGAGCGGCCTGGTGATGGCGGGCATCGCCCTGCTGATCGTGGCCGCGTCGTTCACCGCGCAGCTGGTGTACCGCGACTTCTACACGTGCGTGGACGACGCTCTCACCAAGTCGGGCCAGCTGGCCTGCAACGAGCATCTCCCCGAGCCGCTGCGGGATGTGATGGGCGTGAAGGAGTAGTAGCGCCACAGAGGAACGTGTGACGGCCCGGACCGAGATCGGTCCGGGCCGTCGTGCTCTCCACGTCAGTCCGTGGCCGGGGGGACGCCGACGGATCCGGGCGCGGCCTCGGTCTCCGCCTCAGTCTCAGCCCCCGCCTCGGTTCCGGTGGAAGGCGGGTCGGCGGTCGGCTCCCCGGCGGCCTCGGTTCCGCCGGGACGAGCGGGCGTCTCCCCGGTCGGCGTGGCGCCCTCCGGGGCGCCCGTTCCCGAGGCGCCGGCCGGAGGCTGCGGTGCGCTGCGTGCGCTCCAGGTGTCCGCCGGCAGGAAGTCGTACGCCTCGAAGTCGTCGTCCACGTCCGGGTCCGGGTCCGCGTCCGGGTCCAGGTCCGGGACCGCTGAGAACTCGGGGACCGTCGCCGAGGGCAGCACCGCATCCGGCACGTCCCGCCCTGGAGCGGCGCCTGGCCCCTCGGCCGCGGTGGCCCCCCGTACGCGCCAGGCGCGCAGCGCCACGGCGACCGGGACCGAGACCGCCGACGTCCAGAGCAGCGCCGCTGCGCCCGTGAGCCACCACACCGGCCCGAAGTCCGCCAGCCGCCCCCTGCCGAGCGGGCCGCCCGACGCGGCGGCGACCACGGCCATGAGCACCCCGCAGCCGGCGGAGGCCAGCAGGGCCGTCAGCGCGGTGCCGCCGCACGTCCACGCCTCCTCGCGCTCCCCGTACCTCGGGGCCGCCGCATGGACCGTGCGCCAGGCGACGACCAGGCCGGCGACGAACGGGACCGCGGCCGCCGCCCAGTGCAGGGGCGTTCCGGGGCCGGGGCCGGGCACGGCGGCGAGCAGCGGGAAGTCCGGGAACGCCGGCGTGCCGGTCAGGGCGAGCGGAGTCGCCGTCGCGCCCGTGCCGAGGGCGAATCCGGGGCCGAGCCCGTAGGCCGCGCCCCACACGGCCGCGTTCGGGAGCAGTGCCAGGGCCAGCAGGACCACGGCCAGTCGCCCGGACCAGTCACCGGCGAGGGCGAGCAGGGACGTCTGTGCGGCCGACCCGTGCACGACGAGGGAGACCGTCACCACTACCGCTCCCCCGGCCACCAGAGTCAGCGCACCCATGGCAGCCGCCTGCAGCGCCACCGCGACCCGGCTGCGGGCGAGGGCGACCCTCAGCCCCTGCGGCAGCCCGGCCGGCAGCGGACCGAGCGGGCGTCCGCTCGCCGTCCACACACCGCAGGCGGCGGCCGCGAACGCCAGGAGCGGCAGGTGCACCAGCGCGCTCAGCGGCTCGGCCGCGAGCGGGCCGCCCGCCGCGTAGAGCACGACAGGCGCCCCGACCATCACGTATCCGGTGGTCACCGCCGTCAGCACGCCCGACGGGGACGCCCGGGGCCGCGAGTCGCCGGGCTCCAGCGCATCGCGTGCCGCACGGTGCGCCAGCCACGCCGGCAGCGCGACGAACAGCAGCGGGACGACCCCCATCGGTGCGGGGAGCTGGGAGAGGGTCTCCGTCCGGACGAGTTCCGCCCCGTGCGCGAGCAGCCACAGCGCCGCGGCGGCATGCAACGCCCCGCCAGGGCCGCTGTCGGGGAACGGCGAGCTGATCCACATCACCATCACGAGCACGGTGATCGTGCCGAGGCCGAGGCCGGCCGCGGTCCCACCCCGCACGACTCCGGCGACGATGGCCGCCGACGCGCCACCGTGCACGGCGACCTGAGTGTGCGGCAGGGGCGGGCTGTGATCGGTCAACTGGGTCACGCGGCCATGCTGCCAACGACACGCGCTTTCACCGGGTAACGGGCGAATGACCGTTGTGTCGCTCAAGATACTTTTATGTCATTTTCTGCCGAGTGCAGTGCTGCATGGAGCCCCGCATGACACAGAGCGACGCACAGGCCACGTCCGGGCCCCCTCTCCCTCCGCCCATGGAGCGGCGCAGGCTCCGCGAGGCGAAGTCGCTGACCGAGACGCAGCTCGCCACGACACTCGGCGTCACTCCCGCCACGATCAGGTCCTGGGAAACCGGCCGCACGAACCCCCAGGGCCGTAAGCGCGAGGCGTACACGAAGCTGCTCGCCGCCATCGCAGCGGAACGGTCCCGGACGCCGGCTCCCTCGCCGAAGCAGGCCGTCCCCCAGAAGCAGGCCGCTGGCCGGCCCGTCGACGAAGAGCGGGTTTCCGACGAGCCCGGCCCAGAGGAACAGTTCGCCGACGAGCCGGGCCCAGAGGAGCAGTTCGCCGACGAGCCGGGCCCAGAGGAGCAAGTCGCGGACGAGCCCGCCGACCAGGAGGAAGCGACGTCTGCACCGGCGACGCCGGAGCCGGTGCCCCAGCCGGTGCCGGTGCCGGTCGATCCCGATCCGGCGCCCGTTCCGGCGCCGCTGCCCGAGCCGGTGCCCGAGCCGGTGCCCGAGCCGGTCCGGGCAGGGGACGCCGCGCCGTTGCCGCCCGAGCCCTCGGGCGCCGCCCAGCAGCAGCCGTACTGGGACCCGTACCCGGCCGGCCCCGAGGCGTCGCTGCCCGCCCCGCACGCCGGGTCGGCGCCGGCCGAGGCGTTCGACGCGCTCTACGCGTACGCCGCGCCCGCCCTCGTCCGCCAGACCTACGTGCTCACCGGCCGCCGCCGTCTCTCGCACGAGTCCGTCGAGCGCGCCTTCCAGCTCGCCTGGCAGCGCTGGCCCGAGGTCGCCGTCGACCGGGACCCGACAGGCTGGGTGCGGGCGGCCGCGTACGAGTACGCCATGTCCCCCTGGCAACGACTGCGCCCCGCCCACGTGCACCCCGACGAGCCCCCGG
Source organism: Streptomyces sp. ISL-10 (assembly GCF_018614575.1). GTDB lineage: Bacteria > Actinomycetota > Actinomycetes > Streptomycetales > Streptomycetaceae > Streptomyces. Next base: position 122,370 of record NZ_JAGGOJ010000017.1, read on the forward strand.
ACGACCCGGCCGGTCGCGCCCTGCTGGAGGCGTTGCAGGAACTGCCGCCGGCCTACCGCCGTACCCTCCTGCTCTACGACGGTCTGGGACTCGACCTGCCCGAGACCGCGGCGGAGACCGAGGCGAGCACCCCTGCCACCGCGAACCGCGTCCTGAACGCCCGCGCCGCCGTCGCCGAACGGCTGCCACGGCTCGCCGAGACCACAGTGCTCCAGGAGGAGCTCAGGGCGCTCGCCGACACCGGCCCCGCACCCCGTCTGACGCCCGCCGCGGTGGTGCGTACCGGCTGCGAACGCCGGGCCGAGCTGTGGACCAGGGCGGTCGTCGTGGCGACCACGCTGATCGTCGTGGCGACCGCCCTCGCACTGCTCACCTCGCCCCGGCGGTACGAGCCGCCCCTGCCTCCGACCCAGCAGGTCGAGGGCGTCCCGGCGCCGCACAACGGGCCGCAGCAGCTCAGCGCCGCGGAGAAGAAGCTGCGCGACAAGCTGCGCGCCGAACCGGCCGCGGGGCCGCAGAGGCTGCTGCCCGGTCTCGGCTGAACGCCCCGCCCGAACGTGCCACCTGAACGCGGCACGTGCTGGAACGTGCCGGCGTCCGGACAGAGCCGACCCGGTCGGACGCCGCTTGAAGGACCTGGTCCGGACGGAGCCGGCCCGGTGGAACACGGCTGGAAGGACGTGGTCCGGACAGGCGTGTGGGCCCGCCCCCGGAGATCCGGGAGCGGGCCCACACGGTGTCCGGGAAGGTCAGCCCGCGAGGATGGCGCGCGCGAGCTTGGCCGTCTCGGTCGGCGTCTTGCCGACCTTGACGCCCGCGGCCTCCAGGGCCTCCTTCTTCGCCTGGGCGGTGCCGGAGGAGCCGGAGACGATGGCGCCGGCGTGGCCCATGGTCTTGCCCTCGGGCGCGGTGAAGCCCGCGACGTAGCCGACGACCGGCTTGCTGACGTTGGCCTTGATGAAGTCGGCCGCACGCTCCTCGGCGTCGCCGCCGATCTCGCCGATCATGACGATCAGGTCGGTGTCGGGGTCGGCCTCGAACGCGGCGAGCGCGTCGATGTGCGTCGTACCGATGACCGGGTCGCCACCGATGCCGACGGCGGAGGAGAAGCCGATGTCACGGAGCTCGTACATCATCTGGTAGGTCAGCGTGCCCGACTTGGACACGAGACCGATGCGGCCGGGCTTGGTGATGTCGCCCGGGATGATGCCGGCGTTGGACTGGCCCGGGGTGATGAGACCGGGGCAGTTCGGGCCGATGATGCGGGTCTTGTTGCCCTTGGACTTCGCGTACGCCCAGAAGGCGGCGGAGTCATGGACGGCGATGCCTTCGGTGATGACGACGGCAAGGGGGATCTCGGCGTCGATCGCCTCGACCACGGCGGCCTTGGCGAAGGCCGGGGGCACGAAGAGGACGGAGACGTTCGCGCCCGTCTTCTCCATCGCCTCGGCCACAGTGCCGAAGACCGGGACCTCGGTGCCGTCGAAGTCGACGGACGTGCCGGCCTTGCGCGGGTTCACACCACCGACGATGTTCGTGCCGTCGCCGAGCATGAGCTTGGTGTGCTTCATGCCCGTGGCACCGGTCATGCCCTGGACGATGACCTTGCTGTCCTTGTTCAGGAAGATAGCCATGGTTCTACAGTCCCTCTTCCCTTACTTCGCAGCAGCGGCGAGCTCGGCGGCCTTGTCGGCCGCACCGTCCATGGTGTCCACACGCTGCACGAGCGGGTGGTTGGCGTCGGAGAGGATCTTGCGACCCAGCTCCGCGTTGTTGCCGTCGAGGCGCACGACGAGCGGCTTGGTGACCTCTTCGCCCTTGGAGGCGAGGAGCTGCAGGGCCTGCACGATGCCGTTGGCGACCTCGTCACAGGCGGTGATGCCACCGAAGACGTTGACGAAGACGGACTTGACGTCCGGGTCGCCGAGGATGATCTCGAGACCGTTCGCCATGACCTCGGCGGAGGCGCCGCCGCCGATGTCGAGGAAGTTGGCGGGCTTCACACCGCCGTGGTTCTCACCGGCGTAGGCGACGACGTCGAGGGTCGACATGACCAGACCCGCGCCGTTGCCGATGATGCCGACCTCGCCGTCGAGCTTGACGTAGTTGAGGTTCTTGGCCTTGGCGGCAGCCTCGAGCGGGTTGGCTGCGGCCTTGTCCTCGAGGGCCTCGTGCTCCGGCTGGCGGAAGTCGGCGTTCTCGTCGAGGGACACCTTGCCGTCGAGGGCGATGACCTCACCGCTCGCGACCTTGGCCAGCGGGTTGACCTCGACGAGGAGCGCGTCCTCGGCGATGAAGGTCTTCCACAGGGTCACCAGGACCTCGGCGACCTTCTCGGCGACCTCGGCCGGGAACTGGGCCTGGGCGACGATCTCCCGGGCCTTCTCGATGCTGACGCCCTCGTTGGCGTCGACCGGAACCTTCGCCAGCTTCTCGGGGGTCGTCGCGGCGACCTCCTCGATGTCCATGCCACCGGCGACGGAGGCCATGGCCAGGAAGGTGCGGTTGGTGCGGTCGAGGAGGTACGAGACGTAGTACTCCTCGGCGATCTCCGGAGCGGTCTCCGCGATCATCACCTTGTGGACCGTGTGGCCCTTGATGTCCATCCCGAGGATGTCCGTCGCGCGGGCGACGGCCTCGTCCGGGGTGGCTGCCAGCTTGACGCCGCCGGCCTTGCCGCGGCCACCGACCTTCACCTGCGCCTTGACGACCGACTTGCCGCCCAGCCGCTCGGTGGCCTCGCGCGCCGCCTCAGGCGTGTCGATGACTTCACCGGCCAGCACCGGTACACCGTGCTTGGCGAAGAGGTCCCTCGCCTGGTACTCGAACAGGTCCACGCGCGTCCGTCCCTTTTCTGATGATCGCGGTTCGTTGTCTGCGTGGGCGTGCCGCGAAGGGCAACGTGACTGCTCATGTCACAAGGGAGGCACACACGGTGTCCGTGGGCGCGGCATGTCCGCCTGGCAGGTTATCCCCGCTGGACGCGGGTCCCTAAATCACAGATCACACCTGGGCGGTGATTACGGTCACAGATCGCGACCCGTCGTGTGCTCAGGGGTGCGCGGGGCGGTGGCGGGCAGGAGCGCCCTCCGGCTGGAGAGCCGCTCCCACCGGCCCGGGCACGGCGCCGCGGAGTGCATGCCGGCACCGTGCCCCGGAGCCGGAGTGGCCCGTGGACCGGGCCCCTCCGGGCAGCCGCCGACGAGGCGCCCGGGTGGGCGCCCCGTGCGACGGCCGACCGGAGTGACGGCTGACCGGAGTACGGACGTGCTCAGATGCCGTACGGCACGTAGCTCGGGGTCACATCGGAGACGACGCCCTGCACACCGGTGACGGCGTTGCCCGCGAGGGGCGCGGCGTCGGCGGAGACCTCGCCCGCGACCGCCTGGGTGAACGGCTGCACCTCGGAGACGACACCACCCGCGAACGGGCTCACCTCACCGGTCACGCCGTAGGCCAGATCGGTGGTGCTGCCGCCCACACCCTGGGCGAGCGGCTCCACGTGCTGGACGACGGCGTCGACCAGCGGCTGCACCTCGGAGACGACACCGCCCGCGAACGGGCCCACCTCGCCGGTCACGCCGTACGCGAAGGGCTGCACCTCCTCGGCCACGCCGTAGGCGAACGGCTGCACCTGGTCGGTGAGTCCGTACGCGAACGGGGTCGTGTCGGAGACGACACCCTGGGCGAGGAGTCCCGCGTCGGCGACGGCCTGGTTCGCGACCGGCTGGGCGCCGGCCACGGCGGTGGCGACGATGGGCGGCAGGACGGCCGCGGACGTCTCGTCCACGATCGGGCCGGACGCGGTGACCAGCCCCTGGGCCTGGTACTGGGCCTGGTACTGGGCGTCGGCGAGACCCTGCTCCAGATCGGACACGAACGCGGAGAGCGGTCCGAAGAGGTAGTCGATGTCGGCGTCGACCTGCGGAGCCTGAACCTGCGGGACCTGAACCTGCGGAACCTGAACCTGCGGAACCTCGAACTGCGGAACCTGGACGTCGGCGGTCGGCGCCTGCGGGGTGTCCACGGACGGCGGCTGGACGTCCGGGGCGGAGGGGGTCTCGTACGAGGGGAGCTCGCTGTCGACGTACTGGCGGGCCTGGTCCTGTGCCTCGGACGTCACGTCCGGGACGCCGACCGGCGGCAGCCCGGTCTCCAGCTCGATGCCGACGAGAGGGGTGCCGACCTCGGCCGAGGCGCCATCGGAGCCCCCGTCGGCCGAGACGTCGGCGGCGTCGGTGACACCGGCGACCAGATCCGGGGTGGAGAGCGGCACGGAGACCGACAGCTCGTCGGCGCTCGCCGCGGCGGTGCCGAGAGCCCACATACCGGTGGCCGTGGCGGCCACGGCGATGGAGCGGCGGATGTTCTTGTTCATGCTCGGTTGATCCTTCGAATTCGTTCGGCGGTCCGGAAGCGTTGGAGAGGTTCCGGAGTGGAGGGCAGACCTGCCCACCCCCGCGCGGCAGGTCAGGAGGCGGGGGAAGGCCTGCCCTAGCCGGGGAATTCGGGAATGTCGCGCGGCCTGTCGCGCGTCGGCGGCTCGGCCGCCGGGCAGCCCGGGGCGGACACGAGCGCGTCCCGTGCTCCGTCCGCGAAGGCGGCCGTGTGCTGGTCGCCCGGGCGGGGCGTGTGGTTCTCACCGCTGTGCTGCACGGCGCCGGGCACGGACCCGCACGGTCCGAACGGCTCCGGGGCCGGGTCGGTCCCCGCCGCGTCCGCGGCCGGCACGTCCGGCGACTGCCCGGTCCGCGCAACGCCGTCGTACCCGTCGACCGTGCCGAACCGTCCGTCGGCAGCGGATCGGCCTGGGTGAGCGGCGTCGGCAAGGGCGTCGGCGGTGGCGTCGAGGTTGCCGGACCTGAGTGCGAACGGTTCAGCGTCCGTCATGGACTGCTTGGCTGCGGGGCCGCCGGGGAAGGACCCGCCGCCGGGGACCTCGGGCAGTTCGCCGGGGGCCGGGGGCAGCGCACGGCCCAGGGCACCCGTGAGCTCCTGGCCGGTCTCCACGACGGCCCGCACAGCTTGGCGCACACCGTCCACGGTTTCCTCGGCCGCGCGCCGCACTTCGCGGACCGCGGTGTGCCCCGCCGTGTCCTGCGCGGGCGGCAAGGATGCGACGGCGTCGTCGGCGCCCGAGGGACCCTCGACGCCGGGGCGGACGCCCGTGCCTGCTTCCGCCTCGGCACGCACCTCGACCGGCACCTCGGCGGCATGCGCCTGGCCGCCCCAGAGCAGACCGAGCGTCATGAGCGCCGCGAGCAGCAGGAGTACACGCAGCGCACGCGAACCTGCCACCGTCCGGCGCAGCGCGCACGCGACGGCAGCGGGAGAAAGCGCTGCGGAGATCACGGAGGAAAAACCCTTTTCGGTCGGGGATCGGCATGATGCTCGCACGAGCCTCCCGGGGCGGCGCAAGTCCCCTGTTACTGATGAGTCACCATGCCCCCTGTTGCGCCCGATACACCGTCATGTCCGGGTATGCCCAGACGAACACGGCTGTCACCACCCGCCGCCCGGAGCTCCCGAGCCCAGCAAAGGAACTGCCCGGCCCCAGGCCCTCTCCCCCGGCCGCCCGCACCTGCCCCGACACCCCCTGGCCCGAACACGCCCCCGTCTGCGTGCCCTTGGGCCGGGACGGGCCGTGCGTCAGTCCGCCGTTGGCACCGGCAGTGGGCGCTTCTCTATCGCCGCGGCCATGACGTCCGGAAACAGGTCCGGCGTGCACGCGAAGGCCGGGGCGCCGAGGGCCGCAAGCGCCGCCGCGTGCTCGCGGTCATAGGCCGGAGCGCCCTCGTCGGAGAGCGCGAGCAGTGCGACGAACTGCACTCCCGACGCCTTCATCGCCGCGACCCGCTTGAGCATCTCGTCGCGTATGCCGCCCTCGTAGAGGTCGCTGATGAGCACGACCACCGTGTCCGCGGGCCGGGTGATCTGCGACTGGCAGTACGCGAGGGCCCTGTTGATGTCCGTCCCGCCGCCGAGCTGTGTGCCGAACAGCACATCCACCGGATCGTCGAGCTGGTCGGTCAGATCGACCACGGCGGTGTCGAAGACGACGAGCCGCGTGGTGATGGAGCTCATCGAAGCCAGCACCGCTCCGAACACCGAGGCGTAGACGACGGACGCGGTCATCGACCCGGACTGGTCGATGCAGAGCACGACTTCCTTCTTCACGGACTGGGAGGCCCGCCCGTAGCCGACGAGCCGCTCGGGCACGACGGTGTTGAACTCCGGCAGGTAGTTCTTCAGGTTCGCCCGGATCGTGCGGTCCCAGTCGATGTCGCGGTGCCGCGGCCGGTTGATCCTCGCCGAACGGTCAAGCGCTCCCGTCAGCGTCGACCGCGTACGCGTGGCGAGCTTCTTCTCCAGCTCCGCGACGACCTTGCGCACGACCGCCCGGGCGGTCTCCTTGGTCGTCTCCGGCATCGCCTTGTTGAGGGAGAGCAGCGTGCCGACGAGATGGACGTCCGCCTCCACCGCCTCCAGCATCTCCGGCTCCAGCAGGAGGGTGGACAGACCGAGGCGGTCGATCGCGTCCCGCTGCATGACCTGGACGACGGAACTGGGGAAGTACGTCCGGATGTCACCGAGCCAGCGGGCCACGGACGGCGCGGACGCCCCGAGTCCGGCCGAACGCCCCCCGGAGCGGCCGCCGCTGCCCGTGCGGGCGCCGTAGAGCGAGGTGAGCGCGCCGTCCATCGCGGCATCCGTGCCGGTCAGCGCGCAGCCGGTGCCGTCCGCCTCCTCCCCGCCCAGCACGAGCCGCCACCGGCGCAGCCGCTCGTCATGGCCGGCGTCTGTCGTCGTCCGTGTCATCGGGCCACCCCCGCCAAGTCGTTGTCGTCGATGCCGAGAAGCAGGCGCAGCACGGGCAGGACCGCGTCGGCGCGTGCCTCGTCGAGGCCGTGGCCGAAGCCGGGCAGCGCGGCCTCCTCGGGCGCCGGTCCTGCCGTCGCCGCCGGGCCGCGGCGCACCAGCTCGCCGAGGGTCCGGCGCACACCGGGCTCGTACGCGGAGAACGTGCGGCGCAGCAGCGGCAGCACGTCCGTGAACGCGTCCGCGGGGACGCCGGTCAGCCAGGCGTCGACCAGACCGAGCAGGCGCTCGTCGTGGACGAGCAGCAGCCCTCCCCCGGACGCCCCGCCGACGAAGCCCTCGATCCACGCGGCCGCTTCGGCCGGCTGGGTGGCCGGCGAGAGCGCCAGGGCCATGAGGCGGGCGGCCTCGTCCTCCGCGAGCCGCCCGTCGTCCAGCAGCAGACGCGCCGCGCGCCCGCGTATGACGCCCGGGACCGATTCGCGGTCCGCGAGCTTGCGCAGGACCGTGTGCCAGCGTCCGGTCATCGCGGCGGCGTCGGGGAGCAGTCCGATCGCGGTGTGCACGCCGTCGAGATGTCCGCGCATCTCCGCGGCGCCGTCGGCGTCGAGACCGCTGCAGGCCGGCGGCAGGCCGACGCAGATCCGCTCGGCGAGCCCGGCCGCCACCTCACCGAGCGCGGCGGCGTCCGTGGCCCGCACGTCCCCGTACCGCAGGGAGCGGGCGAGGGCGGGCAGTGCCTGGGCGAGATGGCTCACGTCCGCGTCGAGCGCCGCGCGGTCGGCGAGTGCGGTCATCACCACGGGGAGCGCGTCGGGCAGTTCGGCGAGGAGACACCGCTCGGCGAGCGCCGTGACCTCGCCGAGCGCGGTGGCGGCAAGTGCCTGCGACTCGGCCTTCGCCGTGGCCGCCGACAACACGGTGGTCCCCCATACGCCCGCCTCGGCGACCCTGACGAACAGCTCGGGCTCCCAGCGCAGCCGCCAGGTCTCACGGAACGTGCCGGTGCTCCCCCGCCCGGCCACCGGTTCGCCCCAGCCGACGCCGAGGAGACGCAACCGGTGCAGCAGGCGGCTCTTGCCGCTGTCGCCGTCCTTGCGCAGGTCGAGCTCCAGCTCGCGCTCCAGCGCCTCCGGCTTGAGACGCAGGCTGCGCTGCTGCCTGGCCAGGTCGCGCTGCAGCGGCACGGCCGGGGCGTCGTCCGGCACCTCGCCGAGCACGTCCCCCACGACAAGGCGGTCCCTGACGAGGTCGAGCGGCACGTCGGAGCCGTCGCACATCACGGCCCGTACGGCGTCCGTGGTCTCGCTCAGCCCGGCGAGCGGACGGCCGCGCACGACGGCGAGGGTCTCGGCGAGCCGGACCGCCTCGATGACGTGCGCCGACGACACCATGCGGTCCTCGTCGCGCAGGAGGCCCGCGACCTTGGTCATCCAGCGCTCGACGGGCCGGTCCGGCGCGGTGAACAGATGGCCGTACCAGCCGGGCGAGTCGATGCCCGCGCCGTAGCCGGAGTGCCGGGCGAGACGGCGGTGCGTCCAAGGCACCCAGGTCATCTCGGTCCTGACCTTGGGCAGTCCCTTGAGGAGGGCGCGGTCGGCCGCGACGGTCGTCTTCCGGGCGAGCGCCGGGACGTGCCACGCACCGCAGACGACGGCGACCTCATCCCCGAATTCCTTGCGCGCGGCGCGCAGCCGGGTGCGCATGTACGCCTCGCGGACGAGGTCCCGGTCGTGCCCGCCGTGCCCGTAGGTCTCCCGGAGGGCGGCCATGGCTTCGCCGAGTGCGGCGAACGGCGCATAGGGATCGCTCCCAGCAGAGCCCTCTCCGCGGCCGCGGTGCTCGACGACGTCTTCCCACCAGCGCTCGGGATCGTCGTACCCCGCAGTTTCGGCGAGCATGGCGATGGGGTCGATCCGGACGGACGCCGGCCCGGCCGCGTCCCCCTGCCCTTCAGCGCCCGGCTGGTCCGGGCCGCCTTCGGCGCCGGGCCCGGCCCCGTCGCTCTCCACACATGCGCCCTCCGCACCGGCCCGCTCGGGGGCGGGCCCGGCCGAACCGGCGGGCGCCGTCGGCCAGCTCGCATCGGCGGGGGCCGAATCGGCGGGCGCTGTCGGCCAGCTCCGATCGACGGGGGCCGAACCGGCAGGCGCCGTCCCGGCGGTCGCGTCTGTCGGACCGTCACCGGCCGGATCGGCCAGTGATGTCGGATGGCCCGGATCGGCAGGCCCGGCCGGGTCCGCCGGGTCGTCGGCGTCCACGCCGGTCGGACCGGTGCCGACCGGACCGTCGGGCGGCGCGGCAGCGGCGTCCGGCTCCATCGCCAGCGAATGCGCGGCCGGGAGGTCGATGAAGCGGACGGGCACGTCGTGCGCCAGCGCCCAGCGGATCGCCACCCACTCGGGGCTGAACTCCGCCAGCGGCCAGAACGCCGCCCGGCCCGGGTCGTCCACCGCGTGGGCGAGCAGGGCGACCGGCGGGCGCATCTGCTCGTCGGCGGCAAGCGGCAGCAGCGCGTCGCCCTCGGGCGGGCCCTCGATCAGGACGGCCCGCGGCGACGCCGCGTCCAGCGCGGCGCGGACCGCCCGGGCCGAGCCCGGCCCGTGGTGGCGGACGCCGAGCAGGAGAGGGCCGGTCATGCGCTCACCTCGCGGCAGGCGCGGTAGAAGTCCTTCCAGCCGTCCCGCTCGCGCACCACGGTCTCCAGGTACTCCTGCCAGATCACCCGGTCCGCCGCCGGGTCGCGGACGACCGCACCGAGGATGCCGGCCGCGACGTCCTGGGGGCGCAGCACGCCGTCGCCGAAGTGCGCGGCGAGGGCGAGGCCGCCGGTGACCACGGAGATCGCCTCGGCCGTGGAGAGCGTGCCCGACGGGGACTTGACCTTGGTGCGGCCGTCCGTCGAGACACCGTCGCGCAGCTCGCGGAAGACGGTGACGACGCGGCGGATCTCGTCCAGCCCCTCCGGTACGGCGGGCAGGTCCAGCGAGCGCCCCAGCTGGTCCACGCGGCGGGCGACGATGTCGACCTCGGCGTCCGGTGTCGCGGGCAGCGGCAGCACGACCGTGTTGAACCGCCTGCGCAGGGCGCTGGAGAGGTCGTTGACCCCGCGGTCGCGGTCGTTGGCCGTGGCGATGAGGTTGAACCCGCGCACCGCCTGGACCTCCTGGCCCAGCTCGGGAACCGGCAGGGTCTTCTCGGACAGGATGGTGATGAGGGTGTCCTGCACATCGGCCGGGATGCGGGTCAGCTCCTCGACCCGCGCGGTCATGCCCTCGGACATGGCACGCATGACGGGACTGGGCACGAGCGCGTCGCGGCTGGGCCCGTGGGCGAGCAACTGCGCGTAGTTCCACCCGTACCGGATGGCCTCCTCCGGCGTACCGGCCGTGCCCTGTACGAGCAGGGTGGAGTCGCCGCTGACGGCGGCGGCCAGGTGCTCCGACACCCACGTCTTCGCCGTGCCCGGCACGCCGAGAAGGAGGAGGGCGCGGTCGGTCGCGAGCGTGGTGACGGCGACCTCGACGATCCTGCGCGGCCCCACATACTTGGGTGTGATGACGGTGCCGTCGGCGAGCGTGCCGCCCAGGAGGTAGGTGGCGACGGCCCAGGGCGACAGCCGCCAGTTCACCGGCCGCTGCCGGTCGTCGTGCGCGGCGAGCGCCTTCAGCTCGTCGGCGAAGGCGTCCTCCGCATGCGGCCGCAGGGCCTCGGCTCCGCTGGTGGCCCCGGTTTCGGACACGGTCATGGATCCCCCTCCAGATCGTTCGACCCGTTGTGGGATCCACCGTGCACCATGCCACTGACAATGGACCGTCCTCGCAGGTCGGAGGCCGATTTCCGGGGCCCGGGGGCGAGTTGGGCGCAGGCAGCGCCGGGTCGCCGCCGCGGCGCCCGTTCGGCGCCGGCGCGGCGGTCTACTCGGTGCCGACAGGGGACTCCGCGACGCACCCGCCCGCGGTCGCCAGCCCCTCGCCCTTCTTCTCCGCCAGCACCTTGCCCTTGTACGTGATCTTGCAGGTGACCTCGGCGCCGGTGAGGTCGGCGGCCACCGGCATGACGGCCGCCGGCATGATGCCGCGCAGCGTGACCGTCTTCTTCCACGGCAGCGTGGGCTTGTCGACCGTCTCGGGCTTCGGGTCCATGGCCTTGCCGCCACCCGCGTGGTAACTGATCGAGTCCACGTTCTTGCCCATGACTTCGTAAGTGACCTGGTACTCCTCGTTGACCGCCTTGTCGACGGTGTCGACCGCCTCCGAACAGGCGGTGCCGCCGAAGGCGAGGCCGACAGCGGCGAGGACGGAGAGAGCCGAGCGAGCGGAACGATTCATACCGGTTCCCCTTGGATGTCGTGGGTTCTGGGTGTCCGTACCAAAGCGCAAACAGCCGGTCGGGTCAAAGCCTTTGCCCTGCGCCGATCCGCAGGTCAGGCCGGATTGTCAGTGGTGGCCCGTAGCGTCATGACCATGAATCAGCAGGGGGTGCGCTGGACGTCGGAACAGGTGCTGTCGCTGGCTCCTGACGACGCATCACGCAAAGCGGGGAGCAAACTGTCCGCGGCCGGGCCGTGGTCGGGTGCGGGCTGCGACGGATCGGGCGCGGTGTGGGGCCTGTGCAAGGGCAGCGGCAGCCGGCCCTACCAGACGGTGGTGGACACCACGGGCCCGGCCTGCACATGCAGTTGTCCGAGCCGGAAGTTTCCGTGCAAGCACGCGATCGGGCTGCTGCTCCTGTGGTCCGGGGACGAGCAGGCCGTCCAGGACGATGCCGTTCCGGACTGGGCCGACGCATGGCTGGCCGGGCGCAGGAAGCGGGCCGCGGACAAGGATGCGGGGATGGCGGGCGCGGGTGCTCCGGCGAAGAGCGCCGACCCGGAGGCGGCTCGACGGCGCGCCGAGCGCCGGGCCGGACGGATCACCGCGGGCGCCACGGAGTTGGAGCAGCGGCTGGCCGACCTGCTCCGCGGCGGGCTCGCGTCCGCCGAGCAGTCCGGCTACGGGCTGTGGGAGGAGACGGCCGCGCGAATGGTCGACGCGCAGGCACCGGGGCTGGCCGCACGCGTCCGCGAGCTCGGTGCCATACCCAGTTCAGGCCCCGGCTGGCCGGTGCGGCTGCTGGAGGAGTGCGCTCTGCTCCACCTGCTGGACTCGGCGTGGCTCGGTCGCGAGCGGCTGCCCGAGTCGCTGGCCGCCACTGTGCGCACACGGGTCGGGCTGCCGTCCGCCGCCGAGGGTGACCGGATACGGGACCACTGGCTGATCCTCGCGCAGTACGACTCCTCCGACGGCAAGCTCACCACCCGCCGGATCTGGCTCTACGGGCGCGAGTCGGGCCGTACGGCACTGATCCTCTCCTTCGGAGCAGCGGGCCGGGCACCTCAACTCGCCCTTCCCGTCGGCCTGATGGTGGAGGCGGAGATCACCGCCCATGGCGGCTCCGCCCAGTTGCGGGCGGAGCTGGGCGAGCTGCTCACCGCGCCCGTCCCGATCGTCGCACCGCCGCCCGGCGGCTCCTGCGCCGCGGCCGTCGAGGCGTACGGGAGTGCCCTGCGGGACGACCCGTGGCTGGAGTCCTGGCCGGTCACTCTCTCCGGCGTCATCCCCGTACCGACAGGGGACGGCTGGCAGTTGGCCGACGCGCGCGACGGCCACGAGAGCGGCGCAGGCGACGGCCAGAAGGCGAGGGCGAGCGCCGACGCAGGCGCAGGCCACGAGGCGAGCGCGGGCGCAGGCGCGGACGGCGGCACGGCCGGCCGGGGCGCGCTGCCTCTGGCGGCCTCCGCACTGTCCGGGCCCGGCCTGTGGAAGCTCGTCTCGCTCGCCGGCGGCCGTCCCGTCACCGTTTTCGGCGAGTTCGGCCACCAGGGCTTCGCGCCGCTGGCCGCCTGGCCCGAGGACGTGTCCGAGACGGTCCCGCTCATCTGAAAGGAGAGGCCCCTATGACCGCCACCACCAGTACGTCACCGTGGGAAGAGCTCGTCACCTCGGCCCTTCTCGGCACGGACCGGCGCACGCCTCCGGCCGGTCTCCTGCCTCCGGGCAAGGACGCCCCCGTCGCTCTGCTCGACGCCGCCGCCCTGCACACCGTGCGGCGCAGGGCCGGGCTGCGGCCCGCACCGGCGGACGCCGAGCGGCCGGCGGCCGCTCCGCACGATCTCAGACCCGCGCTGCCGGACGCGGCCAGGCGGCGTCTCGCCCAGCTGCTCGCCGACCGGGGCCCTGCGGCCTCCAGCGGCCGGCGGGGCGCCGCCCCCGATCTGACCGAGCTGCTGCCCCAGTGGCTGGCCGCCGCCAACGAGCACGGCTATCAGGCCCCGCCGTCCCTCCTGCCCGCGCTGCTCGACGCGGCCCGCGGGCGTACGGACCTGCGACAACAGGCGCTGGCGTTCGCCGGGCCGCGCGGACTCTGGCTCGCCCGGCTGAACGCGGAGTGGAAGTTCGCCCTGCGCGGCGGATCCGGCGGCTCGGCGCTGCCCGCCGCCGACGACACCGAGGCTGTGCGACGCCTGTGGGAAGAGGGCCTGTTCGCCGAGCGCGTCGCCCTGCTGTCGTCGGTGCGGGCCCGCGATCCGGAGGCGGCGCTCGCCCTGCTCGGCACGACCTGGCCGACCGAACGGGCCGAGGACCGCCTGATGTTCCTCGACTCGCTGCGGACAGGGCTCTCCGCCTTGGACGAGCCGTTCCTGGAGCAGGCGCTCTCCGACCGCAGCCGTAACGTCCGCGGCACCGCCGCCGAGCTGCTCTCCGGGCTGCCGCACTCCGCCCTCGCCGGGCGCATGGCAGCGCGGGCCGCGTCCTGCGTCGCACTGGACCGGAGCGGCGACGAGGGCGTGATGATCACGGTCGAGGCACCGCACGAGTGCGACGCCGACATGCAGCGCGACGGAATCGTGCCGAACGCACCCTCGGGTCGCGGCGAACGCTCCTGGTGGCTGGGCCAGCTGGTCGAGTCGGCCCCGCTGTCCACCTGGCCGACCAGACTCGGCGGCCGCACGCCGCCGGAGATCGTCGCTCTTCCTGTGTCGGACGACTGGGCCGACGAGCTGCACGCGGCCTGGTGCCGGGCGGCGGTCCGCCAATGCGACCCGGAGTGGTCCCGTGCCCTGCTCGGTGCCCCTGGCACACCGCCGTCGAGCGGCCCCGGCACCACGTCCCTCGGGGAGCGGTCGAAACTGCTCGCGGCGCTTCCGCAGGAGGAGAGGGCCTGCTGGGTGGCGGAGTTCATCGCGGCACACGGCCTGTCGGAGGCGTTCCAGCTACTGGGCGTCTGCGCGGTGCCGTGGGCCGAGCCGCTGGGCCGAGCCGTGGTCGACGCGCTGGACATCGCGCGCGACGCGGGAAGCTACCCCTGGAGCTTCAGCGGCGTGATGGGCCTCGCCGAGCGCTGCCTGTCCCCGTCGGAGGCGCCGCGTCTGGAGGTCCTGACGGCGACCCCGGCAGAGCAGGAGGACGCGTCACCGGGAGCGGGCGGGTACTGGTCGGAGGCGTTCCAGCGCCTGGTCTCGACGCTCCGCCTGCGCGCCACGATGCACGCGGAACTGGAGCGCTAGACGGTTCGATGCCGTGTGCCCCGGGGTGGCCCCGCCCGGGATGGGTGCGGGGGCGGGGTAGGTGCGGTTGCGGGTGGGTGCGGTTGCGGGGCCGGGCCTCCGCCCGGCAGGACCGTTCCCTCCTCTGGCCGTCACCACGGCCGGTGGTCGCGACCCGAGCGGGCGCACGTCCGCGGCCCCGGCTGGGGACGCGCAGGTTCCTGTTCGGGACGTAAGGCGTCGTGAGGAGCAGGGACCGGCCCGGCAGCCGGAAAGCGGTCCTGGATACGAGCCCCGGAGCGGCCCGACGCTGAGGTCCCGGACCAGGCCACCTCCCAGAGCCCGGCCCGCTCCAGGGCGCATCACACGCCCAGCCGCGCCCGAGAAGCCTGGTCGGGCCCCGAGCACGCCGTGCTCACGGGGCGCCGGCAGCGCACGATCGCGCAGCCCGGTCCACGCCCGCTACGCCGCTGCCCGGACGTTCGCGTTGACCCACTCCACGATCGACGCCGTCGTCGCCCCCGGTGTGAAGATCTCCGCCACGCCCTTGTCCTTCAGCGGCGCGATGTCCGCCTCCGGGATGATCCCGCCGCCGAAGACCTTGATGTCCTCCGCGTCGCGCTCCTTCAGGAGCTCGATGACCTTCACGAAGAGTGTGTTGTGCGCGCCCGAGAGGATGGAGAGGCCGATCGCGTCCGCGTCCTCCTGGATCGCCGTGTCCACGATCTGTTCGGGGGTCTGGTGCAGCCCCGTGTAGATGACCTCCATACCGGCGTCACGCAGCGCCCGAGCGATCACCTTCGCACCACGATCGTGTCCGTCGAGACCCGGCTTGGCGACCACCACGCGGATCGGACCCGTCACACCCATCACTGCCTCCACATACCGACTGCGCCGCCTCGGGCACGGGTCCCCGCGCCCGGCGAGCGGAGCGCGGAGAGTGAACGAACGTTATCTGCAGAAGTCCAGCATCCCGCAAGCCGCCGTTTCGCGGTGGACGGCGAGGGGGAAATCACACCTGGGACAATTTTCGCTGAGCGTCGTACCGGCATCAGGCACCGCGCGCACCCCGCGCGGCCCCCGCGGGCACGACCGCAAGGGGAGCCGCCGCAGGTCCACATCAGGTCGCCGCGCCGCCGTGCCGACAGCCGCACGGCACGGTGGCGCGGCACCGCTTTTGCAGCGCGCCCCCACGAGGGCGCACCGGGCCGAGCCGCACCGGGTCGCCGGTCGGGAGGTCGCTGTGAAGGCTTCGGTCCTGCCTCTGCCCTGTGCCCAGGTCGTCACGGATCTCACCGCGCAGTGCCTGAGACGGCTGCGCCACGTGCTCCCCGCCGCTCTCCTGCGCGCCACCGCCCTGGAGATCGCGATCCTGGCGGGCCACCTCGTCCTCTATCCGACCGGCCTCACTCCCGAGCGCCCTCGCCGCAAGCGCACCGCGCCCGCCGCCCACCGGCTGCCCGTGGCGGAGGGGGATGCCGTGCCGACCGTCCTCCTGCACGGGTTCGTCGACAACCGGTCCGTGTTCGTCCTGCTCCGGCGCGCGCTGGCCCGGCACGGTCCGCGGCCGGTCGAATGCCTCAACTACTCCCCTCTCACCTGCGACATCCGGGCCGCCGCGGAGCTGCTCGGCCGCCATGTGGAGGAGATCTGCGCGAGGAGCGGCCGGCGGCAGGTCGACATCGTCGGGCACAGCCTCGGCGGCCTGATCGCCCGGTACTACGTGCAGCGCCTCGGGGGCGACCACCGTGTCCGGACGCTCGTCACGCTCGGCACGCCGCACTCCGGGACCTCGGTCGCACCCCTCGCCGGCGCGCACCCGATCGTGCGGCAGATGCGCCCCGGCTCGTCCGTCATCGAGGAGCTGCGCATGCCCGCGCCCGGCTGCCGTACGCGCTTCGTCAGTTTCTGGAGCGACCTCGACCGGATCATGGTCCCGGTCGAGACGGCCTGTATCGACCATCCCGACCTTCTCGCCCAGAACGTACGAGTGAGCGGAATCGGCCATCTCGCCCTGCCGGTTCACCCCGCCGTCGCGGCCGGGATCCGCGAGGCGCTCGAATCGGGCGCGGCGGCGGCCGGTCCGTCCGACGCCGCGTCCGTCGCCTGAGCGAGGCCGCCGGACGAGAACTGCGAGGCGGCTCCGCAACCGATTTTCACTCGAACATCTCTCGAACGTAGGGCCAAAGCTGTGCCCGCAGTCCTCCGAAAGGCGGCCGAATGCCCGTTTCCTGATTGCGGAGATGCCGCCGAAGATTGTCGCCATCGCAGACCGCCGGGTACAGTCGCGCCACTGCTTCCCCCTGGGGCCCCCTGCAATCCGGTGACCCCAGATGCAGGGTCCTGCTGCCGAGGCGAGAGAGAAGTTGGTGAACGACCAGCACGCCCACGCCGGGTACGGCGGCTACGCCACCGGCAGCTTCGACTCCGACCCGCTCTTCGGCGCCATGCCGGGCAATTACGAGTCAGAGCACAGCGGCCAGTACGACGCGTCCCAGTGGGACACGGGGTCGCAGCAGACCACCGGCTACGACGCCTACGCATCGGCGCAGCAGGCCCAACAGCCGCATTACGACCAGCAGTACGCGCAGTACGACACCACCGGCCAGTGGGACGCGAGCGGCTGGAACCAGAGCGAGCAGACGGGCCAGTACGAGACCGCCGCCGCGACATTCGCGTACGACGCGACCGGCCAGTGGTCCTCCTCGTCCTTCGACACCGGGGCGTACGACGCCACCGCCTGGAACTCGGACACGGCGGCCACGCCGGAAGGTCTCGTACCGCAACAGTTCACGCCGCAGCACGAGTTCGTCCCGGTGGCCGGGTACGACACCGGCTATGCCGACTACCAGAGCACAGAACTTCCCGGCGCGGAACATCCCGGCCAGGACTTCCAGAGGTCGGGCTTCCAGGACACCGAGTACGGGACGGACTTCCCTGCGGGGGACGTTCAGACCCACGACATCCCCGCCCAGGACTTCCCCGGCCCCGCGCACCCCGACTACACCGACGGCCCGGACGCGGGTGCCGCGCCGGAGCACGGGGCGTACGAGGCAGAGCCCGACGGCGAGTACGGCCAGGCTCACGAATACGGTCACGACGGCGAATACGGTCACGACGGCGATTACGGTCACGACGTCGCATACGTCAGCGACCAGGACAATGACGGCGAGTCCGAGCACGACGCGCTGACGCAGACCATGACCTCCGTGCCGGCCGCCCCGGTCACGCCCCGGCCCGTCCGCCGCGCCGGCGGCAGCCGCGGCCGGCGCCGTACGCCCGCCAAGCGCTCCGCACTTCTCACCGTCGCCGTGCCCTCGGCTTGCGTGATGGGCGTCGCCGGTATCGCCGCGGCCTCCGTCGGCACTATCGGCGGCGAGCAGAAGGACGAGCCCAATGTGGCGGCCGCCGACCCGGCCTCGGTCGAACACGTCGCCGCCAACAAAAAGATGGACACGCAGCTGGCCGCGCTCAGCGCCGACGCCCGCGACTTCGGTGACCGAGCCTCCCGCACCCAGGAGCGCATCGATCTCAAGGCCCGCCAGGAGGCGGAGCGGAAGAAGCGCGAGGAGGAGGCGGCACGGCGCGAGGCGCTGCGGCCCAAGTTCGTGCTTCCCGTGAAGCGGGACGGCCTCAGCGCGTACTACGGCCAGTCCGGTGTCAACTGGATGTCCCTGCACACCGGTATCGACTTCCCCGTCCAGTACGGCACCGAGGTCTTGGCCGCCACGGACGGCACCGTGCGCACCCAGTGGAACAGCGCCTACGGCAACATGGCGATCGTGACGGCGGCCGACGGCACGGAGACGTGGTACTGCCACCTGAGCACCACCAGGATCCGCAGTGGCTCCGTGAAGGCGGGCGACGTCATCGCCTACTCCGGCAACTCGGGCAACTCCACCGGCCCGCATCTGCACTTCGAGGTGCGCCCCGGTGGCGGTTCGGCGATCGACCCCCTGCCGTGGCTGCGCGGCCACGGCCTGGACCCGACGTAAGCAGCGCGCACAAGACGGAAAAGCGCAGGAGGCGTGGGCCGCGGCCCACGCCTCCTGCGTTCTCAGAGCTTCTCGACCGGCGCGTACCTCAGCAGCAGTCGCTTCGGCTTCTCGTCCCCGAAGTCGATCGTCGCCTGCGCGTCCGAGCCCGAGCCGGCCACCGCGACGACGGTCCCCAGCCCGAACTGGTCGTGCGTGACCCGGTCCCCCACCGACAGCGCGATCACCGGCTTGTCGTTCGTCCGCCGGGTGGCGAAGCCGGACGCGCCGCCGCGTGACCGCGACGACGACAGCGAGGACGTGATGCCCGACGTCGGTCCGGCCGGCGCGGCCATCGGGCCCGTGCGCCGCCAGTCCACGTGCGCACCCGGGATCTCCTCCAGGAAGCGCGACGGCGGGTTGTACGACGGCTGTCCCCAGGCGCTGCGCATCGACGAGCGGGTCAGGTACAGGCGCTCGCGGGCGCGGGTGATGCCGACGTACGCCAGGCGCCGCTCCTCCTCCAGCTCCTTGGTCTGGCCCAGCGCCCGCATGTGCGGGAAGACGCCGTCCTCCATGCCGGTCAGGAACACGACCGGGAACTCGAGGCCTTTCGCGGTGTGCAGCGTCATCAGCGTGATGACTCCGGTGCCTTCCTCGTCCTCGTCGGGGATCTGGTCGGAGTCGGCGACCAGCGCGACCTGCTCCAGGAACTCGGCGAGCGTCCCCGCGCCCTCCTCCTCCCCGCGCTCCTGCTCGAACTCCAGCGCCACGGCGGCCAGTTCCTGCAGGTTCTCGATGCGCGTCTCGTCCTGCGGGTCGGTGGAGGCCTGCAGCTCGGCGAGATAGCCGGTGCGCTCCAGGACGGCTTCGAGCACGGTGGCCGGTCCGGCGCCGGACTCGGCGATGGTGCGCAGCTCCTCCATCAGCACGTTGAACCGCTTGACCGCGTTCGCCGAGCGGGCCGCCATGCCGTATGCCTCGTCGACGCGGCGCAGCGCCTGCGGGAAGGTGATCTTCTCGCGGAGCGCAAGGGCGTCGATCATCGCCTCGGCACGCTCGCCGATACCGCGCTTGGGGACGTTGAGGATGCGGCGCAGCGGGACGTTGTCCTCGGGGTTGGCGAGGACGCGCAGATAGGCGAGGACGTCCCTGACCTCCTTGCGCTCGTAGAAGCGCACGCCTCCGACGACCTTGTAGGGCAGGCCGACGCGGATGAAGATCTCCTCGAAGACACGGGACTGCGCGTTCGTCCGGTAGAAGACGGCGACGTCGCCCGCCTTCGCCTCGCCGGCGTCGGTGAGGCGGTCGATCTCGTCGGCGACGAACTGGGCCTCGTCGTGCTCGGTGTCCGCGACGTAGCCGGTGATCTGTGCGCCCGCGCCCGCGTTGGTCCACAAGTTCTTGGGGCGGCGGGACTCGTTGCGCTCGATGACCGCGTTGGCCGCGGACAGGATCGTCTGGGTGGAGCGGTAGTTCTGCTCCAGCAGGATCGTCGTCGCGTCCGGGTAGTCCTCCTCGAACTGGAGGATGTTGCGGATGGTCGCGCCGCGGAAGGCGTAGATCGACTGGTCGGCGTCGCCGACGACGCACAGCTCGGCGGGGTCCAGGTCCTCGTACCCCGTGCCCACCAGCTCGCGCACGAGCGTGTACTGAGCGTGGTTGGTGTCCTGGTACTCGTCGACGAGGACGTGCCGGAAGCGGCGCCGGTAGTGCTCGGCGACGTCGGGGAACGCCTGGAGGAGGTGGACGGTGGTCATGATGATGTCGTCGAAGTCCAGCGCGTTGGCCTCGCGCAGCCGCGACTGGTACATCCGGTACGCCTCGGCGAGCGTCTTCTCGAAGCCGTCCTGCGCCTGGTCGGCGAAGGTCTCCTCGTCGATCAGCTCGTTCTTCAGGTTGGAGATCTTGGCACTGAAGGACTTCGGCGGGAACTTCTTGGGGTCCAGATCCAGATCGCGGCAGACCAGCGACATCAGCCGCTTCGAGTCCGCGGCGTCGTAGATCGAGAACGACGACGTGAAGCCGAGCTTCTTCGACTCGCGGCGCAGGATGCGGACGCAGGCGCTGTGGAAGGTCATGACCCACATCGCATGGGCGCGCGGGCCGACCAACTGCTCGACGCGCTCCTTCATCTCGCCGGCGGCCTTGTTGGTGAAGGTGATCGCCAGTATCTGGCCGGGGTGGACGTGCCGCGTGGCCAGGAGATGGGCGATGCGGTGGGTGAGTACGCGCGTCTTGCCCGAGCCGGCGCCGGCGACGATGAGCAGCGGGGAGCCGGTGTGGACGACGGCGGCACGCTGCTGCTCGTTCAGCCCCTCCAGCAGGGCGGCCGCGTCGACGGCAGGGCGGGGCGCGCCGTCGCGGTAGTACCCGTCGCGGGCCGGCGGCACGTCGTAGGCGCCCTGGAAGAGGTCGTCCGGGATCGGCTCCGGAGCGGACTCCTCGGGCGGCGGAGGGGGCTCCTCCCCGTGGGGCTGGAGGTCCGCCAGGAAGCTGTCGTCAAAGAGGCTGCTCATCGCTTATCGAGTCTAGGCGGCCGGACCGACAACCGGGCCCGCATGCCCATACGGGCAGATCACATTCCGTGACCGCGCCTGTCCGGGGCGCCATCGGAGCAGGGGATGAATGCCCGCCTCCGAAAAAGGTCACGAAAATGTATCGGACATATCGAACATCAACCTTCACAGCGCGCGCACGAGTTGGCTAGCGTGCTCGACCAGACGGCCCGTACCCCTCCCGGCGAACCGCGCCGAACGGGCCGACTCCGCCGAATTCGGGCGTCCTGCAAGGACGTTCGGAACCGGGGACCCGAACTATGCACAACCGGGGTGAATCGGACCACTGTGTGATGCGGTCCGTAGGGCATCTTCCGTTCGCCCGAACCCGACAGCTAACCCGGTAGGCGGTCCACGGAAGAAGGAGATGCCGGCCTTGGCGTCGCATCGCAGGATCCGCAGCCGCAGCACGAAAACCTCCCCCGCCGTCGGGTTCACGACGGCCGCCCTCGCCGGCGTCAGCCTCCTGTCGACGCAGAGCGCCACCGCCGCGCCCAGCGACCCGAAGCCCTCCGTCGAAGAGGTGCAGAAGAAGGTCGACGACCTCTACCGGCAGGCCGGCAGCGCGACCCAGGAGTACAACAAGGCGAAAGAGGCCACCGCCGAGAAGCGCCGTGAGGTCGACACCCTGCTCGACCAGGCGGCCACGCGCGCGGAGAAGCTGAACGAGTCGCGCCGTGCCCTCGGCAGCTACGCCGCCGCTCAGTACCGCACCGGCGCGCTCACCCCGAGCGCGGCGCTGCTCTTCGCGGACAGTCCTCAGGCGTACTTCGACCAGACGCAGTTGATGGACCGGATGACCGACCAGCAGCGGACGGCCGTCAGCGACTACGAGACCGAGCGTGCGGCGGCCGCGAAGCAGCGCGCACAGGCGACGAAGCGGCTGGAGTCGCTGACCGACTCCCAGCAGGCCCTGCGCATCAGCAAGCAGAAGGTCCAGGCGAAGCTGGCCGAGGCGCGCACCCTGCTGTCGCAGCTGACCGCCGAGGAGAAGGCCCGGCTGGCGGCGATCGAACGCGAGAAGGAGGAGGAGGCGCGCCGCAAGGCCGAGGCCAAGGCGGAAGCGGAGGCGAGGGCCCGCGCAGAGGCAGAGGCAGAAGCGGAGCGGCAGCGGGAGAGCGAGGAGCCGCCGCCGGAGACGGGCACCGGCACGGGGACGGACGACGGTACGTACGCGGCCAGGGCCGACGAGGTTCTGGCCTTCGCCCGCGCCCAGATCGGCAAGCCGTACGTCTGGGGTGCGACGGGCCCGTCCTCGTACGACTGCTCGGGGCTTACGCAGGCGGCCTGGAAGGCGGCCGGTGTGGATCTGCCGCGCACCACCTGGGACCAGGTGAAGGTGGGGCAGCGCGTCGCGACGGCGGACCTGCTGCCCGGCGATCTCGTGTTCTTCTACGACGACATCAGCCACGTCGGCATCTACATCGGCGACGGCAAGATGATCCACGCGCCGAAGCCGGGCGACAACGTCCGCGAGGAGTCCATCTACTACATGCCGATCTACGGCAGCGTCCGACCGGTCTGACCCCTCCCGCTCCCGCGCCCGCCCGGACGGTCCGCCGTCCGGGCACGCGTGCTCCGGGCGGACGGCGGCTCAGGTCCAGAGCGTCGCGATGAAGATGTTCGCGACCGTCAGACCGCCGACGGCGCCGAAGAGCGCCTTGTCGACCGTCTCCTCGTCCCGCTTGACGTAGACCAGGCCCAGGATCACCACCAGCACCGCCAGCTTGATGCCGATCTTGAGGTTGTTGACCGCCTGGTCGTCAGCCTGGTTGAGGCCCACCAGCGCGACGCCGGTGATCAGCATGGTCAGCGCCCCGTGCAGCATCGCCGGGTTGAAGCGCGCCGTGCCCGCGCCCATCGCCTTCATCTGGGTGAGGAAGCCGCCCAGCAGGGAGGCGATGCCGATGATGTGCAGAGCGACGAAGACATTGATGAGTACGTCCATGGGCCGGAGCCTAATCGTCGCCATACCACCGTCCGGCGGTCGGGGGAGCCCCATCACGGCGATCGGTCGGTGCCGCTCCGCAATACGGCCCGGCACCGGCACCCTGGGGCGAAGAAAGCGGACAGGACTGTCCAGGTTCGCGCACTTGAGGTCCCTGCGCCTCTTGTCCGTGGCCGCTGGGTTTAGCGTCGGCGACCGGTGGCCGACTCCCCACCGCCGTCACGCAGCCGGACGGCATCGGCCGCCACCGCCGAAAGATCCGGCGGCGCGCCGTTTCCCCTGTGCGGAGCGCCGCCGGACCACAGGTACGCAGGAAGTGACGGGTACGTCTCGTGGCAGCGCACCGGAAACCGAAGAAGCATCCGCTCAACGGGCCGGCCGCCCGCATCGAGAGCCACCCTGGCGCTCTCCGGCGCGGCGACGACGCGGAAGTTCGGGTGCCGTGCCCGACGGCGTCGACTCCTGCGCAGGTCCGGCTCATGGATGACCAGGCGCACGCCGCCCGCACCATGTGGAAATTCCTGCACGACTGGTGGACGATGCTGCCGAAGGACCGCAGGTCCCTCGCCGCAGCCGATGCCGCAATACGCCAGGCCCGCAAGGAAGTCGACTGGCTCGGGGTCCTGGCCGCGCAGGCCGCACAGGCGGTACTGAAGACGTACTTCCAGGCCTGGAAGAACTGCTGGGACGGCCGGGCCGACGCCCCCGACTTCAAGGGCTGCTTCCGGTCGGTGATGTCGGTGGACATCCCGCAGGGCCGGGACCCCGACCGGCCGGTCCCGCCCGCCACTTACGCGATTCCGGACGAGGACGCCCGTCCGACGCGGTCCGACATCGATGCGCTCGTCGCCACGTTCAGCGTCAGACCAGGCGCCGGGCCGTCGCCCACCGGGTGAGCTCATGACGGTTGGACAGCTGCAGCTTCCGCAGCACCGCCGAGACATGCGACTCGACCGTCTTCACCGAGATGAACAGCTGCTTGGCGATCTCCTTGTACGCGTACCCGCGCGCGATCAGCCGCAGCACCTCGCGCTCCCGCTGCGTCAGCCGGTCCAGGTCCTCGTCGACCGGCGGCGCGTCCGTCGAGGCGAACGCGTCGAGCACGAAGCCCGCGAGCCGCGGCGAGAACACCGCGTCGCCGTCCTGTACCCGGAAGATCGAGTCGACCAGGTCCGCGCCGGTGATGGTCTTGGTGACATAGCCGCGAGCGCCGCCGCGGATCACACCGATGACGTCCTCGGCGGCGTCCGACACCGACAGCGCCAGGAAGCGCACCGGGTGCTGGGCTGCGGTCATCAGCGGCGCGCAGCGGCGCAGCACCTCCACACCGCCGCCGCCGGGCAGGTGCACATCCAGCAGGACGACCTCCGGCCGGGTCGCCGTGATCACGGTGACCGCCTGGTCGACGTCGGCGGCCTCGCCGACGACCTCGACCCCGGTGCGCTCGGTCTGCCCGATCTCGGCCTGCACACCGGCGCGGAACATCCGGTGGTCGTCGACGAGCACGACCCGCACCCGCCGCTCGACGTTCTCTTCCGCAGACTCGGTCATCCGTCAGCCCTCTCCATCTCGAGCTCCACCTCGGTGCCCCCACCGGGCACCGTGCGCAGCCGTGCCGTGCCGCCGTTGCGCTGCATCCGGCCGATGATCGATTCTCTTACGCCCATTCTGTCGCCGGGAACGGCGTCCAGGTCGAATCCCGGCCCACGGTCCCGCACGGAGACGAAGACCGTGCGCCCCTCGACCTCCGCGTACACCTGGACGGCCCCTCCCGCGCCACCGTACTTGGCGGCGTTGACCATCGCCTCGCGCGCGGCCTGCAACTGTGCGGCCAGCTTGTCGTCGAGCGGGCAGTCGCCGACGACCACGACCTCCAGCGGCACGCCGTGCTTGTCCTCGACCTCGGCGGCGGTCCTCTTGACCGCCTCGGCCAGGGTGTCGGGCTCCTCGTCCTCGTCCTTGCCGTTGCCCTCCGGCTTGTAGAGCCAGTTGCGCAGCTCGCGCTCCTGGGCGCGGGCGAGTCTGCGCACCTCGCCGGGGTCGTCCGCGTTCCGCTGGATGAGGGTGAGGGTGTGCAGGACGGAGTCATGGACGTGCGCGGCGACCTCGGCACGCTCCTGGGCGCGGATGCGCATGGTCCGCTCCTCGGAGAGGTCCTGGGTCATCCGCACCAGCCAGGGTCCGGCGAGCAGCGCGACCCCGGCGATGACGGCGATGGCCGCGGTCAGCACGTTCCCCAGCTGGGCCGCCGAGCCGCGCACCACCATGAACACGGTCAGGCCCATGCCGACGAGCGCCACACCGGCGAGGGCGCGCGCCAGTTGCAGCAGGCGGCGGCGCCGGCTGTCCGTCGAGAGACTGGCCCAGCGGGCACGGCGGGCGTTGTCCGTCTGGCGCCATACCAGCACCACACCGGCACCGATCAGCAGCGTCGGCCACACATAGCGGTTGGCGGTGCCGCCTGTGTCGACATTGGCGACGAAGATGCCGGCGCCGATGAGCAGCGCGACGAGGGCGAACAGCTGGCCCTTGTCGGGCTTGCGCAGCCTGCGGCGGCCGTCGGGCGTGATCTCGAAGACGGAGCGCGGCTCGGCGGCCCGGCCGCCGATGCCGAGCGGGACGACAATCCAGAACACCGCGTACAGCAGGGCGCCGAGGCCGTCCGCCATGAACAGGGCGAGGAAGACCAGGCGCACCCACACGACGGGCAGTCCCAGATGCCCGGCCAGACCGCGCGCCACGCCGCCGAGCATGCGTCCGTCCGCGCTGCGGTACAGCTTGCGGACGGCGGACTCGTCGGTCTCGGGCGGACGGGCGGCGACTGGCATGCCCCGATCGTCACACGGCCCGGCCGGGCCGGGCATCAGGGCCGTCCCTTAATCCGACCCTGAGAACACCCCCCCCTCAGGGGCAATATCAGGGGACGGCCAGGGTCGGGGCGGCTGCCGCCACGGCACCGGGCCCGTCACCATGGAGTCATGACCCAGCCGACCACCGCGCCGACCCAGCCGCCGCAGGAGCCTCTGCCGTCGCCGCCGCGGCTGCGCCGTGATCCGCGCCGTAAGGTCGTAGCCGGTGTGTGCGCGGGGCTGGGCCGGCACTGCGACATAGATCCGGTGATCTTCCGGATAGTGATCGGCGTGCTGTCGGTGACCGGCGGCACAGGTCTGATCTTCTATGGCTTCGCCTGGCTGCTGATCCCGGCCGATGACGAGGAGGAGAACGAGTTCCGCAGGATGCTCTCGGGCCGCGTCGACGGCGCCGCGCTGAGCGCCGTGCTGCTCTCCCTGCTCGGCTGCGGCCTCCTGCTGACGATGCTGGGCAACGGGAACATGCTGGGCTTCGTCACCATGCTGTCGCTGGCGGTGACGGGGGCGGCGGTGTGGTCCCAGCGCCGCACGCACGTCCCGCCCGGCGGGGCGCCCATGGACACGGCCGGGCCGCACGCGGTTCCCGAGGCCCCGCCGGAGACGAAGGCCCCGCCGGTGCCGGACAGTCCGTCCTGGTGGCGCGACCCGATCGTCAAGGACGGTACGACCGGGCCGGTGCCGACCGGTTATCTGTGGGGCCCGGAGTCGGCGCTCGCGGCGGCCGCCGAGGCCGCGCCGCGCCATGGCGGGCGTCGGGCCGCGGTCGTGGTGCCGCAGCCGCGCGGCCCGCGCGGTATCGGCGGCGCCGTGTTCCTGCTGGCTCTCCTCGCGGGCGGCCTGGGCACGGTCCTGAGCTGGGCGAGCCGGCCGCTGGGCACGAGCCTGCAGACAGGTCTCGTCGCCGCGCTTGCGGTGTTCGGCCTCGGCCTGCTGGTGAGCACGCTGCTGGGCCGCACCGGTTTCGGCACGGTGCTGCTGACGATGATGACGGCGACTGCGCTGGCGGGCGCCGCCGCACTGCCGAAGGACATCAGCACGAAGTTCGGCGAGAGGACCTGGACGCCGGCGTCGGCGGCCGCGGTCCAGCCGCGCTACGAGATGGGCTCGGGGAAGGGGACACTCGACCTCTCCGCCCTCGACGTGCCCGCCGGGCAGACGGTGTCGACGAGGGCGGAGATGGGGCTGGGCCATCTCACGGTCGTCGTGCCGAAGGACGCCGCGGTGCGATTGGAGGCCGAGGTCGGCGTCGGTGACATCAGGCTCCCGGGCGACGCGCCGGACGACGTCGACGTCGGCCCGGGGCAGGACCGGCGCAAGACGCTCCCCGGGGCGCCCGGAGCGACGGCGGGCGGGACCCTGGTTCTGGATCTGGAGCTGGGCATCGGACAGGTGGAGGTGACCCGTGCCGCGCGCTGAGTTCCGGCATGAATTCCGTCCCGGCAGGCTGATCGCGGGTCTGTCCGTGCTGACGGCCGCCCTGTTGTACGGAGGGGATGCGGCGGGCGCCTGGCACACCCCTTGGTTCACGGCCTTCCCGGTCGTCTTCGGCGGTCTGTTCCTGGCCGGTGTCGTCGCCGCCCTGCACTACGGGGTCCGTCGCCGCCGTTCCCGCAGAAGCGCGTCGAGGGAGAACACCGAGGCCCCGGCGAGCACCAGCGGCAGCCAGGCCATGAGATAGGCGAGGTCGTTGCCGTAGTAGTAGGGGTCGGTCTGCCAGCTCACGGTCAGCCACAGGCTCAGCGAGATGAGCGCGCCACCGAGAGCGGCCAGGCGGGCCAGGAGGCCGACCAGGGTGCCGAGTCCGACGGCGATCTCACCGATGGCGATGGCGGTACCGAAGGCCTCCGGGTTCTTCAGCGCCAGGTCGACGAGTGCGGGCACGGCGGAGCCGTCGCGCACGGAGCTCATCACCTCGCCGATGGACCCGGTGCCGCTCGCCGCCAGGAACCGGCTGTCGGTGAGTTTGTCGATGCCCGCGTAGATGAAGGTCACGCCGAGGAACAGGCGCAGCGGCAGCAGCGCGTACCGGGTGGCCTGCTCCCTCCAGCCACGCGGCCCGTCGTCGAGCGTCCCGTAGGTCGGTGTCGTCCGGTATGTGTGTGTCATCGCTGGTCCCGCCTTCGATTGACCCGTCAACCGACCATACGTACGGCGAAGCCGTGCCGCTCACCAGGCATGCGGCACGGACTGTGACAGATGGGTGACAAGTCCGCCGCGGGTCAGTCGGTGACCTCGATGAGGCAGCGATTGCTCGCCACCCCGGCGGCCGTCACCACCTGCACGTCGATCTTCCCCGGCTCGACCTCCACGGGTACCGGCACCGTGAGCAGCGTGTCGGCCGGATTGGCGAAGCCGCCGGGCACCGGGATCAGCGGCACGTGCACATGGACCGCGCCGAAGCGGACGACCAGTTTCGCCAGCAGGTCCGGCCGGTCCGCGCCAGGCGGCACGAAGCCGGTGCCGCGGACCTCGATGTCGTCACCGGTGCGGATGGGTCCGTCCAGGTCACCGGCCTCACGGGCCCGGACCACCGACATCACGACGGGCCGGCCGCCCTCCGCGTATTTACCGGCGAGATACGTCGCGGCCGAGAGCGCCACGAGCAGCACGAGCCCCCACGGCAGGTGGGGCAGCCGCTCAGGGGCACGGGCGAGCCCGGTCAGGGCGAGAGCGACGACGGCCGCGTTGATCAGCATGTACTGCGTGTCGGCGAAGGCGGCCCGGCCCGAGTCGTCGCAGAACAGGTCGGCCGCGCGCGGACGGTCGGCGCGCATCTTCTGCAACCGCAGTCCGGCCACGCGTACCGCGACGATCCTGCGCACCCCGACGGCGATCGCGCACACCAGCGCGAGGACGCACAGCAGCCCGCCGCCGGCCGGAACGCCCATGCCCTCGGTGAGCCGGTCGCGCCGGGCACCCGCGGACGCGCCGGCCAGCAGGAACCCGAGATGCAGCACAGCGCCGCAGACGACGAGCAACCAGGCGGCGGCGACGGTACGGGACGTGGACAGGCGATGGTCCTCGCCGGTCAGGGCCGCGAGCAGGCCGCCCCGGTCGCGGTGCGCGTGCGCCGCCCCGGTGAGCGCCCCGGCCACGACGAGCGCGGCGAGCAGCCCGGCCGTACGGGTCGCGGTCCAGCCCGCTCCGATCGCGGTGGCCGTCTGGGTGAGGACGAGCGCCGCGCAGCATCCCCACACGACGGCCAGGCTGCGCAGGCGGACTCTGCCCAGCCGGGACGCGGCCACGGCCTGGTCGAGACCCGCGACGGTGCGGGCGGACTGGGTCAGCTCGTCGGACACCCACTGCCGTGACGCGCCCGGCGAGTGGGCGACGCCCGCGGGAAGCCCTTCCCCGGCCGCCAATTCGTCCCGCTTGGCGAGAAATTCGGCCACCGCTCGCCGATGGCCTTCGCGCGCGCCGTGCGCGCATGTGTCGCACTGTTCCGCTTCCTGCACCGCCACGACCGAACGCCACCTCTCCGCATCGCACAGGCGAACCACCTGGTGATGCATGGGAATTGTGCCGTACGCAAACCGCCGCCATCCCGATGGCCGAGGCCAGAGGGGGTGAACCTGACGGCGCGGGGTTGACCGGGGCTAATGCAGGAGGTCCGGTTCGGCGCGGCTGATCTGCTGCCACAGCGGCTGGAAACTGATCCAGGCGACAAGGTCGCTGCCCAGTCGCTCGCGGGTCGCCAGGGCCTCTCGGCGCCCGAGGGGAACGGCCTTGCCCGCGGCCCGCGCCGCCAGTTGCACCTGGGCACAGCGCTCCATGGAGATGAACCACCAGGCGGCGGCGTCGACGGAGTCGCCGACGGTCAGCAGCCCGTGGTTGCGCAGGACGAGCGCCTTGCGGGAGCCGAGCCCGTCCGCGATCCTGCGCCCCTCGTCCTCGTCGACGCTCACCCCCGTGTACGCGTCGAGGAACGCGTGGTCCTCGTAGAAGGCGCACGCCTCCTGGGTGAGGGGCTCGACCGGATCGCCGAGCGCCGCCAGCGCCCGCCCGTGCACGGTGTGGGTGTGCGCGACGGCGACGACGTCCGGGCGGGTCAGAGACACCTGGGCGTGCACGGTGAACGCGGCCTGGTTGACGCGGTGCCGCCCGACGACGGTCCGGCCCCACCGGTCGGCGAGGACCAGGTCGCCGGCCGAGACATGGGCGAAGGGGACACCGAAGGGATTCACCCAGAAGCAGTCGGTGAACTCCGGGTCACGCGCGGTGAGTTGGCCCGACACCCCGTCCTCGTACCCGAAGCGCCCGAACAGCCGCAGCGCCCCGGCCAGCCGCTCCTTGCGGTACGCGCGCTCCTCTACGACGGACTCGTGCACGGGCGGCATCGCGAACCGCAACTGCTCCACGGGCAAGGGCTCCGGCGTGTGCGTCATGGCCGGAAGGTAACTCCGCAGAGGTCGACTGGCCAGAGCGCCGCACCACTTGGGCAGCGCATACGGCGACGCCGCCGCCCACACGGGGTGGGCGGCGGCGTCACATGCGGCGGCAGGGGAGGCTCACTCCCACTCGATGGTGCCCGGCGGCTTGCTCGTCACGTCGAGCACCACGCGGTTCACATCGGCGACCTCGTTCGTGATGCGGGTGGAGATACGGGCCAGCACCTCATACGGCATCCGCGTCCAGTCGGCCGTCATGGCGTCCTCGGACGAGACGGGGCGCAGGACGATCGGGTGGCCGTAGGTACGGCCGTCGCCCTGGACGCCGACGCTGCGTACGTCGGCGAGCAGCACGACCGGGCACTGCCAGATGTCACGGTCGAGGCCGGCCGCCGTGAGCTCCTCACGGGCGATGGCGTCCGCCTCGCGCAGCAGGTCCAGGCGCTCCTTGGTGACCTCGCCGACGATGCGGATGCCGAGGCCGGGGCCGGGGAACGGCTGGCGCTGGACGATCTCGTCGGGCAGGCCGAGCTCCTGGCCGACCATGCGGACCTCGTCCTTGAACAGCTTGCGCAGCGGCTCGACGAGCTCGAACTCGAGGTCCTCGGGGAGGCCGCCCACATTGTGGTGCGACTTGATGTTGGCGGTGCCGGTGCCGCCGCCGGACTCGACGACGTCCGGATAGAGCGTGCCCTGCACGAGGAACGCGACGTCCTCGCCGCCCGCGGCCTCCGCCACGATCTCGGCCTGCGCCTGCTCGAAGACGCGGATGAACTCCCGGCCGATGATCTTGCGCTTCTCCTCGGGGTCGGAGACACCCTTGAGCGCGTCGAGGAAGCGGGCCTCGGCGTCGACGACCTTGAGCTGCACGCCCGTCGCGGCCACGAAGTCCTTCTCGACCTGCTCGGTCTCGCCCTGGCGCATCAGGCCGTGGTCGACGTAGACGCAGGTGAGCTGGGAACCGATGGCCTTCTGCACGAGAGCGGCGGCGACCGCCGAGTCCACGCCGCCGGACAGACCGCAGATGGCGCGCTTGGTGCCGACCTGCGCGCGGATGGCCGCGACCTGCTCCTCGATGACGTTGCCCGTGGTCCAGCTCGGCTCGATGCCGGCGCCGCGGTAGAGGAAGTGCTCCAGGACCTGCTGGCCGTAGGTGGAGTGCATCACCTCGGGGTGGTGCTGCACGCCGTAGAGCTTCTTCTCGTCGTTCTCGAACGCGGCGACCGGGACCACGTCGGTGGACGCGGTGACGGTGAAGCCCTCCGGGGCGGCCGAGCAGGCGTCGCCGTGCGACATCCACACCGGCTGCTCGTCGGGGGTTCCCTCGAAGAGGGTGGAGCCGGGCTTGGTGACGTGCAGCGGCGTACGGCCGTACTCGCGCGCGCCGGTGTTGTCGACGGTGCCGCCGAGCGTCGTGGCCATCAGCTGGAATCCGTAGCACATGCCGAAGACGGGGACCCCGGCCTCGAAGAGCGCACGGTCCAGGCGCGGGGCGCCCTCCGCGTACACCGACGACGGGCCGCCCGAGAGGATGATCGCCTTCGGGTTCTTGGCCAGCATCTCCGCCACGGGCATCGTGGACGGGACGATCTCGCTGTAGACCCGGGCCTCACGGACGCGGCGGGCGATGAGCTGGGCGTACTGAGCGCCGAAATCGACAACCAGGACGACGTCCGGGTTGGATGCGGGCGCGGCAGCGGTGGACGCTGATGACACTGGCGGCCTTCCGGCGGTGGGAGAGGGTCGGTATTTGTCGATTCTACCGGGACGGCCGGCCATACCTTCGTCTCACCATCCGAACCGGGCTTTGGCCCCGAGCAGGGGCGCGGTCCATACTGTCCGCATGCACAAGCAGCTGACCTTCGTCTTTACCTATGGCACCGGCCCGTCCGGCTGCCATGGTCGTGCTGCTTAGCTTCAGACAGCGACTTCCCAGGCGCCCCGGGCCGACAAGGCCCGGGGCGTCTGCGTTTTGCCCGGGCCGTGCCGATCCGGGGCCCCGACCCAAGGAGAGCCCCCGTGACCGAGGTACTCGACAAGACCGGCGCCCGCACCGACGACGCCGCGAATGTGATCACCGACGCCCGTGAGCGCATCGACGCGCTCGACGACCGGATCATCGGCCTGATCCAGGAGCGCATGGCCGTCTCCGCCGTCATCCAGGACGCCCGGATCGGCTCCGGTGGCCGCCGGGTGAATCTGGCGCGCGAGATGGAGGTGCTCGGCCGCTACAGGGACGCGCTCGGCAAGCCCGGCACGGCGCTCGCGATGACGATGCTGGAGCTGTGCCGGGGCCGTGTCTGAGCCGTGCACGTACGCCTGCGCACCTGCGTTCGGGCGCATCCTCACCCGTACGGCGCGTGACGCGCCCCGCCGGTCTTCGTTGGTCCCGATGTCCGTGCCAGCCAGGGGCGGGCCTCGAAGGAAACCACGCGTGGCTCCGCTGGAGCGTGTGACGCACCCGCAGGTGCGTCGTGGGACCTCGCCCCAGCGCGCGTGACCGGTCGGCAGGGGACAGCAGCCCGGTCACCCCAAGGGCGGTCGGCTCCGGGGACGCCCGGCGCCGACCGCATCCGGTCCGAACCGGTTGCGCCGGCCGCAGCCCGTCCCCCAGATACGAGCACGTCCCCCGCTGCGCAACCACCCTGTCACAGGCCGCCCCCAGGCGCCCCGAGAGCGCGGGACCGACGGCCGCTCGCCCGCGGCGCACCCCGGGCGCCGTGCGCCGGCACCGACGCGAAGGGCCCCGCGGACGCGGGGTCCTTCGCCATGTCGCGCCGCCGGCGTCCTTCGGGACGAACGAGACCTCCACACACCGCAGGCCAATGTTGTGATCCACCTCACATAAAGATTGTGTGAGGCGAGGACAACCATCCTCACTGGTCACAGGTCATGCATGCGTAACAACGGCCTCATGTGTGCGCCCTTTGGCGCGGGGGCCGCGAGAAGCAAGGAGGCCGCTGCACTCGGAGGGGGGTGCAGCGGCCTTCGTCTGTGCCCTGTGGCCCGGGGACTGCCCGGGCCACGGGGCTACTTCTTGGGCGGAACCGCGGGGATCCCGAGGAACGGCAGCTTCAGCGCGCCGAACGCATCAGCCGGGACCGCCGGGGACTTGGGTGCCACCGGTGCGAGCCGCTCATAGGCGTTGCCCTGGGCCGGACGCGGGTCCTCGTCGCCGCTGTTGGGCCAGAACGACATCGCACGCTCCGCCTGGGCCGTGATCGTCAGCGACGGGTTCACCCCCAGGTTCGCCGAGACCGCCGAGCCGTCGACGACCGAGATGCCCGGGTGGCCGTAGAGCCGGTGGTACGGGTCGATCACGCCGTCCTCGGCCGAGGCGCCGATCGGGCAGCCGCCCAGGAAGTGCGCGGTGAGCGGGGTGCCCATCAGTTCGCCGATATTGGAGCCGGCGAAGCCGTTGATCTCCTCCGCGAGCAGGGACGCGGCGCGGGTGGCCTCGGGGATCTGGTTCGGGTTCGGGGCGCCGTGGCCCTGGCGGGCGGTGAGCAGGCCCTTCCCGATGCCGCCGGGCTTGCGGTACGTGGTCAGCGAGTTGTCCAGGGACTGCATCACCAGGCCGATGATCGTCCGCTCCGACCAGCGCCGGTTGGAGAGCGCGCGGACCGCGAGCAAGGGGTGCCGGGCCATGTTGCCGAGCCAGCCGACGACCCGGCCCTTCACCCGGTACGGAACCTGCAGGACCGTCATGCCACCCATGGCGTTGGAGCCGCGGCCGTAGCGGACCGGCTCGATGTGGGTGTTCTCGTCCGGGTGGATCGAGGACGTGATCGCGACACCGCGCGTGAAGTCGACCCGCTCCGCGCCATGGCGCTTGCGGTAGCGGCGGTTGTCGGTCTGGGCGCCGACGAGGGCCTCGGAGTTGGTGCGCGTCAGCTCGCCGAGCCGTGCCGACAGCCGCGGCAGCAGCCCGCTGTCCTTCATCCGGTGCAGCAGGGTCTGTGTGCCGTACGTACCGGCGGCGATGACCACACGGCGGGCCCGGAATGTGCGCCCCTGCCCCTTGCGCCTGTTGTCGCTGGGCAGGGTCTTGACCGCGAAGCCGCCGCTCGCGTCCTCGGTGACCGCGACGACGGACGTCATCGGGTGGACGACCGCGCCCGCCTTCTCGGCGAGGTGGAGGTAGTTCTCGTTGAGGGTGTTCTTCGCGCCGTGCCGGCAGCCCGTCATGCACTCCCCGCACTCGGTGCAGGCCTTGCGCGCGGGGCCGGCTCCGCCGAAGTAGGGGTCCGCGACCTCCTGGCCGGGCCGGGCCTTCACCGAACCGTCGGCGTCCTCGCCGTCTCCGAAGAACACCCCGACGGGGGCCATGTGGAAGGTGTCGCCCACGCCCATCGCCTCGGCGGTCGCCTTCAGATGGACGTCCGAGGGCGTCATGGTCGGGTTGAGCCGCACGCCGAGCATGCGGCGTGCCTGGTCGTAGTACGGCCCCAGCTCGTCCTGCCAGTCCGTGATGTCCTTCCACTGCGGGTCGTTGAAGAAGGGCGCGGGCGGGACGTAGAGCGTGTTGGCGTAGTTCAGCGAGCCGCCGCCGACGCCCGCCCCCGCGAGCACCATGACATTGCCGAGCAGATGGATGCGCTGGATGCCGAACAGGCCGAGTGCGGGGGCCCAGAGGTAGTTGCGCAGGTCCCACGAGTTCTTCGGCAGCGACTCCCGGGTGAACCGGCGGCCGGCCTCCAGGACACCGACGCGGTATCCCTTCTCGGAGAGCCTGAGGGCGGAGACCGAGCCGCCGAAGCCGGAGCCCACGACGATCACGTCGTAGTCGTACGCGTCGCCGTCATCGTCGCCGCCCGCGTCCTGGTTTCGGGCAGGGGGTACCTCGGACATGGCTCTCCTCGTGAAATGTGCGGGCGTACGGGGTACGGGGGGCGGCGCTGGTGGGACTGCGGTCAGCGCAGGCGCAGGGCCTTCATCGCCTTCAGGCTGAAGCTCATGAACGCGGCGTACTTCTCGTCGTCCATGCCGAACGACGGGGCGAGCGGCATCAGCCGCTGCTGGGCGACGGTCTGCGCCTCCGTGTACTTGAGGATGCCCTCGGAGCCGTGCCGCCGGCCGAGCCCGGAGTCCTTCATGCCACCCATGGGTGCCTGGACGCTGCCGTAGGCCGGGGCGTATCCCTCGTTGATGTTCACCGTGCCGGTGCGCAGCTTGGCCGCGACGGCGTGGCCGCGCCGGCCGTCCTTGGTCCACACGCTCGAATTGAGGCCGTAGGCCGTGGCGTTGGCGAGTTCGACGACCTTGTCCTCGTCGGAGAAACGGTAGATCGACACGACCGGGCCGAAAGTCTCCTCGCC
This sequence comes from Streptomyces sp. ISL-10, assembly GCF_018614575.1. Classification (GTDB taxonomy): domain Bacteria; phylum Actinomycetota; class Actinomycetes; order Streptomycetales; family Streptomycetaceae; genus Streptomyces. The sequence continues at coordinate 157,773 of NZ_JAGGOJ010000017.1, forward strand.
GCACACGGCCATGGGCGCGTCCACGCCGTCGAGGATGGTGGGCTCGTAGAAGTACGGGCCGATGTCGGGCCGGGCGACGCCGCCTGCGACGAGCTTCGCGCCCTTGGCAACGGCCTCCTCGACATGGCGGGTGACCGTCTCCAGCTGGCGCGGGCCGACGAGGGAACCCATGTCGGCGCCGTAGGCCAGGGAGTTGCCGAGCCGCATCGCCTTGGTGCGGGCGGCGAAGCGCTCGACGAACGCGTCCGCGATCAACTCGTGCACGTACAAGCGCTCGATCGATATGCACAGCTGGCCCGCGGAGGAGAAGCAGGCGCGGACCGCGCCTGCCGCGGCCTTCTCCACATCGGCGTCGTGCAGCACCAGCATGGCGTTCTTGCCGCCGAGTTCGAGGGAGACGCCGACCAGCCGGGCCGCCGCTCCCTGGGCGACCTCGCGGCCGGTCCGGGTCGATCCGGTGAAGGAGACGTAGTCGGCGTGCCGGACGACCTCGGGGCCGACGACCGGACCCTCGCCGATGACGACCTGGAACACCTCGGCGGGCAGGCCCGCCTCGATCAGCAGGTCACGCGCCCACAGCGCGGTGAGCGCGGTCTCGGTGTCGGGCTTCATGACGACCGCGTTACCGGAGACGAAGGCGGGCAGGGCGTCACCGACGGACAGCTCCAGCGGGTAGTTCCACGGCGCGATCTGACCCACGACACCGCGCGGCTGGCGCAGTTCGGTGGTCTTGGTGAGGACGGGCACGACGCCGGTGTGGTGCTTGGGCCGGAGGTAGGCGGGGGCCTTGCGCCCGTAGTGGCGGGCCGCGACGGCGACCGCCTGCACCTCCTCGTGCGCGTGCAGCCGGGCCTTGCCGGTCTCCAGCTGGATCAGGTCCAGCACTTCGGCCTGGCGCTCCAGGACCAGGTCGTGGAAGCGCAGCAGCACAGCGGCGCGGGCGCGCGCCGGGGTGGCCTCCCACACGCGCTGGGCGGCACGGGCGCGCTCGAAGGCGGCCGCGACGTCGTCAGGAGTGGACTCGGGCAGGTCCGCCAGCTTCTCGCCGGTGAACGGCGCGTGGTTGGCCGTGCGGCCGGAGCCCGCCACACCCTTGGTGAGCTGGGCGACCACTTCGGGAGTGACCACGTCGGCTGCGGTGCGCGCACCGGCCGGCGAGGCGGCGATGGGGTTGGTGCCAAGGGCGGTTGCGGTGGCCTGCGAGTCCGTCATGGGGGCGAGAGTATGCGGCGATCAGCACTTTGGGTACCCACCGGTAACAGCTTTTCACCGGGCCCCCACGATTCCGCCAGTGATCACTGGCGGATAAGCCCTGATCAGGGACTTGCCGTCGTTCGGCGGAGGTGGGGACTGTGATGAAGCCGTTGTGCGGATCTCCGGCGGAGCGGATCCGGACGTCAGTTCGGCGGTGGCCGCCAGCCTCTGAGCATCGTGTCGAACTGCTCGCGGGTCACGGCCCAGTCCTTCGCCGGGCCGGACATGTAGAGGGCGTACTCGGTACCGTCGTCCTCGTAGTACATCTGGTCGATGGCGCGGCGCGGACCGGGGTGCTCCGTTCGCTCGGTCCAGCTGAACTCCCAAAGCGCGGACTGCGTCTGGTCGCGGAAGGTGTTGGGGCGCAGCTTCACCCGGCGGTAGTCCGGCAGCCGCTTCTTCAGCCCCTCCTGCATTTCGAGCATGTGCATATAGGGGTTCTCGAAGTCCGGGGACAGGTCGACGCTGATCCGGATGCGGTGGCGGCCGTTGTCCGGCGTGTAGTCGATCTGGTCGCCGTCCGCCTGCCGCTTCCAGCCTTTCGGCACCCAGAGGCTGAAACCCCGCGGGTCGTCGACGCGCTCCCAGCCGTCCGGAACGTCCGACGCCTTCCCCGGCGCTGTCGCCCGGCTGTCCGTACCCGTGCCCGCGTTCGTCGTGCCGCCTGATTGCGCGTACTTCATCGCGGCGAGCCCCGCGCCTCCGCCGATCACGGCCGCGACGACCACGACGACGGCGAGCGTCCGCAGCCGCGGCCCCCGCCGCGGCCGGGCCGGCGCCGCTGCCCAGTCCCCGGACGGGACCGCGTGGGAGCCCGCCGCGGCCGTGGCCGTACGCGAGTCCGGGGCGCCGCCCCGCGGCAGGTGCTGTGTCACCCGCTGCGTCGCCCGCTGGGCGGGCACCCGCGTCGTCGGGGCAGGGGCAGGAAGGCGGTCCTCCATGGCCTGGACCAGCATCCGCTCGGCCTCGGCCGCCGACGGGCGCGCCGCCGGGTCCTTGTGGAGCAGCGCCCTGATCACGGGCTCGAGACGCCCCGCACTCCGGGGCGGGGCCGGCTCGTCGTCCACCACGGCCTGCATGGTCGCCAGCGGCGACGACCGGCGGAACGGCGACTGCCCCTCCAGCGCCGTGTAGAGCGTCGCGCCGAGCGACCACAGGTCGGACGCCGGTCCGGGGTCATGGCCGCGGACCCGCTCGGGCGCCAGGTAGTCGATCGAGCCGACGATCTCTCCGGTCCGGGTGATCGTCGGGTCACCCTCGATCGCCGCGATCCCGAAGTCCGTGATGAGCGCCCGGCCGTCACTGCCCAACAACACGTTGGCGGGCTTGATGTCCCGGTGGAGGACGCCCGCGGCATGGGCGGCACGCAGGGCGCCCAGAATGTGCAGCCCGATCCGGGCCGCCTCCCGCTCGTCGACGCGGCCGCGCTCCTTGGCGGCGTCGGCGAGCGAGGGGCCGTCCACGTACTGCATGACGATCCAGGGCCGGGCGTCGTGCTCCAGCACGTCATGGACCGTGACGACGCCGGGATGGCTGATGCGCGCCGCCGCCCGGGCCTCCTTCTGGGTCCGGGCGTGCAGAACGGTCCGGTCGGCTTCGGAGACGTACAGACCCGCCGTCAGTTCCTTGACGGCGACTACTCTGTGCAACACCTCGTCATGGGCCCGCCATACCTTGCCCATGCCGCCGCGGCCGATGGTCTCGCTCAGCCGGTACCGCCCGGCGAGCAGCAGACCGGCGCCTGTGTTGTGAGTGTTTTCCACGTATCCCGCCCCGTTCCTTGGAATGACAGGTTACGGAGGGAAGGTACGAACGCGGTACCGAGGCTCGCTCAAGTGACCGCACTGTGATGCGTGGTGAGCTGCCGAGTCGCCACTCTCCGTGACACCGCGGCCGCTTCGGGATGGTTCGGGCGGAACCTGCCTGTGTGCACGGTGCGTTGCGGCCTTCGCCGGTTCAGCGCGTGACGCGGTATGTGGTGGCGGCCTGCCGGTGGATCTCCGTGACCTCCTCGCGCCGATCGGCCGGTCCGATCACCTGGATCACGTGATACCTGTCACCGACGATCAGTGCGAGATTGCGCACGAACACCTCGCGGCCGGTGCTGTCCTGCCAGGTGAACTGGCCCTCCGCCATGGACTGCTGACCCACGTCGATGCGCTTCAGCCCGCTCGCGCCCGCCCAGGACGAGTCACGGAACGGCTGCAGCTCCCGCTCCTTGTCCCGCTGGTAGACCAGCGGATCGTCGCCGTTGGTGCTCACCGGGTCCCGTCCGGGGACCACTATCAGCGTGAAATCGCCGTCCGCGTAGCGCACTTGACCGGCGTCGTTGATGGGACTGCGCCGCCAGTCCTCGGCGACGGCGAGCCGGAAGCCCTCGGGGTCCTCGCGCAGCACATAGCCGTCGGGCAGGTTGGCGGCCGGGGCCGAGGTCTGCGGCTGCTGCGCACCGGGCGTCCCGCTCGGCGAGGGGCCCTTGCCGTCCCCGGGGCCGTCGGGGCTCGGGGCAGCGCCCGCCGTGGGACCGGCACCGCTGTCCGACTGCCCCGGCCCGGACTTGGGCATGAACAGGACCGCGTACGCGACGGCCGCCACCACGGCGAGCAGGATGAGCAGCAGCAGGGTACGGCCGAGCGCCCGCGGCGCACGCGCCTGTGCGCTGTACGCCTGCCGCTCCGGACGCACCTGGTGGTCGCGGCGGGCCCCACGGTCCGGACGTGCGGCTTCCCTGGGCCGCTTGTGCCGGTGCCTGCCATGCGCCACGTCCCGGCCGGCGGACCGGCGCCTGCGCACCAGCTCACCCCGCCGCCGTACGACCGGCAGGCGCGAGGCGTCCACCGGACCCGCCGGGAGCGGCACGACGTCCATTCCCGCCTCCGGCTCGGGCGCGGACCGTACGAGGGAGCGCAGCCAGCCGCGCAGCTCCTCGAAGTCCGGGCGGTCGGTGGGGTCCTGGCGCAGCAGCGATTCGACGACGGGCCGCAGCGCCCCGCACTCCTCGGCGAAGGCGGGCGGCTCCGCGCACACGAGCTGGACCAGTTCGGCGGCGCTCTCCTCGGGGTACGGGGCATGGCCCTGGACGGCCCGGAAGAGCAGCGCGCCGAGCGCCCACAGGTCCGTTGCCGGTCCGACCGGGGCGGCGAGCTGCCAGTTCTCGTGGACCGGTCCCGCCTGCTCGGGCGCCCATCGCTCGGTGACCGCACCGACGACCGCGATCCGCGCCTGCCGCGCCCGCTCGGCGGCCAGCGGGGTGGCCGGACCACGGAAGACGGGGGCGCCGCCGCCCGCGACGACGTCGTCCCAGCGGCCGGAGGCGGCGACTGTGGAGCCCTCCGCGGGGACGGGACGGCGCTGGGCGTCGGCGCGCAGGGCGTCCCCGCCGCCACCGCCGTGGTCCCAGCTGCCGGACGACGAGCCGTCGGCGCGGGCGGCCGGCAGCGCCGGGCGTATCGCGCGGGGGTCGTGGCCGGCCGCGGCCTGGCGTACGCCGTACGGGTCGTTCCGGTACGGGTCGTTCCGAGCTGCGTCCGGGGCGGGGCGGGCAGGGGGCAGGGCGGGCCGGGTGCCGCCGGCGGACAGGGGGCCGGGGCCGTCGCGGCCGGGAGGCGGGCCGTCGTGCCAGGTACCGGCGAGGCGGGCGCGTCCGGGGGCGTCGTCGGTGGGGTCGTCGCGTCCGGGGACGTCGTCGTGGGCGGCGTGGGCGGGGACGTCGTCGGCGGGGACGTCGTGGGCGGCGTGGTCCGCGCCGTCACCCGGGCTGCGGGCCCACCAGTCGGGATCGAGGCCGTCCTGGACGGGACGGTCGCCCTGGTGGCGGCGGTCGTCGCGCCCCTGGTCGTCGTGGACGCGGGCCGCCGCGCGCGCTCCCGCGCGGTAGGCCGCGATGGCGCCGGCTCTGGCGGCCCGTACGTCAGGGACCTGGCCGGTGTCCGCACCGGTCGGGCGGGGCAGCGCGGGGCGGGCGGGCTCCAGGGCCGCGGCTCCGCCGGGTCCGTCGCCCCCCCTCGGCCCGGGCACCGACTCGGGGCCCGTCCGCCCCGGTACATCCACGAAATCGCGACCGGATTCGGTCCCGGAGGCGGGACCGGGTGCGGTCCCGGAGTCCGGCGGCTCGGGGACCGGTGCGTATCCGCACAGCGCTTCCTCGGCCGCGCCGGAGGCCAGGCCGGTGAGCACCACCCGCCCGTCGTCGCAGACGAGAACCGTGCGCACGGTGATGTTCCGGTGGATCCAGCCGTGCGCATGCAGCACGCGCAGGGCGGTGAGGACGTCGGACGCCACCTCGGCCGCGCGGTACGGGCTGAGCGGCTTCTCCGCGAGGAGGGCGGCAAGGGGGCGCGCGGCGACGAACTCACTCACGATCCAGAGGGAGCCGTCCTCGGCGAAGACGTCGAAGACCTGGTCCAGACGGGGGTGGTCGGGGATCTGTGCCGCCGCCTGCGCGGCCTCGACGGCCCGGCGCACGGCCGGGTCCGCGGGCCGCCGGGTCGCCTGCCCCGATATCCGCCGGGGCACCGCGGCGCCTGCGAGGCCGTCGCCGTCCACCACTTCCGCGTCCACGACCTCCGGCAACGGCACCTGCCGCACCAGGACTTCATGGCCGCTGTACGTGTCGAACGCGCGTGTCTCGGCCGACTCGAACTCGTCGGAGGGAGGCAAGGGCAGGCGGTAGCGGTCGGCCAGAACCCTTCCCGCGTAGTCCTCCACGACGCCTCCCCATGTGCGCGTCCCCGGGCCGGCCCGGAAAGCCGCACACAACCGCGCTAAGCCGTCAATTCCGGTCGCTCAACGGCCCCTTGTCGCTGCATACCGTTCGCGACTCCTCACGATACGTGCCCCTGCTCAGTCCTTGGGGCTGAACGTCGCGAACGCCGTCTTGCGCAGCGTCTCGCACTCCTTGCCGTGCCACTCGCTCGCCTTGCAGGTGATCATGATCGAGTAGCCGCGCTTGGCATCGACCTTGAAACCTCTGTTCAGAACGCGTACCCGCAGGCCGCTCTCGGTGCGCTCGAACTGCCAGTCGGCGACGGTCGGGTAGCCGTTGTAGTCGACCTTCCCAATACTGAGGTGCTTGTAGCCGTTGCTCGTGGCGCGCACACCGGCGACCGCAGCGGCCCAGGCCGCGGCCGCGTCGTCCCCGGGGCTGTCGGTGAAGTCGATCTGGACGCGGGGCACCCCGCCGTCGACGCTGAACTTCGCGCCGGAGTTACGGCCCGCTATGCCGGTGAGCCGGAAGTTCTTCGGCATCGCCATGGTGAAGTGGAACTGGTCGTTGGAGACCATCACGTATCCCGCGGGCAGCACGTCACCGCCACCGCCGTCGCCGCCGGACGGCTGACCGCCGGACGCGCCGTTGCTGGCGGCCTGTTCGTCCTTGCCGTCGTCCGTGCCGTCGTCCTTGCCGGTGTCCTCGCCGTTCCCCTGATCCGTGCCCCGGCCGGTGTCCGGACCGGCGTCGCTGCCCCCGGCGGCCTTGCCGTCGCCGCCTGCGGTGGTGCCCGCCGACGCGGCGGTGTCGCCCTTGCCCTTGGCCTTGCCCTGGCTGCCCTTGTCGTCGTCGCCGCCGAACGCGAAGACGAGCACCGTCGACAGCACCGCGAGCACGGCGACGACCGCGATGATCACCAAGGTACGCCGCGGCACCACATCGGTGAGCGGTGCGCGGACGGGCGCGGGCCTGCCGGACGGAGCCGCAAAAGCGGTCCCGACCGACGTCTTGGTCGCGGTCCTCGATCCGGCACGCGTTTGGCCCCTGGACTCGGCCTTGGCGGCCGCTGCGGCGTTGCGCACGGAGCGCAGGGCCCCGCGCAGCCGCTCGGCCGCTGGGTCCTTCGGCTTGGTCTCCGGACGCACCGGGGGAACGGGCGGGATCCGTATGGCCCGTGTCTGTTCCACCGGAGACTCGACCTCGGCGGATCGCACCGGCGCCTCGGGGGCATGGACCACCTGCGTGAGCAGCGCGCGTGCGCCCACGTCGTCGAGCCGCTGGGCCGGGTCCTTCGCGAGCAGCCCGTAGATGACCTCCTCCAGCGGACCCGCGTTCTTGGGCGGGTCGAGCGGCTCGGTCATCACGGCGGTCAGCGTCGCGATCGCCGACCCCTTGTCGTACGGCGGACAGCCCTCGACGCTCGCGTAGAGCAGGCCACCGAGTGACCACAGGTCCGCGGCGGGCCCGGGCTTGTGGCCGCGGGCACGCTCGGGCGAGATGTACGAAGGGGCGCCCACGAGCATGCCGGTCGACGTGATCGACGGGTCGCCCTCGACCTGGGCGATGCCGAAGTCGGTGAGAACGACCCGGCCGTCCTTGCCGATGAGCACGTTCGACGGCTTCACGTCCCGGTGCAGGATGCCCTCACGGTGCGCGGAACGCAGCACGTCGAGAATGGCGAGCCCCACCTCGGCGGCGCGACGGGGCGTCAGAACGCCGTCCTCGCGCACCACCTCGGCGAGGGACTTCCCCTCGACCAGCTCCATGACGATCCACGGGCGGTCGTCCTCGTCGACGACGTCGTAGACGGTGACGGCGTTGTTGTTGCGGATCCGGGCGATGGCCTTTGCCTCGCGCAGCGTACGCGTGATGAGCCGGCGCTTCTCCTCCTCATCGATGGCGTTCGGGAAGCGCAGTTCCTTGACGGCGACGGTGCGGCCGAGCGTCTCGTCGACGGCGCGCCAGACGGTGCCCATGCCGCCCCGCCCGAGGACCCCGCCCAGCCGGTAACGCCCGGCGAGCAACCGCCCCTCGGGCGCACCCGCACCACTGCCCTGTCCGCCGCGCCTGGCGCTTCCCTTGCTCGCTGCAGAGCTCGCCGCACGGCCTGCGCCCCCGCCCACGGCGGCTGCCACGGCACCGGGAGTCTTGCCTGCGGGCGCTGCGCCGGCGCCGGCGCTGCTGTCGGGGCTCCTGCTGTCGACCGCAGCCGGGCCCGCACCGCTCCCGGCGGCGTTGGCCTCGGCCGCGCCGGACGGGGCCGCGTCACCGCTGCCTTCGCCGTCCTTGCTCGTGCCTGCAGCCTTGTCGGCGTCGTCGTCCGCCTCAGCCGTGGAGGCGTCCGCCGGGCTCTGCGCGTCGGTGCCACGGTCCGTGCCGTCGTCCGTGGCCTCGTCCGAGGGGACGGTCGCCTTGCCCGTCCCACCGTCCGCCGGAACGGGGCCGTCGCCGGCGCCGTCCTCGCTCACGCCCGCCGTGGCGTCTTCCACCGTCGGCTTTCCGGCGGCGACTTCGTCGGCGGTGCCCGAGCCCGAGGTCCCGGACTCGCCGTCAGACGCCGCGTCCTCGCGTGCAGGCGCGTCCTTCTTGTCGGACGTGTCCTCCTGAAGGGACGTCACCGTCCCACCACGGGACGCCTCTCCGGTCGCGTGTCCCGCGCCCTCGGGCTTCGAGTCGCCGGTGCCGCCCCCGGCGGCCACGGCGGAGTCCTCGCCCTTGCCGGCGAAGCCGGCCCCCTCGGTCTCTTCCCGCTGGGGCTCCCGCGACTGCTCAGCCTCCGACATGCGTCCCCTCTGCGATCCCTGATCTGCGCCCGCGCCTGCCGCTTCCCGCTCGATGCGGTAACCCGCCCTGGCAGAGCGACCATTGTCCCTCACTCCAGGAACGCAATGTCTCCCGGGTCCATTCACTGAACCTGCGCGACCGCAGGGGTGCGGCCTCCGCCGTACGCTCACTCGCCGTGAAGTCCGCCCCTGCGCTGGTCGGGGCCTTGCGCGCCCCGCCGGCCCCCATGCCCGACGTCCCCTTCCGCCGATCAGGGCTCGGCGAAATCCGGCCGGCACAGAGCGCCGGACCCCCGGCACCCCCGGTGCCCCATCTTCCCGGACGACCGGTCCAGCGGGTCCGAGCACCGCCGCCGACACTTCCGCCCGCCCCCATGCCTTGCGCCCGCCGTTCCCGCCGCCCGGCGGCCCGGCGGACCCCTCTCAGATCGGCACGATGTCCGGCGCCCCCAAGCGCGCCGCGTCGGCCGTCAGGTCGTCCGGCTGGCGCTGAGACTCACGCTCCGCCTCCACCCGCTTCTCGTAGTGCTCGACCTCCTTCTCGACATGAGCCGTCTCCCAACCAAGCACCGGAGCCATCAGCTCCGCACACTCCCGCGCGCAGCGCGTCCCCCGGTCGAAGGTCTCGATCGAGATCCTGGTGCGCCGCGTCAGCACGTCGTCCAGATGGCGTGCACCCTCGTGCGACGCCGCGTAGACGACCTCGGCGCGCAGATAGTCGTCGGCTCCGGTGAGCGGCTCGCCGAGTGACGTGTCCTCGGCGATCAGCGCCAGGAGCTCCTCGGTCAGGGAGCCGTACCGGTTCAACAGGTGCTCCACGCGGACCACATGGAGCCCGGTCCGCGCCGCGATCCTCGCGCGCGCGTTCCACAGGGCGCGGTAGCCCTCGGCGCCGAGAAGGGGGACCTCCTCCGTGACGCACGCGGCAACCCGCTGGTCGAGCGCGTGCACCGCCTCGTCAACGGCGTCCTTCGCCATGACCCGGTACGTCGTGTACTTGCCACCGGCCACGACCACCAGGCCCGGCACCGGATGCGCGACCGTGTGCTCGCGCGACAGCTTGCTCGTCGCGTCGGACTCCCCGGCGAGCAGCGGCCTCAGCCCCGCGTACACCCCCTGGACGTCGTCCCGGGTGAGGGGGACGGCGAGCACCGAATTGACGTGCTCCAGCAGGTAGTCGATGTCCGCGCTCGACGCGGCGGGGTGCGCCTTGTCCAGGTCCCATTCGGTGTCCGTGGTGCCGACGATCCAGTGGCGGCCCCACGGAATGACGAAGAGGACGGACTTCTCGGTCCGCAGGATCAGACCGGTGCTGGAGTGGATGCGGTCCTTCGGCACCACGAGATGGATGCCCTTGGACGCCCGTACATGGAACTGCCCGCGCTCCCCGATCAGCGCCTGTGTGTCGTCCGTCCACACCCCCGTCGCATTGACGATCTGGCGTGCACGAATCTCGTACTCGCCGCCGGCCTCGACGTCGAGCACCCTTGCGCCGACGACCCGCTCGCCCTCCCGCAGGAAGCCGACCACCCGGGCACGGCTGGCCACTTGGGCCCCGTAGCTCGCGGCCGTGCGCACCAGGGTGGTGACAAATCGGGCGTCGTCCATCTGGGCGTCGTAATACTGCAGGGCACCCACGAGGGCGTCCTTCTTCAGCGCGGGTGCCACCCTCAGCGCGTGACGCCGTGACAGATGGCGGTGCACGGGCAGACCGCGCCCGTGGCCCGAGGAGACCGACATCGCGTCGTACAGCGCGACGCCCGATCCCGCGTACCACCGCTCCCAGCCCTTGTGCTGCAGGGGATAGAGGAACGGCACCGGCTTGACCAGGTGCGGGGCAAGCCGCTCCAGCAGCAGCCCGCGCTCCTTGAGCGCTTCCCTGACCAGAGCGAAGTCGAGCATCTCCAGATAACGCAGGCCGCCGTGGATGAGCTTGCTCGACCGGCTCGACGTGCCCGAGGCCCAGTCACGCGCCTCGACGAGCCCGGTCGCCAGGCCCCGTGTCGCCGCGTCCAGCGCGGTGCCCGCTCCGACGACGCCGGCGCCGACCACCAGCACGTCCAGTTCACGCTCGGCCATACCGGCGAGCGCTGCTGCGCGCTCCTCCGGTCCCAGTGTCGCTGTTCTCACTGCTGCCTCCCGTCGCCCCCGTGCGTCCCCTGCGGTCGGGCTCACATCGTCGATTCTGTCCGCACTCGCCGACTTCAGCCACTGCCTGTGGATAACACTCCGTTAGCCACACGCGCACAATCCGGCATAACGGTCATATTTACGCCTAGTCTGACATTGCGCACGCCCGTTCCGCCCACAGGGCTTGCGTCCTCTGTCCCCTCCGGCTATGGGAAGGACGGCCACCGTCATGCCCGCAGATCTCGCTGTCATCGGACTCGGCCACCTCGGTCTGCCCCTCGCCCAGGCCGCCGTGGCAGCCGGCATCGAGACCATCGGCTACGACCCCGACCCGCGCCGTCTCACCGACCCCGCCGCGGGTGTCACCGCCGCCGACGTCCGCCGCATGCTCTCCGCCGGCTTCCGCACGGTCACCGACCGAGCCGAACTGGGGAGGGTGCGCACCGCGGTCATCTGCGCCCCCACGCCCCCCGGCCCGGACGGAGCGCCGGACCTCACGGCGCTCGCCGACGCGGCCCGCGCCCTCGCGTCACGGCTGCGCCCGCACACCACCGTGCTCCTCGAGTCGGCGGTCCAGCCCGGCACGACCGACGAGTTCCTCCGTCCGCTGCTCGAACAGGGCTCGGGCCTGCGCGCCGGGCGGGACTTCCACCTGGCGTACTCCCCCAGCCGCACCGACCCAGGCAACCGCGCCCACGGCTACGCCAACACCCCCAAGGTCATCGGCGGCCTCACCCCCGCCTGCACCGAATCGGCCGCCGCCTTCTACAGCCGGCTCACCGACAAGGTCGTCCGGGCGCGTGGTCTGCGCGAGGCCGAGACCGTCAAGGTCCTGGAGACGAACTTCCGGCACGTCAACATGGCGCTCGTCAACGAGATGGCCGTCCTCTGCCACGGCCTCGGCATCGACCTGTGGGACGTCATCCGCTGCGCCGAGACCAAGCCGTTCGGCTTCCAGGCGTTCCGCCCGGGCCCGGGCGTGGGCGGCCACGGCGTGCCCCTGGACCCCGGCCACCTCCCGCCCACGGGCCGGACCCTGCGCATGGTGGGACTCGCCCAGGACATCAACACCCGGATGCCGCAGTACGTCATCCAGCGCTCCGCCACGCTCCTCAACGAGCACGGCAAGTCGGCCCGCGGCGCCCGCGTGCTGCTCCTCGGGGTCACCTACAAGCCCGACCTCGCCGACCTGACGGGCTCCCCCGCCACCGAGATCGCCCGCCGTCTGATGGACCTCGGCGCGTCCGTCAGCTACCACGACCCCTACATCCCGGACTGGCGCGTGAACGAACTGCCCGTTCCCCGCGCCGACTCCCTCTACGAGGCCGCCGCCAACGCGGACCTGACGGTACTGCTGCAGCACCACCGCACGTACGACCTGCAGGGCCTCGCGGTCAAGGCGCAGCTGCTGCTCGACACACGGGGCGCGACCCCGGCGGGAGCGGCCCACCGCCTGTGAACCGACGGGCCTGGGAGCACGGTCCTGGGAGCACGGGTGTGAGGAACCGGATGCGGGAGGACAGACCCCTGAGGACAGCAGAAGGGCCCGGCACCATCAGGTGCCGGGCCCTTCCTGAAACCGAAGCCGAAGCCGACGCTCAAGCCGCGCCGCCGTGCGGAGGATCAGCGGCTGTGCTGCGAGTCCGCCACCGTGACCTCGACCCGCTGGAACTCCTTGAGCTCGCTGTAGCCGGTCGTCGCCATCGCACGCCGCAGGGCGCCGAAGAAGTTCATCGAGCCGTCGGGGTTGTGCGAGGGGCCGGTCAGGACCTCCTCGGTCGTGCCCACGATGCCGAGATCGACCAGCTTGCCGCGCGGCACGTCCTCGTGGACGGCCTCCATGCCCCAGTGGCGGCCCTTGCCGGGCGCATCCGTCGCGCGCGCGAGCGGAGAGCCGATCATCACCGCGTCCGCGCCGCAGGCGATCGCCTTCGGCAGGTCGCCGGACCAGCCCACACCGCCGTCGGCGATGACGTGGACGTACCGGCCGCCGGACTCGTCCATGTAGTCGCGGCGGGCCGCGGCCACGTCGGCGACCGCGGTCGCCATCGGCACCTGGATGCCCAGCACATTGCGCGTGGTGTGCGCGGCGCCCCCGCCGAAGCCGACCAGCACGCCCGCCGCGCCCGTGCGCATCAGGTGCAGCGCGGCCGTGTACGTGGCGCAGCCGCCGACGATGACCGGGACGTCGAGCTCGTAGATGAACTGCTTGAGGTTCAGCGGCTCGGCGGCACCGGAGACGTGCTCGGCGGAGACCGTCGTACCGCGGATGACGAAGATGTCGACGCCCGCGTCCACGACGGCCTTCGAGAACTGCGCGGTGCGCTGCGGGGAGAGCGCGGCGGCGGTGACGACGCCCGAGTCGCGCACCTCCTTGATGCGCTGCCCGATCAGCTCCTCCTTGATCGGGGCGGCGTAGATGTCCTGCAGCCGGCGCGTGGCGCTCTCCGGGTCCAGCTCGGCGATCTCGTCGAGCAGCGGCTGCGGGTCCTCGTAGCGGGTCCACAGGCCCTCGAGGTTCAGGACGCCGAGACCGCCCATCTCACCGATGCGGATGGCGGTGCGCGGCGAGACGACCGAGTCCATCGGGGCGGCCAGGAAGGGCAGCTCGAAGCGGTAGGCGTCGATCTGCCAGGCGATCGAGACCTCCTTCGGGTCCCGCGTGCGCCGGCTCGGTACGACGGCGATGTCATCGAACGCGTACGCCCGGCGGCCGCGCTTGCCGCGCCCGATCTCGATCTCAGTCACGATGTGTGGCCTTTCCCTCTACGTCTGCGCCTACCAGTATCCCCGACACACACGCCAGGGGCGGCCCCGGTGAATCGGGACCGCCCCTGGCGGACGTACGCGCTACTTCCTGCTGTAGTTCGGTGCCTCGACCGTCATCTGGATGTCGTGCGGGTGGCTCTCCTTGAGACCCGCCGAGGTGATCCGGACGAACCGGCCGCGGTCCTGCAGCTCGGGCACCGTGCGTCCGCCGACGTAGAACATCGACTGGCGCAGGCCGCCGACCAGCTGGTGGACGACCGCGGAGAGCGGACCGCGGTAGGGGACCTGGCCCTCGATGCCCTCGGGAACCAGCTTCTCGTCGGAGGCGACGCCCTCCTGGAAGTAACGGTCCTTGGAGAAGGAGCGCTGCTCGCCACGGGACTGCATGGCGCCCAGGGAGCCCATGCCGCGGTACGACTTGAACTGCTTGCCGTTGATGAACATCAACTCGCCCGGCGACTCCTCGCAGCCGGCGAGCAGCGAGCCCAGCATGACCGTGTCGGCGCCCGCGACCAGGGCCTTGGCGATGTCGCCGCTGTACTGCAGACCTCCGTCGCCGATCACCGGGACACCGGCCGCCTTGGCGGCGAGCGAGGCCTCGTAGATCGCGGTGACCTGGGGTACGCCGATGCCGGCGACCACGCGCGTGGTGCAGATGGAGCCGGGGCCCACGCCGACCTTGATGCCGTCGACGCCCGCGTCGACCAGTGCCTGGGCGCCGTCCCTGGTGGCGATGTTGCCGCCGATGACGTCCACACCGGACGAGTTCGACTTGATCTTGGCGACCATGTCGCCGACCAGCTTGGAGTGGCCGTGCGCGGTGTCCACGACGATGAAGTCGACGCCCACCTCGATCAGCGCCTGGGCGCGCTCGAAGGCGTCGCCCGCGACACCGACGGCCGCGCCGACGAGGAGGCGGCCCTCGCTGTCCTTGGCGGCGTTCGGGTACTTCTCGGCCTTGACGAAGTCCTTGACCGTGATCAGGCCCTTGAGAACGCCCGCGTCGTCGACCAGCGGAAGCTTCTCGATCTTGTGGCGGCGCAGCAGCTCCATGGCGTCCACACCGGAGATCCCGACCTTGCCCGTGACCAGCGGCATCGGGGTCATGACCTCGCGCACCTGGCGCGCACGGTCGGTCTCGAAGGCCATGTCGCGGTTGGTGACGATGCCGAGCAGCTTGCCCGCGGGATCGGTGACCGGCACACCGCTGATGCGGAACTTGGCGCACAGCCGGTCCGCTTCCGCGAGCGTCGCGTCCGGGTGCACGGTGATCGGGTCGGTGACCATGCCGGACTCGGAGCGCTTGACCAGGTCGACCTGGTTGGCCTGGTCGGCGATGGAGAGGTTGCGGTGCAGCACACCGACGCCGCCCTGACGGGCCATGGCGATGGCCATGCGCGCCTCGGTCACCTTGTCCATGGCGGCGGACAGCAGCGGGATGTTCACCCGCACGTTCTTCGAGATGTACGAGGAGGTGTCGATCTGGTCGGGAGCCATGTCGGAGGCACCCGGCAGCAGCAGCACATCGTCGTAGGTCAGCCCGAGTGTCGCGAATTTCTCGGGCACTCCGTCGACGTTGGTCATGACACCTTCCCCAATGGCCTTGATCGGTGCGGATGTCCATGCTAACGGGCTCTGCACCCGTCTCATTCCACGATCAAGATCAGTAAGCAGCTTTGTACGTTCATACGCACGCGGCCGCCGCACGGTTCACTGCTCGGCCAGCGCCCGCAGACGGCTCAGCGCACGGTGCTGGGCGACGCGCACGGCACCCGGCGACATCCCCAGCATCTGTCCCGTCTCCTCCGCCGTCAGCCCGACGGCGACACGCAGAACCAGCAGCTCGCGCTGGTTCTCGGGGAGATTGGCGAGGAGCTTCTTGGCCCACTCGGCGTCGTCGCTGAGCAGCGCCCGCTCCTCGGGTCCGAGGGAGTCGTCGGGCCGCTCGGGCATCTCGTCGGACGGCACGGCCGTCGAGCCGGGGTGCCGCATCGCCGCCCGCTGCAGATCGGCGACCTTGTGCGAGGCGATGGCGAAGACGAAGGCCTCGAAGGGCCTTCCGGTGTCCTTGTAGCGCGGCAGTGCCATCAGCACCGCGACGCACACCTCCTGAGCGAGGTCGTCGGCGAAATGCCGGGCGTCGCCGGGAAGTCTGTTGAGACGGGAACGGCAGAAACGCAGTGCGAGCGGGTGGACGTGCGCGAGCAGGTCGTGCGTGGCCTGCTCGTCGCCGTCGACGGCACGATGGACGAGTGCACCGATGGCCCCCTGGGCGGTCGCCGCCTCGTCGTCACGCATCGGTCCATGGTGCCTTGGCGCCGGAGCCTCCCGGGCACCGCGTCCCATGTTGTGCACCGAAGCGTTATGAGCAGGTGCGCCGGAAGTCATCTCCTGCGCCCTCCCCTCCCGCTCGACCGACTCGTCCCCGAGGAACTCCACACCCTCAAGGATGCGGCATCGCGCGGGAAACGGATGCCCTCGGGCATCCGTCACCCCGTGCCGGGCCACTCAGCGGACCAGGCCCCAGCGGAATCCGAGCGCCACCGCATGCGCCCGGTCCGAGGCGCCGAGCTTCTTGAACAGGCGCCTGGCGTGCGTCTTCACCGTGTCCTCGGACAGGAACAGCTCGCGCCCGATCTCCGCGTTCGACCGGCCGTGACTCATTCCCTCGAGCACCTGGATCTCCCGCGCGGTGAGCGTGGGCGCGGCGCCCATCTCGGCCGAGCGGAGCCGGCGCGGCGCGAGCCGCCATGTCGGGTCGGCGAGCGCCTGCGTGACCGTCGCCCGGAGCTCGGCGCGCGAGGCGTCCTTGTGCAGATAGCCGCGGGCGCCGGCGGCGACCGCGAGTGCGACACCGTCGAGGTCCTCGGCGACGGTGAGCATGATGATCCGGGCGCCCGGGTCGGCGGACAGCAGCCGGCGCACGGTCTCGACGCCGCCCAAACCGGGCATGCGTACGTCCATCAGAATCAGGTCCGAGCGGTCGGCGCCCCACCGGCGGAGCACTTCCTCGCCGTTGGCCGCGGTCGTCACGCGCTCGACGCCGGGCACGGTCGCGACCGCGCGGCGGAGCGCCTCTCGGGCAAGCGGGGAGTCGTCGCAGACGAGGACGGATGTCATGGCCGCCCTCCGCAGCTGATGCGCGTCACCTTGAGCCTCCAGGCTGGGTACGTTTCGTCACCTGAGCGGTTGAACGCTCTCGGACATGTGCCCGACAGCTTGTTCTTTCAACCGCCTCGCCCTCTCAACGACGGTCACTCGAAAGAGTTACGGGTGGGACGAAGCTCTTCGGCACTCTGCGTAAGGGGCCGTGCGCGAACCGCAGCGCCGCAGGTCACCGGAGTTTCTCCGGGGATCCGTGCCCCATTCAGCGGCTTTTCTTCCCATTAGCTGGTGTCTTTGGCTAGATTCGCAATGAGTCATATTTACATCTACTTACACAGCAGATGTACGGTCGTTGGCACAGCGTGGGGTGCCGGAACCGGCACACGCCGGCCGGAGGTCCCGCCCGTTTCCGACTTGTCCTGTATCCACTCAGCACGGTTTCAAGGGGACATGCGCCATGGCAGATTTCTCTCGCCTTCCCGGACCCAACGCCGATCTGTGGGACTGGCAGCTCCTCGCGGCATGCCGCGGGGTCGACAGCTCGCTCTTCTTCCATCCGGAAGGCGAGCGCGGTGCAGCGCGCAGCGCGCGCGAGAACTCGGCGAAAGAGGTCTGCATGAGGTGCCCCGTCCGGGCCGAGTGCGCGGCACACGCACTGGCGGTGCGGGAGCCGTACGGCGTCTGGGGCGGACTGACGGAGGACGAGCGCGAGGAGCTCATGGGCCGCGCACGCCATCGTCTGATCCCTGCGACGAGCGCGGGAGGCGCGGTGGGGGCGTGACGCCCCCATCGCGAACGAAGAAACGTTACTTCATCTGTACGAACGAGACTGAGCGACACCGAGCGACGACGACCACAACTGCCACGGCTACGACGACTGTCTGCGCGAATGACGCGCCTGCTCCCAACGTCTCTGCACCTGCAAGCCGGTCCCGGCCTCAGCCGGGACCGGCTTTCTGCGTCGGCGCGCGGCTGCCCGGCGCACCCCTGGCGTCCGGAGCGGGACGGCTGGGGGCCTGCGGGCCCGCCGGGCCCGGACCGGCGCCGCGCTTCAGCGCCGGGCCATCGGGCCGTCGGGGGCGGTTCAGCCGACAGGCCACCGGGGCCGCCCGGAGCGGTGCCGCGCTTCAACGCGGCACCGCCGCGTACCGGCGGTTCGGGGACGGTTCGGCGGCCGGGCCGCCAGGGCCGCGGTCCGGGGTCACCGCGACCGCCGGGGCAGCCAAAGCCGACCCCGCGCCTCAGCGCCGCGTCACCAGGCCGCCGGGAGCGGCTCAGCCGGCAGGCCAGCGGGCCACCGGGCCGTCGGGGGGCGGTTCAGCCGACAGGCCACCGGGGCCGCCCGGAGCGGTGCCGCGCTTCAACGCGACACCGCCGCGTACCGGCGGTTCGGGGACGGTTCGGCGGCCGGGCCGCCAGGGCCGCGGTCCGGGGTCGCCGCGACCGCCGGGGCAGCCAGGGCCGGGCAGCCCAGAGCCGACGCCGCGCCTCAGCGCTCGGCCGCCAGCGACAGGTGGTCCAGGGTCGCGGCGACCGCTGGGACCTGGGAGAGGTCCGGGAGGGTCAGGGCGACGATCTCGCGGGCGACGGGTGGGTTCACCGCGATCGTCCGCACCCCCTTCGGGCGTACGGACTCCAGCGCCAGCTCCGGCAGCACCGCCACGCCCAGGCCCGCGCCGACCAGTCCGATCACCGCCGGGTAGTCGTCCGTCGCGAAGTCGATCCGCGGCGTGAAGCCGGCCTCCTCGCAGACCTCCACCAGCTGACGGCGACAGCGGGGGCAGCCCGCGATCCACGGCTCGTCGGTGAGGTCGCCGATCGCGACGCTCTCCGCGCCCGCCAGCCGGTGACCCTCGGGCACCAGCCCGATGAGCCGGTCCGTGAGCAGCGGGCGTACGACGAGGTCGTCCCATTCGGCGCCCGCCGTGCCGTAGCGAAAGGCCAGGGCCACGTCGCACTCGCCCTCCCTCAGCATCTCGACGGAGCGCGGCGGCTCGGCGTCGACCAGGGAGACCCTGGTGCCGGGGTGCGCCGCGCGCAGGGCGGCGAGCGCCGTGGGCACCAGCGTGGAGCTGCCGCTCGGGAACGAGACCAGACGGACGCGGCCCGCCCTGAGCCCTGCGATCGCGGCGATCTCCTCCTCGGCGGCGGTGAGCCCGGCGAGGATGCCGGACGCGTGCCGGACGAGCACTTCGCCCGCCTGGGTCAGGCGCATCTCGCGGCCCGTACGGATCAGCAGCGGCGTGCCGGCCGAGCTCTCGAGTGCTTTCATCTGCTGGCTGACCGCGGGCTGGGTGCAGCCCAGTTCGCGCGCGGCGGCGGAGAAGGAACCGGTGGCGGCCACGGCGCGCAGGACACGGAGATGACGGGCTTCGATCACTCCTTGAGCATAAGCCTGCCTTGGGGGTTCAGGGAAAATTCGGCTGGTTGCTTTGGTGAGCGTCGGGTTAGCGTGCCCCGTATGAAGCTTCTGAGTGTGAACGTGGGGCGGCTCAGGTCCGTGGACTACGCCGGCACCGGAACGACCGGGATCGACAAACGTCCGGCCGAGGGGGCCGTCCGGGTGGCGGACCCCGGGCGCAAGGGAGAGGGAGGCAGCGGTGTGGCGGGGGACGCGGTCTCGGACCTGCGCCACCACGGCGGCACCGACCAGGCGGTCTACGCCTTCGCGCGGGAGGACCTGGACCGCTGGGAGAGGGAGCTGGGCAGGCCGCTGGCGAGCGGCTCGTTCGGCGAGAACCTCACCACGAGCGGGCTCGACGTCAACGGCGCGAGGATCGGCGAGCGCTGGCGGATCGGCGACGAGCTGGTGCTGGAGGTGACCAGCGGGCGCGTACCGTGCCGCACCTTCGCGAGCTGGCTCGGTGAGAAGGGGTGGGTCAGGCGCTTCACGCAGGAGGCCGCGCCCGGCGCGTATCTGCGGGTGATCAGACCCGGTGAGGTCCGTGCGGGCGATCCGATCGAGATCGAGCACCGGCCGGAGCACGAGGTCACCGTCTCGCTGTCGTTCCGGGCCGGGACCACCGAGCGCTCCCTGCTGCCGCAGGTGCTCGCGGCGGGCGACGCGCTCCATCCCGAGCAGCTGCGCGAGGCGCGGGAGTACGTGGCCACGTACGAAACAGGGACCGGCGCCTGCTCCCGCACCCGGCAGCTGCCGATCGTCTCGTAGGGGAAATCCCGGAGAAGGCGGGTCAGTTGGCTCGGGGGCCGATGGGGGGCGGTCCCCGATGTGCCCGTCGGCGGCGGCCGGGACGCTGGAGTCATGTCCCGGCTCAGGCGCGTCATCGTCATTCTCACGGCTGTCGCCGTCGCCGCCGTCATGGCGGTCGGCGGCGGGTTCTTCCGGCTGTACTCCGACGCCGAGGTGTCCACCGTCGGCACCTCGTTCAGCCGGGAGATGGCCGTGCCGCCGCTGGCAAAGCCGGCTGTCGCACGGGACGGCACCAAGGTCTTCGATCTGACGATGCAGGCAGGTCAGAAGGAGTTCAGAGCGGGGCAGCAGACCCCGACCTGGGGGTTCAACGGGGACTTCCTCGGCCCGACCCTCCGCGCCTCGCGCGGTGACAAGGTCGAGGTGCGGATACGGAACGCGCTGGGCGAGACCTCCACCGTGCACTGGCACGGCATGCACCTGCCCGCCGCGATGGACGGCGGTCCGCACCAGACGGTGGCGCCGGGCGGGAGTTGGAGCCCGCATTGGACGGTGGACCAGCCGGCCGCGACGCTCTGGTACCACCCGCACCCGCACGGGAGGACCGAGCAGCATGTGCGGCGGGGGCTCGCCGGCATGTTCCTGCTCGACGACGAGCGGGCGGCGAAGCTGCCGCTGCCGAAGAACTACGGCGTCGACGATCTGCCGGTGGTCGTGCAGGACGTCCGCTTCGACGGCGCGGAGTTCGACCACGGGCACAAGATGATGGCCGGCAGCGGCTTCCTCGGCGACCGGACGATGGTCAACGGCACCCTGGAGCCGTACAAGGAGGTGAGCGACGAGCTGATACGGCTGCGTCTGCTCAACGCCTCCACCGCCCGCTTCTACCACTTCGGCTTCGCCGACGACCGGCGCTTCTCGCTCATCGCGTCGGACGGCGGGCTGCTGCCGCAGGCCGTGCCGATGGACCGCATCCGGCTGTCTCCCGGCGAGCGGGCCGAGATGGTGGTGCGGATGCAGCCGGGCGAGCGGGTTGTGCTGCGCAGCCATCCGCAGAGCCTGGGCGACTTCTGGCAGACCCGGTTCAACGGCGGTGACGATTCGTTCGACGTACTGGAGCTGCGTGCCGCGAAGACGCTGCGGCCCTCGCCCGAACTCCCCGGCGCGCTCGGCGAACCGGAGCTGCCGGACGGCGAGGACTCCGTGCGGACACGGTTCTTCGGCCTTCAGCGGTCCGGGATCAACGGCAGGCCGATGTCCATGGACCGGATCGACGAGACCGTCACCCGGGGCACCACCGAGACCTGGGTCCTGCGCAACGACGACGGCATGCCGCACAACTTCCATGTGCACGACGTGCAGTTCCGGGTGCTGGAGGTCGACGGCCGGCAGCCGCCGCCTCATCTGCGCGGCCCGAAGGACACCGTGTTCGTGCCGGGTAACAGGAGCGTGAAGATAGCTGTGCGGTTCACGGGCCCGGCGGACCCGGACACTCCGTACATGTACCACTGCCACCTGCTCTACCACGAGGACGAGGGGATGATGGGCCAGTTCGTGGTCGTCGAGCAGGGACAGCGGGCCGGCGAGGTCCGTGCACCGCACTCACACGCGGGGCACTAACGTGCCGCCTATGACGACTGCACTGATCACGGGAGCGACCGCGGGCATCGGCGCCGCCTTCGCACGGCGCCTGGCGGCCGAGGGACGCAATCTGGTCCTCGTGGCCCGCGACACCGAGCGGCTGCAGGAACAGGCCACCGAGCTGCACGACCGGCACGGCATCGAGGCGGAGGTGCTGACCGCGGACCTGGCCGAGGAGGACGGGATCGCCGCGGTCGAGAAGCGGCTCGCGGACCGCAGGCACCCGGTGGACCTGCTGATCAACAACGCGGGCTTCGGGAACAAGGGGCGCTTCCTGGAAGTGTCCATGGCCGACGAGCTGACGATGCTGAAGGTGCACTGCGAGGCGGTGATGCGGCTGACGGCGGCCGCGGCCGGCCCGATGCGGGAGCGGGGGCGCGGGGGCGTGGTGAACGTGGCCTCGGTGGCGGCGTTCGTGCCGCGCGGTACTTACGGTGCGTCGAAGGCGTGGGTAGTGCAGTTCACGCAGGGCGTGGCGCGGGATCTTGCGGGGTCGGGCGTGCGGCTGATGGCGCTGTGCCCGGGGTTCGTGCGGACGGAGTTCCACGAGCGGGCCGGGATGGGGACGGACAACATCCCGGGCTGGCTGTGGCTGGACGCCGACAGGTTGGTGACGTCGGCGCTGGCGGATCTCGCGAAGGGGAAGTCACTGTCCGTCCCCGATCCGCGCTACAAGGCGCTCATGGGTGTGGTGAAGCTGGCCCCGCGCAACCTGCTCGGAGGGGTGAGTTCGCGAGCGGGCCGCAAGTACGGGCCCCAGTGATCGGTCGACTCCGAAGCCTCGATCCGTGGAAGGTGCTCGATCTCTTTGCGGGCCTGACGGATCGCCGCATCGGCGGCGGACACAGAACGGCGCTCATCGGGCAGCATCGTCCACCAGCCGTGCAGCAGGTTCCCCATCATCCGCGCGGCGTGCGCCTGATCACCATGACGGGACCTGAGCAGGAGTCAGCGCGAGCCGCAGCCTGGCGCAGGACCTGAGCAAAAGTCAGCGCGTTCTTCCTGCTGAGCCTCGGCCTGTACGCGTGGAACAGCAACCCCCACGCCGAGCCGGAGTTCGACCCGCTCGTCGTGACAGGCTCCCTGCTCGCCGTCATACCCCTGATCGTCGCCTTCGTCTCACTTCAGCGGCACTGGAAAGCCGGCCTGACCGCCGGCAGCGTCAAGTGACCCAAGCGACCCCTGAGGAGCCCGAGTTCCACCATGCATCACGCCACTGACAATCGCCCCGCGCTGCTGCTGGCCATGGCGCCGGGAATCGCCGACCGGCTGCTCGCCGACCGCCACCGCGAACGTCTGACCGCGCTCACCCGCACCGACCCGTACCTCGTCGCCCACGACCTGACCTCCCCCTCACCGCGCGTCGCCGCCGCGCTCGCCGAGGCGGAGATGCTGCTCACCTGCTGGGGCGCCCCTTCGCTGACCGCCGAGGTGCTGGCGGCCGCGCCCCGGCTGCGTGCCGTCGTCCACGCCGCGGGCTCGGTCAAGCAGCACATCACCGAGGCGTGCTGGCACCGCGGCATCGCCGTGACCTCGGCGGCGGCCGCGAACGCCCTGCCCGTCGCGGAGTTCACGCTCGCCGCCGTCCTTTTCGCGGGCAAGCGGGCGCTGCGCTGCGCCCACCGGTACGCGCAGCTGCGCGCGGAGCACGACTGGCGCGCCGAGCTCGACGGCGCAGGCAACTACCGCCGTACGGTAGGAGTGGTGGGCGCGTCCCGCATCGGTCGCCGGGTGATCGAGCTGCTGCGCCCCTTCGACCTGCGGGTCCTGCTGTACGACCCGTATGTGGACGAGGCCGGGGCGGCGGCGCTGGGTGTCGAACGCACCGGCCTGGACGACCTCTGCGCCCGCGCCGACGTCGTCACCGTGCACGCTCCGCAGGTGCCGGCCACCCACCATATGATCGGCGCGCGCGAGCTGGCCCGGATGCGGGACGGCGCCACCCTGATCAACACTTCGCGCGGCTCGCTCGTCGACGAGGACGCCCTGCTCCCCGAGCTTCTCGCCGGCCGCCTCGACGCGGTGCTGGACGTGACCGACCCCGAAGTGCCGCCCGCCGACTCACCGTTGTACGACCTGCCGAATGTGCTTCTGACGCCCCACATCGCCGGGTCGCTCGGTGACGAGCTGCACCGGATGGCCGACCAGGCGCTGGACGAGGTGGAGCGGTTCGCGGGCGGTCTCCCGTTCGCCTACCCGGTGCACCCGGCAGCCCTGGGCCATTCCGCCTGACGCGCCTCACACGCCCGGCACGTCTGACGCAGCCCGAAACGCCTGGGCACGCGAGCACCCGAGCAACCGAGCACGCGAAACGCCTCTAAGACCATAAATCACTAAAATGGCCGTATCCCATCCGTCGCGGGAGGTGTCATGAAATTCGTACAGATAATCGATTACAAGACCGACCGGTTCGACGGCGTGAACGCGCTCATGGACCAGTGGGTCGAGAAGACGAAGGGCAAGCGGACCACCTCCCACCTCATCATGGGGAAGGACCGCTCCGAGGGGTCGCACTACGTCGACATCGTCGAGTTCCCTTCGTACGAAGAGGCGATGCGGAACTCCAAGCTGCCCGAGACCGACCGCATCTTCCAGGAGATGGTGGCGCTCTGCGACGGCATGCCGTCGTTCACCGACCTCGACGTGGTCCGTGACGACCAGCTCAACTCGGCGACCGCCCGCCGCTTCTTCCATGAGATCGCCGTCGGCGGGAACCTCGACGCCATCGACGAGATCTTCGCCGCGGACTACATCGACCACGACGTCGCCAGCGAGGAGGAGTCCGAGGTCGGCAGCGACGTCATCCGCCGCGATCTGACGATGTGGCGCGACGCCTTCGACTTCACGTTCGAGCTCGACCGGCAGGTGGCCGACGGCGACGACGTGTGCCTCCTGTGGACCTGGAGCGGCAAGCACAAGGGCGAGTTCCAGGGCATCCCGGCCACGGGAGAGCAGTGCACGATGACGGGCACGACGATCTTCCGCTTCCAGGGCGGGAAGATCCAGGAAGGCTGGTGGCACTTCGACCTCATGCGCCTGATGCGGCAGCTCGGGGCGCTCTGACCAGCGCCCTCCCAGCGGGGCCGAGCGTCCGCCGGCAGGCGAGGAAGCAGGCCCCCGGAAAGGGGAGAAGGCCCCCGTCCCCGCGCACGGCGGGAACGGGGGCCTTCTTCGGCGCGTGTCGCGTCGGTGACTCAGTGGCTGTGGCCGTGACCGTGGCCGTGGCCCGCCTCGGCCTCCTCCTCGGCCGGCTTCTCGACGACCAGGGTCTCGGTCGTGAGCAGCAGGGAGGCGATGGAGGCAGCGTTCTCCAGGGCGGAGCGGGTGACCTTGACCGGGTCGATGACGCCGGCCTTCACCAGGTCGCCGTACTCGCCGGTGGCGGCGTTGAAGCCCTGGCCCGCCTCCAGCTCGGCCACCTTGGAGGTGATGACGTAGCCCTCGAGGCCGGCGTTCTCCGCGATCCAGCGCAGCGGCTCGACGGCGGCGCGGCGGACGACGGCGACACCGGTGGCCTCGTCGCCCTCCTTGCCCAGGTTGCCCTCGAGCACCTTCACGGCGTGGACGAGCGCGGAGCCACCACCGGAGACGATGCCCTCCTCGACCGCGGCGCGGGTCGCGGAGATGGCGTCCTCCAGACGGTGCTTCTTCTCCTTCAGCTCCACCTCGGTGGCGGCGCCGACCTTGATCACGCACACGCCGCCGGCCAGCTTCGCGAGGCGCTCCTGGAGCTTCTCGCGGTCCCAGTCGGAGTCCGTGGTCTCGATCTCGGCCTTGATCTGGTTGACGCGGCCCTGCACGTCCTCGGAGTTGCCGCCACCGTCGACGATGGTGGTGTCGTCCTTGGTGATGGTGACGCGGCGGGCGGAGCCCAGGACGTCCAGACCGGCCTGGTCGAGCTTGAGGCCGACCTCCTCGGCGATGACGGTGGCACCGGTGAGGGTGGCCATGTCGCCGAGCATCGCCTTGCGGCGGTCACCGAAGCCGGGGGCCTTGACGGCCACCGCGTTGAAGGTGCCGCGGATCTTGTTGACGACGAGGGTGGACAGGGCCTCGCCCTCGACGTCCTCGGCGATGATCAGCAGCGGCTTGGAGCCACCCGCCTGGATGACCTTCTCCAGCAGCGGCAGCATGTCCTGGATCGAGGAGATCTTGCCCTGGTGGATCAGGATGTACGGGTCGTCGAGGACGGCCTCCATACGCTCCTGGTCGGTCACCATGTACGGGGACAGGTAGCCCTTGTCGAAGGCCATGCCCTCGGTGAAGTCGAGCTCCAGGCCGAAGGTGTTGGACTCCTCGACGGTGATGACACCGTCCTTGCCGACCTTGTCCATCGCCTCGGCGATGAGCTCGCCGACCTGCTGGTCCTGCGCGGAGAGCGCGGCCACGGCGGCGATGTCGGCCTTGTCCTCGATCGGGCGGGCGGTCGCGAGGAGCTCCTCGGACACGGCCTGGACCGCGGCGTCGATGCCCTTCTTCAGGGCGGCCGGGGAAGCACCGGCGGCGACGTTGCGCAGACCCTCGCGGACCAGCGCCTGGGCCAGCACGGTGGCGGTGGTCGTACCGTCACCCGCGATGTCGTTGGTCTTGGTCGCCACCTCCTTCACCAGCTGGGCGCCCAGGTTCTCGTACGGGTCGTCGACCTCGACCTCGCGGGCGATGGTGACACCGTCGTTGGTGATGGTGGGTGCGCCGAACTTCTTGTCGATGACGACGTTGCGGCCGCGGGGGCCGATCGTCACCTTGACCGTGTCGGCAAGCTTGTTGACGCCGCGCTCGAGGGCGCGACGGGCGTCCTCGTCGAACTTCAGGATCTTCGCCATGGGAGCGATTCAGCCCTCTCGGAAATCGTGTTCAAAAAACCGCGCCCCTCGCCGCCCGGCATCAGCGGGGTGGCCAGGGGCGCGGTTCAGGCAAATCTGCCGGGTGAAGCGGGAATTACTTCTCGACGATCGCGAGCACGTCGCGGGCCGAGAGGACGAGGTACTCCTCGCCGCTGTACTTCACCTCGGTGCCGCCGTACTTGCTGTACAGCACGACATCGCCGACGTTCACGTCGAGCGGAAGACGCTCGCCGTTCTCGAAGCGGCCCGGGCCCACGGCCAGGACGACGCCCTCCTGGGGCTTCTCCTTGGCGGTGTCCGGAATAACCAGGCCAGAAGCCGTGGTCTGCTCGGCGTCGAGCGGCTGGACCACAATGCGGTCCTCGAGCGGCTTGATGGCAACCTTGGAGCTGGTGGTCGTCACGATCCGACCTCCCCCTTCGGAGATCTCACGGGGTTAACTGATCTGAGGTGGCGACCAGGTGGATCCGTCGTCGCGGGTGCCGGACCTGCCCGTCGCTGTGTTGGCACTCTCCCTTGGGGAGTGCCAGGAGCGAGACTATGACTGCGATTAGCACTCGGTCAAGCGGAGTGCCAATGCCGAACCCGCGTGGCGGTCCGATGCCCCTCCGATCGACGCCCCTCCGAACGACGCCAAGCCGGTCTACGCCCGCCCGTTCGATGCCCGTCCGCTGCCCGTCCGGTCGATCCCCGTCCGGTCGATCCCGGTCCGGTCGATCGCGGTCCGGTCGATCCCCGTCCCGTCGATCCCCGTCCGGCGAGCGCCCGCGGCAAGGAGCCGGCGCGCGCGGCTCCCGGCAAGCGGCCCTGCAAGGAGCCGGCGCGCGAGACCCCCGGCAGTCACCCCGGCGAGAAGCCGGCGCGCGCGGCTCACACGTAGTCCTCCAGCTTCGCCACGGCGTACCCCTTGGCGGTCACGGTCTTCATGACCCGCCGGATCATGTCCGGCATGGTGCCCTTCCACTCCCCGCGACCCCGGAAGTGGGTCAGGATGATGTCGCCGGGGTGCAGGTCCCTGTCCCACTCGCGCCACTCCATGTGGTCGGGGAACGCCTCGGACGCCCACAGCGGGACGGCCTCGATCCCGCACGACTTTGCGACGCGCAGCGTGTCCTTGTTGTAGTTGCCGTACGGCGGTCGGAACAGCTTCGGCCGGGTGCCGTACCGCTTCTGCAGCTTGTCCTGCTGACCGCAGATCTCCCGTTTCTGGGCCGAGTAGGACAGGCCGGGCAGGTAGCGGTGGTTGAGGGTGTGGTTGTGCAGCGAAACGCCGCGGTCCCGCATCTTCTCGAAGTAGCCGTAGTCGTCGTCGATCACGTAGTCGCTGAGGAAGGCGCTGTACGGGATCCGGAGATCGGACATCATCCGCAGCAGTTCCGGGTCCTTCTCCGCGCCGTCGTCGATCGTCAGGAAGACGACCTTCTCCTTGGTGGGGACGGTGGTGAAGACCGGCGGCAACTCCTTGCCGCCGTCGACCTCGAAGCCCTTGCGGGTGGTGATTCTCGGCTTGACCGCGGGCGGCGGCGGTGCGGCGAGCGGGGTCTGCTTCAGCCCCCACTTCTTCGCGGCCGCGGCGCGCGCGGCCTGGGCCCGCTTGACCTTCTCGACGTAGGCGGACAGGGCGCCGGCCGGGCCTGCCGCCTGCTCCCGGGCCTCTGGGCCCTGCTGGGCCGACTGCCCCGGCGCGGACTTCGCCGGGCGGCCGGCCCCGCCGTCCCCGGCGGCACAGCCGGAGCCGACGGCGGCCACGACGAGCGCGACCACACCCACTCCGACCCGACACGCTCTCACTTTTCCCTTTTGTCGTACTAGCTGCATGGCGTCGCATCCTGTCAGCGCGGCGCCCGCGCACCAGGCCGACACCGCCTGCGTGCGCGGACCATCCCCCGGCTGGCCCACAATGGCCGGGTGAACGCCTCAGATCCGCTCGCCGCCTTGTCGGCACTGCGCACCGAGGAGGGCAGCGCGCTGCTGGCGTCGCTCGCCTCCTACGACCCCGCCGATGAACTGGCCGTGGCCACCCGGCTGCGCCGCGAGCACCCGGCGGATCTCGTCTCGGCGGCGCTCGGGCAGGCGCGGCTGCGGCAGCGGGCGGCGGCGAAATTCGGCGCGGAGGACGCCGGCCGGATGTTCTTCACCCCCAACGGCGTCGAGCAGTCCACCCGCCGCACGGTTGCCGCCCACCGGGCCGAGCGCTTCGCCGCCCTCGGTGTGCGCAGCGTCGCCGACCTGTGCAGCGGCATCGGCGGGGACGCGATCGCGCTGGCGCGGGCGGGCATTTCCGTCCTCGCCGTGGACCGCGATCCGCCGACGGCCGCGGCCGCGCGGGCCAACGCCGAGGCACTGGGACTCGCGGACCTGATCGAGGTCCGCTGCGCGGACGTGACAGACATCGACACCTCTGGGTACGACGCGGTGTTCGCGGATCCCGCGCGCCGGGGCGGCCGGGGCCGGATCTTCGATCCGGAGGCGTACTCCCCGCCCCTGTCGTGGGCGATCGCCGCGGCCCGCACCCGCCCGTTCGCGGCCCTCAAGATCGCCCCAGGGGTCCCGCACGAGGCCGTCCCCGAGGACGCCGAGGCCGAGTGGATCTCGGACGGCGGGGACGTCAAGGAGGCCGTGCTCTGGTTCGGCACGGCCCCGGGCACGATCCGCGCCACCCTGCTCCCCGGCCCGCACACCCTGACCGGCCGCGGCCTGCCCGACCCCGCCGTCCGCGCGGTCGGCCGCTACCTCTACGAGCCCGACGGCGCGGTGATCCGCGCCCACCTGGTCGCCGAAGTCGCCGAGGACGTCGGCGGAGGCCTGAT
This sequence comes from Streptomyces sp. ISL-10, assembly GCF_018614575.1. GTDB lineage: Bacteria > Actinomycetota > Actinomycetes > Streptomycetales > Streptomycetaceae > Streptomyces. The sequence goes on from NZ_JAGGOJ010000017.1 coordinate 186,968, forward strand.
CGACGCGACGATCGCCTACATCACGTCGGACGAGCTGCGTCCGACGCCGTACGCGACGGCGTACGAGATCACCGACGCGCTGCCCTTCAACGTCAAGAAGCTGAAGGCCCTGCTCAGGGAGCGCGAGGTCGGCAACCTGACGGTGAAGAAGCGTGGCTCGGCGGTCGAACCGGACGAACTGCGCCGCAAGGTCAAGCCCCAGGGGCCGGGCGCCGCAACGGTGTTCATGACGAGGACGGCGGGGGCACCGGCCATGCTGGTGGGGCACCCGGCATAGGGCGGCCCAGCTCATGCTCGTGGGGCACCCGGCACAGGGCGGCCCAGCTCATGCTCGTGGGGCAGCCGGCACAGGGCCGCCCGGGCCATGCTCGTGGGGCAGCCGGCACAGGGCCGCCCGGGCCATGCTCGTGGGTCCCCGGGCAGACGGCCGCCCGGGCCATGCTCGTGGGGCAGTCGGCCTGGGCCCCGGTCGAGGTGGTACCAGCAGACTGGGGCGTCCGCTCAGACGTGGGTGCCGGCCGCCGCCCGGCGCGGCACCAGTCGCAGCGCCCAGCGGTAGTGGCCCACCGCCTTGGCGACGCCGATCAGGCCCGTCAGCCACAGGATCATGCCGAGGCCCATCAGCAGCACCACCTCCGGCACCGTGTTCTCGCCGGGCTCCGCGCCGGCCGGGACCGCGAAGCACGTCCACAGGCCGCCCGCGCACATCAGGAACGACGGCACGAACCAGGTCAGGCTCAGGCCCGGTGAGGTGAAACGCGCATCCCGGGCAGGGTCGCTGTCCAGTGCGCTCCACTCGCGCAGCCGCGCGCGCACCTTTCCGTCGCGGACGAGACCGAAGCCGATCAGCAGACCGGTCGGCACGATGAACGCGGTGCCCAGCAGGAGGAGCACGCCGCCGAACAGGTGGCTGAACACGTCGATCGCCTCGTAGAACACCCGCAGCGCCGCACCGACGCTCACCCAGCCGACCGTGAACCCGCTCACGAGCAGCCACAGCTGGGCCAGTCGCCACACCCCGATGCTCGCCCGATGCAGCTCCCCCATCGCTTTCGCCCGGTCGGCGAGCAGCGACTCGCGGTCGGGCCAGGCCTGTATGCGGGTGGGCGGCGGCGGGGGCGGGAGGGCTGATCCGGTCATGCGGACGAGGTTACCGGGGCCGGTCGGCGGCCTCGGCGGCGCGATCCAGGAGCAGTTGCCTCTCCCGCGCGTTGCGGGCCAGGGAAGCGGCGTGCTCGAACTCCGCCCGCGCCTCCTCGGCGCGGCCCAGCCGGGCCAGCAGGTCACCGCGGACGCTCGGGAGCAAGTGGTAGTCCTTCAGGGCCGGTTCAGCGGCCATCGCGTCCACCAGGGCGAGGCCGGCGGCGGGGCCCTGTGTCATGGAGACGGCGACCGCGCGGTTCAGCTCCACGATCGGGGACGGCATGACACGGACCAACTGCCCGTACAGAGCGGCGATCGTCGCCCAGTCCGTGTCCTCGTAGCGGACCGCCTGCGCGTGACAGCCGGCGATCGCGGCCTGAAGGGCGTACGGGCCCAGGGGGCCGGCACCGGCACGTCCCAGCGACTCGATGCCGCGCCGTATCAGCAGCCGGTTCCACTTGGCGCGGTTCTGGTCGGCGAGCAGCACCGGTTCGCCCGCGGGACCCGTGCGGGTAGGGATGCGGGACGCCTGGAACTCCAACAGCGCCGCCAGTCCGTGCACTTCCGGTTCGTACGGCATCAGGCCGGCGAGGACCCGGGCCAGCCGCAGGGCGTCTTCGCAGAGCGCCGGGCGCACAAGGTCGTCGCCGGCGGTCGCCGCGTACCCCTCGTTGAAGATCAGGTAGATGACGTCGAGCACCGAGCCCAGGCGCTCGGCGCGCTCGGCGCCGTACGGCACCTCGAAGGCCACGCCCGCCTTCGCCAGCGTCCGCTTGGCGCGCACGATGCGCTGGGCGACCGTCGGTTCGGCGGCGAGGAACGCGCGGGCGATCTCCCCGGTCGTCAGCCCGCCCAGCAGCCTGAGCGTGAGCGCGACCCTGGCCTCGGTGGACAGCACCGGATGGCACGCGGTGAAGATCAGCCGCAGCAGGTCGTCGTCGATGTCGTCCGCATCGGCCGGTTCGGGCGGCGGCGGCGCGTCGGTGAGCGTCCGCCCCACCTCGGCCAGCTTGCGGGCGTACGTCTCCTTGCGGCGTACGAGATCGATGGCGCGGTGCTTGGCCGTGGCCATGAGCCAGGCGCCCGGCCTGTCCGGGACACCCGACTCCGGCCACTGCTCCAGCGCGGCGACCAGAGCGTCCTGCGCGATCTCCTCGGCGATGCCCACGTCCCGCACGATGCGGGCCACGCCGGCGATGATGCGCGCCGACTCGATCCTGAAGACCGCTTCGACCGTGTTCGCTGCGCTTGCTGCCGTCACGGCCACCCATCAGAGCAGCCGTGCGGGAGCGGGGCAAGCGCGGCCGGTGTCAGTCCTCGGCGATCTGGCGCAGCTCGCAGGTGATGTCCCATTCCTCCGGGTGGATCTCAAGGAAACGCCTGGTCCACTCCAGGGCCTCGGCCTTGTCCTTGCACTGCATGAGGGCGTAGCCGCCGATGACTTCCTTGGTCTCGGTGAAGGGCCCGTCGGTGTACGACAGCTTGCCGCCGGACCAGGTCACGCGGGTGCCGTCCGAGGTCGCGGTGAGACCGGCCGTGTCGAGCATGACGCCCGCCTTGGTGATCTCCTCCAGCAGCTTGCCCATCCGGTCGGTGAAGTCCTGGGGGAATTCCGCTCCGGACAGCTCGTTCTCGTCGATACGGATCATGGAGAGAAAGCGCGGCATGACGACTCCTCGATGGCATCGGGCGGGGCCGTTCCCCGCCTCTCACCCATGCGTCGAACGGGTCAGGGCCCGATCGACACGGCTCCCGGACTTCTTCCGGAAAATTTTCGGTCTCCAGGACGTCATCGCTGTCCGGGAGATTCTCGGCCGAGCGACTCGAAGCGCCAGCGGTGCACCGGCCGGGTGACGAGGCCGGCATCCGGCTCCGGGAGTTCGGGGAGATCGGCATCGGCGTGCGCCGCCTCCCACCAGGTGACGACCAGCACCCGGTCGCCCGCCGCCCGGAACGTCTCACGGCGCAGCGGCTCGCGCGCGAGCTCCTGGGCGCGGGCCCACTCCAGCAACTGCGCACCGCGGCCCTCGGCGGCGCGGGCCTCCCACATCAGCGCGACGACGGTCATGAGTAGAGGTTGTCCTTGCTGATCTCGTGCACATGGTCGTGGTCCGAACCGTGCCCGTGGTTCCCCGGCACGTGCGGGTCCGTCACCGGCAGCGACGAGTCCGCCGACAGCTCCCAGTCGGAGGCCGGCCGGTTCCTCGCGACCATCTCCGCGCCCAGCGCGGCGACCATCGCGCCGTTGTCCGTGCACAGCTTCGGCCGCGGCACGCGCAGCCGCAGGCCCGCACGCTCACAGCGTTCCTCGGCGAGCGCCCGCAGCCGCGAGTTGGCCGCGACGCCGCCGCCGATCATCAGGTGGTCCACGCCCTCGTCCGTGCAGGCGCGCACGGCCTTGCGGGTGAGCACGTCGACGACCGCCTCCTGGAAGGACGCCGCCACGTCCCGCACCGGCACCTCCTCGCCCGCGGCGCGCTTGGCCTCGATCCACCGGGCGACGGCCGTCTTCAGGCCGGAGAAGGAGAAGTCGTACGCCGGGTCCTTGGCGCCGCTGAGGCCACGTGGGAAGGCGATCGCCGCCGGGTCGCCCTCCTTCGCCAGCCGGTCGATCACCGGGCCGCCGGGGAAGCCTAGGTTCAGTACGCGTGCGATCTTGTCGAACGCCTCGCCGGCCGCGTCGTCGATCGTCGCGCCCATGGGACGGACGTCGGCGGTGATGTCGGGGGCGAGCAACAGCGAGGAGTGGCCGCCGGAGACCAGCAGCGCCATGGTCGGCTCGGGCAGCGGACCGTGTTCGAGCTGGTCGACGCAGATGTGCGACGCGAGGTGGTTCACCCCGTACAGCGGCTTGCCCAGGGCGTACGCGTACGCCTTCGCTGCCGAGACGCCCACCAGCAGCGCGCCCGCGAGCCCGGGGCCGGCCGTGACGGCGATGCCGTCGAGGTCGCGGGCGCTGACCCCCGCCTCCTTCAGGGCGCGTTCGATGGTCGGCACCATCGCCTCCAGGTGCGCGCGCGAGGCGATCTCCGGCACGACGCCGCCGAAACGGGCGTGCGTGTCCACACTGGAGGCCACCGCGTCGGCGAGCAGGGTCGTTCCGCGGACGATGCCGACTCCGGTCTCGTCGCAGGAGGTCTCGATGCCGAGTACGAGCGGTTCGTCAGCCATGGGTGTGAGTCTCAGTTCCTTGTACGGTCGGGGCTGTTCGGTCGGGGCTGTTCGGTCGGGCCTGGCGTCGTGCTCGTACGTCAGGTCTGTACGGTCAGGCGCATGACGAGAGCGTCGATGTTGCCCGGCTGGTAGTAGCCGCGGCGGAATCCAATGGGCTCGAAGCCGAAGCGCTCGTACAGCTTCTGGGCCCGGGTGTTGTCCACGCGCACTTCGAGGAGCACCTCGTGGCATTCGAAGGCGGTGGCGTGCTGCAGGAGGTCGGTCAGCAGCCGGGCGCCGAGCCCGGTGCCCCACTGACCTGGTTCGACGGCGATGGTCTGGACGTCACCGAGACCGCCCGCCGCCGCGAGTCCGGCGTAGCCGACGATCCTGCCGTCGAGCTCGGCGACGACGTAGCGGCGGGTGGCCTGCGGTCCCCGGGAGTGCGCGAGTTCGGACCAGAACATCCCGGCCGACCAGGCGTCTTCCGGGAACAGCTCGTGTTCGAGGTCGAGCACCGGCCGGATGTCCCACCAGCGCATCTCACGCAATTCAGGAGGGCCGCCGCGCAGCGGCGTCGATGAGGGGCGGCGGTCGGGAGACGGGTGGGCGCCGCTCACCTCGGAGTGACCACCTTGTAGTTCTTGGGCACCTGGGCATCGGGACGGCGCAGGTAGAGCGGCAGCGGGTCGAGGAAGTCCTCCCCGGCCGCCAGCCGCTCGGCCGCGAGGGCGGCGAGGGCGCCGGCGCTGACATGCTCGGGTCCGCGGGCGTCCGGAAACGTCTGCGGGTACAGGAGCGCGCCGGCACCGACCGCGGGCAGGGCCGCGACCTGTTCGGCGATGTCGGCGGGCCGGTCGACGGCGGCGTCGCTCACGCGGGTCCGGGCGTTCTCGTAGCGCGCCCAGTAGACCTCTTTGCGGCGGGCATCCGTCGCCACCACGAACGGCTCGTCCAGCCCGGCGGCGTACGCGAGGCCGTCCAGTGTGCACACGCCGTGGACGGGCACACCGAGCGCGGACGCGAAGGTGGTGGCCGTCACCAGCCCGACGCGCAGTCCTGTGTACGGCCCCGGTCCGACGCCGACCACCACTCCCGTGACGGCGTCGAGCTTCACCCCGGCCTCGGCGAGCACGCGGTCGACGGCGGGCAGCAGCAGTTCGCCGTGCCTTCGGGCGTCCACCCGGCTGGACTCGGCGACGACGGCGGACCCGTCGTGGAGAGCGGCGGTGACGGCGGGCGTGGCGGTATCCATGGCGAGCAAGAGCACGCAAACAGCCTACGGCTCCGGCGAGGGAGTCACAGTGCCCCATCGAACGTGATGCCTGCTGCTACCGTCACCACGACCGGGAAAAGACACGACCGGGAAAAGATTCGAAAGGTGGGCACGGTGGCACGGAGCAGCTCGGGACTCGTGGCCGGGCTCACGGCGGCCGCGCTGGCCGTCGTCGGTTTCCTCGCCTATCAGGCGTCGGCGAACGTTCCCGACAGCCTCGGCGCCCCCAAGGCCCCGAGCCCCGCCCCCTCCGCGCAGGCATCCGGCAGCCCGAAGAACGAGTCCAAGGACCCGCTCGCCGTGCCCGCCCACTCCGGCACGGGTGTGCGCGTCGTGTACGCGCTGGGCGACCGGAGGGTGTGGCTGGTCGGCAAGCAGAGCACGCCCCGCACCTTCGAGGTCATGCCCTCGACGGTGAACCCCCAGCCGGGCACCTACACCGTGACGTCCCGTTCCGGGAACGTGCCGGGCTCGGACGGCGTCCCGATCGAGCACGTGGTCCGGTTCGCGAAGGTCGGCGGCGTGTCGATCGGCTTCAGCGCGGCGGTGAACGGCTCCATGGCCAGCCCGGACCCGAACAAGAAGACGGGCGGCGTGCGGATGAAGCGGGCCGACGGGGACGCGATGTGGGTGTTCGCGGCGATCGGCTCGAAGGTGGTCGTGGTCCCGTAGGGCCACCCGTAAGGGACCGGATGTACGAATCCCGGCGCGCCTGACGGACCCGTCGGGCAACTCCGGTCAGGCAACTCGCGTCAGGCGGCGTCTCGTCGCGCGGCGTCGCTCCGCGTCTCGTCCCGGACCGCTGCCCGCGGCGCCTCGCGCGGCGGGGTCGACACGGCACTGGCCGCCGCACAGGACGCCAGCAGATCCCGCATCGACAGGGCCGGTGCGGGCGGTACGGCTGCCGCAGGCGACTGCTGCCGGGTCTGGGGTTCGCGCTCCGATGCCGACATGGACGCCTCCTGGTGGGCTCCGGGGGCGGGCGTGGTTAGGTAAACCTAACCAGGTCTCCCCACCATGTCATCACGCGCGGGACGCCGGGCGCAACATTTTCCCGACGTCTTGTCGGAACGTACGGCGTGACAGGCCCAGGAGCCGAGCCCAGGGGGTGTCCGGCGCCTCGGGGCCGGACTATCCCCCCAAGGCCCTCAGATCGCCCCGATCCCCGCCCAGCGCTCGCCGTACCCGTGCAGCAGCACCTCACGGCGCTCGTCCTCCGTGTCGCCCACCACCCGGTGGATCACCACGTGCAGCCGGTCCTCGGACAGGTCCTCGACCTTGCCCTCGCCCCACTCGACCACCACCACCGACTCCGGCAGCGAGACATCGAGGTCGAGGTCCTCCATCTCGTCGAGCCCGCCGCCCAGGCGGTACGCGTCGACGTGCACCAGCGCCGGGCCGCCCGTCAGGGAGGGGTGGACCCGGGCGATCACGAAGGTGGGGGACGTGACGGCGCCGCGCACCCCGAGCCCCTCGCCCAGGCCGCGCGTCAGCGTCGTCTTGCCTGCGCCGAGCTCTCCTGTGAGCATCACCAGGTCGCCGGGGCGCAGCAGTTTCGCGAGCCTGCGGCCCAGGTCCTGCATCTGCTCCGGGGACTCGATCGAGAGGCGGGCGGACCCGGTGACGGCTGTCTCAGCCGCCGGGCTGTGCGGTGCTTCCAGCGGTGTTTCCATACGTGCCAACGTTAGCGGCTGCCGGGACCGCGCCCGCCCGGGCCAGCAGATCCGCCAGCCGGTCGGTGACGGCCTCGGGGTGCTCCAGCATCACCAGATGGCCCGCGTCCGGCACGATCACCAGCTCGGCCTCCGGCATCAACCCGGCGATCGCCTCACTGTGCGTACTGGGGGTGACCAGGTCCTTGTCACCCGCGAGGACGAGGACCGGCAGGCCCTCGAACACGACCAGCGCCTCGGCCTTGTCGTGCTCGGCGAACGCAGGGTAGAACTCGGCGACCACATCGATCGGCGTCGACTCGATCATCCGTTCCGCGAACCGGGCGACCGCCGGATCGACGTCCCTGGACGAGAACGAGTACCGCTTGATCAGCCCGGCGAACAGGTCCGCCGTCGCCCGCCTGCCCCGTTCGACCAGCTCCGCCTGCGAGCCGAGGGCCCGCAGCACCCCGGGCAGCACCCGGCGCACCGCGTTGACGCCCGCGACCGGCAGGCCGTAACTGACCTCGCCGAGCTTGCCCGACGACGTGCCGATCAGGGCGACGGCGGCCACCCGCTCCCGGACGAGCTCGGGGAAGTGGGCGCCCAGCGCCATCATCGTCATGCCGCCCATGGAGTGGCCGACGAGCACCAGCGGCCCCTCGGGCGCGGCCGCGTCGATGACGGCCTTCAGGTCCCGGCCGAGCTGGTCGATGGAGACCGGCACGCCGCCCTGTCCCGCCTGCCCTGCGCTGCGTGCCGAACGGCCGTGGCTGCGCTGGTCCCAGTACACCGCGCGCACCAGACCGCGCAGCGCAGCGCGCTGGAAGTGCCAGGAGTCCTGGCTGAGGCAGTAGCCGTGGCTGAAGACGACGGTGACGGGAGCGGGCGACTTGCGGCCGAACATCCGGCGGCGACGCGGTGCGGCCACATCCGGATCGACCTCCTCCACCTCGTAGTGGAGCTCGGTGCCGTCGTCCGCGACCGCCGTTCCCGACACGCCGCGCAGCGAGCCGTACGGGCCGGCGGCGTCGAGAGCGAGACGCGCCTTCCGGCGCATGCCGCGGCCCACGGTGAGGCGCTCGATGGCGACGCCCGCCGCGGCGCCAGCCGCGACCACGCCTATGGCGGCACCGGCGATGCCCGCCCTGCGCCAGTTGCCCGTGGCCACCGCGGCGGCGGCCTCGGCCACGTCCCCCGTGCTGGTCTCGCTCACCGTGCCCCTCCTACTCGTCGGCGGTCCGCCCGCTCACGTACTGCTCGTCCTGGGCAACCTCGTTCACATAGACGCGCGGCACCCTGGCACCGATGCGGGTGACGATTTCGTACGCGATCGTGCCCGCCGCCTCGGCCCAGTCCTCGGCGGTCGGCTCGCCCCGGTCGCCCGGACCGAACAGCAGCGCCTCGGCACCCTCCTCGACCATCTGCCCGCCGAGATCGACGACGAACTGGTCCATCGCGACCCGCCCCGCGACCCGCCGCCACTTCCCGCCGACCAACACCGGCCCGCGGCCCGACGCATGACGCGGAATGCCGTCCGCGTAGCCGAGGGGGATCAGGCCGAGCGTCGTCTCGGCGCCGGTGACGTAGTGGTGGCCGTAGCTGACGCCGTGGCCTGCCGGCACCTGCTTGACGAGCGCCACGGACGCGGCGAGCGTCATCACCGGGCGCAGTCCGAAGTCCGCGGGTGTGCCGAGCTCGGGGCTGGGCGAGACGCCGTACATCGCGATACCGGTCCGCACGAGGTCGAAGTGCGCGTCCGGAAGGGTGAGGGTGGCCGGGGAGTTGGCGATGTGCCGCACCTCGGGCTCCACGCCGGCCTTCTCCGCGTGGTCGACCATGTCCCGGAAGACGTCCAGCTGAGCGGCGATCGAGGGGTGGCCGGGCTCGTCGGCACAGGCGAAGTGCGACCACAGTCCGGTGACCTCGACCAGGCCCGCGTCCTCGGCCGCGCGTGCGGCCGCGACCAGTCCGGGCCAGTCGGCGGGCGGACAGCCGTTGCGGCCGAGTCCGGTGTCGGCCTTGAGCTGGACCCGGGCGGGGAGGCCCGCCTCCTCGGCCGCCGCGGTGACCTCCTTCAGCGCCCACAGGCCGCTCACGGACATGTCGAGGTCCGCCTCGATGCCCGCGCGCCAAGGGTCGCCCGGCGTCCACAGCCAGCACATGATCCGGCCGCCGACACCCGCCGCGCGCAGGGCGAGCGCCTCGTGCGGAGTGGCCGTGCCCAGCCAGGTGGCGCCCGCCGCGAGCGCGGCCCGGGCGCAGGGCACCATGCCGTGCCCGTACGCGTCCGACTTCACCACGGCCATCAGGGCGGCACGCGGCGCGCGGGCACGCAGCGCGCGGACGTTGGCGCGCAGGGCCGCGAGATCGATCTCGGCACGGGCCCTCGGCGGGGCGGGGGGCGGCGGTGTCTGGCTCATCGCGCCCAGTGTCTCAGAGCCGTACGCCTCCGACCGTATGTGCGGCGGTCGACTGTGTCACTCGCCGGGCGGCGCCCCGGCCGTCATTCCCTCACATCACGCCAGGCGTCCGGGAGAGTCGCCGCCACTTCGGACGCGGTGATCGGTACGCCCCTCGCGACGCGGAGCCGGGCCGCGAGGCCGTGCAGATAAGCCGCGGCGGAACCCGCGTCGCGGGCGGCGAGCCCTGCGGCGAGCAGCGAACCGGCGAGCCCGGAGAGGACGTCCCCGCTGCCCGCCGTCGCCAGCCAGGGGGTGCCCATGGGATTGACGCGCACCGGGGAGCGTCCGCCGTCCGCGTCGGCGACCAGCGTGGTGGAGCCCTTGAGCAGCACGGTCGCGCCGAAGCGGGCGGCCAGTTCCCGCACGGACGCGAGGCGCGCCGACTCCACCTCCTCGCGCGCCACGCCGAGCAGCGCGGCGGCCTCGCCCGCGTGCGGCGTCATGAGTGTGGGCGCGGCTCGGTCGCGTAGGGCGGCGGCGTCCAGCAGCCGCAGGCCGTCGGCGTCGACGAGCACCGGAACGTCGGAGGCGAGCACCTCCCGTACGGCGGCGGCGTCCTCTCCGATGCCCGGTCCGACGACCCAGGCCTGGACCCGGCCCGCCTTGCCCGGCGGGCCCGCGTGCACCAGGGTCTCCGGGAATCGGGCGATCACCGCGTCCGCCGCCGGTCCCACGTACCGCACGGCGCCGGCGCCTCCGCGCAGGGCTCCCGCCACGGCGAGGACGGCCGCGCCCGGGTAGCGCGCGGACCCGGCGACGATGCCGACGACGCCCCGGCGGTACTTGTCGCTCTCCGCGGCCGGCAGGGGCAACAGGCGTGCCACGTCGGCGTGTTGCAGCGCCTCCAGGTCCGGCACGGACGGCAGGTGCTCCTCGATTCCGATGCCGACCAGCCGGACCGAGCCCGTGTACTCCTTGGCCGGGTCGACGAGCAGTCCGGGCTTGTACGTCCCGAACGTCACCGTCGTGTCGGCGCGCAGCGCCTCGCCCCGCACTTCTCCCGTGTCGGCCTCGATGCCGCTCGGCAGGTCGACGGCGACGACGACGGCGTTCGACCCGCGGGCGGCGCGAGCCACCGGCACGGCGTCCGGCCGCAGGCCGCCGTGGCCGCCGATCCCGGTGATGCCGTCCAGCACGAGGTCGGCGGCGGCGAGCACCTCGAACGGGTCGTCGGCGATCCTGCCGCCCCTGGCGAGCAGGGCGGCGAGTCCCGCCGCATGGGCGCGGTCGGGCGCGAGCAGGACGGCGGTGACCCCCGCGCCGCGCCGTGCGAGGCGCGCCCCGGCGAACAGGGTGTCGCCTCCGTTGTCCCCGCTGCCGACGAGCAGCACGACGCGTGCGCCGTACACCCGGCCCAGCAGATCGGCACAGGCGGCGGCCAGTCCGGCGGCGGCGCGCTGCATGAGCGCGCCCTCGGGCAGGCGGGCCATGAGCTGCGCCTCGGCGTGCCGTACGGTCTCGACGCTGTAGGCAGTACGCATCCCCCGAGTCTGCCTCACACGTCCTGGCCCCGCGCGAGGACGCCGCACCACAAGTGTCCCGATGGAACCCCGAGTTACGCGCACCGACGGCGGCCGGCCCCCGGCGCGGGCACGCCACCGGTCACCCCTCCGCGATCACCACCGCCGACGCCACACCCGCGTCGTGGCTCAGCGACACATGCCACGAGCGCACCCCCAGCTCCGCCGCGCGGGCCGCCACCGTGCCGCGGACGCGCAGGCGGGGACGGCCCGAGTCCTCCACGTACACCTCGGCGTCCGTCCACAGCAGTCCGGCCGGTGCGCCCAGTGCCTTGGCCAGCGCCTCCTTCGCGGCGAACCTCGCCGCCAGGGAGGCGTACCCCCTCCGCTCCCCGCTCGGCAGCAACAACTCGTGTGCCACGAACAGCCGTTCCGCCATGTTCGGCGTCCGCCTCATCGACGCGGCGAACCGGTCGATCTCCGCGACGTCGATCCCCACCCCGATGATCATGCGACGGCGCCTCCCGCTCCCTGCCCGTCCCTCACTCCACCGTCACCGACTTGGCCAGGTTGCGGGGCTGGTCCACTTCATTGCCGCGCGCCGTCGCCAGCTCGCAGGCGAAGACCTGGAGCGGCACCGTCGCCACCATGGGCTGGAGGAGGGTCGGCGTCGCCGGGATCCACACCAGATGGTCCGCGTAGGGCACGACCGACTCGTCGCCCTCCTCCGCGATCACGATGGTCCGCGCTCCCCGGGCCCGGATCTCCTGGATGTTGGACACGATCTTGTCGTGCAGGACCGAACGCCCGCGCGGCGACGGCACCACGACCACCACCGGCAGATCCTTCTCGATCAGGGCGATCGGACCGTGCTTGAGCTCACCCGCCGCGAAGCCCTCCGCGTGCATGTACGCCAGCTCCTTGAGCTTGAGCGCGCCCTCCAGCGCCACCGGATAGCCCACGTGCCGCCCCAGGAACAGCACGGTGTTCTTGTCCGCCAGCGAACGCGCCAGCTCGCGCACCGGCTCCATCGTCTCCAGCACCCGCTCGACCTGGCCGGAGATCTGCGCCAGGTCCCGGACCACGACCCGGATCTCGTCGCCCCACTTGGTGCCGCGCACCTGCCCCAGGTAGAGGGCCACCAGGTAACAGGCCACCAGCTGCGTCAGGAACGCCTTGGTCGAGGCGACCGCCACCTCCGGGCCCGCGTGCGTGTACAGCACGGCGTCCGACTCGCGCGGGATGGTCGACCCGTTCGTGTTGCAGATGGCCAGCACCTTGGCGCCCTGCTCGCGCGCGTGCCGCAGCGCCATCAGGGTGTCCATGGTCTCGCCGGACTGCGAGATGGCGACGACCAGCGTCCGCTGGTCCAGGATCGGGTCCCGGTAACGGAATTCGCTCGCCAGCTCCACCTCGCACGGGATACGGGTCCAGTGCTCGATCGCGTACTTCGCGATCAGGCCCGCGTGGAACGCGGTCCCGCAGGCCACGATGACGACCTTGGTCGCCTCGCGCAGCACGGACACCGGGATGCGCACCTCGTCCAGGCTCAGAGATCCGGCGGCGTCGATGCGGCCCAGCAGCGTGTCGGCGACCGCCTTGGGCTGTTCGGCGATCTCCTTGAGCATGAAGTAGTCGTAGCCGCCCTTCTCGGCCGCGGAGGCGTCCCAGTCCACGTGGTAGGAGCGCACATCCGCGGGCGCGCCGTCGAAGCCGGTGACCGTCACGCCGTCGCGGCGCAGCTCCACCACCTGGTCCTGGCCCAGCTCGATCGCCGACCGTGTATGGGCGATGAAGGCGGCCACGTCGGAGGCGAGGAAGGACTCCCCCTCCCCGACGCCCACCACCAGCGGAGAGTTCCGCCGCGCGCCGACCACCACGTCCGGCTCGTCCGCGTGCACGGCGACCAGGGTGAACGCGCCCTGAAGCTGACGGCACACCAGCCGCATGGCCTCGGCGAGGTCCCCGCACGACGAGAACGACTCCGCGAGCAGATGCGCCACGACCTCGGTGTCGGTCTCCGACGTCAGATCGTGCCCGCGCTCGGCCAACTCGGCCCGCAGCACGGCGAAGTTCTCGATGATGCCGTTGTGCACGACGGCGACCCGGCCCGCGTTGTCCAGGTGGGGGTGCGCATTGGCGTCGGTGGGGCCCCCGTGCGTGGCCCACCTGGTGTGCCCGATTCCGGTGGAGCCGCTCGGCAGCGGCCGCTCCACCAGTTCCTTCTCCAGGTTGACGAGCTTGCCCGCCTTCTTGGCCGCGGCGAGGCCGCCGTCGGCGAGCACGGCGACCCCGGCCGAGTCGTAGCCGCGGTACTCCAGCCGCTTCAGCCCGGCGATGACCACATCAAGCGCCGACTGTCCGCCGACGTAACCCACGATTCCGCACATGGTCCGCAGCCTACGGCGCGGGGCGCGGCTCGGCAGCGAGCCCGCACGCAGCTCGGAACAGGCCCGCACGGCCGACGGCCGGGAGCGTGGGTCCGGCGCAGCGCCCGTCACCCGGCGGGGCCGGCGCTCACACCTTCGCCCGGTACGCCCGCATCGCCAGCGGGCAGAACACCACCGCTATGCCCGCCGCCCACACCAGCGACCACAGCACCGGCTCCGCCACGGGGCCGCCCAGCAGCAGGCCGCGGAACGCGTCCGACAGATGGGTGACCGGGTTGACGTCACTCCACGCCTGGAGCCAGCCCGGCATGGTGTCGACCACGACGAACGCGCTGCTGGTGAACGTGATCGGGAAGATCAGCGTGAAGGCGAACGCCTGCACCTTCTCCGCATCGCCCGCCAGCATCCCGATCAGCACCGCGCTCCAGGACACCGCCGCCGCGAAGACGACCAGCAAAAGGGCGCCGACCAGGAATCCCCCGAAGCCGCCGGTGATCCGGAAGCCCAGTGCCACGCCGAGGCCGATCATGAGCAGCATCGCCCACACATGCTTGGCGAGGTCCGCGGTGATCCGCCCGATCAGCGGCGCGGAGCGGGCTATGGGCAGGCTGCGCAGCCGGTCGAACACCCCTTTGGTCAGGTCGGTGTTGAGCGCCATGGCGGTGTACATCGTCATGAACAGCGTGTTCTGCACGATGATGCCGGGCAGCGCGTATTTCAGATACGCCTCCGGGGAGCCGGCCATCTGCCCGCCGAGGACATAGGTGAACAGGAACACGAACATGATCGGCGTCACGCTGTAGTCCACGAGCTCCAGCGGATTGTGCTTGACCGCCACCAGGCTGCGCCACGCCATCGTGAGGGTCTGCTGGGCCCAGGCCAGCGGCTTCACCCGGCCCGACGCCGTCAGCGTGGCCGTGATCGTCGTGGCCGTCATGCCGGACTCACCGCCTCCGCCCTCGTGCTCTCGTCACCGCCGAGGCCCCCCTGCGCGCCGCCGTCCCCGTCCGGCCCCGGCTCCGGCCCGGAACCGTTCCCGGACTGCGGCTCGGCCTTGTGGCCGGTGAGCGCCAGGAAGACCTCGTCCAGCGAGGACCGCCGCAGCGTCAGCTCCCCCACCGCGATCCCGTCCCGGTCGAGTCTGCGCACGACCGTGGGCATCAGCTCGGGATCCTTCACCGGAGCCGTGACCGACCCGCCCTCGATCCGGGCCCCGTCCCCCGCGGCCTCGGCCACCAGCCGGTGCGCGGCCGGCAGGTCCTGAGCCCGGACCGGACGCAGCTCCAGCACCTGGCCGCCCACCTCGGACTTGAGCCGGTCGGGCGTGCCCTCGGCGATCACCTTCCCCTTGTCGATCACCACGATGTCGTCGGCGAGCACATCCGCCTCGTTCAGATACTGCGTGGTCAGCAGAGCGGTCGCCCCGTCCGCCACGAGGGCGCGGAGCATGTCCCACAGCTCTCCGCGGCTGTGCGGGTCGAGACCGGTCGTCGGCTCGTCGAGAAAGAGGATGCTGGGCCGGCCGACGAGGCTCGCCGCGAGGTCGAGGCGCCGCCGCATGCCGCCGGAGAACGTCTTCACGGCCCGGCCCGCCGCCTCGGTCAGCTGGAACCGGTCCAGCAGCTCGGCGGCCCGCGCCTTCGCCTCGCGTCTCGGCAGCCCGAGCAGACGGCCTATGAGCAGCAGGTTCTCCGTGCCGGTGAGATTCTCGTCCACGGCCGCGTACTGCCCGGTCAATCCGATGAGGGAGCGCACCAGGCCTGCCTCCCGGACGACGTCGTGGCCCGCCACCGTCGCCCGGCCGGCGTCCGGCGTGAGCAGCGTGGCGAAGATCCGCACCGCTGTCGTCTTGCCCGCCCCGTTCGGACCGAGCAGGCCGAGCACCGAGCCGGTGCGGGCCGCGAGATCCACCCCCGCCAGTGCCTCGGTCTCGTTGAACCGCTTGGCCAGGCCCTCCGCCTGAATCGCGTAGGTCATGGGATTCCCCTTGTGACTTGTCACGCCGCGGGCTTCGTGGCCGCCGCGCGTCGGCGCCCACCTCACAGACAACTGTGACGCACACCACTGACATTCCGGCCAGGCCACCTCCCGCCGCGTGACCCACCCCACCCCCCACAACCGCCCCGCAGCCCCGACAATGACCGTGTGATCTCTTCGCTGCCACGAAGCGCCCACCGCCGGGCAGAGCCTGCGTCGACGCCCTACGTCGACCTCACCCGAGCGGAGTGGAGCGCCCTGCGCGAGAAAACGCCGCTGCCGCTGACCGCCGAGGAGGTCGAGCAGCTGCGCGGCCTCGGGGATGTCATCGACCTGGACGAGGTACGGGACGTCTATCTGCCGCTGTCCCGGCTGCTCAATCTCTATGTGCAGGCCACGGCCGAGCTGCGGGGCGCCCTCAACACCTTTCTCGGCGACGCGGGCAACGGGCACGGCGCCCAGCGCGGGACCCCGTTCGTCATAGGCGTCGCCGGCTCGGTCGCCGTCGGCAAGTCCACGGTCGCCCGTCTGCTGCAGGCCCTCCTCGCGCGCTGGCCCGAGCACCCCCGCGTCGAGCTGGTGACGACGGACGGGTTCCTGCTGCCGATGAAGGAGCTCCGGGCCCGCGGGCTGACGTCGCGCAAGGGCTTCCCCGAGTCCTACGACCGCCGTGCCCTGACCCGCTTCGTCGCCGACATCAAGGCCGGGAAGGACGAGGTCACCGCCCCCGTCTACTCGCATCTGATCTACGACATCGTCCCGGACGAGCGGCTGACGGTACGCCGCCCGGACATCCTCATCGTCGAAGGGCTCAACGTCCTCCAGCCCGCCCTGCCCGGCAAGGACGGCCGCACCCGGGTCGGCCTCGCCGACTACTTCGACTTCAGCGTGTACGTCGACGCCCGGGCCGAGGACATCGAGACCTGGTACCTCAACCGCTTCCGCAGGCTGCGCGAGACCGCGTTCCAGAACCCGTTCTCGTACTTCCGGAAGTACACGCAGGTCTCCGAGGAGGAGGCGCTGGACTACGCGCGCACGATGTGGCGCACCATCAACAGGCCCAACTTGCTGGAGAACGTCGCGCCCACCCGGGGGCGCGCCACACTGGTGCTGCGCAAGGGGCCCGACCACAAGGTGCAGCGGCTGTCCCTGCGCAAACTCTAGGAGGAACGGCGTGTTGCACCTGCGGATCATCGCCCCGGCCGACCGGACCGCCGAGGTGGTCTCCGTGCTGGAGAAAACGGTCGGCGCAGCCCATCTCGTGGTGCTCCCGGGCGCGGCCCGCGATCCCCGGGGCGACCTGATCCTGTGCGACGTGGCACGGGAGGCCGGGGACGAGCTCCTGTCGGAGCTGCGGGAGCGCGGCATCGACGATTGCGGCTCCATCGCCGTCGACGACATCGCTCTGTCGCTGTCGGCCCGCGCGGAGAAGGCGGAGAAGGACGCGCCGGGCGAGGGCGCGGACGCGGTCCTGTGGGAACAGCTGTCCGACGCCACGCACGAGGAGTCGACGCTCAGCGTCACCTACCTCGCGTTCCTGAGCCTCGCGATGATGATCGCGGCGTGCGGCGTGGTGCTCGACAACGCGATCCTGATCGTCGGCGCCATGGCGGTCGGCCCCGAGTTCGGACCGCTGGCCGGCTTCTGCACGGCCCTGGTGCGGCGCGCGCCGAAGCTCGCCTGGCGATCGTTCCTCGCGCTGATCGTCGGCTTCGGCGCCGCGATGCTGCTGACCGTGGGATTCAGCTTGCTCATGGACGCGCTGGATTTGTTCTCCGCCTCGAAGCTGGACGCCGAGCGCCCCAACACGGCCTTCATCTACGCCCCCGACGAGTTCTCGCTCGTCGTCGCCGTCCTCGCCGGCTCGGCGGGGATGCTCTCGCTGACCTCCGCCAAGTCGGGCGCGCTGGTCGGCGTCGCCATTTCGGTGACGACCGTCCCGGCGGCGGCGAACGCGGCCGTGGCGTTCGGCTACTCCAAGTACCAGCAGGCATGGGGCTCCACGGAGCAGCTGCTGCTGAACCTGCTCGGCATCGTCCTGGCCGGCACCCTCACGCTGCTGGTGCAGAAGGCACTGTGGCGCGCGAGCCGCAAGGGCGCCCGTACGCAGAGCGAGGGGGCCCGTGCGTAATCCCCGCACGGGCCCCCTCGCGATGCACGGCCTCTAGCCCAGCGCCGACTTCACCACGTCGGCCAGCCGGCCCGCGACGCTCTGCGCCTGCGCGAGGTCCGCGGCCTCGACCATGACCCGCACCAGCGGCTCGGTGCCCGAGGGGCGCAGCAGGACGCGGCCGGTCGCGCCGAGCTCGCGCTCCGCCTCGCCGACCGCCTGGGCCAGCTCGCCGGACGTCTGCACGCGGGACCTGTCGACGTCCCGCACGTTGATGAGCACCTGCGGCAGCCGCTCCATCACGGCCGCGAGCTCGGCCAGCGAACGGCCGGTCGCGGCGACCCGGGCCGCCAGCATCAGGCCGGTCAGCGTGCCGTCGCCGGTGGTGGCGTGGTCCAGGACGATGACGTGCCCCGACTGCTCGCCGCCGAGCGCGTAGCCCCGTGCCTTCATGGCCTCCAGGACGTAGCGGTCGCCGACCGCCGTCTGCACCAGCTCGACGCCCTCGCGCTCCATGGCCAGCTTGAAGCCGAGATTCGACATGACCGTGGCCACGACGGTGTCGCCCCGCAGCGTGCCGGCCTCGCGCATCGCGAGCGAGAGCACGGCGAGGATCTGGTCGCCGTCGACCTCGTTGCCGTCCGCGTCGACGGCGAGGCAGCGGTCCGCGTCGCCGTCGTGGGCGATGCCGAGGTCGGCCCCGTGCTCGACGACGGCGGCCTTGAGCAGGTCCAGATGCGTCGAGCCGCAGCCGTCGTTGATGTTCAGCCCGTCCGGGTCCGCGCCGATGGTGACGACCTGGGCGCCGGCCCGGGCGAACGCCTCGGGGGACACGCGGGAAGCCGCGCCGTGCGCCTCGTCGAGGACGACCTTCAGTCCGTCGAGGCGGTTGGGGAGGACGGCGATGAGGTGGGCGACGTACTTGTCGGAGCCCTCGTCGTAGTCCGTCACCCGGCCCACGCCGGCGCCGGTCGGCCGGTCCCACGGCTCGCCGGTGCGGTGCTGCTCGTAGACCTGCTCGATACGGTCCTCCAGCTCGTCGGCCAGCTTGTGGCCGCCGCGCGCGAAGAACTTGATGCCGTTGTCGGGCATGGCGTTGTGGCTGGCGGAGAGCATCACACCGAGGTCGGCGCCGAGCACACCGGTGAGATGCGCCACCGCCGGGGTCGGCAGCACACCGACACGCAGCACGTCGACGCCCGCGCTGGCGAGACCGGCCACCACGGCCGCCTCCAGGAACTCTCCGGACGCCCGGGGGTCGCGTCCGACCACCGCGGTCGGGCGATGGCCCGCGAAGGTGCCCGCCTCGGCGAGCACGTGTGCCGCCGCGACCGACAGGCCGAGCGCGAGCTCGGCCGTCAGGTCCGCGTTGGCCACACCGCGTACACCGTCCGTTCCGAAGAGTCGTCCCACTGTTGTCCTCCGAAGAAGAAGAAGCTGAATACTCGAGTTCGTTTTACGCCCGGGGTCGTCGGGTCGATGTCCGGGGGTCGATAAACGAACGCCCCGGCGACACGGAGTGCCGCCGGGGCGAACGCGAAGCCGTACAGAAGCTGTACCAGCTCGTACAGGCCAGCCTGCGATTTAGCGCTTGCTGTACTGCGGGGCCTTGCGGGCCTTCTTGAGACCGGCCTTCTTGCGCTCGACCGCACGGTCGTCGCGGGAGAGGAAGCCGGCCTTCTTCAGGGCGCCGCGGTTGTTGTCCACGTCGGCCTCGTTCAGCGCGCGGGCCACACCGAGGCGCAGCGCACCGGCCTGGCCGGACACGCCGCCACCCGAGATGCGGGCGATGACGTCATAGCGGTTGTCGAGCTCGAGCACCTTGAAGGGCTCGTTGACTTCCTGCTGGTGCACCTTGTTGGGGAAGTAGTCCTCAAGGGTGCGACCGTTGATCTTCCACTTGCCGGTGCCCGGAACGATCCGGACGCGGGCGATGGCGTTCTTGCGGCGGCCCAGGCCGGCGGCCGGCTGCGGCTCGCCGAAGCGGGACGCCACGGACTCGGTGGTGTACTCACCCTCGACCGGAGCCTCGGTCTCGGTGGTGTACTGCTCGGGGGACTCGGTCTCCTCGAGCGGCTGCTCAATGGCGGTCTCGGCCACGATTCTCCTCAGATTTCTTTACGTCTTAGGGGGTGGCCGGACTTACTGCGCGACCTGGGTGATCTCGAACGGGACCGGCTGCTGAGCAGCGTGCGGGTGGTTCTCGCCCGCGTAGACCTTCAGCTTCGAGAGCATCTGACGGCCCAGGGTGTTCTTCGGGAGCATGCCCTTGACGGCCTTCTCGATGGCCTTCTCGGGGCTCTTCTCGAGCAGCTCGTCGTAGCGGACGGAGCGCAGACCACCCGGGTAGCCGGAGTGGCGGTACGCCATCTTCTGGGTCCGCTTGTTGCCGGACAGGTGCACCTTCTCGGCGTTGATGACGATGACGAAGTCACCAGCGTCGACGTGGGGCGCGTAGATCGGCTTGTGCTTGCCCCGGAGAAGGGTAGCGGCGGTGGTCGCCAGACGGCCCAGGACGATGTCCTGCGCGTCGATGATGTGCCACTGGCGCGTCACATCGCCGGGCTTGGGGCTGTACGTACGCACGGTCGTAGCCTTCGCTTCTTCAGTGAGTTGGTCCTGACAAGGCCACCCGGACGATCACGACAGCCCTGATCACACGTCGGGGACGCAACCCGAGTGTCGATCGCTGGTCATCGGCCCGGTGGACCGGCGTAAGGGCCCCTCACGTGAGATAGAGCAAGCCAATACGCATAACGAACCAGAAGAATACCCGTGAGGCCCCGCACGGGTCAAAACCGCCGGTGCCGGGCGGACCGAGGGGACAGGAGGGCCCACAGGCCCAGAACGGGCAAAGACGGCAGTGCAGGCGGAGACGTCAGGGCGCTCCCAGTGCCTCGGCCAGGAACCGGGCCTCATTCTCACCCAGCCCCACGGCGATGATCGCAGTCCCTCCCGGCAGCTTGCTCGCGATGAAGAAACTGGCCAGCAGCCTCTTGTCACCCTGGACGAACGCCAGCCGGGCCTTCGGATCGTCCGATTGCAGCCCCTGTCCCGCGATCTTCCCCGTCAGTTCGGCGAACGTCGCACGGTCGGAGTCCTTCAGGGCGACGCGGACGGACCAGCCCTCCGCCCCCGGCGCCTTCTCCTCGTAGGCGGCGACCTCCTTGAACCGGTTGACCGTCATCCCGGGAGCCGTCGAGACGACGACACAGCTCTGACGGTCGTCCGAGGTGAAGGCCCGTCCGGAGGGCGCGGGACTCTGCGGCGGCCACGCGTCAGGATCCGGTGAGCCGGTCGGGCACACGCCCTCGAACTCGTCCTCCACCTCCAGGATGCGCACGGGCTCGTCCGGCACCCCCGCAGCGGCATCCGCACCTGCGTCCCAGGGGCGTACCACCAGGACGACCGCGAGCGCGACGACGGCGACCGCCGCGCCGGTCGCCCACCACAGGCGGGTCCGCGGGGCGGCGGGCGGCGGGGGCCTCAGGCGGGACGTCCGGCCAGGCGCAGGCACCGCCGCCGTCGCCGCGTCCGGGTCGATACGCCGCCGCGCGGCCTCCACCGCCCGCACACGCCCCGCGCGGTACCGCTCGATCGCCTCGATCCACGCCCCGCTCAGCCAGCCCTCGCCGCCGCGGGCGTCCGGGCGCTCGCCCAGCCTGTCCGCGCAGTACGCGAGGATCTCCGCGGGGGCCGGCCGGTCCGCGGGGTCCAGCGCCAGACACGGCAGCACCAGCCCTTCCAGCTCGGTCGGCAGCCCCGACACGTCCAGGTCGCCCGTCGCCGCGCGGACGAGCTGCTCCAGGGCCGGACCCGCGCCGCCATCTCGGTACGGAGCCCGGCCGACGGCGAGACAGAACAGCGTCGCTCCCAGCGAGTACACGTCCGAGGCGGGGGTGGTCTCCTCGCCGCGGGCCTGCTCGGGAGAGGCGTAGGCGACCGTGGCGAGCGCGGTCTGGGTCCGGGTGACGTCATGGGCCTGCGAGATCCCGAAGTCGATCACCCGCGGGCCCTCCACCGGCAGTAGGACGTTCGACGGCTTCACGTCCCGGTGCACCAGGCCTGCCGCGTGGATGGAGACCAGCGCCTCCGCCATCCCGGCCGCCACCCAGTGCAGAGCGCTCGCGTCCAGCGTCCCGCAGCTCTCCACGAGGTCGCGCAGGGAGGGGGCGGGGACGTACTCGGTCGCCATCCACGGCACGGCGGCCGCCGCGTCCGCCGCCACGACGCTCGCGGTGAAGACGCCCTGGACGCGCTGGGCGAGCACGACCTCGCGGGCGAAACGGCGGCGGTCGTCCTTGCTGTCGGTGATCAGTGTCTTCACCGCGACGGTGCGACCGCCGGGCGAACGGGCGAGATAGATGCGGCCCATGCCTCCGCTGGCGAGCTCGTCCAGCACCGTGAACGCCCCGAACCTGACGCCCGGACGGACCGCATCCGCCACACCGTCGCTTTGCATGTCCGCCCCCCGGAGATCACGTCGGCGCTCAACCTACCCACTGCGACGGCACCCTGCACCGGGTCCGGGGCACGCCGCACGACGCCGGCGGCGCGTCAGGAGCGGCCGCAGTCCCGGGGCCGAGGCAACGGCCCCGCCGAGGGGCAGCCGCCCCAGCCGGGAGCCGCTCAGGCCCCCAGAGCTGCGCGGGCTCAGCGTGCCCGCTCCACCCTGCGTTCGTCCCACACCGGCTCTGGCGTCTCGCGCACCACCCCGTCCGAGCCGAACACCAGATACCGGTCGAACGACCGCGCGAACCACCTGTCGTGGGTCACCGCGAGCACCGTGCCCTCGTACGCCTCCAGGCCCGCCTGCAGCGCCTCCGCCGACTCCAGGTCCAGGTTGTCCGTCGGCTCGTCCAGGAGCAGCGCCGTCGTGCCCGCCAGCTCCAGCAGGAGGATCTGGAAACGGGCCTGCTGGCCGCCGGACAGCTTCTCGAAGGGCTGGTCCCCCTGGCGCTCCAGCTCGTAGCGCCGCAGGACCGACATCGCCCCGCCCCGGTCCTTGGCGTGCTCCGTCCACAGAATGTCGACCAGCGTGCGGCCCAGCAGCTCCGGGTGCATGCGGGTGCCTCCCACGCCCGAAGGGCTGTGGGAGAGGGTCTGGGCGAAGTGCCCGGGCACCACCCGCGCCCCCAGCTTCCACTCCCCCGTGTGGGCGACGGTGTCACCCGCCAGCAGCCGCAGGAAGTGCGACTTCCCGGAACCGTTCGAGCCCAGCACCGCCACCCGCTCCCCGTAGAAGACCTCCAGCGAGAAGGGCTTCATCAGGCCGGTCAGCTCCAGGCCGGCGCAGGTCAGCGCCCGCACTCCGGTGCGTCCGCCGCGCAACCGCATCCGGATGTCCTGCTCGCGCGGCGGCTCCGGCGGCGGGCCCGCCTCCTCGAACTTCTTGAAACGGGTCTGCATCGCCCGGTACCGCGACGCCATGTCCGGGCTGCTCGCCGCCTGCTGCCGCAGCCGGTGCACCAGCGCCTTCAGCCGCGCGTGCTCCTCGTCCCAGCGCCGCTTCAGCTCCTCGAAGCGGGCGAACCGCTCCCTGCGCGCCTCGGGGAAGGTGCCGAAGCCGCCGCCGTGGACCCACACGTCCGATCCGGCGGGCCCCGGCTCCACGGACACGATCCGCTCCGCAGCCCGTGCGAGCAGTTCGCGATCGTGGGAGACGAACAGAACCGTCTTGCGGGTCTCCTTCAGCCGGTCCTCCAGCCACCGCTTGCCGGGCACGTCCAGGTAGTTGTCCGGCTCGTCCAGCAGCAGCACCTCGTCCGGGCCGCGCAGCAGCGCCTCCAGCACCAGCCGCTTCTGCTCGCCCCCGGACAGCGTCCGCACCTGGCGCCACTGCGCCTTCTCGTACGGGATGCCCAGCGCCGCCATGGTGCACATGTCCCACACCGTCTCGGCCTCGTACCCGCGTGACTCGGCCCAGTCGCTCAACGCCTGCGCGTACCGCATCTGCGCGGCCTCGTCGTCGACGGTCATGATCGCGTGTTCGGCGGCGTCCACCGCGGCCGCCGCCTGGCGGATCCGCGGCTGGGCCACCGACACCAGCAGGTCGCGGACCGTGCGCTCGTCCCTCCCCCGTAGCCCTTCGGGCCCGGGAGGTGCCCCCATCGAGCCGACGAACTGCGGCATCACACCGAGCCCGCCGCTGACCGTCACCGAGCCGCCGTGCGGCTGCAGCTCCCCTGCGATGATCCGCAGCAGCGTGGTCTTGCCCGCGCCGTTGGCCCCCACGAGCGCGGCGACCGCGCCTTCGCCGACGCGGAAGGACGCATCGCCGAGGAGCACCCGCCCGTCCGGTAGGTAGTACTCCAGGTGCGCGGCTTCTACGTGTCCCATGGGGCGATTCTCACCGCCCGTACCACCCTTGCCCAACAGGTTTAGGATGCGCGGCATGAGCTTTGGGCAGGGGGGACCTCAGTGGGGTTCCGGCGGACAGAACCAGGACCCGTACAACGAGGGTCGATACGGCCAGGATCCGTACGGGCAGGAACCGTTCGGCAGCGGCCGGAGCCAGTACGGCGCGGACTCGGGCACCCCTGACTGGGCCGCCCTCGCGGACGCGTCCGCCGCCCGCGCCCGCCGCAGGCGCTGGCTGATGATCGGCGGCGCAGCTCTCGCCACCGCGGTCATCGCCGGGATCGTCGCGACCGCGATCGTGACGTCGAACAAGGACGGCGGCGACACCGCATCCGACAACGGGGACACGCTGCCCACGGCGCCCACCCTGCCGCAGGACACCACCCAGCCCCAGCCGTCCTTCTCCTCGGTGGCTCCCCTGCCCCCGCCGAATCCGAAGGACTTCATCTCCGACCGCAAGAAGGACACGGCGCCGCTCAGCGCCGAAGGCCTCTTCCCCGGCAAGAAGCTGACGATGGGTGACGGCGACCGCGTCTACACCAAGGGCGCCACGTCCCGTACCGGCAACTGCGCCTCCGTCACCAGCGGCGTCCTCGGCTCGGTGCTGGAGAGGCACGGCTGCGAACAGGTCTTCCGCGCCACCTACCTCAAGGACGGCATCGCGGTCACCGTGGGCGTCGCGACCTTCGAGAACGAGGCAAAGGCCAAGAAGGTCGTCCAGCAGGCAAGGGGCGGCATCGCGCCCCTGCCCGGCGCCGGGGTCCCCACCTTCTGCAAGGGCGGCCCGGTCTGCCGGAACACGTACAACTCCTACGGCCGCTACGCCTACTTCACCATCACGGGCTACACGAAGGCCAAGTCGGTGACGACGGGCGACACCAACGCGTACCGGTCCGGCGACGACATCGGGGAGTTCACGTTCCGCCAGATCGTGCGCCGCGGCGAGGCCCAGGCCTCAGCCGCAGCCACCGCACCCGCCCAGTAGCGAACCGGTCGGCAGGGAGCGCCTGTTGCGCGCCTCCCTGTTCCGGGCGGCCAGCAACTCGTCGGCGGGGTAGCCCACTTCCTCCAGCGTCAGCCCGTGCGGGCGTACGACGTGCACGGCCGAGTCCCGTACGCCCGCCGAGAGCACCTTCGCGGGCCATTCCACCGGCCGGTGGCCGTCGCCCACGAACAGCAGCGCGCCGACGAGCGAACGCACCATGTTGTGGCAGAAGGCATCGGCCTTCACGGTCGCGGTGACGATCCCGGACGCGTCCCGCTGCCAGGACAGCTGCTGCAGGGTACGGATGGTCGTCGCCCCGTCGCGCTTCTTGCAGTACGCGGCGAAGTCGTGTTCCCCGAGCAGCCTCGCGGCCGCGGCGTTCATCGCGTCGACGTCCAAGGGCCAGTCGTGCCACAGGACATGGCCGCGCAGCAGCGGATCGACACCGCCGGGGTTGTCGGTCACGCGGTACGCGTAGCGGCGCCAGATCGCCGAGAACCGCGCGTTGAACCCCGCCGGCGCCTCGGCCGCGCTCCAGATGCGCACGTCCCGCGACAGCCGGCCCGCCAGCCGCTTCAGGAGCTTGTCCCGGTGCTCGGCCCACAGCTCCTCGGGCAGGTCCACGTGCGCCACCTGCCCGCGCGCGTGCACCCCGGCGTCCGTCCGCCCGGCGACCGTCAGCTCATACGTCGTCCGCGACCGCGTCACCGTACGCAGCGCGTCCTCGATCTCGCCCTGCACGGTCCGCTGCCCGCGTGCCTGCTTGGCCCAGCCGGAGAAGTCCTTGCCGTCGTACGAAAGGTCCAGCCGTACCCGGACGAAACCGGGCTCCACCTCATCGCTCACGCGATCCATCCTTATCTGCTGAACGGGCCCGCCCCCCAGTGGGGAGCGGGCCCGTCCGAAGACCTCTTGCCACGAAGCGCGGCTCAGGCCTCCTTGGTCTCCTCGGCCGGAGCCTCGGCGGCCTCGTCGGCGTCGGTCTTCTCGACCTTGGCCTCCTCGGCTTCCTTGACCGCACGCTTGGCGGCGGCCTCGGCCTCGGCGACGGTCGCCTTCTTGGCAATCTCACCCTCGACCAGCTCGATCACAGCCATCGGGGCGTTGTCGCCACGACGGTTGCCGATCTTGGTGATACGGGTGTAGCCACCCGGACGCTCGGCGTAACGCGGAGCGATCTCGGTGAAGAGCGTGTGCACGATGCCCTTGTCCGTGATCGTCTGCAGCACCAGGCGACGGTTGTGGATGTCGCCCTTCTTCGCCTTGGTGATCAGGCGCTCGGCGACGGGACGCAGGCGGCGGGCCTTGGCCTCGGTCGTGGTGATGCGGCCGTGCTCGAACAGCGACTTCGCCAGGTTCGCGAGAAGCAGCTTCTCGTGAGCGGCGCTGCCACCGAAACGGGCTCCCTTGGTGGGACGCGGCATGGGGTTTCTCCTTGTGATCTGCACCGGCCGTGTCAGGTACCGGTGTCAGTTCCCTCCAGGCGGTCGCCGGAGGGTGTGCGGGGAGCCGGGGCTCCCCGCAAGCCTTCTCAGTACTGCTCGGTCTCGACGAACCCGGCGTCCGCGTCGTCGTCGGCGCCGAAGGCGTCGGCGGCGGCGGTCGGGTCGAATCCGGGCGGGCTGTCCTTCAGGGCCAGGCCCATGCCGGCCAGCTTCGCCTTGACCTCGTCGATCGACTTCGCACCGAAGTTGCGGATGTCGAGCAGGTCGGCCTCGGAGCGCGCCACGAGCTCACCCACGGAGTGGATGCCCTCACGCTTGAGGCAGTTGTACGAACGAACGGTGAGCTCGAGCTCCTCGATCGGCAGCGCCAGGTCGGCGGCGAGGGCGGCGTCCGTGGGGGACGGGCCCATGTCGATGCCCTCGGCGTCGATGTTGAGCTCGCGGGCCAGACCGAACAGCTCGACCAGGGTCTTGCCGGCGGACGCCATGGCGTCACGCGGGCGCATGGCCTGCTTGGTCTCGACGTCGACGATCAGCTTGTCGAAGTCGGTGCGCTGCTCGACTCGGGTCGCCTCGACCTTGTAGGTGACCTTGAGCACCGGCGAGTAGATGGAGTCGACCGGAATACGGCCGATCTCCTGGCCCACCTGCTTGTTCTGCACGGCGGAGACGTAGCCGCGACCGCGCTCGACGGTCAGCTCCATCTCCAGCTTGCCCTTGCCGTTCAGCGTGGCGAGCACCAGGTCGGGGTTGTGCACCTCGACACCGGCCGGCGGGGCGATGTCGGCAGCGGTGACCAGGCCGGGACCCTGCTTGCGCAGGTACATCACGACCGGCTCGTCGTGCTCCGAGGAGACGACCAGCTGCTTGATGTTCAGGATGAGGTCGGTGACGTCCTCCTTGACGCCCGGCACGGTGGTGAACTCGTGCAGGACACCGTCGATGCGGATGGACGTGACAGCCGCACCCGGGATCGAGGAAAGGAGCGTGCGACGGAGGCTGTTGCCGAGCGTGTAGCCGAAGCCCGGCTCCAGCGGCTCGATGACGAACCGCGAGCGGTACTCGTCGACAACCTCTTCGGTCAGCGAGGGGCGCTGAGCGATCAGCATGGTGGTGTTCCTTCAGTCGTGGACGCCCGCTATTTGACGTCCTCTGCCACCGGGCGGAGCCCGATGCTGTTACAGCAAGGGTACGGGCGATACGACCCGAAGGGGTCGTACCGCCCGGACACTCAGGTCAAGCGAACGTCAGACGCGACGACGCTTGGGGGGACGGCAGCCGTTGTGCGGCGTGGGGGTGACGTCCTGGATCGAGCCGACCTCGAGGCCGGTGGCCTGGAGGGAACGGATCGCGGTCTCGCGGCCGGAGCCGGGACCCTTGACGAAGACGTCGACCTTGCGCATGCCGTGCTCCTGCGCGCGGCGGGCGGCCGACTCGGCGGCCATCTGCGCGGCGAAGGGGGTGGACTTGCGCGAGCCCTTGAAGCCGACGTGGCCCGCGGAGGCCCACGAGATCACGTTGCCGGTCGGGTCCGTGATGGACACGATCGTGTTGTTGAACGTGCTCTTGATGTGCGCGTGGCCGTGAGCGACGTTCTTCTTTTCCTTGCGGCGCACCTTCTTGGCAGCGCCCTGACGTCCCTTGGGGGGCATGTCTTATCTCCTACGGGAGGTGGTCGGTCCTACAGCGAAGACCGTGGGAACGCGGGGGTCCGGGGGTCGCCCCCCGGATTCCGCAGTGTCCGCTGCGGACTACTTCTTGCCCGGCTTCTTCTTGCCGGCGATTGCGCGACGCGGGCCCTTGCGGGTACGGGCGTTCGTGCTGGTGCGCTGACCGTGGACCGGCAGACCGCGACGGTGGCGCAGACCCTGGTAGCAGCCGATCTCGACCTTGCGGCGGATGTCGGCCTGGATCTCGCGACGGAGGTCACCCTCGGTCTTGAGGTTGACGTCCACGTACTCGCGGATCTTGACCAGGTCCTCTTCGGCCAGGTCACGAACGCGGGTGTTCGGGTTCACACCGGTCGCGGCGAGAGTCGCCTTCGACTGGGTGCGGCCGATACCGAAGACGTAGGTGAGTGCGACCTCCACACGCTTGTCGCGCGGGATGTCAACACCGGAAACGCGTGCCATTCAATGGCTCCTGTGTGTTCGGGGGTCTTCCGCAGTACCGCTCCCGACCGCCGACCTCTCGGATCGAGAGGTGGTACGTCCGGGTCCCCGGCCCCCGCCGGAGGTGTCGTCAGCCAGGTGGCTTGGACGGGCACTGCGTATGTACGAATTCTTACGTCGCGCGAAGAACTGCGAGGTGCAGGTCGGCGTGCGTCAGCCCTGGCGCTGCTTGTGGCGCAGGTTGTCGCAGATGACCATGACCCGGCCGTGACGGCGGATCACCTTGCACTTGTCGCAGATCTTCTTGACGCTCGGCTTGACCTTCATGGGATGTGAGGTTCTCCGGGTCAGTGCCGACACCCCGCGGAAGGGGGTGCGACAAGATCTACTTGTAGCGGTAGACGATCCGCCCACGCGTCAGGTCGTACGGAGAGAGCTCCACCACGACCCGGTCGTCCGGAAGGATACGGATGTAGTGCATCCGCATCTTGCCGGAGATGTGCGCGAGGACCTTGTGACCGTTCTGGAGCTCCACCTTGAACATGGCGTTCGGGAGGGACTCGATCACGGTGCCCTCGATTTCGATGGCACCTTGCTTCTTGGCCACGCTTCGCCCTTCGAATCGGCTACCTTGATCGACTCTCCTCCCCGGGTGCGGACACACGGGTACACGAGAGCCGACGCATCAGTCTACGTCAGGGCCTTCGAAAAGACGAATCCGGCAAGTCTGCCCACCGTAGAAGATCATTAAGCTCTGCTCAGGAGCGGGGCACGGCCGGCCGGCCTCGGCGGCTCCGCAGAACCTCACGCCGAGGGAGGGATCCGGCCGTCAGGCCAGGGGGTCCGCTCGTCAGGCCAGGGGGTCCGGCGCCGCCGTGATGCCCAGTTCGGCCAGCTTCGCCTTGCCGCCGTCGGGGGCGGTCAGCACCAGCGGGCCCTCCTCGGTGAGCGCCACGGAGTGCTCCCAGTGCGAGGACCAGGTGCCGTCGGTCGTGACGACCGTCCAGTCGTCCTCGAGCACATCGGTCAGCGGCGTGCCGAGGGACACCATCGGCTCGATCGCCAGGCAGAAGCCGGGCACCAGCTTGGGGCCGCGGCCGCGCTTGCGGGAGACGTAGTTCAGCAGATGCGGGTCCATGTGCATCTCGGTGCCGATGCCGTGGCCGCCGTACTCCTCGATGATCCCGTACTTGCCGGTCGCGGGGCGGGGCTGACGGCGGATGTACGTCTCGATGGCACGGGAGATGTCGACGAGGCGGTTGCCGTTCTTCATGGCGGCGATGCCGGCCCACATCGACTCCTCGGTCACCCGGGACAGCTCGATGAGCTCCGGAGCGTGACCGCTGCCCACGAACGCCGTGTACGCGGCGTCGCCGTGCCAGCCGTCGATGATGGCGCCGCAGTCGATGGAGATGATGTCGCCGTCCTTCAGGACGGTCTTGTCGTCGGGGATGCCGTGGACGACGACCTCGTTCACCGAGGTGCAGATGGTCGCGGGGAAGCCGCCGTATCCGAGGAAGTTCGACTTGGCGCCGTGGTCGGCGATCACCTTGCGCGCGACCTCGTCCAGGTCCCGTGTCGTGGCGCCCGGCACCGCGGCCTCGCGGGTCGCCGCATGGATGGCGGCGACGACCAGGCCCGCCTCACGCATCTTCGCGATCTGCTCGGGGGTCTTGATCTGCACCATTGCGGCGGGCGCCTTTCTCGGCGGGAATCAGGGGGCTCATCAACAATACGGCCGCGGCGTCCGTCGGACACCGCGGCCGTACACAAGACTGTCCGGATCAGGCCTGGGCGGCCTTGTCCTGCTGCAGCGCCTCCATCGCCCGGGCGGTGACGTCGCTCACCTTGCCCAGCGCGGAGATGGTGACCACCAGGCCCTGGGCCTTGTAGTAGTCGATGATCGGCTCGGTCTGAGTGTGGTAGACCTCGAGCCGCTTGCGCACGGTGTCCTCGGAGTCGTCGTCGCGCTGGTACAGCTCGCCGCCGCACTCGTCGCAGACGCCCTCGGCCTTCGGCGAGGTGTAGGTGACGTGGAAGACGTGCGCGCTGTTGTTGCGGCACACACGGCGCCCGGCGATCCGCTTGACGACCTCGTCCTCGGGGACCTCGAGGTCGAGGACGGCGTCGAGCCCGGCGCCCTCGCCCCGGAGCATCTCGTCCAGCGCCTCGGCCTGACCCACGTTGCGCGGGAAGCCGTCCAGCAGGAAGCCGTTCGCGGCGTCGGGCTGGGACATGCGGTCCTTGGCCATCCCGATGGTCACCTCGTCCGGGACCAGGTTGCCGGCGTCCATGTACGCCTTGGCCTGCTTGCCCAGCTCCGTGCCCTGGGAGATGTTGGCGCGGAAGAGGTCGCCCGTGGAGATGTGCGGGATCGACAGGTTCTTGGCAAGGTACGCGGCCTGCGTTCCCTTCCCGGCACCGGGCGGTCCGACAAGGACGATTCGCATCAGCGGAGGAACCCTTCGTAATTGCGCTGCTGGAGCTGGCTCTCGATCTGCTTCACGGTCTCCAGACCCACACCCACGATGATGAGGATGCTCGTCCCGCCGAACGGGAAGTTCTGGTTCGCGCCGAAGCCTGCCAACGCCATCGTCGGGACAAGAGCGATCAGACCCAGGTACAGCGAGCCCGGCCAAGTGATCCTGTTGAGCACGTAGCTCAGGTACTCGGCAGTAGGACGACCAGCCCGGATACCCGGGATGAAGCCACCATACTTCTTCATATTGTCAGCGACTTCGTCGGAGTTGAACGAGATCGCCACATAGAAGAAGGCGAAGAACACGATCAACAGGAAGTACGTGGCAACGTAGAACGGTTTGCCGTCGACGAAGTGCTGTTGGATCCAGGATCCCCAGGCAGAGCTGCCCCCGCCTGCACTGAATTGGACCACGAGCGTCGGGATGTAGAGCAGCGAGGAGGCGAAGATCACAGGGATGACGCCGGCCTGATTGACCTTCAGCGGGATGTAGGTCGAGGTACCGCCATAGGACCTGCGGCCGATCATCCGCTTCGCATACTGGACCGGAATTCGACGCTGCGCCTGCTCCACGAAGACCACCAGGCCGACCATCACGAAGCCGACCAGCATGACCACGGCGAACTCGATCCAGCCATCGGCGAGCTTGCCCTGCTGCTTGATGGCCCACAGGGCTCCGGGGAAGCCGGCGGCGATCGAGATGAACATCAGGATGGACATGCCGTTGCCGATACCGCGGTCGGTGATGAGCTCACCCAGCCACATGACCGCCGCAGTGCCCGCGGTCATGGTGATCACCATGGTGACGATAACGAAGATCGACTTGTCCGGAACGATTGCGTCGGCCGAGGCGCAGCCCTGGAACAGCGCGCCGCTGCGCGCGGTGGCAACCAGACCGGTGCCCTGGAGCACCGCGAGAGCGACCGTGAGATACCGCGTGTACTGAGTGATCTTCGCCGTGCCGGACTGCCCCTCCTTCTTGAGGGCCTCCAGCCGAGGGATGACCACCGTCAGCAGCTGCAGGATGATGCTCGCTGTGATGTACGGCATGATGCCGAGCGCAAACACCGTGATCTGCAGCAGCGCACCGCCGCTGAACAGGTTGGCCAGGCCGAGGAGGTTGTTGCTCTTCGCGGTCTGATCAACACAAATCTGCACGCTCTGGTAGTCGACACCGGGAATCGGGACGTGAGCCCCAAGCCGGTACAACACGATCATGGCGAGGGTGAAGAGCAATTTCTTGCGCAGGTCGGGCGTCTTGAACGCCCGGGCGAACGCGGTGAGCACGGTGCCTCCTGCGACCCCCGCGTTGCGCGCGAGAGGTAACGGTCGGAAAGAATCAGGGTTACTTGCAACAGGGCATTCTTACGATGGGCACAGACCACCGACAGATGAGCACGGCCACCTTACCCGGGTAGTAGGCAAGCGTGAAACTTCCGGGCGATACCCCCCGTCGGCCTGCCGCACTCGGCCCGCCCCATTGTCCCGGAGCGTACGACTTTCGCCGGGTGCCTGCCCCGACGAAGCGACCCATGACGGCAGTGGATCTTCCGAAGTCCGGACCGGCGGGTTCCCGGCGAGCTGGGGACCGCTCCGGAGCGGATCCGCAAGGGGAAACAACCACGAAGAAGCCGCTCGCGGTCGCCTCGGCGGCCTGCGCTGCGCTCATGCTCGGCCCGTCCGCCGCCGCGGCTGACAGCGGCCCGTCCGGGGCCGCGGTGACCGTCGACGGCCTGGCTGTCACGCCTCCGGCACCGCCACTTTGATGGCGGCAGGCGCGACCTGCACGCTGAAAGCCCGGCGCGGCGTGGGAGACGGCGCACGCCGGGGCCGAAGCCCTCGGCGGCCACAAGACGCTGGACAACTGCAGCGGCTTGCCGTGAGGCAAGCCGACCGAGTAGCCGTGCGGGAGGAACGGGCGGGCTCGTGACTACGCCGCACGACGGCAACCGGCTGACGCCTGACCGGCCGATGCGGGCATACGCCAGGAGCCGCGATCCACTGCCACTCCTCACGACGTGACAGTGGATCGCGGCTCCTCTCTTGTTGCGCATGCAAAAGTCAGGGAAAGCGGAACCGCAGATACCGCGCAATAATATTGATTCGGCTCACGTCACCGGACTCCGGTGGGAATCGACGAGCCGGGATTCTCCCGGCGAAACGTCCCACACTCAAGTCCAGGGGAATGATCGTGGACACCTGGAAGACGCCCATTCCCATCATCGATGACAATCTGGGCGCTTGAATACATCGACAGCGCTGCCACCAGTCGGGAATCGGACACCGTCTCTGTCGCGGACGCCAGCCGACCCGGCGTCGTGCTCCTGGGGCCTTCGACCAGGCCACATGACAAGCACGATCTGCGCACAGTGGAGACCACCGGCCCCGGGTGTCAGTTCATCGCGCGCGAAGACTCGCCCTGCTGGAGGATCACTCGCGCCGGCCTTTCCGGATTCCTGCCCTGCAGCGCACCACCTGATGGCTTCGACCGCGCACCCCCTGCCGTTTCTTTGACAGAGTTCACCTATTCCCCACGCCACATCACAGAAGAACTGGCGACATACCGCGCCCGGTTTCTCGAGCGCCCCCTTCGGGAACGGCATCCGCAATCAACGCATCGCCCGGGAATTCGGAAGAGAAGAAGGCGAAAGTCCCGGCCGCAGCCTGCCCCGGGACGTCCATGTGTGCCAGCAAAGAAGCCTGGCCGGTACCCCCACGGAGGGGGTACCGGCCAGGCTTCTTGAAAGTACTGTCAGCCGCTGCTCAGACGAGCTCGGTGACGGTGCCGCCGGCAGCGGCAATCTTCTCCTTGGCGGAGCCGGAGACGGCGTCGACCGTCACCTGCAGCGCCACGGAGATCTCGCCCTGGCCCAGGACCTTGACGAGGCTGTTCTTGCGCACGGCACCCTTGTCGACCAGGTCGGCGACGGTGACCTCGCCACCCTGCGGGTACAGGGCCGCGAGCTTGTCCAGGTTCACGACCTGGTACTCGGTGCGGAACGGGTTCTTGAAGCCCTTGAGCTTCGGCAGGCGCATGTGGAGGGGCATCTGCCCGCCCTCGAAGCGCTGCGGAACCTGGTAGCGGGCCTTGGTGCCCTTGGTACCACGACCAGCCGTCTTACCCTTCGACGCCTCACCACGACCAACACGGGTCTTGGCGGTCTTGGCGCCGGGGGCGGGACGGAGGTTGTGGACCTTCAGCGGGTTCTGCTCCGCCATGTCAGTCGACCTCCTCGACCGTCACGAGGTGGCGGACGGTGTGCACCATGCCGCGGAACTCGGGGCGGTCCTCCTTGACAACCACGTCGTTGACCCGCTTGAGGCCAAGCGAACGCAGCGTGTCGCGGTGGTTCTGCTTGCTGCCGATGTACGACTTCTTCTGCGTGATCTTGAGGCGAGCCATTACGCACCCGCTCCCGCACGCGCACGCAGCAGAGCCGCGGGAGCGACGTCCTCAAGCGGCAGACCGCGGCGGGCCGCGATCTCCTCGGGACGCTGCAGGCCCTTCAGGGCCGCCACGGTCGCGTGCACGATGTTGATCGCGTTGTCCGAGCCGAGCGACTTCGACAGGATGTCGTGCACGCCCGCGCACTCGAGCACGGCACGCACCGGGCCACCGGCGATAACGCCGGTACCGGGGGAAGCCGGCTTGAGCAGAACGACGCCCGCAGCCTTCTCGCCCTGGATCGGGTGCGGGATGGTGCCCTGGATACGGGGGACCTTGAAGAAGTGCTTCTTGGCCTCCTCAACACCCTTGGCGATGGCGGCCGGCACCTCCTTGGCCTTGCCGTAACCGACGCCGACGGTGCCGTCACCATCGCCCACCACGACCAGCGCGGTGAAGCTGAAGCGACGACCACCCTTCACAACCTTGGCGACGCGGTTGATCGCGACAACGCGCTCAACGTACGCGGTCTTCTCGGCGGCAGCTGCGCCGCCGTCACGGCCCTTCCGGTCCCGCCGCTCGCCGCCACCGGCACCGCTTCCGCGGCGCTGGGGTCCAGCCATTGGAATTACCTCTCTTCGTTTTCCGCTGAGCTACGGAACCGGCTCAGAACTTCAGGCCGGCTTCGCGGGCGGCGTCCGCCAGGGCGGCGATGCGCCCGGCGTACTGGTTGCCACCACGGTCGAACACGACAGCCTCGACGCCGGCGGCCTTGGCACGCTCGGCGACCAGGGCGCCGACCTGCTTGGCCTGCGCGGACTTGTCGCCCTCGCCACCCCGGATGGAGGTGTCCAGGGTCGACGCCGACGCCAGGGTGTGACCCTTGATGTCGTCGATGACCTGGGCGACCATGTGGCGGTTCGAGCGCGTCACGACCAGGCGCGGACGCTCGGCCGTGCCCGAGACCTTCTTGCGGACGCGGATGTGGCGGCGCTTGATGGCAGCAGCCTTGTAGGCCTTGCCCTTAGCGATCTTCACACCGTATGCCATGGCTTACTTACCCGCCTTTCCGACCTTGCGGCGGATGACCTCGCCCGCGTACTTGACGCCCTTGGCCTTGTACGGGTCGGGCTTGCGCAGCTTGCGGATGTTCGCGGCGACCTCGCCGACCTTCTGCTTGTCGATGCCCTCGACCGAGAACTTGGTCGGCGACTCGACCTTGAAGGAGATGCCGTCAGGCGCCTCCACCAGGATCGGGTGGCTGTAGCCGAGCTGGAACTCCAGGTTGGAGCCCTTCGCGGCAACGCGGTAACCGACACCGCTGATCTCGAGCGCCTTGGTGTATCCCTGGGTCACACCGGTGATCATGTTCGCCACCAGCGTGCGGGACAGGCCGTGGAGGGCCTTGTTCTGACGCTCGTCGTTGGGGCGGGTGACGTTCAGAACGCCGTCCTCACCCTTGACGATCTCGATCGGCGCGGCGACGGTGTGCGTGAGGGTGCCCTTGGAACCCTTCACGGTGACCGTGCGGCCATCGATGGTGACGTCCACACCGGCGGGAACCTGGATGGGGAGCTTGCCGATTCGCGACATGAGCTTTTCCTCCGTTCCCGACTACCAGACGTAGGCGAGGACTTCCCCACCCACGCCCTTCTTCTGCGCCTGCTGGCCGGTCAGGAGACCGTGGGACGTGGAGATGATCGCCACGCCCAGGCCGCCGAGAACCTTCGGCAGGTTGGTGGACTTCGCGTAAACACGCAGACCCGGCTTGGAAATGCGCTTGATGCCGGCGATCGAACGCTCACGGTTCGGGCCGAACTTCAGGTCCAGGACGAGGTTCTTGCCGACCTCGGCGTCCTCGACCTTCCAGCCGGTGATGAAACCCTCCTGCTGGAGGATCTCCGCGATGTGCGACTTGATCTTGCTGTGCGGCATCGACACGGAGTCGTGGTATGCCGAGTTCGCGTTCCGCAGACGCGTAAGCATGTCTGCGATCGGATCAGTCATGGTCATGAATTGGCCTTCGGCCTCTCTCGCCGGGGTTTCCTGTATGCGCCATCCCTCTCCCCACTCAGTGGCGGGACGGGTGCGGTGCGGGGACCTACGGCGTAGTAAGTCGGTCAGGGCGGCGGACGCCCAACCCTCCTAGCCTAAGCCATGGAGGAGTGGGCCACCGCCGACCCTTTACTTACCGAGAGACTCCGGTGTTCCCAAGTAGGGAACTACCAGGAGCTCTTGGTCACGCCCGGCAGCTCGCCACGGTGAGCCATCTCACGAAGGCACACGCGGCACAGGCCGAACTTGCGGTAGACGGAGTGCGGACGACCGCAGCGCTGGCAGCGGGTGTACGCGCGCACACCGAACTTGGGCTTGCGGGCGGCCTTGGCAATAAGAGCCTTCTTCGCCATCTCGCTCACGCCTCCTTGAAGGGGAAGCCGAGGTGACGAAGGAGCGCGCGGCCCTCAGCGTCGTTGGTCGCCGTGGTGACCACGGTGATGTCCATACCCCGGACACGGTCGATCTTGTCCTGGTCGATCTCGTGGAACATGACCTGCTCCGTGAGACCGAAGGTGTAGTTGCCACGTCCGTCGAACTGCTTGGGGGACAGACCACGGAAGTCGCGGATGCGCGGGAGCGCGAGCGACAGGGTGCGGTCCAGGAACTCCCACATGCGGTCGCCACGGAGCGTGACGTGGCAGCCGATCGGCTGGCCCTCACGCAGCTTGAACTGCGCGATGGACTTGCGGGCCTTGGTGACGGCCGGCTTCTGACCGGTGATCGTGGTGAGGTCGCGGATGGCGCCCTCGATCAGCTTGGAGTCGCGGGCGGCGTCGCCCACACCCATGTTGACCACGATCTTGACGAGGCCGGGAACCTGCATGACGTTCTCGTACGAGAACTCCTCACGCAGCTTGCCCGCGATCTCCTCGCGGTACTTCGTCTTCAGACGCGGAGTGGTGGTGGTAGCCATCAGATGTCCTCACCCGTCCGCTTGGCAACGCGGATCTTGTTGCCCTCTTCGTCGAAGCGGTAACCGACGCGCGTGACGACCTTGTTGCCGTCCTTCTCCACGACGAGCTGAACATTGCTCACGTGGATGGGGGCCTCGGTCGTGACGATGCCACCGGTCTGCGAACCGCGAGCGGTCTGGCCGGCCTTGGTGTGCTTCTTGACCCGGTTGACACCCTCGACCAGGACGCGGTCCTCGCGGGGGAAGGCCTGAATGACCTTGCCCTGCTTGCCCTTGTCCTTACCGGTGATGACCTGTACCAGGTCGCCCTTCTTGATCTTCATGCTTACAGCACCTCCGGCGCGAGCGAGATGATCTTCATGAACTTCTTCTCGCGCAGCTCACGGCCCACGGGGCCGAAGATACGGGTGCCGCGAGGGTCGCCGTCGTTCTTCAGAATGACGGCGGCGTTCTCGTCGAAGCGGATGTACGAGCCGTCCTGACGGCGGCGCTCCTTGACGGTGCGAACGATGACCGCCTTGACGACGTCACCCTTCTTCACGTTGCCACCGGGGATCGCGTCCTTGACGGTGGCGACGATGACGTCACCGATGCCCGCGTAGCGGCGACCGGAGCCACCGAGAACACGGATGCAAAGGATCTCCTTGGCACCAGTGTTGTCGGCGACACGCAGTCGCGACTCCTGCTGGATCACGTCTATCTCCTGATTGTCTGCCGGTTCCCGGCGGGGGCTCTCCTCTTACGAGGGGAGACCCCCACCGAGCCTGGCGGAACGAACTCGAAGGGTTACCCCTTCAAGCAATTACTTGGCCTTCTCGAGGATCTCGACGATGCGCCAGCGCTTGGTCGCCGACAGCGGACGCGTCTCCATGATGAGGACGCGGTCGCCGACGCCGGCAGCGTTCTGCTCGTCGTGCGCCTTGAGCTTGTTGGTACGGCGGATGACCTTGCCGTACAGCGCGTGCTTCACGCGGTCCTCGACGGCGACGACGACGGTCTTGTCCATCTTGTCGCTGACGACGAGACCCTCACGGGTCTTGCGGAAACCGCGGGCGGTCTTGTCTTCAGTCACATTGCTCTCGCTCATCAGGCGCTCTCCACCGTCTCGATGCCCAGCTCACGCTCACGCATCAGGGTGTAGATCCGGGCGATGTCCTTGCGGACGGCCTTCAGCCGGCCGTGGTTCTCGAGCTGGCCGGTCGCCGCCTGGAAGCGGAGGTTGAACAGCTCTTCCTTGGCCTCGCGAAGCTTTGCAAGAAGCTCCTCGTTGCCCAGCTCGCGCAGCTCGGACGCCTTGGTTCCGGCCGACATCACGCCTCACCTGCCTCGCGCCGAACGATGCGGCACTTCATCGGAAGCTTGTGAGCAGCGCGGGTGAGCGCCTCACGAGCAATCTTCTCGTTCGGGTAGGACAGCTCGAACATCACCCGACCGGGCTTGACGTTCGCGACCCACCACTCAGGGGAACCCTTACCGGAACCCATGCGGGTCTCGGCGGGCTTCTTGGTCAGCGGGCGGTCCGGGTAGATGTTGATCCAGACCTTGCCGCCACGCTTGATGTGGCGGGTCATCGCGATACGAGCCGCCTCGATCTGGCGGTTGGTCACGTACGCCGGGGTGAGGGCCTGGATGCCGTACTCGCCGAACGCAACCTGCGTACCACCCTTGGACATACCGCTGCGCTTCGGGTGGTGCTGCTTGCGGTGCTTGACCCTACGGGGGATCAGCATTTCGGTCAGGCCTCCGTTCCGGTGCTCTCAGCCGGAGCGGCGGCAGCGGCCTCGGCCTTGGGGGCCTCGGCAGCAGCAGCCTGCTGCGGCTTGCGACCGCGACCGCCACGCTCGCCACCGCGGCCACCACGGGCCGGGCGGTCAGCGCCGCCACGGGCCGGGCGGTTGCCGGCGCGGGCAGCGGCGTTGTCGGCGCGGACCTCGGCGATGTTCTTGACGTCGCCCTTGTAGATCCAGACCTTCACACCGATACGGCCGAAGGTCGTCTTGGCCTCGAAGAAGCCGTAGTCGACGTTCGCGCGGAGCGTGTGCAGGGGCACGCGGCCCTCGCGGTAGAACTCCGAGCGGGACATCTCGGCGCCGCCGAGACGGCCGCCGCACTGGATCTTGATGCCCTTGGCGCCGGCCTTCATCGAGCTCTGCATGCTCTTACGCATGGCCCGACGGAAGGAGACGCGGGAGGACAGCTGCTCGGCGACGGCCTGGGCCACCAGCTGAGCGTCCACCTCGGGGTTCTTGACCTCGAGGATGTTCAGCTGAACCTGCTTGCCGGTCAGCTTCTCGAGCTCGCCACGGATACGGTCGGCCTCGGCGCCACGGCGACCGATGACGATGCCCGGGCGGGCGGTGTGGATGTCAACGCGGACGCGGTCGCGGGTGCGCTCGATCTCCACCTTGGAGATACCGGCCCGCTCCATGCCCTTCGTCATCATGCGACGAATGGCGACGTCTTCCTTGACGTAGTCCTTGTACAGCTTGTCGGCGTACCAGCGGGACTTGAAGTCCGTGGTGATGCCGAGCCGGAACCCATGCGGGTTAACCTTCTGGCCCATTACCGGGTTCCTTCCTTGCTGCTGACGACCACGGTGATGTGGCTGGTCCGCTTACGGATCCGGTAGGCACGGCCCTGAGCACGCGGACGGAACCGCTTCAGGGTCGGGCCCTCGTCCACGTACGCCTCGCTGATG
Organism: Streptomyces sp. ISL-10; assembly: GCF_018614575.1. Taxonomy (GTDB): domain Bacteria; phylum Actinomycetota; class Actinomycetes; order Streptomycetales; family Streptomycetaceae; genus Streptomyces. The sequence goes on from NZ_JAGGOJ010000017.1 coordinate 227,028, forward strand.
ACCAGCGAAGAGGCGTCGGTGTGGTCGTAGTTGTGTGCGGCGTTGGCAATGGCGCTGTCCAGCACCTTGCCGACCGGCACGCTCGCGGCCTGCGGGGCGAAACGCAGGACCGCCTGAGCCTCCGTGGCATCCATGCCACGGATGAGGTCCACCACGCGGCGGGCCTTCATGGGCGTGACGCGGATGTACCGCGCCTGGGCCCTGGCTTCCATGGTTGTCCCTTCGGTGTAAGTCATTAGTCGTTCCACCCCGCGCTTAGCGGCGCTTCGACTTCCGGTCGTCCTTGACGTGGCCGCGGAAGGTGCGAGTCGGCGAGAACTCGCCGAGCTTGTGGCCGACCATGGACTCGGTGACGAACACCGGGACGTGGGTCTTGCCGTTGTGCACCGCGATCGTGTGGCCCAGCATGGCCGGGACGATCATCGAGCGACGGGACCAGGTCTTGATGACGTTCTTGGAACCGGCTTCGTTCTGTGCGTCCACCTTCTTGATCAGGTGGTCGTCGACGAAGGGCCCCTTCTTGAGACTGCGCGGCATCTAAACCCGCTCCTAGCGCTTCTTGTTCGTCTTGCGGCGGCGGACGATGTACTTGTTGCTCGCCTTCTTGGGAGAACGAGTACGACCCTCCTTCTGACCCCACGGGGAGACCGGGTGGCGACCACCGGAGGTCTTGCCCTCACCACCACCGTGCGGGTGGTCAACCGGGTTCATCGCCACACCGCGAACGGTCGGGCGAACGCCCAGCCAGCGCTTGCGGCCGGCCTTGCCCCAGTTGATGTTCGACTGCTCGGCGTTGCCGACCTCGCCGATGGTGGCGCGGCAGCGGACGTCGACCAGGCGGATCTCGCCGGACGGCATACGGAGGTGGGCCATCTGGCCCTCCTTCGCCAGCAGCTGCACGGAGGCACCCGCGGAGCGGGCGAACTTCGCGCCGCCGCCGGGCCGCAGCTCGATGGCGTGGATGGTCGTACCGACCGGGATGTTGCGCAGCGCCAGGTTGTTGCCGGGCTTGATGTCGGCGGCCGGGCCGTTCTCGACACGGTCGCCCTGGTTCAGGCCTCGCGGCGCGATGATGTAGCGCTTCTCGCCGTCTGCGTAGTGCAGGAGCGCGATGCGCGCGGTGCGGTTCGGGTCGTACTCGATGTGAGCGACCTTGGCCGGCACGCCGTCCTTGTCGTGACGACGGAAGTCGATCACGCGGTAGGCGCGCTTGTGGCCACCGCCCTGGTGACGGACGGTCACACGACCGGTGTTGTTACGGCCGCCCTTGCTGTGCAGGGGGCGGACCAGCGACTTCTCCGGCGTGGACCGCGTGATCTCGACGAAGTCGGCGACGCTGGAGCCACGACGGCCCGGAGTCGTCGGCTTGTACTTGCGGATACCCATTTCTCAGTCCTCGTCCGATATCGGACGACTCGACCTCCGTCAGGAGGTCGGGCCGCCGAAGATGTCGATACGGTCGCCCTCAGCAAGGGTCACGATGGCGCGCTTGGTGTTGGCGCGCTTGCCGAAACCGGTGCGGGTGCGCTTGCGCTTGCCCTGGCGGTTGATCGTGTTGACCCCGGTGACCTTGACCGAGAAGACCGCCTCGACGGCCTGCTTGATCTGGGTCTTGTTGGCACGCGGGTCGACGATGAACGTGTACTTGTTCTCGTCCAGCAGCGCGTAGCTCTTCTCGGAAACAACCGGCTTGACAAGAATGTCGCGCGGGTCCGAGTAGGTCTTGCTGGTGATAGTGGCCTCGGACATCAGGCCTCGCTCCCTTCGGTGTCGTTGGCGGCCTTGGGGCCGGACACGAAGGACTCGAAGGCGGCCTGGGTGAAGACCACGTCGTCGGAGACGAGCACGTCGTACGTGTTCAGCTGGCCCGGCTCCAGGATGTGGACCTGGGGCAGGTTGCGGGCGGACAGCCACGCGGCCTCGTCGCTGCGCTCGGCGATCAGGAGCAGGTTCTTGCGCTCCGAGATCTTGCCGAACAGGGACTTCGCGGCCTTGGTGGAGACCCCACCGTCGACCACGCCGGAGACGACGTGGATGCGGGAGTGGCGCGCCCGGTCCGAGAGGGCACCGCGCAGGGCGGCGGCCTTCATCTTCTTCGGGGTCCGCTGCGAGTAGTCACGCGGCACGGGGCCGTGGACGACGCCACCGCCGGCGAACTGCGGCGCACGGGTCGAACCCTGGCGCGCGCGGCCGGTGCCCTTCTGGCGGTAAGGCTTCTTGCCACCACCGCGGACCTCGCCACGCGTCTTGACCTTGTGCGTGCCCTGACGGGCAGCGGCCAGCTGCGCGACGACGACCTGGTGGATCAGCGGGATGCTGACCTTGGCGTCGAAGATCTCGGCCGGGAGCTCAACGGTCCCGGACTTGTCGCCCGCGGGCGACAGGATGTCAATGGTGCTCATAGTCCTCAGGCCCCCTTGGCCGCAGTGCGGACCAGGACCAGGCCGCCGTTCGGACCAGGAACTGCGCCCTTGATGAGGAGCAGGCCCTTCTCCGCGTCAACGGCGTGAACGGTCAGGTTCTGGGTGGTGACCCGCTCGTTGCCCATGCGGCCCGCCATGCGGAGGCCCTTGAACACACGGCCCGGGGTGGCGCAGCCACCGATGGAGCCGGGAGAGCGGTGCTTGCGCTGGGTGCCGTGACCGGCGCCGAGGCCCTTGAAGTTGTGACGCTTCATGACACCGGCGAAGCCCTTGCCCTTGCTCTTGCCCGTGACGTCGACCTTGACGCCGGACTCGAACACCTCGGCAGTGATCTCCTGGCCCAGCGTGTACTCGCTGGCGTCAGGGGTGCGGAGCTCCACCAGGTGGCGGCGGGGGGTCACGTCGGCCTTGGCGAAGTGGCCCTTGAGGGGCTTGTTCACCTTGCGAGGGTCGATCTCGCCGAAGGCGATCTGGACCGACTCGTAGCCGTCGATGTCATTCGTACGGACCTGGGTAACGACACAGGGCCCGGCCTTGACGACGGTCACCGGGACGACACGGTTGTTCTCGTCCCAGACCTGGGTCATGCCGAGCTTCTCGCCCAGGACGCCCTTGATCTGCTTTGCCATCTCTTCCGCGCCTCTCAGAGCTTGATCTCGATGTCGACGCCGGCCGGAAGGTCCAGGCGCATCAACGAGTCAACGGTCTTGGGCGTCGGGTCGAGGATGTCGATCAGGCGCTTGTGCGTGCGCATCTCGAAGTGCTCGCGCGAGTCCTTGTACTTGTGCGGCGACTTGATGACGCAGTACACGTTCTTCTCAGTGGGCAGCGGCACCGGGCCTGCGACCGACGCACCAGTGCGGGTCACCGTCTCGACGATCTTCTTCGCCGAGGAGTCGATGACCTCGTGGTCGTAGGCCTTGAGCCGGATGCGGATCTTCTGTCCCGCCATGGCTACTCAGTAGTCCTTTGTCTAGTGAAACGCTCTGGTACTCGGTGGGTCTTGCTCTCTTCTCCGACCCACGCGGTCGGGCGTGTCGCACTCCCTCTACGCAGATCTCCCGAAGGATTTCCCAACCAAGGGGGTGCGGCCTGCGGCCGCGTATCGGGGGAAGAGCTCCCGCCGAGCGCCTGGCCGGTACCCCGCTGACACTTCCCGGAAGATTCCCGTACGTCCGACCCGCATGGGGTCGACGAGTACTGTGGGACTCGCTTCCGGTCCTCCCGGCGGGAGGCGCGCAGCATCGGTACTCAACCGAGCAACCCGGACAGTCTGCCACACGGTCCGGCCCCCTGGCCAATCGAGCCGAAGAGATTACCCCGAGGGGGTTGACTGTCAAACCGCGGCACGCGGAAGACCAGGTTCCACCAGGGCCTCCACTTCCGCTCAGCCAGGTTCCGACAGGCGCTCACGCGGGGCTCCTTGGTCCAGCACGAGCGGCAACCCGGCGAGCAGGCCCGCCATGCACGTGCGGCCAGGGCGGCGGGCAGATCCAGCACCCTCGGGCGCGGCGTCGTCCCCTTGCGCACCCCTATGGCCGCGGCCATCCCCGTCACGATCACCCGCAAGCGCCGCCCGGTCAGGGTCCGCCGAGGCGGTCGACCGGGTCCCTGGCCACCGTGCCCGCCAGAGGACGCGTTTGCGCCTCCCCGCGGAACGCCGAGACGCGGCAGCGACCGCCGGGGGCGTCCACGCCGGACTCGAACCGGGAACCGATCACCGCCCCAGAGCGATCACGACCCTCGCCGCTTCTCCGGCCCGGCCCGCCCTCACCCGGTCCTCGCGCCTGCTCACGCCGTCCTCGCAAGGCCGGTGGCATCCGCCGCGGCCCCGTCGGATATCCGCTGGAGGCCCCGTCCCCGCACACCTAGAGTGACGGTGCAGTCGGCAATGACGGGGGATCGATCACCATGCGTACGCACTATCCGCGCACGCCGCACCTGCCCTGGTCGCCCGGCGTTGCCGCGGACGATGTACGGGTCACCGGTCTGTCCGGCCTGCGCGGGCGCGAGGTCGTCGTCACCGAGAAGCTCGACGGCGAGAACACCACGCTGTACGCCGACGGCCTGCACGCCCGGTCCCTGGACTCGGCGCACCATCCGTCCCGGGCCTGGGCCAAGGCGCTGCACGGGCGGATCGGGCACGCCATACCCGCGGGCTGGCGGGTGTGCGGCGAGAACATGTTCGCCCGGCACTCGCTCGCGTACGACGACCTGGACAGCTACTTCTACGGCTTCTCCGTATGGGACGCCCACGGCCGTTGCCTCGACTGGGACCTGACCGTGCCGTTCCTGCGCGATCTGGGCGTCCCCGTGCCGCGCGTGCTGTGGCGGGGCGTGTTCGACGCGCGGGCCGAGAAGGCGCTGCGCACGATGCGGCTCGACCTGACGCGGCAGGAGGGATACGTCGTCCGGACCGCCGAGGGATTCGCCGCCGAGGACTTCGGGCAGCGCGTGGCCAAGTGGGTGCGCCCCGGTCATGTGCAGACCGGTACGCACTGGATGCACGCGGCCGTCGTGGAGAACCGACTCGGCCCGAACGCCGCTTTGTGGGCGGTGCGTTCCGGCGCGTCCGCCGACGCGGAGGCGCTCGCGGCCGCGGTCGGGGTGCCCGGCGGGGACGCGGCCGCCCTGGGCAGGCTGGAGGCGGCCGGGGCGACGGGCGACGCCCGGCTCGCCGGCGTACTGGCCGCACTGCTGCACGGCACGCGGCGGGCGTGGCTCGCGCCGAAGCTGGCTCCGCTGCTCGGGATGCCACTTGCCCGGCGCGTCGGGGATCTCGTCGGGCTCCACCCGGCGCTGCACCGGCCCTACCCGGACGCGGACCGGCGTACCGGTCTGCTGCGGATGGCGTACGCCGCCGATCTCGGCGTCCTGCACGCCGTCGCACGGGCGACCGCCCCGACCGCCGGGGCGCGCGAGCAGGTGGAGTGGTCCGCGCTGCACGCGGAGGACGCGCGCCCTGTCGAAGGGCTGCGGGACGCCTTCGCCGGCCTGGACGACGACGCGGCCGCACGCTGCCTCGCCGAGTCCCGCGAGGCGTACGCGCTCGGCCGGATCGGCTCGGCCGAGGAGGCCGTCGCGGCGACCTGGCGGTGGCGTACGGGCGGCTTCCCCAAGCTGATCCAGATGGTGGGGCCGTCGGGCAGCGGCAAGAGCACGTTCGCACGCGGGCTCCCCGGGGTGGACGCGTACGTCTCCCTCGACGACCTGCGCGAGGCCCGCGGCGCGCGGTCCGACCAGAAGGCCAACCAGGAGGTCCTGCGCACAGGGCTCGGCAGGCTGGACACCGCCCTGGCCGCGGGAGGCACCGTGGTGTGGGATGCGACGTCGCTCAACCAGCAGCAGCGTTCCCTGGTGCATACGGTCGCCCGGCGCCGCGACGCCCTGATCACCCATGCCGTGGTCCTCGTCGACGAGGACGAACTCGTCCGCCGCAACGGCGAACGCGAGCACCCCGTGCCGCGTGAAGTCCTCGCCGCCCAGCTGCACCGCTTCGGCCCGCCGTACCCGGGCCAGGCGCACCGCACCTGGTACATCGGGGCGAGCGGGACCGTCGAGGAGGAGGCGTAGAGGTGCGCACCAGCGACGAGATCTACCACCGGGTGCGCTGGGACGCGCGCTTCGACCCCGCCCGCTTCGTGATCGGGGTCCTCCAGCGCGGGGCGCCGCCCAAGCGGGTGCCGCTGCCCGCGTTCGTGCCCGGCGGCGACATCCCCTGGCACCGGGTCCTGTTCTTCGAGGCCGACGGCGAGGTGGTCTGGGACCGGACGTCGGGCATCGACCGGATCGACGACACGGACGCGGGGCGGGTGCGCGAGGCTCGTCGGCTGCGGGCCCCGTTCTTCGCGGCCCGCACGCCGCACGTGTGGGACGGCGCCGACTGGGTGCCCGCGCGCACGCCCCGGGGCGCCGCGCCCGCGGGCCGGCTGCGCGTGCTCACGTGGAACACCCTGTGGGACCGCTACGACGCCGACCGCATCGACACCGCGCTGCGCAGGCCGCTGCTGATGGCCGCCCTCCGCGCCGCCGACGCCGACGTCATCGCGCTCCAGGAGGTCGAGCCCCGGCTGCTGACGATGGTGCTGGCCGAGCCGTGGGTGCGTAAGGCGTACACCCTCGGCACCGATCCGGGGGCGCGGGACGTCGACGAGTGCGGTCTGCTCCTGCTGAGCAGGCTGCCGGTGCGGGAGGCCGGTCACCACGAACTCGGCTCGCACAAGGCGGTGACCGCACTGGTCGTGGAGACGGGCACGGAGCCGGGGGCGGAACCGCTCACGGTGGCCGCGACCCATCTGAGCAGCGACCACTCGGAGAACGGCGCCGGGCGCCGCGACGCCGAACTGGCCCGGATCGCCGAGGGACTGGCGCAGCTGGACGGCGATGTCGTGCTGATGGGCGACTTCAACGACGGCACGGACGCACCGGGCACGGCCCTCGGGATGCGCGACGCCTGGAGCGAGGTCCACGGCCCGGACGACACGACCCCCACCTTCGATCCCGGCGTCAATCCGCTGGCCGCGGTCTCCTCGCTGACGGGGCGCGCCTCCCGGCTGGACCGGGTGCTGCTGCGCGCGGAGGGACTGCGGGTGCGGGAGGCCGTGCTCTGCGGCGACACGCCCACGGGCGAGGGCCTGTACATCTCCGACCACTACGGAGTGGGGGTCGAGTTGGGTCTCGCCGGGGCCGAGTCCGGGGAGATGCTGGACCTGCGGCCGACGTCCCGTACGGCGCTGGCGTGGCTCCCGCCGCACGAGGTGTGGCCGCCGCTGCAGGACATCCGCCGGGACCACGACCCGCAGATCCACCGCTGGCCGCCACACGTCAATCTGCTCTTCGGTTTCGTTCCGGAGCACGCCTTCGAGCGGGCGGCGCCGCTGATCGCGGCGGCCGCCGCGGAGAGCGCGCCCTTCGACGCGCTGCTCGACGGCGTGCAGTGGTTCGGCCACCGCGAGGACGCCACGGTGTGGCTGGACCCGGCGGCAGGCGGTGAGGAGCCGTGGGCGGCGCTGCGGGATGCGCTGGTCAGACGCTTCCCGGCCTGCCGGGGCCGCCGCGAGGGCTTCACCCCGCACCTCAGCCTGGGCCGGACCACGGATCCCCACGCCCTGGCCACCCGGTGTGCCGAACGGCTCGCCCCCGTGCGGGTGCGGGTCGGCGAGCTGGCGCTGCTCTCGCGCCGCGGCACCGAGCCGATGCGCGTCCGGGCGACGGTGGCACTGGGCACGGGCGAGGTGCGCTGGGTGCCGGAGGAGGTGTTTGCGGGCGAAGTGGCGGTGGACGCCGCCGAGGCCGCCCGCGCCGGGCGCATCGCAGAGCGCGTCGCGGCCGCGCTCCCCGACGGCGTCGTCCACGTCGTCGGCTCCCGGGCCATGGGATGCGCGCTGCCCGGCGCGGATCTGGACCTGGTCGCCGCGCTGCCGGGCGACGTCCGGCTCGCGGACGTGCGTGCCCGATCGGCGGCGGCCCTGCCCGAGGCGTCCGGTATGCGCGAGGTGGTCGGCGCGCGGGTCCCCGGCCTGCGGATGAACGTCGGCGCGCTGACCGTGGACCTGGTCGTGGTGCCCACCGGAACGACGGCCCCCGCCCGGGCCGTCGACCGCCGCACCGAACTGGGCGAGGCGGCGGCGATCGCGCTCAGCGCGGTCAGCGACGCGGAAGCGGTCCTCGCACTGGTCGGCGACCGCCGCGAGGTGTTCACCCGGCTGGCCAGGGAGGTCAAGGCGTGGGCGAAGGCGCGGGGCCTCGACTCGGCGCCGTTCGGCGGACTGCCGGGGCTGGCGTGGTCCGTGCTGGCCGCCCGCACCGTCCGCGAGGCCGGCGATCTGCCGCCCGCCGAGTTGCTGCGGCACTTCTTCGCGACGTGGGCGGCCTGGGACTGGCGCGAACCAGTGGGCACGCCCCTGCCGGGTGGGCCCGGCCTGCCGGTCACGATCACGACCCCGTCCGAGCCCGTGCGCCCCTGCAGCGATCAGGTCACGCCGGGCATGCGCGACCTGCTCACGCAGGAGCTGTTCCACGCCTGGGAGTTGCTCGGGACCGGTTCCACGGAACTGCTGCTGCGCCCGCCGCCGCTGCACCGGCGGCACGCGGCCTGGGCGGTCGTGACCGTACCCCCGGGCCCGGACGAGGGACGGGTCCGGGGCCGGATGCGCGCGCTGCTCACCGAGCTGTCCGAGGTGGCCCCCGACGCCCACGCCTGGCCCCGGGCCTGGGGCACGGACCCGCTGCGCCTGGCGATCGGGCTCGGCGCGACCCCGCCGGACCGGGCGGTGATCGACCGGATCGCGGACCGGTGGCTGCGGGGGCTCCCCGGTGTGACGGTGACGCGCGCCGACGGCGGGGACGCACCGACCCTGCACTGACGCGCACCGACGGCGGGGACGCACCGACCCTGCACTGACCACGCGGCCGCGCCACGGGAAGACCCGATGCCCCCACCTGGCCGGGCTGGGGAAGACCACATGCCCCCACCCAGCCGCGCCGTGGGAAGACCACACGCCCTGACCCGCCGCCCGGCCGAGACCACCTGACCCCACCCTGGCCGGCGGCCAAGGCCACACGTGCCGCCAGGCAACCCCACACCGCTCGCCGCCGTCTTGCTGATCGCGGAAGGGCCCTGACCAGCCCGTCCGCACCAGGGGGATCACAGTACGCAGTCGGGGGCGCCACACACTGCCCGTCCGCTGCGGGGGGAAGCGGACGGAGCATCACCAGTGAACGACAGAGCTGTCTGCGCGCTGCCCATGGCCGCGCGCGAGGACGACCGGAAGGCCGGCACCCGACCGAGGCCGCGCCGCCGCAGTGTCGTCGCCGCCCTCACCGCACTCGCCGCCCTGGCCGGCACCGGCGCGCTCGGCGGCTGTTCCGTACCCGCCCCGCGGCGATCGGGCCCGGTGGCCGATCCCGCGCCCGGCATTCCGATAGCCAGCTCCCGGCGTGCGCAGCTGATGCAGATCCTCGCGCACCCGGACGACGACCTGTACTTCATGAACCCGGACACGCAGCAGATGCTGGACGCCGGAGTGCCGCTGGTCTGCGTGTACGTCACCGCCGGCGAGGCCGACGGGAAGAACCACATACCGGGTGACTGGGACGTTCCTGCCGACAAGACCGCGTACTCCTCGGCCCGCCACCAAGGACTGCGCCAGGCGTACGCCGAGCTGCTCGGGCTCGACAGGTTCACCGACTGGCAGAAGGGCGTCGCGACCCTGCGCGGCGACCGGCGGGCCGAGATCAACACCCTGGCGAACGGCGTCCGCCGGGTCGAGCTGATCTTCCTCAATCTCGCCATGCACACCGCCCGGGGCGACCGTATGGGCCTGCCGAGCCTGTGGCACGACCGGGCGCTCGGACTTGCGACCGTCGTGGCCGACGACTCCCCCGTCCGCAAGGCCGACTCGTACGACTACGACCAACTCGTCGATGTGCTCGTCGGACTGATGGAGCGTTACCGGCCGACCGTCGTACAGACCCTCGACCCGGATCCGGACATCCAGCACAGCGACGAGGCGACGCGCAAGAAGGACAGTGAGCAGCGCGGCTACTCCGACCACGCCGACCACACGGCGGTGGCCTCCTTCAGCTGGGCGGCCATGGTCCGCTGGGTGGCCGAGGCGACGCAGGACGGCGGCGAGGTGCCCGCCTTCGTGGCGACGTCCTTCCGCGGGTACTACAACCGGCACTGGCCGAAGAACCTCCCCGCCGCCGTGCTGGGCCGCAAGGCGTCGCACCTCGTCCCCTACGGCGGTGACCCCGACTGGGACTGCGGCAACGCGGCCGGCTGCGGCGACTACAACGTCGGCGGCAAGCGCCCGCTGAAGAACAAGAAGGGCTGGGTCCGCTCCACCCACCACCGTTACCCCGGCCCCCGCACCGCCGTCGTGAAGGAACCGGACGGACGGCTGTCGGCCTACGGGGTGCTCGGGCTGCGGGCGGTCCGCTGGCGCGAGAGCGACCCCAGGAGCGGTCGCTGGGGCGAGCCCGCCGACCTCGGCGGCGGCCCGCTCGCCCCCGCCCTGGGCGCCGCCGCGCTCGAGGACGGCAGGCAACTGCTGTTCGGGCTGCGGTTCTCGGCGGTCAGCGGGCACGGCGGGGACAACGCCCGCGAGATCGTGCTGCTGGAGCAGCGCTCCCCCGGCGGGCCCTTCCTCGCCTGGCGCGGGCTGGGCAATCCCGAGCGCGACGACGACCGCGGCCGGCGCATCGGCGTACCGGTGGCCGTCACCGCGCCGGACGGCCGGGTGCATCTGTTCGTGCGCAACGCGGACAAGGGCGTCAGCACCCGGGTGCGGGACGCGGTCGGCGGCTGGAGCGGCTGGCAGGACCTCGGCGGCGGCGAGATCCAGGACGGCCTGACCACCGTCGTCGACACCGAGGGCCGCGTCCACCTCTTCGGCGCGGGGCACGACACCGTGCACCACTGGGCCCAGGACGCGCCCGGCGAGCCCATGACCCTGCATCCGGGGGGCCGGCTCCCGGCGGCCGTGGACGTTCCGGCCGCGCTGGCGGATGTCGACGGGTCCCTCCAACTGCTGTACCGGCAGGAGCGGTCCTACGAGCGGGCCACGCCGACGGACTCCCGCGGCACGGCGGCGGCCGGGCTCACCCGCGTACGTCCCGACGGCAAGCGGCTGCCGGCGATCCGCTTCGAGGGGTACGGGCCCGTCCGCGCGGCGGTCGGGAAGACCGGTGCCGCCCTCCTGGGCAGGGACCTGCACGGACGGATCCAACTCCGTTTCGCCGGCCGCCTGTTGACCCGTACGGCCGGGGTGCAGAGCATCGACGTGCCCAGCCTGCACATGAGCGGCGACGGCCCGGCCGTCGTGGGCCTGGGCGCGGACGCCCACCCGTGGACCTGGTGGCCCAGCGCCGGAACGGACGGCTGACGGCGCCCGCCACAACCTGGGACCCGTCGTCGCCGGACGGGCCCACGACAGCGAAGCGGGAACGCGAGACCCCCGGCATCCGGGGCCACCATCAGATCGGCGACCGTGCCCTCAGCCGCCGCAGCATCCGCGCGTCCTCGAAGCCCACCTCCCGGGCCGCGCTCTCCACGGTCGCACCGAGGCCGACCAAGTGCTCGGCCCGTTCGACCCGCAGCGCCTGCTGGTAGCGCAGGGGCGTCAGGCCCCCGGTGGCGCGGGCGAACAGCCGGGTGAGGGTGCGCCCGCTCACGCCGGCGAAGGCCGCCAGATCCGCCAGCGGCAGCGCCTCGGTGAACCGGGTGTCGATGAGGTCCTGGACCTCGTGGACGGTGTCGTCCACATGGGACCGGTGCCGCAGCATGGCGCTGGTCTGCGGCTCGTTGCCGTTGCGGCGGGCGTAGACGACCATCTCGCGCGCGACCCGGGCCGCGACGGCCGGGCCGTGCCGCCCGGCCACCAGGTGCAGCGCCAGGTCGATGCCGCTGGCGATGCCGGCCGAGGTCACCACCCGGTCGTCGGTGGTGAACAGCACGTCCCGCACGACGACCGCCCTCGGATGCCTCGCCGCCAGTTCGTCCTGGAGGTGGTGGTGCGTGGTGCACCGCCGCCCGTCCAGCAGCCCGGCGAGACCCAGGGCCTCGGCGCCGGCGCAGACACTGGCGACGGTGCCCCCGGCCGCATGGTGGGCGCACAGTCGTTCCAGCACCGACGGGCCGGGGAGCGGGCCGCCGCGCAGTGCGGGCGCGCGCCAGCCCGGCACCACGATCAGGTCGTCCGGTCCCAGCTCCGGCCAGTGGGTCGATGCCGCCAGCGGCAGGCCCTGGGCGCTGGGCACCTGCTCCCGCTCGGCGACATAGGCGAGCCGGTAGGGATGCCCGAAGTCCGCCGCGGTGCCGAAGGCCTGGGCGGGTCCGGCCAGGTCGAGCAGATGGACGCCGGGGACAAGGACGAAGACGACCTGGCTCACGCCGCGGACGCTCCCGACTCCGCCTCCAGCTCGGCCACGGTGGCGATGCGGGCGAACCGGTCGCGCAGGACCGCCTCGGTCCGCTCGATGATCGCTTCGGCGCTGAGTCCACCGATCGGGTTGGTGGTGGTGGCGTCGCTGACGAAGACCATCCGGTAGCCGAGGTCGCTGCCCAGCCGGGTGGTGGTCTCCACGCACTGTTCGGTGCGGATGCCGCACACCCACAGCTCGCCCACGCCTTCGGCGGTCAGGATCCGCTGCAGATCGGTGGTGGTGAAGGCGTTGTGCGACGTCTTGTGCAGCACGGGTTCGCCCGCCGCCGGACGCCGGAGCTCCGCCAGGAGCCGTACGTGTCCGAGCTCCGGGTCGAACACATCGCCGCTGCCGGGCTCGGTGTGCAGCACCCACACCACCAGGTCTCCGGCCGAACGGGCCAGCCCGACCAGCCGGTTGACCGGCTCGGCGATCTCCGGGTCGGCGATCTGCTCCCACAGGGGGCGCGCCCGGAAGGACTCCTGGACATCGATGACTATCAGCGCTCGTCTCATGGCACCCATTCTGACCAGGCAGGACAGCATACAGAAAGGCCCGATCGGGACCGGCAGCGGAACGATCAGGTCAGCCCGGGGCACCCGGTACGCACACCTGCGCGCAGACGCCGAAGGGCCCCGCACCAGCAGGTGCGGGGCCCTTCTTGCAGCTCAGGGAGCTACCAGGTCGAACCGTCGAAGTTCCGGGGAACTTACTTGACGATCTTGGTGACCTGGCCGGCGCCGACGGTCCGGCCACCCTCACGGATGGCGAACTTGAGGCCTTCCTCCATGGCGACGGGCTGAATCAGGTTCACCGTCATGGTGGTGTTGTCGCCCGGCATGACCATCTCGGTGCCCTCGGGGAGGGTCACGACGCCGGTCACGTCCGTGGTACGGAAGTAGAACTGCGGGCGGTAGTTGTTGAAGAAGGGGGTGTGACGGCCACCCTCGTCCTTCGACAGGATGTAGGCCTGGGCCTCGAACTCGGTGTGCGGCGTGACCGAACCGGGCTTGATGATGACCTGGCCGCGCTCGACGTCCTCGCGCTTGATGCCACGGAGGAGCAGACCGACGTTCTCACCGGCCTGGCCCTCGTCGAGCAGCTTGCGGAACATCTCGATGCCGGTGACCGTGGTGGTGGTCTTCTCGGTCTTGATACCGACGATGTCGACGGTCTCGTTGACCTTGAGGACACCACGCTCGATACGACCGGTGACGACGGTGCCACGACCGGTGATCGTGAAGACGTCCTCGATCGGCATCAGGAACGGCTTGTCGACGTCACGCTCGGGCTGCGGGATCGCCTCGTCGACGGCGGCCATCAGGTTCAGGACCGACTGGCCCCACTCCTTGTCGCCCTCGAGAGCCTTGAGCGCCGAGACCTTGACGACGGGAACGTCGTCGCCCGGGAACTCGTACTCGGAGAGGAGCTCACGCACCTCGAGCTCGACGAGCTCCAGGATCTCCTCGTCGTCCACCATGTCGGCCTTGTTCAGGGCGACGACGATGTACGGAACGCCGACCTGGCGGGCCAGGAGCACGTGCTCCTTGGTCTGCGGCATCGGGCCGTCGGTGGCGGCGACCACGAGGATGGCGCCGTCCATCTGGGCAGCACCGGTGATCATGTTCTTGATGTAGTCCGCGTGACCGGGGCAGTCGACGTGGGCGTAGTGACGCGACTCGGTCTGGTACTCGACGTGCGCGATGGAGATGGTGATACCGCGCTGGCGCTCCTCAGGAGCCTTGTCGATCTGGTCGAAGGCCGAGGCCTCGTTCAGGTCCGGGTACGCGTCGTGCAGCACCTTGGTAATGGCGGCCGTGAGGGTCGTCTTACCGTGGTCGATGTGACCGATGGTGCCGATGTTGACGTGCGGCTTAGTCCGCTCGAACTTCGCCTTCGCCACTGGGGTCCTCCTGTGGAGTGGTTCTGTACGCCTTACTCATCGGCGCCAGGTGATCTTTGCTGGGAAGCCGGCCGCCGGGGTTACGACCCTGAAGGTATCGGGGCGAACCCCCGGCGGACGGTGTCAAGCCTAAAGCGTGAACCCGGGTGAGTTACTCGCCCTTGGCCTTCGCGATGATCTCCTCGGCGACGTTCCGGGGAACCTCGGCGTAGGAGTCGAACTGCATCGAGTAGCTTGCGCGACCCGAGGTCTTGCTGCGGAGGTCTCCGACGTAGCCGAACATCTCCGAGAGGGGCACGAGGCCCTTCACGACGCGAGCGCCGCTGCGCTCCTCCATGGCCTGAATCTGACCACGGCGGGAGTTGATGTCGCCGATGACCTCACCCATGTAGTCCTCGGGCGTGGTGACCTCGACGGACATCATCGGCTCGAGCAGCACGGGCGAAGCCTTGCGCGCGGCCTCCTTGAAGGCCTGCGAGCCGGCGATCTTGAACGCGAGTTCGGAGGAGTCGACCTCGTGGTAGCCACCGTCGAGAAGAACGACGCGAACGCCGGTCATCTCGTAGCCCGCCAGGATGCCGAACTGCATGGCCTCCTGCGCACCCGCGTCCACCGAGGGGATGTACTCCTTGGGGATGCGGCCACCGGTGACCTTGTTCACGAACTCGTACGAGGCGTCGCCGCCCTCGATCGGCTCGATCGCAATCTGCACCTTGGCGAACTGACCGGTACCACCGGTCTGCTTCTTGTGCGTGTAGTCGTGACGCTCGACGGCCTTGCGGATCGTCTCGCGGTACGCGACCTGCGGCTTGCCGACGTTGGCCTCGACCTTGAACTCGCGGCGCATACGGTCGACGAGGACGTCGAGGTGAAGCTCGCCCATACCACCGATGATGGTCTGGCCGGTCTCCTCGTCCGAGTGAACCTGGAAGGAGGGGTCCTCCTCCGCGAGACGCTGGATGGCGACACCCAGCTTCTCCTGGTCACCCTTGGACTTGGGCTCGATCGCGACCTGAATGACCGGCGCCGGGAAGTCCATGGACTCCAGGATCACCGGGTTCTTCTCGTCGCACAGCGTCTCACCGGTGGTGGTCTGCTTCAGGCCCATGACGGCGACGATGTCGCCGGCGCCCACCGAGTCGATCTCCTCACGCTTGTTGGCGTGCATGCGGTAGATCTTGCCGATGCGCTCCTTCTTGCCCTTGACGGAGTTCAGCACCGAGGTGCCGGCCTCCAGGCGACCCGAGTAGACCCGGATGAAGGTGAGCTTGCCGAGGTGCGGGTCGCTCGCGATCTTGAACGCGAGCGCCGACAGCGGCTCGGTCTCGGACGGCTTGCGGCGGACGATCTCCTCCGGGTCCTTCACGTCGTGGCCCTCGATGGCCTCGACGTCCAGGGGGGAGGGGAGGTAGCGCACGACCGCGTCGAGCAGGGGCTGGACGCCCTTGTTCTTGAACGCGGTGCCACAGAACACCGGGGTGACCGTGGTGTCGCCGCCCTTGCCGGACGCGATGGTGATGCGACGGATCGCGGCGTACAGCTGCTCCTCGGTGGGCTCGACGCCCTCCAGGTACAGCTCCATGATCTCTTCGTCGTTCTCCGCGACCGTCTCGACCAGCTTGCCGCGCCACTCCTCGGCGGCCTCGGCGTGCGTGGCCGGGATGTCGACGACGTCGTACATCTCACCCTTGGTGGCCTCGGCGGACCAGACAAGGGCCTTCATGCGAACGAGGTCGACGACACCCTTGAAGTCGGCCTCGGCGCCGATGGGGAGCTGCATGACGATCGGGGTCGCGCCGAGGCGGTTCACGATCATGTCGACACAGCGGTGGAACTCGGCACCGGTCCGGTCGAGCTTGTTGACGAAGCAGATGCGCGGCACGCCGTAGCGGTCCGCCTGACGCCAGACAGTCTCGGACTGGGGCTCGACACCGGCGACACCGTCGAACACGGTGACAGCGCCGTCGAGGACGCGGAGCGAACGCTCCACCTCGACGGTGAAGTCGACGTGACCCGGCGTGTCGATGATGTTGATCGTGTGATCGACGTCCTCGAGCGGCCAGTGACAGGTCGTCGCGGCGGACGTAATCGTGATGCCGCGCTCCTGCTCCTGCTCCATCCAGTCCATCGTGGCGGCGCCGTCGTGGACCTCACCGATCTTGTAGCTCACACCGGTGTAGAACAGGATGCGCTCGGTGGTCGTCGTCTTGCCCGCGTCGATGTGGGCCATGATCCCGATGTTGCGGACCTTGGCCAGGTCAAGCGAAGTGGTGGCCATATGGCTCAGTCTTCTCTCGGTCTCGATGTGGGTAGCGACTACCAGCGGTAGTGCGCGAAGGCCTTGTTGGACTCGGCCATCTTGTGCGTGTCCTCACGCTTCTTGACCGAAGCGCCGAGGCCGTTGGAGGCGTCGAGCAGTTCGTTCATGAGGCGCTCGGTCATGGTCTTCTCGCGGCGGGCTCGGGAGTAACCCACGACCCAGCGGAGCGCGAGGGTGGCGGCACGACCGGGCTTGACCTCGATCGGCACCTGGTAGGTGGCGCCACCGACACGGCGGGACTTGACCTCGAGAGAGGGCTTGACGTTCTCGAGGGCGCGCTTCAGCGTGATGACCGGGTCAGCGCCGGTCTTCTCGCGGAGGCCTTCCATGGCGCCGTAGACGATCCGCTCGGCGGTGGAACGCTTGCCGTTGAGCAGGATCTTGTTGATGAGCGAGGTCACCAGAGGAGAACCGTAAACCGGGTCGATGATGACCGGGCGCTTCGGGGCGGGGCCCTTACGAGGCATTCTTACTTCTCCTTCTTGGCGCCGTAGCGGCTGCGGGCCTGCTTGCGGTTCTTGACACCCTGGGTGTCGAGGGAACCGCGGATGATCTTGTAACGAACACCAGGCAGGTCCTTCACACGGCCGCCACGCACGAGCACGATGGAGTGCTCCTGCAGGTTGTGTCCCTCACCCGGGATGTAAGCCGTGACCTCGATGCCAGAGGTCAGACGCACACGCGCGACCTTACGCAGGGCCGAGTTCGGCTTCTTCGGGGTGGTCGTGAACACACGCGTGCAGACGCCGCGGCGCTGAGGGGAACCCTCGAGTGCGGGCGTCTTGTTCTTCTCGACCTTGTCCTGCCGGCCCTTACGGACCAGCTGCTGGATCGTAGGCACTACTTCTCCGGTTTCTGTGTGCCGTCAGTGAAGCTAACCTGGAACGTCGCCGACCCACGCGGTCGGGTGTGTCGAATGCTGCGGACCTCCGCCGCGAGCGGAAAAGGGCGCAGATCACGGTGGCCGGTATCTGACTCGCCATGCGGTTGAGGACACGCACACGAGCCCAGGCACACCCCAGGCACAAGGTCTGAGCGTACCTACCTCACCGAGTTCGGTCAAAACAAATGCAAGCGGGCCTGACACGCCGATCAGCAATTCAGGCTGCGAGCACCCCGGTGAGCGGCTCTCGACTCCGCCGAGCCGGACATCCAGGACACCGCGGTGGGTCGCCAGAAGGCCGCAGGGAAGGCCCTGCCGGGCCGCTGCCCGCCCCCGGACCCCGCACACACCCTCCGCCTCCCGTCGGCGGCCACCGGAGGCTCACGGCCCCGCAGCGCCGGGGCACGCCGAAGGGCGGCCACCCCACAGGGTGACCGCCCTTCGGTTCAGACGTACGCCTTACTGGTTGTACGGACCGTAGTCGTAGTCCTCCAGCGGAACGGCCTGGCCGGAGCCCGTGCCGAACGGCGAGTAGTCGATGTCGTCGTAGCCGACGGCCGAGTACATCGCGGCCTTGGCCTCCTCGGTCGGCTCGACCCGGATGTTGCGGTAGCGGGACAGGCCCGTACCGGCCGGGATGAGCTTACCGATGATGACGTTCTCCTTGAGGCCGATCAGGGAGTCCGACTTGGCGTTGATCGCCGCGTCGGTCAGGACCCTGGTCGTCTCCTGGAAGGACGCCGCCGACAGCCACGACTCGGTGGCCAGCGAGGCCTTGGTGATACCCATCAGCTGCGGACGGCCGGAGGCGGGGTGACCGCCCTCGGTGACCACACGACGGTTCTCGGTCTCGAACTTCGAGCGCTCGACCAGCTCGCCCGGCAGCAGCTCCGCGTCGCCGGACTCGATGATCGTCACACGGCGCAGCATCTGCCGGATGATGATCTCGATGTGCTTGTCGTGGATCGACACACCCTGCGAGTTGTAGACCTTCTGGACCTCGCCGACCAGGTGGACCTGGACAGCGCGCTGGCCGAGGATCCGCAGCACGTCGTGCGGGTTGGTGGCACCCACGGTGAGCTTCTGGCCCACCTCGACGTGGTCGCCCTCGCCGACCAGCAGACGGGCACGCTTCGAGATCGGGAACGCCGTCTCGTCGCTGCCGTCGTCCGGGGTGACGACGAGCTTCTTGGTCTTCTCGGTCTCCTCGATACGGACGCGGCCGGCCGCCTCCGAGATCGGGGCGACACCCTTGGGCGTACGAGCCTCGAAGAGCTCGACGACACGGGGCAGACCCTGGGTGATGTCGTCACCGGCCACACCACCGGTGTGGAAGGTACGCATCGTCAGCTGCGTGCCGGGCTCACCGATGGACTGGGCGGCGATGATGCCGACCGCCTCACCGATGTCGACCAGCTTGCCGGTCGCGAGCGAACGGCCGTAGCAGTACGCGCAGGTGCCCACCGCGGACTCACAGGTCAGGACCGAGCGGGTCTTGACCTCCTCCACACCGGCCGCGACGAGGGCGTCGATGAGCACGTCACCGAGGTCGACGTTGGCAGGCGCGATGACCTTGCCGTCGACGACGACGTCCTCGGCGAGCATCCGGGCGTAGACGGAGGTCTCGACGTCCTCGGTCTTGCGCAGGCTGCCGTCGGCGCCACGCTCCGCGATCTTGAGCTTGAGGCCGCGGTCGGTGCCGCAGTCCTCCTCGCGGATGATGACGTCCTGCGAGACGTCCACCAGACGACGGGTCAGGTAACCCGAGTCGGCGGTACGCAGGGCGGTGTCCGCCAGACCCTTACGGGCACCGTGCGTGGAGATGAAGTACTCCAGCACGGACAGGCCCTCACGGAAGGACGCCTTGATCGGACGCGGGATCGTCTCGTTCTTGGCGTTGGACACCAGACCACGCATACCGGCGATCTGACGCATCTGCATCATGTTTCCACGAGCACCCGAGTTGACCATCATGAAGATGGGGTTGGTCTTCGGGAAGTTCTCGTTCATGGCCTCGGCAACCTCGTTGGTCGCCTTGGTCCAGATCGCGATGAGCTCCTGGGTGCGCTCGTCCTTGGTGATCAGGCCGCGCTCGTACTGCTTCTGGACCTTCTCGTCCTGCTCCTCGTAACCCTTGACGATCGCCTTCTTCGCCTCGGGCACGACGACGTCGGAGATGGCCACGGTGACACCGGAACGAGTCGCCCAGTGGAAGCCCGCCGCCTTCAGGTTGTCGAGCGTCGCCGCCACGATGACCTTGGGGTAGCGCTCGGCCAGATCGTTGACGATCTCGGAGAGCTGCTTCTTGCCCACCGAGTAGTCGACGAACGGGTAGTCCTCGGGCAGCAGCTCGTTGAAGAGCGCACGGCCCAGGGTCGTCCGCAGGCGGAAGCTGTCACCCTGCTGCCACTCCGGCTCACCCTCCTCCGCGACCGGGGGAACCCAGCCGCGCGGCGGGATGGTGCCGACGGGGAAGCGGATGTCGACCTTCGCCTGGAGCGAGAGCTCCCGGGCGTCGAAGGCCATGATCGCCTCGGCGGTGGAGTTGAACGCACGGCCCTCGCCGCGCACCTCGCGCTCCTCCTCGTCCGTGGTGAGGAAGAACAGGCCCAGCACCATGTCCTGGGTCGGCATGGTGACCGGACGGCCGTCGGCCGGCTTGAGGATGTTGTTCGAGGACAGCATCAGGATGCGGGCCTCGGCCTGCGCCTCCGCGGACAGCGGCAGGTGCACGGCCATCTGGTCACCGTCGAAGTCCGCGTTGAACGCGGTGCAGACGAGCGGGTGGATCTGGATGGCCTTGCCCTCGACCAGCTGCGGCTCGAAGGCCTGGATGCCGAGGCGGTGCAGCGTGGGCGCACGGTTCAGCAGCACCGGGTGCTCGGCGATGACCTCTTCGAGGACGTCGTACACCACGGTGCGGCCGCGCTCGACCATGCGCTTGGCCGACTTGATGTTCTGCGCGTGGTTCAGGTCGACCAGGCGCTTCATCACGAACGGCTTGAAGAGCTCCAGCGCCATGGCCTTGGGCAGACCGCACTGGTGCAGCTTCAGCTGCGGGCCGACGACGATGACGGAACGCGCCGAGTAGTCGACTCGCTTGCCGAGCAGGTTCTGACGGAAGCGGCCCTGCTTGCCCTTGAGCATGTCGGACAGCGACTTCAGCGGACGGTTGCCGGGGCCCGTGACCGGGCGGCCACGACGGCCGTTGTCGAAGAGCGCGTCCACGGCCTCCTGGAGCATGCGCTTCTCGTTGTTCACGATGATCTCGGGCGCGCCGAGGTCGAGAAGCCGCTTCAGGCGGTTGTTGCGGTTGATGACGCGGCGGTACAGGTCGTTGAGGTCGGAGGTCGCGAAGCGGCCACCGTCCAGCTGCACCATCGGACGCAGGTCCGGCGGGATGACCGGCACGCAGTCGAGCACCATGCCCTTGGGGCTGTTGGACGTCTGCAGGAAGGCGGAGACGACCTTGAGGCGCTTGAGCGCACGGGTCTTCTTCTGGCCCTTGCCGGTACGGATGATCTCGCGGAGACGCTCGGCCTCCTCCTCGAGGTCGAAGGACTCCAGACGCTTCTGCAGCGCCGCGGCACCCATCGAGCCGTCGAAGTACGTGCCGAAGCGGTCACGCAGCTCGCGGTAGAGCAGCTCGTCTCCCTCGAGGTCCTGGACCTTGAGGTTCTTGAAGCGGTTCCACACCTCGTCGAGACGGTCGATCTCGCGCTGGGCGCGGTCGCGCAGCTGCTTCATCTCGCGCTCGGCGCCCTCGCGCACCTTGCGGCGCACGTCGGCCTTGGCGCCCTCGGCCTCGAGCTCGGCCAGGTCGGTCTCGAGCTTCTTGGCGCGGGCCTCGAGGTCGGCGTCGCGGCGGTTCTCGATCTGCTGGCGCTCGACGGAGACGTGGGCCTCCAGCGACGGCAGGTCGCGCGTGCGGCGCTCCTCGTCCACGAACGTGATCATGTACGCGGCGAAGTAGATGACCTTCTCGAGGTCCTTCGGCGCCAGGTCCAGCAGGTAGCCCAGTCGCGACGGGACGCCCTTGAAGTACCAGATGTGGGTGACGGGAGCGGCAAGCTCGATGTGGCCCATCCGCTCACGACGCACCTTGGCGCGCGTGACCTCCACGCCACAGCGCTCACAGATGATGCCCTTGAAGCGGACACGCTTGTACTTGCCGCAGTAGCACTCCCAGTCCCGGGTCGGACCGAAGATCTTCTCGCAGAAGAGTCCGTCCTTCTCGGGCTTGAGCGTGCGGTAGTTGATGGTCTCCGGCTTCTTGACCTCGCCGTGGGACCAGGTCCGGATGTCGTCCGCGGTGGCGAGGCCGATCCGCAGCTCGTCGAAGAAGTTGACGTCGAGCACTTTTTCGTCAATCCCTCTTTCGGGGTTGTGCCCTCCGCGTCAGCGGAAAACGGGCTCTGTATCAGTGGTCTGTACGGTCCCGGGGGCGGTGGGGGGCTCGTTGTGAGAGCCCCCCACCGGGCCCGTCAGACCTCTTCGACGCTGCTCGGCTCGCGCCGGGACAGGTCGATACCGAGCTCCTCCGCAGCGCGGAAGACGTCCTCGTCCGTGTCGCGCATCTCGATGGACATGCCGTCCGAGGACAGCACCTCCACGTTGAGGCAGAGCGACTGCATTTCCTTGATGAGCACCTTGAAGGACTCGGGAATGCCGGGCTCGGGGATGTTCTCGCCCTTGACGATGGCCTCGTAGACCTTCACGCGGCCGGTCACGTCGTCGGACTTGATCGTCAGCAGCTCCTGGAGCGCGTAGGCGGCGCCGTACGCCTCCAGCGCCCACACCTCCATCTCACCGAATCGCTGGCCACCGAACTGGGCCTTACCACCCAGCGGCTGCTGGGTGATCATCGAGTACGGACCGGTCGAACGGGCGTGGAGCTTGTCGTCGACCAGGTGGTGGAGCTTGAGGATGTACATGTACCCGACCGAGATCGGGTCCGGGAACGGCTCGCCGGAGCGGCCGTCGAACAGGCGCGCCTTACCGGTCGGGAGCACCATGCGCTCGCCGTCCCGGTTCGGGATCGTGTGCTGCAGCAGGCCGGCCAGCTCGTCCTCGCGGGCACCGTCGAAGACCGGGGTCGCGACGTTGGTGCCGGGCGCGACGTCGTCGGCGCCGATGGCCTGCAGACGCTGGGCCCACTCCTCGCTCAGGCCGGAGACGTCCCAGCCGCGGCTGGCGAGCCAGCCGAGGTGGATCTCCAGGACCTGTCCCGGGTTCATTCGGGACGGGACACCCAGCGGGTTGAGGATGATGTCGACCGGGGTGCCGTCCTCCAGGAACGGCATGTCCTCGATCGGCAGGATCTTGGAGATGACGCCCTTGTTGCCGTGACGGCCGGCGAGCTTGTCACCGTCGGTGATCTTGCGCTTCTGGGCCACGTAGACGCGGACCAGCTGGTTGACGCCCGGGGGAAGCTCGTCGCCCTCCTCGCGGTCGAAGACGCGCACGCCGATGACCTTGCCGGTCTCGCCGTGCGGCACCTTCAGCGAGGTGTCGCGCACCTCGCGCGCCTTCTCACCGAAGATCGCGCGGAGCAGCCGCTCCTCCGGGGTCAGCTCGGTCTCACCCTTGGGCGTGACCTTGCCGACCAGGATGTCGCCGGCGACGACCTCGGCACCGATACGGATGATGCCGCGCTCGTCGAGGTCGGCGAGGACCTCCTCGGAGACGTTCGGGATGTCCCGGGTGATCTCCTCGGGGCCGAGCTTGGTGTCACGGGCGTCGACCTCGTGCTCCTCGATGTGGATCGAGGAGAGGACGTCGTCCTGCACGAGGCGCTGCGACAGGATGATCGCGTCCTCGTAGTTGTGACCCTCCCACGGCATGAACGCCACGAGCAGGTTCTTGCCGAGCGCCATCTCGCCGTTCTCCGTGGCGGGACCGTCGGCGAGGACCTGGCCCTCGATGACGCGGTCGCCCTCGGAGACGACGACCTTCTGGTTCACCGAGGTGCCCTGGTTGGAGCGGGAGAACTTCGCGACGCGGTACGTGGTGTACGTGCCGTCGTCGTTCGCCACGGTGACGTAGTCGGCCGAGACCTCCTGGATGACACCGTCCTTCTCGGCCTTGATGACGTCGCCGGCGTCGGTGGCACAGCGGTACTCCATGCCGGTGCCGACGAGCGGGGCCTCCGCCTTGATGAGCGGAACGGCCTGGCGCATCATGTTCGCGCCCATGAGGGCACGGTTGGCGTCGTCGTGCTCGAGGAACGGAATCATGGCGGTCGCGACCGACACCATCTGGCGCGGCGAGACGTCCATGTAGTCGACCTCGGTCGGCGGGACGTAGTCGACCTCGCCGCCACGACGGCGGACCAGCACGCGGGCCTCGGTGAAGCGCAGGTCCTCGGAGAGGGTCGCGTTCGCCTGCGCGATGACGAAGCGGTCCTCCTCGTCGGCGGTCAGGTAGTCCACCTCGTCGGTGACCTGGCCGTCGGTGACCTTGCGGTACGGGGTCTCGACGAAGCCGAACGCGTTGACGCGGCCGTAGGAGGCGAGCGAGCCGATCAGACCGATGTTCGGGCCTTCAGGGGTCTCGATCGGGCACATGCGGCCGTAGTGCGACGGGTGCACGTCACGGACCTCGAAGCCGGCCCGCTCACGGGAGAGACCACCCGGGCCAAGTGCCGACAGACGGCGCTTGTGGGTGAGACCCGACAGCGGGTTGTTCTGGTCCATGAACTGCGACAGCTGGCTGGTGCCGAAGAACTCCTTGATGGAGGCGACGACCGGCCGGATGTTGATCAGGGTCTGCGGCGTGATCGCCTCGACGTCCTGAGTCGTCATGCGCTCGCGCACCACGCGCTCCATACGAGCCAGACCCGTACGGACCTGGTTCTGGATGAGCTCGCCGACGTTGCGCAGACGACGGTTGCCGAAGTGGTCGATGTCGTCGGTCTCGACGACGATCTGAGTGCCGTTCTCGCCGACCGTCTCGGTCTCGCCGGCGTGCAGCTTGACCAGGTACTTGATGGTGGCGATGACGTCGTCGGTGGTGAGGACACCGGCGTCCAGCGGCTCATCGGCGCCGAGCTTCTTGTTCACCTTGTAGCGGCCGACCTTGGCGAGGTCGTAGCGCTTGGGGTTGAAGTAGAGGTTCTCGAGCAGCGTCTGAGCGGCCTCACGCGTCGGCGGCTCACCCGGGCGGAGCTTGCGGTAGATGTCGAGCAGCGCGTCGTCCTGGCCCTGGGTGTGGTCCTTCTCCAGGGTGGCGCGCATGGACTCGTACTCGCCGAACTCCTCGAGGATCTGCTCGGTGGTCCACCCGAGCGCCTTGAGCAGGACGGTCACGGACTGCTTGCGCTTGCGGTCGATGCGGACACCGACCATGTCGCGCTTGTCGATCTCCATCTCCAGCCAGGCACCCCGGGACGGGATGATCTTGGCCGTGAAGATGTCCTTGTCGGACGTCTTGTCGATGGAGGAGTCGAAATAGACACCCGGCGAGCGCACCAGCTGCGACACGACGACACGCTCGGTGCCGTTGATGACGAAGGTGCCCTTGTTGGTCATGAGCGGGAAGTCGCCCATGAAGACCGTCTGGGACTTGATCTCGCCGGTCTCGTTGTTGGTGAACTCGGCGGTGACGAAGAGCGGGGCGGCGTACGTGAAGTCGCGCTCCTTGCACTCGTCGATCGAGTTCTTCGGAGGCTCGAAGCGGTGGTCGCGGAAGGTCAGCGACATCGACCCGGAGAAGTCCTCGATCGGCGAGATCTCCTCGAAGATCTCTTCCAGACCGGACTTGGTGGGGACGTCCTGTCCGCTTTCGAGAGCCGCCTCGACACGAGCCTTCCACGCGGCATTGCCGAGCAGCCAGTCAAAGCTCTCGGTCTGCAGCGCGAGGAGGTTCGGAACCTCGAGGGGCTCCTTGATCTTTGCAAAGGAGATGCGCAGCGGGGCAGTGCTGGCGCCGTTGTTCGTATTCGCGGTCGAGGCGTTGCGCGAGGCGGCCAAGAGGGGGTCCTTCCGAGGGCTCGGACTCACTACGCGCGTACCGGTCCCATGCTGTGCACGGAGAGAGAAAGCCTGGTTAAGGGCGGATCTTCAACCGATGCTCAGGTATGGGCATGCCCCTGGTGACGGGCAGGGGGCAGCTAACAGGCAGCGCAAAGGGTCAGTGTAGCCACTTGGCACACTGATGTCCAGTGCGGGTTTTCGAGACCCTCGAGACCCTCGTTTTTCTCATCTCCGCGAACCCCATGCGCCGTGAGGCGCACATCGATACTGCCCGTTCGGTCGTCGATCCATGCCTCGGATACGGATCGTTGTGACGACGCGTCCTGAGAATTGCGCGCTGCGTTCAGTTCGTCAAGGCCCCTGTCCCTGAGCTGCTGCTCCGGGTGCCGCACAGACCACCGTGAGGGGGCGCACGGCGAAGATCACCATACTCGCCGGGAGGGGAAGAGCAAGACAGCCGTCCCGCGCATGCCGAAGGGCGACCACCCAGTTGGGTGATCGCCCTTCAGTGTGCGTGCGTTACACGCGAAGAGTCAGCGACTCTACGAGGTCACTTGACCTCGACGGAGGCGCCGGCGCCCTTGAGGGCCTCAGCGGCCTTCTCAGCGGCGTCCTTGGCGACCTTCTCGAGGACCGGCTTCGGGGTGCCGTCGACGAGGTCCTTGGCCTCCTTCAGACCCAGGGAGGTCAGCTCACGCACGACCTTGATGACCTGGATCTTCTTCTCACCGGCGCCGGTGAGGATGACGTCGAACTCGTCCTGCTCGGCCTCGGCCTCGGCCGGGGCGGCAGCGGCGCCACCGGCGGCAACGGCGACCGGGGCGGCGGCGGTGACGTCGAACTTCTCCTCGAAGGCCTTCACGAACTCGGAGAGCTCGATGAGGGTCATCTCCTCGAACTGCGCAAGCAGGTCGTCCTGGGACAGCTTCGCCATGATGGCGTCCTTCCACTCATTCGGCAGGTGCCGTGTGTACATGTGAGGCGGGCGTACGTTCGGCCCGCTGCGACCGTCGCCTCAGGCGGCGGTCAATGCGCGAGCCGAATTACTCGGCACCGCCCTGCTCGGCCTGCTTGGCACGAAGCGCCTCCGCGGTGCGGACGAACTTCGAGGGAAGGGCCTGGAAGAGCGCGGCAGCCTGGGACTGCTTGCCCTTCATGGCACCCGCCAGCTTGGCGAGCAGAACCTCGCGGGACTCGAGGTCCGCAAGCTTCTTGATCTCATCGGCGGACAGCGCCTTGCCATCAAGGACACCGCCCTTGATGATCAGGTTCGGGTTGTCCTTGGCGAAGTCACGAAGACCCTTCGCCGACTCCACCGGGTCACCGGTGATGAAGGCAACCGCCGTCGGACCGGTGAACTGGTCGTCGAGCGAGTTGATCCCGGCCTCGTTGGCCGCAATCTTGGTCAGCGTGTTCTTCACCACGGCGTACTGGGCGTTCTCACCGAGCGAACGGCGCAGCTGCTTGAGCTGAGCCACGGTGAGACCCCGGTACTCGGTCAGCACGGCGGCGTTCGAGCTGCGGAACTGCTCCGCGAGCTCGGCTACCGCGGCAGCCTTGTCGGGCCTTGCCATGAGCATCGGCCTCCTTCCGGGTGATGAGGACCGCTCAGAAGGGGCTGAACAAAACGAAACGCCCCGGCGCAGGCGCACGGGGCGTAGCTCGACCGGAACGGAATCCGACCCGGGAGCTTTCCACAGTCACCTGCGCAGGACGTCCGCTGCTGAGCGGATCCTTCGGCCACCGGACCCTCGGAAGGAGAGCACGGCAACGACCAGCGGTCTTTGGCTTCTGTGGAAGAGTACGGGAACGGCTCGCGGTCAGGCAAATCGGCTCATCGCCGACCGGGGGCCCGCCCCGATGGACGGGCCCGCAAGGCCGGTGCCACGAGGCTGCCTGGCGCGACTCCGGCGGCCGCGGGCTGCCTGCCGCGAGGGGACCGGCTAGGACGCGGCAGCGTCCGCCCCTTCGCCCTCGCCGGCTGCCCCGTCCTCACCGAGGCCCTCGAGCATCTCCATCAGGTCGACGGTCTCGCTCGCCGGCGGTGCCTGGACGGACGCCTTGGCGCCGTAGTCCGAGTAGTCGGCGACCATCTTGACGACACCCTGCGGGCTGTCCATGCCGACGTCCATGCGCGCCGGATAGCCGTCCTCGTTGACCCAGACCTCGATGTCGTAGCTCTCGATGCCGGACTTCTCCACGCCGGCGAGGAGATCCTTGCGCTCCTTGTCGGAGAGCACGTCCAGGGCCTTGTTGGCGTCCAACATCTCGGCGACGGTGAGCGAGCCCTTGTAGTGCTGGGTCGCGACCCCGTCGATCTTCTCGGCGCCGACGTGCTTCAGGTTCGGCGAGTCCAGCAGGATGGCGAGCTGCTGAGCCGGGTCCTGGTTCATGTTCTCCAGGCCGCCGGTCATCTGCTTCTGGAGGGCCTTGTCGCCGGACATCTCCGCGATGGCGCCGAGGTCCATCTTCATCCAGCGCTTGCCGTCCATCTCCGCCGCCCTCTCGGCGCCCACGTCCATGTACATGACGTTGTCGAGCCAGACCATGCGCATCTGCTCGGGAGAGTCGGGAGCGCTCTGGAACGCCTCGCCCTTCATCGTCATGTCCATCATCGTGGGGTCCCAGCCCATGACCCCGGTCATCTCCATGTCGCCGCCGCCCTCGGCTCCGGCGGGCATCGACAAGGTCATGTGGACCTTCGCCGATTTGGCCTCGGCGGTCTTCTTGTAGGTGGCGGTGAGCACCTTCGTGACGTCCGAGCGGGACGGCGACTTCGGCGCGTCCCCCGCCTTCGGCTCCCCGCCCTGACATCCGGCCGCACCCACGAGCACGGCAACCGCCGTCGCCGAAACGCCCACGCGCCTGATTGTGGACATGGTCATTCCCCACCCCTGTTGTCGTTTTGCGATCTCTTGAACCGTAACGCACAGCGCCGACAGGCCACCCACGAAAAAACCGGCCCCCAGGGGCTCCGAAGAGCACTGGGGGCCGGTTTCAGACGCGAGACCCGCGACTGCCGTCAGACTCAGACGGCGGCCGGGTCCTCCTCGACGAGGAGGTTGCGGGTGCGGTTCGAGTCCAGCGGGATGCCGGGGCCCATCGTGGTGGTCAGGGTCGCCTTCTTGATGTAGCGGCCCTTCGCGGCGGACGGCTTCAGACGGAGGATCTCCTCCAGAGCCGCGGCGTAGTTCTCGACCAGCTTCGTCTCGTCGAAGGAGACCTTGCCGATGATGAAGTGCAGGTTCGAGTGCTTGTCGACGCGGAACTCGATCTTGCCGCCCTTGATCTCGTTGACGGCCTTGGCGACGTCCATCGTGACGGTGCCGGTCTTCGGGTTCGGCATCAGACCACGCGGACCGAGCACGCGGCCGAGGCGGCCGACCTTGCCCATGAGGTCCGGGGTGGCGACAACGGAGTCGAACTCGTTCAGGCGCTGGCCCTTGGAGATCTCGTCGATGAGCTCGTCGGAGCCGACGATGTCGGCGCCCGCGGCACGCGCGGCCTCGGCACGGTCACCGGTCGCGAAGACCAGGACCCGGGCGGTCTTACCGGTGCCGTGCGGAAGGTTCACGGTGCCACGGACCATCTGGTCGGCCTTGCGCGGGTCAACGCCCAGACGGAAGGCGACCTCGACAGTGCCGTCGAACTTGGTGGCGGCGGTGTCCTTGGCGAGACGAACGGCCTCGAGCGGGGCGTAGTTGCGCTCCCGGTCGATCTTGGCGTCCGCAGCGCGGAGAGTCTTGCTGCGCTTCACTTCTGCTCCTGATGTGTTGAGCGTGGAGTCGTGGTGCGGGCCAGCGCTTGGCCCTACCACTGAGGTCAGACGGGGACTGTCAGCCCTCGACCGTGATGCCCATGGAACGGGCGGTACCGGCGATGATCTTCTCGGCGGCGTCCAGGTCGTTGGCGTTCAGGTCGGGCATCTTGGTGGTGGCGATGTCACGGACCTGGTCGCGCGTCAGCTTGGCGACCTTGGTCTTGTGCGGTTCGCCGGAGCCCTTGTCCACACCCGCGGCCTTGAGGATCAGCTTGGCGGCCGGCGGAGTCTTGGTGACGAAGGTGAAGGAACGGTCCTCGTAGACCGTGATCTCCACCGGCACGACCATGCCACGCTGCGACTCGGTCGCGGCGTTGTAGGCCTTGCAGAACTCCATGATGTTGACGCCGTGCTGGCCCAGGGCGGGGCCGACCGGCGGAGCCGGGTTGGCCGCACCGGCCTGGATCTGGAGCTTGATAAGCCCCGTGACCTTCTTCTTCTTGGGAGGCATTGCTCTCTCCGGGTCCTAGTGAGAGTTTTCAGCACCCCAACCGATCATCCGGATGGAGGCATACCGCACAACGATAACGGGTATCCATGCGCGGCCAAAAACCGAGCAGGTCAGACAGCCTGCGAGAGGCGGTCTGACCTGTTCGGAAGCAGTGGGTCCGAAAAACGTCAGTTCTTCTGGATCTGGTCGAAGCTGAGCTCGACCGGGGTCTCGCGGCCGAAGATCTCGACAAGGCCCTTGACCTTCTTCGAGTCGGCGTTGATCTCGTTGATCGTGGCCTGCAGCGTCGCGAACGGGCCGTCGGTGACGGTGACCGAGTCGCCGACCTCGAAGTCCAGCACCTGGACCTCGACCTTGCGGGCCGGAGCCGGCTTGCCCTCGGCCTCGGCGGCCTCGCGGGCGGCCTTCTCCTCGGCCTCCGGGGCGAGCATCTTGACGATCTCGTCCAGGGTCAGCGGGTACGGGTCGTAGGCGTTGCCCACGAAGCCGGTGACACCGGGGGTGTTGCGTACGACGCCCCAGGACTCGTTCGTCAGGTCCATGCGGACGAGCACATAGCCGGGCAGCTTGTTCTGCCGGACGTTCTTGCGCTCGCCGTTCTTGATCTGGACGATCTCTTCCTCGGGGACCTCGGCCTGGTAGATGAAGTCCTCGACGTTCAGCGAGACGGCACGCTGCTCCAGGTTGGCCTTCACGCGCTTCTCGTAGCCCGCGTAGGTGTGGATGACGTACCACTCGCCGGGCAGCCCGCGCAGCTCGTCACGCAGAGCGGCGACCGGGTCCGCGGGAGCCTCGGGCTCAGCCTCGGCCTCTTCGGCGTCCTCGGTCTCCACGTCGGCGTCGACCTCGTCCGCAGCCTCGGCGTCGGTCTCGTCCTCCGTGTGCAGCGCGGCTTCCTCGGCCGGCTCGCCGGCGGTGTCGTCGGCAGCTTCGGCCTCGTCCGGGTCCACACCGTCTGCCGCCTCGACGATGTCGAGCTCGTCCTCGGCGGACTCGAAGCTCTCGCCGGACGTGGCGGAGTCGTTCAGGTTCGGGTCAGACACGGTGGCTGCTTCTTCCTGGATACAGATGGGGTGGAACAATGCGAAAGGGGCGCCGATTCCGGCGCCCTCCGCGGATCAGCCGAAGACGTACTTGACTGCTTCCTGGAAGCCATAGTCAATCACGGTCACGAGGCCGATCATGATGACGACGAAGACGATCACCACGGTGGTGTAGGTCGTCAGCTGGTTGCGCGTCGGCCAGACGACCTTGCGCAGCTCAGCGATGATCTGGCGATAGAAAAGCCCGAGACGGCCCAGCGGGCCCTTCTTGCCGCGCTTTCCGCCCTTACGGGACTTCTTCTTCGACTCCGGCGACTCGTCCTCGGCATCAGGCATGTCGATGGAGCCCACGGCGTCCGTCACGATCTCTCACCTGATTCCGGGTCGTGGCCGTGCCGCGCCCGGTGGAGCCGCACGGCGGTGCATAGAAGTACGTACATGCGCACACAGCCTGGCGAAGGTGTGTGTAGCAGGGCCGGAGGGACTTGAACCCCCAACCGCTGGTTTTGGAGACCAGTGCTCTACCAATTGAGCTACGACCCTTTGTGGTTCCCCCAACCTACCGCATCCGGCCGGGTGCACTAAGTGCCCGGTGCGGATGTGGCTGGTGAAGGCCAACGACCAGTGAGTGTACGTGTTCCCAGGCCCGTCGTCGAACACAATGCCCTCGGGTCCACTTCTGACCACTGTTGTCCGCTCCGCGAAACCTGTGTGCCGCCTCCGTTCGCCGTCTGCGAGCATGGGCGGCATGAGCGCTGCAACCCCTCCCACCGAGCGCCGGGTCTCCGCCCGCATCGGCGCGATCTCCGAGTCCGCGACCCTCGCCGTCGACGCCAAGGCCAAGGCCCTCAAGGCCGCCGGGCGTCCGGTGATCGGCTTCGGCGCGGGTGAGCCCGACTTCCCGACGCCCGACTACATCGTCGAGGCCGCCGTCGAGGCCTGCCGCAACCCGAAGTACCACCGCTACACGCCGGCCGGCGGTCTGCCCGAGCTGAAGAAGGCCATCGCCGCCAAGACGCTGCGCGACTCCGGCTATGAGGTCGACCCCGCCGAGATCCTGGTGACCAACGGCGGCAAGCAGGCCATCTACGAGGCCTTCGCCGCGATCCTGGATCCGGGTGACGAGGTCATCGTCCCGGCGCCGTACTGGACGACGTACCCCGAGTCCATCCGCCTCGCGGGCGGCGTCCCGGTCGAGGTCGTCGCCGACGAGACCACCGGATACCGCGTCTCGGTCGAGCAGCTGGAGGCCGCGCGTACGGAGCGGACCAAGGTCGTCCTCTTCGTCTCGCCGTCCAACCCGACCGGGGCCGTCTACAGCGAGGCCGACGCCCGCGCGATCGGCGAGTGGGCCGCCGAGCACGGCCTGTGGGTGCTGACCGACGAGATCTACGAGCACCTGGTCTACGGCGACGCGACGTTCACCTCGCTCCCCCAGCTCGTGCCGGCGCTCCGCGAGAAGTGCATCGTCGTCAACGGTGTCGCCAAGACGTACGCCATGACCGGCTGGCGCGTCGGGTGGATCATCGGCCCGAAGGACGTCGTCAAGGCCGCGACCAACCTGCAGTCGCACGCCACGTCGAACGTCTCCAACGTGGCTCAGGTGGCCGCCCTCGCCGCCGTCTCCGGTGACCTGGACGCCGTCGCGGAGATGCGCAAGGCCTTCGACCGCCGCCGCCAGACCATCGTGAAGATGCTCAACGAGATCGACGGCGTGGTCTGCCCGACCCCCGAGGGCGCGTTCTACGCGTACCCGTCGGTCAAGGGGCTGCTGGGCAAGGAGATCCGCGGACAGCGTCCGCGGACCTCGGTGGAGCTCGCCGCTCTGATCCTCGACGAGGTCGAGGTCGCGGTCGTCCCGGGCGAGGCCTTCGGCACCCCCGGCTACCTGCGTCTTTCGTACGCACTCGGCGACGAGGACCTGGTCGAGGGCGTGTCCCGGGTCCAGAAGCTGCTCGCCGAGGCCCGCGACTGACCCGGCCCCGTGCGGTACGGGCCCCCGGCTTCGGCCGGGGGCCCGTTTCTGTGTTCGAGCAAGAACCCGATCGGGGAAAACGGCTGACCGGGACGGGTTTCGTGCGGCAGGATCCCCGAATGGAGCACGTACGAGACGTCAGCCTGCTGCCCAAGGCCCATCTGCACCTGCACTTCACCGGGTCGATGCGGCACGCCACCCTCCTCGAACTCGCCGACAAATACGGCGTGCACCTGCCCGAGGCGCTGACCGGAGGCGAGCCGCCCAAACTGCGCGCCACGGATGAGCGGGGCTGGTTCCGCTTCCAGCGGCTGTATGACATGGCCCGCTCCTGTCTGCGTGAGCCGCAGGACATCCAGCGGCTGGTGCGCGAGGCGGCCGAGGAGGACATCAGGGACGGCTCCGGCTGGCTGGAGATCCAGGTCGACCCGACGTCGTACGCGCCCCGGCTGGGGGGCCTGATCCCGGCACTGGAGATCATCCTCGACGCGGTGGACAGCGCGTCGCGGGAGACCGGTCTGGGGATGCGCGTCCTGGTCGCGGCGAACCGGATGAAGCACCCGCTGGACGCCCGCACCCTCGCACGGCTCGCCGTTCGCTACGCGGACCGGGGCATCGTCGGGTTCGGGCTCTCCAACGACGAGCGCAGGGGCATGGCGCGGGACTTCGACCGCGCCTTCGCCATCGCCCGCGAAGGCGGCCTGCTGGCGGCCCCGCACGGCGGCGAGCTGACGGGTCCCGCCTCGGTACGGGACTGCCTCGACGATCTGCACGCCACCCGCATCGGCCATGGCGTGCGCGCGGCGGAGGACCCGCGGCTGCTGCGCAAGCTGGCCGAGCGCCAAGTGACCTGCGAGGTGTGCCCGGCGTCGAACGTGGCGCTGGGCGTGTACGAGAAGCCGGAGGACGTACCGCTGCGGACGCTGTACGACGCCGGGGTCCCGATGGCGCTGGGTGCGGACGACCCGCTGCTGTTCGGCTCCCGACTGGCGGCCCAGTACGAGCTGGCCCGCCGCCATCACGGCTTCACGGACGCGGAACTCGCGGAGCTGGCCCGCCAGTCGGTGCGCGGCTCGGCGGCGCCGGAGGAGGTCAAGGAGAAACTGCTCGCCGGGGTCGACGACTGGCTGGCCGGCCCGGGGGGCTGAAGGGGCGGTTGAACGGCCCCGAGACTCTCCGTCCGGCCGTCGCCGGGCGGGACGCGGTGCTGTCGGGCTCGGCCCCGCAGGAAGACCGACGCCGCAATCGCGGCCCGGCTGACCCGGTCGGTGCCGGCCGCGATGGAGGCCGAGCAAACCCGCCGGCTACTCGTTGTCAGCGGCGCCACTGCGCGTGGCGGCGGAACGGGAGCCGCTGCTGGACCGCGCCGATGTCCCTGATCAGCTCGGTGCTGAAGGACATCTTCACGGACCTGCGAGGTCATGGAGAGCGAGTCGGCGCGCAGCGCCACGGACTGGACGGCCGTGCGGCCGCCCCGGCTGCTCGACAAGCCGCTACCGCACGGTCGTCGGCGGCAACCCGCCCAGCTCCCGGACGATCGGCCCCGGGGACGGGGACGTCGCGCACGCGGTGCTCGCGGTGACCGGTGACCCCGCGACGGTCGGGCAGGGCGACGGCGTCGCGTACTGACGCGCCCGAAGACCGGCGCGGGGAAGTGTGCCGGAGGCCGTGAGATTGGGGGACGTCCCACGCCGGAGGTCGTGGGGGCAAAGCGTCGCGGGCCAGGCGACACCTCGCGGGACACGGCCTGGCTAGAGGCTGACGCCGACCGTCACGGGCTCGTTGACGAGGGTCACGCCGAAGGCGTCCCGGACCCCGGCCACCACTTCGCGGGCCAGCGCCAGCAGGTCCTCGGTGGTGGCTTCGCCCCGGTTGGTGAGCGCGAGGGCGTGCTTGGTGGAGATCCGCGCCGGGCCGGAGCCGTAGCCCTTGGTGAAGCCCGCCCGGTCGATCAGCCATGCGGCGGAGGTCTTGGTGCGGCCGTCGCCGGCCGGGTAGGCGGGCGGGGCGACGCCGTCGCCGAGCCGGTCGTGTACGCGGCCGAGGAAGGTCTCGTACTCGGCCGCCGTGAGGATCGGGTTGGTGAAGAACGAGCCCGCCGACCAGGTGTCGTGGTCCTCCGGGTCCAGCACCATGCCCTTGCCGGCGCGCAGCCGGAGCACGGTCTCTCGGGCATGGGCCGCGGGGACCCGGTCACCGACCTCGACGCCGAGAGCCCTGGCGGTCTCGGCGTACTTCACGGGGGCGGACAGACCGCCCGCGTCCTCCAGCGCGAACCGGACGCGCAGCACGACGTAGCGCTCGGGGTGCTCCTTGAAGCGGCTGTGCCGGTAGGAGAAGGCGCACTCCTCGTTGGCCAGCGTCACGGTCTGCCCGGTGACGCGGTCGTAGGCGACGACCTCGGTGATCGTGCCGGACACCTCCTGGCCGTATGCGCCGACGTTCTGGATCGGGGTGGCGCCCGCCGAGCCGGGGATTCCGGCGAGGCACTCGATCCCGGCGAGGCCCGCTTCGACGGTGCGGGCGACCGCGTCGGTCCAGACCTCGCCCGCGGCCAGCTCCAGCCGCGTCCCGTCGAGCGCGAAGCCTCGGGTGGCGATGCGCAGGGCGGTGCCGTCGAAGCCCTTGTCGCCGATGACCAGGTTGCTGCCGCCGCCGATGATCAGCAGCGGGGTGCCGCTGCCGTCGGCCTCGCGGACGGCGGCAATCACCTCGTCGTCGGTGGTGGCCACCACCAGGCGGGTCGCGGGACCGCCGAGCCGGAAGGTGGTCAGGGGGGCGAGGGGGGCGTCGTGAAGTTCCTGCACGGGGACAAGGGTACGGTCCGTGGCCGCGCCGCTCGGGCGGGGCCACGGACCGGGGGCGTACGGGACGGGGCCGTAGCGGGGCGGACGGGGCGTGGTCAGACGGCAACCCGCTCCGGCTCCGCGACCGTGTCGCTCTTGGCCGGCGGCTCACTCGCCGCTGAGTCGCTTCCCGGTGAGTCGGGCGTGGTCCGCCCGCGCGGGATCATCAGCGCGACGAGGGCGGCCACGGCCACCACCGCAGCGCCGATCCAGAGAGCGGGAACGGTGCCGTCGGTGAACGCCTGGGCCGACTCGTAGCCTCCTCGGGCCGCGAAGACCGCGCCGAGCACGGCGATGCCGAGGGCGCCGCCGACCTCGCGCAGCGCGTTGTTGGCACCGGAGGCGATGCCCTGTTCGGCGGGCCGGACGCTGGACATCACGACGCTGGCGGCCGGGGCGAAGTACAGGGCCATGCCGACGCCGCCGAGGATCAGTGCCGGCAACTGCGCCGCGTACGAGACGCCGGGCTCGAGGACCAGGGCGAACAGCCCGAGCCCCACGGCCTGCAGTGCGAGGCCGGCGGCGACGACGGGACGGCCGCCGATCCGGTCGGACAGGTAGCCCGCGACGGGCGCGACGAGCAGCGGCATACCCGTCCAGGGGAGCATCCGCAGGCCTGCCTCGGTGGGCGAGTAGCCCGCGACGCCCTGCAGGAACTGGCTGAGGAGGAAGATCGACCCGAACATTCCCAGGAACATCAGCAGACTCGCGATGTTGATCCCGAAGAAGGCACGGTTGCGGAACAGCCGCATCGGGAGCATGGGCTTGGCAGCCGCATGACCGTGCCACACGAAGGAGACCAGCAGCACGGCGCCGGCTATCAGGCCGAACAGGACGCGGGTACTGGTCCAGCCGTGGGCGTTTCCGTTGACGAGGCCGTAGACGATGCCGAAAAGGCCGCCGCTGACCAGCAGCGTGCCGGGTACGTCCAGGCGGGCGTCGGGGGCGTACGACTCGGCGAGACGCAGCCGGGCGAGGGGCAGCAGTGCCAGGCCGATCGGCACGTTCAGCCAGAAGATCCACTGCCAGGCGATGTGTTCGGTGAGGCTGCCGCCGATGAGCGGACCGCTGGCGACGGCGAGGCCGGTGACGGCGCCGAAGATCCCGAGTGCCGCGCCTCTGCGGGCGGCCGGCACGGCGGCGGTGAGGATGGTCAGCGTGAGCGGCATCATGATCGCGGCCCCGACGCCCTGGACCGCGCGGGCGGCGACGAGGGCGTCGATGCCCGACGCGAGTGCGGCGGCGGCGGACGCGCCGGTGAAGATCGTCAGGCCCGCGAGGAACATCCTGCGCCGGCCGAAGCGGTCCCCGAGTGCGGCGCCCAGCATCAGCAGGACGGCGAACGTGAGCGTGTAGGCGTTCACCGTCCATTCCAGGTCTTCGAGCGCGCCGCCCAGGTCCTCCCGGATGGCAGGGAGGGCGGTGGTGACGACGAGGTTGTCCAGGGCCGCCATGAAGCCGGCGACGCTGGTGATCACGAGGGCCCAGGCGGCACTGCCGCGGGGTGCGGGCGGATTCTGTTTCACTGCTCCCCTAGAGGGTTAGTTATCGATGACTAACTTTCACGGGCAGAGAAGAGCGCTGATCGCGCTCCGCGCCGGATCACTCCCCGGCAGGGCGCGTGACGTGGAAGCCCGACCAGATGCGGTGATCGGCGGGAAAGCCCATGGACACCAGAACGTTGATCAGCATCCCGTAGGCCAGGAACGTGGTCGTCTCCTTCACGTCCGCACCGAGGTGCAGATGAATCGCGTCCCACAGCTCCAGCCACCCGGCCCGCACCTGCTCGCCGAACGCGTGGTCACCGGCGGCCTCGGCCGCCGCCACCGCGACGTGCGTCTGCATCTGCATGAGCAGCTTGTCGGGGTCGTCGGCGATCAGACGCTGATAGGCGCCTGCCATCGCATCCAGGGCCTCCTCCCCCGTGCGCCCCTCGGCGGCCTCGTCGAAGACGCGGCGGGTGTCGGCGAGGCACCGCGTGGACGCGGCGAGGAAGATGGCCTGCTTGTTCGGGAAGAGACGGAACAGATACGGCTGGGAGACACCGACCCGCTTGGCGATGACCTCGGTCGACGTCCCCTGATAACCGGCGCGGGCGAACTCGGTGATCGCCGCCTGCACGACGCTCTCGCGCCGCTCCTCCGCACTCATCCTGACCATGGAAGCCAAGTTAGTGACCAATTACTAATCTGGTCAACCCTGAAGGCACATGTCCTGGTGACACATATAAGGAGCGCTCCCAGGTCAGGGGTGTGCCTGCCGTAAGGGGCGCCCTACTCGGAGGAGCGCCCCTTACCGCTGCCGTGCCGCTCAGGCGAGCTGGACCACCGCGCGGGACATGCCGAGCACCTTCTGCCCACCGCTCGTGGCCGTCAGGTCCACCCGCACCCGCTTGTCGTCCAGGAGCGCCGCGACCTTGCCGCTGACCTCGATGACCGCGCCCTTGTCGTCGTTCGGCACGACGACCGGCTTGGTGAAGCGCACTCCGTACTCGACCACCGCGCCCGGGTCGCCCAGCCAGTCCGTCACCACACGGGCCGCCTCGGCCATCGTGAACATGCCGTGCGCGATCACGTCCGGCAGCCCGACCTCGACGGCGAACTTCTCGTTCCAGTGGATCGGGTTGAAGTCGCCGGAGGCACCCGCGTACTGCACGAGCGTGGCACGGGTCACGGGGAAGCTCTGCGCCGGCAGCTCCGTGCCGACCTCGACGTCCGCGTAAGAGATCTTCGCTGCCATCACGCCTCCTCGGCGGCGCGCGCCACCAGCTTGGTCCAGGCGGTCACGACGTGCTCGCCCGCCTCGTCGTACACCTCACCGCGGATGTCGAGAACGTCGTTGCCCGCGAGGGACTTGATCGACTCGATGGTCGAGGTGACCGTCAGCCGGTCCCCCGCCCGCACGGGGCGCCGGTAGGCGAACTTCTGGTCGCCGTGCACCACTCGGCTGTAGTCCAGCCCCAGCTGC
This sequence comes from Streptomyces sp. ISL-10, assembly GCF_018614575.1. Classification (GTDB taxonomy): domain Bacteria; phylum Actinomycetota; class Actinomycetes; order Streptomycetales; family Streptomycetaceae; genus Streptomyces. Next base: position 265,559 of record NZ_JAGGOJ010000017.1, read on the forward strand.
GGGTCCTGCACGACCTCGCCGGCCGCCTTGAAGGTGATGGCGAACACAAAGGTCGGCGGGGCGATCACATCGGCGTGCCCGAGCGCGGCGGCCGCCTCCCGGTCGATGTAGGCGGGATTCGCGTCTCCCACCGCCTCGGCGAACTCACGGATCTTCTCCCGGCCCACCTCGTACGGCGCGGTGGGCGGATAGGTCCGCCCGACAAAGGACTGGTCGAGCGCCATGGACTGGCTCCCTCCTGCTTCGATCCCACTACTGGGGATCCCACTACTACGGGACTGCCGCGTGATCCCGCCGAGCTACCGCGTGATCCCACCGCCGGAGTGCCGACGTGACGGCGATAAACGACACGAGGCCGCCCCCATCGGGGACGGCCTCGTGTACGAGCCTGATTCAGCGCGTTTCGCGGTGCGCCGTGTGCGAGTTGCAGCGCGGGCAGTGCTTCTTCATCTCAAGACGGTCCGGGTTGTTGCGCCGGTTCTTCTTGGTGATGTAGTTCCGCTCCTTGCACTCCACGCAGGCCAGCGTGATCTTCGGGCGGACGTCGGTGGCAGCCACGTGAGTGCTCCTTGGACGGACGGATGGACGGATGAACGCAGAAAAGAGTAGCCGATCGAAGGACCGACCCCACAATCGGCTACTGTGTGTAGCGGTGACCGGACTTGAACCGGTGACACAGCGATTATGAGCCGCTTGCTCTACCGACTGAGCTACACCGCTTTGATACGGAGTCCCTCACCCGAAGGTGAGGGCTACCGCACCAGAGCCCCAATACGGAATCGAACCGTAGACCTTCTCCTTACCATGGAGACGCTCTGCCGACTGAGCTATTGGGGCGAGCGATGAAGACATTACACGGTCGCGCGCCGATCGCCCAAATCCGTTTCCCACGCCTCTGTCCGGGCCCTCGGCCGCGCGGCGCCTCCGGTCAGCACTCCCGCCCCACGCCTCAGCGACGCCCCCTGTGCCACCCGGGTGGCACCCACGGCCACGCCCCCGTTGCCCCGCTTGCTCCCCCGCGCCCCGGACGTCCCGTACGCCACATGCGACCACACCGGTACGACTATTGCGCTCTTCCTCGAAGCCCACTGCGAGCCGCCCTAGGCTCGACTCACGCTGCGTGATCCTCTCCGGTTCCTCCGGCCCCGGTCCCCGGCCCCGACCCCCGGGAAAGCCGATCCCCGCCGGTGCCTACACCCCGAGCCCGACCGCCCCCACAGGAGCGCGATGCCCGACAGCCAGCCGCAGCCCCCCGACGGCGCGACCGCGGACTCCACAGCGCTGCTGCTCTGCGGCGCCCGGCTCACGGACGGCCGCATCGTCGACGTACGGCTCGGCGGCGGCCTCATCGAGGCGGTGGGCACCGCCGGCAGCCTCCCCCCGCACGCCGCCCGTCTCGACCTGCGCGGCTTCCTGCTGCTCCCGGCGCCCGCCGAGCCGCACACCCACGGCGACACGGCGCTCAGTGCGGAGTACCCGGGCCCGGTCTCGTACGACCCCGACGACATCCAGCGGCGCGCCACCGAGGCCGCTCTGCTGCAACTCGGGCACGGGGCGACCGCGCTGCGCTCCCATGTGCGCATCGGGGACGTGCAGGGGCTCGGCGCCCTGGAGGCGGTGCTGCAGGCGCGGTGTTCGCTGCGCGGCCTCGCCGATCTGACCACGGTCGCCGTGCCCCGGCTGCTGACGGGCGTCGCGGGTGCCGAGGGCCTGTCCGTGCTGCGCGACGCGATGAAGATGGGCGCCGGGGTCGTCGGCGGCTGCCCGGACGCCGATCCCGACCCCACCGGCTACACCGAGACGGTCCTGGAGATCGCCGCCGAACACGGCTGCCCGGTCGACCTGCACACCCATGGCGACGACCCGGCCCGGCTCGCCCGGCTGGCCGCCATGGCCGGCGGGCTGCGCCCGGGCGTGACGATCGGCCCCTGCGCCGGACTCGCCAGGCTGCCGCGCGACATCGCCGCCCGTGCCGCCGACCAACTGGCCGCCGCCGGCGTCACGGTGGTCTCACTGCCCCAGGGCGGCTGCGCGGGCGTCGAACAGCGGGGCAACGCGCCCGTGCGGCTGCTGCGCGCCGCCGGCGTCACCGTCGCCGCGGGCAGCGGCGCCTTGCGCGACATCGTCGCCAACCCGGTGGGGCGGGGAGATCCGCTGGAAGCCGCCTACCTGCTCGCCTCGCAGGGCGGGATGCGGCCGACGGACGCGTACGACCGCGTGGCCGGCACCGCCCGCAGGGTGATGGGCCTGCCCGAGGTACGGGTCGAGGCGGGATTCCCCGCGGAGCTGCTCGCCGTGCGCGGTGAGCTGATCTCGGGCGTGCTGTCCCTCGCGTACAGCCGGATCGTCATCCACCGCGGCCGCGTAGTGGCCCGCACCAGCGCCGTACGCGAATACTGCGACTCGGCGGCGGCCGTCGCGCTCGAACTGCCGCGCCAGGGGCGGCCGGACGGCTGTCCCTGAGCGCAGGCCGCGTTTCGGACGTACGGTCGTAGGCATGCGCATTGTCATCGCTGGTGGACACGGTCAGATCGCGCGCCGACTCGAGCGGCTGCTCTCCGCGGGCGGGCACGAGGTGGCGGGCATCATCCGCAACCGGGAGCAGGGCGACGATCTGCGGGAAGCGGGAGCCGAACCGGTTCTGCTCGATCTGGAGTCGGCGTCGGTCGAAGAGGCCGCCGCGGTGCTCCAGGGCGCCGACGCGGCGGTCTTCGCGGCAGGCGCGGGCCCCGGCAGCGGCATCGCACGCAAGGACACCGTCGACCGCGGCGCCGCGGTACTCTTCGCCGACGCGGCGGAACGAGCAGGCGTACGGCGGTACATCGTCGTCTCCACGATGGGCGCGGACGCGCGACACGAGGGCGACGAGGTGTTCGACGCGTATCTGCGGGCCAAGGGCGCCGCGGACGATTACGTACGCGGCAAGTCCGGCCTCGACTGGACGATCCTGCGCCCTGGAACGCTCACGAACGACGCCGGCAACGGGCTGGTGCGACTGGAGGCGTCCACGGGACGGGGCTCGGTACCGCGGGACGATGTAGCGGCGGTGCTCGCCGAGATGACCGAGTCAGCGGCAACGGCGGGGCTGACGCTCGAACTCGTCAGCGGCTCGGTCCCGGTGACGGTGGCCGTGAAGGACGTCGCCGGCAACTGACGCGCCATCGACCGATCCCGGCCGATGAATTCCCCACACCCGCAAGGTCATTGATGTCATGAGTCAGCAGACACCAGAGATCAGCCCCACGGTCGTGGAACGCGGCGAACAGCTCTACGCCTACATCCGCGGTTCCGTCCGGATGGACGACTTCGCCGTGATCGCCGACCGCCTGCCCGAACTGATCGGCTGGCTGAACGCCCGGGGCGCCGGTTTCGCGGGGGCGCCGTTCTTCCGCTTCGACACCGTCGCCATGGGTGCGGAGTCGGTGGTCGAGGCAGGCATGCCGGTGACGTCGATGCCGGAGCCGGAGGGCGACATCGGCATGGCCCTGCTCCCGGCGGGCCGCTATGCGACGGTCCACCACCTCGGCCACCCGGACCAGCTGTCCGACGTGGTCGCGGCCCTGCACGCGTGGGCGGTCCGGGAAGGCCTGACCTGGGACATGACCGAGGTCGACGGCGTGGAGCACTGGGCGTGCCGCCTGGAGTCGTACCTGACCGATCCCCGCCTGGAGCCGGACCCGTCGAAGTGGGAGATCGAACTGGCCTTCCGCCTGGCGGATCGGGTGGACTGAGCACACCGAGCGCACCTGAGCGCACCGAGCCGGGGCGGCGTCTGCATGCGCGGACGCCGCCGGCGACGGAGACGGCCCGAGCCCTTTCACGTACCCGGATCCTGACCGTGCTGCTGCTCCCAGCGCTCCCGCTCGGCCGCGAGCCGGGCCCGGAGGACGTCCGTCGTGTCGGCGTCGTCGACGAGCGGCAGCCGCAGGCTCTTCGATCCGCCGCAGCCCCCATGTCGGCGTTCGCTTCACAGCGCACCGCGCGGTACACGTGGACGTGCACCACGCACCACGGCCGGCCTTGCGGGAGTGTCATGGAGTGGTGTTGCCGCCTCGGCCGAGATACTTCAGGAACTGTCGCTGGTCGTCCAGGAATCCGTCCGCGAAGAGCGAGCGCGGGGAGAAGAGCGCGGTGAGCGTAATCTTGGGGTCCGAGCGTTCGACGGACTGCTTGAGCAGTGAATGGGTCGCGTCCGGGTACCGCTTGGCTTCCAATGCACCGCCCGCGTCCAGCACCTTGCGGTAGACGCGCTCCGTGTCGGCGGTGTCCACGTTGATGTCATGGCCCGCGAGAGTCAGCAGCACCGGCACCCCGCGCAGGGCACGGAGGTCCTGCGTGGCGTCCGCGGTGTAGTTCTTGGAGATGAAGCCCCAGCGGCCGGCCGTCATGCCGTCCGTGTCGCCGCGCATGGCCTCGACGTACTCCTCGAAGGTCGCGTGGCGTGCCAGCAGCCGGCGGGTGGTGTCGCTCTTGGCGATCTCGGCCTTGGTGCGGGCCGGCGACGCGCCGTCGGCCCGCAGCTCGGCGAGGAGGTTGTAGCGGCCCTGCTGGAGCCAGTTGATCGCGGGCGAGACGGCGATGACGAAGCTCACCGGCGTCTTGGCGGCGACCTTCGGCAGGACCCAGCCCGCCTGGCTGGCGCCCCAGAGCCCGATCCGGTCGCCGTCGATATCCGGACGGGCGCGCGCCCAGGCGATGGCGGCGGATGCCTCGTCGGCCCGGTCGTCCATGGACTGGTCGAGCCAGTCGCCGGGTGCGCCGGCGACCCCGGGCTTGTCCCAGGACAGGGAGGCGTACCCCGCCTTGGCGTTCGCTTCCCACAGGGGCTTGTAGCCGTCGTCGTGAGTGGCGTCGATGGGGCCGTCGCCGTGGACGTACACGACCAGGCCGTGGCGCTTTCGGCCGTCCTCGGGGGTGGCCAGTACGCCGTTGAGGGTGTGGCCGCCGTGGCGGATCGAGACCCGCTGCTCGTGCATGTCGTAGGAGTGCTGCCACAGCACCACACCGACGAGCCCGGCGGCCACGACCAAGGACGTGACGAGTGACCACACGGCGATGCGGAGCCCGCGCCGTCGGGGCTGGATCTTTGGACACATGGGATCTGACCGCCTCTGCTCGGGTTCACGCTCCACTTGAAACTATCATTGCTGGAACGGTCGTCGCGAGAGTGATAGTTTTGAGCGAAGGTTGCAGCGAGAAGGGGGCACGGCATGGGACTGGACCCGACTGATACCGGCACGGGACCGGTGACGGTCCGGCGGGGCGTTCCGGCCGGCGCCGAGCGGCAGGCGGCCGAGCTGTACTGGGGTGCCTTCGGCCGTAAACTCGGCCCCGCCCTGAACCCGCCGGACAAGGCGGTGCCCTTCATCGCCGCCCACCTGAACGCCGATCGCGCGGTCTGCGCGCTCCTCGACGGACAACTCGTCGGCCTCGCCGGCTACCAGCTCGGCGGCCGGGCCCTCACCGGCGGATCGGCGGCTGCCGTGCTGCGCACGTACGGACACCTGAGAGGACTGCACCGACTCCTGATCCTCGCCCTGTTCGAACGCCACCCGGCCCCCGGGCAACTCGTCATGGACGGCATCGCCGTGGACGCGGGCCTACGCGGCCGCGGCGTCGGGAGTCTGCTCATCGAGGAAGTGGCCGCCGTCGCGGCGGAGCAGGACTGCCGGGAGATCAGACTGGACGTGATCGACACCAATCCGCGCGCCAGAGCCCTCTACGAGCGGCGCGGCTTCACGGCCGTACGGACCGAGCACACGCCTTACCTGCGCAGACTGCTGGGATTCGGCGCGGTGACCACCATGCACCGCCCCGTCGAGGCGAAGGGGCCGAGAGGACTGCGCACGCCATGAGCGACCACATCGAGATCCCCACCCGCATGCTCGTCCACGCACTGATCCGCGAGGACGGCACGGTCAGCGCGGACGAGCTCTACACCGTCGCCGCGACCCTCGGCATGAGCGACCAGCAGGTACGGCTGTGCGTCAAACGCCTCGTGGCCGAGAGCCGGTTCACCCACGAAGGCCGCGGCCGCAAAGCACTGCTGCACGCAACCGAAGCCACCACACACGCCCTGGCCCCCAACGAGGACTTCCTGCGGCACGCATTCCGCCAGGACGCCGGGCTCGCCCCCTGGGACGGCGTCTGGCACCTGGCCGCCTTCGCCGTGCCCGAATCGGCACGCACGGCCCGCGGCGCCCTGCGCGAGACGCTCGTCCACCTCGGGGGCGCGCCGCTCCAGGGCGGACTGTACGTCTGCGCCAACACCTGGGAACCGTACGTCGAAGACGCGGCCCACCGCCTCGGCGCCCACGGCGCGCTCACCCTCCTCACCACGACGGACCTGCGCAGGGGCGACATCCAAGAGCCTGCCGAACTCGCCCGCCACCTGTGGCCCCTGCAGGGGATCGCCGACCGCTACCACCGCCTCAGCCGCATCGCCCAGCCCCGCCTCGACCGGCTCACCGGCCCTGCCGGACTCTCCCCCTCCGCGCTCCTCACCATCGCGGTCGAGCTGGCCGCCGAACTCACCCGCGCCATGGAGCCCGACCCGCTGCTGCCGCCTCAGCTCCTGCCCCAGCCCTGGCCCGGCACCCAGGCCCGGGAGCTCATCGCCGGGTGCTGGGCAGCCCTGCACGAACGCGACCATGGCGAAGCCCGCCCGGCCCTCTTCCGCCTCTACGCCGACATCACCCGCGAAGCAGCGGACCGGGCCACGCGCTGAAAACGGATCAGACGGCGCAGGTCATGCCGGGGGAAGGCGCCGAGAGAGCCTTGCTGTCCAGGGCGTGTTCGGCATGCCGGTCATGATCCGGCAGCCATCGGGGGCGGCACCGGTGCACCGTGACGAACGCCGGCAGTTCGAGGCGAGCGCCCATGCGCGTGCACCCTGGCGCGCGGACCCGCCTCCTGGACACCTACCAGGCGCGGCCGGCGCGGACCGGGGGCCGGGGCCGGGGCCGGGGGCTCAACGCGGAACACTGCCGGGCCGCCTCACGCACTCGCATCGGGCATGACTGCTGCCGCATTTAATCGAACAGGCGTATGATTCTGGTCATGGCCGGAACCGACTTCCCCGACGACCTGCGCGCTGCGCAGATCCGCCTTCACCAGGCGACTTCCGAGCTGGCCGCCCTCTGCCGCACCCTGCCGTGGAGCGTGGAACCCATGGCCGGCTGGCCCGGCACCGAGCACCCGCACACCGGCGAGGTCACCGGTGGCCGGGAGAGCAGCCCCGGCTGGAGCAACGAGCAGAAGCAGGCGGTGAAGCGGCTGCGGATGGAGTGCACCGACCTGTCCGTCCGGATCGCCTCGCATCCGTACTGGCAGACGCTGGACGGCGAGGAGCGGGTGAAGGCCCGCAGCGTGCTCAGGGCCGAGACGCGGCCGTCGGCGGTGCCGACGGTCGACGTCGACACCGCCGCCTGACCGCACGTCTGCTGGTACGGCTATGTCGGATCTGCCGCCTGATCTGCCCCGGCTACGCACCCTGGAGACGTGGCTCGTCATGACCCTCCAGCGGGTGCGAGAGCGGATCAACGCGGTCGAGCAGCGGGAGGCCGAGCGGCAGCGCGGTGCCGCTCACCGGCCGACGCAACCGGACTGGGTTCTGGAGATGGGCATCGGCCGCGATCATCTGCCCGTATACGTGCACGTCGGCGGCTGCCACATGACAGGCGGGCGCAGCGCAGGCGTGCCGCGGCAGACGGCGGTGCGGGCGCTTGCCGAGGGTGTCGAGGCATGCCCGCACTGCCGGCCGGACACGGAACTCGGGGTGCTGGACTAGGAGGCAGACTTCCGTCGGCTGCTCGTCTTCTTGGCCGCGGTCTTCTTCGCGGCCGTCTTCTCCGCGGCCGTCTTCTTCGCGGGGGCCTTCTTCGCGGGGGCCTTCTTCGTCTTCTTCGCCGCCTTCTTCTCGGACATGTCGTGCACCGTGGCGTCCTCGCCCCTCGACTCACGTGCCGCCTCCACGCTCGCGTTCAGGGCGGCCATCAGGTCGACGACCTGCCCGCCCGGCTCCGGAGCCTCCTCGGGCTGCGGCGGCTTCTTCCCCTCCGCCTTCGCGGAGATGACGTCTTCGAGGGCCTGGCGGTAGTGGTCGGTGTAGGCGGGCATGTGGTCCTCGGACATCGCGTCCATGAGCCTCATCGCCTCGTCGACCTCCGAGTCACCCAGTTCGACGGGCGGCGGGGCGACCTCGCCGGAGTCCCGGATCTCGTCGGGCCAGTGCATGGAGTGCAGAACGAGCGCGTCGTCTTTGACCCGCAGGAGCCCGAGCCGCTCGCGGCCGCGGAGCGCGAACTTCGCGACGGCCACCTTGGAGCTGCGCTGGAGGGCCTGGCGCAGGAGCTTGTAGGGCTTGGCCGCGACTTGCCCGTCGCCGGCCAGGTAGTAGCTGTCGCCGATCCGCACGGCATCGATCGATTCGGCGGGCACGAACGCCACGATTTCGATCGCCTTCGCGGTCGGCAGCGGCATCTCCTCGAGGTCCTCGTCCCGCACGGGCACGAGAGTGTCCTTGGAGACCTCGTAACCGCGGATGATCTCGTCGTCGGACAGCTGCTTGCCGTCCAGCTCGCAGATCTTCCGGTAGCGGATCCGGCCGCCGTCTTCCAGGTGGATCTGCCGGAAGGAGATGTTGTGGCTCTCGGTGGCGGGCACGACCTTGATCGGGATCGTGACCAGCCCGAAGCTGATCGCGCCGGTCCAGATGGGACGGGGCATGACGAGACCTCCACGATGAGCCCCGAGCATGGCCAGCCTACGGTGATCGGCAGCGCGAGGCAGACCATCTCTGGTTCAACAGCCATCGGTCGGCGGGCAGTCGGGACACCGGTGCTCAGCGCTGCCCGGCCTGTTCTTGCTGGTCAGAGACCTATCCAAACAGCGCTGGCAGCAGCGCCAGACTTATCCACACCGATGAGAACCGCGGGCATCTCTCCGGCCGGAGGGGTGCCCGCCCCCACAGAAGGCCCCTGGACCGGCCGAGCACGAGCGGTTTACTACCTCGACCATGCCGCGGACTTCGTCTCAGCGGCCTGGCCGGGAGAACATGCTGCCGCTCGATTCTTCGTCTCGACGGGCCGAACGTGCTCATCCTCGCCGAGCGGGCGGTGACGGAGGACGAGGATGAGCAGCTCGGCAGGGACCTGCGGCTGCTGCTGGACTCCCCGCTCCCGGCTACGGTCATCCACGCCGTGCGGGCTGGCCGCCGTACGCAGATGCTTCGACCCGGTCGAGGACGGCACAGCATGCGGGCGTGGCCGCGCCGAGTATCGGACGTACGCCCACCGCCGAGGCCGGAGCCGGCCGGAGCCGGCCGGGTCCGGCGACGGCAGCCCAGGTCGGTGACGCGCCCGCTTTCGCGGATGTGATGACACGTCTGCGAGTTCCCCTCCGCCGTGGACCGCCCCGGACCAACCGGATCTGGTCCCGGCCGACAAGGCGTACCCGTCCCGCGCCATCCGCGAGCACCTGCGCAAGCGCGGTGTCCGGGCGTGGTGATAGCCGTTCCGGCGGATCAGCGGGCCACCGGCTGCGTCGGGGCAGCCGGTGGCGGCAGGCCACCTGCCTTCCGCCGCGAGGCCCACAGCGCAACACCGTCGAGCGGTGCATCAACCGCCTCAAGCCGTGGCGCGGCATCGCCACCCGATGGGAGAAGACCGCGGACCTCTACCTGGCGGACTCCACGTCGTCGGGCATCTCCCTCTGGTCAAACCGGTGATCCAAACGAAGCCGGCTAGTGTCCTGCGCCAGTAGT
>NZ_JAGGOJ010000018.1 GCF_018614575.1 Streptomyces sp. ISL-10
CATGGCAGGCGCCGACCCGGGCGAGGTGGAGGAACTGCGTGACTCCACGTCGCTCACCTATCGGGCAACGATCGGCAGCATGTCGCAGGACCCGGCGGACCCGGCGGTGGAGGACCCCTCCTACGGTGGGCTGGCCAGCGCCCGGGCCATGGCCCGCATGCTCGCCGCCCTCGTCGGCACGGTCGACGGCATCCGACTCATCAGCCCCGAACGCATCACCGAGCTGACCCACCCCTACTCAACAGGTCCCTGTCGGGTTATGTACGTCCCGCTGACCTGGGGGCTGGGTATGCAGCTGGCGGACAGCCCGGTCTTTCCATCAGAGACAGGGCTGAATAGTTCCTTCGGTCTCAGCGGGGCTAACGGGGTCTTCATCTTTGCGGATCCGGAGGAAGAACTCGCCTTTGCCTATACCCCCAATGCGGGATCCGCTCAAATGGGGGGAATGGACGAGCGGGTGCGCAGACTTGTCGAGGCCGTATTCCGCTCGGTCGGGCGCATTTGAAGACGGCCGACCAGTCCCCCGTCTCGGAAAGGAATTGAACATGCGGATTCTCTTTCCGGCCGCGCCGGGATACGGGTTGATGCTGCCGCTGGTGCCGCTGGTGTGGGCGGCCCGGGCGGCTGGGCACGAGGTCCTGGTCGCCACCACTGCGCACATGGTGAAGATCGCGGCCGTGTCGGGGCTTCCGGTCGTCGACGTCTTTCCGCAGCGGGACGTCGGCGAGGACCTGGTGGGCCAGGACGATGGCGACCGGTCCGGGGAGGTGCCCGAGGGCTACTGGGAACTCGCCCGTGCCATGCGTCCGTTCGAACTGTTCACCCTGGCCATGACGGAAGGCACCGTTGCGGCGGGCCGGGGCTTCCGAGCAGACCTGGTGGTGTACTGCTCGGACCACCAAGCGGGAAAGCTCGCGGCCGTGGCGCTCGGCGTCCCGGCGTTGGAGGTCGGCAATCGGATCTCCTGGTCGCTGCGAGACCCGGAGATGCGCCAAGGTGCCGGGCACAACGCTCGTATGGGGGTGCAGCCGGACGATGCCCCCGTGGTGCGCATGCTTCGCGACCGACTTGGGCTCGGCGACGGGGGCCCGGACCTCCTCGGGAGGGTCGATCCCCGCGCCCCCAGCCTGGGCGGACTGGCCGGAGAGGAACCCGACGAACTGGACGGCGTCCCTTGGCTGCCCATGCGCTATGTGCCCTTCAACGGGGGTGCCGCCCTGCCGGACTGGGCACTGCGTCGTCCCACGCGGCAGCGAATCTGCTTGACGTTGGGGACAGTTGCCCCGCTGTTGCCGGGCGGCACGGGCACGCTCAAGCAGCTCGTGGACGCACTGGCGGCGATGGATGTCGAAGTGGTACTGGCCGATGACGAAACGGATTTGAGCCTGCTGGAACCTCTGCCCACGAACCTGACCCCTGCCGGCTTCGTGCCCCTCACCGCCTTCTTGGGAGACTGCTCCCTCGTCGTTCATCACGGCGGCTCGGGCACCACGGCGGCCGCGCTCCACTACGGCATTCCGCAGCTGGTGGTCCCCAGTGGTGCGGACAACGATCTGTGCGCGCGTCGTGTGGTAGACCGGGGTGTCGGCCTGTCGGTTGCCCCCGCCGAACTGAACGCCGACGCAGTGCGCGCAGCTGCCGAGCGACTGCTCTCCGAGGAGAGCTTCCGGCGCGCAGCCGCTGAGGTGCGCGCCGAGATGTCCCACCAGCCTGCCCCTGCCGCACTGCTCGAGTCGGTTGTCGCTCGGTTGGACCGCTGAACCGGTTGGTGCTCCGGCTGGATTTCGTTCTTCCTGCTCAACGGCTTGGGGGGGCGGGGTGAAGGAGACGGGGCAGGCGCCGAACCGGCACCTGCCCCGCGCATCAACCGCGCACGCCGGACAGCTCCAGCGCTTCCATGGCCTGTTCCAGCATGGTGATCCGTTGGTCAAGACCGGCCTGCACGGCCGAGATCATGATGCTCAGCGTGGTCACACCCGCGTCGGCGTACGCGCGCATTTGCTGTCCGATCCGTTCAACCGGCCCGACGAGCGATGTCTCGTCGATGAACGCGGCCGGTACCGCCCGCGCAGCTCCCGCCCTGTCTCCGATCGCCATCAGTCGGCTCACCTCGGCAGCACCCTCGCCGTGTCCCATCCTGGTGGCGAGCCCGCAGTAGAAGTTGCGGTCCCGGCTTCCTATGCCCATGAGATAGGCGTAGTGGGCACGCAGCCGGTCGACGCAAGAATTCACGTCCTCGCCAACGGCGGTGGCCAAACAGGGCATCACGTCGAAGCCCGCCAATGGCCGGCCCGCGTGCTTGCGGCCCTCTGCGATCTGGGCCACGGACCCCGCCACCTGCTCCGGGGTGGCGAAGACGCCGATCCATCCGTCCGCGATCTCCCCCGCCAGCGAGAGGTTCCGCGGGCCGACGGCCCCCAAGTAGACTGGAGTGGTGGGTCCTTCCCATTCGGTGATCACATGCAGCGGGGCGGCACCAGAGCCGGAGGAGGGCAACTGGTAGTGACGTCCCTCGTAGCGGACCGGCTGGCCGCGCAACGCCAGTCGCACCACTTCCACGTACTCGCGGGTCCTGGCCAGCGGCTCGGCGAAGGGAACGCCGTACCAGCCCTCCGAGACATCGGGGTTGGAGACGCCGAGCCCGAGCCGGAATCTTCCTCCGGACAGGGCCTGGAGCGTCGCGGCGGTCAGCCCTGCCAGTGCAGGGGTACGCGCGGGGATCTGCATCACACCGGAACACAGGCCGATGCGTTCCGTACGGCCGGCCACCAGCCCGAGAACGCTGGCCGCGTCCGAACGATGCCCCTCAGGTGCGAGCGCCACGTCGTATCCGAGTTGCTCGGCCGCGACCGCCAATTCGCCCGCGCCCTGATAGGTGAGGTTCACTCCTAGCTTCATGAGTCTCTTTCCTGTGCGCCCGCCGGAGAAGCGGCGCCGTATCAGATCAACAGATGCGCGCCGCCGTCGGTGAGCACTACCTCACCGGTCGTGTAGGCCGCCCGGTGCAACCCAAGAACGAGATTGGCGACATCGTCCGGTGTTCCGGTGCGGCGCAGCGGGGTGGTGGTCCGTACCCGCTCCCGCACTTCCGTGAAGGTCTCGGTCCAGGGGGTGTCAATCAGCCCCGGTGCCACCGCGTTGACCCGCACGTCAGGTCCAACGGCTGCGGCCAGCAGCCGGGTCATGTGGTTGATGGCGGACTTGCTCACGGCATAGGGAATCGAGCTTCCGGCGGGCCGAACCCCGGCGACCGATGAGACGTTGACGACGTGCCCGACGCCGGAGCGGCGCAGCAGCGGCATGGCGGCGACGGTCGTCTGCCAAGTGCCGATGACATTGACGTTGAGGATGGCGCGCCACACATCGTCCGTCACCCCTTCCAGATCGGCATGCGGTATGGCGCGGGTGACGCCTGCGTTGTTCACGAGCAGTTCCAGGGCGCCGTGATCCTCCTCTACCTGCTTGAACAGCGCGCGGACCTGCGCTGGGTCCGCGATGTCCGCGCGGATGTAACAGGCGTTCGGCAATTCGGCGGCCAGCATCTCCCCCGCCTCGACGTCCCGGGATCCGTTGACAACCACGGTCATGCCCTCGGCGGAGAGTCGACGCGCAATGGCAGCACCGATCCCGGAAGACGATCCGGTTACCAGCGCAACGGGCTTGTGTGCCATCAGGAGGTGGTGTCCTTTCGGTCATGCGCGGACCTGCTCGGCGCGCCTGGTGGAGCGATGGGTCGGTGTCCCGGGATCACAGGAGTTGATCGTGTTCGACGCGCCGGGACCGGTTGCGGACCGTGCCGCCCTCGATCTCAAGGACGTCGTGGACAAAGCAACTGGGGCCGATCACGGGCTCCTTGACGCCTGGCTCGACCGTGATCACCAGGGCGTAGAAGGTGACGTCGTAAGCGCCGTCCACGCGCTGCTCCAGGCGAACCATGTTGAACCAGTGGCGGCGCTGTACCGGGTTGCCGCGGAACCGTTCGTGGAAGGTGTGCAGTTCACGGATGATCCCGGCGCGTGTACGGGCCGGCTCCTTGCCGGGCGTGTGCTGGAACTCCGCGTCGTGGGTGAAGGTAGCGGCGTACTCCTCGAATCGGCCGCTGTCGAGGCACTGCACCTGATGGGCATAGTGCTGGTCGACATGGGCGCGGAGTTCGGCGAAGGAGAGGGAGTCGGTCATGAGGGCTCCGATACTCGAAGTCGTGCGGCGCCGGGGTGCGCTTGCGCACCCCGGCGCCGATCTTGAAACGCCGACCTAGAGCCCAGGTCAAGCTGTTCTCAAGTGCACGTCGAGCGTCGATGGCCGTCCCTTGGCCATCGACTGGGGTTTACGCCGTCAGGCGGTGCACCGCAGCGGAGCGCCTCGGTAGGCGACCATCTCTTCGAAGACACGGTCCATCTCCTTGATGACGGCCGTCATGTCCAGCGAGGCACCATGTCCGAGTTCGTGCTCCTCGGCGTACGCCCGATACAGATTGGGGATGATGCGCTCCGGTTCAAGCAGATCGACGAAGGGACCGAGGTCGGCTTCCAGTGCCACCTCACCGGGTGTCCGTCCCTGAGCCAATCCGTCCCGGGCAAGCTGCTGGATCCAGGACAGATACGCCTCGGCGGTGTCGAGGAGTTCCAGGCCGCCGACCGGCCCATGACCAGGCACCACCACCTCGGGGGCCAGTTCGCGCATCGCGCGAACAGCCCGCAGGGAGCCGACCACTGACCCCATGGGGCAAAACGGGGTGACGCCGGACATGATGACGTCACCGGCGAACAACACCCTGCGCTCGGGGATCCACACCAGCGTGTCGTTGGTGCTGTGGGCAACCCCCGGGTGTTGGAGGTGGGCGGTCAGTTCGCCTACATGGAGCGTCATCCCTGTGCTGTACGTGACCGTGGGCGGCGTCAATTCAATGCGGCCCCATGTCACGTGCGGCCACAGTCCGGTCAGGTGCAGTCCGGCCGCCTCCATCTCGCGCCGGGTTTCGTGGTGTCCGTACACCGTCGCCTCTGGAAACAACCAGTTGCCGAACGTGTGGTCCCCGTGGGAGTGGGTGTTGATCAGCGCGGTCGGCACCGGCCGTCCGGAGTCCAGGACTCGTTCTCGGAGCAACCGGGCACGCGTCTCGGTGGCCACGGTGTCGACGAGCGCAGCGCTGTCGCCCGAGACGAGGAGGCCCGCGTTGTTCACGCACCAGCCTCCGTCGGGTTGGATGTAAGCGAAGACGCCCTCTGCAACCTCGTGCAGGACCGCGTCAGCCGGGGTCGGGGTTCGGGACATGGGTGCCCATTCCTTCGTATGCCGTTCGAGCTTGTCGGGACGTCGTCACGTGAGGACGAACTCGCGCAGGGAGAGTTCGCTGGTGTTGGACAACAACTCTCGGTACAGGCTCTGTAAACGGGCAGCCGGCTCAACGCCCAACTCCTCCGCGAGCGCCTTGCGGAGGATGCGGAAGACTTCCAACGCCCGCCAGGAAGCGCCCGACCGCTGGTAGGCGATCATCAAGCACGCGGCCATGTTCTCGTGCAGGGGATGCTGGGCGAAGAGTTTGCGCAGCCGAGGGATGAGCATGGCGTGCTTGCCGAGCCAGAGCTCGGCCAGGATGTGCTGCTCCTGCACGCGCATGCGCGCCTCGTTCATGCTGATGACTTCGGCACCGAGGACCTGTCCGGTCGGCACATCCAAGAGTGCCGAGCCGCGCCACAGCTCCAGCGCCGTCCCCAGCGCCTTGGAGGCAGCAGCGGCGTCCCCGCGGTCGAGCGCGCCGGCCCCGGAGCTCGCCAGCCGTTCGAACTCTGCCAGGTCGAAGGTGCCTTCGGTGTTGAAGCAGAGTTGATAGCCGTTGTACTGGGTGGCCAGCAACTGCTTGGGGGACTGCGCGGCGTCGTCAGGCAGCGCGTCCGCGACCAGGCGGCGCAGTTGGAGGACGTACGTCTGCAGGGTGGTCAGCCCGGTCTTCGGGACGTCCCCGCCCCAGATCTCTTTCATGAAAGTGGGTACCTGAACGGCTCGGCCACAGCGCAGCGCCAGCAGCGCGAGGAGTTGCCGCGGTTTCCCCGCCGTCGGCACGATCGACTGCCCGTTGACAGTCACCACCATCGGCCCGAGCACGCCGATGTTTATAGAGGGAAAAGCATCTGCTGAAAGTGTCGTCTTCTTCTTCACGCAAAGCCCCCGCTAAAATAAAGGAAGAAACCACAGAAAGTGACAATTGCAGAACGCTGCGAAACGGGCAGCCAGAGAACTAGATCTGGCGGGCCAACTGGTCAAATCGGCCGCAATACCATTTCGCCGCTCAACAGTAGTCACGCCCCCGTGGGCGACCTGTCGGTACCGTCGACACTATGACTTGCAGACTCGAGGATCAAGTAAATTCCTAGCTCTCCGCGAGAGAATACCTAGCCTCGTCGTTTCACTTGGCGTGGGTCCGGGTTTTTTGTGCCGTAACACGAGAGTACCTCTGAGCTGGGACGATGAACCTGTCCAGCATCGCCTTCTTCGGTGCTGCCGGAATCGGGCGTGCGCACGCGTTGGGGTGGTTGCCAAATCCCCTGAAATCTTCTCGTGATGTTCCTCACGCCCGGGAATCGCCTCGCTCCATTGTCGCTCTAGCGAGGCTTGAGCATGCTCCGAAGCGACTGTTCAAAGATCGGCGGGCCACCGAATGAAGGAGACAGTCCCCATGCCTCTACGGAGCGCGTCATCGATGCGCCTGGCCCAAGCGGCTCAGGGGGCCGCACGTGTTGCATCCACCTACGCCGAACGTGCCGAGGTACACCGGTCGCTGGCACCCGAGGTGGTGACGGCTCTGCTCAATGCGGGCTTCGCCCGGCACTTCGTGCCGGCCGCAAGCGGTGGCCGGGCCGGCCAGGAAGACCCCGGCGCGGAGGGCGGTTCCTTCGCCGCGCTCCTCCCCGCAGTCGGCGCGCTGGGAGCCGTATGCCCTTCCACCGCATGGTGCGCCTCCATCATGGCGGGGCTCGCGCGTATGGCCGCTTTCCTGCCGGAGGAGGGACGCAAACGAGTCTGGCAGGACGGTCCGGATGTCGTGGTCGTGGGGTCGGTCATCCCCAGCGGACGGGCCCGCAGCACGGAGGATGGCTGGCTGCTGTCCGGGAAGTGGCCCTACGTCAGTGCCGTCGCCCACTCCGACTGGGCTCTGGTGCTGGGGTTGGTCGAGCAGCCGGACGGCAGCACCGAACGCCGGATCTTCGCGTTGCCGCGCGCCGCGTACCGCATGGAGCAGACCTGGTCCGACATCGGCATGCGTGGCACTGGCAGCGACACGTTGGTCGCCGAGGACGTGTTCGTCCCCGCCTCCGATACTTTCCTGGCCGAGGACCTGATGGCCGGGCGCGCGCCCACACCCGCGGCGCAGTGCCATACCGTTCCGCTGGCCATGGTCAACGGGTTGTTCTTCACCCTGCCGATGTGGGGTGCTGCCCGTGGCGCGCTGACTGAGTGGTCGGCCCTCACCGCGAAGCGTCTAGGGGCGGCACGGCCCGGCGGACCGGGCCCCGGCCGATCCTTCTATGAGGAAACCCTGGCCCGCAGCTCAGGTGAGATCGATGCGGCGGAACTGCTGCTCTCCCGCGTCGCTGCTGTCGCCGATTCCGGTGCGGACGTCACCCCCAGCGAGGTGGCACGCAGCCAGCGCGACTGCGCCCTCGCCGCTGATCTGCTGGTCGGCGCGGTGGAGCGGCTGTTCCGGTCCGCTGGAACGGCCGGGCACAGCGAGCACGCGCCGCTCCAGCGCATGTGGCGTGATGTGCATTCAGCGGCTGGGCACGTGGTGCTCCAGTTCGGTCCCGCTGCGGCCGCCTATGCCCAGCAGGTACTCCGATCCGCTTCGTGAATACGGTACGAGCCCTCCGCCCGGCCGGGCGGAGGGCTCGTGGACGGACGGCCCGTAGCCGGCCTGTCAGGCCGGCGGCCCGGGAGGGAAGGGGATTTCCGCAAGCACGGGAATCAGCTGCTCCTCCTCGTAGTCGAGGTGTGCTGACAGTTCCTTGGTCATCCGCTCCAGTTCTGACCGGAACGTCTTGGGTTCCGCCTGTGCAATGTCGTTGAGCAGCGTGGCAAGGTCCTGCTGGAGCTTCGCGACGATCTGGTGCTCGGAACGCAGCCTCTCGAACGCGTCCTTCAGGTGCGGGTGCGCAGCCTCCATCGCGGGGAACATGTGTGCGTCCTCGCTCACGTGGTGGAACTCCAGCGTTTGGCAGAAAGCCAGGCAGTGCTGCCGGATCTGCAGCCCGAGCCCGGGTGCCGCCTGCACAGCAGTGCTCCCCTGGGAAGCCCGTGCCGCGAAGTAGGCGTCCACCTCGGCGCTGACATGTCGTAGCTGACCACGAAGCCAGACATGCACCTCCACCAGCTTGTCGGCGAGATTCCTGACCTCTCCAGGCCCCTCGCCCGGCGCCGGGTCACTGCGCTCCAGCACCACTACGGGCAAGAGCCGGTCAGTGTTCTCCTGGTACTCGCCGTAGCCGGGTTCACTCTGCACGACGTGTGCGAACAACTGGTCGCGATCATTCCCCTCAGCGGGCACCGCGACGGCCTCGTACTCCTCTGTTCCGGTCTCCACCTGCACCAGAGGATGGGCCAGGAGGTTGTGGTACCAGTCCGGGTGGCGGGGCCCACCGAGATTGGATCCGACGACGAGCAGCCCACGCTCATGTCGGATGTAGCCCAGTGGGGTGGTTCGCTCCTCACCGGACTTGGCGCCGGTTGTGGTGAGCAGCAGCAGGTCGCTGCCCTCGAAAGGGCCCCCGACCTTTCCTTCGTTGGCTCGAAACTCCTCGATGACCCATTGATTGAAGGATGTGGACATGCGTAGGTGGATCTCCTTGGAACGTGGGACGCGCATGGCGCCTTCGTGATGACGTGGAGGGGCGACGATGTGTCAACCTGCTCGAAGCGCGCACACAGTCTTCAGCCTCAGGCCGGCTGGAAGGGCACCGCGTCGCCGCCCGGGCTATGAGCGCAGCACATCGGGCACGACAAGGACGCAGGGCACGCGAAGACGCAGAGGTGACGCAAAGGCGGCAGATCAGGCTTCGCCTGTGATGAGTGAACGCATAGGGATCACTCCCTGGTGACAGGTGGTCGCCCGATCGCCGGCCGGCCCACATCTCTTTGGCCGACGCCACGCGCCACGCTCCAATTGAAACCAATACCGCGCGGCGCTGTCAACGCGCCCAAAGCGGCAGTGAGTAAGACTTGAGTCATCCTCAGGCGCAACGGATCAACCTGCCGTCGTGATCACTGAGACCAGACGAACGCACCCGTCCGGAAGCATCCCGCCGATACCCCGAGGCGGCACGGGCAGCACGGGCTTGTCCAGGCGACGGCTCCTCGGCCTGGCGGCGACGCTGAGCGCCGCCGGCATGTTGGGCACCGCTGTGCCGGCCGCAGCCCGCCCGGCACATACGCCATGGCCCACGCTGCTGCACCTACCCGATGGCTTCCATCCAGCAGGGATCGGTATCGGCCCCGCACCGTATGCGTACTTCGGCTCGCTCCTCGGCGGCGCGATCCACCGCGTCCGGTTGTCCACAGGCGAGGGCACAACGATTCACCCCGGGGCCGGCGAGGGCCACTACGCCGTGGGCATCGGCGTCGATGACCGGCAGCGTCTGTTCATCGCGGGCGGCTGGGGACGCACCATCACTGTGATGGACGGCACGAACGGCCGCGTCCTGCGGACCTATGAGGTGGGCTCGGCCAACACCTTCGTCGACCACGTCGCGCTGACGCCCGGCATGGCCTGGTTCACCGATTCTTTCGTCGGCCGGCTCTACGGCCTGCCCATCGGCCGGTACGGCGAACTTCCTGCCGCCGACGCGGTGGTGACGCTCCCGCTCTCTGGGGACTGGGTCCAGGGATCCCCGAACCACCTGACCGCCACCGGCATTGCGGCCACTCCGGACAGACGCGCGCTGCTCGTGGTCAACACCCTTGCCGACCGGGGCGGACTGTTTCGTGTGGACCCGGACACAGGGCAGAGCCGCCGTGTCGACCTCGGGGGACTGGAACTGCCCACGACCAACGGCATCTTGGTGCACGGCCGTACCCTCTACGCCCCGCGCATGTCCGACGTCGCCGTTGTCCGGCTCGACCGAGCGGGCCACCGTGGCCGCCTGGTCGAGACGATCACCGATTCCCGGTTCGACACCCCGTGCGCGGCGGCGGTGTACCGCGGCCGTCTCTACCTTCCCAACGCCCGCTTCCCCTTGCCGCCGACTCCTGACACCCCCTACACCGCGGTGGCGGTGCCGCTCCGGTAGCACCTGGTAGGTGCAGGTCCTTCTCAGGGAGGCGCTGAGCAGGACCTGCACCCGTCGACAAACGGTCCGGGTGACAGTGGGGCGTGTCTGCGACGTCTTGCCGGCGACGCCGACAACGTTCCTGGACCAGACGGAGGGCGGCGAGGCGGACGGGCCGGCGCCGGGGGAAGGCCGGTCCGTCCGCCGATTGTGGGGCGTGAGTTTCGCACGCCGTTGAGGCCCGGGACTATCGTCCGAGCGCCGCCAGGATCGATCCCGGGTCGAATACCGCCCGTTGATGTGTGATCTTGCCGCCCTTCACGCGGTCCACGCAGCGACCAGGACCGGTGCCGACTTGGGTGTGGTGCTCGAAACAGGTCACTACGTCCGCACCGTCGCTGAAGACTTTCTGGACCGCTATGTCGGTCTTGATCTCCGACACCGCCTCGATCTTCGCCCGATACCCGTCCGCGGTGTGCGCGGCTCCGAACCGCCCTGTGAAGTCCACGTTCTCAGCGAGCACTGAACTCAGTGTGGCGGAGTCCTTGGCCTTCCAGGCGGCGTAGTACGTAGACATCACATCCAGAGGGATGGCAGTCACGCTCGTGTCCCTTTCTCGAGCTGTCTTCGTGGTGCTGTCCGCCGTCGTCCTCCGGCAGGACTCGTCCGTCGGGGCTTGCCCTGCGCGGTCCGTACGACGGTGGCGGGTCACCGGGTCAGTGCGGGCCCTGCGGCGTGCCGCGGCGCGGTCACCGGCACAGAGGTCCCGCTGCGCGGGCGGCGCAGCAGTACCGCGCTGGTCACTGCCGCGAGCAGCATGATGGCCGCGGCGATGGTGAAGCAGAGGTGGATGCCGTCGAGGAATGCACGACTGAACGCGTGCAGCATCGTGGGGGTGTCTGCTCCGAGGTCGATCGCGTGGACGGCGCCGAAGCCTGCACTCTCGACTGCATCGGTCACCTGGTGCTGTGCCGCCGGGCCGAGTTGGGCATCGGAGAGGCGGTCGGGCAGGACGTTGCCGACCTTGGTGGTGAGGAGCGCACCCATCAGGGCCGGGCCGAGTGCCGCGCCCACCTGGCGGAAGGCGTTGCTGCCCGCTGCCGCCATGCCCGCGAGGTGGTGCGGGACGGAGTTGATCGCCGTGGCAGTCATCGGGGCGAAGACTGCGCCGAAACCTACTCCAAGGACGATCAAGCGCCATGCCAGCGCCCCGAACGAGGTTTCCGCGTCGATGGAAGTGAGCGACAGCAGCGAGCCAGTGGCCAACAGCAGGCCCACGGTGATGAGCACGCGGGCCGATACGCGGTGCATGATTCGGCCGAAGACCGGTCCGGCGAGCATCGTGGTGAGGGTGAACATCAGCATCCGATAGCCCGCGTCCAGTGTGCCGAGCTGCTGGACTTGTCCGAGGTACAAGCTGAGGACGAAGATGAAGCCGATCAGCCCGAGAAAGCTGATCAACGCGACCAGCGCTGTGGCGCTGAACGCGGCGCTGCGGAACAACTTCAGGTCCAACATCGGGCTGCTGCTGCGCATTTCGGTGACGACGAAGGCCAGGAGCGCTGCGGCGGACAGGGCGAGTGCCGCGATCACGTGGGTATCGCCGAAGGACCCGCTGCCGCCCTCGATCACCGCGTACACCAGCGAAGTGATGACGACGGCGGCCGTGATCTGGCCGGACCAGTCGAGTCGGCGGATCCCGGGGGCACGGGAGTCGGCCACGTATCGGGCAGCCGCGGCCATGGCGAGCAGCGAGGCCGGGATGGGCGTCACGAAGATCCAGCGCCAGGAAGCGTTCTCCAGGATCACGCCGGCGATCACGGGGCCGACGGCCAGCGCGCCCACGAGAGATGCGGTCCACATGCTGACGTACTTGACGCGCTCGCGCGGGTCTGGCACCGCGTGGCTGATGAGGCCGAGCGTTGCGGGCAGCAGAGCAGCAGCGCCGACCCCGGTGAACGCCTGCCCGAACCAGAGGACTTCCACGCTGTTGGCGCTCAGGGCGATGGCCGCCCCTATGGCACAGAAGGCGAGTCCGGCCTGGAGGACCTTGCGCCGGCCGTACACGTCGCCGACGACTCCGGCAGTGAGGATGAGGGCAGCCATCGGCAGGACGAAGGCATCGGTGACCCAGGACAGGTCGGCGGTCGACGCGTCGAGGCTGCGCTGGATGATCGGCAGGCTCACCGAGACGGTGGTGACCGGCAGATAGGCGACGAACACACCCACGCAGGCCATGACGACGGTGGCTGCGCGATGGTCGCGTCGCCGACCTCCCGTCGTCGGGGTGATGGCCGTGGCATTCACTGATGACTCCTTGGCATTCCTGTAACTATTTTGGCATTCCTGAACAAACGCATACGGACGCCCTTCGGCAGAGATCTGCTTCCTGCCGAGGAAGCGGGTGTACGCGAGCTGCGGCTGAAGAGACGGTTACTCAGAAACCCACCGTGAAGGTGAGGAGGCGCCGATCCGGATTCGCCGCGTTCAGAACTGTGCGCTGACCTCGGTGAAGTACCGGCGGACGGTTCTCGCTCCGACCACGGTGAAGTGCAGGGGTCATGGGATTGGCGCTCATGGCCTTGTGAGCGAACCCGGTGACGACCGCATCCTGGCTCAGAACCACGAAGTCCCGGTTCTTCACGAGAACTTGGTCGAGTGCCGCGAAGAATTGCGAGACTTCCGACCGACTGCACGTGGGGCACATTGCATCGATACTTGCGGCTCCCGGGGCGAAGAGGTCGACCCGCTCGGCGAAGAGATCGTGCAGACCTGCGTGATCCCCGTCACGCTGACGAGCGAAAGGCACCTCTTCACGGCACGGGTGGTCGAGGAAGCGAACGCGCATGTATGACTGGTGCGTTGGATCATCGGGACGGTCCTCTCGGCGTACAGCCGCCCGCTCGGCTTCCGGGCGCCTGTTCACTCTGAGCCGTCCTCATACAGAAGTCCAACATCTATGTTTTCTGCGAACTATAATCAGCGATTATGGAACTGAGGCAGTTGGAATACTTCGTCACCGTCGCCGAGCTGGCGAGCTTCACGAAGGCGGCCGACGCCTTGCATGTCTCTCAACCCGGCGTGAGTGCCCAAGTACGCAAACTGGAACGGGAGCTGGGCGAGGACCTGCTCGATCGCTCCACCCGCACAGTGCAGCTGACTTCGGTCGGCGTCACGGTCCTGCCCTATGCACAGGCCGCGCTCAGGGCGGTCGCCTCGATCCACGCGACGATCGCCGAACTCAACGGCCTGGTGCGCGGACGGGTCACCATGGGCACCGTCACTGCCATGGGCAGGACCATCGACCTGCCGGCGCTGCTCGCTTCCTTCCACGAGGCGTACCCAGGGGTGGAGATCGGCCTGACCGAGGACGGTTCGGAGCATCTCGTGGAGGCCCTGCGCTCGGGCCGCATCGATCTCGCGGTCATCGGCCGCACCGGTCCCCGCCCGCCCGGCATCGCCCTCTACGACATCGTCAACGAGCCGCTGGTCGCCGCCGTCGGCCGCAAGGACCCGCTGTTCGGCCGCAAGCGCATCGGCATCGACGAGCTCTCGGACCGTGCCCTGATCTGCCTGCCCCCGGGCACGGGGCTGCGCAGCACTGTCGAGGCGGCGTGCGCGGCGGCGGGATTCCGGCCGCACATCGCCCTCGAGGCTGCCGACCCGCATGTGCTGGCCCAACTCGCCGGACGCGGACTCGGAGTGGCCATCATCCCAACCTCCCCGGCCCGAGCACTCGGCATGGAGGTCCATCTCATCGACATCCGGCAGCGCCCCTGCGGCCGCCTGGCCCTCGCATGGCGGACCGACGGCCCGACCAGTCCGGCCGCGGCCGCGCTCATCGCCCATGCCCGCGCCCTGCTGCCGGAAGCGCTATGAGTCCTGGGGCGAGCTGCCCGGAACTCTGTCAGGTCCACCCGCAGTCTCGCCGCCACCTGCCACAGTTCCCCGGCGAAGTTGCCAGTGCCTCGGGCTCCGGATGAGGGTCGCAGCAAGACAGGGCCAGATCACTGGCGAGCGCATATGGAGGACTTTCGATGTCCGAGACCACCGAGCAGCAGGCCTTCCACGATGACGCGGAACTCCGTCGGCACAACCGTGCGGTCGTCGAAAAGTACATGAACGCCCGGGGACAGGACCGGCTGACGCGTCACCTGCTGTTCGCCGAGGACGGCGCCAGCGGTCTGTGGACCAACGACACCGGGGAGCCGATCGTCGTCCGCGGCCTGGACCGGCTCGGCGAGCACGCGGTGTGGTCGCTGAAGTGCTTCCCCGACTGGGTGTGGACCAATATCGAGATCTTCGAGACGCAGGACCCGAACCGGTTCTGGGTGGAGTGCGACGGGGAAGGGAAGATCGTTTTCCCCGGATATCCGGAGGGGCACTACAAGAACCACTTCATCCATTCCTTCGAGTTCGAGAACGGAAAAATCAAGCTGGAGCGGGAGTTCATGAATCCGAACGAGCAGCTGCGTGCCCTGGGCATCCCGGTTCCTCCGGTCAAGCGCGAAGGAATTCCCACCTGACGGACGGGTGATTTCCGTCGCATTCGTTTTCACGCGCACGCTTCAGGAGGTTCCGTTCCGTGCATGAGTACGTGGTGGTGGATGCCTTCGCGCGTACCCCGCTCAAAGGCAACCCAGTAGCTGTGTTCTTCCTCGCAGAAGATCTCTCGGCCACGATGATGCAGCGGATCGCCAAGGAGATGAACCTCTCGGAGTGCACCTTCGTGCTGCCGCCCGAGCGTGGCGGAGACGCGCGCATCCGCATCTTCACGCCGGTCAACGAGCTGCCCTTCGCCGGGCATCCGATCCTCGGCACCGCGGTCGCCCTTGGACGTCCGCAAGAGGCGGAACGGCTGCGCCTGGAGACGGCGATGGGCATCATCCCGTTCGAGCTGACCCACGGCGATGCCACCTTTGTGAGCATGCTCCAGCCGACTCCCGTCTGGGAACCGTACGAGCACAGCGCGGAGCTGCTCGTGGCGCTGGGCGTCGACGCCTCGATCACTCCGGTCGAGGCCTATCGCAATGGGCCCCGCCATGTGTTCGTCGGCCTGGAAAGCGTCGAGGCGCTGTCCGCGCTGACTCCGGACCACAATGCGCTGCGCGCCTTTCCGGACATGGCGGCCAACTGCTTCGCCGGTTCGGGTACGCACTGGCGGACCCGCATGTTCTCGCCGGCCTATGGCGTCGTGGAGGACGCGGCAACCGGATCGGCGGCCGGTCCGCTCGCCGTGCACCTCGCGCGCCACGGGCTCGCCGAGTATGGGCAGGATATGGAGATCCTGCAAGGTGTTGAGATGGGCCGCCCGTCCCCCATGCACGCGAGAGCAGAGGGCGAGGGCGACCGGGTCGACGCGGTGCGCGTCGGCGGGCATGGTGCCGTGCTCGCCCGCGGCTCCATCTACGTCTAGAGAGGCTGTCCTGTGAATGTGTCCGCGGACATCGTGAGCGAAGGCCCGGTCTACAGCCCGGAGACGGCGGGCTACGAAGAAGAGCTGGCCGCCTACCAGACCGGGTTCCGTCAGCAGCCGGAGATGGTGGTCGGAGCGACGGGACCGGATGACGTCCGTGCCGCCGTTCGCCTGGCCGCCAGGCGTGGTCTGCCCCTCGCCGTACAGGCCACCGGTCATGGCCTGCCAGGCGACCGGATCGGCGGGGTCCTGGTCACCACCAAGCGAATGCGCGGAGTTGACATCGACCACGTCCGCGGCATCGCCCGAATCCAGGCCGGCACTCCGTGGGAGGACGTGATCCGGAAGGCGGCGCGGCACGGTATGGCGCCGTTATCCGGCAGCGCGGTCGGCGTCGGCGCGGTCGGCTACACCCTCGAAGGCGGCATCGGCCTGTTGGCGCGCACGTACGGCTTCGCCGCCGACCGGATCACCGCGGCTGAGATCGTCACGGCCGACGGCGAACTGCGGCACGTGACCGCCGAGAGCGATCCGGACCTGTTCTGGGCACTGCGCGGTGCCGGTGCCAACTTCGGCGTCGTCACCTCGTTGGACGTGGAGCTGGTCGGCCAGCCACGCATCTACGGCGGGGGGCTGTACTTCACCGAGCAGCATGTCCCCGACGCTCTTCACGCCTGGCTGGACTGGACGGTAGGCCTGGGCGAGGAGACGACCTCGTCGATCGGGTTGGTCCCCTTCCCGGACAAGCCAGCCGTGCCCGCTCCCGTACGAGGCCGGTACACCGCCCATATTCGGATCGTCCACACCGGAAGCGCCTCCCAGGGCGCGGAGGTGGTGGAACCACTGGGCGTCATCGGCCCCTGCGCACTCAACACGCTCACGGAGATGCCGTACACCGACGCGGATGCCATCTACCGCGATCCACCGACTCCGATGGCGTACTACGGGACGAATGTCCTGGTGGACGCGCTGGACTCGGCGGCGGCCAAGCGGATCCTCGAACTGACCGGGCCGGACACCGGACTGAACTGTGTCGTGCAGATCAATCACCTCGGCGGAGCCCTCGCGCGGCAGAGTGGCACGGCTTCCGCAGTCGGACACCGCGACGCCCGATACGCCGTCCGGGTGCTGACCCGTCTCTCCCCGGGGGCGGGATCCGCCGCCGTCGCCGCTGCGCGGGCGGACCACGAGCGGGTCTTCGAGGTCTTCGGGTACCGCGTGCTCGGCATCGCGCCGAACTTCCTGCTGGGCGGGCCCGTGACGGTTGATCAGGTACGCGCCTGTTACGACGAGAAGGACTATGCGCGCCTTGTCGAGCTGAAGGCCGCCTACGACCCCGAGAACCTGTTCCGCGGCTACCACAACATTCCCCCGCCCTCGGCCGGCGTCCGCTGAGTACCCGTGGCCCACATATCTTTCGCCTCGGCGGCCTCTACTGCGGCTTTGGGCGAATACAGCGAAGCTTCGGACCTTGCGGCTGCACAGCCAGGTCTCGATACGTCTGGCGCCGGCCCCTCGGACGCGGCCTTGGGTCTGCAGCCCGTCAGCTGCAGGACGGGGCCCTTGTTGGTCAGATCCAGGGTCCTTCCAACGCGGGGTAGATCTCCAGGAGTGGGGCACGCCCCCTGGGTCTGCCGATCTTACGAATGACCAGTTCGAACCCGACGAGAAAGGTAGGGCGCCACATGCCCAGCATCGGCGTGATCGGATGCGGAACTGTAGGTGCGTGTCTGGTGGCCGCCTTGGCCGCCCGCGCAGAGCAGTTCGCCGGGCCGAACGAGCTGGTCCTCGTCGACCGCCTGGAGGGCCGCTGGCGCGGGCGCGCCTACCAGCGAGACACGGAGATGGTCCTCGCCAATGGGCCGATGATCGGCATGTCGCTCCACCACAACGAACCCGAGCACGGCGTTCGGTGGGCTGAGAACAAGGGCCTCGCTGTGCATCCGGACGAGCGGGGCGT
Source organism: Streptomyces sp. ISL-10 (assembly GCF_018614575.1). GTDB lineage: Bacteria > Actinomycetota > Actinomycetes > Streptomycetales > Streptomycetaceae > Streptomyces. Next base: position 17,636 of record NZ_JAGGOJ010000018.1, read on the forward strand.
CCACCGCTTTCTGCCCCGGCCGGTCTACGGAGATTATTTGGTGGACGGGGTCGAGGAGGCGCTGGCGTCCCTTCGGGCTGCCGGGTGGACCATCCGGTCGATCGAGGAGATGGCCACCGGAGTCGACAGGGACGGATCGGGCGTCGTCATCCACTCGGCGAGCGAAACCGTCCGCGTGGATCACGCGGTGCTGTGCCTCGGTGGCCGTGCCGACAACGACGTGTACGGACTGCGCGGGACCCCGGGCTACATCGACGACCCGTATCCACTGCGGGACGCGCTTGCGCAGGTGCCGGCGGACGCCGAGATCGCCGTCATAGGCTCCGGCATGATCGCCACTGATGTGCTGGTTGCGCTGCGTTCCATGGGCCATCGAGGCCGAGTCACCCTGGCCTCCAGGTCTGGGCTGCTTCCCTCGGTACGGCGCAAGGCGGTGCCCGTGCGGCCCAGTGTGCTGACCGCCGAGACCCTGGCGAGGCTGCCCAAGCCGCTGCGTCTCGCGGACATCGGGAGGCTCGCCGAGAAGGAAGTCAGCGCTGCGGGCGAGGACTTCGCCGCAATCCTCACTGACATCATGGAACCGGAGCCCGCCGAGGAGCGGTTACGCCGTCAGCTCGCCGACGCCCTCTCACCAGGCATCGGCACCCAGCTGCTCCAGCGCGCCGTCATCGACATCGGTCAGGACTTGTGGCTGGCTCTCCATGAGGGCGACAAGGAGCGGGTGCTGCGGACCCTGCACTCCCGACTGTGGAGCTTCGCCTCGCCCATCCCGCAGACCACCGCGGCCACGCTGGTCGAGATGTACGACGAAAAGCGGCTGTGCGTGCGCGCCGGAATCGAGACGGTGGAGCGAGGTCCCGCGGGCGTCGGCTTCCGGGTGCGGTATGCGGGGGGTGAGGACGACCGCGTCAGTCTGGTGATCAACGCCGTCACCTCGGTCTACCGGCCCGAGCCCCCGGCGGCCGGAGGGCTTCTGGGACTCGCTCGTACAGCCGGTGTCCTCGCCGACCACCCGCACGGTGGCATTCGTGTCGAGGAGAAGAGCGGGAAGGCAGTGGACCCGGCCGGTCAAGCCGACGAGCGGCTCTTCGTGCTGGGCGAACTGACGCGTGGCGCCTATTACTTCGTCAGCGCCGTGGCCGCCTTCACCCGGCGCGCCGACGAGATCGCGGCGAGCCTCACCGGGCTCCAAGCGTCGGCCGACCTGCCCGCCGCGCACTGAGCCCTTTCCAACCTGACTGCGGTGCCGGGCGGGTTGGCGGGCTTGGGCGGTACGGACGACGAAGCTCCTGGTAGGCCTGCGACGCGGCTATGACCAGGTGGCCGAGCGATTCGACGGGGGCACTGACCGTGCGGTCGTCGATCCGGACCGGCCGCATCGCGTGCGGACGGAGGCGCTCTGGTCGACTTCGGTGGCCGCCTTCATGATGATCTCGGCCACCGCCTGGGGAGTCACCAGCTGGACGGCTTCCACGCGCTCCATGCCAACCCGTTGGGCCATGACATCGACGATGTGAGCCGCGACTCCCTGTACCGATGTGGCTTCCACCTCGGGTCGGCAACACGGCGCTCGACTGCGTCACGAGGGACTGGAACGAGAGAATTTCCAAGGATCTGCCACGTCGACCACCTTACGAGCTGGGCTTGGAGCGTTCCCACAAATCGGGTCGTCCGCCAAGACGACGCGTCGCGTGGCTCGGCGGCGTCTCCCCGCGATCCCCTCGCGCACCCCGTCGCAAAAGTTCTGCGCCCATGCGCTCCCCTCACGCACCCCTTGGATTCGATGGCAGGAAGAGAGGAGCCCTCCTCGCGGCCAAAGCGGCTCGGGCCAAGAGAAAAGCCAGGTCAGAAAGGGTCTGACCTGGCTTTCAACTGAGCCGCCTTCGGGATTCGAACCCGAGACCTACGCATTACGAGTGCGTTGCTCTGGCCAACTGAGCTAAGGCGGCGCGCTACCGGACGAGACACCCGTCCCCGCGGGGACACGCTCTCATCAGCAGCGGCGCCAAGTCTACAGGGTTCTCCGGAGTGCCCCGAACCACCTCCCCCGTGCCCCATCCGGCGCCCGTCCGCAGTTCAGCAGCGCTTGCCGTCCGCCGGGGGTGTGCCCTGGAGGAGGTAGGTGTTGATCGCCGTGTCGACGCAGTCGCTGCCCCGGCCGTACGCCGTGTGGCCGTCGCCGTCGTAGGTCAGCAGCCTGCCCGAGGACAGCTGGCCGGCGAGGCTGCGCGCCCACTTGTACGGGGTGGCCGGGTCGCGGGTCGTGCCGACCACCACGATCGGGGCCGCGCCCTTCGCCTCGATGCGGTGGGGCTTGCCGGTGGCCTTCTCGGGCCAGTAGCCGCAGTTCAGCGAGGCCCAGGCGAAGCCCTCACCGAAGACCGGCGACGCCTTCTCGAAGTCCGGGACGGCCGACTCCACGGCTTCCGGGGCGTCGAAGGGCGCCGGGAGGTCGAGGCAGTTCACAGCGGCGTTGGCGTACATCAGGTTCGAGTACGAGCCGTCCGTCTCGCGCTCGTAGTACATGTCGGCCATCGCCAGCAGCGAGGCGCCCTCCCCCTCCTGGGCCGCGGCCAGCGCCCCGCGCAGCTGGGGCCACGCGCCCTCGTCGTACATCGCCGCGATCACGCCCGTCGTGGCCAGCGACTCGGTGAGCTCGCGGCTCTCGCCGGTCGGTGCGGGCGTCGCGTCCAGCTTCTTGAACAGGGCCTTCAGACGCTCGGACGCGTCCGCTGCGGACGTACGGCCCAGCGGGCAGTCGGCCTGCTTGATGCAGTCCGCGGCGAAGGACTGGAAGGCGGTCTCGAACCCGGCCGTCTGGTCGCGGTTCATGGCACGTGCGGGCAGCGCCGGGTCCATGGCGCCGTCGAGGACGAGCCGGCCGGTCCGGTCGGGGAACAGCTCGGCGTACGTCGCGCCGAGGAAGGTGCCGTACGAGGCCCCGACGTAGTTCAGCTTGGCGTCGCCCAGCACCGCGCGGACGATGTCCATGTCCCGCGCCGCCTCGACGGTCGAGACATGTGGAAGGACCTTGCCCGAGCGCTTCTCGCACCCCGCGGCGAATTCCTTGTAGGCCGCCGCCAGCTTCGCCCTCTCACCGGAGTCGTCCGGCGTCTGGTCGGTCTGTGTGTACGTGTCCATCTCGGTGCCGGTCAGGCACTCGACCGGTTCGCTGCGGGCGACACCGCGCGGGTCGACGGCGACCATGTCGTACTGGGCCCGGACCGGTGCGGGGTAACCGATGCCCGCGTAGCTCTGGAGGTAACCGATGGCCGAGCCGCCGGGCCCGCCCGGGTTGACCAGGAGGGAGCCGAGGCGCTTGCCCGGGCCCGTGGCCTTCTTGCGGGCGACCGCGAGGTCGATGGACTCGCCCTCCGGGTCCGCGTAGTCCAGCGGGGCCTTCAGGGTGGCGCACTGGAAGCCGGGGACACCGCACGAGCGCCAGGACGGCTTCTGCGCGTAGTAGCGCTCGAGGTCGGCGGACGGGGCCGCCCGGCCGGATGCCGTGGAGCCGGGCGACGAACCGCCGCCATCGCCGCTGCAGCCGGAGACGAGCAGGCCGACCGTGGCCAGGGGGAGGGCAAGAGTGCGGAGCAGGCGCCTGGTGTCCATCCCCGGAGCGTAATGGCAGCAGGCCGCCGGTGCCCGTCCGTGCTCGTACGGGTGATCCGGTCAACCGGGGGAACCCGACGGCCCGGTGGCGGCCGCGGTCAGCCCGCGCGCAGTGCCATCGTCATCGCCTCCACCGCCAGCAGCGGCGCCACATTGCTCTCCAGCGCCTCGCGGCAGGCGACGACCGCCTCCATCCGGCGCAGCGTGCCCTCAGGCGTCGAGCCACGGGCGATGCGGTCGAGCGAGTCGCGCACGTCCTCGTTGGCGAGCTGGACCCGCGAGCCCAGTTGGAGCGCGAGCACATCGCGATAGAAGCCTGTCAGGTCGGAGAGCGCGAGGTCGAGGCTGTCGCGCTGGGTACGCGTCTTGCGGCGCTTCTGCTTGTCCTCCAGCTCCTTCATCGCACCCGCCGTCCCACGCGGCATACGACCGCCCGCGGACGCGCCGAGCGCGGCCTTCAGATCCTCCGTCTCCTTGACGTCGGTCTCCTCGGCGACCTGCTTGGCGTCCTCCGCCGCCGCGTCGACCAGCTCCTGCGCGGCCTTGAGGCAGCCGCCGATGTCCTCGACCCGCAGAGGCAGCTTGAGGACGGTCGCGCGCCGGGCGCGGGCGCGCTCGTCCGTGGCCAGCCTGCGGGCGCGACCGATGTGGCCCTGGGTGGCACGCGCGGCGGCCGCGGCGACCTCCGGCTCGATGCCGTCGCGCCGGATCAGCACGTCGGCGACTGCCGCGACCGGGGGCGTACGGAGGGTGAGGTGGCGGCAGCGGGAGCGGATGGTGGGGAGCACGTCCTCCAGGGAGGGTGCGCACAGCATCCACACAGTGCGGTGGGCCGGCTCCTCGACGGCCTTCAGCAGGACGTTCCCAGCCCCCTCGGTGAGGCGGTCGGCGTCCTCCATGATGATCACCTGCCAGCGGCCCCCGGCCGGGGCGAGCTGCGCGCGGCGGACCAGTTCACGGGTCTCCTTGACGCCGATGGAGAGCAGGTCCGTGCGGATCACCTCGACGTCGGCGTGCGTCCCGACGAGCGTGGTGTGGCAGCCGTCGCAGAAACCGCAGCCGGGGGCGCCGCCGAGGGCACGGTCGGGGCTGGTGCACTGCAGGGCGGCAGCGAAGGCCCGGGCTGCGGTGGCCCGTCCGGACCCGGGAGGCCCCGTGAACAGCCACGCATGCGTCATCTTCGAGGCGGCGGGGGCGGGCGCGCCCTGGACGTGGGCGGTGACCAGGGCATCGGCGTCCCCCGCGGCGGCGCAGAGCTGTGTCCGGACGCGCTCCTGGCCGACCATGTCGTCCCATACGGCCATGCGCCGTCACCGCCCCTTCGCGCCGTGGAGTGTCCTGTGCGCCTCCATTGTGGTCCAGCCCTCTGACACCCGGGTCCAGCGAGGGGTCGCAGACCCGGTCCCTACGACCTCCCGGCGTCCCAGCGGCCCGACGCCCCCCGACAGTTGCCATGTCCCAACAGTCCGGCGAGGGGCCCGCGCCGTACGACCGGGTCCCGTCACGTGCCCGTGCGGGCCGGCTCCCGTCGGGGCCGCGCCCGCGGCCCACACGGGCCGGCTCCCGGGACGCGCGCCCCGTTCGCCGGCGCCACCGCGAGCCGTGCCGGCACGAGCGGTGCCGGCACGAGCGGCGTCAGCGCGAGCGGCCGCGCCGGTCGTCCTCGTCCTCGTGCGGGCCCAGCAGTTCGTCAGCCAGCGTCGGCAGGTCGTCCAGCGGCGTCTCCTCCGCCCAGTCCGGGCGGTGGCGCCGGCGGCCCGCCTGCGGGTCGACCGGGTGGGCCGGGGCGGCCGGGTCGACCTGAGGCAGTTCCCGGGTGCGCTCGTTGGCGTCCTCCGGCCCCGCCTGGTCCTCGGGGCGCTCGTCACGGAAGAAGCCCGGCGGCACCCGGTCCGCGGGGTCGGCGTCCCGGCGCGCGTCCCGGCGCGCGTCCCGCACCGGCGGCAGCACCGCCGTCTCGTCGGCCGCCCGCGGATCCGCCACGGCCGGGAGCACGGAGGTCTCCGCCTCGGCCCGCGGACCCTCCGCAGCAGGCAGCACGGAAGTCTCCGCCTCGTCGGGGACCTTCCGCAGCAGCGTCGTCTCGTCGTCCCCCGCTGCCGTGCCCGGCCTCGGGACCTCCTGCGTGATCTCGTCGGGACTCGCCGACGGCGCCTCGTCCGGCCTCACGACCGGCGTCGGCACGGTGACCTCGTTGGCCGCCTGCGCGGACGCCGCTGCCGCCGCGGCAGCGGCAGCCTCCGCGGCCCGCCGCGCCTGCTCCGCCTTCATCAGCGCCTCTTCCGCCTTGCGCTGCTTCTCCAGCCGACGCGCCTCGGCCTCGGCCCGCAGGCGGGCCTCCTCCGCGGCCTGGCGGCGAAGGCGCTCCTGTTCCTCCTGGCGCGCCTTCTCCTCGGCCTCGCGGCGGCGGCGTTCCTCATCCGCCCGCCGGCGCGCCTCCTCGGCGCGCTGCCTGGCCTCCTCGGCCTGGCGCTCGGCCTCGCGCTGCCGCGCCTCCTCCTCTTCGCGCCGCTTGCGCTCCTCCTCCTCGGCACGGAGCCTCGCGAGCTGCTCCTGGCGCTCACGCTCCAGGCGCTCCTCCTCCGCCTTCCGCGCGGCCTCCTCCTCGGCCTTGCGGCGGGCCTCCTCCGCGGCCGCCTCGCGCGCCTCCTCACGGGCCTTGATCTCGGCGTCGGAGAGGGGCAGCAGCTGGTCGAGCCGGTGGCGTACGACAGTGGTGACCGACCCGGGCTCCTGGCCCGCGTCGACGACGAGGTAGCGGCCGGGGTCGGCCGCCGCCAGGGTCAGGAACCCGGCGCGCACCCGCTGATGGAACTCCGCGGGCTCGGACTCCAGCCGGTCCGGCGCCTCGGTGAAACGTTCGCGCGCGGCCTCCGGCGAGACGTCGAGCAGCACGGTCAGATTCGGTACGAGTCCGTCCGTCGCCCAGCGCGAAATCCGCGCGATCTCCGTCGGCGAAAGGTCGCGGCCCGCGCCCTGGTAGGCCACGGAGGAGTCGATGTAGCGGTCGGAGATGACGACGGCGCCGCGTTCCAGCGCCGGGCGGACGACCGAGTCGACGTGCTCCGCGCGGTCGGCGGCGTACAGCAGGGCCTCGGCCCGGTTGGACAGTCCGGCGCTCGACACGTCCAGCAGGATGGAGCGCAGCCGCTTGCCGACCGGGGTGGCACCGGGTTCACGGGTGACGACGACCTCGTGGCCCTTGGCGCGGATCCACTCGGCGAGCGCCTCGACCTGGGTGGACTTGCCCGCTCCGTCGCCGCCCTCGATGGCGATGAAGAATCCGTTCGCCGCAGGCACCTGCGCCGGGTCCGCGCCACCGCGCAGCGCGTCGCGCAGATCACGGCGCAGAGGCACCCCTGAACGGTCGTCCGTCTTGGCCAGCACGACCGCGGCGACGGGCAGCAGCAGCGCGCCGACGAGCATCAGCGTGAACGCGGCCCCGCCGTGCGCGAAGACGAAGTCCCCGCTCGCGAGCCGGTGCGGACCGATCGCCGCGGCGAGCAGCGGGGCCGCGATCGCGGCGAGCCCGATGGCGACGCGGACGACAGCCTGGAGGTGAGCGGTGATACGGGGCCGGCGGAAGTCCTCGGTCTCCTGGTCGATCAGGGCGTGCCCGGTGTTGGCGGCGACACCCGCCGCGAAGCCGGCGAGCGCCGCGATGAACAGCACGGTGGACGTGTCCGGCACCAGCCCCATGGCCAGCAGCGCCACGCCGGTCACGGTGAGCGCGAGGGCGAGCAGCCGGCGCCGCGACAGCGAGGGCAGTACGGATCCGGCCGCGCGGATCCCGACTCCGGTGCCGCCGATCAGGGCGAGGACGAGCAGCGCGAACGCGACCGGCCCGCCGCCGAGGTCGATGGCGTGGAGCACGGCGACGGCCGTCGCGGATGCGATCGCTCCGGTGACTGCGGCGCAGGCGATGACGAACAGCGGGATGCCGCCCGTGCGCCCCTTGTCCACACCGTTCCCGCCGTTCCCGCCCGACGGGCGGCGCAGGCCCTCCAGCGGCGATCGCGGCCGGGGCGTCTGTGCGCCGGGCAGCTCCACGAAGTACAGCGTCGACACGGACGCGGCGAACAGACCGGCCGCCAGGTACGAGGGGAGAGCGGCCTGATGCAGCGTGAACCACTCGATGCCCGAGCCGAGCAGGTTGCCGACCAGCGTGGCGGCGAGAAGAGCGGCGGCCGCAGCGGGGACGACCGCGAAACCGGTGCGCAGCCACAGCCTGCGCAGCGCGTCGAGGTGGTCGGGCAGCGGCCGTACCGCAGCCCCCTCCGGCGGTGGCGCGGGCAGTAGCGCGGGAGCTGCGCCGTCGCGGGCGACGGTCCAGAAACGTTCCGCGACACCGGCCACGAAGACGCTGATCAGGAGGATCGCGAGTGCGTTGGCGGGCGTCCAGTCGATCCACAAGGGGGCGACCACCAAAAGCGCGACCCGCACGCCGTCCGCGCCGATCATGGTCCAGCGCCGGTCCAGCGGCCCGCTCGGCGCGGTGAGCGAGGTCATGGGACCGAGCAGCACGGCCCCGAAGAGAAGAGTGGCCAGCACCCGAGCGCCGAGCACAGCGGCGACGGCAAAGGCCGCCCCGCGGTAGCCGGACCCGAAGTCGCCGGAGTCTACGGCCGCCTGCAAGGCCAGCAGCATCAGGACGAGAACGCCCAGTGCGTCCCCGATTCCGCCGACCACCTGTGCGTTCCACAGCCGCCTCAGCGGTGCGTGGCGCAGGAGGGCGCGCACGGCGCGCTCCCGCGAGTCCGCGGCGAGGGCGTCGGAATCAGATGCGTCGGAAGCAGTCTCTGCAGCGGTACTCATGACCGCCTGCTGCTCGGCTGGCTGCTCGGCTCGCGTCATCCGCCCAGCCTATCCGGAGCGGGTCGCTCCCCGGAGGGGTGTGCGAACACACTGGCGCTTTGTCACACGAGTGTGAAGGTTCTCGTGCGGAGAAGAGAGACAGAGCGCGGCGTTCGGGGGGCCGGGACGGGTATGTTGCGGCCGGGGCGGGGCGACCGGGGGCGGTACACGGCGGCCGGGGCCCGGCGACCGGAAGTGCCTCCCGGCCGCCCCCGCGGTTCCCCGGCTCCACGCCCGGAGCCCGCGGTTCGCCGGCTCCACGCCGGGAGCCCCCGCGGTTTCCCCGGCTCCACGCCCGGAGCCCCTCGGTTCCCTACTCCTCGCCCGGAGCCGCCGACGCGTTGGCCGACGCCGCGGCCTTCTTCGTGGTGGTCTTCTTCGCCGGGGCCTTCTTGGCGGCGGCCGTCGTCTTCGCCGCCGTCGTCTTCTTCGCGGCCGTGGTCTTCTTGGCGGCGGTCTTCTTCGCCGCCGTCTTCTTGGCCGCGGTCTTCTTCGCGGGCGCCTTCTTGGCCGCCGTCTTCTTCTTGACCGGCCCCTTGGCACGCTTCTCGGCGAGCAGCTCGTACCCGCGCTCCGGCGTGATGTCCTCGACGCTGTCGCCGGTGCGCAGCGTCGCGTTCGTCTCGCCGTCGGTGACGTACGGGCCGAAGCGGCCGTCCTTGACGACGACCGGGCGCTCACTGACCGGGTCCGTGCCCAGCTCCTTCAACGGCGGCTTGGCCGCGGCCCGACCGCGCTGCTTGGGCTGCGCGTAGATCGCGAGGGCCTCCTCCAGCGTGATGCCGAACAGCTGCTCCTCGTTCTCCAGCGAGCGCGAGTCGGTGCCCTTCTTCAGATACGGGCCGTACCGGCCGTTCTGCGCGGTGATCTCGACGCCTTCGGCGTCGGTGCCGACCACGCGGGGCAGCGACATCAGCCTCAGCGCGTCCTCGAGCGTGACCGTGTCCAGCGACATGGACTTGAACAGCGATGCCGTACGCGGCTTGACCGCGTTCTTGCCAGTCTTCGGCGTGCCCTCGGGCAGCACCTCGGTGACGTACGGGCCGTAGCGGCCGTCCTTGGCGATGATCTGGTGTCCGGTCGCCGGGTCGGTGCCCAGCTCGAAGTCACCGCTCGGCTTGGCGAGCAGCTCCTCCGCGTGCTCCACGGTCAGCTCGTCGGGAGCGAGGTCCTCGGGGACGTCGGCGCGCTGGTGGCCCTCCGCCTCCTTCTCGCCGCGCTCGACGTACGGGCCGTAGCGGCCCACGCGCAGGACGATGCCGTTGCCGACGGGGAAACTGGAGATCTCGCGGGCGTCGATCGCGCCCAGGTCGGTCACCAGCTCCTTGAGGCCACCGAGGTGATCGCCGTCGCCGTTGCCCGCCTCGGAGGCGGCACCCGCCGCGTCGCCCTCGCCGAAGTAGAAGCGCTTCAGCCACGGCACGGCCTGCGCCTCGCCCCGCGCGATGCGGTCGAGGTCGTCCTCCATCCTGGCGGTGAAGTCGTAGTCGACGAGCCGGCCGAAGTGCTTCTCCAGCAGGTTGACCACTGCGAAGGAGAGGAACGACGGCACGAGCGCCGTGCCCTTCTTGAAGACGTAGCCGCGGTCCAGGATCGTGCCGATGATCGAGGCGTACGTCGAGGGACGGCCGATCTCGCGCTCTTCCAGCTCCTTGACCAGCGACGCCTCGGTGTAGCGGGCCGGCGGCTTGGTGGCGTGGCCGTCGACCGAGATCTCCTCGGCGGACAGGGCGTCGCCCTCCGTGACCTGCGGGAGGCGCCGCTCGCGGTCGTCCAGCTCTGCGTTCGGGTCGTCGGCACCTTCGACGTATGCCTTCATGAAGCCGTGGAAGGTGATCGTCTTGCCGGAGGCGGTGAACTCGGCGTCACGGCCGTCGGAGGCCAGGCCGCCGATCTTCACCGTGACGCTGTTTCCGACGGCGTCCTTCATCTGGGAAGCGACGGTCCGCTTCCAGATCAACTCGTAGAGCCTGAACTGGTCGCCGGTCAGTCCGGTCTCCGCGGGAGTGCGGAAACGGTCACCCGAGGGCCGGATCGCCTCGTGCGCCTCCTGCGCGTTCTTGACCTTGCCGGCATAGGTGCGGGGCTTGTCGGGCAGGTAGTCGCCGCCGTACAGCTGCGTCACCTGGGCCCGGGCCGCCGCGACGGCGGTGTCGGACAGCGTGGTGGAGTCCGTACGCATGTAGGTGATGAAGCCGTTCTCGTACAGCTTCTGCGCGACCTGCATCGTCGCCTTGGCCCCGAAGCCGAGCTTGCGCGAGGCCTCCTGCTGCAGCGTGGTCGTGCGGAACGGCGCGTACGGCGAGCGGCGGTAGGGCTTGGACTCGACGGAACGCACCGCGAAGGACGCGTCCTGGAGGGCTGCGGCCAGGGCGCGGGCGTTCGCCTCGTCGAGGTGCAGCACCTGGTCGCTCTTGAGCCGGCCGTCCGGACCGAAGTCGCGGCCCTGCGCGACCCGCTGCCCGTTCACCGTGTTGAGGCGGGCCGTGAGGGTCGAAGGGTCGGAGGTGTCCCCGGCGCGGCCGGTGGCGAAGGTTCCGGTCAGGTCCCAGTACTCGGCGGAGCGGAAGGCGATGCGCTCGCGCTCCCGCTCGACGACGAGCCGGGTCGCTACGGACTGCACACGTCCGGCGGACAGCCGCGGCATGACCTTCTTCCACAGGACCGGCGAGACCTCGTAGCCGTAGAGGCGGTCGAGGATGCGTCGGGTCTCCTGGGCGTCGACCATGCGCTTGTTGAGCTCGCGCGGGTTGGCGACGGCGTCGCGGATCGCGTCCTTGGTGATCTCGTGGAACACCATGCGGTGGACGGGGACCTTGGGCTTGAGGACCTCGAGCAGGTGCCACGCGATGGCCTCGCCCTCGCGGTCCTCATCGGTGGCGAGGAAGAGCTCGTCGGACTCGGCGAGCTGCTCCTTGAGCTTCCTGACCTGGGCCTTCTTGTCGGCGTTCACGACGTAGATCGGCTGGAAATCGTGCTCGACGTCGACGCCGAGCCGGCGCACCTCGCCGGTGTACTTCTCCGGCACCTCGGCGGCACCGTTCGGCAGGTCGCGGATGTGCCCGACGCTCGCCTCGACGACATAGCCGGGGCCGAGATAGCCCTTGATCGTCTTCGCCTTGGCAGGCGACTCGACGATCACGAGTCGGCGGCCGCCCTGTGCGGTCTCGCTGGTCGGGGACAACTTCGCTCTTCTCTCCGGTCGACATTCGATGGGCGCTCACGGCGGTGCGGTACGCGGTACTGCCAGCGTTAGGGCACTGCTGTGGCGCTGCTGTCGCTGCGGAGTGTGACGGTACAACCCGCCCCCGTGTCAAACGGCAAAAGACCGCAACGGCCACTCGAACGGTAACCCGACTCCAGCCTTTTCTGCCGCCCGGACCGGCACGTCTTCGCCTGTGCGCCGCTTCAGATACGTGCGAAGCACCACACCCCGAGCGCGAGGAAGGCCGCGCCGAAGAGGATCCCGGAGGCGGTGGCCGTGGCGGGGCTCACTCCGTGCGCGACGGGTGCGCGGTGTGCGAGCCGTGTCCCCGTCCACAGCAGCAGCCCGGCTCCGAACAGCGCGAATGCCGTCCCGGCGAAGATCGCTGGCCCGCTCTCCATGCCCGTACCCGGTCCTTCCCTGGTGCCATGGCTGTCGGATGCAGAGGCTGCCACCCCCGGGCGTCGGCCGCGCGAATTCCGGGTGAACGGCGCGTGGGTTCACCCACGCGGTCGCGTCGGCAACTTTTTTGGGAGGAGCCCGCTCCTCTTCTTTGTGGTGGCGGGCGCGCCTTCTTCAGGTGGGGACGGTCCGGAGCCGGGGCGGCCCGGTCCCGGGAGAAGCCGCTGACCGAACATTGGCCGGTTCTCCCGCGGTGAGCGGCGTGAACCGTGCGGGTCCCTAGGCCGTCGTGCCCGGACTGCCCGGCCGGGTCGGATCCATCGGATCGGCCGTCGTGGCGGGATCGGTCGGATCGATCACATCGGCCGGTTCGAGGAAGCCCTCTTCCACCAGAAGTCGCAGCGCCTGCGGCGTGCGGTCACGCAGCAGCACCGGGTCCTCGTCGATCAGCTGGGCGATGGCGTCCAGAATCCGTCCGGCGCTCAGCGTCCCGTCGCACACCCCCGCGAACCCCGCGCCGACGGTGTCCACCTTGGTCGCCCGCCGCATGCCCCGGTTCTGGCGCAGGACCACGTGCTCCGGATCCTCGGCACCCGGCAGCCCGACCTGCTCCTGCACCACCTCCGGCGCCAGCCTGAACCGGTCGGAGAGCAGCGCCGCGTCGTCGTGGGTGCGCAGATAGTCCTGCCGGTCGAAATGCGCGCGCACGGCATCGCCGAGCGGCTGCTCGACCGGGTGCGGCCACTCCTCCGTCACGATCGACGGCCGGTCCGCACCGGACCTGCGAAGCGTGATCCACCCGAAGCCGACCGCCTTGGTCTTGCGCGCCTCGAACTCGTCCAGCCATGCGTCGTACCGCGCCGCGTACCGCGCGGGATCGCTGCGATGGTCGCCGCTGTCGCGCAGCCACAGCTCCGCGTACTGCGTGATGTCCTGCACTTCGCGCTGGATGATCCAGGCGTCGCAGCCGCGCGGCACCCAGGAGCGCAGCCGCTCCTGCCAGTCCTCCCCCTCCACGTGCTGCCAGTTGGCGAGGAACTGGGCGAAGCCGCCCTCGTTCAGCCTGTCGCCCGCCTGCTGGACAAGCGAGCGGCACAGATCGTCCCCGCCCATCCCGCCGTCCCGGTAGGTCAGCCTGGCGCCGGGGGAGATGACGAAGGGCGGGTTGGACACGATCAGGTCGAACGTGTCCGAGGCGACCGGCTCGAACAGCGAGCCCTCCCGCAGATCCGCCTCCTGCGCGCCGGACAGGGCGAGAGTGAGGCGTGTGAAGTGCAGGGCGCGCGGATTGAGGTCCGTGGCCGTGACCCGCGTCGCGTGCTGCGCGGCGTGCAGCGCCTGGATGCCGGATCCCGTGCCCACGTCGAGTGCGGAATCGACGGGCATCCGCACGGTGATGCCGGCGAGCGTGGTGGAGGCGCCGCCGACGCCGAGGACGACCCCCTCGCCCTGTCCCCCCGCACCGCCCGCGCCGCCGACAGCGCAGCCCAGGTCGGCCACGATGAACCAGTCCTGTCCCTGCGGCCCCCCGTACGGCCGGACGTCAACAGTGGCCCGGACCTCGTCCCCGTCGCGCAGCACCCAGCCGTCCGCCAGGCACTCCTCGATCGGCAGCGCGGCACGTGCCCGCCCGTACGCCACGGGCCGCTGCAGCAGGAACAGCCGGACGAGCGTCTCCAGCGCGGTGTCCCCGCGGGTGGCGCGCAGGGCGGGAACGGTCTCGCTGCGCGCGAGCGCCGCGTACGCAGGGGCTCCGAGCAGGTCGAGAAGACCATCGGCGGTGAACCCGGCGGCAAGGAAGGCGTCACGAAGCCGGGGAGCGTGATCGGGCGCGGGAAGACTGGTCGTACTCACGAACCCATTGTGGCGGCCGCCACTGACAATCGCCGCACCGCCCGGCCCGGACGGCACAGGCGGGCCGGGCGGGATGGCCGGCCCGGGCGGGATGGCCGAGCTGGGCGGGATGGCCGAGCCGGGCCTGACTCGGCATGGTCGCGACGCGGGCCGCCGGGGCCCGACTTGTCCCACACGCCGGCCGAGTGGGGCCTCAGGCAGCCGCGTTGCCGTGCGCCGAGGCTCCGGTGGTCACGCCTTGCTCGGGGACGCGGACGCACCCGACGCGGGGCTCGACGTCTTGGCCCTCTGGCAGCCCGGCTGCTTCGCCATGGCCTTGCCCAACTCACCGGACTGCAGCTTGGCCAGCGCGGCCTGGTCCATGCGCTCGATCTTCTTCAGGCCGTCCGCCACCTCCTGGAGGCCGTCGGCGAACTTCTGCTGGTCCTTGGGGTCGAGGTCGTCGACCTTCTTCTTGAGCGCCAGGTATTCCGTGGCGGTGGCCTCGAGTTCGTTCACCGCGTCCGTACGGAGCTTCTCGCCGTTGTCCACCGGCGGTACGCCGGCGTCCCTGACGGCCTTGGCAAGTGCCTTGTCCGCGGCGGCGATGTCCGCGAACGCCTTGGAGTCGGCTGCCTGGATGTCGGCGGGCTTGCCGTCAGCGGCCGTCGAGATGATGGCCTGCTGGGCGTTCGCCCTCTTCTGGATCTGCGGCTGTGCCTGGTCACAGACCTTCTTGGCCCAGGCGTTCGCCTTCTCCTCGCTGTCGTCCCCGCATCCCGACAGCGCCAGTACCAGTACCGCACCGCCGGACAGTGCGGCCGCAAGCTTCTTGTTCACCGGATTGGTCCCTTCCAAGGCTCTCTCGGCCCCGGAACATACACGCCAAGTGGGCGACAAACGCGTGTCGTGTGCCCGATTCATCACCTATGAAGCCATTTGCACCAAGGGAGACATGACTCACCCGCACGCGCGAACGGGCGGGCGCCGCGTCAGTCCGCGCCGCCCGCCCGTGCATTGAGCAACTATCAGGAAACCACCGCCGGATCGGGCGACTTGGTGCTGCGTTCGGCCGCGCCCTCCTCGTCGTCGCCCACGGCGATGCCGCGCCTCTTGGAGATGTACACGGCACCCACGATGACCAGCATGGCGATCACGGCCACCACCGCGCGGACGCCGACGCTGGAGTCGTCCCCGTAGCTGAACTGGACGACCGCCGGCGCGATGAGCAGCGCCACCAGGTTCATCACCTTCAGCAGCGGGTTGATCGCCGGACCGGCCGTGTCCTTGAACGGGTCGCCGACCGTGTCACCGATCACCGTCGCGGCATGGGCCTCACTGCCCTTGCCGCCGTGGTGACCGTCCTCGACGAGCTTCTTGGCGTTGTCCCAGGCGCCACCGGAGTTGGCGAGGAAGACGGCCATGAGCGTGCCGGTGCCGATCGCGCCGGCCAGGAACGCCCCGAGCGCGCCGACGCCGAGCGAGAAGCCGACCGCGATCGGCGTCATCACGGCGAGCAGACCCGGAGTCGCCAGCTCCCGGAGCGCATCCTTGGTGCAGATGTCCACGACGCGGCCGTATTCCGGCTTCTCCGAGTAGTCCATGATCCCCGGGTGCTCGCGGAACTGCCTCCGCACCTCGTAGACCACGGCGCCCGCCGAGCGGGACACCGCGTTGATCGCCAGTCCGGAGAAGAGGAAGACGACCGCGGCCCCCAGGATCAGACCCACCAGGTTGTTGGGCTGGGAGATGTCCATGACCAGGTTCATCGGGGCACCGTCACCCAGCCTCTCGCCGACCTCCCTGGCCGCGGTCGAGATGGCGTCGCGGTAGGAGCCGAAGAGCGCGGCGGCGGCGAGCACGGCCGTGGCGATGGCGATGCCCTTGGTGATGGCCTTGGTCGTGTTGCCGACGGCGTCCAGATCGGTGAGGACCTGCGCGCCCGCGCCCCTGACGTCGCCGGACATCTCCGCGATGCCCTGGGCGTTGTCGGAGACCGGCCCGAAGGTGTCCATCGCGACGATGACGCCGACCGTGGTGAGCAGGCCGGTGCCGGCCAGCGCCACCGCGAACAGGGCGAGCATGATCGACGTACCGCCGAGCAGGAACGCCCCGTACACACCGAGGCCGATCAACAAGGCGGTGTAGACGGCCGATTCGAGGCCGATCGAGATGCCCGCCAGGACGACGGTGGCGGGGCCGGTGAGCGACGACTTGCCGATGTCCCGGACGGGACGCCGGGTGGTCTCGGTGAAGTAGCCCGTCAACTGCTGGATCAGGGCCGCCAGCACGATGCCGATGGCGACGGCGATGAGCGCGAGGACGCGCGGGTCGCCGTCGTGCGCCCGGACCGCGGCGTCGCCGACACCGTCCAACTCGGCGTACGAGGAGGGCAGGTACACGAACACCGCGACGGCCACCAGGACGATCGAGATCAGCGCGGAGATGAAGAACCCGCGGTTGATGGCGGTCATCCCGCTGCGGTCGGCGCGCCGCGGGGCGACCGCGAAGATGCCGATCATCGCGGTGACCACGCCGATCGCCGGGACAATCAGCGGGAAGGCGAGTCCGGCGTCACCGAAGGCCGCCGAGCCGAGGATGAGGGCCGCCACGAGCGTGACGGCGTACGACTCGAAGAGGTCGGCCGCCATGCCGGCGCAGTCGCCGACGTTGTCGCCCACGTTGTCGGCGATGGTCGCGGCGTTGCGCGGGTCGTCCTCGGGGATGCCCTGCTCGACCTTGCCGACGAGGTCGGCGCCGACATCGGCCGCCTTGGTGAAAATGCCACCGCCGACACGCATGAACATGGCGATCAGAGCGGCTCCCAGGCCGAAGCCCTCGAGCACCTTGGGCGCGTCGGCCGCGTAGACGAGCACGACGCAGGACGCGCCGAGCAGGCCGAGGCCGACCGTGAACATGCCGACCACGCCGCCCGTACGAAACGCGATCTTCATGGCCTTGTGCGCGACGGCCGTCAGATCCTTTTCCGGCTCTCCTTCCTTCGGGGTCGCTTCCCGTGCGGCCGCCGCCACCCGGACATTGGCGCGCACGGCGAGGCGCATGCCGATGTATCCGGTGGCCGCCGAGAAGATCGCGCCCACCAGGAAGAACACCGAGCGCCCTGCACGCTGCGACCAGTCGTCGGCCGGAAGAAGCATGAGCAGGAAGAACACCACCACGGCGAACACGCCGAGGGTGCGCAGCTGCCGCGCAAGATAGGCATTCGCGCCTTCCTGAACGGCTGCCGCGATCTTCTTCATGGAATCGGTGCCCTCGCCGGCGGCGAGGACCTGGCGCACGAGCAGCTGGGCGACGGCCAGGGCCGCGAGTGCGACGGCTGCGATGACCACCACGATCATCCGGTTTTCGTCCGTGAGTACCGCGGCTGCGTAAGAAGTGGGATGATCGGTCATTTGTGGGTTGAAGAGCCCCGCCATTCGTCCTCCTTGACGTTCAGAGCCCAAGATGTGGACGGATTGTAGGTAGCGGAACCTGATCAAAACAGGGCGCGGTAAATGTAATTGACCTTCACTCGCTACTCAGCAAACGATCGCGTTCCGAAAAGGCCCCCGAAAGAAGTAACGGGACAAAGGCATTGACCGTTGATCGACGATCTAGAAATGTGAAAGAGGCCCTGCTCAGCAGGGCCTTTTCATATGAGATTGACCGGAGAACCAAAAGATCGATCATCTGGACGGTCGTCAAGCCCGCGCACCGGGCCGGCCGCCGCATCTGTCCGGTCCACCACGGCGCTCGCCGGCCGCCCGGCTGGTTCGTCGTTTTTGGCCGGCCCGCGCTGGGCCGATCGGGTCACGACGGGGCTCGGGTCCGAGAGTCCGGCGCCGGGGCGGCGTGGCAGGGCAGCGCGCCCGGACGGGCTGACGGGTCGGTCAGCAGACCGGGACGGGTGCCGGGCCGACGGCGGTGTATGCCCGGACGGAGGCGAGAAGGGGCCGGACCGGGGCGGGTGCCCCGGACAAGGCCGGGCAGACCGGCCTGGAGCGGCTGTCAGACCCGGATGGGGTGGGCCAGCATGGGGTGGGCGAGCATGGGGTGGGCGAGCCCGGACAGGCGGGCTCCCACGTCGCGGGCCGGGCCCGACAGGTCAGGGCGCCGCTCGGTCAGGGGCCGCCGCGGGGGGCGCCGCGGGCCAGCTCATCCGGATCACGCCGCCACCCTCGGACGACGAGACCTCCATGTCGTCGACGAGGCCGCTGATCACCGCGAGGCCCATCTCGTCCTCCTCCTCGGCGTCGGCCGCCTCCCCATCCGTGGCGCGCCCGCCCGCGGCCGCACCGCCGCCCGAGCCGGGGACCTCGTCACCGACCTCGATTGAGAAGGTCTTCTCCTCCTCGGACAGCAGGACCCTCACGGGCGCCGTGAGGCCATGGCTGCGGTGCAGCCCGACCGCGCGGCTGCAGGCCTCGCCGACGGCGAGGCGGACCTCGTCCAGCACCGCCTCGTCGACCCCGGCCCTGCGCGCCACGGCAGCGGCGACGAGCCGGGCCGTCCTGACGTGCTCGGGCTGGGCGCTGAAGCGGAGCTCAACGGTGGCCATGCAGATCCCCCTCGGACGTACGAGCGTGACTCTCAGGGGCCCGGGCTGGATGCCCGGTGCCCCTCACTGCTTCCGGCAGTCTCCGGCCGACCGTCAGTCGGTCGCCGCGACGGCTTCGTCGACCGAGGTGTGGATAGGGAACACCTTGGTCAGACCCGTGATCCGGAAGATCTTGAGAATGCGCTCCTGGTTGCAGACCAGGCGCAGCGAGCCCTCGTGAGCGCGCACGCGCTTCAGGCCGCCGACGAGCACGCCGAGGCCGGTGGAGTCGAGAAAATCCACGCCCTCCATGTCGACAACCAGGTGGTAGCTGCCGTCGTTCACCAACTCGACCAACTGCTCGCGCAGCTTGGGCGCGGTATACACATCAATCTCGCCACCGACCTCGACGACCGTACGGTCGCCACCAGGGCCGGACACATTGCGAGTCGACAGGGACAGGTCCACGGATCCTCCAGCACCTTGCTATCGAGCGGCCGCCCCCTCAGGTCTCCCCGACGGAGGCCGGAGGACGGTCGCCAGCCGCGATGGCATTCAATCACTTACCAGCAGCCATGCACGACGCCTTGGGACCATTGTCCGTCTCGCCAGTGACACACTCGGTGCCGATGGCCAAGAATCACCGTCCCAGACGACCTCCCGAGAGCGGGGAAACCCGCCCCTCCCCCGGTGCGGTCCTCGACCGGCTCGCCACGGGGGCGAACCGGGCTGCGCGCATCACTCATACGGAGCACTTGCCCCCGCGACCGGGCAGGCATGCAGTCTGGCCCGACCGCATCCGCAGGGAAGTGATCGACGCGGTGCAGGAGGCGGGCATCGACCACCCGTGGGCCCACCAGGCGGCCGCCGCCGAGCACGCGCTGGACGGCGAATCCGTGGTCATCGCGACGGGCACCGCCTCGGGCAAGTCGCTGGCCTACCTCGCCCCCGTCCTCAGCACCCTCCTCGACGGTGCCGAGGCCCCGAACGGCCGGGGCACCACCGCCCTGTACCTGGCCCCCACCAAGGCCCTCGCCGCCGATCAGCTCCGCGCCGTCAAAGAGCTCGCCGCGCCCCTGGGCAACCGCATCCGGCCGGCCGTCTACGACGGGGACACGCCCGTCGAAGAACGCGAGTGGGTGAGGCAGTACGCCACCTACGTGCTCAGCAACCCCGACATGCTGCACCGCGGGATACTCCCGTCCCACGCACGCTGGTCCTCCTTCCTGCGCTCCCTGCGCTACGTCGTGATCGACGAGTGCCACACCTACCGGGGCGTCTTCGGCTCCCACGTCGCCCAGGTGCTGCGCCGCCTCCGCCGCCTGTGTGCCCGCTACGGCGCGAACCCCGTTTTCCTCCTGGCCTCCGCCACCGCCGCGGCCCCTGCCGTGGCCGCAGGCCGCCTCACCGGCCTGCCCGTGAAGGAGGTCGCCGACGACGCCTCACCCCGCGGCGAGCTCGTCTTCGCCCTCTGGGAGCCGCCGCTCACCGAGCTCCACGGCGAGAGGGGCGCCCCGGTGCGCCGCACCGCGACCGCCGAGACCGCCGACCTCCTGACCGATCTGACCGTGCAGGGTGTGCGCAGCGTCGCCTTCGTACGATCCCGCCGCGGGGCCGAGCTGATCTCCTTGATCACCAAGGAGCGCCTCGCCGAGGTGGACCGCTCGCTGCCGCGGCGCGTCGCCGCCTATCGCGGCGGGTACCTCCCCGAGGAACGCCGCGCCCTGGAACGCGCCCTGCACTCCGGTGAACTCCTCGGCCTCGCCGCCACCACCGCCCTCGAACTCGGCGTCGACGTTTCCGGACTCGACGCGGTCGTGATCGCCGGTTACCCGGGGACCCGCGCATCCCTGTGGCAGCAGGCCGGCCGGGCGGGACGCTCCGGCCAGGGCGCCCTCGCCGTCCTCGTCGCCCGCGACGACCCGCTGGACACCTACCTCGTCCATCACCCCGAGGCGCTGTTCCGACGGCCGGTGGAGTCCACCGTCCTGGACCCCGACAACCCGTACGTCCTCGCGCCCCACCTGTGCGCGGCCGCTGCCGAACTCCCGCTCACCGAAGCCGATCTGGAACTCTTCGGTCCCGCCTGCGCGGACCTGATGCCCCAGCTGGAGAGCGCCAGGCTCCTGCGTCGCCGGGCCTCCGGCTGGCACTGGACACGGCGCGAGCGGGCCTGCGATCTCACCGACATCCGGGGCGGAGGCGGACGGCCCGTCCAGATCGTCGAGGCTGCCAGCGGCCGCCTGCTCGGCACGGTCGACGAGGCCGCCGCCCACACGGCCGTCCACGACGGTGCCGTCCATCTGCACCAGGGCCGCACCTACTTGGTCAAGCAGCTCGACCTGGAGGACTCCGTCGCCCTGGTCGAGGAGGCCAACCCGCCGTACTCGACCACCGCACGCGACACCACCGCCATCTCCGTCCTCGACACCGACATCGACGTCCCCTGGGGCGACGGGCGCCTGTGCTACGGCTCCGTCGAAGTCACCAACCAGGTCGTCTCCTTCCTCCGCCGCAGGGTCGTCACCGGAGAGGTGCTCGGCGAGTCGAAACTCGACCTCCCGCCGCGCACCCTGCGCACCCGGGCTGTGTGGTGGACGGTCACGGAGGACCAGCTCGAGGCCGCACGGGTCGGACCGGAACAGCTCGGCGGAGCCCTCCACGCCGCCGAGCACGCCTCGATCGGCATGCTGCCGCTGTTCGCCACTTGCGATCGCTGGGACATCGGCGGCGTGTCCGTCCCGCTCCATCCCGACACGCTGCTCCCGACAGTCTTCGTGTACGACGGGCACCCCGGCGGCGCGGGCTTCGCCGAGCGCGCCTTTCACACGGCCCGTGATTGGCTGACCGCAACCCGTGAGGCCATCGCGTCCTGCGAGTGCGAGGCGGGCTGTCCCTCGTGCATTCAGTCGCCCAAGTGCGGCAACGGCAACGACCCGCTGCACAAGCGCGGCGCGGTCCGTCTGCTCACGGAACTGCTCCGGAACGCCCCTGCCCAAGTGCCGGAGGAGCAGGAGCCCTCGGCCGCAGCTGCGGAGGGGCCTGAGCCGGGTCGGGCGGCCCCGCCCTCGACCTGACCTGGGGCGCGTACGGTCCGAAGCGGGAGCGGGCGATCACATCGGCGATCTCGCCCGTCACCACGCAGCGGGCGATCTCCGCAGCCTGCGCCCGGGCCACCTCGGCAGCCTTGGCGCATGCCTCGTCCCGGCCGCTCAGGGCATGGTCGGCCGCCGCGAGGGCCGCCAAATCGGCAGCCGCCCCCGCGCGATGACGTGCCACGACCGCCTGGCCCATCGCCAGCACGATCGCGAAGACCACGCACAGCACCGTGGTGGCGGAGGCCACCCAGACGGTGGCCGATCCCTGGTCCCGGTTCATGGCGCCACCGCCAGGGCGGCGGGCACGGCGACTGTCGTGCGAGCCGAGGCCCGCACGACACTCATCTCGGCCCCGCCGGACTGGGCGGCTGCCGCGCCCCCGAACACGGCATCTTCCGGGCCACCGGCACGCTCGGCCGAGGCCGCCTCCGCGCCCGCGCCCACCGTGCCCTCGGCCAGGGCCGCCGCCTCCGCGCTCAAGGTGAGCCCCAGCCCACCTGGGCCGGGGGCATCCGCTTCCACCCGTACCCGCCACAGGTCGCCTGCCCTGGCCAGAGTCACCCGCGCTCCGAACGGCGCCGCGGAGCGTGCGGCGGCGACCGCCGCCGCACGCGGTTCGGACCTGGCCGCCGCCCGAGCTCCGGCCCGTGCCGCGTCCACGCACTGGATCTGCGCGGACGCGGCCATCAACGCCCAGACGAGGGCCATGGCGAACACCACCAGAGCGGGAACCGCCACGGCCGCCTCCGCGGTCACCGACCCCTGGTCGCTGCCCCCGGCCGTGCTCTCTCCTCTCCCCTCAGAAGTGGGCATCGAGGGCCTTGCCGATCAGCTCCTGGAGTCCCTTCGACACGGCGTCGCTCGTGACGACCTTGTACAGAACGGCCGCGAAGCCGCAGGCGGCGATCGTCCCCACCGCGTACTCGGACGTCGTCATGCCCTTGTCCGTGCGCAGCGCGACTGCCAGGCCGCGCAGTCGGCCGAGCCGGCCTCCGTGCGGTCGATGCCCGTCCGACCGGTGTACGTCCGACCGGTGTCCGCTCAGTCGGTGCCACAACGTGTTCCACATGGGTCAACCCCCAGTTGTCGTAGTGCGTTTACGCAGTTGAGAAAGCAGCGAGAAATCAGAGAGAAGGAGGCGCGGTCAGTCGGCGGCCAGCAGTCCGCTCGCCAGTCCGATCACCACCGGTGCCACGCCGACCGCGAGAAAGGCGGGCAGGAAGCACAGGCCCACGGGTGCCGTGATCAGCACCTGTGCCTTCCGCCCGCGTGCCGCCACCGCTCGGGCACGATCCGCCCGAAGCCTCTCGGCCAGCCGTGCCACCTGCTCCGCCGCCGGTGCGCCCGTCAGGTCGGCGCGTTCCAGGCAGCGGGCCAGTGGTCCGGCACCCGGAATCCCGCCGAACCAACCCCATGCGTGGGCCGGTTCGCCGCCGAGCCGCAGCTCGGCCCCGGCTCTGGCGAGCCGTTCGCCGAGATGCCCGCCCAGCGACTCGCCCACGGCTTCCGCCGCCTCACGCGGCCCCGCGCCGGCCGAGATGCACGCGGCCAGAAGATCAGCGGCGAGCGGGAGTTGACGCGCTGCTTCGTGCCCGTCCCCGGCGTCCCCTGGAGCGGCCGCCGCCGCGAGGCGCCCCCGGCGTCGGAGCCAGTGCCGTACACCGGCCCCCGACACGATCCCCGCGATGCCGCCGGCCACTCCGCCGATCAGGACGTAGCAGAGGGCCGCGGCACCGAACGGTGCCGCCCATTGCTTTGCCCTGCCCGCCAACTCTGCTTTGCTGCGGCGCTGTTCGCGCTCCACCGACAGCAGCGCCTCGATACGGGTGCGCACCGCCCTGCCACGGCGGTGCGCCGCGATCACCGAGCCCACGCACGTCACCGCCGCGAGACCGGCCAGCACCGCCCCCAGCCTGTGGACGAACTCCGGGCTCATGCCTCCTCACCCGCCCGTACGATCCGGCCCGCCCAGAACAGGCCGGCTGCCTCCAGCAGTCCTCCGGCCACCAGACAGGCGATACCGCCCGACGTGTGGAACAAGACCGCCAGCGGGTCCGCCCCGAGTGCCCAGCCCATCCCGAGCCCGGCGACGGGCAGCAGTGCGAGAAGCATTACGGTCGACCACGCGCCGGCCAACTGTGAGGCGAGATCCTTCCGTTGGTCCCGCTCCGCCCGCAGCGCCGCCTCCAGCCGGTCCAGTCCGGCAGCCAGGCCCGCACCGCTGTCCACCGCCACCCGCCAGCAGGCGGCGAGCCCGGCCAGGCCCTCCGCACCGGGTTGCCGTGCCGCGGCCCTGAGGGCGTCGGCCACGTCGCCGCCGAACCGCGCCGCCGCCAGGACGGCGGCCTCCCCCTCACCGAGCGCCTTCGTCTCCCGGGCGCCGAACAACAGCGCCTGCCCTGGCTGCAGTCCGGCCCGCAGTTCCCCCGCAACCGCGCCGCACAGCGCGACCACCCCCTCGGCCCTGTGGTCCTTCTCGCTCCTGCGCTGCCGGGCCTGCAACCGGCGCCGTACCAACGGCACCGCCACGGCCCCCACGACGAGCGGGACGACGGATTTCCCCAGCACGGCGACCACCAGCGCCGCAGGCAGGCACAGCCACTCCCTGCGCGGCCGCACCGCGAGCAGTACCCGCTCCCACGACCACCACGGCGGCCCGGCCACGGCCCCGCCGTCCGCGAGAAGCAGTCGCGCACGGCGCAGGCCCTGGTCCTGGCCGGTGATCAGCCAGGCGGCGGCGCCGGCGCAGACCGCCGCCGCGCACATCGACTCGGCCGCCCTCACAGCGCCTCCCCGATCAAGGCACGCAGCCGTGCCCAGCCGTCCTCACGCGTGAACGCCTCCGCGCCCCACTTCAGCGCCGGGACCGTCACCACCAGACCGGCCTTGTCCCGCTCCAGCACATGTACCTCGGCGATGCGGCGCTGTCCGCCGGCGTCACGCGCGAGATGGACGACGACGGACAAGGCCGCGGCCAACTGGCTGTGCAGCGCCGCCCGGTCGAGCCCCGCCGCAGTCCCCAGCGCCTCCAGCCGCGCCGGCACGTCCGCCGCGGCGTTGGCGTGCACGGTGCCGCAGCCGCCTTCGTGCCCCGTGTTGAGCGCGGCCAGCAGTTCGGTGACCTCGGCGCCCCGGACCTCTCCGACGACCAGCCGGTCGGGCCGCATGCGCAGGGCCTGCCGGACCAGGTCCCGCAGGGTCACCCGCCCCGCGCCCTCCTGATTGGCGGTACGCGATTCGAGACGCACCACATGGGGATGGTCGGGCCTCAACTCCGCCGAGTCCTCGGCGAGCACAATGCGCTCCCGGTCGCCCACCAGCCCCAGCAGGCTGCTCAGGAGGGTCGTCTTGCCCGAACCGGTCCCACCGCTGATCAGAAAGGAGAGCCGGGCCGCGATCAGCGCTCGCAGCACGCGCTCGCCGTCCGGCGGAACCGTCCCCGCCGCGACGAGCTCACGCACCGAGAAGGCCCGTGGCCGCACCACCCGCAGCGACAGGCACGTGGAGCCAACCGCCACCGGTGGAATCACGGCATGCATCCGCGTCCCGTCCGGCAGCCGTGCGTCCACCCAGGGCCGGGCGTCGTCCAGCCTGCGCTCCGCCACCGCCGCGAGCCGCTGCGCCAGTCTGCGCACCGAGGCGGCGTCGGGGAATGTCACCTCCGTGAGCTCCAGGCCCCTGCCCCGGTCCACCCACACCCGGTCCGGTGCGGAGACCAGCACATCGGTGACCGACGGGTCGGACAGCAAGGGCTCCAGCGGGCCCGTGCCCACCAGCTCGCCCCGTAACTTCTCGGTGCCGCCCAGCACTTCGGCGTCGCCCAGCAGCCGTCCCTGCGCCCGAAGGGCTGCCGCCACCCTGGCCGGTGTCGGCTCGGCGCCGCTCTCGGCCAGCCGCTGCCGTACGGCCTCCAGCAGTCCTGTGCTCATGAGACCGTCTCCCCGGCCAGCGCCTGCTCCCAGAAGGCCGTGCAGAACCTGGCCAGCGGCCCCCGCCCGCCCGCGCCCGGCGGCGCTCCGCCGTCCTGGGCCGCCGGCAGCCCGGCCTCGACGGGTAGTTCGCCCGCGAGTGGCAGGCCGAGGGCGGCCGCCACCCACTGCTCGTCCAGGCCCGAGGCGTACGGGCCGCGGACCACCACGCGCAGGTCCGTGAGGACCATGCCCACTACCGACGCGACCCGGTTCGCCGCGGCGACCGCGCGCAGTTCGCCGGGGACGACCAGCAGCCCCAGATCCAGCTGGGCCAGTGCCTCGGCCACGCCCTCGTCGACGCGGCGCGGCAGGTCGACGACGACCACGCCGCCCCGCCTGCGCGCCGCCGCCAGCACCGACCTCATCGCCTCCGGCGGGACGACGACGGAATCGCCGCGGTCCCAGCTCAACACCCGCAGCTGGTGCAGCTCCGGCAGCGACTCCTCCAGCGCCCCGCCCGCGACACGACCCTTCGAAGCGGCGAAATCAGGCCATCGACGGCCTTCGGTCTGCTCGCCGCCGAGCAGGACGTCGAGGCCACCGCCGAGCGGGTCCCCGTCGACGAGCATGGTCCTCCGGCCGGCGCGGGCGGCCGTCACGGCGAGGGCACAGGCCAGCGTCGACGCCCCGGCGCCACCCCGGCCGCCGATGACTCCCACGGTCAGTGCCTGCCGTCCGACGCCCTCGGCGACGTCCGCGATCCGGTCGACGAGCCAGCTCTCCGCGTCCGGCAGGCGCAGGACGCTGTCGGCCCCGATCTCCACGGCCCGCCGCCAGACGTCCGGGTCGTCCTGGTCACGGCCCACGAGCAGCACTCCGCGCCGACGGGTGGCCCCGCGGCACCGCTCGGCCGCGTCGTCCCCGACGAGGACCAGGGGAGCGCCCTCCCAGGCACCCCTGCGTTCGGGCACCGTGTGGTGGACGTCGGGCTCGGCCCCCGCCGCGGCGCACAACCGCAGAAGGTCGTCGAGCAGATCGGCGTCCTCGGTGACGATCAGCGGTCCTTCGCGCCGCCCCTCGGCAGCACGGGGACGGTCCGATGTGATGGATCCGGCCACGATCTCCACCCCTCTTCCAGCGATCTCGCCCGGTGGCGAGATCCGTGATTCCTTCCAGCCACGAACTTCGCGGCTGGAATCACGGTGCAACCCGCTGAAAAATCGTGTGGATCTTGCCGAAAAACTGTGGACAACCGGCCACTTGTGAATATCCCCGTAGCCCATACCGGTGAGCCTTCGAAAGTTTCCGCAGCGCAGCACAATGACTACTCAGCGTAATGAATTCGGGGAGGTACCTTCCGCCTCACCCGCAGATGGCGCAGACGCGCAGCGGGCGGCGACGGCCGCGGAGATGAGGGGAAACCCATCCGGACATGCGACGACCCCCGCCGGGGGGGAGAGCGGGGGTCGTCTCTCCGGCCGACTCGGGGGGGGAGGAGCCGGACCGGGTTAGCACGGTCGCGAACGATCCGTGACTTCCATGGTGTACCCGAGAGCCTTCTCAGGCAAACCCACACGCCCGAGAGTACGCCGAATGGCGGGCACATATGCTCAGCCCCGTGGAAAACCACTCCTTGCCGCGCACGGCCGCCTTCTTTGACCTGGACAAGACGGTCATTGCGAAGTCTTCGACACTGACCTTCAGCAAGTCCTTCTACCAAGGCGGGCTGATCAGTCGGCGCGCCGCGCTGCGCACCGCCTATACCCAGTTCGTGTTTCTCGCGGGCGGCGCCGATCACGACCAGATGGAGCGGATGCGCGAGTACCTGTCCGCTCTCTGCAAGGGCTGGAACGTGCAGCAGGTCAGGGAGATCGTCGCCGAGACGCTGCACGATCTCATCGACCCGATCATCTACGACGAGGCCGCCTCCCTCATCGAGCAACACCACATGGCCGGCCGGGACGTGGTCATCGTGTCCACCTCCGGCGCCGAGGTGGTCGAGCCCATCGGAGAGCTGCTCGGTGCGGACCGCGTCGTGGCCACCCGCATGGTCGTCGGCGACGACGGCTGCTTCACGGGCGAGGTGGAGTACTACGCGTACGGACCGACGAAGGCCGAAGCCGTCAGGGAGCTCGCCGCCTCGGAGGGCTACGACCTGGACGGCTGCTACGCGTACAGCGACTCCGCCACCGACATCCCGATGCTCTCCGCGGTGGGCCACCCCTACGTCGTCAACCCGGACCGTGCGCTGCGCCGCGAGGCCGCACTGCGCAACTGGCCGGTTCTCGTCTTCAACAAGCCGGTCCGGCTGAAGCAGCGGCTCCCCGCGTTCTCGATGCCTGCACGCCCGGCGCTGATGGCCGCCGCGGCGGTCGGAGCGGCGGCCGCGACCGCCGGACTCGTCTGGTACGCCAACCGCCGCCGGGTGGCGGCGCGGGCGGCCCGGACAACCGGCCGACTCGACCACCGGTTCGCCCGTATTTGAACCTAAAAGTAAAGAAGGGCGGCCAGGGCTTTCCCTTCCCGGCCTGCTGGAGTACAAAGGATTCAACGGCCCGCGAGACCGAGGACATCCGAAAGGATCACCTTTAAACGCAAACAAGGCCCCACGGACCGAAGCATGAAAGCGGAGCACCCACGCGACGTCGACCCGTCGATTACGGGCCAGCCGCACCAGGTGACGGGCGAAGTTCCCGACCTGATGGGCAACCTTCGAGGACGCATGGTAACTCTGTGGACATGCCAGCGGCGGTACCAATTGGTACCGCCGCAACCCATTTCGGCAGGATTTGGGGCCTTTCGCTGCCTCAGGCGGCACCGCGCTGCAGCGCCTCGCACACCGCAGTCGACTCCCTGACCCCGAGCTCCACGGACCGCCCGCAATGGGCGATCCAAGCCGCCATGCCCTCCGGCGTGCCGGACAGATATCCCTCGAAGGCCGCGGTGTACGCCGCGCGGCCCTGCTCGGCGTGTCCGACTTCCGCCGGACAGATCGACTTCGGGTCCAGGCCGCTGCCGACAAGAACGATCCGCTCGGCCGTCCGCGCGATCAGACCGTTGCACGAGACGAACGGGCGCAGCGCAAGCAGCTCCCCGTGCACCACGGCGGCCGTAACCAGGGCCGGGGCGGAGCTGCCCGTGATGATCAGTTCTGCCAGCCCGTCCAGGCGCGCCGCCACCTCGGCCGCGCCGGGCAGCGGGGCCTCGATCAGCGGCTCGTCGACCGGCTCGCCGGCCAGGCGCGGCCTGCCCACCGTCTCGTCGGCGCTGCCGCCGCTCGCCGCGACCAGGTGCAGCCTGGCCAGCACCCGCAGGGGTGACTGCCGCCAGATCGACAACAGCTGGCCGGCCTCGGCCGTCAGCCTCAGGGCCGCGCCGACGGTGCGCGCTTCGGCGTCGCTGCCGAAATCGGTGCGCCGGCGCACCTCCTCCAGCGCCCAGTCGGCGCCGGACAGAGCAGCGGAGGCGCGGGCACCGCGCAGTGCGGCCTCCGACGTGATCTCGTTGCTGCGCCGCCGCATGACCCGGTGGCCGTAGACCCGGTCGACGGCTTTGCGCACGGACTCCACGGAGTCGGCGACGCCAGGCAGCGTGCCGAGAGTGGCGAGAGGGTCGGCCGGCGAGGCGTTCGTACTCATAGGTAGCGAGGCTACCGCCCGGGCCCCCCGCCCCACCTTGGAGTGGTCTTCTTCACGCACCTTGACAACGGCCCGCACTCGTACCACTACTCTAGGTGAACATGAAGATCGCTTTCGTAGGGAAGGGCGGCAGCGGCAAGACGACGCTGTCCTCGCTCTTCATCCGCCACCTGGCCGCCGCTGAAGCACCTGTCGTCGCGGTGGACGCCGACATCAACCAGCATCTGGGGGCCGCGCTCGGCCTCGATGACGCGGCGGCCGCCGCTCTGCCCGCGATGGGCGCGCATCTGCCGTTGATCAAGGAGTATCTGCGCGGTACGAATCCGCGGATCACCTCGGCCGAGGCGATGATCAAGACCACGCCGCCAGGAGAAGGTTCCCGGCTGCTGCGCGTCGTCGAGGACAACCCGGTGTACGAAGCGTGCGCACGGACCGTGCGGCTCGACGACGCCGAGATCCGGCTGATGGCCACGGGGCCGTTCACCGAGTCCGACCTCGGCGTCGCCTGCTACCACTCCAAGGTCGGTGCGGTCGAGCTGTGCCTGAACCATCTGGTGGACGGGCCGCGGGAATACGTCGTCGTCGACATGACCGCGGGCTCCGACTCCTTCGCCTCCGGGATGTTCACCCGTTTCGACATGACGTTCCTGGTGGCCGAGCCGACCCGCAAGGGCGTGTCGGTCTACCGCCAGTACAAGGAGTACGCCCGGGACTTCGGGGTGTCGCTCAGGGTCGTGGGCAACAAGGTCCAGGGCCCGGACGACGTGGAGTTCCTACGGGACGAGGTGGGCGAGGACCTGCTGGTCACGGTCGGGCACTCGAACTGGGTCCGGGCGATGGAGAAGGGCAGGCCGCCGCGGTTCGAGCTGCTGGAGGCCGCCAACCGGACGGCCCTGCAGGCCCTGCAGGACGCCGCCGAGGACTCGTACGCGCACCGGGACTGGGAGCGCTACACCCGCCAGATGGTCCACTTCCACCTGAAGAACGCGGAGAGCTGGGGGAACTCGAAGACGGGGGTGGACCTGGCGGCCCAGGTGGATCCGGCGTACGTGCTCAGCGAGCACACCCCGGTGCCGCAGCCGGGCTGACCATGACACGAGGGCGGTCCGGCCGGACCGCCCTCGTGCTCCCTGTGCGGCCGCTCTCAGTGGCGCGACTCCTGCTGCCGCTGCGCCTCCCGCTTCGGGGCGGGCGGTGCCACAGGCGGCGTCGAGAGGAAGTCGGACCAGCCGCTCTTGGGCGCCTTACCCACCTCAAGCTGCCGCAGCTTTTCCAGAACCAGCGGATCCTGGGCATCCAGCCAGTCGGCCAGCTGACGGAACGACACACACTTCACGTCGCTCTTCACACAGACCTTCGCGATCGTCTCCTCGATCGCCTTCATGTACGTCCCGCCGTTCCAGGACTCGAAGTGGTTGCCGATGATGAGCGGGGCGCGGTTGCCCTTGTAGGCGCGGTCGAAAGCCCGAAGGAGGCCGTCGCGCATCTGGTTGCCCCAGTACTTGTGCATCGACGGACTGCCCTTGGCCGTGCCCGACTGGTTGACCATGAAGTTGTAGTCCATCGACAGCGTTTCGAAGGCTCGGCCGGGGACGGGGACCATCTGAAGGGACAGGTCCCACATGCCCAGCGTCTTCTTGGGCCACACCTGATCGCTGGCGCCGCTGGTGTCGTAGCGGAAGCCGAGGTCCCGCGCCGCGCGCAGGAAGTTGTCGCGGCCCTCCAGACACGGAGTGCGGGCGCCGATGAGCTCCTGGTCGTAGTCGAAGGGCAGCGGTTCGGCCGAGGGGAGTCCGGCGTTCGTCCTCCAGTTCTTCACAAAGGACTTGGCCTGGCTGATCTCGCTCTTCCACTCCTTGACGGACCAGGTGCCGACGCCGCCGTCGTTGCCGCAGAAGTGCCCGTTGAAGTGGGTGCCCACCTCGTTGCCGTCCAGCCAGGCACCGCGCAGTTCGCGCACGGTGTCCCTGATTCCCTTGATGTCGTTGAAGCCGATGTCGGAGCGGCCGACAGCGTGCTGGGGCGGGTCGTACAGGTGCCGCTTCTTCTCGGGCAGGAGATAGACGCCGCTGAGGAAGTACGTCATCGTCGCGTCGTACTTCTTGCCGACCTCGCGGAAGTGGGAGAACAGCTTCTGGCTGTCCTCCCCGGCGCCGTCCCACGAGAACACCACGAACTGCGGGGGTTTCTCACCGGGCTTGAGCCGCTGCGGCTTGAGCAGACCGGGCTGGGCGCCGGTGAAGGCGGTGGAGCCGTCTCCGATGAGGCGGACGGCGCCCCCCTTCTTCTGGGCGGGCGCGCCGTGCTTGGTGCCCGAGCCGTTCGCGCCGCCCGGCCCGGAGCAGCCCGCGAGTCCCGCGAGGAGTGCCGTGGCGACTGCGCCGACGGCGGCGGCCTTCTTCGTGACAGCCAGCATCCGTCCACCCTCTTTCGTATGCCGATATGACTTTCGGCGGTGATGAGAGGCCGACACGGTCACACCGGAGGGGGAGGCGAACGGAACGACGAGCCGCAATCAAATGATTAATCACCGAATCGGGTGATTGATTGCCCTATTTGCCCAGAAAATCATGCCAGAGTCTTTACTCTGCATTACGATCCATTTACTCAACGTTGAGCGCTCGTGCGATTCGAGCATCCCGCCGCTGCATGCCGTGACTCATGGCCGCGCCCCCACGTTCCGCGACCGCGCCACCCTGGAGGAGACGGGAATGTCCTGCGTCCCCACCCGCACCGACAATGCATCTCAGCCCCCTACGCCCCCGCTCGCCCGCTTCCGGCGGCCGCACAGTCCGCCGCCCGCCGGGCCGCACCGCCGCTTCCGGATCGCGGGTGCCGATGTGTCCGCGTCCGTCTCCGTCTTCCTGATCGCCCTGCCTCTGTCCCTCGGCATCGCCCTGGCCACCGGGGCGCCGCTCCAGGCCGGCCTCGTCGCCGCCGCCGTCGGCGGCATCGTGGCGGGGCGGCTCGGCGGCTCCCCGCTCCAGGTCAGCGGCCCGGCTGCCGGACTGACCGTCGTCACGGCCGAGTTGATCCAGCGGTACGGCTGGCGCACCACATGCGCCATCACGGTCCTCGCCGGCCTGTGCCAGCTCGGTCTCGCCGCCCTGCGGGTGGCGCGCTCCGCGCTCGCCGTCAGCCCCGCGATCGTCCACGGGATGCTGGCCGGCATCGGGGTCACCATCGCCCTGGCACAACTTCACATCGTCCTCGGGGGCACGCCGCAGAGTTCGGCCGTCGCCAATGTACGTGCGCTGCCCGGCCAGTTGGCCGATCTCCGTCCGGCCGCACTGTCCGTCAGCGTCCTGACCGTCGCCGTGGTCCTGGCATGGCCGCGCATCCCGGGGCGAGCCGGCCGGATCGTGCGGACCGTGCCCGCCGCCCTGGCCGCCGTCGCCGCCGCGACCGTGCTCGCGACGGTCGCCCAGCTGCACCAGCCGCGCGTCGATCTTCCTTCGTGGCGCTCGCACGCGCTGCCCGAGCTGCCCGAGGGACCCGTGCTCGGGCTGCTCGCCGCAGTGCTCACCATCACGCTCGTCGGCAGCGTGGAGTCACTGCTGTCAGCCGTCGCGATCGACAAGCTGGCGGCGGCCCGCAAGCACCCGGACGTACGGCTCCCCCGCGTGAACCTCGACCGCGAGCTCGCCGGGCAGGGCGCGGCAAACGTCGTGTCGGGTGCCCTCGGCGGACTGCCGATCACGGGCGTCGCGGTCCGCAGCGCGGCGAACGTCTCCGCCGGGGCGGTCAGCCGCCACTCCACCATGCTCCACGGTGTGTGGATCGCGGTGGCCGCACTGCTGCTGGTGCCGGTCCTCGACCTGATCCCGCTGGCCACCCTCGCCGCGTTGGTGATGGTGATCGGTGTGCAGATGGTCAGCATCACGCATCTGCGCAGTGTGAAGCGCAACCGCGAAATCCTGGTGTACGCGGCGACCCTGGGCTCGGTGGTCCTGACCGGAGTGCTGGAAGGGGTGCTGATCGGGATCGCGGTGGCGGTCGGCGTGGCGCTGCACCGGCTCACCAGGACCCGGATCACCGTGGAGGAAGAGGGCGGGGACGTGCACCGGGTGCGCGTACGCGGCCAGTTGACGTTCCTGGCGGTTCCCCGGCTGAGCCGGGTGCTGGGGCAGGTGCCGCACGGCGTCGACTGTGTGGTCGAGCTGGACGGTTCCTTCATGGATCACGCGGCGTACGAGGCGCTGCACGACTGGCAGGCCGCGCACTGCGCACACGGCGGCACCGTGGAGTTCACGGGCCGGTCGGGGTCGCGCATCAGCGAGCCCGCGCACGAGACGCACGGCTGCTGCCGGCCCTGGACGCCCTGGCGCAACCATCACTGCGGCGACAGCCCGCAGCCGACGACCGAGACCCATCAACTGGCCACTGGGCTCAGCTCGTTCCAGCGCAATACGGCCCCCCTGGTCCGCGACGAGCTGGCGCGCCTCGCGCGGGAGGGGCAGCGGCCCTCGCAGCTGTTCCTCACCTGCGCCGACTCCCGACTGGTCACCAGCATGATCACGGCAAGCGGCCCCGGCGATCTGTTCACGGTGCGCAATGTGGGCAACCTGGTGCCGCTGCCCGGCGAGGAGAGCGGCGACGACTCGGTCGCGGCCGCGATCGAGTACGCGGTCGAGGTGCTGGGCGTGGAGTCCATCACGGTCTGCGGCCACTCCGGGTGCGGAGCGATGCAGGCCCTGCTGAACAGCCCGCCGGACGGCGCCCCGACTCCCCTGCGCCGCTGGCTGCGGCATGGTCTGCCCAGCCTGG
The DNA here is from genome assembly GCF_018614575.1 of Streptomyces sp. ISL-10. Lineage (GTDB taxonomy): Bacteria > Actinomycetota > Actinomycetes > Streptomycetales > Streptomycetaceae > Streptomyces. The sequence continues at coordinate 51,493 of NZ_JAGGOJ010000018.1, forward strand.
AGCGCATGCGCAATCGGCACCACGCATGGGCCAGGATCTCGGGACGGATGCCCACGGACGCAGTGGAGCAGCTGTGTCTGACCAATGTGGTCCAGCAGTTGGAGCATCTTCGGGCCCATGAGTCGGTCGCCCGCCGGCTCGCCGAGGGCACTCTGCAACTGCACGGCATGTACTTCCATGTCGGTGAGGCCCAGGCATATCTCCTCACGAACACGGCCGAGCACGAGGTCGAGCAGGTCTTCGACCGCGTCGCGCCCGCACCGTCAGCCCTGGAGAAGGCCCGCGTCTGACGCGCGCGGCCCCTTGATGCGCGGCACGCGCGCGTGCGGCCACGCACACAGTGGGTGACCGAGCGCACACGGGCGTGGCTGAACCAGTGCCGTACGGCGTCCGTGAGAACGTGTGGCCCCTCTTCCCCACCGCCCGGGGTAGAGGGGCCACCTCACAGGTCTAAACCAATTTCCGGAAGGCCCTTGTCACCCGGCCTTCTGGCTGATGAGCTATGGCCTGGGACACCTACGCACATAAGACGCCCTGGGAAAGGGAGATGTCGTGAGCAACGAAAGCCTGGCCAACCTTCTGAGGGAGGCGAGCTGATGACCAACGAGCGTTCTTCACTCTCCAACCTGCTGAAGGAAGAGCGGCGGTTCGCGCCTCCGGCCGAGCTGGCCGCGCACGCCAACGTGACCGCGGAGGCGTACGAACAGGCCGCGGCGGACAGGCTTGGCTTCTGGGCCGAGCAGGCACGGCGGCTCGACTGGGCCACCGAACCGACCGAGACCGTCGACTGGAGCAACCCGCCCTTCGCGAAATGGTTCGCGGACGGCCGGCTCAACGTCGCGTACAACTGCGTGGACCGTCATGTCGAAGCAGGCCACGGCGACCGGGTCGCCATCCACTTCGAGGGCGAGCCCGGCGACACCCGTGCCATCACCTACGCCGAGCTCAAGGACGAGGTCTCCAAGGCGGCCAACGCCCTGACGGAGCTGGGTGTCCGCAAGGGCGACCGTGTCGCGGTCTACCTGCCGATGATCCCCGAGGCCGCGGTCGCGATGCTGGCCTGCGCCCGGATCGGCGCGGCCCACTCCGTGGTCTTCGGCGGCTTCTCCGCCGACGCCGTCGCCTCCCGGATCCAGGACGCCGACGCCAAGCTCGTCATCACCTCCGACGGCGGCTACCGCCGCGGCAAGCCGAGCGCGCTCAAGCCCGCGATCGACGAGGCTGTCTCCCGCTGCCCACAGGTCGAACACGTCCTGGTCGTGCGGCGCACGGGACAGGAGACCGCGTTCACCGAGGGCCGCGACGTCTGGTGGCACGACATCGTCGGCCGTCAGCACGCCGAGCACACCCCCGATGCCTTCGATGCGGAGCACCCGCTCTTCATCCTCTACACCTCCGGCACCACGGGTAAGCCGAAGGGCATCCTGCACACCTCCGGCGGCTACCTCACGCAGGCGGCCTACACCCACCATGCCGTCTTCGACCTCAAGCCCGAGTCCGACGTCTACTGGTGCACGGCGGACATCGGCTGGGTCACCGGCCACTCGTACATCGTCTACGGTCCTCTGGCCAACGGCGCGACGCAGGTCATGTACGAGGGCACGCCGGACACCCCGCACCAGGGCCGCTTCTGGGAGATCGTGCAGAAGTACGGCGTCACGATCCTCTACACGGCGCCGACCGCGATCCGCACGTTCATGAAGTGGGGAGACGACATCCCCGCCAAGTTCGACCTGTCGAGCCTGCGGATCCTCGGATCGGTGGGTGAGCCGATCAACCCCGAGGCCTGGATCTGGTACCGGGAGCACATCGGTGCGGGCAAGACCCCGATCGTCGACACCTGGTGGCAGACCGAGACCGGCGCGATGATGATCTCGCCGCTGCCCGGTGTCACCGAGACCAAGCCCGGCTCCGCGCAGCGCCCGCTGCCCGGCATCTCCGCCACCGTCGTAGACGACGAGGCGAACGAGGTGCCCAACGGAGGCGGCGGCTACCTGGTGCTCACCGAGCCGTGGCCGTCAATGCTGCGCACCATCTGGGGCGACGACCAGCGCTTCATCGACACCTACTGGTCCCGCTTCGAGGGCAGGTACTTCGCGGGTGACGGTGCCAAGAAGGACGACGACGGAGACATCTGGCTGCTCGGCCGCGTCGACGACGTGATGCTCGTGTCCGGTCACAACATCTCGACCACCGAGGTCGAATCGGCCCTGGTCTCCCACCCCAAGGTCGCCGAGGCCGCGGTCGTGGGCGCGGCGGACGAGACGACCGGTCAGTCGATCGTCGCGTTCGTCATCCTGCGGGGCACCGCGAGCGAGGACGACGGGCTGGTGAACGAGCTGCGCAACCACGTCGGCACGACGCTCGGCCCGATCGCCAAGCCCAAGCGGATCCTGCCGGTGGCCGAGCTGCCGAAGACCCGCTCGGGCAAGATCATGCGCCGCCTGCTGCGCGATGTGGCCGAAAACCGTCAGCTCGGTGACGTCACCACGCTGACGGACTCCTCCGTGATGGACCTGATCCAGTCCCGCCTGCCCGGCGCCGCCAGCGAGGACTGACCCCCGGCGGGGCACCCGTACGCGGGCACGGCCCCGGCGCAGCCCGCGCCGGGGCCGTGCCCGCGTACGGGGCGTGGCGGGGCGGGCAGGCCGTCGCGCGGGCGGGGACGGGCCGCGGTACGGTCTGCCGCGGCTCACCGAACGGCCGACGGAGCCGTTAGGTAGAGTAAAGAACGCGTCAATGACGCAAGGAACGATCTCAGGTGCGCCGGGAAGTCTGGTCGGCAACAGTTTTGTCGTGCCCGACCGACCGGAGGTTACGCATCGTGGCCGCGCCCCAGACCACTCCCAGGCTCTTCGGACGTCTGCCCCTGCCCGAGCGGAACTTCGTCGCGGACGCGCTGCGCGCGGAGACGGTCGGCGGTGTGCTGCTCCTGTTCGCCGCGGTTGCCGCCCTGATCTGGGCGAACACCCCTATCGGTGACAGCTACGCCGCCGTGCGCGACTTCCACCTGGGTCCTAAGGCGCTCGGCCTGGATCTGTCGATACAGCACTGGGCGGCGGACGGTCTGCTGGCCGTCTTCTTCTTCGTCGCCGGTATCGAGCTCAAGCGTGAGCTGGTCGTGGGAGAACTGCGCGACCCGAAGGCCGCCGCCCTGCCCGTGATCGCCGCCCTCTGCGGCATGATCATGCCCGCCCTCGTCTACCTGCTGGTCACGACGTTCGGCGACGGCTCCACGGCCGGCTGGGCTGTCCCCACCGCCACCGATATCGCCTTCGCCCTGGCCGTGCTCGCGGTCATCGGTACGTCGCTGCCATCGGCGCTGCGCGCGTTCCTGCTGACGCTCGCGGTCGTCGACGACCTCTTCGCCATCCTGATCATCGCGGTCTTCTTCACGGACGACCTGAACTTCGCGGCGCTCGGCGGGGCCTTCGCCGGCCTCGCCCTCTTCTGGCTGCTGCTGCGCCTGGGTGTGCGGGGCTGGTACGTGTACGTGCCGCTCGCCCTGGCCGTCTGGGGCCTGATGTACAACAGCGGCGTCCATGCCACGATCGCCGGTGTCGCGATGGGCCTGATGCTGCGCTGCAGCCGCCGGGACGGCGAGGAGTCCTCGCCGGGCGAGCACATCGAGCATGTCGTGCGGCCGCTGTCCGCCGGTATCGCCGTACCGCTGTTCGCCCTGTTCTCGGCGGGCGTCACGGTCACCGGCAAGTCCCTCGGCGACGTCTTCAGCAAGCCCGAGACACTTGGTGTCGTCCTGGGTCTGGTCGTGGGCAAGGCGTTCGGCATCTTCGGCGGCACCTGGCTGACGGCACGTTTCACCAAGGCGGAACTGAACGAGGATCTGCGCTGGCCGGACATCTTCGCGCTCGCCTCGCTCGCCGGTATCGGCTTCACCGTCTCGCTGTTGATCGGCGAGCTCGCCTTCGCCGGAGACGCCACGCTCACGGACGAGGTGAAGGCCGCGGTCCTGATCGGTTCCCTGATCGCCGCAATTCTCTCCGGCATCGTCCTCAAGATGCGGGTACGTGCCTACCTGGCGCTGGCGGCGGAGGAGGAGCGCGACGAGGACATGTCCGGCATCCCCGACGTATACGAACAGGACGACCCTGCCTACCACTTGAGGATGGCCGCCATCTACGACGAGAAGGCCGCGGAGCACCGCCGCAAGGCCGAAGCGGCGGGGGCATCGCGCGACGGCGGCGACAGTCCGGCATGATCTGACATCGGACCGTAGAACTTTGGAGAGGGAGTCAGCGATGACCGACCCCGGCAACACCACGGCGAACGCTGTCGGCGCCGACCGCAGTCTCGGTCAGCTGGTCGCCTCGGCGACCGCCGAGATGTCGGCGCTGATGCACGACGAAATCGCGCTGGCCAAGGCGCAGCTGCGGCGGGACGTGAAGAAGGCGGGCATCGGCAGCGGTGCGTTCGCCGCCGCGGGCGCGGTGCTGCTCTTCTCGCTGCCGATGCTGAGCTTCGCACTCGCCTACGGCTTCCAGGCCTGGACCGACTGGCACCTGTCCGTCTGCTTCCTGCTGTCGTTCGCCGTCAATGTCGCCGTGGCAGGTCTTCTCGGCCTGATCGGCTTGTTCTTCGTCAAGAAGGCGAAGAAGGGCAAGGGCCCGCAGAAGGCGGTCGCCTCGGCCAAGGAGACCGCGGCTGTGCTGCAGAACGCCAAGCCGCATCCTCGCCGCCCCGCGCGCCCGGAGCTCCCGGCCGGCTCCCGGGAGGACAGGGTCCCGGTGTGACCCGGCGGACCGGCACGGAGGCCGCCGGCCCGGGCGTGGCAAACGCACGGTGCCCGGTTGTGGCACGCTCATCAGCATGACGGCACCTGTTTCCAGCCCCGGCGGCTTCGGCAGCCCCGCCGGCCCCGTACGTCTCGACGGTCCGTGGACCCACCGCGACGTCGCGGCCAACGGTGCCCGCTTCCACATCGCCGAGATGGGCGACGGGCCGCTGGTGATGCTGCTGCACGGGTTCCCGCAGTTCTGGTGGACCTGGCGGCACCAGCTGCCCGCGCTCGCCGACGCGGGCTTCCGGGCGGTGGCGATGGACCTTCGCGGGGTGGGCGGCAGCGACCGCACGCCGCGGGGTTACGACCCGGCCAACCTCGCACTCGACATCACCGGCGTCGTACGGTCCCTCGGCGAGCCGGACGCCGCGCTGGTCGGGCACGACCTCGGCGGCTATCTGGCGTGGACGGCGGCCGTGATGCGCCCCAAGCTGGTGCGCCGTCTGGCCGTGTCCTCGATGCCGCACCCACGGCGCTGGCGTTCGGCGATGCTGTCGGACTTCGCGCAGAGCCGTGCCGGGTCGTATGTGTGGGGTTTCCAGCGGCCCTGGATTCCCGAGCGTCAGCTGGTCGCCGACGATGCCGCGCTGGTGGGCCGGCTGATCGAGGACTGGTCGGGACCCCAGCCGCTCGACGAGGAGGCCGTCGGCGTCTACCGGCGCGCGATGTGCATCCCTTCGACGGCGCACTGCTCGATCGAGCCGTACCGCTGGATGGTGCGCTCGCTGGCCCGGCCGGACGGCATCCAGTTCAACCGCCGGATGAAGCGTCCCGTGCGGGTTCCGACACTGCATCTGCACGGGTCACTCGATCCGGCGATGCGGACGCGCAGCGCGGCCGGTTCCGGCGAGTACGTCGAAGCGCCGTACCGCTGGCGGCTGTTCGACGGTCTCGGCCACTTCCCGCACGAGGAGGACCCGGTGGCCTTCTCGAACGAACTCATCAGCTGGCTCAAGGATCCGGAACCCGATCGCTGAGGCTTCCCGGCGTGACGAGGAGCGGCCGGCCGGATCCGTCCGGACACCCGGTGGAACCTTTGTCCTACGAACGGCCACATGCCCGGCGCATAGGCCAATTGGCGGGCGCTGACACGGTTACCGACCATGAGGCCCGGGCAGACGTCCGGGTATGGGCTGGACGCACGACTACGGTGACGCAGCACGCAACCGCCGCTCGGCCAATGGGCCGATCATCCACGACAGTGGTGGCTCTCAGCATGAGAGCCAGGAGCATCCGGGGCAGGGAATGGGCATTCCGCGAATCCTCCGGCGCCGCGCGCGCTGGGTGTCCGCGCGACTGCGGCATCCGCGGGCCTGAGCCGGCGACGGCTCGGCCCGGGCACCCTCACATCACGAAGCGTCCCACCGCGACGCATCCCTACAGCGCACACGCCTGGCTGTCGACCTGCTGGTTGGCGGCCCTGCCCTGTGCGATGTCGGCGCGGATCTCGTCGACCGTCAGGGCGTAGCCGGTGTCGACGTCGTCGAGGGACCGGGCGAAGATGACGCCGTAGACCTTGCCGTCGGTGGTGAGCAGCGGTCCGCCGGAGTTGCCCTGGCGGACGGTCGCGAACAGCGAGTAGACGTCGCGGCGGACGGTTCCCCGGTGGTAGATGTCGGGGCCGTTGGCGTTGATCCGGCCGCGGACGCGGGCGGAGCGTACGTCGTAGGCGCCGTTCTCCGGGAAACCGGCGACGATCGCGCTGTCGCCTCTGTCGGCGTCCTCCTCGGTGAACTGCAGCGGGCGTGCCTTGAGATCGGGGACGTCCAGCACCGCGATGTCGCGCTCCCAGTCGTACAGCACGACCTTGGCGTCGTAGAGCCGGCCCTCGCCCCCTATCTGGACGGTGGGCTCGTCCACGCCGCCGACCACATGGGCGTTGGTCATCACCCGGCGCTCGTCGAAGACGAAGCCGGTGCCTTCGAGGACCTTGCCGCAACTGGGGGCCGTGCCGACGACCTTGACGATCGACTGCTTGGCGCGCGCGGCGACGGGGCTGCCGACGAGCGCCGGGTCCGGTGCCTGGACCTCGGTGATCGGCTCGTTGGCGAACGGGCTGAAGACCTGGGGGAAGCCGTTCTGCGCGAGCACGGAGGAGAAGTCGGAGAACCATGTCGACGCCTGATCGGGCATCACCTGCGAGATGCCGAGCAGCACCTTGGAACTGCGGACCTCCTTGCCCAGGGTGGGCAACGAGGTGCCGGCGAGGGCGGATCCGATCAGCCAGGCGACCAGCAGCATGGCGACGACATTGACCAGGGCGCCGCCCGTGGCGTCCAGGGCCCGGGCGGGTGACCAGGTGATGTGCCTGCGCAGCTTGTTGCCGAGATGTGTGGTGAACGCCTGGCCGACGGAGGCGCACACGATCACGATCGCCACGGCGACGATCGCCGCCGTGGTCGACACCTCGGCGTCATCGGTCAGCGCGTCCCAGATCACCGGGAGGAGATAGACCGCGACGAGCCCGCCGCCGAGAAAGCCGATCACCGAGAGGATGCCGACGACGAAGCCCTGGCGGTAGCCGACGATCGCGAACCAGACGGCGGCGACCAGCAACAGGATGTCCAGCACGTTCACCGTCATTAGCCTCGCAGTGTCGTCGCCGGGTGCTCCTTCCGGCTGGTGTGTCCGGGCCCGCGGCGCGGCCGCTTCGTCTGTGCGCCCCGGGGTGCGCTTACTGCCTGGGTCAGCCTGTCATGCCCGCCAGTCCAGCGGGACCTCCTTGGTGCGGTCCCATGGTCTCTCCCAGCCGGAGAAGTGCAGGATCCGGTCGATGACTCCGGCGGTAAAACCCCAGACCAGAGTGCCCTCGACCAGAAACGCGGGCCCCGCGTGACCGCTCGGGTGGAGAGCCGTCGCGCGGTTGGCCGGGTCCGTGAGATCCACCACGGGCACGGTGAAGACCCGCGCGGTCTCGGCGGGGTCGACCGCTCCGACCGGGCTCGGGGTGCGCCACCACCCCAGTACGGGCGTGACGACGAATCCGCTCACCGGGATGTAGAGCTTGGGCAGCACGCCGAAGGGCTGGACGCCGGAGGGGTCGAGCCCGGTCTCCTCCTCGGCCTCACGCAGCGCGGCGCGCAGCGGGCCCGTGGTGGCGGGGTCGCCGTCCTCCGGATCGAGGGCGCCGCCGGGGAACGACGGCTGCCCGGCGTGCGAGCGCAGGGTGCCGGCGCGCTCCATGAGCAGCAGCTCGGGGCCCCTCGCGCCCTCACCGAAGAGGACGAGTACGGCGGACTGGCGGCCGCGTCCGCTCTCGGGCGGCAGGAAGCGGCTCAGCTGGTGCGGCTGGACGGTGTCGGCGGCGCGCACCACGGGATCGAGCCAGTCGGGCAGGCCGTCGATGGAGACGGACACCTCGCCGTGCCTGCCGGACTGCTCGTGCATCTTGTAGGTCTCTTCGCCTGCGCGCGTCATGGGCACCCCCTGCTGCTCAACGCCCCGGAGCGCCCGGATCGTTCCTCGTGGGGGCGGCTCACTCGACCTCGCCCAGGGCCGGGGCCGGCTTGCCGGGGTAGTCCGGCGGCGGCTTGAGCCGCTGGCCGGGCCGACCGCCCATCTCGTACTTCAGGAGCTTCCTGGCCTTCTCGGGGTCGGTCTCGCCCTCACCGTAGGCAGGGCAGAGGTGGGTGATCGGGCAGGCGCCGCAGGCGGGCTTGCGGGCGTGGCAGATGCGGCGGCCGTGGAAGATGACGCGGTGGGAGAGCATCGTCCACTCCGACTTGGGGAAGATCGTGGCGATCTCGGCCTCGATCTTCACCGGGTCGTCCTGGTCGGTCCACTTCCAGCGGCGCACGAGCCGCATGAAGTGCGTGTCCACCGTGATGCCGGGGACGCCGAAGGCGTTTCCCAGGACGACGAAGGCCGTCTTGCGGCCCACGCCCGGGAGACTCACCAGGTCCACCAGCCGGCCGGGGACCTCTCCGCCGAAGTCGTCGCGGATCGCCTTGGACAGGCCCATGATCGACTTGGTCTTGGCGCGGAAGAAGCCCGTCGGGCGGATGAGCTCCTCGACCTCCTCGGGCACCGCGGCCGCCAGGTCCTCGGGCGTGGGGTACTTGGCGAAGAGCGCGGGGGTGGTCTGGTTGACCCTGAGGTCGGTCGTCTGTGCGGACAGGACCGTCGCTATCAGCAGCTGGTACGCGTTCTCGAAGTCCAGCTCCGGGTGCGCGTACGGGAAGACCTCGGCGAGCTCGCGGTTGATGCGGCGGGCACGGCGGACCATGGCGAGACGTGATTCCTGTTTGTCCGGTTTCTTCTTTTCGTCCGGACTGGGGGAGGCCTGTTCGCCCAGAGCGGAATTCTGCTTTCCGGACACGCTTCCAGCCCCCTTGGCCTGCGCTCTCACGGGCGAATTGGACACCCGGCCAGCCTAAGGGGCGGCACCGACATCTGCCCCGGTCCCCGGGAATCACGACCCAATCGGGCCCCTGCCGCACGGTTGGGCGCGCCAGTGCGTCAAACTTGTTGTGATTGATCGCACGATTGTTTACTACGGGGGTCCCGATCCCTGACGATGCCGCCGTGGGGCACCGAGTCCCCGGAGCAGCACAGCACGGTCCGGCATCATGGGGACAACGTCCCCTGAGCAGGTCGACAAGGAGAGAACTCGTGGACGACGTTCTGCGGCGCGCCCCGCTCTTCGCGGCGCTCGATGACGAGCAGGCCGCGGAGCTCCGCGCCTCGATGAGTGAAGTGACGCTCGCCCGTGGCGACGCGCTCTTCCACGAGGGCGAACCGGGCGACCGCCTGTACGTGGTCACCGAGGGCAAGGTCAAGCTCCACCGCACGTCCCCCGACGGCCGCGAGAACATGCTCGCCGTCCTCGGACCGGGCGAGCTCATCGGCGAACTGTCCCTCTTCGACCCCGGCCCGCGCACCGCGACCGCCACCGCTCTGACCGAGGTGAAGCTCCTCGGCCTCGGCCACGGCGACCTGCAGCCCTGGCTGAACGCCCGCCCCGAGGTGGCCACCGCGCTGCTGCGCGCCGTCGCCCGCCGACTGCGCAAGACCAACGACCAGATGTCCGACCTGGTCTTCTCCGATGTTCCGGGCCGTGTCGCCCGTGCGCTCCTGGACCTGTCGCGCCGCTTCGGCGTGCAGTCCGAGGAAGGCATCCACGTCGTCCACGACCTCACCCAGGAGGAGCTGGCCCAGTTGGTCGGCGCCTCCCGCGAGACGGTGAACAAGGCGCTGGCGGACTTCGCCCAGCGCGGCTGGCTGCGCCTGGAGGCGCGTGCGGTCATCCTGCTGGACGTGGAGCGCCTGGCCAAGCGTTCGCGCTGACCTGCTCCTACGAGTACGAACACCCGCACGAAGAGGGCCGCCCGCGTGATGCGGGCGGCCCTCTTCGCGTGCCTCTTCGCGTGCCTCTTCTCGTGGCCCTTCGCCTAGCTCTTCGCGGGGTGTCAGTTCCTGGTGCTGTCCACGATCAGCGGGTTGCCGGAGCCGGAGCCGCACGGCACGGCGTACACCGGGTTCTTCTCGGCAGCCTCCCTGAAGGCCTCTATGCACTGGTTGGTCAGCACCTTGTCGCTCAGCGACTCGTTGAGGATGCGGTTGGCCTTGGCGATGCCCTCGGCCTCGATACGGCGGCGCTCGGCCTCCGCCTTGGCCGTAAGGGCCGCCTCCGTCGCCCGCTCGGTGGCCTGCTGCTGCTGGATCTTGCGGTCGATCTGGTCCTGCAGCTTCTCCGACGGCTTCACATTGCGCAGGTTGACCGTGGTGACGTCGATGCCGCGCGGGGCGAGCCGTTCCCTGATCAGGTCACCGATCTCGGCGTTGATCTTCTCGCGGGCGGAGGTGTAGCCCTCCTCACTGGTGTGGCGGGCGAAGACGTTGCGCACGATCTCCCGGCTGTCCGGGAAGACCAGACGCTGCTGAATCGCGTCCTCGCTGCCCGCCAGGCGGTACAGCTCCACCGCCTTGGCCGGGGTGACCGCCCACTTCACCGTCAGCTCCGCGTACATCACACCGCCCTGCGAGGAGCGCACTTCGACGACGTCCTTGTCGGAGAGGTTGAGGTCCACGGGCCGGGTGGAGAAGGTCGTGACGTCGGTGAACGGCGAGGTGAGGTTCACGCCGGAGCTCATGGGCGAGCCGACCTTGCCGAAGGTGACCGGCACGCCGACCTCGTAGGCGCTGACCACGTGGACGCAGCTCGCCGTGCCGGCGAACAGGCCGGCGATCAGGGCGCCCAGGGCGCCGATCTTGAGTCCCCGGTTGTCGCCGCTGCGGGCGACGGCGTACATCACCGCAGCGGCGATGACGAGGATGATGAACAGGACGAACACGGCTCTCCCCCAGTGACGGACGTCGCAAAGTAAGCGGAGCGTAAAGCATCACCGGCGACGGGGACGCGGGAGGGTGCGGCGTCCCGTTCCCTATCCCAAGGACGGGTCGGGGCGGGGCTGTGTGGTGGCTCAGGGTCGGACCTGCCCGATCAGGCCCAGGCCGGACCTCCCACCCAGGTCAGACCTGCCCGATCAGGCCCAGGCCGGACCTCCCACCCAGGTCAGACCTGCTCGATCAGGCCGTGCTCGCGCAGATACTCCAGCTGCGCCCGCACCGACAGCTCGGCGGCCGGCCACAGCGACCGGTCGACGTCCGCGTAGACCTGCGCGACGACCTCGGCTGCCGTGCTCCACCCGGCCTCGACGGCGGTCTCGACCTGGGCCAGACGGCTGGCGCGGTGCGCGAGGTAGAACTCGACGGCACCCTGGGCGTCGTCGAGCACGGGTCCGTGCCCGGGCAGCACCGTGTGGACACCGTCGTCGACGGTGAGCGAGCGCAGCCGCCGCAGGGAGTCGAGGTAGTCGCCGAGCCGCCCCTCCGGATGGGCGACCACCGTGGTTCCCCGGCCCAGGATCGTGTCGCCGGTCAGCACGGCACGGTCGGCGGGCAGGTGGAAGCTGAGCGAGTCGGCGGTGTGACCGGGAGTGGGGACGACCCGCATCTCCAGTCCGCCCGTGGTGATCACGTCCCCCGCCGCGAGCCCCTCGTCGCCGAGCCGCAGCGCGGGGTCGAGGGCCCGGACCTTGGTACCGGTCAGCTCCGCGAAGCGTGCGGCCCCCTCCGCGTGATCGGGGTGGCCATGGGTGAGGACGGTCAGGGCGACGCGCTTGCCCGCCTGCTCGGCGGTGTCGATGACGGCCCGCAGGTGGGCGTCGTCCAGCGGTCCAGGGTCGACGACGACGGCGAGGCCGGAGCCGGGCTCGGAGACGATCCAGGTGTTGGTGCCGTCCAGGGTCATCGCGGAAGGGTTGGGCGCGAGGACGTTCGTGGCGCGGGCGGTGGCGGGCCCGGAGAGCACGCCTCCGCGGGGCTGTCCGGGCAGGGCTGCGGCGTCGGTCATCGCGGGCCTCCGGTCGGCACGTGCTTGGTGAACTCCTCGTGGCCCGGCCAGCTGAGGACGACCTCGCCGCCCTCCAGGCGCGCCGTCGCGAGCACGGGGGTCATATCCTGCCCGGCCGCCGCCTGAAGCGCCTGCGCCGCCGTTGTGTACGGCTGGAGGGTGCGCAGGGTCGCGATGGTGGGCGGCATCATCAGCAGCTCGCCCTTGTCGTAGCCGGCGGTCGCGTCCGCCGGGCAGATCCAGACCGTGCTCTCGGCCTCGGTGGAGGCGTTGCGGGTGCGCTGGCCGTGCGGCAGGGCGGCCACGAAGAACCAGGTGTCGTAGCGGCGCGGCTCGAACTCCGGCGTGATCCAGTGCGCCCACGCGCCGAGCAGGTCCGAGCGGAGCACCAGGCCGCGCCGGTCCAGGAACTCGGCGAACGACATGGTCCGGTCCACCAGCGCCTGCCGGTCCGCCTCCCAGTCGTCCCCCGTCGTGTCCCCGACGACCGTGTCGGGCGCCGGTCCGGCGAGCAGGACGCCCGCCTCCTCGTACGTCTCACGGACCGCGGCGCACACGATGGCCTGCGCGGACGCGATGTCGGTGCCGAGGCGCCGCGCCCACGTGTCCAGGGACGGCCCGGCCCAGCCCACGGGCCGGTCGTCGCGCGGGTCCACTCCGCCACCCGGATAGGCGTACGCGCCGCCCGCGAAGGCCATGGACGTGCGCCTGCGCAGCATGTGGACAGCGGGTCCGTCCGCGGCGTCGCGCAGCAGCATCACCGTCGCGGCCCTCTTGGGGGTCACGGGCGTGAGCTCACCGGCCGCGAGGGCGCGGATACGGTCGGGCCATTCCGGCGGGTACCACTGACCATTGGACATGGGGCGGATGCTATGCGCTCACGCGCGGATGTTCGAGGGGTGGCCGGAGGGGCCGGCCACCCCTTCGTGCTGTCAGTGCCCGGGTGTGCCGTGCATGCGGCTGCCGCCCGTGTACTGGATGTCGATCAGCAGGATGCGGTCGTTCCCGGCCGTGCCGTCCTTGTCGGTGGACGTGGTGAGCCAGATGTCGCCGTCGTGGTCGACCTCGACGGTGCGCAACCGGTCGTACGTCCCCTGGAAGTACGTCTTCTGCTCGACCAGGTTGCTGCTCGGGTCGATCCGGAGCCGGTAGACGCGCTCACCCCTCGTCGTCGCCACGAAGACGTGGTCGTTGATGATCGTCAGTCCGCTGGGCGAGGCGGAGGCGGTGCTCCAGGTCTTCTTCGGCGCTGTGTAGCCGCCGCAGGTGCCGCTGGTGCCCTCGCAGTGCGGCCAGCCGTAGTTGCCGCCCTTCTGGATGAGGTTGACCTCGTCCATGACGCTGTTGCCGAACTCGGCCTGCCACAGCCTGCCCTTGGAGTCGAAGTCGAGTCCCTGCGGGTTGCGGTGGCCGATCGACCAGACGGCGTTGCCGAACGGGTTGTCCGAGGGGATGGAGCCGTCCTGGTTGATGCGCAGGATCTTGCCGTTCAGCGAGTTCCTGTCCTGGGCCTTGCTGGCACTCTGCGCGTCGCCCATGCCCGCGTACAGCTTTCCGTCGGGCCCGAAGCGGAGACGGCCGCCGTTGTGGAAGCGGCTCTTCTCCATGCCACGGAGGAGGACGGTGTAGCCGCTGAGCATGTTGTTCTCCAGTCTCATGCGCGCGATGCGGTTGCCGTCGGTCGAGGTGTGGAGGAAGTAGAGGTAGTGGTCGGTGGCGAAGGACGGGCTGACCTCGATGCCCATCAGGCCGCCTTCGCCACCGGTGGTCTGGGAGTCGGGCACCTTGCCGAGCAGTGTCTTCTGCCCCGACTTGGTGAGCCGGTGGACGTTGAAGGTGTTCCGCTCGGTGAAGACGCCCGTCCCGTCCGGCAGGAAGGCAAGGCCCCAGGCGACGTCCACGCCCCTCGCGAGGGTGGAGACGGTGCCCGGGTCGGGGGTGCCACCGGGCTGGGCGGTGGAGGTGGTGATGGTGATCTCGGGGCCGAACGCGGACTTGTTGCCCTTGAGGTCGTAGGCCCTGACCTTGAAGCGGTACGCCGTCCCGGCCTTCAGCCCGCCGACCGTGGCCGTCGTCCCGTCGGAGGTCCCGGACGCCGCGCCGTCGCGGTGGATCTCGTAGCCGGTGACCTTCACATTGTCCGTGGCGGCGTCCCAGGCGAGGTCGACACTGGCCGCGGTCCTGCCCGTGGAGCGCAGGCCGCCCGGGGTGCTGGGGGCCTGGGTGTCGGGAGGCGCGGGCCGGGTGGCGACGGTGACGGCGTTGCTGGCGGCGGAGACGTTGCCCGCCGCGTCACGGGCGAAGACCGTCCAGTCGTACGAGGTCTCCGGGTCCAGGCCGTCGACGGTGGCCGCGAGCGTGCTCCCGCCGACCTGCTTCATCAACTGGCCGTGCTGGTAGAGGTCGTAGCCGGTGACGCCGGTGTTGTCGGAGGCCGCGTCCCAGGCCAGGGACACGCTGCTCGCCGTCGGCTCCTTGTCGCGCCGCAGATTGCGGGGCGGGGTCGGCTTCTCTGTGTCGGCGGGGCCGGTGGAGGTGACGGTGAGCCGGTCGAGGTTCGGCCCGTCCGCCGCGGCGGTGGTGACGCGGATCGTGTTGGCCCCCGCCTTGAGGGTGGCACCGGTCGTGACGGTCTTCCAGGTGCTCCAGGTACCCGTGGCGGGGAAGGCCAGGTCGTCGGCGGCGAGCGTTTCGTTGACCGTCACGTCCAAGGGGCGGTTCGCCGGGGTGCCGTTGGCGTAACGGAGTTCGAGCGTGGCGGCGCCCGCCTGGGCGGAGCCGACGGTGAACTCGGCGTACGCGCCCGTCACCGCATGGAAGTTCACGAAGCCGGTGCCCGAATGGCCCGTGTGGTCGGAATCGACGGCGGCCTGGGAGAGGCGGGCCGCTTCGGCTTCGTAGGCGACGGTTCTCTGGACGTGGGCCTCGTGGGCGACGGCCTTCTGGACGCCGGCCTCGTGGGCGACGAGGGCGGTGGCGGGTGTCGTCAGGCCGCCGGGCGGCACCAGGGCGAGTGACAGGGCCGCGGTCGCGGCGACGAGGGTGCCGGCCGCCGCGCGCGGATGGCGAAGAAGCAGTGCCACGGATTCCTCCCGCTTTCGTGTGGGGGACGAGGGGATTCACCTGGGCGGTTCACATGGTTAGGAAGCCTTCCTAACCATGAATACCGCGACCAGAGCACACCCATCGACGCGTCCACGTCAAGAGGTGCGCGGCGGATTCCCACGACCGGTCGCGGGTACGACGACGGCCCCGGACCCACCGGCGGACCGGCGGGCTCGGGGCCGTACACCTACTGACCTTCGGTTCAGTCCTGGACGAGCTCCACCTGGATCTCGACCTCGACCGGAGCGTCCAGCGGCAGCACCGTGACACCCACGGCGCTGCGCGCGTGCACACCCTTGTCGCCGAGCACTTCGCCGAGCAGCTCGCTCGTCCCGTTGACCACGCCGGGCTGGCCGGTGAAGTCCGCGGCGGACGCCACGAAACCGACGACCTTCACGACCCGGGCGATCCGGTCCAGGTCACCGATGACCGACTTCACGGCGGCCAGCGCGTTCAGCCCGCAGATACGGGCGAGCTTCTTGGCCTCCTCCGGGGTGACCTCGCCACCCACCTTGCCGGTGACCGGAAGTTTGCCCTCCACCATCGGGAGCTGGCCCGCCGTGTACACGTACGCGCCCGAGATCACGGCCGGCTGATAGGCGGCAAGCGGCGGCACGACCTCAGGCAGCGTCAGACCGAGCTCGGCAAGCCTGCGCTCGACCACACCGCTCACGAGGACTTCTCCCGCTTCAGATAGGCCACCAGCTGCTCGGGGTTGTTCGGCCCGGGCACGACCTGGACGAGCTCCCAGCCGTCCTCGCCCCAGGTGTCCAGAATCTGCTTCGTCGCGTGCACGAGGAGGGGCACGGTCGCGTATTCCCACTTGGTCATGGAGCCGACTGTAGCCGCACCGCCCGGCGCGTTCGTGACGCGGTTGGGGTGCGGCTGCGCGACGGGACCGCGCCGAGCTCCGAGCCGGGGCACGTGACGCGGTCCGGGGCGCGATCCGAACCGGGCACGTGGCATGGTCGGGGCCCCACAGCGATCCGCGCCAGGCACCTGACACGCACCGGGGGCACGATCCGAACCGGGCACGTGGCATGGTCGAGGCCGGGGGCACGTGACGCAGTCCGCAGGCAGTCCCGTGCGTAGGCCGCGTCACGACTGGTTAGGCTCGCATACGTGAGCAGGCTCCAGGTCGTCAGCGGCAAGGGCGGTACCGGTAAGACCACGGTGGCCGCCGCCCTCGCGCTCGCCCTCGCGACCGAGGGAAAGCGCACCCTCCTGGTCGAGGTCGAGGGCCGGCAGGGCATCGCCCAGCTCTTCGAGACGGAAGCCCTTCCGTACGAGGAGCGCAAGATCGCCGTGGCGTCCGGCGGCGGCGAGGTGTTCGCGCTGGCCATCGACGCCGAGCGCGCGCTACTCGACTACCTCCAGATGTTCTACAAGCTCGGCAGCGCGGGCCGTGCCCTCAAGAAGCTCGGCGCGATCGACTTCGCGACGACCGTCGCCCCCGGCGTCCGGGACGTGCTGCTGACCGGCAAGGCGTGCGAGGCCGTACGCCGCCGGGACAAACAGGGGCGGTACGTCTACGACCACGTGGTCATGGACGCGCCGCCCACCGGCCGTGTCACCCGATTCCTGAACGTGAACGACGAGGTCGCGGGCCTCGCCAGGATCGGCCCGATACACAACCAGGCGCAGGCCGTCATGCGGGTGCTCAAGTCCCCCGAGACGGCCGTCCATCTGGTCACGCTGCTGGAGGAGATGCCCGTCCAGGAGACCGCGGACGGTGTCGCCGAGCTGTGTGCCGCCGAGCTCCCCGTGGGCAACGTCATCGTGAACATGGTGCGCCCCCACATCCTCGACGAGGAGGCGGTGCGCGACGCGTCCGACGGCCGCCGCGGCGAGATCGCCAAGGCGCTGACCGCGGCGGGCGTCCCCGGTTCGGCGAAGCTCGTCACCCCGCTGCTGGAGCAGGCCGCCGAGCACGCACAACGGGTCGAGCTGGAGCGGGAGCAGCGCAGGGTGCTGAACGCGCTGGACCTCGGCGCGTACGAACTGCCCATGCTCAGCGAGGGCATCGACCTCGCCGGGCTGTACCAACTGGCGAAGGAACTGCGTAAACAAGGGGCGGGCTCATGACGCTGGACGCATCGGCCCGTCTGGAGGTCGACCCGCTCATCGACGACCCGGCCACGCGCATCATCGTGTGCTGCGGCGCCGGCGGCGTGGGCAAGACCACGACGGCGGCGGCCCTCGGCGTACGGGCGGCGGAGCGCGGCCGCAAGGTCGTCGTCCTGACCATCGACCCGGCGCGGCGGCTCGCCCAGTCCATGGGGATCGACTCGCTGGACAACACACCCCGCAGGGTCAAGGGCATCGAGGGCGACGGCGAACTGCACGCCATGATGCTCGACATGAAACGCACCTTCGACGAGATCGTCGAGGCGCACGCGGACGCCGAGCGTGCCCGCGCGATCCTGGAAAATCCCTTCTACCAGTCCCTGTCCGCCGGTTTCGCCGGCACGCAGGAGTACATGGCGATGGAGAAGCTGGGCCAGCTGCGCGCGCGGGACGAGTGGGACCTGATCGTCGTCGACACTCCGCCGTCGAGGTCCGCACTGGACTTCCTGGACGCACCCAAGCGCCTGGGCTCTTTCCTGGACGGGAGGTTCATCAAGCTGCTGATGGCTCCCGCGAAGGTGGGCGGCCGGGCGGGGATGAAGTTCCTGAACGTCGGCATGTCGATGATGACGGGCACGCTGGGCAAGCTGCTGGGCGGTCAACTGCTGCGGGATGTACAGACCTTCGTCGCCGCGATGGACACGTTGTTCGGTGGCTTCCGTACGCGCGCGGACGCGACCTATCGGCTGCTGCAGGCGCCGGGCACGGCCTTCGTGGTGGTCGCCGCGCCCGAGCGGGACGCACTGCGGGAGGCGGCGTACTTCGTGGAGCGGCTGGCCGCGGAGGACATGCCGCTGGCGGGTCTGGTACTCAACCGGGTGCATGGGAGCGGGGCCGCGGGCCTGTCCGCGGAGCGGGCGCTCGCCGCCGCGGAAAATCTTGACGAGCGCGGCATTGTGGATCAGGGGCCCGGGAAGACTGGTGGTCGTGACGTCGCGGCCGTCTCTCCCGAATCCCCGGCCGTGGATCACTCCCCCGAGGTCCGTGAGGTCTCCCCCGAAACACTCGGATCGTCGCACGAAGAGAACGAAGAGAACGAAGCACGCGCGGCACACGCAGCACATGAAGCGCAGACCCCGCGGCAGCTGACGGCGGGTCTGCTGCGTCTGCATGCCGAAAGGATGCAGGTTCTGGCGCGCGAGCAGCGCACGCGCGACCGTTTCACCGCACTCCACCCCGAGGTGCCCGTCACGGAAGTCCCGGCACTGCCGGGTGACGTCCACGACCTGGGCGGGCTCCGGGCGATCGGCACCCGGCTGGCCGCGGAAACACCGACGCGGGCGTAGCGCTGGGGGCGGTGGCGCACTGTCGAAGCCGCGGGGCTGCGCGCGCACGGTGGCGTCGGATACCTGGCGCGTTGGGCAGGTGCGTGGGGGTGGGGGTTGCGCCAGGGGTCGCCGGTGGGGTCCGGCCGAGCGGCACGCGGCCTGCGGCTGTGCACAAAACGCGTCTGACGTGCGCCCATGGCCCGGCACTCAAGGCGGCGCCGATCTCGTGCGCAGGCGGCGCAGGTCGTGCACCGGCGTACGCGCCCGGGCGCGTTGAGAACGGACCGGTTCGCCACACGGGCGGCGGACCAGGTCCAGGGCCTGTGCACCGCATACGTCGGCGCTCAGCGCTCCCGTGCTCAGTCCACGCCGGGTGTGCCGCAGCGCGCTCCGGCATGTCGGCGGCATCATCCGCCCGCGTGCCGCGCCGAGGCGCTGACCGCGTCAGCCCACCGCCGCGTACGTCTCGTACGTCTCGTCATCGTCCAGTCCGACCGGCAGAATGCCCGCGCTGCGCTCGTACTCCGTGCGCGCGGTCTCGAGCAGTCTTCGCCAGGACGTCACCGTGGGGCGCCTGCGGAGCAGCGCTCGCCGCTCCCGCTCGGTCATTCCGCCCCACACGCCGAACTCGACGCGGTTGTCCAGCGCATCGGCCAGGCATTCAGTGCGTACCGGGCAACCGGTGCACACCGCCTTGGCCCTGTTCTGCGCTGCCCCTTGTACGAACAGTTCATCCGGATCCGTCGTGCGGCAGGCTGCCTGCGCACTCCAGTCGGTAACCCAGCCCATGCCGGCGCCGTCCTCTCCCGAATCGAGGCTCCCCCACGGCGGCAGCGGCATATTCACCGCTACCAGTTGAGGACGTTACGGAAGGTGGGCACAGCGCAACACCCCCACGGGGCCCAATCTTGAATGGTCCGAACGGACTATGCGTACGCGGCAGATCACCCAGGGGAGTGACCTGGCGACATGCGCGACAAACCCGACAAGGCCGGGCATCCCTCTTGCCTCGCAACGGACTTCGAAGACACATGCAAAGGATTCGGGCATGGCTCCGCCGGATTCGGGTACAGCGGAGTTCTGCCGGCTACGTGACTTGATGCGAAACCGCACTGATGTGACAGTTGAGAGCAGCTTAGGCCAAGGCCTTTACGCCTGTCCGGCAAATGAGAACGTAGGCTGCCCTCATGCCAAAGAAGCGCTCGGGCGGTGGTCTGACCGGGACCCAGCAGGCCGCCAAGTTCCTCGGTGTCAGCGTGCTCTCCGGAGCGGTGCTGGCGGGCATCGCCCTGCCCGCCGCCGGTGCGCTGGGACTGGCGGCCAAGGGCACGGTCGAGGGATTCGACGAGATCCCGGCCAACCTGAAGACACCACCGCTGAGTCAGCGCACCACCATCCTCGACTCCGAGGGCGGCAAGATCGCCACGGTGTACTCGCGCGACCGCACGGTGGTGCCCCTCAAGGACGTCTCGCCGTACATGCAGAAGGCGATCGTCGCGATCGAGGACGCCCGCTTCTACGAGCACGGCGCGGTCGACCTCAAGGGCGTGCTGCGCGCGCTCAACAAGAACGCGCAGACCGGCGGCGTGTCCGAGGGCGCTTCCACGCTCACCCAGCAGTACGTGAAGAACGTGTTCGTCGAGGAGGCCGGCGACGACCCGGACAAGGTCGCCCAGGCCACCCAGCAGACCATCGGCCGCAAGATCCGCGAACTGAAGTACGCGATCCAGGTCGAGGAGGAGCTGGGCAAGAAGAAGATCCTCGAGAACTATCTCAACATCACCTTCTTCGGCCAGCAGGCGTACGGCGTCGAGGCCGCCTCCCGGCGCTACTTCTCCAAGTCGGCCAAGGACCTGAAGCTGGAGGAGGCGGCGATGCTCGCCGGCATCGTCCAGTCGCCGAGCCGCTACGACCCGGTCAACGACACCGAAGAAGCGACCAAGCGCCGCGACATCGTGCTCCAGCGCATGGCCGACATCCGCGACATCTCCCAGGAGGAGGCGGACAAGGCCAAGGCCGCGCCGCTCAAGCTGAATGTCAGCAAGCCGGACAACGGCTGCATCACCTCCGTGGACGGCGCGGGCTTCTTCTGCGACTACGTACGCAAGACGATCCTCACCGACCCCGCCTTCGGGAAGACGGAGGAGGAGCGCTCGAAGCTGTGGAACCTGGGCGGCCTGACCATCCGTACGACCCTGAGCCCGAGGGCGCAGGCCGCGGCGAACAGCGCCGCCACGGCGAAGGTCAGCAAGACCGACAAGGTCGCCGCGGCCGTGGTCCAGGTCCAGCCCGGCACGGGCAGGATCCTGTCGATGGGCCAGTCGCGTCCGTACGGTCTGGACCAGAAGCAGCACGAGACGGTGCTCAACCTCTCGGTCGGCAGCAAGATGGGCGGCACGACGTACGGTTTCCAGGTCGGTTCGACCTTCAAGCCGATCACGGCGGCGGCGGCCCTGGAGAAGGGGATCAGCCCGGCCCAGTCGTTCGCCACCCCGTGGAAGATCTCCCTGCCGATGGACTCCTACCGGACCTGTGCCGGCGGGCCGTCGGGCGGCGGCAACTGGGATCTCCAGAACGAGCTCAAGTCCGAGGCCGGCTCGTGGGACATGACGAGCGCCCTCGGCAAATCCATCAACACCTACTTCGCGCACCTCGAACAGAAGACGGGCCTGTGCGAGACGGTCGACATGGCCAGGAAGATGGGTTACGGGCGCGGCCTGGGCAAGAAGCTCCAGGAGCTGCCGTCCATCACCCTCGGCGGCCAGGAGAGCACCCCCCTGGACATGGCCTCGGCGTACGCGACCTTCGCCAACCGCGGCCGGTACTGCACCCCGGTCGCCATCGAGTCCGTGACGGACGCGAACGGCAAGCGGATCAAGGTGCCGGGCTCCGAGTGCTCGCAGGTCATGAACCAGCAGACCGCGGACATGATCAACCAGATGCTCAAGGGCGTCGTCGAGGACGGCACCGGTACGCAGGCCGGCCTCCAGGACCGCGACAACGCGGGCAAGACCGGTACGACGAACGACCGCAAGGACGCCTGGTTCGTGGGCTACACCCCGAACCTGTCCACGGCGGTGTGGGTCGGTGACGACGTCGGCGAGAAGACGTCGATGTACAACATCACCATCGGCGGCCAGTACTACGACAAGGTCTGCGGCGGCTGCCTTCCCGGCCCGATCTGGAAGATCGCGATGACCGGCGCGCTGAACGCCGGCGAGACCCCCGCGTTCAACCCCATCTCCGTCCCGCGCGGGAAGGAGAAGGAGGACAAGGACAAGAGCCGCGACCGGGACGGCAGGCCCGGCGCCAACCAGCCCATCCCCGGCATCAGCATCCCGCCGGACCTGATCGGCGGTGCCACCAACCGCGGCCAGGGCAACGGCGGCGGCGGCAACGGCCCGTAGGCGTCCCGCAGATGTGCGGTACGGCGAAATAGGCGAAGGGGGACCCGTGACCGGGTCCCCCTTCGCCGTACCAACGGCGGCGCGGCGGTTCGTGGCGCTGCGGTGCTGCGGCACTGTGTGGCGCTGCGGCCTGCGTGGCGCTGTGATGCCGTGGGCGGCGCTTGGCGCTGCGGAGCCTGCGTGGCGCTTCGGCGCTCAGCCCGCGAGGAGCTGCTTCACCGCGGCGGCCACCCGGCCACCCTCGGCGCGGCCCGCCACCTTCGGGTTCACGATCTTCATGACGGCACCCATGGCGCGCGGGCCCTCGGCACCGGCTGCCTTGGCCTCCTCGACGGCCTGCGCCACGATCTGGTGGAGCTCGTCGTCCGTGAGCTGCTGCGGCAGGTAGGCGTCGAGGATCACGCCCTCGGCCTTCTCGCGCTCGGCCTGCTCGGCACGACCGCCCTGCGCGAAGGCATCGGCGGCCTCACGGCGCTTCTTCGCCTCCTTGGCGATCACCTTCTGGACCTCGTCGTCGGAGAGTTCGCGGGCCGTCTTGCCCGAGACCTCCTCCTTGGTGATCGCAGCGAGGGTCAGCCGGAGCGTGGAGGAGCGCAGTTCGTCGCGCGCCCTGATCGCCGCGGTGAGGTCTTCCTGCAGCTTGGACTTGAGCGTGGTCATGCGGACAAGTGTCGCAGGTACGCGGCGGGGTACGCCCGCCCATTTCGCGCGACGCGCGTCCGGCGGGGCCGACGCCGGGCGGGTTCGTGACGCGCGCGCTGCGGGGAGTCGTCAGGGCGCGGACACCTGACGGCCCCTTGGAGGCGACCGGAGCGTCGCCTCCCCGACACCGGCCGTTGACAGCCTGCGCTGGTGCCGCCCCTCCGTCTCCCCGTCGGCCGAAGCATCGGCCGAAGCGTCGGCCGAACCGCGTACCGAGCCGTCGGCCGAGCCGTCGGCCGGCCCGTCGGCCTCCGCCACTGCCGACTGCTCGGCCTCGTCGGCTCGACGGCGCTCGCGGCTGGCGGAGTGGGCGCCGGGGCGCTGCCCGTGCGGGAGGTCCTCGCCCCCGGCTCGGGGGCGGCCGCACTCGGCCTCGCCGCCGCGTACTTCGGGCTCGTCGTCCTGATAGCGGCGTGGACACTGCTGGGCCGGGCCCTGCGCGAGCCGCGGCCACCCGGGCTGCGCGACCTGCTGATGACGCTCGCGCTGTGGGCGGCGCCGCTCGTCGTGGCACCGCCCCTGTTCAGCCGGGATGTCTACAGCTACCTCGCGCAGGGAGCGATGGTCGACGCGCGGCTCGATGTGTACGCCTACGGTCCCTCGCACCTCGGCGGCCCCTTCACGGCCGAGGTCGCACCGCTGTGGCGCGACACCCCGGCACCGTACGGCCCTGTGTTCCTGGCACTCGCCTCGGCCATAGCCGGATCCGCGGACTTCGAGGCGTTCTCCACGGACCGGGTGACCGGCGGTGTGTACGGCATGCGGCTGGTGGCCCTGCTCGGCGTGGCGCTGATGGCGCTGTGCCTGCCGCGCCTGGCGCGGCACTGCGGAACCGATCCGGCCGTCGCGCTCTGGCTCGGCGCGCTCAATCCCCTGGTGCTCCTGCATCTCGTCGGCGGCGCCCACAACGACGCGATCATGATCGGGCTGCTGGGCGCGGGGCTGGTCGCAGCCCTCGGACGCAGGCCGGTCCCCGCGGTCGTACTGGTCACCCTCGCCGCCCTGGTGAAGGCCCCGGCCTCACTCGGACTGATCGCCGTCGTCGTCCTGTGGGCAAGGCACGCGCCCTCGGCCAGGGCGCCCCGGCTGTCCGCCGCCCTCGCGGCGCTCTGCGTATGCGCGGTGACGACCGCGGCGACGACCGCCCTCGCCGGCACCGGGTACGGGTGGATCGGGGCCCTCGACACCCCCGTCTCCCCCGAGAACTGGTCCCTCACCTCCACCCTCGGCCGTATGACCACCGCCGTGCTGAGCGACGCCGGCAGCGGACTCGCGGGCCTCGCCCGTCATGCGATGCCCGCCTGGCACCTGCTCGGCCTCGCCGCCACCGCTCTGGCCGTCCTGCTCGCCTGGCGCCACCATCTGCTGCGCCCGGTCCACGCCCTGGGCCTCAGCCTGACGGCCGTCGCGCTCCTCGGCCCCGCGATACGGCCCTGGTACGTGCTGTGGGGCCTGTTCCTGATCGCCGCCGCCGGTCCCGGAAGGCCGCTGCGCCGGTCGGCCGCCGCGCTCAGCACGGTCCTCGCTCTGGCCGTGCCGCCCAGCGGATTCGCTCCCGACGCCGAGCAGTTGAGGTTCGCCGTCAGCGGCGGGCTGCTCGCGCTGACGGCGTTGTGGGGCGCACATCGGTTGGTACACCGGCCCGTTGGGAGTACGGCATGACACAGCTGGAGACGACTGAGACCGCCTGGCGGCGGCCGACGACCACGCGCGGGCGGATGCTCCTGATCGCCGGACTGTGCTGCGCCGTCGTGCTGTTCCTCGCGACGGTCCCGCTGCACAGGGACTGGTTCGATCTCAGGGTCTACTACGGAACCGTGCACCACTGGGCGGACGGCGGCGCCCTCTACGACTATCTGGTGCCGGGCACGCACTACGGCTTCACCTACCCACCGTTCGCGGCCGTGTGCATGCTGCCGATGACGCTGGTCGGCTGGCGGAGCGCCGTGGCGTTCAGCGTGCTGCTCAACGCCGCGGCCGCCGCCGTGATCCTGCGCTGGACCGCGGGCCCGCTGATCCGCCGCGAGGGCTGGAGCCCCTGGTACGCCCTCGCCCTCGCAGGCTGCGCCTTCGCCCTGCTGGAACCGGTCCGCGACACCGTCAGCTTCGGCCAGGTCAATCTGCTCCTGCTGGCGCTCGTCATCGGCGACGCCCGGCTGCTGGCCGGCGGCCGGGCCGCGCGGTACGCGGGCATCGGCACCGGCCTGGCCGCCGCGATCAAGCTCACGCCCGCCGTCTTCATCGTGCACCTGCTCCTCACCGGCCGGCCGCGCGCCGCCGCCACGGCCACTGTCGTCGCCCTGGGCGCCACCGGGATCGCCGCGGGGGCCGCGCCGGACGCGTCCCGGGTCTACTGGATGGAGGCGCTGTGGGACACCGACCGCGTCGGCGCGCTGGCTTACGTCTCCAACCAGTCCTGGCAGGGGCTGGTGGCGCGGCTCTTCGACCCGCACGAGCCGAGCCGGGCGCTGTGGGCGCTCGGGGTGGTCGTGCTGCTGGCCGTCTGGGCCGTACGCGTGCGCAAGGCGAACGCCGCCCGCGATCACGCCGCCGCCTTCGCCCTGACCGGCGTCCTCGCCTGCCTGATCAGCCCGGTCACGTGGGTGCACCACCTGGTCTGGCTGTCCCCGGCACTGGTGGTGCTGCTCGACGCGGGACTGCGCGCGCCGGAAGGGCCGGACCGCCGTCGGCTGCTGGCCTGGGCCGTGGCGCTGCCGGTCGTCCTGTGCAGCAGTGTGGTGTGGCTGTGGAGCAAGGACTCGTCCGGGCTCGACGGGTTCCTGGGCGGCAATATCTACGTCTGGATCTCGCTGGGGCTGCTCTTCACTCTGCCTCTGCGCACACCGCCGGCCGCGGACGCTCCCGGCCGATGACCGCCCGCCGCTCCCCGGGACCCGAGCGGTCTGCAACGATGGGCGTATGCGCGCACGGTACGGGATCCCCCTGAAAGTCACCGCAGGAATCACGGCAGTCGGCGCGGTCGGCCTCGCCTATGCCGCCGGCTTCGAAGCACGTTCCTTCCGGCTCCGCCGGATCACCGTGCCGGTCCTGCCGCGCGGGATGCGGCCGCTGCGCGTCCTGCAGGTCTCGGACATCCACATGGTCAGCGGCCAGCGCAAGAAGCGCGCCTGGCTCCAGTCGCTGGCCGGCCTGCGCCCCGACTTCGTCGTGAACACCGGCGACAACCTCTCCGATCCGGAGGGCGTGCCGGAGGTCCTGGACGCGCTGGGACCGCTGCTGGAGTATCCAGGCGTCTATGTCTTCGGCTCCAACGACTACTACGGCCCGAAGCTGCGCAATCCCGCCCGCTATCTGCTGGAGAAGGCCCAGGGCCGCCACGGCCTCAACGGCAACGCCCCGGCGGTCGGCGTTGTCCACAACCCGTGGGAGCAGCTGCGCGACGGCTTCGACGCGGCGGGCTGGCTGGACCTGACGAACACCCGCGATCGCCTGAAGCTGGAGGGCTGTGAGATCGCCTTCACCGGCCTCGACGACCCGCATATCAGGCGCGACCGGTACGAGCTGGTCGCGGGCGGCCCGGAGAAGGGCGCCGATCTGTCGCTGGCCGTGGTCCACGCCCCGTATCTGCGCAGCCTCGACGCGTTCACGGCCGACGGCTACCCCCTGATCCTCGCGGGCCACACCCACGGCGGCCAGCTGTGCATCCCGTTCTACGGGGCCCTGGTCACCAACTGCGACCTGGACACGAACCGGGTGAAGGGCCTGTCCACGCACACGGCCGAGGGCAGCACCTCCTACCTCCACGTCTCCGCAGGCTGCGGCACGAACCGCTACACCCCGGTCCGCTTCGCCTGCCCCCCGGAGGCGACGCTGCTGACCCTCACCCCCAAGGACTGACCCCAAGCGGCCGAGCGGCTCGGGACGGATCATGGCCTGGGGCCGCCCGGCCGGCGCCCTGGGTTGGCGGCCCGTGGGCCTTGCGAAACCGGATTTCGTCTCCGGCCGCCGGTGGGCTAAAGTAAACGACGTCGCCGGGACAGTGGGCGACATCGGGGTGTAGCGCAGCTTGGCAGCGCGCTTCGTTCGGGACGAAGAGGTCGTGGGTTCAAATCCCGCCACCCCGACACAGGTCAGAGGCCCATTCGCTTGATCGCGAATGGGCCTCTGTCGTACTTAGGGGGCCAAACAGGGGGCCAAAGGATTCTGATCAAGCCTCGCGAGCGGTCTGGTCTCGTCGCTGGGCAAAGATCTCGTCCATGGCCTCCGCGCCCTCCGTGATGACCGGACGGAGCTGCTTGCGGTAGACCGCCTCCGTCGTCGCCTGACTGGTGTGGCCGACAAGCTGAGCGATGCGCTCCAAGGGGATTCCATGATCGGAGAGCAGCGAGACGAAACTGTGCCGCAGCTCCCTCGGGGTCCACTCCGGCACAAGTCCTGCCTTCCTCACGATGGCTTTGAAGTCACGCCGGACGTTCGCCGCGTCCAGCGGCTCCCCGCTCCGAGTGGTGAAGACACGGCCGGTCGGACTCCACTCCATTCCCTTCGACTCTCTCTCCTGTCTCTGCCACCGCTTGTGCTCTTCGAGCACGTCGACCACCTGTTGCGGCAGCGCAATGGTCCGGCGGCTCTTCCTGGTCTTGGTCTCGCCGTGCTTGCGCACGGAGCGCCATACGGCGACGTGGGGCGGCACGCCGTCACCTGTCTCCAGGAAGACGTGATCCCACGTGAGGGGTCGCGCCTCTTCCGTACGCACGCCGCTGAGGAGCGAGAGAACCAGGTAGGCGTACAGCCGTGAAGGGCGGGCGGCGGCCAGCACCGCTTCCGCCTGCTTCAAGTTCAGTGCCTTGCTCGGACGTCCGGGCCGTCCTTCCGGTGCGGTGACGAGCAGGGCGACATTCCGCGCGGCCTTGTCCCTGCGCTGAGCGTGCTCGATGGAGCGGCGAAGGATGGCCAGCAGGTCACGGAGGCTGCGCGTCGCGAGGTGCTCGGCCCTGTCGTCCAGCCAGTCATCGACGTCGTCCGCGCTGAGGTCCTTCAACTTCGCTTTGCCGATGAACGGGATGAGGTGCTTGTTGGCCATCGAGCGGTTCTTGCCGATGGTGCCCTTCTCATCGCGTCCCTTGAGTCCGCGCTCAAGCCAGTCGTTCACAGCGTCGGCCACGGTGTAGTTGGCCGGCGCCTTGACGCCCGACTGCACTTCCTTCTTCAGGTCCCGGATCTTCTGGCGCACCTCGGTCTTGGTCTTGCCGTAGACCTTCGGTCGGCGGCGCTTGCCGTTCGGGGCGTACCCCAGGGACACCGCACCGACGTAGCGATTCTTGGCGGCGTCCCAATAGATCGTGTCCTCACCGTGGCCGGCCCTCCGGGCACGCTTCGGCGTCTCGGTCATGTGGTGTGTTCTCCAAACGGCAGGGCCGCGCTTTGGGAAGCGCGGCCCTGCCGAAGTGCGTAGGGATGGATGGGTGTTCGGGCGGTTCAGGCGGCGGCTTCCGCCTCGCGCTTGAGGAGTTCGACGTACTGCGCGACGTACTCAGGCGGGACAAGTCGGCGACGGCCGATGCGGACGGTCTGGAGTCGCCCGAGGCGGATCTCCTCATAGATCAGCGATCGGCCGATGCCGAGAGTGGCCGCTGCTTCTTCCGGTCGGTACAGGAGCCGCTCGGCGGGAGCGGGGAGCGTGACGCTCATTGCGGAGTGCCTCCTAGGCGGGAGGGTCTTAGGGGCTTCTCAGGGGCGCGTTTGTCCGAGGTGCGGATTTCTGCGTCACCGCGTCACCTGTGTCACGGGGCTCGTCTGACCTGCAGTTTCTCGTGACGCGGCGGGTCGTGGGGTGCGTCACGGGTGACGCAGGCCGTGTGTCACCCATGACGCAGGTGACGCGGGATGACGCAGCGGCCGCCGTCTGCGTCACTGCTGTTGCGGCAGGTCACGGGCTGTTTCAGACTCCTGGGTGACGCAGGTGACGCAGCGTCTCTTCCCTTGGGACAAAAGGGAGGGATGTCTGTTGTGGTGCGGCGCGGCTCAGGAAGGAAATGCGGAGCCGCTTCGCGGCGCGACCATCGCGCGGCGGCGAGCCGCCGAACTGCAAGAGGAGCACGTCCGCGCGGGCCCGGTGCTCTTCTTGCTTGTCCGTGCCGTGGCCGGTCAGTGCATCGCTTCCTGCTGGTGCGCGGGAGGCTCGGGCGGGCGGGTCATTTCGATGTAGCGGGCGGTGCTGGTGCGGCCCCAGTCGATGAGGACGGCGCGGGCGGCGAGGGTGGGTTGGAGGCGCTTGAGGCGGTCGGAGAGGACTTTGCCGGTGGTGGGCCAGCCCTTTGGCAGGGGACGGCATTCCTCGCCGGTGTAGAGGCCGGTGAGTGCGTGCAGCCACTCGGAGGAGGTCATCCGCGTCTCCTCGCCCGGCATCATGCCGGCGGCGTGCTTCAACACGGTCTGGGCCAGCAGGTCGCCTTCGATGACGTCGTCGTTGAGGTCGTCCAGGCTGGCCCGGTAGGCGCCCAGCGATCCGAAGCCGGTCGCCGCGTCGAGCTGCGCGCACAGGTGCGCGAAGTCGGCCATCCGCAGGTCGGTCGGGATGTCCGCCTCGGCGGCCCGCACCTGCACCGTGAGGTCCAGGAGCGAGCCGAGGATGACGGGCAGCACCTCCTCGTACTCCGCCCACAGCTCCGCCTCGGTCCGCCGCACGCTCGGGCGCTCCAGGCGCAGTGGAAGGAGGCGTTCGGCGAGGTCGGGCCGGATGACGCCGACGTCGATGCCGGTCAGCAGCATCGGCCGGCGGTAGCGGGCGCGGAAGACGTCCCCGTCGGTGAACAGGGCGCGCTTGACGTTCTCGGCTCCGGTGACGATGCAGCACATGGCGTCCGACAGGTCCGGCGTCATGTGGGAGAGGTTGTCCAGCGCGGTGACCCACCCGGCGGCGACGGCCGCGGTCAGGTTCTCCTCGTCCTTCGGGGCCCGCCTGAGGTCGCCGCTCATGCCCTCGATGATCCGCACGAGCATCCGCCCGGCGGTGGACTTGCCCGCGCCCTGGGGGCCGGTGAGGAACGGTGCCGGGACGGGGACGGACGGGCCGAGGCAGCCGATCAGCCACGCAATCGCCAGGCACTCGGTCTCCGCCGTAGCGAAGTTGGTCAACCGCAAGAGGAGGTCGATGCCCTTGCCGTCGGTGTCCTTTACCGGCAGGGGCAGTTCCCCGGTGAGCTGCGTGCGCCGCCAGCACACCTCACGCGGGTCCGGAACAGCGACCTCCCACCCGGTCGGGTGGATGCGCACGGACTGCCCGTCGGTGCGGCCCAAGTCCAGCCATGTGGCACCGTCGAACCCGGGTGCGACGCGAATGTGGACCGGCTGCACTTCCTCGGTCAGCGCCAGCGCCTCGATCAAGTCCAATGCCTCCTTGAGGGCGGTTCCGTTGAACACGCCGACGCCGTCGCGGAAGAGGCCGACCATGAGTTCCTGCCGGTGGCTGCCGGTCGTGCCCTGGGACCGGATGGGGCGGGCGACGGGGTGGCCGTTCTTCTGGGCGTAGACGGTGCCGTCGGCGGTGCGGAAGTACCGGAAGTGCTGCTGTGCGTAGTCGGTGATGATCTCGCGGGCCGGGGTCTTGTCGTCTTCGGACATGGCTCACATCCCCAGGGCGGTGCGGGCGTTGGTCCATGCGTCGGTGCAGTGCCGCAGGGTTTCGCCCTTGGCCTGCGCGGCGGTGAACAGTCGTGCGACATGGGTGTCGGTCAGGCAACCGCACCGACCGTGCGCGGAAAGCACGGCGAGGAACGTGCGATACACGGTGGCGTGCACCTGGCTCCGCGCCTCGGTGATGCGCTGCTCCGCCATCGCGATGCCACGCTCCAGGTAGACGGGCGTGCGGTGATGGCACTCCCTACCCCCGGCGGGCGTGGGCACGGTGACGACGTGCGTCGGCCGAACCGCACGGGCGGTCCGCGCCACAAGGGTGCGGATGGCGTCGGGCAGGGCGGTCATGGTGCCGGTGCCGGGACCCAGCCACCGGGCGTAGGCCATCGTGGATTTGATGTCCACGCCCGGGCGGACGGCGTTCGCGGAGCGCATCGTGCCCCGGTAGATCCAGTGCTCGCCGCGCGTCGTGGCCACGGTCCGGGTCGGAGGCAGCGCGGTGCGGGCCCAGGCGACGGCGTCGGCTTCGTCCAGGTCCACGACAGTGAGCCCGGCCCCGGCGGGGTGGTAGGCGACGGCGGCGGCCGTGCGCCACATCGGCGCCCAGGCGGGTGAGGTGATGACGGCGGTGTCGGTGGTGGCGGCTGCCCAGCCGTGGCACACGCGCGGGCACCGGCAGTCCCCGGCGGTCTTCATGTTCGGCCGTCCGCCGCACGCGCCGTCCGTGCAGGCGGGGCAGTTTCCGAACGGTACCTTCCCTTTGCGTAGCGGCAGGACGGGGATGCCCGCTTGGGCCAGGCTGAGCGCCGTTCGGAGGTAGTCGTTCGTGCTCGGTTGGGTCATGCTGGATCTCTCCAGTTCTCGTGACGCTGGATGAGGGCGGCCCCGGCTTTGGCGAGAGGGGGCCGCCCTCTGCTTGTCGAAAGACGGCGTGTGATGACGCCACTTGTTGACGGGCGGGTTGTCAGTGGCCCTCGATACGTTGATCAGCGGACGTCTCGCGCCTGGGTGAGTGCGAGACACGGCGATCCTGAGAGGCACGGGAGTCAGATGACGGCGTGGCTGATGTACCTGGGGGACGACCCGAAGCGTGTGGGCGGCGGTTACGACGACAGCAGCTCGACCCACTACAGCTGGGACAGCCGTGTCCCGAACTCGACGCATGTCCAGGTCGGTGACGTGATCGTGCTGTGGAACGGCGAGACCCTGCTCGGGATGTCGGCCATCGAGCACATCGAAACCGGAACCGGGACCAAGGACCTCAGCTCGTGCCCCGCGTGCGGAAAGGCGGACATCGCCGAACGCAAAACAATGACGCCCAAGTACCGCTGCTGGACCAAGACCTGCAAGGCCGAATTCGAAGAGCCGGCTGTCGAGACGGTGCCCGTCACGACGTACCGCGCCCGATACGAATCGGGCTGGATCGACCTTCACGGCCACGTCTCGGGTGGCGAACTGCGTCAGCTCTGCGAGGAGCAGCGCTCACAGAACGCCCTGCGCAGGCTGCGCTGGGACGACTTCCGTGCACGGGTCGAGACGGGGAAGAACGCGACCCCGCTCGACGTCATCGACACCAGCCGCGAGGTCATCGCCGGCGGCCACACCGAGCGGACCGTCAGGGCACGGAAGGGGCAGCCGGCCTTCCGCGCCGCGCTGCTGGAGAGCTTCGGTCAGGTCTGCGCGTTCACCGGTCCCATGCCGGCCTACGTCCTCGACGCGGCCCACCTCTACAGCTACGCGGCCAACGGCAAGCACCACACTTCCGGCGGTCTCCTCCTACGCAAGGACGTCCACCGGCTCTTCGACCTCGGGCAGATCGCCATCGAACCGAATACGCTCACCATGGACGTCGCACCCCAAACCCGCGCCTGGGACGCATACGCCAAGCTCCACGGCAGCCCGCTCGCAGTCCCCATCACCGCGACCCACAAGAAGTGGATTGCCGCGCACTGGGAACAGCATCGAGGCACGGCTGCTGTCGCCATTCCGGCGCAGGGCACCGCCTCGCAGCTGAACATGGCCGCGAGTTAGGTCTACTTGAGCCCTCGCCGGGCCGTGCCAGCTCACAGCCGGCGACTGACGCCGCCTACAGGGCGGGGATGGCGTTGATGACGGCGTTGGCAAGCTGGTTGATGGGTTCGGCGGCACCGGTGGAGGCGAGGAAGAAGCCGAACCCGGCCGCTATGAAGGCGGCGCCCGCGCTGAGGCTGCGGGAGCGGAGCAGGAAGAACAGGACGAGGCCGAAGAGCAGGACGAGCGAGACGGTCACGGCCATGCCGTGTGCCTCCTTCTGGTCGTGTCGGTGACGGAAGCGGAACGAGCTTCGAGGGTCGGACAGGGAAGTTGTGGCACCCGCTGGGGGGTGGCTTCTGGAGGGGGTTTCGGGGGCCTGGCCTGCGGTGCCTCCCTGCCTCCCTGGTAGATCATTTGTGCAGGTCAGGCTCAGGGAGTGGGGGCAGGGAGGCGGTCAGGGAGTTCTCCCTGCCTCCCTGTCCCGACGTGGGTCGCCTCCCTGTCACTGGGACGCGGAAGCGGAATCCTCGCTGTCGCGGTTGGTGAGCGCTTGGGCGACGCGGTCACGGGCGACGACCATGCGGCCGTCGGACTTGTACGGCTCGGCGCCGGCGTCGTCCAGGACGCGCTTGAGGTCGACGAACGACCACTTGCCGTAGGTGTCCTCGCTCAGCGCGGAGAGCCGCTTGATGACGTCCTGGGTGCGCACCCGGTCATCGCTGCCCAGCACCGCGAGGATGTCGGCGAGCGGGTCGCGCTCCTCCCCCCGCTCGATGACGTGCAGGGTGGTCACGCCGTGGCGCAGGGCCTTGGCCCGCTCGGCGACCTTGGCGGCCGGGTCGTCGTCGATGAAGTGCGTGCGGACCGTGATGGACGACTGCCCCTTGGGCATCTCGATGCCGTCGGAGGCGACCACCAGGGTTCCCTTGTCGAGACCCTGGCGCAGCAGGTGCGGGGCGGCGCCGTCGTCCACGGCCTTGTCGCCCAGCGCCATCCGCGACTGCGACTCGGTGCCCAGGACGAGGGAGGCGCGGGTGTGCGCGCCCTCGCGGACCAGCTTGGGAAGGTTCTGGTCGGTCGGGTCCTGGGTGCCCTGCCACATCAGCACGTCGACCGCACGACCCTGGTTGTGGATCTTGCGGACGGCCATGAAGTAGCGCGAGGTGGCCTTGGCGCCGCCGTAGGGCCGCTTGGCGTCGTCGACCGCCGGGCACATGAACGCGACCTGCGCCTCGTCCACCAGGACGATCAGCGGCCGGAAGACGGCCGACGGGTCGGTGCGACGCACCTCCATGCGGCGGTTCATCTCGTCCACCGCGTCCTCGACCATCTCGGTGACCTGGATGACGTGGTCATCGGTCGGTCCCTGGATGAGGACGTCGGCGATGCCGTCGAACATGGCCCAGTCCCCGACGCCCTTGAGGTCGCCCAGCCAGAACTGCACCGACCGGTCCAGCGCCAGCCACAGAGCCAGGGCACGCAGAGAAGCGGTCTTGCCCTGGTTGGAGCGGCCCGTGACGAGCAAATGACGCTGATACACGCTCAACTCGGCCGCGTCGCCCCGCAGGTCCTGACCCCACGGGGCCCTGCCGGTCTTGTAGTTCGCGGTCAGCGTCTCGTCCGTGACCAGCGGGGAGGGGCCGATCGGCTCATCCAGCGCCCCCGAGTCGGCGATCCACAGCCGCACCGTGCGGGCGGCCGGCGGGATGGTGATGAACACCTCGTGCTCGTGCCGGGTCAGGTTCTCCGCCAGCTTGCGCCGCCGGTTCTGCACCTCGATCGTCGACACACCGGACGGAAGCGTGACATCGACCTCGACACCGCACCCGGCGATCGTGATCGGGCCGAGCATTGCCGCGCCGGCGTCGCCCATCTCCTTGATCGCGTTCCGCAGCTGAGCGATGCCCAGATCGCGCAGGGCCTTGACCACGATCGACGGGGTGATCGGCTCACCCTCGCCGGAGCGAGCCTTGGCGGGCAGGACCCAGTTCGGTGCGGCCTGCCGATGCTTGCCGACGGCCCAGACGCCAGCCAGTGCGAGCCACGGGCCGACCGCGACCAACGGTCCCCACAAGATTGTGACCAGGACGACGAGCAGGTGAATCAGGTCGACCAGGGCCATCAGCGGCGTGACGACGTCACCAGGTTGCTTGGTCGCTATGGCCAGGGCGATGCCGATGACGAGCAGTCCGCCGATCGTGCCGCCCGCGCCGTAGGCGGCGTTCTTCGCGATCCGCTCGGGTGAGGTGATCAGGTCCATGCGCCGCTTGTGCCGGGCCGCGCGGAACTGCTGCCCGCGCTCCTCCCACTCGGCGGCGACCTCGTAGTTCCCTGCCGCTTCGGCGGCGCGGATCATCCGCTCGTAGCGGGCGGCCGTGCGGCCGTCCCACGCCCGCTTCGCGACGATCCGCGTGCCACCGAGGACGTAGGAGCCGTGCCGGACGACGGCGCGGCCGGTGGCCCGGGTGCGCTCGTGCGTGGCCACCGTGCGGGCCGCCCGGCCGGAGCGCACCCACAGCGGCACCGGCCGCTCCACCGGCGCGGGCGGCGGGGCCGGATCCTCTTCTGCGGCGGGGGTCTTGAACAGGGGAACGACGTTCTCGGTCATGCTGGTCTCTCTCCTGCTGCTCGAAAGGGTGGCGGGTGGGCCCGGGGCGGCCGGATTCCTTGGCCGGGTGCGGCCGCCCCGGGGCGTGGTCACAGCCCAAGCCGGCGGGCGGCCTGCTCGATGCGCCGCAGGTCCTTCTCGGCCTGCTGGCGTGCGGCCCGGGCCTTGGCACGGTCGGCACGGTCGGCGGTGCGCTCCTTGGTCCTGGCGGCGGCCACGGCGTTCTTGGCGTTCTCCAGCGCGGACTGCATCGCGGTGACCTCACGGGCGCCGCGCTCCTCGGCGGCCTGGTCGATGCGGTCGATCCGGCGGTCGATGCGCGGGTCAACCGCATCAGCGACGGCCTGCTTCGCGCCGCGCAGAACGAGCAGGGCCCGCTGTCGCTTCTCGGCCGGCGTGTAGCTGCGGTACATGTCAGTTCTCCTTCGTGGTGAGGCAGTCGACGCATCCGGCGGCGACGTGCAGCCGGTACCGGGCCGTGGCGGCGATCGCGTCCAGGGCGGCGCGGGTGACGGTGGCGGCCCCGTATGCGCCGATCAGCGCGGACGCCACCTGCCACAGCTCGGGCCTGCCGTGGGCGAGGCGGCACAGCACCGCACCCCCGGTGAACGCGGCGGCGACGATCGCCAGGACCACGACGGTCTCCAGCGCGTTCGCGGCGAACACGGCACTCCGCTTGGGCTCACTCGCCATCACGCACCGCCTTGCGCTGCTCCTCGATCGCGGCGGCGGTCGTGAGCTGCGCCCACACGGCGGCCTGCTCGACCAGGCGCGGCGACAGGTCGTCGCAATAGCGGCTGGTCAGCAGTGCCTCGGCGCGCTGGCGGTACTCCTGGCTGGTCATTTCTGCTCCCGTCCGGGGCCGGACTGTCCGACTCCCCACGGCCCCGGCGCGGTGTCCGGGACCGCGGGCAGCCGTCAGCGGCGACGGCCGCGGGCCCTGCGGATGTTCTTCGCGGCGTTCTTGCCGTCCTCGCCGCCGACGCTCTTGACGACGGTGACGACGCCCCAGGCGCAGACGGCGGCGATCAGGGCGAGCAGCGCGAGGTTCGCGGCCATCGCGGTCAGGACGCCGACGAGGAGCGGGCCGAAGTAGACGCCGGCCGCGACCGTCCCGGCGCCGACTCCGGAGCCGAGAGCGATGCGCTGCACCGTGCGGTCCGGCGGGGCGTGGTGCACGTGCTGGTGGACGACCTGCGGGCCGCTGTACTGCGGGTGCTGTACGGGCAGTTGGTCGGGGATGGCGTAGGCGTGGGTGCCGTCGGGGAGTTGCACGACCCGGGGCAGCTCAGGCAGCGATTCCATGAGGGCTCCTGTGCGGGGTGTGGGTGCTGGGGGTGATGTGGAGCTCGGCTCGTGCGGCCAGGAGGCGAAGCGCGGCTTCGGCCTGGCGGGGTACGACCCCGTTGCCAAGGGCCTTGAGTTGCTGGGTGCGGGTGAGGCCCGGCACGTCGGTGACGTGTCCTGCCGGCAGGCCCATGAGCCATTCGACGAACGCGGGGCTTAGACGTCGTCGATCGTCAGTTGCCCGAGGGGCACGTCGTCCGGTGGCGTGCTCCCAGCGGGCGACTGCGGGGGCGAACTTGCCCCAATCCGGTGCGCCACTGCTGGCAGCGTCAGATCCCCCTTCGATCCGCGCTGGTTCGGGCCGCCCTTCTCTCCGTCCGAAGCCCGAGGAGTTGGCATCAGCGGCAGCACCACCTGCGACAGCGGTGGGCGCCAGCCCTCCGAAGCCCTGCGGCCCGGAGTGCCCGAGTCCGATGCTCGGGGAGTTGGGAGCAGCCGAACGGCGATGCCCAGGGGTGTCCCCTGCCCATTGCCGTTGATCCCCTTGGCGAGGTTCCGCTGCCGACGGGCCTCCCAGGACTCCAGCGACTCCCCGTCGTTCGGGTTCCCTGCCGCTGGCGTCGGCAGCAGTGGCGAGGATGAATAGTCGCTCTCGGCGGTGGGGAGCGCCGACCTCCGATGCGCGTACAAGGCACCACTCCGCATCGAACCCGAGGCGGGCAAGGTCGGCGAGGACGGTGTCGAATCCCAGTCGAAGGTGCCCTGCGACGTTCTCAAAGATCGCGATTCGGGGTCGTAGAACGCCAAGGGCGCGTGCGATGTGCGGCCAGATGTGCCGGTCATCAGCCGTTCCCTTCCGTCGGCCGGCGGTGCTGAACGGCTGGCACGGATACCCGCCCAGCAGGACGTCGACGGAGGGCACGTCCGCCCAGCCGACAGTCGTGATGTCCTCCAGGTTCGGCACTTGCGGGTGGTGATGAGCGAGGATGCGAGCGGCACCCGGATCGGGGTCCGCAACCCACACCAGGTCCCCGCCCAGCACCGACCGGACGGCCATGTCCAGGCCGCCGTACCCGGAGCACAGCGACCCCAGCCGCAGCCCAGTCACGACGCCACCCCGCCCACCACGCGCTTCCACGCGGCCCGCAGCCGCACTTCGGAGGCGGAGTGGCCGGCCGCACGGAACCGGGTGGCCATCTCCCGGTAGGACAGGGCCGGAGTCTCGCTGTGTCGGATCTCATCGACCAGCCGGTCCAGAGCTTCGTCGGTGAGTGCGGGCGCGGTCTCCAGGGCAAGCGCGGGAACGGGCTCGGTGGGGCCCCACACGGGGAGCTCCCAGGCGGGTGTGACGCCGGGCGTGACGCGGGTCGTCACGCTGGTCAGCGCCCTGCCGGTGTCCTCGCCGTCCCGTGTCGTCTCCAGCGTCGACCATGCGCGCGAGAGCGTTTGTGCGGTCTTTGCCTGGACGCGTGCGACGCGTGCCCCGGCCGCCGTGACGGCCGTCAGCCGCGTCTCTTCGGTGGCGGCCTCGGCGCGCAGTCGGGCGCGGGCTACGGCCGCCTCGTCGCGGGCCTCCTGCTGGATGCCGCGGATTGCCCCCAGCGCGCCGGGGGTGAGGGCGGTCCGCTCCCACAGCCCGTGCACCAGCCACAGCGCCTTCGCCGCGACCGGCAGCCACGCGACGGCCAGCCACGCCCCGGCCGAGGTCTCGGCGGTGAGCGCGTGCGCGACCAGAACGCCGGTCGCGACCAGACCGAAGCACCAGCCGACGACCGTGACGCTGGTGGAGTGGTCGCCCTGCGCGGCCAGGCGGCGCTCGTAGGCGAG
The DNA here is from genome assembly GCF_018614575.1 of Streptomyces sp. ISL-10. Taxonomy (GTDB): domain Bacteria; phylum Actinomycetota; class Actinomycetes; order Streptomycetales; family Streptomycetaceae; genus Streptomyces. The sequence goes on from NZ_JAGGOJ010000018.1 coordinate 89,582, forward strand.
GGTGGCCAGCCATCCGCCGTCGATCCCGAGACCGACGATCAGAGCGACGGGCCACGGCATCGCCGTGCCCAGCCACATCACGACCACGGCCAGGGTGAGCACCATGGACACCGCCGTCATCGCGACGGCGGGCAGCACGGTCTTGGCGCTCATGCCGCACCCCCGAGGGCGAGCACGCTGGCCAGGATCAACAGGCCGCCGCCGGTGTAGAGGAGGTGGACGGCCCGGCGCAGGGCGGTGAACTTCACGACCGCCAGCCGAGACAGGCCCGCGATGTCTGCGGCCAGGTCACGGGCCACGGCGGCGGGGATCTGCTCGGCGGTGAGGGTGGCCCACAGTGGGAAGCCGTGCCGCCCGGACAGGTTCGGGCGCACGGAGTGCAGCAGCATCCCCACCGCACCCAGCACGGCCGCCACTGCGAGGGCACCGGCGACAGCGGCCGGCCAGTTCAGCGGGAGCCTGCTGCCGACCGTCCACGCACCGGCCAACACCGCACCCGCGAACGCCAGCAGCAGCGCGGTCTTGTTGTCCGTCCGGGCGATCTCGGCCTTCACCTCGGCATGCGCCGCCACCAGGTCACGGTTCGCGCTCATGCCGCACCGCCCGTCAGCGCAGTGGTGGCGCGGTTGGTCAGGTCCCGGCGGGCCGCCATGACCCTGTTCCGGGCCCGGCGGATGCGTCGCTCGTCCAGCTCCGAGGCGGGCCGGTCGAGCGTCATGATCTGCGCGTCCAGCAGATCGACCTCCGCCGCGATGAGCGGCATTTCGCGGTCGATTGCGTCCAGTTCGGCGGCCGTGGGTTCGGGGTCGAACTCGGCGGGGGTAACAAGGGTCTGAATAGCACCGATGTGCCTCATGGGTCGTGCTCCTCTCGGATAGGAGCGGCCCGAAGAGCGGCCCCGGTGTCCTACCACCGGGGCCGCGCGCCGCTTGGAGCAGGTGATTCCGGCTCCCCACACCCCGCCCGTACGGCACGAGACCGGACGGGCGAGGGAGGCAACCGGCCGCAGCGCCGAAGCGCTGTGGAGCGGTGAAGTCTGCAGATGTCTCCTCCGGGTGCGAACCCAAGGCGTATGGAGACATGACCTTTCGGTCTAAGCCCTCCGGTTAATGACAAGGCGCCGGGCCGCCTCCCCCCGTCCGATGCGGGGCTCCTGGTCGTGCGGTCTTGCAGGTCAAGCACTTACGGACACAGCCGGCGAAGCCCTTTCGGGCCTGCCGTGCTGATACGTAACAGCATGTACTAGCACGCGCCACTGCACAAGGGGGCCGCGGGGATTCGTGCTAGGTCGTACTAGGGGTGGGTACGCTCGATGGCGTGATGAGCGCTGAAATCTCGAAAGACGACCCCAGGCCGGAGTCCGAGCAAGCGGCCGACATCCTGCGGCAAGAGATCTTGCGTGGCGACATCAAGCCGGGGGCCCACGTGGGCTCCGTGCGAGACTTGGCAACACGGTTCAAGATCTCGGGAATGACCGTGCAGCGAGCCCTTGCGATCCTCCGTGAGAACGGGCTCATCCTGACCACGTCGCGCGGCAGCTATGCCCGCGATCCGCAGCAAGCCACCGAAGCCAGCGAAGCCGACGCGGATGTCGACCTTCTCGAAGTCCTGCGCCGGCTCGAACATCTCACCTCCCAAGTCTCGGAACTGCGCGGCAGGCTCGAAGCGCTCGAAAGCCGCTCCGTGCCGGGTGGTGCGTGATCTGCAACCAGCATGCAGCTAACGGGAGTTGAGAGGTAAGTGACAGCCAGGGGACGGCATACAGGAGGAGGGGACATGTCCGGTGACACCCGCCTGTCACCTTCCCTGTCCCCCCGGCTCGCGCGCGAGACTCGGAGCAGGCACTCGGAGGAGGGCGCATGACCGACGACAGGCCCGCATGGGCGCGGCGCATCGCGGCTGAACGCATGGCGCGCGACTGGTCACAACGTGACGCGGTGAGGGCTCTGCGGGCGCACGCCCCTACGGAGCTGCCGGCAGAAGAGAGCATGATTCGCCAGTGGAAGCGCTGGGAGTCGGGCCAGACGCCGAACGACTTCTACCAACCGATCATCGCGGCTCTCTTCGGCACCGTGACGCACGCGCTGTTCCCGGCGCCCGCCCGGCGGGACGGAGACAGGGAGATCCTGGCAGCGTCCGGGATGGAGACGCTGGAGATCGTGAGCCGTCTCAATCGATCCGACGTCGACAACGCCACGCTTGACGCCCTGCGAATCACGGCTGACCGGCTTGCCTCGGAGTACCCGTTCATGCCGAGTGAACAGCTTCTCGTCGAGGGGCGGCAGTGGCTTCGCCGCGTCGTCGAGCTTCACACGAAGAGCCTCACGCTCGCGCAGCACCGCGAGGTGCTCGCACTTTCTGGTTGGCTCGCCCTACTGGTCGGCTGTGTCGAGTACGACACAGGCGCACGCCACGCGGCTGAGTCGACGCGACAGGCGGCGCTCTCGCTCGCGACCGAGTCCGACCACGCAGAGATCGCCGGGTGGGCGCACGAGATGCGGGCGTGGTTCGCTCTCACAACCGGCGACTACCGCGGTGTCATCGCAGCAGCGCAGGCCGGAGCCGAGAGGGCACAGCACCACGGCGTGGCCGTGCAGCTCGCAGCCCAGGAGGCCAAGGCTTGGGCGCGTATCGGAGACCGCCGGCAAGTCGAGGTGGCCTTGGACAAGGGGCGGCGGTTGCTCGAAGGGATGCCGTACCCCGAGAACCTGGACAACCACTTCGTGGTGGATCCAGCCAAGTTCGACTTCTACGCGATGGACTGCTACCGCCTGGTCGGCGAAGACAAGCTTGCGCGCACGCTCGCCGAAGAGGTGCTGAGGGCGGGAACAGACTTCGACGGCACCGAGCGTTCACCGATGCGCAACGCGGAAGCGCGAGTCACGCTCGGAGTCACGGCGGCGCGTGAGGGCGACTTGGAGCAGGCACTCATCATGGGTGAGCGGGCCCTCGAAGGGGACCGCCAGTCGGTTCCGTCTCTCATCATGACGAGCCGCGAACTCGCTGCCGAGATGAGGCGGCGGTATAGCTCAGAGCCAGCGGCGCAGGGCTACCTAGAACGGCTTCACTCGCTTGCCGAACAAAAGCCGGGCTTCATGCCTCGCTAATTGGGTTGCTTCCAAAGACGCCACGGGGCCCGCTCTCAACGAGCGGGCCCCCGTTCTATAAGGCTTTAAGACGTGCTACACGCTGACGGCGCTCACCTAGACTAATGACATTGGCCGCTTTTTTCGGAGCCGGGTTAGCGGCATTTTCCGGGGCAAGTGATCTCATCAGGACAGGGTGAATTCCCAAGTCCTCTGATGCTTGAAGAACAGCAGGCGGCTCACCGTAGCGACGAGCCAGCATCGCCCTCATCAAAGATGGCTGCTCAGGATGGACAGCAACAGGTTCGCTGGTGCGCCATCCCCGGGCGCCAATCTGCTTGTATAGACTTTCTCGGCGATCACTATCAACATATCCGAGGTCGTACGCTCGTTGAATTAGCGCCTGGATGGACACACCCCAACGCTTCTTAAGCGCGGCGAAGTCCCGAAGCATCAGAGGCCCTGAAAACGCCTCGTCAGCACGTACGCGGGGAAGCAAGAAGGCCCCGGCGAACCGATGAGCCTCTGCCTCTGCCTCCTTAGGGGAAAGCTCCCCTCTTCTCGCTGGATGCAGCACCAGGTGCCCAAGCTCATGGGCCACTGTGAATCGCTGCCTATCGCCACTTCCGGCTGAGAAGTAGCTGATCAGGGAAGGCTCTGCCTGCCCCCGCCAACAGGAGACCCCAGAATGTCCGACAACAATATCTTCCCCGTGCCCTTGAGCGTCGACAAGCACAAGAGGCACGACCGGAATTCCCGCTCGCTCACAGGATCGGATAACGTGCCCAAGAACACCATCCTGGGCAATACCCAACGCATCTCGCGTTGCAGAAGCAAGGTCCTCAATGGCGTCAGGAGAGGCTTTCCCTTCTGCCCTAGGCAGAGTTGTCCGGCGCACTCGCGTCTCAGTGAGGAGCCGCGCTGCAACCCGATAAGCCTCTCGAACAGTCGCTTCGACCCGACCAACCTCACGAACTGATGCACTTGCCTTCTTGCGGAACAGAAGGGTGTCAGTCGGCAGGTCGGTCGGGTCGACATCGAAGAATGAGCGTGGTGTTCCCGTTGCCTCAGCGATCCGCCCCAACAGGTCGTCAGTGACACCCTTGGTGCCCTTCTGGATCTGCGAGATCATCGGCTGAGACACGCCTGCGGCCTGAGCCAGCTCCCCTTGGGTCAACCCCATGAGGAGCCGGAGCGTCCGGATCCGCTCCGCAGGATCATGCACCACTTCCTTCACCCTCTTCGCGCTCATCTTCGTCGAACTCAAAGGGCAGCACGATGCCCTTGTCGTCCGGCATGAACTCCCAGTCCGTGAACGCTTCAGTCTCACGCGGCAGCTCGAAATCGAGGTCGAACTTCGGCGGCCGACCGGGCTTCCATTCCCCGATCGGACGCACGATGCGCACGGAGATCTCCCCACCCTCTTCGCGGGGCGACAGCCAAACGGCCAGGAGGTTACTCGCTTCGACGCCGAACAGGTCAACCGCTCGATTGTAGTAGTAGCTGATGCGAGCCTTGTTGCGCCCCGGGGCAGGGATCAGGTCATAGGGCGTTGCATGCAGGATGCGCAGAGTGAGCATGCCGTTGCGCAGGTGGAACCGCCCGCTGGAACCGTTGATTGGCTCCCACCCACCGAGGTGCTTCCGATCACCATGGAGACGCTCCACGTACCGACGCGCATGGTCCCGAGCGAGGTCAGTTCGCCCCTTCGAGTACCCGTCTCCCACCATGCCGTGCTCGTCGAAGTGCGCGTGCGCCGCGGTGTAGCCACCGTCAAGCGCAGCGTAGAGAGGTTCAGAGAGGCCCTCGGTTGCGGCCGTGATGAATGACGCGTCTTCAGGTGTGAGCATAGCGGTTATTTTATAACCGCCGATCACACACTTGCAACGACCTTGAGCGGTGTCGCCCAGGGAAGTTGCCAGGGAGTGTGCTGAAGACGGACCGTCCAGGACAGGGCCCCTGAAGCGCACAGCCGGGGGCCAAACAGGGGGCCAAACGATGCGGCCGAACCCAGACCGTCCCGGACGGCAGTGGACGATGCCGGAGCCGAAACGGGCACGTCAGTACCCCACAGCAAGGTCAGGAGGGGGCCCGATCGCGTTCGGGACGAAGAGGTCGTGGGTTCAAATCCCGCCACCCCGACAGCTGAAACACCAGGTCAGGGCCGGTTCCTCTTCACAGGAAACCGGCCCTGACCGGCGTTCTGGAGCCTCTCGGGGGTGACCGGGCAGTGGATCATGGAAATCCACTCCCGACGACGACTACTGCCGTGCCTTCAGCAGGGCATCGAGAGCAGCAACCGAAGAGCGCGGAGACATGGTCAGTCGTGCATCGAGCGATGCCTCCCACAGCTCCGTCAGACCGTCGAGCAGCCGCCTCCGCATCCCCCGTGATGTGGGAGTAGCGAGCCTGTACCCGACCCATCCTCGTGCCCCATCCGCTCATCCATGAGCTTCGGCGAGTCCCAAGATCCTCCATCACCGTCTTGTGTCAACCAGGGCGGGCCAGCCGAGGGTTCGAGGTCGCGTCGAACGCGCTTCAACCTCGGCGAGGAACTGAAGTCGGCACGCTGCGTGCAGTACGTACGGCAGTTCCAGGGCCGCATTACGGACGGGATGCAGCGGGCTGCGGAGTCTTCACGGAACAAGTCCGCAGCTTCCGTCTCTGGCAACGGGTCGAGACTCCCACCTCGTGGCTCGTCACGCGGCCTCGGCCCGGTGATCGGGCAGGAACGGATCAGCGAGTTGGGCGCGGCTTTCGACTTCGGTTCGGGGCCGGGAAGTTCGTCTTCGGTTCGGCGCGGGCATTGCGCCGCCGGATGTAGGCGGCCGTGGCGGATTCCATTCGGCGCGGGTGCGGTGGTCGCCGTCCTTGAGCTTGTCGGATTGCCTGCTCGGCGGACCCTCCTATCACTACGCTGAGTCAGTGAACTGTCGCAGTTCGAATCCGTGTTCTGTGGGCCGGGAGGCCCTCGAAGCCGTGACGACGAACGAGGCCGTCGTCCAAGTGGAGCGAGTGTGAGCGGGACCCGGAGGACGTCACGCGACGGGCTTGGGGGGCCAGGGCAGCCGCCAGGGCGATATCCAGCGCCCCCGCTGGGGCTTACTCGACGGATCATGAGGGTGGTCAGTCCGTTCAGCGCCGCGCTGAAGGTGTTCCGTCCCTCACGCGCGGACCGGGTCCAAGACCCGCTGATCGCCAAGCTCCAGGTGGCCCGTGCCTGGGTGGGCCTGGTGGTGACGGCCTGCGTGCTGGTGGCCTACCGGTCCCTGGCGCCAAAAGACCTGGTGGACGAACGGCTCGTGCAGATGGGGTACAGCTTCTTCGCGATGGCCGGCGTGTTCCCCGTGGTGATCGGGGGGTTCATTCTGGCGGCCCGGCCACCCAACCGCGGGCTGTACCTTCGCCGGATCCGCTATCCCCTGCTGGCGTTGGCGACATGGTTCGGGAACGCGTTCACCCTTCAGGTAATCACCGACGAGGGTTCTCAGGAGAGGCTGCTCGGCCTGGCGGGCCAGTATGCCGACGTGGCCAAGGGCGTTGGGGTGTTATGTCTGATGTGGTTGTTGCTCTTCGGACTTGCCGGCGGGTTCCTGAGCATCACCTACGTCCTGCGCACTGCCGACATCCATGAACTGGTTCCGCCCCTGCTGTCCACAACCGTGGCCTGGGGGACGGCCCTCGCGGGCCTGGTCACCAACGCTTACCGCGGCTTCCCGCCCGAAGTGGCCGCACTACTGTTGGGCGGCGCGCCGCTGTCGGTCACGGCTATCGCCGCCTTCGAAGTCCACCGGCTGCGCACACGCCACGGCGTGACGCTCCGCCGCGCCCTGCTGCGTTGACTCACAGAGCAGCCCGTCGATTACCCGGCCAAGGTTGTGTGATGGCACGGCCGGCCGCATGGATCAACGATTCAGCGGGCTACCACCGCTCTCGTGGCGAGGAGCCGCCCGGACCGGGATGGGAGTTCATCGGCAACGCTCTGCCAGTCGCGGCGATGTACGAGTAGGACACCGGCCGACCACAGCATGCGTGCCCGATCAGCGGGGCCGGGCGGGGAACCACGGGGAACAAGGGCGAGGTTGGCGCTACACCCCAGGTCAACGATTTCGCAGGTCAGTGGGCAACCGCGTCTTCCGAACCGGTGACGGGGGGGAAGGCTGGGCCCCAGAAGAACGCCGCTCAAGCTCTCTGAAACAAAGCCGATCGCCACCGCACGGACCAACCTCACGGCTGGGCAGCGTGCCGGGGAAGGCGATCGCTGTTCACATGTGTCTGCGGAGCTGTAGCAGATCAGTCGATCCGGTCGCTCAGGCCCAGCACCTTCGAATCGTCACTCGGGAAGCTCCTGGGCATGCCCGGCACGTCGATGGTGCGCTGGTACACGCCGGCCAGGAACTCCACGGCACCGACCGGGAACTCCGACCAGTCGCCGTTGTCTCCGCGGACGACCACCGGCCATGCGTCCGGGTCCGCGGGGCTCGTCCTCCAGTAGAAGCAGTCCCCCGAATTGGACTCCGCCCAGCAGATCAGGCCTCCCGGCTGCGGGAAGGGAACGTAGCCCTCGGTGTCGCCCATCTCGTACAGATCCCGAAGGATCTCGTCCTCCCTGGCCGCGGACGCCCATGACGCCTCGGCGCCGGGCCGGGGGACGGACACCTTCAGGAAGTCGTCGACGACCAGGATCGGATAGGCCTCCGCCAGGGAACGGAAGTCGGACGGCAACGCCGTGCCCAGGTTCGCCTCGAGGGCCGCCCAGTCCACGCTACGGCGCACCGGCGCACGCCACCGCGTCATCGACGGAAGCGCGGCCTCCAGCTCTTCGACTCTCAGCATGGTGTCTGCCAATCCATGATGTTCACTCACCTCGCGTCCAGACCGAGGTTAGGTCTCGGTGATGTCCTCGCGAAGGTGCGGGTGCCGAGCGCCGACCGTGGCCCACATGGTGAGGCGATGCCCCATGCGGCGCGCTGCCGCGGCGAAGGCGGGACGGCGGAGCAGTTCCCGGTCGCACAAGCTGAGCGGCCGGGCAGCTGCGCGACCCACAGAGGGCCGCTCAGTACGGCAGCGAGGACGAATCCGCATGTGTGCGCGTTCCCGCCCAGGGCTGCTGAAAAGTTGAACCATAAGTCGTGCAGTTTCTCCCCAGCGCGATCAATGGCAACAAGGAGGAGAAACGATGCGGCACCCAAAGGTTCGGATAACTCCTCTTCCGACCTTCGAGTGATACCCCACCAAGCATCACGCGCAATTCTGTCAGCGTGTTCCGTCTCGGATAGGCTACGACCTCCATTACGGGCACAGCAGGAGAAAATATGTGGAACATCGTCACCTGGACACTCGTCGCTTGCGCTTCCGCCTACACCACGGGGTCCATTTTCGTACCACCCTACCATTGCCGAATGCGACCGATCGACAGCAAAGAATTGCAGCGGCGGCAGCGCATGGTCGAGGTGTTGCAGCGGAATGTTCGAGTGCTGAGCGAGGCCCCGATCTCCGTAGAAGGCAAAGAGGCTTGAGGCCTGTGGGCACATGAGGCTGCCGCCAAGTCGGTTGAGGGCTACTGTTCACTAGGGCGGGAAGCCGTAGCGGACGAGCTCACTCCGTTTTGTTCTAGCACCGCCAAATCGCCCGCCACGCTTAAGGTAAAACGTTTTTGCGCATGGCTCTCCCGGCATCACAGCATCCCGCTTTTCATTCTTCATACAGATGTATATAGGGCCGCTCGCTACCTGAATAACGTACTTGTCCGGATAATCTTTCACCCGTTCGCCGCGCATCCGCCGCCGAAAGGCGCCGTTAGTGGGGACATGACGAAGGCAACGAGGGGGCAGGTGCTGGAGCCCGTCCGGGACCTGTCGTACCCGACCGGCAGGACATCCATGCGGCTGGGTGCCTACACCTACATGCCCGCACCTGCCCACAGGGGTGCGGCAAACGGAACCCTGATGAGGGGAGGGCTCTCCGTCACGCTCGAAGTGACCGAGGAGATTCTGCAGGAATTCATGGATTCCGTGAGCACCTTGGAAAGTGATCTCGCGAGACGTTGGGTGAGGGCGGAAACCTGGTCCTGTCGTTCGCGAGTAGAATGACCAGGGTGCGTCATGTATTACGAGCGAATTGACCATCACCCAGGTTCCCCCTCCGATTATTCAGACGGCTATCCGAGCGGCGGCGGCCGGCATCGGGCACCCGAGGTATTCTCCGATCCTTTGATTCCGCCGGACTCTGGTTGGGACCCTGCGGAAGAGTTGGCCTTCATGCTGCGGGACGCCATCGAGGAGCAGCAGCCGATAATTCCGGTTACACGCACCGAGGAATCCCTCACCAGTCCGGACCCGAAGACCCACCGCGAAGCCCTGGAGGAAATCACAGCGGAATTGCCCCCGCTGCCGAAATCGCCCCCACTGAAGGGCGCCCCCCGGGGCCATCGCAAGGTCCGGGAACGGCAGCGTCTGGGCGCGATCCGAACCGCCAGCTTCCTCATCGCCGCACTGGCGACCGTCATCGCATCCGCGGTGAGCTTCTTCGGCGGGATGATCGCTTATGACCCGCTGCAATTCATCGCAGTGTCTCGGACGCAGAGCAGCGTGGCCTCCTGGTGGCCTCTTCTGGTGTTCGGTCCCTGGCTGGTGGCGTCGCTGTCCATCCTCCGAGCGGCGCTGCACCAGCGTCGGGCTTCCCATTCCTGGTGCGTGGTCGTGCTCTTTTCTTCCATCGCGATCGCGCTGTGTGTTGCCCAAGCACCGAAGAACGTCGTCGACACCGCGGCTGCCGCTCTGCCGAGCCTCGCCTCTCTCGCCTGTTTCCAGCAGTTGGTGCGTCAGATCACCCTGAGCAGGCCGCCCCTGCGGACGCTGCCCCGGCACCGGCTGCAGCGTGCCGAGGCACCCGCTGACGAAGCGTCGGCTGGGCCGATGCCACGGGCCGGTACGGCGCTGACGGGCGGCGGCCACGTGATGTAGTTCTGCATCGTGGACGCGGCCAGATCTTGTGCCGCGTACCAGCCTGAGGCGCACTCGCCGAAGGTGATCTGTCCCCGGCCGCCGGATGCTTCCATGCGCCTGCTCGCACCTTTGCCTCTTCGGCGTCGGCGGCTTGCTTGGCATCGCGCTTCGTACGGAAGCGGATGACGTGCGCCGCCAGTACGTGCCGCGGTTCTCCGACGAACCCGGTGCTCACTGTCAATGAGGAGGCGACGGGCGGGGCCGGTGATTCAGCCCCGCCCGTCGTACGTTGTGGCTTCGTCGGGCAGCGTCTCGGGTCGCCGCGGACGCCGTGCCCGGAACCGGACGACTGGCCCATCGAGTCGGGAGGAAGACGGGCGCGGGCGCGTTGCCCCCCGGCCCCCCGGCCCTCCCCCAGCCCTCCCCCGGCCTCCCCCGGCCTCGCGGCGTGGCGGTGGGTACGGCGCCGGGGGTGCGGAGATGCGCGGCCACGTGGGTCGGGGTCTCCCTCGTGCGGGTCAGGGCGAAGATCAACGGGAACGCCCTCCGGCTCCCTTCGATCGGACCCGGCGTGGCCTGTGGGCGGCGCGCGGGCCGGTCGAGGCGGCGGGAGGCTCTTCAGTGAGGGAAACGCGCTCATGCCCCCTTCAGCTGCTGGTTGCGCGCAATTGACCAGTTCAGAGCGCTGCGCATGGTCGCGGTCGAGGATGCGGCGAGAGACCGGCGTACTACCGACGTCATCGCATCTGCGATGTGTATCGATCTGAGCGATCGCATATGAGAGCCGGATGGCCGTATCCTGGCGCACATGCAGTCCTACACCATCGGACAGGCGGCTCGTCTGCTCGGCGTCAGTCCCGATACCGCGCGTCGCTGGGCGGACGCCGGCCGGGTTGCGACCCATCGGGACGAGAGCGGGCGCCGTCTCATCGACGGCCGGGATCTGGCCGCGTTCTCCGTCGAGGTCGCCCAGAGCAGCAACGACGAGGACGAGGGCTCGTACACCTCGGCCCGCAACGCCTTCGCCGGCATCGTCACCGCCGTCAAGCTCGGTGACGTCGCGGCGCAGGTGGAGATCCAGGCAGGGCCCCACCGCCTGGTGTCCCTACTCACGCGGGAGGCGGTCGAGGAGCTCGGGCTTGAGGTCGGCGTGGAGGCGACCGCCCGGGTGAAGTCGACCAGCGTGCACATCGACCGCACCTGACCGGCCCGACGGACGAACCCGTGCCGACTGGATCGGCTGCCGGATCCGGCTCGGAGTCCCCCGGCAGGCCGGAGCGGCGTCGCCCGTCACGTCGCGGCCCTTCGGCGTCCGCCGTCCACCTATCCAAGGAGTCCATGCCATGCCCCTGGCCTTCCGCCTCCCCGGTCGGCGCGCCACCGTCGCCGTCGCGGTCGTCGCTCTGATCGGCCCGCTCGCCGCCTGCGGCAGCGACAGCGGTGACCGGGGCTTCAGCACGAGCGGATCGGACACGCCCGGTGCCGCACTGACCGTGCTCGCCGCGTCCTCCCTCACCGATGTCTTCAAGAAGGCCGGGGCCGCGTACGAGGCCGCCCACCCCGGCACGGAGATCACCTTCTCGTTCGCCGGGTCCCAGGAGCTCGCCGCCCAGGTGCGGCAGGGCGCGCCCGCCGACGTGCTGGTCACCGCCGACACCAGGACCATGGACGGGCTGCGGGACGAGACGGACGATCCGTTGATCATCGCCAGGAACCGGCTGGTCATCGCCACCGGGGAAGGCAATCCGGAGCGGATCGCCGGGTTGAGGGATCTCGCCGACCCGGACGTCAAGGTCGTGCTCGCCTCCCCCGAGGTTCCGGTCGGCCGGTACAGCAGGCAGATCCTCGACGCGCAGGAGGTGGTCGTCCGGCCCGTCTCTGAGGAGCCAAGCGTCCGGGCCGTGCTCAGCAAGGTCGAACTGGGCGAGGCCGACGCGGGCCTCGTCTACAAGTCGGACGCAGCCGCCGCCCCAGGCAAGGTCGATGCCGTCGAGATCCCGGACGCACAGAACGCGATCGCGCAGTATCCGGCCGCCCCCTTGAAGACCTCCCGCCACTCGGCAGCGGCCGACGCCTTCGTGCAGTGGCTCGCCACGCCCGAGGCGCAGAAGCTCTTCCGTGACGCCGGTTTCCAATGATGAAAGGTTTTCTCAGCCTTCGCCGGCCGATGCGGCCCGATACGTTCCGGGCCCGCACGCCGGGGGCCCGCGCGCCGATCGCGCTCGCCGTCCCCGCGCTGCTCGCCGTCGCGTTTCTGCTGCTGCCGCTCATCGGCGTACTCGCCCGTACGGACTGGGGCCGGCTCGGCGCACATCTGACCGGCCCGGGCACCACAGAGGCGCTGCGGCTCTCGCTCGTGGTCTCGTTCTGGGCACTCGGCCTGTCGCTGCTCCTCGGAGTCCCGTTGGCGTGGCTGCTGGCCCGGGTGCCCTTCCCCGGCAAGGCGCTCGTGCGCTCCCTGGTCCTGCTCCCGATGGTGCTGCCGCCGACCGTCGGCGGCGTCGCACTGCTACTGGCCTTCGGCCGGCGCGGACTGCTCGGCCCCTGGCTGGAGGACACGTTCGGCATCACCCTGCCGTTCCACACCTCGGGTGCGGTGCTCGCGGCGACGTTCGTCGCCATGCCCTTCCTGGTGATCAGCCTCGAAGGGGCGCTCGGCGGTCTGCGGCCGCGGTACGAAGAGACGGCGGCGTCCCTCGGGGCCTCGCCGGTACGGGTCTTCTTCACGGTCACGCTGCCGATGGTGATGCCGGGTCTGGTCGCCGGGGCCGCGCTCACCTGGGCCCGTGCGCTCGGGGAGTTCGGCGCGACGATCACCTTCGCGGGGAACCTGCCCGGGACCACGCAGACCCTCCCGCTGCAGGTCTATCTGCTCCTCCAGGAGCAGCCCGACGCCGCGACTTCGGTGTCGCTGCTGCTGCTCGCCATGGCCATGGTGGTCCTTGTCGCCCTGCGGGGCCGGTGGGCGGGAACTCCACAAGACCGCCGCCCACAACCGGTCACGTACGACGCACAGGGCGCCGCACGAGAAGATGCACGGGGAGAACGGGGAGACGCGCAGGAAAGCGCACAGGACGCGCAAGGCCCCAAGGGTGCGCCAAGCCCGCAGGGCCCGCAAGGAACGGATCTTCCGGCTCCGCAGGACGGCTGGGCGCTGCACGCCGACGTCACGGGGTTCAACAGGCTCGCACTGGACGCCGAACCGGGCACCACCATCGCCGTCGTCGGGCCCAACGGCGCCGGAAAGACCACCCTGCTGCGTGCCCTTCTCGGCCTCACCGCACGTTCGCACGCCGTGATCCGGCTCGGCGACACGGACGTCTCCGCGCTGCCCCCGCACCGACGCGGTGTCGCCTGGGTGCCGCAGGACGGTGCGCTGTTCCCGCACCTGAACGCGCTCGCCAACACCGCGTACGGACTCCGCGCCCAGGGTGTCCGCCGCGCCGACTCCCGCCGCAGCGCACAACACTGGCTGGACCGGCTCGGCGTCGGGCACCTCGCCCACCGCAGGCCCGCGCAGCTGTCCGGCGGGCAGGCCCAGCGCGTCGCGCTGGCACGCGCGCTGGCCGCCCGGCCCCGGCTGCTGCTTCTCGACGAACCGCTCGCCGCACTCGACCAGACCGCCCGCGCCCGTGTACGCCACACCCTGCGCACCCATCTCGACGGGTTCGGCGGCGTGTGCCTGATCGTCACCCACGACCCGGTGGAGGCCGTCTCTCTCGCCGACCGGGTGCTCGTGCTCGACGGCGGGCGCGCGCTCCAGGACGCGCCGCCCGCCGAGGTCACCAGGCACCCGCGCTCGCCGTGGGTGGCCCGCATGCTCGGACGCAACGCCTGGCCCGGCACGGCTTCCGCCCACGGCCTCGACCTGGCGGGCGGCGGCACCCTGGTGGCCGCCGACCCGCTCCCGGTCGGCACCGACGCACTGGCGGTCATCGCACCGGAGGCCGTCTCGGTGCACCGCGACAGGCCGGCGGGCAGCCCGCGCAACGTCTGGCCGGGCATCGTCCGTGAGATCACCGTCTCCGGGAGCCGGCTCCGCCTTCTCGTCGTGTCCGAGCAGGTGCCGGGCCTCGTCGCCGAGATCACCCCGCAGGCCGCTGCCGAACTGGGCATCGCCGAGGGAGTGCCCGTGTGGACGAGCGTCAAGGCGACCGAAGTGACCACCGTGCCCCGGTGAGACCGCTGCGATCCGGGGGCTGCCTGGGCGCCTGCGGTGCCTGATGTCTGGGATGCCTGCTGGCTGGATGCCTGCGGTGCCTGCTGGCTGAGGCGCCGTGGACCGTCCCGCGACCGTCAAGGCGGCGGGCTGGTTTCACCCGAGCCGGTTGTTCCTCTACTGCGGGGAACCGGTGGCCGTGCCCACTCGTTGGCTCGGTCGGGCAAAGAAATCGTCAAGAGGCGCGGCCCGCGCCGGATTGCGCAGGGGATTTCCATGGGTGTCAGCCTTTCCAAGGGCGGCAATGTCTCGCTCACCAAGGAGGCCCCGGGCCTGACCGCGGTCATCGTGGGTCTCGGCTGGGACGTCCGCACCACCACCGGTACCGACTTCGACCTCGACGCCAGCGCCCTGCTGGTCGATGCGAACGGCAAGGTCCTGTCCGACCAGCACTTCATCTTCTTCAACAACCTCAAGAGCCCCGACGGCTCCGTCGAGCACACCGGTGACAACCTCACGGGCGCGGGTGAAGGCGACGACGAGCAGATCAAGGTCGACCTGGCGGGCGTCGCCGCCCAGGTCGACAAGATCGTGTTCCCGGTCTCGATCCACGAGGGCGAGAGCCGCAGCCAGTCCTTCGGCCAGGTGCGCAACGCCTTCATCCGCGTCGTCAACCAGGCGGGCGGTGCCGAGCTGGCGCGCTACGACCTGAGCGAGGACGCGTCCACGGAGACCGCCATGGTCTTCGGCGAGCTGTACCGCAACGGCGCGGAGTGGAAGTTCCGTGCCGTCGGCCAGGGTTACGCCTCCGGGCTGCGCGGCATCGCGCAGGACTTCGGCGTCAACATCTGATCCACAGCGGGTGCTCGAGGTCCCGGTCCGCGCCACGGGCCGGGGCCCGCACCCGGTCACCATACGCCGCAGCGGCGAGTGCGCGGTGGATGCGTACGGTGATGCGTACGGTGATGCGTCGCGGTGATGCGTACGCATCAGGGTCGGCGCGGCGCGCCGTGCAGTACGGTCGCAGCCAGTGCACTGTGCGACCGATGTGGAGGACGTGATGGCCGGCGACATGGCTCAGCCGTTGCCAGGGCTGGAGTTGGTGTGGTCCGGCCGCGTGCCCGAGCACGCCGAGGAGGCCGTCGCGCACGCGCATGTGCTCGACGCCGAGGAGTCCGCTCGCCTCGATGTGTTCCGGCGCCCAGAGGACCGCGACGCCTTCGCCGTCGCCCATGTGACGCTGCGCCGGCTGCTCGGCGAGCGTCTGGGGCAGGCACCGAAGGACGTGTCGCTCGTACGGGAGCCGTGCGCGCACTGCGGCGGGGCGCACGGTCGTCCTTACGTGCCCGGCAGGGCCGTCCACTTCTCCCTGTCGCACACCAGCGGCATGGTGATGATCGCGCTCGCTGCCGCCCCCGTGGGCATCGACGTCGAGGTCCTGCCTGCGCCCGGCATAGTCGATGACGTTGCCACCCAGCTGCACCCGGACGAGCAGGCGGAGCTGGCCGCGCTTCCCTCGGCGGAGCGGACCGTCGCGTTCGCCCGGTGCTGGACGCGCAAGGAGGCGATGCTCAAGGCGATGGGAGTGGGCCTGAACGAGGACCTGGCCTTCGCTTATGTGGGCAGCGGCGCCCAACCGGCGCCGCAGGACCTGTGGTTGATCGCCGACCTGCCCGCCGACCCCGGCTATGCGGCGGCTGCCGCCGTGCGCCGCCCGGGCACGCTGTAGGGCGACGTTTCCGGCACACCGCCGCCTTGAGCGGGTACCGGTGGGCCACACAAGGCTGCTCCCCGCTCCGTACCGCTCCCTGTCGCGGGCCGGCGGCCCGCTCGCCGGGACCATGGGATTGCTCGGAGCGAAAGCATGCATCCGGATGCAGTGCCGCCGGAGTGACCGCCTTCCATGCCTGCCGCCGGAACGAACGAGCCGGCGCCCCCGCGGCTGTTGCGGGCGCACGCGCACGCTGCCCGTCGGTCCACGCCCACGGCTGTTACCGGTGGGGAAGGAGTCGGCGCGCACGCTGCCCGTCGGTCCGCGCCCGTAGCCTTACCGACGGGGGGACGAATCGGCGCGCCCGTCGGGAGTGAACCGGCGGGCGGTGGCGGTCCGTTCGGCGGCGGCGTGCCACCAGCCCGGTGGGGAAGGCCCGTCGGCCCGGGCAGTGGGCTGGTCCGGGTGGAGCCCGAGACGGCGCAGCGCGTCGGCGCGGACGTCGACGGAGAACCATCCGCGCCATCGCCCGTCGGGCCCCGGCCCGCAGGCGAGACCCCAGGAGACGTCGCTCACGGCGAAGGGCGTCCAGTCGATGCCGCGCTCACGCAGTCAAGCGCGGAGGGCGGCGAGCGGGCCGGGGCCGCCGGGCACGTTCTCGCAGGCGGTGACGGTGATCCACTGCGGATCGGCGGCTCGGGAATCAGGCATGGCGCCACCTTATCCACAGGCTGAGGAGAGTGTCGCCGGTTTCCGCTTTGATAGGGGGCATGAACGACGCACTCAGCACACCCGACATGCCCGGCATGCCCGACTGGGAGAAGCGCTTCCGGGCGCCTCGTGTCTCTCTGCCGGACTGGGCCGAGGACGCCCCCGACCGCTCGCTGTTCGTCTCCAACGCGACGGGGACGTACGAGCTGTACGCATGGGACCGCGCGACGGGCGGCCGGCGGCAGGTCACCGACCGGCCGAACGGCACCACGGACGGCGTGCTGGCACCGGACGGCGAGGCCATCTGGTGGTTCTCCGACACGGACGGCGACGAGTTCGGCATCTGGATGCGGCAGCCGTTCGGCGGCGGTGAGGACGTGCCCGCGGCTCCCGGCCTGGAGCCCTCGTATCCGGCCGGGCTCGCCATAGGCCGGGACGGTACCGCCGTGGTCGGCCGCTCGACGGACGAGGACGGCTCGACCATCCATGTCGTACGGGCGGGTGCGCAGCCCGTCGAGATCTACCGGCACCGGGAGTCGGCGGGCGTCGGCGACCTGTCCCGCGACGGGACGCTACTCGCCATCGAGCACACCGAGCACGGAGACGCGATGCACTCCGCGCTGCGTGTGCTGCGGCTGGACGGTGCGGTGGTGGCGGACCTCGACGACACCGAGAACGGCACGGTTGAGCTGGGTTTGGAGGTCCTCGGCTTCGCACCGGTCGACGGCGACACCCGACTGCTCATCGGGCACCAGCGGCGGGGCCGCTGGGAGCCGATGATCTGGGACGTGGTGAGCGGCGAACAGACCGACCTCGCGATCGACCTCCCGGGCGATGTCGACGCCCAGTGGTATCCGGACGGCTCCTGCCTTCTGATCGCGCACGACTTCGAGGCGCGCGGCGAGCTGTGGCGCTACGACCTGGCATCGCGCGGGCTGACGCGGATAGAGACCCCGGCCGGCTCGGTCTCGGGGGCCACCGCCCGCCCCGACCGCACCGTCGAGTTTCTGTGGTCGTCCGCCGCACAGCCGCCGCAGGTGCGCTCGACGGGTGGCGGCATCGTGCTCGACCCGCCGGGGATGAAGGCACCCGCGTCGGTGCCGGTCGAGGACGCCTGGGTGGAGGGCCCCGGCGGCCGGATCCACGCCCTGGTCCAGAGGCCGGCCGACGCGAGCGGCCCGCTGCCGACGATCTTCGAGATCCACGGCGGCCCGACGTGGCACGACAGCGACGCCTTCGCCGCGGGCCCGGCGGCCTGGGTCGACCACGGGTATGCGGTGGTGCGGGTCAACTACCGCGGTTCGACGGGTTATGGAAGAGAGTGGACGGACGCGCTCAAGCACCGAGTGGGGCTCATCGAGCTCGAGGACATCGCGGCGGTCCGCGAGTGGGCGGTCTCCTCGGGTCTCGCCGACCCCGCCAAGCTCGTGTTGTCGGGCGGCTCGTGGGGCGGCTATCTGACCCTGCTCGGGCTCGGCACCCAGCCCGACGTCTGGGCCCTCGGCCTCGCCGCCGTGCCGGTCGCGGACTATGTCACTGCCTACCACGACGAGATGGAGGCCTTGAAGGCCATGGACCGCACTCTCCTGGGCGGCACCCCGGAGGAGGTGCCCGAGCGTTTCGAGGCGTCGTCGCCGCTGACGTACGTCGACGCGGTCCGCGCGCCGGTCTACATCTCGGCGGGCGTCAATGATCCGCGCTGCCCGATCCGCCAGGTGGAGAACTATGTGGACCGCCTCGCGGCCCGCGGCGCGGTCCACGAGGTGTACCGGTACGACGCGGGGCACGGCTCGCTCGTGGTGGAGGAGCGCATCAAGCAGGTGCGGCTGGAGATCGCCTTCGCCGAGAGGCATCTGAACGGGGTCATGGCATAGGCGGGGCGGACGGTCCCAGTCCGGGCCGTGGCCACGGCCCGGTCCTGGCCCCGGGACGAGGACCACGGCCCCGCCACCTGGTACGAGGCACCGCGGTCACGGGCCCAGGACAAGGGACCGCGGTCACGGGCCCAGGACAACCGCGGGCACGGCCCCGCCACCCGGGACGAGACACCGCGGTCACGGACCCGGGACGAGGCACCGCGGTCACGGGCCCAGGACAAGGGACCGCGGGCCGGACCCGGCACTGGGTATCGCGGGGACGTTCCGTACCGTGGAGGGGTGTACCGATTCCTGCTGACGCCCCGCTGGTGGGGGATCAACGTCTTCGTCCTGCTGGCGATCCCGTTCTGCATCGTCATGGGCTCCTGGCAGCTGGGCAGGTTCGAGGACCGCGTCGACAGCCACCGCGAGGCCGAGCGGGGGGCCGGTCGGCAGGAGCAGCGCGCGGCGGCCCCGCTGGAGGAGCTGCTGCCCGTCGACAAGGAGACGTCGGGGCGGCCGGCCAGGGCGAGCGGCCGGTACGGGGAGCAGTTCCTCGTCCCGGACCGTGAGCTGGACGGCAGGCGCGGTTCGTACGTGCTGACGCTACTGCGTACGGACACGGGCCGGACGCTGCCGGTGGTCCGCGGCTGGCTGGCCGAGGGCGAGCGCGCACCGGCGGCCCCGTCGGGCGAGGTGACGGTGACGGGCGCGCTGCAGGCGTCCGAGACCGTGGGTACGGACGGAGTGCACACGGCGGGCGGTCTGCCGCGTGGCCAGCTGGGCATGATCAGCGCGGCGTCGCTGGTGAACCTGGTGCCGGACGACGTGTACGACGCGTGGGTCACGCTGACGAAGGCGGACAGCGGCCTGACGGCGGTGCCCGCGTCAGCCCCGGAGAACAGCGGACTCGACCTGAAGGCGTTCCAGAACCTGGGCTACACCGGGGAGTGGTTCGTGTTCGCGGGCTTCGTGCTGTTCATGTGGTTCCGCCTGGTCCGCCGCGAGGCGGAGGCGGCCCGCGACCGCGAACTCGGGCTGCCGCCCGAGACGTCCTGACACCGGCCCTCCACGATCCCGTCCTCCGGCCCGGTGGGTCCTGCCCGGGCCACGGGCGACCCGGCTGCGGGTTGGCCGCCGCACCGGCTGATGAGCCCGCCCGGTGTCCGCTGGACCCCCGCGAGAACCTGCGGCACACGTCGCCCGGGGCTACGCCGCGTCCCCTCCGAGTACCCCGGCGCGACGCGCCACGCCGCGGCTCCGACTCCGCACCCGCTGTCCCCCGGGGCCGCCCTTCGCCTCGCGCAGCAGGCGTATGGCATGCGCGCACGGCTCCACGACCGCTGACCGTCCCTGGGCGAAGAGCCACCCCGGCGGCTCTGGCCCACCGGCGACCTGGCGGGCAGCCTGGCGACGCGACGGCCTCGCGTCGTCACTGGCCCTGGAGCACTCCCGTGCGGTAGATCGTTCCTGCGCAGGCGTTCGTGATCGTCGCCTGGGCGCTCGGGGCGCCCGCTTCCGCGGTGTGGGTGACCGCGACACTGCCGTCCTGTGTGCCGCCGTCCTCCGCGACCGTCTGGGTCTGGGTGTTGTCCCCCGACGTGCCCGTGCCCGTGCCTGCGCTCGTGCCCGACGATCCGGCGTCCGAAGGCGACGGGTCGGGCGAGGGGCCTGCCGTGGGGCAGGTGTCGGAGGGGACCCACGCGAACTTCACCTCGTACGTGGCCGACGGCTTCAGCAGCAGCGACGTCGCCTCCGCCGACGGCTCGGGCAGGCCGCCCGCCGGGTCGCCACTGGTGTGTGCGACCACGCTGATCCGGGCCGCATCGGCCGCGCCCATGGCCTGGAAGGTGACGCTGCCGCCTCCGCCGACGGTGCAGTTGACCGCCGACACATTGGCGATGCGGAAGGTGCCGTAGACCTTGCCCTCCGGGTCCGGCGGGTTGGTCTCCGCCGAGACGACACCGAGGTCGCCGCCCGCGCACACCGGCACGCTGTCGCCCGCGCTGCCCGGCGGGACCGGTTCGCCCGAGGCGCCGTCGCCCGCGCCCGCGCCGGGCTGCTCGCCGGGCGCCGCGGACGTGGGGTTCTTGACCTCAGGGTCCTGGCCGCTGCCCTTCGAGGGGGACAGCGGGTCCTTGTCCCCTCCGGTCGCTCCCGGGTCGTTGCCGGTGCCGCCCTGGGCCTGTTCGCCGTGACCGGCGTTGACCGGGTTGGCCTGGTCGCCGCCGCCGGAGTTCGCGACGTGGACGAACGCGGGCACCGCGGTGCCGACCAGCAGCACCGCCGCCGCTGCGCCGACGAGCGCCTGGCGCTTGCGGGCGCGCCGCGCCGGGACCGCCCGGCGCAGGTGGTCGAGCGCGCCGTCCGACGGCTGGAGGTCCTCGACGATGCCGTGCAGCATCCTGCGCAGGGCCTCCTCGTCACCGTCCACTCCCGCACCGTCGGGAATCTCGTCGGGGCCTGTATCAAGGCCGCTCAGCTCGTTCTCCGGCCCGTTGCTCACTTTTCCGTTCCCAGTCCGGTCGTCAAACGGCCCGTCCGGCCCGTACTGCTCATACCTGTCCGTGTGCCCGCTCATGCTGTGGCCTCCATGGCGACGCGCAGCGCCGCGATGCCCCGCGAGCCGTACGCCTTCACCGAGCCGAGGGAGATCCCCAGCGTCTGGGCCACCTGCGCCTCCGTCATGTCGGCGAAGTACCGCAGGACCAGCACCTCGCGCTGGCGTCGCTGGAGCCCCCGCATCGCCTTGATCAGTGCGTCCCGCTCCAGTTGGTCGTACGCGCCTTCTTCCGCGCTCGCCATGTCGGGCATCGGCTTGGAGAGCAGCTTCAGGCCCAGGATGCGGCGGCGCAGCGCGGAGCGGGAGAGATTGACGACGGTCTGGCGCAGGTAGGCGAGGGTCTTCTCGGGGTCCCGTACGCGCGAGCGCGCGGAGTGGACCCGGATGAACGCTTCCTGGACGACGTCCTCGCACGAGGCGGTGTCGTCCAGGAGCAGGGCGGCGAGACCCAGCAGCGACCGGTAGTGGGCGCGGTAGGTCTCGGTGAGGTGATCGACGGTCGTGCCGGCAGCCATGGAGTCGTCAGCGCCCTGCGGCTGAGCCGGGATGCGCGTCCGCGGTGCGGGCATGGGTGCGATCACCGGCATGCCGCCGGCCGGGCGGGGCCTGCGGATCGGGCGCACCGAAGCGCCACGGACGGGGACCACCCCTGCGATGTCGAGAACCTCTGCCACGCCTGTTGGACACGCTTCCCCCCGTCAGGGTTGTACGCGCACGCCACCGCTTTTGACGGTGCACCAAATGTCCTTATGCGCACTCGCTCATCCCCAATGCCCCATTGATTACGGGCACCGTCCGAGGCGACCGCAAAGACGCTTCCCGCCCAACTACCGGTTGCAGCAAGGAGAGAAGCGCATCGTCGAACACGCTGGCACCCCAGTTCAAGTGGTACAGCCTTCGACTACTTCACAGGGCGTGCATCACAGATCCTACAAAGCCCCTGAGACAACCGGATCCGATTATCGGTCCGTCGTCGGAAGCCGCGCCCACGGGCCACGGCAAACGGCCAACGCGACACCGCCAACGGGTATCGCGCCATGGCCAACGGGCAACGCGCCAGGGCAACGGGCGGGCAACGGACCACCGCGCCACGCGCCGGCGCTCAGAGCTCGGCCGCCACCGTCTCCGCGATCTGCGCGGAATTCAGCGCCGCTCCCTTGCGCAGGTTGTCGCCGCACACGAAGAGCTCCAGCGCCGAGGGGTCGTCCGGCGCCTGCCGTACCCGCCCGACCCATGTCGGATCGGTGCCCACCACATCCGCGGGTGTCGGGAAGTCGCCCGCCTCCGGGTCGTCGTAGAGGACGACTCCCGGCGAGGTCGCGAGGATCTCGTGCGCCCGCTCGACCGAGACCTCTTTCTCGAAGCGCGCGTGCACGGCCAGCGAGTGGGTGGTCAGCACCGGGACGCGTACGAACGTCGCCGCCACCTTCAGCGCGGGCAGATCGAGGATCTTGCGCGTCTCGGAGCGCAGGCCCAGCTCCTCGGAGGACCAGCCGCCGTCGCGCGGGTCGCCCGTCCACGGCACGACGTTCAGCGCGAGCGGCGCGGGCAGCGGTCCGAGCCCGTCGTCGCCCACGGCGCGGCGTACGTCCCCGGGCCCTGTGCCCAGCTCCGTACCGGCAACAAGGGACAGCTGGGCGCGCAGGGCGTCCACGGCGTCCCGCCCGGCACCACTGGCGGCCTGGTACGAGGACACGACCAGTTCCCGCAGGCCGAACTCGGCGTGCAGCGCTCCCACGGCGGGAGCCAGCGTCAGCGTCGTGTCGTGCGGGCTCGCGACGATGCCGCGCGGCCGGAGCCGTACGCAGTGCCGGTTGACCTCGGGAACGACCAGGGGGACGGCCGGATCCATCCGGAAGGCCGGGGAGTTGTCCACGACCACCGCGCCCTTGGCCACGGCGACGGGCGCCCACTGCTCGGAGACCTCGCCCGGCACGAGGAACAACGCGACGTCGATTCCGTCGAAGAAGTCCTCGTCGAGCGCCACGACCTCGCACTCCTGCCCGCGCACGGCCAGCTTTCGGCCGGCCGAGCGCGGGGAGGCGGCGAGTCGGATCTCGCCCCAGATGTCCGCGTGCTGCGACAGGATCTGGAGCATCACCGCGCCGACGGCTCCGGTCGCTCCGACAACCGCGAGCGCCGGCTTGGGCGGCCCGTCGGCGAGCCGCCGTCGGCTCATCGGCCGGTGCCTCCGTAGACGACCGCCTCGTCGGAGTCGGAGTCGAGCCCGAAGGCGGTGTGCACGGCGCGCACGGCCTCGTTGACGTCGTCGGCGCGGGTGACCACCGAGATGCGGATCTCGGAGGTCGAGATCAGCTCGATGTTCACGCCCGCGTCGGACAGCGCCTCGAAGAAGGACGCGGTCACACCGGGGTTCGTCTTCATACCGGCGCCGACCAGGGAGATCTTGCCGATCTGGTCGTCGTAGCGCAGCGAGTCGAAGCCAATGGCCGACTTCTGCTTCTCCAGGGCGGCCATGGCCTTGGCGCCGTCGGTCTTCGGGAGGGTGAAGGAGATGTCCGTCAGCGCCGTGGTGGCCGCCGAGACGTTCTGCACGACCATGTCGATGTTGATCTCGGCATCGGCGATCGCGCGGAAGATGGCCGCCGCCTCGCCCGGCTTGTCCGGGACGCCGACGACCGTGACCTTGGCCTCGGAGACGTCATGGGCGACTCCGGAGATGATGGCGTGCTCCACCTTCTGATCCCCTCGCGGTTCGTTGCTGACCCAGGTGCCGCGCAGTCCGGAGAAGGAGGAGCGGACGTGGATCGGGATGTTGTATCGGCGTGCGTACTCCACGCACCGGTGCAGCAGCACCTTCGAGCCGGAGGCGGCGAGCTCCAGCATGTCCTCGGAGGAGATCCAGTCGATCTTCCGGGCCTTCTTGACGACCCGCGGGTCGGCGGTGAAGACGCCGTCGACGTCGGTGTAGATCTCGCAGACCTCGGCGTCCAGCGCGGCGGCCAGCGCCACCGCCGTGGTGTCGGACCCGCCACGCCCCAGCGTGGTGATGTCCTTCTTGTCCTGGGACACACCCTGGAAGCCGGCGACGATGGCGATATTGCCCTCGTCGAGCGCCGTGCGGATCCGGCCCGGCGTCACATCGATGATGCGCGCTTTGTTGTGGACCGAGTCGGTGATGACGCCTGCCTGGCTGCCGGTGAACGACTGGGCCTCGTGGCCCAGGTTTTTGATCGCCATGGCCAGCAGGGCCATGGAGATCCGCTCTCCTGCGGTCAGCAGCATGTCGAACTCGCGCCCGGCAGGGATCGGGGATACCTGCTCCGCGAGATCGATCAGCTCGTCCGTCGTGTCACCCATCGCCGACACCACGACGACGACCTGGTGGCCGTCCTTCTTGGCATCGACGATTCGCTTGGCGACCCGCTTGATGCCTTCGGCATCGGCAACGGAGGAGCCTCCGTACTTCTGCACGACAAGGCCCACGTGCGCTCCTCGCTCGGTCTTCTGCAGTCACTACTGCGGTCGGCTCAGTCTATCGAGCGACCGCGATACGCCCCTGTGATGTCACATGGTGAGATGTCCCGCTCACCACGTGATCATCCAGGAAGGGGTCCAGGGAGGTACGCGGTCGCTCGGATGGCTGCTGCCCGGGGAACGGCGGGGTACGCAGGTTTGTGGGCCGGCTCACACGCTGGCACCCGGGTGTCCGTCAGCCCCGACGCGCGGTGACCATCAGCGGGGGCTCGCGGGGGACGCCCTGGTCGGAGGCCGCACCGGCCGGGCCGCCGTGTCGATGGAGACGGATCATGAGCGGCGTGGAGCCCGTGCGGGCCGGTGGCCGGTTCAGGGCGTCCGGCGCAGCTCCGGCGGGCCCAGGATCTCCTGGACCATGACCCGGCCTGCCTCCTCCGCCAGCGCCTCCTCCGTCAGGTCCTCGTCCGTGTCCAGGCCGTCCAGCTCGGCCAGCGGCTGGTCGAGGCGGACATGGGCCACGAGGGACTGGAGGGCGCGCAGGGTGGCGGAGGCGGTGGGGCCCCAGTTGGAGAAGTACGAGAACTGCCACCACCACAGGGCCTCGGTGGTGCGGCCCGCGCGGTAGTGGGCGAGACCGTGGCGCAGGTCGGTGACGATGTCCGCGAGGCTGTCGGAGATGCGCGAAGGGACCGGGGCCTTGCGGGGCTCGTACGGGTCGAAGACCTCGGAGAAGACGTCCACCGGGTCGAGGAGGACGGCGAAGCGCTCACGCAGGTCGTCGACGTCCACGTCGGGTCCGGTGTCCGGTTCGTACCGCTCGTCCGGGAGGATGTCCTCGTGCGCACCCAGGCGCCCACCGGTCAGCAGCAACTGGGAGACCTCCAGCAGCAGGAACGGCACGGCGCTGTCCGGCTCGTCGCCCTTGGCGACCTCGGTGGTCGCCACGATGAAGGATTCGATCGAGTCGGCGATCTGGACCGCGAAGTCGTCCGGGTCCTGGTCTACGGCGTGCAGCATGGCGTCAGACATCGAGCAGTCGTCTCCCCTCGAAGGCCCGCCCGAGCGTGACCTCGTCGGCGTATTCCAAGTCTCCCCCCACCGGGAGGCCGCTGGCCAGCCGCGTGACCTTGAGTCCCATCGGCTTCACCATGCGTGCGAGGTACGTGGCCGTCGCCTCGCCCTCCAGATTGGGGTCCGTCGCGAGGATCAGCTCGGTGACCGCACCGTCCGCGAGGCGGGCCAGCAGCTCGCGGATGCGCAGATCGTCCGGGCCGACGCCCTCGATGGGGCTGATGGCACCGCCCAGAACGTGGTACCGACCGCGGAACTCCCGCGTCCGCTCGATCGCGACGACGTCCTTCGGCTCCTCCACGACACAGATGACGGCCAGGTCCCGGCGCGGGTCACGGCAGATGTTGCACTGCTCCTGCTGGGCGACGTTGCCGCACACCGCGCAGAAGCGGACCTTGTCCTTCACCTCCAGCAGGGCGTGCGCGAGCCGGCGGACGTCCGTCGGCTCGGCCTGCAGGATGTGGAAGGCGATCCGCTGCGCGCTCTTGGGACCGACGCCGGGCAGCCTGCCCAGTTCGTCGATGAGGTCCTGAACCACGCCTTCGTACAACGGAACGCCTTTCCTTGCCTGCCTGCTTGCCGGCTTGCTGCTTACGGTAGTTGGTGAATATGACGCTTAGAAGGTCCTGACGGAACCGGCGGGCAACTCGCGGATCAGAAGGGCATGCCCGGCATGCCGCCGAGGCCCTGCGCGAGCGGTCCGAGCTTGTCCTGCTGAAGCTGTTGGGCGTTCTCGTTGGCGGCCTGGACGGCGGCGACGACGAGGTCCGCGAGCGTCTCGGTGTCCTCGGGGTCGACGGCCTTGGGGTCGATGACGAGACCCCGCAGCTCGCCGGAGCCGGTGACGGTGGCCTTCACCAGGCCGCCGCCCGCCTGACCCTCGACCTCGGTCTGCGCCAACTCCTCCTGAGCCTGTGCGAGATCCTGCTGCATCTTCTGGGCCTGCTGGAGCAACTGCTGCATGTCGGGCTGCCCACCACCGGGAATCACGGTCACTCCTGTCCGTACGTTGCTTCGATACGGCCGAGCCTACGTGGTCACCGGTCGCGATGCCCCACTCGGCGGTGACCAACTCTTTCGAGTGAGAGCCACCTGTCTCGATCAGGCTCCCCTACCTGATCAAGGCCCCCGTGCGGGCGGAAATACGGGCATCGGGAACGCACAGCCCACCATTCGGCGGTATGAAGGGCGTGCGCATCCGCGGGCGTATCAGAACGAACGCGCGCACCGTACGTCACACGGTGTAACGTCAGCACCTTTTGAGCACCTTTTCAGCGAAGCCGCAGAAGCCGTAGAGGGTAGAGGAGCGCACCGGTGAGCCAGCCGGAGATGCAGCCTGGGGGGCCGGCCCGGGAGGAGGGCGGCACCGCGCCGCTGGGTGATCTGACGGGACGGGCGTTCCCGCTCGGGGACTGGGGAGAGCCGGCGGTCCGCCTTGACGAGCTCTACCGGTGGGTGGAGGCCGACGCCCTGCGCACGGCGGACTGGTACCTCGCCGACCGCGCCCGCAAGCGCCGCTGGGCCCGGCTGCTGCGCCTCGGTACGGCGCTGGGCGCGGTCGCGGGAGCGGCCCTGCCCCTGCTCGACCTCACGGAGGCGGTGGCGGGGGCCACACCGTGGGGCTACGTCTCGCTCCTGCTGGCCGCGGCCTGCGTGGCCTGCGACCGGTACTTCGGCCTCACCGCGGGCTGGATGCGCGACGTCGGCACGGCCCAGGCCGTGCAGCACCGGCTCCAGGTGCTCCAGTTCGACTGGGCGTCCGAGAGCGTACGGGAGGTGCTGGGCCCCACCGAGGGCACCGCGAGCGAGGCGGCCGAACGCTGCCTCGGGGTGCTGCGGCGCTTCTCGGAAGACCTCTCGGAGCTGGTGCGTACGGAGACGGCGGACTGGATGACCGACTTCCGCGCGGGCCCGGCGCCGCTGCGGCTGAGGCCCCTGTCCCCGCCCCGCCCGGAGGCGGGCCCGGCGTCGCAGTCCGCGGGCGTGATCCAGGGCCGCTTCCCGCTGCCCCCGGGCACCCGCCCGAACATGCCCAGGCAGCGGCCCCCGGAGCCGCCGCGCTGAGCGTCGTTCTGGCCGACCGCCGGACGAGCGCTGAGCGGCTGACCGGCGGCTGACCGGCATCCAGAGGAGCGGTTGTCCGGCCGACCGCCGGCTGAGCGATGCCCGCCGACCATGGTCCGGACCACCGGCGGCCGACAGGCCGGCGTCCGGACCGCCGGTGGCCGACAGGCAGGCGGCAGACCGGTGTCCGACTGATCAGCGTCTGGATGTCAGGCAGCTGTCCGGTGTCCGACTGACCAGCGTCCCGCCGACCCGGGGCTGACCGGCGTCACGCTGAGCTACGTCCCGTCGACCGGCGGCTGACCACCGCCATCAGCGTGAGCTGCGTTGCCTCACCCGGGGCCGAGGGCCACGAGAGCGACCCCGCGTCAGCCGACGCCGAGGCCGAGGACCGCGGCCGCCCGGTCCGCCATCGCGGCCTCGCCCGCCGCGTTCGGGTGCACCGGCACGACGTTGGTGCCGAACAACAGCGGTTCGATCCAGCGCGTGCCGATCGGGCGGCAGGCGTCGTGGCCCTTGGACGCCTCGGCCATGTCGACGAAGGTCACGCCGGTCTCGGCGGCGGCCTTCTCCACGGCCGCGTTCAGGTCGGTCTGCATCTGGTGCAGGTAGGGCACATCGCCCTTGGCGACCGGCATCTTGAGGAAGCATCCGGGGACGCTCTGCTCGGGCACGATCCACGGGTAGCCGAGGATCGCGATCTCGGCCTTGGGGGACTTGGCCCTGATCTGGTTCAGGGCCGTCCTGATCGCGGGATAGGTCTTGTCCGCGATGTCGTCCGAGAAGGTGCTGCCGTAGGTGTCCTTGCAGGGGCTGCCCTGACCAGCCGTCAGCAGGCCCAGGCTGCCGCAGGCGAGGATGGCGCTGACGAAGGTGTTGTTGTCGTTGCCGCCGATGGTCAGCGTGACGAGGTCGGTGTCGCTCCTGAGCGCGTCGAACTGCGGGGCGGCGCCGGGGTACTGCGCCGCGGTGAAGTGTTTGGTCTGCGCCCCGCCGCAGGTGACGTCGGTGAAGTTCGCCCCGGTGCGGGCGGCGAGCAGGTTCGGGTAGTTCCTCGTGGTCCGGGCGCAGAGCAGCGAGGCGTCCGGGTCGAGCGGGAGGACGCCCGAGCCCGCGCTGTAACTGTCACCGAGAGCAACATAGTTGAGGGGGTCGGAGACCGCCTGGGCGGGGGCGGCGGTCCCGAGTCCGAGTGCGGCGGTTCCGGCGGTCGCGAGAACCGCCGACAGGAGTCGGTTCTTGGCGTGAAAAGGCATGGGGGGGTGGCTCCTTCAGGCGAATGGTGCGGCTCTGGCATGCTCCGGCGTGCGCGGCACCGGTTCACGGAGCCACGAGGGGATCGCCGGGGCGCGTTCACCCGATCGGTGCGAGAAGCCTAGAAGCGGCCGGGCCGACCGCTTCTGTGACGGAATCCCAACCCCTGACGCTTTTTTCGTGAGCCGTCACCAAGCCCCGACGGGGGATGTGTGCTTGCCGCCCTCAAGCACAACGGCTCCGGGGCGCGCGTGCCCCGGAGCCGTTGTGTGGGAAGTCGTCGGAAGGAGGTCAGGAGAGGATGTGTCGCGGCCGTCCTCAGCGCCTGCGGCGGGACGTCAGCGCCCGCGTCAGGATCGGCGGGAGCAGGTCCCTGGCCAGGCGGCGGGGCAGGGAGCGGCGTGCGGGGTGGGGCGGCGGGGCCGGGGCCGTCGGCGGGCCAGGTTCCGGCTCAGGCTCCGGGTCGGGCTGCGGGAGCGGCTCGTGACGGGAGACCGGCGGGGGCGGCGGCTCCGCCTTGGGGCCCTTGATACGGATCAGCGGCAGGCCCGCGACCTCCTCCACTCCGTGCCACACGTCCGTCCGCGTCGCCAGGAACGCGAGCAGGGCCTCGGTGAAGGGGGCCGGGTCGCCCCATGTCCCGTACAGCTTGCTGCCCGTGATCACGATCGGCTTGAGGCCCGTCGTCGGCACCGCGCCCCACACCGCCGCCGAGACGCCCGGACAGTGCTCCGCGCGGAAGTCGTCGAACGCCACGATCCCGTCCGGCAGCAGCAGTTCCCGCGCCGCTGCGACGTCGCCGTGCACATGCTCGTAGAGATGGGACGCGTCGACATGGACGAAACGGCAGCTGGCCGGGGCGACGCGGGAGGTGATGGCGGACGTCGGCGCCTGCACCACCGTGGGCAGGTCGTCGTGGAAGGAGAGGTAGTTGGCCTCGAAGGCCCGGCGCGTCAGCGTCGCGTACGAGCGGTCCATCTCGGCGCTGTTGGGGTCGTCCGGCGCCTCGGAGTCGAACAGGTCGCAGACGGTGAAGGTCTCTCCTTCCCGCACATACCCCCCGAGGAAGATCGCGCTCTTGCCCAGGTAGGCGCCGAGCTCCAGGAGGTCCCCCTTCCGGTCCGTGTCTCTCTGCCGGGCCAGGAACCAGTCGAAGACCATCCGGTCGACCGGCCAGAACCAGCCCTTGACGTCCGCGAACCGCTCCGGCCTGGGAAGTTCTTCCGCGGCCGTCCCCTCGGTGGGGGTACTTGTCTGCGACATGCCCCGGTCCTACCGGCACAAGGTGTCCGGGGTCGGTCGGCCGTCTGTCCGGCGCCTTAACCACCAAAGGCGCGTACGCGTGTGTCAACTGAAAATGATCATCGAGCCCTGGCCGAGGCTCCGCGTCGCCGCCGCGTGCAGCCCCAGCCACACGTGCCGCTCCCGCGCGAACGGGCTCTCGTCGTACGGAATGGGACCGGCCGGCTCCTCCAGGGCGGTGGGCCGCTCCGGCGGCGCCGGGGCGGCCGGCGGGTTCGCCGGGTCGATGCCGATCGCCGGGGCCACGTACTCCAGCTCCCGCAGCAGGCCCTGGGTGGAACCCAACGGTCCGCCGCCCTCCAGCAGTTCGTCGTTGAACAGGGGTGCGGCGAAGTCCACGGGGACGTACGCGCCCGCGTGGTCGTAGTGCCACACCAGGTGGGACTGCTGCGCCGTCGACTCGAACATCTCCAGCAACTGCTCGTAGTCGCCGCCCAGTTCGTCGACCGGCGTCACCGCGAGACCGCACAGTTGCAGCAGGTAGGCGCGCCGCAGGAAGTGCAGGGCGTCGTAGTCGAAGCCGGCCACGGGGGCGACGTCGCCCGAGAGGCCCGGCATGTAGGCGAAGACGGGCACGGTGGGCAGACCGGCGCCGGTCAGGGCCTTGTCGTAGGAGGCGATCTCTTCGGCGAAGGGATTGTCGGGGCTGTGGCACAGCACGTCGACAAGGGGGACCAGCCACAGGTCACAGGCCAAGGGAAGGCTCGCTCTCAGCGGTTCGGGACGGGTGCCGCCCACGGCCGTCGGGCCGCAGGGGGAGGAGTGAGGTGCGCGGACGGTGGACGGGACAGCGTAATGCCGTGCGGTGGACCGGCGAAGAGGGCCCTCATCGCGTACCGCCTTTTGCCCCCACGTCCCATATCCATACCCCGGCCACCCGCTCCCCCGGTCTGCCGAGCAGTTTCGTGACCGTCTCGTAGAGCGCCTGTTCGTTGTACTGCGGCGCCAGCACCACCACGCCCGCCTTCCAGGCGGCCAGGTCAGCGCGGGCCTGCGCCTGCCAGTTGGGGCCGATCACGGGCACCCGGCCGCTGTTGCGGACCTCCCCGAGGAGGTTGGAGGTGTGCCGGGGCGTGGCGCCGTAGATACCGATGCGGTCGGGGCCCCACGGGCCGTTGAAATATCCGCCGGCGACCGGGAATCCGAGGCCGGTCGCCGACTGCCAGTGCAGGGCCTCCGCGCTGCCCGGCGTCGGCAGCGGCACGGTGACCAGCGACTCGCCCTCGCCGAGGTAGGAGCGGTAGGTGCCCTGGGTGATGAAGCCCGGTATCTCCGCCCGTTCGCGTACCGGGTACGGCGTCGGGAGCACCGGCACCAGAGCCGCGGCCAGCGCCGTGAAGCCGGCGGCCCGCAGGACCCAGGACCGGTTTCCGGCCGCCGTGAGACGGTCCGCGGCGAGCGCGAGCAGCATGCCGAGCACGGGTGCGCAGACCATCGCCACGCGCGACTCGATGACCGACTCGAACAGTGGCTGGTGAGCGAGCGCCCGCCAGGGCCCGGTCAGCACGAGGTCGGTGTACGGGATGCGGAACGTCCGCCCGAGCGAGAGGAACGCGGCGGCCACCGCCGTGAAGGCGAGCGCCTTCACCAGCGCCAGCCGCCACCACTGGATCACGATCGCGACCGCCACCGCGAGCAGCGGCCAGCCGAAGAAGGCGTTCTGCTCGGTGCGGTTCATCGCGAGCGGATCGGCGCCCGCGTCGGAGCCGAACAGGGCGCGGCCGGAGAACTGCAGGAACGCCAGCGGGCTGTTGGCCGCGTTGTCGCCGTGCAGCACGCTCTTGTAGCTCTGCGGCCCGAAGAACTGCCAGCCCAGCGGGAACGCCACCAGTGGCAGGCACACCAGCAGCGCGATCCCCAGGCCCCGCAGCAGCGGCCGCCACGCCGCCCGCGCCACATCGCGCCGCGCGAGCGCGTAGGACAGGGCGAACAGCAGCATGCCCACTGCGGCGAGCAGCAGCGGCTCCTCGCCTAGGAAGATCTGGTACGTCGCGAACAGGCCGAGCAGCACCCCGTCGCGGACCACGTTCCTGCCCTCGCACAGCCGCAGCGCCCGGTCGACGATCAGCGGCAGCATGAACAGGACGAGGAAGTTCGGGTGCGCGTTGCCGTGCGAGATCATCGGCGGCGCGAAGGCGGCGAACGCCCCGCCGAGCGCGGCAGCGGCCCTGTTGCGCACCAGCCGCCGGGCGATCAGCCAGTACCAGGACACGGCGGTCGCGGTCAGGCCGAGCGTGAGGACGAGCGCCCAGGTGACGGTCGGGCCGAAGACCAGCGTGATGGGTGTGAGGGGCACGGACAGGCCCAGCATGACCGTGTTGGCCATCAGGTTCACGCCCTGGGGATGGCCCTGGAGGGTGGTGAACAGCGGGTTGCGCAGATGCGTGACGTTGTCGGCGGTGACCGCGAAGAACCACTCCCACTGGTTCTGGTCCTGGCCCGCGTCGCGCAGATAGCCGCGGTCGAGGTCCGTCCACAGCCCCTTGTAGAGCAGCACGGACGCGAGGAGGAACAGACCGGCGACGGCCAGGTCCGCGCGGCGCACGGCACGGGTCCGCAGCCGCAGCAGCTCCAGCAGCACCCTGCCGTAGTCCGCGGGCCTGACCTTGGAGCCGGCGACGTGCGACCAGCGCACCGGGACCTCGGTCACCGGCCAGCCCGCGCGCCGGAAGAAGCGCAGGATCTCGACGTCGATGCCCCAGCCGGTGAGCCGGGAGTCGGCGAACGCCGCGCGTGCCTTGTCCCCGTCGAAGAGCTTGAAGCCGCACTGGGTGTCGCGGATGCCGGGCACCGCGACGAGACGTATCAGCCGGTTGCCCATGCGGCCGAGCCATTCCCGCACGAGCCGCTGGTGGACCTCGATCCGGGCGTCGGGGTGGGCGCGGGAGCCGATGGCCGCGGCGGCACCGGTGGCGGCGAGCTCGTCGTCGAGGTGGGCCAGTTCGTCGATGGGAGCGGCGAGGTCGGCGTCGGTGAAAAGCACCCGCCGCCCGTACGAGGCGAGCACGCCCATGCGCAGGGCGTGGCCCTTGCCGCGGTTGGTCTCGCTCGACACCAGCTGGATACGGGGCTCGTCGGCCGCCGCCTCCTGGGCGATCTTCGCGGTGGCGTCGGTGGAGCCGTCGTCGACGACGATCAGTTCCCAGCTGCCCCAGCGCTCCGGGTCGGCGCGCAGAAAGGCGCAGATGGCGTCCAGCGTCGGGCCGAGCCGTACCTCTTCGTTGTACGCGGGTACGACGACGCTCAGGTCCACGCTCACCGCTCGCTGCCGGCGGCCCGGCTGGTGTCGGGGCGGCGCGCGTGGACGGGGTCTCCGGGGCGGGACGCGGCCTCCAGCCGGTCCGCCCACGCCAGCGCGTGCGCGTTGCAGGCGCGGACCTCCTCGCGCACTGCCTCGGCGTCACCGCGGGTCACCGCGTCCACCACGGTCTCGTGCCCGCTCCACAGCCAGTCCGACAGCTCCGGGTCGGCGCGCAGATACGGCACGGCGAAGACCCACGCCTGGACGCGCAGCCGGTGCAGGAACTCGGATATGTAGCGGTTGGTCACGAGCCCTGCGAGTTCGCGCCAGAACCGGAGGTCGTAGCCGATCAGAATGTCCAGGTCACCGGCGCGGGCCGCGCGCGCGGCCTCCTCGGCCCGGCGGCGTACGGACAGCAGGCCCTGGCTGGTCAGCGTCGTGGGGCAGCACTCGGTGCGCTGCCGGAAGACGCCGTCCACGACCATCGAGCGTGCCTCGATCATCGTGCGGTAGTCGTCGACGGAGAACCGGTGCACCTTGAAGCCGCGGTGCTGGTCGGATTCGA
Source organism: Streptomyces sp. ISL-10 (assembly GCF_018614575.1). Lineage (GTDB taxonomy): Bacteria > Actinomycetota > Actinomycetes > Streptomycetales > Streptomycetaceae > Streptomyces. The sequence continues at coordinate 123,550 of NZ_JAGGOJ010000018.1, forward strand.
GCAGTCCCTGCGCGCACAGGTCGACAAGCGCCTCGCGGACGGGTGTCGCGGACACTCCGTACTGGTCGGCTATCTGCTTGACGGTGAACTCCTGCCCGGGCTGGAGCCGCCCGGCGAGCACCTCGTCGCGCAGCGCGTCCGCGATCTGCTGTCGCAGGGTGCTGCGTGTGACGGCGGTGCCGCCGCCGGTGGCGTTGCCGGGCATCGTGGTGGCCTTCTCCTTCTGCTGCGGTTCCGGACACGATAGGCCAGGGGTCATGGCGGAGTCGTGGGGCATGGGGCCCGCACCGTGACGGAAGCGAGGCGGATGTGACGGATGTGTTCGAACCGGCTGACGGGGACGGGAGCCCGGTGGCGGCGGCCGGACGGGCAGCGGAGGTCCGCACGGCGTTCGAGGGCCTGTTGCAGATCCGCCGTGTGACCAACACCGCGGCCCCCGACCCGGCGGCCGTGCCCGCTCCCTGGGAATTGAACCGCATGGTGCGCGCGGTGTCCCTGACCCTGGAGGCGGCGGGCTTTGCGCCGTCGGCGGTCGACGCCGAGGGCGCGAGGACGGCGACGGGCTACCGCGTGCGGCCCGGCGAGCGCCCGGCCACGGTGTACGTGGAGTGGCTGGGCCCGCCGGGCAGCGGCGCCCAGCAGGCGGAGGAGGCCGAGCTGACGGCCTGCGCGGCGGCCCTGAGGCGGCTGGGCTGGGAGGCGCTGCTGTACCGGGGGCCGCGGCGCAGACGTTTCCTGGAGGTGGAGGCGCTGCGCGGTCCGTGAGCCGCGACCGAGGCGACGCGGGCGCACGCCGAAGGCGTAGGCCACTGCCGAGGTGGCGCGGGCATGCCACCGCCGACCTGGCGGGGCAGGCCGGAGCCGCCGCTGGGCCCGCGCGGCAGGCGTGAACCGACCCCTAGGTCGCGCGAATGCATGAGCCGACCCCGAGTCACGCCGGAGGCGTAAGCCACCGCCGAGGTCGCGCGGCAGGCAAGACCCGCCGCAGGGCCCACACGCCAGGCGCGAACCGCCCCCAGTCACGCCGGAAGCATGAGCCACCGCCCGAGGTGCGGCAGCAGGGCATGAGTCGACCCGAGGTGACGCGGGCGCATGAACCGACCCCGAGGCCGCACAGCAGGCAAGACCCGCCGCAGGGCCCACACGCCAAGCGGGAACCGCCCCAGAGGTCGCGCGGAGGCATGAGCCGGCCCCGAGATCGCGCGACAGGCAAGACCCGCCGCTGAGCCCCCGAGCCAGGCGCGAACCGACCCCAGTCACGCCGGAGGCGTAAGCCACCGCGAGGGGCGGCGGCAGGGCATGAGTCGACCCGGGGTGACGCGGAGGCGTAGCCACCGCCCACGTGGCACGGCAGGCGAGAGCAGCCGACCTCCACGTCGCGCCGGAACGCGAGCCGTCGTACGAACCGGCCCTATGGGGCGACCAGCTCGCCACGTCCTCCGGCCGGCTCGCCGGCCCCCGCGCGGAACGTCTGGCGGTACGCCGTCGGCGACACCCCGATCGCCGCTGCCATGTGTTGCCGCAGCGACGCCGCCGTGCCGAAGCCGGACTCCGCGGCGACCCGGTCGACGGGGAGGTCCGTCGTCTCCAGGAGGCGGCGGGCGTGCTCCACACGCTGGCGGGTCAGCCACTGGACCGGGGTCAGGCCGACCTCCTCGCGGAAGCGTCGGGAGAACGTCCGGACGCTCATGCGGGCGTGCGCCGACAGCTCGGTGAGGGTGAGCGGGCTGCCCAGCCGGTCGAGGGCCCAGGCGCGCGTCGCGGACGTCGACGCCGCCGACGGCGGCGGTACGGGGCGTTCGATGAACTGGGCCTGGCCACCGTCCCGCCACGGCGGCACGACGCACAGCCGCGCCACCCGGTTGGCGACCTCACTGCCGTGGTCGCGGCGCAGCAGGTGCAGGCACAGGTCGACCCCGGCCGCGACCCCCGCCGCCGTCAGCACGTCTCCGTCGTCGACGAACAGCACACCGGGGTCCACCTCGACGCGGGGAAAGGCACGTTGGAACGCGTCGGCCTCGTTCCAGTGCGTGGTGGCACGGCGTCCGTCGAGCAGACCGGCGGTGGCGAGGACGTACGAGGCGGTGCAGATGGAGACCATGCGGGTGCCGGGCCGGAGCGTCGTGAAGGCGGCGGCGAGCGGCGCGGGCAGCCATTGCTGAATTCGGCCCGGGCCGCAGCTGAACGGCGGGACGACGAGCGTGTCCGCGGTCGCGAGTGCGTCGAGCCCGTGCGCGACGGTGACGGAGAAGTCGGCGCTGGTGCGGACCGTGCCGCCGTCGAGGCCGCAGGTGATCACCTCGTACAGCGGTTCGCCGTCCGGTCCTTGGGCGGTGCCGAAGATGCGGACCGGGATGCTCAACTCGAAGGGGTAGACGCCGTCGAGCGCGAGGACGACGACGCGGTGCGGGGCGGAAGGAGCCATGGCCAGATCCTTGCACATCATGGCCATCCGGCCACTCGAATGCGGCTTCCCGCTGCCGCAGGGTGGGTCCCGGGCCTCCGACCGGGGGCAATTCCCTTCGGAGGAGCGGACATCATGCGGAACGTCATGCGGGCCATCAGGCAGGACACACTCGGCGGACCGGACGTGTTGAAGATCGTCGAGGTCGACCGGCCCGAGCCCGGTCCATCGGAGGTCCTGGTGCGGGTCCACGCCGCCGGGGTCAACCCGACGGACTGGTGGCACCGTTCGACGGGCGGACTGCTCGGCGAGGGACGCCCGGTGCCGCTCGGCTGGGACGTCTCCGGTGTCGTGGAGGCCGTCGGGCTCGGTGTGACGATGTACCGGCCGGGCGACGAGGTCTTCGGCATGCCGCGGCTGCCCGAACCGGCAGGCGCATACGCCGAGTTCATGACGTCCCCGGCCCGTCACCTGGCCCGTAAGCCGGCCGGGATCTCGCACGTCGAGGCGGCCGCTCTGCCGATCGCCGCACTGACGGCGTGGCAGTCGCTGGTCGACACCGCCGGCGTGCGCCCCGGACAGCGGGTGCTGATCCACGCGGCGGCCGGGGGCGTCGGGCATCTGGCCGTCCAGATCGCGAAGGCGCGTGGCGCGTATGTGATCGGCACGGCGAGCGCGGCCAAGCACGCGTTTGTGCGGGGGCTCGGCGCGGACGAGGTCGTCGACTACCGGACGACGGACTTCACCGCGGCCGTCGCGGACGTGGACGTGGTTCTGGACGCCGTCGGCGGCGAGTACGGGCCGCGTTCGCTGGAAGTGCTCCGGCCGGGAGGCACGCTGGTGTCCATCGCCTCGCCCGCGGAGGCGCACCTCGCCGGCGCGGCCGAACAGCGCGGCCTGCGCGCGGGCTTCACCATCGTCGAACCCGACAACGGCGGCCTGCGGGAGATCGCCGCGCTGGTGGAATCGGGCCGCCTGCGCGTGCACGTCGACACCGTGCTGCCGCTGGAGCAGGCGGCCAAGGCCCACGAGATCGGCGAGACGGGCCGGACGCAGGGAAAGATCGTGCTCACGGTGGTGTGAGCGGACGCCCGGGGGCGCCGCCGCGTGGGCGGCGCCCCCGGGGCCGTGTGTGCCTAGTACAGGCCGGAGTACGTGTTCCAGCCGGTGCCGATCTTCGCCTTGGGCAGGAAGCCGCCCTTGCCGTTGGCGTCGTAGCGGTAGAGCACGCCGTCGCTGGTGCGGGCGACGAGGTCCGCGCGGCCGTCGCCGTTCATGTCGCCCGGCGCGGCCAGCTTGGTGTACTGGCCCCAGCCGGAACCGATCAGCTTCTTCGCCGCGAACGGCGCGGAAGCGACGCCCGTACCCTGGTACAGGTACAGCTTGCCGTCCTTGGCGCGCGCGATCAGGTCCGCACGGCCGTCACCGCTGATGTCACCGGCGCCGACGAGCACGTTGAACTGGCCCCAGCCGGAACCGATCCGCTGCTTCGCCGCGAAGCCGGTGCCGCTGCCGTTGCCCCGGTAGAGGAACAGCTCGCCCGCCGAGTTGCGGGCCAGCAGGTCGCCCTTGCCGTCACCGGACAGGTCACCAGGACCGACGAGGGTGTTGTAGACGCCCCAGCCGCTGCCGATGTGCCAGGGACCCGAGCCGTCGTTCAGGGCGTAGTTGTACAGGTGGCCGTCGTAGACCTGGAGCAGGTCGGCATAGTTGTCGTCGTCGAGCGAGGACACGACCGAGATCTTCGCGCCCTTCCAGCCGCCGTCGTCACTGACCTTCTGCCGGGCCGCGAACTGGCCGTTGTTGCGGTCGTAGTACCAGTAGAGGGTGCCCCAGGTGTCGAGGCCCCACAGCTCGTCCTTGCCCCACGAGGACATGTTGGCGGCGTTCGCGAACTGGCTCGCGGCGTTCCAGCCCGTGTCCTCCTTCAGACGCGGCAGGAACGCGCCCGTGCCGGTGGACGTGTAGCGGTACAGGTCGCCGTTGTGCGCCCGTGCGTACAGCTCGGCGTTGCCGTCCTCGTCGATGTCGTCGATGCTGAACAGCGTGTTGTAGACGTTCCAGCCGCTGCCGACCTTGACCCTGTCCTTGAAGGGACGGCTGGGCTCGCCGGTGCCGCTGTAGAAGAACAGCTCACCCGCGGTGTTGCGGGCGAAGAGGTCCGCGATGCCGTCGTTGTTGACGTCGTTCACGCCGGCGAGCTGGTCGTACTGGCCCCAGCCGGAGCCGACCTTCACGCGCGAGGCCAGCGGCTCGGCGCCGCCGGGCGTCGCCCGGTACAGGAAGAGCTCGCCCGCGAAGTTGCGCGCGAGGACGTCGCCGACGCCGTCGCCGGTCAGATCGCCGGGCGAGAACACCTTGTTGTAGATCTGCCAGCCCGTGCCCGACCAGTAGACGCTCGGGTAGTACGGGTCGTTCACGTGCGCCGCGAGGCGGCCCGACGCCGACAGGGTGAAGTGGACCGGGCCGTCCGGACGGAGGCCCGCCACCGAGAAGACGTCCTTGAAGACCTGCGAGCCGGACCCGTAGCCGTCGGAGAAGTTCATCTCGTGGGTCTCGGCACCGGTCGAGACGATCACTCGGCCGTCGAGGGCCTGGAAGATCAGGTCGGACCAGCCGTCGCCGTCCACGTCGCTGCGCGGCGCGGCCAGCGGGGCGCCCTCGTCCAGGGAGCTGAACGCGCCGCGGTTCACCTCGGGGCGCGGCAGTTCCAGGCTGGGCAGCGCGGTGTCGTCGGATCCGGGCCGTTCGACGGTGGGGCGCGGCGCGGGGGCGTCGTCGGCATGGGCGGCCGGGGCCGCCAGCAGCATGCCGGCGGCGAGGGCGATCGCGGTGCAGGCGGCGACGCGCATGCGGGCGCGGGCGCTGGTGGTTCTGTGTGGACCGGCTGCGGCGCAGCCGGATTCCATGGGTGTCAAGGTCCCCCCTCGAAGGGTGTCATCTGCACAGCCGCCTCCGGGGCGCCGCGCTCGGTGGTGCGCGCCCATGGGGGTTTCGGAGCGGTGGTGCAGTGGTGCTGGCACGGGAATAGACATGCCAGGTTGGGCGAAGGATGTACGGGAACCGAAAGCAATTTCGACGACCCTCCACCGAGGCGCCGCCCCTCCGGACGGGCCGCACAGAGCCGGGGTCCCCGACACGCACAACGATGTCGGTGACCCCGGCCCTCACGAGCGGGTGGGCCATCAGGCCGTCAGGCCGTTTCGACGACGACTGCGCCGTGACTACGCCTGCCGTGACTGCCGTGACTGCCGTCACCCGCGACTGCGGTGACTGCGGTGACTGCCGCGACTACACCGTGAACTCGTCCGCCACGGACAGCGCCGCGTCCAGGGCCGCCAGGCCCTCCTTCGCCTCCGCCTCCGTCACGTTGCACGGCGGCACCGCATGCGTACGGTTCATGTTCACGAAGGGCCACAGGCCGTTCTTCTTGCAGGCCGCTCCGAACGCCGCCATCGCAGCGTTCGCCTCGCCGGTGGCGTTGTACGGGACCAGCGGCTCGTGCGTCTCGCGGTCGCGGACCAGCTCCAGGGCCCAGAACGCGCCCGTGCCGCGCACCTCGCCCACCGACGGATGGCGTTCCGCCAGCTCGCGGAGGCCGGGGCCGAGCACCGTCTCGCCGATGCGGGCCGCGTGCTCGACGATCTTCTCCTCCTCCATCACCTTGATGGTGGCGACGGCGGCCGCACAGGCCAGGGGGTGACCGGAGTACGTCAGCCCGCCCGGGTAGGGGCGCTTGTCGAAGGTCGCTGCGATCTCGGCCGAGATCGCGACACCGCCCAGCGGTACGTAACCGGAATTGACACCCTTCGCGAAGGTCATCAGGTCCGGCACCACGTCGAAGTGCTCGGCCGCGAACCACGTGCCGGTGCGGCCGAAGCCCGCCATGACCTCGTCGAGCACGAAGACGATGCCGTGGCGGTCGCAGATCTCGCGAACGCCCGCGAGGTAGCCGGACGGCGGGGTCATGATGCCCGCCGTGCCGGGGATCGTCTCCAGGATGATCGCCGCGACGGTCTGCGGACCCTCGAAGGCGATGGTGTCCTCCAGGTGCGTCAGGGCGCGCGCGCACTCCTCCGCCTCCGTCGAGGAGTAGAACGGCGAGCGGTAGAGGAACGGGCCCCAGAAGTGGACGACGCCTGCGGTGCCGTTGTCGTTGGCCCAGCGGCGCGGGTCGCCGGTGACGTTGATCGCGGTCGCGGTGCCGCCGTGGTACGAGCGGTAGGCGGAGAGCACCTTCGGGCGGCCCGTGTGCAGGCGGGCCATGCGGATGGCGTTCTCAACGGCCTCGGCGCCGCCGTTGGTGAAGAAGATCTTGTCCAGGTCGCCCGGGGTCCGCTCGGCGATCAGCCGGGCGGCCTCGGAGCGCGGCTCGACCGCGAACGCGGGCGCGAAGGTGGCGAGCCTGCCCGCCTGCTCCTGGATCGCGGCGACGACCTTCGGGTGCTGGTACCCGATGTTGGTGTAGACGAGGCCGCTGGTGAAGTCGAGGTAGCGGTTCCCGTCGTAGTCCCAGAAGTACGAACCCTCGGCGCCGGCGACGGCGAGCGGGTCGATCAGTCCCTGGGCGGACCAGGAGTGGAACACGTGCGCGCGGTCCGCCGCCTTGACGGCGGCACCGGCCTGGGGATCGGCATGAGGGGTCATGCCGGCCAGCGTAGGGAGGGGCGCGCGGGAGCCGACATGGCCACCTTGTATGACCTCCGCCTCCCTGCCTGGGCAGGGTGTCGGGTCTGCCCGGGCGCGGGGCCAGGACCCTGCCCGGGAGGGGGCACCGGACCTTGCCGGGAGAGGCCCCGGGACCCGTCGCGTGATTGACAGCATACTGTCGATATGACAGTCTACTGTCATCAAAAGTTCGAGGAGGGCACCCATGACCCGCAAGATCGTTCATCTGGCCGTGTACGACACCCAAGCCGACTGGGAGACGGGCCACGCCACCGCCCACCTCGCGCAGAACGGCTTCACCGTGCGGGCGGTCGGCCTCACCACCGAGCCCGTCACCACCATGGGCGGCCTCCGCATCCAGCCCGATCTGGCGCTGGACGCACTGGACCCTGCCGACAGCGCACTGCTGATCCTCCCGGGCGCCTCCCTGTGGGACACCGGCGACAAGCTGGCGCCGTTCGCCCGGGCGGCGCGGGCGTTCCTCGACGCGGGCGTCCCGGTCGCGGCCATCTGCGGTGCGACGGCCGGCCTCGCCCGTGAGGGCCTGCTCGACGACCGCGCGCACACCAGCGCCGTCTCCTTCTACCTGGAGGCCACCGGTTACCGGGGCGGCGAGCGGTACGTGGAGGCGGACGCCGTCACCGACCGCGATCTGATCACCGCGGGCCCGACCGAGCCGGTCGCCTTCGCCCGCGAGATCTTCGCCCGGCTGGGGGTGTACGAGGGCGAGCAGCTGGACGCCTGGTACCGGCTGTTCCACGACTCGGACCCGACGGCGTACGAGATCCTTTCGGCATGAGCACGCACATATCCGAGAACCACCCGCAGGAACTGCTGACCCGTACCGCGCTGGGCGTCTTCCGGCTGAACGGCCAGTTCATCACCGTCTCCGACGCCCTGGCCCGGGAGGCCGGGCTGACGGCGGCCCGCTGGCAGGTGCTCGGCGCGGTGCTCCGCGAGCCGCAGTCCGTGGCCCAGATCGCCCGCACGATGGGCATCACCCGGCAGAGCGTGCAGCGCGTCGCCGATCTGCTGGCCGGGCAAGGGCTCGCGGAGTACGGGCCCAACCCGGCACACCGGCGCGCCAAACTGCTGCATGTGACGGAGGCGGGGCGCGAGGCGATCCGGAAGATCGACCCGGGTCACGCCATGCTCGCCCGCCAACTGCTCGGACAGCTCGGGGCGGAGGAGTTCGCGGAGACCGTGCGGGTGCTGGAGCGGCTGTCGAGGGCGATGGACGCCATCGAGCACGATGCGCGGGGGACCACGAGCGCCTGAACCGCGGGCGGGGGCGGCCGAACGGCACGGGACCGGCCCGCCGCACGGGGAGCCTCGCCCTCGCGGCCCCGCGGACCCCGATGCGCGGCACTATCCTCTGTCCGTCGAACAATCGGACATGGGGGAGGGCCACGCGCCATGGAGCAGCTGGCACCGGGGGATCCACGGCACATCGGCGACTACCGGCTGCTGGCCCGGCTCGGCGCGGGCGGCATGGGCCAGGTGTACCTGGCCCGCTCCGACCGAGGGCGGACCGTGGCCGTGAAGCTCGTACGGCGGGAGCTGGCCGAGCAGGAGCAGTTCCGCAACCGCTTCCGCCTGGAAGTGCGCGCCGCCCTGCGCGTCGGCGGCCGGTGGACCGCGCCGGTTCTGGACGCCGACACCGAGGCGCCCGTGCCCTGGGTCGCGACGGGGTACATCGCCGGTCCCGCCCTGCACACCGTCGTCTCCGGCGACCACGGCCCGCTGCCCGAACGCAGCGTCCGCCTCCTCGCCTCCGGCCTCGCCCGAGCGCTCACCAGCATCCACGAGGCCGACCTGGTCCACCGCGACCTGAAGCCGTCGAACATCCTGGTCACGATCGACGGCCCGCGCGTGATCGACTTCGGCATAGCCCGCGCGCTGGAGACGGTCACCGACAGCGGGCTCACCCGCACCGGCGTGCTCGTCGGCTCGCCCGGCTTCATGTCCCCCGAGCAGATCCGCGGCGACCGGGTCACGCCCGCCGGCGACATCTTCTGCCTCGGGTCCGTCCTCGCCTACGCGGCGACCGGGCGGCTGCCCTTCGGCACGGGCGACAGCGGCGTGCACGCGCAGATGTTCCGCATCGCGCAGGAGGAACCGTCGCTGGACGGCGTCCCCGAGGGTCTGCGCGACCTGGTGCGGGACTGCCTCCACAAGGATCCGGCCGCCCGGCCGACACCGGCGCAGATCCTGGAACGCACGGCGCAGGAAGCGGACGGGGAGCCGTGGCTTCCGGGCGCGCTGGTCGCCCAACTGGGACGTCATGCCGTGGATTTGCTGGAGTACGAGCAGCCGCCGGCCGATGCCCCGGCACCGGCCACCCCCACGCAGCCGCTCGCACAGGCGCCCGCACAGCCGCCCACGATGACGGCCCCGCAGACGCCTCCCCCGCCGGCTCCGCAGCCGCCTCGGCCCGGTCCGGTGGGACACCCGGCCGGCCCGCCGTACGGCTATCCGCACCCGGCCCCCGCGCCCTATGCACCCGCCGGGTACGCACCCGCCGCCTACACGCCGGCCGCGGCCCCGACACCGCCTCCCGCACCGGAGCCGCGCCCGTCACGCGGCAGCACCCTCGCCCTGATCGCCGTCGCCCTGGTGGTGGCGGTCGCCGCGGGCGGCGCGGTGTACACGTTCATGTCCCAGCACAAGGACGGCGACATGGCGGCGGGCCACGGTACAAGTCCCGCCTCCTCCGCGTCCCGCTCCACGGGGCCGTCCGACGACGCCAAGGGGCCGTCCGCGTCGCCCTCCTCATCGCCCTCGTCGTCGCCGTCCTCCGCCACGGGCGGGGTCCCACAGGAGTACGTCGGCAGCTGGCGCGCGTCGTTCGACACCGCCGACGGCACCCATGCCCGTGTCATGACGATTACTCAGGGTGCCGTGGGCGAACAGGTCATGACCCTGTCCGGCACGGGCCCGAACTACGACTGCCGCTGGTCCGCCACGCTGCGGGCACCGGGCCCGCCCCTCGAACTCGGCCCGACGACGGTCACGTTCGGCGACCGCGTGTCCTGCTCGCCGGGACAGTGGAGCCGCCTCGACATGCCGGACGACTCCACCATCGTCCGCGAGCGAGGCGGCTCGGGCGGCGAGCCGCTCACGTACACGAAGACGGGGTGAGCGGGACCGGGCCGAGGATCAGCCCCAGCTCGCGGAGTGGAAGCTGCGGAACTCCCTGCGCTCCTGCGCCGACACGATCCAGCGGGCACCCACCAGGACGAGAAGGCTCACGGCGATGACTCCCACTCCCAGGGCCGGGTTGTCGAAGTCCACGATGCTCGTGACCGCCCTGGAGCCGAACGCTCCGTCGGACGTATCGCTCGCGCCGGGCACCGACGTACCGGAGGCACCGGTACCCGCGGCCTGGCCGCCGGAGCCGCCCGTGTCGTCACCGGAACCCGGCGGCGGGGGCGGCCCGCCCGTCAGGTCGACGCCCAGGGTCTCCATGGCCGTGGTCACCGGCTGGAAGTACGTGGTGCCGCCGGTCGTGCAGTCCCCGTCGCCGCCCGATGTCACGCCGAGCGCCAGCCCCTCGGAGAACAGCGGGCCCCCGCTGTCGCCGGGCTCCGCGCACACCGTCGTCTCGATCAGACCGGTGACCGTGCCCTCGGGGTAGTTCACCGTCGCGTTCACCGCGGTGACCTCACCGGCACGGAAACCCGTCGTACTGCCGCTGCGGAAAACCCTTTGCCCCACGACCGGTTCGGCGGCGCCGACGATCCGTACGGCCCGCCCGCCGCCGATCGACGCGACGTTGGTGCGGTCGAGGGTGTCGACGCTCTCGTAGCGGACCAGGGAGTAGTCCTTGCCCGGGAAGGCTGCGTCGGTGGTGGTGCCGACGAGTTCGGCGTTCTGCCTGTCCTGGAACCACGGGGTGCCCTCGGGCCCGCAGTGCCCCGCCGTCAGGATGTAGGTGTCCCGGCCGTCCGTGACGTTGAAGCCCGCGGAACAGCGACGCCCCTCGCCGAAGATCGGGGACGCGCCGCCGACCCTGGTGGTGAAAACGCCCCGGCTGCGTTCCATACGGACATGACCGCCGATCCGCTCGGCGAGGCCCGACATCCGTGACCAGTCGGCGGCGGAGACGGTGCTGTCGGCCCGCACGGTGACCTCGTTGGACGCGTAGTCGACCGCCCACGCCGTACCGGCGACGCGGGGCGCGGCGCGCAGGGACTCGACGGCCGAACGGAGCCGGTCCATGCTGTGGCGCACGATCCGGGCGTCCGCGCCGGACGCCCGTACCTCCGCGGCCGCCTCCGCGTCGGTCACCGCGACGACCCTCCGCCCGTCCTCGGTCGTCCAGCTGCCCGCGGTACGGGACGTGCCGAGTCCGGAGACGGTGTCCGCGACCGGATCCTTGGACACCCGCCCGGCCTCTGGTTCGCCTGCTACAGCTTCCGTGACCAGTAACCCGCCGCAGAGCAGTCCGCCCACGGCGGCCAGCCTCACCAGCCGCCGCAGGTTCAGTCGTGCGTGCCTCATACGCGGCCCCAAGGTCGTACCGTTCCGGTGTCACCCGCTCTATACGGGCCCACGCGGCCGGCCGTTCACCCGGCGATCTCCGGAAGGCCCGGCGACCCGCAGGGCGGCCGCGACCATGCCACCGGCGCCCGCGCGCTGTGGAAGGATCGCCGCGTGGACGCCCTGACCCCCGACGACCCCACCCGGATCGGCCCCTTCCGCCTCATCGGCAGGCTCGGCACCGGTGGCATGGGCCGCGTGTATCTCGCCCGCTCCGAGGGCGGCCGCACGGTCGCCGTGAAGGTGGTGCACGCCCAGCTCGCCGAACAGGACGAGTTCCGGCGGCGGTTCGCGCGCGAGGTGGCCGCGCTGGAGCGGGTCGGGGGTGCGGGGACGGCACCCGTGATCGACTCCGACACCGCGGCCGACGCGCCCTGGGTGGCCCTCACCTATGTGCCCGGCCCCTCCCTGCGCGCCGTCGTGGCCGAGGAGTACGGACCGCTGCCGACCGCCACCGTGCGGGCGCTGGCCGTCAGGCTCGCCGACGCGCTCACGCACGTCCACGCGGCCGGACTGGTGCACCGGGACCTCAAGCCGTCCAACATCCTGCTCACCGTGGACGGTCCGTGCGTCATCGACTTCGGCATCGCGCGGGCCGTGGACACCGTCACCGACGGCGGGCTGACCAGCACGGGCGCGGTCGTCGGATCGCCCGGCTTCATGTCGCCCGAGCAGGTGCGGGGCGAGAAGCTGACGCCCGCGTCGGACGTCTTCTGCCTGGGCGCGGTGCTGGCGTACGCGGCGACCGGGGTGGCCCCCTTCGGCTCGGCGGACAGCGGTGCGCACGCGACGATGTTCCGCATCGCGCACGACGAGCCGGACCTCACCGGCCTGCCGCCCGAGCTCGAACCGCTCGTCCGGGCCTGCCTGGACAAGGACCCGCACCGCCGCCCGCCCGCGTCCGCGCTCGCCGCGGCCGAACAGGGGCCCACCGGTGCCTGGCTGCCCGCCGATGTCCTGGCCCGCCTCGGCAGGAGCGCGGCCCGGGTCCTGGACGCGGACACCCCGGTGCCGGGCGCCGGCGATCCGACACCCGCATCCGACCCGGCGCCGTCGCGCCGCCCGCGCAGGGCGAAGGTGCTCGCGGCCGCTGCGGCGGTGGCGCTGCTCGCGGCCGGGGGCGTGAGCGCGGCGGCGTTCTGGCCGGAGAAGGAACCTGCGGGCACCGGCAAACGCCCCGCGTCGGGAGCGGGCACGGCCGGGAACGTGCCGCAGTCCTTCGTCGGCGCCTGGGAGGGCGTGCTCGACGGCACGGCGGACGCCCCCTACTCCACGGGCCGCATCCAGATCACTCAGGGCCGTACCGGCGAGAAGACCGCCGTGTACGTCACCGTCACCGGCGAACGGCTGTGCATGGGCCGGTCCGTGCTGGTCTCGGCGGACGCCGACCGGATCGTCCTCGGCGAGAGCGACGTGACGTTGAGCGTCCCGGAGAAGCAGTGCACCCCGGCCGCGCACCAGACGCTCACCGTCCGCTCGCCCGATGTCCTCCAGTGGACGTCGGGCGCGGCGACGGCAACGTTCCGGAAGGCGGGCTCCGGCCCCGATGCGGTGCCCGCGAAGTTCCTCGGCACCTGGACCGAGGACGAGTCGGGGGCCGAATGGGGGCCGGGCCAGGCCGAGTTGTTCGAGCGCCGGGTGACGGTCACCCAGGGCCCCGTCGGCTCCGCCGTCGTCCGCTACGAGTCCCTGTCCCCGAGAACGGACGAGACGACGGGCGAGCCCACGGGCGGCACCGTCAACTGCGCGTCCACGGCCGTCCTCGCCGGCGTCGGCACCCTGGTGGTCGTCGGCCCGCCCACGCCGGACGAGCAGGCGTCGGACCCCGAATGCACACCGGACACGTCCTCCCAGAACCTGCGGACGGACCGCTTCGAGGGCAAGGAGCGGCTGCTGGTGTACGGGATGAGCGCGGACGGCGAGCCGGGCGTGTACCTCCGGAACTAGGGCCCTCATTTCGACCTCGCCGCGCTCAGCCGAAGAGCGTGATCGCCGCGCTGCGCAGCAGGACCGGGTGGACGAACCGGTCGGCGGCGACGGGCGGGCAGCGCCACAGCACCGGCCAGGTGCGCCCGGCCAGTGCGGGGACCGGCACATAACTGTCGTAGCCGCGGGCTGAGTTGTAGCACAGCGCGCCGCGCGGCCACGAGCGGCGGACGGTGCTGCCCGCCGGGAGCAGGAAGTACGCGCACCAGCGGCCGCTCACGTCCACGACGACCGGGCCGGGCTCTCCGCCCGTCATGTGGTCCATCAGCTCGACGAGACGGCGGCCCGTGTCGCCGATGACCCGTACGGCGTCGAATTGGACGCCGGCCTTGCGGAGATGGAATCCGGAAACGGGAATCCAGTCGAGGTTTACCTCGCGACTTTGTGTATCCACCGGACCAGTCTGGCGAGCGCGCATTAGCGTTTTCCATACCCGGCGACATGCCGTCACACAGTGGTTGACCTGCGACGACGGCAGTGAGGCCGGGTGGAATTCGGCGGGGACGAATGGTGACCGGTTGAGTCCGGTCGAGTCGGGAGGTGATCGAAAATGGCGCGTGCGGAGAACAAGGAGTCGGCAGGTCCGACGACGCGGCTCGTGGCCGATATGGCGCGCAGGTTGCGGGCCAGGAAGGGCTGGACGCAGGAGCAGTTAGGCGACCGGATCGGTTTCACGGCGTCGGCGGTGAGCGCGATGGAGACCTGCGCGCAGCCCGCGAGCGACGAGATGCTGGTGCAGCTGGAGGCGGCGCTCGGGGACGGGCTCGGGCTCTTCGAGCAGGCGCGGGAGTACGTGCGGCTGGACAAGTACCCGGCGCAGTTCAAGAACTACGCGCTGCTGGAGCAGAAGTCGCTGGGACTCCATCTCTACGCGACGCTCGTGGTGCACGGCCTGTTCCAGACGGAGGAGTACGCGCGGGCGCTGATCGGCGGCGGCTATCCGCCGCTGCCGGAGCACCGGGTGGAGGAGCTGGTGGAGGCGAGGCTGGCGCGCCGGGCGCTGTTCGAGCGGGAGCCGGTGGCACTGATCGAGCTGATCCTCGAGGAGTCGGTGCTGCGGCGGACGATCGGCGGAGAGGAGGTGATGCACGGCCAGATGCGGTATCTGGCGGAGTGCGGGAGGAGGCGTAATGTGACGCTGCAAGTGCTGCCGCAGGACTGCGGGCTGAGCGGCGAGCACGCGGGGGCGTACGGCGAGATGAACCTGGTGGAGACCCCGGAGCACGATCACCTGGTCTATCTGGAGATCCATGACGAGAGCCTGCTGATCAAGGCCCCGGCAAAGGTGAGCACGTACGCCCAGCGCTATGCGAAGATCCGGGCACAGGCCCTGGGTCCTCGTGAATCGCTGGACCTCATCGAGCGGTTGGCAGGAGATCGGCAATGAGCAGCACTCTGCGGTGGTTCAAGTCCAGCTACAGCAACCCCAGTGGCGGCGACTGCATCGAGGTCGCCTTCGACTGGCGCAAGTCCAGCTACAGCAGCGACAGCGGCGGCGAGTGCATCGAGGTCGCCGCCTGCCCCCACACCGTCCACGTCCGCGACTCCAAGGTCCCCGAGGGCCCGGTCTTCGCCGTGGCCCCCGAGGCCTGGTCCGCGTTCGTGGGCCACGCCGCCCGGGCGTAGCCGACTCGGGAGTCAGTTCTCGGCCGGGAACACCCTGGTCACCTTGCCGTTGAGATCGGCGGCCAGGTGACCGCCGCCGTAATCGTCGGCGAAGTGGACCGCCAGGCCGAGCGGGGTGTCGAAGGTTTCGTTCGCATTGTCGACCAGGATGTAACGCAGGGTCGGTTTCTTCACGTTCAGGTCCTTCTCCGCCCTCTTCAGCAGGGCGGGGACGACGTCCCAGTCGATGTCGTCCATGCTGAACGGGAGATCGCCGCCCGACAGCGTGTTGCTGATGATTCCCTTCTCCACTCCCTGGCCCGGGCGGTAGGTGTAGCTGTCGTACTTGGTGTCGCTGCCCTTGACCATGACGTCCAGGGACACGTACTCGTCGTAGACGGTGAAGCTCCCCACGCGGTCCGTGCCCGTCGCGGCCTTGATCTCCTTGACCGCCGTCCGGATGCCGTCCGGTGTCAGCAGATCGTTCTTCGCGGCGGCCTGCGGCGGTGTGGGCGTAGGCGTCGGAGTGGGTGCGGGCGTCCGCGATCCGGTGGAACTCCCCGGTGGGTTCGACGCCGTGTCGCCGCCCTTCTCGCCGTCGTTCGGCAGCAGGGACCAGACCAGTACGCCGGCCAGCACGGTCCCGACGACGGACGACGCGATCGCGACTCGGCGCTTCGCGCGTCCGCCGGACGGGGGCGGAGTCTGCCGCGTCGGGCCCGCCGGGTAGGGCGTCGGCTGGGCCTGACCCGGCACGCCGATGTGCGGAGTCGAAGGCCCGAAACCGGCCGGCGGTCCGAAGACCATCGGCGGTCCGAAGCCCGGCGGTCCGGAGGCGGCGGGTGCGGACGGCGCGGTCGCCGGGCCAGGCGGGGGCCCCAGCCGGTACGACGTGGGCTCGCCGGTCCCGCCCGGAGTGCTCTGTCCGCCCTCCGCCGCAGCCGCGAGCATCCGGTCGACGGTCTCCGGGTCCGGCCGCGCGGCCGGGTTCTTGACGAGTACGGCGGCCAGGACCCCGGTCAGCGACCCCGCCCGGCGGGGCGGCGGAAGCTCCTCGCTGAGGACGGCGGCCAGGGTCGCCAGCGTCGTCCCTCTGCGCAGCGGGTTGTTCCCCTCGACGGCGACGTACAGCATCATCGCCAGCGACCACAGATCGGAGCCGGGCCCGCCGTCGTCGCCGGAGATACGCTCGGGCGCCATGTAGTCGGGCGTGCCGATGATGGACCCGGTCGCGGTCAGGACGGTCGACTCCCTGATCGCGGCGATGCCGAAGTCGGTGAGCACCGGGCGGCCGTCGGGCCGGAGCAGCACGTTCGCGGGCTTGACGTCCCGGTGCTGGATGCCGACGTCGTGGGCTGCCCGCAGCGCGGCCAGCACCTCGCGCCCGAGCCGGGCGGCCTCGGCGGGCGCCATCGGCCCCTTGTCCAGCCGGTCCTGGAACGATCCGCCGGTCACCAGTTCCATGACGATCCACGGGTAGGTGAGCCCGCCGCCGTCCACCACGTGGTGAATGGTCACCACATTGGGATGGTCGACCCTGGCGAGCGCCCGCGCCTCCCGCAGCACCCGGGCCCGCAGCATCGCCGCCGCCTCCGGGTCGTACTCCGCGAGCCCCGGATCGGACGGCCGCACCTCCTTGAGCGCCACGGCCCGGTCCAGCACCAGATCGCGCGCCCGCCACACCATGCCCATACCGCCGCCGCCGAGCCGGGCCTCCAGCTCGAAGCGTCCGTCGATGACCCGTCTGTCGGATTCCCCGTCGTTCATGGCCGGGAGCCTACGAGACGCCGGTGACACGGCGCCGATCAGGTGGCTCCAACGCCTCGGGACCCGCGCGCCCTACCCTGACGCGCGTGGTCGCACCAAGGAACTCGCGGCGCTGAACGCCGACGACACACCACTGTGCCTCGCTCGGCGACGACACGATCGACGCGGTGCTCCGGCCGTGACACGTGCCTGGCAGAAGCCCAGGGCTGACGACAGGGCCCCGCGTGAGACGGGGCGCCCCTGTCCTGCGGCGGCGAGCACGGTGCCCCGGGGTGGACGCGACCATGACCGTCGAGTCGGCAACCGCCCCTCGTACAGCGCGAGATGTGCAGGTACTCACGTGTGACTGAGTATCCGGACGGACGCAGGGGTCGTGGCCTGCACGTAGGGTCGTGAGCCGGCGTGAGCGTGCGTCTCGCACGCCAGTTGGTGTCACGCAGGTGAACGGGGGATCCACGCATGGCGTGGGACGAGTGGGAGCAGATCAAAGCCGATGTGGGCAATCGGCAGTCCGAGGCGATGCAGATCAACCACGTCCCGGTGGAACCAGGTCCCTCAGTCAGCGCCGTGACCGGCGGCCTCGCGTCCAGCAAGAAGGCGTGGCTCACGGCCGGCGACGGCGTCGGCTCCCTGCGCAAGAGCATCGGCGACGCGCTGACCAAGCTGGAGACGGGTCAAGCCGGGCTCGGCGCACAGTCGGGGTGCCAGAGCGCGGCGGCGCAGAAGGAGCTGTACGAGTCCTGGAAGCGGTACGGCAAGGACGTCAGCAAGCGGTGTGGATCCCTCCAGAAGATCCTCGAGCAGGTGGGTCACGACCTGCTGATGACCGATGAGGCGGTCAAGACCGAAGTCGACAAGCTGAAGGCGCAGTACGCGGACACGGACGCCGTCGGCGGCCAGGCGAAGGACCGGTGACGACGGGCGTGGACTACAGCACCCTCAAGGCCCTCATGCCCTCGGAGTTCGAGGAAGCCGCCGACGGATACCGCTCCAAGAGCGAGATGGCCCAGACGGCCAAGGATCACATCGAGAACACCGTCGCCACAGGAATGCGCAAGGTGCTGCGGGGTCAGGCGGCAGAGACGACACAGAAGCAACTCCGGGCTCTGGCAGAGAACTTCCTCTACATCCAGACCGAGTGCGGTGTGATCAGTACGGCCCTCAACGGATTCGCCTTCGACATGGCGGCCGCCAAGCGGAAGCTGGACGCGGCGATCGAGGACGCGCGGGCGGACGGCTGCACGGTGAACCCGGACGGCTCGGTCACGTATCCAGCGGGCAAGAAGCCCGGCGACGAGAAGATCACTGATGGCGGCACGGTGGCCGGGAGTGCCGGAGGTAGCCAGACGTCCGATGCCCTGGAGCGCCAGGCAGCGAACATCCACCCGAACCCGAACTACGGCAAGGCGATGGCGTACGCGAACCGAATCGCCGATGCGCTGAAGGAAGCAACGGACGCGGATGCGAAGTGGGCGCCGAAAATACGGGCCCTCAAGGCCGACGACGACCTGACCGTGTCCGCCCGGGACTGGACGGACGTCACGTCGGACACGAGCGGCGTACGCAAGGCGGCCGACCCTTACCTGGACACGATCAAGGGGCCGCCCAAGAGCGACTGGCCGCAGGACAACGCCCGGTGGTGGAACGGCCTTTCCGAGGAGGAGCGCGCCGCCTACGTCTTTATGAACCCCGCGAGCGTCGGAGCGCTCGACGGCCTTCCCGCCGACGTGCGTGACGACGCGAACCGTACCGTGCTCGCGGAAGAGCGCGGCGCCCAGCAGGCGAAGGTGGACGCCTGGCTCAAGAAGGAGCCCGAGCACTACAAGCCCTACATCAGCCCGATCACGGGCCGCGAGGTGAAGGGCGCGATGGTCCCGACCGAGGAGTGGAAGGAGTGGAACGAGAAGAAGGAGCAACTCGAGAACGGCCTCAAGGGCATGGACGCGATCCAGAGCCGTTTCGACACCTACACCAGTGAGAACAAGCGCCCTTATCTGCTCGGCTTCGACGACAACAATCTGGGGCACGCCATCGTTTCCATCGGAAATCCGGACACCGCCGACAACGTGGTGACGTACGTGCCCGGGACGTTCGCCAAGCTGGAGTCGATAGACGGAGACATCCGCAGGGCGGAGCTTCTCCAGGACCAGGCAGAGCGCACCGATCCCAGCCGTTCGACGGCGTCGATCGTGTGGCTCGGTTACGACGCCCCGCAAAGCATCATGACCGATGCGACGGAGACCAAGTGGGCCGACGAGGCACAGGAGCCACTGAGCAACTTCGTGCACGGCATCCAGGAGGCCAACGGCGGCGAAGTGAAGCAGACACTCCTGGGGCACAGCTATGGGTCCCTGGTGGCCGGCCAGACTCTGCGGGACAACCTGGACCTGCCGGTCGACAACGCGATCATGGTGGGCAGTCCGGGCGTGGGCGTGGATCACGCGAAGGACCTGAACATCCCGGCGGACCATGTCTGGGCGGCCACCGCCAAGAACGACCTCATCAACCTCGCCCCGCCTCCGGCAGGCCCTCTGGCACCCCTCAACCCAGAGGCGTACATGGAGCTTTTCGACGACCACTCGATCGTCCACGGAACCGACCCGGTCTCCGACGAGTTCGGCGGCAGGGTCTTCGACGTCCCCGACGGGAAGCTGCCTGGCGCGGGCTGGGAGATGATGCCCGCGCACTCCCAGTACTGGGAGGAAAAGCCCCTCAGGAGCCTGGCGAATATCGTTACCGGAGGACAGCCGTGAATCTACGCAAAGTAATCCCGGCTGCCGCACTGCTGGCCATGACGATCGTGGTGACCGGGTGCGGGTCGCAGGAGGACGGACAGGAAGACGGCGGAGAAACACCGAAGCAGGTCACGATGAATGAGCAGCAGGCGATCGACCGGGCAGAGGAGATCATCCACCAGGCGGTGGACGGCATGTCTCCCAAGCCGACCCTGGAACCTACGGGTCTTGAGGCCGTCGGCCCCTGCATCGCCAGGGACGACCACGGGCCTGACGACCGACTACAGGTCACCGTCGCCTACAAGCTGACCGGTGTTCCGGGGTCCGAGGCCAAGAAGCTCGTGCGCCAGGCGCGAGACGCCTGGCTGAAGCAGGGCTACACGTACAACTCGTCGGGCGAGGACGACTGGTCCGGCCCCTTTCCGTCGGTCTACATGCGTACGGAGCCCGACGACTTCTGGATGGACGCCATGACCGGCGTCGTGGATCGCGCCAAGGGCGAGGGCCTCGCATCCCTCGGCGTGACGTCGCCCTGTTTCCTCCCGCCGGGCCAGTCCACGGCATCGACCACCGCAGACCCCGCCGCGCTGGAGACCCCACAGGCCGACGATCCCGCCGGACGCCGCGCCCTCGCCCACTCCAGCCGGATCTACGACGCTTTGCGGGTCAGCTCGGCTCCCCCACAGCCCGGAGAAGGCCTCAGCACCATCCGGGACACGTCCGGCACCTCGGTCCATCACACATGGTCGACCGAGCCTCTGCCGGAAGCCGAGACGGTACGGGCCCTGGCGCGGGCTCAGGCCTACTTCCAGAGCGCGGGCTGGAGCGTGCGCCACGTACCGACGGGGGCGGGCACCCCCGCCGTGTTCGCCCGCAACCCCGAAGAAGGCACGATCGCACAGGTCGCACCCTCGACCACCGGCACGGTGCGCATCGCGGTCACGACACCTGGCTCCGGTCCCGCGCACACGGACGCCTGACGACGCCGCCTCGGGGGGAGGCGTACTCCTTCAGAGGCGCTGAGGGACGAAGGGACCGGCCGGCGCAGGGCCGGACATGGCGCGGGGGCGGGAACGGCTGTGGCCGGTGAGCAGAGCACCCACCGGCCACACGCCCGTCCTACAGGAAGGAGTTGATCTCGATCGTCTCGGTCCGGCCCGGGCCGACGCCGATAGCGGAGATCGGCGCGCCCGACATCTCCTCCAGCGCCTTCACGTAGTCCTGCGCGTTCTTCGGCAGGTCGTCGAAGGTCTTCGCCTTGGTGATGTCCTCCGACCAGCCCGGCAGCATCTCGTACACCGGCTTCGCGTGGTGGAAGTCCGTCTGCGAGTACGGCAGCTCCTCGACGCGCTTGCCGTCGATCTCGTACGCCACGCAGACCGGGATCTGCTCCCAGCCGGTCAGCACGTCCAGCTTGGTGAGGAAGAAGTCCGTGAGGCCGTTGACCCGGGTCGCGTAGCGCGCGATGACCGCGTCGAACCAGCCGCAGCGGCGGTCGCGACCGGTGGTGACGCCCCGCTCGCCGCCGATGCGGCGCAGCGCCTCGCCGTCCTCGTCGAACAGCTCGGTCGGGAACGGGCCGGCGCCGACGCGGGTCGTGTACGCCTTGAGGATGCCGATGACCCGGCTGATCTTCGTCGGTCCCACGCCCGCGCCGGTGCAGGCGCCGCCCGCGGTCGGGTTGGAGGAGGTGACGAAGGGGTACGTGCCGTGGTCGACGTCCAGCAGCGTGCCCTGGCCGCCCTCGAAGAGGACGACCTTGCCCTCGTCGATGGCGTCGTTCAGGATCAGCGTGGTGTCGGCGACGTACGGCTTGATCTGCTCCGCGTACTGGAGCATCTCCTCGACGATCCTGGCCGGCTCGATCGCGCGCCGGTTGAAGACCTTGGCGAGCAGCTGGTTCTTGGACTCCAGCGCCGCCTCCACCTTCTGGGTCAGGATCGACTCGTCGTAGAGGTCCTGGACGCGGATGCCGGTGCGGTTGATCTTGTCGGCGTACGTCGGGCCGATGCCGCGGCCGGTCGTGCCGATCTTGCGCTTACCAAGGAACCGTTCCGTCACCTTGTCGATGGTGACGTTGTACGGAGTGATCAGGTGGGCGTTTCCGCTGATCAGCAGCTTGCTCGTGTCGACGCCGCGGTCGTTCAGCCCGCTCAGCTCGGAGAGCAGAACCGCAGGGTCCACGACGACGCCGTTGCCGATGACCGGAGTACATCCGGGCGAGAGGATTCCGGAAGGGAGGAGATGCAGCGCATACTTCTGGTCGCCGACGACCACCGTGTGGCCGGCGTTGTTGCCACCCTGGTAACGCACCACGTAGTCCACGGATCCACCGAGGAGGTCGGTGGCCTTTCCCTTGCCCTCGTCACCCCACTGAGCACCGAGCAGCACAAGTGCGGGCACAGGCGTACACCCCTTCCGGGTGGGGCAAGACCAAGGTCAGGGGGCCGAAGCCGTGCCTGAGTATTCGGACCGGTTGCCCCGGAATAGACGAAGCCCCTGGCGCAATAGCGCAAGGGGCTCTTGCACAAAGATGCTACCCGAGGAAGGACCGAGGTGTCGGATCACGACCAGCTGCTGGTGGTCATCGACCCGGTCGCCCGCCGAATGGACGGCGAGTCCGTACGTATCGCGAAAGATGTGCTGTGCGGGGGCTCGGAGGCGAAAATCTGTCTGCCCGACGGGCCGGAGGAATTTGCCAGGGCCCTCGCGCGGCGGGGCCAGCGGCGGCCGGTCGTGGTCGGCGACGACCGCGCGCTGCTGCGCGCCGTCGGCCTGCTGCACCGCGACCGCTGGCTCGGGGACGGCGCGCTCGCGCTGGTCCCCGTGGGCGCCGCGGTGCAGCTGGCGCACTCGCTCGGCGTGCCCGCCGGGCCGGTCGCGGCGGCGCGGGCGGTGCTCGACGGCGTGGCGCGCCGGCTGGATCTGCTGGTCGACGAGTCCGACGGCGTGGTGCTGGGCGGCCTGTCGATCCCGGCGGTACGGGCGGCGGCTCGGGCCGAGGCGTCCGTGTGGAACGCCTGCCGTTCGCTGGTCCGCACCCTGGTGCGCCCCGCTCCGCCGTCACCGGCGGCGCGGCGCGTGCACCGGCTGCGAGTGGAGGCGGACGGGGTCCTGCTGACGGACCTGGACCGCCCGGTCGAGGGCGTGAGCGTCCGGGCGGACCGCGACGGTCGCGCGGAGATCCTCGTCCGGCATCCCGCCATCCCGGAGCCGGTCCGCACCAGCGCTTTGACGGTGACGGTGTCGGGCCCCGACTTCCGCTACCGCGCGGACACCCATGTGACGGGCCCGGTCCGCACCCGCACCTGGACGGTGCGGCCGGGGGCCTGGGGGCTGACGCTACCGGTGACCGCAGGGGCGGAGAGCTGGACGGAGAGCCGTCAGGACGGGCCGTAGAGCCGCCGTCGCTGCCCTCGGGGACTCCGTCCCGAACCGCCGCGCCTCAAGCGCCGGCGGGCTGGTTTTCGGCCCCCTCCCCTGGCTTCGCCGGTGCCTGCGCCCGCCAGGCCGCAGGGGTGAGGCTCGCGGACTCTGACCCGCCCCGAACGGTCCCTCTCGGGAGCTCTGCCACCGAACGCCTCAAACGCCCGCGAGGCCGGGCTCCCCGGGACGGGCGCCCTAGGCATTTCCCGCTGGCTTCGCCAAGAGCCCCCCGCCCACGGCCGCCAGGCCGTCGACGGCGAGCCGCGCGGGGCTGTTATTCAGCCCGTCCGGCGTTTGAGGACACGGCCGAAGGCCGTACAGGGCCTTGGGGCCCAGCCCCGATTTCGGAGGGGGGCGGAGCCCGGCATCTCGAACGCCGACGGGGCTGGATTTCGCGGAGCGAAATCAGCCCGTCCGGCGATTGAGGACCGGCCGGAGCCCGGCGGAGACCGGTACAGGGGCCGGGGCGGAGACCGGTACGGGGCCAGGGCGGAGACCGGTACGGGGCCAGGGCGGAGACCGGTACGGGGCCGGGGCGGAGACCCAGGGGGCTCACAGCTCCACACGCAGCTCCCGCAGGCCGCGGATCACGAACCCCGGCTTCCACTCCGGCTCCGCGACGAGCCTCATCCGCGGTGCCTCCCGCAGCAGTTCGCCGAACGACGCCGCCAGTTCGATCCGCGCGAGCGGGGCGCCCAGGCAGTAGTGGATGCCCGCTCCGAAGCTCACGTGCGGGTTGTCGGTGCGCGCGAGGTCCAGGTCGTCCGGGCGGGCGAAGCGCGCGCCGTCACGGTTCGCCGAGCCGAACAGCAGCGCCAGTTCGGAGCCGCGCGGGACCACCGTCCCGTCGATCTCGATGTCGTCGAGCACCCAGCGCTCGAACAGCTGCAGCGGGGTGTCGTACCGCATCAGTTCTTCCAAAGCTGTGGACAGAAGCGAGTGGTCGGCCCGCAGCTCCGCCAGCTGCTCGGGGTGGCGGAAGAGCGTCCACCAGCCGTTGGCCGTGGCGTTGACCGTCGCCTCGTGGCCCGCGTTCAGCAGCAGCACACACGTGGAGACCATCTCCTGCTCACTGAGCCGCTCACCCTCCTCGTGCGCCGCGATGAGCGCCGAGATCAGGTCCTCGCCCGGCGCCGCCCGCCGCTGGGCGATCAAGTCCCGCAGGTAGGCGCTGAATTCGAGCGAGGCCCGTACCGCCCGCGCCGCCGTCTCCTCGGACGGGTTCAGCTCGTACATCCCGCAGATGTCCGCCGACCACGGCCGCAGCAGGCCCCGGTCCGACGCGGGAATGCCGAGCATCTCCGCGATCACCGCGACCGGCAGCGGCTCGGCGACCTCCGCCAGGAGGTCTCCCCCGCCCGCGCGCCTGAGGTCCGCGACCAGGTCCGCCGCGAGCCGGCGCACCACGGGCTCGAGCGTCTGCACGGTCCTGGGTGTGAACGCCTTGGTCACCAGGCGCCTGATCCGGGTGTGGTCGGGGGCCTCCAGGTCGAGCAGCCCGTGGTCGCCCAGCGTGTGGAACGGCTCGTGCGCCGCGGGCGGCGGCGTCCGGCCGAATTCCTCGTGTGTGAAGCGGTGCAGATAGGTGCGTCCGAGCCGTCGGTCGCGCAGCAGCGCCGACACATCGGCGTGGTGCGGCACCAGGAACTGCCGCGTCGGCTCGAACCAGTGCACCCGGCCCCGCGCCCTCAGCTCGGCGAGGGCCGGATACGGATCGGCGGCGAAGGCGGGGGACCAGGGTGCGAACGGGACGTCCATGACGGGACGCTAACCCCGCCTACGACGGCGTGACCAGCCTCGCCTCGTACGCGAACACCGCCGCCTGCGTCCGGTCCCGCAGCCCCAGCTTCACCAGGACCCTGCTCACATGTGTCTTGATCGTGGACTCGGCGACGACCAGGTGGGAGGCGATCTCCGCGTTCGACAGGCCCTGTGCGATCAGCACCAGGACCTCCGTCTCCCGCTCGGTCAGCTCGCCGACCTGGGTCATCGCGGCCGGGCGCGGATTCTCGGCGAGCCGGGAGAACTCGGTGATCAGCCGCCGCGTGACCGTCGGCGCGAGCAGCGCCTCGCCCGCCGCGACCACCCGCACCCCGTCGGCGAGCTGCCGGGCGGAGGCGTCCTTCAGCAGGAAGCCGGACGCCCCGGCCCGCAGCGCCTGGTACACGTACTCGTCCAGGTCGAACGTCGTCAGCACCAGCACCTTCGCCCCGCTGTCGGCGGCGACGATCTCGCGGGTGGCGTCGATGCCGTTCAGCTCGGGCATGCGGATGTCCATCAGGACGACGTCGGGCGCCAGTTCGGCGACCCGGCGCACGGCCTCACGGCCGTTGACCGCCTCGCCGACGACCTCGATGTCGGGCATGGCGTTCAACAGGACCGAGAAGCCCTCGCGGACCATGGCCTGGTCGTCGACGATGAGCACGCGGATCGTCATGACATCTCCTGGGCGGGGGTGACGGCGACGGGGATGAAGGCGGTCACCTCGTACCCGCCCTCCTCGGTCGGCTCGGCGGTCATCTCGCCGTTCAGCATCGTCACACGCTCCCGCATGCCGGTGATGCCGTGCCCGGCGCCCGGGGAGGGCTTGGCCGGCCCCCGGGGCGCCGTGTTCACCACGCGCAGGCCCAGGCCGCCCAGCACATAGGAGATCTCGACCCGGGCGGTGGAGCCCGGGGCGTGCCGCAGCGCGTTGCTCAACGCCTCCTGGATGATCCGGTACGCGGACAGCTCCACGCCCTGGGGCAGCTCGCGCACCGCACCCGTGATCGTCTTCTCCGTCTCCAGGCCGGCGTCGCGGACGTTGGCGAGCAGGGTGCCGAGGTCGGTGAGCATCGGCTGCGGCGCGTCGGGGGCTTCGTAGTCCTCGGCCCGTACGACTCCGAGGATGCGGCGCAGCTCGGTCAGCGCGGCCACCGCGTTCTCACGGATCGTGGCGAACGCCCGCTCCAGCTCCTCCGGCGGGTTCTCCACCCGGTACGGCGCTGCCTCGGCCTGGATCGCGACGACGGACATGTGGTGCGCGACCACGTCGTGCAGTTCGCGCGCGATGGTGGTGCGCTCCTCCAGCAGTGTGCGCCGGTCGCGCTCGACGGCGGTCACCGTCTGCTGGGCGGCGACCTCCTCGTTCGCGTTGCGGCGGATGAGGAACATGCTGACGACCAGCAGGGCGACGGCGGAGGTGAACAGCATCGCCGGCGCGTTGGTGCCGTAGCCGCGGCCGATGAAGGCGTCGACGAAGACCGCGTACCCGGCGGTGACGAACCACATCCAGCCGGCTGTACGGGGCCGGGTCCGCGCGGCGACCACGACCATCACCGCCAGGTGGGAGAGGAACCCACCGGGTGACCACGGCGAGTCGCTCGAGGAACCGCTCAGCACGCTCACGAACGGTGTGCTGAGGATCGACACCCACCAGGCGCCGATCGGCCTGATCAGCGTCATGGCGACGGCGCCCGCCGGGACCAGGCCGAACAGCAGGCCACTGAAAAATTCTCCGCTGCCGGCCGCACCGGCGAGCATCAGCGCGCAGAAGGCGACGAAGAGCACCACGGCATGCGGCAGCCACACCGCGCCCCTGCGTATCCGCTCGCCCGGCAGCCGCCGGACCAGCGGCCCGTCGGCGCGCAGCGGCGGCAACGGCCGGTAGGCGAACGCGTCGTGGAAGAGGTCCTGGCGGAGGCCGCTGAGCGCCCCTTGGGCCAGGCGGTACTCGGGGCTTCGGGTCTTCTCGGTCACGTGAGAAAGGTAAGCGGAGCGCAGGGCGAGGTCGTCAGCATCGTTATGGATCCTGCGGCATCCGTCCTGAGGACTACCTGGTGGTACGCGTCTCAGTAGCCCGCGGGCCGCACCAGGCCCGTCTCGTACGCGAACACCGCCGCCTGAGTGCGGTCGCGCAGGCCCAGTTTCACCAGGACCCTGCTCACGTGCGTCTTCACGGTCTGCTCGGCGACGACGAGGGCGTGGGCTATCTCCGCGTTGGACAGGCCCTGGGCGATGAGGGACAACACCTCCGTCTCCCGTTCGGTCAGATCGCCGACGCGCTCCTTGAGCGGGGCGCGAGGCGGGCCGGCCGTCCGGGAGAACTCGGTG
This sequence comes from Streptomyces sp. ISL-10, assembly GCF_018614575.1. Classification (GTDB taxonomy): domain Bacteria; phylum Actinomycetota; class Actinomycetes; order Streptomycetales; family Streptomycetaceae; genus Streptomyces. Next base: position 150,775 of record NZ_JAGGOJ010000018.1, read on the forward strand.
ATCAGCCGCTTGGTGATGTTCGGCGAGAGCAACGCGTCCCCGGCGGCCACGACCCGCACGGCGTGCGCCAGTTCGTCGGCTGACGCGTCCTTGAGCAGAAAACCGGAGGCGCCGGCGCGCAGCGCCTCGTAGACATACTCGTCGAGGTCGAAGGTGGTCAGCACGAGCACTCTGGTCCCCGGGTCGTCCGCGACGACGCGGCGGGTGGCGTCGATGCCGCCGAGCTCGGGCATCCGGATGTCCATCAGGACCACATCGGGCCGCAGCTCGGCAGCCCTGGCCACGGCGTCGAGGCCGTCCACGGCCTGGCCGACGACCTCGATGTCCGGCTCGGCGTTCAGCAGCACGGTGAAACCCTGCCGGACCATCATCTGGTCGTCGGCGATCAGCACGCGGATCGTCATTTCGCTGTCTCCCCCTTGGCAGGTGTGTCTCCCGGCAGGAAGGCCGTCACCTCGTAGCCCCCGTCCGGGGCCGGCCCGGTCGCGAGGTCGCCGCCGAGCATGGCGGCCCGCTCGCGCATGCCCAGCAGCCCGTGCCCGGCCCCCGGTGAGCGCGGGGCGGGGACGCGGGGCGCGGTGTTGGTGACCCGGACGCGCAGACCGGGCCGCGAGAAGGCGAGCTCGATCCGCACCTTCGTGCCGGGCGCGTGCCGGATCGCGTTGCTCAGCGCCTCCTGGACGATCCGGTACGCGGACAGCTCCACGCCCGGCGCGAGCGGACGCGGCTCACCCGCCGACGTGCAGGCGACGCTCAGTCCGGTGGCCCGCGCGTTCTCGACGAGGGCGTCGAGGCGGGCGAGCGTGGGCAGCGGGGCATGCGGGGCGCTCTCGGCCGCCGCCGGGTCCTCCGAACGCAGGACGCCGAGGACGCGGCGGAGCTCGGTGAGGGCGTCGAGCGCGTTCTGCCGGATGCCCGCGAGATTCTCCTTGAGCTCGTCGGTGGGCTCCTGGACCAGGTGCGGGGCGACCTGCGCCTGGATGGAGATCACCGACATGTGATGGGCGACGACGTCATGCAGCTCGCGGGCGATCCGGTTGCGCTCCTCCAGCACCGTGCGCCGGGTGCGCTCCTCGGCGGTCAGCACCTCCTGCTCGACGAGTGCGGCACGCGCCTGGCGGCGGCCGCGCAGGGCTGCGCCGAGCAGCACGACGACCGTGCACAGGACGACCGCGGCCACCCCGGTGGACTGGTAGTCGGCCGCCCCCAGCAAGCCCTGGAGGGCATAGGTGAGGAACGCCGTCAGGCCCAGTGCCGCCGCGGACACCCGGGTGCGCACCCGCAGTGCGAGCAGCAGCAGCACGGCCATGTGCCCCAGGACCCCGGCCCCTGTCCAGGGCCAGGTGAAGTCGTCTGCGTTGCCTCTCAACAGCTGGTGGCGCACCAGCACGGCACCCACCACCATGGCCGCTGTCGACAGCCACCACGCCGCTACCGGCCGCCGCAGCGCGAGCGCCACCGCACCGCCCTGCGCGAACCCGATCAGGAAGCCGATCTGGGGGCCGAGACCGCCGTTGTCCACCAGCTGTGCCGCGCCGCCGAACGTGATCCCGAACGCGGCGATGCAGAGCAGACCGTGCGGGAGCCAGCGCAGCCAGACGAAGGGCGGCAGCGGATCCGACCGGAAGGACCACAGCCCCTCCCACAGCGCCCGCAGCCAGCTCGGAACCCCGCGCAAAAACGCGTGTTGGGTCCCCATGGTCGTCACACGCCCCACCCTAGACACTGCCGTGCACCTCCGCCGCCGCGTCCCGGTCCGGGCAATGCGCCCGCACCACGCGGCCCCCGCCCTTCGGACGGCCGCGCTCGTACGGGAGGAAGGCCGACCGGCACACCAGCAGGGCGAGCGCGAAGACCGGGAGCCAGGCGAGCCGGGCGAGCACCCATGCGCCGTCGTCGGGAACGGTGTGCAGTCCGGGCAGCCGCCCGATGAGCAGCCCGGTGGCCGTCACCGCCATCAACGCCGTCTGGTGCCACAGGAAGACGGTCATCGCGCAGAGGTTGAGCAGCGCGACGGCCGCCCAGGCGGCGGGCCTTGCCAGCGCGCGGCGCAGCGGGCCCAGCAGCAGCAGGGCGGCGCCGCACTGGGCGAGGCCGAAGGTGACGGCGGCGAGCGTCGGAGGGTTGAGGTTGGAGACGGGCTCGCCCGGCACGCCGACCATGGACGCCGGGTATCCGGCCCACGCGACGAGCGCGGCCGTGGCCGCCGTACCGCCCACCAGCAGCGCCAGACGCACGCCCTTGCCGGGCTCCCCCCGGGCCCAGGCCGTGCCGAGGCAGTAGGGCACGAGCCAGCCCGCAGCGATGTTGATCCAGCCCACCGATTCGGGAGCGCCGAGGCCGAAGCGGAACAGGTCCACATGCAGCACGACGGCCAGGGGCCACAGCGGATGCAGGCGGGCGACGAGCGGGGTCGCGGCCGTCAGGACGGCGAACACCAGCAGGAACCACAGCGGGGACAGGGCGAGGGTGAGCAGGGTGCGCACCGTCTGCGGCCCCGTCCCGGCGGCCATCGCGCCCGCGGACACCGCGGTCCACAGCACGAGGACGACGAGCACCGGACGGAACAGGCGGGCGAGCCGGGAGCGCAGCCAGGCGAGATGTCCGCCGGAATACGAGGAGCGGCTGCGGGCGGCGACGTACCCGCCGACGAGGAAGAAGACGGACAGGGTCTGGAAAGCCCAGGAGACGGGGGCGAGTTCGGGCAGGTGCTGGAGCGGGGACGCGGCGCGCAGCGTCCCACCGTCCGCGACGAGTGCGGTGACCAGCCAGTGCCCCAGGACGACGCCGGTGATGGCGAGGGCGCGCAGGGCGTCCACGGCCCGGTCCCTGCCGGGCGGGGTCGCAGCGTCGATCCGGCGGACGAGGGCGCGCGGGTCAGGCACGGGACACCTCCGCCGTGCGTCCGGCCGCGATCAGCGCGAGATTGCGCAGCGCCGTGGAACCGGGCCGCAGGTAGTCGCTGTGGCCGCCGCCGCCCGCGTCGAAGACCCGGGCGCCGAACCCGTCGGCGAGGGGATCCGTACCGAAGCCGACCCCGGCGTCGAGGAGTTCGAGCCGTACGTGCGGGACGTCGGCGATCCAGTCGTCGCCGCCGCGCCCGGCCCAGACGGTGGCGCGGGTGCCCAGGTCGGTGGCGGAGTCCGCGCCGGTGCCGGGGCTGCCGAAGAGGACGATGTCGGACACGTGGGCGCCGTCCAGGCGGTGGGCAGCGCGGGCGCAGACGACGGAGCCGTAGGAGTGGCACAGGAGCGAGAACCCGGCGGTCTCCTTGGCCGCACGCAACTCCCTTATGAATACGTCCAGTCCTTGCGCCGCTTCGTCAGCGCGGCCGCTGGTCAGGACGTCGGTGCCGACGGTCCTCGGGGTTTCGTATCCGAGCCAGGCGACGACGGCGGTACGGTCCGCGCCGGTGCCGCGCAGCTCGCGGTGGAGTGCGGCGGCGCCCGCGCGGAAGCGTTCGTAGGTGTCGAGATGGGTGTCCGAGCCGGGCACGAGGACGGTGATCCGGTCGGCACGGGCGAGGTCCCCGAACACCTCGGCGGTGCGGCCGCCGTCGCGCCCGTCGAACGTGAGGAACTGCCGCCCGTCCGCCGTCATCCTTCGCAGCGCGCGGGCCCGGCCGTGGTCGCCGTGGCCGTCCGCGACGCGGGCCGCCGCGCGGATACCGGCCCGTGTGGCGGCGTACCGGGTGTCCAGCGTGGGCAGTTCGGCGGCGGAGAGCGGTGCGAGGGCGGCCGGCTCCGGCGCGGGCACGGCGGACGGCCGCGCCGCGGCTGAGACCGGGAAGGCCACCGCCGCGGCGACGAGCGCGGCGAGCAGGGTGCGGGGCAGGCGGGACGCCATGGGGGTTCCTTCCGGTCCGGATCGCTGTGTCCGGAACGGACGTTAGGAATCGGACCCCCTGACCGGCGTCCCGCCAGGGAGCGCACTTGCCGCGTACCTCTCAGGTATGACGGGTAGTGCGTCGGGCGGCTCAGGCCCGGAAGGCGTCCGTGTGTTCCGCGGCCCACACGGCGAACGTCCTGGCCGGCCGTCCCGTCACCTTCTCGACTGTGTCGACGACGGTACGGCCCGCCGGCGGGGTGTTCCCGTAGGCCTCCAGCAGGAAGCCGATCACGTCCTCGCCCAGACCGGACGCGCGCCACTGCCCGACGGCCTCCTCCTCGGTCAGCTCGACGAGCCGGATCGCCCGTCCGCGTGCGGCGGCCAGCGTCTCCGTCTTGTCCCTGAGGGTCAGCACCTCAGGTCCGGTGATCACGTACTCCTGCCCGCCGTGGCCGTCCTCGGTCAGGGCGACGGCCGCGACCGCGCCGATGTCGCCCTCGTGCACCATGGCGCTGAGCCGGTCGGTGAACGGCTCGCGCACCTCGTCCGCGGTGCGGACGCCGTCCGCCCATTCCAGGGCGTTGGCCATGAACTCGACCGGCATCAGCACGGTCCAGGGGATGTCGCCGGCCCGCACCGCGTCCTCCAGCAGACTGGGGCCGCCGCCGTGCAGGACGGTGATCCGCCGTACGCCGGCCTCGCGGGCCGACTCAAGGATGCGCGGGCCGGTCTCCAGCGGGGCGAAGTACGGCCCGCCGAAGGTGATCAGATGCAGGCCGGTCACGCCCTCCAGGGCGGCGGCGAGTGTCCCGGGGTCGGTGAGGTCGCCCTGGACGACCTCCACCTCGGGCGGGAAGACGGCCTTGGCGGCGTCGCGGGTCAGGGCGCGGACGGAGTGTCCGCGGCGCAGCAGTTCGGCGACCACCTGGCGGCCGACGGTTCCGGTTGCTCCGGTCACGAGATTCGTCATGGGAAGAACGTAGAAAGACTTGCGGTCAGCTTCCGTCCGCAAGCCCGTGAGCCTTTGTCACCAGGCGAGTTGGGCGATCTCCTCGGCGACGACGGCGCAGGCGTCCGCGGCCGGGTCGATGAGCGGGAAGTGGCCGACCTCCTCCAGCAGGGTCAGCCCGACCGTCTCGCCCGCCTTCGCCGCCGCGGCGACGAACGCCTCGCTCACCGCCTGCGGCACGACGATGTCGGTACGGCCCTGGACGACGACGGTCGCGATGCCCGTGGGCAGCAGCACGGCCGGATCGGTGTGCGCGGCCCGCTGCTCGTACTCCTGCTCCGCGCCCAGCAGTTGGCGCACCGCGCCGTCGCACACGTCGAGGCCGACGGCATGGGCGAAGTCCGCGATCGGGGCGAGCGCGACGACGCCGCGCAGCGGGGGCGGGGCCGGCAGCCGCCAGGGGGATCCGGGGGGCAGGACGTGCCGGGCGGCCGCCCACAGCGCGAGATGTCCGCCTGCGGAGTGCCCGGTGACGACGGTGCGCCGCGGGTCGGCCTGCGGCAGGGCCCGGCGTGCCAGGTCCGGCAGTGCGTCCAGGGCGGCGGCGACGTCGTCGAACGTCTCCGGCCACCGCCCCGCGACCGGCCCCCTCCCGCGCTGCTGCGGGATCTCCCGCCCGCGCCGGTACTCGACGTTGGCGACGGCGAGCCCGCGGCGGGCGAGAAAGTCCGCGAACGGGGTGACGTGCTGCCGGTCGTACGGAGCCCGCCAGGCCCCGCCGTGCAGCAGCACGACGAGCGGCGCGTCGGCCCGGTTGCCGCGGGGCGCGTAGAAGTCGACGACCTGATCGGGATGCTCCCCGTAGGCGGCGGAGGCGTCCGGCGCGACGGCAGGATGCGAGAAGGCCGACGCTTCCTCGGCAGCGTCACGGGCGACGGGGTCCGGCATGTGCTGCTCCAACAGTCCCGCGGTGGCGTACTGACCAGCGCGGACGCTACCAGCTTCCGACGGGGCGGGGCGGGTGGTGCTTTCCCCACCCGCCCCTTTCCCGAAACGGGGCAAGCCCCGGACCCTGTACCGCGCTTCGCGCGGTGTCCTCAATCGCCGGACGGGCTGATTTCGCTCCGCGAAATCCAGCCTCGCCGGCGATTGAGGCGCGGTGCGGGTCCGGGAGGAGCCCGGTTCCGGGGAAGGGCGGGGTGGGGAAACGGCTCCGCGCAGCGGCAATCCAGACCGCTGCGCGGCGGGGCACAGCCCCGAACTGGGCCCGGGGCGGCGCCCCGGCCGTCAGCCCCGGACTACTTCCGACAGCACCCGCGCCGCCCGCTCCGCGTCCCCGAAGCCCACGTACAGCGGCGTGAAGCCGAACCGCAGCACGTCCGGGCGGCGCAGGTCACCGATCACGCCCCGGGTGATCAACTCCCGCATCACCCGCGGCGCGTCCTCGCAGCGCAGCGCGACCTGACTGCCCCGTTCCGCGTGCGCGGAAGGGGTCAGCGAGGCCACCGCCCCGGCCGGGACGTACGCATCGACGCACTCCAGGAAGAAGTCCGTCAGCGCCAGGCTCTTGGCCCGCACCGCGTCGATCGAGACCCCGTCCCACACATCCAGCGCCGCCTCCAGCGCGAGCATGGACAGGATGTCGGGGGTGCCGACCCGGCCGCGGACGGAGCCGGTTCCGGGTTCGTAGCCGGGTGTCATCGCGAACGGGTCCGTGTGCGAGTTCCACCCCGGCAGCGGGGAGTCGAACGCTGCCTGGTGGCGCTGCGCCACGTACAGGTACGCCGGTGAACCGGGCCCGCCGTTCAGGTACTTGTAGGTGCAGCCGACCGCCAGGTCCACGCCGTGCTCGTCCAGCCCCACCGGCAGCGCTCCCGCGCTGTGGCACAGGTCCCAGACCGCGAGCGCTCCCGCTTCGTGGACCGCCGACGTCAGCGCCGGCAGGTCGTGCAGCCGGCCCGAGCGGTAGTCGACGTGGTTGACCAGGGCCGCCGCGGTGTGCGGGCCGAGCGCCGCGGGCAGATCCGCCGGGGTCACCGGCACCAGCCGCTTGCCCGTCATCCGGGCCGCCGACTCGGCGATGTACCCGTCCGTGGGGAACGTGGTGGCGTCCACCAGGACGTCCGTACGCGCCGGATCGTCCACCAGGCGCACCGCGCCGACAACTGCCTTGAAGACGTTGACACTTGTGGAGTCACCGACGACCACCTGGCCCGGTGCCGCGCCCACCAGCGGCGCGATCCGGTCGCCGATCCGCTCCGGCGCCGTCCACCAGCCGCTCTCGTCCCACGAACGGATGCGCAGCTCGCCCCACTGTCGCGTCACCACATCCGCGACGCGGGAGGGCACATGCGCGGGCAGCGCGCCCAGCGAGTTGCCGTCCAGGTACACGGCGTCGTCCAGGGCGAACAGCTTTCGCGCACCGGCGAGTTCGTCTGCGGCGTCCAGCGCCGCGGCCTTCCCGGCCAGGAACTCAGACATGGCTGCGCGCCGTCCACAGCTCCGGGAAGACGTTCTTGCGGGCCCGCTTCTCCAGCCAGGAGACGCCGGCCGAACCGCCCGTGCCGACCTTCGAGCCCATCGCCCGCCGCGTCGCCACCAGGTGGTCGTTGCGCCATCGCCACACCAGCTCGCCGACATCGGTGAGCGCCTCGCCGAGGCGCACCAGCTCGGATTCGTGGTCCTCGGCGGCGTACAGCTCGGCCCACGCCCGCTCGACCTGCTCGGACGGCTCGTACTTCTGCGACAGGTCCCGCTCCAGCACCTCTGCAGGTATCGCGTACCCGCGCCGTGCCAGCAGCCTGAGCACCTCGTCGTAGAGGCTCGGCTCGTACAGGGCCTTCTCCAGCTCCGCGTGCACCCGCGGCGCGCCGCGGTGCGGCACCAGCATCGACGCCGACTTCTCGCCGAGCAGGAACTCCATGCGCCGGTACATCGCCGACTGGAAGCCGGAGCCCTCGCCGAGCGCGTCGCGGTAGGCGTTGAACTGCGCGGGGGTCAGATTGGCGATCGGCCGCCAGGAGGCGTTGAGGGCCTCCAGTTCCCGTACGGAGCGCTTCAGCGCGTCCATCGCCACGGGAATGCGGTCCTCGCGCAGCGCACGCGCCGCGGTCTCCCATTCGTGCACGACGACGGTGAACCACAGCTCCATGACCTGCGTCGTGACCAGGAAGACCATCTCGCCCGGATCGTCCGAGCGGGGGTGCTGGAGGTGGGTGAGGACATCCGCCTGGACGTAGTCCTCGTACGGAGTGGTGCCCGCGAAATCCAGATTCGGGGCGGCGTCATGTGACATTGCTGTCTCCTCGACGAATCCGGGTAGCGGTCCGCCCCTTCCTGTATCGGTGTGGGCCCCGGTCCCCACCGGCATCATAAGACGAGGTTCACGCGGGCGGGCCGGTGAGATACGTCCCGTCCTCGTCGAAGGGCCAGGCGTTGGAAAGGCAGCCGTTCAGGCCCTTGATCTGCTGCATCATCACCGGTGCGGGGCGCCCCGGACCGGGGCAGCCCATGTGCTGCCGGATGCCGATCTCGTGCCCCACCTCGTGGTTGATGATCAGGTGCCGGTACTCGGCGGGCGTCCCGGCGAACGTCGGTGAGCCCAGCATCCACCGCTTCAGATTGACGACGACGCCCTCGACGGTCTCGCAGTTCAGCTCGCCGCGGGTGTTCAGGCCCTGGGCGAGGCAGAGGCGGTCGGCGGTGACCGGGGTGGCGATCCTGATGACGAAGTCGGCGTTCGAGGAGACGAGCTGGAACCGGCCGCGGCCGTGGGCGGCCCAGCCCCGCGGGTGGGCGAGTATGTCCTCGATCTCGGCCGCGGCCTGCCGTGCGGACAGGTCGATGCCGTCCTCGACCTCGACCTTGTAGCGGCGCAGGGTGCCGGTGCCGGTCGCCGCGCCGGTCGCCTGCGCCACGGTGAAGGTGCCCTTGCCGGACGCGGGTACCTTCGGCGGTCCGCTCGCCGGTGTGGACGCCTTGGGCGACGCGGACACGGTGGGGCGCGGCGACGCGGATGCGGACGGCTCGGGGTCGGGGTCGGGCTCGGGGTCGGGGCCGGGGTCGGGGTCGGGCGAGGCCACGGGAGACATCAGCGGCTCGACGCGGGGCGTGGCGGCCGGGGCGGCGGACCCGGCGACGGCCTGGCCGCTGCGCCAGTGGGCGAGTGCGGCGCCGCCGCCGACGGACAGGAGCCCGACGAGGAGGCCGAGCACGAGGAGCGGAGCGAGCGGACGGCGGCGGGACGGGGCCCCGCGGCCACGCACACGTCGTCGTCCGGTGGCGGCGCGCTTGCCCACGACAGACTTCTCCCCTGGTTCGGCCGGTGCCCTGGGGGAGGGTGTGGGCCTCTGCTCCGGCGGTGCACTTCCGCTGCTCCCAGGTAAATCGACAGCGCGTGCGAACATACCCGGCCACCGGACGGTGGATCCCCGTGACGGCCCTGGTCCCCGTGGCCCTCCCGGGACCAGGACGCCGCCCACGACGCCGCGGTTCCTTGCCGGGGCCGGGTGCTGGGGGCCGACGGCCCAGGGCCCTTTCCGGGCGGCGCACGTGGGGGAAGTGACCGAGACCACCCGTCGGCGGTCCACCCGGTGGTCCCGGTCCGGTGCCGTGCGCCGGTGGCAGACTTCAGCCATGAACCTTCACGAGAACCTGCTCGGCGGACCGCCCCCGACTCATCTGCCGGAGAACGAAGAGGCCTACCGGATGCTCGCGGAGCAGTCCGCGGCGCCCACCGAGGTCGCCGCCGCGCACCCGACCTTCTCCCTCGCCTGGGCCATGCTGGCCGACGACGCCTTCGAGGCCGGTCGTGTGGTGGAGTCGTACGCGTACGCCCGGACGGGGTACCACCGCGGGCTCGACGCCCTGCGCCGCTCGGGGTGGAAGGGCCATGGCCCCATTCCCTTCAGCCACCGCGCCAACCGCGGCTTCCTGCGCTGCCTGGCCGCACTGGCGCGAGCCGCCGACGCCATCAAGGAGACGGAGGAGGCGGAGCGCTGCTGGCAGTTCCTCAAGGACAGCAGCGAAGAGGCGCACGCGGAACTGAAGCGCTGATCCACCCCTGCGACGCCTGAGGGGGCGGGCACATCGAGCCCCGCCAACGCTTGAGGGGAGCGGGTCAACCCGCCCCCGCCGGCACCTGAGGGGGCAGGCACATTCCAGCCCCGCCGGCGTTTGAGGCGCGGGGCTCGGGGCTGAGCCCCGACATCAGCGCGGGCCACCCGCCCCCGCCGACACCAGAGGGGGCAGGCACATTCCAGCCCCGCCGGCGTTTGAGGCGCGGGGCTCGGGGCTGAGCCCCGACATCAGCGCGGGCCCCGCGGGATCGCTCACGCGGCGGGCCCGTCCTCCCCCGCCACCCTCGGCTCCAGCGGCGGGGCCGACACGCCGCAGTTGATCCGGCACTCCGGATGGGAGCGTTCCGCCAGGGGCGGGGTGCGGACGGTCGCCCAGGCGATCACCGCACCCGCCACCAGCACCCCCGCGCACATCGGGATCGCCCGGCGGAACGTCTCCCCGAATTCCTCCGCCGAGCGGTACGCCTCCGGCCCCATGCCCGCCAGCAGCGGCAGCGCCGCCACCGCGAGCAGACCGGCCGCGCGGGCCGCCGCGTTGTTGATGCCGCTCGCGATGCCGGCCCGGCCGGTGTCCACGGCCGCCAGCACGGTCGCGGTGAGCGGGGCGACGAGGGTCACCATGCCCAGGCCCATGACCGCCATCGCGGGCAGGACGTCCCTGACATAGGAGGCGCCCTCGCCGACCCGGAGCATCAGCATCGTCCCCGCGGCGCACAGCAGCGGGCCGACGGTCAGCGGGATGCGCGGGCCGATCCGTTCGCCGAGCTCTCCCGACTTCGCCGACAGCAGGAGCATCAGCACGGTGGTCGGCAGCAGCGCCGTGCCCGCGCCGAGCGCCGAGTACCCGGCGACGACCTGGAGCTGCAGCGCGACGAGGAAGAAGAACCCGCCGAACGCCGCGTACACACACAGCGTCACCAGGTTGACCGCCGTGAACTGCCGCAGCGCGAAGATCGACAGTGGCAGCATCGGGTCGGGCCGCCGCCGCTCGACGAGGACGAAGAACGCACCCACGAGCACGCCGACGAGACCCGGCCACACCGTCGCGTCGATGAGGGCGTACGTCACCAGGCCCAGCGCCGCCGCGCCGAGCACGGCGCCCAGGACGTCGAAGCGGCCCGCAGCCCGCGGGTCGCGCGACTCGGGGACGTGCCGCAGCGCCACGGGCACGCACAGCGCGGCCAGCGGCACGTTGAGCAGGAACACCCAGCGCCAGCCGGGCCCGTCGGCGAGCCAGCCGCCGATGAACGGCCCGACCGCCGCAGCGACGCCGCCGAGCCCGGACCACAGCCCGACCGCGCGGGCCCGGTCGTCGGGATGGAAGCTCCCCTGGATCAGTGCCAGCGACCCCGGGGTGAGCAGCGCGCCGCCGACGCCCTGCAGGGCGCGGGCGGCGACCAGTACGCCACCGTTCGGCGCCAGTCCGCACAGCAGCGAGCCGATCGCGAACCAGACCACTCCGAGCAGGAAGATCCGCCGTCTGCCATAGCGGTCGCCGAGCGCCCCGCCGAGCAGGATGAGCGCGGCCAGCGTGAGCATGTAGGCGTTGACGGTCCACTGCAGGACGGCCAGGTCGGCGTCGAGGTCCCTGCCGATGCGGGGCAGGGCGACGTTGACGACGGTCGAGTCGAGCAGGGCCATGCCGGACCCGAGGACGGTGGCGAGCACCACCCACCGCCCCTGGGCCGAGGACAGCCTGATCTCCATACGGGCATCCTTGCGGCCCCGGCGGCGGCGGGCTAGTCCAGAAACTCCGACGTGGCCAGGAGATGGGCGAGGTCGCCCGGCTCCGGGGCACCCGCCCATCCTGGCTGCCGGGCACTGACGTCCCGTACGACCCGTACGACCGGCGCGTACGAGAAGGGTCCGGCACCGCATCCGGTGCCGGACCCTTCCCCACGGCCCTACATGGCCCCGAGCCCTACCGGACCTGGGACCTGGGACCTACTTGATCCTGGTGCTCGTGGAGCGCAGCGCCGAGCACGCCTCGACCACGCGCTGGGCCATGCCCGCCTCGGCCAGCTTGCCCCAGCTGCGCGGGTCGTAGGCCTTCTTGTTGCCGACCTCGCCGTCGACCTTCAGGACGCCGTCGTAGTTGCGGAACATGTGGTCCACAACAGGGCGCGTGAAGGCGTACTGGGTGTCGGTGTCGAGGTTCATCTTCACGACGCCGTTCTCCAGCGCGGTGCTGATCTCCTCGGCCGTCGAGCCGGAACCGCCGTGGAAGACGAAGTCGAACGGTGCGTTCGTGCCGTACTTCTCGCCGACGCCCTGCTGGAGGTCCTTGAGCAGCTCGGGACGGAGCACCACGTTGCCCGGCTTGTAGACGCCGTGCACATTGCCGAACGAGGCGGCCAGCAGGTAGCGGCCCTTCTCGCCCAGGCCGAGCGCCTCGGCGGTGCGCAGCGCGTCGTCGACGGTGGTGTACAGCTCGTCGTTGATCTCGTGCGAGACGCCGTCCTCCTCGCCACCGGTCGGGGTGATCTCGACCTCAAGGATGATCTTGGCGGCGGCGGCCTGCGCCAGCAGCTCCTGACCGATGGCCAGGTTGTCGGCGAGCGTCTCGGCGGAGCCGTCCCACATGTGGGACTGGAAGAGCGGATTGCGGCCGGCCTTCACGCGCTCGGCGGAGATGTCGAGCAGCGGACGTACGTAGCCGTCGAGCTTGTCCTTCGGGCAGTGGTCCGTGTGCAGCGCGACGGTGATGTCGTACTTGGCGGCGACGATGTGCGCGAACTCGGCCAGGGCGACAGCGCCGGTGACCATGTCCTTGTTGTGCTGGCCACCCAGGAACTCGGCTCCGCCGGTGGAAATCTGGATGATGCCGTCGCTCTCGGCCTCCGCGAAGCCACGCAGGGCAGCGTGCAGGGTCTGGGACGAGGTCACGTTGATGGCGGGGTAGGCGAACTTGCCTGCCTTCGCCCGGTCGAGCATCTCGTTGTAGACCTCGGGAGTCGCGATGGGCATGTGTCCGCTCCTTGTGATGTGCGGGTATGTGGTGCTGGCCCTGACCTGGGGGCGACGTCATCGTCGCGGCCTATCTTTCCAGACTCTCCGCCCGGCTCCACAGTGCCCGCCGTGCCCGGATGTGCCAAGGGCGTCCTGTTTCACGTGAAACAGAACGCCCATGACCATCAGCCCAGGTCAGCGGCCCGACCAGGTGGTCGGCAGGGACCTCAGGCGAGGCCGAGCTCTTCGAGGGAGTACGCGTTGACGTACGGCAGCCCCGCCTCGGCGATCTTCGGGGCGGCACCGCGCTCGACGATCACGGCGACGGCGACGACCTGGCCGCCCGCCTCCCGTACCGCCTCGACAGCCGTCAGCGGGGAGCCGCCGGTGGTGGAGACGTCCTCGACGATCAGGCAGCGGCGGCCCTTCACATCGGTGCCCTCGATCCGGCGCTGCATACCGTGCGCCTTGCCGGCCTTGCGGACGACAAAGGCGTCGAGCCGCTGACCGCGGGCGGCCGAGGCGTGCAGCATCGAGGTCGCGACCGGGTCCGCGCCCAGGGTGAGACCGCCGACGCAGTCGTAGTCGAGGTGGGCGGTGGCGTCGAGCATGACCTGGCCGACCATCGGCGCGGCCTCGCCGTCGAGCGTGATCCGGCGCAGATCGATGTACCAGTCGGCCTCGATACCCGAGGAGAGGGTCACCTTGCCGTGCACGACGGCCTTGTCCTTGATCTGCTGGAGCAGCTCTGCACGTACATCAGTCATGCCCATGAGCTTAGGGCCTTTCCCCCCGGCGCCTTCGTCCGCTCGACCCCGTCCGCCGGCGCCGCCCCCTCACAGCCGGCGCCAGGTCCACGTCGTCGCGATCTCCAGCGGATCGATCGGGGTCACGAACCGGGGGTGGGTGTTCAGACCGTTCGGCGGGCCGGACTGCGGCTCCACACAGACGGCCTCGGCCTGCTCGTCGTAGATGACCACCCACTCCGCACGGGAGGCGACCGTCAGTTCCAGCTGCCCGGGCCACGTCAGACTGACCGACACGCCGTCGGGCATGCCGAAGCAGTCGTCCCAGGGGCCGGGGAGCGGGTCGATGCGACCGCCCGTCGGCAGGTGGTCCTCGCCGCGCTCCTCCTGCCACGCCGGCGTGAAGTCGATGCGGACGTCCTCGCCGCCGCCGAGGTTGCGCAGGAACCAGGGGTGCCAGCCGGCCTGCGCGGGGAACGAGGTGCCGTAGGTCTCCACCCCCAGCGCGACGGTCAGCGAGTCCTCCGTCAGCTCGAAGGTCTGCGTGACCCGGCCGGTGTACGGCCAGGGCTCGGCGAGGTCGTAGGTGAACGCGGCCTCGCTCTTGCCCGCCGTGGCGGTGCGCCAGGCGGTGTCGCGGCCGGTGCCGTGGATGGCGTGCGGGGCCGCGTTGAGCGGGAGTTGATGGACGACGTCCCCGTTGCGGAACTGCCCGTTTCTGGTGCGGCCGCACCAGGGGACCATGGGGAACGTGCCGTACCGCTCGCCCTGGCGCAGCACCTCGGTGCCGCCGATGCGCAGGCTTCCGATACGGCAGCCGTTGTCCGGACGCACGGTCAACTCGACGTCGCCTGCGCCCAGCCGGACGCTCTCTTCGCTACTCACACGACGACACTAGCCCGCACTACCTGCGGCGGCGCAGCACACGGCCGATGACGACCGCGGAGGCGACCGCGAGCGCCGCGGCGGGCGCGATCCATCGCAGGGTGGCGCCGGAACCGGCCGCGTCGGGACCCGGGGTGGGGGCGTAACGGCCGCGCGGCGGCGCGTGGTCGACCTCTTCGGCGCTCCGGCCGATCATCGTGCGCCGCGCATGGGCGGCCTCGGCGGCCGGCTCCCCGGGCATGCCCGAGAGCTCGTCGAGACCTTCGATGTCGTCGAGAGCGTCCAGGTCCTCGATGTCGTCGAGGTCGTCGTCGTTGTCGTTGTCGTTGCCGGAGGCGTCGAGACCGGCGAACTCCTCCTCGGCGGCGGGGCCGAGAGACGGCGGGGGCACAGGTGCGTCGAAGACGGAAGGGGCCTCGTCGCCGGGCGCGGCGGAGTCGGGCGAACCCGACGCCTCCACGTCGTCGGCCTCCACCGGGGCTGCGCCGGCAGCGGAGACGTCGGAGGCGGACACGTCGGCGGCCGAACTCCCGGCCCGAGCCCCCTCGTTCGAGGCGTCCTCAGAGGCCTTGCCCGAGGCATCGTCCGACGTCTCCTGCGACGACACGGGCGGGGCGTCGAAGGCCGCTGCCGCCAGCGCCTCCGCGAACCGGTCCAGAAGACGATGGGCGGCGGACGTGCGCCCGGACGCCTCCAGGTCCGCGAGCCGGCCGTCGGCCGTCGACGAGCCGCTGAACGTCAGCGTCGTACCGCCGTCGGTCGGCTCCGGGCCGATCGTCAGCGCGATCTTCACCGAGCCGCTGCCGCGCGCCTCCCCGCCCTCGCCCTCCACCGCGAAGGTGCGGCCCTGCTCCACGAGACGCAGGGTGCCGCGGTAGGTGATGGTGTGGCTGCCGACGCGGACCTTGAGTCTGCCCGAGAGCGGTTCCGCCGATTCGTCGGCATCCTGTTGGAGCCCCGGAATGCAGCGGGCGACCCGGGCGGGATCCCGCAGCACCTGTCGGAGGGTCTCAGCCGGAACCGGTACGAACACCTCATGCTCCATGGAACCCGAGCCTACTCAGCCGGGCCCGCCGCGTCTGCCTTCGCGCGCGAGATCCCCGGCACGGCCCGTCGCACATCCCTTCGCGCGGCCCTTCCTCCGAGGGGTGGAACGCCGTTTCAGCGGGAGTAGCGGGGGTGCACCAGCGTCGACGGTTCGAGACCGGGCACCCGCGTGCGTTCGGCCGCGCGCCCGTAGGCGGCGAGTTCGTCCACGAGTGGCGAGCGCAGCGGCGGCATGCCGTCATCCAGGGTGAGATGCGGGACGCGGCCCGCCGAGGCGAGCAGGAAGCCCCGGCCGCCTCTGGTCCGCTCCCCGCTGCCGGAGCGGTCGCCCCCGCCGCCCGGATCACGGTCGAGGTAGGCGGCGGTGGAGAACCCGGCCGCCCGCAGCGTCGCGTCGACGGTCCAGTACGCACGCGGACGGGCCGCGGGCCCCGCGTGGACGGCCAGGCGTCCGCCCGGGGCGAGGGCCCGGCGGACGAGGCCGTAGAACTCCAGCGAGTACAGCTTGGTGGCGTCGGTGACGCCGGGGTCGGGCAGGTCCGAGACGATCACGTCGTACCGCCCCCGGTGCGCGAGGCGCAGCCAGGAGAACGCGTCCGCCGTGACCACGCGCAGTCCGGGGTCGTCATAGACATGGCGGTTCAGCGTGGTGAGCGCCGGGTCCGTGCGGGCGAGCCGTACGAGCCCGGGGTCCAGTTCGACGATGGTCACCGAGTCGACGTCCCCGTAGCCCAGCGCCTCGCGCGCGGCGAGGCCGTCGCCGCCGCCGAGGATCAGCACGCGCGCGTGCGGCCCGTTCATGGCGGGGTGGACGAGCGCTTCGTGGTAACGGTGCTCGTCGCGGCCGCGCACCGTCAGCTGCCCGTCGATGAAGAGGTCGGGCGCCTGGGACGGCCGGCCGGTGAGGACGATCTCCTGCACGCCGGTGTGCACGGCCACCCGCACCTGGTCGCCGTACAGCGCCCTGCGCGCGGCCCGCTCGAAGTCGCCGACGAGCGCGGTCGCGAGGGCGAGCAGGGCGAGCACCACCCCGTTGAGCACCAGCAGCCGCAGCCGCCAGCGTGCCGACATCTCCCCCCGGAACAGCCACAGCACCAGCACGGAGCCCGCCACCCCGTTGACGCAGCCGGTCACCAGCGCGCCCGTCAGTTCACCCAGCCAGGGCAACAACAGGAACGGGAAGGCGAGTCCACCGACCAGCGCGCCCACGTAGTCGGCGGCGAACAGGTCGGCGACGGTGCCCTCCGCGTCCCGGCGCGAGACGCGCTGGATCAGGGCCATCAACAGAGGTAACTCCGCGCCGATCAGCACCCCGATCGCGAGGGAGAACGCCACCAGCGCGACGCGCGAGCCGCCCATCCAGGCGAAGGCCGCGTACAGCACCATCGCCGAGGTGCCGCCGACCAGCGCGAGCACCGCCTCCAGCACGCCGAAGCCGACCGCCGCGCGGCAGCGGAGCCGTTTGGCGAGCAGCGAGCCCACGCCCATCGCGAAGACCATGACGGACAGCACCACGGACGCCTGGGTGACGGAGTCGTCGATCAAGTACGCGGCGAGCGCGACCAGTTCGAGCTCGTAGACCAGTCCGCAGGCGGCGCAGACGAAGGCCGCGAGCAGAACGAGACCGCGGCCGGCGTCCGGGCGCACGGGCAGCACCACCGTGTCGGGGGGCAAGGATGCGAGCTGCCGATCGACCATTCCCGTAACGCTACGTCTCTGGCCGCGCACGGCTTGTCACCCAAAGGTGTTGACTACAGTGCGGCACGTTCCGGGCGGCGCTCGGCGCGCTGGCCGTGGTGCAGCGCACCGACCCGCGTACGTGTGACCACGAGGCGGCCCTCCTGCGGGTAGGCGTGCCAGGTGCGCCAGCGCACCTGCCCCTCGCCGGGCTGGGCGAGCATCGCGGTGAAGGCGTGGGGCGAGCCGGGGAAGGTGCCCGCGAGACCATGGGGGTGGTCGGCCACCAGCGCGAGCAGCTCCTGGGCACGGCCGGCGAACGACTGACCCGACAGCGTCTCGACCCGCGCGGCGAACTCGTACTCCCAGTCGCCGAGCCGCTTGGCCACCCCGAGGGGCAGCGGCGTGCTGCTGCCCGGAATGCAGGCGACGGTCTCCGAACAGGCGCCGTGCTCCTGGTCGAGGAGCACTTGGTGGGACGCCCCCAGGAGTCTCAACTGCAGTTTGGCTCCCGACAGTTCAAGGTCGAGAACGGCGAGGGCGGGCAGCGGCCCCCGGCCGAGCGCCCAGGCGAGGTCGTCGGCACGGGTGTCGGTATAGGCGGTATCGATGGTCGTGAGCATGGGTCGGCTCCGCATACGCGCTTCGGCGGGTGGACACGTGGACCTGACGCCCCGACGACGGGGCGCACGACATGGGGGGTGGCCTGCTCGGGTCCACAGGAGGTCCGAGGGCTGGATGGATCCAACAGGTTCCATGTGGAGGGAATCACGAACTACGCGTCAACCGCAGCGTTTTTACCCAACTTGCTATGGTTTCCATCCCCTAGGGGGCCAAGCGGTTCACCTGTTCAACGAAAGGCGGGGCGCAAGGGGTACGTGCAATGCCGCCCGGTAAGAAGCACTTGCCTACGGCGGCACCAACCTGAAGGCACCCGGCGGGAGTTCACCCGCCGGGCACCTTCACCGGTCGCGGACCAGCTGCCCCGTGTCAGCTGCCTCCGCCACATCCACCGCCACCGCCACCGCCGCACGAGGACGAGCCGCCCCCGCACGACGAGGAGCTGCCGCCGTCACCGGCCGTCCACCAGCTGCCCGAACTGCCGTTGCTGCCGCCGCTCCGGTGCCGACTGCCGCTGCCGCCCTTCGCCGACCTCCTGCCGGACATCACCAGCGCGAGACCGACGATCGCCACGATGATCACTGCACCGAATACCGCCATCACTTCCACCGCCCCTTCTCCTTCCCCCGATGGGGGTACCTCCCAGGCCGAAGGCTCTGGGGGAGAGTCCCCCGCGACGCTGCGCGACCGCTTCCCCGTGGTCTTTCCTGTGGCGTTGTGACGCTCACCGTGGTCTTTCCGGTGGCGTTCATCTGCGTGACAGGGATGTGCCCCCGCCCTCACGGACCCAAAGCAGACTTGAGCAAGTCCAGAGGTTCGGCCCAGGATGGCGCCCATGACAGGACGCGAAGCGGGATCACGACCGCTGCTCAACCGCAGGCTGGCCGAGTTCGGCACGACGATCTTCGCCGAGATGTCCGCCCTGGCGGCGCGGACCGGGTCGATCAACCTGGGCCAGGGCTTCCCCGACACCGACGGTCCCGAGGAGGTCAGGGAGGCGGCGGTGCGGGCGCTGCGCGACGGGCGCGGCAACCAGTACCCGCCCGGCCCCGGCGTGCCCGAGCTTCGCACTGCGGTCGCGGAGCACCAGCTCCGCCGCTACGGCCTGGTCCACGACCCGGACACGGAGGTCCTGGTCACCGCGGGCGCGACCGAGGCGATCGCGGCCGCGCTGCTCGCCCTGGTCGAGCCGGGCGACGAGGTGATCGCCCTGGAGCCGTACTACGACTCGTACGCCGCGTGCATCGCCATGGCGGGCGGGGCAAGGGTGCCGGTGACACTGCGCCCGCACGACGGGGCCTACCGCCTCGACCTCGACGAGCTGCGCGACGCCGTCACCGTCCGCACGCGGCTCATCCTGCTCAACACCCCGCACAACCCGACCGGCACGGTCCTCGGCCGGGACGAACTCGCGGCGATCGCCGCGCTCGCCGTCGAGCGCGATCTGCTGGTGGTCACCGACGAGGTCTACGAGCACCTGGTCTTCGACGGCGAGCATGTGCCGCTCGCGTCGTTCCCAGGGATGCGTGAGCGCACGGTCACGATCTCCAGTGCGGGAAAGACATTCTCGTTCACCGGCTGGAAGGTCGGCTGGGTGACGGCGGCGCCTGAGCTGGTGAGCGCGGTCCGCTCGGCGAAGCAGTTCCTGACGTACGTGTCGGCGGGCCCCTTCCAGTACGCGGTCGCGGAGGCGCTGCGGCTTCCGGACGCGTACTTCGAGGACGTGCGCGCCGATCTGCGCGCCAAGCGGGACCTGCTGTGCGCGGGACTCGCGGCCGCCGGCTTCACGGTGTACCGCCCGGCCGGCACGTACTTCGTGACGACCGACATCCGGCCGCTGGGGGTATCGGACGGCTTCGCGTTCTGCCGGTCGCTGCCCGAGCGGTGCGGTGTGGTCGCCATCCCGAACGCGGTCTTCTACGACCACCGCGAGCAGGGTGCCCCGTTCGTGCGGTTCGCGTTCTGCAAGCGGACGGAAGTCCTCGACGACGCGGTGGCCCGGCTCAAATCCCTGGCCGCCTGAGAGCGGCCACGCAAGCGCAAGGGCCCGGCGGGAGGTCTCCCGCCGGGCCCTTGCGTGTGCGACGTGTCAGGACTCGTCGGCCGGCTTCTCGTCGGACCCGTCCTCGGCCTTCTCCAGACCGAACTGGTCCACGACGAAGCGGTCGAACTCGATCGACGCGCGCACCCAGCTGACCGTGGACGACACGAAGTGCTCCAGGCTGACGCCGGTGCCGATCAGCATCTGCGCCTCACCGATGAGGCGGAGGGACTGCTCCTTCGTCTCCTCGTCCTCGTGCAGGTGCGTATAGACCTTCGGCCACAGGGTGCGGCGGTTCCAGTCGTCGATGAGGTCGAGGAGCTTGGCCCGGTCTTCGACCTGGTGCGGACGGTCGTAGAAGGTCCGCACCGAGAAGACCTGCTGCTCGTTCTCGCCGCGGAACATGAAGTACGTGCGGAATTCCTCCCACGGCGCCGCGAGGTCGCCCTCGTCGTCGACGACGTACTTCAGCTCCATCTGCTCGAGCAGCTGCTTGACCAGGTCCTGGTCGGGAACGACGGGGCCCGCCGGTCCTGCGGCCTGGGGCTGGGGCTGGCCCCCGAAATTCGGAATCGAGGACGGATCGATGGTCACCGTGTATTTCCCTTCGTACGGATGCCGCCATCCTCTCCCATCCCCGCCCGCCCCTGGCAAGCCCCGCCGCGCCCGATCCGCTGCGAGCTGATCCGACTCGGGGATTCCCCCGAACCACCTCGCCTCGATTTCCCCCTACGGCCGGGCGGCTGTGGGAGTTTCCCCGGCGGGGCTGGATTTCGCTGCGCGCGATCAAGCCGTACGGGGCTCTCCCCGGGGAGCCCGGAAGGAGCCCCGGAACACCGCCGGAAGGGCCCCGGGCGAAGCCCAGGAGGGGCTTGACGACACCCCCGTACCCCCCGGCTTGCCCCGGTCTGGGTATGAGGGGACCCCCCCGGCTTCGCCCGCGGACCCCACTCCCACGGCCGCCCGGACAGTCCGGGGCCCGGGGGCGACGCCCCAGATCGCGATGGGCCTCCCACGACCGTCAGGGCGCCCAGGGCCTGCGGGCTAAGCCCAGGTATCGGAACGGAGGCACCCCTCACGTTCCGCCGCGGACCTCACGCCCACGGCCGCCAGGCCGTCCGCGGCCCGGGGGCGAAACCCCAGACGGGGAGGGGGTGAAGGGATACCTCCCACGGCCGCCAAAGCGTCCACGGCACCGCGGGCGAAACCCCGGATCGGGATGGCCCTCCACGGCCGCCAAGCAGTGGAGGGCCGGGGCCGACGCCCCGGACCGGGGGTACCTCCCCGGCGTCAGGCCGTCCACGGCACCTCGGGCGAAACCCCAGTCGGGAATGGCGAGGCAGGGAAAGCGCCCCGTACGGCGGGACCCGCCCCGCCCCCTACCGCGCCGCGCCCACCAGCAGGCCGTCCTCGAAACGGTCCACGCGGACCGTGTCGCCGTCCTTGATCTCGCCCGCGAGGATCTCCTTGGCGAGGCGGTCGCCGATCGCCGTCTGGACCAGCCTGCGCAGCGGCCGGGCGCCGTACGCGGGGTCGTAGCCCTCGTTCGCGAGCCATTCCAGCGCCGCCGGGGTGACGTCCAGGGTGAGCCTGCGCTCGGCGAGACGGCGGGCCAGCCGGTCGATCTGGAGCCGGGCGATGTGCGCCAGCTCGTCCTTCGACAGCGCCGAGAAGACCACCAGGTCGTCGAGGCGATTGAGGAACTCGGGCTTGAAGGTGGCCCGCACCAGCTCCAGCACCTGTTGCTTCTTCTCCTCGGCGCCGGTCAGCGGCTCGACGAGGTACTGGCTGCCCAGGTTGGACGTCAGGATCAGGATGGTGTTGCGGAAGTCCACCGTCCGGCCCTGCCCGTCGGTGAGCCGCCCGTCGTCGAGGACCTGGAGCAGGATGTCGAAGACCTCGGGGTGGGCCTTCTCCACCTCGTCCAACAGCACCACGCTGTACGGGCGGCGCCGCACGGCCTCGGTGAGCTGGCCGCCCTCCTCGTAGCCGACGTAGCCGGGGGGCGCGCCGACCAGGCGGGCGACGCTGTGCTTCTCGCCGTACTCCGACATGTCGATACGGACCATCGCCCGCTCGTCGTCGAAGAGGAAGTCGGCGAGCGCCTTCGCCAGCTCGGTCTTGCCCACACCGGTCGGGCCGAGGAAGAGGAACGAGCCCGTCGGCCGGTCCGGGTCGGCGATCCCCGCGCGTGTACGCCGTACCGCGTCGGCCACGGCCTGCACCGCCTCGCTCTGGCCGATCAGCCGCCGCCCCAGCTCCTGCTCCATGCGCAGCAGCTTCTGCGTCTCGCCCTCCAGCAGGCGGCCGGCCGGGATGCCGGTCCAGGAGCCGACCACGTCCGCGATGTCGTCGGGGCCGACCTCCTCCTTGACCATGGTGTCCTTGGACGCCTCCTCCTCGGCCTCGGACGCGGCCTCCAGATCGCGCTCCAGGGCCGGGATCTCCCCGTAGAGCAGCTTGGAGGCGGTGTCGAAGTCACCGTCGCGCTGGGCGCGCTCGGCCTGGCCGCGCAGGTCGTCCAGCCGCTCCTTGAGCTCACCGACGCGGTTGAGGCCCTGCTTCTCCTTCTCCCAGCGTGCGGTCAGCCCGCGCAGCTCCTCCTCCCGGTCCGCGAGGTCGCGGCGCAGCTTCTCCAGGCGCTGCACGGAGGCGGGGTCGGACTCGTTCTTGAGCGCGAGCTCCTCCATGCGCAACCGGTCGACGGCGCGCTGCAGTTCGTCGATCTCCACGGGCGAGGAGTCGATCTCCATCCGCAACCGGGAGGCGGCCTCGTCCACGAGGTCGATGGCCTTGTCCGGCAGGAAGCGGGAGGTGATGTACCGGTCGGAGAGAGTGGCCGCGGCGACCAGCGCGGAGTCGTTGATCTGCACCTTGTGGTGGGCCTCGTAGCGGCCCTTGAGCCCGCGCAGGATCGCGATGGTGTCCTCGACCGTCGGCTCGGCGACCAGCACCTGCTGGAAGCGCCGCTCCAGCGCCGCGTCCTTCTCGATCCGCTCGCGGTACTCGTCCAGGGTGGTGGCGCCGACCATGCGCAGCTCGCCGCGGGCCAGCATGGGCTTGAGCATGTTGCCCGCGTCCATCGACGAGTCACCGCCGGCGCCCGCGCCGACGACCGTGTGCAGCTCGTCGATGAACGTGATGATCTGCCCGTCGCTCGCCTTGATCTCGGACAGGACGGTCTTCAGCCGCTCCTCGAACTCGCCGCGGTACTTGGCGCCCGCCACCATCGCGCCGAGGTCGAGCGCGACGAGCCGCTTGTTGCGCAGCGACTCGGGCACGTCACCCTTGACGATGCGCTGGGCGAGGCCCTCGACGACGGCGGTCTTGCCGACGCCCGGCTCGCCGATGAGCACGGGGTTGTTCTTGGTGCGCCGCGAGAGCACCTGCACGACGCGGCGGATCTCCTGGTCCCGGCCGATGACCGGGTCGAGCTTGCCCTCACGGGCGGCCGCGGTGAAGTCCGTGCCGAACTTCTCCAGCGCCTTGTACTGACCCTCGGGGTCGGGTGTGGTCACCCGGCGCCCTCCTCTTGCCTTCTCGAACGCGTCCAGCAGCTTCCTGTCCGTGGCACCCTGCCCGGCCAGCACCTCACCGGCCTGCCCGCCCCTGGCGGCGATGCCGATGAGGAGGTGCTCGGTGGAGACATAGTCGTCGCCGAGCTCCTTGGCCCGCTGGGAGGCGTCGGCGATGACCGCCAGCAGCTCGCGGTTGGGCTGCGGCGGCGCGACGGTGGAGCCGGTGACGCTGGGCAGCGACGCGAGGAGGCGCTCGGCCCCGGACCGGACGGCGGCCTGGTCGGCGTCGACCGCGGCCAGCAGATCGGTGATGTTCTCGTTTTCCTGGCCCGCGAGGAGCGCGAGCAGCAGGTGCGCCGCGGTCAGATCGGCGTGCCCGTCCTGCACGGCCCGGTTGCTCGCCGCGTTGATCGCGTCACGGCTCTTGTTGGTCAGCTCGGCGTCCACGTGCCCTCTTTCCTCCTTGCTGATGGGCTCTGCCCAACACTGACTCCGTCAACCTTCACAAAGTTGAGTCTATTCCACTCATGGTGTCGACGAACAGGCCACGAAGGTAGGTTCCGCCCCATGGCCATCGATCCCCGGAACCCCGACGTCTCGTATCTCAGCTTCTGGCGCGAGTACCACATGTGCACCCTGACGACCCCGCGCCCGGACGGCACCCCGCACGTCGTCGCGGTGGGCGTGACGTACGACCCCGAGGGCGGAACGCGCGGCATGGCCCGGGTGATCACGAACAAGCACAGCCGCAAGGTCGCCAATGTCCTGGCCGCGGGCCCGGAGGGAGCACCGGCCGCGGTGTGCCAGGTGGACAAGGGCCGCTGGGCGACGCTGGAGGGCGTCGCGACGATCCGCACGGAGCCGGATGTCGTCGCCGACGCGGTGAGCCGCTACGCGGAGCGGTACGGGCGCACGCCGTCGCCCAATCCGGACCGGGTGGTCATCGAGATCGCGCTGACCCGGGCGATGGGCCGGGCCTGACGCCCGGCGCGGGCGGCCCGGCGGGTGGCCCGTGGGCGGCCCGAGCGGGACGCGGGCCCGCCGGCCCGGCCGAAACGTCTCCGGGCAGCACAACGGCGCCATCGTGTTTCAGGTCCACGATGGCGCCGCTGTGTGGGGGAAGCGCCCGAGCGATTTGAAACGACGGGGGAATCGCTCAGGCACTGCGGGGGGTGGCGGTGGTGTCTGGTTCGACGAGCTGATGATCACGCGCGTCGAGGTTGACGAAGATCATGCCGTACCGGATGGCACAGCGGACCGGCTGCGGGGCTCCGCGCGGCCGTCGAAGGCATCGGTAGGCGCGGACGTCCTCGTCCTCTTCACGGGCGACGACGATGGGCTCTCCGAACAGGGTGACCATCAACGAGTCGCCACGGTGGGGGATTGCCGTGACGAGGTCGATGAAGTGCCACCCGGAGCGATATGCCGTCGCCATCTCCCGTCGGAAGACCCTGTCGTCCGGGGGTATGGTCATGCGTCCGCCTTCGCGGGCGGGACGTCCCAGCCGCTGTCCGGCGGTCCGGTGACGGCCTGCACGTTGTCCCAACCGCTGTCCGCCGGGAAGTCGGCCGGATCGAACCCCGTGGCACCCGCGGCGCCGAACGCCACGATCGCAGAGAAGACAGCGGCAAGCACCGAGCGAAGCATTCTTTCGCGCATAGTCGGCTTCGTCCTCACTT
The DNA here is from genome assembly GCF_018614575.1 of Streptomyces sp. ISL-10. GTDB lineage: Bacteria > Actinomycetota > Actinomycetes > Streptomycetales > Streptomycetaceae > Streptomyces. The sequence continues at coordinate 175,793 of NZ_JAGGOJ010000018.1, forward strand.
GATGGTTTCTTCTCCCCCGCATCACAAGACGATGGCTCATTCAGGCATGTCAATGCCACAGGGGCGATGCATCATGTTCCTGTACGTACAGGACCCTGGGGGGTGGAGATTTGCCGCAGAACATTAAAAAACAGACACATCCCCATGCGGTCACCGATCTGTGCGAAGAAGGAGCACGGCTCTACGTCAGTGCTCTGAGCACCGGGCGGATCAGCAGATCCGACGCGGAAGCCGCACCCTGCCTCCTGGAATTCGCCCTGTTGCACCCTGATCCCGACGACGCGACCTGGCTCCGTCCCGTCCCCCCGTCCGTCGCGTTGGCGCAAAGGCTGCACCCCATCGAGCGGGAGATCCTGGACCGCAGGCGGCTGTCCATCGAACTGACCGACGCGTTCGAACCGTTCATGGCCATCAGCGCCCAGAACCCGGCGAGCACCCACGCCATCACCGTGCTGGAAGGCTTCGACCGGATCAACGCCGCGCTCAATCTCGCCACGGCGGAGTGCCGCACGGAAATGCTGACGATCCAGCCCGGCGGGGGGCGCAGCGCACACGTCCTGACCCAGGCTCTGGAGCGTGACCGTCCGCTGATCGACCGCGGCGTCAGCATCCGCACGCTGTACCAGCACACCGTCAGGTACAGCCAGGGCACTCTCGCCTACGTCGAGCGCATATCCGCCGGCAAGGTGGAGATCCGCACCCTCGAGGAACTCATCGAGCGTCTCATCGTGTTCGACCGCACGGTGGCGTTCATCCCCGCACGGGACGACCGCCGCGTGGCCCTGGAGTTGCGGCACCCAGGACTGGTCGAGTACCTCATCAAGGTCTTCGAGCAACTGTGGCGGCGCGCCGTGCCCTTGGTGGAGGAGGTTCCGTACGACCCGACTCCGGACGGCATCTCGGGCGTCCAGCGCTCCATCGCCAGGCTCCTGATCGAGGGCCACGTCGACGAGGCCATCGCCCGCCGCCTCGGGATGAACGTCCGCACCTGCCGCGCCCACATCGCCAAGCTCGCCGCCGCGCTCGGCAGCGGAAGCCGCGCCCAACTCGGCTTCCTCATCGCGAAGTCCGGCATCCTGGAAGCGGAGTGCCTGCGCGGCGGCGACCACGACTGACCACCCCCTCCGTACCGGACCTGTTGTCCGAGGATGCCTGCGGCAGTGCGCCGGGACCACCGTCATCTTGCTGCAGTTCAGCAACCGGAGCCCATGACGGCGCCCCGCAGTCACCTCAATCGGCCCCCGGGCCCCGGAGCGTCGAGCAGACCCGAGCGAGCGATGCGCACCCCTAACTGGACACGGTTCGTGCTGCCGAAGACCGCGGACAGTTGCGCGACATGTTTGCGGCAGGTGCGCACGCTGATGCCGAGCCGTCGCGCCACAACCTCGTCGGCGTGTCCCTCGGCGAGCAGCCGCGCGATGGCCGTCTGCCGCTCGGTCACACCTTCCGCCGTGGCAGAGGACGGTGTGGCCCCTGACGTCTGCAGGGCCTGGTGCCACAACCGCTCGAAGACGGAGACCAGATACTCGACCAGGGCCGGCTGGCGCAGTTCCAGCGCCGCCGAGAAGCCGTCCCGGTCGGCGGGGATGAAGGCCACGTCGTGGTCCATGATGAACATGCGCTGCGGCAGGTCGCTCAGACTGCGCACCTCCAGCGCGTCACCGACCTGGTGGAGGAAACCCTTCAGCGCCGGACTGTGCAGCGAGGCGCGCCCGTACAGGCTGCGCATCCGTACGCCCCTGTCCCGCAGCCGCAGGTGCTTGGGCAGTGCCTCGCGAAGGATGGCCTCGCTGCGCGCGCCGGGCTGGACGCACAGGAGTTCCGTGCGGCAGGCGTGCAGCGCCCGGTCGATCGCGGCGTTGATGCGCGGGAGACCTTCCAGCACGACGACCCCGCCAATGGAAGAGATCCGGTCACCGCGCTCCGGTGAACTGAAGCCCTCGAGTACGCGGGCGATCCTCGCCTCCCGCGCCCGCGACTCATGGATCTCCGCCTCGATGTCCCGCAGCGCCGTGTGCAGGGCCACCGACGGCGATGTGGGCACCAGCGATTCCATGTCGTCCGGGTCCGGGTGCAGCAGGCCCAGGTCGATCAGGCACGGCGCGTCCGCCACCTCCCCGCGCCGCACGCGGCCGCGGCGCAGCGCCTCCCCGTAGGCCGAGTCGCCCGCCTCACACAGCTCCGCCAGATCATGCGTGTGATGAGTCATCCCCGTCCCCCCGGCCCGCCACTTGAACCACCGCCAAAGTCCAACAGGCGATCCTACGAGCGCGGTGGCGGGTGCAGCGGTCCGAAAGACGGTGACAGCCGCGGCCGTACGAGGGGGGGTCGTACGGCCACGGCCCGCATGGAGGTCGGAGCCCATCAGGCCCGGCCGCCTCGCCGTCGACTCTCTCGCGGCCGCGGCGCAGCCACCACCGTCGTGTTGTTGCACTGCATGAAGACGCCCAACTGCCGCAGGGTGATGTCCGATCTGACGGGAACGGCCGGAAGCCACCTGATCAGATGGTCGTCGGGATCGATCCGGCCTGCCGTCGCAAGGCGCGCGAGCAGCGTGCCGGTGAGGGCCTTGGTGAACGAGCCGATCTCGACGTACGAGTCCGGGTCGTGGCCGTGCTCGGCGCGCAGGGGCCGGTGCCGGTGATCGCGCGCCCCGGCGCGGGGCGCAGCAACTGCCTCATGTGCCGGCCCACTCCCTGAGCAGCGTCTGGCGCGTCGGGGGCTTCGGCGTCGTGCCGTCGCCGTCCCTGCCCCATTCCGCGAGGGTCAGCGGGGAGGCGGTGCCGTCGACGAACCGGGCCAGCAGATCCTGGGAGAGGGCGAACTCCTCCTCGACATAGGCCCCGGCGGCGGCCGAGTGGACGCTCAACTCCTCGGCGCCTTCAGGGGTTTCGAGTCGCAGGATCATCTGCGGCGGTTCGCCGGCGCCGCCCAGCGCCGCGGTGAGCACCGTCTCCACCGCCAGCGACAACCGGCGGCGGGACGCGCTGCGCACGGGGGCGCCCTCGACGGTCGCCGCGCGCAGCTCCGCCCAGGTCCAGGTCCTGGCCCCGTCGGCTCCGTCGGCTCCGTCGGCCCAAACGGCTTCCACGCCCTGCCCGGTCAGCCGCACCCCACGGCCCTCGGTGCCGGGCGGGGCACCCACGTACACCGCATCCGCGGTGATCCAGAACAGTCCGACCATCGCCACAGTTGACTCCCCCTCATGGGTATTGCGACCCGGTGTATGACGGCCCGGGGCGGGCGGCACGGCCGCCTGCGCCCGGACGATCAGCCTGCATTCCCGGCAGAGGCCGTCCACGCCGCCGGAACGGCGGGCTGTTTCGGCCATCCGGCCCGCTGCCCCGCCAGGGATCCGACGCGCGGCCGGACCCGGTCCGCCAGCCGGATTCCCGCGGCGAGCGGCCGGCTCGGGAAGATCAGGTCGCAGGCCACCATGGTCAGCGCTCGCGAACCGAAGGACGCCGGGACTGCGCGTTCGGTTGCTTCCCCCTCGGCCTCCGGGTTGTCACCGACGAGGAGGACAATGCCACCGGAACAGCAGCATCAGGCGGGCACTCATGTCAGCTTCCTGCACCGGGCCCGGCACCTTCCTGCCGCGCCCCCTTGCCCCGCCCGGCACGCCCCCGACGGGCACAAGGGCATATGGGCGTACCGGCATACGGAGAAGGGCCGGAGAGCATGTGCTCTCCGGCCCTTCTCGCACAAGGCTTCAGGACGATCTGCCGCCCTGGTCGTGCCGCTTGGGACGCCACACCACCAGCGCGCTCGTCTGCTGCACATCCTGGTACGGCACGAGGTCACGCCGGTAGGAGGCGTGCACCTGCGCCTCACGCTGCTGCATCGCCGCCGCCGCGCCCTCCACGGCCGCCGACAGCTCGGCGACCCGGGCCTGGAGCGCCGCGACCTGGTTCTCCAGTTCGATGATGCGCTTGATCCCGGCGAGGTTGATGCCCTCGTCCTGCGACAACTGCTGGACGGTACGCAGCAGTTCGATGTCGCGGGCCGAGTAGCGCCGGCCCCGTCCGGCCGTGCGGTCGGGCGAGACGAGTCCCAGGCGGTCGTACTGCCGCAGGGTCTGCGGGTGCAGGCCCGACAGCTGAGCGGCCACCGAGATGACGTACACAGGCGACTCGTCGGTCAGTTCATAGGGGCTGCGACTGCGTCCCGGACGGCCCTCCATGTCATGCTCCCTTCGCGGCCTGGAACAGCTCGGCCCGCGGGTCCTCGTCCGCGGTGGCTTCGCGGTATGCCTCCAGCGCTTCCTTCGCCTTGTCGCTGAGCTCGGGCGGCACGGCCACCTCGATGGTGACCAGCAGGTCCCCGCGGGTGCCGTCCTTGCGGACCGCGCCCTTGCCGCGGGCACGCATCGTCCGGCCGTTCGGCGTGCCTGCGGGCAGCTTCAGCGTGACCGCGGGCCCACCGAGGGTGGGCACCTTCACCTCGCCGCCGAGGGCCGCCTCCGCGTAGGTGACGGGCACGGTGACGGTGAGGTTGTCGTCCTTGCGGCCGAAGACCGGGTGCGCGTCGACATGGACGACGACATACAGGTCACCGGCCGGTCCGCCGCGCTCGCCCGGCGCGCCCTTGCCGCGCAGCCGGATGCGCTGGCCGTCGGACACGCCGGCCGGGATGCGCACCTGCATGGTGCGCGAGGAGCGGGCACGCCCGCTGCCCTTGCACACCTCGCAGGGCGTCTCGGCGATCAGGCCGCGGCCCTTGCAGTCCACGCACGGGTCGGTCAGCGAGAACGACCCGCTCCCGCCGCGCGAGACCTGGCCGGTGCCGACGCAGGTCGGGCACACGCGGGGCGTGCCGTTCTTGTCGCCGGTGCCCGAACAGGCCTTGCAGGGCGCCTGGCTGGACATCCGCAGCGGGACCGTGGCCCCGTCGACGGCCTCGGTGAAGCTGAGCGTCACCTCGGACTCGATGTCCTGGCCGCGGCGCGGCTGGGTGCGGGTGCCCGGGCCGGCGCCTCGGTTGAACAGGCCGCCGAACACGTCCCCGAGGCCGCCGCCGAAACCGCCGGCACCGCCCTGGCCCCCGCCCGGGGCACCTCCGAAGAGGTCGCCCAGGTCGAAGTTGAAGGTGCCGCCGGCGCCGGGACCTGGCCGGAAGCCGCCGTTGCCGAACAGCGCGCGGGCCTCGTCGTACTCCTTGCGCCGCTTGGGGTCACCGAGGATGTCGTTGGCCTCGGAGATCTCCTTGAAGCGCTCCTCGGCCTTGACGTCCCCCTTGTTGGCGTCCGGGTGGTTCTCGCGGGCGAGCTTCCGGTACGCCTTCTTGATCTCGGCCTCGGTGGCGTCCTTGGGGACGCCGAGAACCTTGTAGTAGTCCTTCTCGACGAAGTCCTTCGTGCTCATCGACGTCCCTCCTCTCGGACGATCATCGCGCTAGCCCTCGTCGGGGCCACCGCTCTCCTCGTCGGCCGGCTTCTCTTCCTTGGCCGCCGTCGGCGCCGCGCCCGGCTGGGGCTCGGCCACCGCGACCCGTGCGGGGCGGATCGTGCGCTCGCCGATGCGGTACCCCGGCTGGAGCACCGCGACGCACGTCGTCTCGGTGACATCCGGCGCGTACGAGTGCATCAGGGCCTCGTGCACGGTCGGGTCGAAGGGCTCGCCCTCCTTGCCGAACTGCTGCAGACCCATCTTGGCCGCGGCCGTCTCCAGGGACTCGGCGACGGATTTGAACCCGCCCACCAGCTCCCCGTGTTCCCGCGCACGGCCGATGTCGTCGAGCACGGGCAGCAGCTCGGTCAGGAGCGTCGCCGTGGCGATCTCCTTGACCGTGACCCTGTCGCGCTCCACGCGGCGGCGGTAGTTCTGGTACTCGGCCTGGAGCCGCTGGAGGTCTGCCGTGCGCTCGTTGAGCGCCGTACGGACCTGGTCCAGCTGTGCCGTCAGACCGGCGATCTTCGCTGCGTCCCCTGCCGGTGCCGCCGGGCCCTCCTTCTCGGAGGACTCGGCGGACTCGGCGGCGTCCTCAGGGGCGGCGCCGGAGGGGACGTCGGGCTTCTTGTCGAAGCCCGGAGTCTCCTCCGTCACGCGGCACCACCCTTGACGTCCTTCTCGTCGTCCACGATCTCGGCGTCGACGACGTCGTCGTCGGCCTTGGCCTCACCGGCGGCGTCGGCGCCCGCGGCCGCGCCCTCGGGGGCGGCGTTCGCGTACAGCGCCTGGCCGAGCTTCTGGCTGACCGCGGCGACCTTCTCGGTCGCGGTGCGGATCTCGGCCGTGTCGTCGCCCTTGAGCTTCTCCTTCAGCTCGGCGAGGGCGGTCTCGACCTCGGTCTTGACGTCACCGGGGACCTTGTCCTCGTTGTCCTTGAGGAACTTCTCGGTCTGGTAGACGAGCTGCTCGCCCTGGTTACGGGTCTCGGCGGCCTCGCGGCGACGGTGGTCCTCGTCCGCGTACTTCTCGGCCTCCTGGCGCATGCGGTCGACCTCGTCCTTCGGCAGCGAGGAGCCGCCGGTGACGGTCATCTTCTGCTCCTTGCCCGTGCCCAGGTCCTTCGCGGTCACGTGCATGATGCCGTTGGCGTCGATGTCGAAGGCGACCTCGATCTGCGGGACCCCGCGGGGGGCCGGGGGCAGACCGGTCAGCTCGAACATCCCGAGCTTCTTGTTGTACGCCGCGATCTCGCGCTCGCCCTGGTAGACCTGGATCTGCACGGACGGCTGGTTGTCCTCGGCCGTGGTGAAGATCTCGGACCGCTTGGTCGGGATCGTGGTGTTGCGCTCGATCAGCTTGGTCATGATGCCGCCCTTGGTCTCGATGCCCAGGGACAGCGGGGTCACGTCGAGGAGCAGGACGTCCTTGACCTCACCCTTGAGGACACCGGCCTGCAGCGCGGCGCCGATGGCGACGACCTCGTCCGGGTTGACGCCCTTGTTGGCGTCCTGCCCGCCGGTGAGCTCCTTGACGAGCTCGGCGACGGCGGGCATACGGGTCGAGCCGCCGACCAGGACCACGTGGTCGATCTCGGACAGCTGAATGCCGGCGTCCTTGATGACGTTGTGGAACGGGGTCTTGCAGCGGTCGAGCAGGTCCGCGGTGAGCTGCTGGAACTGGGAGCGCGTGAGCTTCTCGTCCAGGTGCAGCGGGCCCTCGGCGGAGGCCGTGATGTACGGCAGGTTGATCGTCGTCTCGGTCGAGGACGACAGCTCGATCTTCGCCTTCTCCGCGGCCTCGCGGAGACGCTGGAGAGCCATCTTGTCCTTGGACAGGTCGACGCCGTGGCCGCCCGCGAACTGCTTCACCAGGTAGTCGACGACGCGCTGGTCCCAGTCGTCACCACCGAGGTGGTTGTCACCGTTGGTGGCCTTCACCTCGACGACGCCGTCGCCGATCTCGAGCAGCGAGACGTCGAAGGTGCCGCCACCGAGGTCGAAGACCAGGATCGTCTGGTCGTCCTTGTCCAGGCCGTAGGCCAGGGCGGCCGCGGTGGGCTCGTTGACGATGCGCAGGACGTTCAGACCCGCGATCTCACCGGCCTCCTTGGTGGCCTGGCGCTCGGAGTCGTTGAAGTACGCCGGGACGGTGATGACCGCGTCCGTGACCTTCTCGCCCAGGTACGACTCCGCGTCGCGCTTGAGCTTCTGCAGGATGAACGCGCTCATCTGCTGCGGGTTGAAGTTCTTCCCGTCGAGCTCGATCTTCCAGTCCGTGCCCATGTGGCGCTTGACGGACCGGATGGTCCTGTCGACGTTGGTGACCGCCTGACGCTTGGCGACCTCGCCGACCAGCACTTCACCGTTCTTCGCGAAGGCGACGACGGACGGCGTGGTCCTGGCACCCTCGGCGTTGGTGATGACGGTGGGCTCGCCGCCCTCCAGAACGCTGACGACGGAGTTAGTCGTGCCCAGGTCGATGCCGACCGCACGTGCCATTTCGATTCCTCCAGCTGACTTGAGTAGAACTGGCTCAAGGATGCCCCACCGGTGCCCCTCGCGTCAACAGACCTGAGTCAGGGCGACTCAACTTTTATCCAGCCCTTACGTGCACCCTGACGGGTCCGGCGCAGCGCGCACACCGTTCTCCCGCATGCCTCCCGCGTGCAGCGGCACCCGCCGATCCGCGCGCGTGGCGCACGGTTCCGTTCGCACCCGTCTGCGAAAGTCATAGCCGTAAAAAACGGTCAAGAACCATCATTCGCGACGAAGGGTGAACCGCTCATGTCGGCGAAGCGAGCCGTCGATCTCGCAGGCAGCCTCTTCCTGCTGCTGACACTGTCCCCGGTCCTGCTGGCCGCCGCGATCGCCGTCTCCGTGACCTCACCGGGCCCGACCCTGCACCGCGCGCGGCGTACGGGCCTGGGCGGGCGCACCTTCGAGAGGTTCACGTTCCGCACGATGCGCGCCGGTCAGGTCACACCGGTGGGCCGGGCGCTGCGCCGCCACTTCCTGGACGGCCTTCCCCAACTGGTCAACGTGGTGCGCGGGGAGATGTCGCTCGTCGGCCCGCGCCCGCTCCCCGTGGAGCCGGCTCCGGCCGGGCCGGAGCGGGCTCGTCTCGCCGTACGGCCAGGGATCACGGGCCTGTGGCAGATCAGCGGCCGGTCCGAGCTGCCCTGGGAGGAAATGACGGTCCTCGACCTGCATTATGTGGAACAGCACTGGCTTGGACTCGACCTGATGATCCTGGCCAGAACCGTTCCCGCCGCGGTCGCCGGGCGCCCTCCGGTCAGGGTTGCCTGAGCGACACAGATCACCGCCCACGCAGCTACAGTGCGGCGGAATAAGTGGGTACGCTCAGCACGGACTGAATAAGTTACCGCTTAGTAGTAGTGCCTAAGCCCTCCCACCCTCGCAGGCCCGAGGAGCCTCCATGCAACTCGCCGCGATCATTGTGTCGCTGACCCTGACCGTGGTCGGCGTTGCGCTGCTCGCCCGCGCCATCGGCCAGTTCGTCCGCTACTTCAAGCTGGGCCAGCCGGTGCCCGCAGGCACCCGGACCGATAACCCCTACCAGCGCAGCGTCACCCTGGTCAGGGAGTTCCTCGGCCACACGCGGATGAACCGGTGGGGCATCGTCGGAATCGCCCACTGGTTCGTGGCGGTCGGCTTCCTGACGCTGCCGCCGACGATCGTCACCGCGTACGGCCAGCTGTTCCAGGCCGATTGGACGCTGCCGGTGATCGGCGGCTTCCTGCCGTACGAGCTCTACATCGAGTTCATCGGCGCGATGACCACCCTCGGCATCGCCACGCTGATCGTCATCCGCCTGCTGAACCTGCCCTCGCGCCCCGGCCGCAAGTCCCGGTTCGCCGGCTCGAAGATGGGCCAGGCGTACTTCGTCGAGTACGTCATCCTCACCATCGGCCTCGCCATCTACGTACTGCGCGGCCTCGAGGGCGCCCTGCACCACGTCGACCACTACGAGGCCGCGTACTTCGCCTCGTACCCGTTGGTCCTGGCCCTCAAGGGCCTGAGCGTGGGCGCGGTGCAGAACCTGGTCTACCTCTTCGCCATGATCAAGCTGAGCACCACCATGATCTGGATGATCACGGTCTCGCTCAACATCAACATGGGTGTGGCCTGGCACCGCTTCCTGGCGTTCCCCAACATCTGGTTCAAGCGCAACGCCGACGGCTCGACCGCCCTCGGCGCGCTCCAGCCGATGACGTCCGGCGGCAAGGAGATCGACTTCGAGGACCCGGGCGAGGACGACGTCTACGGCGTCTCCCAGGTCGAGCAGTTCTCCTGGAAGGGCATCCTCGACTTCTCCACCTGCACCGAGTGCGGCCGCTGCCAGTCGCAGTGCCCCGCCTGGAACACGGGCAAGCCGCTCTCCCCGAAGCTGCTGATCATGTCGCTGCGCGACCACGCGCACGCCAAGGCGCCGTACCTGCTCGCGGGTGGCGGCAAGACGATGGAGGGCGACGAGAAGGCCTCCGAGGAGGCCCTGAAGGACGTCCCCGCCTCAGCCCTCGCCGAGGCCGAGCGCCCGCTGATCGGCACGCTCGAGGAGAACGGCGTCATCGACCCGGACGTGCTGTGGTCCTGCACCACGTGCGGCGCCTGCGTCGAGCAGTGCCCGGTCGACATCGAGCACATCGACCACATCGTCGACATGCGCCGCTACCAGGTCATGATCGAGTCCTCGTTCCCGTCCGAGGCGGGCACGATGCTCAAGAACCTGGAGAAGAAGGGCAACCCCTGGGGTCTTGCCAAGAAGCAGCGCGTCGAGTGGACCAAGGAGGTCGACTTCGAGGTCCCGATCGTCGGCAAGGACGTCGAGGACCTCAGCGAGGTCGACTACCTCTACTGGGTCGGCTGCGCCGGCGCCCTGGAGGACCGCGCCAAGAAGACCACCAAGGCCTTCGCGGAACTGCTGCACATGGCGGGCGTCAAGTTCGCGATCATGGGCGGCGACGAGAAGTGCACCGGTGACTCGCCCCGCCGCCTTGGCAACGAGCCCCTGTTCCAGCAGCTCGGCCAGGAGAACGTGGCCATGCTGAACATGGCCTTCGGCGAGGACGACGAGGACGAGTCGACGAAGAAGCCGAAGTCGGCGAAGAAGATCGTCGCGACCTGCCCGCACTGCTTCAACACGATCGCGAACGAGTACCCGCAGCTGGGCGGCGAGTTCGAGGTCATCCACCACACGCAGCTGCTGCAGCACCTCATCGACGAGGGCAAGCTCGTCCCGGTCACCCCGGTCGACGGCCTGATCACCTACCACGACCCGTGTTACCTGGGCCGCCACAACAAGGTCTACACGCCCCCGCGCGAGATCATGTCGGCCGTCCCGGGCCTGCGCCAGCAGGAGATGCACCGCCACAAGGAACGCGGCTTCTGCTGCGGCGCCGGCGGTGCGCGCATGTGGATGGAGGAGCGCATCGGCAAGCGCATCAACACCGAGCGCGTCGACGAGGCACTGTCCCTCAACCCGGACATCGTCTCCACGGCCTGCCCGTTCTGCCTCGTGATGCTCACGGACTCCGTGAACGGCAAGAAGAACGACGGCAAGGCCAAGGAGTCGCTCCAGGTCGTCGACGTCGCGCAGCTGCTGCTCGACTCGGTGAAGACCCCGCCGACCGACCCGGAGCCGTCCGCGGAAGCGGCGGACGCGCCGGAACCGGAGCCGGTGAAGTAACCGTCTTCCCGCATGAACGGAGCGCGGCCGGACCTGCCTCGGGGGCAGGACCGGCCGCTTCTGTCTTTCTCCGGCTCTCTCCGGCCGGAGAGAGGGGCGCAGAGGGGCCCCGGTCGGCCGAGGCAGACCCTCGACGTGCCCCCGCCCCTGCTCCCGGCGTTCCATGCCTTCACTCCCCGCCGCCTCCTCACCCCTTCCACCTGTCCTGACCTCGGCGGAGGCATACTGCGGCCAACCCCCGGGGTTCCCCTAGGGGATGTCACAGCTCGGCAGCAAAGGCCCCCCGGTTCCCGGTCCGCCGTCACCCCGCGTGCGCGGACCGGGTACGTTCGATGACGTGGCTGGATTCAGGATCGGACGCGGCCGGGACAACCGCACCCCGCAACAACAGCAGGCGCCCCAGGCGCCGCCGCCCTACCCGGGCGGCGGCCGTGCCGCGCCCCCGTACGGGCAGCAGCCCCCGCAGTGGCCCCGGACGAGCGGCGGCCCTCAGGGGTATCAGCAGCAGCACCAAGGGGCGTACGACGAGCCGGAGTACTTCGGCGACCCGTACCACCAGGCTCCGCCCGCCCCCGACCCGTACGCGGCCAACAACCCCGGCCACACGCAGGCGTTCAGCGTCAACGACGACGACATATACGGCGACGGCGCCACCTACCGCGCCGGCACGGCCCCGGCCGCGCCCGTCGGCCCGAGGCTGCACTGGAAGCAGCTGCTGAGCGGCATCGTGCTGCGCCCCGGCCCGACGTTCCTCCAGATGCGCGACTACCCGGTGTGGGGCCCGGCGCTGGTCGTCACGTTCCTCTACGGCCTGCTCGCGATCTTCGGCTTCGACGAGCCGCGCGACGACGCGATCAACGCGACGCTCTCCAACGCGATCCCGTCCGTGCTGATCACCGGCGTCGCGTTCGTGCTCAGCGGCCTGATCCTGGGCGCGGTCACGCACACGCTCGCCCGCCAGCTCGGCGGCGACGGCGCGTGGCAGCCGACGGTCGGCCTCTCCATGCTGATCATGTCCGTCACGGACGCACCGCGCCTGATCTTCGCCGTCTTCCTGGGCGGCGAGAACTCCCTCGTACAGGTCCTGGGCTGGCTGACCTGGCTCGCGGCGGCGGCGCTGTTCACCTCGATGGTGAGCAAGTCCCACGACCTGCCGTGGCCGAAGGCCCTGGGCGCGTCGGCGATCCAGCTGATCGCGCTGCTGTCGATCATCAAGCTGGGCACGATCTGATCCGGGCATCGAAAAGGCCCCACCGGAGAGATCTTGGGTTCCAGCGGTCGTCGCAACACCGGAGTTCAGGGATTGCGATGGACTTCGAGATCCGCAAGGACCGGAAGCCTCAGGGAGCGAGGAAGCTGACCGCAGAGCGCGCGGCATACTTCCAGCTCGTGCGGAAGGCATGAGCAACACAGAAGCGTGCCCGGTCCTGGGGATCAACCGCCGGACCGGAAAGCGATGGCGCTGGGGACGCAACGCGTCAGGCGCGAACAAGGCGGCACCACCGGCAAGACCGGTGGTGCCGCCTTCCGCTCGCTCTCGCTACCTGCAAGAAGCTGACCGCGTTCACATCGCCGACCGGCTGCGGGAGAAGGCCACGGCCCGCACGACCGCCGCCGAACTGGGCCGCAGCCCGTCCACCGTCAGCCGGCGAAGGTGGCGGTATAGCAGGTCTCGTTGTCCTGCTTGTGCTGGATCAAGGCGGTGCAGGACGTGCGGCGCAGGATGGCCGTTAGGCACACACCCGCCCGTCGCGGATTTCAACGAGCGCACTCGGGCTTCAAGCTGCGTAGAGCGAACGAGCGCCACCACGGTGTGCCACTCCGCACGGGACCACCGTCAGAGTTTGCGGGTGTCGCGGGGTTCTACATAGGGCTCTTCGCCGGGCGGGTGGCCGGCGCCGATGGCGCGTTCGCGTTCGAGTTCGGCGTTGAATTCCAGGCCGAGGAGGATGGCGATGTTGGAGATCCACAGCCAGATCAGGAAGATGATGACTGCCGCCAGGCTGCCGTAGGTCCTGTCGTAGCTGGAGAAATTAGCCACGTACAGCGCGAAGAGAGCCGAGGCGACGAGCCAGATGAGCACGGCGAGCAGGCTGCCCGGGGTGACCCAGCGGAAGCCGCGTTTGACGTTGGGGGACGCCCAGTACAGCAGGGCGATGATCAGACTGAACAGGATGACCATCACCGGCCACTTGGCGATGTTCCACACCGTCATGGCCGTGTCGCCGATCCCCAGGACCTGCCCGGTCTTCTGGGCGAGGGCGCCGGTGAAGACCACGCCGATGGCGATCAGCGCCAGCAGCACCACAACCACGACGGTGATGACCAGCCGGGTGGGCAACGTCTTCCACACCGGCCGTCCTTCGCCGATGTCGTAGACGGCGTTGGAGGCGCGCATGAACGCGGCGATGTAGCCGGAGGCCGACCACAGGGCGACAACGAGCCCGATGATCAGCGCTATCCCTGCCTTGCCCTGACTGCTCTGCAGCTGGGTCAGCATGCTGTTCAGAATGTCGCGCACCGACCCGGGGGCAAGGCTGCCCAGGTTGTCGATCAGGGGTTTGATCGTGGAGCTGCCCAGCAGGCCCAGGATCGAGATCAGGGCCAGCAGGGCGGGGAAGATCGCCAGGACCCCGTAGTAGGTCAGCGCGGCCGCCCAGTCGGTGAGGTTGTCTTCCTTGAACTCCTTCAGGGTGCGCTTCAGTACAGCGCCCCATGACCGTTTGGGCATCTGGGTGGGCGCCTGGGCCGGCGGCCGCTCTCCTCGCCCTTGGCGAGGTGCGCCGTTGCCGTCCTTCTCGCGTGCGTTCCGGGCCATGGTCGAGTCCTCCTTCCGATGCCGCCACGCCAGGCCGGGGAAGGAGGGACCCGGCCCGCGCGGCGGCCGTCACGGGCCCGCTCACTGGCGGGTGGTCCACCGGGCGGCAGGGCGGACCTGCCTGTGGCGGTGGTGTGTCCCGGCACGGGACTACTGGCTGCCGGGACTACTGGCTGCCGGGGCTTTGCCTGCGTGCTTCGTCGGCGACCTGCTGCCCGGACTCGCGGGCCTGCTCGGTGACCTGGGTTGCCTGGCCGCGTGCCTCGTCGCGTGTGGCACGGGCGGCATCCGCGGCGGTGTCCTTGACTTCACCGGCGGCCTGCTTCGCGGTCTCGGTGGCGTCCTCCTTCAGGTGCTGGGCCGTTTCCATCGCGGCTTGCTTGACCGGCTCGATGGCCTCACTGGCCTGGTCGGAGATCCGGCTCGCTGCCTGCTCCTCCGCTTGCGAGGCGGGCAGCAGGGATGCGGCCAGCAACCCGGCGCCGAATGCGATCAGGCCGGCCGCCAGCGGATTGCCCTGCGTCTGCCGCATCGCCTGTTCCGGGGCCTGCTTGACGGCTTCGCCCATCTGTCCGGCGCTCTCCTGCGCCGACTGCGCCGCCTGACGTGTCGTGTCGGCGGCCTGGCCGCTGGTGTCCGACGCGACCCCCATGACCCGATGCCGCAGGCCCGATGCCGCCGAGCGCACCCGGTTGGTACGCCGTCGCATCATCTGCTTGGGGCTGGTGCGGTCGGCCAGCCGGTCGACGTTCTGCGAGAGCCTGTCGCGTGTCGCTTCTATGTCGGCCCTTACCTGGTCGGGTGACGTGCCCACTGTGCGTCCTCCTTCAGCGTCTCCACGGTCTGCTCCGGCTTGGGCGAGACCTCCCGCATCCGGGAGCGGCCCATCACGAACAGCACGGCCGCGATGACCGCCCACACGGCGGTGATGATCAGTGCTGCCCAGCCGGCGTCCATCACATTGGCCAGCCCGAGCACGGCCGCCAGCGAGAGGAACAGGGCGACCATGTAGCCGGCGAACCCGGCTCCGCCGAACATTCCGGCGGCCTTGCCCGCCTTCGTCGCCTCCTCTCGGATCTCGGCCTTGGCCAGCTCCACCTCCTGCCGGAACAGCGACTGCACGTCCGACGTCACGGCGGACAACAGCTCGCCGACAGACCGGTCCTGCTCTGGCGGATCCGTCCGCTCCTGCGGCGACTTCGGGGCGATCGACGACATCTCACACCCCCGGATACCCGGGCAGCTCCGGCCGCACAGGGCTCTGCGGCAGCGGACTGCTCTCCTGACGGGCAGGGGCTTGCCGTCCACCGTCGGAGGACTGGGCCTTGCCGGCCTTCGCGAGACGGCCGACCACAAGACCGGCCACCACCGCACCGCCCAGGAACGCCCCCGGCCGCCGGCGCGCGAAGCCCTGCAGATCGCCTACCAAGCCCTCCACGCCATTCTTGTCCAGATAGTCCGCCGCACGATGTCCTTGGTCGGAGGCCTGGGCCGCAAGGCTGCGGGCCGGCGAGTCTCCAGGAGCATTCCGCGCCAGCCCTGCGAGATCGTCCGCCCACTGCCGCACGGTCCCGGCCAGCCTCTCCGCCTGCCCCTGGCCTTCCTCCATCACCCGCTGCCTCAGGTCACGCACCGCGCTCCCGGCCTGTTGACGCGCCTCACCCGCCACCGCCCTGGCCTGCTCGGCAGCGGTCCCCGCCACCTCACCGGCCGCCTGCCCGGCCTGGCCCGCCGTAGTCGACGCCTGCTCCTTCGCGGCCTGCCCCGTTTGCTGCACGCGTCCGGCATCACTCATAAGCCATCCCTCCTTCGACTACGCCCCGGCCCGCCGCGCGAAGGCCCGGATCTGGGCCTGGCACCACGAACCCGGCGCTCTTTCACTCTGGTCGCCCGGGTAACCGCAACCTGTCCCGGGGAAACACGCACCCGGAACACGGCCAGAGCCGGAATCTGCTGACGGAAGTGCGTGGTTCGCCTGCTCGGGTCTGCCTGTTGCGGCCGCAGGGGGTTGGGGTGCGGTCATGACCGGGGACGCATCGGCGGAGGCTGCTGTGCAGTACGTGGGTCTGGTCGAGGAGGAGACCGGTCACGGGCACCTGACGGCTGTCGCCGCGGCTGACCCGGTCGGTGCCGGTACCCGGCGAGCGGGGCCGCCGCTGAGGCGTGGGCACGGGACGTGGCAAGGGAGCACCCGCCCCGTGCGCAGGCGACGGCGAAGTGCCGCACCCGCGGTGATCTGCGGCGGCAGGACGCCACCGGGGGGACGGCACCGCCACGACCAGGCGGCGCAGCAATGCCTATACGCCTCCTGGTCGGCAGCCGTGCCGTCTGGGGCGTACTGAATGCAGGTCAGGCTGAATCTACAGAGCCTCGCGTGATGGAGTGATCGGTGTGCCGGACTTACGGCACGGAGGCAACACAGACCAGGGGAAGTTGATCCAGTCGTCGGTGCGCTTCCAGACGTACTCGCACTTCACCAGCGAGTGCGACTTCTCGTAGATCACGGCGCTGCGGACCTCGGCGACATGGTCGACGCAGAAGTCACGCACCAGCTTGAGCGTCTTGCCCGTGTCGGCGACGTCGTCGGCGATCAGGACCTTCTTGTCGGAGAAGTCGATGGCGTTGGGCACCGGCGCCAGCATGACCGGCATCTCCAGCGTCGTGCCCACACCGGTGTAGAACTCCACATTGACCAGGTGGATGTTCTTGCAGTCCAGGGCGTACGCCAGACCGCCGGCGACGAAGACACCGCCGCGGGCGATGGAGAGCACGATGTCGGGCTCGTACCCGTCGTCGGCGATGGTCTGCGCGAGCTCGCGGACCGCGCCGCCGAACCTCTCGTACGTCAGGTTCTCCCGTACGTCACTCATGATCGTTTCACACCTGTGTCCGATGGAAATTCATGAAGGAGCGGGAGGCCGTCGGGCCCCGCTGACCCTGATACCGGGACCCGTAGCGCTCACTCCCGTACGGCTCCTCGGCGGGGGAGGTGAGCCGGAACATGCAGAGCTGCCCGATCTTCATCCCGGGCCACAGCTTGATCGGCAGGGTGGCGAGGTTGGAGAGCTCCAGGGTGACGTGCCCGGAGAAGCCGGGGTCGATGAAGCCGGCCGTCGAGTGCGTCACCAGACCCAGCCGCCCGAGGGAGCTCTTGCCCTCCAGCCGCGAGGCGAGATCGTCCGGCAGCGAGATGACCTCGTAGGTCGAGGCGAGCACGAACTCGCCGGGGTGCAGGATGAACGCCTCGTCGCCCTCCGGCTCGACGAGCCGCGTCAGATCGGCCTGCTCGACGGCAGGATCGATGTGGGGGTAACGGTGATTCTCGAACACCCGGAAGTAGCGGTCCAGCCGCACATCGATGCTCGAGGGCTGCACCATGGATTCGTCGTACGGATCGATGCGCACGCGCCCGGCGTCGATCTCGGCCCGGATGTCCTTGTCAGAGAGAAGCACGCCCCGAGGATACGCAGAGCGCGCGGGCGGCCCCCAATCGGACTCCGGCCCGCGCGCCCCGCCGCCGGGTGCTACCGCTTGTTCTGTTCCACCACGGGCACGGCATGACGCAGCCGCGCACACCGCGGACACCGGATCAGCCGCCCCGGCCCGAGCCGGTCGGCGCCGAGCTGCTGCATCGGAAACGAGGTGGTGGTGAACACGTGCCCCTCGGCACAGCGGACGACGGTGCGCTCCATCAAGTCCATCGGGCCCCTTCCCCAACGAAATGCGGACGAAGGCACACATTAGGGGATGACCAGGACGCCACCACAGGCGGCACTCCGCACCCGAGGTTACGCCTCAACTCCCGCCCCCCGCACACACATCCGAGCCCGGGGCACCACGAACACCCCGCGGCGACATACGCCGAGGGGTGAGGAATGGGGTAGAGTGTGCGACGATGCGGAGCTGATCACCGGTCCGCTGCGCGGGTGTAGTTTAATGGTAGAACATGAGCTTCCCAAGCTCAGAGCGCGGGTTCGATTCCCGTCACCCGCTCCATGCAGAAGGCCCAGGTCAGAGACCCGGGCCTTTCTTGTTGTCTGGACCTGTTTAAGCGTCCCGTGCCACATCCGTGCCAGATGCTGGCGCATCCACTGCATTACGCCGCTGCCGGACGAGCCTGTCGAGACCGGCCGCGACCTCCCGCTGACGGTCGACATCCGAGTGCTGATAGATCAGCGCGGCCCGCTCGGTCGACTGTCCGGCGCGCACCATCGTGTCCTTGAGCGTCGCGCCGGAGCGGGTCGTCAGGGTGTGTCCGGTGTGACGAAGGTCGTAGAAGCGGAAGCCGTCGGGGAGACCCACCCTCGTACGGGCAGTACGCCACTTCCGCCCGAAGGTGGACCGCCGGAACGGCTTGCCCTTTTCCCCCACGAACAGCAGCCCGTCCGGGCCCTTCTCGGCGTACCAGTCGAGGTGCCGTCGAAGGTCGGTCCGCAGAAAGGCCGGCAGGACGACGAGCCGCTTGCCCGCCTCCGACTTGGTCGGCCCTTCGGCCCGCTTGCCGGTGGTCAATTCCGGCGCGGCCTGCCGAACGCGGATCGTCAGGTTGCCGAGGTCCACATCCTTGCGGCGCAGCTCGGCCTGTTCCTCCGGGCGGAGGGGACCATATGCGCCGAGGTAGACCATCAGGCGCCAGCGTGGACCGAGGGCGTCGGCGAGCGCGTCGACCTGGTCGACGGTGGCGACGGGCCGTTCGGCCGCTGTCTCCTTTCCCGCCCCCCGGATGCGGCACGGGTTGCGTCGGATCAGCTCGTCCTCGACGGCCGTCTCCAGGATGGCCTTCAGTAGGCGATAGCTCTTGGCGACGGTGGTCTCCGCCCCGGTCGAGTCGAGCCGTTCCGAGCGCCAGGAGCGCACGCGCGGAGCCGTGATCTCGTCGAGGTCCAGGTCCTCGAAGGCGGGCAGGATGTGCAGCCGGAGGAGCCGCCGGTACAGCTCGTCGGTCGTCGGGGACAGCCGCCGTTCCTTGACCCACAGGGTCGCGTACTCCTCGAAGTTGACCGCTCCGGCGTCCGGGTCCTGCCAGTCACCACGGCGGATCTCGGTCCGCTTCTCGGCGAGCCAGTCGTCAGCGTCGCGCACGGTCGCGAAGGTCTCGGGCGCCGGCCGCATGACACCGTCCGGGCCGGGATACCGAGCTTGGTACCGCCCGGAAGGCAGCTTCCGCACCGCCCCGAATGCCCGCCGCTTGCCTCTCCTGTTGGCCATCAGGCAGCCCTCCCGTACCGAGCACGGCGACGGCGGATGGGCTGGACGGTGTTGCCGTCGATGTAGGCGTTCAGCACGCTCTCCGCGATCCGCACGTGGCGTCCGATCTTGACGAAGGCGATCCGCCGTTCGGCGATGAGTCGCCGCGGGAAGCGGGCGGTGGTGCCGAGGCGTTCGGCGGCTTGCTCGACGGTCAGCAGGAGGTCACTCACGGCCGGTCTCCTTCCAAGGCAAGTGCTTCGCGGGCGGTTTGGCGGTTGAGCTGGATGTCTCTGGCGATGGAGGCGGCGAGGACGGATTCGCCGGGGCTGTGGCCCTGTCCTGCGAATCGCCAGTCGGCCAGGACGAGGATGGTCGGGTCCTGGTCCGGGTCGGGCCGGCCGAGTTCGTCGCGTTGCTGGGCGGCGCGGTAGTCGGCGCGGATCTGGCGAAGGGCGCCGAGGGTCGTCGAGTAGCGCCGGGACTTGCTGGAGAAGTGGCCGCGAAAGCCGAGCATGTGGGCCCAGACCCTCAGCCGCCGGTCGGGATACGCGGCATCCAGGTCGAAGCACGCTTCGATGAGGCGGCGTGGGTGGTCGGGGACCTCGAGGAGGACCAGGGCTTCACGGTTGCCGATGCGGCGGTCTACGGTGCCGGTCGTCTCGGCCGCTTTGGTGGCGTATTTGGCGACGTAGGAGGCGACGGCCTGTTCGGTGATGGCGGTGCCGGCCTCGAAGGCGCGGACGGGTCGGATGTCGAGCTGGGTGCCCCAGCGCAGTGTGCGGGCGGGGTGGTCGGCGGCGGCTGGGACGGTGATGGTCGTGTAGGAGTGGGCGACCGCGGCGCGGATGGCGTCGGTGAGCAGCTGCACGGTGGCCCAGGACGGCGGCGCCGATTCGGGGCCGTCGGGTCCGTCGAGGCGTACGACGGCGTGGAAGTGGACGGCGCCGCGCTTCTGGAACTCGGCGACCTTGCCGTAGGAGACCCGGGCGCGTTCCTTGAGTTCGCGCTGTGTGATGCCGGCGCGGGCGGCGATCTCGCGGCGGAGCCGGTTGGTGAAGCGCTGCCAGAGCTCCCCGGCGTGGTTGTTGAAGAGGACCGCCGCGGCGTAGTCGTAGGTGGCCGGGTCGATCGGTGTGCCGAGTGTGTCGTCGTCCGCCGGGTGCCGGAGGCCGCAGCGGCAGCGGCCGGAGTCGGGGCGGTTGTGGACGCGGCCGAACGACGGTGCGGTGAGGGTGGCGAAGACCCGGGGGTGGTCGCGGACGGTGGCGGGTACGTCCTTGTCCTGGTCGCCCGCGAGCCCGGCGCGGATCAGGTGGTAGGTGTCGGCGGCGTACATCCACGCACAGGCCGGGCAACGGGACGCGCGGCGGTTGCCGCAGGCGACGCGGAGCCGACCGTCGGGCTCGGTGTCGGTCGAGTAGCGGTGCAGCGTGTCGCCGGTGGTCTTGTCCTTGGTGAGGGTCCAGCCGGACAGGTGGATGGGGTTGGCGCAGCCGCCGGTGCGGCGGATCTGGTCACGCCAGCGGTCGAAGCCGGTGGACCCGGCCACCCGCAGCAGGTCGCCGAGGGTGGCCGGGTCCAGGCCCGCGATGGTCGCGGTGTCGGTCACCAGCGCCGCCTCCCCTTGGCGGTGCTGACGTCATTGCTCACAGGGCCGCTCAGGTTCTTGCCACGAGCCTTCTTCGGCTCGGGCCGCAAGAAGTCATGGACCTTGTGTGCCTCCCGTACTTCCCGGATGTGGGCACCGTCGCGCTTGGCGCGGTCGATTGCTTCCTGCATGTCGTAGTCGTCGGGCTCGCGCCTGCTGAAGAGACCCATCAGGCCGACACCTCCGCCCGGTTGATGGAGGACAGGAGGCGGGTGCCTGTGCCGTGGCAGGCCGTGCAGTGCGCGGTGACGGTGCGGAGGTGTCCGGCCCGGTCGCGGCCGCCGAGGGTGACCTTGACGGCGGGGAAGCCGTCGCAGTCGGGGCACACGCGTGTCCGGGCAGGGGTGGGCTGGGACATGATGGTGGTCCTTTCGATTGCGGTTGGAAGGGGCCGGACCGTCCGGGCGGCGGCGATGCTTGGCGGCTTGTGCGCCGCCCGGGGGCCGGTCAGTGCGTGGCTGTGGTTCAGCGCGCGAGGGTGCGGGTCCCGCGGCGGCCGGCCTTGCCCTTGATCTCGTACATGGCGGCGTCGGCGGCGGAGAGCGCGTCGGAGAGCCTTCGCAGCGGCAGGTCCGCGACGCAGGATGCCCCGGTGGACACGTAGAGCGGGATGCGTTCACCGGCGTGGGCGAGCGGTTCGTGGAGGAGGTCGACGAGGCGGTCGATGTCCTCGGTGCCGGCGGAGCGGACGACGGCGACGAACTCGTCTCCGCCGAAGCGCCCGGCGATGCCGTGTCGGCCGCACCAGGCGGTGAGGCGAGCGGCGATGGCGGTCAGTACCGCGTCTCCGGCGGCATGGCCGTGCGTGTCGTTGAGGTACTTGAAGTCGTCGACGTCCAGGAGCAGGACGACGGCGTCGCGGTGGCGGCGGATGATGCGTTCGGCCCGTGTGGTCCATCCGGCGCGGGTTCGCAGGCCGGTGAGCGGGTCGCGGCGGGCGGTGGCCAGTCGGTGGGTGAGGTAGCCGGAGTGTGCGGCCCAGCCGACCAGCGGCAGGGATAAGGCGAGCGCTTGGGTGTCCACGGTTGTCCCTTCGTTGCGGTTGGAAGAGGTGCGTGGGCCGTCCGGGCGGTGGCGATGCTTGGCGGCTTGTGGCACCGCCCGGAGGCCGGTCAGCGGCGGAATTCCTGGCGGAGCATGCGGACCAGGACCAGGAGGACGACGCCGCTGATGGAGAGCGCGAGGCCGGTGATGGCCACGGCCAGGAGCATGGAGACGAGGACCGCGCCGACGGCGACGACGCCGGTGATCGTGGCGGCCGGGTTGGCGCGGACCTGGTCGACGAGCCCGGGGCGGTGCGGGGCCGCCAGCGCGACGGGCCGTTCGGCCGGGACGGGCGCGGAGGCGATGCGGCTGGTGAGTGCGTCGTAGGTGTCGGAGGGCGGGTACTTGGGCTTGAACACGGGCCGTGTCCTTTCCGGGTGGTTACTTGGCGAGCGGGTCGATGACCGGTGCGAGGAGGCTGTCGGCGAGGAGGTAGCCGCCGAGGAGGAGCACGGCGACGAGCCACCAGGGCGGGCGGACGAGCTTGATGCCGAGGGCGCCGACGACGATCAGTGCGAGCCAGAGCGGTACGTCCATGGCGTGGTCTCCTGTGTGGTCAGCGTGGGTTGCAGCGGTGGGTGCGGGCGGCCAGCTCGGCGGCGGCGCGGTTGAGGTAGTCGGCCGACCAGTCGCAGCCGGGTGCGGTGCAGGCGGCGGCGTGCGCCTCGCGGCCCTGCCGGTCGCGGTGGGTTCCGATCTGGACGGGGCCGATGCGGTCGACGTCCCAGAAGCGGTTGCGCGGCATGCGGATCACCTCCTCTCAGGCGAGTCGGGCGGCGATGGCGTCGGCCATCGGGGCGGGGACGCCGAGCCGGGAGCGCAGGGTGTCGGCGTCGATGTCGCGTCCGGTCGCCGAGCGGTGCGAGTCGGCGAGCTTCCGGGCGTGTGCGATGAGGGCGGGCGGTACCGCGGGGCCGGCGGCCGGGAGTTCCGGAGCCGAAGCGGGCTCGTCCTCGGGAATCTCCGCCCGTACGACCTCGGGTGCCGTGTCCTCCTGGGCGACAGGCTCGGGCGCGGGCCGCGGGGCTTCCGGGGTGTGCACGAGGAGCGTGCCGCCGAGGAAGGCGAGCGCCGGCCAACCGGCGACGAGGATGCGCAGCCAGTCCGGCACGTCGTTCAGGTCGAGCAGCCCGGCCGTGGCGACGTTCGCCCCGAGGGAGGCGGCGAGGGCGACGGCGAACCAGGTCCAGGCAGCCCCTCGCGACGCGCCCGCATCCCTCAGCGTGCGGAGCCGACGCCAGGCGGCGACGAGCAGCAGGTCCACGGACACCGGGTAGGCCCATGCCTTCCAGCCGTGCTGTCCGGCGGCCTCCGCCAGGTCGTGCAGGTGGGAGAAGGACAGGGCCCCGGCGATCACGGCTTGCACGAGGACGGCGTCGAGTCGGAGCGATGGGCGCATGACGTCAGTCCTTGTCGGCGACCAGGTCGAAGGCCAGGGTGGGGACCGCGGGACGGAAGGCGGCCAGGCCGGGCAGGTCGGGTGTCAGATCCGCGTGCTCGGTGCATGTGGCCACCGCGTCGGCGAGCTCGGTGAACGGACTGCGGACGAGGGACCAGCCGCCCGAGGAGTCGCCCGCGACGGCCACGCCGCGCTGTTCCGGCGCTATGGCGGTGGCGGCCAGGACGGCGAGCGGGCTGATGTCCCCGAGCGCCATCTTGGCGGTGGTCTCGTCGTTCACCCGGTGCGAGATGCGGCCTGTGAGCTGGGCGCGAAGTGCGGTTGCGCCCTTGCCGAGTTCTGCGCCGAAGCGCTGCCCGCAGACTTCCAGGTAGAGGCCGGCGGCGCGGCCGAGCTGGGCGAGGCGAACGAGCTGGGTGACCATCTGGTCTCGGCGCTTCTCGTCGGCGGAGCAGGCCGTGAGGAACAGCTCCGCCACCTCGTCGACGAAGACGACAACCGGTACCGGCCGCATGTCCTCCGGCAGTCCCCAGATGTCCGACGTGATGGTCTCCACCGGACCGGGCCCGAGCCGCTGCACGCTCCGGATCAGCTCGTATCGCTCGGTCATCTCCGCCACCAGGGCGTCAAGCAGCTCGGCGGCTTCATCCGGCGTGCAGGCGAGCGCGGACAACCGCGGGGCGAAGGGCGCGAGTTCCACACCCCACTTGCAGTCGATCCCGACGAGCGCGACGGGTTGAGGCGCGAGACCGGCCAACAGGCCCCGCAGGTAGACCGACTTCCCAGACAGCGTTGCGCCCATCACCAACTCATGCGGCACCGTGCGGAAGTCCCGTGTGTGGACCGCGCCGTCAGAGCGCACGGCCACCGGGATGCTCAGCAGCTCCGGACGCGCCGACTTCGGCATCACGACCTGGCGGAGCACGTCGTACCCGACGACCTTCACCTGAAGCCACCCCGGGGTGAGAGCCGAGACGTGCACCGCGTAGGCCCGCCAGGAGTGGCGCAGTCGCTCGGTGGCCGTTTCGAAGTCGTGGACCTCCTGCCCGGGCTGCATCCGGATCCGTAAGACCAGGCCGCTTGCGGTGAACCGGATACGAGCCAGGCGGGGCACCCTGCGCGGGGCCGTACGGTTCGTCGTCGCCGCGACAGCGAGGCGGAACCGGGACGGCGGCTCGGTGAGCCCGCACGCCTCCATGACCGAGCGGTACGTAACCACGATCCGGAGCAGCTTGGCGGGGGCGCCGACCGCGTACCAGTACCAGGCGGGGCGCCGGCGCCGCAGGACGAGCAGTCCGGCGGCCACCAGCCCCAGGCCCAGGTAGATCAGGAACTCTCGGGCGCTCATGAGTCAGCCCGCCAGCGCGGTCACGGCAGCGGCGCGGAAGGTGATTCCGTGCTTCTTCTTGCCGTCGAACTCGTTCTCCCACGGCCGGGCCACCAGCCCGGTCAGCGCCACCTGCGTGCCCGTGACGAGTTCACCGGAGAGGTCTGCCTCCGCCACCGTCACCGTGACCAGGTCGGCCTTGCCGTTCGCGACGAACAGCACGTCCACCGTCATCAGGGAGCCACCGGTCTCGGCGTCCACGGCGATCACGCCGTTCTTCCTGTCCTTCATCTTCGGCTGCGGGGGCTGGGCCACCATCGCGGTCACGCCGCTCATGTCCACGGGGATCACACGCACAGAGATCACTCCTCTAGAAGTGTTGGACTCCGTCACTCATGTACATGAGTGACATGAAGAAGAGTGCACGACTCCTATACATGAGTCAACCCGCCGAGACGAAGAAGTCGCGGCGGGTTGAAGGGAGTTGAGCGGGCGTCAGTCGGCCGCGGGGATCCTGTACTGGAAAACGAACTGGTCAGCGGCCATGAGGGTGTCGCACACCTCGACCACCCGACCCTCTTCGGTCACGGCGTTACGAAGTAGGTGGACGACGGGGGCGCCAGGGCTCAGAGCCAGCTCCGACGCTTCAGCCTTGGTGGCGAGCCGGGCTTGAAGAGTCTCGACGAACTCCGCGAACACGTGACCGTGGTCCTCGAGGCGGGCATAGATGCCGCCAGGGCCAGGGTTGTCGGCGTGCAGCTCGGGGATGTCCTTGGCAACGTCCCATGGCAGGTACGAGGTGGCCGTCTCAACCGGCGTCCCGTTGCGGAAGTAGAGGCGCCGCCGGGCCAGCACCTGGGCGCCGATCTCGACGTCAAGCCGTTCTGCAATCTCGGCCGGCGCTTCCAACGTGCCGCGGTAGAGGAGACTCACGTCTGGCTTAGCCCCCGCTTGCTCCGACTCGGCCAGATAGGCAGCCTTGCCGCCCCGGCGATGCGAGGCCCGAAACCGGTCCGAGGACCGAAGTCGTACCGGCGGCCGATCCTTCACGATCGAGCCCTTACCGTGGCGGGTCTCCACCAGGCCGCTGGCCCGGACCTCCACCATGGCCTTGCGAATCGTCCCGCCGGAGACGCCGTAGCGCTCGACCAGCTCGGACTCACTCGGCACCATGTCACCAGGCTTCAGGACACCAGCCCGGATCTGCTGAACGATCTCGTCGGCGATCTGAACGTACCGAGGTACGGCCCTGCCACCTCCTACCGCAGTTCCCATAGTCCTTCTCTTCCTCCTATGCTCCTGTACATGAGTACGGGCTCCCAGCAGCACAAGTCAACGCCACTGCACTCCGTGTCCGTGGCGGGGGCGGTCATACGCGAGGACGGCCGGCTCCTCGCGATCCGCCGGGCAGACAACGGGACTTGGGAGCTGCCGGGCGGAGTCCTGGAGCTCTCCGAAACGCCGGAAGACGGTGTGGCCCGCGAAGTCTGGGAAGAGACCGGCATCCACGTCGAAGTCGACCAGCTCAGCGGCGTCTACAAGAACACGACGCGAGGCATCGTCGCCCTGGTCTTCCGCTGCAAGCCCTCCGGGGGCACCGAGCGCACCTCCGACGAGTCGACGGCAGTCGCATGGCTCACGCCGGAGGAAGTCGCCGAGCAGATGTCCGAGGTCTACGCAGTGCGCTTGCTCGATGCCCTGGACGACGAGGGCAGCCCTCATGTCCGCAGCCACGATGGACGCCAGCTACTCACGGCGCAGTGATGACCGAGCCCCAGCACAGGATGAGCCGCGACGAAGCGATCTCGCTCGTGCAGCATCTTCTGGACGCCGATACAGCCGACGAGGCTGAGCACTCCGAGATCCTGAACGCCCTGAGGCGCGGACTGATGTGCCCTCACATCAGCGACTACATCTACTGGGCCAACGCCCCGGAGCCGAATGCAGCGAACATCGTCGATAGAGCCCTCGCATACAGCCCGATCGCCCTCTGAGGCGCAGCGCGGTAAGAGTTTCTCTACTTCATCAAGGCGCCGCGCAAGCGCGGCGCGCGCCGCTGCCCCCGGCTCGGGGGCAGCCCCTGTCTTCGCCCGGCTGCCCCCGGCCGGGCGGCGGCGCACCGAGCGCGGACACCAACCGTCAGAGAAGGGTCGGCACGGGGCTGGGGCGTCGGCTCCACGGCTTTAGGCAGCCACCATGGGGCGAGCCTCGAAGATCGGGGCCCACATCGGGCTTTAGCGGGCAGGTCCACAGACTGCCCGAGTCGCGGCAAGCTTACGGGCCCCGATCTCTCGCCCCATGGCAGCTCCCGCCCAAAGCCGCTACACCGACCTCGTGAGAGCCGAGTAGGCTCAGCGCATGCAGGCTGCGAGCGTGGGACGGCTCACCCATCGGCCTACTGACCAGCGACTCACGTAGCCGGGCCACCGCCTCTGAGTCTGCCGACGGACTCCGTGTCGT
This sequence comes from Streptomyces sp. ISL-10, assembly GCF_018614575.1. Classification (GTDB taxonomy): domain Bacteria; phylum Actinomycetota; class Actinomycetes; order Streptomycetales; family Streptomycetaceae; genus Streptomyces. Next base: position 202,775 of record NZ_JAGGOJ010000018.1, read on the forward strand.
ACGGTTGCCCGCCGACGTCTTGTGCCGCATCGAGTGCCTGGGACCGCCCAGCCCGCCGGTAGAACCACTCGCCGAGCTGCGATCCGCTCATCAGCCCACCTGCGAACATCAAAAACCCGACCGATGTCATGGACGCGAGAATCGTGGCCTCCTCGATGTCCAGGCCGCTCTGCCGCACCAGCGGACCGACCAGCCCTCCGACCCAGAGCACCAGCAGCGCGATTCCCCGGACCTGGATGCCCCACGGACTGATACGACGCCGGACACGCCTGGGCGCCCAGCCCCGCAACATGGCGATGGCCAGTGGCAGTGCGAACGCTGACCAGCCGATCACGAAGAGCCACGTGAACACGGCTCACACTCCTTGTCCTGTCAGAGAAGCCGCCCATCGGTAGAGGGCGGTTCTCCTTCGCCGTCGTCAGCCACGACGCCGCGTCGACGATCCCACCACTGCCCAGGAGAGTCACTGCCGTATCCCGGCAGTCTTACGCATTACTGATGCCTGATCTACGAATCAGCATGCCGTGGCAGCGGCTGCCGACCCAGTAGCTCGGCAAGCCCCGCGGAATGCGGCGAGTACACCCGGCCCGGCCCTGGGGCCATAAGGACGTAGCCGGGGTGGAGATCCCAAGGGTCACGTGTGCCCCCTCCGTGCCCGACCGGACGGTCACGGACGGGGAACAGCGGGAAACCTCGGCGAGTCGCCCGGGATCATCCAGGTCAGCATCTTGCCAGGTCAGCTGGGATGCACATACGGGATCTTCCAAACTCGTGATCCAGACAGGGAAAAGGCATGACTGTGCTGCCCTCGCTGGCTACGGTGTCCCCGTGCTGCAAGACAACGATTGCCAGGCCGCTTGGCTGGAATCGAAACGACTGCTCGTCAGTCCTGAACGCCACATCGACACGTTGCGGTGCCTTCTCGCCGAGGACGACGACGCGCTTCTGATGTACGACTACGACCTGGTCAGTGATCCGCAGACGGTTGCCATCGTGAGAGCGCAGCAGCGTGCAGGAGGGCAACGCCGCCGCAGACTGAAGCGATTGGCGGCACGTCGACGCTACGCGAAGTGACATCACCGTCTGACATCAACGACGGTGCACGATGGCGGACGGAAGAGGCCGTAGGCGGAGCGAGGAGCCGCCATCGAACCCTGTTTGAGGGGCCGCGCCGCAGGCTGATCGAACTCCTAATGCGGTGCTCACGCACGAGCGCCCTCCCGGGCCGTCCTCGGGCCGTGGAAGGGCGCTCAGTAATGACCAACGTCGACAACTGCCGACAGCTCAACAGCAGGTCAGAGCGTTGATCGATAAGGGGGCCGCAGGTCACGGCCGCCGGTGATCAGTTGTGGCTGAACTAGGTCGGGCCTCTGTACGCCTTCAGATTGCGCTAAAGCCCCCGTGTCACGTGAGAGGCCGTTAGCCTCCCGACGTGAGCCAATCAATCGTTCAGCTTGCTCTGGCAGCGCTCGGTGTTGCAGGCACCTTGGCTGCTGCCATCACGACTCAGATCCTGCAACGGCGGGCGGAGAGAGAAAGACGCGCCGCTGACGACGGCCGTCGATGGCATGCGGATCGGTTTCGCGCGTTTAAAGAGCTTCTTTACAAAGTGAACGAGGTCAAGAGAATTCTGTACAGCGCCGCTGCCCACCTGCCTTCGGATGCGGAGCGTCAACGCCTGCAGGACATGGGGCGAACGGCCTTCACGATCACCCGGGCCAGCGATGTGCCGCCGGACTCTGGTGACATCTCGATCTTTGATGCGACCAGCTTGGAGATCGTACAAGAAGCTCTTGAGCGGGCTTTCAGCCTCAATGAGGAGTCAGAGCACCTCATCGCCGAGATATCGATCCTTTCCGAAGGGTTCGCACCATCGGCGGCAAAGCGAATGTTTGAATTCTGCTGGGATGCGACTGGGGCGGTGGAGACAACCCGGGGAACCACAGAGGAAGCCTATGCGGCGATCCTGGCGATGGGGCCGGCGATCGACATCTTCGAGGGCGCGGCACGTATGGATCTAGACGTTGCAACAGAGCAGCGGCCAACTGATTGGCGGCGAATGCTAATCGCCCGTCGTCGTCGCCGAATGCTTGCAGCAGGCGACTGAGATGATGCCCATCCGTGAGCCATGCAGCGCATGGAGCCGGTGGTAGTGCCGTACAGCTGCGACGTACCGCAACCACAGCAACCTCGCCTAACTGACAACGACTCGGTGGGGCCCGAAGCTGGCCGGTATGACCGGTGCTGACTGATCTGGCTAGAGCTACGGATTAGAACGTTGGCCGTGCCAGACGCGTGCCAGGTAGGGCGGGGAACAGCGGTCAACGACGGATGTCAGGGTGAGCCCGCAGGGTTCCCCCTGACATCCGTTTCCGCTGGTCATGGGTCGAAGGACATCCGCAAGATCGGTGATTCCCAAGCTCAGAGCGCGGGTTCGATTCCCGTCACCCGCTCCACGACGAAGGCCCAGGCCAGGGACATGATCCCCGACCCGGGCCTTTGTGTTGTCCAGACCCTTCTAGGCTCCCCGCACCACTTCCGCACCACTTGCGCCCTCTTCAGGCTGGTCACTGCCCTTCTACGCAGGTCAGCGCATGAAGCGGCAACATCATTCTCTGGAGCAGCCCGATCACATCGGGCTCCGTGGCGCCGTCGTGGCCCTGCCTCCGGTGGAGGTCAGGGCCACGAGTCGTACGGGAAATGGCATGCCCTGGCTGAGCGTGTGTCGAGGTGGTCAGTCGCGGGGTTGCGGTAGCGGGAGTCGGCGAGTCGCCGGGACTTGGCCGTGCAGGATCAGGTTCATGTCCTGGCGGCCGGCGTCAGTGCCTGGCCGGGGATGACGCTCAGGCCTTCCAGCCCCTCCAGTTCTGACGACTCGACAGAGCTGCCGTTGAACCTGCAGCCGGTGGTGGTGGAGGGCTCATAGGTGTCGTCGCCGGCGAAGGTGGCGGTGTAGCACGTCTCATCGGCCCGGCTGCGCGGGACCTTACAGGTGGCCTTGCCCCTGCTGTCGGTGGTCTCGGTGCACAGCGAGACGGAGTCGGTGGTGAACTCGATGGTCTGGTCCGCCAGCGGCTCGCCCTCCGCAGTCAGTTTGGCCTTCAGAGTCAGGCCCTTCCTGCCCCCGCCGCCCAGAGCGTCCATGGCGTCCATGGCGTCCATGGCGGCCTTGCCGTCCTTCCCCTTCTTCTTCTCCAGCCTCAGCGTCAGCCTGGTCGGCGTCCGCTCCTCAGTGACCGTCCCGATCGCCACACCGAAGGGGCTGTCGCCGACGGTGACGGTGTCGATGACGGTGTTGGTGACGGTGTCGATCACCGACACGTTGCCCGATTGGGAGTTGGTGACGTAGACGCGGGTGCCGTCCGGGGTGATCGCCACGCCATTGGGGCTGTCGCCGACGGGGATGGTGGTGGTGACGGTGTTGGTGGCGGTGTCGATCACCGACACGTCGTCCGTGCCGGCGTTGGTGACGTAGACGCGGGTGCCGTCAGGGGTGACCGCCACATCGAAGGGGAGGCTGCCGACGGGGATGGTGGTGGTGACGGTGTTGGTGGCGGTGTCGATCACCGACACGTCGTTCGAGAAAATGTTGCTGACGTAGACGCGGGTGCCGTCCGGGGTGACCGCCACGCCGGTGGGGCCGTTGCCGACGGGAATGGTGGTGATGACGGTGTTGCTGGCGGTGTCGATCACCGACACGGTGTCCGAGGAAATGTTGGCGACGTAGACGCGGGTGCCGTCAGGGGTGACCGCCACGCCCCTGGAGCCGTCGCCGACGGGGATGGTGGTGGTGACGGTGTTGGTGGCGGTGTCGATCACCGACACGGTGTCCGAGCCTTGGTTGGCAACGTAGACGCGGGTGCCGTCCGGGGTGACCGCCACATCGAAGGGGACGTCGCCGACGGGAATGGTGGTGATGACGGTGTTGCTGGCGGTGTCGATCACCGACACGTTGTCCGATTGGGAGTTGGTGACGTAGACGCGGGTGCCGTCTGGGGTGACCGCCGCGTCGAAGGGCCCGTCGCCGACGGGAATGGTGGTGATGACGGTGTTGGTGGCGGTGTCGATCACCGACACGTTGTCCGAGCCGGCGTTGACGACGTAGGCGAAGGTCCCGGTCTGCGCGGCGGCCGGCGTGGCCACGGCGATCGGGAGAACCAGGCCCGCCAGGACCGCCAACCCCGCCACCCAGGCCCGCACCACCACCCACCACGAACCCCCGCTTCCGCGAGTTCGCCAAGTACTTCCCTGATCCGGCGGCCCCCATACTGCGATACCCGACATCAAGACCTCCTGCAGTGCACGACACCGATGTGCGTTCCAGTGCCCCGAATGGACTCGGCGATTGATGCCCCGTCATGGATCGTCGGGCGTCGCCGCGGCGCTGAACATCGCCGCGACCGACGCTAGGCGCCGGGATCAGCTCGAACCCGCACACCACCACGAAATACGGGCCGTATGGACGACTCGGGTCCCCCTTCCGGGCCCGCCAACCTCTGCCGTTCCTCACCGAATCCTCCGCCCTGGCGTCCGCAGCCTCTACGGCAGGCAGCTGATCCGAGCGCGGACGAACCTGCCCTACTTGATCAAGGCGGCCCGCTTCCGCAGCCCGCGTCCCGTCGGCGAAGCCGACCTCGAAGGGTCGCAGGCGCCGCAGACGACTTTCGCTGTCGAGTCGCGCACCACTTACTGAGGTTGAACTCGTGGAGTCGTAGGGGCTGACGACTCGTCGCCCGTGCGGTATCACCGAAGGCATGCGGTATCCACAAGGGGGCGGGTTGACCGCCGAACGGCAGCAGTTCCGCGAGGAGTTACGGCTCAAGGCGGCCGAGAGGTTCGCCCAAGGTGAGGCGAGCTCGGCGATCGCGAAGGACCTGCGGGTCAGTGTCCGGTCGGTGCAGCGGTGGCGGCAGATGTGGGACGAGGGCGGTCCGCGGGCTCTGCGGTCGCAGGGGCCGGCGTCGCTTCCGAGGCTGAGCCAGAAGCAGTTCACACAGTTGGAGGCAGAGCTGGCCAAGGGGCCGGCCGCGCATGGTTGGGAAGACCAGCGTTGGACGCTGGCGCGGGTCAAGACGGTGATCGGCCGACGCTTCCACCTGACCTACACGATTCAGGGTGTGCGCAAGCTCCTGGTGCGTAATGGCTGGTCCTGCCAGGTCCCGGCCCGACGGGCCATGGAACGGGACGACGACGCGGTCGCGGGGTGGGTCAAGGAGGTGTGGCCGTGCGCGGAAGACTCGCGGCGGCCCGTGGAGCCTGGCTCGTCTTCGAGGACGAAGCCGGTTTCTCCATGACGCCGCCGCAGGCGAAGACCTGGTCGCAGCGCGGCCGGACCCCCGTGGTGCGGGTCCGGGGCCGTTCCCGCCGACGAGTGTCGATCGCCGCGCTGACCTGCTACAAACCCGGCCACCGGTCCCGGCTGATCTACCGTCCGCGCCGGGACGACGGTCGGCGCGACGGCCGCAAGAGCTTCTCCTGGCGCGACTACCGCGACCTGCTGATCGCCGCACATCAGCAGCTCGGCGGCTCCATCGTGCTCATCTGGGACAACCTCAACGTCCACAAAGCTGCTGACCTGCAGGAATGGGCGGAAACCCGGGACTGGCTGACCATCTACTACCTGCCGCCCTATGCACCCGACCTCAACCCCGTCGAAGGGATCTGGTCCCTCCTGCGACGCGGCTGGCTCTCCAACGTTGCCTTCAGCACTCCCGAACACCTCGTCCAGCGCATCCGACGCGGCCTACGGCACATCCAGTACCGCACCCATCTCATAGATGGCTGCCTCGCCGAGACCGGCCTGGCCATCAGACCCGCCTGACCAAACAGCACGACATCACGAGTTCAACCTCAGTAACGGTGCGGCGGCTGTACTGCGAGAACGTTCATTGCTCGCGGCGGACGTTCGCAGAGCAGGTCGAGGGACTGACCGTTCGCTATAGCCGCCGCACACCCGCCGCTCGCCGGGTTCTGGAGGCTGTTGCTGTCGCACTCGCGGGCCGGGCTGGGAGCCGTCTTGCCGCTGCCCTGCATACACGGGCGAGCCGGTCGACCCTGTTACGGGCGGTTATGGCCCTGCCCGATCCTGCCTGGACCGTTCCGAGAGTGCTGGGAGTCGATGACTTCGCCACCCGTCGTGGACAGCACTACGGCACCGTGCTCATCGACTGCGAGACTGGCCAGCCTCTCGACCTGTTGCCCGGCCGCGACGCTGCGACCCTGGCCGGCTGGCTGCGTGAACATCCTGGCCCCGAGATCATCTGCCGTGACCGGGCCGGTTCTTACGCCGACGGCGCCCGCACCGGCGCCCCGGACGCGATCCAGGTTGCCGACCGCTTCCACCTCTGGCAGAACCTCGGCACCGCCGTCGAACGCAGCGTGCGCCGCCACAGCAACTGCCTCAAGACAGCAGCCAGCAGGGCTGACGGCCTGCCGAACGATGCCGTCGCCGACTATGCAGATGCCCAGAAGAAGATGTCGCCGATCGAGGCCCGTATCCGCGAACGCCACGCAACCGTCCATGCTCTGCTCGCCCAGGGGCACGGCATCCGTGAGATCGCCCGAGAACTGCACATGGGCGGCAACACCGTCCGCCGCACCGCCCGCGCCGCAGCCCCCGAAGAGCTCCTGAGCGGACGACACCAGCCCCGGCCCAGCCAGCTCGACCCCTACAAGCCTCACTTGGACAAACGCTGGGCCGAGGGATTCACCAACGCGATCGATCTGCACGCCGAGCTCCAGGACCTCGGCTACCGCGGCAGCTACCAGACGATCAGCGACTACCTGCGACCGAGGCGACGCCGCCGCATCCGTGTTGTCGCTCCCGCTCCACCCGGCGTCCGGCAGGTCACCGGCTGGCTGATGCGCCGCCCCGACCACCTGGGCGACGAAGAACGCCAGCAGTTCACCACCGTCCTCGCCCAGTGCCCAGAACTCACCGCCCTCCATGGGCACGTCCGCACATTCGCCGAGATCCTCACAACACGCTCTGGCCAGCACCTCAAAGACTGGGTCACCGCAACCCGCGCAGAGGATCTGCCCGGACTCCACACATTCGCCACCGGCCTGGAGAAGGACTGGGACGCCGTCGTCCAGGGCCTGACCACCTGCTGGAACTCCGGTCCGGTGGAAGGACGGGTCAACCACATCAAGATGATCAAACGGCAGATGTTCGGACGAGCAAAACTTCCCCTCCTCCGGAAGCGAGTCCTGCTCACCGCAGCTCACGGCAGCCACCGCCACCAGGCATGACCGGCCTTGATAGAACGGCCTCATGAGTTCGAACGACGACCAGATCGCGCAGGCTGAGCGCCGCTTCGGAGTCCGATTTCCCGAGGACTACCGACACTTCCTGGCCACGGAAGGGAGCATCGCCCGGTTCGTTCCTCCTGCGGACGACTTCCTGATGATCAATGCCAGTGCGGAGCTCATCGAAGTCAATGAGGCTGGCGACTTCCAGGAACGCTTCCCTGGGAGCATCGTCATCGGCGGGGACGGAAGCCGCGAATTGCTCACCTACGACTTTCGGCAGGAACCCCCGCCTCTGGTCCTGCTCGACGTCTCCGCTCAGGACTGGTCGTCCGCCATCCACCAGGCAACTTCGTTCTCTGCACTGCTCGAGCAGTTCCCCGAAACTGGATGGAAATGGGACGAACGAACCTGAGCCCTCGCCTTCCTGACGCTCACGGAATTTGTGCCTGATCCCACTACTCGTGAATAAAGCCAAGTACCCGAGGCACACCGGACACCCACCCAAGCCGGGCCCCCCACGAAACCGTCCCGCCCTCACCAGCCCCCGACACGGACAAAGCCGACTCCCCAGAACAGCCGACGGACCCCGCGTACCCCTCGCACGGCCACCCCTCCAGCCCCCCTGTCCCGCCGCTCTGCCCTGCTCCCCCTGACCGGAACCACCCTCGGTACCTCCCTCGCCACCTGGAAGGTGCTCGACAACGGCTCCTCCGAAGCAGGGCCAACCAGAGAAACGGGCGGGAAGATCAGCTCATCTACCACCCGAAGCCCCAGCCGCAAGCCTGGAGAGGAGATCTGGTCCTTCCTCACCGGTTTCTTCGTGTCGTCGTCGCCGGCGGTGGCCGACGAGGTGGTCTACGTCGGCAGCCATGACAACAAGCTGTATGCGATCCAGACATGACAGCAGCGGGGCCAGGGGGAACGGCACGAAGCCGCCACGTGCTGCGGTTCTCGGCGAGGGTGAGCCCGCCGACCATGCGGTGCGCCTTGCGGAACCAGTCACCGGGTCCGATCGCCTGGAGCTGCTGCGGGTCGCCGATGGCCACGATCTTCGTGCCGGTGCGGCGTCCGTCATGAAAGCGGCGACGCGGTCGTCGACCATCGACGCCTCGTCCACGACCAGGAAAACGACCCCGGAGACACCGCGGCCGGTCTGTATGCCGCAGCGACGTCCGCGGGGATCGCGGACGCGTCATGCGGCTGCGGGCCATGTCCCTATTACTTGCACCACCGCTGCGGGCGCCGTGACGGCGTGTGGGCGCCTGTTCTTGGACTGCTCTGGCCCATCACTGTTGAGCGATGGGGCCAGAGCACGCGCATGTTCAGTGGAAGGTGATGTAGCCGTTGCCGTCGGGGTCGTTTGCGCTCTTGGTGTAGGAGTGGACGTCGGCGCGGCTGCCGGAGGGCTTGTAGAAGTAGATCGTGTCCCGGTCGTTGTTCCAGATGAAGTTGCAGTTGTCGCGGTAGACGACGTTGTAGGCGTCGGAGTCGGTGCCGTTGCCGCCGCGGAGCCTGACGTAGTCGCCGGGCTGCAGGTAGTGGTTCGCCGTGAACGTGAAGCGGTTCCCAGCGGCGTCCTTGACGAAGTAGCCCCTGAGGTTGACGGTCGCCGAGGACGAGTAGTTCTTGATCGTCAGGTACTCCTCGCGGGTGTTTCCGGTCGAGCAGCTGTTGGAGTCCCTGCCGGGCGCGTCGTACTGGACACCGCGGACCTTCAGCGCGGAGGAGTACTCAGTGGCCTGGGCCGGGCTCGCGGTCAGCGCGGCGAGCGTTCCGGCCGCGAGGGCTGCGGCAATGACGGCATGGGTACGCAAGGTGAGGTCCCCCCTCAATAGTGCTGATGAGCGGCAGAAGCCTACAGACACCACGAGTTGCTGGTTACCGTTTCAAACACATATCCCGGACACCTCCCGCCACCGTGTACCGCAGCCGACAGCCGCAGTTCCGGGTGGCGGCCAGGTGTGTGCTGACAGGTCAGGCTGCTCAGCACACACGGTCAGGGTCTGCCGGTGGCAGGGGCGTGTGTTCACTGTGACCAGTGCTCACACATGCAGGCTGGCGAACCCTGGATCATCACCAATGACGGCTGGCGATAGTTAGGGAAGCGCCGAAACCGAAACCGCTTCAGGCTTTATGCCGCCGCCTGACGGCCCGGGTAGACCACGATTTCGCGCGTCCGCCTTACCCCGACGCCCGTGCTCGGCGTCTTGCCTTCCTTGTGCAGCAGCTGCAACGCTCTGCGCACCACGGGCTCGGTGACCTGCCCGTAGTAGCTGCCGAAGATCTCGAGCGTGCGGTCGACCATCTTGACCGGACGCCGGGTACGCAGGAGCAACTTCTCCAGGTTGGCCGCGGTGCGCGCCGTGGGCGAGTTCCACGTGCCGGACCCACGTCTGGCGTCGGCATCGGCATCGGCGACTGCGGTGGCGGTGGCGCTCGGTCGCCTCCGGATGCTTCTGGGCGATGCCGACGTGGTACCGGCCGGGCAGGGTTTGCCGTTCCAGGCAGCCGCGGCACTCCAGCAGGTGCAGCACGGCCTCTTTCTGTCGCTCCAGGAAGCTGCGCGGGGAGCTCTTACCCTCGAAGGTGTTGCAGCTGCCGCAGAGAGGGCCTTCTCCGAACTACGCGGCGAGAACTGCAGCTGGATCGCTCGTCTGGCGACCCTATCCTTCAGCTCTTGGCGGGCGCTTGCTCTGGCTCGTGGGTCTGCGGGAGGTCGTGCTCGCGGCGCATCGGGCTCGCGGCAAGGATGAGCCAGCTGAGCGCGACGACGCCCGTTGTCGGCGTACACGTGAACGT
>NZ_JAGGOJ010000001.1 GCF_018614575.1 Streptomyces sp. ISL-10
TCACGATCTACAGCTGGAGTACTAGCTTGATCTTTAACGTCCGGCGTCGAATAGTGCGTCGAACTTGATCACTCGGTTCGGTATCCGGCGTACACGGAAGCGGCCTTCGTCTGAACATGTGCTCCGACCAAGGAACACACACGTCCAGCACGAAGGCCGTGAGGATGAGTCTGCAGTATCGCGATGCAAGACGAGAGGCATTGACGCAACTGTCATGCTTCCGGGGCGAGTTCTACTCCTGTCTCACCGCTCGTTCGGACGCGTTGTTCGAGCTGGCCGATGCCGTTTTGTGCGGTGACGGGCCGGTGAGATCCCTGGTCGAGTTATCGCTGGTGGGCGAACACCGCCGCGGCCATGGCGGGCTTTACGCGGCCGTGGCCCGCGGCCGGGTGGATGCGGCCCGGCTGCGGCGGGCACTTGCCACGGTGCCACTGCCGCGGGCCGGCGACGGCCGACTGGTCCTGGCCGTCGACGTCACCTGCTGGCTGCGACCCGACGCGCACACCTCACCGGACCGGATCCTGTGTCACACCTACGGCCGGGGCAAAGACCAGCACATCCCGGTCCCCGGCTGGCCCTACTCGATCATCTGCGCGCTCGAGCCCGGCCGCAGCTCGTGGACCGCACCACTGGACGCGCTCCGCCTGGCGCCGGGTGACGACACCGCCACCGTCACCGCTCGCCAGCTGCGCGATCTGCTCGAGCGACTGATCACAGCAGGACAGTGGCAGACGGGCGACCCGGACATCCTCATCATCGCGGACGCCGGATACGACGCACCCCGCCTCGCGTTCCTGCTGGGGGACCTGCCGGTGCAGGTGCTGGCCCGGATGCGCTCGGACCGAGTCCTGCGCAGGGCCGCCCCGCCCAGGCAACTTCACACCTTGGGGCGCCCGCCACGGCACGGAGGAGAGTTCGTCTTCGGGCAGCCCGACACCTGGGGCACCCCGGACACCGAAACCGTCACCGACACACGCCTCTACGGCACTGCCACCGCCCGCTCCTGGGACCGGCTCCACCCCAGGCTGACCCACCGCTCGTCCTGGGCCGCGGCGGACGGCACCCTGCCCATCGTGGAGGGGACGCTGATTCGCCTGGACATCGACCACCTGCCCAGCGGAGCAACCCCCAAGCCGGTCTGGCTGTGGTGGCCCGGCACCAACGCTTGCGCCGCCGACGTCGACCGCCTCTGGCAGGCATACCTGCGGCGCTTCGATATCGAGCACACATTCCGCCTGTTCAAACAGACCCTCGGCTGGACCACCCCGAAGATCCGCACCCCCGAGGCGGCCGACCGATGGACCTGGCTGATCCTCGGCGCCTACACCCAACTCCGTCTCGCCCGCCCGCTCGCAGCCGACCTGCGTCGCCCCTGGGAGAAACCAAGCCCACCGGACAGACTCACTCCCGCCCGAGTCCGCCGCGACTTTAGGCACATCCGCCCGAAGACCGCCTGCCCGGCCCAAGCACCGAAACCCTCCCGCCCCGGCCCCGGACGGCCACCAGGTCGAAAGAACACCCGGCCCACCCAACGCCACGACGTGCACACACCACGCAAAACGCAGCCGGCGACACGGCAAACGAAGAGGTCAACTACCCCGAAGCCCCGCCGCACAGGTTAAAGATCAAGCTAGTCGCCTTCCCCAGCTGGGAGACCATGCATGTCCTGTCCTCGGTTCCCGGTTGGGCTGCCGCTGCGTTCTCCTCAGGGGCGACGGCGCTGGCGGTTCTCGGATTCGCGTGCACCTCACGGCTGTTGGTGCGAGGTCACACCTGGGCCGCGTTCATGCAGTGGGTCTGGCCGCACGTCGGCATGTTCTTCCTCCTGCTGTACGGGTGGGACGGGACCGGGCTCAGGCGGTTCTTTGCGGCCGACCGCGGCCGGTTCGACAGCTCATGGCCCGAGCCGCTCGCGGACACCATGTCCTCCTGGTTCACCTCGCCGGTGGCAGCCACCCTGTTGAGCATGGGAGCTGTGGTGATCCCGGTGCAGATCTGGCTCCTGGCCCGATGCCGTACCCGCACGCTCGAAGTCGCGCCTCCCCGCGCCGGGGGGCGCTTCGCGGGCTGGCTGGCGGCCGTGGTCTTCGGGCCCTGTTTCGCCGTCGCCGCACTCGCCTCCGGTGCGGCCCACGTCGGTGCCCCGTGCTGGCCGCCTGCGTCCTGCTGTGCCTCGGGCTGGCCGTGCGGCCACCGGCCGACCTGGTGCGATGGGCCACCTCATGGATTCGGCCGCCCTACCCCGTGGAACCCGCCGCGACGTCGTCCTCCTCGCGGCACCAACCGCCTGCCGGCCACGGGGGCGCGGTGGTACCGGGGGCCCGTCAGACCGCTGACGCCGAGGGCGGCGCCCTGCCCACCGAGCAGGTGAGGAGGGTGAGGTGACGGCACATCAGGGACTCACCGTGCTGCTCACCGGGGCCAGCGGCGCGCTCGGCGGCCCGATCCTGCGGGCACTGACCGCAGCCGGGCACCGCGTCCTCGCGCTGGTGCACCGCACGCCGACGCCGGACGCGGCGGAGAGTGTGCGCGGGGACGTCAGCCGCCCCCTGTTCGGCCTGTCGGCCGACGAGTACCGCCGGCTGGCCCGGCAGGTGGACGTCGTGGTGCACGGCGCCGCCGCCACCGACTTCCGGCCCGATCCGCAGCGGACTGTGGACGTGAACGTGAACGGCACCCGGCACGTCCTCTCGTTCGCCGCCCATGCCGAGGCCCGCCTGGTCCACCTCTCCAGCGCGTTCGTCGCCCGGGCCGAGGTCGTGCGGCGCAACGCCGACGCCTATGCCGGGACCGGCACGGCACCGATCAGTGCCTATCTGGAGAGCAAGCAGCAGGCGGAAGCGCACGTGCTGGGAGCAGGGGTGCCGCACACCGTTCTGCGCCCGTCGCTGGTCATCGGGGACTCGCAAACCGGTCGGGTGGACCGTGTGCAGGGGTTGCTCGCCTCCCTGGTCGCCGCCGTCGCCGGCTGGCTGAAGTGGCTGCCCGGTTCCGCGGACAGCAGGGTGGATGTGGTCCCCAGCGATCTCGTCGCCCGCACGGTGGCGGCAGCCGTGTCCGACGACCGGGTGGGCGGCGAGCACTGGGTGACCGCAGGACCCCACGCACCCACGTCGTCGGGCTCTCTCCCCTATGCAGGGATCAGGGCCCTCTGGGAAGGGCGTGATCTCGTTGCTGTACATCTCTGTCCACATTCCGCGCTCGGCGAGCGGGTGGTGAACGACAGGGACTCGTCGGCAGAGGTTGCGCAGGTCAACAGTCCCCCTGCGCTTGGGATGGGGCGATTGCGTCATCCCGAGTCGCAAGGGGCCTATCGCCGGGCGGCATGCGCTCGTTTACCGCGATCGCCGGTTGGGTCGCCGATGTGCCCGCGGCGCTGCTGGACACGCCCCAACCTCGACGTGAAAGAGACATCTATGATTCAGCCCAGCAGGTCGCGGATCTCCCGGGCGAGGTCGATGGAGGCGTCGATCTCGAGTTTGCGGTTGGTGAGGCTCTCGACGTTGATCCCGAACGGCAGGCCGAGGCGGCGGCAGTACGCGATCAGGGCCCGGGCGTTGAGAAGGCACTGCTCGTACGAGGCGGTGAGGGGGTCACCGTGGGTGATCTCGGCCCGGAGCCATCGCGGGACGTCGATGCCGAGCCAGGCCATGAACTCCAGGGTCTTCACCGACCCGCACGGAGCCAGGGTCAGCACCACCGGCTTCGGGTCCAGGCCCCGGTCGCGGCAGCCGTGGGTGTAGTCGGAGAGCAGGTTGCGGGTTTGGTCCAGGTCATAGCAGACCTGGGAGACGAAGAACTCGCAGCCAGAGTCCTGCTTGCGCAGCATGCGTGCGTGCTCCGTCCCCGAGGTGGCGTGCCGTTCGGCGATGACCACGCCGCCCATCCGCGGCGGGAGGGAGAGTCCAGCATGCCTGCGGTAGGCCTCGGAAAGGCTCGTCCGGACCACTTGGTGCCGGGAGGCCGCGCCGACCAGAACGGTTAGCACCCGGTCGCGGTCGGCCTTCGACCACCAGTTGTCCAGCTGGTCGCCGGTGTACTTGCCCACGGCGCGGTAGACGATCACCGGGCCAGCCCAGTCGGCGAGGTGGTCGTCGAGGAAGTGGGCCGGATCCATCATCGGCATGAACGGGAACGGGCGCGGGGCCTCGGTCCGGTCGGCCTCGGCGTCCACGTCGTAGAGGATGAGCCCGTCGACCTGCACCGACCGGAGCCGGGTCAGGGCTGCGGCGGCAACTGCGTCAGCCTGGTCGGGGGTGGTGGTCTGCCGTGGTGGGGTCAGGCCGTAGAGCAGGGCGCCGTCACGGGTGCGGTCCATGAGCCCGGCGGCCGTTGCGGTCTTGGCGGAATCCATCCGTCAATCATGTCAGCCCCTCACGGCGGATCCGCACCTGGCCTTCGGGCGCGAGCTCAGTCCGCCTGGCGGCGCCGGTAGGCGCGGGTCTTGTGCCGGTTGCCGCATACCTCCATCGAGCACCAGCGTCCGGCCCCGCTGCGGGAGGTGTCGCGCGAGGCCCAGCGGCAGTCCGGGTAGGCGCACAGCTTCAAACGCTAGCCGTCGGCCACGGCTGTCGCCACGGTGGTGAGGATGGCGTCGAGGCTGGTGTCGGCGTACGACCTCGGCTCCCCAGTTGTGTACGGATGAACGTCCCCAGCTACGGTTCAGGGGTAGCAGAGCGATGGGGGATTGGGTTGGAGCTGTGGGACCGGGAGATCGCGCCGTACGGAGAGGAGCTGGAGGCGCTTGACAGCAGCACGCGCGCTGACCTCGTGCTGGACGTGGTGGCATCGACGATTCCGCTCTTCGAGCCGCCGTTTGACGACTTCTTCCCGGAAGCGCACTCCGAGCTGGTCAAGTCCGTTCTGGCCCTGCATGCACAAGCTCCAGCGAGCTGGTGGGATGACGCGGCCTTCGCACGAGACTTTCTGGCTCGCTACGACCTTCTGCCAGATGTCCCCACCAGGACAGCGGTCGGTCCCTTCTTGATTGCGCTGGTTCGACTCTTCGAAGCACCCGGCGGCTGCCTGTCGGCCGATGACGCGCTGGAGTGCCTATCCAGCTGTTATGAGGCAGTCCTGATATCCCAGTTGACCGGGCGAGTCACAGTGGAGGACGAGAAGCAAGACCCAAAGTGCCAGCAGGCCATCGCGTGCCAGGCAGACTTGGTCCTACGCGCGCTCGGATGAAGCCGTCGATATGGACCGTGTTTCTCGCGGGATCGCCGGCCCGGATCAGGCGACGTCGTTCTCTCGCTCGATGGCCATGAGGCGGTTCTTCAGCCGGTAGCTGGGGCCGTTGATGGAGATGACGTCGCAGTGGTGGAGTAGGCGGTCGAGGATGGCGGTGGCAAGGACCTCGTCACCGAAGACCTGTCCCCACTCACTGAAGGTCTTGTTCGAGGTCAGGATGATCGAGCCCTTCTCGTAGCGCTTGGAGATGACCTGGAAGACCAGGTTCGCTTCAGCGCGTTCGAGGGGCTGGTAGCCCACCTCGTCGACCACGAGGACGCCGGGCCGCAGATAGGTGCCGAGTTTGTTGAGGAGCCGCCCGGCGGCCTCGGCGGCTTTGAGGTTGCGGACCATGTCGTCGAGGCTGGTGAAGTAGATCGAGTAGCCGGCCCGGCAGGCAGCGACTGCGAGGGCGACGGCGATGTGCGTCTTGCCGACCCCAGGCGGCCCGAGCAGGGCGGCGTTGGCCTTGGCCTCGACGAAAGACAGGGTCGCGAGGTCTTTGACTTTGCGCGGGTCGAGGTCGGGCTGAAAGGAAAAGTCGTACTCGTCGAGCGTCTTGTGGTGCGGGAGCCGGGAGAGGCGCAGGCCCTGGCGGAAGCGGCGGTCGTCGCGGACGGCGAGTTCCTCGGAGAGCACGAGGTCGATGAAGTCGAGGTATCCCATCTTTCCTTCGTCGGCCCGCCGGATGTACTCGTTGAGGGTTTCGGTCAGGTGGGGCAGGCCGAGCTTGCCGGCCGTGCTGCGGATGCGGGTGCTGACCAGCTCGCTCAAGACGTTTCCCTCGTGCTCGGGTGGGTGGTGAAGGGGCGGGTGCCGGTCAGCTCGTCATAGACCGACAGCGGTCGGCGGCCGACCTCGATCCGGGTGACGGCTGATCGGCTCAGCAGCGTCTCCAGTGGCCCTGTCTGGCGGTCCGAGGGCTGTTTGTGCCGGGCCTCGGCCGGGACGTCGCCGGTCGTGGTTCGCCGGCTCTTGCCGGTCGGCAGGCCGTCCCAGTGCGTTTCGTCCACGACCCGGACTCCGCGGCCGACCGCCCGTGGGTGCATGGCCAGCAGGGTCTCTCCTCTGCTGTCGGGGGCTGTGGAATGCAGCATGACCTGTGACTTCGTGGCCCGGATCTCGACCAGCTGACGAGGCCGGATCTTTCGGGCGGGCACCGAGTAGAGGTTGCCGCCGAAGGCGACCAGGCAGTCCTTGCCGACCGGCCGCAGATGTCGCTCGGCCACCAGATAGGGGGTCGGCGGCAGCGGCTTGAGGGCCGCGTGGTCGCGGGCTGCCCGCTCGCCGATGATCTGCTGGTGAGTCCTGTGGGCCTGGGCCCGTCGCTGCGGAACCCAGGTGGTGAAAGCGGCGTCCATCTCCTCGATGGAGGAGAAGGCCCGGCCGGACAAGACGTGGTCGCGGACGATGAGAACCTGCCGCTCGACGCGCCCCTTGCCTGTGGGCCGATAAGCGGCGAGGACGTCGATGTCGAAGTCGTAGTGGCCGGCGAAGCCGACCGCTTCCGGATGCAGCGGGACCGCCTCGCCTGGGGCGACGTGACGACGGACGACGGTTTTGGTGCGGTCGTAGACGATCGCCATCGGCACCCCGCCGAAGTGGGCGAAGGCCCGGCGGTGGCAGTCGAAGAAGGTCTGCAAATCCTGGCTGGTGGTGAAGCAGCAGAACGGATCGCGCGAATACGACAGCGTCATGTGGAAGGAGTAGACCTTCTCGATGCCCATGTGGGCGAGGATCCTGCCCTCATCGCCCCAGTCCGCCTGCGCCTGGGCCCCGGGAACCACCTCGAAGCGGCGGTGCATGCCCGCCAGTTCCTGCGGCGTGATGCCGAGTTCCTCGGCGATCCGGGGACGGGCGTCCTGGACGTAGAGCTTCACGCGCTGGTAGTTCCCGGTGAACCCGTACTCCGCGGTCAGCCGTTCGTGGATCACGGCGGCCTTCATCAGGATCTCCGCCCGCAACATCGAGTCGACCAGCGGCGCGAACTCGTCGATCACCCTCGCCCGGGACCGACCGGTCGGCGACCGCCGCGGAGGGCTCGCCGGCCCCGGCGCCGAAAGGTACTTGCGGACCGTCTTCCGGTCCAGGCCCGTCTCCCGGGCGATCTCCGACAGACTCATCGCCCCGGACTCCAGCAGACCACGGAAACGCCGTAGTTCCAGCCAGCGATGCGGGTCCAAGACCACCGTCGACCACCCTCCGCCGTCTCAATCGGTCCACAAGCAGAGTGCCGAGCAGCAGAGCTCATCGCATCAAGAACTGTCCCCTTTCATCCGTACGCGGGTGGGGACGTTCACGTGTACGCCGACA
>NZ_JAGGOJ010000019.1 GCF_018614575.1 Streptomyces sp. ISL-10
CTCCAGCTGCTCCGACGCGGTATCGCCGTCACGGCGGCCCTTGACGGCGCCCTCCTCGACCGAGACCTCGGACAGCAGCGTCACCTGCGGAACGCCCAGGCGCTCGGCCAGGATCGCCGGCAGCACACCCATCGTGCCGTCGGTGGAGGCCATACCGCAGATGACCAGGTCGTAACCGGTCTTCTCGATCGCCTTCGCCAGCACCAGCGACGTGCCCATCACGTCACTGCCGTGCAGATCGTCGTCCTCGACATGGACGGCCTTGTCGGCGCCCATCGACAGCGCCTTGCGCAGCGCGTCCTTGGCGTCCTCGGGACCGACGGTCAGCACGGTGACCTCCGCGTCGTCCGCCTCGTCTGCGATCTGCAGCGCCTGCTCGACCGCGTACTCATCCAGCTCCGACAGCAGGCCGTCGACGTCGTCGCGATCGACGGTCAGGTCATCGGCGAAGTGCCGGTCGCCGGTGGCGTCGGGCACGTACTTCACACAGACAACGATCCTCAGGCTCACGCCGGCTCTCCTACTGCATCGTCTCTACTGGACTGCCTTGTGAACGCAGCATAGGCGTCCGAAGGGGCGGATCCCGGTCGGGGCGGGCCGCGCTCCGATCGAAATATTACTCGTCAGTACACCCAGGTTGTTCCCGCTAAGCAAGCGCTTTGCACTGTGACCTTGACAACGGCGGGCCAGGTCAGTCACGCAGCGCCGTGAAGCGGCCCCGGTGGTACAGCAGGGGGCTGCCGCCGCCGGCCGGGTCCCCGGCCACGACCTCGGCGATCACCAGACGGTGGTCGCCCGCGGGCACCCGTTCCACGACCCGTGCCACCAGCCACGCCACGACTCCTTCGAGGACGGGCACGCCCTCGGGGCCGGTGTGCCAGCGGGTGGGCGGCGCGAAACGGTCGGCGCCGCTGCGCGCGAAGGTGGCCGCCAGCTCCATCTGGTGCTCGCCGAGTATGTGCACGCCTATGTGCTCGGCCTCGGCGACTGCGGGCCAGCTGGAGGACGTGGTGCCCACGCCGAAGGAGATCAGGGGCGGGTCGGCGGCGACGGAGGTGAGTGAGGTCGCGGTGAAGCCGGCGGGACGCTCCCCCGGAGCGGTGACGATCGCGACGCCGGCGGCGTGCTGGCGGAAGACGGCCCTGAGCAGGTCACCCGCGGCCGGAGAGGCGGCGGGCGGGGCGAGAGGTGAGTGCTGCGGGCCGACACGGCCGGCGGGGAGCAGGGGCCGGGCTCCGGTGCGGCCGGAGGAGGAAGCGGAGGCCGGGGTGCCGAGGTCGGTCGGGGCCGTCATCGAGGTTTCCTTCTGCATGGGTGCGAACTAGGCGGCTGCGGCGATGACGTCAGCCGGACAGCGCGCGCTCGCGTAACGAACGAGGTCCACATGGACGCGTCCGTGGAGAAGGAGAACTGGAGGCACGGATGTCAGCCTGACGACGGTTGCCCTGTGCAGTCAAGTGCGCACCGGAATGTGGGACCGGGGTCACGGCACGTCATACGGCCCGGCCGAGCGCGGCGATGACGTCGGCCCGGCGGGGCGCTCCCGAGGCCCTGGTGACGACGCGGCCCGCGGAGTCGAGCACCAGGACGGTGGGCGTCTTGACGATGCCCAGTTCCCTGACGAGCTCCAGCCGCTCCTCGGCGTCGAGCTCGATGTGCGCGACACCCTCGACCATGCCCGCGACGTCCGCCAGCGTGCGACGGGTCGCGCGGCACGGCTGGCAGAAGGCCGTCGAGAACTGGACGAGCGTCGCGCGCCGCCCGAGCTCCGTGCCCAGCTCCGCCGTGCCGAGCAGCCGCTGCTGGTCCTGAACGCCCACCGTGGGCCCACCTCCGTCGAGTCGTCCACGCCTGTAGCGTTGAGCAGTGGCCGATGATTCCCGGCTGCCGGGGTGCACGGGCAACGACGGCACACCCGACGTGATGAGAATCTCGCCCATACCAGGCCCCAGGACTGGTCAGTACGCCACGCATAGGGGACGATCGCCCCAATGCCGAAAACCTACGGCTGCGTAACTTCTACCGGGAGAACCCTCCCCGGGCACGACGAAAGGGTCCCCCACAGATGGCAGAGCTCGTCTATCGGCCGGTCATCGGCGCCGCTCTCACGATGTTCAAGGCGCTCGACCTGAAGATCGACACTCAGGGATCCGAGAACATTCCGCGTACCGGGGGTGCTGTCCTGGTCAGCAACCACATCAGCTACCTGGACTTCATCTTCTCCGGCCTCGCCGCACTGCCGCAGAAGCGCCTGGTCCGCTTCATGGCCAAGGACTCGGTCTTCCGCCACAAGGTCTCCGGTCCCCTCATGCGGGGCATGAAGCACATCCCGGTGGACCGCACGCAGGGCGAGGCGGCGTACGCGCACGCCCTGGACTCGCTGCGCTCGGGCGAGATCGTGGGTGTCTTCCCCGAAGCGACGATCTCCCAGTCGTTCACCCTGAAGTCCTTCAAGTCGGGTGCGGCGCGGCTGGCGCAGGAGGCCGGCGTGCCGCTGATCCCGATGTCACTGTGGGGCACGCAGCGGCTGTGGACCAAGGGCCGTCCGCGCAACTTCCGGCGCTCGCACATCCCGGTGACGATCCGGGTCGGCGAGCCCATGGAGGCGCCGACGGACCAGTACGCCGGCGCGATCACGCGACGGGTGCGCGAGCGGGTGCAGGAGCTGCTGGAGGCGGCTCAGCGCGCGTATCCGGTACGGCCGAAGGACGCGGCCGACACGTGGTGGGTGCCCGCGCACCTCGGGGGCACGGCACCCACGGCCGCCGAGGTCCGCGAGGCCCGCTGAGGCCTCCGCCGCGAGGCGCTGCCCCTTACCGGGGTGCGTGGACCGTGACCTGCGCCCCGGGGCTCAACTTCTCCAGGCCCTCGGCGAGTTCGGCGGCTGCCGCCCCGAGCTCGCCGCCGGTCGCGGGCGCCATGCCCTCCAGCAGGAAGAGGGCGTTCACCGTGTCCTCGGTGAGCCGGGTGCGCACACCCTGGCGCCAGTTCCAGCGGCGGCAGGTGACCCCCTCCTCGTCACACCAGACGACCTCGCCCGCCTCGGGGCGTACCACGCTCTCCGTGCCGCCCGCGACGGTGTGGAACGGCTCTTGGCCCGTCGCCCGCACCAGGCGCATGGCGCCGGCGATGCGGTCGGTGTCCTCGCCGCCGACCGGGATCAGGTGGGCGACGCTGATCGCGTTGTAGAGATCGACCAGCGCGTTGATACGAGGCAGTTCGCCGTCGGCGAGTGCCCGCCGGGCCAGCGCCTCGGCCGAGTTGCGGGTGCGCGAGGGCTTGGAGCCGAAGGCGGTGTACGCCGCGCGCCAGGCCGCCATGTGCGGGTCCTCGTGCGGGGCACGGCCGTCCAGCCGGACGGCGAGGCGGCGTGCGGCGTCGTCCAGCAGCGCCGAACTGTCCTCGCTGCTCGGGCCGTTCACCAGGCCACGGGCCTCGACGGCGACATGGACGAAGCCGGGCGCGAGTGCGCGCACCTCGTCGGAGACGGTGAGGGAGAGAGCCATGGATCCGCCGATCAGGTGTCCGTGGGCAGCGTGTCAGATGTCCGTGGGCAGCATGCGCCACAGGGCCGGTCGGTCGGGCGCTGCCCGGAGTGCCGAGAGAACCGCCGGATGTGGTGCAGTAAAGAGTATCGGATAGTCCACTTCATTGCACTCGGGTCGTACGCGCCAGGCCAGCCGCTCCCCCGTCAGCGAGAACCGGGCGTCAATTCCGGGCTTGTTGCCGCGTGGGTCCTGGCGCATCCAGCCCGGCGCACCGGGCAGCCGGATGGCGACCAGTCCGTGGACCATGGGGTGGGAGCCGTCGTCGTCCGTGAGTCGCTGGTAGCACAGGGCGGTGGGGATGCCTTCGGCGCGCAGCAGAGCGGCGAGCGCGTGGGACTTCGCATGGCAGATGCCGGTCCCTTGCGCGAGGACGTCCGACGCCCGCCAGGTGACCCGCATGTCGCCGCTGTCGGCGGAGTGCGCAATGGTGTCGCGGACGAATTCGTAGGCCGCCATGGCGTATGAGTATGCGTCGCAGTGATCGGCGCGCAGCATCGCCACGGTTTCCCGTACGCGCGGATGCCAGTGGTCGACGACGCCATCTGCGGCAAGGTACGCGGAAATCTCGGGGGCGCTCTGGATCAGCTCCATGGCGCCCGAGCGTAGAGATGCGGCCGACCGGAAGTCAATCAATATCCGGTCGGCCGCATGAATATGCGGACCCTGTCAGTTGGCCATCTCTTCCTTCAGCGCCTGGACGAACGCGTCCACGTCGTCCTCGGTGGTGTCGAACGAGCACATCCAGCGCACGTCACCGGCCGCCTCGTCCCAGAAGTAGAACCGGAAGCGCTGCTGCAGCCGCCGGGTCACCTCCTGCGGCAGCCGTGCGAAGACGGCGTTGGCCTGCACGGGATACAGGATCTCCACCCCGTCCACCGTGCGCACCCCCGCGGCCAGACGCTGGGCCATCTCGTTGGAGTGCCGGGCATTGCGCAGCCACAGATCCTTGGCGAGCAGTGCCTCCAGCTGCACGGAGACGAAACGCATCTTGGAGGCGAGCTGCATCGACATCTTGCGCAGATGCTTCATGTGGCTGACCGCGTCCGGGTTGAGGACGACGACCGCCTCACCGAAGAGCATGCCGTTCTTGGTGCCGCCGAAGGTGAGCACATCGACACCGACCGCGTTGGTGAAGGTCCGCATCGGGACATCCAGCGAGGCAGCCGCGTTGGATATCCGCGCACCGTCGAGATGGACCTTCATCCCCAGACCGTGCGCGTGCTCGACGATGGCGCGGATCTCGTCCACCGTGTACAGGGTGCCCAGCTCGGTGTTCTGGGTGATCGAGACGACCTGGGGCATCGCCCGGTGCTCGTCCTCCCAGCCCCATGCCTGCCGGTCGATCAGCTCGGGAGTGAGCTTGCCGTCCGGGGTCGGCACGGTGAGCAGCTTGAGGCCGCCCATCCGCTCCGGCGCACCGCCCTCGTCCACGTTGATGTGCGCGGTCTCCGCGCAGATCACCGCGCCCCAGCGGTCGGTGAGCGCCTGGAGGGCGGTCACATTGGCGCCGGTGCCGTTGAACACGGGAAACGCCTCGGCGGTCGGCCCGAAGTGGCTGTGCATGACCCTCTGGAGGTGCTCGGTGTACTGGTCCTCGCCGTAGGAGACCTGGTGGCCGCCGTTGGCGAGGGCGAGGGCCGCGAGCACCTCCGGGTGGGCGCCCGCGTAGTTGTCACTGGCGAACCCGCGGACGGACGGGTCGTGGTGACGGCGGGCGTCGGTCTTCAGGGTTTGGGGGTCAGCCACAGACGCTGTCCATTCAGTTCCTCGGCGGGGCGGTCCCAGACTGCGGCGATGGCGTCGGCCAGCTCCGACACGTCGGTGAAGCCCGCGAACTTCGCATTCGGGCGCTCGGCGCGCATCGCGTCGTGCACCAGTGCCTTGACGACCAGGATGGCAGCCGCTGCTGCCGGGCCCTGATCGCCCCCCGCCTTGCGGAAGGAGTCGGCGACGGCGAGCGTCCAGGCCTCGGCGGCGGCCTTCGCCGCGGCGTAGGCGGCGTTCCCCGCAGTGGGCTTGGTGGCTCCCGCGGCGCTGATCAGCACATAGCGGCCGCGGTCGCTGCGCAGCAGTCCGTCGTGGAAGGCGAGCGAGGTGTGCTGGACCGTGCGGATCAGCAGTTTCTCCAGCAGCGCCCAGTCGGCGGGATCGGTGTCGGTGAAGCCGGCGCTGCCGCGCCAGCCGCCGACGAGGTGCACCAGTCCGTCGACCCGGCCGAATTCCTTCTCGGTCTTGTCCGCCCATTCCTTGGCGGCGTTCAGATCGAGCAGATCGACGGTGTCGCCGATGACGGTGGCACCGCCGTGCGCGTACCGCGCGGCATCGACGGCCTGTGCCAGCCGCTCGGCGTCGGCGTCGGAGGCGACGACGGTCGCACCGGCCTCGGCCAGTCTCAGCAGGGTGGCCCGTCCGGCGGGGCCGGCCGCACCGGCCACCGCCACGACCGCGCCTTCGAGCGCGCCGCTGCCGTTCGCGTTCATGATCGTCGCCTCCTGGATGCGAGAGCTCACGCGGCCGCTCCGACCGAAGCAGCGGTGATCCCCTTGGTGGAGGCGATCACGTTCTTCAGCTTCTTGGAGAGCGCCTCATAGAACATGCTCAGCGGAAACTCGTCCGGAAGCACGTCGTCCACCAGTTTGCGCGGCGGCTGCGTCAGATCCAGCGCGTCGGGGCCCTTGGCCCAGCGGGAGCCCGGGTGCGGGGCGAGGTAGGTGGAGACCAGCTCGTACGCGGCGAACCAGTGGACCAGCTTCGGGCGGTCGATGCCGTCGCGGTAGAGCTTCTCGATCTCGGCGCACAGCTGGTTGGTGACCTTCGGCGCCCGCTCCCAGTCGATCTTCAGCGTGTTGTCGGTCCACCGCACCACGTCGTGCTTGTGCAGGTACGCGAACAGCAGCTGGCCGCCGAGGCCGTCGTAGTTGCGGTTGCGGTCGCCGGTGACCGGGAAGCGGAACATGCGGTCGAAGAGGACGGCGTACTGCACGTCGCGGCCGTGCCGGTTGCCCTCGGTCTCCAGCTTCACGGCCTCCTTGAAGGCGGTGAGGTCGCAGCGCAGCTCCTCCAGGCCGTACATCCAGAACGGCTGGCGCTGCTTGATCATGAACGGGTCGAACGGCAGGTCGCCGTGGCTGTGGGTGCGGTCGTGGACCATGTCCCACAGGACGAACGCCTGCTCGCAGCGCTCCTGGTCGCCGACCATCTCGCGGATGTCGTCGGGCAGCTCCAGACCGAGGATGCGCACGGCCTCCTCGGTGACGGCGCGGAAGCGGGCCGCCTCGCGGTCGCAGAAGATGCCGCCCCAGGTGAAGCGCTCGGGGGCCTCGCGTACGGCGATCGTCTCCGGGAAGAGGACCGCGGAATTGGTGTCGTACCCGGCCGTGAAGTCCTCGAAGGTGATGCCGCAGAAGAGGGGGTTGTCGTAGCGCGTGCGCTCCAGCTCGGCCAGCCAGTCGGGCCAGACCATGCGCAGGACGACCGCTTCGAGGTTGCGGTCCGGGTTGCCGTTCTGCGTGTACATCGGGAAGACGACGAGATGCTGCAGCCCGTCCTCACGGCCGGCGGCCGGATGGAAGGCGAGCAGGGAGTCCAGGAAGTCCGGGACGGTGAAACCGGCCTTGGCCCACGTGCGGAGGTCGGCGACGAGGGCCCGGTGATAGGCCTCGTCGTGCGGGAGCAGCGGAGAGAGGTCCTCCACCGCGCCGACAACGCGCTCGACAGCGGCCT
Organism: Streptomyces sp. ISL-10; assembly: GCF_018614575.1. Lineage (GTDB taxonomy): Bacteria > Actinomycetota > Actinomycetes > Streptomycetales > Streptomycetaceae > Streptomyces. The sequence goes on from NZ_JAGGOJ010000019.1 coordinate 7,272, forward strand.
CGGCATCGGAGCGGGCGGGGGCGCCCTCAGCGTCGAAGTCGATCGAGCCGTCCTTGGACTGCCAGGGGCGGATCTCTTCCACGGCATTCTTGAGCACCGGCCAGCTCGGGTGGTCGACCACCCGGCCGGCGTCAGATATGCCCCTTGCGGCCACGTCCTGCACAAGAATTTCCGTCATGTCACTTCCTTCACGGGAGAACCTCGCGTCAAGACACCGTATCCATCGCGCGTTCCTCCATACAAGAGGAGGCTTGGGAAATTATCCTGCGCTACCCCCGTGATCGCAGAAGTTTTTACGGCGAGTGGCGCTCGTCACGCACAGTCCGGGTCCCACAAGCACGTCGCCGAGAACCTCCGGGGGCGGATCGGTCAAGGCGACGCCGGACGCGCCCACCGGCGGGTGATCCGTGCTCCCGCACCGCACCTCGCCACGGCTCCCAGCACGGGCTTTGCCAGGGCGGGCGGACGCGGACGGGCAGCTTCCGGACACCCCCGCGCGAGAACGGTCCCCTCCTCCGGACGGGCCGTTAGGCTGCCTCCTTACCGCGTGCGCCCCCACCGCGCGGGCGAGCGGGGGCCGGGCCGCGGGAGCCGCCGTCGACGGAAGCGAGAGAATCTTGACTTTCCTCACCATCGGTCATCGCGGGGTCATGGGCGTCGAGCCGGAGAACACCCTGCGCTCCTTCGTCCGCGCCGAGCAGTGCGGCATGGACGCCATCGAGCTGGACCTGCATCTGACCAAGGACGGCGCGCTGGCCGTCATGCACGACGCCGACGTGGACCGCACGACCGACGGAAACGGCCCCATCGCGGAGAAGACCCTCGCCGAACTGCGTCAGCTGGACGCGGGCCTGGGCGAGCAGGTGCCCGTCTTCGAGGAGGTCCTCGACGCCGTACGCTCGCCGCTCCAGGCCGAGATCAAGGACGTGGCGGCGGCACGCGCCCTGGCCGAGCTGATGAAGCGCCGTGATCTGGTGCCCAGGGTGGAGGTGTCGTCCTTCCACGACGACGCCGTCGCGGAGATCGCCTCGCTGGTGCCCGGTGTGCGTACGGTGCTGATCGCCAGCCGATGGGGGACGGACATCGTGGACCGGGCGAAGGCGGTGGGCGCGGCCTCGCTGGCGCTGAACATCCGCCGGCTCACGCTGGAGACCGTGGAGCGCGCCCACGGCGAAGGACTGGGCGTGATCGGCTGGGTCGTCAACACCCAGGAGCACCTGCGGCTGGTGCGCGCCCTGGAACTGGACGGCGCGACCACGGACTTCCCCGAGATCCGGCGCACGGGGCGGTTCACGGCCTGACCCGGGCGAGGGCCGGGCGCTGCCACGGGCCGAGGCGGCCGCTCCGGCGAGCGCGCCCGCGCGCGGCGACGGTTCCTACGGGGTGGCTGCTCGCGGCGAGGGGTCCCTGCACGGGGCGGCTGCTACCGGCCGCGGGATCCGGGCAAGGCACCGGCTCCGGCGAAGGGACCCTGCAAGGGGCGGCTGCTACCGGCCGGTGGGTCACTGCAAGAGCGGCTACTACCCGGCCGGTGAGTCACTGCAAGGCGGCTGCTACCCGGCCGGTGAGTCACTGCAAGGCGGCTGCTCCCTGCCGAGGGCGCTGACCAGGCGTCGGCTCCCGGCCCCCAGGGGGTGCTGGGCAAAAGCGGCTGCTCGCGGCCGAGGGACCTCGCCCAGGCACCGGCTACCGGACTCTGCGGGCCCTCGCTAGGCACCGGCTGCCGCACTCTGCGGGCCCTCACCGGGCGCCCGCTGACGTCAGCCTTCGAGGTCCTTCACCAGCAGTTCGAAGACGAGGTCGTCGCGCTGCGGGATGCCGAACCGCTCGTCGCCGTACGGGAACGGACTCAGCTGTCCCGTACGGCGGTAGCCGCGGCGCTCGTACCAGGCGATCAGTTCCTCGCGGACGCTGATCACCGTCATGTGCATCTCCCGCGCACCCCAGCTCTCGCGTGCGCTGCGCTCCGCCTCGGCGATCACCCGGCGGCCCAGGCCGCCGCCCTGGAGGTCGGGGCGGACGGCGAACATGCCGAAATAGGCGGCCTCGCCCCGATGTTCGAGCTGGCAGCAGGCGATCGGCTCCCCGTCGCGCTCGACGACCATCAGCCGGCTGCCCGGAGCGGTGATGACCGCGAGCACACCTTCCGGGTCCGTGCGCCGGCCGTGCAGGATGTCGGCCTCGGTGGTCCAGCCGGTGCGGCTGGTGTCGCCGCGGTACGCCGACTCGATCAGCGGGACGAGCGCCGATACGTCGGCGGCCACCGCGTCACGATAGGTGAGCTCGCCGGATTCCCGGGGCGGGGCGGTGTCCATGGGCGGCTCCGTTTCGACCGGGTGCCGGGCACGGCAGGGTGCCGGCGGCACGAGGGGTACGCGTGGCAAGAGGGTAACGCGGCCCGCGAGCGGACCGGTTCCGGTCCGGGCTCCCTGGCTCCCCTCGCCCGCGCCCCTGGCGCGCTCCCCGTGCACTCCCGTGCACTCCCATGCGCTCGCGTGCGTACCGCCGCTGCGGGCATGCACCTTTCGACGCCGTCGAAGGGGGAGATGCGCGTGCACGGACCGATGACGTCCGGCTGGCTGCTCATGGCGCTGTGTGCCGCGACCGGGTTGTACTGCCTGGTGCGGATGCGCAGGTGCACCGGTGAGGCGCGTGAGGCGGCCGGCGGCGAGGCGCTGATGGGCTTCGGCATGGCCGCCATGGCCGTGCCCGCCGCCCTGCTCACGCTGCCGTCCTGGCACTGGGTGGTGTACGCGGTGGTATTCGGCGCCGCGGCCCTGCGCGCGATATCGGCCATGCGCACCCACCGGCATCATGTGCACCATCTCGTCGGGTGCCTGGCGATGATCCACATGGCCGCGGCGATGGCGGGCTCCGGCGGCGCTCACGTGTCGCACGGGTCCACGGGCACCCCTGCGCTGACGGCGGCCCTGTTCGTCTACTTCGCGGGATACGTGCTGCGCACCGGCCTGCGGCTGGCGCCGGTCCCGGCACCGGCCGGAGCGCCGGGCACACCGGCGCCCGCCCGGGGCTCCGGGCCGGAACTGGCCCTGGCCTGCAGGATCTCGATGGGACTGGCGATGCTGGCGATGCTTCTCACTTTGTGAGACGCCCCAGGCGGTCCTCTCGAATCGAACCGTGGTATGCGTCACTTGCCGGGCAGGGCCATACCCGCAGGTAGCCGCTCCCTCATAGGCTGGGCGCATGATGGTCTCGCTCGCGCTGCTTCTGCTCGGCGCACTGGCCGCCGTTGTCGCCCCACGACTGGTGTCACACGGCGACTGGGCGGAGCGCGAGCCCGTCGTCGCGCTGTGGGTGTGGCAGTGCGTGGTCGCCGCCGTGCTCCTGTCGTTCGGCCTGTCCATGACCCTGAGCGCCGCCGCGGCCTGGCAGCTGGTCCGCGGCCATGTCTTCGCCCCGGCACCCCACGGCGTCGTCGAGGCCTACGCCCTGGGCGCGAGCGAGCCCTGGTCCGCCGCGCTGGCCGTCCTCCTCGCGTGCGGCGGGCTGTGGACCGCGGCGATGCTCACGCGCGAGGTGCTGCGGACCCAGGCGCGCCGCCGCCGGCGGCGCAGGGAACTGCTGGTGCGCTCACCGCTGCTGCCCGGTGAGGTGCCAGGTGACGAGCCGCTGGTGGTCCTGGAGGGCGAGCGGCCGGACGCCTGGTGGCTCCCGGGCGCGGCTCCCCAACTGGTGATCACGACTGCCGCGTTGCGCAGGCTGAAGGGCCGTCAGCTGGATGCGGTGCTGGCGCACGAACAGGGACACGCCCGGGCCCGGCACGACTGGCTGCTGCACTGCTCGGCGGCGCTGGCCAACGGGTTTCCACAGATCCCGGTGTTCGCCGCCTTCCGCGACGAGATGCACCGGCTGGTGGAGCTGGCCGCCGACGATGTCGCGTCCCGGCGGTTCGGGCGGCTGACGATCGCCCTGGCCCTGGTCGAACTGAACGAGGAAAGCGGGGTGTTCGGCCCCTGCCCGACACCGGGCGCGCAGCTGCCGCAGCGGGTGAACCGGCTGCTGAGCCCGGTGCCGCGGTTCACCGCCGGCCGCCGGCTCCAGCTGACGGCGGCGGCCGCGCTGGTACCCGTGGTCCCGTTGCTCGTGGCGTTCGTACCAGGACTGCGCGCGCTGGGATAGCCGCACCGCCTGCCGAGGAGTCAGGATCGGAGTATGTCCTCCTCGCAGCAGCTGAGCCCGGCCCCTTCCCCGCCCCGCCGTCCGGCCCCGCCCAGGACCGCCGCGGCCTGCACCGGCACGCTGTGCCTCGCCCTGACGGCCGTGCTGACGCTGCTGGTGACCCTGCCCTGGTCGCCGCTGATCTCCTTGGACCGCGACGTCGTGGAGACGCTGCACGGCTCCGCGGTCACGCAGCCGGGGTTCACCCATGTCAACCGGGTGCTGACGGACTGGGTGTGGGACCCGTGGACGATGCGCCTGCTGGCCGCCGCGGCGACCGTGTGGCTGTGGCGGCGCGGCGAACGGCTCCTCGCGGTGTGGGTGGGGGCGGCGAGCGTACTGGCCGCGGCCGTGCAGCAGTCGCTGAAGGCGGTGGCCGACCGTGACCGGCCGCAGTGGCCGGACCCGGTGGACTCGGCGCAGTACGCGGCCTTCCCCTCGGGTCACGCGATGACGGCGGCGGTCACCTGCGGGCTGCTGCTGTGGCTGGCCCGCCGGTACGGAGCGGCCGGCCGCGGCTGGGCGGCAGGCGTGCTGCTCGCGGGAGTGAGCGTCGTCGGCGTCGGCCTCACGCGCGTGTACCTGGGGGTCCACTGGCCGTCCGACGTCGTCGCCGGATGGCTGCTGGGGGCGTCCGTCGTGGCCCTGACGGTGCTCTCCTATGAACGGTTGGCCTTGTCTCGGCGCGGCTGAGCCGTGAAGGATGCGGCGGTATGGCGATCAAGGCTGTGCTGTTCGACTTCTCCGGCACTCTGTTCCGTATCGAATCGGCCCACGACTGGCTCCGCGCGGTGCTCCGCGAGCGGGGGATGTCGCTCCCGGACTCCGAGGTGGCCGGCTTCGCCCGGCGGTTGGAGCTGGCCGGTGCGCTTCCGGGCGGACCACTGCCCCGGCAGCTGCCGGACCGTCTCGCCGGGCCGTGGGCAGTACGCGACACGAGCACAGAGCTGCACCGGGCGGCCTACACGGGTCTCGCCCGTGAGGTGGCACTGCCCGACGAGGGCCTGTACGACGCGCTCTACGACCGCCATATGACGCCCGCCGCATGGCGGCCCTACCCGGACGCGGCCGAGGTGCTGCGCGGGCTGCGGGAGCACGGCGTACGCGTCGGCGTGGTGAGCAACATCGGCTGGGACCTGCGGCCGGTGTTCCGTGCCCACGGCCTCGACGCGCTCGTCGACGCGTACACGCTGTCGTACGAGCACGGGGTGCAGAAGCCGGATGTGCGGCTCTTCCGCACGGCCCTCGACGCGCTGGGCCGGGATCCGCGGGAGGCGCTGATGGTGGGCGACGACCGGCGGGCGGACGGTGGCGCGACGGCCTTGGGCTGCGCGGTCCTTTTCGTCGACCATCTGCCGGTGGACGAGCGGCCCGAGGGACTGCGCCCGGTGCTCGCTCTGGTCGACCGGACCCGCTAGCGGGCCGGCACCCCGCATCCGGTCGGCGGCACCCGGAGCGCACTTCGACAGCGGGACCGGAGCACACTGAAGTCAGGCGACCGAATGGGGTGAAGAGCCACCCGAACCGGACGATCCCCCGCGTCGCCCGGTCCGGGCAGCACCCCCGCCGACCAGCCCTGGAGACTGGGGAAGCGGGACACGCTGAGTATATTGGCTCAGAGCCAGTCAACGCAGGAGTCCAGCATGTCCCCGCGAAGCGCAGAGGTCAATGAAGAGCTTCGTCGGCGTTCGCGCGAGCGGCTGCTGCAGGCGACGGTGGAGCTGGTCGACGAGCGCGGGTTCGAGGCGACGACACTCGGCGACATCGCCGACCGCGCGGGCTCGGCGCGCGGGCTCGTCTCGTACTACTTCCCCGGCAAACGGCAGCTGTTGCAGACCGCGGTGCACCGGCTGATGCACCGCACACTTCAGGCCGCGCTGGAGCACGAGCCGCCCACCGAGGACGGCCGCGAACGCCTGGCGCGGGCCATCGACGCGATCCTCGGCCTCGCTGTCGAACACCCGAGGCTGATGCGTACGCATATGGCGGGGATCCTCCAGGCCGAGGGCTTCGTACAGTGCCCGGAGCAGCGGCGGCTCGCCGCACTGCTGCGCGACACGGTGCGGCGGTACGGCTCCACCGACGTGGACGCCGACTACCCGCTGCTGCGGGCCCTGCTCATGGGTGCGGTCTTCGCGGTGCTGTTGCCGGGTGCGCCGATGCCGCACGCGCGGCTGCGCGCCGAGCTGTTCCAGCGCTACGGGCTGGACTGGGAGCTGGGCGTTCCGCCGGGCCCGGCCGGGCCCGGCGGAACGCCTCGTCCCGTCCCGGCCGTTCCGGGTCAGTCGTCGAAGTCCGCAGAGACGGCAGAGTCGTCGAAGTAATTCGGCTGGGTCTGCACGTTGAGCTCCCGCATGCGCACCTTCGCGCCGGCGTCGGTGCGCCGGTCGTTGATCTTCAGCACGTCGAAGCCCTTGGCCATGTCGTTCGAGTAGATGTAGCCGTTGTAGTAGTAGGCGGACCAGGATCCGGCGACGGTGAGGTCGGTCGCGCTGACCGGACCGCGCTCGAAGTACGCGATCTCCTCGGGCCGGTCGGAGTCGGTGAAGTCCACCACGGAGACGCCGCCCTGGTACCAGGCCTGGACCATGATGTCGCGGCCCTTGACCGGGATCAGCGAGGCGTTGTGCGCCACGCAGTTCTCGGTGTCCGCCTGGTGCCGGTCGATCTTGAAGTAGCTGCGGAAGACGAGCTTGCGCTTGTCGCCCCTGCCGGTGATGTCGTAGATGCCGTCCGCGCCGCGGTGGGGGCCGACCCGGGTGTTGCAGGTGGCCGCGACGCCGCCGCCCAGTTCGTCGGCGAAGACCACCTTGTCGGCCTTCTGGTTGAAGGTGGCCGAGTGCCAGAAGGCGAAGTTCACGTTGTCCTGGACGCGGTCGATGACCCTCGGGTGCTCCGGGTCCTCGATGTCGAACAGGATGCCGTCACCCATGCAGGCACCGGCGGCCAGGTCCTTGGAGGGCAGCACGGTGATGTCGTGGCAGCCGGTGGTCTTGCTGACCCCCGGGTTGGTGGGCCCGCCGGGGTTGCCGCCTCCGTCGGGGCCCTCGCCGGGGAAGAGGACGGGGAAGTTCACGATCGCGGCCCGCTGAGGCGCCTTGCGGGGCACCTTGATGACGGAGATTCCGTCGTGCGGCGGCTGACAGTCGGGGAACGCGGCGTTCGGCGAGTACGAGGAGACGTACACATAGACGTTCCTGCGCTCGGGGACCAGCGTGTGGGTGTGCGAGCCGCAGGCGGTCTCGACGGCGGCGACGTACTTCGGGTCGCTCTTGTCACTGATGTCGAAGATCTTCATGCCCTCCCACGACGACTTCTCCGTCGCGGGCTGCAAGCTGCTGGTACAGGAGTTGTCGCTGCGCGAGGAGTCGGTGGAGAGGAAGAGCAGATCGCCGGAGACGCTGATGTCGTTCTGCGATCCGGGGCACAGCACCTGGGCCACGGTCCTGGGTGACCTCGGGTTGCTGATGTCGAAGATCCGGAAGCCGTCGTAGTTGCCGGCGAAGGCGTAGCCGCCCTGGAACGCGAGGTCGGAGTTCGTCCCCCTGATGGCGGCCTTGGGGATGTTGGTGACGTGCTCGATGTTGTCGCTGTGGACGATCTCGTCCACAGCGGGTATCTCACCGCTGTCGATGGCGGACCGGGTCTCGGCCGCCTGGCTCGAGGAGACCTCGGCCCCGGCCGGAGGGTCTCCGGGGTCGGGGATCGCTGCGGCCGGTCCCGCGGTCAGGAGTGCGGCGAGCAGACCGGCGGCGGCTGCCGCCACGCCGAGATGTCTGCGCCGTACTCCGGGGGTGTGCAACGGGGTCATCGCGTCCTCCCTTGTGGCCGTTCTGGCCGAACGGTTCACGGACCCCGGCAGTATCGTCCTCTGCATGTACATCTCAACAGATGCAGCACAGCCGTAATGAAGGTTTTTGATCGAATCGCCTGCGCTTCAAGCAAGTACGCTCTCCGACACGCCAAGTGCCCCAGGAGGTCGCCGTGTTGAAGCCGCTCACAACCCCGCGCGCCCGAATCCCGATCACGGCGGCGGCGGTTGTCGCCGCCGTGCTGGCCCTGGCAGCCTGCGACGCGGGCTCCGGCGCACCCGCCGAGGCCGGCGGGAGCAAGGGGCCGTCGGTGGTGGCACCCGGGAAGCCGGGAGAGCCGGCGAGGACCCTGTCCGCCGAGGAGGCGACGAAGGCGGTGCCGGACGACAGCCCGAACGCCGCCGACTTCCGCTACGCCCGCATGATGATCAAGCACCATGAGCAGGCGCTGGAGATGACCTCCCTGGCCGCGGACCGTGCGGGCTCGCCCCGCATCGAGCGGCTCGCGGGCCGTATCGCCGCCGCGCAGGGGCCGGAGGTGGGCGCGATGCGGGCATGGCTGAAAACCCACGGCGGCGACGACGGCGGGGCCACCCACGAACACGACCACACCTCGATGCCGGGTATGGCCACCGACGCCCAGCTCGACCAGTTGCGCGGCGCGGCTGGCACGGCCTTCGACGAGCTCTTCCTCAGGCTGATGATCACCCACCACCAGGGGGCGGTCACCATGGCGGTCGAGGTCCTCGCGGAGGGCGACAACGTCGCGGTGGAGGAGATGGCGACCGACGTGATCGCGCAGCAGACGAGCGAGATCGACAGGATGCGCGCGATGTGACGCGCCGGGACGCCACCGGGGCCGGAGACTCCCCAGGGGCGCGCGCCGGTGCGATGCTGGAATCCCCTGCGGGAAGGAGCGCAGCCGTGCTTCGTGTCGCCGTCGTCGGTTCGGGACCCAGCGGGGTCTACGCCGCACAGGCCCTGGTCCAGCAGTCCGCCGTGCCCGACGTCCGGGTGCACATCCTGGACCGTCTGCCCTGCCCGTACGGGCTCGTGCGCTACGGAGTCGCCCCCGACCACGAGAAGATCAAGTCGTTGCAGAACAACCTCCGGTCCGTGCTCGAGGACGAACGCATCGACTTCGTCGGCAACGTCGAGGTGGGGGCGCACGGCCTCACGCCCGCGCGGCTGCTGGAGCTGTACCACGCCGTCGTCTACTGCGTGGGGGCGGCGCGGGACCGCAGACTCGGCATTCCCGGCGAGGACCTGCCGGGCAGCCACTCCGCCACCGACTTCGTCTCCTGGTACAGCGCACACCCGGACGCGGTGACAGGCGGTTTCCCGCTCGGCGGACCGTCGGCCGTGGTGATCGGGGTCGGCAACGTCGCCGTGGACGTGGCACGCATCCTCGCCCGCGGTGCGGACGAACTGCGGACCACCGATGTGCCCGAACCGGCGCTGGCGGCGTTCGCCGCGAGCCGCGTGCGCGATGTGCACATGGTGGGCAGGCGCGGCCCGTCCGGGGCCAAGTTCACCACGAAGGAGCTGCGCGAACTGGGGGCGCTGCCCGGTGCGGACGTGGTGGTCGAACCCGCGGACCTCGCCCTGGAGACGGCCTACGCCGACCCGGAGGCCGTGCCCGCGGTCGTCCGCCGCAATCTCACGGTCGTACGGGAATGGGCCGCGCGGCCGCCGGCGGGGCGGGCGCGGCGCATCCATGTGCGGTTCTTCCTCCGCCCGGTGGAGGTGCTGGAGCGCGGCGGACGGGTGGCGGGCGTCCGCTTCGAGCGCACGGCGCCCGACGGCCGGGGCGGGGTGCGCGGCACAGGCACGTACGAGGACATCGAGGCACAACTGGTGCTGCGGGCGGTGGGCTACCGGGGCGTGCCGACGCCCGGGCTGCCGTTCGACACGGACCGAGGCATCGTGCCGAACGCGGCGGGGCGCGTGCTCAGGGACGGTGCGCCCTCCCCCGGCGAGTACGTGGCGGGGTGGATCAAGCGGGGACCGACCGGCGTCATCGGCACGAACCGGCCGTGCGCCAAGGAGACCGTCGCCTCCCTGCTCGGCGACGCGTCGCAGCTGGCCGCCCGGCCGGTCGCGGCCGATCCGCTCGCCGAGTTGCAGGCGACAGGGCAGCGTCCGGTCGCCTGGCCGGGCTGGCTGGCCATCGAGTCGGCCGAGGAGGCGCTGGGCCGCACGCTGGGCCGACGCTCCGTCAAGATCGCGGATTGGCAGGGCCTGCTGTCCGCTGCGCACGGGGCGGACTGAGGGGAACGCGCGCCTGCTGCCGGGCGGCGGATCGGGCGGGCCGCGACCGCCCCGAGCCTGCCCGGCGGCGGACCGAGGCCGCCTCGGGCCTGCCCGCAGCGGCGCCTCGGGCGGACGGACCCGTCTGCCGACGGCTGCGCACCGAGCCGGCCACGACCGACCGGAGGCTGTCGGCACCGGGTGGATTGACGCCGGCCCGAGCCTGCGACGGCTGCGCACGGCAGGATGCGACCGCCCCGGGCAGGCCGCTGCTACCGGGCTGACCCAAGACCGCTCCGAGCCCTGCCGGCAGCTGGGCACCGGGCGCGCTGGGAGCCCGCGCGGCCGCCCACGGGCATCTACTGGCGCACCTCACGGATGGGCGCCTATCCGAGCTCGCCGACGGCTGCGCACCGGCAGAATGCGACCGCCCCGAGCCTGCCGACGGCGGGCCGTACGCCACTTCGTCCGGCCTGATCGGCCCCGCACCGATGAGTTCCGCGGCCCGGTCCGGTCGGTACTGCTGTCGCGAGGCCGACGTGCGCGACCGCATGGCAGGACGCTGTCAGTGGTCGGGTGCAGACTGGCCCATACCGAGACAACGGCGTCCTGGAGGGATATCGGCCATGACCGATGTACTGCTCACCGTAGGCACTCGCAAGGGGCTCTTCATCGGCCGCAGAAGCGGCGGTGCATGGGAGTTCGACGGCCCCCACTTCAACGCTCAGGCGGTGTACTCGGTCGCCATCGACACCCGCAGAGCGGTCCCGCGCCTGCTCGTCGGCGGCGACAGCTCGCACTGGGGCCCCTCCGTCTTCCACTCGGACGACCTCGGCAGGACATGGGTCGAGCCGAAGCATCCGGCTGTGAAGTTCCCCGAGGACACCGGCGCCTCGCTGGAGCGGGTCTGGCAGCTGCACCCGGCGTCCGAGGCCGCGCCCGACGTGGTCTACGCGGGCACCGAACCCGCCGCGCTGTTCCGCTCCGACGACGGTGGCGAGAGCTTCTCTCTCATGCGGCCGCTGTGGGAGCATCCGACCCGCTCGCAGTGGATGCCGGGCGGCGGCGGCGAGGGGCTGCACACCGTGGTGACCGATCGGCGGGACCCCGACGCGGTCACGGTCGCCGTCTCGGCGGCCGGGGTGTTCCGCTCCCGGGACGCAGGGGCGAGCTGGGCGCCCTCCAATCAGGGGGTGTCGGCGGTGTTCCTGCCGGACCAGCAGCCGGAATTCGGGCAGTGCGTGCACAAGATCGCCCAGGACGCGGCGGACCTCGACCGCCTGTACCTGCAGAACCACTGGGGCGTGTACCGCAGCGACGACGCCGGGGAGCGGTGGATCGACATCGGCGCCGGGCTGCCGTCCGACTTCGGTTTCGCGGTGGCCACGCATCCGCACCGCGCCGACACGGCGTACGTCTTCCCGATCACCGCCGACTCCGACCGTGTCCCGGCCGGCCGGCGCTGCCGCGTGTACCGGACCGGCGACGCGGGCGGGAGCTGGGAGGCGCTGTCGGCGGGCCTGCCAGAGGGCGACCACTTCGGGACGGTGCTGCGCGACGCGATGCGCACGGACGACGCGGACCCGGCCGGGGTCTACTTCGGCAACCGCAACGGCGAGGTGTACGCGAGCGCGGACGACGGCGACTCCTGGCAGCAACTGGCCTCGCACCTCCCGGATGTGCTCTGCGTGCGGGCTGCGGTTATGCGCTGACGTGGGGCGGGCACGGACGGTTTCCGGTGGCCGCCCGGAGAATGATCACGTGGTGCCGCTCTGCCGGCTGCGCCGGCGACGCCCCATGGCCGAGTGTCATCTGTCTTCACCTGCGCTGGGCCGATTGACCTGCACAAGACCAAGAGCCTCCGTTGATGCGGGGGCTCTTGGCTTGAGAGGCGCCATGGCCGGCGAACAGCGGCGTGTCGACCTCCCCAAAGACGTGCGGGACGTGCTGGACGAGTACGCGAGCGAGGACGTCACCGCAGCGGGCACGGCGGCCATCGCGGGGACGGTCATGCCGCACTTCGAGCCGGCATACAAGCGGGGCCAGGGACGATCCGGAGGTCCGTACGGAGTGGACAGTCGACGAAGAGCTCGGCACAGGCACGTACAACCACCTGCTACAGATGCTCTTTTCGCCTCGGGCTGACAGACCTGCTGCGTAGGATGCTGCCGCCCCATGAGTGATCCCGGGGAGCGAGGCCACGCAACCCGGGATCGGCCAGTCGCGAAGGGACTGACATGAGCAAGACTCTCACAGCTGCGATCGGCGTTGCCGATCGGACGTGGAGGACGGCCCGGCAGGAGCCGAGACTCTTCGTTGTGGTTGGGGGCGCGATCGGACTGCCCGCCCCGGACGACACGACATGGGGCCTCGTTGCGCCGGTCTTCGCCGCTCCGCGGCCAGGCAGGACAGGTGCGGACCCCGCAACACGCTCGAAGCAATGCCGAAAGGGCGTGCCCGGCAGTCCATTGCCGGGGAAGAGCCACCTGCCGTCCATGCAGGGGGAGGGCCGACGTGACCCGCGGCTGCTCATTGACACACAAGCGACACCTGGAGACAGCCGCCCATGGCACCACGACCATTGAAAGAAATCGTCGAGCCCGGCTGGGCCGAAGCCCTCGCCCCTGTGGCCGAACGCATCACCGCCATGGGGGACTTCCTCCGTACGGAGATCGCCGCGGGCCGTACGTATCTGCCCGCCGGACCGCATGTGCTGCGCGCCTTCCAGCAGCCGTTCGACGACGTCCGCGTGCTGATCGTGGGCCAGGATCCCTACCCGACCCCGGGCCATGCCGTCGGGCTCAGCTTCTCGGTGGCACCGGAGGTGACACCGTGGCCGCCCAGCCTCGACAACATCTTCCGCGAGATGCACGCCGACATCGGTCATCCCCGTCCCTCCACCGGGGACCTCACGCCCTGGACGCGGCAGGGCGTCCTGCTGCTCAACAGGGCGCTGACGACCGCGCCGCGCAAGCCCGCAGCGCACCGCGGCAAGGGCTGGGAAGAGGTCACCGAGCAGGCGATCCGGGCGCTCGCGTCGCGCGGCAAACCGCTGGTGTCGGTGCTGTGGGGCAGGGACGCCCGTAACCTGCGGCCGTTGCTGGGCGACCTGCCGGCGATCGAGTCGTCGCATCCCTCCCCGATGTCCGCCGACCGCGGTTTCTTCGGCTCCCGGCCGTTCAGCCGGGTCAACGAGCTTCTGGTGGGGCAGGGCGGGCAGCCCGTCGACTGGCGGCTGCCGTGACCCGCGTGCTCGGCGTCGACTCGGGCGGCTCCGGACTGCGCGTCGCGCTGGCCCAGGCCGGGGTGCTCGACGGGCCCCGGACGGCGGTGTCGGCCGAACCGGTGCGCACGGGCCGGGACGGGATCGACGCCGGGCACATGCTGGAGCAGCTGGTGCCGATGGCACGAAGCCTGCTTGAGCGGGACGGCGGCGGCGAGCCCGTGGCGGTCGTGATCGGCGCGGCCGGGATGGCCACGCTGGGCGACCGGCTGCGCGCCGAGCTGCCCGCCGCACTCGCCGCCGCGCTCGGAGTACGACGGCTGGGGCTGGCGGCTGACGCCGTGACGGGCTATGCGGGTGCGCTGGGTCAGCGGCCCGGTGCCGTGGTCGCGGCGGGCACGGGAATGATCGCGCTCGGCACGGACCTGGCCTCGTGGCGCCGGGCCGACGGCTGGGGGCACCTGCTGGGCGACTGCGGCGGCGGGGCATGGATCGGCAGGGCCGGGCTCGAGGCCGCGCTGCGCGCGCACGACGGGCGGCGGGGCGGTTCACGGCCGCTGCTGGCCCGCATGGAGGCGGTGTTCGGTCCGGCGGCGGACCTGCCTGGGCTGCTCTATCCCCGCACGGACCGGCCCGCGATGCTGGCCTCCTTCGCCCCGGAGGTCGCGCTCTGCGCGGACGAGGATCCGGTCGCGGCCGGCATCCTCGCACGGGCGGCCGAGCACATCGCCGAGGCGGCCGCGGCCGTGTGCCCGGCCGCGGCCGAGGCGCCGGACGGGTGCCGGGTCGCCGTGACCGGTGGCGTACCGAAACTGGGCGACCCGCTGCTCGTGCCCCTGCGGGCCGAGCTCGCGCGGCAGGTGCCGCAGGCCCGTTCCGTTCCCGCGGCCGGCGACCCGCTGTCCGGCGCCCTGCTGCTCGCGGATGCCGTCGCCACCGGCCGACTGCTGCTGCCGCCGCATCCGACCATGCTGTACGTCTGCGACGGGACGGGTCAGCGGATCCGTACGTCGCCGAGCGGATAAACACGGACAGAAGACGCACGACTGCACCCTCCCCGAACTGCCGCGCCCACAAAACCAGTAGCATGCGGCGCCATGAGCTCCCCCACTGGGCCTGCACCCGGCCTGCCTGTACGAATGCCACGCCCCCGACAGTCCGGGCGGCACCGCCGCCCGGAGCCCGTGGCCGCTCCCGAGGGCGCGCCCGCGCTCGTCCTGGCCGTGCCCGGCGCTCCCGCGCCCACGACGCGCAGCCTGGCCGAAGAAGTCATCAGCATCGCCCGGTCCGAGCTGCCCGGCCTCGAAGTCGCGATCGGTTACGTCGACGGTGACGACGAGGAGTACCCCACGCTCACGACGGTGCTCGCGCGCACCGCGGCCCTGCGCACCGAGCGCTACGAGATCGCCAAGGCAGCCGGCCGTGAGGTCGACGAGCCCGAGGGCCCTGCCGCCGTCGTCGTCCCGCTGCTGGCGGGCCCGGACAACGCGCTGATGCGCCGGATCCGCGAGGCCCTCATGGACAGCCGGGCCGCGGTGGAGCTGACCGACGTCCTCGGTCCCCACCCGCTGCTGGCCGAGGCCGTGCACGTGCGGCTCTCCGAGGCCGGCCTCGCCCGTGCCGACCGCGCCCGGCTGTTCACGGTGGCGACGGCCGCCGACGGCATCGTCCTCGCCACGGTGGGCGGCGAGGAGGCCGTGCAGGCCGCCGGTATCACCGGCATGCTGCTCGCCGCCCGGCTGGCCGTGCCGGTGATGGCCGCGGCGCTCGACGAGCCGGGCTCGGTCGCCGCCGTCGCGGAGCAGCTGCGCGGCTCGGGCTCCGTGCAACTGGCGCTGGCGCCCTACCTGGTCGGTCCGGAGCTGCCGGAGGGTCTGCTCGACGCTGCCGCGAAGGAGGCCGGCTGCGCCGCCTCCGAGGCGCTGGGCGCGTACCCGGCCATCGGCAAGCTGGTGCTGTCGCAGTACGCGACGGCCCTGGGCATCGCTCAGCCCCAGGGAACTCAACTGCGCTGATGGTCCCGCCGGGCGTCAGCGCGCACAAGGGCCCGTGCCGGAGGGGGACTTCCGGCACGGGCCCTCGCACGTGCGGGGCAGGGCCCACTATGGTGGCGGGTCGCCGTGCGGGGCGGCCGATCCGCGTCGCCGCCCGGTGAGCAGGTCGCCGTGCCGGTCAACCGCGCCGGTGGCCGGTTACCGCGCCGATCAGCCGATCCACGTCACCGCCCGACGAGCAGGTCCCCGTGCCGGTCAGCGCATCCACGTCACCGCCCCCATGTGCGGGTCGCCGTGCCGGTCAATCCATCCACGTCACCGCCCGGTGAGCGGGTCGCCGTGCCGGTCAACCGTGCCAGTGGCCAGAGACCGCGCCGATGAGCCGATCCGTGTCGCCGCCCCGGTGAACGGGCCACCAAACCGGTCAACCCATCCACGTCACCGCCCCCGTGAGCAGGTCGCCTTGCGGGTCGCCCGATCCGTGTCACCGCCCCGGTGAACGGGCCACCGCGCCGATCAGCCCATCCACGTCACCGCCCCGGTGAACGGTCACCCGCAGCGCACCGGTCGCTTGGGCCGGCGTCAGGGGCCGCGGGGGCGTCGGGCGCCGCTTGCCCGGCGCGCCGGGTGCTCCAGGGACGGCGAGGGCAGCGCCGCGTCATCACGGGGAAGGTGCTCCGGCAGCTCCCGGCCCGGCCGGCCCAAGGCGGCTTCCGTGATCTGCGACAGGCGCGCCCGACAGGTCAGGCGAAGACCACACAGGAGGGTGCGGGGACCGGCAGGGAGCCCGCGCGCTGGGGGATGCCCGTCTCCTCGTCGACGTGGAACCAAGTGACGTCCCCCGAGCGCTCGTTCGCCGCGTAGAGCCGGCGGCCCGTGGGATCGAGCGCCAGGTCGCGGGGCCAGTGGCCGCCGCACGGCACCGTGGTCGCGAGCTCCGCCTTCTCGAACGTCGGGTCCAGGTCCAGCACCGCGATGCTGTCGTGGCCGCGTACGGCGGCCCAGACGTGCGTGCCGTCGTGCGCGACGACCAGTGCGGAGGGGTAGGCGGGTCCTTCGACGCCGTCCGGCAGCACGCGGCACTCCGCGACGGGCTCCAGCACGCCCGCACGGTCGTCCCACCGGCACACGGTGAGCGTCGGCTCCAATTCGCCCAGCACATAGGCGTGATGGCCGCCGGGGTGGAAGGCGAGATGGCGCGGTCCTGTGCCGGGCCGCAGTGTGATCCGGCCGTGGGCGGTCAGGCCGCCGGTGGCGGAGTCGGGGGCGTAGCTGCGCACCGTGTCGGTGCCGAGGTCGACGGCGAGGATCCAGCGCCCGGAGGGGTCCGCCAGTACCTGGTGGGCGTGGGGCCGTGTCTGCCGGTCGGGATCGGGGCCACGGCCCTCGTGCGGGACGACGGCAGCGACGGCGCCGGGGGCTCCGTCGGGGCCGAGCGGCAGCACACTGACGCTGCCGGAGCCGTAGTTGGCGGTCAGCAGACGCCCCTGGGCGAGCGTGAGGTGCGTCGGGCCCTCGCCCTCGACGGACACCGGCTCACCGATCGGCCGGAAGCGGCCGTCGGCGATGTCGAAGGCGGCGACCGCGCCGTCAGCCGTCTCGGAGACCGCGTACAGGACGGTTCCGCCCGCCGCGGCCAGGTAGGAAGGGTCGGCCACGGCGTCGGTCGCCTCGCCGGCGGTCAGCGCGCCGGTGCCGGCGTCCACCATGGCGGCCAGGATCCCCCTTCCGCCCGCCGAGGTGAACGATCCGATGAAGGCCCGCCCCGCGCGCGTGTCACCCACAGTGTCTCCCCTCCCCGCCCGCGGATCGCCCGTGGACCGCCCACGGCCGCACTCCGCGGTGCGCGGCCCCGACGCTAGCATCAGGTCTAGACCAAGGGGGCGCGATGTGGCCACGCGGCAACTGGCGCACGCCGTCGGTCAGACCGTGACGAGCGGGTCGCGCGGGGAGGTGCGTACGGGGTGGGCGAGGTCGGCGAGCGCACGCTCGAGGCCGTGCAGGTGCCCGAGCGCCGCCTCCGCGCCGGGGTGGTGCGGCGGGACGTGCACGACCCGGGTCGGGGCCGCCGCCCGCGCGGGCCGCGCCGGCACGAGCGCGTGGACGGCCGCCTCGACGCGGCCGCAGGCGGCAGCGAGGCGGGCGTCGTGGGACGCCTGCGGATCGGCGGCGACAGCGGCCAGGCCGCGTACCTCGCGGGCGCACACGTCGAGCAGCTCGACAACCTGTCGTGCGCGCGCCTTGCGGGCCCGCAGCGGACTGAGCGGATGGATCAGCGGAGCGAGCGAGAGGCGTACGCGGCCGAGCAGCAGCTCCAGTTCGGCGGCGACCGGCGCGGGGTCGGCCGTCTCGTCCCCGGCGAGGCGGCGCGCTGCCTCGGTGGTGCAGTCGTGCACGCACCGCACGGCGCGCCGGATCCATGCGTCGGTCGCGGCGTGGGTGGTGACGGGCAGGATCACCGCGACCGCGAGCGCCGCACCCAGGGCGCCCACCGCGGTCTCCTCCAGGCGCAGGAGCAGCAGGCCCGGGTGGAGAACGCCGAGCAGTCCGTAGAGCAGCCCCGCCATGACGGTCACGAAGAACATCATCCAGCTGTACGACGGGGCGGCGGTGTAGAAGATCCCGAAGACGCAAAGGGCGACCAGCAGGGCGGTGGGGCCGGGCGCGCCGGCCAGCGGGATCGCGACCAGCAGGCCCGCGACGATGCCGATGACGGTGCCGACGATCCGGCGGAAGCCGCGTACCAGCGTCTCCCCGCGGGAGGCGGTGTTGACGAAGATCCACCAAGCGGTGCCGACGGCCCAGTACCAGCGGTCTCCCGAAACGAACTGACCGGCCGCGATGGCCACGGTGCACGCCGCCGTGGCCTGGAAAGCCTGACGCGTGGTGGGACGGGCGAGTCCCCGGCCCGGCAGCGGTGCCGGGACGGCAGGCGGGGGCGTCCGGCGCTCGATGCACCAGGCGCCGAAACGGACGGCGGACGAGGCGACGAGCGCCAGCGCGACAGCTCCGTACAGTTCGGGCAGCTGCGCGGGGACGGCGTCCAGGAACTGGGTGACGAAGAACATCATGAACGCGAAGATCCCCAGCGCATGTCCGCGCGGGCCCCACCTGCGGGCATAGACGCCGCAGAAGACCACGGCGAGCCACGCGGCGGCGCGCGGCAGGGGCTGGCCGTGCAGGACGGTCGCCAGCGCGAGGACGGGGAAGCCGGCAGTGGGCAGCAGCGCGGTGGTCACCGCCTGGCGGCGCACCGACGGGTCGCCGACGGTGAACAGGGCGAGCATCGCGGCGAGGCCGCCGGTGATCGAGGCAACGAGCGAGAGGCCGGTCAGCTCCGCGGCGGCGACGGCGAGGCCGACGCCGAGGACGGCACGCGTCGAGACGCGCAGACGCAGGTGTCCCGGATCGGGCGCGACGAAGGCCCTCTTGATGTGCTGCAGGCCGGTCATGCTCCTCACGACTGCTGTCCCGCCCCCCTTGCTGATCGACGCGCCGCTCGGCAGCGGTCTCGGACACGGCAAAGGCGCCGCGGGTCCGGCCCGGCTCCGTCGCCGGTCCGGCGCTGCGCAGCGCCCTGTATGGGCCCAGGAAAACATCTCCCAGTCAATGGCTCAACCGGACTGTTTCACACTGGGCCATTGGTACAGTGGAAGTACCGGTGTATAGACCATGGAAGGGCCAACGGACCATGGCGGTGGACGAGCTCGACACCCGCATCCTGCGCCTGCTGATCGAGCAGCCGCGTACGAGCGTGCGGGAGTACGCGCGCATTCTCCAGATCGCGCGCGGCACACTGCAGGCCAGGATCGAGCGACTGGAGCGCGACGGTGTGATCACGGGCACGGGGCCGTACCTCTCCCCTGCCGCGCTCGGTCATCCGGTGCTCGCGTTCGTCCACATCGAGGTGACCCAGGGGCATCTGGACGAGGTCGGCGAGGCACTGGCGGCCGTGCCGGAGATCATCGAGGCGTTCTCGATCACCGGCGGCGGGGATCTGCTGACCCGGGTCGTGGCCCGGGACAACGGCCATCTGGAGGATGTGATCCAGCGGCTGATCAACCTGCCCGGTGTGGTCCGGACACGGACCGAGATGGCTCTGCGCGAGCGGGTGCCGCACCGGCTGCTGCCGCTGGTGGAGTCCGTGGGGAAGGCGGCCGGTTCCGCACGCTGAACGGGTGCTTGGCATGCTGGACGCCATGAGCACTGCGCGGCCCCCCTCCGTCATCTTCGATCTCGACGGGACTTTGGTGGACAGCGAGCCGAACTACTACGAGGCGGGGCGCCGAGTGCTCGCCTCGCACGGCGTGACGGGCTTCGACTGGGACGAGCACACGTCGTTCATCGGCATCGGCACACGCGAGACGCTGGAGATCCTGCGGGCCCGCTACGCCATCGACGCGCCGCTCGACGAGCTGCTGGCGGCGAAGAACCGGATCTATCTGGAGCTGGCGCGCGCGTCGACGGACGTCTTTCCCGAGATGCGGAAGTTCGTGGAGCGTCTGGCGGCGGACGGGGTGCCGACAGCTGTCGCCTCGGGCTCGTCGCGGGCGACGATCGAGGCGGTGCTCGCCGGGACCGGTCTCGACGCACACATCGGGCTGATCGTCTCCGCGGAGGAGGTCGGGCGCGGCAAGCCGGAGCCGGACGTCTTCCTGGAAGCGGCCCGCCGCCTGGGCGCCGCCCCCGCGGACTGTGTCGTCCTGGAGGACGCCCCGCCCGGCGCGGCGGCGGCGCGGGCGGCCGGCATGCGCTGCATCGCCGTGCCGTACGTCCCCTCGACGGCGACCGACCCGGCGTTCCTGGCGGCGGACCTGCTGTTTCCGGGCGGCCAGCGGGAGTTCACGGCACAGGCGGCGTACGCATGGACGACGGGCGCGGGGGGCGCTGCGCGCCCGTGAGCGTGGGATGACGCCCACCGGGCCCCGGACGCCGGGGCAGACCCCTGTCCGACCAGCCCTGCTCAGGCCCACGCGCCGACAGCGCGGGCCGACGCCGACCAGCCGGACAGCCCGAGCCCGGGACACGGAGGAAGACCCCTCCGCAACCGGCCCCGCCCAGGGCCACGCGTCCCTGCCGCACGCCGACAGCACGGGCCGACACCCACCAACCGGACACCCCGAGCCCGGGACACGGAGGAAGACCCCTCCGCAACCGGCCCCGCCCAGGGCCACGCGCCGACAGGCCGACCAGTCCCGCTCAGGCCCACACGCCGACAGGCCGACCAGTCCCGCTCAGGCCCACACGCCGACAGGCCGACCAGTCCCGCTCAGGCCCACACGCCGGAGCGCGGCGTGATGTGCCCGCCCCGGCGGCGTGGTCATTCCGGTCCGTCCGCCTGCTCGCCGCGCAGGCGTTGCGCGCGCAGTACCAGCAGCATTTCGAAGCGGCGGTCCGGGTCGTCGATCGCGTCACCCCACAGTTCGCGGATCTGGCGCAGCCGGTAGCGAGCCGTCTGGGGGTGGATGCCCAGGCGGGTCGCCACCTCGGGTGCGCCGCCCGAGGTTTCGATCCAGGCGAGGAGGGTCGCGGCGAGGCGGCGCGCCTGGGCCGGGCTCATGCCCTCCAGGGGCGCCAGACAGCGCGGGGCCGCCGCGTCGATCAGTTCCTGGGACGGTAACAGCACCAGTTCTTCCGTGCGTTCGGTGCAGTGCAGCACCTCCCCCCGGGGCAGCAGGTCGCTCTCCACCAGCCGTACCGCCGTCTCCGCCCACCGCAGCGAGGTCGCGGCGGCCGCGAGCGGCACCGAGGGGCCGATCGCGCCGGACCAGCCGGCCGTGGCGCGCCGGACCATCTCCGAGCGGCCCGCGGTGTCCGGTTCGGGGATGACGATGCGGGGCTGCTCGCTCTCCATGTCGAGGAGGATGTCCTGGCCGACGGCCGGCGCCACCGCTTCCCTGGCCGGCCGGATGAGCACGCCCACGGCGATCGTGCCGGGCAGCTCCCAGCCGATGCGGGCGGCCCGTTCCCCGAGCGCGTCTACCGGGTCGCCGCGGTGCTGGACTAGCAGGCGGTCGATGAACTGCCTTTGAAGGCGCAGGCGTTCACCGGCTCGACGGGCCGCTGCCTCGGCGTAGCCGCGTACCGACTGCTCCACCAGCCCGTCCAGGTACTCGAAACCGGATTCGGCCAGCTCGTACATGGCCGGCGCGGCGATGTCGACCTGTTGGCCGATCTCGGCGAACCGCCGCCACGCGAGCCGGACTCCGAGCCGGTAAATGGCCTGAAGTGAGTCGAGGCTGCGGCCGTTGAGGCCCTCGCCCCGGCCGAACTCCTGGAACACCTCGGGTGGCACCCGGGGGTTGAGCGCCCCTGAGGCCAGGTGCTGCACAAACCCTTCGATGGCGCGCCGGATGCCGACGAGCGCCATCGGTTCCCCGGAGTCGTCCTCCACGAGCCTGAGGTGCGGGAAGTCCTGTCGAATCTGGTGGAGGATCGCCTGCGCCAGTTCGCCGGCCTCGCCGAGGGCGATGGCGGCGAACCGTTCCACCTGCGGCTTGGGCACCTCGCTCCAGGCCGGGCGCGTCATCGGCGGGGCGGGGCGGTGTCGTAGCTGATCAAGGGGACGTTCGGCTGGTCGGGCGTGGCGTTCAGCAAGGCGACGATCCCCAAGGCCGTGCCCACGGCGAGTACCGCGGCGATCACCGCGGTGGCAGCGGCGGCGGTCAGTCTGCGCATAGTCGGGTCAGCTCCTCGTTGGAGACGATCCCCACCCCATGGGCCGGCCCCCACCGGCTGGACGCAAGTGTTGACAGGACATTGACAATCCGTCAAGTGGCTGCCTACTGTCTTGGCCCTCAAGGGCTGACCGGCCCGGGGACCCGTGCACCTCCCTGCGAGTTTCTCGATTCAGGAGTGCCCGGATGCGCCGTACCGCCTCACCGCTGTCCCTTGTCCTGCTGGGAGCCGGGGTCTTCCTGCTCGTCCTCGCCCCACTCCTGGTCGTGTACGTCCAGCCGCACGCCAAGCGCACCCCGATCGACGTGGACACCACAACGGTCTTCACCGGTACCGGAAGCTACTTCGACACCGGGAAGCTCAGGACCGTGCACGGGAAGACGATCACGATCACCCGGCAGGTCCGGGGTGACGTCGCCGACAGCGTCGAGAGCGGCAACGCCGTCTGGGACGTGTCCACCTCCGTCGACACCGACGACACCCTGCCCGCGTCCGACACCCGGAACTCCCTGCAGTGGACGCTGGAACGCTGGGTCACGGACCGCTCCACCAACGAGCCGGTCCACTGCTGCCGGGAGTCGCCTGTCTTCGACGGCGAGGCGTACCTGAAGTTCCCCTTCGACGTCGAGGAGCGCGGCTACCGCTGGTGGGACGGCACGCTCGGCGCCGTTGTACAGCTCCGCTACACGGGCCGCACCAAGGTGCAGGGATACGAGGGGCTCCGGTTCACCGGCAGTGTGGCGCCCACCAGGACGGGCGTGCGCCAGGTGCCGGGGCGACTGGTGGGCAGGCCGAAGAGCCCACAGGTGCTCGCCGAGGAGTGGTACGCCAACAGCGGGATCGAGCTCGTCGCGGACCGGCGCACCGGCCGTATCGTGTACGCCGCCATCGGACCGAGGAAGACCCTGCGCGCGCCGGGCGGCGACAAGGACGCGGTCGTGCTCCTGGCGAGTGAGAAGATCGCCTTCACTCCCCGTACCCAACGGCAGCAGGTGGAGCTGGCCTCGGCGGACAGCCGGAAGCTCGCGCTGCTCGGCACGACCGCTCCTGCCGGTGCCGCCGCCTTCGGAGCGGCGCTCACCCTCGTGGGCGGGGCACTCGTAGCGCGTGGACGTCGACCGGAAGCAGTGAATCCGGATGCTCACCTGATGACGAATCAGTCGGCCTGACATTCCAACAAGTTGTCAGACCCGTGAGTAGCCCTGCGTCGAACACGTACCGAAAACTGGCTGTCCCCACCACAGCACGGCCCCACCCCGGTCACCCACCCCCCAACCCCCGGTCACCGCACCGGCCTGCCGGCCGCTCCCCCACCCCGCGGCCGTCCCTCAACCTCCCACACCGCGAAACGAGTTGGAGCACGCATGCCCCAGCACGTACCTCCCCCACTGCTCGACGCCGGACAGCACCCGCACCGGCACCCGCTGGGCCGCACCCAGGCCGCCCCGCACGACCCCGAGCGTCCCCGCCGCATCGTCTTCCTCGCCCACCGCGATTTGGACAACCCGGCCGCCGGCGGCTCCGAGCTGCTGATCGACCAACTCGCCTGCGGCCTCACGGACGCGGGTCATGACGTCACCCTGCTGTGCGGCGGCCCCGCCACGCACCGGCGGTCCTACCGCGTCGTGTCGGCGGGCAGCACGCTGGGCCACTACGCCGCCGCCCGTTCGGCCTTCGCCCGGCAGGTCGGCGCCTGCGACCTGCTCGTCGAGGTCTGCAACGGGATGCCGTACCTGACACCGATGTGGCACCGGGGACCCACCCTGTGCCTGGTCAACCATGTGCACACCGAACTGTGGGACATGCGCTTCCCGGCACCCGTCGCACGGGCGGGGCGGCTGCTGGAGCACTGGGCCCTCGCCCGGGCGCACCGGGGCAACCTCCTGGTCGCGGTCTCCCCGTCCACGGCGGACGCCCTGCGCGCCATCGGGGTGGATCAGCGGCAGATCCGCCTGGTGCACAACGGGGTCCACGAGCCCGCCCCGCGCGGTCCGCGCTCCGCGACCCCGCTCTTCCTGGCGCTGGGCCGGCTGGTCGACTACAAGCGCATCGATCTCCTGCTGCGGCTGTGGGAAAGGGTCAGGCCCGTGACCGGGGGCCGGCTCGTCATCGTCGGCGACGGCCCCGAACGGCAGCGGCTCGAACACCTCGCGGGCTCATCGGTGGAGTTCACCGGCCATGTGACGGAGGAGGAGAAGCACCGGCTGCTGTGCGCGTCCTGGCTCCTGCTGCATCCCGCGGCCGTCGAGGGCTGGGGGCTCGTGGTGACGGAGGCGGGGGCGCGCGGCACGCCCGCACTCGGCTTCGACGTGCCGGGCCTGCGGGACTCGGTCGAGGACGGTGTCACCGGCGTCCTCGTCCGCGGCGAGTCTTCGTTCGCCGCGGCATGGTGCACGCTGGCGCTCGACGACGACCGCCGTGAGGTCATGGGCAAGGCCGCGGCCGAGCGCGCCGCCGCCTTTCACTGGAGCAGCACCGTGCGGCAGTTCGGGGCGGTGGCGGCGGAAGCCGTGGAACGCGCCCGGGCCGCGGGTGCCATGGCGACGGGCGCAGGCAGGTGAAGGACCCGTCGTTCCGCCGCTCCCTTACCCTCTTCCGTGCCTTCCTGCGCGAGCAGGACGACCCCCTCACCGCCTACGACCTGCTGGCGCGGGACGCGGCCGACCAGGTCGAGCGCCACATCCCGCTCAACGGCCGGATCGTCGTCGACATCGGTGGCGGAAGCGGGTACTTCACACGGGAGTTCCGCAGGCGCGGCGCCCACAGCTACCTCTTCGAACCGGACCCGGCCGAGCTCGCCGCCGAGCCCGGTGCGGGCACGGTCGTCGCCGACGGCTATCTGCTGCCGCTCGCCGACGGCGCGGCCGACGTCTGCTTCTCCTCCAATGTGCTGGAGCACGTGTCCGACCCGCGCACGTTCCTCAGCGAGATGGTGCGCGTCACCCGGCCGGGCGGACTGGTCTACGTCTCGTTCACCAACTGGCTGTCTCCATGGGGCGGTCACGAATGGGCGCCCTGGCACTACCTCGGCGCCGAGCGCGCCCGTGCCCGGTACGAACGCCGGACCGGCCGGCCGGCCAAGCACCGGCTCGGGCAGAACCTGTTCCCCATCGGCGTCGGAACGACCCTGCGGCACGTCAGGGGCCGCGACGATGTGGAGATCGTCTCCGCGCGGTCGAGGTACTGGCCCGTCGTCCCCCAGATCGTCCCGCGGGTGCCGGGGCTGCGGGAGTTCGCCACATGGAACCTCCTTCTCATCCTCCGGCGGTGTTCATGACCAGCGCTGTCCACGCACGACCGCCCGCCTCCCCCTCGGCCGGGACCGCGCCGCCCGGAGTGCCGCCCCCGCCACCGCGCTCGCGCCGCTGGCTGCTGGGCTTCTGGGCCGCGGTGTTCGTGGCCTTCCTCGCGGTGTCGCCGGGGCGGATGACGTTCGAGACGAAGCTCGGCGTCGTGGCCGACCCGTGGCAGTTCCTTCGTGATCTGGGGCAGTTGTGGCACGACCGGGCCGGCTTCGGCGGCATCGCCGACCAGTACATCGGCTACGCGATCCCGATGCTGCCCTTCCACGCCGCCGCCGATCTGCTCCAGTTGCCCGTGTGGCTCGCCGAACGGCTGTGGCTCTCGCTCGTGGTCACCACCGCCTTCTGGGGTGCGCTGCGCCTGGCCGAGCGCCTGGGCACGGGGTCCGCCGCCACCCGGACCGCCGGTGCCGCGATGTACGCGCTGTGGCCGACGTACACCATCGTCGTCGGCTCGACGTCGGCAGCCGCCCTGCCCGGGGCCCTTCTCCCATGGGTGGTCCTGCCGCTGACCGATCCGCGCACCAGCCCCCGGATCGCCGCTGCGCGCTCGGCGCTGCTGATTCCCCTCATGGGCGGTGTGAACGCCGCGTCCACCCTTGCCTCGCTGCTGCCCGTCGGCCTGTATCTGCTGAGCAGGCCGGGCGGTGCGCGCAAGCGCGCCCTGATCGCCTGGTGGACCCCTTGCGTCATCCTCGCGACGGCCTGGTGGATCGTGCCACTGCTGCTCCTCGGGACGTACGGCGAGAACTTCATGCCGTACGTGGAGACCTCTCAGACCACCACCGCGACGATGTCGGCCACCGAGGTGCTGCGCGGGGCGGGGAACTGGGTGGGCTACCTCAATTTCGGCGAGCCCTGGCTGCCCGCCGGCTGGACTGTCGCCACCTCGGTCGCGGTGATCGCCGGCTCGGCGCTCGCCGCGGCGCTCGGCCTCGCCGGCCTCGCCCGGCGCGACCTGCCCGAACGCCGCTGGCTGGTGCTGACGGTCCTGACGGTCGCCCTCGTCACTCTGGCCGGGTACGGTGGCGCGCTGGGCGGCCCCTTCCACGAGACGGTGCGGGACTGGCTGAACGGCCCGCTGGTGCCGTTCCGCAACATCTACAAGTTCCAGACCGGCCTGGCGCTCGCGCTCGCCCTGGGGTTCATGCATCTCACCGCCGCCGCGCCCCGGACGCTGCCCGCCCGTGCGCGGCGTCTGGTGCCGGTGGCGGCGGCCGCACTGGTGCTGCCCGGCCTGTGCTGGCCGTACCTCAACGGCTCGATTCTGCAGCCCGGTTCCTTCCGGCAACTGCCCGCGTACTGGAAGACGACCGCCGACTGGCTGGCGGAGAACTCGGCCGACGACCGTGCGCTCGTCGTGCCCGCGACCGCGCACGGCATCTACACCTGGGGGTCGCCCATCGACCAGCCGCTGGACGTGCTGGCCCGCTCGCCGTGGGCACAGCGCGACTATGTGCCCTTCGGGACGCCCGGCAACCGCCGGGCCATGGACGCGGTGGAGCAGGCGCTGACGTCTGGCGGCGAAGTGCCCGGTCTGAGCGAGTACCTGGGCCGCGCGGGTCTCCACTACGTCGTCGTGCGCAACGACCTCGACCCGGACCAGATCGGCCACGTCCCGACCACGACGGTGAAGCGGACTCTGGAGGCGTCCGGGTACCGGCGGGTCACCGGGTTCGGGCCGGTGCTGACGGGCGGGCGCATCGCGGACGACACCCCCGTGCAGGTGGAAGGGCTGTTCCCGCGCCAGCGCGCGGTGGAGATCTACGAACCGCCTGCGGGAACCACTCGTCCCGGCACGGCGCGGCTGACGCCCGTGGCGGCGACGGCGGTCGTCAGCGGCGGGCCCGAGAGCCTGCTGCCGCTGTCCGCGGACGGCGTCCTGGCCGGGCGGCCCGCCGTCCTCGCGGGTGACGCGCATCCGGGGGTAGGCCGGCCTCCGCTGTACGCGGCGGGTGACGGAATGCGCCGTGCCGACACCCGGTTCGGGCTGGTGAACTCCCACACGTCCCACACGTACACCCGTCAGGAACGCAATCCGGATGGCGCGGTGCAGGACCCGGGCGCACAGCCGCGCCAGATCCTGCCGTCCACCGGGGAGCGGCACCGGACGACGGCCGTGCTGCGGGGCGCTGCGTCGGTCAGCGCCTCCTCCGTGGGGAACTGGCTGTTCCACCTGCCCCAGTACGACCCGGTGAACGCCTTCGACGGCAATCCCGACACCGGTTGGGCGGAGGGCTCACCGGGCTCACCGAAGGGCGAGTGGCTGCGTATCGCCTTCAACAGCCCGACGACGATTCCCGAGAAGCTGTCGCTGACACCGCTGCCCAGCGCCAATGTGCGCGCGGCCCCGACCACCGTACGGGTGGAGACGGACCGGGGCAGCCGGGTCAGTCCCCTGCGGCCCGACGGGACCGCGCAGGAGGTGGCCGCGCCCCAGGGTGCCGCGACATGGCTGAAGGTGACGATCCTCGACTCGCAGCAGGGCCGCCCGGGACTGACCGGCGCGGGGTTCACCGAGATCTCTGTCCCCGGTGTGCAGGTGACCCGCATGCTGGAACTGCCCGCCGACGCGCCGCGCGACGGCGCCGACTCCGTCGTGTACGCGCTGCGGCGCGGCAGCGATCCGGGCGGTCTGTCCGCAGTGCCCGCGGAGGTGGGGCTGCACCGGCAGTTCGACGCAGTCCGGGCGGGCGACCACACGGTGCGGGCCACCGCCCTGCCCGTACCGGGCGACGCGCTCGACGACCTGCTGTTCGACCTCACCGGGCAGCGCGACAAGATCCTCGTGAGCGCCGACTCCACCGCCCGCCTCGGCACCAACCTCAGCCCCCGCAACCTGACCGACGGCGACCTGACCACGGCCTGGGTCGCCGGGGAACGCCCCGTACTGCACCTGTCCTGGCCGAAGAAGACCTCGGTCGGCGAGATCGTGTTCGCGGCGGCCGGGGGCCTGGCCACGCGGCCCGAGCAGGTGCAGATCAGCTCCCCCGACGGGACCGCGGTGGCGGCCGTGGACGAGAACGGCATGGCGCGGTTCTCCCCGATCACCACCGACCGGATGGACATCACGGTCTCCCGCGTGGCGCCGCTGACCCTGCACAACCCGGTCGCCGACGACCAGTTGCAGCTGCCGGTCGGGCTGAGCGAGGTCCACATCCCGGCCCTGGAGAGGTTCCGAGCGCCGCAGCCGGATCCGGACGACACGTTCACCTTGCCGTGCGGCAAGGGACCGGTCGTGTCGGTCGACGGACAGTTCCTCGAGACGCGCGCCGAGGGGCGGGTACGGGATCTGACGGAGCGCGGGCCGGTCGCGGTGTCGCTCTGCACCGAGGACAGCCGGGTGCCGCTCGACCGGCGGACGCACACGGTCGAGGCGGGGGACGCCGGTCCGCTGGCCGTCACCGGGATCACGCTCTCCACCGGTCCGGCGCGGGCCGCCGTGAGCGCGGGGCGCCAGGTGGAGGCCGTCTCCGGCGGCGGCGACCGGCGAACCGTGCGGGTGGGCGCGGGAGACGCCTCGTACCTCCAGATCCACGAGAACCACAATCCGGGCTGGAAGGCCACGCTGGACGGCAGGGAGCTGTCCCCGCTGCGGATCGACGGATGGCAGCAGGCGTGGCTCGTCCCGGCGGGGCAGGGCGGCACGGTGACGCTCCTGTACGAGCCCTCGCGCCTGTACGACGCCGGTCTGGCCGTCGCCGGGGGGCTGCTGATCGCACTCGCCGCTCTCGCCTTCGTCCGCCGCCGCTCCCGCCCGCCGGTGACGGTGGAGGAGCAGCCGGCGCCGCCCGGTCCCGGTCTGCTGCTCGGCACGGTCGCGCTGACACTGGTGGGCGCGGTGGTCGCCGGCCCGGTCGCCGCGGTGGTGCCCGTGCTCGCGGTCGTGGCCTGGCTGCGCCCCGCGCTCCTCGGCCCGCTCGCGTTCGCGGCCATGGCCGGTGCCGGGATCGCCGCGGTCGCCGGCAGCGGGGAGGCGGCGGCGCTCGGCAAGGGCGCGTACGGTCCGGTGGCCCAACTGCTGGCGCTCACAGCGCTGTTCGCCGCACTGGTGACGGTGGGCCGGGAGCGCAGGGCCGGGACCCATCGGGCCGGCGGGCCGGCCCTCCCGGGGACGGGGCCCGACGGCCCGCCCGGTCCGGGAGCGCAGGGCGGCGGCCGGCCCGGTCCCGAAGCGCAGGGCTGCGGCCGGCAAGGGTTCGACCACGACCGAGGGAGCGCCTGATGGCCACCGTTCAGCGTCCGTCCTTCTCCGGCGAGGCGGCGCACAGACCGCTGCCGCGCGTGCCGTTCCCCGTCGTCGACGAGGTGGCACGGCACTGCACGGACCACGCCGAGCCCAACACGGTGCACATCGAGATCCACCTCCCCGGGCGCGTCGAACCGGCCCGGCTGCGCGACGCGTTCACCCGCGCGCTCGCCCGGCATCCGCGGGCGCTGATGCGGGAGCGGGCACGCGGCCCACTCGCCCTGCGCTACGAGTGGGAGCTCACGGACGGGCCGGACACCGAGGTCGTCTCCTTCCCCCCGTGCGCGCCCGGCGCCCTCGCACGCGCCCGCGAACGCGCGCTCGCCGAGGCGCCCTCCCTGGCGTCGTCGCCTCCGTTGCGCCTTGAGGTGGTCGAGGAACCGGAGAGGAGTGGCTGCGTGCTGCTCTTCACGATCCACCACACGGCGCTGGACGGCCCGTCGTGCCTGCGGCTCGCGGCGACCGCCGCCGAGCTGCTGGGCGGACGCCCGGGCCCCGTCGTACCGTCCGTCGTCCGGCCCTTGGACGCAGCGGCGACGCGGCAGGCGGGCCGGACGCCCGCAGTGGCCCGGCCCGCCCGGGTCGCGGCGGGCAGACCCGGCCCGGTACCCGGCAATGCGATGGTCGTCGCCGAACTGCCCGTGCCGCGGCGGAAGTCCGGTGCCCCGCACACGGTCAACGACCAGCTGATGGTCGCCACGGCCCTGGCCGTCGCCGACTGGAACCGGGAACAGGGCGCGCCCGAGCGTCCGCTGCGCATCACGATGCCCGTCGACGACCGCAGCCGCGGGCCCGAGATGCCGATCGGCAACGGCACCCGCCTGGTCGAGGTCGGCTACACCACCGCCGAGGTCGCGGCGGACACGGACCCGGCCGAGCTGCTGCGGCGCACAGCCGAACGCACCCGCGCTCTCAAAGCGCTGCCCCGGCCCCCGCTGGGGCGCGCGGCCGCGCTGCTGACCGCGCCGGTGCTGCCCGTCGGCGCCAGGGCGGCGACGACGCGGGGGCTGAGGCTGCTCGCCTCGCCGTGGACCTCCACGACGCTGCTCAGCAACATCGGCCGGATCCCGTACCCGCTCGACTTCGGCGAGGCGGGCCGGGCGAGCGCCGTCTGGTTCTCGGCGCCCGCCAGGATGCCCCGCGGACTGACCGTCACCACGGCCTCGACGGGCGGCAGGCTGCATCTGGTGCTGCGCTGGTCCCGGGCGCTGCTGGGGGACGACGACGGGCGGCGGCTGCTGCACCTGTTCACCCGTCGTCTGGCGGCGACCGACGCGGAGGCCCTGTGAGCAGCACCGCTCCCCCGCAACTCCGGGACTTCTACGAGAACCCCGCCGTGCCGGTGGCGTCGGGCGACGCGCGCAGCAGGCGTCAGGCGCGGATGCTGGCCGCCGTACTCGACGCACCCGGCGCGCTCATCGTCGACGTCGGCTGCGGGGACGGCAGCGCGGCGGCCACCGCGGCACCGATCCTCGCGGGACACCGGATCGTCGGTGTCGACTGGTCGCAGGACGCCCTGCGCCGGGCCCGGCCCCGGCTCGCGCATGTGGTGCGCGGCGAGCTCGACCGGGGCGGCCTGCCGTTCGCCGACGGCTGTGCGGACGCCGTGCTGTTCAGCGAGGTCGTCGAGCATCTCGTCGACCCCGACCGGGCCCTGGACGAGGTGCGGCGGATCCTGCGGCCCGGCGGTCATCTGATGCTGTCCACGCCGAACCTCGCCGCCTGGTACAACCGCGCCCTGCTGCTCGCCGGGTGGCAGCCGGTGTTCTCGGAGGTGAGCCTGCGCGGCATCCACGGCCGGCCCGGCCGCGAAGTGGTCGGCCATCTGCGGCTGTACACCGCCCGCGCGCTGCGTTCCTTCCTCACCGCGTCGGATTTCGAGGTCGTCACGATCGCAGGGGCGCCGTTCCATGGGGTGCCGCGTGGACTGCGGTGGCTGGACCGGGCCGCGTGCGCCGTCCCCTCGGCCTCCTCGGTCCTGCTGGCCCACGCACGGCGGAGGTAGCGGCATG
This sequence comes from Streptomyces sp. ISL-10, assembly GCF_018614575.1. Classification (GTDB taxonomy): domain Bacteria; phylum Actinomycetota; class Actinomycetes; order Streptomycetales; family Streptomycetaceae; genus Streptomyces. The sequence goes on from NZ_JAGGOJ010000019.1 coordinate 38,971, forward strand.
TGGTGGGGTGTGGGGGCGGCGCTGCTGGCCAACGTGCTGTACAGCGTGGGGTTCGTGGTGGAGAAGCGGGCGCTCGGGGCACTGCCCGCCCTGTCGGCCCGGCGGCCGCTGCGCGTCGTCGGGGTGCTGCTGGCCAGCCCGCTGTGGATCGCCGGGGCGCTGGCGCTCGCCGCCGGGTTCGTCGCACAACTGATCGTCTACCGGGCGCTGCCCATTGCGGCCGCCCAGGGCATCTTCGTCTCCGGTCTCGCCCTGCTCCTGCTCCTGTCGTCCGCAGTGCTGGGCGAACAGCCGTCCGGGCGGGAGCGCTACGCGCTCGCCGCCGTACTGGTCGCCCTGCTGATGGTCGTCGCCTCGGTGCGCGAGGGCGAGGACGTCGTGAGCACCGGGGCGCCGTGGACGCTGGTGCTGATCGTCTGCGTACCGGCGCTCGCGGTCGGCGTGTGGCTGTACGGGAGGGTGGAGGCGCGGGCGAGGAAGCGCCACCGGGTGCCGACGAACGGCATCGGCTACGGCGTGGCCGTGGGGCTGCTCTACGGCGTCAGCTCGCTGGCCATCAAGGGCGCGTCCGGAAGGCTGACGGGCGAGGGCATCGGGGAGGCGGCCCGGTCGCTGTTCGCTTCCCCCTATCCGTATCTGCTGCTGTTCACGGCGGTGGCCGGCCTCGTCATGTCCCAGGCCGCTCTCCAGCGGTGCAGGGCCTCCCTCATCGTGCCCGTCTGCACGACGGTGACCTGTCTGTTCACGGCGGTGCTCGGGACGCTCACCTTCGGGGAGCGGCTCCCGGACGATCCGCTGCTGCTGACCCTGCGGCTGGCCGGCACGGCTCTGGCGCTGTCGGTGCTCCTGGCCATGCCGCGCCACGACCCGCAGGCCTGAAGCCGCCGAGCCGCCCGCCCACGGCGCAGTCCACGAGAACGAGGAGCCTTCCCCATGAAACCCGTGAATCCCGACGACGCGCTGCTGCGGCTCCTGGCCTGCCCGCTCGACAAGGGGCCGCTGGTGCGGCCGGCCGGTCTGGACGTGCTGTACAACCCGCGTCTGCAGCTGAGTTACCCCATCGTGGACGGTATTCCGCAACTGCTCCCCGCCTCCGGCAGCAAGGTCTCCGCGGACGACCACGAGAGGTACCTGCGGACGACCACCGGCTGACGACGCCCGCGGCGGCCCGTCCTCCAGGGCCGCCGCACCGGGCGGCCCACCCCCGCGAGGAGACGCGGAAGCGCTGTGCCATACTCGGCGCGCTCGCTGCCCGTTTCGAAGTCGTGGGGATCACTGTTGAAGCCCGAGCCCGCCGTCCTCGGCACCGGATCCGCCTCCGGTGCCGATCACAGAAACCGGACGGCCGCGCCAGGACAGCGCCCCACCGCGGCCGCATCCGACATTCCGGCGGGAAGCCATACGTGAGCGGCATAGCACTCAGCACTCCCTACCTGGACACCGACGCGGAGCAGCTCTCCTTCTCCCTGGGCCGGCCCGCGCTCGAAGCCCTTGCCGTGCGGGATCTGACGGTCGGCGGGCTCGAAGTCGAGCTCAGGCTGCTCGGCGCCTCCCATCAGGTCTTCGCGGGCCCGGTACGGGAGACCGTGGCCTGCCTGCCCGGCGTCGCGGGGGGCCTGCCGGCGACGGCGGTGCAGGACTTCGACGACTGGGGCTACCGCTTCGGCGCGCGCGTCCGGCACTTCGCCGCGGCGGAGTTCAGCACACAGGTGGCGTGGATCCGCAGCCGGTCCGAGGGTCATCCCGAGGCGCTGTACGGAATCTTCCCGGGCTCCCCCGAAGCCGTCACCGCCCTGATCGTCGAGCGGCACAGCACCGGAGTGAGCTGGCGCACTTGGCACACGTACCCGCAGAGCCGCCAGATCGTGGCGACGCACACCCGGCTGGAGGCCCGATGAAGACCGCCCGACTCATCAGCGTGACGATGCTCGCCACGGTCGCGCTCACCGCCTGTGCCGGTGAACCGGACGACGGCAACGACGCGCCGAGGTCCTGGATCCACCAGGAGTACGACGGCGTCGGCCCGACCTACACCGACAGCAGTGACAAGACGTCGGAGGTCGCCAAGGAGATCGACGGCCACACCGACGCCGTCGACCGCATCGACGACGGCGACCTGGTGTTCCTGCGCTACCGCGACGACATCGTCGCCATCAGCCCCTACCGGGGTGGCAGCCAGATCGAGGTCGACGACTACCGCAACGGCCACCGCCGCTGGAAGTCCCACATCCGCGGCGTGTGGCCGGACCCGGACAGCAACGCGTTCCGCGGCGGCGGCCCCGGCTCCGGCAAGTAGCCGCTTCCGGTCCACCCACCCCAACTCCCCGACGACGTCCCCGAAAGGCACCCCCGTGGCAGAGATCCTCGAGTCGGCAGGCATCGCCCTGCTCTACGGCATGACCGGCTTCATCGTGATGGCGGTCGGCTTCATCGCGCTCGACCTCGTGACCCCCGGCAAGCTCGTCCACGTGGTGTGGACGGAGCGAAACCGCGGCGCCGCGGTCCTGCTCGCCGGCCAGACGATCGCCATCGGTCTCGTCATCGACCAGTCCATCCGGGCGAGCGAGTCCGAGCAGGGCCTCGGCCTCGGCCTGTTCAGCACCCTGCTGTACGGCCTCGCCGGAGTCGCCGTGATGACGCTCGTCTCCGTGATCGTGGGTCTGCTGACCCCGGGCCGCCTGGGCGCCGCCGTGCTCGACGACAACGGGGACCGTCCCCACCCCGCCGCCTGGGTCCAGGCCGCGATGTACATCGGCACGGCCTTCATGGTCGGTGCCGCCGTCTCGTAACCTCGCATGGGCACCACCACAGTCGACCGCGTCACCGCGCGCCCGCCCGCGGCCCACTCGCGGGGGGCACGCTTCCTGCTGCTCTTCTCGGTGTTCCTCTGCGCGGCCTGCGGCCTCGTCTACGAACTGGCGCTGACGGCGCTGGGCAGCTACCTCATCGGCAACTCGGTGATGCAGACGTCCGTGGTCATCTCCGTCATGGTCTTCGCCATGGGCATCGGCTCCCTGGCGGCCAAGCCGATGCAGCGGCGCGCGGTCGGGGCCTTCGCCCTCGTGGAGGGACTGCTCGCGCTGACCGGCGGTCTGTCGGTCCTCGTCCTCTACGTGTCGTTCGCCTGGCTGCGGATCTACATGCCGTCCATGGTGGTGGTCTCGTTCCTCGTCGGCCTCCTCATCGGAGCCGAGATACCGCTGCTGATGACGCTGCTTCAGCGGATCAGGCGCCAGGAGGCGGGCAGCGCCGTCGCCGACATGTTCGCCGTGGACTACATCGGGGCACTGGTCGGCGGCCTGTGCTTCCCGCTGCTTCTCCTGCCGGCCTTCGGCCAGCTCAAGGGCGCGCTGGTGGTGGGTGCCGTCAACGCGGTGGCGGGCGTGCTCGTCGTGCTGTGGATCTTCCGCCGCGAGACCCGCCGTGTGGTGCGGACCGCGCTGCTCGCCGGGGTGGCCGCCGTCCTCGCCGTACTCGGCACGGTGTACGCGCTGGCGGACGACATCGAGGTCACCGCGCGGCAGCAGCTCTACCGGGACCCGATCATCCACGCCGAGACGACGCCGTACCAGGACATCGTCGTCACCCGGTCCACCGCCTTCACCGGGGAGCCCGACACCCGGCTGTTCCTCAACGGCGACCTGCAGTTCTCCTCCGTCGACGAGTACCGCTACCACGAGGCCCTGACCCACCCCGCCCTGTCGGGGAAGCGGTCGTCCGTGCTGATCCTGGGCGGCGGTGACGCCCTGGCCCTGCGGGAGGTCCTGCGCTACGACGACGTCGAGGAGGTCACGCTGGTCGACCTCGATCCGGCGATGACACGCCTCGCCCGTACCTTCGAACCGCTGCGCGAGCTCAACGGCCGCGCCCTGGCCGATCCGCGGGTCACCGCCGTCAACGCCGACGCCTTCAACTGGCTGCGCGACGCCGGCCGGCGCTACGACACGGTCGTCATCGACTTCCCCGATCCGGACAACGCGGCGCTGGCCAAGCTCTATTCGGTCGAGTTCTACCACCTGCTGCGGCACGTCCTGCATCCGGACAGCCAGGTCGTGGTGCAGGGCGGCTCACCGTTCTTCGCGCCCAAGTCGTACTGGTCCATAGCCGCGACGATCGGCGAGGCCGGCTACCGCACCACCGAATACCAGGTGGACGTCCCGAGCTTCGGCAACTGGGGCTTCGTGCTGGCCGTACCCGGCACCAAGGGTCCGCCGCCGTCCGTGCGCCTCGCCGAGGACGCCCCACCGCTGCGGTTCCTGGACGACGCCGTCCTCGACGCGGCCACCGTCTTCCCCGTGGACCGCCGACCGCGCGACGTACAGGCCAGCACCCTGATGGACCCCGTGATCCTGGAGTACACCAACCAGGAGTGGCAGAACTACTGATCCGGCGCTCGACACCGGTGCGTTGGACGGCCGGTGCCTTCGACCGCCGGTACGTTCGGCGCCGGGGCCCTCGACCGCCGGTCCGCTCGACGCCGGCGCACTCGACCGCCGGTGCACTCGATCGCCGGCGCGCCGGTCGGCCACAAAGGCCGGGTCGTGGCCTTCTGCCGGGCTCCCGATTCTCGTAACGTCGGCACGGCTTGAAATGGCCATGACGAAGAAGAGGGTGCCCATGCCGCACAAGCGTCTCCTTCAGGCGGTCTTAGCCCTGGCCGCGGGTCTCGCGGTGATCGCGGCCCCGGCCGCCGCCGCTCCGCCGGGCCCGCCCGACGTCTACCGTCCCGTCCGCGGACCTGCCGCACCGGCCGAGTACCGGTATCTGCAGAAGACGCTGCCCGGACAGCCGATCCCCCGCCACGCCCACGCCGACGCCGCCGCGCAGGCACGTCTGCTGCCCACGGCCGGCGGGCGATGGAAGCCGGCCGGACCGACCAACATCGGCGGACGGATCGTCTCGCTCGCGCTGGACCCGCAGCGGGCCGACACCGTGTACGCCGCCGCGGCCAGCGGCGGGGTGTGGCGCAGCACGGACGCAGGACAGACCTTCAAGTCCGTGTGGCCCGACGACTGGACGCAGGCCATGGGAGCGGTCGCCACGGCACCCGACGGGACTCTGTACGCCGGGACCGGGGAGCCCAACCCGGGTGGCGGGAGCATCACTTACGAGGGCACGGGGCTGTACCGCAGCACCGACGGCGGGAAGCACTGGCGCCCGATCGGGCTGCGCGACTCCGGTGCGATCAGCGCGATCACCGTGGACCCCGCGCATCCGCGGCGCATCTACGTGGCAGCGGCCGGGTCGCTCTACAACGGCGGCGGCGACCGGGGCGTGTACCGCTCGGACGACGGCGGCGACACCTGGCGGCGGATCCTCGCCGGGTCGAACGAGTTCACCGGCGCCACCGAGGTGTTCGTCCAGGGCTCGACGCTGTACGCCGTGATGTGGGACCACCGCCGCACGCCCGGGTTGCGTACCTATGGCGGCACGGGCTCCGGCGTCTTCCGCAGCACCGACGAGGGAAGGACCTGGCAGCGCCTCGGCGGGGGCCTGCCCGCAGCGGGCCCGGAGGTGGGCCGGATCGGGCTCGCCGTCGCCGGCGAGAGGCTCTACGCGATCGTCAGCAGAACCAGCGGGCCGTTCGAGGGCTTCTACGCCTCCACCGACGGCGGTGACACCTGGAGCCGGACGCCCGCGGACAAGTCCCTCACGGACTCACAGTCGTCCTTCGGGTGGTGGTTCGGCAAGGTCTGGATCGATCCCGGGGACGCCCGGCATGTGCACGTCGCCGGGGTAGCGCTGATGACCACGAAGGACGCCGGCGCCACCTGGACGTACGACGACACCAGCATCCACGTCGACCACCACGCGATGGTCTGGGACCCCCGCCGGCCTGGCCGGGTCTATCTCGGCAACGACGGCGGGGTCTACCGCTCGGACACGGGCGGCGACGGCGGTTGGGTCAAGGCCCGCCACGAGCCCTACACCCAGCTCTACAGCGCGGCGATCACCCCGCAGGACACCTCGCGCATCTCCGGCGGCGCACAGGACAACGGCTCGCTGCGCTCATGGGGCGGTGACGGCTTCAACGAGTACCTCGGCGGGGACGGGGAGGAGAACCTCATCGACCCCACCGACGTGAACACGGTGTTCGCCTGCTACCAGTACGGCAACTGCTTCCGGTCCACCGACGGCGGCGACACCCTCACCTACTTCGCCGACCGGACGACCTTCAAGCGGCGGAACTGGTTCACGCCGGTCGTCCTCGACCCACGGAACCCGAAGATCGTCTACTACGGCGCCGAGGTGCTCAACCGCTCCACGGACGGCGGCGTGACCTGGCAGGCCATCAGCCCCGATCTGTCCGGCGGCCCGGGCCCCGATCCGATCTACACCAACTACGGGACGATCACCTCCGTCGCCCCGGCCGGCGACGGCAGGACCGTCTACGCCGGCACGGACGACGGCCGCGTCTGGGTCACCAGGAATCTGGGCGCGAGCTGGACGAAGCTGGCCGAGGGGCTCCCCTGGGTGACCCGCGTCGTCGTCGACCCCGCCGACCCCGACCGCGTCTACACCACCCACTCCGCGTACCGTGCGGGCTCGGGGATCGCCCATGTGTACGGCAGCACGGACGGCGGCAGGCACTGGCACGACCTGTCGGGGAACCTGCCCGACGCACCTGTGAACGACCTGGTGATCGGGCGCGGCAAGGTGTTGTACGCGGGCACCGACCAGGGCGTTTTCATCTCCCCCTCGGGCGGGCGGCAGTGGTTCCGGCTGGGCCGGGGCATGCCCGCGGTCCCGGTCGACGACATCGAGTACGACGCCGGCCACCACCGCATGGTCGCGGCGACGTTCGGCCGGGGGTTCTACGAGCTCACCACCGGCTGAACGCAAGAACGCACGGGGTCCGGCCGCCGAGCGGCGGCCGGGCCGCGTGCGTCACCTGAAATCCGGCCCTCGCGCGGCCGGCTGTCAGAGCTTGTGCATCCCCTTGTAAGGGCTGACGATGCGGGTCTGGCAGGCACCGAAGTCGACGAGGAAAGCACCGGTGGCTTCCTGGCCGATGATCTTTCCGAGGCCATGGCGGTCGTGGGAGACGCGGTCGCCGAGGGCGAAGTCCTTGATCACGGGCTCGGCTGGAACTCCGAAGGGGCTGGTGGGCAAGTGGCGCCGGGGCGCGGATCGGTTCGTCATCGTGTAGCAAGTATGCCCCTCCGGCCGCCCGCCGAGCCCTCCGCGGCCGGACCGGACTCCACCGGTCCGCTGTGACGCGGTGCCGTCCGGGGATCCGAGCCGCATCTGAGCTGCTCGCGGGCCCACCCCGCGCCGCACCTGCCGGAGCCCGGCGGCTCAGTCGTCGGTGTCCGGACGGCCGCGGGCCGGCGACTGGCCCATGAACGACAGACGCACCTGACGATCGGCGTTGTCCCTGTTGGTGTCCACCAGACAGAGCGACTGCCAGGTGCCCAGTTCCAGGCGTCCGCCGATCACCGGCAGGGTCGCGTGCGGCGGGACGAGGGCGGGCAGGACATGGTCCCTGCCGTGCCCGGGGCTGCCGTGGCGGTGCTGCCAGCGGTCGTCGGCGGGCAGAAGGGTGTGCAGGGCGGCCAGGAGGTCGTCGTCGCTGCCCGCCCCGGTCTCGATGACGGCGACACCGGCGGTGGCGTGCGGGACGAAGACATTGAGCAGGCCGTCCCTGCCGTCCGCGTGCTGCGCGAGGAACTGCTCACAGGCGTGGGTCAGATCGGTGACCGTCTCGGTGGTTCCGGTGGTCAGGGTCAGCGTCGTGGTGGCGAAGTGTCCGGGCATGGCCCCATCCTCTCGCCGTCGGGTGCCCCGCGCGCCTCACACGGCCCTGTGCCGGGAAGATCCGGTCCCCCTCCACGGTTGGTAGAACCGTGAACAACTCTGGGGCACACGACGTGGACGTGGTCGTCATCGGGGCCGGACAGGCGGGGCTCTCGGCCGCCCACCACCTGCGGCGTGCCGGTCTGGTTCCCGACCGGGACTTCGTCGTCCTGGACCACGCGCCCCGCCCCGGCGGGGCCTGGCAGTTCCGCTGGCCCTCGCTCACGTACGGCAAGGTGCACGGCATGCACGCCCTGCCCGGCATGGAACTGACCGGCGCGGACGACGACCGGCCGTCCTCCGAGGTGATCGGCGCGTACTTCGCCGCGTACGAGGAGCGCTTCGACCTGCGGGTTCACCGCCCCGTCCAGGTCCGCACGGTACGGGAGTCCCAGGGCGGCCGACTGGCGGTCGAGACCTCCGAGGGGGTCTGGGCGACCCGCGCGCTGATCAACGCGACCGGCACATGGGACCGGCCGTTCTGGCCCCGCTACCCCGGCCAGGAGACGTTCCGGGGACGTCAGCTGCACACCGCGAACTATCCCGGCCCCGAGGAGTTCGCCGGGCGGCGCGTCGTCGTGGTGGGCGGCGGGGCGTCGGGCACACAGCATCTGATGGAGATCGCCGGAGTGGCCGCCGCGACCACTTGGGTGACCCGTCGGCCCCCTGTCTTCCGCGAGGGCCCCTTCGACGAGGACGCCGGGCGCGCGGCCGTCGCCATGGTGGAGGAGCGCGTACGGCGCGGGCTGCCGCCGCAGAGCGTGGTGTCGGTGACCGGGCTGCCCCTGACCGACGCCGTCCGCCGCGCCCTCGCGTCGGGAGTGCTGGACCGCGAGCCGATGTTCGACCGGATCACACCGACGGGTGTGGCCTGGGACGACGGCCGTACGGTGGAGGCCGATGCGATCCTGTGGGCGACGGGTTTCCGGGCGGCGATCGACCATCTGGCCCCGCTGCGGCTGCGTGAGCCGGGCGGCGGCATCCGGGTCGAGGGGACCCGCGCCGTGCGGGACGAGCGGGTCCATCTCGTCGGGTACGGACCATCGGCGTCGACGATCGGGGCGAACCGGGCCGGGCGCGCCGCGGTCCGCGACATCAAGCGCCTGCTGGAGCGGGAACCGGCCCTGGTCTGAGACTGTCCGTCCCGGCCGTGGACAGTTCCCCGGCGGAGGGGCAGCGGTCAGCGGTCAGCGGTCAGCGGTCAGCGGTCAGCCCATGCTCCTCTCCTCGGCCCGGCGCTCGTTGAACTCCTCCACATTGCGCCGGTGTTCGTCGTAGTCACCGGTGAAACGTGTGTCCCCGGGCGCGACGGTCACGAAGTACAGCCAGTCGCCCTTGGGCGGCGCGACAGCCGCGCGCAGCGCCTCCTCGCCCGGGTTGCCGATGGGGGTCGGGGGCAGGCCGTTGCGCGCGTAGGTGTTGTAGGGGGTGTCGAGGCGCGTCTCCTCGGTCGTCGTGTCCAAGGTGCTGCGCTCGAGGGCGTAGTTGAGGGTCGAGTCCATCTGGAGCGGCATCCCCCTGGCCAGGCGGTTGCGGATGACCCGCGCCACCTTGCCCATGTCGGGTTCCGTGTCGGCCTCGGCCTGCACGATGCTGGCGATGTTCACCGCCTCGTACGGGCTGAGGCCGTCCCTGCGGGCACTCGCGGCGACGGCATTCGCCCCGAACCGCTGGTTGGCCGTGTTGACCATGAAGCTGAGCAGCTTCGCCGGCGTGCTGTTCTCGTCGACGGGATACGTGGCCGGGAAGAGATAGCCCTCGGGGTTTCCGCGGGCCTCCGGCGGAAGATTCAGCCGGGCCGCGCGGACGGCGGTCTGCGCGGTGCCGGGCTTCCGCTTCAGCGCCTTGTCGACGGCAGCGTAGATCTGGCCCGCGCGCCAGCCCTCGGGGATCACCAGCGACTTCGGCGCGGGCCGGGGCCGTTCGGTCTCGTCCTCCCTCAGCAGGAACGGCAGCAGGACGGCGGCAGCCGCCACGGTCGCCGTGCTCACGACCAGGACCAGACGGCCGCGGCGGGTGAGGCGGTACCTGCGCCCGGGCCGGGCCGACGAGTGCTCGTTCGTCATACGGGCACGCTAACGCGGGTCGCCCCTTCCGTCGCGGTACCCGCCCCGATGCGACACGCACCATGCGAACACATGAACGCTCACGCGGTTGTTCGCCCACCCGAGGCGCCGCCGTTCCGGTCCCCAGGGAAGCGGCGACGCCGTCGTGTGCGGGGTCCGCTCAGGGCGCGAACGCCGGGAGCGCGGCGAACTCCGGTGTCACCTGGACCCCTTCGGCGAGGGCGGCGAGGCCACGGCGGACCCGGCTCAGCGGATGGTCGGGGAACCGGGCGTCCCACTGGGCGTGGTCGGCCGCATGGAAGGGCAGGCCGCCCTGCACTTCCGGCGCGTAGGGGTGTGGGCGGAAGTAGCCGGCGGGGCCGACCTCGGCCATCACCATCGCCTCGCGCATGCCGGTCGTCCCGCGCTCGGGTGCCTGGATCTTCACGACGGTGCTGCAGTCGGCCCGGGGGACGGTGAAGCTGCCGATGAACGCCTGCCCGCTGGGCTGCCCGGGGAGCGGCAGTTTGAGTATCTGACGGAGCGCGGGCAGGGCTCCCAGCGTCTTGACCGATGCCTCGATCAGTCCGCCGCCCGCTTCGGCGGTGTGCCGCGTGAGCGCGGCGCGCAGGGCGGGGCCGTCGTCGAGGGACGCGGGCAGGTCCGGCGGCAGGCCGAAGAAGTGCAGCGACAGGATGTCGCCCTCGTCGTTCGCCCATACGTCGTGGTCGACGGGCCGGAACCCCGGCAGGTCGACGCCCAGGAGAGCTCTCATGAGCGGCGATCATGCCGTATCGCGTGCCGCGCCGGACCGCCGGGACGGCTCATTGTCGGACTGACGGAGCGTCATGCTGGCGTGGAGCAACGGGCGTCGGCGGTCACGGCCCGGTGGGCAGCATCAGGTGGCGTCGGCCTCACCGCCCGTGGAGGCAACGCCCTCAGCCGGCGTCGGCGGTCACGGATGCGGCGGGCTGCAGCTCCGCGTCCCTGCGGACCAGCGCGGCGTAGCGGCCCTCGGCGTCGAGCAGTTCCCGGTGCGTGCCACGCTCGGCGATGCGTCCGGACTCCAGCACGACGATCTGGTCCGCGTCGCGGACGGTCGACAGCCGGTGGGCGATGGTGATGGTCGTACGTCCGGCGGAGAGGGAGTCGATGGCCTGCTGCACGGCGTGCTCGGTGCGGGTGTCCAGGGCGCTGGTCGCCTCGTCCAGGATGAGGACGGGCGGGTCGCGCAGGATGGTGCGGGCGATGGCGAGCCGCTGCTTCTCACCGCCGGAGAAGCGGTATCCGCGCTCCCCGACAAGGGTGTCGTAGCCGTCGGGCAGCGACACGATGTGGTCGTGGATCTGTGCCGCGCGGGCCGCGGCCTCGATCTCCGCGTCGGTTGCGTCCGGTTTGGCGAAGCGCAGATTGTCCGCCACGGAGGCGTGGAAGAGGTACGTCTCCTGCGAGACGACGCCGACGGCCTGCGCCAGTGTGTCGAAGCCGAGGTCGCGGACGTCGACTCCGTCGATCGTGACGCGGCCGCCGGTGACGTCGTAGAGCCGGGGCACGAGGTAGCTGAGCGTGGACTTTCCGGAGCCGGTGGGGCCGACAACGGCCAGGGAGCCGCCCGCCGGCACGGTGATGTCGATCCGGTCGAGCGTCGGCCGCTCCTGCCGGGCGTCGTAGGCGAAGACGACGTCCTCGAAGCGCACTTCGCCGCTCACCTTGTCGAGCGGCGCGGGCCGTGCCGGCTCGGTGATGTCGACGGGGAGATCGAGGTACTCGAAGATCCGCTGGAAGAGGGCGAGCGAGGTCTGCATCTGCACGCCGGTGGACAGCAGGCTGACGGCCGGCCGGAACAGTCCCTGCTGGAGCGAGACGAAGGCGACGAGCGTGCCGATGGAGATCGCCGGTCCGCCGGTCCTGAACGCGAGACCGGCCGCCCAGTAGATGAGGGCGGGCATGGCCGCCATGACGATGCCCATCGTCGACATCCGCCAGCGGCCCGCCATGCTGGAGCGCACCTCGAGGTCGACCAGCCGCTCGGACTCGTCCGCGAAGGACCGGGTCAGGGAATCGGCCCTGCCCATGGTGCGGCCGAGGAGGATGCCACTGACGGACAGGGACTCGGTGACAGTGGCGGCCATCGCCGCCATCTGCTTCTGCCGCTGTGTGGTGATCGTCTTGCGCTCACGGCCGACGCGGCGGCTGATCCAGACGAACAGCGGGAGCAGGAGCAGCGAGACGACCGTGAGCCGCCAGTCCAGGGCGAGCATCGCCACGACTGTGGCGACCACCGCCGTGAGATTGGAGACCAGGGACGTGGCGGTGGAGGTGACGGTCGCCTGCATGCCGCCGATGTCGTTCGCGATGCGGGACTGGACCTCGCCGGTGCGGGTCCTGGTGAAGAAGGCGAGGGGCATGCGCTGCAACTGCGCATAGACCCCGGTGCGCAGGTCGTGCATGACGCGCTGGCCCACAGTGGTCGAGATCAGCGTCTGGAGCACCCCGAAGACACTGGTCATCACCGCCGTGGCGATCATGCCGAGCGCGAGCAGGCTGAGCAGCCCGGTGCGACCCTGCGGGATCGCGGTGTCCAGGATCTCGCGGAGCAGGAACGGCGACGCCACGGAGACCAGCGAGGAGGCACCGACGAGGAGTCCGACGACGGCGAGCCTGCCCCGGTAGGGCCGGAAGAGGCGCAGGATGCGGCGCACGTCGGCGGGCGGCTGGTCGGGATCCTTGGGCGGTGGGGTCCAGGTCGGATGCTCGGGACGCAAGGGGCTCCTTCCGGAACGCGGACGTGCACGGTCGGCAGGCGGACAGTCTTCGAGAGCTTAGCTCACTGTTACCTGTCTTCACAATGAACCACGTCCTGATACTGTTCCCGCATGAGCCCCTCCGACGCCGATGGCCTGCTCGCCGAGCAGCTGCTGCGGCTGACCCGCCGTCTCCACCGCAGTCAGAAGCGCCAGCTGGAGTCCGCCGACATCGCCATCACCCCGGCGCAGTCCCGTCTGCTGCGGACCGTCGCGCACTACGACCGGCCGCCGCGCATGGCCGATCTCGCGGAGCGCCTGGAGGTGGTGCCGCGCGCCGTGACCAGCCTGGTGGACGGCCTGGAGGCCGGCGGCTGTGTGCGGCGCGTCCCGGATCCGACCAACCGCAGGGTGACCCGCATCGAGCTCACGGACACCGGCCGCGCCGCGCTCCGGTCCCTGCGCGCCGCTCGCCGCGCCGCCGCCGAGGACGTCCTCGCACCGCTCACCACCGAGCAGCGAGAGGTGCTCGGCGAGCTGCTGTCCGCGCTGGTCGACGGGCCGGGGCCGCGCTGCTGACGCTCCATTGACCGGGTGGAGCCGTCCGTGCGGACGGCCCGGTGCCCGGCCGAGCCTGCACACGGCCGGGCTGCCGGAGGTCACCGCCTCGCGCAGGACCGGAAGCCTGCCCCCGGCCCCGTCACATCAGCACAGGCGCCGGTCCTCGCGCACGACCGGAGCCTGGCCGCTGACCCCGGCCCTGCGTCACATCAGCACAGGCGCCGGTCCTCGGTCAGCGTTCCCTGGACCGTGCGCAGGCTGCGGTCGTAACAGCCGCCGGAGCCGTGGAGCCGGTAGCGCTCGGCCGTGGCGCCGACCGCGTGCCGCTGGTCGCGGGGCACGTTCGCCGTGTAGGTGGCGTCGCCCGTGTACGTGTCGTCCAGCCGTGACCACGTCAGCCGCCGCGCGCCCCGGCTCACCGTGGTGTCGGCCCTGTCCGCGAGCGTGAGGACGGTACGCAGCCGGTCCCCCTCGCCGAGCGTCGTCATGCCGTCCATCTCGTACGTGCGGTGGGTGGTGGTGACCTCGTGCCCGCTGGTGACCGTCTCGTCGTCGGTCCATGTGGCATCGAGCGCGTCCTTGTCCTCCCCGCCCGTCCAGCGGTGGACCGAGGTGTTGGCGACGGAGCGGGCCACGGTCGTGGCCACCCTGCCGTGTGAGGTGTCGAGGTGGCCGGCGACGGTGAGGCGGTGTCCGCCCCGGGTGTCCAGGCGGTGTTCGGCGCCGGGCGTGTACGACACCGTGTCGACCGGGCGGCTCTCCTCGTGGCGGGTGAGCGCGCCGGTGACGACCTCGCGCCCTTCGTCCTGCCACACAAGGACGTTGACGGGGGTGCTCCAGCCGGTCTGCCCCGGCGGCACGCCGACGACGGAGACCTCCAGGCGGTGCGGCCTGCCGTCGTTGAGCAGCGCGGCGAAGGGGGTCAGGTCGTACCGTACGGGCTTGACGTCGAGGGCGCGGGGACCCGGGATCACGTACCAGAGGAAGGGGTTGGACCAGCCGCCGGTCCATACGGTCGGGAAGGGGGCCGCAATACCGGCCAGTTTCCCGTCGACGCTGATCCGCACCTCACGGTAGGGCCCGTCGGCGGCCTTGCAGGAGTACGGGGCGGATTCGGGCGCAGTCAGGTACCAGTACTCCTCGCAGCCGCCACCCGAGCCGGTCGCGTAGACCTCCGCGACGATGCGTTCGCTGTTGCGCGGGGTGGTGAGGGTGGTCCCGTCCCGGGTGAGCACCTTGTCGGGCGTCTCGACGGGGGCTGCGCCGCGCCCGGGGGTGTAGAAGGTCAGCGTGGCCTTGACGTCGATGACGCCGGTGTACGTCTCGTTGACGACGTTTCCGATCAGCATCTCGACGTTCTGGGCGCGGCGCAGGGTGTCGCTGTAGCGGGTGACGTCCTTCTCCACGGTCCAGGTGATGCCGTCCGGCGAGGGCTGTGGGGTCGACGTGCGCAGGATCTCGACCCCGCCGATGGCGAGGTGCCCGAGCCGGTCGTACTGACGTCCTTTCACCGATCCTTCGAGCGTCAGCACCACCTTGCTCCAGCGGGTGCCGCAGCCCTTGGGCGGCGCGTATTCGCCGCGGTAGGGCGTGAAGTCGCGGAACTTGGCCTGTGCGACGGTGACTTGGCACGATCGCGTGTCGGGGCGCGCGACGCGCGGGGCGGCGCTGACGGGATCGTGCCAGTCGCTGCCGAACTCCGCGGGCGGAGTGTCGGCCGCGGTCGCCGGTCCTGTGCCGAGGACACTGCCGAGGACGACGACCGCCCCTGTGATCATGGACATGATCTTTTGCTTCATGGGTCAGGAGTGAAGCGTGGGCGCGCTGTGCCGCGCCAGACCACCGCTGACGGACATTGGCGGGTTCTGTGCCCCTGTACGCGGAAAACCAATTGCCCACCGGGACCTCAAACCGCGAACCTTGCACGGTTTGAACCACTCTCTCCCTCTCGACGAGCCCTGGAACGTCATGCAGATTCGCGATCTTCCGTATCCCGATCCCGGGGTACCCGACGTCCGGTCAGGCACCCGCTTCCTGCTGTGGCTCGGCCGCAATCAGCTGGGCGGACAGGTCGCGTCGCTGTGCTGGGGCCTGCTGCACTTCGTGTCCGTGATGGCGCTGCCGTACGGCGTCGGTCTCGCCGTGCAGGCCGTAATGGAGCGCTCCGGGTCCGGGCTGGCCGCGGCAGGCGGCCTGATCGCGCTCGCGACGGCCGGTATCGCCTTCGGCGACACGATGCTGCATCGCACTGCCGTCACCAACTGGATCACGGCCGCGGCGCGCACCCAGCAGCTGCTCGCCCGCAGGACCGCGCAGTTGGGCTCCGCATTGACCCGCAGGGTCGCGGCGGGCGAGGTCGTCGCGGTCTCCACGGGTGACGTCGAGAAGATCGGCTGGTTCGTGGAGGCCGTCTCCCGCTTCCTGGCCGCGGCCGTCACCGTCGTGCTCGTCTGCGTCGCCCTGCTGGTCTACCAGCCGGCGCTCGGTGTGCCGGTCGCCGTCGGGGTGCCGGTCCTGGCTCTCGGTGTGCTGCCGCTGCTGCCCCGCGCCACCCGGCTCGCGGACATACAGCGCGAGAAGGCGGGCAGGGCCACCGAGCTGGCCTCCGACACGGTCGCGGGCCTTCGGGTGCTGCGCGGCATCGGCGGCGAGGAGCTGTTCCTGACCCGCTACCGCCATGCCTCCCAGGAGGTGCGCAGGGCAGCCGTGCGCAGTGCGCGGATGTGGTCGCTTATCGCGGCCGTGCAGGTGCTGCTGCCCGGACTTCTGGTCGTCGCCGTCGTGTGGCACGGCGTCGGGCTGGTCGGCGACGGCCGTATCGAGGTGGGCGAACTGGTCACCGCGTACAGCGCGGTGATGCTGCTGGCCTATCCCCTGCGGCATTTCGAGGAGATCGCCATGGCGTACTCCTTCTCCCGGCCGTCGGCGCGCCGGGCGGCCCGGGTCCTGGCACTGGAGCGGCCCTCGGGCGGCAGGGGCACCGAGCCGGCCGAAACCGGTGATCTGTACGACCCGGCCACCGGTCTGCACGCCCCTGCCGGCCGGTTGACCGCGGTGGTGTGCGGCGATCCGGATGCGGCCGGGCGGCTGGCCGAGCGGCTCGGCGGCCACCCGGCGGAACCGGAGGGGCTGCCGTCCGCGCTGCTCGGCGGGGTCGCCCTGGACGACCTGCCGCTGGACGGGGCGCGGGCGCTGGTCCTCGTGCAGGACAAGGATCCGGTCCTGCTGTCGGGCACGCTGACCGAGCTGCTGGACGTGCCCGCCTCCGGGGCGGTGTCCCAGGCCGACGCGCTCACGGCCGCTGAGTGCGGCGACGTGCTGGCCGCGCTGGCGCAGGCGTCTGTCGACGGAGACCCGATGCAGGCGCCGATCACCGAGCGCGGCCGCTCCCTGTCCGGCGGGCAGCGCCAGCGCCTGGCGCTGGCGCGCTCCCTGGTGACGGACCCCGAGGTGCTGGTGCTCGACGAGCCGACCTCGGCTGTCGACTCGCACACCGAGGCGCGGATCGCCGAGGGAGTGCGGTCGCTGCGCCCCGGGCGTACGACGGTCGTCTTCACGTCCTCACCCCTGCTGCTGGACCGCGCCGACCGGGTCGTACTGATCCACGACGGCGAGGCGGTGGCGGTGGGCGTGCACCGGGAACTGCTGCACAAGGAACCGCGGTACCGCGCGGTCGTCACCCGCGAGACCGAGGAGGAACAGCTCTCCTCGGTCCGTGCGGTGGGCGACGGCGCACGGCAGACCGGGATCGATGGAATCGACATCGAGGAGACAGCATGATCGGCGTGGCGCCGCCGGAATACGACCCGGCGGCTCCCCGGACGGCGACGACCCTGCCGGTGGGTTCACCCGCGACGGTCCGGGCCTACGTGGCCGGGCTGCTGCGACGCCACCGCCGCGCCTTCGGGCTGCTCGTCCTCGTCGACACCGTGGCCGTGATGGCGTCGATGGTGGGCCCGTGGCTGCTCGGCTCGCTGGTGGAACGGGCGGCGGACGGGGCGCGCGAGCTCCATCTGGAGCGGACGGTCGCGCTCTTCGCGGCGGCGCTGGTGGTGCAGGCCACCTTCGTGCGTCTGGTACGCCTGCGGGGCGCGATCCTCGGCGAACGGATGCTCGCGGATCTGCGCGAGGACTTCCTCGTCCGGTCGGTCGGTCTGCCGCCGGGCGTGCTGGAGCGCGCCGGTACGGGCGATCTGCTGTCCCGGATCACCACGGACGTCGACCGGCTGGCGAACGCGATGCGCGAGGCCGTCCCCCAGCTGACGATCGGCGTGTTCTGGATCGTGCTGCTGCTCGGCGGGCTCACCGTGACCGCGCCTCCGCTGGCGCCCGCGGTGCTCGTCGCGGTGCCGGTGCTGGTGATCGGCTGTCGCTGGTACTTCAAGCGGGCACCCTCCGCATACCGCTCGGAGGCCGCCGGCTACGCGGCCGTCGCCGCCGTGCTCGCCGAGACCGTCGACGCCGGCCGCACCGTGGAGGCGCACCGCCTCGGGGCACGCAGGGTGGCGCTCTCGGACCGGCGGATCAAGGAGTGGACGGCCTGGGAGCGGTACACCCTCGCCCTCCGGTCGGTGCTCTTCCCCGTCCTCAACGTCACCCACGCGACCGTGCTCGGTGCCGTGCTGATGATCGGCGGCGTGTTCGCCCTGCAGGGCTGGATCGGCATCGGGCAGCTGACCACGGGTGCGCTCATCGCCCAGATGATGGTCGACCCGGTGAACATGATCCTGCGCTGGTACGACGAGCTCCAGGTCGCCCAGGTGTCGCTGGGGCGGCTCGTCGGCGTCCGGGAGATCGAGCCGGACGCGGGGGACGCGGCGGTGCGCCCGGACGGGCGCGATGTGCGCGCGGACCGGGTGCGCTTCGGGTACCGGGAGGGCGTCGACGTGCTGCACCGGGTCTCGATGGATGTGGCACCCGGCACCCGCCTGGCGCTCGTCGGCCCCTCGGGCGCCGGCAAGTCCACGCTCGGCCGCCTGCTCGCGGGGATCTACGCCCCTCGTACCGGCCGGGTCACGCTGGGGGCGGCCGAACTGTCCCGGATGCCGGCGGAACGGGTGCGCGAGCACGTGGCGCTGGTCAACCAGGAGCACCACGTCTTCGTGGGCCCGCTCCGTGACAACCTGCTCCTCGCCCGTACCTCCGCCGAGGACGCCGAGCTGTGGGCGGCCCTGGGAGCGGTCGACGCGGACGGGTGGGCGCGGGCGCTGCCGGACGGCCTGGAGACGGAGGTCGGCTCGGGCGGCGTTCCGCTCACCCCGGCGCAGGCCCAGCAGATCGCGCTGGCCCGCCTGGTCCTGGCGGACCCGCACACGCTGGTGCTGGACGAGGCGACGTCGCTGCTGGACCCCCGGGCGGCACGCCATCTGGAGCGCTCGCTGTCGCGGGTGCTTCAGGGCCGCACGGTCGTGGCGATCGCGCACCGGCTGCACACGGCGCACGACGCGGATGTGATCGCGGTGGTCGAGCAGGGCAGGATCAGCGAGCTGGGCAGCCACGACGAGCTGGTGGCGGCGCAGGGCGCGTACGCGGCGCTGTGGCGCTCCTGGCACGGCTGACGCGCCCGTGCCCGTAACCGGGGGCCCACCCCGGTTACGGGCACGGGCGGCGTGGGGAACAAGTCCGCCGCAGGCGACCGCCCCTCAGATGAAGTTCAGCGCCGCCGCCCCGCCCACACCCCCGAGCAGCATGAACGCCGGCATCAGCACCTTCAGCTCCACCCAGCTGCCCGCCCGGAACCGCAGTCCCTTCGGCGGACCCACGGGGTACCAGCGCTTACGGCCCACCGGTATCGGCCACAGGATCGGGCAACCGGAGACGGTCAGTGCGTCGCCGATGTCGTGGACGAGGGCGCCGAGCACGATCGGCAGTCCCAGCCACAGGTACTCCTGGCCGGGCGCGGTGAACAGCCAGTCGGCGCCGTTGCCCGGCTTGTCCAGCACGCCCGCCAGGATCCACGCACTCGTCGCGCCGAGCAGCCACACCAGGACGTCGCTGGAAACCCGTGCGGCCCGCCACAGCAGGCCCTCGACCGCGAGCACCATGTGGATGAACAGGATCGCGAGCACGGCCCACCGGCCGCCCATGACGGCGAGGGCCGAGCTGCCCGCCCCGATGAGCACCGCCCACAGCCAGGTGTGCGTCAGGGTGCGGTGACCGCCGGTCCTGCGCTTGTCCCCTGGCTTCTTCGTCGCCTTGTAGACCGCGTACGACAGCTTGTCGACGATCTCGCACAGCCCGCGGGACACCGGGCCGAAGGCGCGGGAGATCGTCGCCGCCTTGTGGTCGAGGTCCGGAGCGAGTGCCGCGCCCGCGCAGATCAGTGCTCCGACGACTAGCACAGGCCATGGCATCGGGTGGCCGGCGGCAGCCGTCGCCGCTCCCACCCCCAGCCAGGCAGCCGCCCCGGACAGGGAGTGCGCCGGTCCCATCATGTGCGTTCCCGCCCCATTGCTGTTGTGCTGAACCCCAGTTGACAGGGCAGCGTACCGGTCGTGATCTTCCCGGCGGCGGCCGGTTCCCTCATCGGGGCGGAGGGCAGGCAAGATGGGGGCGTGACCCTTATCGATCAGCTGCCGCCCGACGCCGACCCCGATGCCCTCTTCGAGGCCTTCTCCTCCTGGACCGAGGAGCAGGGCATCGCGCTCTATCCGGCTCAGGAGGAGGCCCTGATCGAGGTGGTCTCGGGGGCGAACGTCATCCTGTCCACCCCCACGGGATCGGGAAAGAGCCTGGTGGCGGCGGGGGCGCACTTCACGGCGCTGGCGGCTGACAAGGTCACGTTCTACACGGCGCCGATCAAGGCGCTGGTGTCGGAGAAGTTCTTCGACCTGTGCAAGCTGTTCGGCACGGAGAATGTCGGAATGCTGACCGGCGACGCCTCGGTCAACGCGGATGCCCCGGTGATCTGCTGCACCGCCGAGGTGCTGGCCTCGATCGCGCTGCGCGACGGCAAGGACGCCGACGTCGGCCAGGTCGTGATGGACGAGTTCCACTTCTATGCGGAGCCGGACCGCGGCTGGGCCTGGCAGATCCCGCTGCTGGAGCTGCCGCAGGCACAGTTCGTCCTCATGTCGGCGACGCTCGGCGACATGTCGATGTTCGAGAAGGACCTGACCCGCCGCACCGGACGCCCCACCTCCGTGGTCCGCTCGGCGACGCGTCCGGTCCCGCTCTCGTACGAGTACCGGCTGACCCCGATCACGGAGACGCTGACCGAGCTCCTGGAGACCAAGCAGGCGCCCGTCTACATCGTCCACTTCACCCAGGCGCAGGCCGTGGAGCGGGCGCAGTCGCTGATGAGCATCAACATGTGCTCGCGCGAGGAGAAGGACAAGATCGCCGAGCTGATCGGCAACTTCCGCTTCACCACCAGGTTCGGCAAGAATCTGTCCCGTTACGTCCGGCACGGCATCGGGGTGCACCACGCGGGCATGCTGCCCAAGTACCGGCGCCTGGTGGAGAAGCTTGCGCAGGCGGGCCTGCTCAAGGTCATCTGCGGCACGGATACCCTGGGTGTCGGCGTCAACGTCCCCATCCGCACAGTGCTGTTCACCGCACTCACCAAGTACGACGGCAACCGGGTGCGGACGCTGCGGGCGCGCGAGTTCCACCAGATCGCGGGCCGGGCCGGGCGGGCGGGCTTCGACACGGCGGGCCTCGTGGTCGCGCAGGCGCCGGAGCATGTCATCGAGAACGAGAAGGCGCTCGCGAAGGCCGGGGACGACCCGAAGAAGCGCCGCAAGGTGGTCCGCAAGAAGGCGCCCGAGGGCTTCGTCGGCTGGACGGAGAACAGCTTCGAGAAGCTGATCGCCTCCGATCCGGAGCCGCTGACCTCGCGCTTCCGCGTCACCCACACCATGCTGCTGTCGGTCATCGCACGGCCCGGCAACGCCTTCGAGGCGATGCGCGAGCTACTGGAGGACAACCACGAGCCGCGCAGGAACCAGCTGCGCCACATCCGGCGAGCCATCGCCATCTACCGTTCACTGCTGGACGGCGGCGTCGTCGAGAAGCTCGACAAGCCCGATGCCGAGGGCCGCACCATCCGCCTCACCGTCGACCTCCAGCAGGACTTCGCCCTCAACCAGCCGCTGTCCACTTTCGCGTTGGCCGCGTACGAGTTGCTGGACCCCGATTCCCCGTCGTACGCGCTCGACATGGTCTCGGTCGTCGAGTCGACGCTCGACGATCCGCGCCAGATCCTGGCCGCCCAGCAGAACAAGGCGCGCGGCGAGGCCGTCGGTGCGATGAAGGCGGACGGCGTCGAGTACGAGGAGCGGATGGAGCGGCTCCAGGACATCTCGTACCCCAAGCCGCTCGAAGAGCTGCTGTGGCACGCCTACAACCTGTACAAGAAGTCGCATCCCTGGGTCGGCGACCATCCGGTGTCGCCCAAGTCGGTCATCCGCGACATGTACGAACGGGCGCTGTCCTTCACCGAGTTCACCTCCTTCTACGAACTGGCCCGTACCGAGGGCATCGTGCTGCGCTACCTCGCGAGCGCGTACAAGGCGCTGGACCACACGATCCCGGACGACCTCAAGACGGAGGATCTCGAGGACCTGATCGCCTGGCTGGGCGAGATGGTGCGCCAGGTCGACTCCAGCCTGCTGGACGAGTGGGAGCAGCTCGCGAATCCCGAGGTGGAGACCGCCGAGGAGGCGCAGGAGAAGGCCGATCAGGTCAAGCCGGTCACGGCGAACGCCCGCGCCTTCCGCGTCCTGGTCCGCAACGCCATGTTCCGCCGTGTGGAGCTCGCCGCCCTCGACCACGTCGGCGAACTCGGCGAGATGGACGCCGAATCGGGGTGGGACGCGCAGGCGTGGGGCGAGGCGATGGACGCCTACTGGGACGAGTACGACGACCTGGGCACGGGCCCGGACGCCCGCGGCCCGAAGCTGCTGGCGATCGAGGAGGAGCCCGAACACGGGCTCTGGCGTGTGCGCCAGACGTTCGCCGATCCGAACGGCGACCATGACTGGGGCATCAGCGCGGAGGTCGATCTGGCGGCCTCCGACGAGGAAGGCCGGGCGGTGGTGCGTGTCACGTCCGTCGGCCAGCTGTGAGAGGACGCGTTCTGTCATGACCAATCCGGCCGAGCGTCTGGTCGATCTGCTCGACCTGGAGCAGATCGAGGTCAACATCTTCCGCGGGCTGAGCCCCCACGAATCGCTGCAGCGCGTCTTCGGCGGCCAGGTCGCGGGTCAGGCGCTGGTCGCGGCGGGCCGTACGACGGACGGCGAGCGTCCGGTGCACTCGCTGCACTCGTACTTCCTGCGGCCCGGCCGGCCCGGCGTGCCGATCGTGTACCAGGTGGAACGGGTGCGGGACGGCAGGTCGTTCACCACGCGGCGGGTGACGGCCGTCCAGGAGGGGCGGACGATCTTCAATCTGATGGCCTCCTTCCACCGGCCCGAGGAGGCAGGGTTCGAGCACCAGCTGCCGCCCAGGCACCTGACGGACCCGACGACGCTACCCAGGCTCGTCGACGAGATCCGCGCACACCTGGGCGCGCTGCCGGAGTCGCTTGAGCGGATGGCGCGCCGCCAGCCGTTCGACATCCGGTACGTGGACCGGTTGCGCTGGAGCCCCGAGGAGGTCAAGGACGCGGAGCCACGCAGCGCGGTGTGGATGCGTGCGGTGGGCCCGCTGGGCGACGACCCGCTGGTGCACATGTGCGCGCTGACGTACGCGAGCGACATGACGCTGCTGGACGCGGTGCGCATCCCCGTCGAGCCGCTGTGGGGGCCGCGCGGTTTCGACATGGCGTCGCTGGACCACGCGATGTGGTTCCACCGGCCGTTCCGGGCGGACGAGTGGTTTCTCTACGACCAGGAGTCGCCGATCGCGACCGGCGGGCGGGGCCTGGCGCGCGGCCGGATCTACAACCGGGCGGGCGAGCTGCTGGTCTCGGTGGTGCAGGAGGGCCTGTTCCGGCCGGTGTAGCCGGTCAGCAGCATGTCCCGGTGGCCGGGCACGCCGTCCCCGTCCGGCAGGACAGGCGTCACGTCGTGCAGGCTGCTGCGCTGCGTCGGCGGGTGGCCGCGGGAACTGCCGCCGGCGGGCGCGCCCTGAGGGGCCGGGCGTCCCGCCGAACAGCCGTTACTTGACCGGGTCGAGGCAGAGGACGAACTTGTCGGCGTCCCACTGCTGCGCCAGGGCGGCCTCGCCCACGGTGCAGGCGTTGACGTCGAAGCTGTTCTCGATGACCTTGACGACCTTGTAGTTGGCGCCGGCTTCACCGCACTTCTTGGTCTCGACCTCGGGAGCCTCGTCGGGGCCGGTGACCTTGACGCAGTCGCCGGCCTCGGCGCGGACCGGGGTGTCGCCGAGGACGTAGGCGGCGCCGAACTTCACGGCCAGGGCGACGACGATGAGGCCGACGACCCCCAGGAGCTTCTTGACGATGCTCTTCTTGGCCGGCTCGGGCGCGGGAACAGCACCGGGGATGGGCTGGCCCTGCGGGAACTGCTGGGGTTCCTGCGGGGCGGAGGGGGACGTCGGGGCGCTCATGGGCGGACTTCCTCGTGGTTGCATGCTTGTCGAACGCGCGCACGCTACACGAAGAATAAGAATCAGATAAACACAGGTATGAAGGAGTCCCGGATGCCCCTTTTCGATATCCCGCTGCGCACCCTGACGGGTGAGCCGACGTCGCTCGCCGACCACAGCGGCAAGGCCGTTCTCGTGGTGAACGTGGCATCGCGCTGCGGCCTGACGCCCCAGTACGAGGGCCTGGAGCGGCTGCACAAGACGTACGGCGACCGGGGCTTCACGGTGCTGGGCGTGCCGTGCAACCAGTTCGCGGGCCAGGAGCCGGGAAGTGCGGAGGAGATCGGCGCGTTCTGCTCGGCGACGTACGGCGTGACGTTCCCGATGCTGGAGAAGACGGATGTGAACGGCGACGGCCGGCACCCGCTCTACGCGGAGCTGACGAGGACGGCGGACGCCGAAGGCGAGGCCGGCGACGTCCAGTGGAACTTCGAGAAGTTCCTCGTCTCGCCGCGCGGCGAGGTGACGCGCTTCCGCCCTCGCACGGAGCCGGAGGCACCGGAGGTCGTCGCGGCGATCGAGGCACTGCTGTCCGCCTGACCCCGTGACGTTCCGCATCGTCGGCCGCCTGCCGGCGAAGACGAGTGTCATCACGCTGCCGCATCCGGCACCGCCGGGTGCGGAAGCCGACGCGCTCTCGGTCGCGGCACGGCGAAGGCTCCGGCCCCCAACGGGCCGGAGCCTTCGCGCCGTCCGCCGGGTCAGCGGATCGGCATGCCCGACAGGGTGCGGGCGATGACGAGACGCTGGATCTCGCTGGTGCCCTCGAAGATGGTGTAGATCGCGGCGTCACGGTGCATGCGCTCCACCGGGTATTCGCGGGTGAACCCGTTGCCGCCGAGGATCTGGACGGCCTGCGCGGTGACCTTCTTGGCGGTCTCGCTGGCGAACAGCTTCGACATGGAGCCCTCGGCCGAGGTGAACGGCTTTTTGGTGGTCGCCATCCAGGAGGCGCGCCACACCAGCAGGCGTGCGGCGTCGATCTGGGTGCGCATGTCGGCGAGTTGGAACGCGACACCCTGATTGTCGATGATCGGGCGGCCGAACTGCTCGCGCGTCATGGCGTATTCGAGCGCCTCCTCGTACGCGGCACGGGCGGTGCCCACCGCCATGGCGCCGACGGCGGGGCGGGACGCCTCGAAGGTGGCCATGGCCGCGTTCTTCACCCTTCCCCGGCCTTCGCCCGTCTCGCTTCGCTCGCCGCCGGACCTGGCGCGCTCGCGGGCCCTCGCCAGGCGTTCGTCGAGCTTCTCCCTGCCGCCGAGGAGGCAGTGGCCCGGCACGCGGACGTTCTCCAGGACGACCTCGGCGGTGTGCGAGGCGCGGATGCCGTGCTTCTTGAACTTCTGCCCCTGCGAGAGGCCGGGGGTGCCCGGCGGCACGATGAAGGACGCGTGGCCCCTGGAGCCGAGCTCGGCGTCGACGACGGCGACGACGACATGGACGTTGGCGATTCCGCCGTTCGTCGCCCAGGTCTTGGTGCCGTTGAGGACCCACTCGTCCTTGGCCTCGTCGTATACGGCGCGGGTGCGCATCGAGGCGACATCGCTGCCGGCGTCGGGCTCGGAGGAGCAGAAGGCGGCGACCTTCACGTCGTCGGCGTCGCCGTACATCTGCGGGATCCAGGTGCCGATCTGCTCCTCGGTGCCGTTGGCGAGGACGCCGACGGCGGCGAGCCCGGTGCCGACGATGGACAGGGCGATGCCCGCGTCCCCCCAGAAGAGCTCCTCCATCGCCATCGGGATGCCGAGGCCGGTGGGGTCGAAGAACTGCTGGGCGTAGAAGTCCAGGGAGTAGATGCCCAGTTTGGCCGCCTCCTGGATGACGGGCCAGGGGGTCTCCTCACGCTCGTCCCATTCGGCGGCGGCCGGGCGCATCACGTCCTTGGCGAAGCCGTTCAGCCAATCACGGACCTGCTTCTGGTCCTCGTTGAGATCGAGCGTGAACTCGGCCATGTCCCCTCCAGCACTACGACGCCCGCCGGGCGTTACTTGCGGTAACTGAAGTCTGTTACCGGGGAGTAGCGCCTGTCAACCGAGGCCGCCGGATCACCCGTTCCGCTGAGCGGGTGTTACCTTGCGCGTCACGCATTCGCAAGGGCGGGGAGAGACGAAACATGGAGAGCACACACCAGCAGCGGTCGGCGGACCAGCGGCGACGGGAGCTGCTGGAGGCAGCGGACCGGGTGGTGCTCCGCGACGGGCCGCAGGCCTCGATGAACGCGATCGCCGCCGAGGCGGGCATCACCAAGCCGATCCTCTACCGCCACTTCGGCGACAAGGGCGGTCTGTACCGCGCCCTGGCGAAGCGCCACACCGACGCACTGCTGCGGGCCCTGCAGGTGGCGGTGGACGCGGACGTCGACCGCCGCGAGCGGGTGGCGGGAACGCTGGACACCTACCTCGCCGCGATCGAGGCACGGCCGCAGGTCTACCGCTTCCTGATGCACCCGGCGGAGGACAGCCAGCCCTCCGAGCAGGGCTTCGACGTCGGCCGCCACTCGGCGCCGCTGCTGCGCCGCCTCGGCGAGGAACTGGGCAAGGTGATCGCCGACCGCGTCGACCTGGGCCCGGGCGGCGAACTGCTGGCGCGGGTGTGGGGCCACGGCATAGTCGGCATGATGCACGCGGCGGGTGACTGGTGGCTGGGTGAACGCCCGTGTTCACGGGCGGAGTTGGTGAAGAGCCTGACGGACCTGCTGTGCGGCCGCCTCTTCGAGGTGCCGGACCGCGTGGGGGGTCCCGGGTTCTGACCGGGGGGCCGTCAACCGGGGGCTCCGCCCCCGGCCCCCTACGCCCGCAGGGCGCAGGGAGCGGTCCACGGAGCCCCGGCGAGGAGAACGCCCCCGTTCGCGGCGTCACCGCAGCCGCGCCACGCCCTCCCGCGTCGACCACGGCGCCCTCCGTGCCGACCTCGCCAGTCGGCCCCGGCGCCACGGCGTCAGGCGGTCCGCGTACACCAGGCCCTCCACGTGGTCGCACTCGTGCTGAAGGCAGCGGGCGAAGAAGCCCGTGCCCTCCACGCGGACCGGCTCGCCGTCGATGCTCACGCCCTCCACGACCGCCCGGTCGAAGCGCTCCGTTCCCGCCTCGAGGCCCGGCAGGGACAGGCATCCTTCCGGGCCGCGCACCGTGACCCCGTCCGCTTCCACCAGGCGCGGGTTGACGACGTGTCCGAGGTGGCGGACGTCCTCGTCGTCGGGGCAGTCGTAGACGAACACGCGCAGCGGGAGACCCATCTGGTTGGCCGCGAGGCCGACACCCTGTGCCGCGTACATCGTCGCGAACAGGTCCTCCACCAGCCGTGCGAGATCCTCACCGAAGTCGGTGACGGGTTCGCAGGGGGCGTGCAGCACCGGATCGCCGAGCAGGCTCATGGGCCTGACCAGTCCGGAACTGCCGGGGATGGGCCGGTTTCGCATGGCGACCAGCGTACGTTCCTCGAAGGCCCCCCGTGACCTCCACGTATTCCGACGGTGCCACGGTACGGGCTGCCCGGAAGAGGTCGATAGGCTGGCTCCCGACCGATGCTAGGAGGATCAAGGACGATGTCAGGCAACTCGGAGCTGACGCCGCGAGCCAAGCTGGCCGTTACGGCGGGCAAGGCCGCGGCGGCGGTGTCGCGCGCCGCCGGGCGCGGCAGCGGATCGGTGATCGGCGGCCGGGTGGCGCTCAAGCTCGACCCCGACCTGCTGGGGCGGCTCGCGCAGCACCTGGACGTGGTCCTCGTGTCGGCGACCAACGGAAAGACCACCACCACGCGGCTGATCGCGGAGGCCCTGCGCGCCAGCGGACCGGTCGTGTCCAACGCGCTCGGCGCCAACATGCCCGCGGGCATCACCTCCGCGCTGGCGGGCGGCTCGGACGCCAAGTTCGCTGTGATCGAGGTTGACGAGAAGTACCTCGCCGGTGTCGCCAGGGACGTCACGCCCAAGGCCATCGCGCTGCTCAACCTCTCTCGCGACCAGCTGGACCGCGCGGCCGAGACCCGGATGCTGGCCGAGAAGTGGCGTGAGGGCCTCTCCGGCACGAAGGCCACGGTGATCGCCAACGCCGACGACCCGCTGGTCGTGTGGGCCGCCTCCTCCTCCCCCAATGTGGTCTGGGTTGCCGCCGGCCAGGAGTGGAAGGACGACGCCTGGTCCTGCCCGTCCTGCGGCGGCGTGATGCAGCGCCCGGGTGACGACTGGTTCTGCGGCGAGTGCGGCTTCCGCCGCCCCGCGCCGAGCTGGGTGCTCAGCGGCGACCACGTCCTCGACCCGCACGGCTCCGCCTGGCCGATCCACCTCCAGCTGCCCGGCCGCGCCAACAAGGCGAACGCGGCCACCTCGGCCGCCGTCGCCGCGTGCTTCGGCGTGCCCCCGCAGGTCGCGCTGGAGCGCATGTACCAGGTCCAGGCCGTCGCCGGCCGCTACGACGTCGTCTCCTTCCTCGGCCGTGACGTCCGCCTGCTGCTCGCGAAGAACCCGGCCGGCTGGCTGGAGACGTTCTCGCTGATCGACCCGCCGCCGACACCCGTGATCCTGTCCGTCAACGCCCGTGGCGCGGACGGCACCGACACCTCCTGGCTTTGGGACGTCGACTACACCCGGCTCGCCGGGCACCCGATCTTCGTGATCGGCGACCGCAAGCTCGACCTCGCGGTCCGGCTGGAGGTCGCGGGCCTGGACTTCCGCGTGTGCGAAAGCGTCGACGAGGCCGTGCAGACGGCCCCGCCGGGACGCATCGAGCTGATCGCCAACTACACCGCCTTCCAGGACGTGCGCCGCCGCGTCGGCAACTGAGCGACTGACGACGGACGGACGAAAAGGACTTATGAGAATGAACAACAGCAGTCTGCGTCTGGTGTGGGTGTACCCGGATCTGCTCAGCACGTACGGCGACCAGGGCAACGCGCTCGTCGTCGAGCGCCGGGCCCGGCAGCGGGGTCTCGACGTGATGCGCATCGACGTGCGCAGTGACCAGCCGGTGCCGACCTCGGGCGACATCTATCTCATCGGCGGCGGCGAGGACCGCCCGCAGCGGCTCGCGGCCGAGCGGCTGCGCCGCGACGGCGGCCTGAGCCGTGCGGCCTCCAACGGCGCGATCATCTTCTCGGTCTGCGCCGGTTACCAGATCCTCGGCCACGAGTTCATCAACGACCTCGGTGAGCGCGAGCCGGGCCTCGGCCTGATCGACGTGGTCTCCACGCGCGGCGAGGGCGCCCGCTGCGTCGGTGACGTACTGGCCGACATCGACCCGCAGTTGGGACTGCCGCAGCTGACGGGCTTCGAGAACCACCAGGGCATCACCCACCTCGGCCCGACGGCCAGGCCGTTCGCGCGCACGATCCTCGGCCGTGGCAACGGCACCGGTGACGGCACCGAGGGGGCGTACAACGACACGGTCTTCGGCACCTACATGCACGGTCCCGTGATGGCCCGCAACCCGCAGATCGCGGACCTGCTGCTGAAGCTGGCCCTCGATGTGAACGCGCTGCCGCCGACCGACGACCGCTGGTTCGAGGCCCTGCGCGAAGAGCGGATCCGGGCCGCGACCCAGCCCGCCTGACGCGCGCTCCGCTCAGTCGAGCACACATCCTGACGACCCTTCGCTCAGCTGAGCGAAGGGTCATGGACGCGGTCCCACCTGTCGGACGCCCGTTTCTGACCGGCCCCTGAACGCCGGTAGGGTGGCGGGGATCCAACCGGACGACGTGGTCCGGGAGTCGGCCCACGTTGTAAAGGTTTTCGGGCTATGCGCATAGGTGTGCTCACCTCCGGCGGCGACTGCCCCGGTCTGAACGCCGTCATCCGTTCCGTCGTGCACCGTGCCGTCGTCGACCACGGCGACGAGGTCATCGGATTCCACGACGGCTGGAAGGGCCTCCTGGAGTGCGATTACCGCAAGCTTGACCTCGACGCGGTGGGCGGCATCCTGGCCCGCGGCGGCACGATCCTCGGTTCCTCCCGCGTCCAGCCCGCGCATCTGCGCGACGGCGTGGAGCGGGCCAGGGGCCATGTCGCCGATCTCGGTCTCGACGCGATCATCCCGATCGGCGGTGAGGGCACGCTGAAGGCGGCCCACCTGCTGTCCGAGGCCGGTCTGCCCATCGTGGGCGTGCCGAAGACGATCGACAACGACATCGCGTCCACCGATGTGACCTTCGGCTTCGACACGGCCGTCGGTGTCGCGACGGAGGCGCTGGACCGGCTGAAGACGACGGCCGAGTCCCACCAGCGGGTGCTGATCGTGGAGGTCATGGGCCGGCACACCGGGTGGATCGCGCTGCACTCGGGCATGGCGGCCGGCGCCCACGCGATCGTCGTCCCGGAGCGCCCCTTCGACATCGAAGAGCTGACCACGCGGGTCGGCGAGCGGTTCTCGGCAGGCAAGAAGTTCGCGATCGTGGTCGTCGCCGAGGGTGCGAAGCCGCGCGAGGGCTCGATGCGCTGGGACGAGGGCGGCAAGGACATCTACGGGCACGAGCGGTTCGCGGGTGTGGCCCGCCAGCTCTCCGTCGAGCTGGAGCAGCGGCTCGGCAAGGAGGCCCGCCCGGTGATCCTCGGCCATGTGCAGCGCGGCGGCACCCCCACCGCGTACGACCGTGTGCTCGCCACGCGGTTCGGCTGGCACGCGGTGGAGGCGGCGCACCGCAGCGAGTTCGGGATGCTGACGGCGCTGCGCGGCACGGACATCGTGATGGTGCCGCTCGCGGACGCGACCCGGACGCTGAAGACGGTTCCGGCCGACCGGTACGACGAGGCGGAGTGCGTGCTCTGAAGCACACCTGAATCGGTACAGGAGTGAACGAACTGCCCCCGGTCGCAGCTGCGTCCGGGGGCAGTTCTAGTCTGGTGCGGCAAGCGGACAACCCGCACGAATCAGGAAACCCTCCAGGAGTGCACAGATGGATCACAGCGGACACGGCATGACCATGGATCTGCCGCCGTTCACGCTGGGGCGCGCCCTGGAGTTCTCACCGGACTCCTTCTTCCTGGTCGCCTGTCTGGTGGCGCTCGGCCTGTACGGGTGGGGCGTCGCGCGGCTGCGCGGGCGTGGGGACGCCTGGCCGGTGAGCCGTACGGTCTGGTTCACCGCCGGTGTGCTCAGTGTCGCGCTGGTGATGTGCACCAAGCTGAACGACTACGGCATGGTCATGTTCAGCGTGCACATGGTGCAGCACATGGTGATCAGCATGCTCTCCCCCATCGTGCTCCTGCTGGGCGCTCCGATCACGCTCGCGCTGCGGGCGCTGCCGGTCGCGGGGCGGGGCGGCAAGGGGCCGCGCGAGCTGCTCCTGATGCTGCTGCACAGCCGGTACATGCGGATCGTGACCCATCCCGCGTTCACGATCCCGCTGTTCATCGCGAGCCTGTACGGGCTGTACTTCACGCCGCTGTTCGACTTCCTGATGGAGTCCAGGACCGGCCACATCGTGATGATGCTGCACTTCCTCGCCGTCGGCCTGGTGTTCTTCTGGCCGATCATGGGCGTGGACCCGGGACCGCACAGGCCCGGCTATGTGATGCGGATGCTGGAACTGTTCGCGGGCATGCCGTTCCATGCGTTCTTCGGCATCGCGCTGATGATGGCGACCCAGCCGATGGTCAAGGCGTACGAGAATCCGCCCGCGTCGCTGGGCATCGACGCGCTCTCCGACCAGAACGCGGCGGGCGGTATCGCCTGGGCCTTCAGCGAGATCCCTTCCGTGGTGGTGCTGATCGCGCTGGTCTTCCAGTGGTACCGCTCCGACCAGCGGCTGGCCAAGCGCCGGGACCGGGCGGCGGACCGGGACGGTGACAAGGAGCTGGAGGCGTACAACGCGTATCTCGCCTCGCTCCAGGCCCGCAGCCGCTGACGCTCCCGTTCTTCGCGGGCCGGTAGCGCAACGCCCTCCTGACGCGCGACCATGGTCCCGACGGCCCGGCCGTCGAAGGAGGGCGCGCATGTCCGGTTCGACGAAGGTCATGGGAGTGCTGACCGTCGGGTCCCTCGTGGTCGTGACGGCCTATACGGCGGCGCTCGGCAGCAACGGCTGGCTGTGGTTCGGCTGGGTGGTTCTCGGCCTGCTCACCATGGGGGTGGTCGCCTCTCGCAGCACCTGAGGCGCGGATCCTGACCGGGGCCGTCAGAAGCGGTAGACGGCTCCGGTCGCTGCGGCCAGTTCGCATGCGTTCGGGAAGGTCTTGTGCCAGGCGGTCGGACGTCCGCGCCAGGTGCCGGTGGCACTCACCGTGACCGGGTCGTACTGCTTCGTGCACGGATGCGGTTCACCCCGCAGCCGGTCGAGGTCGCCGCGCGCCTCGTCCAGGGCGGCGCAGGCGCGCTCCGCGTCGGGGTGCGGGCCGCTCGGCTCGGGGCTGCACCGCAGAAGCACTCCCCGGATCCAGGTGTTCTCCGCTCCGGAGACGGTGAGGAACAGACCGCGGGGCAGGGCCGGCTTTTCCGCGCGCTGCGGCGCCTGGGACGCCGTGGCGGGGAAGGCCGAGGGGACCGCTGCGGCGACGGCGAGAAGGGCCGCTGCGGCGACGGCTGCGGTGCGGTGCATCCGGTGCCTCCTGACGGGGGGAAGCCGGCATGCGGCCGGCACGGGCGTGGCCTGCCATAGAGCACCGTTCCGCGCGTCGCGCCGCAATGCGCCGCGCCGACCCGTAGTGCGTACGGGTGCGCCGGATTGGCCCGGACGGCTCCGCTCACGCGCGCCACCCTCCTCGTGCCGTTCCCGAGCGCGATGACGGACGCCGCCCGCCGTCGCCCGCACCGCGGTGCACCGGCCCGGCGCCCCGCACGTTCAACTGCACCGACGGGCGCGAGGGCGGGCAGTGCGACGGCGACGGCGACGTACCTGGCGCGCGGCCGGCCGCGTTCGTACGGCGAGGGCGGGGTGACGGTCACGGTGCCGCAGCTCCGGCACCGTGACGATGGAGGCGGTGGGCACGGCCGTCACATGTGGCGGTTCGCGTAGTAGTGCTCGATGAGCTTGAGGTACGTCAGGTCCTCCTCGTGCCTTCCGCTCTCGAAGGGCGGCGAGTCCTTCACCTCGGCCTTGGTGCAGGAGAGATGGACGACCTGGTCGCCGGTGTCGATCCGCGCGACGAGCCCCGCGGGCAGCAGCACACGCCGGCCGAGGATCCACGGCCCGGTGTCCACGACGAGGTAGGACCTGCCCACCTCCTCGGTGTGCCGGTCGATCTTTCCGATCGAGCCGTCGGTCGCCTCGACCGCGTATCCGACGAGCTCTGCTCCGGGCACATAGGCGGCGGTCTCCGGGTAGCCCCAGATGTCAGCACCCATGATGGCCTCCTCGCATGCCAGGCACCCCCGTTCCGCAGGCGGGTACCCGAGTGCGTCCCGCTCACACCGCGTGCCGATCCTCACCGGGAGTCAGTGCTGATGGCCTGGCGCTTCCTCGCTCCCGGCCGACGGCTGCCCGGCAGCGGGCCCCCCGGCGTCGAGCGTGAAGGCGGCGGTGCGGACCTTGCCCTCGTGGCGGAAGTCGAGGAAGAGGCGGTAGGCGCCCTTGCTCGGCGCGGTGGCGGTGAACGAGATCTCCGGGCCGGACTCGGTGGTGCCGTCGCCGGGCTCGCCGTTCGGATGCACATGCAGATAGGCGAGGTCTCCCGAGCGCAGGGCGACGAGGTGCCCGTAGGCACCGAGGTAGGGCTGCAGATCGGTGACCGGCCTGCCGTCCTTGGCGACCGAGAGGACCAGTTCGCGGCCCGCCCCCGGGCGCAGGTCGCCGCGCAGCGAGACCTGATAGCCGTCCACGGTGGCGGTGGTGCTCCGCGCCGGCAGCGGTTGGGGCTCGGCACGGCCGGAGACGGCGAGGTCGGCGCCGAGTGTGAGGCCACGGGCGCCCTTGGTGGCCGGGGTGAAATCGGCGAGGACGCGGTAGCCGCCGGCCTCGGGCAGCCGCACCGGTACGGACCAGGTGCCGTCGGCCGCCCGCACGGGATGCAGATGCCGGTACGTCGTCAGATCGCGCGAGGCGACGATCAGGTGCAGCTCCTTGCCGTGCTCGCGGCGGTACGCGGTGACGTTGCGCCCGCTCTTGTCGTCCACCACGGCGAAGCGCAGTTCGGCTGCCCTGCCCGCCTCGACCTGCTGTGTCCGCAGGTCGAGGGTCAGGCCCGCTTCGGACACCTGGAGTCCGCCCGGCGGCAAGGACACACTCCCGGCTTCACGGGCGTGCCCGCTGTGGCTCGCACCGTCCTTCTCCTGGTCCCCGGCGGCGTGCCCGCCCTGCTCGGCCGGCTCCGCCTCGGCCACCACGGGGCCGATGCCCCGGCCCACGCCGTAGGCCGTGCCGAAGGTCGCCGCGAGTACCGCCGCGAAGGCCGTGATCTTGACGCCGGTGTTCATGACTCACTCCTCGATCAGGGCCGACCATCCGCGATGACCCACACCATACCCCCAGGGGGTATGGTGCTGCAAACAAAAGAGGCAGCCGGGAGTCCGTACCGAGAGGGGGTACACACAGGAATCATTCACGGCGACGCCGAGGCGCCATCCCCGCAGGCATGGGGCCTCTTCAGGACACTCGCTCAGGCCGCCCAGGCGGGGCGCGTCCCGGCCATCGCGTCGAGCGCTTGGCCGGTCCGGGCGAAGACGACGAGCCGGGTGCCGCCGACATCCGCGTTCGCCTCGAGCAGGCGCCGGGCGGGCGCACTGGGCGTCACGACCGCCATCAGCCCATCGAACCGACCGCACAGCACGTGGGCCCGCAGCACCGTGCTGAGCATCCCCGCGCTCACCTCGGGCGCGGAAAGCACGATCACCACCGGGGCCGGCAGATGGACCTTGACCAGATGCGTGATGTTGCGCGCCACAGCGACGTGATGACCAAGGCTCACGTCGTCGTCGATCGTGATCAACAGGACCCCGCGCTCGATCGTGTGGTGCAGCATCACGGGCCTCCGATGCGCTCGGCCGTTTCACGCCCTTCACCGCTGTGAGGCTGCCCACTACGGCGACGACGATGCGCCCTCCCGCGCACTCGTCACCGCCTGCTGCGCCCCGGCCCGGCAACGCCTCAGCCCTTCCGCACCGAGTCCAGGTGAGCGAAGACCACCAGGTTCTCGGGGTAGTCCTGCGCCTTCTTGTCGTACGTGCCCGCGCAAGTGATCAGCCGCAGCTGTGCGTCGGGGGTGTCGGCGTACACGCGCTTGTCGGGGAAGTTCGACTTCATGAAGCTCTCGACGGAGTCGACGACGAAGGTGGCGACGGTGCCGTCCTCTCGGGCGATGTCGACCTTGCTCCCCTTCTTGAGCACGCTGAGCTGCAGGAAGACGGCAGGGCCGGTTTTGGTGTCGACGTGACCCGCGACGATCGCCGTGCCGCGTTCGCCCGGCGAGACGCCCTCCTGGAACCAGCCGACCAGATTGCTGTTGTTCGCCGGCGGTGCCTCCAACTGACCCTTGGAGTCGATGGACAGGCCCATGAAGGGCGCGTCGACGGCGATCTCCTTGATCTTCAGCCGTTTGGGTTTGGCGCGCGGCAGCGCCGTGCCCGGCTTCTCGGCGGCGGGGGCCGGCGTGTCGACGGCTGCGGGCGAGGAGGCCACGGGCTGGACGGCAGGCTTGGCGTCCGTCGTGGTGTCGAACGAGTTGAAGACCAGCATGAAGCCCAGAGCGACGGCCGCCGCAGGCCAGAGCAAGGCGCGTCCGAGGGAGCGGGGGGCGGCTGTGGTCGGCGACTGCACAAGGGGTGGCTGCGCGGACATACGGGGTTTGTACCTTTCACTGCCGTGACGACGTGACGACGGGCGAGGGCGGGGGGCCATCCGGTGCGGTGCACGGCCGCGGCCGCGGCCCGGGCTCGGAGACGCCGACGCCGCGGCCGCCGTCCCTGAGGGCGGCGGCCGCGACGGGTCGTGGGCCGGGCACGGCCCGGGGGCGTCAGGCCGCGGCGGAACCGTTCACGCCACGACGGCGCAGCATGTACGCGCCGGCACCGAGGCCGCCGAGCAGCAGGACCGATCCGGCGGCCAGACCACCACCGGAGAGGGCCGTGCCACCGCCGCCGGTGTGCACCCCACCGTGCGGCTTGTCGTGGTCCTCCTTGTCCCACTTCTTGTCACTGTGGTCTTCCTTGTCCCACTTCTTGTCGCTGTAGTCGTCCTTCTTGTCGCCGTGGTCGTCCTTCTTGTCCGAGTAGTCGTCCTTCTTGTCGCTGTAGTCGTCCTTGTCCTCGTCGTCAGCGACGACACGAGCCAGCGCGCCACCACCGGTGTGCACCCCACCGTGCGGCTTGTCGTGGTCCTTCTTGTCCCACTTCTTGTCGCTGTAGTCGTCCTTCTTGTCGCTGTAGTCGTCCTTCTTGTCGCTGT
>NZ_JAGGOJ010000020.1 GCF_018614575.1 Streptomyces sp. ISL-10
AGTGTGTGTGGGGGGGGAGGGTGGCGGGGTGCGGGTCGCGTTCGGGGTGGGGGATGGGCGCGGCCCGTCTGGAACGCCGACGGGCCGGATGTGCTCAGGCCCTGAGCCACACCCGTAGCGGGCCCGCGGGCTCGCAGCCCGACCGCAGCGCCGCCGTCAGGTCGTCGCCCCCTTCGTAGCCGACCACCGGGAGCCGGGGCCATCTCGACGTCACCGCCGACAGGCAGCCCGCCCAGGCCGACTCCAGGTCGTCGTCCAGCGTGAAGAGGTTGGAGATCCCCGCCGCCCCCACCGTGGTGCTCAGCACCACTCCCGCCGTCACACGGCCGCCCCGGTCGCGTGCCGCGAGCAGCGTTGTCGTCGGGTCCGCGAGCAGTTCCGCGCGGAACAGGCCGGCGAGCCCCTGGCCGCCGTCCCACGCCGTCGCCCACTCGGCCAGTTCCCCGGCCGTCGTCACCGGCGACCACGGCAGGCCCTCCGGGGCCGCGGGGGCCGGCAGGCCCGCCGGGCGGTACAGCCACTGCGCCTCGAACAGCACCTCGAACCCGGCCGCCGCCAGGTCCAGGCGGGCGAAGCTGTCCTTGACCGACGCGCCGGGGCTCGCGGCCGAGGCGTCGATACCCGCCAGGACGTCGGCGGCGGTCGCCTCCGGGGTCAGCGTCACCGCGTCCGGATACAGCGGGGGCGTACGGCGGGTGTTCGTCCACGCGTGTGCGCCGAACGAGCCCGGACGTCCGTGCGCACGGCACATGGCCTCGCACCATTCGGCGTTGTTGCGGGCCGCTCGCAGTGCCCTGTCGTTGCTCATGGACGTGATCATGGCAACTGGCGGCACCCCGGACGAACCGTTTCCGAACGGACCGCGTCTGACCTGCCGTGAGGGGATTCAGGAAGATCTCGCGTCGCGCTCAGCGCGGCATCGCCCAGGCCGTCATGCTCGGATGCGTGCTCGCACTCGCGCCCGCGACCTGGATGCACGCCGTGGCCGACAGCCGGGTCCGTGCCGTTGCCGACGTGCCCGCCCAGGAGGTCGCCGTCGTCTTCGGGGCCGGACTGTGGAACGGCCGGCCCACCCCGTATCTCGCCCACCGTCTGGACGCCGCCGCCGAGCTCTATCGGACCGGCAAGGTCAGGGTCGTCCTCGTCACCGGCGACAACAGCCGCGTCGAGTACGACGAGCCGGACGCGATGCGCACCTACCTGACGGAGCGCGGTGTCCCGGACGGCCGGATCGTCAGCGACTACGCGGGATTCGACACCTGGGACTCCTGCGTCCGGGCGAAGGAGATCTTCGGTGTCGAAGGTGCGGTGCTCGTGACGCAGGGCTTTCACATCCGGCGGGCCGTCGCCCTGTGCCGTTCCGCCGGGATCGAGTCGTACGGTGTCGGCGTCGCCGAGCCCCACGACGCCACGTGGTACTACGGCGGCGTCCGGGAAGTGTTCGCCTCCGGCAAGGGGGCGATGGACGCCGTGCTGCGGCCCGACCCGCGGTTCCTCGGGGCGAAGGAGCCGGGCGTACGGGAGGCACTGGAGTCGGCCGGCCGCTGACACACCCCGTCGCGGCACGCTCGCATCCGCGTCCCCGGCGCGCGACAGTGAACCGCATGACGAAAGACGACGCTGCAGAGCTCCTCGCCCGGCACTCCGAGGCGCTCGCCCTCTTCACCGACCGGGTCCACGCGGTGCGGGCCGATCAGTGGGAGGATCCGACCCCGTGCACCGAGTGGTCCGTACGCGATCTGGTCAACCACCTCACGGCCGAGCAGCTGTGGGTGCCGGACCTGGTGACGGACGGAGCGGCCGTCGACGACGTGGGCGACGCGTACGACGGCGACGTGCTCGGCGCACGGCCGCGGGCCGCGTGGGACGCGGCGGCGCGCGCCGCACGCAAGGCGTTCGCCGCCGAGGGCGCGCTGGAGCGGACCGTCCGGCTGTCGTACGGCGAGACACCGGCCGTCGCGTACTGCGCGCAGATGACCGCGGACGCGGTGGTGCACGCCTGGGACCTGTCGCGGGCGATCGGCGCGCCCGAGCAGCTGCCCGACGCACTGGTGGCCTTCGCTCTGGAGGAGGTCACCCCGTACGCGGACCAGCTGGCGGGATCGGGGCTCTTCGCGCCGCCGATCGAACCGCCGCCGGGCGACAGCCATCAGTCCCGGCTGCTGGCGATGCTGGGCCGCCGCGGCTGAGTCCCCCGGCCATCGCGCACGGGCCGCCGCGGCTGAGCGCCCGCCACGCACGGGCCGCCTCACGAGGCACTGCACCACGTACGGGCCGCCTCACGAGGCACGGCACCGTGTGCGGAGCCCGGCGTACCCCGCTTGTAATGTGATGCGCCCGCCGACGTAACACGGATGTTCCACGCTGGGCGTCATGCGCGACGAGACCATCCCGACCCACTGTCCCTACTGCGCCCTGCAGTGCGGTATGAATCTGCGCCCCGGCGGCGCGGCCGAGACGGTCGTCGAGGTGGTCGAGCGCCCCGATTTCCCCGTGAACCGGGGGGCGCTGTGCGGCAAGGGCCGTACCTCCCCCGCCCTGCTCTCCTCCCGGGTGCGCCTGACCGAGCCGCTCATCCGATCCCATGCCACAGGCCGGCTCGAGCCGGCCACCTGGGAGGACGCTCTGCGTACGATCGCCGACGGGCTGCGGCGGACGAAGGACGTCCACGGTCCTGACGCGGTGGGCGTCTTCGGCGGCGGCGGGCTCACCAACGAGAAGGCGTACACCCTGGGCAAGTTCGCCAGGGTCGTCCTCGGCACCTCGCAGATCGACTACAACGGCCGCTTCTGCATGTCGTCGGCCGCCGCCGCGCACAACAAGGCGTTCGGCCTGGACCGCGGGCTGCCGTTCCCGCTGGAGGACATCCCGAAGACGGGATGCGTGATCCTCGTCGGCTCCAATCTGGCCGAGACCATGCCGCCCGCGCTGCGGTTCCTGACGGAGCTGAAGGAGAACGGCGGCACGCTGATCGTCGTCGACCCGCGGCGTACGAAGACCGCCGAGCAGGCCGACCTCCACCTTGCGCCCCGGCCCGGCACCGATCTGGCGCTGGCGCTCGGGCTGCTGCACGTGATCGTGGCCGAGGGGCGGACGGACGAGGCGTTCATCGAGGAGCGCACGAGCGGCTGGGCGGACGCACGGGCCGCGGCGATGGCCCACTGGCCGGAGCTGGTCGAGCGGATCACCGGCGTGGGCGTGCCCCAGCTGCGCGAAGCGGTACGGATGTTCTGCGACGCGCCGACAGGCATGGTGCTCACCGCCCGCGGGCCCGAGCAGCAGTCCAAGGGCACGGACACGGTCAGCGCCTGGATCAACCTGTGCCTGGCCACCGGCCGGGCGGGCCGCCCGCTGTCGGGCTACGGCTGCCTGACAGGACAGGGCAACGGGCAGGGCGGCCGCGAGCACGGCCAGAAGGCCGACCAGCTGCCCGGCTACCGCAAGCTGGACGACCCGGCGGCGCGGGCGCATGTGGCGGAGGTGTGGGGCGTCGACCCGGAGTCGCTGCCCGGACCGGGCCGCAGCGCCTACGAGCTGCTGGACGCGCTGGGCGGGGACGTCAAGTCGCTGCTGCTGATGGGGTCGAACCCGGTGGTTTCGGCGCCGCGCGCGGCACATGTCGAGGAGCGGCTGAAGTCCCTGGACTTCCTGGCCGTCGCGGACGTGGTGCTGTCGGAGACCGCCGCGCTCGCCGACGTGGTGCTGCCCGTGACGCAGTGGGCGGAGGAGACGGGCACCACGACGAACCTGGAGGGCCGGGTGCTGCTGCGCCGCCGCGCGGTCGACGCGCCGCCCGGTGTGCGCAGCGACCTTCAGGTGCTGGGCGGGCTCGCGGGCCTGCTCGGGCACGAGAAGGGTTTTCCGTCCGACCCGGAGGAGGTCTTCGAGGAGCTGCGCCGGGCGTCGGCGGGCGGGCCCGCGGACTACTCGGGGATCACGTACCGCAGGATCGCCGAAGAGGACGGGGTGTTCTGGCCCTGCCCCGAGCAGCAGGAGCCGGAGGCCCATCCGGGGACGCCGCGGCTGTTCCTCGACCGGTTCGCCACGGACGACGGGCGGGCGCGGTTCGTGGCCGTGGGGCACCGGCCCGCCGCCGAGGAACCGGACGCCGAGTACCCGGTGCTGCTGACCACCGGGCGGGTCGTCGCCCAGTACCAGTCGGGGGCGCAGACACGTCGCGTCGACGAGCTGAACGCCGCCGCGCCGGGTCCGTTCGTCGAGCTGCATCCGCAGTTGGCGGAGCGCATCGGCGCCGCGGACGGCGACCCGGTGGCCGTGGTCTCGCGGCGCGGACGGGCGGTCGGCCCCGCCCGGATCACCAACGGGATCAGGCCGGACACGGTGTTCATGCCGTTCCACTGGCCGGGCGAGGGCCGGGTGAACACCGTGACGAATCCGGCGCTCGACCCGACCTCGCGGATGCCCGAGTTCAAGGTGTGTGCGGTGCGCGTGGAGCCGGCGGCCTGAGCCGGCGGCGGGTGCGTCGGAGCGGGTGCGTCGAGGGCGGGCGAGCGGGCCCCGGGCCGGCTTCAGCCGGCGCGGCCCGGTTCACCTCCCCGCCGTACGCGCCCGTCCGCACCAGTCGCCGCTCGCGATGCACCTCCCGTGCGACCGGAGCCCGCGGGCCACGCCGTCCGCGGCGACGTACACCCAGGCGCGTGTCGCGGTGCCGTCCGCGAGGGTCACCTCACGGACGACCCGCTCGTAGAGATTGCGCGGGTGCCCTGGGGCGACGAACTCCTCCAGCCGGTCCAGCGTCGTGAGGAGCCGGGCGTACTCCCCCGGTGCCGCGGTCACGGACGCTCCCGTGACCGGGCCGCCCTCATCGGCGTCCTCCACCAGGTACGGGTAGCCGGGTCCGTCGTACAGCAGGGCGCCGGCGAGTGTCGCCGGGTCCTCGGTGGCGGTCCGGCCCGCGAGGAACAGGCCGTGGTTGTGCTCGCCGGGCCGCAGGGTGCCGTAGACGAAGAAGGGCAGCTGCTCGTTCACGGCGCCGTCGTCTCCGCACGCACCCATGCCGCGTACGCGGCGCCCGACCGCACCACCGGGAAAGCGATGATCTCGGGGGTGTCGTAGTCGTGCACGGCGGTCAGGTGTGCTTCCAGGGCGTCGTAGCAGGCCGGGGTCGTCTTGAAGAGGACCTGCCACTCCTCGGCGCTCTCGATCGCGTTCTGCCAGCGGT
Source organism: Streptomyces sp. ISL-10 (assembly GCF_018614575.1). Taxonomy (GTDB): domain Bacteria; phylum Actinomycetota; class Actinomycetes; order Streptomycetales; family Streptomycetaceae; genus Streptomyces. The sequence continues at coordinate 5,183 of NZ_JAGGOJ010000020.1, forward strand.
ACACCGATGTCATCGGTGCAAAGACCTGGGCACAGGCGGCGAGCCTGGCCTCCACGGCGCCCTGCGCGAGTGCGTGCGCCTTCTCGGCGCTGTCGGTGGTCGTCAGCACGGCGAACAGCGGAGGGGAGGCGGGCAGTTGCTCCACGGCGGGTGCTCCTTCGGTAGGCGGCGGATCGGGCCGGGTCGGGTCGCGGGCGGGTCGGGTCGGGGGCGGGCCGGGTCGGGTCAGGTCAGGTCGCGGTCAGGTCGGGTCGCGGGGCCGGGCTCGTACAGGGCCGGGTCGCGGGGCCGGCCAGGGTCGTGGCGCTGATTCACCGGGACCCTGTCCGCCACCGTACGCACCGCCCGGCCCCTCGCCCCGCTCAGGCCGCGTAGGGCCGAACGGCCTTGGCCGACCGCAGTGCGCTGCCCCACCAGGCGAGCTGGTCCAGCATCGTCTTGGCCGCGGCGTCGGGTCCGGCCGGGTCGCGGTGGTTGCCCTCGTCGTCGAAGTGGGCGCCGGCGTTGTGGAAGGAGACGGTGTCGCGGACGGTGACGGCGTGCAGCTCGGCAAAGACCTGCCGCAGATGCTCGACGGCGCGCAGCCCGCCCGAGATGCCACCGTAGGAGACGAAGCCGACCGGCTTGGCCTGCCATTCGCCGAAGTGCCAGTCGATGAGGGACTTGAGGGAGGCGGGGTAGGAGTGGTTGTACTCGGGGGTGAGGACGACGAAGGCGTCGGCGGCGGCCAGGGCGGGGCTGACCTTGGCGAGTTCGGCGGTCACGGCGGGCGACGGCCTGGAGGACAGGGAGGTGGGCAGTTCCGTCTCGGCCAGGTCGACGAGCTCGACCGTGAAGTCCTCGCGCCGGGCGGCGCGGGAGAGGAACCAGTCGGCGACGACGGAGCCGAAGCGTCCTTCGCGGTTGCTGCCGACGATGACGGCGAGCTTCAGCGGGGCCCGGTCGGCGAAGCCGGCGACGGTCGTCTTCTCGGGCGGGTTCTCGGGCGGGTTCTCGGGCGGGTTCTCAGACATGTTCTCGGGCGTGTTCTCAGGCGTGTTCTCAGGCGTGTTGAGGTCCATGCGGAAGAGCGTGGTACCTCATGTTTGGTTGAGGTCAAGCGGCCATATCCCGTCACCCGTTCGGCAGGCGGAGAGCGCGCGACACCAAAGGCACGGCGTCACACCCGGTGACCTGCGGTGACGCCTCACGTCCAGTGCAACACGCCGTTCCGGACCGGTGAATCTGATGGCCCATCAGCAGGCATGGGCTCTGGCGCCGCCCTTATCTCGGAGGGGACGGACCACCGCATCACGCGCCTCCGGAGGACTCCATGCGCACCACTGCCCGCCTGCTGACCGGCGCCGCGCTGGTCATCGCCGCGATAGGCATAGCCGCCCCGGCGACCTTCGCCGGCGACTCCGGATCCCTGGAGATCCACCCATCGGCGGCCGCACCGGGCGACACGGTCACCGTCAGCACTCAGGCCTGCGGCAAGAACGGGCGCGGCACCGGTGACGCGCGGGCGCTGGGCGCGGATGAGTTCAAGCTGTGGCCGGGCACGCACAAGGAGCTCGCGGTGGGGCAGTTCACGGTGCCCGACGAGGCCCGGCCCGGGACGTACGAGATCGGCGTCCAGTGCAAGAACGGCAAGAAGGCCACCGGAGACGTGACCATTCGTCATCACGGTCCGAGCGGCCATGTGAGGACCGGTGTCGGCGGCAGCGTCGGCCCGGACTCCGCCCAGATCGCGGCGGGCGCGGCGGTACTGGCCGCGGCCGCCGTCGGCGGGACCCTGCTCCTGCGCCGCCGGGCGAGCGGCGCGCAGGACAGCTGACGGGCCGGTTCCCACCGGTCCCGTACCGCCCGAGCCCCCGTTCCCGTCCGGCCCCGAGCCGACGGGGGCGGGGTGCGAGCCGGTCCGGCCCCTGAACCTCCGGAGGAGAGATGAGCGCCAGGGCCAAGGGCCTGGGTGTCGCCCTCGCCGTGTGCGCGGGCCTGTGGCTGGTCCAGAACGGTGCGCGGGACGTGACCCCTCCGATGCCGTCGGCCGCGGAGGCGTTCGCGGCGGGACCCGACCAGCACACCGACGCCGCCGCCGACCCGCTGCCCGCTTCCAGGCCCCTGCGGCTGCGCATCCCCGTGATCGGCGTGGACGCTCCCATGACGGGTCTGGGCCTGGCGCGGGACGGCAGCCTGGAGGTGCCGCCGGCCGCGGACCGCAATCTGGCCGGCTGGTACGAGGACGGCACCGCCCCCGGTGCGAAGGGCACGGCGATCGTCGCCGGTCATGTGGACAACGCCCGGGGCCCGTCCGTCTTCTACAGCCTCGGCGCGCTGAAGAAGGGCAACCGGGTCGAGATCACGCGCGAGGACGGCCGGACCGCGGTGTTCACCATCGACGCGATCGAGGTCTACGAGGCGGACGCCTTCCCCGACAGGAAGGTCTACGGCCCCAGCGACCGCGCTGAACTGCGCGTGATCACCTGCGGCGGCGGCTTCTCGGGGAAGACGGGCTACCGGGGCAACGTGGTGGCGTACGGGCATCTGATCGGCGTGCGGCAGGGCGCCGCCGGCAGCACCGCGCAGGCCGGCGCGGCCGCGCGCGAGGCGATCCGGAGCGGCTGACGTCACCGTGAAGATCGACGAGGCGAGGCGCCGAGGCGGCCGGCTCCGGCCCGGTCGAGACCGCCGTCTCGGCGGTGACGGACCGCATACGGACCGCATACGGACCGCACACGGACCGCATACGGATCGCCGCGGACCGCATACGACCATCGCGGACCGCATACGACTCATCGCGGACGGCCGGGCCCCCGCAGTCCCGCCTCGCGGCCTTCTCCACCGAGGTCGCCTACCCCGCGTCCACGGCACGGTCCCTGAGGCGCGGACCTGACGGGCCGCGGGCCGCGTCCTGCTGGAGATCGCCGAGCGCGCGAAGGCCGTGTACGCGGAGACCGCCGCCCCCTCCTGAGCAGCGGTGGCGTGCCCTGGGCCCCGGCAGGCCGACCTACGCGTTCCACTGGTCGAAACCGAGCTTGGCGACCAGCGAGAAGACGACGACCAGCAGCACACCACGTACGAACTCGCTGCCCTTGCGCAGTGCCATACGGGCGCCGATCAAGCCGCCCACCAGGTTGAACACGGCCATGACCACGGCGAGCTGCCAGAGCACGGTGCCCTGGTACGCGAACATCGCCAGCGCTCCCGCATTGGTGCAGACATTGACGATCTTGGCGGTCGCGGAGGCGGTCACCAGGTCGAGGTGGAGGACCGCCGTCAGCGCCAGGACCAGGAACGTGCCGGTGCCGGGCCCGAACAGGCCGTCGTAGAAGCCGATTCCGCCGCCGACCAGGACGATCGCCGCGACCGTACGCGCCCGGCTCACCCGGCGCCGCGCCGCGTCGGTCGCCGTGCCGAAGGAGGGCCGCAGCATCACGAACGCCGCCACTCCGAGCAGCACGACCATGATCACGGGACGCAGGACGTCGCTGCTGATCCCGGCTGCGAAGAAGGCGCCGCCCATCGAGCCCGCGAGGGCCGCGAGGCCGATCCGCACAGCGGTCTTCACCTGGACCGGCGCCTCGCGCACATAGGTGACCGCGGCGCCCGAGGTGCCGACGATCGCCACCGCCTTGTTGGTCCCGAGGACATGCGCGGCCGAGACGTTCGGCAGGCCGAGCAGCAGGGCGGGCAGGAGAAGCAGTCCACCGCCGCCCACCACCGCGTCGATCCAGCCGGCCGCCGCGGCCGCGAGACAGAGGACGACCAGTGTGGTCAGTGATATGTCGGGCACTCTGGCGACCCTATGAACAGGCCGAGTGCGTCGTCCAACAATCCGCTGACTTCTTGAGCGGCCTCTGAGGTTCCCCGCCGGACGGCTGCCGCCTCGGCTCACCCTCTGCGGACCGGGCACCCTCACACTCGCTCTCCACCCCCGCTGAGGGCAGCGTTCCTCGCGGGAAACAGAGGAGAACCTGTCGGGAAACACCGACGACGCACGCTGCTTGCATGACTTCGGAGATCGTGGTGATCGGCGGCGGGACGGCGGGCGCGCGGCTCGCGCGGCAGCTCGGCGCGGACGCCCGCGTCACCGTCATCGGCGAGGAGCAGCACGCCCCTTACAACCGGGTGCTGCTCGCCGAGGTGCTCGCCGGGCGGTACGGCCCCGAGGTGATCGCCTTGCCCGAGGTGCCCGTGCGGCGCGGCGTGCGGGCGACGTCCGTCGACCGCGAACGCCGGCTCGTGCACTGCGCGGACGGTACGGCGGTGGCCTACGACCGGCTGGTCCTCGCGACCGGATCCAACCCGGTTCTGCCGCCGCTGCGCGGCATCGGCCCCGGGCTCCCCGACGGTGTGCACCCCTTCCGCACCCTCGACGACTGCGCCGCCCTGTCGGCGGCCGTCACCCCCGGCATCCGGGCCGTCGTCGTCGGCGGCGGGCTGCTCGGCGTCTCCGCGGCGCGGGCGCTCGCCGAACGCGGCGCCAAGGTGGTGCTCGCCCAGCAGGGCGAGCACCTCATGGAGCGCCAGCTCGACGTCTCCGCCTCGACGCTGCTGCGCAGCCACCTGGAGGCCCTCGACGTCGAGGTGCACACCGAGTGCCGGGTGCGCGGACTGCGCACCGGCCCCGACGACGCGGTCAGCGCCGTGGTCCTCGCCGACGGCTTCGCGCTCGACGCCGAGATCGTGGTCCTGGCCTGCGGGGTACGTCCCCGCGTCGGCCTCGCGGCGGACGCCGGGCTCACGGTGCGCCGCGGCATCGTCGTCGACGACGAGCTGCGCACCTCCGACCCGTACATCCACGCCATCGGCGACTGCGCCGAGCACAACGGCGTGGTCCAGGGCCTCGCGGGCCCGGCCCTCGAACAGGCCGACGTCCTCGCGTCCGTGCTGAAGGCAGAGATGCCGAACGCCGACGGCACCGCGGACACCGGGACCGCCGAGGCCCGCTACACCGGCACCCGGGCCCTGACCCGGCTCACGCTGGCGTCGGCGACGAGTCCACTCGACCTCGCCGCCTTCGGCGACCCGACGCCCCGCCCGGGGGACGACGTCGTCCAGCTCGCCGACGCCACCCGCGGCGCCTACCGCAAGGTCGTCGTCCGAGGGGACCGGCTCGTCGGCGGGGTGCTGCTCGGGGATCTCGCCTCCGTCGGCGCGCTCGCCCGGGCATGGGAGGGCGACGAGGCCCTTCCCGACTCCGTGCCCCTGCTCCACCTGCTCACCAATGATGGAGGCCTCTGAACATGGCTGCGATGTCCACTCCCGCGATCACCCCCACCATCGTGGTCGTCGGCCACGGCATGGTCGGCCAGCGATTCCTGGAGGCCCTCGCCGACCGTGGCGTCACCGAGCGGGCGCGCGTCGTCGTGCTGTGCGAGGAACCGCGCCCCGCCTACGACCGGGTCCGCCTCACCTCGTACTTCTCCGGGAACACGCCCGAGGACCTGTCCATGGTCGAGGACGGCTTCCTGGAGAAGCACGGCATCGAACTGCACCTGGGCGACCCGGCCGAGTCGATCGACACCGCCGGCCGCACGGTCACCGCGCGCTCCGGAGCGACGATCAGCTACGACACGCTGGTGCTGGCGACCGGCTCGTACCCGTTCGTGCCGCCGGTGCCGGGCAAGGACGCCGAGGGCTGCTTCGTCTACCGCACCATCGAGGACCTGCTCGCGATCGAGGAGTACGCGAAGACGGCCCGCGTCGGCGCGGTGGTCGGCGGCGGTCTGCTCGGTCTGGAGGCGGCGGGCGCGCTGAAGGGCCTCGGCCTGGAGACCCACATCGTGGAGTTCGCGCCACGCCTGATGCCGGTCCAGGTCGACGACGGCGGCGGTGCCGCTCTGCTGCGCACCATCGAGAACATGGGGCTCGCCGTCCACACCGGCGTCGGCACCCAGGAGGTCACCGCCGGCGAGAACGGCGCCGTGAACGGCATGGCCCTGTCGGACGGTTCGGTCCTCGCCACCGACCTGGTCGTCTTCTCCGCGGGCGTACGGCCCCGGGACCAGCTCGCCCGCGACGCGGGCCTCGCCGTCGGCGAGCGCGGCGGCATCGTCGTCGACGAGCAGTGCCGCACCTCCGACCCGGCTGTGTTCGCCATCGGCGAGTGCGCCCTCGCCTCGGACGGGCGGGTGTACGGCCTGGTCGCGCCCGGCTACGAGATGGCCGAGACGGCGGCGGCCGCGCTGGAGGGCGACGTGAGCTCGTTCACGGGCGCCGACCTGTCCACCAAGCTGAAGCTGCTCGGTGTGGACGTCGCCTCCTTCGGTGACGCCCACGGCACGGCCGAGGGCTGCCTCGACGTCGTCTACTCCGACTCCCGCGCCGGTCTCTACAAGAAGCTCGTCATCGGCGCCGACGGCACGCTGCTGGGCGGCATCCTCGTCGGCGACGCCGAGCAGTACGGCACCCTGCGGGCCTTCACCGGCTCGAAGCCGCCGGTCTCCCCCGAGCAGCTGGTGCTGCCGGCGGGCGCTGGCGCTCCCGTGGCGCTGGGCCCGGCGGCACTGCCTGACGACGCCGTGGTCTGCTCCTGCCACAACGTCACCAAGGGCACGATCCGCGGCGCCGTCACCGAGCACTCCTGCACCACCGTCCCCGAGGTCAAGAAGTGCACCAAGGCCGGTACGGGCTGCGGCAGTTGCGTCAAGGTGCTCGGCCAGCTGGTCAACGCCGAGCTGGAGGCCGCGGGCGTCGAGGTCGACAAGGGCCTGTGCGGCTGCTTCGGCCAGACCCGCCAGGAGCTGTACGAGATCGTCCGCGCGCTGGGCATCACCTCGTACCAGGAACTCCTCGACAACCACGGCCGCGAGGCGGCGCGCGGCACCGACGGCTGCGAGGTCTGCAAGCCCGCCGTCGGTTCGGTCATCGCCTCGCTGGCGCCCACGATCGGCGCCTCCGGCTATGTGCTGGAGGGCGAGCAGGCGGCGCTGCAGGACACCAACGACCACTTCCTCGCCAACCTCCAGAAGAACGGCTCGTACTCGATCGTGCCGCGCATCCCGGGCGGTGAGATCACCCCCGAGAAGCTGATCGTCATCGGCGAGGTGGCCCGCGACTTCGGCCTCTACACGAAGATCACCGGCGGCCAGCGCATCGACCTGTTCGGCGCGCGGGTCGACCAGCTGCCGCAGATCTGGGGCCGGCTGGTGGACGCGGGCTTCGAGTCCGGGCACGCGTACGGCAAGGCGCTGCGGACCGTGAAGTCCTGTGTGGGGCAGACCTGGTGCCGCTACGGCGTGCAGGACTCGGTCCGCATGGCGATCGACCTGGAGCTGCGGTACCGCGGCCTGCGCTCACCGCACAAGCTGAAGTCGGCGGTCTCCGGCTGCCAGCGCGAGTGCGCGGAGGCCCAGTCGAAGGACTTCGGCGTGATCGCCACCGCCAACGGCTGGAACCTGTACGTCGGCGGCAACGGCGGCGCGACCCCGCGCCACGCCGATCTGCTCGCGCAGGACCTGTCCGACGCCGAACTGATCAGGCTCATCGACCGGTTCCTGATGTTCTACATCCGCACCGCCGACCGGCTCGAGCGCACCTCGACCTGGCTGGAGCGGATCGAGGGCGGCCTCGACCATGTGCGCGACGTCGTCGTGCACGACTCGCTCGGCATCTGCGCCGAGCTGGAGTCCCTGATGGCCGACCATGTCGCCGGTTACCGCGACGAGTGGGCCGAGACGCTGAACGACCCGGAGCGGCTGCTGCGGTTCGTGTCGTTCGTCAACGCCCCCGACGTGCCGGACCCGACGGTGAAGTTCGTGCCCGAGCGCGACCAGGTCAAGCCCGACCTGCCGCTGCTGTCCATCCGTCCGCTGGGCGAAGCCCTGGAAGACTCCCTGGAAGGTACTGCCGCCCGATGACCATCGCGCCTGAGAAGACCCTGCAGAAGACGGACACGCACATCCAGCTCCGGCTGGGTGACGAGTGGCTGGCCGTGTGCCCGCTGTCCCGGCTCACGCCCGGCCGCGGGGTCGCGGTCCTGCTGCCGGACGGCCGGCAGGCCGGACTGTTCCTGGACCGTGACGGCGTGCCGTACGCGATCGACAACCGCGACCCGTTCACCGGGGCACATGTGCTCTCGCGCGGACTGATCGGCACGGCGGCCGGCCGGCCGTTCGTCGCGTCGCCGCTGCTCAAGCAGCGCTTCGACCTGGTGTCCGGGCGCTGCCTGGACGACGAGACGGTTTCGGTGACCGCCTACGAGGTCCGCCTCGGCTGACAGACCCCCGGCTCCGCTCACGCGTCGTCTGTCACTGCCCTGACTCTTCGCGGCGCGTGAGCGGAATTCCCGTCGCCTGCCGGGCCCCTGCGGCCCGGCAGGCGTCCCTGGGTCACGGCGAGCACCGCGCCGGCGAGGAGCACCAGGGCGCCGGCGGCCTGGACGGCGCCGAAGGACTCGTCGAGGAAGATCATGGCCGCGGAGCTGCCGAAGACGGGCACGAGGAACATCATCACCGACGCCGAGGCAGGTCCGACCGTGCCGACCCCGCGGTAGTAGAGGAGATTGGCGAGGGCCGTCGGTCCCACCGCGAGGAACACCACGTTCAGCCAGACCCCGGTGGGTAGTTCGCCCCAGTTCACGTCACCGAGCCGGGGAGCGGAGAACAGGCCGAGGGCCACGGCCCCGGCGCAGGTGGCGTATGCAGTGGCCCGCAGCGGCTCGATGCCGGCGAGCACGCGCGGCCCGGACAGGGTGAAGGCGGCCCAGCAGACGGCGCTGAGCAGGAACAGCAGATCGCCGGTCAGCCGTGTCGCGCCCCCGCCGCCGGTGCTCGCGCCGACGAAGAAGACCACGGCACCCACCACGCCCAGGCCGAGCCCCGCGATGCGCGCCGGCGACGCCGACTCCTTGCGGGTGATCAGCAGGAACGCGGTGGTGAGCACCGGGCTCATGACCGGGACGATCACGCCCGCGTCCATCGAGGGCGCCAGCGAGAGACCCCAGAAGAAGCTCAGGTTGTACACGAAGACGCCGAGCAGCCCGGCGAGTGCCGCCCTTCCCCGGTCGCGGGGTGCCACCCGTGCGTCGCGGCGGCCGAAGAGGCGCACGGCGAGCAGCAGGGCGATCGCTCCGCCGCCGAAGCGGAGGAACGCCGCGACGCTGTACGGCAGTTGCTCCACGACCGTCTTCGAACTGCTGAAGGCGCTGCCCCACAGCACCATGGTCACCGTCAGCAGCAGATACGGATTGTCCTTGCTCTTGGGGGTGTTGATCGTCTTCGCCGAGTCCATGGGGCCAGCGTCGCAGCCCGTGCCCTGCCCGGTCTTGTACGTATGTGCGGGGGGACAATGGGAGCGTGGACACGGCTGACGGGGCACCGGGCGCGTACGGGGAGGGCTGGGCACGCTATTGGCGCGACCCGGACCGTCCGCTGGAGGCGATGCACGCCCACTTCTTCGACCACGTCTACCACCCGCACAGCCATGACGCGTACTCGTTCGGGATCACCGAGGCGGGCGCCCAGCGCTTCAGCTGCCGGGGCGGCGCGCACACCAGCGGCGCGGGCATGGTGATGGCGTTCAACCCGGACGATCCGCACGACGGGCGGGCCGCGGCCGATCTCGGCTACCAGTACCGGATGGTGCACATCGGCCCCGATGTCGTACGCGAGGTGCTGACGGACACGGCCGGTGGGCGGGCGGTCATGCCGCTGTTCCCCGAGCCGGCGCTGAGCGACCCGGTGCTGAGCGGCGCCCTGCTGCGGCTGCACACCGCCCTCGTCGGCGACGCGGACCCTCTGGTGCGCGACGAGCGGCTGATGGCGGCGGTCACGGCCATGGTGGCCCGTGGCACGGCGCGTCCGCCGCGGGCCCGCGTCCCGGCCCGTGAGAGTGCGGCCCGGACGGCGGCGCGCCGGGCCCGGGCGCTGCTGGCGGACGCGTACGCGGAGAAGGTGACGGCCGAGCACCTCGCCGAGACGGCGGGCTGCAGCCGGTTCGCCCTGTACCGGGCCTTCCGGTCCGAGTACGGGATGTCACCGGCCGACTGGCAGCGGCAGGTGCGGCTGCGGCGGGCCCGTGGGATGCTCGCGGCCGGCACATCGGCGGCCGACGCGGCCGCCGCGGTGGGCTTCAGCGACCAGAGCCATTTCCACCGGTGGTTCGTGCGCTGTTTCGGCGTGACGCCAGGGCTGTACCAGCGGGCCGGTCGGTCGTGACGGACGTGTCACAACCGGCCGGCCCGGCCTTCGCGGGGTTCACTTGCCCTGCGCCATTGCCTCCGTGGCCGCCTCCATGTCCATCCAGATGACCTCCCACAGGTGGTGGTCGGGATCCTGGAAGGAACGGCCGTACATGAAGCCGTGGTCCTGGGGGTCGTTGGCCGGCGAGCCGCCGGCGCCGAGGGCCGCGTCCACCAGCTCGTCGACCTTGTCCCGGCTCTCGGCACTCAGGGCCAGGATCACCTCGGTGGACGTGGCGGCGTCCGCGATCTCCTTCTTGGTGAAGTCCTTGAACCGGGGCTCGGTCAGCAGCATCGCGAAGATGGTGTCGCTGATGACCAGACATGCGGCGTTCTCGTCGGTGAACTGCGGGTTGAAGGAGTAGCCGAGCTTGCTCCAGAAGGCCTTGCTCGTCTCCAGGTCGTTCACGGGAAGGTTCACGAAGATCATCTGGGGCATGGCCGTCTCTCTCTCACGGGGCTTCGGTCGGGCGCTTGTGCGGTGCTGTGCGTTCGAAGAGGTAGACGGTGCGGGCGCCGCGTACTCATCGCTCGCGCGCAGAAAAGTTTCACCCCGGCCTCGGGACCCGGACCCGGGCTTGCGCGGAGCCGGGCGCGACGTCCCAGCGCACACCGGGACTGCCCGGAGCGGACGCCTGTGAGCCATGACACGTTGACGTGGCGTCCATGCGCCTCTCCTATGTTCTGCCACGCGCGACCCCGCGGCGCCGGCCGGCGCCGCGGGGCGGTCATCCCACACTGGAGTGACAAGTGGAACGTCGTAGTTTCCTGCGTGGCGCGGTCGTCGGCACATCCGCCGCGGCCTTCGGCTTCACCCTGTGGCAGGGCGCCGCGTCCGCGGCGCCGGCGCAGCCCGGCCCCGGCCCCTACGGTGCGCTCGGCGCGGCCGACGCGAACGGCATCCAGCTCCCGACCGGCTTCACCAGCCGGGTGATCGCCCGGTCCGGCCAGACGGTCGGCTCCACCTCGTACACCTGGCACAACGCCCCCGACGGCGGCGCCTGCTTCGCCAACGGCGCCGGCTGGATCTACGTCTCCAACTCGGAGATCTCGTCGACCGGCGGTGCGAGTGCGATCAGATTCGACTCGTCGGGCGGCATCACCGGTGCGTACCGCATCCTGTCCAACACCAACCGCAACTGCGCCGGCGGGGCCACTCCCTGGAACACCTGGCTGTCCTGCGAGGAGGTCAGCACCGGCTACGTCTACGAGACCGACCCGTGGGGCGTGAACGCCGCTGTCCGCCGCAGCGCGATGGGCCGCTTCAACCACGAGGCGGCCGCGGCCGACCCGGTCCGCAAGGTGATCTACCTGACGGAGGACGCGTCGGACGGTTGCCTCTACCGGTTCGTGCCCACCACCTGGGGCAACCTCTCCTCCGGCACGCTCCAGGTCCTCAAGGCCGGCACCGCCACGTCCGGCAGCTTCACCTGGGCGACCGTGCCGGACCCCGACGGCTCGCCGACCCCCACACGCGACCAGGTGTCCGGCGCCAAGCTGTTCAACGGCGGCGAGGGCTGCCACTACGCCAACGACACTGTGTGGTTCACCACCAAGGGCGACAACCGGCTGTGGCAGCTGAATCTGCTGAACAGCACCTACGAGCTGGCCTACGACGACTCGCTCGTCGTCGGCGGCGGTGCGCCGCTGACGGGTGTGGACAACGTGACCGGTTCCTCGTCCGGTGACCTGTTCGTCGCCGAGGACGGCGGCAACATGGAGGTCTGCGTGATCACGCCGGACGACGTCGTCGCGCCGTTCCTGCGCGTCACCGGGCAGTCCTCGTCGGAGATCTGCGGCCCGGCCTTCTCGCCCGACGGCCGTCGGCTGTACTTCTCCAGCCAGCGCGGCACCACGGGCAGTTCCTCGGGCGGCATCACCTACGAGGTGACCGGTCCGTTCCGCGCGTAGGTCTCCGGCTCCGCCGAGGCGCCGCCGCGCAGCAGGGCGGCGCCCAGCGGGGTGAGCGTGTGCAGGACCGCGTTGCCGTGGCGCAGGGTGACGACGAGTCCTGCCTCGCGCAGCACCGCGGCGTGCTGGCTCGCGGAGGCGAGTGAGACGCCCGCCCTGCGGGCCAGTTCGCTGGTGGTGCAGCCGTTGCGGATGGCCTGGAGCACGGCGGAACGCGTGTGGCCGACGAGGCGGCCCAGCGAGGGGCCCGCGCACTCGCCGAAGGCCGGCTCGCCCCCGTGCGCGACGGGGTAGACGAGCACCGGCGGCAGTGAGGTGTCGCGCAGCACCACAGGCGTGCCGCGGCAGAAGAACGACGGCTGGAGCAGCAGGCCCCGCCCGTCCAGGCACAGTTCGCGGTCGACCGGGTAGTCGGCCTCCAGCACCGGGGCCCGCCAGCGCAGCACGGGCGGCAGCGAGGCGAGGAGCTCGTCCGCGCCCCCGTCGAGCAGCGCGCGGCCCCGCACGGCCCGGTCCGCCTCCACGCGGGCCTGGATGTGCGGCCAGTACGGCTCGACGGCGGCCCGGTAGTACGCGCGCAGAGCGGCCACGAGACGCGACAGGGCCTCCGAGCGGCCCTCGGCGAGGGCGAGGAGCCGGGCGGGCAGGACGCGCAGTGGCGAGCGGTGGGCGACCGTGAGGGCCAGCTCGGTGTGCAGCCGTGCCGGCGGGGTGGCGCGGAGCGCCTCCAGACCCGCGTCGAGGCCGTGCCGGCCCTCCGCGGGCGTCAGAAAGTCGGGGAAGTATCCCCTCGGCGGCACGAGTTGGGCGAGGAGACGTGTTTCACCCTTCAACCGCGCGCGGGCTTCTGAGCGCCATTCACCGAAGACGAGTGCGCCTCGACGGTCGCGCAATCGGTGAAAACTGAGAATGGATTCCCACAACGCGTCGGGCCTGGCGGCCATGCGCACTTTCGCCAGGTCGTCCGCATTGAAATGAATTCGAAGCACCGAACCCCCACATGTTGCACCTGCAATCGCCCCCATCACTGAGTATGCATGCAATCACAGGTTGTTACCACGGTGTTTCAGCCACAGTTGAAACGCCTCGCGAGAGCACAGGGGCAACCGAAAGGCTGTACGACGTCGGGCATGAAACCTACTTCACCGATGTGACGCAGCAAGGACCGTGGGGGGCCTTCGCGTCCGGCGGCGGTGGCGGAGGTTGCGGCTCCGTGTCCGGCACGGGTAATGGGGCGCGGCCGGTGGGTGGGGATCCGCCGGTCGCGCTCCGCCGATTCCTTTGGCGAGAATTTGGCAGAAATTCGTTTCCCGCTGGACGTACGCAATTCAACTGAATGGCGAATCAGCACCGGCGCATCCGACCATTGCGGGCGTCACCACGGCCGGCCTCCCCGCACCCGGCCGCGGGGAGGCCACGCCACCCGAACCCCCGCCCGCGCCCAGGGCGCCCTGGGCGCGGGCGGGGCCGCACGGCGACATATGGCACACGACACACGGCATGCGAAGAGGCGGGCGCCCCGCACAGGCGCCCGCCTCTTTCTTTCGCGTTCCGGAGCCGACACCGGTCGTCGGTGAGGGTTTGGGGTACCGCGCTCCGGGGTCACCCCCGGACCCAGGTGACGGCTCCGGCGTTCAGTGATCCGTCAGCGGGAGTCGCTGCCGGTCGACTGCGCCGCCGCGCGGCCCGCCTCCAGGCGCGCCACGGGGATGCGGAACGGGGAGCAGGAGACGTAGTCCAGGCCCACCTCGTGGAAGAAGTGCACCGACTCCGGGTCGCCGCCGTGCTCGCCGCACACGCCCAGCTTCAGGTCCGGGCGCGTCGCCCGGCCCGCCTCCACCGCGTTGCGTACGAGCGAGCCCACACCGTCCTTGTCGATCGTCTCGAACGGCGACACCCCGAAGATGCCCTTCTCCAGGTACGCCGTGAAGAAGCTCGCCTCCACGTCGTCCCGCGAGAAGCCCCACACCGTCTGGGTGAGGTCGTTCGTACCGAAGGAGAAGAACTCCGCGGCCTCCGCGATCTGACCGGCGGTCAGCGCGGCGCGCGGCAGTTCGATCATCGTGCCGAGCGCCAGCTTGAGCTCCACACCGGTCGCCGCCTGTACCTCCGCGATGACCTGCTCGGCCTCGTCGCGGACGATCTCCAGCTCCTGGACCGTGCCCACCAGCGGAATCATGATCTCCGCACGCGGGTCGCCCTTGGCCTCGATGCGCTCGGCCACGGCCTCGGCGATCGCCCGCACCTGCATGGTGAACAGGCCGGGGATGACCAGGCCGAGGCGTACACCGCGCAGACCCAGCATCGGGTTCTGCTCGTGGAGACGGTGCACGGCCTGGAGCAGGCGGAGGTCGTTCTCGTTGTGGTCCTTGCGGGCCTCGGCGAGGGCGACGCGCACCGACAGCTCGGTGATGTCGGGCAGGAACTCGTGCAGCGGCGGGTCGAGCAGACGCACCGTGACCGGGAGCCCGTCCATCGCCTCGAACAGCTCGACGAAGTCCCGCTTCTGCTGCGGCAGCAGCGCCTGCAGGGCCTCCTCACGCTCCTCGTCCGTGTCGGCGAGGATCAGCTTCTCGACCATCTCGCGACGCTCACCGAGGAACATGTGCTCGGTGCGGCACAGGCCGATGCCCTGGGCGCCGAAGCGGCGGGCGCGCATCGCGTCCTCGGCGTTGTCCGCGTTGGCCCGCACGCGCAGCCGGCGCACCCGGTCCGCGTACGCCATGATCCGGTGCACGGCCCCGACCAGCTCGTCGGCGTCGTCCGCGCCCGCGTGCATCCGGCCCTCGAAGTACTCGACGACCGGGGAGGGCACGACCGGCACCTCACCGAGGTACACCTTGCCGGTGGAGCCGTCGATGGAGACGACGTCGCCTTCCTCGATGACCTGGTCGCCCACGGTCATCCGGCGGCGCTTGGTGTCGACCTCCAGCTCCTCGGCGCCGCAGACACAGGTCTTGCCCATGCCGCGCGCCACGACGGCCGCGTGCGAGGTCTTGCCGCCGCGCGATGTCAGGATGCCCTCGGCGGCGATCATGCCGTCCAGGTCGTCCGGGTTGGTCTCGCGGCGGATCAGGATGACCTTCTCGCCGGACCGGGACCACTTGACCGCGGTGTAGGAGTCGAAGACGGCCTTGCCGACGGCCGCACCCGGGGAGGCGGCGATGCCGCGGCCGAGCAGCTCGGTCTTCGCCGTGTCATCGAAGCGGGGGAACATCAGCTGCGCGAGCTGAGCGCCGTTGACCCGCTGCAGCGCCTCGGCCTCGTCGATCAGGCCCTGGTCCACGAGCTGGGTGGCGATGCGGAACGCCGCGCCGGCGGTGCGCTTGCCCACCCGGGTCTGGAGCATCCACAGTTGGCCGCGCTCGATGGTGAACTCGATGTCGCACAGGTCCTTGTAGTGCGTCTCGAGGGTTTCCATGATCTGCATCAGCTGGTCGTACGACTTCTTGTCGATCGACTCGAGCTCGGCGAGCGGAACCGTGTTGCGGATACCGGCGACGACGTCCTCGCCCTGCGCGTTCTGCAGGTAGTCGCCGTAGACGCCCTGGTGGCCGGAGGCGGGGTCGCGGGTGAAGGCGACACCGGTGCCGGAGTCCGGGCCGAGGTTGCCGAAGACCATGGAGCAGACGTTGACGGCGGTGCCGAGGTCGCCGGGGATGCGCTCCTGGCGGCGGTAGAGCTTGGCACGGTCGGTGTTCCAGGAGTCGAAGACCGCGTGGATGGCGAGGTCCATCTGCTCGCGCGGGTCCTGCGGGAAGTCGCGCCCGGCCTCGGTCTTGACGATCTTCTTGAACTGCTTGACCAGCTTCTTCAGGTCGGCCGCGTCGAGGTCGGTGTCGACGGTGACCTTCTTGGCGGCCTTGGCCTCGTCGAGGGCGTCCTCGAAGAGCTCGCCCTCGACGCCCAGCACGGTCTTGCCGAACATCTGGATGAGGCGGCGGTAGGAGTCCCAGGCGAAGCGCTCGTCGCCGGCCTGCGTGGCGAGGCCGGCCACCGACTCGTCGGAGAGGCCGATGTTGAGGACGGTGTCCATCATGCCCGGCATCGAGAACTTGGCACCCGAACGTACGGATACCAGCAGCGGGTTGTCGGCCTGGCCGAGCTTCTTGCCCATGGACTGCTCCAGGGCGTCGAGGTGTGCGGTCACCTCGTCACGGAGGGCCGGGGGCTCCTGGCCGCTGTCGAGGTAGACCTTGCAGGCCTCGGTGGTGATCGTGAACCCCGGAGGGACGGGGAGACCGAGGTTGGTCATCTCGGCGAGGTTCGCACCCTTCCCGCCGAGCAGGTCCTTGAGGTCCTTGTTGCCCTCGGTGAAGTCGTAGACGAACTTCTGATCTTTGTTTTCCGACACGGGTCTCGACTCCTCGAGGACTCGGTGGCTGCCCTGACGGCGAGGAACATACCCAGATCGAAGGCACCTGGGTACGTCCACTTGCGCGTCATACGGCCTTAACCACTCGTCCGCCAGCAGATCGAAAGTGCCCGGACGGACGGCAGATATAGACCACTCTCTTCAACTTCTGAAGAGATCAGCACGATCAGTCATGATCTGCTGCCGCTTCTCATACGGAGAGTCAAAAATGAAGCCAGGAGGCGAACCCCAAAAGGGTGGCACTGAGTGCCACCCTTTGAAAGATGCAGCAATCCGAATATCGCTCATCTGAGCGCACCCCCTATCAGGGGTGGCGAGGATCACGCCGACCGAGCTGACGGAATTCCACCATCCGGACCGGCCGAACAGCCTCCGAGCAGCGCTCAGCCGCCCGAAGTGTCCAGTTCAGCCTCGGCCGAGACCCCGCCACAGTCGTACGGATCCTTCAGCCAGCCGTCCGGCAGCACCACGCGGTTGTTGCCCGAGGTCCGTCCGCGCGGCCCGTCCGCACCCTCCGGCCACGGCTGGTCCAGCTCCAGCGCGCTCAAGTGAGCGCTCAACTCGTCCAGCGACGAGGTGACCGCCAGCTTCTTGCGCATCTCGGAGCCGACGGAGAAGCCCTTGAGGTACCAGGCGACGTGCTTGCGGAAGTCGATGACGCCCCGCGACTCGTCGCCGATCCACTCCCCCAGCAGCCGCGCATGGCGCACCATCACGTCCGCCACGCAGCGCAGGGTGGGCCGCGCGTAGTCGTCGCCACGGCCCTCGAACGCCGCCACCAGGTCGCCGAAGAGCCACGGCCGCCCCAGGCAGCCGCGTCCCACGACCACCCCGTCACAGCCGGTCTCGCGCATCATCCGCAGCGCGTCGTCCGCGGACCAGATGTCGCCGTTGCCCAGCACCGGGATCTCCGGGACGTGCTCCTTCAGGCGCGCTATCGCGTCCCAGTCGGCCGTGCCGCCGTAGTGCTGCGCCGCCGTGCGTCCGTGCAGGGCGATCGCCGTCACGCCCTCCTCGACCGCGATACGGCCCGCGTCGAGACAGGTGATGTGGTCGTCGTCGATGCCCTTGCGCATCTTCATCGTGACCGGCAGGTCGCCCGCGTTGGTCACGGCCTCGTTGAGGATCGCCCGCAGCAGCGGCCGCTTGTACGGAAGGGCCGAGCCGCCGCCCTTGCGGGTCACCTTGGGGACCGGGCAGCCGAAGTTCAGGTCGATGTGGTCGGCCAGATCCTCGTCCACGATCATGCGCACGGCCTTGCCGACGGTGACCGGGTCCACTCCGTACAGCTGGATCGAGCGCGGCCTCTCGGTCTCGTCGAAGTGGATGAGCTGCATCGTCTTCTCATTGCGCTCGACCAGCGCCCGCGTCGTGATCATCTCGCTCACGAACAGGCCCTTGCCGCCACTGAACTCACGGCAGAGGGTGCGGAAGGGGGCATTGGTGATTCCGGCCATGGGCGCGAGCACCACCGGCGGCTGCACGGTGTGCGGGCCGATCCGGAGCGTGGCGGCGGCGGGGGCGAGCGTGGTCATTGGCCCATTGTCCCGCACCCGCAAGGTCCTCAGGCAGCCGTACCATGCGCCCATGCACGAGATCGGCCGCCGGCACCGGCTCCTGATCCTGGCGATCTGCTGCATGAGTCTGCTGATCGTCAGCCTCGACAACACCGTCCTGAACGTCGCCCTCCCGTCCCTGCGCGACGAGCTGGACGCCTCCTTCGCAGGCATGCAGTGGACGATCGACGCCTACACCCTGGTGCTCGCCTCGCTGCTGATGCTCGCCGGCTCCACCGCCGACCGCATCGGCCGCCGCCGGGTCTTCCAGGCCGGGCTCGTGCTGTTCACCCTCGGGTCCCTGCTCTGCTCGCTGGCGCCCAGCCTCGAACTGCTCGTCGCCTTCCGCATGGTGCAGGCCGTCGGCGGCGCGATGCTCAACCCCGTGGCGATGTCGATCATCACCAACACCTTCACCGACCCGCGCGAACGTGCCCGCGCCATCGGCGTCTGGGGCGGTGTCGTCGGCATCTCGATGGCCGCGGGACCGCTGGTCGGCGGGCTGCTCGTCGACACCGTGGGCTGGCGGTCCATCTTCTGGGTCAACCTGCCCGTCGGGCTCGCCGCCCTCGTGCTCACCTGGCGCTATGTCCCGGAGTCCCGCGCGCCGAGGCCCCGCCGCGCCGATCCGGTCGGCCAGCTCCTGGTGATCGTGCTGCTCGGCTCGCTCACCTACGCGATCATCGAGGCCGACCCCGCGTTCGCCGCGCTCTCGGCCGGGGCCCTGGCCGGTCTCCTGCTCTACGAGCCGAGGCGCCGCGAGCCCCTCATCGACCTGCGCTTCTTCCGCAGCCTGCCGTTCAGCGGGGCCACCGTCATCGCGGTCTGCGCGTTCGCGGCGCTCGCCGGCTTCCTCTTCGTCAACACCCTCTACCTACAGGACGTGCTCGGCCACTCCGCCCTGCGCGCCGGCCTGTACATGCTGCCGATGGCGGGCCTCACCCTGGTGGCCGCGCCCCTGTCGGGACGGCTCGTCGGCAGCCGGGGCCCGCGCCTGCCACTGCTGATCGCGGGCACCACCATGGCCGCGAGCGGCCTCCTGTTCGCCGCGTTCGAGGCAGAGACGTCACAGGTGCTGATGTTCGCCGGCTACGTCCTGTTCGGCCTGGGCTTCGGCATGGTCAACGCGCCCATCACCAATACCGCCGTCTCCGGCATGCCCCGCGCCCAGGCCGGGGTCGCCGCGGCGGTCGCCTCCACCAGCCGCCAGGTCGGCCAGACGCTCGGCGTAGCCGTCATCGGGGCCGTTCTCGCTGCCGGAGTCCCCTCCTCCGCCCACAGCCAGGGCTTCGCCGCCGCGAGCCGGCCCGCGTGGTGGATCATCGCCGGCTGCGGCGTGTGCGTCCTGGCCGTCGGCGCGCTCACCAGTGGCCGCCGCGCGCAGGAATCCGCGCACCGCACGGCCCAGCGGTTGGCGTGTCCCGGCGAAGAGGACACCCGCGCCCTCCGGTGAGGACCCGGCCCCGTCGGGTCGGGCACTCCGCGGCTCCCGCATGAGGAGGCTCGCCATACGGCGGCCGCCGTATGGCGAGCCCCCGTGGCTTCTCCGGCCGCTCGTGGATCCCGGCCGGGGCTGCGGCTGCCGGCACTCTTCCGGATCGTGCTGTCGGACGTGTCCGCCGACCGCGCCGGGGTGGGCAGCGGAGTGAGGGCAACGACGTAGCAGTCCGCGCCGGCGCTGGGGTCGCCACCCTCGGGTCACTGTTCCTGTCGCCGGGGTCGTCGAGGCCGGCATGGCCGGGCGCTGACGGTGAGGCTGCTGCTGCGAGCTCGTGATCATCGTGCCGGCGCTGCTGAGCCCGGGCCTGCCGCACACGGGGGACCGGGGCGGGACACGCGAAGGGGCCCGGACCGCTGCACTACGCGGTCCGGGCCCCTTCGTGGTCATGCGCTCAGGAGGCGTCCTCCTGCGGCTGCTCCGGCTGTCCCTGGGCGCGCTCACGCATCTTGCGCACCAGTTCCTGCTTCTGGTCGGCGGCCGCCTTGCGGTCCGCCGTGCGCTCGGGCCCGTTTCCGTGCGCGTCGGCGCGGGACAGCTTCTTGCGCTGACCGCCGACGCCGAGGAGGTTGTTGCGGCTCTTGGCCATGGGGTTCTCCCAAAGGGGTGAGAAGTGGTTCGGGAATCGGGAGGCGGAGTGACCGCCGCCCTCTCACTCGTCGATCTGGAAGAACGAGGACATGGGTCGAACCGTACCGCGCGGCGAAGGGCCGGAGCACATGGTTTCCGCCCGCCGGGAAGCCATGTGATGACAGATATTCAAATCTGTCAGCCGTCATGTCATAGTCGTCGCTACGACCGACCCTCTGGGAGCCCTCATGACCTCCGTCCCGCACCCCACCCGCCCCCTCGGCGCCACCGGCCCGCGCGTCTTCCCCCTCGGCCTCGGCTGCATGGGCATGTCCGCGCTCTACGGCGAGGCCGACCGTGCCGAGTCGATCGCGACGATCCAGGCGGCCCTCGACGCCGGCGTCACCCTCCTCGACACGGGCGACTTCTACGGCATGGGCCACAATGAGCTGCTGATCAACGAGGCCCTGCGCACCGCCGGCCCCACCGCCCGTGAAAAGGCCCTGGTGAGCGTGAAGTTCGGCGCGCTGCGCACCGTCGAGGGCGGCTTCACCGGCTACGACGGCCGGCCGGCCGCGGTCAAGAATTTCGCCGCGTACAGCCTCCAGCGGCTGGGCACCGACCACATCGACGTCTACCGCATCGCCCGCGTGGACCCGGACGTTCCGATCGAGGAGACCGTCGGCGCCATCGCCGAGCTCGTCGAGGCCGGGCACGTCCGCCACATCGGCCTCTCCGAGGTCGGGGCACAGACCATCCGGCGGGCCGCCTCCGTCGCCCCGATCGCCGACCTCCAGATCGAGTACTCGCTGATCTCGCGCGGTATCGAGGAGGAGATCCTTCCCACCGTCCGCGAGCTCGGCATCGGCGTGACGGCGTACGGGGTGCTCTCGCGCGGGCTGATCAGCGGGCACTTCACCCGTGACCGCGAGCTGGGCCCCGGCGACTTCCGTGGCATGAGCCCCCGTTTTCAGGGCGACAACCTCCGGCGGAACCTGGATCTGGTGGAGCAGCTGCGCAAGGTGGCCGAGAGCAAGGGCGTCAGCGTGGCGCAGACGGCGATCGCCTGGGTGCTGTCGCGCGGCGAGGACATCGTGCCGCTCATCGGCGCCCGCACCCGCACGCGTCTGGCCGAGGCGCTGGGGGCACTGGACGTGGAGCTGTCGGCCGACGATCTGGCGGCCGTCGAGCAGGCGGTCCCCGCGGGTGCGGCGGCCGGTGCGCGGTACCCCGAGGCCCAGATGGCGCACTTGGACAGCGAGCGCTGACGGGTCCGCCTCGGCGGTACTGTCACACCATGCCCACCGAGACCCTGACCGCCGAGCGCATCCTCGAAGCCACCGAGGAGGTGCTGCGCCGCTACGGCCCGGCCAAGGCCACCGTCGTCGACGTCGCCCGGGCGCTCGGGGTCTCCCACGGCAGCGTCTACCGCCACTTCCGCACGAAGGCGGCACTGCGCGAGGCGGTGACCGAGCGCTGGCTCGGCCGCGCGGAGGTCGCCCTCGCGGAGATCACCGGGGCAGCGCACCGCACCGCGTCCGAGAAGCTCGCCGACTGGTTCTCCGCGCTTTTCGAGGCCAAGCGCCACAAGGCGGGCGACGACCCCGAGCTGTTCGCCACGTACGGCGTGCTGATCGACGAGAACAGCGGTGTCGTGGACCGGCATCTGGACGCCATGCTCGACCAGCTCCGGCAGATCGTCGAAGAGGGGGTCCGGGCCGGTGACTTCGCCGACGCCGATCCGGCGGCCACGGCCCGCGCCCTCTTCGACGCGACCGCCCGCTTCCACGACCCGGCGTACGCGCCGGAGTGGCGAAAGCCCACGATCGATGCGGAGTTCGGCGCGGTGGTGGATCTCCTGCTGCGCGGACTGCGCGCCTGAGGGGCCTCTTCCAGCAGGCCCGCCCCTCCTACGTCGCCGTCGGGTCGACCGTCGCCTGGTGCTCCTGGACCAGGTGCTCCTCCGCCTTCAGCCAGGGGTGGTGGTACCACCGGCGAAGCCAGGGGGAGAACTGGACGCTCTTGCGCCACCCGCAGGTGTCGCAGCGCAACAGCCGCTGCACACCGGACCGTTGGACGCGCACGACGTGTTCCCTGCCGTGTCCGTCCCATCTGCTGACCTTGCTGGTGGTCATCGACACCATGCGCCTCAGTCTGCACACAAGCCCCCGGTTCCGTATCAGGAACCGGGGGCTTTGTGACGAACGGGCAGCGGTGATCAGCAGCCCAGCAGGCGGCTGCCCAGGTAGCCCTGGATCTGGTCCAGGGAGACACGCTCCTGCTTCATGGTGTCGCGCTCGCGGACGGTCACCGCGTTGTCGTCGAGGGTGTCGAAGTCGACGGTGACGCAGAACGGGGTACCGATCTCGTCCTGGCGGCGGTAACGGCGGCCGATGGCGCCGGCGTCGTCGAACTCGATGTTCCAGTTCTGCCGGAGGTCGGTGGCCAGGCCCTTGGCCTTCGGCGAGAGCTGCGGGTTGCGGCTCAGCGGCAGCACGGCGACCTTGACGGGCGCGATGCGCGGGTCGAGGCGCATGACGGTGCGCTTCTCCATGACGCCCTTGGCGTTGGGGGCCTCGTCCTCGTTGTAGGCGTCGAGGAGGAAGGCGAGCATGGTGCGGCCGACACCGGCGGCGGGCTCGATGACGTACGGCGTCCAGCGCTCGCCGGCCTCCTGGTCGAAGTACGACAGGTCGGTGCCGGACGCCTTGGAGTGCGCCGAGAGGTCGTAGTCGGTGCGGTTGGCCACACCCTCGAGCTCGCCCCACTCGTTGCCGCCGAACTGGAAGCGGTACTCGATGTCGGCGGTGCGCTTGGAGTAGTGGGAGAGCTTCTCGGCCGGGTGCTCGAACCAGCGCATGTTCTCCTCACGGAGACCAAGGCCCGTGTACCAGTTCCAGCGCTGCTCCATCCAGTACTCGTGCCACTGCTCGTCCTCGCCCGGCTTGACGAAGAACTCCATCTCCATCTGCTCGAACTCGCGGGTGCGGAAGATGAAGTTGCCCGGCGTGATCTCGTTGCGGAACGACTTGCCCATCTGGGCGATGCCGAACGGGGGCTTCTTGCGCGAAGTCTGCTGGACCTGGCCGAAGTTGGTGAAGATGCCCTGCGCGGTCTCGGGCCGCAGGTAGGCGATGGAGCCGGAGTCCTGGGTGGGGCCGAGGTGGGTGGAGAGCAGGCCGGAGAACTGCTTGGGCTCGGTGAACTGGCCCTTGTTTCCGCAGTTGGGGCAGTTGACCTCGGCGAGGCCCTCCGGGAGGCGGCCGTGCTTCGCCTCGAAGGCCTCCTCCAGGTGGTCGGCGCGGTAGCGCTTGTGACAGGAGGTGCACTCGGTGAGCGGGTCGGTGAAGGTGGCGACGTGGCCGGAGGCCTCCCAGACCTCGGTGGCCAGGATCACCGACGAGTCGAGGCCGACGACGTCCTCGCGGGAGGTGACCATGTAGCGCCACCACTGGCGCTTGATGTTCTCCTTGAGCTCGACACCCAGCGGCCCGTAGTCCCAGGCGGCCTTCTGGCCGCCATAGATCTCGCTGCACGGGTAGACGAAGCCACGGCGCTTGCTCAGGCTGACGATGGTGTCGATCTTGTCGGCGGCCACGGTGCTCTCTTCATTACGACGACGGACAGGTGGTGGCGCGGAGCGCCTCGATGGGGGTGATGCTCTGGTACGTGCGGGCGAATGCTTCAGGTTACCGGCGGCCGCACCCTCCGGATCAAATCGGTCCGGGTGGATGCCCAGGCCACAGGGTTTATTGACAATCGTTTCCGATTTTGTTGAAAATGAGTGTCATGAACGTACGACGCCTCATACCCACCACCGCCGTCGCCGGAGCTGTCGCGCTCGGCCTCATGGCCGTCTCCGCCTGCTCCACCTCCGACGCCGCCGAGGGCGGCAGCAGCGACGGCAAGCTGAAGGTCGTGGCGTCTTTCTATCCGATGCAGTATCTCGCCGAGCAGATAGGTGGCGCCAATGTCTCCGTCACCACGCTCACCAAGCCCGGCGTCGAGCCGCACGATCTCGAACTGAAGCCCCGCCAGACCGCCGAGCTGAACGACTCCGGCCTCATCCTCTACCTCAAGGGCGTCCAGCCCGCCGTCGACGACGCGATCGCGGAGTCCGGCGTGAAGCACAAGATCGACGCCGCCACGCTGACGAAGCTGGAGAACCACGCCGCCGAGGGCGGCCACGACCACGGCCACGAGGAGAGCGGTCACGAGGCCGAGCCCGGCCAGGAGAAGAGCGCCCACGAGGGCGAGAGCGAGGCCGGCGCCGACCCGCACATCTGGCTCGACCCCGTGAAGTACGCCGAGGTCGCCAAGGGCGTCGGCAAGGCCATGGAGAAGGCCGACCCGGACCACGCCGCGGCCTACGCCAAGAACACCGACGCCCTCGTCGCGAAGCTCGGCGACCTGGACGCCGACTTCGAGCGGGGCCTGAAGAACTCCGCCACGAAGACGTTCATCACCACGCACTCCGCCTTCGGCTACCTCGCCGAGCGCTACGGCCTGGACCAGGAGGGCATCGCGGGCATCGACCCCGAGTCCGAGCCCAGCCCGGCCCGGATCAAGGAGCTGCAGACCGTCGCGAAGGAGGAGAAGGTCACCACCGTCTTCTTCGAGACCCTCGCGAGCGACAGGACTGCGAAGACCCTGGCGGCGGACACGGGCCTGAGGACGGACGTCCTGGACCCGCTGGAGGGAATCACCGACCGGTCCAAGGGCGATGACTACATCGAGGTCATGCGGGCCAACCTCGCCGCGCTGCAGAAGGCTCTCGGCGCGAAGTGATCCCGCACGACGCGACCCCACCCCGCACACACGAAAGGCGCACGCCATGGAGCCCGTAACGGATTCGGTCGTCTCCGTCAGCGGCGCACGGGCCACGCTCGGCACGCGCACCGTGCTGCGCGGCGTGGACCTCACGGTCGGGCACGGTGAGGTCGTGGCACTGCTCGGCGCCAACGGTTCGGGCAAGTCGACCATGGTCCGCTCCGTGATCGGCCAGGTGCCGCTGACGGATGGCTCGATCGAGCTGTTCGGCACGCCACTGCGCCGGTTCCGGCAGTGGGCGCGCATCGGCTATGTGCCGCAGCGGACGACGGCCGCGAGCGGCGTGCCGGCGACGGTACGGGAGGTCGTGTCCGCGGGCCGGCTCTCCCGGACCCGCTTCCGCTTCTCCTCGCGCGCCGACAGAGCGGCAGTGGAGCGGGCGATCGAGGTGGTGGGGCTCGCCGACCGCATGAAGGACTCGGTGACGGCGCTGTCGGGCGGCCAGCACCAGCGGGTGCTGATAGCGCGGGCGCTGGCCTCCGAGCCCGAACTGCTGATCATGGACGAGCCGATGGCGGGCGTGGACCTCGCGAGCCAGGACATCCTGGCGTCGACGCTGCGCCGACAGGTCGCCGACGGCACGTCGGTGCTGCTGGTGCTGCACGAGCTGGGTCCGCTGGAGCCCCTGATCGACCGCGCGGTGGTGCTGCGCGACGGCTGCGTGGTGCATGACGGACCGCCGCCGCAGGCAGTGGGCCAGCACGCCCTGCCCGGTCACGACCACGTACATCCGCACGCGGCCGACGAGCCGCTCCGCACGGGACTGCTGACCTGATCATGGAAATCCTGGAAACCGACTTCATGCAGCGGGCGCTCCTCGCGGCGCTCCTGGTCGGCATCACCGCCCCTGCGGTCGGCATTCACCTGGTTCAGCGCCGGCAGGCGCTGATGGGCGACGGAATCGGCCACGTCGCGATGACCGGCGTCGGCCTCGGATTCCTGCTGTCCACGAACCCGGTGTGGATGGCGACGCTGGTGTCGGTGCTCGGCGCGGTGCTGATGGAGCTCATCCGCGCCTACGGGCGCACCCGGGGCGACATCGCACTGGCGATGCTGTTCTACGGCGGCATGGCAGGCGGTGTGATGCTCATCAACCTCTCCGACACGGGCTCGACGGCGAATTTGAGCTCCTTCCTGTTCGGTTCGCTGTCCACGGTGTCGCCGGAGGACCTGACGGCGATCTCGCTGCTGGCCGGCTTCGTCGTCCTGGTGTCGCTGGGGCTGCGCAAGCAGCTGTTCGCGATCAGCCAGGACGAGGAGTTCGCGCGGGTGACCGGGCTGCCGGTCCGCGCGCTGAACCTGCTGATCGCGGTGACTGCGGCGGTCACGGTCAGCGTGGCGATGCGCGTGGTGGGCCTGCTGCTGGTCAGCGCGCTGATGGTGGTGCCCGTGGCGGCCGCGCAGCAGGTGACGCGCTCGTTCCGGACCACCTTCTCGCTCGCGGTCGGCATCGGGATCGCCGTGGCCCTGGCCGGAACCACCACCTCCTACTACCAGGACGTGCCGCCGGGAGCGACGATCGTCCTGCTGGCCATCGCCGTCTTCGTGGTGCTCACGGCGCTGGCGTTGCCGCTGGCGCGCCTGCGGGCGAAACCGGCGGCCGGCAGCACCGAGAGCACACTGGACATGCCGGGTACACGACGGCCCACTGACGACGTCAAGGTCTGAGCGCGGACGGTGCCCGCACGCGGGCCTGGCAGAATGGCCCGACACATGTGCGGGCGAGGCGAGGAGGCTCCTGTGACCACGGCGCCAACCGGCGGGAAGACCGCCCCGGTGCGAGGCCGGTCCACCCGGCAGCGTGCAGCGGTGGCTGCGGCGCTCGACGAGGTGGACGAGTTCCGCAGTGCGCAGGAGCTGCACGACATGCTCAAGCACCGCGGTGACTCGGTGGGCCTGACTACGGTCTACCGCACGCTCCAGTCGCTCGCCGACGCGGGCGAGGTCGACGTGCTGCGCACGAGCGACGGCGAGTCGGTGTACCGGCGCTGTTCGACGGACGACCATCACCACCACCTGGTGTGCCGGCTGTGCGGCAAGGCGGTGGAGGTCGAGGGCCCGGCCGTGGAGCAGTGGGCAGAGACGATCGCCGCGCAGCACGGTTATGTGAATGTGGCGCACACGGTCGAGATCTTCGGTACGTGCGCGGAGTGCGCGGCGAAGACCGCCTGACCGGTCCGCTCCCCCTGCCCTTCTCCCTGTCCTTCTCCATGGGGGGCGGCTGGTGGGGTCAGCCCCCGTTCTCGTCCTCGTCGTCCTCCTCGTCCTCGTCGTCGTAGGGGTCGTGCAGGACGCCGCGCAGGTGCGGCTCGATGGGCTCGTCCCACTCGTTCACGGTGCTGTACAGCTCGTACAGCGCCCCCATCGGGTACAGCCACTCGCCGTCCACCGAGCCCGGCAGCCCCACGAACGGGGTGTCGGTCACCACGCGCGTGGCCGGGTCGAAGAACGACGACGGGGCGCGCCCTGTGAGGGGCGCCGGGTCGTACATCCACACGAGCGGATCGTGCGTTCCGCACTCCGCGAACGACCGGCGGATCGCCTCGCCGATGTACCAGGTCGCTCCCTGGACGAACGCGCCGCTCTTCGCGGCCATGACCTCCTCCGCGTCGGCGAACCTCTCCCGCACGAGGTCTTCCAGAGCGTCCAGTGACCGAGCACTGAAGTCCCATCGTTCGAGGGGGCGCCCCAGGGCGGTGGCCCAGGGCTCGAATGCCGCTTCGCGTTCGGCGAGCCATGCCAGCAGTTCGGGACAGCTCTGCCGGTCGAGGCCCTCGTCGATCTGATCACCCATGCGGTCATGGTAGAGAGGGTCTCCGACAGCCCTCTGAACCGCCGTGCCGTGTAACGAAGTTGGCACACGCCACGCCGGCAAACTCGTTGCATCGGGCACCGCATGTGCTTCTAAGGTGGGGGAGTTGGCGGTGGCATGTCACGGGGGCCCCACCGCCCGCACCTTCTGTTCCCATGCCCCCCAGGGGACACCACGTTGAGCAATTCCCTACGCACACGCATCCGGGCACGCATGGCGGCCTGCCTCGCGTCCATCGCCGCAGCCGGAATCCTGGTCACCGGCGTGCCCGCCTTCCAGAGCGAAGCCGACGCCGCACCCGGCACCATCCGCTGCGACAAGAAGTGGCTGGGCAAGGAGTACGGCTCACCGCCCGCCGGCTCCGGCATCCAGGGCAAGAACCAGCCCTTCAGCCAGCGCCCGCAGAACGAGTGGGACGACTACTGGTTCGAGAACCCCTCGCACGCCTTCGACGGCCTCAAGGCACCCAACCGGGCACAGAGCGACCTCGCCGGGGACACCGATGCCGACGCCCAGAAGTGGAAGAAGAAGTTCGAGGCCACCCAGAACCCCAAGTACCGGGTCCTGGAGATCTATGCCCGCTACAACGTCCAGGCCAAGAAGTCCACGGGCATCAAGACGTGGGGCACCTGGCTGGACCAGCGCCTGATCGGCTACGAGGCCAACCGGCTCAAGGGCGACGGCTTCGAAGCCAAGGTCGTGCGTGACTTCAAGCTCGTCGGCCCGGACTGGATCTGCCAGAAGGACGTCCCGGTCTTCGACAAGGACGGCAAGCCCGTCATCGATCCCAAGACGGGCAAGCAGGCCGTCCGCAAGTACGACGCCTACAACGCCAAGACCAAAGAGTTCGTGGAGTTCAAGTCCAACGGCAAGCACATTGCCAAGCAGTTCCGCTACGACAACCACGTCCTGCGCAATCAGCAGTACAGCGACCACAAGCTGCGCCTGATCACCGGCGACTCGACCTCGTCCAACACGGTCAAGAAATACGCCACGCTCAACAAGCAGCTCGAGGCCGAACGCGGCGGCAAGCAGAACCAGGCCACCATCCGTGAGCACCGCTCCACCGGCGCGCCCAGGTGGCGCCCCAACCAGTACACCCGCTACAACCCGATCATGAACCCGGACCCGCGCAGGGTCGGCTCCATCGGCCCGATCAACGACGCCGCCTTCCGCTCCGGATCCACCCCCGGCACCGCCCGGCAGATCCAGCACCAGTACCGGGGTGCCAACGGCAACGGCGTCTTCGGCCGCGGCGGACCGGGCGGCATCGACTTCTCCACCCTGGAGCTGAACTACGTCGGCAGCCCCGTCAAGGGCAAGGGCCTGGACTACTCCTTCAAGGCCGACTACGCCAAGGACCCGGACAACAACCCCGGCTGGGGCGGCAAGGCCAGGCTGCAACTCGCCTCCGACGCCATGTTCACCTGGCTGGCACTGACCCCGGACACGTTCTGGGTCAACCTCAACCCCGACCAGCCCGACAAGATCATGGACAAGACGTTCGGGAAGACCGACGCCGGCCGCGTGCTCCTCGAAGCAGACCTTGAGATGAAGCACGACTACGCGAAGGACATGGACCCCCGCGAGGGTGTCGGCAAGCAGTACTGGGACGCCATGCAGGCCGCGAACATCCCCTGCGGCCACCAGATCCGCCTGTGGATCGTCCCCAAGACCGCCAAGGTCCGCGTGGAGAAGGACGGCATCTACATCCTCGACGCGCCCCTGAAGGTCAACGCCGAACCGCAGAAGGTCGAGTATCCCGACCCCAACGGCAGCGACTGCAAGCTGACCGAGGCGCAGATCCGCACGTCGCAGAGCCTCGTCGACCAGTACGTCATCCCCGATGTCGAGAAGAAGGTGAACACCGGTCCGGCCTACGCCGACCTGCGCCGCGTCTACTCCTCCCGTGTCGCCGCCGAGTACATCCGCGACCAGGACAAGGACCGCGCCACCGACTTCCGCCCCATCATCAACAGCAACAACGTGGCGCGGTGGCCGCTGAGCGCGGAGCACAGGAGCTGGACGCCGAAGAAGACCTGGGACGCCTACATGAAGTCCTACACGGAAGGTGACTACAGCTACCCCTGCAACGTCGGCGGCCAGAACAAGACCTGCGTCATGGGCGGCGTCGACTTCTCCAAGGCCCCCAAGCGCAACATCACCCGGGTCCGCTTCGACCTGGAGCACCCGCGCCTGGACAAGAACACCAAGACGTCGGTGAAGACCGAGACCGCATACCGCGACACCGACACCGCCCTCATCGGCGGCAACGGCTCCGGCGAACCGGCGGGCGGGGACGACGACCCGATTCCCACGCCGACCCCGACCCCGACGCCGACGGACGGTCCGTCCACCCCGTCGCCGTCCGACACCCCCAGCCCGCAGCCCAGCACGCCCGGCGGCGACAAGCCGACCCCGCCCGCGAAGGACCCGGACGGCGACCTCGCCGACACCGGCTCCAGCACACCCGTCGGGCTGATCGCGGGCATCGCCGCCGCCCTCGCGGCGGCCGGCGCAGCACTCACCTGGTGGATGCGACGCCGGAAGGCCACCACAGGCTGACCCGGCACCCGGCGAACACGGCTTCGGCCCCGCACCTGGTCACAGGTGCGGGGCCGAAGCGATTCGGCGTCCACGAGGCCGTAGGCACGCCGACGGGCCGGCGGGGGCCGTCACATCCGCTGGACGTGCCGGTCGAGGAGGTCGCGCAGGCGGTCGACGTCGTCCGGGGCGGGGACGCCGCGCTTGGGGAGGAGCATCACGCCGACGCCGTGCTTGTCTGCGGTGAGCAGGACGAACAACTCGTCGGTCTCGGCATAGCGCGGGTACAGGTCCCAGCGGCTGGTGGCCTCGCTGTCGCGCGTGGTCAGCCGTATGCCCTTGGCGTCGACCGTGGCACGGAACTCACCCTGCCGAACGGCCAGTTGCTGGAGCTGACGGGCCTGTGCCCGGGGCAGCAGATACAGGCTGCCGAAGGCGAAGAAGGTGGTCGCGACGCCCGCGACGAGCCGGGTGGTGTCGATGTCGCCGCTGACGACGGTCAGCGCGACGAGGCACAGGCCCACCACGCCGGTGAAGAGCAGCAGGCGGCGGGTGCGGCGACCGGAGGGTGTACTGCGCGCACGGGCGTCGAGGGCGCCCTTCATGTCGGCGGTTGTGGGCTCGTAGACGAGCGTCACCGTCTGTCCGTCCTGCTGCTGCACCTCTGCCACAAGCTCTCCCGTACCCGAATTGCCGAGCCGTGATCGTATCGGCGGATGCGCTCAATGCTCACGTGGGGTGAGGCGGTTGCTCACAGCTGCGGCAGGTGTCGGCCGAGCGTCGCGCGGAGCCGGTCGGCGTCCTCCGGATCACGCAGGCCGCGCTTGGGCAGGACCTCCACCCACATCACGCCTCGGTCGCGGCTGAGCAGGACGAAGCTGTCGGCGGTCTCGCGGTGGCCGCGGAAGAGGGTCCAGCGCTGGGTGAGCGCGCAGTGGTCGTTCACCGCCGTGACGCCGTCCTCGGTCACCGTCGTGCGGTAGTCGCCCTGCCACTGGACGATGCGCAGCGCCTGCGAGGCGTACAGGTGCGGGATCGCCCACACGAAGGCGCCGAGCAGCATGGGCACCACGGCCGGCCCGCGCGAGGCGGGAGCGAACATCGGCAGGATCCCCCAGGCCAGGAGCAGGGCGGCCGCGACCCACCGCACCCACGTCAGCCGCCGGTAGCTCTCGCGCACGCGGACCGCGCTCAGAATGTCGGCGCGCGCCGGCTTGTAGACCAGCTCGATCGCGTCCGTCGTCCGATCGGTGTCCCGCCCCTGGTGATCCATGGGCGGGACCCTAGCGGCCTTGCGGAACGGACCGTCAGCCGGCCGTCCCCTCGGGCCGCCCGCGCATCGCCTCCAGCTCCTCGTTCGGGATCGCGCCGCCGAAGCGCCGGTCGCGCTGGGCGTACTCCAGGCAGGCACGCCACAGGTCACGGCGGTCGAAGTCGGGCCACAGCACGTCCTGGAAGACCATCTCGGCGTAACTGCTCTGCCAGATCAGGTAGTTGGAGGTGCGCTGCTCTCCGCTGGGCCGCAGGAAGAGGTCGACGTCCGGCATGTCCGGGTAGTACAGGTACTTCTGGAACGTCTTCTCGTTGACCTTGGCCGGGTCGAGCTTTCCGGCCGCCACGTCCCGTGCGATGGCCTGCGCCGCGTCCGCGATCTCCGCTCGGCCGCCGTAGTTGACGCAGAAGTACAGCGTCATCGCGTCGTTGTCGACGGTCTGCTCCTGGGCGATCTGGAGCTCCTGGACCACCGACTTCCACATCTTGGGCATGCGGCCCACCCAGCGGATACGGATGCCCAGTTCGTCCATCTCGTCGCGGCGGCGGCGGATGACGTCGCGGTTGAAGTTCATCAGGAAGCGGACCTCGTCGGGCGAACGCTTCCAGTTCTCCGTGGAGAAGGCGTAGAGGGAGAGGTTCTTGACGCCCATCTCCAGGCAGCCTTTGAGCACGTCGAGGACGACGCCCTCGCCGACCTTGTGCCCCTCGGTACGCGGCAGGCCGCGCTCCTTGGCCCAGCGGCCGTTGCCGTCCATGACGCAGGCCACGTGGTTCGGCACGAGCTCGCCCGGGATCTTGGGCGGGCGGGCACCGGAGGGGTGCGGCTCGGGGACCTTGTACTCGCGGCGGGACCGGCCCAGGAATCCGCGTCGTGCCATGCGGCTCACATCTCCTATTTCTCTACGTATCTGAGCGAGCGCAGGCCGCGCTCCAGGTGCCAGTGCAGATAGGCGGACACCAGTCCGCTGCCCTCCCTGACGTGACGCGCCTCGGCCGCGTCCGCCGTGGCCCAGTCGCCGGTGAGAAGCGCGCTGAGCAGGCCGATGGCCTCCGCCGAGGGTACGACGCTGCCCGGCACCCGGCAGTCGCCGCATATGGCGCCGCCCGCGGCGACGGAGAAAAAACGGTTGGGGCCGGCCAGCCCGCAGCGGGCGCAGTCGTCGAAGCTGGGCGCATAGCCGTTGACGGCGAGGGAGCGCAGGAGGAAGGCGTCGAGCACGAGCCCCGGCGCGTGCTCGCCCCGGGCGAGGGTCCGCAGGGCGCCGACGAGCAGGAGGTACTGCTGGACCGAGGGCTCGCCCTCGTGGTCGGTGAACCGCTCGGCGGTCTCCAGCATCGCGGTGCCGGCGGTGTAGCGGGCGTAGTCGGTGACGATCGCGCCGCCGTAGGGCGCGATGGTCTCGGACTGGGTGCACAGCGGCAGTCCGCGGCCCACGAGCTCGCTGCCCCGGGCGAAGAACTGCACATCGACGTGCGAGAAGGGCTCCAGCCTGGCCCCGAACTTCGACTTGGTGCGCCGCACGCCCCGCGCTACAGCGCGCACCCGTCCGTGACCGCGAGTGAGCAGCGTGATGATGCGGTCCGCCTCACCCAGCTTCTGGGTGCGCAGGACGACGCCGTCGTCACGGAACAGGCTCATGGAGCCATTCTCCCGCACGGCGGACGGCTGCCCGCCCCGGGTTCGTCAATCCTGGATCCGCTCGGTGAGCCGCACGATCACGGTGTCGCCGGCCTCCTTGTGGATCGCCTTGCGGATGTCCGCCTTGACCGGGAGCATGTGCCGGCCGTCACCGAGCGCCATGAAGGAGCTCCGGAACGGATGCCCGTCGATAGTGCCGCGCACCTTGACCAGGCCGCGGGTGCCGAAGAACTCGACGGACTCGGGCCACACCAGATACGTCCACCCGCCCTCGGCGGAGCTCTTCTGCAGCGTCGCGCTGAATTCCCTGTCCATGCAGGAGGGACGGCCCCCGGCGCCGGAACTCATCGGGCCGTGCCGGCCGTGCCCGTTTCCTTCGTTTCTCGCATCCTGAAACACTGCGTGCGCCCGCTTGGCGCCCTGGAGAATCCGGGGCGGACCCATCTCCCCCACACGAGCAGGCCCACGCCCTGGCCGGAGGACCGTTGAGACGCGACATATCCGCCGACACATCCGCCGACGTATCCACCGGCACGTCCACCGGCGCTCCGGCGACCGACGAGCCCCGCTCCCCTGCCACCGCCGGGGAGCCCGAGCCGCCCGGGCTGCTGCGCGACGCTTCCCTGTCCGCGGTGCTGGCCGGACTGGTCGCCGTCGTCGTGTCGTACTCGGGTCCGCTGGTCATCGTGCTCGCGGCCGCGTCGGCGGGACATCTGTCGGCCGGCCAGACCTCCTCATGGCTGTGGGCCATCTCCATCGGCAGCGGTCTGACCTGCATCGCGCTGAGCCTGCGCACGCGGATGCCCGTGATCACCGCATGGTCGACCCCGGGAGCCGCCCTGCTGGTCACCAGCCTGGGCGCCTACCCGTACGAGGAGGCCGTGGGCGCGTTCCTCGTCACCGGCGTGGTCATCACGCTGGTCGGCCTGACGGGTGTGTTCGGCCGGCTGATGCGGCTGATCCCCGGCCCCGTCGTGAGCGCGATGCTCGCGGGCATCCTCTTCTCGTTCGGCACCGGGGTGTTCGCGTCACTGGGGACCGGCCCGTGGATCGCCGGAGCGGTCCTGGTCGGCTATCTGCTCGCGAAGCGGTGGCTGGCGCGGTACGCCGTACTGGTCACCCTCGCCGCGGGCGTCGCCGCCGCAGCGGCGAGCTCCCGTATCGACATCCGACTGGACCGGATCGAACTGGTCCGCCCGGTTTTCACGGCCCCGGACTTCTCCCTCGCCTCCCTGATCGGCATCGCCGTCCCGCTGATCCTTGCGACGCTCGCCTCACAGAACGCCCCCGGCATGGCGGTGCTCTCCGCGTCCGGGTACCGGCCGGACGACCGCCTGCTGATCGGTTCCACCGGGCTCGTGTCCACGGCGCTCGCCCCCTTCGGCTCCCACGCCGTCAATCTGGCGGCGATCACGGCCGCCATCTGCACCGGCCCGGAAGCCCACCGCGATCCGCGCCGCCGCTACGTCGCCGGTGTCTCCTGCGGGGCGTTCTACCTCATCGTCGGGGCGTTCGGCTCGACACTGGTGGTCCTGTTCGCGGGCCTGCCCAAGGAACTCGTGGCGGCCGTGGCCGGCGTCGCCCTCCTCGGTGCGCTGGCCGGCGGGCTCACCGGGGCGATGCAGGAGCCCCGGGACCGGGAGGCGGCACTGATCACGTTCCTCGCCACCGCCTCCGGCCTCACCCTCTTCGGCATCGGATCAGCCTTCTGGGGCCTGCTGTCCGGCGTCGTCGCCCATGTCGTCCTGTCCCGGCGCGGCGTACGCGCGCCGAGCTGATCGGCCCGCTTGGGCCCGGCCGAAAAGGTGGTGCCTCCGCGCGGCCGCTGCGATAGCGTCCGCGGCCATGACACCTCCCCGCATACGGCCACCCTTCTCCGCGGACGAGCGGACGCAGCTGCTCGGCTGGTACGCAATGCAGCGCGCGATCGTCCACTACAAGTGCGAGGGTCTCACCGAGGAGGACGCCCACCGCGCGGTCCTGCCCTCCTCGCCCCTGATGACCATGGCGGGCATCGTCTCCCATCTGCGGTGGACCGAACAGACCTGGTTCGAGGTGCTGTTCCTCGGCCGCCCCGCCGACGGGCCCCAGTTCTCCAAAGACCCATGGGACGCCGACATGCGCGTCGAGGGCGTTCCGCTCGCGCAGCTCCTCGACGAGTACGAGAAACAGTGCGCGATCTCGGACGAGATCATCGCCACGCATTCCCTCGACGAGGCCGGCCGCCACCCGGACTTCGCCTCCGCCAAGGCCTCGCTGCGCTGGATGCTGATCCACATGGTCGAGGAGACCGCCCGGCACGCGGGCCACATGGACACCATCCGGGAACTCCTGGACGGCGAGACCGGCTACTACTGAGCCCGGCCTACGGCAGCTCGCCCCGGCTGCGCGCGTTCACGTACGCGGTCGTCGCGCTGATCCGCTCCGCCGCTGTCGCGGGCCGCACCTCCTCCGGGGCGCACTCCCACTCCCGGCCCCCGCCGACGGGTCTCAGCGAGAGGAAGGGACCGGCCTGCCCCATGAGCCGGCCCACCCGACCGGTGCGGGTGTCGACGACGTACGTACCGATGGGCAGGGTCATGGCGTACGGCCCCCTTCCCTGGGCAGAGCTGCCGCGATCAGGCGGACAGTGTCCACCGAGCAGCGCCCCAATTCGACGAGCGGGCACGGCGTGTCCCGGGCGTATGAGGCGGGTTCAACGCGTAGGGAGGGCAGCGTGATGCCGGACCGTTTCAGGGCTGCGCGCAATACATTCACTGCTTCCTCCGCACCGTTCATGCACATGGTCGCGTGCCCGGCCTTTTCGTTGCTCGGCATGGATTCCCTTTCTGCTCGGAGTTCACGTTTCGCATGAAGATCGTGACGCTGTGCGAGTACGCTGAACAAGGCTGTGCCCACTACAACTGGCCAGCTGCACAAGGGGGTTGGTCCATGGCCAAAGCTCCGCGTCAGGCGGCGTGGGAATTCTTCGGCGCGGAGCTCAAGCGGCGCAGAGAGGTCGCCCAGCTCACGCAGGAGGAACTGGGCGGTCGGGTGTTCGTTTCGGGCGGATACATCGGCCAGTTCGAACAGGCGATTAGGAAGCCGCAGTTGGATGTGGCACAGCGGATCGACGAGATACTGCAAACCGACGGTATTTTCGAGCGGATGTGTCGCAAGCTGATCAATGACTCCCGCTATGCGGAGTACTTCGCTGCCGCGGCGGAGCTGGAGGCGCTGGCGACGAAGATCTGCGACTTCGCGCCCACACTGGTGCCAGGGCTCATGCAGACCGAGGCGTACATGCGGGCAATGATGCTCGCGGACAACCCGTTCACCTCGGACGAGTCCGTCCAGGAGAGGATCCGCGCCCGCCTGGACCGTGCGCTCATCCTGAACAGCGCTTCACGGCCCGTCTACTGGACGATCCTGCACGAGTCGGTGCTTCGCATCCCCGTCGGCGGGCCGGCCGTCATGACCGAGGCGCTGGAGCACATCGCGACGCTCGTCCGCGAGCGGAAGGCCTTGGTTCAGGTCCTCCCGTACGCGACGGGGGCGTACCCGCTGATGGGCAAGATGCTGCGCCTCATGGAGTTCGAGGATGCTCCGCCAACCGCCTATACGGAAGCGGTGTATTCGGGGAATCTGCTGGACGATCCGGCTGTGGTGAAGCGATCCCAGGCGGCCTACGATCTGCTCAGGGCCGCCGCGCTGTCGCCGGAGGCGTCCCTGGCCTTGATCGAGTCGGCGGCGGAGGACTACAGACGATGCGCGAGTACGACCTGAGCAACGCCCAGTGGCGCAAGAGCAGCTACAGCGACGCCAACGGCGGCGAGTGCGTCGAAGTCGCGTACGGCTTCGCGGGCGCGGCCGCCTGGCGCAAGAGCACATACAGCGATGCAAACGGCGGCAACTGCGTCGAGGTGCTGGACGACGTCCCCGGCGTCGTGCCCGTACGGGACAGCAAGAACCCCACCGGCCCCGTACTGATCATCGGCACCGGCGCCTGGGGTACGTTCATCAAGCAGACCTTTGAGAAGGCATAAGCTCGGCTTATGAGGTCATAGGTCAGGGGTGAGTACAAACTTAGGCTTGCCTTTGTTTAGGGTGGCCGACGAGCCAGTTGTCGCCGCTCGAAGGGAACCTGAACATGCCCCGCCCCCTGCGGGTAGCCATCGTCGGAGCCGGCCCCGCCGGGATCTACGCCGCCGATGCGTTGCTGAAGTCCGAGGTGGCCGCCGCCGAGCCCGGCGTCTCCATCGATCTCTTCGAGCGGATGCCCGCGCCCTTCGGGCTGATCCGGTACGGCGTCGCCCCCGACCACCCCCGGATCAAGGGCATCATCACGGCCCTGCACCAGGTGCTCGACAAGCCGCAGATCCGTCTCTTCGGCAACGTCGACTACGGCAACGACCTCAGCCTCGACGATCTGCGCACCTTCTACGACGCGGTGATCTTCTCCACCGGCGCGACGGCCGACCGCGCGCTGGACATACCCGGGATCGAGCTCGACGGCTCGTACGGCGCGGCGGACTTCGTGGCCTGGTACGACGGCCACCCGGACTGGCCGCGCACCTGGTCGCTGGAGGCCGAGAAGGTGGCCGTGCTCGGTGTCGGCAACGTCGCGCTCGACGTGGCGCGCATCCTGGCGAAGACGGCGGACGAGCTGCTGCCGACCGAGATCCCGCCGAACGTCTACGACGGCCTCAAGGCCAACAAGGCCATGGAGATCCACGTCTTCGGGCGTCGCGGCCCGGCGCAGGCGAAGTTCAGCCCGATGGAGCTGCGCGAGCTGGACCACTCCCCCAACATCGAGGTCATCGTCGACCCCGAGGACATCGACTACGACGAGGGCTCCATCGAGACCCGCCGGGGCAACAAGCAGGCGGACATGGTCGCGAAGACCCTGGAGAACTGGGCGATCCGGGACGTCGGCGACCGGCCGCACAAACTGTTCCTGCACTTCTTCGAGTCGCCCACCGAGATCCTCGGCGAGGACGGCAAGGTCGTGGGTCTGCGCACCGAGCGCACCGCGCTCGACGGCACGGGCAATGTGAAGGGCACGGGCGAGTTCAAGGACTGGGACGTCCAGTCCGTCTACCGGGCCGTGGGCTACCTCTCCGACGAGCTGCCGAAGCTGCCCTGGGACATCGAGTCGGGCACGGTCCCGGACCAGGGCGGCCGCGTGATCGAGGAGTCCGGCGAGCACCTGGACTCGACGTACGTCACCGGCTGGATCCGGCGTGGCCCGGTCGGGCTGATCGGCCACACGAAGGGCGACGCGAACGAGACCGTCGCCAATTTGCTGGTGGACTACGCGGGCGGGCGTCTGCAGACGCCCGCTTCACCGGAGCCGGAGGCGGTGGAGTCCTTCCTCGCGGACCGGAACATCCGCTTCACGACGTGGGACGGCTGGTACCGCCTGGACGCGGCCGAGAAGGCCCTGGGCGAGCCGCAGGGCCGCGAGCGCGTGAAGATCGTCGAGCGCGAGGACATGCTCAAGGCGAGCGGGGCGTAGGCGCCGCGAACGAGGGCCCGGTGGCAGCAGCCGCCGGGCCCTCGGCGTTCACGGCTTGGGGACGGTGCACCCCGCGCGGCTCAGGTCGATCTTGCTGCCCGGGCCGATGCAGGCTGCCAGGGGGTACGTCTGCTGCCCGTAGTTGATGCCCTCGCGCACTGTCACGTTGCCGCTCTCGTCGACTTCGCACGGGTTGTTGTCGGTGCACCGACCACCGGACTCGTTGCCCGTGTTGTTGACGGCGACGACCTTGCCGGTGGCGTTGTCGATGACCGGGGAACCGGATGTGCCACCGATGGTGTTGCAGCTGGAGGTGTAGCGGACCGAGTCCTTCCAGGTCCAGGCGCCCTCCTTGAGCCTGTAGGCGAAGCCGTCGATGCTGCAGCTGTAGATCCGCTTCCAGTAGCCCGAGACGACCTTGATGGCCGTGCCCTCGGCCGGGCGGGTGGTGTTCAGCTCCAGGGCCTTGATGCCGTGGCGGGTCTCGATCTGCCCGTAGGTGCTGGTGAGTTGGTAGAGCGAGGCGTCCGTGTCGGTCATCGTCGCGTACGCGATTTTGTCGGCGCGCAGGGTGGCGACGCGAGATCCGGAGGAGTCGAGCAGGCCGAAGCTGCGCGAGGACGGCTGGTCCATCACCACCTCGCCGGGCTGGGGAAAGCCCGTCTCCAGGCAGTGGCCGTTGGAGAGCACGAGCGCGGGGTCGCTCGGCTGGGACGCGGCGGTCCTGACGACGGAGCCGGAACAGTTGCTGAGCGCGACCGTTCCCGCGAAGGTCACCGCCTTTGCGCGCACGGCCGGTTCGGTGGCCGTGTCGGCGGCGACTGCCGGTGCGGCGCCCGCTCCGAGGAGGGTGAGGGCGAGCAGCGTGCCGGCGAGAGGCTTGTTCATGTGGGGGGTCCCCTCGAATGCGACGTGAGTGGCCGATGGGACGGCCAGAGTTGTCATGTGCATTGTTGGGGCACGGCTCTGGTGCGACAAGGCATTGTTTTCGGCCACCGGGGGGTGCCGGGCCCAGGCAGGGCGCGTCGTCCGGGCGGGCGGGCAGGGCGCGTCGTCCGGGCGGGCGAGGGTTTCCCGCCCGGACGGGCCGCTCCTATCCTTGAGGTGGAAGGGAGCGGCCATGGCCGTCCAGTCGGCCCCCTCGGTCGAGCGGGCGCGAGACGCGGCGGCCCGGGATTCCTGGGCCGAGGCGTACGTCCTGCTGCGTGCCGCCGACTCGGAGGCTCCCGGCGCTCTCGCCCCCGCCGACCTCGACACACTCGCCGACGCGGCATGGTGGACCGGGCACGTCGACGAATCGGTCGACGCACGGCTGCGCGCGCACGCCGGATACGAAGCCGGGGGTGACCACCGAGGGGCGGGCTGCACCGCGTGGTGGCTCTTCTTCGAATACCGCAGCCTGGGGCGTCCGGGAGCCGCCTCGGGCTGGCTCCACCGGGCCCGGCGGCATCTGGAGAACGA
The DNA here is from genome assembly GCF_018614575.1 of Streptomyces sp. ISL-10. Classification (GTDB taxonomy): domain Bacteria; phylum Actinomycetota; class Actinomycetes; order Streptomycetales; family Streptomycetaceae; genus Streptomyces. The sequence goes on from NZ_JAGGOJ010000020.1 coordinate 45,316, forward strand.
GCCGGAGTGCCCCGAGCAGTGCTTCCTCGCCTGGACCGATGCGGAGGAGGCGCAGGGGAACCGTGACACCGACGCCGCGCTCGCCGCCGCCCGCCGGATGTGCCGCATCGCCCAGCACTCGGGCGATCCGGACCTCATCGCCCTCGGCCGTCAGGCACATGCGGCGGTCCTGCTCGCCGACGGCCGGACGGACGAGGGCCTCGCCCTGCTGGACGACGCGATGTGCTCGGTCACGGCGGGCGAGCTGAGCGGGATGTTCACCGGCATGCTGTACTGCCTGGCGCTGAGCCGGTGCATGGAGGCCGCGGACTTCGCGCGGGCCGCCGAATGGACGGGCGCTGCCATGGCCTGGTGCTCGGTGCCCTGGTCGGAACACGTCACGCCCCCTTCCGGATCCGTCACGCCGCCCTCCGGCGACACCCCACCGCCCTCCGGCCACACCGAGCCGTCCCCTCTCGCCGCGGCCGGGGCCCCGAGTGCCGCCGCCCCCGTCGACAATCCGTTCCGGGGGCTGTGCCGGGTGCACCGCGTCCAGGTGCTCGACCTGCTCGGCGCATGGCCGCTCGCCACGTCCGAGGCCGAGCGGGTCTGCCAGGAGGTGTGGCCCGACTGCCTCGAAGCCGCCGCGGCAGCCCACTACGCGGCCGGGGAGATCGAGCGCCGCCGAGGCCGGCTCGACGCCGCCGCGGCCTCCTACGCCGCCGCCCACGAACTCGGCATCGTCCCCCAGCCCGGCCTCGCCCTCCTGCGCCTGGCCCAGGGGAAGGCCGACGCCGCCATGACCGGCCTGCGCCTGGCCCTCGCGGAGCGCGACGACGCCCCCGCCGACCTGCTGGGCCGCTCCCGGCTGCTCGCCGCACAGACGGAAGTGGCCCTGGCCATCGGGGACGTGGACCGTGCCGAGCTGGCTGTCGAGGAGCTGGAGACGCTCGCCGGACTCGGCCCCCGGACCCCGGGCGTGACCCTGCTGGGCGCCATGGCCGACACCGCCCGCGGCGCGCTCGCGCTCGCCCAGGACGGCGACCGTGATCCCGACGCGGCCCTGCGCCCGCTGCGCTGCGCGCTGACGGCCTGGCGGGAGATGCGTATCCCGTACGAGACGGCGCAGGTCCGCATGCTGCTGGCCGCCGCGTACCGGGCCGCCGGTGACGCCGAGGCCGCGCGGCTGGAGCTGCGGGCCGCCCGGACCGCCTTCGAGCAGCTCGGCGCGGTCCCCGACGCCCGGCGCGCGGCGGCGCTGCTGAACGAACGGGCCAGGGCGCTGCCCGACGGTCTGACCCCGCGGGAGGCGGAGGTGCTGCGGCTGGTCGCGGCGGGCGGCACGAACCGGGACATCGCCCGCGAGCTGGTGATCAGCGAGCACACCGTCGCCCGGCACCTGAACAACATCTACGCCAAGTTGAGCGTGACCTCCCGCGCCGCCGCCACCGCCTACGCCTGTTCCCACGGCCTGGCCTGAGCCTGCTCCCTGTGCACGGATGGGCTGTTCTGCCCATGTCGCGCGCCCGGACGGAGTGGACGGTTCAGGCGATGCGCACCGCGGTGCCCCCGGCCTAGAACGGACTGGTGAGAGCCAGACGCCCTCGCCGGACCCGAAAGCTGGTGCCGTCATGACCGCGCTCACCACCCCCTCCGCCCCCTCCACGCCCACCGCCCTGCTGCCCGGTCCGGCCCGGGAGCTGCTGCACCAGACCGTGCGCGGCGACGTCATCGAGCCCGGCGATCCGGCCTACGACGAGGCCCGCCGCGTCTACAACGCGATCCACGACCGCCGCCCGGCCGCCGTCGTCCGGGCCGTCGACGCCGGCGACGTGATCGCGGCCGTGCACACCGCCCGCGACCACGCCCTGCCGCTCGCGGTCCGCGGCGGCAGCCATGCCGTCGCCGGACACGGCACCTGCGACGACGGGCTGGTCGTCGACCTGTCCCGGATGCGTTCGGTCCGCGTGGACCCCCTCATCCGGACCGCCCGCGCCGAGGGCGGCTGTACCTGGGGCGACGTCGATCACGCCACGCACGCTTTCGGCCTCGCCACCACTGGCGGAGTCGTCTCCACCACCGGGATCGCCGGACTCACCCTCGGCGGCGGCATGGGGCACCTCTCCCGCCGCTGTGGCCTGAGCTGCGACAACCTCATCTCGGCCGATGTCGTGACCGCGGAGGGCACCCTCGTCACCTGCGACGCCGAGCACCACCCCGACCTCTTCTGGGCACTGCGCGGCGGAGGCGGCAACTTCGGTGTCGTCACCTCTTTCGCGTACCGCCTGCATCCCGTGAGCGACATCCTGGGCGGGCCCACCTTCTACCCGCTCGACGGCGACGTGGCGCGTCGCTGGCGGGACATGAACGCCGACGCCCCCGAGGACTTCAACGCGATCTTCGCCGTCCTTCTCGGACCCCAGGCCCCCTTCCTGCCGGAGCGCTGGCACGGCCGCCCGGTCTGCGGTGTCCTGACCTGCTTCAGCGGGCCCGCCGACGAGGACGACAGGATCCGCGCCCGGCTCGGCGAACTCGGCCCGGTCATCGGCCAGTTCCTCGACCGGATGCCGTACCCCGTGATCAACACGATCTTCGACGCAGACCTGCCGCCGGGCCTCTACCACTACTGGAAGGGCAACTTCAGCCGCGAACTGACCGACGGCGCCATCGACGTCCACATGACGTACGGGGAGACGATCCCCTCGATGGAGAGCGACACCGTGCTCTTCCCGATCGACGGCGCGTGCCACCGGGTCGGGGCCGAGGACACCGCCTTCGCGTACCGGGACGCGGCCTACTCCCACGCCTTCGGCGCCAGTTACACCGACCCGGCCGACACCGGGCACAACGTCGCCTGGACCCGCGCGTACGACACGGCACTGCGCCCCCACACCGAGGAGGCCGGGTACATCAACTTCATGGACGCCGACGACCAGGACCGCGTGCGCGCCAACTACCGGCAGAACTACGACCGGTTGCGCGCGGTCAAGCGCCGGTACGACCCGGAGAACCTGTTCCGCATCAACCACAACATCGCGCCCTGAGTCCCCGCCCGAGGCGCTACTCGCCCGGTGTCACCAGGCCTGACTCATAGGCAGTGATGACCAGTTGGGCCCGGTCGCGGGCGCCCAGCTTGCCCATGATGCGGCTCACATGGGTCTTGGCCGTCAGCGGGCTCAGGCCCAGGGTCTCCGCGATCTCCGTGTTGTTCAGGCCGCGCGCGACCAGCGTCAGGACCTGGCGTTCACGGTCGGTCAGACCGTCCGGGCCGCCCGCCTCCGGGAGCCGCGGTGCGCTCAGGACGCGGGCGATCAGCCGTGCGGTGGGGCCCGGGGAGAGCAGGGACTCCCCCGCCGCGACCGTGCGGATCGCGGCCAGCAGGTCGGCCGGTTTGGTGTCCTTCACCAGGAACCCGGACGCGCCCGCGCGCAGCGCCTCGACGATGTGCTCGTCCGTGTCGTACGTCGTGAGCACCAGCACCTTCACGCCCGCCAGGTCCTCGTCGGCGGCGATCAGGCGCGTGGCCTCGATGCCGTCGAGCTCGGGCATGCGGACGTCCATGACGACGACGTCCGCCCTTTCGCTCCGGGCCAGTTCGACGGCCTCGGCCCCCGTCCCGGCCTGGCCCACGACCTCCATGTCGCGTGCGGACTCGACGAGCATCGCGAACGCGGCGCGTACGAGGTTCTGGTCGTCGGCGAGCAGTACGCGGATCATGCGGCGGCCTCCGTGGGCTGCAGGGGCAACATCGCGGCGACCTCGAAGCCGGCCGCGTCCGTGCGCGGACCGGCCGACAGCGTCCCTCCGACGCTGCGGGCGCGTTCACGCATCCCGATGATGCCGAATCCGGACGGACCCGAGGGTGTTCCTGCGGTGCCGGACGACGCCGTGCCGTCGTCGGTGACCGTGACGTGCAGCGTCTCGCCGCGCCGGGTGAGGGCGACCTCGACATGGGCGTCCGCACCGCCGTGGCGCACGGCGTTGGTCAGGGACTCCTGCACGATCCGGTATGCCGCCGCCTCCACCGCGGGCGGCAGCGCGCCCTCCCCGGCGTCCAGCGTCAGCCGCGCGCCCGCGGCCCGTACCAGTCCCGGCAGCGCGGCCAGGTCGGGCAGCGGCCCATCGCCGTCCGGCCCGTCGGCGCGCAGCACCTCCAGGGTGGTGCGCAGCTCACCGCGCGCGGTGCGGCAGGTGTCGGCGATGTCGTCGAGCGCCTTGGCGATCTGGGCCCGGTCGAGGCGGTCCGGGTCGACGGACAGGACGTGGGAGGCGACGGACGTCTGGACGCCGATGAGCGTGATGGAGTGAGCCAGCAGGTCGTGCAGATCGCGGGCGATGCGCAGCCGCTCCTCGGCCACGCGCCGGGCTGCCTCCTCCTCCCTTGTGCGCTCGGCCCGTTCGGCACGGCCCACCACAGAGGCGATGTAGAGGCGGTAGACGCGTACGTCGACGCCGAAGACCAGCACGGCGAGGATCCAGCCGGAGGTGCGCAGCGTCTCCAGCCCCTCATGGGCGCCGACGCCGAACATCACCGTGACGGCGATGCCGATGACGCCGCCGCCGACGAACAGCGTGTGCAGGGGGCGCGCGGTTGCGGCGTATGTGTACAGGGCGAGCAGCGACGCCGGTACGGGGGCGGCGTGGGCGTTGTCGAGCGCGTGGTACGGCGCGACGCACAGCAGCACGGCGACGAGCACGAGGCCGGGGCGCGCCCGGCGCCACACCAGGGGCACGGCGGTCCCGGCGAGCAGCGCCCAGCCGAGGGCGTCGGGCCGCCGGCCGTCGTCGACGAACAGGGCGAGCACGAGTCCCGCCACGCCGACGACGGCGGCGAACACGGCGTCGTTGCGGGTGCGGTGGGGCACGGTGAGGGGGTCGCGGCTCACGGCGGTGAGCAGGCGCTCGCCGAGACGGGGGGCGGGTCGGGCGGTCACGGTTCCATCCTGAGCCAGTCGCTGTCGTTTCCCCACACCCCGCTCCTTCCCGTACCGGGGGCTCCTCCCCCGGGCCCCGGCACCTCAATCTCCCCCACAGGCCGGCGGCCCGGCCCCAGCGGTGCTGGATTTCGCTGCGCGAAAACAGCCCGCCCGGGGTCTCCCTGGCCCAAGCCCGGGGGAGTTCGAGGACACTCCCCTACGGCCTGACCGCCGTGGGTGGGCCACCGGCGAGGCCAGGGGGAGTGTGCCCAGCGGGGCCGGAAGTTGCCCCGCGAGCAACTCCAGCCCGTCCGGGGTCTCCCTGGCCCAAGCCAAGGGGGAATTCGAGGACACCGCCCCGAAGGGCGGTACGAGGCGTGAGGCGAAGCCCCGGGTCGGGATGGGGGCACTCCTCTGGCGGCGCAGGGGGACCCCGCCTACGGCCGCCGGGCCGCAGGGGGTGGGCGGCCCGGCCCCAGCGGTGCTGGATTTCGCTGCGCGAAATCAGCCCGTCCGGGGTCCCCCTGGACGAAGTCCAGGGAAGTTCGAGGACACCGCCCCGAAGGGCGGTACGGGGCGTGGGGCGAGGCTCCCCGAAGCCCGCGCCCAACAGGGCACAGCGCCGCGGAGCCTGGGGCGAGGCCCGGTTCGGGATCGGGGCACTCCTCCTGGCTTCGCCGGGCCCCGCCCACGGCCGCGGGATGGGGAACTGCGCACCCACCTACCGCCGCGCCGCCGGTTCCGGGCGACGCGGCCCCGAGACCACCGGCACCCCCTCGTGCCGCCCCGCCCGCGACAGATTCCCCGGCCACCACACCCGCCGGCCCAGCAGCAGGCTCGCCGACGTCACCAGGTACGTACGGACCAGGAAGGTGTCGAGCAGCACGCCGACCGCCACCAGGAAGCCCATCTCGACGAGCGGCACCAGTGGCAGGTTCATCAGCACGACGAACGTCGCGGCGAGCACGATGCCCGCGGAGGCGATCACGCCGCCCGTGGTGCGCAGGGCGGTGAGGGCGGCGGCTCGCGGGTCGGCGCCGTTCAGCGCCTCCTCACGCATGCGGTGCATCAGGAAGATGCCGTAGTCGACGCCGAGTGCCACGAGGAAGACGAAGGACAGCAGCGGCAGGCTGGGGTCGACTCCCTGGAAGCCGAAGAGCGGCTCGAAGACGAGCCCCCCGAGCCCCATGACCGCGCCCCATACGGCGACGACCGCGGCGATGAGCATGAGCGGTGCGACGAGGCTGCGCAGCAGCGCGATCAGGATGAGCAGCACCGCGCCCAGCACGAGTGGGACGACGATCCTGCGGTCACGGGCGCCCGTGTCCGCGAGGTCCAGCTGCTGGGCGCTGGGGCCGCCGACGTGGGCGCCGTCGACCTCCCCGCGCAGCGCCTTGATGGTGGCTGTCTCCCCGGCGGTCTCGGGCGCGTCCTTGGCGAGGACGGTGATCTCCGTCCAGCCGTCGCCGCTGCGGCCGGGCCGGGCGCTCGCCACTCCGTCGGTGCGGCGGACCTCCTCCAGTGCCCGGCCGGCGGTGTCCGACGGGACGATGACGCTGATGGGCTGGTTGCCGCTGTCGGGATAGGCGTCGGCGAGCGTCCTCATCGCCGAGACGGAATCGGGCCGCTCGGTGAAGGTGTCCTCCTGGGTGAGGTTGCCCGGCGCGCCCAGCGCACCGAGCGCGAGGGTCCCGAGCAGCACCGTGCCCGCCGCGAGGACGACGCCGGGGCGGCGCGCCGCGGAGCTGCCCATCGCGCCGAACAGCGAGCGCCGCTGCTTCGGCTCACTGCCGTGTACGGGCACGAGCGGCCAGAACACGCGGCGGCCGAGGAGCACCAGAACCGCCGGTAGCAGGGTGAGCATGGCGGCCAGCGCGCAGACGACGCCGACGGCGCCGACCGGACCGAGCCCGCTCGCACTGTTGAGGTCGGCGGCGAGCAGGCACAGCAGTCCTGCGGCGACGGTGCCGGAGGAGGCGAGGACGGCTGGTCCACAGCCGCGCAGTGCGGCGAGCATGGCGTCGTACGGCCGCTGGACGCGGCGCAGTTCCTCGCGGTAGCGGGCGACGAGGAGGAGGGCGTAGTCGGTGCCGGCGCCGAAGACGAGGACCGTCATGATGGCGGCGCTCTGGCTGGTGACGGTGAGCCCGAAGCCCTGGATGAGGCCGTACACGACGGCTTGGGAGGCGACCGCGGCGGCGCCGACGACGACCAGCGGCACGAGCCACAGGAACGTACTGCGGTAGGTGAGGATCAGCAGGACGGCCACGACGAGGACGGTCGCGAGCATCAGGGTGCCGTCGATGGTCCCGAAGACCTTCTCCATGTCGGTCTGCACGGCGCCGGTCCCGCCCAGTTCGGCGTCGAGCCCTTCGACGGGGTCGCTGCCGAGTCGTTCGCGCACGTCGTCGACGAGGGCGGCCCGCGCGTCGTTGTCGGTGCCGGGCTCGGTGGTCGACACCGGGTACATCAGGGTGGTGCCGTCCTTGGACGGCACGCCCTGCGGCGGGCCGCTCGCGAGCTCGTGGGCGTCCGCGATCGCGTCGAGCCGCTCCTGCGCGTGGGCGTGGTCGGCGTCCGTCAGCCCGCCGTCGCGGTGGAAGACCACGACCAGGTCCGTGGACTCCCCGCCGGGCAGGGCCTGCTGGATGCGGGCGACCTGGGTGGAGTCGGCGCTCGCCGGGAGGTAGTCCACGACGTTGTCGCGCTGGGCGTCGTCGAGCTTGCCGGCGAAGGGGAAGGCGAGGGCGATGACGGCGGCCCAGAGGACGACGATCGCCCAGGGCAGGACCCGGCGGGCGGACGTTCTCGTCGGCGGTGGCTCGATTGCGGTCGGCAGGGCACCCATGGGCGTCTCCCCTTCGTCACGGTTCCGGTGGCGCGTTTGCGTCACCAGATTCCCGTCGCGCGGAGGGGGTTTCGTCGCACGGAGGACCGAGATCGGGCGTACTGCCCCAGGTGTCGCCCGAGGTCGGTTACTCCCTGGGGAGTACGCCCGTGGGAGCGGTCAGAACGGGGTCCGTGCCGTTTCGAGCAGACGTGCCGTGTCGTCCTCGCCGAACTGGAGCGCGGCGCCGACGGTGGTCAGCACCTCCCGCTCGGCAGGGGTGTAGGGGCCGTCGGCGAGGGCGATACGGGCGCCCTGCAGCAGGATCGACTCCCGCCCCGCGGGCGCGAGATGGGGAGCCAGCGGCTCCAGCGCCTCGTGCAGTTCGATGGCGAGCGCCGCGCCGTAAGGGGTGGTGTCGGTGACATAGCGGCCGGTGTCGGCGGCGAGTGCCTCGATGAGGGAGGTCAGCTGGTCCTCGGTGCAGTCGTCGAGCCCCGCGGCACGGACCGTGTGCACGGCGGTCTCGCGCACGGAGCGGGAGGAGGTGCCGCCGGAGGCGAGGACCGCGAGGGCGACGGTGTGCACGGCGTCCCTGAGCATCGCCGAGAACCGGCTCGTGGTGGGGTGATCCAGGGCGTCGGGGCCGAAGTGGGTGTGGCAGGCGGCGCATTCGACGACGGGCCCCGCGATTCCGCGGCCCATCAGGGGCACGCCGAGGAGCGTGAAGCGGCGGAGTCCGGTGCGGCGGCGGTAGTTGCGGTCGCCTCCGCAGCCGGGGCAGAAGAACTCCCCGTCGCCGACGGTGCTCCAGGACGTATGAACGCCGCATACCCGCTGAATGCCGCAGACCCGCACTTTCCGGCCGAACACTCCCCGGGCTGGCAGCACGCCGCACCTCCGTAACTTCCCCGTAGCCCTTCGGGCACGGGTGGTGCCCCCACGGCAACATTGCCGCGTGGACGTGATGTTAGCCACACGATTGAGGCCGCGTCAGCACCCCGACGGGAGTACGCGCGGACATGGCCGGATCCGCGCGATGCCGAATCAGGCGCACAACGGCGCAAAATCGCCGGGCGCGCTCGGATGCGAGCACGCCCGGCGAGGGAGAAGGTCTTCGGAGTATCAGCGACCCGCGCGGTTGACGGCCGAGACGACGGCCTTCAGAGAGGCGCGGGTGGTGTTGGCGTCGATGCCGATGCCCCACAGGACCTTGCCGTCGATGGCGCACTCGATGTACGAGGCAGCCTGCGCGGACGCGCCCTCGCTCATCGTGTGCTCCTGGTAGTCCAGCAGGCGTACGTCGACTCCGATGGCGTTCAGCGCGTCGAAGAAGGCCGAGATCGGGCCGTTGCCGGAGCCGGTCAGCACCGTCTCGGCGCCCTCGACGACCGCCTCGACGGTCAGGGTGTCGACGCCGTCCTTGTCGGTCGTGGTCTGACCGGAACGGATCTGGATGCGACCCCACGGGTTCTGCGGATTCGGCAGATACTCGTCCTGGAAGACGGACCAGATCGCGGCCGGAGTGACCTCGCCGCCCTCGGTGTCGGTCTTGGCCTGGATGATCCGGGAGAACTCGATCTGCATCCGCCGCGGCAGGTCCAGCTTGTGGTCGTTCTTCAGGACGTAGGCGATACCGCCCTTGCCGGACTGGGAGTTGACGCGGATGACGGCCTCGTAGGAGCGGCCGACGTCCTTGGGGTCGATCGGCAGGTACGGCACGGCCCACTCGATCTCGTCGACCGTCTTGCCCTGCGCGGCCGCGTCGGCCTCCAGCGCGTCGAACCCCTTCTTGATGGCGTCCTGGTGGGACCCGGAGAAGGCGGTGTAGACCAGGTCGCCCGCGTAGGGGTGGCGCGGGTGGATCTCCATCTGGTTGCAGTACTCGCTGGTGCGGCGGATCTCGTCGATCTGCGAGAAGTCGATCTGCGGGTCGACGCCCTGGGAGAACAGGTTCATGCCCAGGGTGACCAGGTCGACGTTGCCGGTGCGCTCGCCCTGCCCGAAGAGGCAGCCCTCGATGCGGTCGGCGCCCGCCATGATCGCCAGCTCGGCGGCGGCGACGGCGGTCCCGCGGTCGTTGTGCGGGTGGACGGACAGGCAGATGTACTCGCGCCGGGTCAGGTTCCGCGACATCCACTCGAACCGGTCGGCGTGCGTGGAGGGCGTCGAACGCTCCACGGTGGCCGGCAGGTTGAGGATGATCTCGCGGCCCGGGCCGGGCTGCCACACGTCGCAGACCGCCTCGCAGACCTCCAGGGCGAAGTCCAGCTCGGTGTCGGTGAAGATCTCGGGGCTGTACTGGTAGCCGAAGGCGGTCTCGGGGCCCAGCAGCTTCTCCGCGTACTCCATCACCAGGCGGGTGCCGTCGACGGCGATCTGCTTGATGTCGTCCTTGGAGCCCCGGAAGACGACACGGCGGAAGGTCGGCGCGGTGGCGTTGTACAGGTGGACCGTGGCGCGCTTGGCGCCGACCAGGGACTCGACGGTCCGCTCGATCAGGTCCTCACGGGCCTGGGTCAGTACCGAGATGGTGACGTCGTCGGGGATCGCGCCCTCTTCGATGATGGAGCGCACGAAGGCGAAGTCCGTCTCGCCCGAGGAAGGGAAGCCGACCTCGATCTCCTTGTAGCCCATGCGCACCAGCAGGTCGAACATCTCGCGCTTGCGGGCGGGGCTCATGGGGTCGATCAGCGCCTGGTTGCCGTCGCGCAGATCGGTGGACAGCCAGCGCGGCGCCTTGGTGATCCGCTGCTCGGGCCAGGTGCGGTCGGGGATGTCGACGGCCTCGTAACGGCCGTACTTGTGGATCGGCATCCCGGACGGCTTCTGCGTGTGCGTCGTGTTGGTGATCGGGGTGGGACGGCCGATCCACTGCGACTGGGACATTGCGTAGGGCTCCTCGGGGTCCATCTAAGGGACGGCCGACTGTGTCGAAGCAGCACCAGACTCCGCGGTGAGGGGGTCGGCCTACGACTACAGGCCCTCGCCGCGGCAGCTAAGGAGAAGCAGCCCGAAACGCATGATGCAAAGAAGGCTAACTGAGCCTCGGCGGGAGTGCGCGTCCGTTCCAGTATGCGGGACGACCAATCAGTAACGGTCAAATGTGGCCTATCACTCCATTTCACTAATCGATGTCGCATGTCGTGACAGTCACTTCACTCACTGCCACATTGCCGGACATGGACATTCACACCCCGGTCTTCTGCGGCATCGTGCCGCCGCACATCCTCGACAAGCTCGCCCGCTCGGGCGATCCGGGCCTCTCGGAACCCGCCCGCCGCACGCTCCAGGCGGACGCCGCGCAGCGCACCGGCCGGCGGCTGACCACGGTTCTCGGCCCCGCCGCCCGGCCCGCTCCGGAAGCCGCCGAGGGCCCCCGCCGTACGCTCTACGACGCCGAGAACGGCACCGCTCTGCCGGGCACGAAGGTGCGCGGCGAGGGCGAGGAGCCGGTCGCGGACGCCGCCGTCAACCGCGCGTACGCGGGGCTCGGCGCCACCTTCGAACTGCTGCGCACCGCGTACGGACGAAACTCGATCGACGGCCAGGGGCTGCCGCTCGACGCGAGCGTCCACTACGACGAGAAGTACGGCAACGCCTTCTGGAACGGCGAGCAGATGGTGTTCGGCGACGGGGACGGCGAGATCTTCCTCGACTTCACGGTGGCCGTCGACGTCATCGCCCACGAGCTCGCCCACGGCCTGACCCAGTACACGGCGAACCTGAGCTACTTCGGCCAGCCGGGCGCGCTCAACGAGTCCGTGTCGGACGTGATCGGCTCGCTGGTCAAGCAGCACACCCTCGGGCAGACGGCCGACCAGGCGGACTGGCTGATCGGCGCGGGCCTGCTGGCTCCGCGCGTCACCGGGAAGGCCCTGCGCTCGCTGAAGGCGCCGGGGACGGCGTACGACGACGACGTGCTCGGCAAGGACCCGCAGCCGGCGACGATGGCGGACTACGTCCGCACCGGCCGCGACAACGGCGGCGTCCACATCAATTCGGGCATCCCCAACCACGCCTTCTACCTGCTGGCGAACCGGCTGGGCGGCCGGGCCTGGGAGCGGGCGGGGCAGATCTGGTTCGACGTGCTGACCGGCGGCGACCTGTCCGCGGACGCGGACTTCGCCAGTTTCGCCCGGTTGACGGCGGCCGCGGCCCGCGACCGGTTCGGCGCGGGCGAGGAGCACGAAGCGGTGATGAAGGCCTGGTCGCAGGTCGGAGTCCAGACCGCCGGCTGAGCCGGCGGCAGGCTGCGGGCGGGCGGCTGCGGGGCGTTCCGGTGTCGCCCGCACACGATCCGTACTAGAACGGGAGCCATGCGTATCCAGGTAAGGCGTACGGGCGGGTTCGCGGGGATCGAGCGGCTCGCCGAGGTGGAGACCGACGGGCGCGCCGACGCGGACGAGGTGCGCGGCCTCGCCGAGCGCGCGATGGCCGACGGCCGGGAAACGCCCCCGGTCGGGGTGCCCGACGGGTTCAGTTACCAGATCACGGTGGACGGGCGGACGGTGTACTGCTCAGATCCGCGGCTGTCCGAGGCCCAGCGGGACCTGATCTCGCTGGTGCTCAAGGAGGGTTCGTGACGACGCTCGACCGGAGGCCGCCGGCCACCGAGCGGGCGGCGCGCTCCCGTTCGTCCCCCGCGGCTACGGCGAAGTCGACGAGCGCGCCGGTGAGGACGTCCTCCGGCGTGTAGCCGCCCATGATGTAGCCGGCCCGGTCCAGTTGGGCGATCCCGTGCATCTGCGCGAAGAGCTGGCGCACCAGCAGGTCCGGGTCCACGTCCGCGCGGAAGCGGCCCGCCTCCACGCTGCGGCTGATCGCGTCGCACGGGAGGCGCAGGACGGACACGGCCATGCTGCGGTCCTCGTCGTCAAGCTCGAATCCGGCCAGGGTGGAGCCGCCGAACAGGACCGCGTAGACGTGCGGCTCGTCGCGGGCGAAGTCCTGGTAGCAGCGGCACAGCGCGGCGACGGCCGCGACGGCGTCCTCACTCTGCGGAACGGCCAGCGCCCGGGTGCGGAAGCGGTCGAACCCCTCCCGCATCACCTCGCGGATCAGGTTCGGCATGGAGCCGAAGTGGGTGTAGACGGCCATGGTCGAGGCACCGACCGCCTTCACGAGCCGGCGGGCGCTGAGCGCGGCGGGCCCCTGCTCGGCCAGCACCCGAGCGGCTTCGTCGAGAAGCCGTCGGCGGACCGAGGGGGCCGGGGAAGCGGCGGTGGGGGCGGAATCTGCGGTTGGCACGGCAGCAGGGTAACGCCGTTATGGGCATGACAGTGTTACGCAGGGGACCATGCTGTGAGGCGTGACAGCCCATGTCCCCCGCCTGTCGGCGGCCGACGGGACAGCGGACTCACCACGGGCCACGGCCCGGGGGTTCGCAGCCGACCGCTTCCGGCGGCCACGCCGGTGGACTGTCCCCCCGCGCTCCCCGGCGCCCGGGCTCAGAATCCGAGCTTGCGGAGCTGCTTCGGGTCGCGCTGCCAGTCCTTGGCGACCTTCACATGGAGGTCGAGAAAGACCGGCGTGCCCAGCAGTGCCTCGATGTGCTTGCGCGACTTGATGCCCACGTCCTTCAGGCGCTTGCCCTTCGGGCCGATGATGATGCCCTTCTGGCTGGGCCGCTCGATGTAGACGTTCGCGTGGATGTCGAGCAGCGGACGGTCCGCCGGGCGGTCCTCGCGCGGCAGCATCTCCTCGACGACGACCGCGATCGAGTGCGGCAGCTCGTCCCGTACGCCTTCCAGCGCGGCCTCGCGGATCAGCTCCGCGACCATCACCTGCTCCGGCTCGTCCGTGAGGTCGCCCTCCGGGTAGAGCGCCGGGCTCTCGGGCAGCATCGGGATCAGCAGGTCCGCGACCAGCTGCACCTGCTTGTCGCCGACCGCCGAGACCGGGACGATCTCCGCCCACTCGATGCCCAGCTCCTTGCCGAGCCGGTCGATGGCGATGAGCTGCTCGGCGAGGGTCTTGGAATCGACCAGGTCGGTCTTGGTGACGATCGCGACCTTCGGGGTCTTCTTGATCCCGGCGAGCTCCTTGGCGATGAACCGGTCGCCCGGACCGAGCTTCTCGTTGGCGGGCAGGCAGAAGCCGATGACGTCGACCTCTGCCCACGTGGTGCGCACCACGTCGTTGAGCCGCTCGCCGAGCAGGGTGCGCGGCTTGTGCAGCCCCGGGGTGTCCACCAGGATCAGCTGCGCGTCGGGGCGGTGCACGATGCCGCGCACGGTGTGCCGGGTCGTCTGCGGGCGACTGGAGGTGATGGCCACCTTCTGACCGACCAGAGCGTTCGTCAAAGTGGACTTGCCCGCGTTCGGACGACCGACGAAACAGGCGAAGCCGGCCCGGTGGGGGGCTTCGGAGGACTGGGTACGAGCGCTCATGGCGCCCATTGTCCCCCAAGCCGGAAGCGCCCGGTGACGCCAGGGCCCGCGCGGGTCAGCCGGCGGTCACCGTGGACCTGAGCTCCCCGTCGGGGCCGGCCAGCAGCACCGGGGTCGCGGCGCCGCCCAGGTCGCGTACGGCGGCACGGTCCGCGTCGGACGCGGTGTCCGCCTCCGAGACGACGGCCGCGGCCTCCAGGGACTTCGCGCCGGACGCCACCGCCATCGCGACCGCGGTCTGCAGGGCACTGAGCTTCAGGGAGTCGAGCGCCACGGTCCCCGCGACATACGTGCGTCCGGTCTCGTCGCGCACGGCGGCGCCCTCGGGCACACCGTTGCGGGCCCGGGCACTGCGGGCCAGCGTGATGATCTTGCGGTCCTCGGGGCCGAGGTCGGTGCTCTGCGTCATGCCCCGAGCATAGATCGGCCGCCCGGAGGAGCTCCGGGCGGCCGGTCATGAGGTGGTGGGGGGTCAGCTGGTGGCGCCCTTGACGAACTTGTCACCGACCCGCGTGACGACGTCGCCGAAGCTCTTCTGCGCCGCTGCGCCACCGTCGTTCAGGAACGCGACGCGCGTGGCGCCCGTGCCCTGGTGGGCGACGACCAGATTGGAGTTGATCGCGATGCCGGGCGCGATCTCAAGGGTCATCGTGAAGGCCTGCGAGGCCTCACCGACCTTCGGGGCCCCCTCGATCCGCTTGATCTTCACCGGGACCTTCGTGCCCTCCATCTCGACGGACAGGCTGGTGCAGCTCCCGAGGGCCGTGTCGATCCCCTTGATGTAGTCGGCGGCCCCCGTGGCGGGGAACGTGAGAACCAGCTGGCTCAGCTGGGTCTTGCCGTCCTTGTGCTTGAAGTCGACGCTCCCGCCGTTGGTCGCGCCCTTAATCTCGTCGCCCATCACGTCGGCGAGCGGCTGGCACTCCGGCTTGTCGGCCTTGGGAGCCGCGTCGTCCGAGGCCGGGACCTTTGTAGCGGTCCAGCCGGCCGGCAGGTCGCCGACCTCAGTGAGCGCGGCCTTCATCTGCGCGGCCGTCAGCGGCTCGGTGGACGCCTTCTCCTCGGCGGGCTTCTCGCTCGCCGAGTCCTTGGCGCCGCCCTTCTTGTCGTCGCCGCTGCCGCAGGCGGCCGTGAAGCAGAGTGCGGAGACCGTCAGTGCCGCGGCGACGCCGCGAAGGATGTTCCTACGCATAAAAGTGCTTCTCCCCATGGGAAATCGCTCGTTGGGGAGCTTCCCCCCTCCCCGGTGACGCACAGACGATACACAGAAGCGGAGGTCAGCCCGCCACCGGATACAGCGTTCCCCGGCGTCCTTCCGGGCTCGCCAGCCAGTGAAGCTTCGCCGCGGTGTCCGACTTCGCGTCCGGAACCGGAGTGTGCATCACGATCACCAGGTCCGGCCGGGCGGGGACGCGCAACTGGGTCGACTCCACCACCAGCCTGCCGACCAGCGGATGTTCCATCTCCTTGCGGATCTGGCCGCCGGGGGCGACGTCACGCCGCTCCCACAGTTCGGTGAACTCCGGGCTGAGCGCCTTCGCCTCCTCCACCACGGCCTTGAAGCCCTCGTCGTCGGGGCATTCGGAGCAGGCAGCCCGGAACTGGGCGACGAGCCGCGGGGCGACCTCCTCCCAACCCCAGCTGCGGGCCCGGTAGACGGGGTCGGTGAAGAACGCGAGGAGGCAGTTCTGGACGACGCCGGGGCGCATGCCGAGCACCATCGCCGCCGCGTCGTTGTACATCACGGTGTTCCAGTAGACGTCCATGATGTGCGCGGGGTAGGGCATCCACGTGTCGATCAGGCGACGCAGTCCCGCGCACATGTCCTTGTCGCCCGGATCCACCTCCGGAGGCGGCGGGTTGAGCCCGGCCAGCACATACAGATGGCGGCGCTCGGTGCTGCTGAGCCTGAGCACCCGGCCCACCGCGTCGAGCACCTGCGGGGACACGGTGATGTCCCGGCCCTGCTCCAGCCACTGGTACCAGGAGACGCCGACGCCCGCGAGGACCGCGACCTCCTCCCGGCGCAGACCCGGAGTGCGGCGGCGGGCGCCGCCGTCGGGCAGCCCCGCCTCGGTTGGGCTGATCCGCGCACGCCTGCTCATCAGGAACTCGCGCAGCTCTGCCAGCCGGTGCGCCTTCATCGCGTCCGGTTCGGACGTGGCCACCTGCTTCCCCCGTCCGTCAGCGTGGTGGTGCGACCAACAGGATAAGTCCCCGCTCCCCACGGGTATTCCGGCCGCCGGAAGGTGGTGGCCATGGTTACCGACACCTCCCTCCCCACGTCTGCGGGCACCGTCCCGCCGCCCCGGCTCGCCCCCCGGGCCCGGCTGATCCTGTTCGTGCTGTGCGCCGCCCAGTTCATGGTCGCCCTGGACTTCTCCGTACTGAACGTGGCACTGCCCGACCTCGGCCGGGACCTCGGCCTGAGCCCGTCCGCCCTGCAGTGGGCGGTCACCGCCTTCGCGCTGCCGTCGGGCGGTTTCCTCCTGCTGTTCGGCCGGATCGCCGACCTGTACGGGCGGCGCAGGCTCTTCCTCTTCGGCCTCGCCCTCTTCGGCGCCGCCTCGCTGCTCGCGACCTTCGCCTGGGACCCGGCCTCCTTCCTCGCCGGCCGTGCGCTGCAGGGTCTCGGCGCGGCCGTCATCGTGCCGACCGGCATGTCGTTGCTCACCACGACGTTCCCGGAAGGCCCTCAGCGCGACCGGGCGCTCGGCATCAGCGGCACCCTGCTGTCCCTCGGCTTCACCATCGGCATGGTGCTGGGCGGCGTCATGACCGACACGCTGGGCTGGCGCTCCACGATGGGGCTGCTCGCGCTCTTCACTCTGGTCGTCCTGCCGCTCGCGCTCCGGTTGCTGCCCGAGTCGCGGACGCCGGAGCGGCCCCGGCTCGACATCCCCGGTGCGGTGAGCGTCACCGGCGGTCTGCTCGCCGTGATCTACGCCTTGTCCACGGCCGCGGACCGGGGCTTCGGCGGCACGGACGTCCTTCTCACGCTGGTCGCGGGCATCGCGCTGCTGATCGTGTTCGCCGTCGTGGAGTCCCGCAGCGACGCGCCGCTGGTGTCCCTGCCGATGCTGCGCCGCCGTACGGTCGCGTTCGGCAACCTGGGCGGCTTCGTGACGTTCTCGATGATGAGCACGGTGGTGTTCGTGCTCACCCTCTACCTCCAGGAGACGCTGGGGCTCTCGGCGTTCGCGACCGGCCTGGTCTTCGGTGTGCAGGGCGTCGTCTCGGTGTTCGCGGGTTCCTTGGTGCCGAAGGTCATCGGCCGCATCGGGGCGCACCGGACGCTGGTGTACTCGCTGCTGGGCCAGGGCGTGTTCGTGGCGGCACTGGTGGGCGTGGGCGCGGAGTCAGGCGCATTGCTGGCCGGGATCGGCGTCTCACTGGCGAGCATGTGCCACCTCGGCGCGATCATCTCGTACGGGGTGACGGTGACGTCCGGGGTCCCCGACGGGGAACAGGGACTCGCGACGGGCCTGGTGACGACGACGCAGCAGGTGGGCATCACGGTCGGCATCCCGCTGCTCGGCGTCCTCGCGACGACGACCGGCACGTCCCTGCTGGAGGGCGTGCGGCTGGTGCTGGCGATCGACGCGGGGTTGGTGGTGGCGGTGGCGCTGTTGGTGGGCGCGGGCCTGCGGGGCGCGGCGCGGAGGGTGTGACGTTCCGCTGCTGCCCCGTCCCCGCCCCGGGGGCCGGGGCTTCGCCCCAAGCCCCCGTGTGGCCTTGTGCCTTGGGGGCACGGTCTACGGGGCTTCGCCCCGGGCCCCGTATCGCGCTTCGCGCGGTGTCCTCAATCTCTCCCTACGGCCTGGCGGCCGTGGGAGGGGACCCCCAGACGGGCTGATTTCGCTCCGCGAACAGCCCCGCCGGGGGCACCCCCCTGGCTTCGCCAGGGGGACCCGCACCCGCAACCGCCAGGCCGCAGGGGAAAGCGGACGCGGTGCCCGCCGGCAGCACTCCCCGTCGCCTCGCCGGACAACCCCCAACCCAGCCCGCCAGGCCGACAGACCGCAGCGGCAGCGGCAGCGGCAGCGGCAGCGTGAGACGCGGTGCCCGCCGCGAGCACTCCCGTCGCCTCGCCGGAGAACCCCCACCCCAGCCCGCCAGACCGCAGGCGTGGTGGGGGTCCCCCGCCCGCCGGACCGTAGGGGAAGGGGCCCCCTGCTAGCCCCGGTCCAGCCGGAGGCGCTCCGTCTTCGGCAGACCCGCCACCACCAGGTCGTACGAGTCCTCGATCAGCTCCCGGACCATCCGGTCCGGGAGCTCGCCCACCGTCACGGTGTTCCAGTGGCGCTTGTTCATGTGCCACCCCGGCACGATCGCCGGGTGCTCCGCCCGTAGCTGGATCGCCAGCTCCGGCTCGCACTTGAGGTTCACCGTCAGGGGCTCGGCGTCCAGCGCGCCGAGGGCGAACATCTTGCCCAGCACCTTGAACACCGACGTTTCGGGGCCGAACGGAAACTCCTCGACCGCCGCGTTGAAGCCGAGGCAGAACGCCCGCAGTTCCTTCGCCTTCACCCCATCGCCCCCTCTTCCGCCGGCTTCTCCACCGGCTCCGACAGCACCGTGACGATCTTGTTCCGCCGGCCGGCGGGGGACTCGGCCGTCAGTCGCAAGGCACGTCCGTCCGGCAGGTCGACCACCGCACGCGCGCCCGCGATCGGGACCCGGCCCAGCGCCTTGGCGAGCAGGCCGCCGACCGTCTCGACGTCCTCGTCGTCGAGCTCGTCGGCCCCCAGGCCGTACAGCTCACCGAGGTCGCCGATGTCGAGGCGCGCGGTGACCCTGAAGCGTCCGTCGCCGAGTTCCTCGACCGGCGGCAGCTCCCGGTCGTACTCGTCGGTGATCTCGCCGACGATCTCCTCCAGGATGTCCTCGATCGTGACGATGCCCGCCGTGCCGCCGTACTCGTCGATGACGACGGCGACGTGGTTGCGCTTCTGCTGCATCTCGCGCAGCAGGTCACCCGCGTTCTTCGTGTCGGGGACGAACACGGCCGGACGCATCGCCGTGGAGAGCGGATCGGTCTCCGCATCGCGGTTGACGTGCGTCTTGCGGACCAGGTCCTTGAGGTAGACGACACCCACGACGTCGTCCTCGTTCTCCCCGGTGACGGGGATGCGCGAGAAGCCGGAGCGCAGCGCCAGCGTCAGCGCCTGCCGCACGGTCTTGAACCTCTCGATGGACACGAGGTCGGTGCGCGGGACCATCACCTCGCGCACCAGGGTGTCGCCGAGTTCGAAGACCGAGTGCACCATGCGGCGCTCGTCGTCCTCGATCAGCGACTCCCGCTCGGCGAGGTCGACCAGGGCCCGCAGCTCGGCCTCGGAGGCGAACGGCCCCTTGCGGAAGCCCTTTCCGGGCGTGAGCGCATTGCCGATGAGGATCAGCAGCTGTGGGATCGGGCCCATGATCCGGGCCAGCGGCAGCAGGACGTACGCCGCGGCGGTCGCGGTGTTCAGCGGGTGCTGACGGCCGATGGTGCGCGGCGAGACGCCGACGGCGACATAGCTGACGAGCACCATCACGGCGATGGCGACCAGCAGCGCCGACCAGGTCTCCTCGAACTCCTCGAGGCACGCATAGGTGACGAGCACTCCGGCCGCCATCTCGCACGCGACCCGCACGAGCAGGGCGACGTTGAGGTAGCGGGTGGGGTCCGCGGCGACCTGCTCCAGTTTGGTGGCGCCGCGCCGGCCCGACCGTACGGCCTCGGCGGCGCGGAAACTCGAGACCCGGGCCAGACCGGCCTCCGCGCAGGCGGCGAGCCAGGCGACGACGACCAGCGCGACGGCGCCCGCGAGCAGTTGGCCGATCATGAGACGGTCGGCGCCGGGGAAGGACCGGTGAGGCCCTTCTCCGACCGCCAGCCGTCGACGATCGCGGCCTGCAGCCCGAACATCTCCGCCTTCTCGTCCGGCTCCTCGTGGTCGTAACCGAGCAGGTGCAGCACTCCGTGGACGGTGAGGAGCTGGAGCTCCTCGTCCATGGAGTGCTGCGTCGGGGCTTCCTCGCCCTGCTTCTTGGCGACCTCGGGGCAGAGCACGATGTCACCGAGGAGACCCTGCGGGGGCTCGTCGTCGTCCTTGCCCGGCGGACGCAGCTCGTCCATCGGGAAGGACATGACATCGGTCGGACCGGGGAGGTCCATCCACTGGATGTGCAGTTGCTCCATGGCCTCGGCGTCCACGACGATCACCGAGAGCTCGGAGAGCGGGTGGATACGCATCCGCGCGAGCGCGTAGCGGGCGACATCGAGGATCGCCTGCTCGTCGACCTCGGTTCCGGACTCGTTGTTGACGTCGATCGACATGGTGCGGCTGGTCTACTTCCCGTTTCGGCTGTCGTACTGCTCGTACGCGTCGACGATACGGCCGACGAGCTTGTGCCGTACGACATCCTGCGAGGTGAGCAGCGAGAAGTGCACGTCCTGCACGCCGTCGAGGATCTCCCGGACCTGGCGCAGACCGCTCTTGGTGCCGCCCGGCAGGTCGACCTGCGTCACGTCACCGGTGATCACGATCTTCGAGTCGAAACCGAGCCGGGTCAGGAACATCTTCATCTGCTCGGGGTTCGTGTTCTGTGCCTCGTCGAGGATGATGAACGCGTCGTTGAGCGTGCGGCCGCGCATGTACGCCAGGGGCGCGACCTCGATCGTGCCCGCGGCCATCAGGCGCGGGATCGAGTCGGGGTCGAGCATGTCGTGCAGCGCGTCGTAGAGCGGGCGCAGATACGGGTCGATCTTCTCGTACAGCGTGCCGGGCAGGAAGCCGAGGCGCTCACCGGCCTCCACCGCGGGCCGGGTCAGGATGATGCGGTTGACCTGCTTGGACTGCAGCGCCTGCACGGCCTTGGCCATGGCGAGGTACGTCTTGCCGGTGCCCGCCGGGCCGATACCGAAGACGACCGTGTGCTTGTCGATCGCGTCGACGTACCGCTTCTGGTTGAGCGTCTTGGGGCGGATGGTGCGGCCGCGGCTGGAGAGGATGTTCTGGGTGAGCACCTCCGACGGGGTCTCGACGGCCTTGCCCCCGGTCTCCTCCTTGAGCATGGCGATGGAGCGTTCCACTGCGTCCTCCGTCATCGGTTGCCCGGTGCGGAGCACGAGCATCATCTCGTCGAACAGGCGCTGGATCAGCGCGACTTCCGTAGCGTCACCGACCGCGCTGATCTCGTTGCCCCGGACATGGATGTCTGCCGCGGGGAAGGCCTTCTCGATCACGCGCAGGAGGGCGTCACCAGAGCCGAGGACCGTCACCATCGGATGCTTGGCGGGGACGGTGAAGTGGGCTCGCGCCTGCCCCGGCGCTGGGGTCTGGGCTGTGGGTGTCTGAGTCATGGGCCGGCTCTGTGGCCTGCACATACCTCCCGTTGCAGGGTTCTCGCTGCTCGACAACCTCTGGACCATCCAGGGTACGACCTGTCACTGACAGGACCGAGGGCTTTTCCGGGGCCGGGCGGGTCCGGGTGGACGCGCTCAGCCGTTGCGGCCGAACCCGATCGTCGGGACCGCGCGGCGCAACGGCCAGGGTCGGGCCGCCGCCGGCAGCAGGTCCGCCAGGAAGGCGTAGCGGCGCAGGGCGGCGGGGTCCTGGCCCGGGAGGCCCTGTACCGACTGCCACCAGGCCGCGATCTCCGACCAGCCCGGCGCCGAGAGGGACCCGCCGAACTCCTGCACCGACAGCGCCGCCGTCAGTCCCGCGAAGGCCAGGCGGTCGGCGAGCGGCCAGTCGGCGAGCGTGCCCGTGACGAAGCCGGCCACGAACACGTCACCCGCGCCGGTCGGGTCCAGCGCCTGCACATCGATGGCCGGGACCTGCGCGCACTCACCGGTCGAGCCGTCGACGGCATACGCGCCCTCGGCACCGAGCGTGACGACCGCGACCGGGACGTGCTCGGTCAGGGCGTGTGCGGCGGCGAGCGGGCAGTCGGTGCGGGTGTAGCGCATCGCCTCTTCGGCGTTGGGCAGGAACGCCTCGCAGTGCTCCAGGTCCGCGAGGTCGGCCGGGTCCCAGCGGCCGGAGTCGTCCCAGCCGACGTCCGCGAAGATCCGGGTGCCCTTGCGGGCGGACTGGGCGATCCACTCGGCGCGGTCGGGCGCGAGGGAGGCGATGGCCGCGCGCGCGGGAGGCGGGCACTCGGGGGCGGGCTCGGGGGGCGGCGCCTCGTGCCCGTGGGACACCATGGTGCGCTCGCCCTCGTACGCCATGGAGACGGTGACGGGCGAGTGCCAGCCGGGGACGGTGCGGGAGAGCGTGAGGTCGATGCCCTCGCCCTGTTCCAGCGCGTCCCAGCAGTACTCGCCGTAGTGGTCGTCACCGAAGGCAGCGGCCAGGGACGTGCGCAGCCCGAGCCGGGCGAGCGCGGTGGCCATGTTGGCGACACCGCCGGGGCTGGAGCCCATGCCGCTCGCCCAGGACTCCGTACCGCGGACGGGGGCGGAGTCGAGGCCGGTGAAGATGATGT
The DNA here is from genome assembly GCF_018614575.1 of Streptomyces sp. ISL-10. GTDB lineage: Bacteria > Actinomycetota > Actinomycetes > Streptomycetales > Streptomycetaceae > Streptomyces. The sequence continues at coordinate 67,908 of NZ_JAGGOJ010000020.1, forward strand.
CGAGGAAGACGCTGCCGGTGAGATAGACGTCGCAGGGGGGATCCGCCGGCGTCCGCAGGGCGGCCAGGGGATCCAGGCCGGCCGCCGTGCCCAGGTGCTCTCCGTCGCGAGTGGTCACCGTGCGCGCTCCCGTACGTGGTGCAGGTATCAGGCCAGTCTGCCCGAAACCACGCGGTGGGTAGAGGCCCAGGAGAGGGAGGTGGGTGGTGGCCGGGGCACGCCGTGCCCCGGCGGCAGACATCGCCGTACGCGTACGTCGGGGCCGGGGCCCGTCCCTGCGGAGACTCGGATGAAGCCGACGCCAAGCCGAAGCCGGTTGGCCCGATGTTGAAGCCCGCGGCCGCGACGCGCTGCCCGTCCGGCGGGGAGGTGTGGCCGGCCTGCGGGGCCTCGGCCCGCGTGGGAGCGCGCCGGCACGGTCGTCTGCGTTGCCCCCGCGAGGGAGGGGCCGCCGCCCGCGCGGGGACGGTCGCGGGCGGCGCGGGGCTCGGCCGCCCAACCGCCGCAGCGCTGCCCGCCCGGCCGCACGCGTCGCAGGACGTGGCGGGGAAGGGTCCGCCAAAGGCCGCGGGTCAGGGCCGTGGGCGCCCCGCGTGGCCGCGCGGCCTGCTGTCGCGTCAGCAGGCCGCTTGCACTCGGTGCGGGGAGGGTGGCGGCGCAATACTCGATCCCGGCGTCCGGCCGGAGGCGTGTCCACCCATCGGCGACGCGCCGGCGCGCGGCGGGACACATCGCCCCGTGTCCGCGCCGTCCCGCCGCGCGCGGCGCCCATCAGCTGCATGCCGAGGCCGGAGGCGTTCTCATTCCGCCGCGGACCGCCGGACCGGTACGGGTGCCCCGCAGCAGACGCCCCGGGGCCGCACGGGCCCCCGCGGTGCCCCTCGGCCGGCACGGCACGGGCCCCGCGCGGTCCCCGAGGCGCTACCAGTGCCTCGGGGACCAGGTCGGGTCCGCCGTGCGCATCGCCGACGCGTCGTCGCGGTCGCGCATCGTGCCGTCGTCGGCCAGCCAGCGGCGGTGCAGGCGGTCGAGGCGGTCGCGGTCCAGTTCCACGCCGAGGCCGGGGAGGTCGCTCACCGCAAGGCGGCCGTCCTCGAAGGCGAGGCGTTCGGTGATCACATCCTCCGTCTGCCACGGGTAGTGGGTGTCGCAGGCGTGGTCGAGGTTGGGGACGACCGCGGCGGCATGGGTCATCGCGGCCAGGCTGATGCCCAGGTGGGTGTTGGAGTGCATCGAAAGGCCGACCCCGAACGTGCGGCAGACCGCGGCCAGTTCACGGGTGGCGAGCAGTCCGCCCCAGTAATGGTGGTCGCAGAGGACGACCTGCACCGCCCCCAGGGCGAAGGCCTCGGGGATCTCGGCGAAGTGGGTGACACACATATTGGTGGCGAGCGGCATGTCCGTGCCCGCGGCGACCTCGGCCATGCGTGCGGTCGGGGTGGTGGGGTCCTCCAGGTACTGGAGGACGCCCTTGAGCTCCTCGGCGACCTTCAGGGATGTCTCCACGGACCAGGCACCGTTGGGGTCGAGCCGCAGCGGCCGGCCGGGGAATGCACCGGCGAGCGCCCGGATCGCGGCGACCTCCTGCTCGGGCGGGAAGACACCGCCCTTGAGCTTGAAGGACGTGAAGCCGTGGTCGCGGGCGAAACGGCGCGCCTGGGCGACGATGCCGGCCGGGTCGATGGCGGCGCCCCAGTCGTCGGGCTCCCCGGCTCCGCCGGGGTGCTCCGCCCAGCGGTGGAAGAGGTAGGCGCTGTAGTCGACGGCGTCGCGGACCTTGCCGCCCAGCAGGGCGTGCACGGGCAGCCCGAGCGTCTTGCCGAGGGCGTCGAGGCAGGCGACCTCGAAGGAGGAGGCGACGGAGAGCCGGAGCTTGCCGGCTGTCTGGGCGCCGCGCAGCCCTCCGGCGTCGCCCGCGTCCGCGCCGGTCGCCTCGGGCGAGTCCCCGCAGACGCGGGCGGCGAGGGCCGGCAGCCCGTTGACGTCGCAGACCCGGCGGCCGGCCAGCGCATCGGCGAGGGGCCGTGCCAGGTCGAGGTACTTGGTGTCGCCGTAGGTCTCGCCGATGCCGCTCACACCGCCCGCGGTGACGACCTCGACGATCAGCCGCGGGGTGTACGGCTGGTGCACGCCTTGGGTGTTGAGCAGTGGTGGGTCGGCGACCAGGATCGGCGTGAGCCGCACCTCACTGATGGTCAGGTCCTGGCCCATGCTGTCTCCCCACAGAGATCGCGCACATGTATGAGAACTGAGATTAGGTACGCGAACCAGACATGGTCAACGGTGCCGAGTCCTCCACGGTGGGGTGTCGGTGAGGTGTCCAGGTGGATGAACGGGAGCGTCAGTGCAGCGGCATCGGACGCAGGATGCCGAGCAACATCCGCACCAGCTCGTCGACGAGTTCGTCGAGCGTCGCGTCCACCCAGCCGGCGGTCCAGTCGTGCAGCAGGCCGTTCACGCTGCCGATGAACGCCGCGGCGGCGACCCGGTAGTCGCGCGGCTCGGCCTCGCCTTGCTGGACCGCCCGCGCCGCCTCGGCGCAGATGAAATCCACCCAGCGGGCGCGCCGGGTCAGCCGCTGCCGCTCCATCGCGGGGCTGACCCCGACGATCTCGGTGAAGGTGATGCGGATACGCCGCGGGTCGCCGGTCACGTTCGCCGCGTAGGCACGGAAGACGGCCGTCGCCCGCTGCGCCAGGGGCAGGCCCTCCGCATCGGCGAGCGCGGCCAGGGCCGCCTCCTCGGCCCGGTCGTTGACCTGGAGGTGGAGCGCCGCCAGCACGTCCTCGAGCGTGCGGAACTCCTCGTAGAACTGACGGGTCGACAGTCCCGCGGCCTCGCTCAGCGCCGCGACCGTCGTTCCCCGGTAGCCGGGGCTGTCGCCGAACAGCCGCAGCCCCGCGTCGAGGAACCGCTGCCGCCGCTCGGCCTGGCGCTCCTCGGCCGACCTGCCCCCGTAACGCCCCGTCGGACCCTTGAGCCTGCCCGTCACCGGCCCTCCCTCGTCGTCCGGCTCACTTTGTCGTGTCCGGAGTCTTGTGGAGTCTGCCACCACTCGTTACTTTCCAGTAGCCCAATCTGAACGCACGTGTATTCAGACTGCGCCCGGTGTCGGACCGGCCGCCTGCCCGGAAGGAACGACGATGTCTCTGTCCAGCACCAGGCGGGCCGCGGGCGCGATCGCCGCCGTCCTCGCCCTCGCGGCCGGCGGTGCGCTCCCGGCCCACGCCGAAAACGCACAGAGCACCCCTGGCGCAGCGGACACAGCGGACACAGCGGGCAGCGCCGCGCTCCGCGAGGTGATGTTCGTCGGCAACAACTGGGACGGCACCGCCGACGTCATCGAGGCCGAGGGCGACTTCACCAGGATCGGCCGCGTCGACGTCGTCCCCGACAAGGAGGAGCGGCTGAGGGAGATCCACCTCAACCCCGTCAAGCTCGCCTTCTTCCTCGGCATCAGGCAGGGCCCGGGCGAAGGACACGACCAGTTCGTCGACGACATGTACGCCACGCCGGACGGCAGAGCCATGGTCGTCTCACGGCCGAGCTTCGCCGACGTCGTCTCCATCGACCTCGCCACCGGGAAGCTCAACTGGCGCTTCCCGGTGTCCGGTTTCCGCGCCGACCACATGGCCGTCTCCCCCGACGGCAGCCGCGTCGCCGTCTCCGCCTCGACGTCCGGCACCGTGCACGTCCTCGACATCGAGACCGGTGAGCAGGCCGGCTCGTTCACGACCGGTGACAAGCCGCATGAGAACGTCTTCACCGACGGCGGCCGATACCTGTGGAACATGTCGATCGGCGAGGTCACCACCGCGCTCGACGCGCCCTGGCTGGACTGGACGAAGGGCGACCGCAGGATCACCGTCGTCGACGCGCGGACGTTCCAGCAGGTGAAGGTGATCGACATGCGTCAGCGCCTGGACGCCTTCGGCCGCAGGGACCTCTCCGACGCGATCCGTCCAGTGGCGTTCACGCCCGACGAGTCGAAGCTCTACTTCCAGGTGTCGTTCTTCCACGGCTTCCTCGAGTACGACGTCGCCGCCGACCGGATCACCCGGGTGAAGGAACTGCCGAAGAACCCGGCGACCAGCGAGGACCGCACCACATGGGTCAACGACTCGCGCCACCACGGCATGTCGATGAGCCCCCGGGGCGACAAGCTCTGCGTCGCGGGCACGATGGACGACTACGCGACGATCGTCGACCGCGCCACGCTGCGGGAGAGCCCGCCGGTGCCGGCGTCGAAGCCGTACTGGGCGACGGTGAGCGGCGACGGGCGGTCCTGCGTCATCTCGGAGAGCGGCGCCGACGCCGTCACCGCGATCGACTTCGCGACCGGCAGGAAGGTCGCGACCGTGTCCGTCGGCGACCATCCGCAGCGGGTGCGCGTCGCCCGTGTCCCGGCGGACTGGACGGGCCCGGCGACCCGCTAGCCCCGGTGCCCGGAGTCCTGTGCGGGGCGCCCGAAGTCGTACGCCGCGACCTCGGCCAGATACCGGGCCCGCAGTTCCTCCTCGTCGTCGAGGAACGACGCCAGGAAGGAGTTGCGGGCCAGCTCGCGCAGGTCCTCGTCGCCGAGCGGCAACGCCTCGCGCACGGCACGGAAGTTGTCGCCCGCGTACCCGCCGAAGTAGGCGGGGTCGTCGGAGTTGACCGTGCACATCAGACCGGCCGCCATCATCCTCGGCAGGGGGTGGTCCGCGAGGGTGTCCACGGCCCGCAGCCGGACGTTGGACAGCGGGCACAGCGTGAGCGGGACGCGCTCGCGCACCAGCCGCGCCACCAGGTCGGGGTCCTCCATCGACCTCAGCCCGTGGTCGATCCGCTCGACGCCGAGCACGTCCAGCGCCTCACGGATGTACGCGGCCGGGCCCTCCTCCCCCGCGTGCGCGACCCGGCGCAGCCCGAGGGCGGCCGCGGCCTCGTAGACCTCGCGGAACTTCGACGGCGGGTGCCCGACCTCCGCCGAGTCCAGACCGATCCCCGTGATCCGGTCCAGATACGGCTCCGCCTCCCGCAGCGTCGCGAGCGCGGCATCGGCCGGCTCGTCGCGCAGGAAGCACATGATCAGGCGCGTGGACACCCCGTGCCGCTCCCGGGCGCCGTCCAGCGCCCGCCCCAGGCCCTCGATCACCGTGCCGATCGGGACACCGCGGGCAGTGTGCGCCTGCGGGTCGAAGAAGATCTCCGCGTGCCGCACGCCCTGCGCGGCGGCGCGCGCCAGATAGGCGTTCGCCAGCTCGGCGAAGTCGTCCTCGGTGCGCAGCACGGCCATCAACCCGTAGTACAGGTCGAGGAACGACTGGAGGTCCTTGAAGTCGTATGCCCTGCGCAGCTCTCCGGCATCCGCGAAGGACAGGTGGACCCCGTTGCGCGCGGCGAGGGCGAAGGCGAGCTCGGGCTCCAGGGTTCCTTCGACATGAAGGTGAAGTTCGGCCTTGGGGAGGGACATGTCCCGATTCTAGGCCGTACGTCCTTCAGGACCGCTTGGGCACGGGGATGCGCCACAGATCCCGGGCGACGGTCACCTCGCCGTCGAACCCGGCGGCCCTGGCCTGGCGTTCGAAGGTGTCGGCGGCGTCCGCGTAACGCTGCGAGAAGTGCGTGAGGACGAGGTGCCGTACGCCTGCCTCGTGCGCGACCCGGCCGGCCTGACCTGCGGTCAGATGACCGTGCTCGGTGGCCAGTCGCTCGTCCTCGTCGAGGAACGTGGACTCGATGACCAGCATGTCGCAGCCCTCGGCGAGGGCGTGCACCCCGTCGCAGAGCCGGGTGTCCATGACGAAGGCGAACCGCTGTCCGCTCCGGACCTCGCTGACGTCGTCGAGCGTGACGCCGCCGAGCGAGCCCTCGCGCTGGATCCGGCCGACGTCCGGGCCCTTGATGCCGTGCGCGGCGAGCCGGTCGGGCAGCATCCTGCGGCCGTCGGGCTCGACGAGCCGGTAGCCGTAGGACTCGACGGCGTGGGAGAGCCGGTGCGCGTGGAGCGTGTACGTGCCGGTCCGGGCGAACATGCCGTCGGCGGCGACGGGCGTCTGAACGAGCCGCACGGTCTCGCGGTAGGCCGTCGCGTACCGCAGACGGTCGAAGAAGCGCTGACCGCTCGCGGGATAGTGCGCGACGACCGGATGCGGGACCTGGTCGAGGTTGATCCGCTGGATCACCCCGGCCAGGCCCAGCGAGTGGTCACCGTGGAAATGCGTGACGCAGATCCGGTTGATGTCGTGCGCCGAGACACCGGCGCGCAGCATCTGCCGCTGGGTGCCCTCGCCCGGGTCGAAGAGAATGCCCTCGCCGTCCCAGCGCAGCAGATAGCCGTTGTGGTTGCGGTGCCGGGTCGGGACCTGGCTGGCGGTGCCGAGCACCACCAGTTCACGTACGGACACTGGTCTGTCCCACCCCTACCCGGGAGGCCACTCGAGACCGCGGCCGCCCAGTACGTGCGCGTGGGCGTGGAAGACGGTCTGGCCCGCGCCGGAGCCGGTGTTGAAGACGATGCGGTAGCCGGTCGCGTCGGCCTTGTCGTCGGCGGCCACCTGACCTGCCTCGCGCAGCACGTCCGCGGCGAGCTCCGGCACGGCGGCGGCGAGGGCGGCGGCGTCGCGGTAGTGGGCCTTGGGGATGACCAGGACGTGGGTGGGCGCCTGGGGGTTGATGTCCCGGAAGGCGACGGTGGTCTCGGTCTCGCGCACGATGGTGGCGGGGACCTCCCCTGCGGCGATCTTGCAGAACAGGCAGTCCGATTGCGGTTCTCCGGCCATGCGCGGGGCGCCTCCTCGCGGGTGGTGTGTCACTGCTGACGGCATGCTATCGGCCTGGAAGGGGCTGTTCCCCCCACCCCGCCCTCCCCTGCACCTGGCGGCATGGGCGGTGCCCCGACCCCGGAACCGGGGTGCAGTACTGCCCTTCAGGGCCCCTCCCGGGTCCGACGGCCGTGAGAGGAGCCCGTGGGCGATGCCCCGACCTCGGAACCGGGCCCGGGCCGGCCCCGTACTGCCCCTCGGGGCTCCTCCTGGGCCCAACGGCCATGGGACGCCGAACGAACTGGATAGCCGCTGCTCGGAACTTCAGCCGCGTCGGGGAACCCGGCCCGCCGGGAGACCCGGGCCAGGCGGCGCTGTGAGCCGCGGGATGCGGCTCACAGCGCCCCGCGGCCTGCCCATGCAGCCGCGCCGGCAATTGAGGCGTCGGCGCAGCGCTCGCAGGGGCGCGGCGGGACGGCGGGGCCCCGCCCGGGAGGACGGCCCGGGAGGGCCGGACGGCCCGGTCCGACCGCGACCGGCCGAGGCGATGACGATCGCCGGCATGGCCTTCGTGAGCCTGTCGCGGAGCTCACGCCCGGGAGGCACCCGGAGTGATTACCGATGGACCCGCGAAAGACCAGTTGGACCCGACCCGCGAGGGACCGGAACGACTCGGGAGGGACCCGGCAGGTGACCGGGACCCGGAAGGGAACCGGCAGGCACCGGGATCCGGCAGGGACCGGCAGGGACCGGCAAGGATCCGGCACGCCCTGGCGGGTCAGCGCGAGGCCGTGCGGGGCGCCTTACCGGCAGGGGCCGGGAGGACCCGGGGCGGGAGCTACGGCAGGCTCGGCGGGGTCTTCGCCGGGTTCTCCGTCAGGGCCGCCAGTGACATCCTGATCGCCTCGTCCAGTTGCGGGTCCCTCCCCGCCGCGTGGTCCTGCGGGGTGGTCACCACCTCCACGTCCGGATCCACGCCCCGGTTCTCCACGTCCCAGCCGTAACCCTCCAGCCAGAATGCGTACTTGGGCTGCGTGACCAGCGTGCCGTCGACCAGGGAGTAGCGGCTGTCGATGCCCACCACGCCGCCCCAGGTCCGCGTGCCCACCACCGGGCCGATGCCGAGCGCCTTGATCGCCGCGTTGACGATGTCGCCGTCCGAGCCGGAGAACTCGTTCGCCACCGCCACCACCGGCCCCCGCGGAGCGTCCAGGGGGTAGCTGGACGGCTGCATCCCGCGCGGCAGGTCCCAGCCCACGATGCGGCGGGCCAGCTTCTCGACGACGAGTTGCGACGTGTGGCCGCCACGGTTCTCGCGTACGTCGACGACCAGACCCTCACGTGCCACCTCGACCCGCAGGTCCCGGTGGATCTGGGCCCAGCCCGGCGCCTGCATGTCGGGCACATGGAGGTAGCCGACGCGTCCGCCGGACCTCTCATGGACGTACGCCCTGCGGTCCGCTACCCACGCGTGGTAGCGCAGCGGCTCCTCGTCGGCCAGGGGCACCACGACGGCGTGCCGCGGATCGCCGCCGCCCGCCGGGGACACGGTGAGTTCGACGGGCTTGCCGGCCGAGCCGACGAGCAGCGGCCCGGGGCCCCGTACGGGGTCGACGGGCCGCCCGTCCACGGCGACGATCGCGTCGCCCGCGCGCAGTGCGACCCCGGGCGCCGCGAGCGGCGAGTGGGCGTCCGGGTCGGAGGTCTCGGACGGCAGGATGCGGTCGATCCGCCACGACCCGTCCCCGGCGCGGGAGATGTCCGCGCCGAGCAGACCCTGCCGCGTCGCGCCGCTGCCGTACCCGCCGCGCGGCATGACGTACGCGTGCGAGGTGCCGAGTTCGCCCTGCACCTCCCACAGCAGGTCGACGAGGTCGTCGTGCGTGGCGACCCGGGCCAGCACCGGCCGGTAGCGCTCCAGCACCGCGTCCCAGTCGACGCCGCCGAGGTCCGGGCGCCAGAAGTGGTCGCGCATCAGCCGGCCGGCCTCGTCGTACATCTGCCGCCACTCGGCGGCTGGATCGATCGTCCGGCGCACGCGGCTGAGGTCGACGGTGATGTTGGTGTCGGAGTCCTCGTCACGGGAGGCCCGCCGGTCGCTGGGGACGACCTTGAGCTTGTCGTCGGTGTGCAGCAGGACCCGCCTGCCGTCGCCGCTGACGCGGAAGTAGGCGGCGTCGCCGGACAGTTCCTCGACGTGCTGCTGGGCCAGGTCGTACCGCTCCAGCACGGTCTTCGGGCCCGGGTCGTCGGGCGTGGCACGGGCCGTGCCGAGGACTCCGCGCAGCGGATGCCGCAGCCACAGCAGCCCGTCCTTCGCGGCGCGCAGCGTCGAGTAGCGGGCGGCCTCGACGGGGAACGGCACGATGCGGTCCGCGAGTCCGTCGAGGTCGATGCGGGTGACGGGCGCGGCGCCCTCGTCCGTGGCGGAGTCGGACGGACCGTCCTTGTCGGAGTCGAAGGCCCGCCCGTGCCGCTGCGGACCGAACGGCGACGGCGTCGTCGCGGCCAGCGTGATCAGATGCGGCCGGCAGCCGCCGATGAAGGCGAGGTCGAAGACATGCGTGTCGTAGACGGGGTCGAAGGCACGCTCGGACAGAAAGGCGAGGTGCCTGCCGTCGAGCGTGAACGCGGGCTGGAAGTCCGCGAACCGCAGTGGCGTCGCCTCGGAGACCGTCAGATCACCGGTGTTGGCGAGTTTGATCTGGCGCAGCGGGCTCGGGCCGGGGTGCGACCAGGCGAGCCAGCCGGAGTCGGGCGAGAAGACGAGCCCCTGGGCGTCGCCGTGCTCACTGCGGTCGACCTCGCGCACCTCGCCCGATTCGCGTTCGACGAGGAGCACCCGGCCGTCGTGCGAGGCGACGGCCGCGCGACTGCCGTCGGGGGCGACGGCGAGGCTCAGGACGCGGCCGAGCCGGCCGGCGGCGAGCCGGCGCGGCGGGGCACCCGCCGCTGCCCCGGTCGCCGGCGCGAATTCGAGCGCGTCGTCCCCCTCGGCGTCGGTCACCCAGACGACGTGCTCCTCTCCGTCGACCCGGAACGTGCGCGGCAGCCTGGCCCGTACGCCGGGCTCCACGGCCAGCGCACGCGCCGGCCCTCCGCGGTGGGTGACCCAGTGGATGCCGCCGCGGACCTCGACCGCGCTGCCGCGGCCTGTGTGGTCCGGGGCGGCGTCGCCCAGGTGGTGGTCGGCGTCGACGGGCCGGGGACGCAGATCGGTGCGCTGGCCGCCGAGCCTGATGTCGAGCCGGCGCGGTTCGGCGCCGTCCAGGTCGTCGAGGACCCACAGCTCGCCGGCCGCGGCATAGGCGACGCGGGTGCCGTCGGTGGCGGCATGGCGGGCGTAGAACCCGTCGATGCCGGTGTGGCGGCGGAGGTCGGAGCCGTCGGGCAGCGACGAGTAGAGGGCGCCGACGCCCTCGTGGTCGGAGAGGAAGGCGATGCGCTCCCCGACCCAGAGCGGGCACTCGATGTTGCCGTCGATGTCCTCGTGGAGGCGAATGAACTCCCGGCCACCGGCCTTCCCGCCACCGGCCGCCTCGTCACCCGGCTTCCCGCCACCGGCCGCCTCGTCACCCGGCTTCCCGCCACCGGCCGCCTCGTCACCCGGCTTCCCGTCGGCGGGCTTCCCGTCAGCGGCCGTCTCGATCCACAACTTGCCCGCGGTACCGCCCCGGTAGCGCTTCCAGGCGGCGGCCTCGCGTCCCATCGTCGCCGACAGCAGCAGCGTGCGCGGGCCGAAGGCGACATCGCCGACGGGCCCGTACGGCAGGGTCGTGGCGGGGCCGCCGTCGAGCGGCACGGCCCGCGCCCAGGTGCGGCGCAGCGACGCCTGCCCGTGGGTGGTGAGCGCCAGGACATGGCCGTCGGGGGTCCAGCCGCGTACGGACGTCTTGTCACTGCCCCAGTAGGTGAGCCGGTCCGACGGCCCGCCGTCGAGGGGCGCGACATGCACCTCGGGCGCGCCGTCGCGGTAGGAGGTCCAGGCGATGTGCGTGCCGTCGGGCGAGATTCTCGGACGGCTCACGGGGACGTCGTCGGCGCTGACGCGCCATGCGCGGCCGCCGTCGAGGGGCGCCACCCAGACGTCGTCCTCGGCGGTGAAGGCGATCGACTCGCCGTGCAGATGGGGAAACCGGAGGTAGGCAGGCTGCGTCACACCGTCACCCTAGGCAGGTGGGGGGCCTGCGCGGGAGGCTTTGGATCACTTGGCCGGAACGGCGGTCACGGTGACGGTCTCGGTGACGGTGACGGTTTCGGTGACCGTGGGATGGGGCCGGGACCCGTCGGAGGGCCGGGGCGGGGTGGTGGTCGGCACCGCCGAGCAGTCTCCGAGCATGGTCGCCTGGAAGACGACCTTCCTGTCGATCCGGGCGGTCAGGTCCCCCCGTACGCACCTGCCGGCGCGCTCGTCCGTCACCCGGCCCTTGACGGTGATGTCCTGGCCGGATCCGGTCTCTCCCCGGCAGTCGACGGCCGCGCCGCCGGCCGCCTTCGATTCCCCCGGGGCCGCCTTCGACGCCCCTGTGGCCGCTCTCGACGTCCCAGGGTCCGGATCGACCTTCGCGGTGCAGCTCAGCCATGCCACGTCGAAGGTCAGCCGTTCCAGTGTGGCGGTCGCGGTCCGGTCGGTGGTGACGGCCACGGCGGCGGAGTCGAGCCCCCCGGCCGCCGGTTCGCATCCGGCGAGGCTCGCGACGGCGATCCCGCAGGCACCGATGGGGCCCACGATTCTCAGCACCCTCATGGCGGGCAGAGTGCCACCGGCGAGGGCTGTGGCAAAAGGCAGGTTGTGGCCAGTGTGCGACCGTAGGCCCCAGGAGCAGCGTGATGCCTCCCAGCCCCAGCCCGGGTCCGCGTCAGGTCCCGCAGGCTCCCTTCAGGCCCGGTCGGCCGGTGTCCGGCCCCTGTCAGGGGCGGCCCCCGCGAGCCAAGCTCCCTCAGGCCCCCGTCGGCCGGCGCCAGGGCGTCAGGTCCCGCAGGCTCCCCTCAGGCCCCGGCGGCCCGCGTCATGCTCCCGTCAGGGCGTCAGGCCCCGGCGGCCCGCGTCAGGACCAGCGGCCCGTGCGGCCCAGGAGCAGCGCCGTCGCAGCCGTTCCGGCGGTGGACGTGCGCAGCACGCTGCGGCCCAGGCGGTACGGCTTCGCACCCGCCGCGGCGAACGCCTCCAACTCCTGCGGGGACACGCCTCCCTCGGGCCCGACGACCAGCACGATCGAGCCCTGCGAGGGGAGTTCGGCTGTGGCCAGCGGCTCGGCGCCCTCCTCGTGCAGCACGGCGGCGAAGTCCGCGTCGGCCAGAAGTGCCGTGACCTGCTTGGTCGTTGCCGCCTCCGCGACCTCCGGGAACCGCAGCCTGCGCGACTGCTTGCCCGCCTCCCGGGCCGTGGAACGCCATTTGGCCAGCGACTTGGCCCCCCGCTCACCCTTCCACTGGGTGATGCAGCGGGCGGCCGCCCACGGTACGACGGCGTCGACGCCGGTCTCCGTCATGGTCTCCACGGCGAGTTCGCCCCGGTCGCCCTTGGGCAGGGCCTGGACGACGGTGATCCGAGGCGTCGGCTCCGGTTCGGCCGGGCACGCGTGTACCTCGATCGTCAGCCGGTCCTTGCCCTCGGTGGCCAGCACGGTGCCGGCCGCGCCCTGTCCCTGACCGTCCGTCAGGACGATGTCCTCGCCCGGCTGCAACCGCTTCACGGAGACCGCATGCCGCCCCTCGGGACCGTCCAGGGTGACAACGGCGCCCGGCGCGGCGCCCGAGAGCGAGTCGACGACGAACACGGGGGCGGTCACCGCGCACCCCCGAGCGCCAGCGCGGCACGCGCGGCGTCCAGTTCCGCGGCGAGGACCTCCACCAGCTGCCCGGCGGGCAGCTCGCGCGCCAGCCGGTGGCCCTGCCCGGCCCACAACGCCATCCCCTGCGGGTCCCCGGCCTTCGCGGCCGCCTTGCGCAGTCCGCTCGTCAGGTGGTGGATCTCGGGGTAGGCGGCGGGGGCGTACGGGCCGTGCTCGTGCATGAAACGGTTCACCAGCCCGCGTGCCGGCCGCCCGGAGAAGGCGCGGGTCAGGTCGGTGCGGACGAACAGGGGGTTGGTCATGGCCTGCTTGTGCAGGGCGTTCGCGCCGGACTCGGGACACACCAGGAACGCCGTTCCGAGCTGCGCGGCACTCGCTCCCGCCGCCAGCACGGCGGCGATCTGGGCGCCACGCATCAGGCCGCCGGCCGCGACGACGGGAATCCGCACGGCCTCGCGGACGAGCGGGATCAGTGAGAGCAGCCCGATGCCGGAGCCGTCCGCGGCGGGGTCGTCGCGGTGGGTGCCCTGATGGCCGCCTGCCTCGATGCCCTGCACGCACACGGCGTCGGCTCCGGCCCGCTCGGCGGCCTGCGCCTCCTCCGGCGTGGTGACGGTGACCACGGTGATCGTGCCCACGGCGCCCAGCGAAGCGAGCTCGTCGCGGGAAGGGCAGCCGAACGTGAAGGACACGACCGGGACGGGATCGTCGCGCAGGATCGCGAGCTTCGCCTCGTAAGCGTCGTCCCGTCCCGCGTCGGGGTCGCCGAGGGGGGTCTCGTACCAGGTGGCCTCACCGGCGAGCTGCTGCCGGTAGACGTCGACGGCCGCCGGGTCGGCGGTGGCGGGCTGCGGCATGAAGAGATTGACGCCGAAGGGCCGCGCCGTGAGGGAGCGGATCTGTTTGATCTCCTGGAACATGCCGTCCACCGTCTTGTACCCGGCGGCGAGGAAGCCGAGCCCGCCGGCCTCGGACACGGCGGCCGCGAGCTGGGGACACGACGCGCCGCCCGCCATCGGGGCCTGCACGATCGGATGACGGCATAGATCGGTCAGCGCGGAGGACATGCAGGCATCGTGCCATGTCCCCGCGACGGGGCCGAATCCCCGTTCCCGGGGGGCGGTGCACGGTGCCTGCGGCGGGCGCTTCCCCAGGCTGCGCCCGAGGCCCTGCAACTCCTGAGGGACGGGATACGCCCCTGGCTTCGCCGGGGGACCCCCACCCACGGCCGTCAGGCCGTAGGTGGGGATGGAGGCGCGGGGGGACGCGCGGAGGCCCCCCGCAGGCCGCTCGCCCCCACCGGGCTACCGCCCGTTGAACGCGTCCTTCAGGCGTGAGAAGAGCCCCTGCTGTCCCGGCTGGAACTGACCCGTCGGCCGCTCCTCGCCCCGCAGCTTCGCCAGATCCCGCAGCAGACGCTCCTGCTCGGGGTCCATCTTGGTCGGCGTCGTCACCTCGACGTGGACGATCAGGTCGCCCCGGCCGCCGCCCCGCAGGTGCGTGATGCCGCGGCCGTGCAGCGGGATCGACTGGCCGGACTGCGTACCGGGCCGGATGTCGACCTCCTCCATGCCGTCGAGCGTCTCCAGCGGACACTTCGTGCCCAGCGCCGCCGCCGTCATGGGGATCGTGACCGTGCAGTGCAGATCGTCGCCGCGCCGCTGGAAGACCGGGTGGGCGATCTCGTGGATCTCGACGTAAAGGTCGCCGGCGGGGCCGCCGCCGGGGCCGACCTCGCCCTCGCCCGCGAGCTGGATCCGTGTGCCGTTGTCGACACCGGCGGGGATCTTCACGGTCAGCGTCCGCCGCGACCGGATGCGGCCGTCGCCCGCGCACTCCGGGCACGGGGTCGGCACGACCGTGCCGAAACCCTGGCACTGCGGGCAGGGACGGGACGTCATGACCTGGCCCAGGAAGGACCGCGTCACCTGCGAGACCTCACCGCGGCCGCGGCACATGTCACAGGTCTGCGCCGAGGTGCCGGGGGCCGCGCCCTCGCCGGAGCACGTCGTGCACACCACGGCCGTGTCGACCTGGATGTCCTTCGTCGTACCGAAGGCCGCCTCGCTGAGCTCGATCTCCAGGCGGATCATCGCGTCCTGGCCGCGCCGGGTGCGCGAACGGGGTCCGCGCTGCGACGCCGTGCCGAAGAAGGCGTCCATGATGTCGGAGAAGTTGCCGAAGCCGCCCGCGCCGAAGCCGCCCGCGCCGGCGCCGGCGGACTGGGACAGCGGGTCTCCGCCGAGGTCGTAGACCTGCTTCTTCTGCGGGTCCGACAGCACCTCGTACGCGGCGTTGATCTCCTTGAAGCGCTCCTGCGTCTTCGGGTCCGGATTCACGTCCGGGTGGAGCTCGCGCGCGAGGCGGCGGAAGGCCTTCTTGATCTCGTCCTGCGATGCGTCGCGGCGTACGCCGAGTACGGCGTAATAGTCCGTGGCCACTTACGACTCCGCCAGGATCTGTCCGACGTAACGTGCCACTGCGCGTACCGCTCCCATCGTTCCGGGGTAGTCCATGCGGGTCGGTCCGACCACGCCGAGTTTGGCGACTGCCTCGCCGCCCGAACCGTAGCCGACCGAGACGACGGACGTGGAGTTCAGTCCCTCGTGGGCATTCTCATGCCCGATTCTCACGGTCACGCCCGATTCCTTGGCCTCGCCGAGGAGCTTGAGCAGCACGACGTGCTCCTCCAGCGCCTCCAGCACCGGCCTGATCGTCAGGGGGAAGTCGTGTCCGAAGCGGGTCAGATTGGCGGTGCCGCCGATCACCAGCCGCTCCTCGGTCTCCTCGACCAGGGTCTCCAGCAGGGTCGCGAGCACCGTGGAGACCGTGCCGCGGTCCTCGCTCTCGAACGACTCCGGCAGGTCCTGCACCAGCTGCGGCACGTCCGCGAAACGGCGGCCGACGACGCGGCTGTTGAGCCGGGCCCGCAGGTCGGCCAGCGAGGTCTCGCCGAACGGCGCGGGGCAGTCGACCATCCGCTGCTCGACGCGGCCGGTGTCCGTGATCAGCACGAGCATCAGCCGGGCGGGCGCGAGCGAGAGCAACTCCACGTGCCGGACCGTCGAACGGGTCAGCGAGGGGTACTGGACGACGGCGACCTGGCGGGTCAGCTGCGCGAGCAGCCGGACCGTACGGCCCACGACGTCGTCGAGGTCGACGGCTCCGTCCAGGAAGTTCTGGATCGCACGGCGCTCGGGCGACGACAGCGGCTTGACGCCGGCCAGCTTGTCGACGAACAGCCGGTACCCCTTGTCCGTGGGGATGCGGCCGGCGCTGGTGTGGGGCTGGGCGATGAAGCCCTCCTCCTCCAGCACGGCCATGTCGTTACGGACGGTGGCCGGCGAGACGCCGAGCTGGTGCCGCTCGGTCAGGGCCTTGGAGCCCACCGGCTCCTCGGTGCCGACGTAGTCCTGGACGATGGCGCGCAGGACCTCGAGTCTGCGTTCGCTGAGCATCGCGCGCACCTCCAGCTGCCGGTCGTCGGTGTGGCCTGGCACTCGTTACGGCCGAGTGCCAGCATTCCCCCGGCCAGTGTACGGCGGCGGGGTACGCCCCTAGCAAGGGCGGCCGACCACGCTATCGCGAGACCTGTGCTGGTCGATGCGGATAGCGTCGCCGTATGGACGCCGCTTGGGAAGACTTCGGGTGGGAACGGCTGGGCGACGGCGTCGGCCGGCGCAGGATGCCGACCTGGGACGCGACCGTGGGTCTGGTGGTGGGCGACGACCACGTCCTGCTGTACGACACGGGCTCGACGATCCGCGAGGGCGCCGAGGTCCGTGCGCAGGCGCAGGCACTGGCGGGCGGGCGCCGCGTGACGTACATCGCACTGAGCCACCCGCACTTCGACCATGTGCTGGGTACGGCCGCCTTCGCCGGTGCGGAGATCTACGGTGCTGTGGGCATGGACACGCTGCTGGGCCGCGGGCGGGACACCATCCGCGCCGACGCGGTACGGCACGGGGTCCCGGAGGCCGCGGCCGCGGAGGCGGCCGATCTGCTCGTGCTGCCGCATCATTCGGTGAGCGGCGAGTGCACGCTCGACCTGGGCGGCCGCCGGGTGCTGCTGGCCAACGTCGGTCCCGGCCACTCGGGGCACGATCTGGCGCTGTTCGTGCCCGGTGAGGGGGAGGTCGTCTTCTGCGGGGACCTCGTGGAGGAGTCCGGCGAGCCGCAGGCGGGCCCCGACGCGATCGGTTCACGCTGGCCGGCGGCGCTGGACCGCCTGCTTGCGCTGGGCGGCGAGGACGCGCTGTACGTGCCGGGGCACGGTGCGGCGGTGGACGCGGCGTTCGTGCGGAGGCAGCGTGACCTGCTCGCGGCGCGCTTCGGCGTGTCGTAGGGGAACCGGTCGTATCGTCATGCGACATGCGCAGTTACAGCCCTGACCTGACACCCCCGTGGAAGCGGTCGGCACCGGTTCCGGAGGTCCCCGCGGAGCCCGATCTGGTGGTGGAGGAGGTCGCGACCGGCTTCTGCGGGGCGGTGATCCGCTGCGAGGCGGGCACCGTCACGCTGGAGGACCGCTTCGGCAAGCACCGGGTCTTTCCGCTCCGGCCGCGGGGTTTCCTGCTGGAGGGCAAGACGGTCACGCTGGTCCGCCCGTCCGCCTCGGCACCGGCCCGCCCCGCCCGTACGGCCTCGGGCTCGCTCGCGGTCCCCGGCGCGCGGGCCCGGGTCGCCCGCGCCGGCCGCATCTACGTGGAGGGCCGCCACGACGCGGAGCTGGTGGAACGGGTGTGGGGAGACGACCTGCGCATCGAGGGCGTGGTCGTCGAGTACCTGGAGGGCATCGACGATCTCCCGTCGATCGTCGAGGAGTTCGCACCCGGCCCGGACGCACGCCTCGGCGTCCTGGTCGACCATCTGGTCGCCGGGTCCAAGGAGTCGCGTATCGCGGCCTCGGTCACGGACCCGCATGTGCTGGTCGTGGGCCACCCGTACATCGACGTGTGGGAAGCGGTGAAGCCGTCGTCGCTCGGCATCGCCGGGTGGCCAGGGGTCCCGCACGGCCAGGACTGGAAGAAGGGCGTGTGCCGGGCGCTGGGCTGGCCGGAGAACACAGGCGCGGCCTGGCAGCGCATCCTGTCGCGGGTGCGTTCGTACAAGGACCTGGAGCCGGCGCTGCTGGGCCGGGTCGAGGAACTGATCGACTTCGTGACGGCGCCGGAGGACTGAGCGGGCGGCATCCTCGGGTGACGGGCGCGGGAGGACTGAGGGGGCGGGGATCCCGGGAGATCCCGGGGAATCCTTCAGTCCACCAGGTCCCGCACCACGCCGTCCGCCAGCAGCCGCCCCGGCAGGGTCAGCACCGCCCGGCCCTCCGCGTATGGCCCGGCCTGCAGCAGGCCGTCACCCAGCGCCCTGGAGGCCGCCGCGAGGCCCGCCTCGCGCAGCAGCGACAGCGGCACCCCCTCCCGCAGCCGCAGCTCCAGCAGGATCCGCTCCACCCGGCGGTCCTCGGCGCTCAGCTTCTCGCGGCCCGCGCCCGGCGAGCGGCCCTCGGCCAGTGCCGCCGCGTACGCGCCAGGATGCTTCACGTTCCACCAGCGCACGCCGCCCACATGGCTGTGCGCACCCGGGCCCGCACCCCACCAGTCGGCGCCGCGCCAGTACAGCTCGTTGTGCAGGCAGCGGCCGGCCTCGGACGTGGCCCAGTTGGACACCTCGTACCAGGAGTAGCCGGCGCCCGCGAGAACGTCCTCCGCGATCAGGTAGCGGTCCGCGTGGACGTCGTCGTCGGTCATGGGAACCTCGCCGCGCCGGATGCGCCGGGCCAGCTGTGTGCCTTCCTCGACGATCAGCGCGTACGCCGACACATGGTCCGGTCCCGCACCGACAGCCGCTTCCAGCGAGGCCCGCCAGTCGTCGTCGCTCTCGCCCGGTGTGCCGTAGATCAGGTCGAGGTTGACGTGCTCGAAGCCCGCCGCCCGCGCCTCGGCGACGCATGCCTCCGGGCGCCCGGGTGTGTGCGTGCGGTCGAGCACCTTCAGCACGTGCTGCCGGGCGCTCTGCATGCCGAACGAGATGCGGTTGAAGCCCCCGGCCCGCAGCACCTGAAGATACTCCGGGCCGACCGACTCCGGGTTCGCCTCCGTGGTGATCTCCGCGTCGTCGGCGAGGCCGAACTCCTCCCGTACCGCGCCCAGCATCCGTACGAGATCCCCGGCCGCGAGCAGCGTCGGCGTGCCGCCGCCGACGAAGACGGTCCGCACCGGGCGGGGGTCGTCGCCGAGGACCTTGCGGGCCAGCCGGATCTCGTCGGCCAGCGTCTCGGCGTAGTTGTCGCGGGAGGCGAGCACGCCGCCCGAGCCCCGCAGCTCGGTCGCGGTGTAGGTGTTGAAGTCGCAGTAGCCGCAGCGCGTGGCGCAGTAGGGCACGTGCAGGTAGAAGGCGAGCGGCCGGTCACCCGCGTCGTCGAGGGCGGACGCGGGCAGTGAGCCGTCGTCGGGGACGGGCTCGCCGTCGGGCAGTACGGAAGGCATGCCCCCCATTGTCCGTCACCGGCGGCGTCATCCCGCCTGGAGCACCAGCAGCGCCAGATCGTCGCCCGGCGGCGTCTGCGCGAACGCGTGCACCGCAGTCCTGATCCGTTCAGCGACGCCCTGCGCCGACAGCCCCGCGCACCCGGCGAGGACCGCGGCGAGACCGTCCTCGTCGTCGAACATGCGGCGTCCGCAGCGCCGCTCGGTCACTCCGTCGGTGACGCAGAGCAGCGTCTCGCCCGGCGCCAGGTCGAAGGTGCTGCTCCGGTACGCGACGTCGTCGACCACCCCGAGGAGCACCTGCGGCTCGGCGATCACGGTGACCGTTCCGTCGGGGCGCAGCAGCAGCGGCAGCGGGTGGCCGGCGCTGGCGAGGGTGCACCGTGCGCCGCCGCGGCCGTCCGGCGAGGGCACGACCTCGCCGTAGAGCAGGGACAGGAAGCGGGAGTGCTGCCCTTCCGGCAGGCCGGGCCCGTGCCCGCCCGTGACGAGCAGGGCGGCGGCCTCGGCGGCCTCCATGGCGTCGTCGAGGAGCAGGCCGTTGAGCCGGTCGAGCACCTGGCCGACCTGGTAGCCCTCGCGGGCGAGGAGCCGCAGCCAGGGGCGGGCGACTCCGGTGACGACGGCGGCCTCGGGTCCGCTGCCCTGGACGTCGCCGAGCACGAAGCACCAGCGGCCGCTCGACCCGGCCCGGAAGACGTCGTAGAAGTCGCCGCCCGCGACGCCGTCCCCGCTCGGCTCGTAGACCAGGCAGGTGTCGACGCCGGGGATCTGGCCGACCTTGCTGGGGAGCAGCCCGCGCTGGAGGACGCGGCTGATGGTGGCCTGCCGGGTGTATTCACGGGCGGCGCTGATGGCGAGGGCCACCCGGCGGGTGAAGTCCTCGACGAGCGCGGTCACTTCGTCGGGCAGCCGGGCGGTGTCCTGCTGGGCGACGACGAGCACGCCGAGCCCTCGGCCGCCCGCCGCCAGCCGGTACGCCAGCGCCGCCCCGCCGCTCTGCCGACCGTCCACGTCCCCGCCTACGTCCCCGCCCGTGTCCCCGTCCGGGTGCGGGCCCTGATGCCCGCCCTGGTGCACGCCCGGCCACGGGACCGGTACGGGGCCGCCGAAGCCGGGGTCGGGCGGTTTGGGCGCCTCCGCACCGAGGGCCGCCCGCAGCTCTTCCACGGCGGCCTCGTCGCGGTGCCAGACCCCGGCCAGGCGCGGCGCGGCCGCCGTGCGGCCCGGCTCGCGCAGGCCGTGCCGGCCGGTGTCGCCGTCGAGCCAGACGGCGCACCAGTCGGCGAGCCTCGGCACGAGCAGCTGTCCGGCGAGGGCGGCGACCATGTTCTCGTCGAGCTGCCCGGCGAGCAGGTCCGATGCCTCGGCCAGGAACGAGGCCGCTCCGCCGCGCGCCAGCCAGTGGTGGTCGTCCCGCCCGGGCGAGGGGACCTCGGAGGCGGCGTCGCCGAGCGGGGGCCTGCGTAGGGGCACGGGCTCCTCGCCGGTCCGCGGCC
Organism: Streptomyces sp. ISL-10; assembly: GCF_018614575.1. Taxonomy (GTDB): domain Bacteria; phylum Actinomycetota; class Actinomycetes; order Streptomycetales; family Streptomycetaceae; genus Streptomyces. Next base: position 88,436 of record NZ_JAGGOJ010000020.1, read on the forward strand.
GGATGCCGCGGCCGTCGAGCGGCAGCCTGGCCCAGACGGTCTTGAGCGCGGCGCGGTAGGTGACACCCCAGCGTTCGGCGAGGGCCGCAACGAGATGGAGGCCGCGCCCGTAGTCGGGGGTGCCCGACTGGTCGAAGCCGTGCGGGTGGCTGTGGACCGGGCGGTCGGGGTGGTGGTCGGAGACCTCGACGATCACGGCGGGCCCGTCCACAGCGTCGGCAGCGTCTTCGGCGAGCTGTTCGAACCGGCACACGAGATCGGCTGCCGTGCCCGCGTGGACGACGGCGTTGGTGACGAGTTCCCCTGCGACGAGGGCGGCGTCGTACGCGAGCCGCTCGGGGCAGGGAGTGCCGGGCGGGCAGCCGCCGTCGAGCCCGTCGCAGCGGGGGCAGGAGTCGAGCAGCCCGAGCCCGGTCCACTCGGCGACGGCCGCACGGACGAGCCGCCGTGCGGTGCCGGGCGCCAGGAGGCTCCCGGGCAGGCTGATGCGGACCCCCGCGCCGGGCTCTGACAACCCGGCGGACACGGGTGGTGGCCGGTTGCCGGTGTCTCGCTGCAACGGAATGGACCCCACGTGCGGCTCCTGGTCGGTGCTGTGTGCGCCGCTCTGACACCGACAGGGTGACAGACCGAGCCCGCCCATAAGCACGGAGTCACCGAACTGGTGGGGTCCTTTCGCATTCCGGCTGGTCGTACGGTGTGTTGCGAGGATCACGCCGCACGCCTGTGTCGCGATCGTGCGGCGTTCTCCCCTGCCGGGCGCGGTTCCCCGGCGCCCGGCGTCACGTCAGGATGGGCGCTCGGGCACGGCGCGTCCCGGTGTCGGGAGCAGCCGTCGGACCGCCCGTGAGCCGGCGGTCACGCCTCCCGGGAGCCGGCGTACATGTCCTCGATCAGGTCCTTGTACTCCCGCTCGACGACCGGACGCTTCAGCTTGAGGCTGGGCGTCAGTTCGCCGTGCTCGATGTCCAGGTCGCGCGGCAGCAGGCGGAACTTCTTGATCGTCTGCCAGCGCTGCAGGCCCTCGTTGAGGCGCTGCACATAGCCCTCGATGAGCTGCTCGGTCTGCGGGGAGGCGACGACCTCCGCGTAGGACTTGCCGCCCAGGCCGTTCTCCTCGGCCCAGCCGAGGATCGTGGGCTCGTCGAGGGCGATGAGCGCGGTGCAGAAGTTCCGGTCAGCGCCATGCACCAGGATGTTGGAGACGAACGGGCACACGGCCTTGAACTGGCCCTCGACCTCGGCCGGTGCGATGTACTTGCCGCCGGAGGTCTTGATCAGGTCCTTCTTGCGGTCCGTGATGCGCAGGTAGCCGTCCGCGGACAGCTCCCCGATGTCACCGGTGTGGAACCAGCCGTCGGATTCGAGGACTTCGGCCGTCTTCTCGGGCAGCTTGTGGTAGCCCTCCATGATGCCGGGGCCGCGCAGCAGGATCTCGCCGTCGTCGGCGATGCGCACCTCGCAGCCGGGCACGGGCTTGCCGACCGTGCCCGTCCGGTACGCCTCACCGGGGTTGACGAACGACGCGGCACTGGACTCGGTGAGACCGTAGCCCTCCAGGATGTGGATGCCGGCGCCGGAGAAGAAGTAGCCGATGTCGGGGGCGAGGGCGGCGGAGCCGGAGACGGCGGCGCGCAGCCGGCCGCCGAACGCCTCGCGGAGCTTGGAGTAGACGAGCGCGTCGGCGACCTTGTGCTTGGCGCCGAGGCCCAAGGGCACCGAGGCGGTGCCGGTGCGGCGGAAGTTGTCCTGCGAGACCTTGGCGTACTCGCGGGCGACGCCGGCCGCCCACTGGAAGATCTTGTACTTGGCGCCGCCGCCGGCCCGGGCCTTGGCGGCGACTCCGTTGTAGACCTTCTCGAAGATGCGGGGCACGGCCGCCATGTAGGTGGGCTGGACGACCGGCAGGTTCTCGATGATCTTGTCCACGCGGCCGTCGACGGCGGTGACATGGCCGACCTCGATCTGGCCGGAGGTCAGCACCTTGCCGAAGACGTGCGCGAGCGGCAGCCACAGGTACTGCACGTCGTCCTGGGTGATGAGGCCGGTCGCGGCGGTGGCCTTCGCCATGTACGACCAGTTGTCGTGCGGCAGGCGCACGCCCTTGGGGCGGCCCGTGGTGCCGGAGGTGTAGATGAGCGTCGCGAGCTGGTCGGCGGTGATGGCCGCGACCCGCTCCTTGACGGCCTCGGGGTGCTTCTCGAGGTACGCGGCGCCGCGGGCCTCCAGATCGGCGAGGGTCAGCACCCAGCCCTCGGGGTCGGCGGCGTCCGGCTGGACGCCTTCGGCGTCGAAGACGACGACATGACGCAGCGTGGGCAGCTCGGCGCGGCGCTCACGGGCCTTCGCCAGCTGGGCGGCGTCCTCGGCGAAGAGCACCAGGCTCTCGGAGTCGGCGAGGATGTACGCCGCCTCCTCGGCATTGGTGGACGGGTAGATCGTGGTGGTCGCGCCGCCCGCGCACATCACGCCGAGGTCGGCGAGGATCCATTCGACTCTGGTGGAGGAGGCGAGCGCGACCCGCTCCTCGGCGGCGAGCCCGAGGTCGATCAGGCCGGCCGCGATGGCGTAGACGCGCTCGGCGGCCTCGCCCCAGCTCAGGGACTTCCAGTCATCGGGCCCCGTTCCCGAGGCGGGGGGCACCGGATAGCGGTACGCCTCGGCGTTCGGCGTGGCCGACACTCGCTCGGTGAAGAGGGTCGCCACCGATGGCGGTCGGTTCTCGATCTGGGTCTGGGTTTCGCTCACGACGTCCTCCGGGCCTGCGGCAGCTTGCACGACTGGCTGGTTGTTTAACTGGCGAGTAACCATCGAGCCGTGATCAGGGTAGAGGGCACATCGGCGGCGCGTAAGTGCCTGCGGGCTGCCGCTTCATAACGAACAGAGCGCACGTCCGCTCTTCGGAGCAACCAGTCGGTGCTATGTACATGTAACGATTGACACCTCTCCGGATGGCCGAAAAGCGCCCGTCCTGAGCCGGACGGGCGCTTTTCGGCACGGGTGCGACAGGCGGCACAAGCCGCCCTGGTCACTTCTTGCTCTTGCCGCCCTCGTCGCTGGACAGCACCGCGATGAAGGCCTCCTGCGGGACCTCCACGGAACCGACCATCTTCATCCGCTTCTTGCCTTCCTTCTGCTTCTCCAGCAGCTTCCGCTTACGCGAGATGTCACCGCCGTAGCACTTGGCGAGGACGTCCTTGCGGATCGCCCGGATCGTCTCGCGGGCGATGACCCGGGAGCCGATGGCGGCCTGGATCGGCACCTCGAACGCCTGCCGCGGAATGAGCTCGCGCAGCTTGGCGACGAGCCGCACACCGTAGGCGTAGGCCGCGTCCTTGTGGGTGATGGCGGAGAAGGCGTCGACCTTGTCGCCGTGCAGCAGGATGTCGACCTTGACGAGGCTGGACGCCTGCTCGCCGGTGGGCTCGTAGTCGAGGGAGGCGTACCCGCGCGTCTTGGACTTCAGCTGGTCGAAGAAGTCGAAGACGATCTCCGCGAGGGGCAGGGTGTAGCGGATCTCCACCCGGTCCTCGGAGAGGTAGTCCATGCCGAGCAGCGTGCCGCGGCGGGTCTGGCAGAGCTCCATGATCGAACCGATGAACTCGCTCGGCGCGAGGATGGTCGCCCGCACGACCGGCTCGTGCACCTCGCTGATCTTGCCCTCGGGGAACTCGCTCGGGTTCGTGACCGTGTGCTCGGTGCCGTCCTCCATGGTCACGCGGTAGACCACGTTCGGAGCGGTGGCGATCAGGTCCAGGCCGAACTCCCGCTCCAGCCGCTCACGGATCACGTCCAGGTGCAGCAGACCGAGGAAGCCGACACGGAAGCCGAAGCCGAGAGCCGCGGACGTCTCCGGCTCGTAGACCAGGGCCGCGTCGTTGAGCTGGAGCTTGTCGAGCGCGTCGCGCAGCTCGGGGTAGTCCGAGCCGTCCAGCGGATACAGGCCCGAGAACACCATCGGCTTGGGGTCCTTGTAGCCGCCGAGCGCCTCCGTGGCGCCCTTGTGCAGGGTGGTGATCGTGTCGCCGACCTTGGACTGGCGGACGTCCTTCACACCGGTGATCAGATAGCCCACCTCGCCGACGGCGAGACCGTCGGCAGGCAGCATCTCCGGCGAGTTGGTGCCGATCTCCAGCAGCTCGTGGGTGGCGCCGGTGGACATCATCCGGATGCGCTCGCGCTTGTTGAGCTGGCCGTCGATGACACGTACGTACGTGACGACACCGCGGTACGAGTCGTAGACGGAGTCGAAGATCATCGCGCGGGCGGGGGCGTCGGCCACACCGACCGGTGCCGGCACCTCGCGGACCACCCGGTCGAGCAGCGCCTCGACACCGAGGCCCGTCTTGGCGGACACCCTGAGCACGTCGTCCGGGTCGCAGCCGACCAGGTTCGCCAGCTCCTCGGCGAACTTCTCCGGCTGCGCGGCCGGCAGGTCGATCTTGTTGAGGACCGGGACGATGGCGAGGTCGTTCTCCATCGCCAGGTAGAGGTTGGCGAGGGTCTGGGCCTCGATGCCCTGCGCGGCGTCGACCAGGAGGATCGTGCCCTCGCAGGCGGCCAGGGACCGGGAGACCTCATAGGTGAAGTCGACGTGCCCAGGCGTGTCGATCATGTTGAGGATGTGGGTCCTGCCCTGGTCCACGCCCTCGGTGGGCGCCCACGGCAGACGGACCGCCTGGGACTTGATCGTGATGCCGCGCTCGCGCTCGATGTCCATACGGTCGAGGTACTGAGCACGCATCTGCCGCTGCTCGACCACGCCGGTCAGCTGGAGCATCCGGTCGGCAAGCGTGGACTTGCCGTGGTCGATGTGCGCGATGATGCAGAAATTGCGGATCAGCGCCGGGTCGGTACGGCTCGGCTCGGGCACGTGGGTAGGAGTCGCGGGCACGCAGGGTCCTGATTCTTTGGCAGACGCCGGGTCGGAACTCGGCTCGGGTCCGTGTCGGATCGATACGTAGGCTCCATGGTCCCACGCGTCGGGCACTGTGCTCGGTTTGGGCCGTCTGTGGGGCGACTGGTAGCCTGAGCAGCTGTGTCTCGTGCCCTCTCTGGGGGCACCTCCCGTACCGAAGGGTTACGGGGGGAGGGACGCAACCTCAAAGATCATCGAACCTGCAAAGGCTCTTTCGTGGCGAACATCAAGTCCCAGATCAAGCGGAACAAGACGAACGAGAAGGCGCGCCTGCGCAACAAGGCCGTCAAGTCGTCGCTCAAGACCTCCATCCGCAAGGCCCGCGAGGCTGTCGCCGCCGGCGACGTCGAGAAGGCGACCGTGGCTGCTCGTGCCGCCGCGCGTCAGCTCGACAAGGCCGTCTCCAAGGGTGTCATCCACAAGAACGCCGCCGCCAACAAGAAGTCGGCGCTGGCTTCCAAGGTTGCCTCCCTGCAGGGCTGAGCACCTTGACTGATCGCCGCTAGGGATCAAGCGGGCCCTCTCATCCGCTCCCGACCGGCACCCCTCGCGCCGCACGCGGCCTGCGTTCGCCACGCGGGTGCGGCGCACCCAGCTTGACGCCGAGGCCCCGCCCGGTCCTTCCCCAGGACTGTGCGGGGCCTCTGCCATGCCTGCGGGGCCGCCGGGTGCGGGCGGGCCGGACGGCCCGGGGCGTAGGGACAGGGCTGGGCCCGGCGGGAGGCGCATGGGGTGGGCGGCGCCGTGAGGCAGGCGGCGTGCCGGAGACATGGCCAGGCGGGGCGGAGGCGGGCGGCGCCGTAAGGCGGGGCTTCAGGACACGTGGCTACGCGCGGCGGAGGCGGGCCGCTCGGGCGACGGTGACGACCGCCTTCTCCAGGGCGTACTCCGCATCGTCCCCGCCGCCCTTCACCCCCGCGTCCGCCTCCGCGATCGCCCGCAGGGCCATCGCGACGCCGTCCGGTGTCCAGCCACGCATCTGCTGGCGGACCCGGTCGATCTTCCAGGGCGGCATACCCAGCTCACGGGCGAGGTCGGCCGGCCTCCCGCCCCGCGCGGCGGACAGCTTTCCGATCGCGCGCACGCCCTGTGCCAGTGCGCTTGTGATCAGCACCGGCGCCACGCCCGTCGACAGCGACCAGCGCAGCGCCTCCAGCGCCTCGGCCGCCCGGCCCTCGACCGCCCGGTCGGCGATGTTGAAGCTCGACGCCTCGGCTCGACCGGTGTAGTAACGCCCGACGATCTCCTCGTCGATGGTGCCCTCGACGTCGGCGGTCAGCTGGGACACCGCGCTGGCCAGCTCCCGCAGGTCGCTGCCGATCGCGTCGACCAGGGCCTGGCACGCCTCGGGTGTCGCCGACCGCCCCAGCGCACGGAACTCCGAGCGAACGAAGGTGAGCCGCTCGGCCGGCTTGGTCGTCTTGGGGCAGGCGACCTCACGCGCGCCCGCCTTCCGCGCCGCGTCAAGCAGGCTCTTGCCCTTCGCACCGCCGGGGTGCAGGAGCACGAGAGTGATCTCCTCCGCCGGGGCGTCGAGGTACTCCTTGACGTCCTTGATCGTGTCGGCCGAAAGATCCTGCGCATTGCGCACGATCACCACCTTGCGCTCGGCGAAGAGCGAGGGGCTCGTCAGCTCTGCGAGCGTGCCGGGCTGCAACTGTTCGGCGGTGAGGTCGCGTACGTCGGTGTCGGAGTCGGCGGCCCGGGCCGCAGCCACCACCTGCTGCACGGCGCGGTCGAGGAGCAGATCCTCCTGGCCCACGGCGAGCGTGACAGGGGCGAGGGGGTCGTCGGTCGAATTCTTCCTGGCCATTGCGGTCAAGCATCCCACGGGCCACTGACACTCCTCGGCGCATCCCGCGGCGTACCGGAGAATGAGCCGGTGAGCGAACGACATGTACTGGTGCTGCCCGACCGCGACGCCGCCGAGGACGCGGCCGAGGAACTGGCCGGACGCTTCGGCGTCACCGATGAACCGCAACTGGTGCGGGACGCGCTGGCCGGCGAGGACGACGCCGAGGACGCCCAGTGGCTCGTCGTGGTGGAGGACCCCGACGGGCGCCTGGACGCGCACGCCCTCGACGAGTTCGCCGCGGAGTACGAGGGCTGGCTCGAGGCCCCATAGCCTCGCGACCTGTCGGGCGCCACCCGTGCGGCCGGCGGCGTGCAGCCCCGCTACCGGAGCGACGCGGCATCCGTCGGGCGGTACGCGCGCGTACACGGACCCGAAGGGCACATCACCGGGCCGCGGGATCGGGCGGCAGCCGGTCGAGCACCAGCCCGAATTGCTCCTGGTAGGCCGCCAGCACCGCAGCGTCGTCGGAGAGCTGCCGCTCGTGCCGCTCACCGTGCTCGGTGACCACCAGCTTGCGTCCGCTCAGCGTGACCCGGCCTTCGGGAGTCAGCCGTGAGCAGACGAGGGACTGCGTGAAGTGCGAAGCGGGCGACGTGCGGTGGTACCAGGCCCCCGCCTCGAAGTCGGCGAGTTCACGCGGCCGGGTGTCCACCCGGAACTGCGGCTTGCCGCCCCGCAGCAGGTCGAGGTCCCCGTACCGCCCCCCATCCACGATCCGGAACACACCGGCCGGGTCCTGCTGGTCCTCCCTGTCGTCCAGCGCGAGCGGATGGTGGCTGTGGTCCCCGAACCCGACGTCGGCCAGCCAGGGCCCGGTGCCGTCCACCGTCTCCACCCGCAGGGTGAGGTGGTCGTACGGGATGCCCAGCCGCCCGCCCTGTCCGAAGACGCGCGCTTGGTACAGCGTCACGGTGAAGCCCAGAGCTCGGAGCAACGCCGCGAACGCGCCGTTGAGTTCGTAGCAGAAGCCGCCCCGCCGCGCCTCCACGATCTTGGCGACGAGCGGCTCGTCGGCGAGGACGAGGTTCTCACCGCGATGGATCGACAAATTCTCGAACGGCACGGTGTGCAGATGCCTGAGCTGGAGCTCGCGCAGGGCGGCCGCGTCGGCCCGCGCCGGGCGGTCGGCGCCGATTCGGCGCAGGTAGGCGTCGACGGTCCGCTGGGGGAGCGCTCGCGGTGGCTCGGACTCCTGTCCTGGTGTTCCCATACCGTGAAGTCTCCTCGGTCTCATGCCCGCATGCCATGCGCCTCGGGTCCCGGGCCAGGCGGTCGCCAGTCCCCGGCCGCCCGGCGGAGCGCCTCCGTCCCCGGCCCTAGTGCTCTGCGGGGCCTGCGCGGGTCGTGACCCGCAGCCGTGGTCCCGCTCCCGCCACCGCGATCGCCCCGTCCCGGTCTGTGCGCAGCACCATCGCTCCCTGGGCCCGCAGCATGCCGACGGTCCTCGGCGCAGGGTGACCGTACGGGTTGTCCCGGCCGCAGGAAATGAGTGCCAGTCTCGGGCGGATGCCGGCGAGCAGCCCTGGGTGCTGGTACGCCGAGCCGTGGTGGGCCACCTTGAGCACGTCCACCCTCGGAATCGCGGGATGCGCCCGCAGCAGGGCTTGCTGGGCGGGCGGTTCGAGGTCGCCGAGCAGCAGCAGCGACAGGCCACCGGCCGCGCGGACCAGCAGGGCGACGCTGGCGTCGTTCGGCCCCTGCGGTCTCGTGCCCTGCCGGTGGTCCGGCCACAGCACCTGCCAGTCGACGCCGCCGGTGCGGCGGTGCTCCCCCAGTGCCGCGTGCACGACCGGCACACCGGCCTCCGCGGCGACCCGCCGGACGAACGCGGCCTGCCCGGGCGGCTCCTGGAGTCCCGTCGTCTGAATGACTCCGATGCTCCGTCCCTTGAGCGCGCCGGGCAGGCCGGCGACATGGTCGGCGTGGAAGTGCGTGATCAGGAGCAGCGGAATCCTTGTCACGCCGAGGTCCCGCAGGCAGCGGTCCGCCAGTTCGGGGTCGGGGCCCGCGTCGATGACCACAGCCGTCCCGCCCCCGGCCGCGAGCACGGTGGCATCCCCCTGACCGACGTCGCACATCACGTAGTTCCACTCCGGCGGCGGCCAGCCGCTGATGACTCTGGTGAGCGGCGGCGGGCGCAGTACGACGAGGAGCACCAGCAGCGCGCACACCGCGCCGGCCAGGGGATGGCGCGGCAGGCGTCGGACCAGAAGCAGGAACACGGTCGTGACCGCCGCCAACAGCAGCCCGCCGGTCCAGCCGTCCGGCCACTCCGCGTCGGCGCCGGGCAGCGCCGCGCCGGTCCGGGCGACCTGGGCGATCCAACTGGCCGGCCACCCCGCGCAGCGGGCCAGCACTTCCGCGACCGGTATCACCAACGGCGCCGCCGCCAGCGCGGCGAAGCCCAGGATCGTGGCGGGCGCGACGGCGACTTCCGCAACGAGGTTGCAGGGGATCGCGACCAGGCTGACCCGGGCGGCGAACACCGCCACCACGGGGCCGCACACTGCCTGAGCGGCGGCGGCCGCCGCGAATGCCTCGGCGAGCCGCGGCGGCACGCGCCGCCGCTGGAGTGCGGCGCTCCATCCGGGCGCGACGGTGAGCAACGCCCCCGTCGCCAGCACGGAAAGCACAAATCCGTAACTGCGCGCCAGCCATGGGTCGTACAGCACGAGCAGGAGCACGGCGGCGGCGAGCGCGGGGAGGAGCGATCTGCGGCGGCCCGTCCCGATGGCGAGCAGGGTGACGAGCCCGCAGGCCGCTGCCCGCAGCACGCTCGGCTCCGGCCTGCACACCACGACGAAGGCGAGCGTGAGCGCTCCGCCCAGAAGGGCCGTGCCGCGCAGGGTGATGCCCAATCGTGGTGCCATGCCGCCCCGTTCGGCGAGCAGGGCCCGGCCCGGAGGACCGACCAGGAGGATGAGGACGATGGTGAGGTTGCTGCCCGATACAGCGAGCAGATGCGTCAGGTCCGTGGCCTCGAAAGCCTCGTGCAGGTCCTCCGGCACGCGGGAGGTGTCGCCGACGACCAGGCCGGGCAGCAGCGCCCGCGCGTCCGGCGCCAGGCCGTCGGACGCCTCGCGCAACCCGGCGCGCAGATCCCCGGCCAGGCGCTGAAGAGCCGTCGGCGGTCCGGTGATCCGAGGCGGGCCGGGGCCTTGCGTGTGCAGCACGGCGGCGATGCGGTCGTCCGGCCGGAGTGGCGGTACGAGGCGGCCCGTGAGCCGCAGCCGGGTGGAGGGGAGCAGCCGCTGCCACTCGGCGGCCGCTCGGCCGGCGGGGACCATCACCAGGATCGGTGTGCGCGTGTCGGTGGTGACAGCGCCGGGTCCCGTCACCCGCCTCGCCTCGGCGTTCAGCACCGTGGCTCCCGGTGCCAGCCGGTTGCCGACGACCTTGGGGCGCACGGGTCTCGGGTCCGAGGTGACGGTCAGCTCCAGCGTGACGTGCGCACGCTGGTGGGCGAGGCCGGGTAGCGGGCCCCGCCGCAGATCAGCGCTGTGCAGCCCAGCGGAGGCGGCCCCGGCGGCGGCGCACAGCAACACGGCCACGACAGCGGTGGCATTGAGCCGCAGGAGCGAGCCGCCCGCTTCGGGGACACGTGGCACAGGGCCGCTCGCCTCGGGGCCGTATGGCACCCCGGCACGGGCCCTGACCCGCCGTTGCGCGATCACCGCGAGCGCGATCGTGCCCGCGGCAACGAGACATGCGGCCACACCCGTTGCCGTCCACCGGCCCGGCGCGGCGACTGCGAGCGCTGCCGCGCCCCAGGCCGCCAGAGCGGGAAGGACGAGACGGAGGTCGGTGGGTCCCTCCGGCCGCGGGTCTGCCACGCCCAGCCGGTTCCCCGACGCGGCGTGGACGGTCGCGTATGTCATGGCCGCACCCGGTTCTGCAGGTCCGCGAAGCGCCGGTCACCGATCCCGTTGACCTCGCGCAGTTCGTCGATCGAACGGAAGCCGCCGTGCCGGGTGCGGTGGTCGATGATGTGCTGGGCCAGTACCGGGCCGACGCCGGGCAGCGTCTCCAACTGCTCGGCAGTGGCCGTGTTGAGGCTGACCGGCCCGGCATCCGCCCCTGCGAGACCCGGGCCCGTCAGGCCGGACGGACCGGCTGCTCCGACAGGCGGTGGCCCTCCGACCACCACCTGCTCTCCGTCCATCAGCACACGTGCCCGGTTGAGGCCCGTCAGGTCCGTTCCTGCGGCGACTCCCCCGGCCGCCTCCAGAGCATCGGCCACCCGCGACCCGGCAGGCAGGCGCAGCACTCCCGGCCGACGGACCTTGCCGCTCACGTCCACGACGATCCGGGCAGCCCGCCGTGCCTCGGGGAGCGGGGGCGCAACCGTCGACGGGACCGGTCCCGTCATGGGCTCCTCCGACAGCGGCTGCGCGGCTCCCTGCCGCACCACCTCCGGAGCCCGCACAGCCTGCGGCCGCCCTGCCCAGAAGTGCTGGGCGGCGAACAACGCAGCGGCAACGAGCACGACGGCGAGCGCCGCGAGCGTCCTCGGTTCCAGGCCACATCTCAGCTGCACCCACACGGGCAGCCGCTCCCGCAGCGCAAGGCCCCGCCACGGTGCCGTGCGCCGCGGCTCCCGCCCCGTGCCGGTGACGTCGGCGCGGCGCGGCACCCCGATGTCGGGTCCGCGCCCGCCTCCGTCCGCCGTCGCTGCCGTGTCCGCTCCCGGACCGGGTCGCCTGACGCGGAGACCGCCCCCGTGGGCCGAGGCGCGCAGCTCCGCTGCTGCGGCACGGGATCCGTCGTCCAGAGGACGATACGCCGGGGCGCGGGAGGTGCCGGGCGCAAGCGAGGCGTCGAGGCGGGCCCGGATGTCATGGCTCGCCTGGGTCTCCTGGTTCGTCCGGGTGTCAATGCTCGGCCGAGTGCCATGGCTCGACCCGGCGTCCTGGCCCGTCCGGGCCTCCTGCCTCGGCCGGGTGCCATGGGTCGGCCGTGTGTCATGTCTCGCGCCTGCGGAACGTGCCGCCTCCCGCCGGGCCGGCGGAGCTCCCGCAAACAGTGCGTCGGCCCTCCGGCGGAGGGCGTCGGCGGAGGGGGACGACGCCCGGCCGCGCCGGAGCCGCCCCGGCCGCAGAAGACCGGACTGCGCGGCAGCAGGCGGAGCGCCGGGCCTCGGGACAGCCCCGCCTCGGGCACTGAATCCCCCGGCCGCCGCCCGCAGATCGGCGTCAGGACTGGCACCCGCCACGGGATCGGCTCCGGCGAACGGCGGCGGGCTCGCCCCCGCTCCCGCTTCCCCACCCACGCCCGCCGTCGGCCCCACTCCGGCCGTTGGCGACACCCCCGCCACGGACGCCGGCCCCACACCCGAGCCCGAGCCCAGCCCCACCCCCACTCTCGCCACCGGGCCCGGCCTCGCACCCAGCCCCATCCCCGCCACCGAGCCCGCGCCCGTACCCCCTCCCGATCCTGCTCCCACCACCGCGCCCCAGCCCGCGCCCGTACCCCCTCCCGATCCCGGTCCCGATCTCGCCGGTTGTCCCGAGCCGGGCCACGAAGCCTGCTCCAGGCGCCGGTTCACCGGGGGACCGTCCCCGACAACTGGGTCGGCTGCGGAGGTTCGCGCGTCGCCCCGTCCCACGGCACGGTGACGGCCCCTGGGGCCGAGGCGCAGGCGGCCTTGGTGCGTGCGTCCGTCCGAGGCCGGGGCACGGCCGGGTCCACTCGTTGCGGAGCGTGATCGAAGAGTCATGCCACAGGACGGTAGGCACATGTGCCCGAATCTGCCGAGCAGGCCCAATTTCTGTGGACAACAAGCCCGTTGTGAATATCTCCGCCACTCTCGCGAGTGAGAGGCTGCGCGACTACCCCGCCGCACCGGCCCCTTCAGCGAGCCGAGACCACAACTCCCAGCAGGCCGGGTCCGGTGTGCGCACCGATCACCGCACCGACCTCGCTCACATGGAGGTCCGCCAGTCCGAGAACCCGGTCGCGCAGCCGGTCCGCGAGGGCCGCCGCCCGCTCGGGCGCGGCGAGGTGATGGACCGCGATGTCCACTGGAGCCGTACCGGCCCGCTCCACGACGATCTCCTCCAGCCGGGCAATGGCCCGGGAGGCGGTCCGTACCCGTTCCAGCGGTTCGATCCGGCCCCCTTCGAGCTGGAGGAGCGGTTTCACGGCGAGCGCGGAGCCGAGCAGGGCCTGCGCGGCGCCGATCCGGCCACCGCGGCGCAGATAGTCGAGGGTGTCGACGTAGAAGTACGCGGAGGTTCCCCCGGCGCGCTTCTCGGCCGCCGCGGCGGCCTCGTCCAGGGAACCGCCCGCCTGCGCCGTCTCGGCGGCGGCCAGTGCGCAGAAGCCGAGCGCCATGGCGACCATTCCCGTATCGACGACCCGCACCGGCACGGGGGCATCCTTCGCCGCGAGCACCGCCGCGTCGTAAGTCCCGGAGAACTCCGAGGACAGGTGCAGCGACACGATCGCGGTCGCACCGGTTTCGGCGATCGCCCGGTAGGTCTGCGCAAACGTTTCGGGACTGGGCCGGGACGTGGTCACCGGCCTGCGCTTCTGCAGCGCGAGGGCCAGCGAGCGGGCCGAGATCTCGGTGCCCTCCTGCAGCGCCTGATCGCCGAGCACGACGGTCAGGGGCACCGTGGTGATGCCGTGCCGCTCCATCATCGGTGGCGGCAGGTAGGCCGTTGAATCGGTGACGATAGCGACATGGCGGGACATGAGCGGGAGGTTACCCGCAGGCGGGGCCGTGCGGCAGCCCGACCCCGCTCCGCGCTCCTCCGGGGCGCTCGGCAGACGGGTCCGAACGGCGGCGCGACCGCTCTGCCCTGATCAGTTGGTGGTCTCGGGGCGGGCGGACTTCTGCCAGGGATAGGCGGTCTGCTGCCGTGGATCCCGTGCCGTGATGGCCTGCGGCTGTCCCGGAGCGGACCGCTCCGATTCCTGCGCCGACAGCCCCGAGGGCTCTGAGGGCTCTGAGGGCTCTGAGAGCCCGGACGGACCCGACGGCTCCGCCCAGGACCGGTCGGCCGACCCGCCGGGCGTCGCGGAAGCCTGGGCCGACCACGGCGAGGGCTCCGCCGCCGGCGCCGCGTCCGGCTCCTGTGCGGACCAGTGCCTCAGCGCACCCGCCTCCATGTCGATCTGGGCGCTGAGCACGTCCAGATCGTCTTCGGCGAACTTCTGTGCGCGGTCCCTCGCCGCCCAGCGCAGCGACTCCGCGGAGTGCGTGATCCTCTCGGTACGCTCCCGCAGGCCCGGCAGCAGCGAGGCCACCGTCGCCCGGTCGGGCTCGCGCTCCAGCCGCTTGAGCTCCGCGTCGAGTTCCTGCCCATGGGCGCTCAACCGGTGGAAAAGGGCCAGCGACTCGGAGAGCGACGCGTCCTCCGCCACACCCGCGTGCAGCGCTTCCTGGGTCGCCCGCATCGATGTGCGCAGGGCCAGCCGCAGCTGTGCCAGCTCGCCGGTCACACCGCCCTGTCCGTAGCTCCTCGCCCGCAGTGTGGTGTCCTCGACGGTGCGCCGGGCCTGGGTGACCGTGCGCTCGACCCCGCGCTTGGCCGCGCCCACGACCTTCACTGACACATAGACCCCCAATGCCACGAAGGCGAAGAAAAGCAGCGCCAGGATCGTGATTACGGCTCCGGCATCCATGAACGCCCTCCGGCAATCGGTTCTGGTACTTCCCACCGTAAACGGAAAGGGCAGGTCGAGGGTTCCATCCAAACCCTCGACCTGCCCCTAGGGGAGACCCCCGGTCCTGTTACGCGGGAACGATGTTGACCAGCTTCGGCGCCCGCACGATGACCTTGCGGATGCCCGCGCCGCCCAGCGCCGCCACGACAGCGTCTTCGCCCAGAGCCAGTGCCTCCAGGTCCGCGTCACTGATCGACGGGGACACCTCCAGCCGGGCCTTGACCTTGCCCTTGATCTGCACGACGCAGGTCACGGTCTCGTCCACGACGTACGCCGGGTCCGCGACCGGGAAGGCGGCGTGCACGACCGAGCCGGTGTGGCCCAGCTTGTGCCACAGCTCCTCGGCGATGTGCGGGGCCAGCGGAGCGACCAGCAGCACCAGCCGCTCGGCGACCGAGCGCGACAGCGGACCAGCCGTCTTGGTCAGGTGGTTGTTCAGCTCGGTGATCTTGGCGATCGCCGTGTTGAACCGCATCGCCGCCAGGTCCTGGCCGGCGCCGTCGATCGCCTTGTGCAGGGCGCGCAGCGTGTCCGCGTCGATGTCGGCGTCCTCGGTGTCGACGACGGTGACCTCGCCTGTCGACTCGTCGACAATGTTGCGCCACAGGCGCTGCAGCAGCCGGTACTGACCGACGACAGCGCGGGTGTCCCACGGGCGCGAGACGTCCAGGGGGCCCATCGCCATCTCGTACAGCCGCAGGGTGTCCGCACCGTACTCGGCGCAGATCTCGTCGGGAGTGACCGCGTTCTTCAGGGACTTGCCCATCTTGCCCAGCTCGCGCTTGACGGGCTCGCCCTCGAAGAAGAACTTCCCGTCCCGCTCCTCGACGTCGGTGGCCGTCACCGGGAAGCCGCGGCTGTCCCGGTAGACGTACGCCTGGATCATGCCCTGGTTGTACAGCTTGTGGAACGGCTCGGCGGACGAGATGTGCCCCAGGTCGAACAGCACCTTGGACCAGAACCGGGCGTACAGCAGGTGCAGTACGGCATGCTCGGCACCGCCGACGTACAGGTCGACGCCGCCGTGCGGCTGACCCTCGCGGGGGCCCATCCAGTACTGCTCGACGGCCGGGTCGACCAGTTTCGCGCTGTTGTCCGGGTCCAGGTAGCGCAGCTCGTACCAGCACGAACCCGCCCAGTTGGGCATGGTGTTGGTCTCGCGGCGGTACTTCTTCGGACCGTCGCCCAGGTCCAGCGTCACATTGACCCAGTCCTCGTTGCGGGACAGGGGCGTCTCGGGCTGAGTGTCGGCGTCGTCGGGGTCGAAGGTGCGCGGCGAGTAGTCGTCGACCTCCGGCAGCTCCAGCGGCAGCATCGACTCGGGCAGGGCGTGCGCGACGCCGTCCTCGTCGTAGACGATGGGGAAAGGCTCGCCCCAGTAGCGCTGGCGGCTGAACAGCCAGTCACGCAGCCGGAAGTTGATGGTCCCCTCGCCGATACCCTTGGCCACCAGCCACTCGATGATCCGGCTCTTGGCCTCGGCGACGTCCAGCCCGTTCAGCGAGATCTCGTCGTTGGCGGAGTTGATGGCCGTGCCCTGGCCGGTGAACGCCTCGCCCTCCCAGCCCTCGGGCGGCTGAACGGTGCGGACGATCGGCAGCTCGAAGGCCTCGGCGAACTCCCAGTCCCGCTCGTCCTGTCCCGGCACGGCCATGATCGCGCCGGTGCCGTAGCCCATCAGCACGTAGTCGGCGACGAACACGGGGATACGGGAGCCGGTGACGGGGTTCAGCGCGTAGGCGCCGGTGAAGACACCCGTCTTGTCCTTGTGCTCGGTCTGCCGCTCGACGTCGCTCTTGGTCTGGGCCTGCTTGCGGTAGGCGGCGACGGCGTCGGCCGGAGTGGCCGCACCGCCGGTCCAGGACTTCTTGGCGTCCTCGGGCCACTCGGCGGGCAGGATCGAGTCGATCAGGCCGTGCTCGGGCGCCAGCACCATGTACGTCGCACCGAACAGGGTGTCGGGGCGAGTGGTGAAGACGGTGATCTTCGCGTCGGGACGGGAGTCGACGGAGAAGTCGACACGGGCGCCCTCGGAGCGTCCGATCCAGTTGCGCTGCTGCAGCTTGATGGCCTCGGGCCAGTCCAGCGCGTCCAGGTCGTCCAGCAGCCGGTCGGCGTAGGCGGTGATGCGCATGTTCCACTGGCGCAGCTTGGCCTTGAAGACGGGGAAGTTGCCCCGCTCGGAGCGGCCGTCGGACGTCACTTCCTCGTTGGCCAGCACGGTGCCCAGTCCGGGGCACCAGTTGACGGGCGCTTCGGAGGCGTACGCCAGGCGGTACTCGCCCAGGACGTCGGCGCGCTCCTTGGCGCTCAGGTCGCTCCACGCGCGCGTGCCGGGCACGGAACGCTCACCACTGGCGAACTGGGCGACCAGTTCGTCGATGGGGCGGGCCTTCTTCGCCTTGTCGTCGTACCAGGAGTTGAAGATCTGCAGGAAGATCCACTGGGTCCACTTGTAGTAGTCCGGGTCGATCGTGGCGAACGAGCGGCGCTTGTCGTGGCCCAGACCCAGCCGGCGCAGCTGGGCGGTCATGTTCTCGATGTTGGCCTCGGTGGACACCCGGGGGTGGGTGCCGGTCTGCACGGCGTACTGCTCCGCGGGCAGGCCGAAGGCGTCGAAGCCCAGGGTGTGCAGGACGTTGTGCCCGGTCATGCGCTGGTGGCGGGCGAAGACGTCGGTGGCGATGTAGCCCAGGGGATGGCCGACGTGCAGACCCGCACCGGAGGGGTACGGGAACATGTCCATGATGAACTTCTTGGGGCGGGCGACCACGTCCGCGTCGCCGGCCAGAACACCGCTCGGGTTCGGCGCCTCGTAGGTCCCCTCGGCGTCCCAGAAGTCCTGCCAGCGTGCCTCGATGTCGGCTGCCATGGCAGCCGTATAACGATGCGGGGCTGCTGCCTCGGCAGCAGAAGTCATCTCGCTCATGATCCTTAAAAGCTCCATCGATCGTCTCTGCCAGCTGCCGCTGATTCATCCGGTGACGAAATGAAAAATCCCCTCGCACAGGAGGGGACGCCGCGCCGATTCCGACGGGTTCTTTCATCCGCCGGGACTGATCAGCGCGGCTCGCTAAGCAGAAGGCGTACGGCACGCATGGCGTCAGGGTACCGCAGCGGGGGAAGTGGCCGCATACGCCTTCCACCGCGCCGCGCGACAGGCCGAGCGGCCACTCGGAGCGATCATGGCATCCGCGTTACTCCGCGTATCGACCCTATACAGGGCAACCCCCGGGTCAGTTGCCGGAGCTTCACCGTTAATAACAGTGAAACCTCGTACCGGGCAGTATGGGTCGACCTAGAGTGCGTCAACGGGACAGCTTTCCCGCACCATTCGGAGTCGCCCCATGAACCCTCGTCTCAAACAGCGTTTGTCGCCGGGCCCCGGGCCCGCACTCGGCCGCCCGGTGCAAGGCGGCCTCTACGCGGCCGCGTTGATCCTCATCCCCGTGCTCGCCATCGGAGGCAGCGACAGCTTTCGCGCCGCACTCGACTTCACCACCGGGGTTCTGTCCCTGGTGTCGCTGACCGCCTCCGTCGCGTGGGGACTGATCGCCACCGACCGGGTGCTCCTCTCACCGCGCCACCGCCTGCTTGCCCAGGGCATCCACCGGACGACCGCGGTCGCCTCGCTCGGCTTCCTGCTGCTGCACGCCACCGTGAAGGTCTCGCTCGGGCATGTGGCACTGATCGGCGCCCTGATCCCGTTCGGCCTCGGCGTCACGGGCACGTCCGCCCTGATCGGCTTCGGATCGCTGGCCGGATTCCTGATGGTGGTCGCCGCCACGACGGGCGCGCTGCGCAGCGCGCTGGCGGGCAACCCCCGGGTCGCCGGCCGCTGGCGGCCGCTGCACATGCTGGCCTATCCGGCCTGGTCTTTCGCCCTGGTGCACGGACTCTACGCGGGTCGCCCCGCCGCCACCTGGGTCGTCACCATGTACTGCCTGGCCCTGCTGGGCGTGGCCGCCGCCGTGTCGGTCCGGCTGCTGCCGCGGCCGGTGCAGCGGCGCGTCGCCGCCAGGATCATGTCCCTGACCGGCGCGGCCGACGGCGGACCGCTCTCCGCCGATGAGCAGGCGCAGCGGGATCCCGCCACGTCGCCGCTGCCTGGCGCGGGCGGACTGAACGGGACGGGCCGCCCGACCGTATCCGCGGGCATGGACCGCATGGACCGCATGGACCGGGCGAACGGCATTCCGCCGCAGCGCCCGTACGAGCAGGAGTTCCAGCCGCCGCTCGGACAGGCGCGTGCGCAGCCCCCTCGGCTGGCCGCCCCCTCGCCGCAGCTCTACGAGGCCCCGCCGCCCCCGGACTCCGAACCGACGGTGGTCCCGAGCGGTTCCGGCACCCGCCGTGGGCCCCGAATGGCCGCGGCCTACCGCGCCGTGTCCCTGGCGGCCGAGGACCCGGCTCCGCTCGCCGAGCGGGTGCCGATGACCGAGGAGATACCCGTGGTGTCCGAGACGGGATCCCGTCCGGGCACCTGGCCCACCCCCTCGCCGCCCCCGCCGGCCCAGGCCGTGCGCCCTGAGCAGGCATCCCCGCTGTACGACACGCCGCCCCCGCCGCCGTTCGACCCGGCGCCCTCCTACGACACCCCACCCCCGCCGCCGTTCGACCCGGCGCCCTCCTACGACACCCCGCCCGCCTACGACTCCACCACGCCGTCCTACGAACCCGCCGCCGCGTCGTACGGGTCCACGGCGGCCTACGACGCCGTGGCCACCGACGACACCACCGGGGGCTACGGCTCCCCTGCCGCCTCCTACGGCGCCGCCGGCGCGAACGAGGCCGCTTCACCCTCCCCGTACGACGACCGCTCCGCCTACGGGACCGGCGCCCCCGCCACGTACGACGACCGCTCCGCGTACACGACCGGCGCCCCCGCCGCGTACGACGAGACAGCGCCTATGCCAGGCCCCCTCTTCCAGCCGCCGGCCGGAGAACCCTGGAACGCACCTGCAGGAGAACGACCGTGAACACCCCGCTCCCCGATGTCCCCGAGGTCCGCGTCGTCGGACTCCCCCAGCTGACACAGGGTTTCGACCTGGTCGAACGCCTCGACCTGCAGATGCACCTGAAGGTCCACGGGCCGCTGGAGCCGGTCAGCGGCGAGCGGCTCGCCCAGCTGGCCGAGGAGATATCGCTGACGGGCCGCGGCGGCGCCGGGTTCCCGTTCGGCAAGAAACTGCGCGCCGTCGCCAAGTCGGCGATCCGGCGCGGTGTACGGCCCGTCGTCGTCGTCAACGGCAGCGAGGGGGAGCCCGCCTGCCGCAAGGACACGGTGCTGCTCAACCGTGCACCCCATCTCATCCTGGACGGCGCGCTGCTGGCCGCGGAGGCCCTCGGCGCACGCACCCTGGTCGTCGCGGTCACCCGTAATTCCACGGAGATCTCGATGCGTGCGGCCCTCGCCGAACGCGGGCTGAGCGACCGGCGCGGGCAGCAGCTGCGCGCCAGGGTCGTCCGCACCCCCGAGCGGATGGTCTCCGGTGAGGCCTCCTCCGTCATCCGCGCGGTCAACGGCGGCCCGGCGCTGCCTCCCGGCCGCCGGGTGCGTGCGGCGGACTCCGGGGTCGGCGGCGCGCCGACGCTGCTGTCCAACGCGGAGACGTTCGCCCAGCTCGCCGTCGCCGCGCGTATCGGCTCGCGCCGCTACAGCCACACGGGCCTGGACTCCGAGCCCGGCACGGTCATGCTGACGATCTCCGGCGCGGTCGCGCGCCCCATGGTCGTCGAGGTCCCCACGGGCGTCCCGCTGCGGTACGTGCTCCAGATGGCCGGAGCACCGCCGCTGCCACAGGGCGTGCTCACAGGCGGTTACCACGGCAACTGGATCGACTCCGTCGCGGTGCACGAGGCGGTCGTCTCCAAGGCGTCCCTGGCATCCGTGGGGGGTGCCCTGGGCGCGGGGGCGATCCTGCCCATCGGCCCGGAGACCTGTCCGCTCGGCGAGTCGCTGCGCGTGGCCAACTGGCTCGCCGCGGAGACCGCGGGTCAGTGCGGGCCGTGCAAGCTCGGCCTGCCCGCCGCGGCCGGCGGTCTCGCCGATGTGATCAACGGCGGCGGCCCGGCGGCACTGGAGGCGCTGCGGGAGGTGACGGGAGCGGTGAAGGGACGCGGCGCGTGCAAGCACCCCGACGGTTCCGCACGCTTCTTCGCGTCGACCCTGTCCGCGTTCACCGACGACCTCGCCGCCCATGTGCTGGACGGCGGATGCGGACGCCCGACGACCGGGGTGCTGCCCCTGCCGCTGCCCGGCTACGAGGAGGCGGAGGAGTCCATTCCCAGCGGCGAGAAGGTCTTCATCGACTGGACGCTCTGCCAGGGGCACGGGCTGTGCGCGGACATCATCCCGGAGCTGATCCGGCTGAACCCCGACGGCTACCCGTCGGTGGCCGACGCGGTCGTACCGATGCACATGCGCGGGCGCGCACAGCGTGCCGTGCGCCGCTGCCCCGCGCTCGCGATGCGCATCGAGCAGGTGGCGGCCCCGGCACAGGAGCCGTCGCGCCCCGCGCTTCCCAGCAGCAACCGTAAGGCGCTGGGCAGCGGCCGGAGTTGACGGAGGGCGCAACGGACAAGAAGGCGGGCCACCCGATCCGGGTGGCCCGCCTTCTTCATTCTGTGGAGCTAAGGAGAATTGAACTCCTGACCTCCTGCATGCCATGCAGGCGCTCTACCAACTGAGCTATAGCCCCTTGTTGTGTGCCGCCCCATCCGGGTTTCCCCCGCGGCGACGTAGAGAACATTAACGCCCCCGTCGGCGCATCTCCAAATCGTTTCCGACGACGACCAGCAACGCCCGGAATGTCCACTTCGCGGAGGCGAGGAGCGGAGGGTGCGGAGGGCGGCTCAGGCGGTGGCGAACGAGTAGAAGCGCTTGAGGGTGCAGTGCTCGTCCAGCAGCCGGCCGTAGATCGGCTCCCCCTCGAGCTCCCGGTAGGTCTCGATGGGGTCGCCCTTTATGATCAGCGCCCGCGCGCACTCCTCGCACCAGTACTGGTACTCCGGATTGACCGGATCCATGTCCCTGACGATCGGCGTACCGCTGCCGCACCAGTCGCATTTCCGCCTGTGGGCACCCATCATTCAGCTCCAGCTGTGGCCGCAGGCCGTGCACACGTAGGAAACGCCTCCGTTGTCCCCGAGGACCTGGGCGACATGGGCGGAACCGCAGGATGGACAGTTGAGGCGAGCACGAGCCTCCGCCGTGGCAAGCAGGTCATCGGCAGCCTCCTCGGCTTCCTCGCCGCTGGCGGACATCGTGCTCTCCCTCCCGTACCGCCGGCGTCCCCTCCGGCCGTCCGATTCTGCCATGGCCACGCAACGAGGTCAGCGGCGTTTGCGAACGAGACCGGCCATGGCACCCAGTCCGCAGACTGCCGCCACCGCGAGCGTGGTCACCCGGAGTGCGTTCCCGGAACCGCGCGGTCCAGATTCGGTGAGCCGGCCGGGGAAGAGCGTGCCGAACAGCGCGATGCCGATGAGCTGTCCCATCTGGGTGACGGTGACCAGCAGCCCGCTGGCGTCCGTGGCGTCCTCCTGCCACACCTTCGTCAATTCGCCCGTCAGGGTGGGGCTGTAGACGGCGGCCATCCCGGCACCACTGACGACGAAGGCCGCGAACAGCAGCGGTCTGCCGTCTTTGCCGTCCCGCAGCAGCGCGCCCATGGCGGCAGTCGTCAGACCGGTCACGACGAACCCCGCTGGAACCATGGCCCGTTGCCATGCGACCGGCAAGCGACGCCAGGTCGTCGCCACGACGCCGAACACGACGGCGGAGGGCGCGAACAGCAGCCCGGCGCGCAGTGCGCTGCGCCCCAGCCCGCCCTGGAGGCGGAGCGTGATCGCGAACAGGAGGGCGGCGTTCACCGCCCTGATGGCGGCGATCCTCAGCGCCGCCGGGACCGCGGGGGAAGACGTTCCGTCACCGGGCGGTGGGTGAGGTGCGGATGACGTCGGTGTCGCTGTCGATCAACGGGATGCCAGAGCGCCGGAGTGCCGGATCGTGGCTTATGCGCCGGACGACGAGAAGAGCAGAACGCGGATACGGACGCTGCACACGATGCGGGACTGACCGGCGTCGAGCGCACTCCAAAGAGTCCCATGTGGGGATCGCAAAGGATCACAACGCGAAGATCCCGCCCCCTGCCGGGGACGGGATCCTGATTGTGGAGCTAAGGAGAATTGAACTCCTGACCTCCTGCATGCCATGCAGGCGCTCTACCAACTGAGCTATAGCCCCGCGTGTTCTTCGCGCGTCGC
Source organism: Streptomyces sp. ISL-10 (assembly GCF_018614575.1). Lineage (GTDB taxonomy): Bacteria > Actinomycetota > Actinomycetes > Streptomycetales > Streptomycetaceae > Streptomyces. Next base: position 111,148 of record NZ_JAGGOJ010000020.1, read on the forward strand.
GCTGCGAACAAGAAGAACTTTAGCCTGCGACCTGCCGGAAAGTGAAATCCGGGTCCGTGGGCCGCCCCGACGGTGGTCGCCGGGGCGTGACCGGTGCCGGACCGGTGGCCTCTGCGCGGCAGGGCGGGAGCCTGCCGGGAGGGCCGTGGGACCTCAGGTGTCGTCGCCGAGCACCGGCTGGGGAAGCGTTCCGGCGTTGTGCTCCAGCAGCCGCCAGCCGCGCGCGCCCTCGCCGAGCACGGACCAGCAGCAGTTCGACAGACCGCCGAGGCTCTCCCAGTGGCGGGCCTCCAGGCCCAGGAGTCGGCCGATGGTCGTACGTATGGTGCCGCCGTGGCTGACGACGACGAGCGTGCCGTCGTCGGGCAGCTTCTCCGCGTGGTGCAGGACCACGGGCGCGGCCCGGTCCGCGACCTCGGTCTCCAGCTCGCCGCCGCCGCGGCGCACGGGCTCGCCGCGCTTCCAGGCGGCGTACTGATCGCCGTACTGCGCGATGATCTCTTCGTGGGTCAGCCCCTGCCAGACGCCCGCGTACGTCTCGCGCAGCGCCGCATCATAGGAGACGTCCGCGCCCGTTACGGCGGCCAGCTCGCCCGCCGTCGCCGCGGCCCGCTTGAGATCGGAGGCCACGATCGCGTCGGGCTTCAGCGCGGCGAGCAGCCGGGCCGCGCGGCGCGCCTGTGCGATCCCGGTCTCGGTCAGTTCGATGTCCGTGGAGCCCTGGAAGCGGCGCTCCAGGTTCCACGAGGTCTGTCCGTGGCGCCACAGGACCACACGACGGCCCCGCTTCCTGCTGGTGCGGACGTCCCCGGCCGCACCCCCGCCCTTCATGCCGTTCAGCTCAGCTCACCTTCCGCTTCCTTGCCGGCGAGCCGGGCGTGCTCCTCGGCCTTGCCGCGGGTCTTCTTGGCGTCCTCGGGCAGCGGGAGCTCGGGGCAGTCCTTCCACAGCCGCTCCAGGGCGTAGAAGACGCGCTCCTCGCTGTGCTGGACGTGGACGACGATGTCGACGTAGTCGAGCAGGATCCAGCGGGCGTCACGGTCGCCCTCGCGGCGCACCGGCTTGGCGCCGAGCTGCTTGTTCAGCCGCTCCTCGATCTCGTCGACGATCGACTTGACCTGACGGTCGCTGGGGGCTGAGGCGAGCAGGAAGGCGTCAGTGATCGACAGCACGTCGCTGACGTCGTACGCGATGATGTCGTGCGCGAGCCGGTCGGCGGCCGCCTGGGCGGCGGTGTTGACGAGCTCGATGGAACGGTCCGTGGCGGTCACAAGCAGGCTTTCGTCGGCGGTCAGGAACCCTTCAAGGGTCTCACGGACCGCCGACACACCTCGCCGACATTGCCCGGGGGGCCGCGTCAGGCGCCGGGGCCCGGCCGCCGGGCCCCGCCCTCGGGCTGCGGCGACGGGCCCGCCACGGTCGCCGGGCGGGCCCGCATCAGTCGGCCGCCCGCCTCGATCCGACCGACCCGGCCCCCGCATCAGTCGGCCCGGCCCCCTCAGTCGGTCGTGTCGCCGGCCTTGAAGTCGGAGCCGAGGACCACCGACACATCGGCGTTCGCGGCGCCCTTGCCCTTCTTGACCACGTCCGGGGACAGATCTAGCGTCTTGGCGACCTCGACGGCCTTCGCCTTCTGCGCCTCGTCCCCGTAGGTGATCCGCGAGGTGGCGACGGTGTCGGCCCTGCCGCTGTCGATCACCGTGTAGCCGCCGTTGACGAGCGAGATCCTGGCCGTCTCGGTGGCCTTGTCGTCGCCGGAGGCGTTCTTGATGCCGACCCGCACGGCCGCACCCTGCTCCGGTGCGCTGACCGAACCGCCCAGCACGTCCTTGACCACGCTGTTCGCCGCCTGCTCGGTGAGCGTGCCGTCCTGCTGCACGGGCAGCAGGGCGGTCCGGTAGTCGCCGCCCTTGGCGTGTTCGGCGAGGGAGGCGAGCGAGGTGCCGAGGTCCTTCTCGTTCAGGGAGGGGTCGAGGATCTGCGCGAGCGTCTCGATGACGACGGTCGCCGACCTGGGGTCGTCCGGGAGCTTCTTCAACACCCCCTGCATGACCTGGCCGAAGCGCTGCAGCTGCTTCTCCTCGGCCTCACCGGGCCCGACGTACGTGGCGTAGGCGACGGCGGCGCGTCCGTCGAGGGTCTGGTTCTCGCCCTTCTTCACCAGGGACTCGTCGCCCTTCTTCGCACCGGGCACCTCGGCGTCGGTGGTCAGATCGATCGTCCCGACCAGTTCGACGAGGTTCTCCAGGTACGGGGTGTCCAGCCGCCAGGTGCCGGAGATCTTCGCGCCGAGCAGGGTCCCGATCGACTCGCGCGTCCCGGTCGACCCGTCGTCCTCGACGGACTTGCCGAGCGTGGTGGCGGTGCCGTCGTCGTTGGCGACGGAGAGGGTGTTCGGGAGGAGGACGGTGGTGCCCTGCCCGGTGGTCACGTTGTCGACGAGGAGCGCCGTGGAGGTCCGCTCGCTCTTGGTGTTGTGCAGGTGGACCACGATGACGTCGCGCTTCTGCGGGCCGACCGCCGTGCCGCCGGTGCTCTTGGCATCGGACAGGCCGGGCAGCTTCCCCGCGTACCAGAGGTAACCGACGCCGCCGACGAGGACGAGCGCCAGCGTGACGACGAGCGCGACGACCCGGTTGCGGCCGCGGCGCTTGGCCTCCTCGCGTCGCTCGGAACGGCTCTCGGTGAACTTGAGCCAGTCGATGACGTCCTCGGAGTCCTCATCGGGCTCCTCGATGAAGGAGAACTGCTCGGTGCGGTAGTCGCGGTCGTCCGCACCGCGCCGCTGCTCCGGCACGGCCGCCGGGCCGGGCGCGACCTGCGCCTGGGCGCGGGCCTGGTCGTGGCCCTGCGCCTGTGTCTGCCGCTCGGCGGGGACGGGCTGCTGATGCGGAATGTTCCACTGCTGGGTGGTGTCCACGGCCGCGGGCTGCGTGCCCGTGTCGTAGCTGTACCCCTCGTAGCCGTAGCCCTGGCCACCGGACTGCGGGTGCTGCTGTTGCGTGGCGTAGGGGTCGTACTGCCCGTACTGCTCCTGCCGGCCCGATGTATCCGAGCCCTGCTGGGCGTACGGGTCGTAACCGTAATCCTGTCCGGCCTGGGGCTGCTGCCCCGGCTGCTGCCCCGCGGGCTGCTGGGGATACGGCTGCTGAGGGTGCTGGGGTTGCTGCTGTGCGTAGGGGTCGTACGGCTGGGGCTGCTGATAGACCGGCTGTCCGTACTCGTCGTAGCCGACGATCTGCGGCTGCTGGCGGTACGGGTCGTAAGAATGCTGCTGGTCGTTCACCGGTGCCCCTCTCCGTGGCTCACTTGCCGCGGTACAACTGGCGCTTGTCGATGTAGCGCACCACACCGTCCGGCACCAGATACCAGACCGGGTCACCCTGGGCGACCCTCTCCCGGCAGTCGGTCGACGAGATGGCGAGCGCCGGAACCTCCACCAGGGAGACTCCACCCTCGGGCAGCCCGTCGTCGGTCAGGTCATGGCCCGGCCGGGTCACCCCGATGAAATGGGCGAGCGAGAAAAGCTCTTCGGCGTTCCGCCAGCCGATGATCTGGGAGAGCGCGTCGGCGCCCGTGATGAAGAAGAGGTCCGCGTCGTCGTTGAGGGAACGCAGCTCCCTCAACGTGTCTATCGTGTACGTCGGCCCGGCGCGGTCGATGTCGATCCGACTGACCGAGAACTGGGGGTTGGACGCCGTGGCGATGACCGTCATCAGATAGCGGTCCTCGGCAGGTGACACATTCTTGTGGGTCTTCTGCCACGGCTGCCCCGTCGGCACGAACACCACCTCGTCGAGGTGGAAAAGGGCGGCCACCTCGCTGGCGGCCACCAGGTGCCCATGGTGGATCGGGTCGAACGTCCCGCCCATCACACCGAGCCGGCGCTTGCCGGAACCGGAACCCGTAGCCACGTTCTGCTCTCCCATGCGTGCAGAGCCTACTGGCACGGGTGGCCGGCCAGGACTCAGCGGTCGCGGTTGAAGCGGGTGGTGACCCACAGCAGCAGGAGCAGCACGAGCAGGGCGCCGCCGCCGGTGATGTACGGGTTGAGGCTTTCGTGGTTGCCACCGTGCTCGCCGCCTTGGGCGAGAGTGACCAGGTTGGCGGCAGCAGCGCTGGTGAGGCTCATCTTCAGCAGGACCTATCCATCGGGAGTCGGAGCAGAGACTTCGCGCACATCGTATGCGGGCCGTTCGGGCACGCTCACGCCGACTCGGTCGTTGTCGTTGTCCACGGCTCGGCCACTGCGGTTATCCACAGCCCCCCGCCGCGTCAGACCCCAGCGCCTACGCTGGACGTCGTCAAAGGGGGACGAGCACGGCTCGCGACACCAACAGGGGGCACCATGACCGAAAGCCAGGAGCACGCGCCGAGCAGGCGGCGTCAGAGGTTCCCGGACATCTCCTCACGGGCTTACGAGCATCCGGCGGACCGCTCGGCGCTGGTGGCGCTGCGCAAGCTCACCGGGTTCGACACCGTGTTCAAGGCGCTCAGCGGGCTGCTGCCCGAGCGCAGCCTGCGACTGCTCTTCCTCTCCGACTCGGTGCGGGTGAGCGACGCCCAGTTCGCGCATCTGCACAGCATGCTGAGGGACGCCTGTTACATCCTGGACCTGGAGAAGGTCCCCGCGATGTATGTGACGCAGGACCCGCGTCCCAACGCGATGTGCATCGGACTGGACGAGCCGATCATCGTCGTGACCACCGGCCTCGTGGAGCTGCTCGACGAGGAGGAGATGCGCGCGGTCGTCGGCCACGAGGTGGGCCACGCGCTGTCCGGCCACTCGGTGTACCGCACGATCCTGCTCTTCCTCACCAGCCTGGCCCTCAAGGTCGCCTGGATCCCCCTCGGCAACATGGCGATCATGGCGATCGTCACGGCGCTGCGGGAATGGTTCCGCAAGTCGGAGCTCTCGGCGGACCGCGCCGGTCTGCTGGTCGGCCAGGATCTGCAGGCGTCGATGCGTGGCCTGATGAAGATCGCCGGTGGCAACCATCTGCATGAGATGAACGTCGACGCGTTCCTGGCGCAGGCCGAGGAGTACGAGGCCGGTGGCGATCTCCGCGACTCGGTGCTGAAGATCCTCAATGTGCTGCCGCGCTCGCACCCGTTCACCACCGTGCGGGCCGCCGAGCTGAAGAAGTGGGCGGAGAGCCGCGACTACCAGCGGATCATGGACGGGCACTACCCGCGCCGCACGGAGGACAAGGACACCTCGGTGAGCGACTCGTTCCGCGAGTCGGCGTCGCACTACGCGGAGTCGGTGCGCACCAGCAAGGATCCGCTGATGAAGCTGGTCGGCGACATAGCCGGCGGCGCGGGCGACCTGGGCGGCAGGCTGCGCGAGAAGTTCACTGGCGGCGCTCCTGGCACGGGCACGGGCACGGGAGCCGGCGGCACGCCGGACGCCTGACCGAGCAGCACGCGGCGCACCGCGCCGGCCGGGCAAGCGGGGAGTTCTCGGCGTCTGCCTGGCCCGAGCCGGCTGAGCGCCGCGGGCGTGCGACGCCTCGCTCCGGGGCGGCCGGACCCGGGCCTGGCTGAGCGGCCCCGTGTGTGCACGCCGCCTGACGGGGCCGGGACGCAGGCCGTGACCAGGGGCGCTGAGCGCGGCCCCCCTGCGGCCCGGGCGACGCGACCATGCCGAGCCGGGGCGGGCCCAGCCCCGTCCGGGGACGGCTGGGCGGCGGAAAACAGCGTCCGGTGCACAAGGACGCGGTCGCATGGCCCGGAGCCCGGACGGCCCCCGCCCCATCAGGGAAACACGCGGGGGCGTGCGGGGCGTGCGGGGCGTGCGGGAAACAGCGTCCCGCACAAGGGCACGGTCCCAGGGCCAGAAGCCCGGACGGGCCCAGCCCCGTCACGGGGACGGCTGGGCGGCGGAGGACAGCGTCCCGCACAAGGACGCGGTCGCGGGGCCCGGTGCGTACGGGTCGGTGACAGCCGGGCCGTCCGTGCCGGCCCGCTGGCCGGCGAGCAGCGGCCGCAGGAAACCCGTCGCGTCGGATCCGCAGTCCTGCGGCCCGGCGTGGACCGAGCCGGCCAGTGCCTCCAACCGGTGGTGGCGCAGGTCGTCCCGGTCGAAGCGGAAGCGCATCTCACGCCGCACGGTGAACAGCGACGCCTCGTCGCTCGCGGGTCCGGTCGTGGCGGCGGGCCGCAGCGCGTAGACGAAGGTGTGGTCAGAGGTGATCTCCAGCGCTTCGGAGGCCGTCTCCGTGACGATCAGGGTGCCCTCCACCCGCACGGTGTCGTCGGCCAGCGCCACCTTCGCCGGGTCGAAGCGCACCAGCCACCCCGTGGTCGCGTGCCGGCCGTCGGCGGCGGGGGAGGCCACGCTCCGGTCGAACTGCGCCAGTTGGTCGGGATGGAGCAGCGCGCGCACCGGGCGCACCGCGCCGCCGGTGAGCACGTCGGGGTCCAGGGACGACTCGACCAGGAAGTCCTTGGCCGTGGCCAGGGCGGTCAGCACCTGGCCCTCGCTGAAGTGGGCGGTACGGCGGACCGCGGGCATGGTGATTCCCGCGGCCCCGCTGCGGTACTGGGCGGCCGGGCCGTCCGCGAAGAGCTCGGCGGGTGTGCCGCCGGGCACCGGGCCGCGGGGGGCGAGGGGGACGAGGGTGATGCGAAGCTGCTCCGCCGGCCTGACCGCAGCGGGCTGGTGGGGCTGGCGGATGCCGAGATAGACGGCGGTACCGAAGGCGACGGCGACAAGGAGGACGAACAGCAGAATCTGCTTCGAGGCGCGGCGCGTGCCGCCTGCGGGAAGGCTGCGAACGGCGGGAGCGTGCTCGCCCAAGCGCTCCTCGGCGGAGAATTCCTGGACCCGGGCAGCCCGTACGAACGATTCGTCGAACACGACGGATCGGTACTCGTCCTCACCGCCTGGGAGCCCCTCGGGCGTCCCCTCAGGCGGGTCTCCGCGCCGAGCCATACTTTCAGGGTAGGTCTGACGCGGGCACGATAAACGCGCTGGTACAGACGAGTTGTGACGGCTTCTCACGCGCTCGGCCACATGGCCGCACGCGCCGGTTCAGGGGATGCGCGGTTCCGCGTGGACCCGTGGTGCCGGGCGGTCGGCGGCGGCGGTGGGACCGCCTCCGCGGCCGCTGACCGTGGCCCCTGTCGGCGGTGCGTCCACGCCCGTCCGTGCGGGTTGCGGCACCTGGTCCTGACGGTTGCCGGAGGCTCCCCGGTAGACGGCCGTGAAAGCGAGGGCGACCATGCCCATGCCCATCACCAGGGCCAGGATCCAGGCCACCGGCCGGTGCCAGCGCGCAGAGCCTCGGTAGGGACGCAGAGCCCCGCCGTGGCGGCCGTACGGGCTCGCGGGGCCGAGATCGTCGTCCTCATCCGCGTACTCCCGGCCATGGCCGGGACCGTAGGGGCCGCGGCGCTCGTCGTAGAGCTCGTCGTCGGAGGAGGCACCGCGCGAGGCCGGGCGGGCGGCGTCGGCCTCGGCGCGCGCCTCGGCGGCGGCGAGCAGCCGCTCGATCGCGGTCGGTTCATGGATCGCGGCGGCCCGGACGAAGTCCTCGTCGAACACCACGGAGGCGAAGTCCTGATCCGCGCCCCCGCGGTCGTCGTCGGGCTCCCAGCCGTCCGGAAACGGCCTGCCCCCCACGTCGTCCGGCACGCTCTCAGAGTAGACCGGGCCGGGGGGTTTGGGCAGGGAGAGGGCGAACTCTCCCCGCCCGGGTGACGCCCCGGAAGACGCCGCTGACGGTCAGCGGATGTGACCGTCGCCCGTGACGATGTACTTCGTCGAGGTCAGTTCGGGCAGGCCCATCGGGCCGCGTGCGTGCAGCTTCTGCGTGGAGATCCCGATCTCCGCGCCGAATCCGAACTGACCACCGTCGGTGAAACGGGTGGACGCGTTCACGGCGACCGTCGTCGAATCGACCAGCTGGGTGAACCTGCGGGCCGCGGCCTGTGAGGTGGTGACGATCGCCTCGGTGTGGCCGGAGGACCAGAGCCTGATGTGGGCGACGGCCGCCTCCAGTGACTCGACGACCGCCGCGGCGATGTCGTAGGACAGGTACTCGGTCTCCCAGTCCTCGGCGGTCGCCGGCACGATCGTGGCCTTTGTGGCGTCCGCGTACTCCACGACGCGCTCGTCGCCGTGGACGGTCACGCCCGCGTCGGCGAGCGCGTCCAGGGCGCGCGGCAGGAAGGCCGCGGCGATGTCCTTGTGGACGAGCAGGGTCTCTGCGGCGTTGCAGACGCTCGGTCGCTGCGCCTTGGAGTTGATCAGGATCTCGACCGCCATGTCGATGTCGGTCTCGGCGTCGACGTAGACATGGCAGTTGCCCGTGCCGGTCTCGATGACGGGGACGGTGGACTGCTCGACGACCGTCCGGATCAGGGAGGCCCCGCCGCGCGGGATGAGGACGTCGACCATGCCGCGGGCGCGCATCAGCTCCCGCACGGAGTCGCGGCTCTCGCCGGGCACCAGCTGCACGGCGTCGGCCGGCAGCCCGGAGCCGCCGACAGCGTCCCGGATGACCTTCACCAGGGCGGTGTTGGAGGAGTACGCGGAGGAGGAGCCGCGCAGCAGGACCGCGTTCCCGGACTTCAGGCAGAGCGCGGCGGCGTCCGCGGTCACGTTTGGCCGGGCCTCGTAGATGATGCCGACGACGCCGAGCGGGACGCGCACCTGGCGCAGGTCGATGCCGTTGGGCAGGGTCGACCCACGCACCACCTCGCCCACCGGATCCGGCAGGGCCGCCACATCGCGCACGTCCGCGGCGATGGCGCGCACCCGCTCGGGGTTGAGCGTGAGCCGGTCGATGATCGCCTCGCTGGTGCCGGCTTCGCGGGCCCGGGCGATGTCCTCGGCGTTGGCAGCGACGATCTCGCTGGTGCGGACCTCCAGCGCGTCGGCGATCGCCAGCAGGGCGTCGTCCTTCGCCGACCGCGGCAGCGGCGCGAGGTCGGCGGCGGCGGCCCGGGCCCGGTAGGCGACCTGGGCGACCGGGGACATGTTGTCGTACGGCGAGACCGAAGGGAGCGACGTCATACCCGCAGGGTAATGCGCCGCCGTGGCGGTCCGGAACGTATCCCGCAGTGCGAGACAGAAGCCTCAGAAGGGGTGTACGCCCACCGGGGACGCGGGCGGCGGGCCGTATCCCTCGGCGATCCGCTGGTGGTACGTCTGGCGGTCGATGACCTCCAGGCCGACGATCTCCCATGGCGGCAGCTTGGCGGTGGAGCGGTGCTCCCCCCACAGCCGCAGGGCCACGGCCGCCGCGTCGTGCAGATCGCGGGCCTCTTCCCAGTAGCGGATCTCCGCGTGGTCGTTGGCGTAACGGCTGGTCAGCAGGAAGGGGTGGTCGTGGGCCAGCTGTTCCAGGCCGCGGCGAACCTCCTTCAGCGGGGCTTCCCGTCCCGAGACGCTGAGCGTGATGTGCCACAGCTTGGACAGCACCTGCTCGTCGGGGCGGCCGGGCGTCTCGGTCACGCCCCGCACCGCGGCCGGGCCGCCGGATCCTCCGGCCGCCGGACCACCGGCGCCCGCGGGCCCGTCGCCGCCGCTCAGCCCGTCACCGAACCCGTCACTGAATCCGTCATCCAGTTCGGCGGCCCCGCCGACACTGGTCAGGGTTCGCTCCTCGCCCCCTGCCCGGCGGGCGGGGGATGTCCTCCCCTTGCCTCGGGGCACGTCCCCAGGGCGCGCTCGTTTCACCGGCGGCCTCCTGTTGCTGCGTCGTTGCCTTCCCCGCCAACCCCCGCAACAAAGTGGACCAGTCCGCGGCGGGGTGTGGGGCGGTTTTGGTAAAGGTCTCTGCCAGATGGCGGGACTTTCCGCCCTTTCAGGGCCCGGTCAGGACTCCAGGACGACGAGATCGTCCCTGTGTACGACTTCCCGTTCGTATGCGGGGCCCAGCTCCCGCGCCAGCTCGCGGGTGGAGCGGCCGAGCAGTTGTGGGATCTCCTTGGCGTCGAAGTTGACGAGCCCGCGGGCGACCGCGCGGCCCGCGGTGTCGCGCAGCTCGACCGGGTCGCCGGCGCTGAAGTCGCCGTCCACGGCGGCGATCCCGGCGGGCAGCAGCGATTTCTTGCCCTGGACGACGGCCCGCACGGCGCCCTCGTCGAGGGTGAGCGACCCCTGCGGGGTGGAGGCGTGCGCGAGCCACAGCAGACGGTCGGCGGAGCGGCGTCCGGTGGCGTGGAAGAAGGTGCCCGTCGGCCGCCCGGCGAGGGCGTCGGCGGCGCGGCTGGCGGAGGTGAGGACGACCGGCACACCGGCGGCGGCGGCGATCCGGGCGGCCTCGACCTTGGTGACCATGCCGCCGGTGCCGACGCCCGCCTTACCGGCGCTGCCGATCTGCACATGGGCGATGTCCTCGGGACCACGTACCTCCTCGACGCGCGAGGTGCCGGGGCGTGCGGGGTCGCCGTCGTAGAGGCCGTCGACGTCGGAGAGCAGGACGAGCAGGTCGGCGCGTACGAGATGGGCGACGAGGGCGGCGAGCCGGTCATTGTCGCCGAAGCGGATCTCGTCGGTGGCGACCGTGTCGTTCTCGTTGACGACCGGGACGGCGCCCATGGCGAGCAGCTGGTCCAGGGTCCGGTAGGCGTTGCGGTAGTGGGCGCGACGGCTGGTGTCGTCGCTGGTCAGGAGCACCTGGCCGACCCGGACGCCGTACCGGGCGAAGGAGGCGGTGTAGCGGGCGACGAGCAGTCCCTGGCCGACGCTGGCGGCTGCCTGCTGGCGGGCCAGGTCCTTGGGTCGCCGGGTCAGGCCCAGCGGAGCGAGTCCCGCGGCGATGGCGCCGGAGGAGACGAGGACTATCTCCTTCTCGCCGCCGCTGCGGATCTTGGCGAGGACGTCGACGAGAGCGTCCACCCGATCGGCGTCGAGACCGCCCGAGGCGGTGGTCAACGACGAAGAACCGACCTTGACGACGATCCGCCCGGCCTGCGTCACCTGCTGTCTTGCCACTGTCACAGGCCGAATCTATGCCAGGGCGCCTGCCCGATGCGCGCGCATTCCGCCCGCTGGACTGCAGTGCTGTGCCGGCCCCGCCGAGCGGTTTCGGCCGCGCGGGCCGGCCCCCCGGTCCGCGCGCCACGCCGCAGGAGGACCGAAAGCCCTTTCCCATACCAGGAGTTGAGTCGATTGCTAATACAGGATCCGGACAACCGCTAAGGTGCTGATGGGCGGTGGCGCGCGCCCGCAACGCCCTGCCTCCGGCCCCCACCTTCGACTCGGGTTCCCACAAGAGACGGGGCACATTGTGTCGGTCAAAGTGAGTGTCGTCATTCCGGTGTACAACCCCGGAAAGTACATCGATCCCTGCATCGAATCACTGCTCGGGCAGACACTGCCCGCCGAGGAGTTCGAGGTCCTGTTCGTCGACGACGGATCGAGTGACGACACCCCCGCACGCCTGGACGAGCTGGCCGCCCGGCATCCCCACTTCAGGGTGATCCACATTCCGAACTCGGGCTGGCCCGGCAAACCGCGCAACATCGGGGTCGCCGAGGCCAAGGGCGAGTACGTCCAGTTCCTCGACCAGGACGACCACCTCGGCACCGACGCCCTGCGCCGGCTGTACGACATGGGCCACCGCAACGGCTCCGACATCGTCATCGGCAAAGTCGCCAGCAATTTCCGGGGCGTCCCGCACGGCGTGTTCCGCAAGAACCGCGAGAAGTGCACCCTGCGCAACGCGCCGCTGTACGACAGCCTCACCCCGCACAAAATGTTCCGTACGCAGTTCCTGCGCGAGCACGGCATCGCCTATGCGGAGGGCAAGCGTCGCCTCGAGGACCAGCTGTACATGATGAAGGCGTACATCCCGGCGAAGGTCGTCTCGATCCTCGGCTCGTACACCTGCTACCACTACTCCAAGCGCGACGACGGCAAGAACGCCGGGTCGGCGAAGCTCGTCCCGGCCGGCTACTACGGCAACCTCCGTGAGGTCCTCGACGTCGTCGTGGCGGGCACCGAGCCCGGCCCACTGCGGGACCGGGTGCTGCGCCGCTTCTACCGGGTCGAGATGCTCGGCAGGCTCAGCGAGCCGGCCGTCCTCACCTACGACGACGACTACTTGCGCGAGATGGTCGCGGCGGTGCGCCCCCTCGCGCTGGACTTCATGACCGATGCCGTGCACAACGGTCTCGGCCCGCTGCTGCGCCTGCGCTCCACGCTGCTGCGCAACGACGACGCGGAGGGGCTCGTACGGGTGGCCCGGTTCGCATCCTCCGTCAAGGGCGCGGTGCGGCTGGAGGACCTCGCCTGGCAGGACGACGGCCGCATCGCGATCGGCATCACCGCGCGCCTGGTGCACGGCGAGGACAAGGAGCCGCTCACGCTGCTGCGCCGCGACGGCCGGCTGTATCTGCACCCCGACCTGAGCGCGAGGTTCCTGGCCGTCGGCGAGCTCGTCGACGTCACCGACGACCTCGGCGGTTTCACCGCCGAGGTCTCGCTGCGCGACCGCGAGAAGGCGGTCGAATGGCCGTGCCCCGCCTCCTTCACCGCCGAGGTCGAGGACCGCGACGACGGGACCTGCGAGGTCGTGCTGCGCGGCACGGGCATGCTGGCGCCCGAGGGCGGGAAGAAGGGCCGGGGCAGCCTCCCGCGCGGCTTCTGGGACGCCTGGGTGAACGTGCGCGGCCTGGGGCTCGTCCGCCGGGCGCGCCTGGGCGCGGACCGCGACAAGAAGGTCGACTTCCGCTGCCTGCCCGCGCTGCTGTCGTCGCCGCCCCGCTCGGTGATCCCGTACTTCACCGACCCGCACAGCAACCTCACGCTCGATGTGGCGCGCCGGGGCAAGAAGGTGGCTCCCTATCTCGCAGGCCGCACCGTGCTGCGTATGCCGGGGGCCCGGTTCCAGTTGCGTCTGGACCTGTTCACCACCGATGCCACCGGCGAGGGCACGGGCGTGGGCAGCGGCGACCCGGAGCTGGTGCTCACCAAGCCCGCTCAGGGCGAGGAGACCCCCGACCCCGTGCACACCTTCCCCGGGACGCTGGGGCCCGAGCTGGGGCGGGCGCACCTGACGGTCCCGCGGCGTGTGCCGGGCGCTCCCGAGGGCGACTGGCAGCTCTGGGTCCGGCTGGACGGGCCGAAGGGCCCGCTGGTGCCGCTGTGCGGAGTGGGCGTGGACGGCGCGGGAAGGCTTCGGCCGGACGACAGCCTCCCCGTGCCCGAGCCCGTGATGCTGCGGAAGCTGGCCGCCCAGCGCAAGCGGGCGGCGCTGCGGCGCGCGGCCCGGGCTGTTGCCGGTCCGGTGGTGCGCCGGCTGCCGTCGGCGGGGCGAAAGAAGGTGCGCCGGCTGGCGGCGCGGGTGCTCGGCTGACGAAGACGGCCGCCCCGCGCGCCGTCCTGCGGACGAACGTGATCACGACAGCAAGGAGTGGAACCGATGCGGCAGCTCTCCATCGGCGGAGCCTGGGTACACGAGCCGAAGGTCTTTCCCGACAGCCGTGGGAGCTTCCACGAGTGGTTCAGGGCACCCGACCTCGCCGAGGCGGCAGGGCACCGGCTCCGGCTGGAGCAGGCCAACTGCTCGGTGTCCGCCCGGGGCACGCTGCGCGGCGTCCATTTCGCCGATGTGCCGCCGAGCCAGGCCAAGTACGTGAAGTGCGTACGTGGCGCGGTCGTCGACGTGATCGTGGACATCCGCGTCGGCTCGCCCACGTACCGCAGGTGGGAGGCGGTGCGCCTCGACGACGCCGACCACCGTGCCGTGTATCTCGCCGAGGGCCTGGGCCACGCCTTCATGGCCCTGACGGACGATGCGACGGTGGTCTACCTCTGCTCCGAGGGTTACGCCCCCGAGCGTGAGCACGGCATCCACCCACTCGACCCGGACCTCGGCATCGAGTGGCCCGGGGACATCGCACCGATGCTGTCCGACAAGGACGCAGCCGCGCCCACGCTCGCCGAGGCGGAGCGGACGGGGCTGCTGCCTCGGTACGAGGAGTGCGAGGCGTACTACGCACAGCTGCGCGCCGGGCGGGCTGAGCGCAGGAGAGGCGTCGGTGTGCTGAGCGCAGGAGACGCGCCGGCGGGCTGAGCGCGCCGGACGCGCCCACAGGCCGAGCACACACGGAAAGGCCCCGGGTCCGGTGGGACCCAGGGCATTCCGCGGCGGGACCTCAGCCGATGATCTTCTCGATGCTGCGGCGCACGGGCGCGAACGAGGCGCGCGGCCTGCGCAGCGTGCGCGCACGGATCAGACCGGGCCAGAAGTCGGCGCCGAGCAGCGCCTCGGGCTGCACGGCGTTCTTCCGTACGAGCACCTCGTCCGGGACGTCCTGCGGGTCGGGGACGACGTACTCCTCGATGATCTTGTCGTACGCGTCCTTGAGGACGGTGCTCTCCGGGTTGGCGCCGAAGACGGCGACGACGCCGGTGGGGGCGGTGTCCACCTCGACGACGACCAGGTCGGGGCGGTACCTGCGCAGCACCTGGACGACCTTGTAGACGTCACCCGCCCAGAACTTGGTGTGCCGCTCACGTGCGGCCTCGCCCACGTTCCTCGGGAGCATGTCGTCGAGCACGATCACGCTGGACCAGCGGGAATGCCGTTCGACGTTCATGAAGTCGCGCAGCGCGTACTCGAAGAGATGCATTCCGTCGATGAACGACAGCTCGAGCCGGGGCTCTCCGCCGAGGAGGTTCATCGGGTCCTTGCGGGCGAGGGCGCGAAATGGATTGCGGCCGTTGCGCAGATGGACCAACGGGTCCTCACGGGCGAAGAAGTCGTCGCTGGTGGCTCTGACCAGATGCACATCGCAGCTGATGCTCGTCACGACCCGGAATGCCGGGTCGATCGCCACAGAGGGAACCCGGGAAAGCGCCAGACTGCGCCCGTCGTTGACCCCGATCTCCAGATAGTTCCGGGGTTTGTAGATGCGGTGCAGCTGGCGCAGGAAACCATGGCGGTCCACTGATGGAGCCCTTCACTGGGAATCAAATGGATTGATTCCCAGCGAAGTTAGCGTGTACGTCGCCCCGACGTAAACGTCTACCGACCGGTAGCACCCATTCCGCGCTCTGCGCCGACCACTTCCGGGAACGCTTCTGCGAGCGCTTCACGCCAGTCGCGAAGGGGTTCGACGCCACTGCGCCGAAGCCCCTGATGTCCCAGCACGCTGTACGCGGGGCGGGGCGCGGGCCGTACGAAGGCGGCGCTGGTCGTCGGGCGTACGCGCTCCGGGTCGGCGCCCAGCAGCCGGAAGATCTCGCGGGTGAATCCGTACCAGGTCGTCTCCCCCGCGCTGGTGCCGTGATGGACCCCGGCGGGCACGGCGCCGGCGAGCGCGCCCTGTCCGAGCCGCACCAGCAGATCCGCGAGGTCCGCGCTCCAGGTGGGCTGGCCGCGCTGGTCGTCGACGACGTCCACCGTGTCCCGGGCGGCCTCCAGCCGGATCATGGTGCGGACGAAGTTCGGGCCACCGGCCCCGTAGAGCCACGCCGTGCGCACCACGTGGCCGCTGTCGGGCAACAGGTCGAGCACGGCCCGCTCACCCGCCAGCTTGGTGCGCCCGTAGGCGCCGCGCGGACCGGTCGGCGCGTCCTCGGCATACGGCTCGTGCGCGTCGCCGGCGAAGACGTAGTCGGTGGAGATGTGCAGCAGGACGGCGCCGCTCTCCTTGCACGCCTCGGCGAGGACGCGCGGGCCGGTGCCGTTGACGGCGAGGGCGGCCTCCTCGTGCTCCTCGGCGCCGTCGACATCCGTCCAGGCGGCGCAGTTGACCACCACGGCCGGCCGGTGCGCGTCCAGAGCGGCGCGCACCGCGTCGGGGCCGGTGATGTCGAGGTCGCGGCGCGCGAGCCCCGCCGCGGGGACACCGGCCCCCGCCAGACGGCCGAGGACGTCGCGGCCCAGCATGCCGCCGGCGCCGGTGACGAGCCACCCGCTCACAGGGCCGCACGCTCCTTCAGCGGCTCCCACCAGGCCCGGTTGTCCCGGTACCACCGCACGGTCTCGGCGAGGCCGGTCGCGAAGTCCTTGCGCGGCTCGTAGCCGAGCTCCTGACAGATCTTGGTGCAGTCGACCGAGTAGCGGCGGTCGTGGCCCTTGCGGTCCGCGACGTACTCGACGCCGCTTTCCCAGTCGGTGCCGCAGGCCTCCAGCAGCAGGCGGGTCAGCTCCTTGTTGGACAGCTCGGTGCCGCCGCCGATGTTGTAGACCTCGCCGGGGCGGCCCTTGGTGCGGACCAGTTCGACGCCCTGGACGTGGTCGTCGATGTGGAGCCAGTCGCGGACGTTGCCGCCGTCGCCGTAGAGCGGGACCTTCCGGCCGTCCAGCAGGTTGGTGATGAACAGCGGGATGACCTTCTCGGGGAAGTGATGGTGCCCGTAGTTGTTGGAGCAGCGCGTCACCCGGACGTCCAGGCCGTGCGTGCGGTGGTAGGACAGGGCGATCAGATCGCTGGAGGCTTTGGCCGAGGAATAGGGCGAGTTGGGCTGCAGCGGGTGCGTCTCGGGCCAGGAGCCCTCGTCGATGGAGCCGTAGACCTCGTCGGTGGAGATGTGCACGAACGTCCCGACGCCGGCCCGGTGTGCGGCGTCCACCAGGGTGTGCGTGCCCACGACGTTCGTCCGGACGAACTCGGCGCCGCCGTCGATGGAGCGGTCCACGTGCGACTCGGCGGCGAAGTGCACCACCTGGTCGTGCTCGGCCATCAGCTTGGCCACCAGGTCGGCGTCGCAGATGTCGCCGTGGACGAAGTCGAAGCCGGGGCGGTCGCGCACCTCGTCGAGGTTCGCGGGGTTGCCGGCGTAGGTGAGCTTGTCGAGGACGGTGACGGCCACACCGCCGGGGCCCTCCGGGCCGAGCAGCGTGCGGACGTAGTGGGAGCCGATGAATCCGGCGCCGCCGGTCACCAGGATCTTCGTCGTCATGAGGAGATCTGCACCTTACTGTGGTCGCCGAGCACAAGACGGTGGGACGAGGGGTTGCGGGGAGCGGGGGTGACCTCGACGTCCCGTCCGATCAGGGACGCCTCCACGCGCCGCACGCCGGTGATGGAGGCGCCGCGCAGGACGATGGAGTACTCGATCTCGCTGTCCTCGATGCGGCACCCTTCGGCGACCGAGGTGAACGGGCCGACGTACGAGCCGCTGATCACCGTGTCGGCGCCGATGACGGCGGGGCCGACGATGCGGCTGTTGGTGATCCGCGCGCCCTCCTCGACACGGACCCGCCCGATGATCTCGCTGTCACCGTCGACGACGCCCTCGACACGGGGCTCCACGGTCTCCAGCACCGAGCGGTTGACCTCCAGCATGTCGGTGACGTTGCCGGTGTCCTTCCAGTAGCCGGCGATCGTCGTGGAACGCACGTCCCGGCCCTGGTCGATCAGCCACTGGATGGCGTGCGTGATCTCCAACTCGCCGCGCCAGGAGGGCTCGATGGAGCGCACGGCCTCGTGCACGGCGGGGGTGAAGAGGTAGACGCCGACGAGCGCCAGATCGCTCTTGGGCTGCTTCGGCTTCTCCTCCAGGCCCACGACGCGGCCCCCGCCGTCGAGTTCGGCGACGCCGAAGGAGCTGGGGTCCTGGACCCGGGTGAGCAGAATCTGCGCGTCCGGGCGCTCGGTGCGGAATTCGTCGACGAGACCGCTGATGCCGCCGACGATGAAGTTGTCACCGAGATACATAACAAAATCATCTTCTCCCAGAAACTCCCGGGAAATGACCACCGCGTGCGCGAGCCCCAGCGGCCGCTCCTGCGGAATGTAGGTGATCTTGACGCCGAAGCGGGAACCGTCGCCGACCGCTTCCTCGATCTCCGGCGCCGTTTCCCCGACGATGACACCGACCTCGGTGATCCCGGCTTCCGCAATCGCCTCCAGGCCGTAGAAGAGCACCGGTTTGTTGGCGACCGGCACCAGTTGTTTGGCGGATGTGTGCGTAATGGGACGGAGTCGTGTACCGGCTCCTCCGGAGAGTACGAGTGCCTTCACTATCCCTGCCCTAAGAAGTCGTCAAGAGCGTTCCCCCACCGGATGCCGCTCCGGCACTTCGATGTTACCTATGTCTCACCCTTTGCTTTCCCGCGTCGCAAAATGCCCGCCCGGCGGGCACGTACCGCACTCCTGCGGATCCTGCCGAAAACCCTGCGCGGAAGGCTGTGGACCGTGGGCGGAAGGACACGCCGGCTGCCCGACCAGTCGGGCACGGTCACCTCGTAGACGGACCGCGCAAGGCCGCTTCGGCGGTCGCCGAAGTGCGGGTACGCGAGATAGATCCGGCTCCCCCGGCGGACCACCTCGGGCGCCTTCTTGGCGGCGGTGAACTCCAGTACGTCCTTCAGCAGGTCGAGCCGCCCCCTGGCCACGCACTCCAGCACCAACCGCTCCCCCACCTTGATCCGGCGGGCGACACCCCTGTTCCAGTACGGCCCCGTCATCTCCGCCGCCAGCCGCAGCCGGTCGTGCTGCTCGGACTCCGGCGCACGCAGCAGGGCGGGCCCGAACTGCTGGAGCAGCCCGACCGTGAAGGGCCGGAGCATCAGCAGGTCGCGGCCGCGGCCGGGCGGTTCGAGCCGGGCGATCAGCCGGGCCAGGGCGGTCAGCGCCTCGAAGCGGGGCGGGTAACTGCCGCGCCTCGTCGCGTGCTTGCCGTCCTCCCTGCCGACCAGGTAGTAGCAGTCGTAGTCGGCGACGACGGACACGCCGTTGCCGCTGAGGTACGCCTCCATGGTGAACAGCGCGTCCTCGCCGGTCAGGAGGCTCTCGTCGAACCGGAGTCCGAGCCGGCACAGCAGCTCGCGGCGGAACAGCTTCTGCGCGCTGAGCGCGTAGATGACGCGCGAGGTGTGGACGTCCGCGTGCTCCAGCGTCTTTTCGAACATCGACCGTGGCACGCCGCGGCCGCGCCCCGCCATCCTGCCGAGCACGACGTCCGTCCCGGCCCGGTCGGCCATGGCGACCATCCGCTCCAGCGCCTCGTCGCCGAAGAAGTCGTCGGCGTCGAGGAAGAAGACGTAGCGGCCGCGCGCGAGGGAGAGGCCGAGGTTGCGCGGGCCGCTGGGACCGCCGGAGTTGGCCTGCCTGATGACCGTGGTGCGGACCTTGGAACGGGCGGCGAACTCCTCCAGGTACTCCCCCGTGCCGTCGGTCGACCCGTCGTCGACCGCGACGAGCTCGATACGGTCGGCGCCCAGCGTCTGCGACTCCACCGACTCCAGGCAGCGGACGAGGTAGGGCATGGCTTCATAGGCACCGACGACGACTGTGACGTCGGGCACGAAACTCTCATTCATAGAGATACAAGACAACCGCAAGGCATCAAAGGTTGCCTTGTATGACTCACCGGGCAAAAGGCGCATGTTGCTGCGGACGGCGGCCGAAACGCGAAACGGCCCGGTGGCACCACCTTTTCGGGGGTACCACCGGGCCGCTCGGCCGCCGGGTCAGCCGACGGGCGTGTCGTCCAGGCCGGGTGACTGCTCCGCGTCGGCCAGACGCTGCAGCACCCCGGCGTTGCGGGCCTCGGCCTTGGCCGCCAGCGCCTGCACCGCCGCGTCGAACTGCTCGATGGAGGTCGGCTCATCCGGACCGAGCAGGTACTCCTTGAGCTCGTGCCGCGCTGCGGCACGCGGGTCGGCGTCCCGGTCGGCGACGGCGGTGAGCAGCTCATCGAGCTCGACCGCGCTGTTGGAGAGGATCACCGCGGCACGCACCGCGGTGTTCTGCCGCTTGAACTCGGCCTCGCCGAGACCCGCGGAGTCCGTGACCGCGTACGGCTTGCCGCTCGCGATGAAGTCCGAGACCACGCTGGAGATGTCCGAGACCATGCCGTCCGACTCGTTGAAGCAGTCGTACAGCCGCGGCTCGGGACCGGTGATGACCTTGTGCTCCCACCAGCCGAAGGAGCGCCAGTAGGCGGCGTTCCACTCCTCCTTGAGCTTCGCGGTCTCCGCCTCGCGCGCCGGGTCCGCCTGGGAGTCGCGCGACTCCTCGGCCTCGTCCCGGCCGACGCGGGCCGCGCCCGACAGTTCGGCGAGGCGCGCCTCGATCCGCTGCAGCTCGGCGCGGGCGGCGGCCTGGTCGGCGGCGTGCGACGCGGCCTCCTCCACCCACCTCGGCTCGCTCACGCGGGCCGCGGCGGCCTGCTCGACCATCGCGGTGATCCGCTCGTGCACGGCCTTGGCCCTGGGGTCGCGGGTGCCGGTGAACGGGTGCGGCTTGTAGATCAGGCGGACCGGCTCGGCGGAGTTCAGCAGGCGCTTGACGATGTTCTCTCCGGCCAGCAGCAGGGAGGTGTTGCCGGGGTTGTCGTCCCAGCCCTCCCAGGTGGGGGCGTAGAGCACGGTCGGAATCGGGTGGAGCGGCTTGCCCGTCCAGTGCTTGATGGGGGCCAGCTGCGGGCGGCCCACCTCGACGATGTCCTCGCTGAGCACACCGACGTCGGCCAGCGCGTACCGGTCACGGCCGGCGCGGCCCGCGGTCCACACCTCGTCGTACGCCTTGCTGAACGGGTTGACGCTGGCGAGCTTGTCGCTGTCGCCGTGACCGATGAAGACGTGCTTCATGGTGGGCACGCGCAGCATGTGAATGTTCTTGCCGACGTTGGCCGCGTACAGCGCGACGCGTACGGACGACAGGTCCAGGTTCATCAGGTGCACGCCGCCGGGCACGCACAGGACGGGAACCGAGGTGTTGCCGAGCTGCGGCACGATGTTGCGCTCGCGCAGGAAGATCAGCGGCCGGCCGCCGAGCTGCGCCATCGTCTCCAGCCACATGTTGACCTGGTACGCCGAGTCCTTGGAGCCGGAGAAGTACAGCATCACGGTCGGCCGGTACTCGCGCAGCCAGGCGTCGATGCCTGCGAGCACCTTCTCCGGCGAGGCCGGCAGCCGGGCGCCCCGGAGATTGGGCAGCAGTACGGCGAGATAGCCGACGGCGAGAGCCACGGTCAGACCGAGACCGGCGTATGCGAATACATTGGCGCCGGTTTCGATCGCGATGACCACGCCGACGAAGGAGAAGACGTCGAGATGCAGCATCTTCTCGGCGGAACGGTTTATCAGACCAGGCCTCGGCGCGTCGGGAATGCGCACATGCGAAAGGTCGATGTTGCGGGTGGCCACCGGCAGCTTCCGGCGCAGCCGGATCAGCGTGACCATCGCGCCGTGGGGCGCCTGGAGACCGTAGAAGCCGAGCAGGCAGGCAACCGTCACATAGAAGACGGCCTCCTCCGCGTATCCCATGCGGGCCAGCAGCAGCACGAGCAGCAGCTGGCGCACGAGGAAGCGGATGGACAGGCCCGCACGGACCTTGGCCAGCCGGTTTATCAGGTAACTGGACCGCTGGTGCAGGTACTGGTCAGCAAGGTAGGTCACGGCGACGGCGGCCACGAAGAACCAGAGACTGGGGATTATCGCCGCGAACATGACGCACGGGAATCCGAGCATCAGGAGAATGGCGGCGGCCAGCTCGGATCCGCTGCCCACGCGAGCCATACGAATGGCTTTCGAAATCACGAAGAACCTGCTCCAAGGGTGCCGACTGTTTGCCTTGCGAAATCACTCTGCGAAGGAGGTGTGAAGGACCGGCTTCACAGACTCGGGCCCCCGCAGTGCGCTGGACGGCGACTACAGAGGCCCGAATGTTCGAATGTCCAGAAGTATTACACATCTTCCTGACGGTCCAGCACCGACGCCAGCGCCTGCTCGAATCCGGAGGCCTCGGAGGCGCCGCGGGTCGGGTCCTGCTGCCGCACGTCGATGACATGACCGGTCAGCGCGGACAGCAGCACGTCGAGCGAGGTACGGGCCACGGCCTCGGACGACAGCAGCGAACCGGCGGGCTCGGCGCCGAACGCCTTGGTGCGCATCGGGGTGGCGGTGCGCTCGGGGTTCACGCAGTTGACGCGGATGCCGTCGCCCGCCCACTCGTCGGCGAGGGCCTGGGTGAGGTTCACCATGGCGGCCTTGGTGGAGGAGTAGAGGCTGTACTCGGCGCGGCCGCGGGTGTAGCTGCTGGAGGTGTACAGCAGCAGCTGGCCCTTGGTCTCCGCCAGGTACTTGTGCGAGGCGCGCGCGATCTGCACCGGCGCCAGGTAGTTGACGTTCAGCGCTTCCTGGATGGTCGTGTTGTCCGTCTCGGCCAGCTTGCCGATGCGCAGCACGCCCGCGGTGTTGATCACGTAGTCGATGCGGCCGGTCTCGCCGTACGCCGTGGACAGCGCGTCGTCGACGTGCTCCGGGTTCTCGACGTGGGTGCCGGTCGTCGAGCGGCCGAGCGCGTACACCTTCGCACCGTAGGACTCGGCGAGCGTCGCGATGTCCGCGCCGATGCCGTACGAGCCGCCGAAGACGACCAGGGTCTTGCCCGCCAGCAGCTCGCGGTAGGCGGCCTCGTCGGCCTGCGCCGGAGCGGCGGTGGAGGCGAGCTGGAAGAGCTTGTCGGCGATGAAGACGTCGACCGGCTGCGTGACCTTCATGTTGTACTCGTCGCCCGCGACGACGTAGATCGGCACGTCCGGCAGGTACTTCAGCACGACCGAGCAGTCGTCGGTGGCCTGGAAGTTCGGGTCGCCGGCCGCGACCTCGTACGCCCTGCGGATCGTCGAGAGCTTGAAGGCCTGCGGGGTCTGGCCGCGGCGGAGCCGGGAGCGGTCCGGGACGTCGGTGATGAACTCGCCGTCCTCGCCGTGCGTACGGGTCACGATGATCGTGTCCGCGGACGGGATGGCGACGTCGACGGCCTGGTAGCGGTCCAGGGCGTCGACACAGTCCTTGATGACGCGCTCGGAGAGCAGCGGGCGGACGGCGTCGTGGAACAGGACGTTGCGGTCCTCGCCCTCGGCCAGGCCCTCGCCGAGGGCCGCGATGGCGCGCTCGGTGGTCTCGTTGCGCGTCGCGCCGCCCTCGATGACCTTGGTGACCTTGGTCAGACCGGCCTTTGCGACGATCTTCTCGACGTCCGGCACATAGCCCGGCGCCATCAGCACGATGACGTCGTCGATGGAGTCCGCCTGCTCGAAGATCGACAGTGTGTGCTCGATGACGGCCTTGCCTGCGATCTTCAGCAGCTGCTTGGGAATCGACAGACCCACGCGCTGGCCGGTACCACCGGCGAGCACGACAGCTGTGGTTCGGGGTTTGGCTATGTGCTGCACAGACACAGACGACCTACCTTGCGAGGACTGGGGAACAAAACTGATGGTTGCACTCTCCGTTACCGTCCCGCAAGGCGGGTGACGCCCCGCCCATGGTGGGGAGAAACCTGCTGTTCACCCGGTGATCAGGGCGATTGGCCGGGAATCGACGCACCGATCGAGTGACCGACGCCACACATGTGAGTGGCATGAACCACTCCTGAGCGGGACAAGCGGGGCCGGGTCCAGGACCTATAGATCCACCACATTGAGTGCGACGTCGTTGGAGAGCGTGTAGTAGACGCGCACACGGATCTTCTTGCGCGGTCTGCCCAGCACCCGTTTGGCCAGGGCACGGGCCATGCTTCCCTGGCGTCTCTTGGCCATCACCGTGTGGGGATAGACGTAGATCCGCTGCTTCATCACCACGTCGTCCAGCAGTCGGCCGATCCTGACCGGCCTGGCATCGGGCGCGTAGCGGATGAAAGCGTCCCACACGTCGTGCGAGGTCGTCTGCGAGTGGGCGGGCACGGTGGCGGAGAAGGTGAAACGGAAGCCGTCCTCACCGACCCGCTCGCCGGGGAAGAGGATCTCGTCCGTGGGCGTGCCGCGGCGGCGCAGCACGAGGGTCGGGTCCCCGGCCACCGTCGCCGTGCCGAGCATGCTGCCCTTCAGGGTGACCCGGGCGCCGTCGACCTGGACGTCCGCCGCCTCGGCGTGGACGGTCCGGTGCCAGGCGCGCAGCATCAGGGCGCCGCCCTTGGCCTTGTCCTCGTACGGGACGAGGTTGCGCACCGCCGCGCCCGGGGCCAGCCGTTCGGCCGCGTGCAGGGCGCCTCGCTGGTCGACGACCCGGGCCGTGACCCTGCCGCGGGCGCCGGCCCCGGTAAGCTCCACGAACACGTTCCACACGCCCTCCGGGAAGACCTCCTCGGCCGGGATCGTCGCGGAGCCGCTGCCGTCGAAGTCGAAGGTGCGCACCTCGGTACGGGCTCCGGTGCGGGTGCACACCAGCCGGGCGCCGTTCTCGACGCCCGCCGGCAGCGGTGCGACGAGGCCCACCTGCACCGAGCCGTCGACTGCAACCGAGCAGTCCGCGACGGGCGTTATCCCGGGAATGCGGGCGCGCTGCGCCGCCTCGGCCGCGAGCTCGTCGAACAGGGCCTCGTACTGCTTGGTGACCACTCCCGGGTCGAAGCGTCGGGCATTGCGCACGGCCGCGGCGGCCATCCGGCGGCGCAGGTCCTCGTCGTCGATCAGCCGCAACAGGGCCTGGGCGACGGCCCGCACATCGCCCACGGGTACGAGCAGGCCGTCGACGCCGTCCTCGATGATCTCGCGCGGCCCGTAGTCGCAGTCGGTGCTGACCATCGGCACGCCGCAGCGCATCGCCTCCACGAGGGTCATGCCGAACGACTCGTGGCGGGAGGTGGACGCGGCGATGGCGCCCTTGGCCCATTCGGGCTCGATGGGCGAGTGAGGGCCCATCAGATGGATCTCGTTGTACAGGCCGAGCTCGTCGATGCGGGCGCGCAGCCTGTCGCGCTGGTCGCCGGAGCCGTAGATGCGCAGGGACCAGTCGGGCCGCTGTCGGACGACCTCGGCGAAGGCGTCGACGAGTACGTGGTACTGCTTCTCGGCGGCCAGCCGCCCTGCCGCGACCACGGTCCTGCCGGTGCCGTCGGAGGGCGGAACGGACGGCTCGGGGACGCTGTTGGGGATCGACAGGACGCGGGTGGTGGGCAGCGGCATCTTCTGACGCCACACCCGGGCGTCGCCCTCGGAGACCGTGACGAACGCGTCGATGGCGTCGAGGTGTTCGTACATCTCCTCGCGCAAGGCGGCCTTGTGGTGGTTGTGCGTCATGTGCTCCTGGCCGATACGGACGGCCGTGGCGGGAGCGAACCGGGCGACGTAGGCGACGAGGCCGGGGCGGGTGCCGATGACCACGTCCGCGTCGGACGCGGCGTAGTGCGCCCGCACCCGCTCGTCGACGAGGCGGTTGTACTCCTTGTAGCGGGCCTCGGCGCGCGGGAAGGCGACGGCGGGCTCGGCGAACAGGGGCTCCTGCCGGTCGGCACTGCCCTGGCGGGAGTCGACGAGGGGCACGACGGTGATGCGCGGGTCCAGGGCGAACGCGGAGTCGTCGCGGTGCCGGAAGACCGAGACGATCTCGACCTCGTGGCGATTGGCCAGTTCCTCCGCCAGATTCAGCGTCGTGCGGATCGTTCCGCCGATCCCGTAAATGGTGTGGATGAGGAAAGAGATCTTCATCGGCTCTCCGTTCACTTCTGCTCCGGGACGAACGGGTAGCCCCGTTGCGGCTCTCTCAGGCTTCGACGATCCATTGACCTGGCGGAGCAGCAGCCCGGACCACAGATCACCGTATGCCCGATGTCGCCCGATCGGCCAAGATTGGACCCATACCGGTGAATGCCCGCCATCACCCAGGTCAGACGGACAAGGGGGGCAAGAGGTTGCGCACTTCTGCGGAACTGAGGGCTTCCGCGAACACAACCGCCCGGATCCCGGCGCCCGCGTGAGCGGGTGCCGGGATCCGGGCGGTGGCGGTACGACAGAGAACCGGCGCCCTCGCGGACGGGGCGGTCCGGGGGCGGCGGGCTCGGGCCTGGACCCGGGCCTTGGACCCAGGCGCACGCCTCGGGCCTAGAAGGGGTCGAAGCCCTCGAACTCCTTCTGCGCCTCGTCGCGCTCCGCCTCGCGGTCCCGGCGGCGCTGCGCCGCCGGGCGGGGCGCCTCGAAGCGGTGGTCCTCGCCGCGGCGGCCGAGCATCTCCGCACCGGCCATCATCGTCGGCTCCCAGTCGAAGACGACCGCGTCGTCCTCGGGACCGATCGCCACGCCGTCGCCCGCCCGGGCCCCGGCCTTCATCAGCTCGTCCTCGACGCCGAGGCGGCCCAGACGGTCGGCCAGGTAGCCCACGGCCTCGTCGTTGTTGAAGTCGGTCTGACGCACCCAGCGCTCCGGCTTCTCGCCGCGCACGCGGAACAGGCCGTCCTCCTCCTGCGTGACCGTGAAGCCCGCGTCGTCGACCGCCTTCGGGCGGATGACGATCCGGGTGGCCTCCTCCACCGGCTTGGCGGCGCGCGCCTCGGCCACGATCTCGGCCAGCGCGAACGACAGCTCCTTGAGGCCCTTGTGCGCCACCGCCGACACCTCGAAGACGCGGTAGCCGCGCTCCTGAAGTTCCGGGCGGATCATCTCGGCGAGGTCCTGGCCGTCGGGGATGTCGACCTTGTTCAGGACGACGATGCGGGGCCGGTCGTCCAGGCCGCCGTACTGCCGCAGCTCCTCCTCGATCACGTCGAGGTCGGAGACGGGGTCACGGTCGGACTCCAGCGTCGCGGTGTCGAGCACATGCACCAGCACCGAGCAGCGCTCGACGTGGCGCAGGAACTCCAGGCCCAGGCCGCGGCCCTGGCTGGCGCCCGGGATCAGGCCGGGGACGTCCGCGATCGTGTACACGGTCGAGCCGGCCGTCACGACGCCCAGGTTCGGGACGAGCGTGGTGAACGGGTAGTCCGCGATCTTCGGCTTGGCGGCGCTGAGCACCGAGATCAGCGAGGACTTGCCGGCGCTCGGGTACCCCACGAGCGCGACGTCGGCGACGGTCTTGAGCTCCAGGACGACGTCGCCCGACTGCCCGGGGACGCCGAGCAGGGCGAAGCCGGGGGCCTTGCGGCGGGCGGAGGCCAGGGCCGCGTTGCCCAGACCGCCCCGGCCGCCCTCGGCGGCGACGTACGTCGTGCCCTGGCCGACCAGGTCGGCGAGGACGTTGCCCTTCTTGTCGAGCACGACGGTGCCGTCCGGCACGGGCAGGACCAGGTCCTGGCCGTCCTTGCCGGAGCGGTTGCCGCCCTCGCCGGGCTTGCCGTTGGTGGCCTTGCGGTGCGGGCTGTGGTGGTAGTCGAGCAGCGTGGTCACGGACTGGTCGACGACCAGGATGACGTCGCCGCCACGGCCGCCGTTGCCGCCGTCGGGGCCGCCCAGCGGCTTGAACTTCTCCCGGTGCACGGAGGCGCAGCCGTGGCCTCCGTTACCCGCGGCGACGTGCAGCTCGACGCGGTCCACGAAGGTGGTCATGGAATGCCTCCAGTGATGACGGGGGTGCCGCCGACGGCAGTGACGCCGGTGACGTACATACGGAAATGTCTGTCTCTCAACACACGAAAGGCGGACCCGCTTCCCGACCAGGGAAGTGAGGTCCGCCCCTCGCTAAAGAACCGATCAGGCGACCGGAACGACGTTCACGACCTTGCGGCCACGGTGGGTGCCGAACTCCACGGCGCCCGGCAGCAGCGCGAACAGGGTGTCGTCGCCGCCACGGCCCACGCCCGAGCCGGGGTGGAAGTGGGTGCCACGCTGGCGGACCAGGATCTCACCGGCGTTGACGACCTGACCGCCGAAGCGCTTCACGCCGAGCCGCTGAGCATTGGAGTCGCGACCGTTCCGGGTGGACGATGCGCCCTTCTTGTGTGCCATCTCTCCTCAGTCCCTTACTTCGCAGCCGCGGGGATGCCGGTGACCTTGATCGCCGTGTACTGCTGACGGTGACCCTGGCGGCGGCGGTAGCCGGTCTTGTTCTTGTAGCGAAGGATGTCGATCTTCGCGCCCTTGTGGTGGTCCACGACCTCGGCCGTGACCTTGATGCCGGCCAGCACCCACGGGTCGCTGGTCACGGCGTCGCCGTCGACAACGAGCAGGGTCGAGAGCTCGACCGTGTCGCCAACCTTGGCGGTGGAAATCTTGTCAACCTCAACGATGTCGCCGACAGCAACCTTGTGCTGGCGACCACCGCTGCGCACGATGGCGTACACGCGGATCTCTCTCTCGCTCGGAACGAAACCCCTGATGCCAGCCGCCCACACGGGCGCGGGCC
This sequence comes from Streptomyces sp. ISL-10, assembly GCF_018614575.1. Lineage (GTDB taxonomy): Bacteria > Actinomycetota > Actinomycetes > Streptomycetales > Streptomycetaceae > Streptomyces. Next base: position 139,125 of record NZ_JAGGOJ010000020.1, read on the forward strand.
CATGACGATCCGGAATGGACGAGCGGCCTCTCCCGGCGGACCGGGAGGGAGGTGCTCAGGGATGGGCGCGTATGGAAACACGCCGATGGTCAAGGTTACGGACCTGCCGTCGGCGGGTCAAACCGGCTCCGTTCAAACCCCGCGTGGCCAGCTGTCACCGAAACGTGACGGTCACAGTGCCTCCACATGATGGAGTGGTTTGTAGGATTGGTGCGCCTACTTTTCTTGAAGAACACCTCAACAATGGCCATCGAGTCGACCGGGGGGGCTGCGCGTGCAGCGACCAGCGCTCGGGCTGCACGCGGAACGGACGACGAGCTTTGACCACGCCTGACATCTCGGTGATCATCGGCGCCTACAACGCCATGCCGTATCTGACGAAGACCCTGACGTCCGTCGTCGAGCAGTCGATCGGGCGCGACCGGCTGGAGATCATCACCGTCAACGACGGCTCCACCGACGGCACCGACAAGGAGCTGGAGCGCTTCGCCGCGGAGTACCCCGGCCTGTTCCAGGTCTTCCACCAGGAGAACTCCGGCGGTCCCTCGGCCCCCCGCAACAAGGGCTTGGACCACGCGCGCGGAAAGTTCGTCTTCTTCCTGGACGCCGACGACTACCTCGGCGAGGAAGCGCTCGAGCGCATGCTCGCGATGGCCGAGAAGAACAAGACCGACGTGGTGCTCGGCAAGATGAAGGGCGTCAACGGCCGGGGTGCGCCCGCCTCGATGTTCGTGCGCAACCAGCCCCGCACCGACGTCTTCAACTCCCGCGTCTACTGGGCGCTCAACCCCCTGAAGCTCATCCGGCGCGAGCTGATCGAGAAGCACGGTCTGCGCTTCCCGCTCGGGTACAAGACCTGTGAAGATCAGCTCTTCACAGGCATGCTCTACCTCAAGGCCGACGGCATCTCCGTCGTCGCCGACTACGACTGCCTGTACATCGTCAAGCGCGACGACGGCGGCAACATCACCACCTCCACGCGCGGCGCCGACAGCCGTATCAAGGTCCTGGAGCTGATGGTCGACCTGGTCGAGAAGCATGTCCCGGCCGGACCCGACCGCGACGGCCTGCTGAACCGGCATCTGTCGATCGACATGTTCCACGCCCTGATCCACCTGGCCAGGGAGTCCGACCCGGAGCTGCAGAAGAAGAACTACGAGCAGCTGCGCGCCCTGCTGGAGCGCTCCTACCCGGACTCGCTCAAGGCCAGGGTGAACGCGATCACGCGGCTGCGCTGTGAGCTCGTCCAGCGCGGGATGCTCCAGGAGTCCATCGAGCTGGAGAAGGTCGACCGCGGGCACCGCTCGAGCGGCGAGCAGCCCGGGATCCTCGTCGAGGGCGACCGCGCGTACACCCTGCTGCCGTTCTTCCGCGACGCCGAACGCGGCATCCCGGACGAGATCTACGACGTCACGACGGCGCTCCAGGACCGGCACCGGCTGGACTCGGTCACCGTCGACGGCGGCGTACTGAAGATGACCGGTCACGCCTATCTCCGGCGGGTCGCGCAGGACGTGCCCAGCAACACGGAACTGGTGCTGCGCGAGCGCGACACCAAGGCCGAGCACCGCTTCCCGACGACGGTCGTGGCCACGCCCGAGCTCGGCGCGGGCAAGGAGGACGGCGGGAAGTACCGCTACCCGGAGGCCGGTTTCTCGGTCGAGCTCGACCTGACGAAGGCGGTCGACGGCGGCCGCCTCCCCAAGGGGCTGTGGGACGTCTTCGTCGCCGTGCGGGTCGAGGACGTCGTCAAGGAGATTCGCTTCGGCCACAAGCGTCTCGCCACGGTCGACGCCAAGCCGCAGACGTACGTCGTCGCCGACGGCGAGGAGAACTTCGCCGCCGCGCTGTACTACACCCAGCCGTACAGCAACCTGACCCTCGACGTCGGCGAGAACAAGCACAAGGTCGCCGACAAGCTCCGCATCGAAGGCACCCGCTGGTCGACGACGATCCCCTCGCAGCTGGAGGTCAACGGCAGCTGGAAGCTCGCCGGGCTGCCGGCGGGCGTGCTGGGCGTACGGCTGGACGGCGACGGCGGCAGGTCGGTCACGGTGCCGGTCACCCCGACCGGCGACAGCGCCTTCACGGCCAACGTCTCCCTGGACGGTCTGGCCCCCGGCTCATGGACGGTGTCGTTGTGGCTGCCGTCGCAGCGCGGCAAGGGCTGGTCCAAGCCGGCGGCACCGCAGTCGAATCTGACGAACACCCGCTGGATCAGCCGGGGCGTCCCCCGCTACGCGACCCCGGCGAAGAAGCGCAACAAGCTGGTGCTGCGCGTGGGCCGGGTGGCGATCGTGAAGGCGGTGCTGAAGCGCCTGAAGGCGCTGACGTCCGCGAAGCGCTGACGCGCGGCGCCCTACGGGCCGCACGTCGAAGGGCCCGTGGCCCCCGGGAACCGGGAGCGCCACGGGCCCTTCCGCCTACCCGGCGGTGCCCGCCCCAGGCCCCAGGCCGACCGGGACGCGCTAGATGGTCGGGCTCCGTGTCGTTTCGGCCGCGGGAGGGGCGCAGAACGGCGGGGCACCGTATCGCTCGGCTGCGCCGGGCCGCTCAGGCGACGTGAGCCGACGTGAGCCGGTGACTGTCGGGGCACACGGTCGGGCGACAGCGCCGTGCTGCTTCGCCGGTCCTGTCGGCCTGCGAGCGCGCTGGCGCGCGTGGCGCCCGCCGTTGGACGACGTGTCGCACATGCAAGGCAGGCGTGTTCCGCACGACGTGCCCCATGGCGAGAGCGTCGGCGCGGGTGTCTCCCAGCCTTGCGGTCGCGCCTGCGGCAGCCCGTGGCCGCGCACCGGGCCCGTACGGCCGGTGCGCCGCGCAGAGCCTCTGTGACAGTCGGCGCGGAGTCTCTCCCGGCATCGCGAGCACCCCGCGCACCGGGCCCGTACGGCCGGTGCGCCGCGCAGAGCCTCTGTGACAGTCGGCGCGGAGCCTCTCCCGGCATCGCGAGCACCCCGCGCACCATGCGCGCCCGCGGCAGCCCGTGCCCGCGTGCAGGGCCATACGTCCGATGCGACTGCGCGGCGCGCCCCGTAGACCTTTCCTCAGTACGGACGGTCACGCGGCCGGCGCGCCCGCGACGGCGACGGCGATGGCGGCGAGCCTGCCGGCAGCAGACGCTCGCCGACACCGCCGCCGGTCTCGACACCGTGCAGCTCGGCGCCGCGGTGGCCGCCGCGTCCACGGCCCGCCGCATCGACATCTACGGCGTCGGCGCGTCCTCCCTCATCGGCAATGGACCTCGCCCAGAAGCTGCTGCGCATCGGCCTGATCGCGCACGCGCACGCCGACCCGCACCTCGCCGTGACGAGCACATACGACGCGGCCCGGCCCCCGGTGGAACAGGGGGCCGGGCCGCGTCGATGGGTGGCTAGTCCTCGGACGTGGTCGCCGGGACCGACGGGGACGCCTGTTCGGCGGCCACCGTCTTCTTCGAGACCTTCTTCGCGGCCGCCTTCTTCGCCGTCGTCTTCTTCGCGGCCGTCTTCTTGGCCGCAGCCTTCTTCGCCGTGGCCTTCTTGGCCGTCTTGCGGGCCACCTTCTTGGCCACCGGTGCCTCAGCCTCCGCGGACTCCGGCTCGGCCGCCTTGTGCTCGGCGGGGACCACGACGATCGCGGCCTCCTCGGCGCCCGACGGCGAACCGGCCGGGGCGGTGACCTTGCGGGTCACCCGGCGGCGGGCACGCGGCGGAGCCGCGACCGGGGCCTCCTCGGCAGCGACCGTGGGGGCCTCAGGCTCCGGCTCGGGCACCGGCGCCACCGGTGCCACCGGTGCCACCGGCGCCACCGTCACCTCGGCCAGAGCCGGGGAACCGGCCGGAGCCGACACCTTGCGGGTGACGCGACGGCGCGTACGGCCCGCAGGAGCCGCCTCCACCGCCTCCGCCGCCTCCACCGGAGCCTCGGGCTCCCGCGCAGCGACCGGCTCGGCCGCAGCGACAGCCGGCTCCGCCGTCTTCGGCGCACCGGCCGGGGCCGACACCTTGCGCGTCGCCCTGCGGCGGCCACGGCCGCGCGAGGCGGCGGCCTCGGCCTCCGCGATGCTGCTGTACAGCTCCTCGTCCGGCGCGAACGCCGGCTCCTCGAGCGCCACAGGCGCGGCCGCCTCCGCGGCGACCTCCGCCTCGGTCTCGATCTCCGGCTCCGCCGACACGGCCAGCGGCTCGACGTGCTCGTGCTCCACTGCGGCACCGCCGCGGCCACGCTTCTTCGCGCGCTTGCCACCACCGCCACCGACGGCGGACGGCTGCTCCATGTGCACGATCACGCCACGGCCGTTGCAGTGGACACAGGTCTCCGAGAACGACTCCAGCAGACCCTGGCCGACCCGCTTGCGGGTCATCTGCACCAGGCCCAGCGAGGTCACCTCGGCCACCTGGTGCTTGGTCCGGTCGCGGCCCAGGCACTCCAGGAGCCTGCGCATGACCAGGTCCCGGTTGGACTCCAGCACCATGTCGATGAAGTCGACGACGACGATGCCGCCCAGGTCGCGCAACCGCAGCTGGCGCACAATCTCCTCGGCCGCCTCCAGGTTGTTCCTGGTGACGGTCTCCTCGAGGTTGCCGCCCTGGCCGGTGAACTTGCCGGTGTTGACATCGATCACGACCATGGCCTCGGTCTTGTCGATCACCAGCGAGCCGCCGCTCGGCAGCCAGACCTTGCGGTCCAGGGCCTTCATCAGCTGCTCGTCGATCCGGTTGACCGCGAAGACGTCGACCTCGCTGGTCCACCGCTGGAGGCGGTCGGCCAGGTCGGGCGCCACGTGCGCGACGTAGCCGTGGATGGTCTCCCACGCCTCGTCACCGCTGACGATGACCTTGGAGAAATCCTCGTTGAAGATGTCGCGGACGACCCGGACGGTCATGTCCGGCTCGCCGTAGAGCAGCGTCGGCGCGTTGCCGTTCTTCGCCTTCTTCTGGATCTCCTCCCACTGCGCCTGCAGACGCTCGACGTCACGGCGCAGCTCGTCCTCGCTCGCGCCCTCGGCGGCGGTGCGCACGATGACACCCGCGTCCTCGGGGACGATCTTCTTGAGGATGGTCTTCAGCCGGGCGCGCTCGGTGTCGGGCAGTTTGCGGCTGATGCCGGTCATCGAGCCCTCGGGCACGTAGACCAGGTAGCGGCCGGGCAGGGACACCTGGCTGGTCAGCCGGGCGCCCTTGTGACCGATCGGGTCCTTGGTGACCTGGACCAGCACGGACTGGCCGGACTTGAGGGCGGCCTCGATACGGCGCGGGCCGTTGGCCATGCCCAGCGCCTCGAAGTTCACCTCACCCGCGTACAGCACGGCGTTGCGGCCCTTGCCGATGTCGACGAAGGCGGCCTCCATCGACGGCAGGACGTTCTGGACCTTGCCCAGGTAGACGTTGCCGACGTAGCTGGTGGCCTGTTCCTTGTTGACGTAGTGCTCGACGAGCACGTTGTCCTCGAGGACACCGATCTGGGTGCGCTCGCCGCTCTGGCGGACGACCATGACCCGCTCGACGGCCTCGCGGCGGGCCAGGAACTCCGCCTCGGTGATGATCGGCACCCGGCGGCGGCCCTGCTCGCGGCCCTCGCGGCGACGCTGCTTCTTGGCCTCCAGACGGGTCGAGCCCTTGATGGACTGGACCTCGTCGCTCGGCTCCTCCTTCTTGCGGGGCTCACGGACCTTGACGACCGTGCGCTCAGGGTCGTCTGCGCCCGTCTCGGCCTCCTCGGCAGCGTCACCGCTGCGACGGCGACGGCGACGACGGCGACGGCTGCTGCTGGTCCCGGCGGCGGACGGCGTGCCCGCCTCGGCCTCTTCCTCGTCCTCCTCGTCCGCTTCCTCGGCGGCCCCGGACTCTTCGGCGGCCTCCTCCACGGACTCGTCCATGTCGGCGGCCTCGCCGCGGCGGCGACGTCGGCCCCCGCGACGACGACGGCGCGACGGCCGGTCCTCGTACTCGTCGGACTCCTCGGCCTGCTCGGCCTCCGCCTCCTCAGGCTCCGCCTCTTCCTCGGCCGGGACGGCCTCGGCAGCGGGGGCGGGAGCGGGAGCGGGGGCCTCGACGGGCTCGGCGGCCTCACCGCGACGACGGCGGCGACGACGACCGGCGGGCTGCTCGGGGGCGGCGGTCTCGACGACCGTCTCGACGGACTCCTCGTCCGCCTCCGCCTCCGGACCGCTCGCGGCCGCGGCAGCGGCGGCAGCCGTCTCCGGCGTCTGGAACATCGGCTCCGCGAAGACCGGGGCCTGGAAGGTGGGCACGGCGGGGCGGGCACGTCGGCCGCGCGCAGGCGCCGCGGCCTCCTCGGCCTGCGCCGCGGCCCGCGGCTGAGCGGTGAACTCCGGCGTCGCGGCGCGCCGGCGGGTGCGGCCACGGGTGGCGGCCTTCTCCGCGGCGGCGACCTCCGCCTCGTCGGCGGCGATCTGCTCGACCGCGCTCTCGGGCAGGCTCTCGCCCGCCTCGGCGGTGTCCTCGGCGGGCACGACGGCGGCCGGGGCGCCTGCGGGCGCGGTGGCCTTGCGGGCCGCCCTGCGCCTGCGCGGGCCGGGCGCCTCCGTCTCGGCCTCGGTCTCCTCGCCGGCCGTCGCCTGCGGCGCACCCGCAGGGGCGGACGCACGACGACGGCGACGCGGCGCGACAGTCTCGGCGGCTTCGGGCTCGGCGGCCTCCGGCTGGGCGGTCCCGGGCTCGTCGGCCTTCGCCGACGGGGCGGCAGCAGCGGCCTCGACGGTCTCGGGGGCGCCTGCCGGAGCGGTCGCCTTGCGCACCGCACGACGGCGGGTCCGCGGCGCGGGCGCCTCGGCCTCGGTGTCTGCGGGCTCGGCGGCGATCTGCGAAATCTCCGCCTCCTCGCTCTCTACGACCTGCGGCGCACCGGCCGGAGCCGTCGCCTTGCGGGCGGCACGGCGGCGGGTGCGCGGGGCGGGTGCCTCGGCCTCGTCGCTCTCGGCCGCCACGGCGGACACTCCCGCCACGGCGGGGACCACAGCCTGCGCGGCCGCTGCCTGGGTGGGCGCGGTGGCGGGTGCTTCGACGGCCTTGGGAGCCCCGGCGGGAGCGGACGCCCGGCGGCGCGCACGGCGCGGGGCGGCGGTCTCGGCGACGACCGGCTCGGCCGTCTCCTCGGCCTCAAGGGTCTCGTCGGCCTCGGCGAGCTCGACGCTCTCCTCGGTCTCAAGGGTGTCGGCGGCATCGGCCTGTACCGGGGCGGCAGCGGGCGCACCGGCAGGCACGGTGGCCTTGCGGGCGGCGCGGCGTCGCGTACGCGGCGCGGCGCTCTCCTCGGATTCGGCCTCGGCCGGCTCCGCCGTCTCGGACGCACCCGCCGGAGCGGTCGCCTTGCGGGTCGCACGACGACGGGTCCGCGGCGCGGGGTCTTCGGCAGCGGCCGGCTCGGCGCTCTCCGCGGTCACGGCAGCGGCCACCACAGGTGCGGGCGCGGCCTGAACGACCTCGGTCACCGCGGCGGTGTCATCCGCGGCGGCAGCGCTCGGCGGCCCCGCCGGACGCGACGCGGCGCGGCGCCTGCGCGGGGGCAGCGTGTCGCTGGGCGTGGCGTGTTCTTGGTTGTTGTTCCCGGCGGTGCCGGGTTCGGTCGGCTCGAGCATGCGGGCGTTTCTCCCGTCGCGCTCCCGGGCGCCGCGCCTTGTCCGGTCCGGCTGCGGCCCGCGTGATGTGCGCGGTGCCGCCGTCCGGGGCGCGGGCGCCGCACGGGAGCTGATGTCTGGCTCGCCGGTTCCGTACGCGATGTACGTACGGCCTGGCGAAAGTCTCCTGTGTCAATGCGCGGCCCGTCTCAGGTGGCTCCCGAGTGTCCAGAGCCGCGCTACGACGACCGTCCTTACGCGGCGGGACCTTCCGGCGCCGTCGCAGGGGCTGTCCCGGCGGCCATGGATGGAGCGGCCGGGGCTGCCTCGCGGTCGGGCGCGAGCGGGTCGGTCACCGTGCCGGACTCCTCGTCGAAGAGCCCCTGCGCCAGCCTGGTCACCGCTGCGGGGACCGGCGGCGCCAGGTCGGCCACAGCTCGGAGACCGGACAGGACGTCGTCGGGTCGCACGGCAGGTGTTACGTGCCGAACAACCAGCCGCAGTATCGCACAGGGGCCCTCTCCCGGCCTATCAGGCTGTGGACCACCCGCCTGCAGGTCCGCTACGGCACTGCGGGCGTCGAAGGTCCGGATGCCGTTCTTCGTCTTCCGTCGGACCTCCACGGTCCCGGCAGCGAGGAACGCGGCCACGGCATTCTCGGCGGCCTCGGGCTCGACCCCGTCCAGCCGCAACTCCCACACGGATGCGGTGAGCCGGTCGGCGAGACCGGAGGTGCGGACCTCCACGGCGTCGATGATGTCGAGCCCGTCCGGCAGCGACTCGTCGAGCAACTCGCGCAGCTTGTCGGGGTCGCGGTACTCGGTGAGGGCGATCTCCAGATACTCGGCCTCGCTGCCCGTGCCGGTGGGTGCGGCATTGGCGTACGACACCTTCGGGTGCGGGGTGAAGCCCGCCGAGTACGCCATGGGCACCTCGGCGCGCCGCAGCGCCCGCTCGAAGGCGCGCTGGAAGTCACGGTGGCTGGTGAACCGGAGGCGGCCGCGCTTGGTGTAACGCAATCGGATGCGCTGCACCGCGGGTGCGGGCGGCGGGCCTTCGGGCTGTCGCTTGCCCAGTGGTTCTTCTCCTCGGTGCGGAGCGGGCGCGGGTGGCGCGCCGCCCTCGGACGTACGGGGGGTTCCCTCGGGGCCGGCCGGCTCACCCCTGCTTTCGCAGGGAGATCTCGGTCTCGGCCGCCGCGCCGGGAACGGTCTGTGGTTGTTGCGTATCTCCCAGGTTACGCGCACGCCGCACCGTGCCCGTCATGGGCGTCACGGGCGCCGGACGCGCCGTCGTGCCGCCCAGGGCGCGCCATGCGTCGCGGCGTGCCCGGCGCAGGGTCTCGCGGGCCGCGGCGAACGCGGCGCGCGCTGACCGGCCCGCCTCGACGGCCGCCCGCTTGACCGGGTGCCACAGGGCGTCGCGCACGAAGTGCCCGACCGGGGTGCACACAGTGCGGTAGAACCAGCGCGCCGGGCGGCCCGCGAGGTTCCAGGCGAGCCACTTCAGCGCCCGGCCGACGGCGCGCGAGACATACCCGGCGGCCTGCCACGCGAGCCGGAGGGCGGCGACGGTCTCCCGGCCGATCGGCGCGAGCACGTAGCGGTAGACCCAGATCAGCGGCGCGACCAGCAGGTTCGCCACCACCCACGCAAGGCCCCGGCCCAGCGGGGTCAGCACTTGACCGCAGAGCCACACGGCCGGCACGACCAGCCCGTACCTCACCACCGGCACCACCACGTACCGCCACAGCGCCACCCACGGCCTCACGAACAGCATCTTGCCGAGCAGGCGCAGTGCGGCCACGATGCCGTGGCCGAGCGGGATCAGCACATACCGGTGGAACCACACCAGGGGGGCGACCAGCAGGTGGGCGACGACCCACCCGATGCCCCGGCCCAGTGGGGTCAGAACATGGCCGTGGATCCACACCAGGGGAGCGACGAGCAGGTTCGCCACCGTCCACACCAGCGGCGCGACCAGCAGGTTCACCACCACCCACGCAAGGCCCCGGCCCAGCGGGGTCAGCACTTGACCGCAGAGCCACACGGCCGGCACGACCAGCCCGTACCTCACCACCGGCACCACCACGTACCGCCACAGCGCCACCCACGGCCACACGAACAACGCCTTGCCGAGGGGGATCAGCAGATACCGCAGGACGGCCTGGCCGGTCCAGGCGAGCGCGCGGCCGAGCGGCCGCAGGAGCATCCGGTGCAGCGCCTGTCCGCAGACGACTAGCACGTCCCAGACCATGCGCACCGGGACGACCAGGAGCACGACGACGATCCGCAGCGGAATCCTGATGACCTGCGCCAGACACCCGTCCCCGGGTTCGTACTCCTCGGCCGCGCCGTACTGCTGCCGCCCACCCGCCGTCGCCGGCGGCTTCTCGCACTCCATGTCAGTCATGACGCACCACGGACCGGTACGGATCCGGTGTTCCCGCAGGTCCTTGCCGACGACGGACGCACGAAGGCCCGGCCCAGGGTCTCCCCTGTGGCCGGGCCGTGTCCCGAAATCGACTGGGCCGTGCGCTACTTGACGGCGGTCAGCGGCGGCAGCTTCTTGCCGCGTACCGGCCTGGATCTGCGTGTCAATCTGCAGCGATAGGGAAACAGCCCAACATCTAGCCTGTACGCTTCGCGAGCATGAAGACGTACGACCTCGAGAGCGAGTGGACCGCCTCGGACCTGGCCCTCCTGGAGGACCTGGAGCGGGCGGAGGCTCTGCTCCCCGAGGACGCTCCGCGCGCACTTCTCTCCGTCCGCCTGTCCGTACTTACGGAAGACACGACATCGCCGGTGCGACAGGAACTCGACCTTCGTCTCCTGGCCAGAGAGAAGGGGTATCGCGTCGTCGGCGTCGCCTCCGATCTCAACGTGTCGGCGACGAAGGTTCCGCCGTGGAAGCGGAAGGAACTCGGAGAGTGGCTCAACAACCGGGCCCCGGAGTTCGATGCTCTGCTCTTCTGGAAGCTCGACCGCTTCATCCGTCGCATGACGGACCTGTCCACGATGATCGAGTGGTGCGAGCGGTACGGGAAGAACCTCGTGTCGAAGAACGACGCGATCGACCTCAGCACGACCGTGGGCCGGATCATGGTCACGCTCATCGGCGGCATCGCGGAGATCGAGGCGGCGAACACGTCGACCCGCGTGACGTCGTTGTGGGACTACGCGCGCACTCAGGACTCATGGCTCGTCGGCAAGCCGACCTACGGCTACGTCACGACGAAGGCGGACGGCAAGCCGGCACTCGCCATCGAGCCGAGCGCACACAAGGCACTGCACTGGGCCCGGCGCATGGCACTCCGGGGCGTCTCCGCCCGGCGCATGGCCCTCTGTCTCGTCCGCTCCGGCCTCATGTCGGCAGGACTCACCACGTCGACTCTCCTCCGCCGCCTTCGTAACCCCGCACTCATGGGGTACCGGGTCGAGGAGAACAAGCAGGGCGGGAAGCGACGGAGCAGACTCGTCCTCGGCAACGACGGGAAGCCGATACGAGTCGGCCCTCCGATTTTCACCGAGGAGGAGTTCGAGACCCTTCAAGCGGCACTCGACCGCCGGGGCAAGCACCAGCCCACCCGGCAGACGGGCGGAGCGACACAGTTCCTGGGAGTCCTGATCTGTGTCGACTGCTCGACCAACATGACCGTGCAGAAGAACATGAGCAACGGCCGGAGCTACACCTACCTGCGCTGCGGCAAGTGCAAGGGTGGCGGCCTCGGAGCACCCAACCCGCAGGACGTGTACGACGTCCTCGTGGGCGACGTGCTCCGCGTCCTCGGTGACTTCCCCGTCCAGGTCCGGGAGTACGCCAAGGGAGCCGAGGCACGCGCCGAAGTGAAACGACTCGAAGACGCCATCTCCTACTACATGGCGGAGCTCGAACCAGAAGGCCGTTTCTCGAAGACGCGGTTCACTCGCGAGCGAGCGGAGAAGACGCTCGACAAGCTCACGGAAGAGCTGAACGCCATCGACCCCGAGACCACGCAGGACCGCTGGGTCCTCGTCCACAACGGCAAGACCTTCCGGGAGACATGGGAGGCGGGCGGCATGGAGGCCATGGCCGAGGATCTGCGCCGGGTGGGCGTCACATGCGAGGTGACCCGTACGAAGGTGAAGGGGGTACGCGCCCCGTCCGTACACCTGCGACTGAAGATCCCGCGCGATGTCCGCGAACGCCTGGTCATCAAGGGCGACGACTTCGCCGCAAGGCTCTGAGGAGGGAGTGCGGGCAGACGTCTCCGGGCGGCTCGCCCAGCCAGGCCCGGAGATGCTCCAGCTTGACGGCCCGCCCGGGCTCCAGATAGGAAGACTCTCCCGCTCCTTCTGGGAGCGGACACCGTAGCTCCCGCCGTTCAGCGGCGGTAGAGCTGGCCACTCCGTGAGGGCCGCGATCCCGAGCTCGCAGGGACGTCTAGGACTCCCGAAGCGCAGGACGGTACTGCGCGACTTCCACCCAACGCTGAGGCGCGGCTCTGTGCTTCCCTCGGCCAGCGCCAGGAGTCGCCAGCCCTTGAACATCACGATCGAAGTCGTCTGGACCTGTGAGGTCTGCACCTCACCCCTCGCCGAGGAAGAGACTCCTTGCAGCTTTCCACCGTTGCGAGCAAGGCAGGGCAAGCCTGTGACCAGGCCATACGCTCTCGCCGTGACAGCCTGCGGGCAGGGCAGACGGACCCTGGAACCGTGGCGGAATCTTGGCTGCTATGACATGGCGGTCGGGCTTGCCCCCTTCAGAGGGTCATACCCCCACCCCCGTGGGTTTCGCCCTGCCCCTGCCGTCACGTCTGCCTGCCATCGACCGGCGGACGGCTGTGCGCTGGTGTGAGCGCCAGGCGGGGCGCAAGCCTGGGCCTTGCCGGTCGAACACCGGGGCAGGCCGCGAGACGGGCGCGAAGCGCCTTGCTGTGGACGAAGGGGCAAGTGTCTGTACGCACACGGAAGACCAGGTTGATTCAGCTCCACCCGGGGTGCCAGTTGGCGCCGCACGAAAGGTAGGACCCATCCGTATGACGAACCCACCACCTGAACGCACCCTCATCTACGCCGTCGATCTGACGCCCGAGGACGTCCGCGCCCTGGAGACGTTCCTCAACGCGCAGTTGGGGCGAGTGTCCGAGCAGATCGGTGAGACCGGCGAGACCTCTTTCGCGATGCGGTCCCTGCTCATCCTGGTCAGCGACTCAGCGGGCTTCCTGCACCAACTCCTCACGGTGGAGCGGCCCGAGCCGTGGCAACGGGCTGCGACCGTGCGTGAGTGGCAGCGGCTCCGCAGCACCGCCCTCGACTTCAACCACTGCGACGGCTTCGACTACGACCGCTGGTGGAAGCAGATACGGCACTACGACGCCGCCGACGAAGCCGCCGAGGAGGAGCGAATCCGTCACTTCGCCGCGACGCGCTGACGGGCGCGGGGTGCGCCCGCATCTTCGAGGACAAGGCCAGTGGCAAGAACACCGACCGGCGACAGCTCGCGGCTGTACTGAACTACGCCCGACCGGGCGACGTCCTGTGCGTGTGGAAGCTTGACCGGCTCGGCCGGTCGCTCATCGACCTTGTGTCCATCGTCGACGGCCTGCGCGAGCGCGGCATAGGGTTCCGCGTGCTCGATGGTGCGCTCTCCTCTGTCGACACCACGTCGGCCGACGGCCGCCTGTTCTTCCAGATCATCGCCGCCATGGCGGAGTTCGAACGGGCACTTATCAAGGACCGCACGCGGGCCGGGCTGGAAGCGGCAAAGGCGCAGGGCCGTACCGGCGGCCGGCCGTCTGTGGTGGATGAGGACGTACTCACCGTGGCCCGTGCCAGGAAGGCCAAGGGTGAGAGCGTCAGCACCATCGCCAAGGCCCTCGGAGTCTCCCACCACGGTGTACCGGCACCTGGGAAAGAGCGCCTGAGACAGGCGCACAGCAGTTCAGACAGGCCCTCGGTTCTACACCGGGGGCCGTTGTCGTACAAGGACGTACAACGCTGTCTGACGGCTGCAACGATGCTGGCCCCCCGGCCACGGGGAAAGCCGACAGGGGCCAGCACAGGGGCGCATGTCGCTCACGCTGCACCCCTTCCAGCGCACCTCTGGTCTGTGGTGCTTGCCGTCCCTCAGTGCGCCGGAGGTCTGTCTTGCTCGGCCCGCACGACCATGGCGAACGACGTACAGACCCGCCGGAATCCACGGTGGTTACTCAGGCCGGTGTGACTCATGCACTCGACATCGACCGCCGCACTGTCCGTCGACGGCTCCGCCTTCCACTTGCAGTGCAGGCACTCCGCCTCGAAGGTCACGTCCGTGTCCGGATGCTGCGTGACCCGGTGCGTCACGAACCGCAGGACCGCGCGCGACATCACTCGGCCCCGTGGTCTTCCCGGAGGTGCGTGCGGAGCACGACGTTCGCGTCCGTCGCCTTCGAGTAGTCGCCGACCGATCGGGCGTGGGCTCGGGTCACGGCGACGCCGAGGCACTGCCGACATCCTGCGACAGGGTTCGGGTCTCCCTCCGGGAGGGTCAGGTTCACTGGCCCTGCCATCGTCGTCTTGGGCGTGCTCATCCGTGCGACCTCCCGACTGTTCGCCTGCCGAAGGATGATCCCCCGGGGAGCGCACGGGATGGCGCTTCAGTCGCGTAGTCGACTGAAGTCATGCGCGGCAAGCGGCGGACCACTCGGTGAGCCGTGCCCTCAGGTCTTCGCCGAAGAGGGCGTACTCCTCGTACGCGGCGAACTCCTTCAGGTACGCCTGAACATCTCGGCCGTCGCGGAGTACGAGACTTCCCGCCGTCGTCTCGATGGTGACCAACGCGGCGTCGTAGATGGTGAACGTACTCAGAGGGGTTCGGGGCGTCGGTGCCCCTACGGGGATCACCCCGATCTGAACGTTCGGGAGGTAGGACAGGGACGCCAGCCGGTCCATCTGCTCGGCCAGTGCCAGCGGGACGACGACCGGCCAGCGAACCGCCTGCTCGGTCAGAACGAACGTGAACCGCTTCGAGGCGTCGTAGAGGACGGCTTGCCGTCCCAGCTTCCCCGCCACTGCCTCACTAGTGTCGGCCGTCGAGTGAGCAAGGCTCGCCCGTACGTACTCCGGTGTTGCGAGCAGCCCGGTAACCATCGAGAGCAGGAAATAGCGCATCTGCGTAGAGGACGCTTCGAGCGACTTCAGTTCAGCCTGTCTCGTACCGAGCCCCTTGCGCCGAAGCTCTCGGAGGTTCCGCCACTCGGTGTTCGCCATCCTGGCAAGGGCAGAGACCTCAGCGACCAGTTCCGGTGGAGCGTCCAGCGCTCGCAAGATCTGCTCGACGTCGACCAGGGACGGCCGTGTCCGGCCGTTCTCGATGCGAGACACCTTCGACTGGGACATGTTGCAGCGCGCTGCGAGTCGGTCCCCTGAGAGGCCGGCTCGCTTGCGCAAGCCCCGAAGCAGAGAGGCGAGTTCGGTGCCAGACTCGCCAAGCTTCGAACGTCACTCCGTCACGCGCTCCGCGTACTCCAGGAAGGGAACCGACTCGGCAACGGCGATGCGCTGCCACTCGATGAAAGGCGCAGGGTCACCCTCGTACAGCTCCCGGCTGATCTGCGTGCCGTCGCCCTCGTAGTGCATCAGGACGACCGTCGAGCGGTCGAACATCCAGAAGTCCCCGACTTCCGGCAACGGATTCTCTCGCTCGGTCACGTCAAGGATGCGGATGTCCTCCCCAGCGAGCACGTGCGGGGCGTAATACCGGGAGAACTCGAAGCGCAGGTACTCGGAGAGCGGTCGAGTCAGGACGTGCACTCGCCCCTTGCTCTTGCCCTCGCCGCGCAACCGCTTCAGGTCTTCCGTGTACGCGGACGAGTAGGCGTGCGGGTCGACGCGCTTGCCTGCCCGGAAGGCTTCGAGCTCTTCCGCCTCCTGCGGCACGAGGTACTGGGGCAGGGTCTCCAGCCGCCACGCTTCCGACTGGAAGCCCCGGAGCATCGCCCGCCACTCGTCACCATCCAAGAACGCTCTCGGGGATCTCAACGAGCCCTTCTCCCTGCGGGGGAGTGAAGGCGTCGGACACGTCGCCCTGAACCACGATGGAGCCGGAAGCGGTGCGGTAGACGTTCGGGCAGTCGTCCTCTCCACACGTACCGTTGCCGTTGCCAGTCAGCCGAGTCAGAGTCAGTTCTTCGCGCGCCATGCGAAACCCCCTTGACCTGTCGGCCCGGGCGGGCCGCCTGAGAGGACCGTACGGGGGCCGCTCGCGGCCGTCCATGCACAGACGTGAATCATGCACGTTGTCGCATAAACAGGACCCCAGGAACGCCGAGAGGCGCCCGGACCAGATCGTCCGAACGCCTCTCTTCGTCTACACCCACTCGACCGCCGAGACGATGGCCGGGTCCCGCCGAGGGGCGGGGAGCGGCGTGCGCCGCGTGGGGCGGGGAGCCTGCTCGCGCTCCTTCGCGCCGAGCCCTCGCAGGGCTTCGGCGCGGTCCGCCTCGGAGATGTCGGCAAGCGCCTCAGTCATCCGCTGGATGGCATCGCCGCTGGTCACGGTTACTTCTTGACCGTGAGCGGGAGCAGCTTCTTGCCGGTGGGGCCAATTTGTATAGCCGTATCCATCTGGGGGCACACACCGCAGTCGAAGCACGGCGTCCAGCGGCAGTCCTCGACCTCGGTCTCGTCGAGCGAGTCCTGCCAGTCCTCCCAGAGCCAGTCCTTGTCCAGACCGGAGTCCAGGTGGTCCCAGGGCAAGACCTCCTCGTAGGTGCGCTCACGAGTCGTGTACCAGTCGACGTCGACGCCGAAGTCCGGCAGCGTCTTCTCGGCGCAGGCCATCCAGCGGTCGTACGAGAAGTGCTCGCGCCAGCCGTCGAAGCGGCCGCCGTCCTCGTACACGGCGCGGATGACGGCGCCG
Organism: Streptomyces sp. ISL-10; assembly: GCF_018614575.1. Lineage (GTDB taxonomy): Bacteria > Actinomycetota > Actinomycetes > Streptomycetales > Streptomycetaceae > Streptomyces. The sequence goes on from NZ_JAGGOJ010000020.1 coordinate 155,569, forward strand.
ATGCGGCGGTCGCCGCGCGAGAGCAGGCCCTCGACGATGCCCGGCTTGCCGTCGTGGTAGCGGAAGCCGATCGAGCGGCCGTACTTCTTGTCACCGCGGATCTTGTCGCGCAGCTTCTCCAGCCGGGCGTCGGTCTCCTCGGCGGACAGCTGCGGCGCCCACTGGAAGGGGGTGTGCGGCTTGGGCACGAAGCCGCCGATCGACACCGTGCAGCGGATGTCGTTGGACCCCGAGACCTCGCGGCCCTTGGCGATGACGTTGGCCGCCATGTCGGCGATCTGGAGCACGTCGTCGTCGGTCTCGGTCGGCAGGCCGCACATGAAGTACAGCTTCACCTGACGCCAGCCGTTGCCGTACGCGGTGGCGACGGTCCGGATCAGGTCCTCTTCCGAGACCATCTTGTTGATGACCTTGCGCATGCGCTCCGAGCCGCCCTCGGGGGCGAAGGTCAGACCGGACCGACGGCCGTTGCGCGTCAGCTCGTTGGCCAGGTCGACGTTGAACGCGTCGACGCGGGTGGAGGGGAGGGACAGGCCGATCTTGTCCTCCTCGTACCGGTCGGCGAGGCCCTTGGCGATGTCGCCGATCTCGCTGTGGTCCGCGGAGGAGAGGGAGAGCAGGCCGACCTCCTCGAAGCCCGTCGCCTTGAGTCCCTTGTCCACCATCTCGCCGATGCCGGTGATGCTTCGCTCCCGCACGGGGCGCGTGATCATGCCCGCCTGGCAGAAGCGGCAGCCGCGGGTGCAGCCTCGGAAGATCTCGACGGACATCCGCTCATGGACGGTCTCCGCGAGCGGGACCAGCGGCTGCTTGGGGTAGGGCCACTCGTCGAGGTCCATGACGGTGTGCTTGGACACCCGCCACGGGACACCCGACTTGTTGGGCACGACGCGGCCGATGCGGCCGTCCGGCAGGTACTCGACGTCGTAGAACGCGGGGATGTACACGGAGCCCGTCCTCGCGAGGCGGAAGAGGACCTCCTCGCGCCCGCCCGGGCGGCCCTCCGCCTTCCAGGCGCGGATGATCTCGGTCATCTCCAGGACGGCCTGCTCGCCGTCACCGATGATCGCGGCGTCGATGAAGTCGGCGATCGGCTCGGGGTTGAAGGCGGCGTGGCCGCCGGCGAGCACGATCGGGTCGTCGATCGTCCGGTTCCTGGACTCCAGCGGAATGCCCGCGAGGTCGAGGGCCGTGAGCATGTTGGTGTAGCCGAGCTCGGTGGAGAAGCTCAGCCCGAAGACGTCGAAGGCCTTGACCGGGCGGTGACTGTCCACAGTGAACTGCGGGACCTGGTGCTCGCGCATCAGCTCCTCGAGGTCCGGCCACACGCTGTAGGTGCGCTCGGCGAGCACGCCCTCGCGTTCGTTCAGTACCTCGTAGAGGATCATGACGCCCTGGTTGGGCAGTCCGACCTCGTACGCGTCGGGGTACATGAGCGCCCAGCGGACATCGCAGGCGTCCCAGTCCTTGACGGTGGAGTTGAGCTCTCCGCCGACGTACTGGATCGGCTTCTGGACGTGCGGGAGAAGCGCTTCCAGGCGTGGGAAGACCGACTCGACAGGCATCGTGGTGTCTCTCGTGAGCGGACAGGGGGTGACCATCAAGCGTACCCCGCTGCTCAGCCGGTCAGAGCCGCCCGCAGTCCGGGGCCCGTCGCCCGCTCCCACACCTGCGGCAGCTCGGCCTCGCGCTCCGCGGCGCGGGCGGATTCCTGGCCGTACAACAGCCCCCAGGTGAACGCGGACTCGCCCGCCGCGTCCGCCCGGATCGCCAGGTCACGCAGCGTGTGTCGGGCGACGACGCTGTCCTGGTGGTCACCGAGGACCTTCTGCACGGCCTTCATGCGCTTGGCGAACTGCCGCGCCGGGCGGCCGAGCGCCTGCGCCGCGGCCTCCGCCGCGTAACGGGTGCGCTTGGCGGCCTTGCGGGCGTCGTGCAGGGCCACGTCCCGCTCCCCGCCGGCGGGGAGGGCGAGGGCGTGCTCGACGCGTCGGGAGAGCCGGTCGTACTCCTTCAGCACCGCGTCCGGCAGCGCGGCGTCGGCCGCCTTGCCGGCGGCCTTGAGCAGCGGCGGTTCTTCGAGCAGGGCGTCGAGTGCGGAGAGCAGGTCCAGGTAGCGGGTGCTGTCGAGGGCGGCCAGCGCGGTGCCGCGGGCATCGCTCCCGGCGGCGACCGCCCAGGCTTTCAGGCGTGCGGCGACCGGCCCGAGCAGCAGGGTGTCGGGGAGCGCGTCGACGCGGGAACGGAGGCGTTCGGCGAGGACTTCCTGGTCGCGCGCGACGCCGAGCTCCCCGGCGAGCCACGTGAGCTCGTCGGTCACGGGCCGGGTGACCTCACGGTCGAGGATCTTCCGGTACGTGCGCAGCGCACTGCGCAGCCGCCGGGTGGCGACACGCATCTGGTGCACCGCGTCGGGCAGATCCCTGCGGACGCCGGGGTCGTAGGAGACGAGCGCGTCGGCCTGTTCGCGGAGGTAGCCGAGGATGTGGTCGCCCGCGGTGCGCGGGGGCGGTGCCGCGGGCCGGGACGCCGGGGCGGTGCCGGTCTCGGCGAGGGCCCGGGCGAGCTTGGACGGTGCGGTGGCCTTGTGCAGTCCTGCCTTGCGGAGTCTTTTGTCGACGGCGTCGAGGAGCGCGGGGTCGCCGCCGTCGGCGAGCTCGACCTCGATCTCGTCCCAGCGGGCGGTGCGCCCGCCGTCCGGCGGCCGCTCGGCGTGCACCTCGTCCCTGCTGACCTCGGCGAGGAGTGCGCCGTCGGCGTCGAGCAGGTGGCGGACGTTGCGGACCGAGCGCAGGCGGACGACGGGGGCGAGCTCGGCGTCGCGCGTGTACACGCGTACGAGGGCCCGCAGCTCGCCGGGGATGTCGTCGGACAGCGGGGCGCTGATCTCGTCGCGGATTTCGGGGGCGACGGGCAGTTTGAGGTGCCAGCCGGCGTCGGCGCCCCCGGTCCTGCGGCGCAGGGTGACGGAGGCCGCCGCGAGCCGCAGGTCACCGGTGTCGTAGTAGACGGCGTCCAGCTCGTCGACACCCCGGTCCCGGACGTCGGCGACTTCGGACACCCGTGTCAGGTCCGGCAGTCGGGTGTCGGCGTCGGCGTCGTACTTCCGCTCGATCTCGCGCTTGGTGTCCGCCATGAGCCGAATCTAGTCGCCCGCGCGCCGCGGCGGCAGTGCGCCGCCGGGCCGTCGCCCGCCGGCCGCTCCAGGGACCCGCCGGGAGCGGGGAGGGAGCTCCGGCCCGCCCCGGGCGCGCGTGTGCCGGGACAGGTGCGCCATCGCAACGGCACCGCCGTACCCGGGGTGATGGTCGACGCCCGCGCCGCCGGGGCTCTGTGCCCGAGGTGCTGCCCTCCCCCATAGCCCTTCGGGCATGGGGGCCGCCATCGGCTATGCGCTTATCGGGCGCTGGACCCGGATCGACTGGAGCAGGCCCACGGCGATCCACACCGCGAACATGGACGTGCCTCCGTACGACACGAACGGCAGCGGCAGACCGGCCACCGGCATGATGCCCATCGCCATGCCGATGTTCTCGAAGGACTGGAAGGCGAACCAGGCGATGATCCCGGCCGCGACGATCGTGCCGTACAGCTCGGTCGTCTCCCGAGCGATGCGGCAGGCGCGCCACAGCACGACGCCGAGCAGCGCCAGGATCACCCCCGCGCCGAGGAAGCCCAGTTCCTCGCCTGCGACGGTGAAGATGAAGTCGGTCTGCTGCTCGGGCACGAACTGGCCCGTGGTCTGGTGGCCGTTGAACAGGCCCGCGCCGTACAGCCCGCCGGAGCCGATCGCGATCCGCGCCTGGTTGGTGTTGTAGCCGACACCGGCGGGGTCGAGCTCGGGGTTGGCGAAGGCGGCGAAGCGGTTGATCTGGTACTCGTCGAGCAGCCCGAGCGCGGTCACCAGGACGGCGCCCGCCGCGCCCGTGCCGATGAGGCCGAGGATCCACCGGTTGGAGGCGCCCGAGGCGAGCAGCACACCGAGCACGATCACGACCATGACCATCACCGAGCCGAGGTCGGGCATCAGCATGGTGATCGCCATGGGCAGCGCGGCGAATCCGAGCGACTTGGCGACCGTGCGGTGGTCGGGATGGAGCTGATCGCCCGCGTCGACGCGAGCGGCGAGCATCATCGCCATCATCAGGATGATCGTGATCTTCACGAACTCGGACGGCTGGAGCGACAGCCCGCCGATGACGAGCCAGGCGTGGGCGCCGTTGATGGTGGCGCCGAGCGGCGTGAGCACCAGCAGGACGAGCACCACCGAGAGCCCGTACAGCATCGGCACCGCACCGCGCAGCATCCGGTGGCCCAGCCAGATCGTGCCCACCATCAGGGCGAAGCCGATGCCGATGTTGAGGCTGTGCCGGACCAGGAAGTGGTACGGGTCGCCGTGGTTGAGTTCGGTCCGTCCTCGGGTGGCCGACCACACGAGCAGGGTGCCGATGACCGACAGCGCGATCGCCGAGGACATCAGCGGCCAGTCGAGCCTGCGCATGATCGAGTCGCGGGCGCTGAGCCGGGTCCACAGACCATCGCGCTCGGGGCCGTAGCCGGAGACGGAGAAGCCGCCTGCGCCTGTCATGTCAGTCCCTCCGTGCGGGCGAGCCCGCGAGCACTGGTTCGGGGTCCTTCGGCTTCGGAGGAACGTAGGGCCTGATCTCAGGGGCGTCGATCGAGCCGTCCGGGAGGATCTTGGGCAGGCCCTTCTGCGGCTGGGGAAGCAGGGCCCTCTTCAGGTCCTGGTTGCCCTCCTTGTCCAGGCCGTACATCGCGTCGTAGATGTTGCGCACCGCGGGACCCGACGCGCCGGAGCCCGTACCGCCCTGGGAGATCGTCATGACGATCGTGTAGTCGTCGGTGTAGGTCGCGAACCACGAGGTGGTCTGCTTGCCGTAGACCTGGGCGGTGCCGGTCTTGGCCCGCATCGGGATCTTGTCCTGCGGCCAGCCGCCGAACCGCCAGGCGGCGGTGCCACCGGGCTCGACGACGGAGCGCAGGCCCTTGTCGAGGTCGTCGATGGTCTCGGCGTCGACCGGCAGCTTGCCGTGGGCGTCGGGCTTGATCTCCTCGATCCTCTTGCCGTCGGGGCTGATCACGGCCTTGCCGATGGTGGGGTTGTACATGGTGCCGCCGTTGCTGATGGCGGCGTAGGCGGTGGCCAGCTGGATGGGGGTGATGAGAACGTCGCCCTGGCCGATGGCGAAGTTGATGCTGTCGAAGGCCTTCAACTGGTTGCCTTCGAGGCAGCTCTCGTAGGCGATCTGCTCGACGTACGTGCCGCCCTTCTTGCCCTGCTTGCACCAGGAGTCCTTGTTGGCCTCCCAGAACTTCTTCTTCCACTGGCGGTCGGGGATGCGGCCGGTGACCTCGTTCGGCAGGTCGATGCCGGTCTCGGCGCCGAATCCGAAGTCATGGGCGGTCCGGTAGAACCAGTCGTGGGCGTTCTTCTTCGGCTTTATGCCGCCGTCGCGCTGCCACTCCTGGTGGCCGAGACGGTAGAAGACGGTGTTGCAGGAGAACTTGAGGGCGTCGCCGAGCGAGATGGGCCCGTGCCCTTTGGACTCGAAGTTCGCGAAGCTCCGGTTGCCCATGCTGTAGGAGCTGCTGCAGTTGTAGCGGCCGTCGAAGGGGTAGCCGGCCCGCACGGCCGCGCTCGCCGACACCACCTTGAAGACGGAGCCGGCGGGTGCCTGGCCCTGGATGGCCCGGTTGAGCAGCGGGTAGTTGGAGCCCTTGCCGGTGAGCTTGGCGTAGTCCTTGGCGGAGATGCCGCCGACCCAGGCGTTGGGGTCGTAGTCGGGCTGGGATGCCATCGCGACGACACGGCCGGTCCTGGACTCCATGACGACGACAGCGCCCGCGTCGGCCTCGTACTTGCGCCCGGTGATCTTGTCGGTCTCCTGCCGGACGGTTTTCATCGCCTGGTGGAGCTCGTGCTCGGCGACGGCCTGGACCCGGGCGTCGATGCTGGTGACGACGTTGGAGCCGGGCACGCCCGGGTCGGACTCGGTCTGGCCCATGACCCGGCCGAGCTTGTCGACCTCGTACGACGTGACGCCTGCCTTGCCGCGCAACTGCTTGTCGTAGGTACGCTCCAGGCCCGAGCGGCCGACCTGGTCGGAGCGCAGATGCGGCGAGTCGGTGTCCTTCGCCTGCTGGATCTCCTCGTCGGTGACCGGCGAGAGGTAGCCGAGCACCTGCGCGGTGCGGGCCTTGCCCGGTGCGGGGTAGCGGCGTACGGCGGTGGGTTCGGCGGTGATGCCGGGGAAGTCCTCGGAACTCTCCCGGATCTGCAGCGCCTGTTGCGTGGTGGCCTCGTCGGTGACCGGGATCGGCTGGTACGGGGAGCCGTTCCAGCAGGGCTGCGGCGTCTTGGAGTCGCACAGCCTGACCTTGTCCATGACCTCCTTCGGCTTCATGCCGAGGACGCCCGCCAGCCGGGTGAGGACGGCCTTCCCGTCGTCCTTCATCTTCATCAGCTCGGTGCGGGACGCGGAGACGACCAGGCGGGTCTCGTTGTCGGCGAGCGGGACGCCGCGGGCGTCGAGGATCGAGCCGCGTACGGCCGGTGAGACGACGCGCTGCACGTGGTTGCCGCTGGCCTCGTCGGCGTACTCGTCGCCGTTGCGGATCTGGAGGTACCAGAGCCGGCCGCCGAGAGTGAGCAGGAGGGAGAAGACGAGTACCTGGATGATGACGAGCCGGACCTGGACCCGGGGGGTCCGCCCGGTCTCCGGAATGTTGCTCACGCTGCTGCCCCCTCGGTCACAGTCGCTTGACTCCCTTGATGCGTCCGGCCCGTGCGGCCCGCGTCCTGGCCGCCTTGATCTTCAGCCCGCTGCGCTGGGCGCCGATCCGCAGACCGGTGCCGGACGACAGCCAGCCGGAGGCGACGTCCTGGCCGCCGCTCTGGCTCTCGGCGAGCGGGTCGCTGTCGCTGCGTCTGGCCAGCCACATGATCAGCGGCACGGTGAAGGGCGCGAGGATCAGGTCGTAGACGGCGGCGGTGAACAGCAGGCTGCCGAGGCCGACATGGCGGGCGGCGGTGTCGCCGACGAGGGCGCCCACTCCCGCGTACAGCAGGGTGGCGCCGACGGCGGCGGCGACGACCACGAGCATGGGGCCGGTGGCGGAGCGCAACTGCTGCCCGTTGTCGGGCCGGATGAGGCCGGCGAGATAGCCGATGACACACAGGACGAGCGCGTAGCGGCCGGCCGCGTGGTCGGCGGGCGGCGCTATGTCGGCGAGGAGGCCGGCGCCGAAGCCGACGAAGGCACCCGCGACGTGGCCGTAGACCATGGCGAGTCCGAGCACGGTCAGCAGCATCAGGTCGGGGACGGCGCCGGGCAGCTGGAGGCGGGCGAGGACGGTGACCTGGATGACGAGGGCGACCACGACCAGGGTCGTGGAGAGCAGCATCCGGTTGAAGCGCATGAACGGATCAGCTCCCACTACTCGTCGTTCTGGACATCGGCCGCGTTGTCACCCGGTGGATCGGGTGCGGCGTCCTGGGCCTGTCCGTCGTCCCGCGTCTGCGGGTCCGGTGCCTGACCGTCCTGCGGGGTGTCGGCGTCGCCCTGGACCTGTCCGTCGCCATCCGGAGACGCACCGGGTGTGACGGTCACCGTCACGGTGGGCGTCGGCTTGGGCCTGGCGGGCTTCGGCGGCAGGACCATGTCGCGCGGGTCGCTGCTCGGTGCCTGGACGACGACGCCGACGATGTCGAGCCGGCTGAAGGCGGCATACGAACGGACGTAGATGTTCCGGGTGAGGTCGCCGCCCGCGGGATCGACGCGGATGACCTCACCGACCGGGACGCCCGGTACGAACGGCTTGTTGCCCTGTGAGCCGAAGGTGACCAGTCGGTCGCCCTTCTTGACCTTGGACTTGCCGTTGAGGAGCTGGACGAGGAGCGGCCGGTCGCCCTGGCCGGTCGCGAAGCCCAGCTCGCTGGTCTTCTCCATACGGGTGCCGACCGTGAAGTCGGGGTCGTTGGCGAGCAGGACCGTGGAGGTGCTGGGTCCGACGGTGGTGACGCGGCCGACGAGTCCGTCGCTGTTGATGACGGTCATGTCGCGCCTGATGCCGTCGTTCGCGCCGATGTCGATGGTGACCGTCCAGGAGAAGCCCTGGGCCGCTCCTATGGCGATGACCTCGGCGCCCTTGATGCCGTACTGTCCGGCCGCCGCGGTCCGGATCAGGCCGTCGAGCTCGCGCAGCCGGCTGCGGTTGCGGTCGTCGCTGCCGAGCCGCTGCTTGAGCTCGGCGTTCTCGCGCTCCAGTTCGCTGATGCGGTCGTGCCGCTCGCCGGAGTCCCGTACGGCACCGATGGCGTTGCCGATCGGGTCGACGGCCGCCGCGACACCGCTCTCGACAGGGCCGAAGACCGTGGCCGCGGTCTGGCGGGCTCCGTCGACCGGCGAGTCCTCACCGCCGCGGATGTCCACCGTGATCAAGGCGAACGCGATGGCGATCAGCAGCACCAGGAGCAGCCGACTCTCTCGTGTGTCCCTCACGTGCGGCGGCCGTGCCTTCCTCGTTGGAATGGTGGTGTCGGTGGAACAACTGTCCTGCCCTTGAGGCGGAGTGGGGAAGGACCCCGGACGGGGCCCCGCAGGCCCCCGAACGGCGGACGGCGGCCCGGCTGCTGCCGGGCCGTCACCAGGCTAACGACGCGGCTGGGCGTCCAGTACCTGCTGGAGCGCCTCGAACTCCTCGACACACTTGCCGGATCCGAGCGCCACCGAGTCCAGCGGGTCCTCGGCGATATGGATGGGCATGCCCGTCTCGCGGCGCAGCCGCTCGTCGAGGCCGCGCAGCAGTGCGCCACCGCCGGTGAGGACGATGCCGCGGTCCATGACGTCGCCGGACAGCTCCGGCGGACACTTGTCGAGCGTCGTCTTGACGGCGTCGACGATCGCGTTGACCGGCTCCTCGATGGCCTTGCGGACCTCCGCGGCGGAGATGACCACGGTCTTGGGCAGACCGGAGACGAGGTCACGCCCGCGGATCTCGGTGTGCTCCTCGTTGTCCATCTCGTAAGCGGAACCGATGGTGATCTTGATGCTCTCGGCGGTCCGCTCACCGAGCAGGAGCGAGTACTCCTTCTTGATGTGCTGGATGATCGCGTTGTCCAGCTCGTCGCCGGCGACGCGGATGGACTGTGCCGTGACGATTCCGCCGAGGGAGATCACGGCGACCTCGGTGGTGCCGCCGCCGATGTCGACGACCATGTTGCCGGTGGCCTCGTGGACGGGGAGGCCGGACCCGATGGCCGCGGCCATCGGCTCCTCGATGATGTGCACCTGACGGGCGCCCGCCTGCGTCGACGCCTCGATGACCGCACGACGCTCGACACCCGTGATTCCGGAGGGGACACAGACGACGACGCGCGGGCGGGCGAGGTAGCGGCGCTTGTGGATCTTCAGGATGAAGTAACGGAGCATCCGCTCGGTGATCTCGAAGTCGGCGATGACGCCGTCCTTCAGCGGTCGGACGGCAACGATGTTGCCCGGCGTCCGGCCGATCATCTTCTTCGCCTCGGCGCCGACCGCGAGAATGCCGCCCGTGTTGGTGTTGATCGCGACGACGGACGGCTCGTTGAGAACGATCCCCCGGCCTCTGACGTACACCAGCGTGTTGGCGGTCCCGAGGTCGACAGCCATGTCACGGCCGATGAACGACATGTTGTTCCCCATGAGGATGCGTCTGGCCTTCCCAAATCGAGCATTGATGGCTTTTCAGGATGGCGAGGTGGGTGGTGTGGCGTGGAGGCTTACATCGTAGTGCCGTACCCACGGACACGGCGCGCTGGTCCACCTCTGATTAGGTGACGATGTGTCGCAACGATGCGTTCCCGCAATGCTCCGGCCTATGCCAAGGGACGACCGAAATTCCTTCGGTCGCCCCAGGTCATGAGCGCTGTTCGGCTGACGTCTTGTCAGGAAAGACCCGGAAAGAAAATCTTCAGCTCTCGAATGGCGGACTCCTCCGAGTCCGAGGCGTGGATGAGATTCTCCCGGACGATGGTCCCGAAGTCACCACGAATGGAGCCCGGAGCCGCCGCGATCGGGTCGGTGGGACCCGCCATCTGGCGTACGCCCTCGATGACGCGCTCGCCCTCGACCACGAGGGCCACTACGGGACCGGAGGACATGAAGGCGACCAGCGGCTCGTAGAACGGCTTGCCCTTGTGCTCTCCGTAGTGCTGTTCCAGGGTCTCCTGGTCCAGCGTGCGCAGCTCCAGCGCGCTGATGGTCCAGCCGGCCTTGGCCTCGATACGGCCGATGATCTCGCCGATCAGGCCGCGTCGTACGGCGTCGGGCTTGAGCAGGACGAGCGTGCGCTGGCTCACGGTACGGGCTCCTTCATGTGCGGGTTCAGTGCCTGCTGCGTCCCATCCGGACGGCAGGCACTGACGAGGCTACAGGGCGAACAACGCCGCCGATTACGCAGCGTCAGGCCCTGCCGATGCCTGGGCCGCCCACTTGGCCTTCGCCTCGTCGATCCTGCGGCCGTAGAACACCGACGCCCACCACAGAGCGGCGAACAGCGCGCCGAGGAAGAACATGGTCGGCACGACGAACCCGCTCGCGATCAGCGCGATCTGGAGCGCCCAGCCGAGCTGGATCCCCCCGGGCCGGGTGATCATGCCGCACAACAGCAGCGAGAGCAGCATCGCCACCCCGCAGACCGTCCACACCACGGCCATCGAGGCGCCGTCCGACTTCATGGCCACGAGACCGGCGAAGCCGATCACGAAGAACTCGCCGATCAGCGTGGATGCACAGAGCGTACGCATCGGATGTCAGCCCCTCCCCAGCAGCAGCCGGGCCTCGCCGACCGTGATCACGGAGCCGGTCACCAGGACACCCGCGCCCGAGAACTCCGACTCCTCCTCCGCCAGGGTGATCGCCGCCTCCAGCGCGTCGTCCAGGCGCGGCTCGACGACCACCCTCTCGTCACCGAACACCTCCACGGCGATCGCCGCGAGCTCGTCCGCGTCCATCGCGCGGTGGCTGGAGTTCCGTGTGACGACGATCTCTGCGAAGACCGGCTCGAACGCCTCCAGCAGACCGCGCACGTCCTTGTCGTCGCTCGTGCCGACCACGCCGATGAGGCGGGAGAAGCCGAACGACTCCGTGATGCCGTCGGCCGTCGCCCGCGCGCCCGACGGATTGTGCGCGGCGTCCAGCACGACCGTGGGGCTGCGGCGAACGACCTCCAGACGGCCGGGGGAGGCGACCGCGGCGAACGCATTCCTGATCGTGTCCAGGTCCAGCGCACGCGCATGCTCGGCGCCCACGCCGAAGAACGCCTCGACCGCCGCGAGCGCGACCGCGGCGTTGTGCGCCTGGTGGGCTCCGTACAGCGGGAGGAAGATCTGCTGGTACTCGCCGCCGAGTCCGCGCAGCGTCAGCAGCTGGCCGCCGACCGCGATCTCACGGGAGACCACACCGAACTCCATGCCCTCCCGGGCCACCGTGGCGTCGAGCTCCACGGCCTTCTTCAGCATCACCTGGGCGGCGTCCACGGGCTGCTGCGCCAGGATGACCGTCGCGCCCTGCTTGATGATCCCGGCCTTCTCCCCGGCGATCTCGCCGGGCGTGGAGCCGAGCCGGTCGGTGTGATCCAGGTCGATCGGGGTGACCACGGCGACCGAGCCGTCGATCACGTTCGTCGCGTCCCAGCTGCCGCCCATGCCGACCTCGACGACGGCGACGTCCACCGGGGCGTCGGCGAACGCGGCGTACGCCATGCCGGTGAGCACCTCGAAGAAGGACAGCCGGTAGTCCTGAGCGGCGTCGACCATCTCCAGGTACGGCTTGATGTCGTTGTACGTCTCGATGAAGCGCTCGGGCTCGATGGGCGCGCCGTCCAGGCTGATCCGCTCGGTGATCGACTGGACGTGGGGCGAGGTGTAACGCCCGGTGCGCAGGTCGAAGGCGCCGAGCAGCGCCTCGATCATGCGGGCCGTGGACGTCTTGCCGTTCGTCCCCGTGATGTGGATCGAGGGGTACGCGCGCTGGGGCTCGCCCAGCACGTCCATCAGGGCGGAGATCCGGGAGACCGAGGGCTCCAGCTTGGTCTCGCCCCAGCGCGTCGCCAGGTCGGCCTCGACCTCGCGCAGCGCCCTGTCCACCTCGGGGTCCGCCGGCCGGGCGGGCACGTCATCGGTCTGCGGCGTCCCGGCCTGCGCGCGCAGGGTGCGGCTGCCGGCCTCGATCACCGCCAGGTCGGGGTCACGGTCGGTCTCGGCATCGACGATCTCGTCGAACGGGTCGGGGTGCTCACTCACGGGATCCAGTCTACGGAGCAGCACGGACAGGAGCGGGCGAGGCCCCGGGGGCGTCCCCCGGGGCCTCGTCCGTCACGGCGTTGTTCAGCCCTGCGGCAGGTTCGCCAGCTGGGCCGTGATGCGGGCGATGTCGTCGTCCGCGGTGGCGAGGCGCCCCCGGATCTTGTCGACCACATTGTCCGGCGCCTTCGCGAGGAACGCCTCGTTGCCGAGCTTGGCCGTCGCCTGGGCCTTCTCCTTCTCGGCCGCGGCCAGGTCCTTCGTCAGACGCTTGCGCTCGGCCTCGACGTCGATCGTGCCCGACAGGTCCAGAGCGACCGTGGCACCGGCGACCGGCAAAGACGCGGTGGCGTGGAAGCCCTCGCCCTCCGGCTGGAGGCGCAACAGCTGCCGGATCGCCGCCTCGTGCGGAGCGAGCGCGGTGCCGTCCAGGGTGAGCCGCGCCGGGACCTTCTGCCCGGGCTGCAGGCCCTGGTCGCTGCGGAAGCGGCGGACCTCGGTGACGACCCGCTGCACGAGCTCGATCTCCCGCTCGGCGGCCTCGTCGCGGAAGCCGCTGTCGCTCGGCCAGTCGGCGACGACGAGCGACTCTCCGCCGGTCAGCGTCGTCCACAGGGTGTCCGTGACGAAGGGGACGACCGGGTGCAGCAGGCGCAGCATCACGTCCAGGACCTCACCGAGGACCCGGCCGGAGACCCTGGCCTGCTCGCCGCCCTCGAAGAAGGTGGTCTTGGACAGCTCGACGTACCAGTCGAAGACCTCGTCCCAGGCGAAGTGGAACAGGGACTCGGAGAGCTTCGCGAACTGGTAGTCCTCGTAGTAGGCGTCGACCTCGGCGACCGTCGTGTTCAGCCGCGACAGGATCCATCGGTCCGTGGAGGACATCTGCTCGGGGGCGGGCAGCGGGCCCTCCACCGTGGCGCCGTTCATCAGCGCGAAGCGGGTCGCGTTCCAGATCTTGTTGGCGAAGTTGCGCGAGCCCTGGACCCAGTCCTCGCCGATCGGGACGTCGACACCGGGGTTGGCGCCGCGCGCGAGCGTGAACCGCAGCGCGTCGGAGCCGTACTTGTCCATCCAGTCCAGCGGGTTGACCGCGTTGCCGAAGGACTTCGACATCTTCTTGCCGAACTGGTCGCGGACCATGCCGTGCAGGGCGATGGTGTGGAACGGCGGGGTGCCGTCCATTGCGTACAGACCGAACATCATCATCCGGGCGACCCAGAAGAAGAGGATGTCGTAGCCGGTGACCAGGACGGAGTTCGGGTAGAACTTCGCGAGGCTCTCGGTCTGTTCCGGCCAGCCCAGGGTCGAGAAGGGCCACAGGCCGGAGGAGAACCAGGTGTCGAGGACGTCGGTGTCCTGGGTCCAGCCGTCGCCGGTCGGGGGCTGCTCGTCGGGCCCGACGCAGACGGTCTCGCCGTTCGGCCCGTACCAGACGGGGATGCGGTGACCCCACCACAACTGGCGCGAGATGCACCAGTCGTGGAGGTTGTCGACCCAGTCGAAGTACCGCTTCTCCATCTCCTGGGGGTGGATCTTGACCCGGCCGTCACGGACCGCGTCGCCCGCGGCCTTCGCGAGCGGGCCGACCTTGACCCACCACTGCATGGACAGGCGGGGCTCGATGGTGGTCTTGCAGCGCGAGCAGTGGCCGACGGAGTGGACGTACGGCCGCTTCTCGGCGACGATCCGGCCCTCCGCGCGCAGCGCGCCGACGATCGCCGACCGGGCCTCGAGCCGGTCCAGGCCCTGGAAGGGCCCGTGCGCCGTGATGACGGCGTGCTCGTCCATGACGGCGACACTCGGCAGGTTGTGCCGCTGACCGATCTCGAAGTCGTTCGGGTCGTGCGCCGGCGTCACCTTGACGGCGCCGGTGCCGAACTCCGGGTCGACGTGCTCGTCCGCGACGACCGGAATCGTGCGGTCGGTCAGCGGCAGCTTGATCCGCTTGCCGACCAGGTGCTTGTAGCGCTCGTCGTCGGGATGGACGGCGACGGCGGTGTCGCCGAGCATCGTCTCGGCGCGCGTGGTCGCGACGACGATGGTGTCGTCGCCGTCGCCGTACTTCATGGAGACGAGCTCGCCGTCGTCGTCCTGGTACTCCACCTCGATGTCGGAGATGGCCGTCAGACAGCGCGGGCACCAGTTGATGATGCGCTCGGCGCGGTAGATCAGCTCGTCGTCGTAGAGCTTCTTGAAGATGGTCTGGACGGCCTGGGACAGGCCTTCGTCCATGGTGAAGCGCTCACGCGACCAGGCGACGCCGTCGCCGAGGCGGCGCATCTGCCCGGAGATCTGGCCACCGGACTCGCCCTTCCACTGCCAGACGCGCTCGACGAACGCCTCACGGCCGAGGTCGTGGCGGGACTTGCCCTCCTTGGCCAGTTCCCGCTCGACCACGTTCTGCGTGGCGATGCCGGCGTGGTCCATGCCGGGTTGCCACAGGGTCTCGTAACCCTGCATGCGCTTGCGGCGGGTGAGGGCGTCGATGAGCGTGTGCTCGAAGGCGTGGCCGAGGTGGAGGCTGCCGGTGACGTTCGGCGGCGGGATGACGACCGTGAACGGCGGCTTCTCGCTCTTGGCGTCCGCCTCGAAGTACCCGCGTTCTACCCAGCGCTCGTACAGCGCCCCTTCTACCTCGGCCGGCGCGTACTGGGTCGGCAGTTCGGGGGTGCTGGCTGGCTGATGCTGAGTGTTCTCGGTCACGGGGTCAGTTTAGGGGTGTCACGGGGCGGTCCTGAAACGCGATTGTTCCGTAACGGTGTGCCCCCCGCCGCCCCGGGGGTTCGGCGCTTGCGTCAGGATGTTCGGAACACATAAACATCACGAGGGGAACACCCGTAATGAGCTACAACCAGCCGGGTCCGTACGGCGGCCAGCCCCAGCAGCCGGGCCCGTACGGCCAGCAGCCGCCGGCCCCGCAGCCCGGTTACGGGTATCCGCAGCAGGCTCCGCAGGGCGTTCCGCCGCAGGGCTACGGCTACCCGCAGCAGCAGCCCGGCCAGCCGGGCCAGTGGGGCCAGCCCCAGCAGCCGGGCCCGTACGGCCAGCAGCCTCAGTACGGCGCGGGCCCGGGCGCCTACCCGCCGCCCCCGCCGGCTGCGGGCGGCGGCGGCAAGAAGACGGGTCTGATCATCGGCGCGGTGGCGGTTGTGGCGGCGCTGGGTGTGGGTGCGTACTTCATCTTCGGCGGGAGCGGGAGCGACGTCGCCGACGACGGCCCGCACAAGCTGACGACCCCTGCAACGGTGCTCACCGAGTACAAGAAGAGCGGCGGCGGCGACGGAACGAGCTCCTCCGACGACGACTTCCTCAAGGACGCCTCGAAGATGGGGATCAAGAACCCCAAGGAAGTCGAGGCCAACTACAAGGCCGGAAGCGAAGACAACCCGCTGGCCGGGAAGATGCTCACGTTCGGCGGGGTCTACGGCGAGGTCGAGGACCCGGAGGCAGCCGTCGATGCGGCGTTCGCCGACATGAAGGCCGAATCGGAGAAGGAGAAGGACGGCGACGCCGAGCTGGTGGGCAGCCCGCAGGCGTACGAGCCCGCGGAACTGGAGGGCGCCGTCCTGAAGTGCCAGCAGATCAAGTCCAAGACCGGCGACAGCTCCAGTACCTCTGCCGCGCCGAAGGAAGTCACGTTCACGGTGTGCATCTGGGGCGACTACAGCACGGTCGGCTTCGTCATGCCGATCGACTTCGCTTCAGCGATGACCGGCAAGGGCACGTCGCCTGAGGACGCCGCCTCCATCGCCGCGAAGCTCCGCAAGGAAGTCCGCGTCAAGCTCTGACGAACGGCGAAGGGGCGCCCGGCCGGTTTCTCAACTGGCCGGGCGCCCCCTCCACGTTCACGCGCGCTCCGCGCGCCTACGCCGACTTCTCGTGGCGCCCGTTGCCCTCGTCCTTCACGATGCGCGGGACCAGCGTCGGGTTCACGTTGTTGTGGACCACGTCCTCCGTGATCACCACGCGGGCCACGTCCTTGCGGGACGGGACCTCGTACATCACCGACATCAGGACCTCTTCCATGATGGCGCGCAGGCCGCGCGCGCCCGTGCCGCGCAGGATCGCCTGGTCGGCGATGGCCTCCAAGGCCGGGAGGTCGAAGTCCAGCTCCACGCCGTCGAGTTCGAACAGGCGCTGGTACTGCTTGACCAGTGCGTTGCGCGGCTCGACCAGGATCTTCAGCAGCGCCTCGCGGTCGAGGTTGTGGACCGAGGTGATGACGGGGAGGCGGCCGATGAACTCCGGGATCATGCCGAACTTGACCAGGTCCTCCGGCATGACCTCCTGGAACTGGTCGCTCGCCTCGATCTCCCTCTTGGAGCGGATCGTGGCGCCGAAGCCGATGCCCTTCGCTCCCGCGCGGGACTCGATGATCTTCTCCAGGCCGGCGAACGCGCCGCCCACGATGAACAGCACGTTCGTCGTGTCGATCTGGATGAATTCCTGGTGGGGGTGCTTCCGGCCGCCCTGCGGCGGGACCGAGGCCGTCGTGCCCTCGAGGATCTTGAGGAGGGCCTGCTGGACGCCCTCGCCCGAGACGTCCCGGGTGATCGACGGGTTTTCGCTCTTACGGGCGACCTTGTCGATCTCGTCGATGTAGATGATCCCGGTCTCGGCCTTTTTGACGTCGTAGTCGGCCGCCTGGATCAGCTTGAGGAGGATGTTCTCGACGTCCTCGCCGACGTAACCGGCCTCCGTCAGCGCGGTCGCATCCGCGATCGCGAACGGCACGTTGAGCATGCGGGCCAGCGTCTGGGCGAGCAGTGTCTTGCCGGAGCCGGTGGGCCCGAGCAGCAGGATGTTGGACTTGGCGAGCTCGATCGCGTCGTCCCGGCCCTGCGCGCCGCCGTTCTCGCCGGCCTGAACGCGCTTGTAGTGGTTGTACACCGCGACGGAGAGCGCCTTCTTGGCCGGCTCCTGGCCGACGACGTAGCTCTCCAGGAACTCGTAGATCTCGCGCGGCTTGGGAAGCTCCTCCCAGCGCACCTCGCTCGTCTCGGCGAGCTCCTCTTCGATGATCTCGTTGCAGAGGTCGATGCACTCGTCGCAGATGTACACCCCGGGGCCTGCGATGAGCTTCTTCACCTGCTTCTGGCTCTTTCCGCAGAACGAGCACTTGAGCAGGTCGCCGCCATCACCGATGCGTGCCACGAGGTGCTTCCCCTTCGCCTGGGAGCGGCTTGGTTCAGCCGACTCCTGGTGCCTCATATCCGACGGTACCTTGCCTGGCCCCCCGTTCGGGCCCCCCTTGGCGCGGTTCACTTTGTCGTGTACCGCACCAAGGGTGCGCCGGATCCGTCAGGCGGCCGCTGCGGCCGTGCTCTTACGGGTCGAGACGATCTGGTCGACAAGGCCGTACGCGAGCGCGTCCTCGGCGGTCAGGATCTTGTCGCGCTCGATGTCGTCGCGGACCTTCTCGATCGGCGTGGTGGAGTGCTTGGCCAGCATCTCCTCCAGCTGCACGCGCATGCGCAGGATCTCGTTGGCCGCGATCTCCAGGTCGGAGAGCTGCTCCCGGCCGGTCTGCGAGGACGGCTGGTGGATCAGCACCCGCGCGTGCGGCAGGGCCATCCGCTTGCCGGGGGTGCCGGCGGCCAGCAGCACGGCAGCGGCGGACGCCGCCTGGCCCATGCAGACCGTCTGGATGTCCGGCTTCACGAACTGCATCGTGTCGTAGATGGCGGTCAGCGCGGTGAAGGAGCCACCGGGGCTGTTGATGTAGATCGAGATGTCGCGGTCCGGGTCCATCGACTCCAGACACAGCAGCTGCGCCATCACGTCGTTCGCCGAGGCGTCGTCGATCTGCACGCCGAGGAAGATCACGCGCTCCTCGAAGAGCTTCGCGTACGGGTCGTACTCGCGCACGCCCTGCGAGGTGCGCTCGACGAAGCGCGGAACGACGTAGCGGTTGTCCACCGCGGGGCCCGTGTAGAGGCCGCTGGCGGAGACGCCGGGGAAGTTGCTCATATGGGTGTTCACCATCCTGGTGGCGTTCTGCGGGCTGGGGGTGAGGGCGGTACGGCTCAGGCGCCGGTGCCGCCGCCGCCCGGGACACCCGATGCGGCGGAGATGATCTCGTCGATGAGGCCGTAGTCCTTGGCCTCCTCCGCGGTGAACCAGCGGTCGCGGTCACCGTCGCGGATGATCGTCTCTACGGTCTGACCGGAGTGCTGGGCGGTGATCTCCGCCATGCGCCTCTTGGTGCGGAGCAGGTACTCGGCCTGGATCTTGATGTCCGAGGCGGTACCGCCCAGTCCGGCGGAACCCTGGTGCATGAGGATGTCGGTGTTCGGCAGGGCGAAGCGCTTGCCGGCGGCACCGCCCGTCAGCAGGAACTGGCCCATGGAGGCCGCCATGCCCATGCCGATGGTCACCACGTCGTTCGGGATGTACTGCATGGTGTCGTAGACCGCCATGCCGGCCGTGACCGAGCCACCGGGGCTGTTGATGTAGAGGTAGATGTCCTTGTCGGGGTCGGCGGCCAGGAGCAGCATCTGCGCCGTGATCTTGTTGGCGATGTCGTCGTCGACCTGCTGGCCGAGGAAGATGATGCGCTCGCCGAGCAGCCGGCTGTAGACCTGGTCGCCGAGGCCACCACCGATGGACGGCTCACCGGCGGCGTAAGGCATCAGATTCGTCACGTGTCCACCTGCTCGTCTCTGACGGCTTCGGCCGTCTCAGCGTCTTTGTACCGGGGGCGGGGACTCCCCTGCCCTCGTATTCATGGACCCTAACGCGCAGGTCGGACATAGCCATCCCGGTTCCCGAACTGTTCGCTCGGAGCGCAAGGTAGTTGGGCCCCGGCGGTGCGTCCGGTCCGGCCGTCTACGCCGACGGGCCCCGGCCGCCCTGCGGCGTCCGGAGCCCGTCCATGAAGGGGCGCGAGGCTCAGGCCTCGGACTTCTCCGCGGCCTCGTCACCCTCGACGACGGTCTCGACCGTCTCGGCGGCGGCCTCGGTCTCGTCCTCGTCCTCGAGGTCGACGACCTCACCGTTGGTGTCGGTGACCGTGGCGGCCTCGACGACGACGGCCAGCGCCTTGCCGCGGGCGACCTCGCCGACGAGCATCGGCACCTGGCCACCCTCGACGACGGCCTGGGCGAACTGGTCGGGGCTCATGCCGGAGGACGCCGCACGCCGCATGAGGTGCTCGGTGAGCTCCTCCTGGTTGACGTTGAGCTTCTCCCGGTTGACCAGCTCGTCCAGGACGAACTGGGTCTTGATGCCCTTG
The DNA here is from genome assembly GCF_018614575.1 of Streptomyces sp. ISL-10. GTDB lineage: Bacteria > Actinomycetota > Actinomycetes > Streptomycetales > Streptomycetaceae > Streptomyces. The sequence goes on from NZ_JAGGOJ010000020.1 coordinate 175,110, forward strand.
ACCGCCTGCTCCTTGGTCTCGGCGTCGAACTCCTCGGCCGTCTTGCCCTGGATCTCCAGGTACTTGTCGATGGTCAGGCCCATCTGACCGAGCTGGTGGTGCTCGAGGTTGTGCTTACGGGTGTTGACCTCGTCCTCGAGCAGCTTCTCGGGGACCGGGACCTCGACCAGCTCGAGCAGCTTCTCCAGGACGCGCTCCTGGGCCTGCGTGGCCTGGTCGTACTGCTTCATGTTCTCCAGGCGCTTGCGGCTGTCGGCCTTCAGCTCCTCGAGGGTGTCGAACTCGCTCGCCATCTGGGCGAAGTCGTCGTCGAGCTCGGGGAGCTCACGGGCGGCGACGGCGGTGACCTTGACGGTGACCTCGGCGTCCTTGCCCTCGGCGGAGCCGCCCTTCAGCTGCGAGGTGAAGGTGGCCTCGCCGCCGGCCTCCAGGCCGGTGACGGCCTCGTCGATGCCGTCGAGGAGCTCGCCGGAACCGATGGTGTACGAAACGCCGTTCGCCACACCGTCGGGCAGGACCTCGCCGTCGACCTTGGCCTCGAGGTCGATCGTGACGACGTCACCCTCGGCGGCGGCGCGCTCGACCGGGTTCGTGGAGGCGAAGCGCTCGCGCAGCTGCTCCACGGACTTCTCGATGTCCTCGTCGGTGACCTCGACGGCGTCGACGGTGACCTCGATGCCGGAGTAGTCCGGGATCTCGATGGTCGGGCGGACGTCCACCTCGGCGGTGAAGTTCAGCGTCTCGCCGTCCTTCAGCTCCGTGATGTCGACCTCGGGCTGGCCGAGCGGGTTGATCTCGGCCTCGTTGACCGCCTCGGTGTAGAACTTCGGGAGGGCGTCGTTGACGGCCTCCTCCAGCACCGCACCGCGGCCGAACCGCTGGTCGATGACCCTGGCCGGGATCTTGCCCTTGCGGAAGCCCTTGACCGTGACCTGCTGGTTGATCTTCTTGTACGCCGCGTCGAGGCTGGCCTTGAGCTCCTCGAAGGGCACCTCGACAGTGAGCCGAACCCGGGTCGGGTTCAGGGTCTCCACGGCGCTCTTCACGGTTCGGTCTCCTTGGTGGCTGACTTCTTGGGTTCGCTGACGCTGCGATTCAGCGGTTCAGCGCATCGGGCCCGGTACATCAGACACACGGGCACGCAGCTTGCATAGTAACGGCAAGCAGGAGGAGCCTCACAACGTGATCTTGCTGGTCGGGGTGGCCGGATTCGAACCGACGACCTTCCGCTCCCAAAGCGGACGCGCTACCAAGCTGCGCCACACCCCGTCGGTGCGAACCGTAGGGTACATGCCCCGGGGCTGCGGGCCGGTCCCTTTACGGACGTCTTCGCGGTGTGCGGAAGCAGGGTGTGCACGCGGCGGCACGGACCCGCTACGATGCTCTTCGTGCCGCGCGGTCGTGACCTGCGGCTCGTGCGTGCGGGCGTAGCTCAATGGTAGAGCACTAGTCTTCCAAACTAGCTACGCGGGTTCGATTCCCGTCGCCCGCTCCACATGGCTCAGGGCCAGGTCGGAGGTTCGTCCTCCAGCCTGGCCCTGATGCGTTTCGGATCTTCGTTTCCGCCTACGTGCCCGCTGCGTGCCCGTTCGGATCGGGATCTTGCTTCCGGGCCTGCTCGACGACCGCGCTCACGGCCTGGCCGATCAGCCGTTCACGCTCGGCCGTGGCGTGCTGGTAGATCAGCGCCGCACGGGCCGTGCTGTGGCCCATCCTGGTCATCAGCTCACGCGTGCTGGCACCGGTCGCGGCGGCCAGGGTGTTCCCGGTGTGGCGGAGATCATGGAAGTGAAGCCCCTTGATCCCGACCTGATCGCACGCCTTGCGCCACAGCTTGCCGAAGTGGTTCCGGCGCGGCGTCGCCTTCTTGGCCCCAATGAAGACCCGGCCGTCCGGGCCCGGCTCGGCGAACACGGCGAGATGCGTAGCAAGATCGGTCACGATCACGGCCGGGATCGCGACCGTGCGCTTGCCCGCCGTGCTCTTGGGTTCCTTCACCAGTCGTTTGCCGCTGTGGAGTTCGGCCACATTCCGGCGCACCCTCAGGGTTCCCGAGTCGAGGTCGATGTCACGGCGGGACAGCCCGATCAGCTCGCCCCAGCGAAGCCCTGTGAAGGCCGCCAGGAGGACGAGAGCGCGGTACCGGGGCTGGATCGCCCCAGCAAGCTCGTAGACCTCCTGAACGGTCGCTGTAGGCCGCTCGGGAGTGGGAGCGACGCTCGCGCCCTTGACCCGGCAGGGGTTACGCCGGATGAGCCGGTCCTCCACGGCGGTCATGAGCACGGCCCGCAGGAGCGCGTACGACTTGGCCACCGAAGAAGCGCCGGCACCCGCGTCCAGACGAGCAACCCGCCAGGCTCGGACCATCGCCGGGGTGATGTCACCCAAGGCGACGAGGTCGAAGGTCGGCGCGAGGTGATTCCGCAGGAGCGACCGGTACAGGTCAGCGGTCGACGCGCTGATGCCGCGCTCAGTGATCCAGGTCGATGCGTACGCGCCGAAGGCGACTCGAGCGGCGTCAGGGTCGGTCCAGTCCCCCGCACGCAGCTCGGCTTGGCGCTGGGCCAGCCAGTCATCCGCTTCCCGCTTCGTGCGGAAGGTGTGCGGCGCCGGGCGGTCGATGCCATCGGGTCCCGGATAGCGAGCCTGGTAGCGGCCAGAGGGCAGCTTGCGGACACGGCCGAAAAACCGCTTCTTAGCCGCCATCAGGCCACGCTCCTCAGCCGCCGTGCGGAGGGTGCAACGGTGTTGGCCTCGATGAAGTCCGCGATGGCCCGTTCGGGGATGCGTACGTGTCGCCCGACCTTGACGTACTCGATCCGGCGTTCCTCGATGAGCCGCCGAGGGAACCGGACGGTGGTGCCGAGGAGTTCGGCGACCTGGTCAACAGTGAGCAGTCGGTCCATGGTCACCACTCCCCCGTGGTGTCGAAGTCGTCCAGTTCGGTGCGGTGCTCCCGCGCGAGTTCGCGGTTCTGCCTGATCTCGTTGGCGATGGATTGGGCGAGCCAGGATTCGCCGGGGGTGTGGCCGTGCCCGGCGTAGGTCCAGTGGGCGAGCACGAGCGTGGAGCCCTCCGAGTCCTCGAGGTCTTCGGGGAGCCCGCGGGCTTGACGTTCCTGGCGGGCGCGGTAGTCGGTGCGGACCTGGCGGAGTGCGCCGAGAGTGGTGGAGTAGCGGCGGGACTTGGTGGAGAAGTGGCCGCGGAAGCCGAGCATGTGCGACCAGCGCGCCAGCAGCCGGTCCGGATAGTCGCCGTCCAGGGCCCAGCAGGCTTCGATGAGCCGCCGGGTATGAGCGGGCAGGCCGAGCCGGTCCAGCTCCCCCAGCTCGACAATCCGGCGGTCCACCGTGCCGGTGGTCTCGGCCGCCTTGGTGGCGTACTTCGCGACGTAGGCGGCCACGGCCTGTTCGGTCAGGTCCTCGTGTCCGAGAGCGCCGATGGGCTGGACGTCGACCTGGGTCCCCCAGCGCAGTTTCCGTTCCGGGGAAGTGCCGGCGGACGGGACGACGACCAGGACTCGAGCGGCGGCGGCCCGGATCGCGTCATCGACCAGGGGCACGGTAGCCCAGGCCGGGGGCGGCGAGTCGGGGCCGTCCGGACCGTCGAGCCGCACCACGGCGTGGAAGTGCACGGCACCGCGCTTTTGAAACTCGGCGACCTTGCCGAACGAGACCCGGCAGGCATCCGACAGCGCACGCTGGGAGAGCCCGGCGCGGGCGGCGATTTCCCGGCGCAGGTAGATCGTGAACCGCTGCCACAACTGGCCCGCATGGTTGTTCCAGAGCACCGCCCCGGCGTAGTCGTACCGGTCCGGGTTCAGCGCGGTGCCCAGGGCGGGATCGTCGTCCTGGTGCTGCTTGCCGCAGCGGCAGCGACCGGAGGCGGGGCGGTTGTGGACCGGGCCGAACGACGGGGCCGTGAGGGTGGCGAACACGCGCGGGTGGTCCCGCACGGTGTCGGGGACGTCCTTGCGCTCATCCCCGGTGATCCCGGCACGGATCAGGTGGTAGGTGTCCCCCGCGTACGTCCAGGCGCAGGACGGGCAGCGCGAGGCACGGCGGTTGCCGCAGGCGACACGTAGCCGCCCGCCCGGCTCGGCCTGAGTCGAGTACGAGTAGAGCGTCTCGGCGGTCTTGCGGTCCTTGGTGATGGTCCAGCCCTGGAGGTGGATCGGGTCGGAGCAGCCGCCCGTGCGCCGGATCTGTTCGCGCCAGCGGTCGAAGCCGGGCGTGTTGGCGACGCGCAGCAGGTCGGCCACGGTGATCGGGTCCTGGCCCACGGCCACCGCCACGTCAGCAACGGCGGCCGAGGGAACGGGAAGGTTGGTCACGCGGCCACCGCCGGACGAGGGGCCGGGCGCAGACCGTGGCGATTGTGGACTGGGCAAGCGATCATGCACGCCGTGTCGGGGTCGCTCGGGTCCAGCGCATCAGCCATCCACCCGGTTCCACTGCACGGGCACGTGCCCTCAACCCGAGCAGGCCGGTCCTTTGCGGCCTGCGACATGGGGATGTCCGTGCTGACCGTGAAGAGCGTCGCCGTCGTCTCCGCCTTGGAGAAGCGGCACGCGTTCGGGAACCGCCGCTCCTGCGCACGGGTCTGGTCAGCGGTGGCGAGGTCGGCCAGCCAAAGCAGCCGGTATCCGTATGCAGCGGCGGCCAGGCGGTGAACCTCGTGGAGCCCCAGACGGGCGGCCCCCTGGATGATCCAGCCGTGCACCATCGCGTCGTCGTCTCGGCGCATCCGGAAGCGGGTGGGCATGTCGGAGGCGTAGAGCGCCACGGCTCGTTCCTGATTCGACAGCTCCGAGACAGAGACGGTCTCGACCGGCGACAGGGTGGGCGCGGGGTGCGGAGCAGTGAGCGTCGCGGGCATGATGGAAGCTCCCTTCAAGGGACGAAGGAGGGCGGCGGACTGCTTGGCGGTAGATGCGTCGCCCTCCGGGTTTTGCGGCCGACGACGGCCGCATGGCATAGCTTGCTATAGAGCAGAGTGCAGCACAAGACATAGCGCGACATAGGCTGTGCTATGTCGCGCTAGTCGGTACGCTCGCCGCATGACGGTTGAAGCCCACGACCCCAGGCCGAAGAAGGTCCAGATCGCCGACGCCTTGCGCGAGGAGATCGCGGTACTCCCAGCGGGGCACCGCCTCGCTTCGCTGCGGGAGTTGGCGGAGCGGTTCAAGGTCACCACCGTGACCGTGGGCAACGCGCTCAAGGTGCTTGCTGATGAAGGCGTGATCGTCTCGGTGCCGACACGGGGGTACTTCGTGCAGTCCCCGACGGGCACGAATGTGGCAGGGCAGGATGCCAGCGGGCCTGTTAACCGAGACGAGATCAACGCTATCCACTCCGAGATTCAGCAACTTGCCGCCCGGGTGGCCGAGTTGGAGAAGCGCGCCCAGTCCCCGAGCAGTGCCTGACAGTGATCCACCATGCGTTCCGGGCGACCGACTAACTAGGGACAGGCGTGGTGTCACTGGGGGACAGCCTTGGTGCCAACCCCCTGTCACCCCCCGTGTCACCAGCTCCCCGACTGCCAGACTCGAAGGCAAGCACCCCGACGGGAGGGCAGCACATGAGCGACGAACGGCCGGCATGGGCGCGACGGATCGCCTCAGAGCGAGAAGCCCGACAGTGGTCACAAGCTGAAGTGGTTGCCGCCCTGCGCGCCCACGCACCGAAGCCACTGCCCGAGGGCTCCAGCATGGTCCGCCAGTGGAAGCGGTGGGAGTCCGGCGAGGTCATGCCGAGCGACTTCTACCAACCGATCATCGCGGCCACGTTCGGCACCGTCACCCATGCGATCTTCCCGGTAGCCGGGCAGCGGGACGGGAATGCCGAGATCGTCGCCGTCAGCGGCATGGAGACGCTGGACATCATCAGCAGGCTTCAGGCGTCCGACGTCGACAACGCCACTCTTGATGCTCTCCGGATCACTACCGACCGGCTGTGCTCCGAGTACCCGTATCTGCCGAGCGGGCAGCTCGCCGCCGAGGGCAGGCAGTGGCTCAAGCGGGTTGCAGGGCTCCAGTCCCAGCGGCTCACGCTCGCGCAGCACCGCGAGGTGCTCACCCTGTCCGGCTGGCTGGCCCTCCTGATCGGATGCGTCGAGTACGACATGGGTGACCGGGCCGCAGCCGAGAGCACCCGGAAGGCGGCCCTGTCTTTAGCTCGTGAGTCCGGCAACGCGGAGATCTCTGGCTGGGCTCACGAGATGCGCGCCTGGTTCGCCCTGACCACTGGCGACTACCGTGGAATCCTCGCGGCGTCGCAGGCCGGGACGGAGTCGGCTCCCTCGCATGGCGTGGCCGTCCAGCTTGCCGCCCAGGAGGCGAAGGGGTGGGCGCGGCTGGGTGACCGGCGCCAGACCGAAGTGGCGTTGGACCGAGGGCGCAAGCTCCTCGAGGGGATGCCGTACCCCGAGAATCTGGATCACCACTTTGTGGTGGACCCGGCGAAGTTCGACTTCTATGCGATGGACTGCTACCGGCTGCTCGGAGAGGACCGCTTCGCAGAGAACCTTGCCCACGAGGTGATCCGAGCAGGCACCGACTTCGACGGGTCTGAGCGATCGCCGATGCGCATGGCGGAGGCGCGGATCACGCTCGGCGTGGTCTCAGCCAGGCAGGGCGACTTGGACCAGGCCGTGAACTACGGCGAGTGGGCGCTGAAGGGCGACCGGCAGTCCCTGCCGTCCTTGCTCATGGTCAGCCGCGAACTGGCAGCCATCGTCAACCGGGACTTCGCCAACGAGGCGACGGGCCGTGAGTACCTGGATCACCTGACCGCGCTCAGTCGCGCCAGCTAGGGCCTGTTACAGGTTTCTCTACCTCGATCAAGGCGCATCCGCCGCGCACGGCGCGGCGGCGCGCGGCCCGTCGGCCGGGCCGCCGCTCCTGTCTTCGCCCCACGGCCACCCGCCCGCCGGCCGCACGCCGAAACGGCGAAGGGTTGACGGCAGAGGAGGCCCGCTGTGGCTGGGGCGGTCGGCTCCACGGCTTTAGGCAGCCACCATGGGGCGAGCCTCGAAGATCGGGGCCCACATCGGGCCTTAACGGGCAGGTCCACAGACTGCCCGATTTCGCTGACCAGCGTACGGGCCCCGATCTCTCGCCCCATGGCAGCTCCCGCCCAAAGCCGCTCCACCGACCTCAGCCGCCACGTTTCGGCCAACTCGACAGAGCGAGGCAGGCAGTAGGCCCCCCTCACATCTGTTCAGATCTGTTCCATGGCGTTCCTACGCGTTCCTAACCTGGGACCCACGACAACGCGCCGCTGGCCGGAGAAGGAGGACTCTGGACGAGCAAGAGCCTCATTCCCGCAGATCAGAACGCTATACACGCGTTCAGTCGACCAACCCTCCAGTAGCGCCGAAGCCGGGTAGCCGGAAGTCACTGGGTCTGAAGTCGGCTTGATATGCGCTGGGCCGGTCCACTGCTACGGTCTGCTACCAAGCCAGAGAGGGGCCCGCCCCAGCAGCACAAGTAGCGCTGAACCAGGGCGGGTTGACGACGTGGGCCTGATATGGTTTACGGCACACCGAAGACCCGTATGGCGGAGTGTCCTGCGAAGACGCGCCGTACGGGTCAATCGATCTACTACCAAGGAGGTACATCCTTGCCAGAGCAAGGCAACCACCCTCGCGAATCCCATTGCGTACGCACTAGGAAAGCGATACTCCCGAACCGTACAGGAGCCCCCGTCAGCAACACAACCACGAGGGCGATGGGGTTGGCCTCAATCATCTCGGCTATAGCCAGCTTGATCGCAGCCCTGACCGGCATGGCAGCCCTACTGATGACCAGGCTCTGACCGTCCCCAGAAGCGTGCCCCTGTCGTGCCCGTTGCAGCAGTCCACCACGGGGAACAGCGGGGAACGACGGCCAAGACTGCGGCAAGCAGCAGGTCAGCGACCCGTCAGGTCAGAGCAGATGCGCATACGGGGTCTTCCAAACTAGCTACGCGGGTTCGATTCCCGTCGCCCGCTCTCGACGGCTCAGGGCCGGGTCGGAGGACCATCCTCCGACCCGGCCCTGATGCGTTTCTCCGAATCTGATGCGCCGGCGCACTTCGGGCCCTGCCCGGCGGGTTTCCGCCGGGCAGGGCCCGAAGTCGTCGCGCGCCCGGGGCCGGGCGCTCAGAAACTGATCTGGTTGATCGTCTCCGCTATCGAGTTCATGAATCTTTCGATCGGCGGGGCCATGCCCGTCGACGCGAGGAAGAACCCGAACAGCGCCGCCACAATGGCCGGCCCCGGCTTGATGGAGCCACTGCGGATCAGCACCACGAGGACGATCGCCAACAGCAGCACCACAGACAGTGAAATGGCCACAACTGATCACACCCTCGGTCGGTCCGCCTTGCCGGCCCGGGGACGTGCGGCCCAGCACACCCCCGCCTGCACCATCGTGCCACCAACCTCCCTGCCCCTGCCTCGGGGTGACGAATCGTCGATGTCAAGATCACGCCAAGCCGGAGCGGCCGCGCGCTCAGCGGCACGGCGGTCCCGGCCGGCCGATGGGCCGACGGAGTGAAATAGGAGAAGGAATACGAAGTGATCGTTTCCATGTCCCCACATGTTGGTCACACGAAATTCGAAGGCCGTTGACGATGTAATTCATGTCACCTTCCCACTGCGCCGATATGCTCTGTTTAAGGGGGATTAATTGGGGCATAGCGGGCGGTTGGCGGTGGTTTCAGGTTCGAATGGACCGAACACCTGGGTGTTTTACGAAATCGAATCCGCGCGGCTAAGGTGCCTTGAATGTTCCACGCTGCGCACGGATATCAGAGGGCTCCGATCCCCGAGGCTCCGGAGTCGGGACCCACCCCCGCCGCCCGGGCGGCGACCGCTCCCGCCACGGCGGGGACCGGCCTGAAGTCAGCTCCGGGCCCGGCTCCGGAGCCGAAGAAGCCCGCCGGCCGCGACGCCTACTTCGACAACGCGAAGTATCTGGCCATCGTGCTGGTGGCCGTCGCGCACGCCTGGGAGCCGGTGATGGACGGCAGCCGGGCGGCCCGCGCGCTGTACATGATCGTCTACACGTTCCACATGCCGGCGTTCATCATCATCTCCGGCTACTTCTCGCGCAGTTACCAGGGCAAACCGCATCAGCTGCGCAGGCTGCTGACCGGGATCGCGCTGCCGTACGTCGTCTTCGAGGTGGCGTACTCCCTGTTCGCCCGGTACGCGAACGACGACCCCGGGCATCCGCTCAGCCTGCTCGACCCCTTCTATCTGACCTGGTTCCTGGCCGCGCTCTTCATCTGGCGGCTGACCACACCACTGTGGCGGATCGTGCGGCGGCCGCTGCCGATCGCGCTGGTCGTCGCCACGCTCGCGGCGCTCACGCCGGACATCGGGGCGGACCTCAATCTGCAGCGGGTTCTGCAGTTCCTGCCCTTCTTCGTGCTGGGCCTGTGCCTCAAGCCGGAGCACTTCGAGCTGGTGCGGCGGCGCGAGGTGCGGCTGCTGACGCTGCCGCTGCTCGCCGGCACGGCACTGTTCGCGTACTGGGTCGCGCCGCGGATGAGGCTCAACTGGTTCTACCGGTCGAGCAGCGTGCAGGAGCTCGGGGCCCCGTGGTGGTCGGGGGTCGTGGTCTTCCTCGGCCTGTTCGCGTGTGCGCTGGTCCTGTCGGTCGCCTTCCTCGCCTGGGTGCCGGGGCGCAGGAACTGGATGACGGCCCTGGGCGCGGGGACCATCTGCGGCTATGTGCTGCACGGCTTCCTGGTCAAGGGCGGCGACTACTTCGGCGTCTTCGAGGAGAACGACTGGCTCGGCAGCCCGCTCGGCCTGGTCCTTGTCTCGCTGTTCGCGGCGGGCGCGGTCACGCTGCTGTGCACCCCGCCGGTCCGGCGGGCGCTGCGGCCCGTCACCGAGCCCGAGATGACGTGGGCGTTCCGCAGGGACCGCGCGGAGGTCGGCGCGCGTCGCTGAGACACCCCGAGGACGCCGGGCCTCAGGCCCCGGCGTCCTCCAGGCCCAGCAGCCGCCGCGTCCTCGCGTACTTCTCGGTCAGCCTGGCGCGCGTCTCCTCGTCGAGCAGGGCCAGGCGCGCGGGGTCGGAGTTGTGCGCCAGGTCCGCCTCCTTCACGACGAGTGCGCCCGGTGTGGTCAGGATGCGCCGGGTGTACGACGTCAGGTCCTCGCCCTCACGCTTGGTGAGGGCGAGAACCATGTCCTTCACTGACTGCGGCAGCGCCGCGCCGTCCAGCCATTCACGGCTCAGTGCGTCGTCCTCGATGGCGTCGTGCAGCCAGGCCGCGGCGATCTGCTCCTGACTCCCGCCCCTGGCGCGTACGCCCTCCGCCACGGCGGCGATGTGTTCGGTGTACGGGCGTCCGGCCTTGTCCGTCTGGCCGGCGTGGGCCTCGCGGGCGATGGCTTCGATCTCGGCCGGGCTCAGGTTCTGCGGCATGGCACGACTGTACGGCTCCGGAAGCCGCCGCACCCCGAAGAACGCCGCGGCCGGGGCGCGACACTAGGGCCGGCGGCACAGCAGAAGCAGCGCCCGGTCGTCGTTGACGTCCTTGGCGACCGCCTCGATCAGGTGCCAGGCCGCGCCCTCGAAGCCGGGGCCCACATAGCGGTCGGCCTCGCCGGTGAGGCGGTCGATGCCCTCGCTGATGTCCCGCCCCGACGCCTCCACCAGGCCGTCGGTGAACAGCATCAGTACGTCGCCGGGACGCAGGGTGCCCTTGACCGGGTCGAACTGCGCCCTGTCGTAGATCCCGAGGAGCGGGCCCTCGGCAGCCTTCTCCTCCCAGCGGCCGCTGCCCGCGTGCAGCTGGAGCGCGGGCAGATGGCCCGCGGACAGCAGCTCGTAGTCGCCGGACTCCAGGTCGAGGACCAGATGGATGGAGGTCGCGAAGCCCTCGTCCCAGTCCTGGCGCAGGAGGTAGCCGTTGGCCGCGGGCAGGAAGGCGTGCGGCGGGAGCGAGCCGAGCAGTCCGCCGAAGGCGCCGGACAGCAACAGCGCCCGGGACGCCGCGTCCATGCCCTTGCCGGAGACGTCGGTGAGGACGACCTCCAGGGTCCTGCCGCCGTTCGTACGGGCCGCGACCACGAAGTCGCCGGAGAAGGACTGACCGCCCGCCGGGCGCAGGGCCATCTCGCGGTGCCAGCCCTGCGGCAGCCGCGGCAGCGCGCTCTGGACCCGGATGCGTTCGCGCAGGTCGAAGAGCATGGTGCCGCCGCGCCGCCACGGCACGCCCACCCTGGCCCGGAACTGTGCGATCAGCAGCCCGAAGAAGCCGCAGGCCGCCACGACCAGCACCGTGCCGGGCGTGACCCTGGCCGGGCCCTCGGTGTACGGCCCGAGCACTATGGATTCCACTATCAGCGCGCCCGCCGCCGTGGCGTACAGGCCGATGAGGCTGGCGGGGCGCAGCAGCAGTCCGCCGGCGACGATCGGCAGCACCAGTGCGACCGGTGAGAACCACACCGGCGAGGCGATCGTGCCCCAGGTGATGGCGGGGATGGTCAACAGCAGTCCGGCGAACGCGATCCGGTCGGAGCCGCCACCGCGGAAGTAGTCGACGGCGGACCGGCGCATGGCGGTACGGACCCGGTAGACGGCTTTCCGCATCCGGGCCGTGAACGAGTCTGCTGCTGCGCCGCGGGCCATTGCGGTGGACCCTATCCATCCAGCGCGGCCCGCGTGCAGGGGGACCCCCGCGACAATGCGTTCGAAACTCGGTCGCGACGGGCAGCTCGCCGCTGCTAGTCATGGCATATGACGACTCAACTCCGGGTGTTGCAGCGGTCCGAGTGGGACCAGTGGTACGGGAAACTGGAGCGCGCCTTCGGGGGTGTCGCCGATTCCCGGCAGGAGCGCAGGCTGTTCGAGTCGTTGACCGAGCTCGACCGGTCGCTGGCCGCGTGGGACGGCGACGAGTGCGTCGGCACGGCCGGGGCGTTCACGTTCCAGGTGTCGGTGCCGGGCGGCGCCATGGTGCCCGCGGCGGGCGTGACGATGGTGAGCGTCGCGGCGACGCACCGCCGGCGCGGCATCCTCACCTCGATGATGCGCCGCCAACTCGACGACGTCCGCGCCCTGGGCGAGCCGCTCGCGGTGCTCACCGCATCCGAGCCCGTGATCTACGGGCGGTTCGGGTACGGCACGGCCAGCCACCAGATGTCCGTGGAGATCGACTCCTCGCGGGTGCGGATCCTCGTCCCACCGGGCACGGACGACGTACGGCTGCGCTTCGTGACGGTCGAGGAGGGCGCCGACGCCTGTGAGCGGGTGTACCGGCGCACAATCGGCTCACGGCCGGGAATGCTCGCCCGTACCCCGGGCTGGGAGGGCCTGGCGCTGCTGGATCCGCCGAGCGAGCGCGAGGGGGCGTCGCCGATGCAGTGCGTCCTCGCCGAGCGGGGCGGCGAGGTCGTGGGCTACGTCCGCTTCCACAACAAGCCCGAGTCGTCGCCGGCCGGCCCGGAGGGCTCCGTCTCGGTCCGGCAACTCGACGCACTGGATCCCGCGGCGTACGCGGCGCTGTGGCGGTTCCTGTGCGGGATCGACCTGACGTCGACCGTGCAGGCGCGCAACCGGCCGGCGGACGACCCGCTGCTGCACCTGGTGACGGACGTGCGCCGGTGCAACGTACGGCTGAGGGACTCGCTGCACGTGCGGCTGGTGGACGTGGGCGCCGCGCTGGCGGCGCGGACCTACCAGGCGCAGGTCGATGTGGTGCTCGACGTCGAGGACGCCTTCTGCCCCTGGAACAGCGGGCGCTGGCGGCTGACCGGCGACGCGAAGGGCGCGTCCTGCGAGCGCACCGAGGATGCCGCGGAACTGGCGCTGTCCGTGCGGGAGTTGGGGGCGGCGTACCTGGGCGGCGTGTCGCTGTCGTCGCTCGCGGGTGCGGGGCGGGTGCGGGAGCTGCGGGAAGGGGCGCTGGGGGAGGCGGATGTCGCCTTCGGCTCTGCTGTGGCGCCGTGGTTGCCGCACGGGTTCTAGGGGCGGGTGCGGGACTGTGCGGCCGCGGGCTTTTCGCCCCGCGCCAGGCCCCGCGCCTCGAACTCCCCTACGGCCTGGCCGCCGTGGGAGGTGCCCCCGTGGGGCTTGAGTTCCCCTGACAGGACGGGCACCAGAAGAGATTGCGGGCGGCGAGACCGGCGGTGCGGATCTCGCCGCCACAGATGTGGCACGGCAGGTTCGCCCGGCGGTAGACGTAGACCTCGCCGCCGTGGTCGTCGACGCGCGGCGGGCGGCCCATCGCTTCAGGGGTGTGCTCGGGACGGACGGTGTCGATGCGGTTGTTGCGCACGCCCTCGCGCATCAACGCCACCAGATCGTCCCAGATCGCGTCCCATTCACGCCGGGTGAGGTCCCTGCCCGCGCGGTACGGGTCGATGCCGTGGCGGAAGAGGACCTCGGCGCGGTAGACGTTGCCGACGCCCGCGACGATCTTCTGGTCCATGAGGAGGGCGGCGATCGTCGTACGGGAGCGGGAGATCCGCCCCCAGGCCCGCTCGGGTCCGTCGTCGCCACGCAGCGGGTCGGGTCCGAGGCGGTCGTGTATCGCGTGCTTCTCGCCGTCGGTGAGCAGTGCGCAGGTGGTGGGGCCGCGCAGGTCGACGTACGAGTCCGGGTTCGCCAGGCGCAGCCGCACCGTGTCGGTGGGCGGGGGCGCGGGTGCGTCGCCGAAGTTCACCTTGCCGAACAGGCCCAGGTGGATGTGGACCCAGCCGAGCGGTCCGAAGCCGAGGAAGAGGTGCTTGCCATGGGCCTCGGTGGTCTCCAGCGTCTGGCCGTCGACGAGGGCGGCCGAGTCGGAGAACTTGCCCTGGGGGCTGGTGGCGCGCACGGACCGGCCGCCGAACCTCTCGAAGTGGTCGGCGGCCAGTCGGTGGATGGTGTGCCCTTCGGGCATCAGGCGGTCGGCTCCTGCGGGTGGTGCGCGGGGATCGGGGGGAGCTCGCCGGTGGTCTCGTACGCGGAGAGCATCTCGATGCGACGGGTGTGACGCTCCTCACCCGAGTACGGCGTGTTCAGGAAGATCTCGACGAACTTCGTCGACTCCTCCCGGGAGTGCATGCGGCCGCCGATGGCAACGACGTTGGCGTTGTTGTGCTCGCGGCCGAGCGCTGCGGTCTGCTCGCTCCAGGCGAGGGCGGCACGGACGCCCTTGACCTTGTTGGCGGCGATCTGCTCCCCGTTGCCGGAGCCGCCGATCACGATGCCGAGGCTGTCCTTGTCCGCTGCCACCCTCTCGGCGGCACGCAGGCAGAACGGCGGGTAGTCGTCCTGGGCGTCGTAGATGTGCGGACCGCAGTCCACGGGCTCGTGGCCATGGGCCTTGAGCCACTCGACGAGGTGGTTCTTGAGTTCGAAGCCGGCATGGTCGGAGCCGAGGTACACGCGCATGGTTCGAGTGTGGCATGCGGGGCAGGCGCACACCGGTCCGGGGCCCCGCTCGGCCCGGACGGGGTCCAGAGCGACGAGTACAGCGAAGAGTGACGAGTGCAACGAAACGGAGTCGGCTCTTCCGTACCGCGGGGTACTGGGTTTCAATTCCCAGGTTCGCAACCCGAGCGACTCCAATACATAAGGATTCGTCCATGACGTCGCAGACGACCCTCACAAAGGAAGGCGGACAGGCCCAGACCCCCGGGCAGCCGCCTTCCGCAGACGGTCTCAAGGCAGGTCTCAAGAACCGCCATCTGTCCATGATCGCCATCGGTGGTGTGATCGGGGCCGGGCTCTTCGTCGGTTCCAGCTCCGGCATCGCGGCGGCGGGGCCCGCCATCCTCGTGTCCTACGCGCTCGTCGGCCTGCTGGTCGTCTTCGTGATGCGGATGCTGGGCGAGATGGCGGCCGCCCGCCCGAACTCCGGGTCTTTTTCCGCCTACGCGGACCGCGCCCTCGGCCGCTGGGCCGGTTTCTCGATCGGCTGGCTGTACTGGTTCTTCTGGGTCGTGGTCCTCGCCGTGGAGGCGACGGCGGGCGCCGTGATCCTGGAGAGCTGGATACCGGCGGTACCCCAGTGGGGCTGGGCGCTGATCGTCATGGTCGTGCTGACCGCGACCAACCTGGTGTCGGTCGCCTCCTACGGCGAGTTCGAGTTCTGGTTCGCCGGGATCAAGGTCGTCGCCATCGGCGCCTTCGTCGTCATCGGCCTGCTGGCCGTCTTCGGCGTGCTGCCCGGCTCCGACAACCCGGGCGCGGGCTTCGCGCACCTGACCGACGCGGGCGGCTTCCTGCCCAACGGCGCCGGCGCCATCCTGACCGGTGTGCTGATGGTGGTCTTCTCCTTCATGGGCAGCGAGATCGTCACGCTGGCCGCCGGAGAGTCGGAGGATCCCCGGCGCGCGGTCACCAAGGCCACCAACAGCGTGATCTGGCGAATCGCGGTCTTCTACCTGGGCTCCATCTTCGTCGTCCTGACACTGCTGCCGTGGAACGACAAGTCGATCACGGAGAAGGGCTCGTACATCGCCGCGCTGGACTCGATCGGCATTCCGGCCGCGGGCCAGATCATGAACGTCATCGTGCTGACGGCGGTGCTGTCCTGCCTCAACTCGGGCCTGTACACCGCTTCCCGCATGGCCTTCTCGCTCGGCGAGCGCGGTGACGCGCCCAAGGTCTTCGCCAAGGTCAACGCGAAGGGGGTGCCGACCGCCGCGATCCTCGGCTCCGTCGTCTTCGGCTTCGTCGCCGTCTTCTTCAACTACATGTGGAAGGACACGGTCTTCCTCTTCCTGCTGAACTCCTCGGGCGCCGTGGCCCTGTTCGTCTGGCTGGTCATCTGCTTCACGCAGTTGCGCATGCGGGGGATCCTGCTGCGCGAGGCGCCCGAGAAGGTGACGGTGAAGATGTGGCTCTTCCCGTACCTGACCTGGGCGACCGCAGCGATGATCACGTTCGTCCTGGGTTACATGGTCTACGACGACGCCAACCGGCAGGTCGCGCTCCTGTCGGTGCTCGTCGCCGCGATCGTCGTGAGCATCGGCGTGGTGCTCGACGTCCTGCGCAAGCGCAAGGCGGCCGCCGCTCCCGTCTCCGGCTGACACAACGCAACGCCGCAGCCCCGGTCCGCTTCGCTTCGCGCGGGCCGGGGCTGCGGCGTTCGTCGGTCGGGACTCAGCCGCGTCGGCCGGCCAGTTTCCACGCCGTCGGCAGTGCGCCCATCGCCAGGGCCGCCTTCAGCGCGTCACCGATCAGAAACGGGACCAGGCCGGCCATGACCGCCTCGCCGAACGACATGCCCGTCGCCAGCGCCAGATACGGGACGCCGACCGCGTAGATGATCGCGGAGCCTGCGGCCATCGCGCCGGCCGTGCGCAGCACGGTCCGGTCGGCGCCGCGGCGGGCGAGGGCGCCCACCACGGTCGCGGCGAGCAGCATGCCGAGGATGTAGCCGAAGGACGGCATCGCATGGCCCGAGGCGCCCTCGGCGAACCAGGGCACACCGGCCACGCCCGCCACCGCGTACAGACCGAGGGCGGCGAAGCCCCGGCTGGCGCCGAGCGCCGTGCCGACGAGGAGGGCCGCGAAGGTCTGGCCGGAGACCGGGACCGGGGAGCCGGGGACCGGCACGGAGATCTGGGCCGCTATGCCGGTGAGGACGGCGCCGCCGGCGACGAGGGCGATGTCACGGACACGGGACGCCGGCAGCAGGTCGGCCAGAACGGTCCCGGATCGGACGGGGGCGACAGCAGTGCTCATCGGGGGGCTCCACGGGGGTGAGGGCAGAGGGAACACGGCGACGGTAGCCCAGGGAAACCACCCGATCACCAGCAGCCGCCCACAAAGCGGCGGTTGACGCCTTGGTGGGGTCCGCACAAAAGGCGGGAACCCAGCCCGCTGCGGCGTGATGATCGTCACGGAGGTCCAGGGCACACCGGCCGGTTTTGCGCCCCGGGGCCGCGCTCGGGGAGACTGTAGGTTCCCCATAACTCGCACCGAGTGAGACGAGAGTCCTACCCGCCATGCACGACGCGTCGCCCACGTCCCTGGCCGCCGAGGCCGAACCCCTCGAACACGGGCTCAAGCAGCGTCATCTGACGATGCTGGGGCTGGGCGGGGTGATCGGCGCCGGGCTCTTCGTGGGATCGGGCGCGGGCATCGCCGTCGCCGGGCCCGGCATCGTCCTGTCGTACCTGATCGCCGGCACGCTCGCGATGCTGGTGATGCGGATGCTCGGCGAGATGTCCTCCGCGATGCCCGCCTCCGGCTCCTTCTCGGTGCACGCGGAGCGGGCGCTGGGCCGCTGGGCCGGGTTCAGCGTGGGCTGGCTGTACTGGTTCCTGCTCGTGGTGGTGCTGGCCGCGGAGGCGACGGCCGCCGCCTCCATCGCGCACGGCTGGGCGCCGGGTGTGCCGCAGTGGGGCTGGGTGCTCGTCTTCATGCTGGTCTTCACCGTCGCCAACCTGGCGGCGGTGAAGAACTTCGGTGAGTTCGAGTTCTGGTTCGCCGCGCTCAAGGTCGGCGCGCTCGTGCTGTTCCTCGTCCTCGGCGCGCTCGCGATCCTCGGGCTGATGCCGGACACCGAACCGGTCGGCCTCAGCCATCTCACCGGTGACGGCGGCTTCCTGCCCAACGGCTGGTCCGGCGTGGTCTCCGGCGTGCTGGCCGTCGTGTTCGCCTTCGGCGGTCTGGAGGTCGTGACGATCGCGGCCGCGGAGACGGACGACCCGGCCCGCGCCGTGGGACGCGCCGTGCGCAGTGCCGTGGTGCGCATCCTGTTCTTCTATGTCGGTTCGATGCTGGTGATCGTGACCGTGCTGCCGTGGACGGCGCAGAAGGCGGGCCTGAGCCCCTTTGTCACGGTGCTGGACTCGATCGGTGTGCCGAGCGCCGGGCGGATCATGGAGATCGTCGTCTTCGTCGCGCTGCTGTCCGCGCTCAACGCCAACCTGTACGGCGCCTCCCGAATGGTCTTCTCGCTCGCCGAGCGCGGTGAGGCGCCCAAGGGGCTGCTGCGGGTGACGGGCTCCGGTGTGCCGCGCCGGGCCGTGCTGGCCTCGGTCGCGTTCGGCTTCGTGTCCGTGCTGCTCAATCTCAGGTGGCCGGATTCCGTGTTCCTCTACATGCTCAACGCGGTCGGCGCGGTGCTGCTGTTCGTCTGGGCCCTGATCGCCGTCTCCCAACTGCGACTGCGCCGCCGCATCGAGGCGGAGGCGCCGGAGCGGCTGACCCTGCGGATGTGGGCGTTCCCCTGGCTCACCTGGGCCGCGCTGGCGGCCATGGCCGCGATCCTGGTGCTGATGCTCGACGACGACGCGGCCCGGCCTCAGGTGCTGTGGTCGGCCGGGGCGACCGCCGCCGTGCTGCTGGTGTCGGGCGTCCGCGAACTGCGGTCAGGGAAAGGGTGATTGCGCGGGCGCGATGTGTCGGCGTGCTGACCTTGTGTGAACATCGTGACCGTATAGCGGACAAGCGTTCCCTGTGAGAGGGCACGCGCCCAGACTGTCGGCTGCTCCCCCGTCAGCTGATGAACAAGGCCCCCCATGTCCCGGACCCCCGCGCCCGCGCCCGTCGACCAGCAGGCCGACGGCGTGCTCACGCACCAACTCAAACAACGCCATCTGTCGATGATCGCCCTCGGCGGTGTCATCGGCGCCGGGCTCTTCGTCGGCTCGGGCGCCGGCATCGCCGCGGCCGGCCCGTCCATCGTCATCGCCTACGCCCTCTCCGGCCTGCTCGTCATGCTGGTGATGCGCATGCTCGGCGAGATGTCCGCGGCGAACCCGGCCTCCGGCTCCTTCTCCGTGCACGCCGAGCGCGCCATCGGACCGTGGGCGGGCTTCACCGCGGGCTGGGCCTTCTGGTTCCTGCTCTGCGTGGCCGTGGGTCTGGAGGCGATCGGAGCCGCCAAGATCATGACGGGCTGGCTGCCGGGCACCCCCGAGTGGGCCTGGGTCGCCCTGTTCATGCTGGTCTTCTGCGCCACGAACCTGGCGGCGGTGAAGAACTTCGGCGAGTTCGAGTTCTGGTTCGCCGCCCTCAAGGTCGGCGCGATCGTCCTCTTCCTGGGCATCGGCGTGCTGGCCATCGTCGGTGTCCTGCCCGGCAGCGAGGCGCCGGGCACGGGCAACCTCACCGGCGGCGGAGGTTTCCTGCCGCACGGCTCCGAGGGACTGGTCGTCGGTCTGCTCGCCTCGGTCTTCGCCTACGGCGGCCTGGAGACGGTGACCATCGCCGCCGCCGAGTCCGAGCACCCCGTGCAGGGCGTCGCCAAGGCCGTGCGCACGGCGATGTGGCGCATCGCGGTCTTCTACATCGGATCGATGGCCGTCATCGTCACGCTCGTGCCGTGGAACGACCCGAAGGTCGTCGAGCTCGGACCGTACGTCGCGACGCTGAACCACCTGGGCATCCCGGCGGCCGGACAGATCATGAACGTGGTCGTGCTCGTCGCCCTGCTGTCGGCGATGAACGCCAATATCTACGGCGCCTCCCGCATGGCCTGCTCGCTGGTGGCGCGCGGTGAGGGCCCGAAGGCGCTCGGCCGGGTCAGCGGCGGTGTGCCGCGCACCGCGGTGCTCGTCTCGTCCGTCTTCGGCTTCCTGTGTGTGCTGCTGAGCTACTGGCGCCCGGACGATGTCTTCATGTGGCTGCTGAACACCATCGGCGCGATCATCCTCGTCGTCTGGATCTTCATCGCCGTCTCCCAGCTGATCCTGCGCCGCCGCACCGAGCGCGAGGCGCCCGAGAAGCTGGTCGTGAAGATGTGGCTGTACCCGGCCCTGACCTGGATCGCCTTGCTGGGCATGGCCGCCGTCTTCCTGCTGATGCTGCGCCAGGAGGAGACCCGGCTCCAGCTGCTCGGGACCGGCGTCCTGACCCTGGTGCTGGCCTCGGTCGGCTTCGCGCTCCAGAAGGCGCGCGAGTCCCGTACGGCGACCGAGGCGACCGAAGCCACCGAGGTCAGCACGGCAGATTGAGGCTGATCAGCGCGGCCGGCTCGGCGTCCGCCCGCAGGCGCAGCTCGCTGACTGCCGCGTTCCGCAGCTGCGGGAAGACTCTGCGGTAGTCGGCGAGCGGAATGCCGAGCAGGTCGCAGAGGACCAGCCGCAGCAGGGTGTTGTGGGCGACCACCAGCACCCGCTCCCCCTCGTGCGCGCCGGCGATCCGGCGCAGCGCTGCCGACCCCCGGGCCGCCGCGGCCCGGGGGTCCTCCGCGTCCGGGAAGGGGTGCGCCACCGGATCGGCGCGGAAGGCTTCCGCCCCGGCCGGGTCGTCGGCCGCGAACTCGGCGAGCGTGCGGCCCTCGACGGCGCCGAAGTCGCATTCGCGCAAGGCGCGTTCGGTCCGCGGTACGAGCCCGAGCGCCCGGCACGCCGGCTCCGCGGTCTCGATCGCCCGGGAGACCGTGGAGGTCCAGACGGCGTCGACGGGGTGCACCTTCACCCAGGAACCGAGCGCCTCCGCCTGGCGGCGGCCCTCGTCGGTCAGGGCCACGTCGCTGACGCCCGCGTAGCGGTTCTCCGCGTGCCAGACGGTCTGCCCGTGGCGGGCGAGAAGCAGGGTGGCGGTCATCGGGACTCCTCCGTACGGGCGCGGGCGTGCGCGGCGACCGGCTCCGGGAGCCAGCCGCGCCGCTCCAGTTCGGCCACCATCGTCAGGTACGGCTCGGTGAAGCGTTCGCCGCGGCGCGGCCGTACCGTCCCGCGCAGGCGCACCATCCGCTCGGCGGCCCCGCTCAAGGTGGCCGCGCCGCCCGCTCCGTACGCCGCGAGGACGGCCATGCCGAGGGCCGGTTCCGCGGCGCGCGGGATGCGGACCTCCCGGCCGAGGATGTCGGCGCGCAGCTGGTTCCAGTGGTCGCTGCGCACCGCGCCGCCGGTGAAGGTGAGCGGCCCGTGCAGGGGCGCGCCGAGGTGGTCGAGGTAGTCCAGGCAAAGCCGTTCGGCGAGGCCCACGCCCTGGAGCAGGGCGGCCCAGTGGTCGGCGTCGTTCGCCGGGGTGCCGAGCAGGAAGGCGGTGGCGTCGGGGGCGACGAAAGGGAACCGTTCACCGTGGGACGCCAGGGGGTACGCGATGGCCCCGGCCGGGTCGTAAGCCTGCGCCAGCCGGTCGAGGTGAGCGGGGTCCGCTCCCGGGAACGCGGCGCGCAGCGCGCCGCCGCCGACGCCGGACGCGCCGCCGGGCAGCCAGCTGCCGTCCGCCGACAGGTGGTTGTAGACCACCCCGGCGGGATCGTCGAGGGGTTCGGCGGCGACGCCCTTGAGGACGAGGGTCGTGCCGAGCACCGAGTTCCACGAACCGATGGTCAGGGAGCCGGAGGCGATCTGTGCCGCGCAGCCGTCGGTCATGCCGGCCACGATCAGAGTGCCCTCGGGGATGCCGGTCTCCGCCTGCGCCCGCCGGCACACCTGGCCGAGCCCGCTGCCCGGCAGCACCACATCGGGCAACACCCCTTCCGGCAGTCGCTGTTCGCCGAACGTGCCGCTCCTCGGGTCGTAGCCGGTCTTGAGCGCGTGGCTGGAGTCGGTGGGAAGGGGGTGCCCGGCCAGCCGGGACACGATCAGGTCGGCCTGGTGCATCACACGCGCGCCGCTCCCGGCGCCGTACTCCTCCAGCAGCCACAGCGCCCGGCCGGGGCCGCGCCCCGGCGCGCGCCCGTCGTCGTACATCAGCGCCGGGGTCAGCGGGTCGCCCGCCGTGTCGGCGAGCAGCACGGTCCCGGAGGTGGAGCAGACGGCCAGCGCGCGTGGCCCCGGCCTGCCGCGCATCGCCTGGCGGGCCGCGGCGCACACGGCGGTCCACCAGTCCTCGGGTGACTGCTCGTGGCGCACGCCGTCGCGTGTGCCGGTCAGCGGGACGGAGCCGCTGCCGATGACATCCCCGTCGTCGGTGGCGAGCACCGCGCGGACGCCCTGTGTGCCGAGGTCGATTCCCATCCACATAGCGGCTCCTTCTGTGAAGTTCTCACTGTGCACCGAGAATTTCCGATGCGCGAGGGATTGACGCCCAACTGGCCCTGTTCCAAGCTCTGTTAACCAGTCGGCTGAACGTGTGAGAACCGTGCTCCCCCTGCGAGGGGGCGGGGGACGTCCCCCAAGGACACAGCGGAGGTCGGGATGGACATGCGCGGATACGACCGGCGGCGGTTCCTCGCCCTCACGGCGGCGGCGTCCGCTGCCCCTCTGCTCACCGCCTGCGGGTCGGGCTTCAGCGACGGGGCGAAGGAGGGCGGGGGCTCGGCGGCCGACGACGTCACCGGGTCCTTCGACTGGAAGCGGGCCGACGGCAGGACCGTCAAGGCGCTGCTGAACAAGCACCCGTACACGGACGCGCTGATCGCGGATCTGAAGTCGTTCACCGAGCAGACCGGGATCAAGGTCGAGTACGACGTCTTCCCCGAGGACAACTACTTCGACAAGCTCACGGTCGACCTGTCCAGCGGCCGCGCCTCGTACGACGTGTTCATGCTCGGCGCCTACATGGTGTGGCAGTACGGCCCTCCGGGGTGGCTGGAGGACCTCGGCCCCTGGATGCGCAACCCGGCCGCCACCGGCGCCGAATGGGACCAGGCCGACTTCTTCCCCAACCTGCTCCAGGCCGACCAGTGGTCGCTGAAGGCGGGCGCCCCGCTCGGCCAGGGCGGACAGTACGCACTGCCGTGGGGCTGGGAGACGAACGTCGTCGCGTACAACACCGAAGTGTTCGACAAGCTCGGGCTCAGGCCCGCGGAGACGTTCGACGAGCTGCGCGAACTGGCCGGGACCATCAAGCGCAAGGCACCGGGCGCCGGCTTCGACGGGATGTACGGGGTCGCGGTGCGCGGCTCGCGCAGCTGGGCCACCATCCACCCGGGCTTCATGACGATGTACGCCCGCAACGGGCTGAAGGACTTCACGGTCGAGGGCGGCACGGTGAAGCCCGCGATGAACTCCCCCGAGGCGATCGCCTTCACCCATGACTGGGCCGACATGGTGAAGAAGGGCGGCCCGCCGTCCTGGACCTCCTACACCTGGTACCAGTGCTCCAGCGACCTCGGGGCGAAGAAGGCGGGGATGCTCTTCGACGCCGACACGGCCGCGTACTTCCAGGCGGTCGAAGGAGCGTCGCCCGCCTCGGGGAAGATCGCCTTCCACCCCGGGCCCAAGGGGCCGGGCGGCTCGCTGGCCACCAACATGTGGATCTGGTCGCTCGGGATGAACGCCAAGTCGAAGAGCAAGCTGCCAGCCTGGCTGTTCCTGCAGTGGGCCACCGGCAAGGAGCACCTGCTCAAGGGGGCGGTGCGGTACAACCACATCGACCCGGTGCGGCAGTCGGTCAGCCAGGACGCCGCCTACAAGGACAAGATGAAGAAGATCCCCGGCTTCATCGAGACCTTCGAGACGGTCGTCGGCCAGACGAAGATCCAGTTCACCCCGCAGGAGCAGTTCTTCGACGCCACGACCAGCTGGGCCGCGGCCCTCCAGGAGATCTACGGCGGCAAGAACGCCTCGTCCGTGCTCGGCGGCCTCGCGGGCGACCTGGCGTCCAAGGTGGGCTGAGAGTGTCCTCGCTCAGGGAGACCGGCCACGGGGCGGCCTCGCGCGAGGAGGGGGAGCGGGCGGCGCCGAGCGTGCCGGCATGGCGCCGCTCGCTGCGTCCGTATCTGCTGATCGTGCCCGCGCTGCTGCTGACCGGGGGCATCCTCTACCCCTTCGGGCTGGGCCTGTACTACACGGTGTTCGACTTCGCGGCGAGCAAGCCCGTGCCGGATGTGGTCGGCCTGGAGAACTACCGGCGGATCTTCACGCAGCCGGCCTTCTGGGACTCGGCCCGCGTCACCCTGCTGTACGCGGTGGGCGCCGCGGCCGTCGAGACCGTGCTCGGGGTCGGCGTCGCCCTGCTGCTGCACCGCTCCACCCTGGTGGGCCGGATCCTGGAGAAGATCCTGATCCTGCCGCTGATGATCGCGCCCGTGATCGCGGCGATCATGTGGAAGCTGATGCTCCAGCCGTCCGTCGGAGTCGTCAACCATCTGCTGAAGCCGTTCGGACTCGGCGGGGTGCAGTGGACCGACACCCCCACCGGTGCCCTGCTCACCTCGATCGCGGTGGACGCGTGGGTGTACACCCCGTTCGTGGCGATCCTGGCCCTGGCCGGGCTGCGCTCGCTGCCCACGTCACCGTTCGAGGCGGCCGCCGTGGACGGAGCGAACTGGTGGTTCACCTTCCGCAAGCTGACCCTGCCCATGCTGTGGCCGTATGTGCTGGTCGCGGTGATCTTCCGGTTCATGGACTCGCTGAAGGTCTTCGACATCATCTACGCGCTCACCGAGGGCGGCCCCGGCGACTCGACCGTGGTGCTGCAGATCCGCGCGTACCTGGAGGCGATCCGCTTCCAGCGCTACTCCTTCGGGATCAGCTACACGATCGTGCTGTGGGCCGTGGTGTACCTGGCCGCCATGGTGCTCGTGCGCTACCTCGGCCGTATCAACAACCGTGCGGCGGAGGTGCCCCGATGACCGCAGGACCGGGGACGGTGAAACGCCGGCTGATCGCCGTCGCGGCCGACGGCGCGCTGATCCTCTACTTCGTCTTCGCGCTGTTCCCGGTCGCCTGGATGGTGATCCTCTCGCTGAAGCCGGCCGAGCAGCTGTTCAGCACGTACTTCTCCTTCACGCCGACACTGGAGTCGTACCGCACGGTGCTGGGCGCCGGCGACGACCAGGGCGTGCCGTTCGTACGGTTCTTCCTCAACAGCCTGGTCGTGTCGCTGGGGGCGGTGCTGCTGTCGCTGGCGATCGGGCTGCCCGCCGCGTACGCCGCCGCCCGCTGGCGCTTCCGGGGCTCGGAGAACCTGATGTTCACGCTGCTGTCGTTCCGGTTCGCGCCCGAACTGACGGTGATCATCCCGCTGTTCGTGCTCTACCAGCAGCTCGGGCTCTTCGACACCTACCTCGGCATGGTGTGGGTGCTCCAGCTCGTCACCCTGCCGCTGATCGTGTGGATCATGCGCTCGTACTTCTTTGACCTGTCGCCGGAGCTGGAGCAGGCGGCACTGCTGGACGGCTACACCCGCAAGCGGGCCTTCTTCACCGTGGCGCTGCCCCTGGTGAAGCCGGGCATCGCGGCCGTGTCGCTGCTCGCGTTCATCTTCGCCTGGAACAACTTCGTCTTCCCGCTCATCCTCACCTCCTCCGACGCGCAGACCGTGACCGTGGGCGCGCTGTCGTTCCTCGGCGGCGACCGGCCCAAGTACAACCTCACCGCGGCCGCCGCCCTCGTCTCCGTCGTCCCGCCGCTGCTGCTGGCCCTCACGATCCAGCGGTATCTGGTGCGCGGCCTGTCCTTCGGGGCGGTGAAGTCATGACGGCGGCCATCACGCTGCGAGGCGTCACCAAGACCTTCGGGCGGACCACCGCGCTCGACGGGATCGAACTGGAGGTGGCCGAGGGCGAGTTCTTCTGTCTGCTCGGGCCGTCCGGCGCGGGCAAGACGACCACCCTCAAGACGATCGCGGGCCTGGAGCAGCCCGCCGCGGGCACGATCGAGCTCGACGGCGAGGACATGACGGGCGTGGAGCCGTACGACCGGGGCGTGGCCATGTGCTTCGAGTCGTACGCCCTCTATCCACACCGCTCGGCATATGACAATCTCGCCTCCCCGCTCCGCTCGCCGCGCCACCGCCTCCCCGCACGTCAGGCGCGCGAGCGGATCGGCGAGATCGCCGGCCTGCTCGGCATCGACGCCCTGCTGGACCGGCCCGTGGGCGAACTGTCCAACGGGCAGCGCCAGCGGGTGGCGCTGGGGCGGGTGCTGGTGCGGCCCGCCCGTGCGTTCCTGCTCGACGAACCGCTGTCCCACCTGGACGCCAAACTGCGCCAGGCGATGCGCGCCGAGCTCAAGGCGATCGGCGCGGTCCGCCACACCACCACGCTGTACGTCACCCACGACTCGGTGGAGGCACTGGCGCTGGGCGACCGGATCGGGGTGATCAGGGACGGGCGGATCGTGCAGACGGGCACCCGTGAGGAGATCTGGCACCGGCCTCACGACACCTTCGTGGCACGGTTGTTCGGCCGGCCGCGGATCAACCTGCTGCCGGGGACGGCAGGCGAGGACGGGACGTTCCGGCTGCGGGACGGCGACTGCCAGGGCGCTCCCCGGGTGGCCGCGGCGCCCGGCACACCCGTGCAGCTGGGGGTGCGGCCACGGGATCTCACGCTCGGCGGCCAAGCGGGCTGCGTGCTGACGGGGACCGTCTACGTCACCGAGGCACTCGGCCGGGCCGTCGAGGTGACCGTCCGCGTCGGCGGCCGGCACGTCTCGCTCGTGGTCCCGCGCGCCGAGGCCGCTGACTTGCGTCCCGACGATCCTGTCCGGCTGACCGCCCGGCCTGAGAACCTGCTGCTGTTCGAGGCCGACGGGCCGCAGGGACCAGGACGAAGGATCGAAGGAACCACCTCATGAGCACCCCAGCGCAGCGCGGCCCCGCACTCCGGCAGACCGCGATAGCCGAGTACGTCCTCGCCCAGGGCGAAGCGGCCGCGGCCGAGCTCGCCGAACGGTTCGAGGTCAGCCTGATGACCATCCACCGCGACCTGGACGAGCTGGAGAGGCAGGGCATCGTGCGCAAGTTCCGCGGCGGGGTGACCGCGCAGCCGTCCGGTGTGTTCGAGTCGAACGTCGCCTACCGGCTCAAGACCATGCGGCGGGAGAAGGCGGCCGTGGCGGCCCGCGCGCTCACCCTCGTCGAACCGGGCATGGCCGTCATGCTCGACGACTCCACCTCCACGCTGGAGATCGCCCGCCGGCTCTCCCCGATCACTCCGCTGACGGTCGTCACCAACTTCCTCGAGGCCCTGACCCTGCTGTCGGTCGAGCGCGGCATCCATCTGATGGCGCTCGGCGGCGACTACGACCCGCTGCACTCCTCCTTCCTCGGCGTCTCGTGCGTGGAGGCGGTCCAGTCGCTTCAGGTCGACATCTGCTTCACCTCCACCTCCGCCGTCTCCGGGGGCTTCGCCTACCACCAGGAGCAGCACATCGTGTCCGTGAAGCGGGCGATGCTCGATTCGGCGGCCAGGAACGTCCTGCTGCTCGACCACTCCAAGCTGGGCCGGGTGGCGCTGCACCGCCTCGCCCCGCTCTCCCGCTTCGACCTGGTGCTCGTCGACGACGGCGCACCGGCCGACGCGCTGCGCGAACTCGACGAGCACAAGGTCCCCTACCAGGTCTGCGAGGTCGGCGGTGACTGAACGGGAGGTGGGCGGGTGACCGAACTGGCCCTGCACGAGCTGCGCAAGACGTACGCAGTCCGGGGGCGGTCCGCCGTGGAGGCCGTGCGCGGGATCGACCTGCGGCTGGCGTCCGGCGAGCTGCTCGGGCTGCTCGGCCCGTCCGGCTGCGGCAAGTCCACGACGCTGCGGATGATCGCGGGACTGGAGCAGGTCACGGGCGGCGACATCCGCATCGACGGCACCTCCGTGGTGGGCCTGCCGGCGCAGCGCCGCAACATCGGCGTCGCCTTCGAGAACTACGCGCTCTACCCGCCGCTGACCGTCGCCGAGAACCTCGCGTTCGGGCTGGCGGCCCGGCGCCGTGCCACCCGCCCCGAGATCGCGCGGCGGGTGGCGGCCATGGCCGAGCGGATCGGAATCTCCGGCCTGCTCGACGCCCGCCCCGCCGGGCTCTCCAGCGGCCAGAAGCAGCGGGTCGCGCTCGCCCGGGCGCTGATCCGCGAACCCGACGTCCTGCTGCTGGACGAGCCGCTGTCCCACCTGGACGCGGGCCAGCGCGACACGACGCGCCGTGAGCTCAAACGAATCCAGAGGGATCTGGGGCACACGACGATCCTGGTCACACACGACCAGGAGGAGGCGCTGTCGTTGGCCGACCGGATCGCGGTGATGAAGGACGGGGTGATCCAGCAGCTCGGCACCCCGCACGAGATCTACGACGCGCCGGCGAACCTCTTCGTCGCCGACTTCGTCGGGGAGCCCGCGATGAACCTGCTGCCGGGCACCGTCGAGGACGGCGGCCTGCTGCGGCTGTCCCCCACCGTCCGCGTGCCGCTGCCCGCGCCGCTCCCGGCCGGCCGCCGCGTCGTGCTCGGGGTGCGCCCCGAGGACCTGCGGCTGACGGACATCGGCGTACGGGCCACGGTCAGCGCCCATGAACCGCTCCTGGAGGCGGGAATCACCACCCTCGCCCTGGAGGGTGTGGAGCGCCCGCTGGTCGTGCAGACCGCACCCGATGTGCGCCCGGAACGCGGCGCGGCCGTCCACGTCGCCGCAGACGCCGAGCTCACACATGTCTTCGACGCCGAGACGGGAGACGCCCTGCGATGAAGATCCTGGCCGCCGGTGACCTGTTCGTCCGCAACGCCCTCATCGCGGCGGCGCTGCACCACAACCTCACCGGCCACCCCTTCGACCTGACCGAACTGTCCCTGCCCTGGCCGCTGGAGCCGTTCGGGAAGGTGAGCGAGGTCGACGAGGCGAGCGACGCCGAGGACGCGCTGATCGAGGCGCTCGACGGCGTCGAGGTGTGCGTGACCCAGATGGCCCCCTTCACGGAGCGGGTCCTCGCCGCGGCACCCGCGCTGCGCCTGATCGCCGTCTGCCGCGGCGGGCCGGTGAACGTGAACGCCGAGGCGGCGCGGGCCCGCGGCGTGCGCGTCTGCTTCGCGCCGGGCCGCAATGCGGCGGCCACGGCCGAGTTCACGATCGGGCTGATGCTCTCCGCGCTGCGCCGCATCCCCGAGGCGCACCACTCCCTCGCCCGCGAGGGCCGCTGGGACGCCTCGTACTACACCTACGAGCGCTGCGGGCCCGAGCTGGAGGACACCCCCGTCGGGCTCGTCGGGTACGGCGCGGTCGGCAGCCGGGTCGCCCGGGTGCTGTGCGCGTTCGGCGCCGAGGTGGAGGTGTACGACCCGTATGTGCGCGGCGACGTGCACGGGATGCGCGCGGTCTCGCTGGACGCGCTGCTCACCCGCTCGCGTGTGCTCACCCTGCACGCCCGGCTCACCCCCGAGACCCGGAGGCTGATCGGGGCACGCGAACTGGCGCTGATGCCGAAGGGATCGGTCCTGGTGAACGCGGCCCGCGGCGGCCTGCTCGACACCGATGCCCTGTGCGACGCCATGGACAGCGGCCACCTGGCCGCCGCAGCACTGGACACCTACGAGCAGGAGCCGCCCGCGCCCGGTTCGCGGCTGCTGAACACGCCGAACCTGGTGCTCACCCCGCATCTGGGCGGAGCGAGCCGGGCCGTGGCGCGCAAGGCGGCGGCGATCGCGGCCGCGGAGGTGGCGCGCCACGTCCGCGGTGAACCGCTCGCGCACGCACTGACCTGACACCCGAGCCGAGGAGGCTGCGGAAATGGCGATGTTCATCGGCATCGATGTGGGCACGTCCGTGGTGAAGGCCGCGGCCTTCGACGCGAGCGGGACGGCGCTGGCCGTCGAGTCCCGCCCCGTGGCCCTGGACATCCGCGGCGGCCATGTCGAACAGGACATGGACGAGGTGTACGACGCGGTCGTCGACGTGCTGGGGGCGCTGACGGCACGGGGCGAGCCGGTCGCGCTGGTCGGGCTCACCGGGCAGGGCGACGGTGTGTGGCTGGTCGACGAGGACGGCAGGCCGGTGCGGCCGGCCATCTCCTGGATGGACGGCCGGGCCCATGAACTGGTCGGCGAATGGCTCGCGTCCGGTGTCTTCGAGTCGGTGTTCCGGCGCACCGGCAGCGCCATGTTCCCCGGCTGCCCGGGCCCGGTGCTGGCCTGGCTGGAGCAGCACGAGCCGCAGTCCCTGGACGCGGCGAGCACCGCCCTGTACTGCAAGGACATGGTCTTCCAGCGGCTGACGGGGCTGCGCGCGACCGATGTGTCGGACGCGTCGATGCCCTTCCTCGATCCGCACACCCGTACGTACGCGGCAGACATCGTCGAGGCCCTCGGGCTGTCCCACCGCAGCGGCCTGCTCCCCCCGGTCGCCGACCCCCTCGCCACCGGCACGCTCCCCTCCGGCACACCCATCGCCAACGGCCCCTACGATCTGGCGGCCTGCGCCCTCGGAGCTGGGGTCACCGCACCCGGCGACGGTCTGCTGATCGTCGGCACCTGCCTGGCGTCGCTGGTCGCCACCCGGGACGTCGACCTCGCCGGCGAGCCCGCCGGCCTGTACATCTCGACCGACCGGCCCGGCGACTTCCTGCGCGCCATGCCGGCGATGGTAGGCACGGCCGCGCTGGACTGGGTGCTCACCACCACCGGCGTACGCCACACCGAGGTGGACCCCCTGCTTGCCGACACCCCGCCCGGCGCGCACGGGGTGCGGGTCCTGCCCTACTTCGCGCCCTCCGGGGAACGCGCGCCGTTCGTCGAGCCCCGGCTGCGCGCCGAACTGTCCGGCGTCAGCCTGGAGTCGACGAAGGCGGACCTGATCCGCGCCACCTGCGAGGGCATCGCCTTCGCCGCCCGCCACTGCCTGGACGCCGCCGGGCTCACCGGCACGCTCGCGATCTGCGGCGGCGGCAGCCGCTCCCCCGCCTGGATGCGCCTGTTCGCTGACGTCCTCGGGCGCGAACTGCGCATCGTGGAGGGTGAGGTGGGTGCCAGGGGCGCGGTCCTGGCGTCCGCTGCACGGCACGGCGTGGAGCTGGACGTGGCGTACTGGACGGCCCCGACGGCCGTGGTCACGCCGGACGCGGGACGTGCCGCGTACTACGCCGAGGCGTACGACGAGCACCTCGACCGGCTGACGGCGGCCCGGGCCCGCGCGCGTCGCACCTGAGCGGTCATGAGGCGGCCACCTCGCTGCCGCCCCGGCGCAACCTCGTGTGATCGGCGTGTGCCCGGCGCCCCCATTCGTGACCGAGCAGCTCTCAGACGCGTACACCTTTCGTGCGGAGAACCAGTTCCTGCCGGCGCAACTGCGCCGGGGGACGGACCCTGACGGCTTCGGCGACGCCTTCGCCGAGTACGTCCTGCACTACGGGCTCGGCGTCGACGCCGTCGTCACCGACTTCCCCGATCTCGCGGTCGTCGCCCGGCGCGAACACCTGGCGCGGGCACGGCCGTAGGACCAGGTGCTGATCACGACCGACCCTTCTGCTGTTAATGTGCAGTTGCACTTGATTCGCAATAAGCAGTTGGCAGTCGGAGGGACCGGACCATGGCCACTTACACGCTTCCTGAACTTCCGTACGACTACGCGGCGCTCGAACCGGTCATCAGCCCGCAGATCGTCGAGCTGCATCACGACAAGCACCACGCGGCGTACGTGAAGGGTGCGAACGACACGCTGGAGCAGTTGGAGGAGGCCCGCGACAAGGAGGCGTGGGGCGCGATCAACGGTCTGGAGAAGAACCTCGCGTTCCACCTCTCCGGCCACATCCTGCACAGCATCTACTGGCACAACATGACGGGCGAGGGCGGCGGGGAGCCGCTGGAGAAGGACGGCGTGGGCGAGCTCGCGGACGCGATCGCCGAGTCCTTCGGCTCGTTCGTCAAGTTCACGGCGCAGATGACGAAGGCGTCCGCGACCACCCAGGGTTCCGGCTGGGGCGTGCTGGCCTACGAGCCGGTCAGCGGCCGGCTGATCGTCGAGCAGGTCTACGACCACCAGGGCAACGTCGGTCAGGGCACCGTGCCGATCCTCGTCTTCGACGCCTGGGAACACGCCTTCTACCTGCAGTACAAGAACCAGAAGGTCGACTTCATCGACGCCATGTGGCAGGTCGTGAACTGGCAGGACGTGGCGAAGCGTTACGCGCAGGCCAAGGAGCGCACCCCGCTGATCGCTCCGTGATCCGGCGGTGAGGAGATCCTGCTCGTGATCGTCTTCTCAACCTTCACCGGGCAGGCGGAAGAAGGACGGCCCCCGCGTGGGCGACCCTCCCAGGCGCAGCTCTGGGGGAGTGACTCGCGGGGGCCGTCTTCCGTTCCCGGGGCTCAGTCGAAGATCGGCCCCTGTGTGCGGGTCCGCTTGATCTCGTAGAAGCCCGGAATCGACGCGACCATCAGCGTGCCGTCCCACAGCCGGGCGGCCTCCTCGCCCTTGGGCGCGGGGGTGACCACCGGACCGAAGAAGGCGATCTGCTCGCCGTCGGAGCCGGGCACCGCGATGACCGGCGTGCCGACGTCCTGCCCGACCTTGTCGATTCCCTCCTTGTGGGAGGCCCGCAGCTCGGTGTCATAGGTGTCTTTGTCCGCGTAGTCGGCGAGGGACGCGGGCAGGCCGACCTCCTCCAGGGCCTCGACGACCGCCTCGCGGACGGGCCCGCGGCCCTCGTTGTGGAAGCGGGTGCCGAGCGCGGTGTACAGCGGACCGAGCACCTCGTCACCGTGCTCCTGCGCGGCGGCGGCGACGACCCGCACCGGGCCCCATGCCTGGGTGGCGAGCATCTCCCGGTACTCCTCGGGGAGCTCGTCCAGCTTGTTCTCGTTCAGCACCGCGAGGCTCATCACATGCCAGCGGACCTCGACGTCGCGGACCTTCTCGACCTCCAGCATCCAGCGGGAGGTCATCCAGGCCCAGGGGCACAGGGGGTCGAACCAGAAGTCGGCTGGCGTCTTGCCGTTGTCGGACATGTCACTCCTTGCGAAGGGCGGCACCCTGCCTGCCTCGCAGGGGAAACGCGACCCGCCCGCGAGGGATTCCCCCGTACCGGCTGCCAGGACCACATGGGAGGATCACTGCTGTTCGAACGAGACACGAAGGAGTGCCCGTGCCCGGTGAGAATCTGTCCCGCGACGAGGCCCGCGCCCGGGCCGAGCTGCTGTCCGTCGACGGGTACGACGTCGCCCTCGACGTACGGTCCGCGGCCGGGGACGCCGAGGAGGGGGCCGGGCCGCGCACATTCCGCTCGGTGACCACGATCCGCTTCCGTGCCGCCGAGCCGGGCGCGCCGACCTTCGTCGACCTGATCGCCCCGTCCGTGAGCAGCATCACGCTCAACGGCCGGGAGCTCGATCCCGCCGCGGCGTTCGACGGGTCCCGGATCGCGCTCGACTCCGTGGCCCCCGAGAACGTGCTCGTCGTGGACGCGCAGTGCGCGTACAGCCGCACCGGCGAGGGGCTGCACCGCTTCGTCGACCCCGAGGACGGCGAGGTCTACCTCTACACGCAGTACGAACCGGCCGACGCGCGCCGGGTCTTCGCGAACTTCGAGCAGCCCGACCTCAAGGCCCCGTTCCGCTTCGAGGTGACCGCGCCCGAGGGCTGGACCGTGTGGAGCAACCGGGAGGGCGCACGCGCCGAGGACGGGGTGTGGCGCTTCGCCGAGACGCGGCCGATCTCGACGTACATCACGGCCGTCGTCGCCGGCCCGTACCACTACGAGACGGATCTGTACGAGCGGGAGCTCACGGACGGCACCATGCTGCGGATCCCGCTGGGCGCGATGTGCCGCAAGGGTCTGGCCAGGCACTTCGACGCCGACGACATCTTCCTGGTCACCAAGCAGGGTCTGGACTTCTTCCACGACCACTTCGACTACCCGTACCCGTTCGGGAAGTACGACCAGGCCTTCGTGCCCGAGTACAACATCGGCGCGATGGAGAACCCGGGCTGTGTGACCTTCCGTGAGGAATTCGTCTTCCGCGGCCGGGTGACGCAGGCGTCGTACGAGCGCCGGGCGAACGTGATCCTCCACGAAATGGCGCACATGTGGTTCGGCGACCTGGTCACCATGCAGTGGTGGGACGACCTGTGGCTCAAGGAGTCCTTCGCGGACTTCATGGGCTCGTTCTCGATGGTGGAGGCCACCCGGTTCACGAGTGGCTGGGTCACCTTCGCCAACAACCGCAAGGCCTGGGCGTACCGCGCCGACCAGCTGCCGTCCACGCACCCGATCACAGCCGACATCCGTGACCTGGAGGACGCCAAGCTCAACTTCGACGGCATCACGTACGCCAAGGGCGCCTCGGTGCTGAAGCAGCTGGTGGCGTACGTGGGGCGGGAGGCGTTCCTGGAGGGCGCGCGGCGCTACTTCAAGCGCCATGCGTACGGCAACACCCGCCTCGGCGACCTGCTCTCGGTGCTTCAGGAGACCTCCGGGCGGGACATGAAGGAGTGGTCGCGCTCCTGGCTGGAGACGTCGGGTGTCAACTCGCTGACGCCGCAGGCCGTGTACGACGCGAGCGGCAGGATCGCCGAGCTCGCGATCGCCCAGGACGGCGACACCCTCCGCCCGCACCGGGTGGCCGTCGGCCTGTACCGGGTGGAGGACACCAAGCTCGTGCGGTACGCGCGCGCCGAAGTGGACGTCGCCGGGGCGCGCACGGTGGTGCCCGAGCTGGCGGGTGCGCAGCGGCCGTCGCTCGTTCTCGTCAACGACGAGGACCTGACGTACTGCAAGGTCCGCTTCGACGAGGACTCGCTCGCGACCCTGCGGGCGCACCTGGGCGACATCGACGATCCTTTGGCGCGGGCGCTGGCCTGGTCGGCGCTGTGGAACCTGACGCGGGACGCGCAGTTGCCGGCGCGGGACTTCATGGACCTGGTGCTGCGGTTCGCGGGGCGCGAGTCGGACATCGGTGTGCTGCAGATGCTGCACGCGTGGGCCCGCTCCGCGCTGGTGAACTACGCGGCGCCGGCATGGCGCGAGGAAGGCGGCCGGCTGCTGGCCGAGGGCGCGCTCGCGGAGCTGCGGCGCGCGGAGCCGGGCAGCCAGCACCAGCTGACGTGGGCACGGTTCTTCGCATCGGTCGCGGCACGTGAGGCGGACTTCCGGCTGCTGTCCGGACTGCTGGACGGTACGGCGAAGATCGACGGCCTCGACGTGGACCAGGAGCTGCGCTGGGCGTTCCTGGAGCCGCTGGCCGCGCACGGCCGGGCGGACGAGTCGGCGATCGCGGCGGAGCTGGCGCGGGACGACACGGCTTCGGGCAAGCGGCACGAGGTGCGCTGCCTCGCGGCACGGCCGTCCGCGGCGGTGAAGGCCCAGGCGTGGGCGGCGGTGGTGGAGTCGGACGCACTGTCCAACGCACTGGTGGACGCGACGATCGCGGGCTTCGTCCAGCCGTCACAGCGTGATCTTGTGGTGCCGTACGCCCCGAAGTACTTCGAGGCGATCGAGCGGCTCTGGTCGGAGCGGTCGATCCAGATCGGGATGGACGTGGTGCGCGGCCTGTACCCGTCGCTCCAGGACTCACCGGAGACGCTCTCGGCGACGGACGAGTGGCTGGCCGCACACGAGTCGGCGGCGCCAGCGCTGCGGCGGCTGGTGCTCGAGGCCCGCGACGACCTGGCTCGGGCACTGCGCGCGCAGGAGCGGGACGGCGCGTGAGGGTCGGCGCCGGGCCTTCACCGTTCCGGCGCCGCCCCTGCGGACCGCCGCACGGGCTTGTCCCCCCCCACGCCGCCCCTTCCCGTGACCGTGGGCTCCGCCCCCCGGACCCTCCCCCTACGCCCTGCGGGCGTAGGGGGAGCCCAGCGCCTCAATCGCCGACGGGCTGGATCCAGCCCGTCCGGGCCCGGGCGGAACCCGGCGGAACCGCCGGACTGTTGGATCAGGTCGCGCCGGGGGCGGGCGGGGAGGTCGGCGGTGACGACGCCGGAGCCGACGCAGCCGCCGGCCCAGCCGACGTCGGTGGACGCCAGTGGACGCCGGTGGACCTCGGTGGACCTCGGTGGACGTCGGGCGAAGCCCAGGGGGAGTTCGAGGACACCGCCCGAAGGGCGGTACGGGGTCTGGGGCGAAGCCCCAGTTCGGAAGGGGCGGGGCGGAGAGAGGCCGCCGCGCAGCGGCACCCACCCGTGCCCCCCATCGGAACTCGAACGCGCGTACTTTAGTGCGGCCTTGTCCCGAAATGCCGACGAGCTTGTAACAGCGGTTAGCCCACCGCACACCCAGGGGCATTCCCTCGGCATGGAACAGTGCGACACTCCCCTCCCCCTCCTCCCCCGCCGCCTCACCCGGTTCGTCGTCTCCGGGGCCGAGTTGCGCGCCCAGGGTGTGACTCCGGCGCGTGCCGCCCAGCAGTGCCGGGCCGGTGGGCCCTGGCAGGTGCTGCTGCCCGGGGTGTACCTCCTGCGGTCCGGGCCCGCGACCGGTGACGAGCGGCTGCGCGCCGCGCTCCTGTACGCCGGGCGGCCCGTGGTCCCGGCCCAGCGGACTCAGACGGTGCGCCACGGCGAGGCGATGGTCACCGGGCTCGCCGCCCTCTCGCTGCACGGGTTCTCCGGTGCCCCCTCGCTGACCTCTCTCGATGTGATCGACGTGCTCGTGCCCCGTACGCGGCGGCTGCGGTCCACCGGGTACGTCCGGGTGGTGCGCGGGCATGTGCTGCCGGAGGCCGAGGAGGTCACCGGCGTGCCGGTCGCTCCCGTGGCGCGCGCCCTCGCCGATGCCGTCGGCCGGCTCACCGACGACCCGCAGCGGGTCCGGCTGCTGCTCACGGAGGCCGTTCGCGGCGGCCACTGCGAACCTGCCGCTGTCGTACGGGAGTTGAATGACGCACGGCTGCTGAACCTGCCCCACGTCGTGGCCGCCGTCGACGCACTGCTCGCCGAGTGCCGCTCGCTGTCCGAGGGCCGGCTGTACGAGCTGGTGCGCGGCCACCACCTGTCCGAGCCGCTGTGGAACGTGGATCTGCGGTTGCCCGGCGGCCCCCACCTGGGCGGGGTCGACGCGTACTGGCCCGATCAGGCCGTCGCCGTCGAACTGGACACCCGCGTCCCCCGGCACGACGAGGACGCCCTGGGGTCGGAGTACGCCCGCAAGCGTGACGTTCTCGAAGGCCTGGGCATCACCGTCGTGCACATCACGCCCCGTAAGCTGCGGGAGTCGCCCGAGCAGCAGGCGGTCGTGGTGCGTACGGCCCTGATGGCCGCTGCGGACCGGGAGCCGGCGGCCTATGTGGTGGTGCTGCCGCGCTGAAGGACATGACCGAGCGCCCGCCGGGAGCGCCACCGTCCGAGTCCTCTGTCGACCAGGGTGACCCGGTCGAGTCCCGGTACCACGTCCAGGGAATGCCATACGGCCGGACCGGTCGACCCATGTGTCTCGGACCGCAGTTCACCACCCGTGACGCGGCCCTCGTAGACGATCCGCACTCCCTGGAAGTCCGCGAACGCGCCGAGTCGGCGCGGGTGGCGGCGCATCGAGTCGATACCGGGCAGGGCGGTCTCTCCGCCGCGTAGCCGGCCTCTCCCCCGGACTCCGGCCGGGAGGCACCCCCACCTCGCCATCGCGGACCCCGCGTCCAGGGGCCCTCTCCGTGCTCCATGCCGCCGCCGGGCAGCGCCCACTTCCTGGTGCCGTCGGCCGCCGCCCAGCCAGGCGGCAGGATCCGTTCATCCCGTATGCAGACGGCGTACGCGGTGACCTCAGCTCCCAGTTCGTCCGGTGAGGCCATCGGCGGCCCCGGTGCGGACGGGTGGGTTCGCCGGGGAGTACTCGGGCTCGGACCAGCGCAGCGGTGAGGCCGCCTCGGCGTGTACGACACCGGACACGGTGAACCGGACGGTGCGGCCGCCGCCCGGCGTGTGCTCGGTGCGGGCCGTGCCGGTGAGCTGGAGCGTGGTACCGGTGGTCCAGTCGAACAGGAGAAGTCCGGCGTGCGGGTCGCGCTCCAGATTGCCGAGGGTCAGGAACATCGCGTTGCCGGGATAGTCCTGCCAGCTCAGTTCGGTGGGCGAGGAGACATGGAGGAAGCCGGGGTTGCCGCCCCGGTGGCTGGCGTCGGCGCCGTCCGGTGTGCCGGTGGCGACGAAGAAGGTGTCGGCGGCGCGGACGAAGGCCGTCTGGTCGGGGTCGAGGCGTTCGCCGCGCCGCACGGCCCCGGTCGCGGGTGTCTCGGGCCCGGTCTCGCACAGCCCTCTTTTCTGGAGGTACTTGGGGCAGTTGGCGAAGACCCTTTCGG
Organism: Streptomyces sp. ISL-10; assembly: GCF_018614575.1. Classification (GTDB taxonomy): domain Bacteria; phylum Actinomycetota; class Actinomycetes; order Streptomycetales; family Streptomycetaceae; genus Streptomyces. Next base: position 212,887 of record NZ_JAGGOJ010000020.1, read on the forward strand.
TCTCGACGAGCAGTCCGCGGGCGGACGGGCGGACCGTGCCGCCCATCCGCATCCGGCGCCGGGTGCGCGGGTCCAGCGCGATGGCCCCGGCCGCCACGGGACCGCCGGCCAGTGTCTCCGCGAGCGGATCATGCTCGGGCACGTTCGCGGCGATCGAGACGGAGTGCGCTCCCGTGGCCCGCAGGAACCCGGGCCGTCCGGTGAGCAGCGAGGCCCACCTACGGCCCGCCGCGTCGGCGGCCCCGAGCACGAGCATGGGCTGGAGGCCGAGGAAGGCCGCGGCGACCGGTTTGATGCCGGAGCCGATCGAGCGGCCGACGTGGGCGGCCTGCTCCGCGACGCCGACGCGGTGCTGCACGGCGAGTGAGCCGTGGTGGTAAGGGCTCGGTGCGAGGTCCATGGGAGTCAGCTCCTGGCGGGGCAGCCGCGGACGGCTAGAAGAAACCGCAGGTGGGCGCTGCGGCGCTGGGGGCGGGCGACTCCTCGGCGCCGGAAGGCGCGTAGATCTCCAGGCGGGTGCCGTCGGGGTCGTGGAAGAAGATGCCGCCGGACGCCGCGCCTTCCCGGTGCGCAACGACGCCGTCGTAGGCGAAGTCGACCCCGAGGCCCTTCAGGCGCGTCTCGGCCGCCCGGACCTCGTCGATGGACGCGGCCTCGAAGGCGAGGTGGTGCAGTCCGGCGCGGGTGGTTTCGAAGGCGGAGCCGGCCTGCTGCCACAGGGTGAGGGCGAGGGTGCCGTCGCGGCCGAGGAAGGCGAAGCGCCGGCCGTCCTCCTTGCCCTCGCCGAGGACTTCGAAGCCGAGTGCGTCGGCGTAGAAGGGGAGGGAACGGCCGAGGTCGGTCACGTTCAGGCCGACGTGGCCGACTGCGAGTGCGCTGGTGGACGTCATGGAAGACCTCTCTGCGTCGTGCGGCCCCGCCTCAGTGGCTAACCGCTCACATGCAACTTAACGGTTAGGCGCGAGCAGCGCAACCGGCAACGTACCCTTGAGGGGTTAGTCGCAACGGAGCGAAGGAAGTCCTATGCCCGCCGCCGATCCCCGCCCCCTTCTCGGCGAGCCGATCTCGCTCGACCTCCTCAACACCCGCTGGGTGCACGACGGCGAGCTGGAGGACCTGCTCAAGGACACCGCCGGCCTGGGGATCTGGCTGCGGACGAACGGCCTCGCCGACCGGTTCGCCGCCGACGCGGCCACGCTGGAGAACACCCGTGCCGCCCGGGACGCCCTGGCGGCACTGATCGACCGCACGGACGACGCCGCCGCCGCCCGCGTCGACGCCGTCCTCGCGCACGGCCGCATTCGCGCCACACTGACGGACGAAGGGCCCGGCGAGGAGGCGGAGTTCGCCGACCCGGCGTGGGGCCCCGGCTGGCTCGCCGCCCGCGGCCACCTCGACCTGCTGCGCACCGCGCCCGACCGGATCCGCGCCTGCGCGCACGACGCCTGCGTCCTGCACTTCTTCGACACCTCGCGCAACGGCACCCGCCGCTGGTGCTCCATGAGCCTGTGCGGCAACCGCGCGAAGGCGTCCCGCCACTACGCGCGGACCCGCGAGCAGTAACGCACACCCGCGAAGGGCGACTCGCACCCGCGAACACAGTCGGCCCGCGAGCGGCGAATCGCGGGCGCCGGCGACCGATTCGGCCGCCGTGGCGTATGCATCGCACTGGCGGATCTCCGCCATGACGGCATCATCCCTGGGTCAAGTCTCCACAAACCTCTGTCATTTACGAAAGGCTGAGCGGTCATCCGGTACCGAATTCCGGACCCTCTCTTTCACCAACAGGGATGCAGATGACCCCCCAGTCCCAGAGCTCGAGTCCAGAACGCTCCGTACCCGGCCACAGACGCGCGGCGCGCGTGGCGGCAGCCGCCTCGCTGGTGGCCGCGCTGGCCGCCGCCGGCATCGTTCCGGCCGTGGCCTCGGCCCCCGCCGACGACCCCGCCGCCACCAAGGGCCTCAAGACCGCGGCGTCCGATGCGCACAAGCTCGGTGCGGCCGACGCCGACCTGCTCGCCGAGGCCGACGCCAGCGGCGCAAAGAACGTGACCGTCATGGTCGCCACCGCCCCCGGGGCGACCGAGCAGGTCGCCGGCCAGCTGGCCGCGGTCGAGGGTGCCGTCGTCGGCAGAATCTTCGACAATCTCGGCTATGTGCGCGCGACGCTGCCCACCGAGAAGGCCGAGAGCGCGCTGAAGGCGGCGGCCAAGCTCTCCAGCGTCCACGGCATCGACCTCAAGCACGAGATCGAGCTGGACGACCCGACGCCGGGCGCGGACACCACCAGGGCCGCGCGGACCGCCGGTGCGCAGTCCGCCACGTACCCGGCGCCCGGCAGGCACACGCCCGCGAAGAACCCGTACAACCCGTCCTTCGAGACCGGCGCGGTGGACTTCGTCGAGGACAACCCGAAGGCCGACGGCCGCGGGGTGACCATCGGCATCCTCGACTCCGGTGTCGACGTCGCCCACCCGGCGCTGCAGAAGACCACCACCGGCGAGCGCAAGATCGTCGACTGGGTGACGGCGACCGACCCGGTGTCCGACGGCGACGGCACCTGGCTGCGGATGAACACGGACGTGACCGGTCCGACGTTCACGGCCGGCGGCCGCACCTTCACCGCTCCGGCCGGTTCCTTCAAGTACCGCGCGTTCGCGGAAGCCGCCACCACGGGCGGCGACATGAACGGCGACCTCAACCGGGACGGTGACACCACCGACGTCTGGGGAGTGCTCTACGACGCGGGCACCCGCACCGCCCGGGTGGACCTCGACAACGACGCCGACTTCACCGATGAAACGGTGATGAAGCCCTACAAGAACGGCTTCCAGGTCGGCTACTTCGGCACGGACGACCCGGCGACCGACGTCGTCGAGCGCATCCCGTTCGTGATCGAGGTCCGCAAGGACGTCGTCTACAACGCCGCGGGCGCAAAGTCCGACTACGTCAGCATCGGCGTCATCGAGGGCTCGCACGGCACCCACGTCGCCGGCATCACCGCCGCCAACAGCCTCTTCGGCGGCCGGATGAACGGCGCCGCGCCCGGCGCCAAGCTGGTCTCCTCGCGCGCCTGCACCTGGAGCGGCGGCTGCACCAACATCGCGCTCACCGAAGGCATGGCCGACCTGGTCATCAACCGCGGTGTGGACATCGTCAACATGTCGATAGGCGGCCTGCCCGCGCTGAACGACGGCAACAACGCCCGGGCCGAGCTCTACGGCAGGCTCATCGACGCCTACGGTGTCCAGCTGGTCATCTCGGCCGGCAACAGCGGCCCCGGCGTGAACACGATCGGTGACCCGGCCCTGGCCGACAAGGTCATCAGCGTCGGAGCCTCGATCTCCAAGGACACGTGGGCGGCGAACTACGGCTCCGCCGTGGAGAAGAAGTACGCCATGCTGCCCTTCTCCTCCCGCGGCCCGCGCGAGGACGGCGGCTTCGTGCCGACCGTCACCGCGCCCGGCGCGTCCATCAACACCACACAGACCTGGGCGCCCGGCGGCCCGGTCAAGGAGGCCGGTTACGAGCTCCCGGCCGGCTACTCGATGCTGCAGGGCACCTCGATGTCCTCGCCGCAGACGGCGGGCGCGGCCGCGCTGCTGCTCTCCGCGGCCAAGCAGCGGGGCATCGAGCTGACCCCGGCGAAGCTGCGGACCGCGCTCGTCAGCACGGCCGACCACATCCGCGGGGTCCAGGCGCACGAGGAAGGCGCCGGCCGGATCAACATCGTGGACGCCTGGGAGGCCGTCGAGGACGGCGCCACCGCCCACGAGTACCAGGTCAAGGCCCCGGTCGACACCGCGATCGACTTCGCGCTCAAGGAGCCGGGCTTCGGCGCCGGCCTGTACGACCGCGAGGGTGGGGCGACCGTCGGCAAGAAGAAGACCTATGAGATCACCGTCACCCGGACCACCGGGCCGGATCGTCCCGTGTACCACGAGCTGCACTTCGAGAACAACGACGGCACCTTCCGGATCGTCGGTGACGACGAGGTCAGGCTCCCGCTGAACCAGCCGGTCACCGTCGAGGTCGCCGCCACGCCGCGTTCCGCCGGCGTGCGCAGCGCGATCCTGGAGGTCGACGACCCGCGCACCGAGGGCATCGACAAGCAGGTGCTCACCACCGTGGTCGCCGCGCAGGAGCTCGCCAGGCCGTCGTACGCGGTCTCGGCGTGGGACTCGGTGCAGCGCAACAGCCACCGGTCGTACTTCGTCACGGTCCCCGAGGGCGCGAAGAGCCTCGAGGTCGCCCTGGGCGGTCTCGCGGCGGGCAGCCAGACCCGCTTCATCGCGATCCACCCCTACGGCGTCCCCTCGGACCCGACGTCGACGGTGAACTGCTACCCGAACTACGCCAACCCCACCAACACCTGCCGTCCCGACCTGCGGTCCTACGCGGACCCGCAGCCGGGTGTCTGGGAGATCGAGGTCGAGTCGCGCCGCACGTCGCCGCTGCTGGCCAACCCGTACAAGCTGGACGTCGCCGTGCTCGGAGCCTCCTTCGACCCGGCCGTCCAGGTACTGCCCGAGGCGAAGACCGGCACCCCGGCCGCGGTGCGCTGGGACGTGACCAACGGCTTCGCCGCCATCGACGGCAAGCTCGTGGGCGGCTCACTCGGCTCCTCGAAGGTCACCGAGCCGACGATCGCCCACCACGAGAAGCAGACGACCACGGTCGTCGTCGGCGAGGGCGTCGAACGCCTCGACGTCGTGATCGGCAACGTCTCCGACAAGTCCGCCGACCTGGACCTGGCGGTCAAGAGGGACGGTGTGACGGTCGGCTCGTCCGCGGACGGCGACTCGGAGGAGGCCGTCAGCCTCGTGAAGCCGGCTGCCGGTACGTACACCATCGAGGTCGACGGCTACTCGGTCCCGGCCGGGAGCACCACGTACGACTACCGCGATGTGTACTTCGCGCCCTCGCTCGGCGAGGTCAGGGTCGGCGCGGAGCCGGTCCGGCTTGCAAATGGCGCAACGGTGCAGGTCAGCGCCGAGGTGCTGGTGAACGGCGCGGCGCCCGAGGGACGGCAGTTCTTCGGTGAGGTTCGGCTGCTGAATGCTCGCGGCACCGCCGCGGGCACCGGCAGTGTCGTGATCGGGAAGGTCGCGCCGTAGCGGGTGCGACGCAGGTGGAGGGCGGGCGCCCGGGGGGTGCCCGCCCTTCCCCATGTCCCGAATGTGTCCCGTTCCTCGGACAACCGATTGGACAAGGCGACCGGGGACATACGCATCATGGAGCGGCATCCCATGCCGCAGATGGTGCACAAACGTACGGAGGAATCCCCGTGAAGGTCGGAATCGTCGGAGCCACCGGGCAGGTCGGCACGGTCATGCGCAAGATCCTTGCCGAGCGGAAGTTCCCGGTCGACGAGCTCAGGCTGTTCGCCTCCGCCCGCTCGGCGGGCTCCACCATCGAGTGGGAGGGCCGCGAGATCACGGTCGAGGACGCGGCTGTCGCGGACTACACCGGCCTCGACATCGTGATCTTCTCGGCGGGCGGCGCGACCTCCAAGGCCCTCGCCGAGAAGGTCGCCTCTCAGGGCGCGGTCGTGATCGACAACTCCTCGGCATGGCGTCGCGACCCCGAGGTCCCGCTGGTCGTGTCCGAGGTGAACCCGCACGCGGTCAAGGACCGCCCCAAGGGGATCATCGCCAACCCGAACTGCACCACGATGGCCGCCATGCCGGTCCTCAAGCCGCTGCACCAGGAGGCGGGCCTGACCTCGATGATCGCCACGACCTACCAGGCCGTGTCCGGTTCCGGGGTCGCGGGCGTCGCCGAGCTCGACGGCCAGGTCAAGGCCGTCGCCGATCGTGCCGCCGAGCTGACCCACGACGGCGAGGCCGTGGTCTTCCCCGAGCCGGGCGTCTACCAGCGCACGATCGCCTTCAACGTGCTGCCTCTCGCCGGCAACCTCGTCGACGACGGCTCGCACGAGACGGACGAGGAGCAGAAGCTCCGCAACGAGTCCCGCAAGATCCTCGAGATCCCGGAGCTCAAGGTGTCGGGCACCTGCGTCCGCGTACCGGTCTTCTCCGGCCACTCGCTCCAGGTCAACGTCCGCTTCGAGCGTCCGATCACCGTGGAGCGCGCCTACGAGCTGCTGAAGGACGCGCCGGGCGTGGAGCTCTCCGAGATCCCCACCCCGCTCCAGGCCGCCGGCAAGGACGCCTCCTACGTGGGCCGCATCCGCGTGGACGAGACGGTGGACAACGGCCTGGCGCTGTTCGTGTCCAACGACAACCTGCGCAAGGGCGCGGCGCTGAACGCGGTGCAGATCGCGGAGCTGGTCGCGGACGAGCTGCGCGGCTGACACAGAGGTACGACGAGGGGGCGGGCGCCGACGGGCGCCCGCCCCCTCGTCGTCGTGTCCCGGCTCCTCCTCGGTTCCGGACGGAGCGCAGGCGGCGCGTGGAAGGATGGCCACAAACATCGCAGACCGAGGAGATGACCGGGTGCCTGGCACAAACCTGACCCGTGAAGAGGCGCAAGCGCGTGCGCGCCTGCTCACCGTTGACTCGTACGAGATCGACCTCGATCTCTCCGGGGCGCAGGAGGGCGGGACCTACCGGTCCGAGACCACCGTGCGCTTCGCGTCGGCCGAGGACGGTGCGGAGACCTTCATCGATCTGGTCGCCCCCGCCGTGCACGAGGTCGTGCTGAACGGGAAGTCGCTGGACGTCGCCGCGGTCTTCCGGGACTCGCGGATCACACTGAAGCATCTGCACGCGGGCGACAACGAGCTGCGCGTGGTCGCCGACTGCTCGTACACCAACACGGGCGAGGGCCTGCACCGTTTCGTCGACCCGGTCGACGAGCAGGCATACCTCTATACGCAGTTCGAGGTCCCGGACGCGCGCCGGGTCTTCGCGAGCTTCGAGCAGCCCGACCTCAAGGCGACCTTCCGGTTCACCGTGAAGGCCCCGGCGGGCTGGACGGTGATCTCGAACTCCCCGACGCCCCAGCCGGAGGACAACGTCTGGCGCTTCGAGCCGACGCCGCGCATCTCGACGTACATCACGGCCCTGATCGCCGGCCCGTACCACAGTGTGCACAGCTCGTACGAGAAGGACGGCCGGTCGGTCCCGCTCGGCATCTACTGCCGTCCCTCGCTGGCCGAGTTCCTGGACGCGGACGCGATCTTCGATGTCACGCGGCAGGGCTTCGACTGGTTCCAGGAGAAGTTCGACTACGCGTACCCGTTCGCCAAGTACGACCAGCTGTTCGTGCCGGAGTTCAACGCGGGCGCGATGGAGAACGCGGGCGCGGTGACCATCCGCGACCAGTACGTCTTCCGTTCGAAGGTGACGGACGCGGCATACGAGGTGCGGGCGGAGACCATCCTGCACGAGCTCGCCCACATGTGGTTCGGCGACCTCGTGACCATGGAGTGGTGGAACGACCTGTGGCTGAACGAGTCGTTCGCCACCTATACCTCGATCGCCTGCCAGGCGTACGCCCCGGGCTCGCGGTGGCCGCACTCGTGGACCACGTTCGCGAATTCCATGAAGACGTGGGCCTACCGGCAGGACCAGCTGCCGTCGACGCACCCGATCATGGCCGAAATTGGCGACCTGGATGACGTTCTCGTCAATTTCGACGGAATCACGTATGCCAAGGGCGCGTCGGTTCTCAAGCAGCTCGTCGCCTATGTCGGCATGGACGAGTTCTTCCGCGGCGTACAGGCGTACTTCAAGGCTCACGCCTTCAAGAACACGCGCCTGTCGGACCTGCTGGGCGCGCTGGAGGAGACCAGCGGCCGGGATCTGAAGCTGTGGTCCAAGGCCTGGCTGGAGACGGCCGGCATCAACATCCTGCGCCCGGAGATCACCACGGACGACTCCGGTGTGATCACCGCCTTCGCGGTGAAGCAGGAGGCCCCGGCGCTTCCGGCGGGCGCCAAGGGCGAGCCCGTGCTGCGTCCGCACCGGATCGCGATCGGCCTCTACGACATCGACGGCACCGACGAGGCCGGCAGGCTGGTGCGCACCGACCGGATCGAGCTGGACGTCGACGGTGAACTGACCGACGTGCCGGCCCTGGTGGGCAGGGCCCGTCCCGCCGTCGTCCTGCTCAACGACGACGACCTTTCGTATGCGAAGGTCCGCCTCGACGAGGAGTCGCTGAAGAACGTCACCGGGCACCTGGGCGACTTCACCGAGTCCCTGCCGCGCGCGCTGTGCTGGGCCTCGGCCTGGGACATGACCCGCGACGGCGAGCTCGCCACCCGCGACTACCTGGCGCTGGTCCTGTCCGGGATCGGCAAGGAGTCCGACATCGGCGTGGTCCAGTCGCTGCACCGCCAGGTCAAGCTGGCCATCGACCTGTACGCGGCGCCGCAGTGGCGCGAGACCGGTCTGAGCCGGTGGACTGACGCGACGCTGGCGCACCTGCGGTCGGCGGAGCCGGGCAGCGACCACCAGCTGGCCTGGGCGCGGGCGTTCGCCGCGACCGCGCGCACGCCGCAGCAGCTGGACCTGCTTCAGGCGCTGCTCGACGGCACCGAGACGATCGAGGGCCTGGCCGTCGACGCGGAGCTGCGCTGGGCGTTCGTGGAGCGTCTCGCCGCGACCGGGGTCTTCGACGAGGAGGAGATCGCCGGGGAGTACGAGCGGGACAGGACCGCGGCCGGTGAGCGGCACGCGGCGACGGCGCGGGCCGCGCGGCCGACGCCGGAGGCCAAGGCGCAGGCGTGGGCGTCGGTCACTGTGTCCGACGCGAAAGCAGCGCTGCCGAACGCCGTGCAGGAGGCGGTGATCAGCGGATTCGTCCAGACTGATCAGCGCGAACTCCTCGCCCCGTACACGGAGAAGTATTTCGCGGCCGTCAAGGGCGTGTGGGAGTCCCGCAGCCATGAGATGGCGCAGCAGGTCGCCGTCGGCCTCTACCCCTCGCTCCAGATCTCGCAGGACACGCTGGACGCGACCGACGCCTGGCTGAAGTCGGCGGAGCCCAACGCCGCACTGCGCAGGCTCGTCCTGGAGTCACGGGCCGGTGTCGAGCGTGCGCTGAAGGCGCGGGCGGCGGACGCGGCAGCGGAGTAACTCAAGAGGAATAAAAACCTCCGCAAATGGAGGCGCGCTGGGCCACTGCCGGCCCGGCGCGCCTCCTTGTGTTTTCGGCCGTCGACAATTCGCCAGAGCGGAGCCCGCCGTCAACGCCCTTGCGCGGACCGGGATATGCTCCCGCCCGTTGTTTCATGTGATCTTTTCCCGTTCGATTCTGAGGATGCTGATGGTTCGACAGGGAACGTCGACCGGAAGTCCGCGGCCGAGGGCCAGCCTCGTCTGGCAGCTGCCCGTTGCCGCGACCGCCGCGGCCGCGATCGTGGCCCTGTTCCTGGTCTCCGCGTCGGCTCGCACCCCGGTGCTGATCGTCTCCGCCGTGGCCGTCGCCGCGGTCGCCGTCGCCTGCGCGGAGGTCATGCGCAGGGGCAGACTGGTGACCGAACTGCGCGACCGGGTCGCGGCGCAGGACGCGCTGATCGCCCGGCAGATGGACCAGACCGGCCGGCTCGCCGCTGAACTGCTGCCCCAGGTGGTCCAGGCCCTGCGGTCCGGCGGCTTCCCCGAGGACGTGCTCGCCTCCGTCGACGCACCGGCCGAGCACCACGCCGTGCTCCGCTCGGTGGTCGACGCGGTCAGCGCCGAGGAGGACCTGCGCGAGTCCGCCCAGCGAGCCTTTGTGAACATCGCCCGGCGGGTGCAGGCCATCGTCCACCAGCAGGCCCAGGAGCTGCGCGAGATGGAGGACCGGCACGGCCGGACCCCTGAGGTCTTCGGCGACCTGCTGCGCATCGACCACGGCACCGCGCTGATCGGCCGGCTCGCCGACTCCATCGCCGTCCTCGGCGGCGCCCGCCCGGGACGCCAGTGGAGCAAGGCCGTGCCGCTCTTCAGCGTCATGCGCGGCGCCATGTCCCGGATCATCGACTACCAGCGCGTCGAACTGCACTCGGTCTCCGAGGTCGCCGTCGTCGGCACCGCCGTCGAACCGCTGATCCACGCCCTGTCGGAACTGCTGGACAACGCCACCCGCTACTCGCCGCCGCAGACCAAGGTCCATCTGACCGCCGTCGACGTGCAGTCGGGCATCGCCATCGAGATCGAGGACGGCGGTGTCAGCATGAGCGAGGAGGCGCGCAGGCGCGCCGAGCGGATGCTGCGCCAGGCGCAGGAGGGCATCGATGTCAACGACCTCGGCGAGAGCCCGCGCCTGGGCCTCGCCGTGGTGGGCCGCCTCTCGCAGGCTTACGGGTTCCAGGTGTCGCTGCGCTCCTCCGCGTACGGCGGTGTGCGCGCCGTTCTCGTCGTCCCTCAGGCCCTGATCACCACCTCTGCCTCGGCGACCGGCCTGGCGCACGGCATCGGCGCCGCCTCCGGTCCCCGTCCCGCCGGCTCCGACACCCACGAGCGGCTCCCGCGGCCGGTCACGGGCCCGACGGTGCCCCTTCACGCCGAGGACGTCCCGCAGGTGAGCGAGCGGACCGCGAACGGACTCCCCCAGCGACGCCGCAAGGCCCGGGTGACCGCTCCCGCCGCCCCCGCGGACGGGACGCAAACGCCTCCCGCGACGATGCCGGACCCCGCACAGGGCGCCGCACCGGCGGTGCAGCCCGGCATGTGGCTGGCCGCCTTCCAGAGCGGCCTGTCCGGCGACACCCCCCAGACGAACAACGGAAACGAGCAGCCATGATTCAGCGGCAGTCCCACCAGACCAATATGGACTGGATGCTCAAGGACCTGGCAGAGGGCGTACCGCAGACCCGAAACGTCGTCGTGCTGTCCGCCGACGGACTGCGTATGGCCCAGTACGGGTCGGACACGGACACGGCCGACCGGCTGGCCGCCGCCTGCGCCGGACTGCAGAGCCTCGCGGCCGCGGTGGCCTCCGAACTCCCCCACGGCGACGGCCAGATGCGGCTCGTGGTCATCGAGATGAACGGCGGCTTCTTCTACCTGATGGCCGCGGGCGCGGGCGCCTATCTCGCGGTACTGGCCGACGAGGGCGTGGACGCCGGTCTGATGGGACAGCGCATGCGGGACCTCGTGCTGCGGATCGGAGAGCACCTGAGCACGCCGCCGCGGCACGAGGGGCAGACCGCGTGAGCGACGCGGACGACGACTGGGAGCCGAGCAGTCCCGAGCGGCTGTACGTCATCACCGGCGGCCGCAGCGGCTCCTTCGCGCCCACCGCCTTAGACCTGGTCACGCTGATCGTGGCCAGGTCGGGGCCGAGACCCGGAATGCAGCCGGAGCACGCGGCCATCATCCGGATCTGTCAGGCGCCGCTCTCGGTGGCCGAGATATCCGCCTATCTGAGCCTGCCGGTGAGCGTGATCACCGTGCTGCTCAGCGACCTGTTGGCCGAGGACAAGGTGCTGGCCCGCGCACCCGTCCGGGCCGCCCACCTCCCCGACCGCGCGTTGATTGAGGCAGTGATCGATGGACTTCAGAAGCTCTGAGCAGGCTCTCGGCCCGCGGAGCGAGGACGTGCTGCCGACGACCGCCACGGCCGCCGTCAAGGTGGTCATCGTGGGCGGCTTCGGGGTCGGCAAGACGACCCTGGTCGGCTCGGTCAGCGAGATCAGGCCACTGACGACCGAAGAGACGATGACCCAGGCCGGTGTCGGCGTGGACGACACCCAGGGCGTGGAACGCAAGACGTCGACGACGGTCGCGATGGACTTCGGCCGTATCAGCATCAACGAGGAGCTGGTGCTGTACCTGTTCGGCACTCCGGGCCAGGAGCGGTTCTGGTTTTTGTGGCGGGGGCTGTTCGAGGGCGCGCTCGGCGCGGTGGTACTGGTCGACACCCGCCGGCTGGAGGTCAGCTTCGATGTCATCGGGCGGCTGGAGGAACGCGGCGTTCCGTTCGTCGTCGCGATCAACTCCTTCCCGGACGCGCCCGATTACCCGCTCGAGGAGCTGCGAGCCGCGCTGGATCTGCCGGAGGCCGTGCCGATCGTGCTGTGCGACGCGCGGGAGCGCGCGTCCAGCCGGGACGTCCTGATGGCGCTGATGCGCTACCTGCAGTTCCTGGCCCAGGCGCAGGCGGCGTCGTGACCCGGTCACCGGCTCCGGCAGCCGGAGCCGGTGGCGGAGGCCGTGCCGCACCTTCCGGCCAGCGTTGGCCCGTTGCGTACCGCTCTGCCGGGGATTGGTCCTATTGGATCAGCCAATCCGGCTGAGTACGATGCCGCCTAGATGATCACTCTGAGGTGCAAGTTGCGCGTGTGACAACGAAGTTGACGCGCCGCACCCGCATCGAGAGGCAGGCCGCACGTGGAGTCCGAGCTGACCGTCCCCCCGATCTTCTCGCCCCTTCCACCGGCGATACACCCGCAGCACGCGGACATAGACGTCCAGACGGCGGCCTGGGCCGAGACGTACCGCATCGGCTCCGAGGCGCTGCGCGCCAAGCTGGTGGTGCAGGACATCGGCACGTTCTCGGCGCGGATCCTGCCCGAGGGCCGCGAGGAGGTCGTCTCCCTCCTCGCGGACTTCGTGCTGTGGCTCTTCGGTGTGGACGACGGCCACTGCGAAGAGGGCGAACTCGGGCACCGGCCCGGTGATCTGGCCGGCCTGCTGCACCGGCTGATCCGGGTGGCACAGAACCCCGAGGCGCCGATGATGCAGGACGACCCGCTGGCCGCGGGCCTGCGGGACCTGCGGATGCGCGTGGACCGCTACGGCACGGCGGGCCAGACGGCCCGCTGGGTGGACGCCCTGCGGGAGTACTTCTTCTCGGTGGTGTGGGAGGCGGCGCACCGCCGCGCCGGCACCGTGCCCGACCTCAACGACTACACGCTGATGCGGCTCTACGACGGGGCGACCTCGGTGGTGCTCCCGATGCTGGAGATGGGGTACGGCTACGAGCTCCAGCCGCACGAGCGGGACCGCCCCGCGGTGCGCGCCGCGACCGAGATGGCGTCGTTCATCATCGCCTGGGACAACGACATCTTCTCCCACCACAGGGAGCGCAGAACCCCCGGCTACTACCTCAACGCCCTGCGTGTGCTGGAGCGGCAGGGCATGAGCACCGAGCAGGCGCTCAAGGCCGCGATAGCGCAGCGGGACCGGGTGATGTGCCTGTACACGCGCCTGTCCGAGCAGCTGTCCGAGCAGGGCAGCCCCCAGCTGCGGCAGTACCTGCGGAGCCTGTCCAGCTTCATCCGCGGGGCCCAGGACTGGGGCGTCAGCTCCGTGCGCCACACCACCCCCGACGACCCGGCGAACCTTCCGCCCGTCTTCAGCGACACCCCGACCGACGACCGCCACGAGCCGCTGGACATCCCCGCCGTCGCCTGGTGGTGGGACCTCGTGCCCGGCCCCCTCACCCCTTCGGTGCCTGGCCGGCAGGCTCCGCACCTCGCGTAGAGCCGGCATCACAGCCGTACCGAGGAAAGGTTTCTCCGGTGTCGGTCGGAGCCGGCTGCGCCCCCTCGCGGGCGACGGACTGGCGACGGCGGGCGGCGAGGTGCGCCGACGGCACCGCCGGCTCATCCAGCCGATGTTCCACCCGCCGCGGATCACGCCGGTGACGGTGACGCCCCGGGACGCGTGACAGACCGGCCGCGGGGCGGGCGGCGGGGCGACCCGCTGTGGCTCACGGGTCACACAGCGACGATCTCCACCGCCCGCTCCAGGCCCTTGAAGGCGTCCGGATTCCGCAGGTCGAAACACTGGCGCGTGCACAGCGGCCCGCCGACGCCGAGGCGGACTTCGACGCCGTCCCCTTCACCGGTGGCGACCTCGCGCAGCGCGCCCGGCACCCGTGAGATTCCCGGCGCCGTCTGCGAGCCGCGTCGGACCGCCGCGAGGACATGGCGGCGGGCTGGTCGTCGGCGAGGACGCGCATCACCACGCCCTCGCGCCGCGCCGCCGCCACGCGCGGGACCAGCGCGATGCCCATGCCCGCCGCGACCATCGCGAGGATGGCCGTCCAGTCATGGCCGTCCAGCCCGCCGCGCTGTGCGCCTGTTCGGGAACGAAGCCGGCGCTCTCGCAGGCCGCGATCGTGGTCTCGGACCAGGGGCCGCTGCCGCCGAAGATCCAGGGCTCGTCCGCCAGGTCCGCCAGATCCGCCAGCGGCCTGCACCGGCGGCACGGTGTCGTGCAGGGCCCGCGAGGTGACGAAGCTGCCGGACCGCACGACGGTCGCCAGCGCGGCGAACGGCAGCCCGGAACCCGCGGCCCGCCTGCCCCGTGTCGCGGGGGTCGTCCTGCCGGTGCGGACGCGGTCCGCGGCCGTCACGGTCATCCTGTGCCTCCCTGGGAGGCGGGTGGCGCTCCACCGTCGCTCCGGAAAACCGCTCAGGTCCATCGAATACCTTCGACGATTCCTTTGAACAGATCCGAATGGTCGCCGGGAGGCGGCACAGCAAAAGGCGCCCCGGACGCGGGAGCGTCCGGGGCGCCTCGAAGGCTGGGGTCAGGGCAGGGTCAGCTCTGCTTCCTGGACTTGTCGAGCACCATCACCAGGCCGGCGATCACCACGAAAAGGGCGATCGGTGCCACGACATACAGGCCGAGGGTCTCGGCCACGCTCAGGCCGGCACCCGGGTCGTCGCCGTCGTCCGGGGTGAGCGCAAGCGCGGGGGACGACATCAGCAGCATCATCAGCGTCGTACCGGCTGCGACGGCGCCGGCGCGCAAGGCGTTCTTCTTGTCCACGGTGCCAACGTAGCGAACGCCCGTCAGGGTCGCGCGCCCGGGGGTGCCGTAGAGGAGCCGTCGCCGCCCCGCGCGCTTGCGAAGACCGTCATGAACCGGTGCAGCCGGGGAGATGCTGCAAGATCCTCCAGGGCCGTGGGCCGGCCCTCGCCGTCCGCGACCGGAAGCCGCCAGTTCGGGTACTCGTCCCAGGTGCCCGGCAGGTTCTGCGGGCGGAGGTCGCCGATCGCGTCAGGCAGCCACACCCCGACCATGCGCGCCGGCGTGTGCAGCAGGAAGCGGTAGACCGCCCGGATCCCCGCCTCCTCGTCCCCGCCGCCTTCGGGGAGCAGGCCCAGGCGCTCCAGCAGGCCCAGCCACTCCTGCACATCGGCCGTGTCCTCCGTGCGTTCCTGCTCCAGGCCGCGGGTGAGCAGACCGAGCCGGTGGCGCAGCTCCACATGGCCGCCGCTGAGCCGGGCCGCGGTGGACGGCAGATCGTGCGTGGTGGCGGTGGCGACGCACCCCTCCCGCCAGCTCTCCGGCGGCAGCGGCCGGCCGCTGCCCGCCCAGTCGCGCTCGAACCACAGCACGGAGGTGCCCAGCACACCGCGGTCCGCGAGCGCCTCCCGCACGCCCGGCTCGACCGTCCCGAGGTCCTCTCCTATGACGACGGCGCCCGCGCGGTGCGCCTCCAGGACGAGGACCGCCAGCATCGCCTCGGCGTCGTAGCGGACGTACGTGCCCTCGGTGGGCGGGGCGCCCTGCGGCACCCACCACAGCCGGAAAAGGCCCATCACATGGTCGATGCGCAGTGCGCCGGCGTTGCGCAGGATGCCGCGCAGCAGGCCCCGGTACGGGGCGAACGCGGAGGCGGCCAGCGCGTCGGGGCGCCACGGCGGCAGTCCCCAGTCCTGGCCTCGGGCGTTGAACGCGTCAGGTGGTGCGCCGACCGACATTCCGGCCGCGAAGACGGCCTGCTGGGCCCACGCGTCGGCCCCGCCGGGGTGCACGCCGACGGCGAGGTCGTGCACGACGCCCACGCCCATGCCCGCCTCGCGGGCCGCCCGGCCCGCCGCTGCCAGCTGTTCGTCGGTCAGCCACACGAGACGGCTGTGGAAGTCGACCCGGTCCATCAGCTCGCTCTTCGCCCGCGCGGTCTCGGACGAACGGGGGTCGCGCAGCGCGGCCGGCCAGCTGTGCCACTCGGAGCCGTGCACCTCGGCGAGCGCGCACCAGGTCGCGTGGTCCTCCAGGGCCGGGCCCTGCTCGGCCAGGAAGTCGCAGTAGGCGGCGTGGCGCCCGGGTCCGAGCGGGACCGTGTGCAGGATCTCCAGGGCCTCGCGCTTGAGCTCCCACACGGCGTCCCGGTCGATCAGCGCGCCCTTGCCGAGGACGGACTCACGCAGCTCGGCCGCCTTCTCGCGCAGTTCCTCAAGCCGTGCGCGCTGCGCCGGGTGCGCGTACGCGTACTCCGGGACGTCCTCCACGCGCAGATGGACCGGGTCGGGGAAGCGGCGCGACGAAGGGCGGTAGGGGGACGGATCGGTGGGGGCGCCCGGAACCGCCGCGTGCAGCGGATTCACCTGGACGAAGGACGCGCCCAGCGCCCGGCCCGACCAGGCGGCAAGCTCGGCGAGGTCTCCCAGGTCGCCCATGCCCCAGGAGCGGGCGGACAGCAGGGAGTACAGCTGGACCAGGAAGCCGTAGGAGCGGCCCTGCGGCCGTGGCACCTCGCCGGGCGCGACGACGAGGGTCGCGTCGGCGGTGCGGCCGCCGGGAGCCTCCGCACGCAGCCGGTGCACTCCGGTCGGCAGCTCGCCCCAGCCGGTCTCCGCGGGGGCGTGAGCGCTCGCGGTCTCCGGAGGAGCGCTCGCCACCTCCGCCGGGGCCGGAGCGCCTGCCACCTCCGCCGGGGCCGGAGCGCCTGGGGCCTCCATCGGGGCCGGAGCGCCTGCGGCCTCCATCGGGGCCGGAGCGCCTGCGGCCTTCACAGGGGCCGGAGCGTTTGCGGTCTCCGCCGGGGCAGCCGGACCCGGCGCACTGCCGGGCGCCCGGAACGAGGCGGGAGCGCTTGCCGGCGTGGGCGCCACCCGTCGCGCGCCCGGTGGCGAAAGGCGCATGTCGTGCCCCTGCTCCGTCGTCACGCGCAGCACGGTGCCTGCGGGCAAGGCGCCGAGGGCGGCGGGGAGACGGGGTCCACCGGGCTCCTGCCAGACGACCGCGGTGGACGGCAGCAGGCGCGAGGCCGCGGCGCGGTCCGCGCGGTCCAGGGCGGCACCGATCGCATGCGGGGTGGACGCGTCGACACCGAGCGAGGCCAGGACGGCGACGACGGTGGCCTCGGGGACCACCACAGTGACGCCCTCGGAGGGCTCGAAGGTGGTCGCGACTCCATGCAGCGCGGCGAGCCGGGCAAGGCCCATGCGGACTCCTTCAGACCCCTGGTGACTCCGCGCCGCCCGCCGTGCCGTGGGCGGTCGGCTCACTGGTCAGGGGCGCGATGTCGGCGAGCGGGGGCTCGCTGGTGAGAGGGGCGGCGTGAGCGAGCGGCGGCTCGCTCGTGAGCGGAACGTCGTGGGCGGGCCGCAGCTCGCCGGTGAACTGTGCCTCAGGGGCGAGCGGGCATTCTGCGGGGGCATGCGCCGACTGCGCCGGGACCTGTTTGGACAGGGCGGAGAGCAGCAGATGAGCGGATGCGGCCACGGTAATCACTCCAAGCGGGTGTGAACGGGCGTGAACGGGTCACAGCAGCCCTACCCCGTCGGCACGATCGCAGACGTACACGATCGGCCAACGTGTTCCGGGTCACATCATGTTTCGCGTCCGGCCGCCTGCTCCGGCGACGCGCTGGCGATCCGCGCCGGCGGTCCGCGAATCCGCGCCGGCGGTCCGCGAACTCGCCCCGATCGTCCACCACACCAGGCAAAAGGCACACAACGGCCATGCGCATTGACACTCCGGCGGTGGGGTGGTGGGCTCGAAACCGACCGAACGGCAGGGGAGATCCGAGGGGAGACCGGCGTGCGGCTCGCGGGCGGAAGACGTACAGCGGCGGCCGTCGCCGTCGCCGTCATCGGCGGTCTGCTCGGAGGTGCGCCGGGAGCCGTCGCCGCCCCCGCGGACCCCGGCACCCCGGCGGGTTCGGCGCAGGACCCCGAGGGCACGGCCGCGGCGCCTTCCGTGTGGCCGCGCCCGCAGTCGCTGCGCACCACCGGCGGTGCCGTCGCGCTGGGCGACGAGGCGACGCTCGTCGCGGACCCGGCGGCCGACCCCTATGCGATCGGGCTGCTGAAGGACCTGTTGCGCGAGGCCGGCGTGCGGACGGTGCACACCGAACTGCCCGGCCGCGGGCCCGTGTTCCGCATCGGCGGCACAGGCGCGCAGGACGCACTGCGCGCCCTGCGCGCCGCGGAGCGCGCCGATCTGCCCTCGGGCGGCTACCGCCTGGCGGTGGGCCGCGTCGGCGGACGCGACACGGTCGCCCTCGACGGCGTGGGCGGCGACGGCCTGTTCCACGGTGTGCAGACGCTGCGGCAGCTCATGACGGACGGCCGCGTTACGGGCGTCGCCGTGCGCGACTGGCCCGGAACGGCCCTGCGTGGCCTGACGGAGGGCTTCTACGGCCAACCGTGGTCGCACGAGCAGCGGCTCGCGCAGCTCGACTTCATGGGACGCACCAAGCAGAACCGCTATCTGTACGCCCCCGGCGACGACCCCTACCGGCAAGCGATGTGGCACGAGCCGTACCCGGCGGCGCAGCGCGCGGAGTTCCGCGCGCTGGCCGAGCGCGCCCGGCGCAACCACGTCACGCTCGCCTGGGCCGTGGCTCCCGCGCAGTCGATGTGCCTGGCCGACGACGGGGACGTACGGAAGCTGACCCGCAAGATCGACGCGATGTGGGCCCTCGGAGTACGCGCCTTCCAGCTGCAGTTCCAGGACGTGAGCTACAGCGAGTGGCACTGCGAGAAGGACGCGGAGCGGTACGGCTCGGGTCCCGAGGCCGCGGCCAGGGCCCAGGCACACGTCGCGGGGGCCGTCGCGCGGCACCTGGCGGACCGTCACCCCGGTGCCGAGGCGCTGTCGGTGATGCCGACCGAGTTCTATCAGGAGGGCGCCACGGAGTACCGCACGGCGCTCGCCAGGGAGCTCGACGGGGGCGTGCGGGTGGCGTGGACGGGCGTCGGAGTCGTACCGCGCACGATCACCGGGCGCGAACTGGCGGGCGCGCGCGAGGCGTTCGACCACCATCCGCTGGTCACGATGGACAACTACCCGGTCAACGACTACGCACAGGACCGGATATTCCTCGGCCCGTACACCGGCCGGGAGCCCGCGGTCGCGACGGGCTCGGCGGCTCTGCTGGCCAACGCGATGGAGCAGGCGTCCGCCTCCCGCATCCCGCTGTTCACCACCGCCGACTACGCCTGGAACCCGAAGGCGTACCGCCCTGAGCAGTCCTGGCAGGCCGCGCTGGACGACCTGGCGGGCGGCGACGCGCGGACGCGCGAGGCGCTGGCCGCGCTGGCCGGGAACGACTCCTCGTCGATCCTCAGCCCCGACGGCGAGTCGGCGTATCTGCGGCCGCTCATGGAGGAGTTCTGGCGCTCGCGCACCACGACGGACGCCAGGACGCGGGAGCGGGCGGCGGCGGCGCTGCGCGCCGCTTTCACGGTGATGCGCCAGTCGCCCGAGCGGCTGCGACACACGGCCGAGGGGTCTCTCGCCGCGGAGGTGCGGCCGTGGCTGGACCAGCTGGCCCGTTACGGCCGGGCCGGCGAGCTGGCGGTCGACATGCTCGCGGCGCAGGCGCGCGGGGACGGGCAGGCGGCCTGGCAGGCGTCGCTGGACCTGGAGACGCAGCAGAAGTCGCTGCGGGCGAGCAGGGCCACCGTCGGCAAGGACGTGCTCGGCCCGTTCGTGGAGCGCGCGGTGAAGGAGTCGCGGATGTGGACGGGCGCCGACCGCGCCCGGGCCGGCGAGGACACCGTATGGCTGGAGCGGCCGCGTCCGATGACCGCGGTGACGACGATGACCGAGCCCACCGACTCCCCGCGCGGGCGTCTGGAGGCGCATGTGCCGGGCGAGGGCTGGCGAGTGCTGGCGCCGCTGTCGGCCGGGGGCTGGACGCAGACGGACGCCAAGGGTCTGAAGGTGGACGCGCTGCGGGTGTCGCCGGACGGCGACGAGCCGATTCCGGTCCGTTCGGTGGTGCCGTGGTTCGCGGACGATCCGGCGGCGGGACTCGACCTCGTGCGCACCCAGACCAGTGCCGAGATCGGCGGCGCGCCGCAGCGCGCGGGGGTCCGGCTGACGGCGCAGCGGCCTGGCGAGGTGCGCGGCGCGCTCACCGCGAAGGCGCCGGCGGGCATCGAGGTGAAGGTGCCGAAGGAGACGACGGTCCCGCGCGGGGTGCGGACCACCGTGCCGGTGGAGGTCACGGTCCCCGAGGACACGCCTGCGGGCGAGTACCAGGTGCCGTTGTCCTTCGCCGGGCAGGAGAGCACGCTGACGGTGCGCGCGTTCCCGAAGACGGGCGCCACGGACCTCGCGCGCGTCGAGGGCGTCCGCGCCACCTCGTCCGGCGACGAGACCGCGGACTACCCGGCCGCGGCGGCCGTCGACGGCGACCCGCTGAGCCGCTGGTCGTCCGCTCTGGGCCCGACGGCCTGGTGGCAGCTGGAGCTGCCGCGGCCGGAACGGGTGGGCCTGGTGGTGCTGCACTGGCAGGAGGCGTACGCGACGAAGTACCGCGTACAGGTCTCGTCCGACGGCCGGATCTGGCGCACGGCGGCGACGGTCACGGACGGCAGGGGCGGTCGCGAGTCGGTCCGCATGGACGCCAGGGACACCCGCTTCGTCCGCGTCCAGGGCGACGAACGTGTCACCGAGTTCGGGTACTCGCTGTTCTCGGTGGAGGCGTACCCGGTCGCGGAGTGAGCCGCCGGTCGGCGGCCGGCGCCGTACGCCGTCCCCAGCGAGCTGCCGACTGGCCGCGGGGCCGTACGCAGTCGGCGGCGGTACGCCGTCGCCGAGTGCGACAGCGCCGACGGCCGGGGCCCTACGCCGTCCCCAGTGAGACACGGCCGACGGCCGCAGGCAGTACCCGGCGCCCAGTGATGCGGCGGCCGGCGGCGGGGCTACGCCGACGCCGAGCGTGACACCGCCGACGGCCGGGGCATTCCCGGCGCCCAGCGAGGCGGGCCGACGGCCTCGGCAGCAATACGCGGTGCCCAGCGGGCACGGCCGACGGTGCGGTCCGCGAGTCAGGCGCGCGGGCGCGCCATGCCCTCCCCGGTCGCATGAGGAGGGCCGGGAACGAAAAAGATGGCCTGCGGCTCTCAGGCGGAGATGCCGTCGATCCGGGCCATCGCGTCGTCCGCGCCGTACGGCTGCAGGTAGGGCAGCCAGCGCGGGTCCCTATGTCCGGTCCCGATGATGCGCCAGGCGAGCCCGCTCGGCGGCGCGGGCTGGTGGCGCAGGCGCCAGCCCAGTTCGCGCAGATGCCGGTCGGCCTTGACATGGTTGCAGTGGCGGCAGGCCGCCACCACGTTGTCCCAGGCGTGCTGTCCCCCGCGACTGCGCGGAACGACATGGTCGACGCTGGTTGCGACGCCACCGCAGTACATACAGCGCCCGCCGTCGCGGGCGAAGAGCGCTTTGCGGGTGAGAGGAACGGGCCCCCGGTAAGGGACCCGAACGAACCGTTTGAGCCGCACCACGCTGGGTGCGGCGACGACACGGGTCGCACTGTGCATGAAGGCGCCGGATTCCTCGAGGCAGGTTGCCTTGTTCTCCAGGACGAGGACGAGCGCGCGGCGGAGCGGTACGACGCCGAGCGGCTCGTACGACGCATTGAGGACCAGGACATGCGGCACGGTGGATGCCTCCTTGTACGCCGGCGGCGCGTGGCTCGCGCCGGGACGATCTGTCTTCAGTTTGTCCTCATGGCCGGTCCCGGCGCCACCACGTGCACGTAACGGGCTGGAGGTGTTTTCCGCCACAGGCCTCGGGACGTTCCTTCCCTTTTCTTCCCCCGGGTGAGCCTTGTCTCTCCCGGGGGAAGTGCGCCGATGCGGGCTCCGTACCCCGTTAGGGTGGTTGGTCTCATCGCACGCATGGAGGTTGTGTCCCCGTGACCGCGTTCTGGTCCGCCGTACGCGCTGATGCCGATCCGTCGCCCGCACCCGTCATGCTCGACGAAGCCGCCACGCGGGCGGGCAACGCCGCGGGCTGGGTCGAGGAGAACTGGTCGACCTGGCTGAACACCGGCCTGCGCATCGCGCTGATTCTGGTCGTGGCGCTGGTGCTGCGCATGCTCGTGCGCCGGGCACTGTCCAAGCTGATAGAGCGCATGAACCGCTCCGCGCAGGCGGTGGCGGGCACGGCGCTCGGCGGTCTGCTGGTCAACGCGGAGCGGCGCAGGCAGCGCTCGGAGGCCATCGGGTCGGTGCTCCGCTCGATCGCGTCGTTCGTCATCCTCGGCACCGCGGGGCTGATGATCCTCGGGGCGTTCAAGATCGACCTCGCGCCGCTGCTCGCCTCCGCCGGCGTCGCCGGCGTCGCGATCGGTTTCGGTGCCCGCAATCTCGTCACCGACTTCCTCTCGGGCGTCTTCATGATCATGGAGGACCAGTACGGCGTCGGGGACTCGATCGACGCGGGAGTGGCCTCCGGCGAGGTGATCGAGGTCGGTCTGCGGGTGACGAAGCTGCGCGGCGAGAACGGCGAGATCTGGTACGTGCGCAACGGCGAGATCAAGCGGATCGGCAACCTCAGCCAGGGCTGGGCGACCGCCACCGTCGACGTCACCGTCCGCTCCTCGGAGGATCTGGACCGCGTCAAGGCCGTGATCGGCGAGGTGGCGGACGACCTGGCCAAGGCGGAGCCGTGGAACGAGCAGCTGTGGGGCCCGGTCGAGGTGCTGGGCCTGACCGAGGTGCTGCTCGACTCGATGACTTTCCGTGTGGCGGCGAAGACCATGCCGGGCAAGTCCCTCGGCGTGGAGCGCGAGCTGCGCTGGCGGATCAAGCGGGCCTTCGACGCCGCGGGCATCCGGATCGTCGGCGGGATGGCGCAGCAGGCGGAGGAGAGCGCCGCCGACCCGGCCGCCGGCGTGGCGGCGCCCTCGGCCTACGCGTCCGCGACGTCGCCGCAGTCGATCGCCGCTTCCCCGATACCGTCGCCCACGAACCTCTCGAAGTAGCCGCACGGCCGGCCGCCGGACACCCGGACGCGCCCGGACGCACGCCCCCTCGGTAACTCTTTGGTTGCCCAGGGGGCGTTTGCCATTGACGACCCCCTGACGTGCGGCCTACTTTTCTCCCATGGAATAGGAAACTTTCCTAACAGTGCAGATCGAAAGGCAGGTGCAACCGTCGTGGCCGGAACGACCCCCGGTACCCCGCGTGTGCTGCGCGCCATGAACGACCGCGCCGCGCTCGATCTGCTGCTGGAGCACGGCCCTCTGTCCCGCACCCGGATCGGCAAGCTCACCGGTCTGTCCAAGCCCACCGCCTCCCAGCTGCTGGCCCGGCTGGAGTCCGCCGGCCTCGTCGTCGCCACCGGCACCACCGAGGGACGCCCCGGCCCGAGCGCACAGCTGTACGCGGTCAATCCCCGAGCCGCGTACGCCGCCGGCCTCGACGTCACCCCGCTGCGCATCCGCGCCGCCGTCGCCGACGTCACCGGAGAGACCGTCGGCGCGTTCGAGCTCCCCACCCCCGGACGCCGGGCGGAGAGCGTCGTACGGCAGGTGACCGACGCGCTCGACGGCGCCGTCAAGGACGCCGGCATCACCCGCGCCGACGTCCACCGCATGGTCGTCGGCACACCCGGCGCCTTCGACCCCTCGACCGGCCGGCTGCGCTACGCCTCCCACCTGCCCGGCTGGCACTCCCCCACCCTCCTGGACGAACTCGCCGCGGTGCTGCCGATGCCCGTCGAGTACGAGAACGACGTCAACCTCGTCGCCGTCGCCGAGCAGCGCGCCGGCGCCGCCCACGGCCACGAGAACTTCGTGCTCCTGTGGAACGAGGAGGGCCTCGGCGCCGCCGTCGTCATCGGCGGCCGGCTGCACCGCGGCTTCACCGGCGGTGCGGGCGAGGTCGGCTTCCTGCCCGTACCCGGCACCCCGCTGGTCCGCCAGGTCACCAAGGCGAACAGCGGCGGTTTCCAGGAGCTGGCCGGCGCCCAGGCACTGCCCCGGCTCGCGCGGGAGCTCGGCATCGAGGGCATCGGCAGCGGCCCGCACGCGGAGGTCGCCACCGCGCTGGTCGCCCGGGCCGCGGAGGCGGACTCGGGGCCGTACCGGCAGCTGCTCGGCGCCTACGCGACCGGGCTCGCGACCGGGCTCGCGTCCATGGTCGCCGTGCTCGACCCGGAGCTCGTCGTCCTGTCCGGCGAGGTGATCGCCGCGGGCGGGGAGCCCCTGCGCGAGCGCGTCCAGGCCGAACTCACCGAACTGGCGGCGTCCCGGCCCCGGCTGGTGCTCGGCTCGGTGCGCCGCAGCCCGGTGCTCCGGGGCGCGCTGGAGCGTGCGCTGGCCACGACCCGCGACGAGGTCTTCGACACCTCCCGCTGAGCCCGCCGGCCAGCCCGCCCGTCCCCTCCTTCCTCCTGCTTCCTCCTCTGCTCCGCTCCCCCTCTGCTCCGCTCCCCTTCCGTTCCTCTCCTTCCGTTCCTCTCCCCTGCCCCGACCCCGTCCTCGTCACAGGGAGACACCGCCATGCCCAGAAACCGCCGGACGACGGCTGCCGCGCTCGCGGCGACGGCCGCGATATCCCTCCTCGCCTCGGCCTGTACCGGCTCGGCCGCGAACAACGCCTCCGACGACCCGAACGCGAAGACCACGCTGACCTTCTGGCACGGCTGGTCCGCGCCGAGCGAGGTCGCGGCCATCGAGGCCAACATCAAGGCCTTCGAGGACAAGCACCCGGGCATCACGGTCAGGGTCGTCAAGGGCATCACCGACGACAAGCTCAACCAGGGCCTGCGTACGGGCGGTTCCAACGCCCCCGACGTGGTCTCGTCGTTCACCACCGACAACGTCGGCCGGTTCTGCTCCTCCAGGGCGCTCACGGATCTGAAGCCGTTCCTCGACACGTCGAAGATCGACCCGGGGAAGACGTTCCTGCCGCAGATGGCCAAGTACACCGAGCACGACGGCACCCGCTGCACCGTGCCGCTGCTGGGCGACGCGTACGGCCTGTACTACAACAAGACGGCCTTCGAGGAGGCCGGCATCAAGGCCCCGCCGAAGACGCTGTCCGAGTTCGACGCGGCGGTGAAGAAGCTCACCAAGCCGGGGGGCGACGGCTTCGAGCGCCTCGGCTTCATGCCCCTGTACCTCGGCTACGAGACGACCGTCGAGCACTACGGCGGCCAGTTCGGCATCCAGTACCTCGACGCGGACGGAAGGTCGAACACGGCGAAGGATCCGGCCGTCAAGGCGATGTTCGCCTGGCAGAAGAAGCTCGTGGACGACCTCGGAGGCTTCGCGAAACTCAACCGGTTCCGCACGTCGCTCGGGGACGAGTGGGGCCCCAAGCACCCCTTCCACACCGGCCGGGTCGCCATGCAGCTGGACGGCGAGTGGCGCGGCAAGATGGCCTCCGACGCCAAGCTGCCGTTCGAGATCGGGGCGGCCCCCTTCCCCGTCCCGGACGACCAGGTCGCCGACTACGGCAAGGGCTACCTCTCCGGCACGATCCTCGGCATCGCGAGCAACAGCGCGAAGAAGAACGCCGCCTGGGAGCTGGTGAAGTACCTGTCCACCGACACGGACGCCGTCGTCTCCTTCGCCAACGCCATCCACAACGTGCCCTCCACCGTCGCCGCGCTGAAGTCGCCGAAGCTGAGCAGCGACCCGCTGTACCGCACGTTCGTCGACATCGCGCAGCATCCCAAGAGCTCGCACGCGCCCTCGTCCGTCAACGGCGGCGCCTTCCTGCTCACCCTCCAGGACCACGCCCAGCGGTACGAGAGGGGCACGGAGAGGGACCTGGACGCGCTGCTGAGGAAGAACGACACCCAGGTCGACAAGGACAACGAGCAGGCCCGCTGATGACCACGGCCCACCTCGCACCGGGACTGAGGTCCAAGCGGCGGCGCTCCGCGCTGCGCACCCTCGGCTTCCTGTCCCCCTGGCTCGTCGGGTTCGGCGTCTTCTTCGCCTACCCGCTGGTCGCGACCGTCTACTTCTCCTTCATGGAGTACGACGGGTTCACCCCGCCCTCCTTCGTGGGTCTGAAGAACTGGGTGTACGTCTTCCGCGACAACCCGCATCTCTGGCCCGCCCTGGCCAACACTCTGTGGCTGGTGCTGGTGATGGTGACGCTGCGCGTCGCCTTCGGGCTCGGCATCGGCATGCTGATCACCAGGATCAGGACAGGCGCGGGGGTCTTCCGCACCCTGTTCTATCTGCCCTATCTGGCGCCCCCGGTCGCGGCGACGATGTCGTTCGTCTTCCTGCTCAACCCCGGCACGGGCCCGGCCAACACCGTCCTGGGCGCGCTCGGGCTCGGGCAGCCCGAGTGGTTCAACAGCCCCGCCTGGTCCAAGCCCTCGCTCACGCTGCTCGCGCTGTGGGGCATCGGCGACCTGATGGTCATCTTCATGGCGTCGCTGCTCGACGTGCCCAAGGAGCAGTACGAGGCGGCCGAGCTGGACGGCGCGAGCCCATGGCAG
Organism: Streptomyces sp. ISL-10; assembly: GCF_018614575.1. Classification (GTDB taxonomy): domain Bacteria; phylum Actinomycetota; class Actinomycetes; order Streptomycetales; family Streptomycetaceae; genus Streptomyces. The sequence continues at coordinate 239,232 of NZ_JAGGOJ010000020.1, forward strand.
CGCTTCCGTTTCGTGACGCTGCCCAACATCTCGCCGATCGTGCTGTTCGCGGTGGTCACCGGAGTGATCGCGACGATGCAGTACTACACCGAGCCGCTGGTCGCCGCGAAGGTGGCCGGCGGGGTGATCGGCGGCTCCGGGCAGCACTTCGAGCCCGGCTATCCCGACAAGTCCACGCTCACCGTCCCGCAGGTCGTCTACAACCTGGGCTTCCAGCGCTTCGACACCGGAGCGGCGTGCGTGGTCGCGCTGGTGCTGTTCGTACTCGCCATGGTGTTCACGGCGTTCCTGATGCGCCGGCGCAGCGGCTTCATGTCGCCGGAGGACTGACCGATGACCCGGACGACCTCTCCTTCCGTGCGGATCCTCCCGCCGGCCGCCGGCGCGGTGAGCACCGCCGCACGGCGCACTGCCCGACGCAGGGCCGCCCTGGAGTGGATCGCGGTCCACGCCCTGGGGATCGCGGCCGCGCTGTTCTTCGTGCTGCCGTTCGTCTTCGTGTTCCTGACCGCGGTGATGAGCGACGACCAGGCGCTCACCCGCGACCTGTGGCCGCACACCTGGGAGTGGGGCAACTTCGCCACCGTGTGGAACACCCCGGGGTTTCTGACGTGGTGGCGCAACACCCTGCTGTACGCGGGAGTCGGCACCGTGCTCGCCGTGGCGAGCAGCCTGCCGGTGGCCTACGCGCTCGCCAGGTTCCGCTTCCGTGGGCGCAACGTGATGATGATGCTGGTCATCGCGGCGATGATGCTGCCACCCCAGGTGATCATCGTGCCGATGTACCTGTTCTGGGCGCGGCAGATGGACCTCGCGGGCACGCTGTGGCCGCTGATCGTCCCGTTCGCCTTCGGTAACGCGTTCACCATCTTCCTGCTGCGGCAGTTCCTGCTCACGATCCCCCGCGAGTACACCGAGGCGGCCCGGATCGACGGCTGCGGGGAGTTCCGGGCGATGGTCCGTGTCGTGCTGCCCATGGCGCGGCCCGCGATCGCCGCCGCCGCGCTGTTCCACTTCTTCTACTGCTGGAACGACTACTTCGGACCGCAGATCTACGCCTCCGAGAACCCGGCCGCGTGGACCCTGAGCTACGGCCTGGAGTCCTTCAAGGGCGCCCATCAGACGGACTGGAACCTGACCATGGCGGCCACGGTGCTGATCATGGCACCGGTGATCGTGGTCTTCTTCTTCGCACAAAAGGCCTTCATCGAGGGCGTCACCCTGACCGGAGTGAAGGGCTAACCCATGAAACTCGCTGTTGTGGGGGGCGGTTCCACCTACACCCCCGAGCTGATCGACGGATTCGCGCGCATGCGCGAGACCCTGCCGATCTCCGAACTGGTGCTGATCGACCCCGCCGCCGACCGGCTCGACCTGGTCGGCGGCCTGGCCCGGCGGATCTTCGCCAAGCAGGGCCACGACGGGCGGATCGTCACCACCTCCGACCTCGATGGGGGCGTCGCCGGCGCGGACGCGGTCCTGCTCCAGCTGCGCGTCGGCGGCCAGGCCGCCCGCGAGAAGGACGAGACCTGGCCGCTGGAGTGCGGCTGCGTCGGGCAGGAGACGACCGGCGCCGGCGGCCTCGCCAAGGCGCTGCGCACCGTTCCGGTGGTGCTCGACATCGCCGAGCGCGTCCGCCGGACCGCCCCCGACGCCTGGATCATCGACTTCACCAATCCGGTGGGCATCGTGACGCGCGCACTGCTGCAGGCCGGGCACCGCGCCGTCGGCCTGTGCAACGTCGCCATCGGGCTCCAGCGCAAGTTCGCGAGGCTCCTGGACGTCGCCCCGGCCGACGTCCACCTCGACCATATGGGGCTCAACCACCTCACGTGGGAGACCGGTGTGCGCCTCGGCGGCCCTGACGGCGCCGACATGCTGCCCAAACTGCTCGCCGAACACGGTGACGCCATCGCCGACGACCTGCGGCTGCCCCGCCCGCTGCTGGACCGGCTGGGCGTCGTCCCCTCGTACTACCTGCGCTACTTCTACGCCCATGACGAGGTGGTGCGGGAGATGCGCACCAAGCCGTCGCGGGCCGCGAAGGTCGCGGAGATGGAGCGGCGGCTGCTTCGGATGTACGCCGATCCGGCGCTCGACGAGAAGCCGGACCTGCTCGCCGAGCGGGGCGGCGCGTACTACTCCGAGGCGGCCGTCGACCTCGCGGCGTCGCTCCTGGGCGGCGCGGGCAGCCCGGTGCAGGTGGTGAACACGCTGAACAACGGCACGCTGCCGTTCCTGCCGGACGACGCGGTCGTCGAGGTGCAGGCCCGCGTCGGCACCGGCGGCGCCGCGCCGCTGGCCGTACCGGAACTCGACCCGCTGTACGCGGGGTTGATCGCCGCTGTGACGGCGTACGAGGACCTGGCGCTGGAGGCCGCCCTGCGCGGCGGTCGCGACCGGGTCTTCAAGGCCCTGCTCGCGCACCCTCTGATCGGCCAGTACGCGTACGCGGAGAAGCTCACCGACCGGCTCGTCGCGCACAACCGGGAGCACCTGGCGTGGGCGTGAGCGACATTCCCGCAACCCGCCCCGGGCCCGCCGGTGTGGTCCTCGCCATCGACGCGGGGAACAGCAAGACCGACGTCGCCTGCGTCGGCGCCGACGGGACCGTCCTGGCGTCGGCCAGGGGGTCCGGCTTCCAGCCACCGCGGGTCGGCGTCGCCACGGCCGTCGACGCGCTGGCGTCGACGGTCGGCGGGGTGCTCGCCGCCGCGCGGGCGGCCGGCACGCCGGTCGACGGCGCCGAGCACGTCTCCGCCTGCCTCGCCAACGCCGATCTGCCGGTGGAGGAAGCCGAGTTGACCGAGGCCCTGCACGCACGCGGATGGGGGCGCACCACACAGGTCCTCAATGACACCTTCGCCGTCCTGCGCGCCGGGGTGGACGAGCCGCGGGGCGTCGCGGTGGTGTGCGGGGCGGGCATCAACTGCGTGGGGATGCTGCCGGACGGCCGCACCGCACGCTTCCCCGCGATCGGGAGGATCTCCGGTGACTGGGGCGGCGGAGCGGGACTCGCCGACGAGGCGCTGTGGTTCGCGGCGCGCGCGGAGGACGGCCGGGGCGAGCCGACGGCGCTGGCGCGGGCACTGCCCGCGCACTTCGGACTCGACTCGATGTACGCCGTGATCGAGGCACTGCACCTGGGCCGTGTCCCGGCCGCGCGCAAGCACGAGCTGACACCGGTGCTCTTCGCCTCCGCCTCGGACGGCGACCCGGTGGCCCGCGGCCTGGTGCGCCGGCTGGCGGAGGAAGTCGTCGCCATGGCGACAGTGGCACTGGAGCGGCTGGACCTGCTCGACGAGCAGGCACCGCTGGTGCTCGGCGGCAGTGTGCTGGCGGCGCGCCATCCCCAACTGGACGCGGACATCGCCGAACTGCTGGCCGTCAGGGCTCCCAAGGCGGTGGTGCGCGTGGTGACGGCGGCACCGGTACTGGGCGCGGCGCTGCTCGGCCTCGACCACATCGCGGCGCCGCCCGAGGCCCGGCAGCGGCTGCGGGCCCACTACGGGGGCTGATCCGGGGGCTCACGTCTTGTGCCGCGCGCCGCCCGCCCGCCCCGCGCCGGGGCGGGCGGCGCGGGCGTATGCGCTCCCGGGCGCGGCCGCGCAGTCGCACCCGGACCGTGCGGCCGTTGCGCTCCGGCACGGCCGCCGCACGTTCACCCGTTCGGGGGGAACCGGTCGGGGCCGGGAGGCGTATTCACTGTGGGGACATGGTTGGGGGGACGGGCCCGGCACGACGTCGAGGCGGCCCCGAGTCGCGGCGAGTGGGACAAGATCCAGACCCTTCTGGTGTGAAGCAGTCCCCTGCGGCCATACTGCTGGCCGGGAGTTGTCCCAGGACCCGCCGGGGGGCGGGCCGTCGGCGACCGAGGGGGAGGTCACGTGACACACCCGCCGAATGTGCGCACCGCACCCCAGCCGGCCGCTGCGCCCGCACCCGTACGGCCGCCGGCCGGACCGGCGCCGCACGGCGGCGGCGCCTGGGCCGAGGGAAAGCGGCGGCTGCGTGCCGCGGCGACGACCGAGCCGGGGCGACTGCAGATCATCGGGGCCGTTCTGGCCGGGCTGGTGGTGCTGTTCGGAGCGGTGACGGCGTTCGAGGTCGCCGACCGGGCGGCGGCCGCCGACGACGTGGTGAGCCGCAGCCAGCCGCTCAGCGCCGACGCCGCCTCGATCTACCGTTCCCTGGCAGACGCGGACACGGCGGCGTCGAGCGGCTTCCTGGCAGGCGCTGAGGAGCCCCGCGACGTCCACGAGAGGTACGAGAAGGACATCGCGCTCGCGTCCCGGCTGCTCGTCAAGGCGGCGACCAACACCGACAGTTCGAGCGAATCGGGCCGTCAGATCGCCGATCTGAACGAACAGCTTCCCCGGTACACGGGCCTGATAGAGACCGCCCGCGCCAACAACCGGCTCGGCCGGCCGCTGGGCGGCGCGTATCTTCGGTTCGCCAACGAGCTGATGACCAAGCACCTCCTGCCCGCCGCCCAGAAGCTGTACGACGCGGAGACGGCACGGCTGGAGCAGGACGACGAGGACGCCCGGTTCTGGCCGGTGGCCTCCCTCGGAGCCGGTGTGGCCGCCCTGGCCGTGCTCGTGTGGGCCCAGCGGCGCACCTACCGCCGTACGAACCGGGTCTTCAACCAGGGCCTGCTCGCCGCGACCGCGGCGTCCACCGTGATGCTGCTGTGGCTGGCGGTCGGGCACACGGTGGCCCGCGCCCAGCTCAACGACGCGCAGGCGCACGGCCAGCAGTCGCTCAAGGTCCTGGGAGACGCCCGCATCAACTCCCTGAAGGCCAGGGCCAACGAGAATCTGACGCTGGTCGCCCGGGGCGCGGTGCTCACCGACGACGGCCGGAGCGACAAGTACGAGACGGAGTACGACGCCGGCATGGCACGCCTGGGCGAACAGCTCGGCCGGGCGCAGCGGCTGGCCGACGACGCAGAGGGCCGGGGCCCGGTCGCGGACGCCGTCCGCGGCGTGTCCGAGTGGCAGACCCGCCACAAGGACGTGGCCGCCACCGACCAGGCAGGTGACTACGACGGCGCGGTGCGGAAGGTCATCGGCGGCAAGGGATCCACCGACGAGTCCTTCGACCGGGTGGACGAGGCACTGGAGAAGGCGCTGGCGCACGAGCAGCGGGAGTTCACCGAGGCGGCGAAGGACGGGCGCGGCGCGCTCACCGGGCTGCCGGTCGGGGCCGCGCTGCTGGCCGTGATCGGGGCCGTGGCCGCGATCCTCGGCATCAACCGCAGGCTTTCGGAATACCGGTGAGAGGGGGAGAGATGACGGACACCAGGACGGGCTCGCGTCCGCTGCGCCTGTGGCGCGCGAGCCGCCTGCGCGGCTGGGGCGGCGTCGCGGGAATGGCCGCCGCGTGCGCGCTGACCGCGGCCGTCACACTGCTGCCGCTGGCCCACGGCGGCGCGGACGCCCTCAGCCCGCACCCCGCCGGTCAGGGCACGGCGGTCCCCGGCAAGGCGGACGACTGCAAGGACCCGGAGGCGTCGCTGCGGCCCTCCACGGCCGGCGGCCCCAACATCGACGCGATCAAGGCCCGCGGGAAGCTGATCGTCGGCGTCGACCAGAACAGCTACCGCTGGGGCTACCGCAACCCGGCGGGCGGCGGTCAGGACCCGGCGGATCCAGGTGGCGGCGAAGAGGGCTTTGCCCCTGCGACCGGCGGCGTCCTGGAGGGCTTCGACATCGATCTCGCCCGGGCCATCGCCGAGAACATCGTCGGCAGCAAGGACGACATCATCTTCCGTGCGATACCGACGAACCAGCGCATCGCCGCCCTCGACAGCGGGGCGGTGGACATCGTCGTGCGGACCATGACGATCAACTGCAGCCGCATCGAGCAGGTGGCGTTCTCCACGGCGTACTTCCAGGCGGGTCAGCAGGTCCTCGCGCCGAAGAGCTCGCCGATCACCGGGTACGACACGTCCCTGACGGGCAAGCGGGTGTGCTCCGCCGAGGGCTCCACGGCGTACGAGGCGCTGGAGAAGAACAGCTTCGGCGCGACGTTCAGGGACGAGCACGACGGGCAGCCGGGCGACGAGGACCTCTACACCGTGCCGAACCAGCTGGACTGCCTCGTCAGACTCCAGCAGGGACTGGTCGACGCGATCGTCACGGACAACGCCCTCGCGGCGGGTCAGGCCGCCCAGGATCCGGCGGTGGAGCTCAAGGGCGACAAGCCGTTCACGACCGAGTTCTACGGCGTGGCCACCAAGCTCGGCAAGGACGACCTCGTGCGCCGGGTGAACCAGGTGCTCGTCGACTACCGCAGGGGACCGTGGATGCAGGCGTACGACAAGTGGCTGGCCACCGACCTGCCCGGGATAACCGGGCCGCCGGAGCCGAAGTACCGGGCCGAGTAGGCCGGGAGCCGCCAGAGGACCCGCCGCCCGGCGGGCGCAGGGCAGCTGCGCGGGAACGGGCAGCACACAGCACGCAGAGCAGACCGGGGCGCGTCCCGGACAGGCACGGACACGAACGGAGACGTGATCGATGAGCGTCGCGGGACCTTTCCCCGGCTCGGCGGGGACACCGCACGGGCCGGTGATGGACCGGGACGAGGTGGACCGTGCGCTGGCGCGGCTCGGCGCGGAGCACGAGGCGGTCGAGACCTCGCTCCTCGCCCTGCAGGACCATGCCGGGCGACGGCTTCTCGAAGGGGCCGAGCTGACCGGGGTCACCAAGGAGCGCTGGGCCGCCGCCGAGCAGTCGATCACGCTGCTGTGGAGCTACTTCGACGCGTACACCGCCGCGCTGACGGACCTGCGTGAGCTGCGTGCCCGTCGCCGCTGGTCCAGCCGCGAGGACCTGGCCGAGCTCACCGAGCGGCTGCGCGGTCGCAGTGTGACGGTGGCCGGACCGGCCGCGCACGCGGCACCGTCGCTCACCGGACCCGCCAGGCTCGCCGAACAGTTCACGCTCGGGGAGCTGGTCGCCCGGATGAACGAGCTGTACGCGGCGGCGCTCGACATGGTCGTCGCGGCGGACGCGGTGTGGTCGGCGCTGCCGGCCCGGATCGATCTGCTCTCCGCCGAGCTGCAGCGCACCCGTTCGCTCGCCCACTCGGTGGGCGTACGGCCCGGGGAGCACACCGCAGGTGACGACCTGGAGGGCATCACCCACGAGCTGTCCGCGCTGCGTGCCCAGGTCGTCTCCGACCCCCTCGCCTTCTGGCGTCCCGCGCCCGGCAGTTCGGCGCCGGGCGGCGGCCGCCCGGACACCGACCGCTACGACCGCGCGGCGCGCGCCCTGGAGGACGTGCGCCGGGAGATCGAGGCGGTGCTCCGGGTCCGGCAGGACTCCGAGGAGCGGCTGCTGCGGCTGCGCGACCTGCTCTCGCGTGCCGACCGGACGCTGGCCGAGGCCCGCTCGGCGCGGGGCGAGGTGCTCGCCAAGATCGCCGCGTCCGAGGTCCCCGCGGTCAGCGGACCGCCCACGGCGCTGCAGGAGCGGCTGGCCACGGCCGCGGAGTACCGGCGGCACTCCCAGTGGCACCGCCTGTCGCCGCTGCTGGAGTCCCTGGAGCGCGAGGCGGAGGACGAACTGCACCGGGCCCGGGAATCGTTGACGGCGGTCACCGCGCCGCTGGCCGTGCGCGCCGAGCTGCGCGGCCGGCTCGACGCCTACAAGGCCAAGGTCGCCCGGCACGGGATGGCGGAGGACCCGCTCCTGATCGAGCGGTACGACGTGGCGCGGCGGATGCTGTGGAGCGCACCGTGCGATCTGCGCGCAGCGGAGCAGGCGGTGCTGCGCTATCAGCAGGCCGCCGCCGAAGCGCTGGTGCCGAGGCAGGGCGAAGCGGTGCCCGAGGAACGCAGGGGGGATTCATGAGCGAGAAGACGAACTGCCAGCGCCCCGGCTGCGAGGGCTCGTACGAGGACATGGGCGGCGGCGAGCTGTACTGCGACACCTGCGGTCTCGCGCCGGTCGTGTCCCCGACCGGCATGGTCGAATCGCAGCCCACCGGTGTCGCCGGGGGCGGCCGTGACTCCTCGTCGGCGCGCAGCAGTTCGCGCTCCTCGCGGGCGTCGTCGCGTTCGTCGTCCTCGCGCCGTTCGGTCTCGGGCAGGCTTTCGCGGTCGCTGTCCGGGAGCAGCACGTCATCGCGTTCGGTCTCGGTGCGCAGCTCGGGGTCGTCCACGGCCGCGTCGGGGCGCGGCAGGCTGGGCGCCGGGCTGGTCACCATGCCGGAGGTGCCGCGGCCCGACCCGCGTACGGCGGTGATGGCGAACCCGGAGGTGCCCGAGCGGAAGCGGTTCTGCTCGCGTTCGGACTGCGGCGCGCCGGTCGGACGTGCGCGCGGTGACCGGCCGGGCCGCACGGAGGGCTTCTGCACCAAGTGCGGCCATCCGTACTCCTTCGTGCCCAAGCTCAAGGGCGGCGACATCGTGCACGGCCAGTACGAGGTCGTGGGATGCCTGGCGCACGGCGGTCTCGGCTGGGTGTACCTGGCGGTGGACCGCGCGGTGTCCGACCGCTGGGTGGTGCTCAAGGGCCTGCTGGACACGGGCGACCAGGACGCGATGGCCGCGGCGATCTCGGAGCGCCGCTTCCTCGCCGAGATCGAGCACTCCAACATCGTCCGCATCTACAACTTCGTCGAGCACCTCGACCAGCGCACCGGATCCCTCGACGGCTACATCGTCATGGAGTACGTGGGCGGCAAGTCGCTGAAGGAGATCGCCAACGGGCGCCGCGGCCCGGACGGCCGGCGCGATCCGCTCCCGGTCGAGCAGGCGTGCGCGTACGGCATCGAGGCGCTGGAGGCGCTCGGCCATCTGCACAGCAGGAACCTGCTCTACTGCGACTTCAAGGTCGACAACGCCATCCAGCAGCAGGACCAGCTCAAGCTGATCGACATGGGCGCGGTCCGCAGGATGGACGACGACGAGTCCGCCATCTACGGGACCGTCGGCTACCAGGCCCCCGAGGTCGCCGAGGTCGGACCCTCGGTGGCATCCGACCTGTACACGGTCGCGCGGACGCTCGCGGTGCTGACCTTCGACTTCCAGGGCTACACGAACGTGTTCGCGGACTCCCTCCCCGACCCGGAGCACATCCACGTCTTCCGCACCTACGAGTCGTTCTACCGGCTGCTGGTGCGGGCCACCGACCCGGACCCGGGACGCCGTTTCGCCTCGGCGCAGGAGATGGCCGAGCAGCTGACCGGAGTGCTGCGAGAGGTCGTCGCGCTGCAGACGGGCCGGCCGCGCCCGGCGCTCTCGACGCTGTTCGGCTCCGAACTGCGCGTGATGGACACGGAGTTGTTCGCCGAGCTCGACGAGGACGTCTCATCGCTGGGCGCCCGTCCCCCCGCGGGCGCACGCCGCCCCAAGGCCGGGGCGAACGGCAGCGCGACCGGAGGCGTCGCAGTGCCGCCGGGGCCGCCGCCGATGCCGTCGCTGCCCGGGGCGCCGCCGCCGGCGGCCGGTGTCCCGGCGATGGGGGGCGCACCGGTTGTAGGCGGCGCACCGGCCCGCACCGATCATGCCCCGGTGCCCGCGCAGCGCGCCCCGGGGGGCGCACTGGCGACCGCACCTCTCGCGCTCGCCCCGCACCTCGCCGGCCTCGACACCCGCGGCACGGCCCTGGCCCTCCCCGTCCCCCTGGTCGATCCGAACGATCCGAACGCGGGATTCCTCGCGGGCCTGATGGCCGCGGCCCCGGCCGAGCTGATCGCCGCGCTGCGGGCGGCGGCCACGAGTTCACCGGAGACGCTGCTGCGCGAGCTGCGGGCCCTGTTGGAAACGGGTGATCTCCCCTCGGCGGCCCGGACGCTCGCCACGCTGGAGAGCGCACGGCCAGACGACTGGCGCGTCGTCTGGTACCAGGGCGTCACGGCGCTGGTGACCGGCGACCACGAGGCGGCGGCCCTGTCGTTCGACGCGGTGTACGACGCGTTCCCCGGCGAGAGCGCGCCCAAGCTGGCGCTCGGCCTGTGCGCCGAGGTCCTCGGGCAACTGGACAACGCGGCGGAGTACTACCGCCTGGTGTGGACGACCGATCCGGGCTTCGTCAGCGCCGCGTTCGGGCTCGCCCGCGTGCAGATCGCCTCGGGCGACCGCGCCGGAGCCGTACGGACGCTGGAGTCGGTGCCGGAGGCGTCGATCCACTACACGGCGGCGCGGGTGGCCGCCGTACGGGCGAGACTGCGCCGGCGCGCCGTGCACGAACCGCTTCTTGACGACCTGTCGGCGGCCGCCGCGCAGGTGGACGCACTGGGGAGCTTCGGACTCGACGCGGTGCGACGCGAAAAGCTGGCCACCGAGGTGCTCGGGACGGCGCTCGACTGGGTACTCTCCGGTAGTCCCGGAGCCCTGCCGTCCGTTCCGACCGCACCCCCCTCGCCGAGCGCGAGCACGCCCACCGTGCTGCTCGGCAGCGAACTGGACGAGCGCGGCCTGCGCTTCGGCCTGGAACGCTCCTACCGGGTCCTGGCCCGGCTCGCCCAGCGCGGTGAGGAGCGGATAGAGCTGGTGGAGCGGGCGAACCGCTACCGCCCCCGGACGTGGGTGTGATTGATGGCGCAGATGCACCAGCCGGCCGACGACCCGGCCTGCCCCGGCTGCGAGGAGCCGGTGGAGCCCGGCGACCGATTCTGCGGAGCCTGCGGGTACGACCTGTCGGCCGTTCCCGCGCCCTCGCCGGACCGCCCCACCCTGGCCATCGGCACACCCGTGGAGTGGCCCGCCGCCACCGTCACCGACACCTCGGGCATGTCTCCGCGCACACAGCAGCCGGGGGATCTGCCCGGCACGGACTCCGACGGCGATGAGTTGTCGCACCACGGCGTCCGCTACGACACCCCGCCCTCGGGGGACTTCGAGCTGGCCGCCCCTGACCCTGCGGGCGTCGCACCGGACACGGTGGGAGCAGCCCCGGATCCGGTAAGGGCCGCGCCGGCCGACCCGCGCGCCGCCGAGCCCCTGGCGGCGCCGACGCGGGGGCCGTCGGGCGGCAGGCTGTGCGTGGCCTGCCGCGCGGGGCACGTCGACCCCGACGGCTACTGCGAGAACTGCGGCCACGCCCAGCCCCGTGAGCGCGACCACATGGAGCAGGAGCTCGGGTCGGTCGCCGCCGTCAGCGACCGTGGCCTGCGCCACCACCGCAACGAGGACGCGTTCGCGGTCTCGGCCACCTCCCTGCCGGACGGTTCGCCCGCCGTCGTCGCGGTCGTCTGCGACGGCGTCTCCTCGGCCACCCGACCGGACGAGGCGTCGTCGGCGGCGGCCCGCGCGGCCAACGAGGAGCTGCTCGCCGCACTGCCGCGCGGCACCCATCCGCAACAGGCGATGCACGAGGCGATCGTCGCCGCCGCCACCGCGGTCAACTCCCTTGTCGACGGAGGCGCTTCGGGCGACGGCTCGGAGCCCGACCAGGGCCATCGGCAGAACGCGCCGGCGTGCACCATCGTCAGCGCCGTCGCGGCCGGCGGACTGCTGGTCGTCGGCTGGGTCGGCGACAGCCGCGCCTACTGGGTGCCGGACGATCGCAGCGGCCCGCCGGCTCGGCTCACCGAGGACGACTCGTGGGCGGCGCAGATGGTCGCCGCCGGCCTGATGAACGAGGCCGAGGCGTACGCGGACGAGCGCGCCCACGCGATCACGGGCTGGCTGGGGGCCGACGCGTACGAACTGGAGCCGCACACCGCGTCGTTCAAGCCGGACCGCTCCGGTGTGGTCGTGGTCTGCACGGACGGTCTGTGGAACTACGCCGAGGGCGCGGACGAGATGGCGCGCGCCGTGCCCCCGGACGCTGCCGAACGGCCGCTGCACAGCGCCCAGGTCCTCGTCGGTCATGCCCTCGACGGCGGCGGTCACGACAACGTCACGGTGGCGGTGCTGCCGTTCGCGGTCCGGGGCGAAGGGGCAGGACCGGCCTGAGGGAAGGAACCCGCCTCCGGGCGGCTCCCTCCCCCCGGCCGCACCGCCTGCCGGGGCGGCCCGGCCCCTTCGCCCGTGCCCCACGCCCTTTCCGTCCCTGTCCCGACCCATCGCCAGGTGGGGCCCCGAGGAGCCGATTCCGATGGCCGTTTTCTCCAAGTCCCAGGTGCCGCAGTTCTCGGTCGACGTCTACCAGAACGCGTACCTCCCCGAGGGCGGCCGCGAGGTCAACGCGATCGTCACCGTGACGTCGACCGGTGGTGGCACCACGGCCGGCGTGCCGCTGCTCGGGGCGTCGCCCGACCCGTCGTCCGGACCGAGCCGCACCGCCCCGGACGCCGGTGTCGTGATCATGGTGGACTGCTCCGGATCGATGGACTACCCGCCGACGAAGATGCGCAACGCCCGGGACGCCACGGCGGCCGCCATCGACACACTGCGCGACGGAGTCGCCTTCGCCGTGGTCGCGGGGACCCACAAGGCGGCCGAGGTCTACCCGGGCGACGGCCGCCTCGCCGTCGCCGATCCGGCGACCCGCACCCAGGCCAAGGACGCGCTGCGCCGGCTGAGCGCGGGCGGCGGCACCGCGATCGGGACCTGGCTGCGGCTGGCGGACCGGCTGCTCTCCTCGTCCGACGTGGCGATCCGGCACGGCATCCTGCTCACCGACGGCCGCAACGAGCACGAGTCGCCCGAGGATCTCCGCTCGGCGCTGGCGGAGTGCGCGGGCCGCTTCACCTGCGACGCCCGCGGTGTGGGCACCGACTGGGAGGTCAAGGAGGTCACCGGCATCGCCTCCGCCCTGCTCGGCACGGCCGACATCGTCGCCGATCCGAGCGGACTGGCCGCCGACTTCACGCAGATGATGGAGAACGCGATGGGCAAAGGGGTCGCGGACGTGTCACTGCGGCTGTGGACGCCCGTCGGTGTGGAGATCGGCTTCGTCAAGCAGGTCGCGCCGAGGGTGGAGGACCTGACCGGGCGGCGTACCGAGGTCCCGCCCCGGGCAGGGGACTATCCGACCGGTTCCTGGGGCGACGAATCGCGCGACTACCACGTGTGCGTGAAGGTTCCGCAGGCCGGCATCGGCCAGGAGATGCTGGCGGCGCGCGTCTCGCTGATCGTTCCGGCGGCGGACGGCGGCGCTCCGGAGGTCCTGGCCCACGGGCTCGTGCGGGCGGTGTGGACGGACGACATGGTGGCGTCGACCTCGATCAACCCTCAGGTCGCGCACTACACGGGCCAGGTGGAACTGGCCCAGGTCATTCAGCAGGGCCTGGACGCCCGGAAGATGGGCGACATCGACGGCGCGACGGCGAAACTGGGGCGCGCGGTGCAGCTCGCGGCCCATTCCGGGAACGAGGACACTGCGAAACTGCTTTCGAAGGTGGTGGACGTCGTCGATGCGGCGACGGGTACTGTGCGACTGAAGGCGAAGGTCGCGGAGGCGGACGAGATGACTCTCGAAACGCGCTCCACCAAGACGGTTCGCGTGAAGAAGTAGACACGAGCAGTACGCACGAGCAGACGTGGATCGGCCCTGGGGCCGCCAGAAGGAGAGGGGGAGGCGCCGACATGCCGACCTGCCCGAACGGACACCAGTCGGGTTCCGACGACTGGTGCGAGGTCTGTGGCCACCGCATGGCCGGTCCTGGCGCTCCCTCGGGAGCCGTGCCGCCACCGCCTCCCCCACCGCCCTCCTACGGCTACCCGGGCCCGGGCGGCGATCCGAACGCCACCGCCCAGGCCGAGCTCTGCCCGCAGTGCCGTACGCCGCGCGAAGCCATGGCCCCGTTCTGCGAGGAGTGCCGTTACAACTTCCTCACGAACACCGCCACTTCCTACACGCCGGCGGCGCCGCCGCAGCCCGGGCTGAACCTTCCGCCGGGCTTCCAGTCCCAGCCGGGCCCGCCCGCGCCACCGCCGCATCAGGTGCCGCCCCCGCACCAGGGGCCGCCGCCTCCGCCGCCCCAGCAGGGCCCGCCCCCGCATGAGGGGCCCCCGCGGCCCCCGCAGCAGCGTGACCCCTTCGAGTACCAGGGCTCGCGGCCGTCGCAGATGAATCGGCCCGCCGAGCCGCTGGGGCAGGAGCCTTCCGGGCCGCAGCAGCCTCCGCAGGCGTTCCAGCAGGGCGGCCCGCCGCCCGCCTTCCAGCAGTCCGGTCCCCCGGCGCCGCCCGCGCCGCCGCAGCACACGGGTGGTGGCGACGACTGGATGCTGTCACCGCCGTCGCGCACCCAGTCGCCCCCGCCGCCGGCCCCCCAAGGGCCACAGGCACCGCGGCACCAGGGGCCACAGGCACCCCAAGCACCGCAGCACCAGGCACCGCAGCACCAGAGCCGGCAGGGGCCACAGGGCCCGCCGCCGTTCCAGCAGCAGGGCGGGCAGCCTCCCCAGTTCCCGGGCCGGCCGGCCCAGGCGGGCTGGACGGCCGTGATCGGGCCCGACCGCGAGTACTTCATGGCGATGATGCAGCGCAGCGGCCCGGAGGCCACGGGGCTCAACCTGCCCGCGTACTCCCCCGAGCAGCGCCTGCCGCTCACCGGCACCCAGGTCACGATCGGCCGCCGCAGGCACTCGACGGGAGAGTCGCCCGACATCGATCTGTCCGTGCCGCCGGAGGATCCCGGCGTCTCGCACCAGCATGCGGTGCTGGTGCAGCAGCCGGACGGCTCCTGGGCCGTCGTGGACCAGAACTCCACGAACGGCACGACGCTCAACGGCGCCGAGGACCCGATCCAGCCCTATGTCCCGATCCCGCTGAACGACGGCGACCGGGTCCATGTCGGGGCCTGGACGACGATCACGGTCCGCCGCGGCTGACTCTTTGGCCCCGCCCCGGCCACCGGTCCGGGCCGGGGCCGCCGTATGTCCCGGCCCATGGCCGTACTGAGCGCGGAGACCCCGCGGGCATGGCCGGGCAGGGGGGTTGGCCGCCGCTCCGTCAGGACGGCCGGGTGTCGAGCGGCCAGACGTACGGCCCCTCGGGGTCGTCCAGCCAGGCCCACTGGTGGGCGTCGGCGACGGTGATCCCGAAACGGTTGCGCTCGGGACGCCGCTCGCGGTCCCACAGGGACATGGCCTCGCGGGGATCCAGGCTGCCCGCGGTCAGGCTCAGCAGGAAGCGGAACAGGTCGTTCTCGACCGCGCGCCGGGGCAGCCCGCCCGCTCGGGCCTCCGGCGGAACCTGCGTGCCGCGCAGCGGTACGAAGAACGCCGACGTCCGCAGGAAACGCCCCTCCGCCGTCCGCCCCTCCGGGCCCTGGCGCACCCGCAGCACGATGATGCCCGTCGACAGCGGAGCGACGATCCGGGCGCCGGGGCTGCACTGCGGCAGCCACTCGTGCGGCACCGACGGCAGCGTGCACGTCGCGATGACGCAGTCGAAGGGAGCGCGCTCCGGGCAGCCGCGTGCGCCGTCGCCGGTGACGACGGCGGGCCGGTAGCCGGCGGCGGCCAGGTGCCTGCGGGCGGCCTCGGTGATCTCAGGGTCCAGGTCGACGGTGGTGACCGCCTCGGCGCCGAGGCGGTGCGCCAGCAGGGCCGCGTTGTAGCCGGTGCCCGCGCCGATCTCCAGCGCCGTGTCGCCGTCGCGTACGTCGAGGGCTTCGAGCATCTCGGCCATGAGCGAGGGCTGGCTGGAGGAGGAGACCAGTTCACCGTCGCGGACCCGAGTGGCGAGCGGCTCGTCGGCGTAGGCCCCGCGCAGCCACCGGTCCTGCCGTTCGGGATCGGGGTCCTCGCACCACAGGCGCTCGTACGAGCCCGCCCTGCCGATGAAGTAGTACGGCACGAACAGATGCCGCGGCACCTCCTCGAACGCGGCCCGCCAGGCGGGGTCGGTCAGCCCGCCGGAGGCCACGATCCGGCGCACGAGCGCGGAGCGCGCCTCGGCGCCCCGCTCGGCGAATCGGTCCGCATGTGCACCCATGCCTCCACTCTCCTGCGCCCGCGGCGGCGAAGCGAGCGCCCCCGCCGGGCGGTGCACAGCCCCCTCGCGTACCCCCGCGGCCTTCGAATGCAAGGGTCCTGGGCCTGGCGTCCTAGGCCGGTGCGTCTGAGAGCATGGACGGGTGAACGAGATTCCGCGCGGGACGCTTCAGGAGCAGACCTTCTACGAGCAGGTCGGCGGCGAGGAGACCTTTCGGCGCCTCGTACACCGGTTCTACCAGGGTGTCGCCGAGGACCCGCTGCTGCGGCCGATGTACCCGGAGGAGGACCTCGGTCCCGCCGAGGAGCGGCTCGTGCTGTTCCTGATGCAGTACTGGGGCGGACCGCGCACCTACAGCGACAACCGCGGCCACCCCCGGCTGCGGATGCGGCACGCGCCGTTCACCGTCGACCGGGCGGCGCACGACGCCTGGCTGCGGCACATGCGGACGGCGGTCGACGAGCTCGGCCTGTCCCAGGAGCACGAGGAGCAGCTCTGGGGCTACCTCACCTACGCCGCGGCCTCCATGGTCAACACCGTGGAGCAGTAGCCCGCCACGGACGGGAACGCCCGTTCGGCGCGGTGTCCGGTCGCCCGTCGCCCGTCCCGTCGCCGGATAACGGTCATCGGGGGGGACGGCCCGGTCCCGGTGGCGCTGCCGGAGACCGCTGCGAAGCTGCTGGGGCTGCGGCCCGGCGCGCGGCTCACCCACACCGACGGCCTCACCGAGAAGGCACTGCGGGTGAAGGTCACCGGCGTGTACCGGGCCACGGACCCGGCCGAGTCGTACTGGCAGTTGGACGCGCTCGGTCGGGCGCGGAGTGCGCCCTGTGGTCTTCACCACCTACGGGCCCCGCTCACCGACCCCTCCGAACTCGCCTCCGGCCGCAACAGCGCCGGGGACACCGCGTGGCCGGCCACCGCCGATTTCCGGGGCGTCACCACCGACCGGACCGGCGCCCTGTACTCGGCGGCGACGAGCGGTCCCCAGGGGTTCGGGGAGGGGCGGGGTGGGGGAACTCCACCGCCGACCGTCAGGGTCAGTGCGTCGGTCGCACCGGCGTCACACTCAACCCGCCCATCCCGTTCGTGCGGACCGCGACCGAGCCGAACGGCGTCCGCAGCCTCAGCCACGTCCCCGCCGACAGCAGCGCCACCGGCACTCCCGGGCGCAGGAAGCCGAACGCCTGGGCCGCGTGCACGGCGCGCAGCGGCAGGCCCGTGCCGCCGACCGAGCGCGACCAGATCTCACGGCCGATACGGTCGCGTTCGGCGCGTGTGCGCCGTTCCGAAGGCAGCGCCTCGTCCCGCGCGCGGAACTCCGCGACAGCCACCGCCACCGCTCCGCGCATCGCCTGCACCTCCGGCAGCCCCGCCAGCTCGCGCCAGCCGCCTCGCGGCGGCAGCACTCCGGCCCACGGCGGCCCGGTCACGGCACCCGGCACGGTGAACTCCGCGCCGCCCAGCGACTCCAGCAGTTCCCCGGCCGACACGGTGACGTCGAGCTCGACGACTTCGGCCAGCCGTGCCGTACGGATCGCGAGCACCTCGAAGGAGGGCGGGCGCCCGAAGACGGCGAGCGCACCGCTGCCCGCCTGCAGCCTGACCGCGGCTGCGCGGTCGTAGTGGATCAGCCGGGCGAGGAAGGCGGCGAGATCGTCCGCCTCCCTCGCGTCGGCGAGATGCAGGCTCTGCACAGGTACGGACATGGGCACGGTCATGCGACGAGGGCGTCCTCGGCCTTGGCGTCGGGGTCGCCGGCCTTGTCGTCGAGGTACTTCTTGAGGAACGACTTCTCCTCCGCGCTGATCCGGCGCGGCCTGCCCTCGGCGAGGTTGTAGGGGACGACGATCGTCGAGGCCCGCACGTACACCTGCGCGGGGTCGTCGGCCTCCTTCACCTCGTAGGCGATGGTCAGCGACGCCGCGGTGATCTTGGTGACCCACGACTCGATGACGACCGGCTCGTGGCGGTGGACCAGCGGCCGCACGTAGTCGATCTCGTGGCGGGCGACGACCGATCCGCCGGAGAAGGACGGCGAACCGTCCCCCGGCGCCAGCCGGAACATGAAGTCGATGCGCGCCTCTTCCAGATACCGCAGGAAGACGACGTTGTTGACGTGCCCGAAGGCGTCCATGTCCGACCAGCGCAGGGGGCAGCGGTAGATGTGGCGAGCCATGCGCTGCTCAGCCCCGGGTGAGCTTCTTGTAGGTGGCACGGTGCGGACGGGCCGCGTCCGGGCCAAGACGCTCGATCTTGTTCTTCTCGTAGGACTCGAAGTTGCCCTCGAACCAGAACCACTTGGAGTCGCCCTCGTACGCCAGGATGTGCGTGGCGACGCGGTCGAGGAACCAGCGGTCGTGGGAGACGACCACGGCCGCACCGGGGAACTCCAGGAGCGCGTTCTCCAGGGAGGACAGGGTCTCCACGTCGAGGTCGTTGGTCGGCTCGTCGAGGAGCAGCAGGTTGCCGCCCTGCTTGAGGGTGAGCGCCAGGTTGAGGCGGTTGCGCTCACCGCCGGAGAGGATCCCGGCCGGCTTCTGCTGGTCCGGGCCCTTGAAGCCGAAGGCGCTCACGTACGCGCGGGACGGCATCTCGACCTGGCCGACGTTGATGTAGTCCAGCTCGTCGGAGACGACGGCCCACAGCGTCTTCTTGGGGTCGATGTTGGCGCGGCTCTGGTCGACGTAGGA
This sequence comes from Streptomyces sp. ISL-10, assembly GCF_018614575.1. GTDB lineage: Bacteria > Actinomycetota > Actinomycetes > Streptomycetales > Streptomycetaceae > Streptomyces. Next base: position 257,767 of record NZ_JAGGOJ010000020.1, read on the forward strand.
GATCTTGACCGTGTCACCGACCTTGATGTCGCCCGAGTCCGCGGTCTCCAGACCCTGGATCATCTTGAACAGGGTCGTCTTGCCGGCGCCGTTCGGGCCGATGACGCCGACGATGCCGTTGCGCGGCAGCGTGAAGGACAGGTCGTCGATGAGGACCTTGTCGCCGAACGCCTTGGAGAGGTTGTTCACCTCGACGACGACGGAGCCCAGACGCGGGCCCGGCGGGATCTGGATCTCCTCGAAGTCCAGCTTCCGCATCTTGTCGGCCTCGGCGGCCATCTCCTCGTAACGCGCGAGACGGGCCTTGGACTTGGCCTGCCGTCCCTTCGCGTTGGAGCGGACCCATTCCAGCTCGTCCTTGAGCCGCTTCTGACGCTTGGCGTCCTTCTGGCCCTCGACCTTCAGACGGGAGGCCTTGTTCTCCAGATAGGTGGAGTAGTTGCCCTCGTACGGGTGGGCGCGGCCGCGGTCGAGCTCGAGGATCCACTCGGCCACGTTGTCGAGGAAGTAACGGTCGTGGGTGATGGCGACGACGGTGCCGGCGTACTTGGCGAGGTGCGCCTCCAGCCACTGCACCGACTCGGCGTCGAGGTGGTTGGTGGGCTCGTCGAGGAGCAGCAGGTCGGGGGCCTCGAGGAGCAGCTTGCACAGGGCGACGCGGCGCTTCTCACCACCGGAGAGGTTGGTGACCGGCCAGTCGGCGGGCGGGCAGCCGAGGGCGTCCATGGCCTGCTCGAGCTGGGCGTCGAGGTCCCACGCGTTCGCGTGATCGAGCTCCTCCTGGAGCTTGCCCATCTCCTCCATCAGCTCGTCCGTGTAGTTCGTCGCCATCTCCTCGGCGATCGCGTTGAAACGGTCGAGCTTGCCCTTGACCTCCGCGACGCCCTGCTGGACGTTCTCCAGGACGGTCTTGGACTCGTCGAGCGGCGGCTCCTGGAGGAGGATGCCGACGGAGTAGCCGGGCGACAGGAAAGCGTCGCCGTTGGACGGATGCTCCAGGCCCGCCATGATCTTCAGCACGGTGGACTTACCGGCGCCGTTGGGGCCGACCACACCGATCTTCGCACCGGGCAGGAAGCTCAGCGTCACGTCATCGAGGATGACCTTGTCGCCGTGCGCCTTGCGCGTCTTGCGCATCGTGTAGATGTACTCAGCCAAGAGAAACCGTCCGGCAAGCAGTGGGTGGGCAGATACACCCATCTTGCCGTACGCCTCCCCCCGGACGGAAACCGCGGCCCGGGCCCGGACGCCCTGCGCAGGCTGCGCCACGCGCCCCGCCAACGTCGGTCGGTGACTCAGCCCCCGCGGCGAGGGGGCTGAGTCACCCGCCCACGGCAAGGCGGTGGGCAGAGCGACCCGTCAACCGCGACGGGGACGTCGCCGCCGGCCGCGAAGGCCGACTGAGCCGCTGGAGGAGCTGTCCGATCACGGTGGTGGTCATGTGGCGATGAGGGAGCGGGTGGTGGGTGCTCCGCTCCTGTGGTGGCGCCAGTGGTCGTGGCGGATGGCCACGGCCGGTCCACGAGGTGTTCCCGGGCTTTGCGTACGCACGTACACAACGATGTGTACACTCGTACACATGGCATACGGACTGCTGGCCGCGGCCATCGCGGCGGAGGTGGCCGGGACGACGGCCATGAAGTACAGCGAGGGGTTCAGCAAGCTGTGGCCCTCGCTCGGCACGCTGGCCGGGTACCTGCTCGCCTTCGCGCTGCTCGCCCAGACCCTGAAGACGATGCAGGTCGGCACCGCGTACGCGATCTGGGCCGGGGTGGGCACGGCGGCGTCGCCGCCATCGGGATCCTCTTCCTCGGCGAGTCGGCCGGCCTCGCCAAGCTCGCCGGGATCACCTTCGTGATCTTCGGTGTCGTGCTGCTCAGTCTCGGCGGGGCGCACTGATGGCGGCACGGCGCTACGACCCCGAGCGGCGCCAGCGGATCATCGACGCCGCGATCCGGGTGGTGGGCCGCTCCGGCATCGCCGGGCTCAGCCATCGCACGGTGGCGACCGAGGCGGATGTGCCGCTCGGCTCCACCACGTACCACTTCAAGACCCTCGACGACCTCCTCGTGGCCGCCCTTCGCCAGGCCAACGAGGGCTTCGCCAAGGTCGTACGCGAACACCGCAGCGCCCTCGCCGACCCCCGCTGCGACCTCGCGGCCGAGCTGGCCCGGCTGACCGGCGAGTGGCTTGGCGGCGACCGCACCGGCGTGGAGCTGGAGTACGAGCTCTACCTCGCCGCGTTGCGCCGCCCCGCGCTGCGCACCGTCGCCGCCGAGTGGTGCGAGGAGGTCGCCGAGCTGCTCGCCCGGCGCACCGACCCACGCACCGGGCGCGCCCTGGTCGCGCTGCTCGACGGGATCTGTCTGCAAGTGCTGCTGACGGGTGGGAAGTACGACGAGGAGTACGCGAGGGACGCGCTCACGCGGGTGATCGGGGCGAGTGACTAGCCGGCCCGCGACGACGCGGTCGGGTTCGGAGCGCCCCGCAGCGAAGCTCCCGTCGCGCGCGTAGCGCCCGCGGATCGCGAACACGGTCCGGGCGGAGCACCCACCGCCCTCGGCGCTCTCGCCACGCGGAGCGCCCGCGAGGCACGCAAGGCCCGAGGCACGCGAGGCGCCGGGCGCTACCCGCGCCAGGGCGAGGCGGAATCACCGCCAACCGTGACGCTCCCGCGCGGAACCACCCCGCCCGGCGACTCGCCGGGCGCTCCCCGCGAGGGTGTCGGAGCCGGCGCAGCCGGTGCCGGGCGGGATGGCAGCACGGACGCCACAAGCCGCCCGAAAGCCCCGCCGCCTCCGACGGAGCCCAGTCCGTCCCGAGCAGTCACCGCCCCAGGAGCGGGAGCCGGGGTCGACCGCGACGGGGCAGGGAGCTCCCGCGACGGACCGGCCTGACACGGTCCCGGGTGGAGTGGCACGACGGCCGGCCGGCGGCGGCCCCGCACGAGAAGGGCCCGGCACGTCTCGTGCCGGGCCCTTCGTCAACGCTGGGTCACACCCCGCGGTCGTTCACTCACTCGCCCGCGGCGGACGCCTTCCTGCGGAGGAAGAACACCGCGCCGCCGCCGACCAGCAGCAGGACGATCGCGATGCCCGCGATCATCGGCGTGGCGCTGGAGCCGCCCGTCTCGGCGAGGTCGCCCTCGGGGCCCTCGGAGCCCGAGGACGTGCCGCCGGCCGAGGCCGGGCTGGGCTGCGGCGACGGGGTCTCGGTGCCCGGCTGCGGCGTACCCGTGGTCTTGCAGTCCAGGACGCCCTTGAAGTTCTTCTCGAAGCCACCCGGTCCGGTGATCGTGAAGTCGTACGCCTGGTCCTCTGCGACCGGCACGGTCACCGTCCGGGACTCGCCGGCCGGGATGGTGTGCTTGGTGCCGGCCAGCTCGAAGGTGAACGGGGAGTCACCCTTGTTGCCCGCCGTGATGTCCACGCCGCCCTTGGCGCAGTTCTTCTCCGCGGTCACGGACGGGATCGCGCCCGTCTTCGCCCACGTCGCGGTCGCCGTCGCGGAGACCGTGGACTGGCTGGACCCCGCAAGGATCTGCGTCTGGCTCTTCGTCGCGCTGGCGAACGCGCGTCCCACCGGCACCGACATGGTCGCCTGCGCGCTCAGCGAGGCCGTCCCGTCGGCCGCGCCCTGGGGAACGTCGAAGTAGAGCTTGCTGCCGTTGACCGCGGAGGTGACCGGCTTGCCGGCCTCGTCCGTGATCTTGATGCCGCTGGCCGCCGCGTCGGCCGGAGGCGTGACGGTGACCTGACCGGCGTCGGTGCGCACCGTCACCGGGCCGATCCGGCTGCCGGCCTTGCCGGAGACCGCGTTCGGCTCCAGGCTCAGCGAGGCCTTGGGCTCGGCGACGTCCTCGGCGGACTTCTCCAGCCAGTCGGCCAACTTCTCCGCCTGCGGGTCCACCGCCTCGACGTCCGCGCCGTCCGAGAAGCGCCAGATGGCGACCTGGGTGCCGGCCGCCGCGGTCTCGGCGGTCAGCGACCCGGCGTCCGCGCCCTTGGCCAGCGCCGCGAGGTCGTCGACCTGCGGGTAGGAGTGCTCGAGGATCCAGCGGATCTTGCCCGCGTTCTTGTTCGAGCCGAGCGAGGTCTGACTCCAGGGAGTCTCCAGGTACTTGGCCTGCTCCTGGGTCGGGTTGTGGATGTCGATGCAGTACGTCTTCAGCTGGCCGCCACCCTCGACGGTCATCTCGAAGAGCCCGGCAGGGATCTGCTGATCCTTGCCGTCGTTGTGCAGAACAGCCTTGTGGTACGTCTTCAGCCCGTCGAGGGTGGCGACCGCGCCACCCTGGTGCTGCGTACCGTCGTCGGCGGCGGCCGTGCCCGCGCCGGCGAGAGAGCCTGTGGCGATCAGGCCCGATACGAGAGCCGCCGCGGCAAGACGACGAGCGACGCGCCGCCTGCGTGCAGCAGACGCAGAGAACACAGCAAACACAGCAGAATTCCCCTCTGGGCGAGCACTTCGCGTGTGACGCGTGGGGGAAGTGTCTCGCCAGCTAACTCAAGTGCCCCGTGAGTACCCGGGAATCCTATGGACGGCGCGCAGCCCAGTCCCCCGTCATGACATCAGATAACCATTCTGACTCGTAATCGTTATCACGGTCGGTCAGTTCACCCCCTCATCAACCCTTTTACCGACCGGCGCCCGCCGCTCCGTCCGGTCCGCCCGTTCCTCAACTCCCCCTCGTACACCCCTCACAGGCTCCCGCGCCCGCCACTCTGTCCGGCCGCCCGTCCCTCAACTGCCCCTCACGCAACCCCCGCAGGCGCCCGCGTCCGCCCGCTCACGCCATCCGAGCCGACCGCGCCGCTCACGCCATGCGAGCCGACCGTGCCATGCGCACCGGCCGCACCGCTCGCGCCATCCGCCTCGCCCGGCTCCGCCCGCCGGGCCGCCGCCGGCACCTGTTCGCCCCTCGTCACTCGCCGGAACGCCGCCGTCCCGCGGGTCAGGTCGTGCCCCGCCGCGAGCGCGTCGATGTCCACGAACGTCCGGCGCCTGCCCTCGCCGTCCTCTTCCCGCACCTTCAACCTGCCGTGCACGACGAGCGGTTCACCCACCGATACGGAAGCGGCCAGATTGGCCGCGAGCGTGCGCCACGCGAAGACCGTGTAGAAGCTCGTCGGCCCGTCGGTCCAGTTACCGCTCTGCCGGTCCCACCGTCGCGAGGGCACCGCGAAACGGAATCGCGCCATCCCTCCCGTGGCCGTTTCCCGGTACTCCACATTCGTGGCCACATTCCCCACCACCGTCACCACGGTGTCGTTCATGACGGTCACCTCCCCGTCCGGTTGCGTTGTCCGATCGCTGTCGGCTCACTGCCGACTCGCTGCCGATCGGACTCCATGCTGGACCGGACGGGGAAGACCCGCAGACGCCTGTGGACAGACGTCGCGTTGGGGAAAACCCGGTCACCCGATCCGGGTACGCACCCTTCCATGTCCCGTGCCCGGACCCACCCCCGGCCGTGTGGTCCCCGACACCGTCCCGGAGACCGTCGCGTACTGCTCCCGCACCTCCCGGTACCGCATGAGCTCTGCCGAGACCGGGTCGAGCACCTTCGCCCTTCCGCACCCGGCGGCCGCCTCCTGCAATCTGCGTCTGATGTCCTGCCCGTACCGCCGGGCGGGCCCCCTGGCCGCCGCCGCACATCCCCACTCCACCAGCGGGCCGCCCACGATCCCCGCGAGCATCACCAGCACCGGCGGTACGAGCCCCGGCTCCAGCACGCCGATGATCTGGCCCACCAGCCACAGCCCCCCGTAGATCTGAAGCAGCGTCATGGACACCTGGGCCAGCACAGCGGCCGGCCACCACGCGGGCCGCTGCGGCCGTCCGCTCGTCGCCGCGGCCTCGCGCGCCGCGAGCTCGTCCAGCGCCTCCGGCAGCCCCTGCGCACCGCGTACCGCCGCCTCCCGCACGGCCTGCCCCCAAGGGGCAGGCAGCCCGCGCGAGGCTTCGCCGGCGACCGTGCGGACCGCCTGTTCGACCCGCTGGCGCGCGGTGAGTTCCTCTTCCACCGGCACGACGGGCGGCATCAGCGCAGCCCCCGGCATGCGCTTGCGCTCGTACCAGCGCCACAGGCGCAGCCACGGCGTCCCGCACGCCCGCCCCGCGTTCCTGTGCCACTCGCGCTCCGCCGCCTCCCCGGCCGCCGTCGCGCCGATCGCGTCCGCCAGCCGTGCCGAGAAGTCCTCGCGGGCGCGCTCGTCCAGCCCCGTCCGGCCTTCGGCGACGTACACGGGGCGCAGCTTCGCCGCCGCCGCGTCCACGTCCGCGGACAGCCGCAGCGCCGGTGCGCCGCGTTCCTGCACGAACGTGCCGATCATCTCGCGCAGTTCACCGACGCCCTCACCGGTGAGCGCCGACAGTGCCAGGACGGTGGCGCCCGGTTCCCCGTGCTCGCCCAGCGCCATTCCGTCCTCGTCGAGGAGGCGTCGCAGATCGTCGAGCACCTGGTCGGCGGCTTCGCCGGGCAGCCGGTCGATCTGGTTGAGCACCACGAAGGTGATCTCGGCGTGCCCGGCGAGCGGCCTGAGGTAGCGCTCGTGCAGGGCCGCGTCCGCGTACTTCTCGGGGTCGACGACCCAGATCACCGCGTCGACGAGCGCGAGCACCCGGTCGACCTGTTCCCGGTGGCGTACGAGGGCCGAGTCGTGGTCCGGCAGGTCGACCAGGACCAGCCCCTGCAACTGCTCGTCGCCGTCGCCGCCGGCGAGCGGCCTGCGGCGCAGCCGTCCCGGGATGGCGAGCCGGTCAAGGAGGCCGGCGGCCCCGTCCGACCAGGTGCAGGCGATGGGCGCCGACGTCGTGGGCCTGCGCAGCCCGGTCTCCGCGATGCGCACTCCGGCGAGCGCGTTGAACAGGGTCGACTTGCCGCTGCCGGTCGCCCCGGCGATGGCGACGACCGTGTGGCGCGAGGAGAGCCGCTGGCGCGTGGCGGCTTCGTCGAGGACCCGGCCGGCCTCGGCGAGGGTGCGTCCGTCCAGCCGGGTCTGGGAGAGCCCCAGCAGTTCCCGCAGCGCGTTCAGCCGGTGGCGCAGCGGTCCGCTGTAAGCGCCGCCGATCGGCAGGTGGTCGTCCCGGTCCCCCGGCCCGGCGTCGCGCCCGTCCTCGCCCCTGTCCTGGTCCGCCTCCGGGTCCTCGTCCTCGTCCAGGGCGTCGGCCGCGTGCCGCAGCTCGGCGCGACGCGCGATCAGCCCGTCGTCCCAGCGCCCACCGGCCCGTTCACCGACAGGGGCGCCGACGGCGGCACCGTCCAGGGCACCGTTCACAGCCCCGTTCACAGCCCCGCCCACGGTTCCGGCGGCGGTCTCGTTCCCCGCCTCGTTCTGGTCGTCGGTGACGGCGGTCACCCGCGCTCACCTCTCCTTCTGCAGTAGGGACAGCGCGGCGATCAGCTCGGCCTGCGGCTCGGGGGTCACTTCGAGTGCGTCCAGTGGCGCCAGCCGGCGGTCCCGTTCGCTGTGCAGCACGTGGTCGATGTACGTCGAGACCAGCTCGCCGCCCTTGTCGCGCAGCCGCAGCGCGCCCTGGGCGCCGATGCGTTCGGCCAGGCGCTCCCCCGCGCCGCGGGCGCGCCGGCCGCCGAGCAGGGCGGTGGCGAGAAGCGCGGCGACGGTCTCGGGGTCGGGGGCGGCGTTGCGTTCCATCCCCCGTGCCTCCTCCTCGGCGAGCTCCTCCAGGACCCGCCGCCAGCGGCGTACGGCCATCCCGATCCGTTCGCTCGTCTCCAGGTCGACGCGGTGGTGCGGGCTGACGGCCGCCGCGGCCGGCTCGCGTCGCCAGGCTCTTTGCACATGCTCGTCGGCGGCGGCGACGGCGCACTGCAGGAGCGCGGACAGACTGGCGACGAGGGCGTCGAGCAGTTCAGCCGCCGTGCAGTCCCGCGGGTAACCCCGCCAGCGGGTGCGCGCGTCACCGGCGAGCACGGCACCGGCCCGAAGCTGGCCGCGCACGCGTTCACTTTGCTTCTCGTACGCCTCCTCCACCGCGCCCGTGAGCCGTACGGCCGCCGCGTACTGGGCCGCCACCGCGCTCGCCAGCTCCGGCATCCGCGCGTCGAGGGAGGCGATCACCCCGCCCGCGGTGCGCCCGAGCACCTGCTGGCGGGCGGCCGGGTCCTGGGCCCGGTGGGCCAGCCAGGACAGCAGGGGCGCGACGGCGGTGGTGGGCAGCAGCCCGTTGCCGGCGCCCGCGGACTCGGGCAGCTCGGGGATCGTGAACCGGGGCACGTGGCCCAGCCCGGCCTTGGTGAGCAGCGCCGCGTACTGCCGCGACACCTCCTCGACGACCTGGTGCGGCACCCGGTCCAACACGGTGATCAGCGTGGCGTCGTATTCCTTGGCCGTACGCAACAGGTGCCACGGCACGGCGTCGGCGTAGCGGGAGGCAGTCGTCACCATCACCCATACGTCTGCGGCGCAGATCAACTCGGCGGCCAGCACCCGGTTCTCCACGACGAGCGAGTCGATGTCGGGCGCGTCGAGGAGCGCGAGGCCGCGCGGCAGGGTGGACGCGGTCTCGATCCGCAGCGGCTTCTCCTCGACGGCCTGCCCCCCGGCCCCGCGCTGCCGCTCTCCCACGTCCCTCTCCCCCTGCTCGTCGGCGGGGGGCATCCATACGCGGGTGAACTGCGGAAGCACCCGCATCCCTGCGAACCAGTGGTGGTCGTCGGGGTGGCAGACGAGCACGGGCGTCCGCGTGGTGGGCCGCAGCACCCCGGCCTCGCTGACCTTCCTGCCCACAAGGGAGTTGACGAGTGTGGACTTTCCGGCGCCGGTGGATCCGCCGATGACGGCGAGCAGCGGGGCGTCGGGGTCCTTGAGCCGGGGCACGAGATAGTCGTCGAGCTGGGCGAGCAGCTCGACGCGCGTCTGCCGGGCGCGCGGCGCGCCGTGAAGAGGGAGCGGCAGACGCACGGCGGCGACACGGTCGCGCAGGGCGGAGAGTGCGTCGATCAGCTGAGGCCGTGCATCCAAGGTCACCACATGCGAAGAATGCCCAATTTGATCGGCTTTTTGAAGCGTATGGGCCTCTCTGCGCGCCGATCAGACAGATGGGACACACGGGGCGAGTGGGACTCAGGCATAACGAGTGCACAACACCCGCGACGCCAGGCGTCAAAAGCGATGCACGAATCGCACCCGCCTGCGATTATCGGTTCGCTTCACCGAACCTCCACATCGTGTCACGCAGGTGAGGCAACCGGGCCAAGGCGATCGGAGCCCTATCCTTGTCCCCGACAGGTCGGACCACCCCTCGTGGGGGTCCAGGCCGCTTCCGGCCCCCGTAGCTCAGTGGATAGAGCAGGCGCCTTCTAAGCGCTTGGCCGCAGGTTCGAGTCCTGCCGGGGGCGCACCACCCGCACCACCCTCAGGCCCTCCTCCCGGGAGGGCCTTCTTGCTGGTCAGGGGCACATTAGCGGGTGAGGCGTAGAGGGCGCGTAAGCGCCGGAACGCCCTCGGATGATCACGAGGGGGGTCCGGCGCTGTCCGGCTGGATCCGGGTTTCTGCGGGTGGCCCTGTCGAATACGTGTCGAAGTTTTCGCGGGTGTCTCAGCGATCTTCCGTCAGGTCGGGGAGGTCTCCCCCGGCCTCGATCCGCTTCTGGTGGTCCTTGAGCTGACCGGAGATGCACCGGGCGTACGTGGCGAGCAGGACAGGGACACTGTTGCCAGCCCACTCGGCGACCTGCGCCGGCGGTATACCCGCGTTGAGCCACGTCGTCAGGCAGGTGTGGCGGAGGTATTAAACGCGCTTACCGAGCGGCGAGGCGAATTCCTCGGGCAGTAGGACTTCCTTTCGAGCGGTCCGCCAGGCGCGGCGGAATATACGGCGTACTCCACGGCCACATTTAGGATCCTGCGATTGCGCTTGATCGAGGAGGCCGCTGCGGTCGAGCCGTCCAGCTTGGTCGCGAGAGCGTGGAGCACGTCGTCAACCCGTCGCGGGTCCTCCCAGGCCGCCATGGACTCGGTGTTCCGCTCGACCTGATCGCCTGGGTCCGAGACCACAGAGCCGAGCGAGTACGACAAGGCGATGCCGATCGTGACAGCCCATCTGGCGAAGGTCGAGCGGGCGGTCAGTCGGACCGGCACCTCTCAGGCCTGGCAGCCGTACGCACGGTCCAGCAGGCTCTCGTCGAAGCATTGCGCGAGGAAGATGCCCAGAGCGTTCCGTCGCAAGCCGTAGAGGCGTTCGCCCGTCGGATCTCTGAGCATCCGGACATACTCCCGTTCTGACATCCACACCTGACATCACCGACGGTGGACAGTGGCAGCCCCGAGCGGCCCAACACGACCTCGCCGCCCCCAATTGTGAGTGCCGCGACACGTCGCCGATCGAACTCCGGGTTCCACTGTCAGTGGCTGGCACTACTCGTTGATGTAAGACGTCCGCAGACCAGCTCTGCTACCTGTGTGATCACAGGACAGCTGCCACACCGGCGAGTAGGCGTGGGCCGCTGGCGGCTAGCAGGTTGGGATGGCGCAACGGTCAGCGAACCTTCTTCCATTCCCTGACCAACGCACCGATGACGTCGTTTTGATCAATTGGCACCCCGGCGATTTGAAGCCGCAGCAGCCCCTCACACGCCTTGATGTAGGCGGCGCCCATTGCATAGGTGGTCGAACCTGCGACGGTGGCGTTTACGGCACTCCCGACGAGCGGGAAGGCAAGTTTGAGCAAGCTCGATGCCGTCCTAGCTGCTGTTCCCACCCCGATAACGGCCGTGCAGGCGGCAGCCAAGGATTTCGGTTCAATGCTGAAGCCCATGACCCGAGTGATGCGGGCAAACATCGCAACCTGCAGGGCGCTCAGCGGGCCTATGTCGTAGAGTGGAATTGGCACCGCAGCAATGGCAGCCGCCTTTAGAGCAGTTTCCGCTACGATGGCATTTGCTTCCTTTATCTTCAGTTCGAGGTTCACTCGCTGGCGGCTCGCCAAGGTTCGTTTTTGTGCCAACGGCAGCACATGCATCAGCGCTTCAAGAAGCTCGGTGAGGCCATGCGACTTAACCAGAATACTTTGGCCCGCAACGGTAAGCAATTTGTCCTGGGCAAGCACGGGAAACGGTCGCGATTCCACAATGGGTAGCCGCATGTCATCGATAACGGCCCGAAGATTAGTTACCTCGACTGAGTCCTTGTCGAGACACCTCGTCAGGACAAAAGCCGTATGAACTTCCTTCGCCAGATCCCGGACGAGATTTGCTTCAAAATCCTCAATGCGGCCATTGTCGACCAGGTTACAGAAGAGGGAAAAGTGAATTTCCGACTCTTCAGCCATCACTTCTTCCTTGATCCGGCTAAGGAAGTAGTGAGCAACTTCCGCCGCGCTTTTTCCCAACTCGAAACCAGGCGTGTCGTATACCGTAATCGGCAAACCTGGTCGACGATACCGCTTGATCTCCTGGGTTACGGGCCTGCCCGTTCCGACCGGCGCAATACGCTCTCCGAAGATTGCATTAACGAGGGTGCTTTTACCCGCTCCCGGTCGGCCAGTCAGCATAATATTGAGCATGGCTTCCTCTTGCTCCGCCTGAGCTAGCCCCTCCTCAAAGATGGCTGCGATGTCGAAGTCGTTGCCGTCATGGGCACGGGTGTCTGCGTTCACTTTAGTCCCCTTGGTGGTTTCCGAATGCTCTCACTTTGCCTGACTTGGACCTAGCACTCTTAGCAAGCCAGATACGGCCGAGAGACTTTTTCCATGATTGCAAGGCATGGCAAAGAGGGCTCGCCTGTGCTAGGTGGCCAGAACGCCGAATATCACCACAAGCGCCAAGCCGAGGCCGAAGAAGGCCATCTGCATAGCGGCCGGCAGCCGGATATTCGTCGCGTATATCGACCTCGTGTTATCTCCCTCGTTGACCGTGCCAGCGAGAGCCATGAGCGTGGCCACTCCTGCCAGAACCGACACGGCGTGGGCAAGCCACGCCAGCTGGAGCCACAAGAGATCGGACGGCGTGGCCTTTCCAACAATGTCTTTGGCCAAACTGATGGTGATAGTAATGACTGCGGTTGTCAGTGTGAGGACGTGCTTGCTGGTTTCCGATGCAGCGGCGAAGGCGAGCTTGCGTCGCTCTGCCATCGCTTCGTATTCCTCGACTGCCATCAGGCCCTCTCCAGATTCAGCAGAATGGCCACAGCGGGCAGGTGCGCTCCTTGACTGTGACGAAAACAGCCAAGGTGACGGCGGCGAGACTGCGGCGTCGTGTTTCGCCAGCCAGGCCCCCAGTGAAATCTTCGAGGTTTCCAGTAGCTTCGGGTAGCCGGGCTTCAGCATTTTCTCTGGCCATCAGTGCATCAAGGCCGTCTTGAAGGAACCGCACATACGCTGGCTGCGTCTCCTCAGCAATTGGAACACCGCCGAGTCCGCGAGCCGCCGCGGCATTGAATTCCCGAATCACTCGGTTCCTTAGCTGTACCGCGGTGCGCCGATTATCGCCCCCACGCCGCTGCCTTGGGTCACCCTCAGATCCCCGCCGACGGTGGTTACCACTCACTAACTTCGCCTCCTTGCCAAGAGGCATCGAAGTCATATTCGTCGGCCACTCGCCCATCCCCCTTTTTCACGTTCCAGCAACCGAAGAGGCAGCAGAACGTGAGCCCCATCGGTCGCGGTTGGGACATTACTCGTGCGATTGGCCGATTGTCAGCGGCGCGTTTGGCTACTGGCCTCCGCCGGAGCGCACGCCCCCGGGCGCACGTTTTGGTCAGATGGCCACTCATGAGCTACCTCTGGGGCAGGAGTTGATCAATGACCGTGTTGACCCAATTCGGCCGTCCGGCCCCACCGTGCGCAAGAGTCGCTGCCCAGCCACCGCGCGATGAGTAGCGGAGGTGTCTCACGCATTTGTCCCTCAGTCGGGGAAGGTCGCCGTCAGGATTTCCCAATGCCGACGTTGAGCACTGGCATGCCTTGCCAGTCTGTGGATGACTCCCCCGTCATCCGCTCCTGTGCGTAGCTGTACGGCGCCAGGTCCTCGAAGTAGGCACCCAGAGCTCGCCGGCACGCCGATCACCGAGCTGCGGCCTATTCGTGGACAGGATGCCGCAAGCCCATCAGCATCAGGACTGCGACCAGCTGGGACGCCCGTCGCTCAAGGGCCTCCGGAGCCGTATATGTGCCGGCCGCTCTGCATCCCTGAATTCAAGTGCTGCACTGGCTGTCCATCTGCCAGGCTCTCGGTATGAGGTTGAACCCGGGCATCACCATGGCCTACGCCGACGACATGCTCCGACGCGCGGAGACGACGTGGGGCAACGCGCGTGGCGCACAGGACTACTTCCGCGCCTACACCGATGCGGTCCATGAGACGTATCCCGTACTCAAGCAGGCCTTCGCCACTCCGGATCTCGCCACCAACCTGCACTCCGGCCTACTGGAATCTGCTGTCGATCGGTGGCGCACGTGTGGACCTCGGCGTCTTCAGCGACCCCGACGTGGCAGCGAACTTGAGGCGTGCCCTGCGCGCGGAGAACCAGGCGCTCGCCACCGAGATTGAGAACCAAGTGAAAGCCCTGGATCAGGCCCGCACCGAGCTTGAGGCACTGAAGAAACTCGCAGCCCGGCCTGGCCTCCCCGTCGTCTACGACACCAATATGCTCAACCACTGGCGGCAGCCCGGCGACGTCCTGTGGCGCGACGTCTTGAAGGCTCAAGGCGAGACCGTCCGACTTACACGGCTTGTGATTCCACTGCGCGTGGTCGATGAGCTCAACAAGCAGAAATACGGTCAGGGCGAGCTCGCCAAGAGGGCTACCACGGCCATCCGCTACCTGGAGCGTGTCCTCCAGGGAAGCCAGCCCGGCGACCCTGTACAGCTGCGCCAGGGTGCCACCTTGGAGGTATGGGTCAACATAGATGATCGTGGTGACGATGCCGACCTGGCGATCTTGCGCTGTGCGGCAGACCTGGACAACCTTCACCGAGACACCGGAGCCCGTGTGCTGACCGATGACTTCGGCATGCGTCTGCGCGCTCAGCAGGTGGGACTGAAGGTCATCTCCCTCCCGCAAGACCACAAGAAGTGACGCGCGCTGTGTCGAATGCAGGTTGAAGTTCGAAGGCAAGGCGAATGCGGCAGGCAGATATGTGCAGGTCAACCCCCTGCCGAGCTTGAAGCATGCATGCCCCTTCTAAGCGCTTGGCCGCAGGTTCGAGTCCTGCCGGGGGCGCACCACCCGCACCACCCTCAGGCCCTCCTCCCGGGAGGGCCTTTTTGCTGGTCAGGGGCACATTAGCGGGTGAGGCGTAGCGGGCGCGTAAGCCCGGACCGCCCTCGGGTGATCGTGACGGGGATCCGGTGCTGTCGACTGGCACCGGCGGCGATTCCCAAGCTCAGGGGCCTGTCGGGCCTGGTGCAAACTTGCATCGCCCAACGAAGACAGATGGGAGCGGCCAGGTGGGGCTTCGGAGTGGGACTACTACGTGCCGCACCAGGAGGACCTGGGGGCGGCGCTGGACGAGCTGCGCCGCAAGGTGTTCGAGGCGGGGGACTACTACTGGGTCAACGGCGCCGGCCGGCGACCGGCGGCGCTGGATCGGCCGATGCGCAGTACTGCATGACGACCGGAGCCGGCCTCAAGAAATCTGCTTCTGGGGCCACTCCGGCGACTGATCCGCAGTCAAGGCGCGCTCACACCTGCATCTACGTCCGACATCAACGAGGACGAACACCAGCACACCCGAGCGCTCCCTCTCACTTGGGGCCCGGAGGACGGATAAAATGCCCGCAGTTTCATCGGTGCTTCAGGGGGGCCAATGAGAGGCGAGTCACAAGTACGCGTACGTCGGAATGTACTTTTCTTCACGATCCCTCTTATTCTTCTCGGCCTAGCCGCAAGCCTCCTTCTGTGGGTCATAGTGACCCAGAATCTTCCAGTTTCCATTCGCTCTTCCTGGCCGTGGAAATTGCAGATGCTCGATACTCAATCGGCAACCGCCGCAACGACGATCGCAGCCAGCCTTGTGTTCGCTCGTGCGCAGTACGCATCAGTGGTACGCCCCATGCTCGGGTGGACTGGCAGCGTGGTGGAGGTCGCCGGACGTTCCGACGAGTTGGCGTGGCGGGTCAGGTTGTTGAACGGAGCATCAGCAGCATCGCGGATCAATATCACCGGCTACCGCGTCATCCTGAATCCTGCTGTTCATCCATCAACGCCGGCTTCTGACTCATGGCTGTCACGAGAAGAAGCCATATCTTGTCTGCGGTCTGCGGGCATGAGTCATTTTACAGACTTCGAGCTGCGTCACATCGGCCCTGCATTTCCGCTCTCCAATGCAACGCCGAATGCCGGAGTCGTGGGGATATTTACCCGAAGAGCCATGGAGCTGATCGAAGAACTCCACGTCAGGGTAGAAGCCACAGATCAGGCGGGGGACACTCACCAAAGGACCGTTTACTGCATGTCCGGGGCTATTCGCCAACCTACCTCCATCACCCTGGAATAATGGTGGAAAATCAGAGCAGAACCGCCGGCCCCCGGCACCCGATGAACGTCATCGAGTTCTGCAAGAGCTTCGGCCAAGCGATGAGAACGACACAGAGCTGCCCCCGGCAGCGGCCCTCTGGCGACGCGGCAGGCCAGCAGGACCAGCGCGGCCCGGCGCCGCGCATGACGAAAGGGCCTCCGCTCGGAAGCGGAGGCCCTTTCCTTGGATCAGAAGAAGCCGTTCAGGTGCCACCAGTCGGTGGCTGTCTCCTGGCGCGAGCCCAGTGAGCCGGTGCCGCGGCCCGGGTACACGAGCTGGCAGCCGACGCCCCGGCATCCTTCGCCGACGTAGCTGCTCTTGGTGGTGGTGACGAGGTCGCCATGGCCGTCGCCGGTGACATCGCCCAGGCCCAGGAACGTGTCCATGACGTTCCAGCCACCGCTGCCGATGAGCACACGGGATCCGAGGACTCCGGCCTTGCCCGGGTACAGGTACAGGTTCCCGGTGGAAGCCTGGCGGGCGATCAGGTCCGCACGGCCGTCACCGTTCATGTCACCCGCCCCGACCAGGGCGCTCATGCCGTTCCAGCCGCTGTTGCCGATGATCTTGCGCGCACCGAGGGTGCTGGCGCCCGTGCCGGGGTACAGCCACAGCTTGCCCGTGGCCTTCTCGACGGCCAGCACGTCCGAGCGGCCGTCGCCGGAGAGGTCTCCGTAGGCGACGATCCGGCTCATGGCGTTCCAGCCGCTGATGCCCATGAGCTTGCGCGCACCGAGGCTGCCGGTGCCGGTGCCGGGGTACAGCCACAGCTTCCCGGTCGACGCCTCGCGGGCGATCACATCCTCGCGGCCGTCACCGCTGAAGTCGCCGTGCCGGACGAGGGCGTTCATCGCGTTCCAGCCGCTGTTGCCGACCAGTTGCCCGGTGCCGTCGCCGCGCAGGAACCACAGCCGGCCCGCCTTGTCCCGGACAAGGACATCGGCCCGGCGGTCGGCGTTCAGGTCACCGAAGCCCGCCGCCTGGGGCGCGGTCGCCGTGTACCACTCCGGGTAGGCCGGGAAGTAACACTCCCGCTGGGTGGCGACGAGGCTCACGGAGCTGACGGTACGGTGTGAGTAACCCCACTCGGTACCCGGGGGGTCGGGGGCCCACGAGGCGACACCGCCGGTCCGGCTGTAGTTCGGATCGTCGTGCAGGCAGGCGAACTTGGACGTGCGGTTCACGACGGACTGGAACGTGTTGTCCCAGTCCCCGAGCGTCGCCTTGTTCGTGTTCGTCTTGAACATGGTGCCTGTGCCGTTGTCGCTCTTCCAGGCACAGAAATAGCCCGCCGGGCAGTCGCTGATCGCGGCCTGCGCGGGCGCCGCGCCCGCGCCGAGGAGCCCGAGCGAGGTGAGCCCCAGCGCCGTGGCCAGCGTGGCCACGCGCCGAAGCAGTGAAACGTGCATGTCTTCCCTCCCTAACGCGGCGCGGAGGACGCTCGACGCGCCGCGACAGGAAGATACCTCGCCGACGTGATCACTCCTCGCGCGCGTTGCCATCTCGTGCGACAGGTCCGGTGCCCCGGTGGCAAGGCGTCCGGCTGGTACCGGGCTTCTGCCGGGTGTCTGCGGAGAATGCGCGGTCAGGTTTCCCGGCGCGGCACCGGCGTCGAGCCGGCCTGCCGTCCCGCTAAGGAAGCCCCGCGCAGACCAGCAGCGCGAAGGCCGCCAGCGTCAGCAGGGTGCGAATCTGGTGCAGGCGGTTCCAGCGGGTCTCGAAGGCGGCCCGGACCTGGCTGTCCGGCACCGGTGGGGTGGCGTTCTCCGACGCCGCCAGCGCGTTGTTGAGGGGGATGTTGCCCGCGACGGTGACCAGGTGGTTGAGGACCGCGCACACGAGCCCCGCGACGATCAGCCACCGCTCGCTGACCGTGCGGCCGTCCACGGGGACGGCCACCGCGGCGGCCGGGAACGCGATGATCGCGACGAAGACGACGAGGAACACCCCGCGCGGCACGGTCTCGTTGATGCGGCGCATCGCGGGCACGAACTGTTCGTCGGACAGCCGGGCGAGGCCGGGCATGATGCCGGTCAGGAAGATGAGCATGAAGCCCGCGTACAGACCGGTCGAGATGACGGCGAGGGCGAGCAGCAGGGTCGGCATGCGCCACATCATGACCCGCCGCGCTGGGCAGCGCAGCCGAGTTCGCCCACCGCGCGGGCAGGGTCGGCATGCGCCACATCATGACCCGCCGCGCGGTGCGGGGCAGCCGAGTTCGCCCGCCGTGCGCGTACGCACCAGGCCGGCTGCCCCAGGACCCAGCGTCAGCCCTTCAGCCGCTGCGCCTGTCCGATCGCGTCCGCCAGCTGCCGTACCGCGCGGTCCTCCGTCGATTCGGCGAGCCCCCGGGCCCGGTCCCTGAGTGCGGGCAGGCCGGGCGAGCCCGGGACGGAGCCGCCGCGCAGTTCGTCGGCGAAGTACGCGGCCACCGCCGTGACCTGGAGCCGCTTGGACGCGGCGTCCCACAGCGCCCCGTCGATCGCCCCGGTCTCCACCGAGCCCGACCGCTCGTGCGGCGCCCGCGTCGCGGGGTCGAGCCAGCGCACCGTGGCCGTGGCGACATGGCCGCTCGCGCCCTCCCGGAGCCGTACGGCGTACAGCGCGGTCACCGTGTGGCCGGGGCCGACCTCGCCGCCGTCGACGCGGTCGTCGCGGAAGTCGTCGTCGGCGACGGCCCGGTTCTCGTAGCCGATGAGCCGGAACCGCTTCACGGTCTGCGGGTCGAACGCGACCTGGGCCTTGGCGTCGCGGGCGCGCAGTTCGACGTGGGCGGGCAGCTGGTCGACGAAGACCTTCCTGGCCTCCTCCTCGTCGGAGACGTAGGTGGTGTGGCCGTCCCCCTTGTCGGCGAGGCGTTCCATCAGCGCGTCGCCGTAGTCGCTGCCGACCCCGACGCCGAAGAGGGTGATGCCGTGCTCCCGGCGGGCGTCGTCGATCCGGTCGAGGATCGCGTCCGCCTCCGTCTGTCCGGTGTTGGCGAGCGCGTCGGAGAGCAGGACGACCCGATTGGTGGCGCCCTTCCTGCGGCCTTCGACGGCCACCTCGTAGCCGGTGGTGACTCCGGCCTCCAGGTTCGTCGAGTCCGTGGGCTCCAGTTCGTCGACGATGTCGTGGATCCGGTCGCGTTGGCCACCGAGCCGGGTCATGGGCAGCCGGGTCCTCGCCTCGCCGCTGAAGGTGACCACGGCGATCGCGTCGTCGTCGCGCAGCTGGTCGGTGAGGGTGCCGAGCGACTTCTTGACGAGGTCCAGGCGGCCGGGTTCAGCCATCGAGCCGGAGATGTCGATGACGAACGTCAGCGCGGCGGGCGGTCGTTCACTGCTGCGCGCCGGCGCCGCCGTGGCCAGTCCCACGCGGACCAGCGACCAGTCCTCGCCGCCGCCGTCCCCGTGCATCTCGCCCTCCGTGGCCTGCGGCCGTGCACCGTCGACCGTCACGGAGAAGCCGTTGCCGTCGGGCCGTTCGTAGTCCTGCCGGAAGCTGTTGACGAACTCCTCTGGCCGGACCTCGTCCGGCCGCGGCAGCCGCCCCTCTTTCAGGAGGCGGCGGGCGTAGCCGTAGGAGGCGGTGTCGACGTCGAGGGCGAACGTGGACAGGTAGTCGGCGGGCGGCGCGGATTCACGGACCGCGTCGCTGTCCTCTTCCGCCCCTTCGCGTGGTGCGCCCTGGCCGCCGTCGGGGACGGCGGGCGCCGGCGCGGCCCCGTTGGACCTGCGCCCGTCGGCCTGGTCGGTGGCGATGTTCTCCGAGCCCGAGCAGGCAGACGTCAGCAGCATGCCTCCGGCGAGCGCCACGGCCGACGCGGCCCTGACCGCCCAACCGCCCCTTCTCCTGCGGCACGTCATTCCGGTACGGAACGTCATCCGGCTCTCCCCCTCGCATCGAACGGCACTTGTGAATGTGACGTCCGAGACGGCCCGCAGGAGCAGACGAAGGGGTTGCGGAAGCATCTCGATGCGGCAACGGCCACGAGCAGAACACCGTTGCCCAGGGGTCGCCCGGGGGCCCAGAAGGCCCGCCTACGACACGATGTCCTTCCGCGAGAAGTTACGGAAGGCCAGCGCGAACAGCACCAGCGCATAGGTGACGGACACGGAAGCCCCCTTCACCATCCCGGTCCACTCCAGCTGCGGCTGGAGTGCGTCGATCCAGGCGAACTGCCAGTGCGCGGGCAGGATTTCGCGCCACCCGCCCAGTGCCGTGACCGCGTCCAGCACATTGCCGATGATCGTCAGCCCGACCGCGCCGCCGACCGCGCCGAGCGGCGCGTCCGTCTTCGTGGACAGCCAGAACGCCAGCCCCGCCGTGACCAGTTGGGACACGAAGACGAACGCGACCACGATCCCCAGCCGCCCCAGTGACGCCCCGGCGCCGAGCGAACCGCCCGTGGGCAGCTCCAGCGGCCCCCAGCCGTAGGCGACCGTGCCCGCGGCCAGCGCGACCAGCGGCAGCAGCGCCATCGCGGCGGCGCTGAAGCCGAGCGCGACCGCGAGCTTGGACCACAGCAGCCGGGTCCGGGGCACCGGCGCGGCCAGCAGGTAGCGCAGCGACGACCAGCTCGCCTCCGAGGCGACGGTGTCGCCGTGGAACAGCGCCACGGGAACGACCAGCAGGAAGCCCGCCGAGACGAACAGGCAGGTGGCGGCGAAGTTGGCGCCGGATGCGGTCGCCGTGTCCATCAGGGTGATCCGGCCGTTGTCCCGGCCGTCCGGCGTGCCGCCGATGGCGAACGCCGCGATGAGGATGAACGGCAGGATGGCCAGGATGCCGCCCATCACCAGGGTGCGGCGGCGTTTGAGCTGCCGGATCGCCTCCACCCGCAGCGGCAGGGTGTGTCCGGCCCGGTAGCCGGGGGCCGCCCCGACGAGCACGGGCTCGGCCGGGGCCTGCTCTACGGGCGCGCTCATGCGGAGCCTCCGATCAGGGTGAGGAACGCGTCCTCCAGGCGGCGGTGCGGTCCGACGCCCGTCAACGGCACGTCGAGGCGGACCAGTTCGGCGATCATCACGGTGGCGTCGGCGCCGTCCAGCCGTACCAGCAGGCCCTCCTCGGTGCGGACGGCCGACCCGATGCCCGGCAGTGCGGCGATCTTCTCGACGACCGGCTCGGGCACCTTGCGCGCCGTGGTGACGAGCAGGGTGTCGCTCTCGCCGGTGATCTCGGCGACCGGTCCGGCCTGCACGAGCCGGCCCCGGTCCATGACGACGAGATGGGTGCAGGTCTGCTCGACCTCCGACAGGAGGTGGCTGGAGACGATGACGGTCCGGCCCCCGGCCGCGTACCGGATCATCACGTCCCGCATCTCGCGGATCTGCGGCGGGTCGAGGCCGTTGGTCGGTTCGTCGAGGATCAGCAGGTCCGGCAGTCCGAGCATCGCCTGCGCGATGGCCAGGCGCTGCCGCATGCCCTGCGAGTACGTGCGGACCGCACGGGCCAGCGCATCGCCGAGACCGGCGATCTCCAGTGCCTCCTCGATGTGCGCGTCGGCGGCGGGGCGGCCGGTCGCCTGCCAGTACAGCTCCAGGTTCTCGCGGCCGGACAGGTGCGGCAGGAAGCCCGCGCCCTCGACGAACGCGCCCACCCGGGAGAGCACCGGCGCTCCCGGCCTGATCGCGTGGCCGAAGACCCGGATCTCGCCGGCGTCGGGCCGGATGAGGCCCATCAGCATGCGCAGGGTGGTCGTCTTGCCCGCGCCGTTGGGGCCGAGGAGTCCGAGCACCTGGCCCTTCTCGACGCGGAATGACAGGTCCCGTACGGCGTACCGGTCCGCGGACTTCGCGTAGCGCTTGGTGAGTCCGGTGATCTCCAGCGGCACGTCGGCGCGTTCCGGGGCGGGCGCCGGCGCGACGGCCCGGCGGCGGGCGATGATCAGCAGCGCGGCCGCGACGAGCGCGCCGGCGGCCGGCAGCCCCCACACCCACCAGGGCAGTGCGGCGTCCTGGGTGCGCACGGCCGGGGCGGTGGGCACGGTGAGCGCCCCGGCGAGGGAGACGGTGTACATGGCCGGTTCGGCCGGGGAGGCGTAGCCGAGGTCGGTCGCGGACAGGACGAGACGCAGCCGGTGCCCGGCGTCGACCTCGTGGTCCACGGCGGGCAGCGTGAGCGTCACCTTCCTCTCCGCCGTGGCGTCCTCGACCCGGACCGGGGCGACGAGCTGGGCGGGCAGTACCTGCTGCCTGCCGTCGGGTCCGACGTCGTACACCTTGCCGAACAGCACGGCGTCTCCGCGGTCGGAGGCCACCTCGACGGTGACCACCGGGGAACCGGTGATCCGGGTGGCACGGTCCAGCGGCGTGGAGGTGAAGCTCGCGAACTGGCCGGGGAAGTCGAGGGAGAGCCCCACGCCGAGCGACGACAGCGCTCCGGCGCCGCCGCCGAGGCCGGGGACGGCGGAGATGGCGGGCGGGGTGGCGCCGGCCGGATTGGCGAAGCGCTGCTCGCCGCCGGCCAGCGGGAAGGCGCGGGTGCCGCTCGTGAGGCCCGGGTAGCGGTCTGCGGTCGCGCCGCGCAGCAGTGCCTGACCGTCGGTCGAGTCGACGCCTCCGGTGCGGCTGACGCGGAAGGCGGGCCCGGTGTCCACACCCTTGTCCTGCTTGAGGTACCGGTCGAACCAGTCCCCGATCCGTGCCTGCACCCGGCTCGTCTCGCGGTCGCCGCCGTCGTGCCCGCCGGCGATCCAGTCGACCGCGACGGGAGCGCCGTTTCCGGCCACGGCCTTGGCCATGGCGTCGGCGTGGGAGAGCGGGAAGAGGGAGTCGGACTGGCCCTGGACGATGAGCGCGGGCACCTCGATCCGGTCCGCCACCGCGGAGGGGCTGCGTGCCTGAAGGAGCGTACGGGCCTCGGCGTCTGGCTTTCCGGCGACGGCCACGCGCTCGTACATGGCGCACAGCCGCGCCTCGAAGCGGCCGCAGCCGGACGGGTTCAGGCGGTCGGCGGCCGTCCCGTCCGCGGAGCCGGCCCGGTCATCCGAAGGCGCGTCCCGCGCGGCACGTTCCTCGCCAGCACCGGCCTCGTCCCCACCGGTTTTGTCCGCACCTGCCTTGTCCCCACCGGCCTTGTCCCGGCCGGCCTTGTCCCGGCCGGCTTCGTCCGCACGGTCATCCTCCGCACCCGGCTTGTCCCGGCCGGCCTCCTCGCCGCCGGCCTCGTCCCCGGCCGGGGCGTCACCCGTCGGGGCGTCACCGGCCGGTGGCGTGGCGGGCTGGTCGGCGGAGGGCGCCGAGCCGCCCGGGAACGAGCCCGTGGAGAAGAAGATGCCGGCCCACAGCTTCTTGAAGACTCCGTCGGGGAAGAGGGCGTCGGCGAGATTCCAGTAGGTGATCTGCGGCGCGATGGCGTCGACTCTCCGGTCGTGACCCGCGCCGAGCAGCGAGATGGCACCGCCGTAGGAGGAACCGGTGATGCCGACGCGCGGGTCGCCCTTGCCGTCGAGCAGCACCTCGGGCCGCCGCGCGAGCCAGTCGATCAGCCGGGAGACGTCCTTGACCTCGGCCTTCGGGTCGTTGATTCCGATGCGTCCGGTGGATTTGCCGAAGCCACGCGCGGACCAGGTCAGTACCGCGTATCCGTCCTGCGCCAGCTTCTCCGCCTGGGCGCGCACGTCCTCCTTGCTGCCTCCGAATCCGTGCCCGATGAGCACCGCGGGCCTGCGCCCGTCGCCGCCGGCGGTGAAGTACGAGGTGTCGATCTGTGCCCCGGACACGTCCTGCACCCGGTCCTCGCGGTGAACGGCGGGCGGGCCGTCGTCGGCGACAGCGGTCCAGGTGCCCGCGCCCGCGAGCACGGCGAAGGCCGCGACACCGGCGAGCCATCGGCCCCGTGGTGCGGTCCTGAGCCGGCACAGGGACCGGGGAAGTCGGATCTGCATGGTGAAAACCCTAAGCGGACAGCCTGTGCGAGCTCTGCTGCCGCCAGGCGGAACCCATGCACCTTCCCCGGGAGTACGCGGCGGGCTCGGCGTACACCGGACGCGGTATGCGGGGCCCCGGGGGAACGGCGTACGCAGATCTTCACCTGGCACCCATCGGAGCTGCACACCGGCCAGGGGCTCGCCCGATGATCTCAATTGCCGTTCCCAGCAGGGAAGTTGAAAACTTCACCGCACCGATGCTTTTGGCATGCACGCATCTTGTGGCGCAGGTCACAGCACGAGACTCTGTTCGACGCGACGGCTTCACCTGGCACGATGCACGCCCAACCTTGTCCGTGCTCGGTCAACGAAAGGTAGGTGCACGAGATGAGAGTCTCTGCCCGCCGCATCGGGGTGCTGATACCCGCAGCAGCCCTGGCGGCCGGTCTCCAGTTCGCCGTCTCCCCCACCGCGCAGAGCGCGACCCTCGGCGATCTCCGTCTCGCCCCCACTGCAACCGCCGTACAGAACAGCTGGATCGTCGTCCTGAAGGATGGCAGCACCAGTGCCGCCGATCTCGGCGTCACGCCCCAGCACACCTACCGCAGCGTCCTCCAGGGCTTCTCCACCTCCATGTCCGCGGAGAAGGCCAAGGCACTCGCCTCCGACCCGCGGGTGGCGTACGTCGAGCAGAACTCGATCGTCCGCCTGAACGACACCCAGCCGAACGCCACCTGGGGCCTCGACCGCATCGACCAGCGGAGCCTGCCGCTGTCGAAGTCGTACACCTATGACACGACCGCGTCGAACGTGAACGCGTACATCATCGACACCGGGATCCGCACCTCCCACAGCGAGTTCGGCGGACGCGCACGCGTCGGCACGGACACGGTGGGCGGCGGCCAGAACGGCCAGGACTGCCAGGGCCACGGCACGCACGTGGCGGGCACGGTCGGCGGCAAGACGTACGGCGTCGCCAAGGGCGTCAACCTGATCGCCGTACGCGTCCTGGACTGCCAGGGCTCCGGCACCACCGCAGGCGTCATCGCCGGTGTCGACTGGGTGACCGCCAACGCCAGGAAGCCGGCCGTTGCCAACATGAGCCTCGGCGGCAGCGCCAACACGTCGCTGGACAACGCGGTGAAGAAGTCGATCGCCTCGGGCGTCAGCTACTCGATCGCCGCGGGCAACGGCCTGCCCATCGTGGGCCTGCCCGCGAACGCGTGCAACTACTCGCCCGCCCGCGTCCCCGAGGCGATCACGGTCGGCGCGACGGACAGCTCGGACCGCCGGGCGTCGTTCTCCAACTTCGGCACCTGCCTGGACCTGTTCGCACCGGGTGTGTCCATCACGTCGGCGTGGAAGGACAACGACACCGCCACCAACACCATTTCGGGCACGTCGATGGCGACGCCGCACACGGCGGGCGCGGCCGCTCTCTACCTGGCCACGCACCCCACGGCGACCCCGGCCCAGGTCAGGGACGCCCTGGTGAACAACGCGACCAGCGGCAAGGTCCAGGACGCCCTCATCGGCTCTCCCGACAAGCTGCTGTACTCGCGGTTCTAGACAGACACCACCGGGGCCGCACGGCCCTTCCCGGCCCCCCTCGCGCATGCGTCCACGGACCTCGCGCGCGAGGGGGGCCGTCCCTGCGAGGGGGTGCATCCGTGCCCGCACGGCGCGCCGGCCGGCGCGCCGTGGGCGGACACAAACCCCGTTGTGAGGTCACTCGGCGGCGCTCCGGCATCGCCGCCACGACGATGGACAACGCCGGAGGTCATGCCGCGTAGGCGGCCGGGTGCGTGCGCGCCGAGGCGAGGGTGAGGTACGGGTGCCCCCCGGGCGGGCCGGCTCCGATCCGGGGACTCTCCCGCCGCACGCTGTACGAGATCGTGCGGATCGAGGAAACCCGCACCTATTTGTGGACCGGGGCCGTCGGCGAGGCGCTGACGCAGTGGCGGCAGTTCGTGCACCAACCGAATCGGCGGCTCTACGACCCTGGGTTGTGCCGGCTGCACCGAGTGGCTCTGCTGCGCAGACCCCCTGCGGGCACGGGAGCGCTGGAGGGCGCCATCTGCGCCCTTCCCCGCCGTGCGGCGCGCGAACTGCGCCTGATCGTGCTCGCCTTGGACGAGTTGGACGAGCCGTTCTGACGAATCGACGAATCGACGAATCGACGAGCTGACGGACCGGCCGGCGGACCGGCCGGCGAAGGGCGAAGGGCGAAGGGCGGGCCCGTGCCACGGGCCCGCCCTTCGCCTTCGCCATGCCGCGTCAGTGGTTGCGGGGGAAGCCCAGGTCCACGCCCGACGGGGCGTCGGCCGGGTCCGGCCAGCGGGTCGTGACGACCTTGCCACGGGTGTAGAAGTGCACGCCGTCGTTGCCGTAGATGTGGTGGTCCCCGAAGAGGGAGTCCTTCCAGCCGCCGAAGGAGTGGTAGCCCACCGGCACCGGGATCGGCACGTTCACGCCGACCATGCCGGCCTCGATCTCCAGCTGGAAGCGCCGAGCAGCGCCGCCGTCGCGGGTGAAGATCGCCGTGCCGTTACCGAACGGCGAGGCGTTGATCAGCGCCACGCCGTCCTCGTACGTCTCGGCGCGCAGCACGCACAGCACCGGGCCGAAGATCTCGTCGCGGTAGGCGTCGGAGTCGGTGGTGACCTTGTCGAGGAGGGACAGGCCGATCCAGTGGCCGTCCTCGAAGCCGTCGACCGTGTGACCCGTGCCGTCGAGGACGACCTCGGCGCCCTGGGCCGCCGCGCCGGTGACGTAGGAGGCGACCTTGTCCCGGTGGGCCTTGGTGATCAGCGGGCCCATCTCGGACGTCGGGTCGTTGCCCGGGCCGATCTTGATCTTCTCGGCGCGCTCGCGGATCTTCTCCACCAGCTCGTCGCCGACCGAGCCGACCGCGACCACGGCGGAGATCGCCATGCAGCGCTCGCCCGCCGAGCCGTACGCGGCCGAGACCGCGGCGTCCGCCGCCGCGTCCAGGTCCGCGTCGGGCAGGACCAGCATGTGGTTCTTGGCGCCGCCGAGGGCCTGGACGCGCTTGCCGTTGGCGGAGGCGGTGGTGTGGATGTACCGGGCGATCGGGGTGGAGCCGACGAAGGAGACCGCGGCGACGTCCGGGTGGGCGAGCAGCGCGTCGACCGCGACCTTGTCGCCGTGGACCACGTTCAGCACACCGTCGGGCAGGCCGGCCTCTGCGGCGAGCTCCGCGAGGAGGTTCGCGGCGGACGGGTCCTTCTCACTCGGCTTGAGGACGAAGGTGTTACCGCAGGCGATCGCCAGCGGGAACATCCACATCGGCACCATCGCCGGGAAGTTGAACGGCGTGATGCCGACGACGACGCCGAGCGGCTGGCGGATCGCGGCGACGTCGACGCGGTGGGAGACCTGGGTCGACAGCTCGCCCTTGAGCTGGGTGGTGATGCCGCATGCCAGCTCGACGATCTCCAGACCGCGGGCCACCTCGCCCAGCGCGTCCGAGTGCACCTTGCCGTGCTCGGCCGTGATCAGGGCGGCGATGTCGTCGCGCCGGGCGTCGAGCAGCGCCCGGTACCGGAACAGGACCGCGGTGCGCTGCGCCAGCGACGACGTGCCCCAGGTCGCGTACGCCTCGCGGGCGGCACGGACGGCCGCGTCGACCTCCTCCGCGGAGGCCAGGGCGACCTTGGTGGTGACCTCGCCGGTCGCCGGGTCGGTCACCGGACCCCAGTTGCCGGACGCACCCTCGACGGTCTTGCCACCGATCCAGTGGTTGACGGTCTTCGTCATGGCGAAAAACTCCTTCAGAGATGGCGGCGTCGGGATGCGACTTGCCGGTCGTACTCCTCCCGGGCCTTGACCGCCGACGGGCGGGTCGCGGTCTCGGCCACCGGAACATCCCACCACGCCTGTGCCTCGGGCGCGCCCGACACAATGTCTGCCGTTCCGGTCTCCACGTAGACACATGTGGGGCCGTCCGCCGCCCGCGCCTCGGCCAGCGCTTCGCGCAGGTCACGCACGGTCCCGGCGCGGATCACCCGCATCCCCAGCGACTGCGCGTTGGCCGCCAGATCGACCGGCAGCGGGGCTCCGGTGTACGAGCGGCCAGGACCGCTCCGGTGGCGGTAGTCCGTGCCGAAGCGCTCCGCGCCGACCGCCTCGGACAGGCCGCCGATGGACGCGTACCCGTGGTTCTGCAGGATCACCATCCGGATCGGGACGCCCTCCTGCACGGCGGTGACGATCTCGGTGGGATTCATCAGGTACGTGCCGTCCCCGACCAGGGCCCACACCGGCCGCCTTGGTGCGGCCATCGCCACGCCGATCGCGGCCGGGATCTCGTAGCCCATGCAGGAGTAGCCGTACTCCACGTGGTACTGGTCGGCGGAGCGGGTGCGCCACAGTTTGTGCAGGTCGCCGGGGAGCGAACCGGCGGCGTTGATCAGGATGTCGTCCGCTGTCACCAGGGCGTCCAGGGCGCCGAGCACCTGGGTCTGGGTCGGGGCCGTGTCCTCGTCACCGGCCTCGTACGCGGCGTCGACACGGCGCTCCCAGCGCTCCTTCCCGCGCGTGTACTCCCTCTCGTACTCCTGCGTCACGCGATGGCCCGCGAGGGCGGCGGTCAGTTCGCCGAGTGCGGTGCGGGCGTCGGCGACGAGCGCGAGGCCGGCCAGCTTGTGCGCGTCGAAGGAGGCGACGGAGATGTTGACGAAGCGGACGCCGGGGGAGGCGAAGAGGGTCGATGACGCGGTGGTGAAGTCCGACCAGCGGGTCCCGACGCCGATCACCAGGTCCGCGGTGCGGGCCAGGTCGTCGGCGGTGGCGGTGCCGGTGTGGCCGATGCCGCCGATGTCGCAGGCGTGGTCGTGGGGCAGCGAGCCCTTGCCGGCCTGCGTGGAGGCGACGGGGATGCCGGTGGCGTCGGCGAGGGCGCGCAGCGCGTCCTCTGCCTCGCTGTGGTGGACGCCGCCGCCCGCGACGATCAGCGGCCTGCGGGCCCGGCGAACCGCGTCAGCGGCCTGCGCGAGCGCCTCCGTGTCGGGGCGGGGGCGGCGTACGGGCCACACCCGGTCGGCGAAGAACTCCTCCGGCCAGTCGTACGCCTCCGCCTGCACGTCCTGCGGCAGCGCGAGCGTGACCGCGCCGGTCTGCGCGGGGTCGGTGAGGACGCGCATCGCCTGGAGCGCGGCCGGGATCAGGGCTTCGGGGCGGGTGATCCGGTCGAACCAGCGGGACACCGGGCGCAGGCAGTCGTTCACCGACACATCGCCCGCGTACGGCACTTCGAGCTGCTGGAGAACGGGGTCGGCGGGGCGCGTGGCGAAGACGTCGCCGGGCAGCAGCAGCACGGGCAGATGGTTGATCGTGGCGAGTGCGGCACCGGTGACCAGATTGGTGGCGCCGGGGCCGATGGACGTGGTGACCGCGTGCGCGGACAGCCTGCGGGACTGTCGGGCGTAGCCGACGGCCGCGTGCACCATGGCCTGCTCGTTGCGGCCCTGGACATAGGGCATGTCCGCGGACGGCTCGACGAGGGCCTGGCCGATGCCCGCGACGTTCCCGTGGCCGAAGATGCCCCAAGTGGCGGCGATCAGCCGGCGACGGCGGCCGTCGCGCTCGCTGTACTGGTGGGACAGGAACCGCACCAGAGCCTGGGCCGTGGTCAGCCGCGTCATCGGTAACCCTCCGTGTGGTCGGGGTGGAAGCGGATCAGCCATTCCCGTTCGGCGCCCGGTCCCGCCATCACGTTGAGGTAGTACATCGTGTGGCCGGGCTCCGCGATGGACGGCCCGTGCCAGCCGTCGGGGACCAGGACGGCGTCACCGCTGCGGACCTCGGCGAGCACATCGGCGCCGCCGGGGCGCGAGGGCGAGACGCGCTGGTAGCCGACTCCGGCGCCGTCGATCTCGAAGTAGTAGATCTCCTCCAGCTCGCTCTCCTCGCCGGGGACGCGCTCGTCGTGCTTGTGCGGCGGATAGGAGGACCAGTTCCCTCCGGGTGTGAGCACCTCCACGGCGATCAGCCGGTCGCAGTCGAACGCCCCGGCGGCCGCGAAGTTGTGCACTTCGCGCGCCTGGTTCCCGCTGCCGCGGGCCTCGACGGGTACCTCCGGCGCGGGGCCGTAGCGAGCGGGGAGTCGGCGCTCGCACCTCGCTCCTGCCAGGGCGAAGCGGCCTCCCGCACCGGAGGCGATCTGGGCACGGGCGTCCCTCGGCACATACGCGAAGTCGCTCACTCCGCCGAACACGCCTTTGCGCCCCTGCAGTTCAAAGATCCCGTCTTGCGCCCGCACCGTGCAAGCGCCACTGAGGGGAAGCACGATCCACTCGCTGTCGCCGGTCGCGAGCACATGCGAACCACCCGGCTCCAGCTCCAGCACGCGCAGCTGGGAGTGGCCCCAGCCGGCCTGCTCGGGGGTGATGCTCAGGGCGTACGGCCCAAAGGCGGCGCTGCCCGCGGGGAGGTGCAGTCCGGGCAGCTCGGGCACTCCGTGCGGTGCCGGAAGCTCGGAGGATTCGTCGTCGCTCATACCTTCTCCGTACCCCTACAGCAGGCCCACGGCCGTGTCGACCGCGCCCGCGACATCGCCGTCGACCGGATAGAGCAGCGCGCGGCCCACCACCAGCCCCTGGACCGTGGGCAGTTGCAGCGCGGCGCGCCATTTCTCGTACGCGCTGTCCTGGTCCTTCCCTGCGTCCCCGCCGAGCAGCACCGCGGGAAGGGTGGAGGTCTCCATCACGGCTCGCATGTCATCGGGGTCCTCGGTCACGGGCACCTTGAGCCAGGTGTACGCCGAGGTCCCGGCCAGCCCGGAGGCGATGGCGATGGACCGGGTCACGGCCTCGGCGGCGAGATCGTTGCACAGCCGGCCGCCGATCCGGTGACAGATGAACGGCTCCACGAAGACGGGAAGCCGACGCTCGGCCATCTCGTCGACCGCGTGGGCGGCCGCAGCCAGCGTGTCGAGCGAGGCCGGGTCGTCGTAGTCGATGCGGAGCAGCAGCTTTCCCGCGTCGAAGCCGAGCCGGTCCAGGTCGCGGGCGCGGTACCCGGTGAACCGGTCGTCGAGCTCGAACGACGCGCCCGCGAGCCCGCCGCGGTTCATGGAGCCCATGACGACCTTGTCGTCGAGCGCGCCGAGCAGCAGTAGGTCGTCGAGGATGTCGGCGGTGGCGAGGACGCCGTCGACGCCGGGCCGCGAGAGGGCGAGACACAGCCGCTCCAGCAGGCCGAGCCGGTTCGCCATGGCGAGCGGGCGGTTGCCGACGGCGAAGGTGCCGCGGGCGGGATGGTCCGCCGCGACGATCATCAGCCGTCCGCTGTCGCCGACGAGGCGCGTGCGTCGGCGCCGCTGCCCGGCGGCTTCGGCGACGGCCTCGGGGTGGCGGGTGCGGATGCCGACGAGCTCCCCTATGTCGACGCGGCTCATGACGTCCCCCGCGGCGAGCCCTGTCGCGGCGGCTCGGCACCGGCCGGGGACACGTCGGCGGCGGGACCGTGCGCGTCTGCGGCGCCGTACGTGTCACTGCGAGGCGGCGCCTCACGGCCGGGCGGTGCGTCGCCGGGGCGGGTCTCGGGGGCGGGGTGGGTCTAGGG
>NZ_JAGGOJ010000021.1 GCF_018614575.1 Streptomyces sp. ISL-10
CGTCGAACACGCCCTCATGGCCCGCCTGCGCTAGCCGGTCCCCGGCGGTCCCTGTACGCGCCCTGAGGAACGGCCCCCTCGGCTCCTTGTCGGAGCCGAGGGGGCCGTTCCCGTGTGCGGACGTCCCGGCCACCGGGCTGTGTGCGTGCGGGGGCGCGGCGGGGGGCGCCTGCGGCGGGCTTGTCCCCTCCCCCGCCGCTCCCTTAGCCGGGGGCTCCGCCCCCGGGCCCCCGCGCCTCAATCGCCGGCGGGGCTGCATGTGCCACAGCCGGCCCGTCCGGGCGTTCCCCCGGGCGAACCCAGCGAACCCAGGAGGAGACTGGGGGCCACCGCACGGCCCGCCGCCCGGATCGCCGGCTGCGGCTGAAGAACCCACCCCGTCCGACGACACCCGCCCCGCCCCGCAGGCCCGCAGAGGCACGGCCCCGCCCTGATCACCCCTCTGCGAGTTCGCGCATCCAGCCCATCCGACCGCCCCTGCCCGCAGGCCCGCAAGGGAACGGCCACCGCACGGCCCCACGCCCCGATCGCCGCTGCAGCTCGGAAATTCAGCCCATCCGACGACACCCGCCCCGGCCCGCAGGGGAGCGGCCCGGCCACGGCCCGCCGCCCCGACCCACACCTCAGGGACTCCAAGCCCGCCGGGCGTCCCCTTGCGAAGCCCAGGGGGATCGAGGCACTCCTCGTACGCCCGGTGGCCCGGGGGTAGCCCCACTCAGGCGCTACCGGTCCGGGCGGAGTCCGGTCTGTGGAAGCGCCTCAACCCCCGTGGGGGATTCGCCGCGCGTCGGACACGGCGGAAGGCCCCGCACACCACAGGTGTGCGGGGCCTTCCGGGTCAGGGCGTCAGCCCTGCCAGCTGTGGGACGGCTGGAAGCCGCGCTGGCGCTCCAGGCGGCGCCAGCCCGCCGTCGTGCGGCCGCGGTGGGTCGGCGCCGCCGTCGGCTGGGACGCGGCGCGGGCCATCAGCACCGCGGTGATCGCCGCCAGCTCCTCGGGCTCGGCGTGGCCCTTCTCGACGCGGACGACGGACGAGGGGTCGGTAGGAGTGCTCATGGGTCGGGCTCCAGTCCTGTCGCAGGGTTACTGCGGGGGGTTGCCGTGCTTGCGGGACGGCAGGTCGGCGTGCTTCGTGCGGAGCATGGCGAGGGAGCGGATGAGCACCTCGCGCGTCTCGGCCGGGTCGATCACGTCGTCGACCAGGCCGCGCTCCGCGGCGTAGTAGGGGTGCATGAGCTCGGCCTTGTACTCCTTGACCATGCGCGCGCGCATGGCCTCGGAGTCCTCGGCCTCGGCGATCTGCTTGCGGAAGATGACGTTGGCCGCGCCCTCGGCGCCCATCACGGCGATCTCGTTGGTGGGCCAGGCGTAGGTCAGGTCGGCGCCGATGGACTGCGAGTCCATGACGATGTACGCGCCGCCGTACGCCTTGCGCAGGATGAGCGAGATCCGCGGGACGGTGGCGTTGCAGTACGCGTACAGGAGCTTGGCGCCGTGGCGGATGATGCCGCCGTGCTCCTGGTCGACGCCCGGCAGGAAGCCGGGCACGTCCAGCAGCGTGACGATCGGGATGTTGAAAGCGTCGCACATCTGCACGAAGCGCGCGGCCTTCTCGGACGCCTCGATGTCGAGGACGCCGGCCAGCGACTGCGGCTGGTTGGCGACGATGCCGACGACCTGGCCGTCCAGCCGGGCCAGGGCGCAGATGATGTTGCGCGCCCAGCGCTCGTGGATCTCCAGGTAGTCGCCGTCGTCGACGAGCTCCTCGATCACCTTGTGCATGTCGTAAGGACGGTTGCCGTCCGCCGGGACCAGGTCCAGCAGCACGTCCGAGCGGCGGTCGGCCGGGTCTTCGGAGGCGACGGCCGGCGGGTTCTCGCGGTTGTTCTGCGGGAGCATCGACAGCAGGTAGCGGACCTCCGCGATGCACGTCTCCTCGTCGTCGTACGCGAAGTGCGCGACGCCCGAGGTCTCCGCGTGGACGTCCGCGCCGCCCAGGCCGTTCTGGGTGATCTCCTCGCCGGTGACAGCCTTGACGACGTCGGGGCCGGTGATGAACATCTGTGAGGTCTCGCGGACCATGAACACGAAGTCGGTCAGCGCGGGCGAGTACGCCGCGCCACCGGCGCAGGGGCCGAGCATCACCGAGATCTGCGGGATGACTCCCGAGGCGCGCGTGTTGCGCTGGAAGATGCCGCCGTACCCGGCGAGGGCGGACACGCCCTCCTGGATGCGCGCTCCGGCACCGTCGTTCAGCGACACCAGCGGCGCACCCGCCGAGATCGCCATGTCCATGATCTTGTGGATCTTGGTGGCATGGGCCTCGCCCAGCGCGCCGCCGAAGATCCGGAAGTCGTGCGCGTAGACGAAGACCGTCCGGCCCTCGACCGTGCCCCAGCCGGTGACGACACCGTCGGTGTACGGCTTCTTGGCCTCCAGGCCGAACCCGCTCGCCCGGTGTCGGCGCAGCTGCTCGACCTCCTTGAACGAGCCCTCGTCCAGCAGCAGCTCGATGCGCTCACGGGCGGTCAGCTTGCCCTTGGCGTGCTGCGCCTCGGTCGCCCGGTCACTCGGGCCGCGCAGCGCCTGCTCGCGCAGGGCGTGCAGCTCGGCCACGCGGCCACGCGCGTCGGCCGGCTCGCCGGCGTCGGTCGGCTCGCTGGTGGTCTGGTCCAAAACGGTCATGCCTCGACCCTACGGAGGGAGCCAAGAAAACCGTGCCGTCGACTCTGTACAGTCTCGCGACCGTTCTCCTGTGGGCCTCTGACAGAACCATTTCGTGCAGAGCGCCAACCACCAGCTCGGTGCGGTCTTTGATTGTGCGGGTCCAACAACACCGACCGGGGTGAGTCGACTCACAGGAAGGTGTCGCGCCTGCGCTGGTCGGGTTAATTTCCGGGGCGAGGCCGGCGGCGGACCCACCGTACCGGGGGCCGGAAGAGGGCAGTCCCCGTCCGTCCGCGCTGCGGACGGACGGGGACGTGGGGCCGGAGGCAGGGAGGGTCAGCCGTCGCAGTGGAAGCGGGCGGCCCCCCAGTCCGCGTGGTCGTTGCCGTTTCCGTCGCCGCCGTCGCCGACGACCAGCTGGACGTAGTCGGCGCCGGTCACGTCCGCGGTCAGGGACCAGGCCGGATCGGCTGCCTTCAGCACGGGCGAGGCGGCCTTCTCGGCGCCGTCCGCGAGCACGCTGAACCGGACGGTGCCGCGCGTGGTCTGGACGTCGTCCACCCCCACCGCGGCGGTGAAGGAGGCGCACCGGCCGCCCAGGTAGTAGCGGATCCTGGCGGGGGCGTGGCTGCCGAGGCCCTTGTCGTAGGTCACTCCCCCGATCCGCAGCGGGCCTCCGTCACCCGCGCCGGTCTCGCCGTTGGACCGGTCGCGCTCGACGGGTCCCCAGCCGTTCTGGGCGGATGCCCAGTCCAGGTCGCTCGCCCAGGTGTCGGCGGTGGGCGGCGGCGGAAGGGTGCGCACGGACGTGGTGGCGGTCAGCTTCCGGTTCGTGCCGCCGACCGTGTACGCGGCCGTCGCGCCGACCGGATACGTCCGGTACGCGGCGTCCGCCGGCGGCGTCACCTGCCACGTACCGGTGACCTTGCCGCCCGGCGCGACCGATGCGAAGGTCACCGGCCCCACGGGCTCGGCCGTCCAGCCCTCGGGCAGCGCGAGCGCCAGCGCCACGTCGCCTGCGGCGGTCGCCTCGTCATTGCCGAACGCGGCCCTGACCTCGTTCTTCCTGCCCGGTGCGAGGGTCTCGGGAGCGGTCACCGCGAGGGTGCCGCAGGCGGCCCGTTCAGTGGCGGGGCCCAGGTCGGTGACCGTGAAGCCGTCCAGCACGAAGTCCGCGCCGTCCGGGGCGTCCGCGCGCTTGCGCAGGCCCGTCCAGGTGTCGCCACAGCCCGCGGTGGCCGTCTCGGAGAAGTGCCCCGTGGTGCTCCGGGCGCCGATCGGCGTGCGGCGCCGCTCCACGGAGCCCCCGATGGCCCGGTCGTACCCGGTCACCCACTCGTAGGCCCCGGCGTGACTCGACTGGTAGTCGTACTCCACGCGGTAGGTGCGGCCGTGCTTCATCGGCACGGTCCACGGCGCCGTCCGGTAGACGAGTCCGCTGTTCTCGTCGTGCGACTTGAGGGACTCCTTGCCGCCGAGGACGTCGTCGATCGGCTTCCCGTTCCACCCGGCCTGCGTGTACGGGGCGTGCAGTTGGCTGATGTGGGTGCGCGGATCATTGGCGCCGCCCGCGTCGCCCTTGAGGAACGGGCCCCAGCCCTGGTCGACGGCCTCGAAGTCCTCGTGGACGAGCGCACCCTGCTTGCCGGCGGGCGCGTTCGCGACCACCCGGACGTCGTCGACGCGGACACGGGCCGTGCTGCCCGCGGCGGTCCCGACGCGCAGTGTGGTGGCGTCGGCGGGTGCGGTGAAGGTGACCTTGGCGCGCTGGAAGGAGGTGCCGTGCCGGTCGGACGCGGCGATCGTGTTCTTCACCGTGGAGCGCTCGACGACGACGGACGTGCCGCCGGCGGACAGCATCGTGCGGCGGGAGCTGCCCGGCTCGACCTCGATCCAGGCGGACGCGGTGTACCGCTTGCCGGCTTCGAGGCCGTCGATCCGCTGGGAGAGCGAGGCGGCGGCCTCGCCGGTCAGCGCGGCGCTGTTGCGGCCCTGGCCGTCGGTGTCGCGGGTGACCGTGCCCCGCTTGGTCCACGCGCCGAGCGAGGCGTCGTTGAATCCGGGGTCGGCGACATGGCCGCCCTCGCCCCATCGGGCGTCGCGCTGTTCAGGCGCGCGGTCGGGGTAGAGCACGTACGGCTGCCCCGCCTGCGCGGTGAGGGTGACCTTTCCGTTCGCTGGGCGCACGGTCCCGGTCTTCACCCGGCCGTTGTCGGTGAGCTTGTAGACGGTGTAGTAACCCTGCCCCGGTACGGCCCAACTGCTGGTGCCACCCGCCTGGTTGTAGTGGTAGAGCTTGGTGCCGTCGCCCCACGGCAACAGGTAGCGGTCGCCGTCGAGGACCTTGCGGCCGTGGTCGTAGAAGGTGCGGCGGCCGTCCTCCACGGTGCCGCGCAGCCCGCCGGTGAAGGTGATGTCATTGCCCTCCCAGCGGGTGATCCGCTCCTGCTGGAGGTACTTGGCGGGCAGATTGCGCTGCCACACGTTGTCGTAGAAGGCGCTCCAGTCGGTCTCGCCGGTCCAGCCTTCGAATTCCTCCAGGACCGTCTGGCCGAGGACCGGGTGGCTGTTCCAGATGTCCTTCTCGCCGTTGCGGATGAAGCGGATGATCTGGGAGTTGAGGCCCTTGTTGGTGGCGCCGCCGTAGTCGAGGTCGTTGGCCCAGTGGGACCAGAGCGAGGCCCGCTCGAACTTGTCCGCCCACTCGGTGCCGACGTTCCAACCCTGCTTCTGCACGGCCTCGATGGTCTTGTCGGCGATCCAGCCGTGTGTGTAGTAGACGTCGATGTAGAGGAAGTTCAGGTTGGCGTCGGTCTCGTCGCGCAACTGCCGGAAGCGGCGGGCGAGATCACCGCTGTTGAGGTCGCGGCGCTGGTCGATGTAGTAGCTCTGGTTGAGCCAGTTCCAGCCGGGCTTCGTCTTGTCGACGAGGGTCTCGCTGAAGTGGTTCGCCTCGGGGTAGGACTCGGTGGCGTTCACGTGCACGCCGAAGGTCGCGCCCCACTTCCTGCCCGACTTCAGGAGCGTGTTGAGGTCCGTCAGACCGCCGGCGCGCTTGTTGTGGTTGCCGCCGTAGTCGGGGTGCGCGGAATCGTGTCCCTCGGAGCCGTAGCCCTTGAGCACGGCGAGCTGACCGAGGCCGTCGGTGGCCAGGGAGACGCGCTTGACGTCGTCGAGGGTGCGCAGGAACGGGTGCGTCGCCTGGCTCGCGAAGTTGAACGGGATGTGGGTGACGACCCGGTCCGGGGTGTCCTCGCTGCCGGGCGCCGTGATGCCGATCGAGCGGAAGGCGACGGCGCCGTCCTGCCAGTCGACCTGCCGGTCGCCGTTGGCGTCGGGGGTGACGACGACCTTCGCCCAGGGCAGGTTCTCGCCGCTCTCGGGTGCGGGCGCTCCGTCGCCGCGGTAGGTCCACTGGCCGGAGGAGACGCCGACGCGCACCGAGGCGTCGGTGTCCTTGCGGGCCTGGTGCCACAGGCGCGCGTCGTCGCCGCCGGTGGCGCCGCTCGGCCTGTCGTACGAGGAGTTGGACTCGACGGCGGCGGCGAGCGAGGCGGTGTTGACGATGGCGTACGTGGCGCCGACGGGGGCCGCCTCGGCGGGGGTGGCCGCGGTGACCTCGGCGAACACGTCGGCGGTCCGGGTGGAGTCGGGGTCGAGCCGGGTGAACGCGGTGGCCGCCCCCTCC
This sequence comes from Streptomyces sp. ISL-10, assembly GCF_018614575.1. Lineage (GTDB taxonomy): Bacteria > Actinomycetota > Actinomycetes > Streptomycetales > Streptomycetaceae > Streptomyces. The sequence continues at coordinate 6,356 of NZ_JAGGOJ010000021.1, forward strand.
TCCGTACTGCCGACGGAAACGAGGTCGTGGCCGGGTATGTCGAGGGTGCCGACGCGGAAGGCGTCGGTGTCGCGGACGGCGGTGATCTTGAAGGTGACGGCGCGGCCGGACACCGACACGACGGTGTCGATCTCGACGCCGGGCAGGTCGGGGAAGACGAGCGTGTGCCGCACCGCGGCGGCATCGACACGGGGCGCCCCCGCCGGGCGGACCGGGTACGGCTTGCCGTTGAGGGTGATCTCGGTGACGGGGCGGGTGCTGCCGAGCAGCGACGCTCCGGAAGCGCGGTCGGTGTACGAGAGCACGCGGGGGAAGTCGTCGGCGACGGTGACCGCGAGTGGGCCGGAGGTGATGACCGGCCCGGTGCCGGCCGGGGTCACGGCGGCGGGTCCGTCGGCTCGGGCCGCGGCCGGCTGGAAGGTCCCGGCCAGGACGAGCACGGCGCAGGAGGCGGCGGCCGTGGCACAGGCCGCGCGGAATCTTTGAGGCATGGGGACCTGAGTAGCCCCGGCCCTCGGGGGCGTCAACGAACCGGGGCGCCGAGGGACGCCGCAGTCCAACAACCCCCGTCGGTGAGTCCAAGTCGGCTGGTGACACGGGGGACGTTTCTCCCGCGGGGCCGCGCCGACCGCAGGGGCGGGAACGACTTACCCGAAGATGTTGAATATTGAACGGAATAGGTCTACAGTCGATTTCATTGAAGCTTAAACAACATGCCGGAGCCCCTCCGGCGTCCGTCCCCAAGGAGCAGTCATGGGCCTCTTCACCCGCAGGAACAACGACTCCGCAACCGCCACCGCCACCGCGGTCGCCACCGTCGACCCCGCGCTCGCCGCCCTCAGCGGTGACTACACGATCGACCCCGCCCACAGCAGCATCGGCTTCACCGTGCGGCATGCGATGGTGACCAACGTCCGCGGCAGCTTCGGCTCCTACGAGGGCGCGCTCAGCCTCGACGGCACCGACCCCTCGCGCTCCTCGGCGGCCATCGACGTCGACATCGCCAGCGTCGACACCGGTATCGCCGACCGCGACGGCCACCTGCGCGGCGGCGACTTCTTCGACGCCGAGAACTTCCCGAAGATGACCTTCCGCTCCACCGCCGCCGAGCAGGTGGGCGGCGACAGGTACCGGATCACCGGCGACCTGACCATCAAGGACGTGACGCGGCCGCTCTCCATCGACCTGGACTTCCAGGGCTCCGCCACCGACGTCTACGGCAACGAGCGTGCCGGCTTCGAGGGGTCCACCGAGATCCTGCGCTCCGACTGGGGCCTGACGTGGAACGCGGCGCTGGAGGCCGGCGGCGTGATGGTCAGCGACAAGGTCAAGCTGACGTTCGACATCTCCGCGATCAAGAACGCACCGCAGGCCGCCTGACCCCCGCAGCACCGCAGGCCGCCTGACCCCCGCAGCACCTCTGGCCCGACCCACGAGCGCGCCCGCCCTGCCGACCGCCTCGGCACGGCGGGCGCTCGGTCGTGGGCGACGAGGTCACAGGCCACCTGCGTACAGCCGTCGGCTGGGCGAGCCGACGCCCGGCCGGCAGGGCCTTGGGGACCGGTCGGTCAGCCAGTCGGCGTGCATTCCGTACGTGCTGCCGCCCTGTGCCGTTGCGCGCTCCCGAAGCGCGCCGCTCCCGTGGGGGCAGGGCACCGCGCGCAAGCAGGGCACCGCGCGCAGGGGCCAGGGCGCCGCGCTAGAAGCCACCGCCGTCGAAACCGCCGAAGCCACCGCCGTCGAAACCGCCTCCGCTGCCGAAGTCCCCGCCGCCGAAGTCCGAGGCGTCGAAGTCGGCTCCGGAGAAGTCGCCGCCGCCGTACTCACCGCCGCTGAACTCGCCGGCTCCATAGTCGGCCGCGTACGCCGGTGTGGCGAGCATGTTGCCGAGCATCGTGCCCAGCAGCAGGCCGGGCAGGATGCCGCCGCCGAAGTAGCCGCCCGCCCAGGGGCCGTAGGCCGGGCCCGCCTCCCAGTAGGGGCGGCGGCCGTATCCGGTCTCCACGGTGCGGGACATCGGCTCCATGCCCTCCTCGAGCCGGGCCGCGTCGGCGGCGCACACGGGGACGTCCCGGGCCGCGGCGCCGCTCGCGGGCATCCACGAGATGTCCTTGACCGAGGGGCCGTGGCGCGGATCGAAGAAGCACGGCGGGCGGCGTTCGGGGAGGGGTCGCCCTTCACGGCGGGCCGTGAGGACGGCGAGGGAGTGGCGGCCGTCGTTCAGGGCCTCGGTGACCCCGCGGACGTCACCCGGGTGCCCGGCCGCTCCCATGCGCGACTTCGCCGTGTCGTACGCGTCGAGGGAGCGCTCGTAGTCGGCGCGCATGGCGTCGTCCGCGCCCTTCTCGGAGGGGTGGAAGTCCAGCCGGTCGAGCTCCTCGCCGAAGGCGGTGATGTCCTCGTCGACGACCACGCGGAGCTTGTCGAGTGCGGCACGCTCCTCCTCGGCCTTGCGGCGGCGCTTGGTGCGCGCGACCGCGTAGGCGCCCGCGCCGCCCGCGGCGACGATGGCACCCAGGGCGATCAGGGCGCCGGCGTTGACGCCGTCGTCCACGGCACCCGGGTCCCAGGAGGCCGGCGCGCTGCCGCGCACCTGGGTCAGGGCCTGATCGACGAAGCTCTCCAGGTGCGCGGACGCGTCGGTGGATCCGCCGGCTCGCACCGCTGCGGCGAGATTGTCGACGGCCTGGACGGACATCACGCTCCGGTCGGCCCCTGCATCGAAGCCGTCGCCGAGCCGGACCCCGTAGAGGCCGGTGATGCCGGTCTCGGTGCGCAGGTTGACCAGCAGGTCGTCCGGCGGGAACTCCGCGGTGGCGGGGAGGACCGCGACGAAGACGGGCTTGTCCGCCTTCTCGATCTTCTCGGCGAGCGCGGCGGCCTCGGACTGCGAGACCTGGCCGCTCATGGCCGGGTGGACGTAGACGGGCCCCTGCTTCAGGGCGGCGGCGGCGTCGGACAAGCCTGCGGCCCTGGCGACGGAGGCCGGGACCAGGATCAGGAGCAGCATGAGCGTCAGCCCCGCGAGGGCCGACACAAGGGTGAACGGCCGTGTCCTCATACATCGAAGCTACCCGAACAGGGGCGAAGGAGACATAGCCCCCAGGTCCCCGGTTCCCCGGGCCCGGAGACCGGCAGTAGCAGCGCCGGTCCACGGGCGCGCAGACCGGCGCGGGGCCGAGGCGCCGGCGGCGGCATCCCCCGGATACCCTCGTCGGCGGCCGCGGTCAGGTGATCCGGTAGGCCGCGGCCCGGGGGTCTGCTTGGCGACCGCACCCGTGAGGTCACCGGTCGGCAGCAGATGGTCCCCCTCGGCGAACGGCTTCGCCGACGCCTCGGTGATGCCGGAGCCGATCTCTGCTGGACGATCAGCCGTGCCCTGCCGTCCAGCTCCCCGGCCTCTGCGGTCCCGCCCCCGGCCGCCGGGAGGGACCTTCGCCGCGATACCGATGGCCTTGAGCGTGTGCCCGCCGCCGCCCGGCGAGCCCCGGGTCATGTGCCCCCGGCCGTACGGAAATGCGGGTCGTACGACGCGTCCCCCACGTTGACCGGCAGCTTCTCCTCGGACCTGAGCCACGTCACGGGAGCTGCCCGGTGAACGGGGAGCTGCCCGGTGAACGGCCGCTTGTCGTACAGGACATCCGCGATGCCGCCGCCCTCGGCGCAGGGCCGAGCGCCCACGAGCGCGGCGGGTGGCCCGGCGCACCGGGCCGCCCCCCTTGCGTACTACTGCGTCGGCTCGACGCCCGCGCGCAGCAGACCGTAGGTGTACGCGTCCTCCAGGGCCTGCCACGACGCCGCGATGATGTTGTCCCCCACGCCGACCGTGGACCAGTCGCCGGTGCCGTCGCCCGTGGAGATCAGGACGCGGGTCGTCGATCCCGTGCCGTGACGGCCCTCCAGGATGCGGACCTTGTAGTCGATCAGCTCCAGCTTCGCCAGCTGCGGGTAGATCTTCTCCAGCCCGACCCGGAGCGCCTGGTCGAGGGCGTTGACCGGGCCGTTGCCCTCGGCCGTGGCGACGATGCGCTCGCCCTTGGCCCACAGCTTGACCGTGGCCTCGTTGGCGTGGCTGCCGTCGGGGCGGTCCTCGACGATCACGCGCCAGGACTCGGTGCGGAAGTAGCGCCGGGCGCGGCCCTCCGCCTCCTCGCGCAACAGCAGCTCGAAGGACGCGTCGGCGGCCTCGTACGTGTAGCCCTGGAGCTCACGCTCCTTGACGCGCTCCACGACCCGGCCGACCAGGTCGCGGTCGCCGCCGAGGTCGATGCCGAGCTCCTTGCCCTTCAGCTCGATCGAGGCGCGTCCGGCCATGTCGGACACCAGCATGCGCATGGTGTTGCCGACCAGCTCGGGGTCGATGTGCTGGTACAGGTCCGGGTCGACCTTGATCGCGGAGGCGTGGAGTCCGGCCTTGTGCGCGAAGGCCGATACCCCCACATAGGGCTGGTGGGTCGTGGGCGTCAGGTTGACGACCTCGGCGATCGCGTGCGAAACGCGGGTCATATCGGCGAGCGCGCCCTCGGGGAGGACCTTCTTGCCGTACTTGAGCTCCAGCGCAGCCACGACCGGGAACAGGTTGGCGTTGCCCACGCGCTCGCCGTAGCCGTTGGCGGTGCACTGCACGTGCGTGGCCCCGGCGTCGACCGCGGCGAGCGTGTTGGCCACCGCGCAGCCGGTGTCGTCCTGGGCGTGGATGCCCAGCCGGGCGCCGGTGTCCGCGAGGACGGTGGAGACGACGGCCTGGATCTGGGCGGGCAGCATGCCGCCGTTGGTGTCGCACAGGATGACGACGTCGGCGCCGGCGTCGTGCGCGGTCCGCACGACGGCCTTGGCGTACTCGGGGTTCGCGCGGTAGCCGTCGAAGAAGTGCTCGCAGTCCACGAACACCCGGCGCCCCTGCTCGCGCAGGTACGAGACCGTGTCGCGGACCATCTCCAGGTTCTCGTCCAGTGTGGTGCGCAGCGCCAGCTCGACATGGCGGTCGTGCGACTTGGCGACCAGGGTGATCACGGGGGCACCGGAGTCGAGGAGCGCCTTCACCTGCGGGTCGTCGGCAGCGGTCGACCCGGCGCGGCGGGTGGCGCCGAAGGCGACGAGCTGGGCGTGCCGGAAGGTGATCTCCTTCTGGGCGCGGGAGAAGAACTCGGTGTCGCGGGGGTTGGCCCCCGGCCAGCCGCCCTCGATGAAGCCCACGCCGAAGTCGTCCAGGTGCCGGGCGATGGTCAGCTTGTCCGCGACCGTGAGGTTGATGCCCTCGCGCTGGGCACCGTCGCGCAGCGTCGTGTCGAAGACATGGAAACTGTCGTCGACCTGGGTGTCCTGGGCGTTGGTGGTCATGCTGTCCTGACTCCTGTCGGATGAGTGGCTCCGGAATGTCTGGCTCCACTTGCCCCCATCATCGCGTGCGCCTCGTTCCCGGCCATGGGTGAGGCCGAAAAACGAAAAAACCCCTCGCGGGTGCGAGAGGTCTGCGCGCGGGTCTGGGGCACGGTGCCGCCTGCCGCGGGATTGCTGTCCACGGGTCAGCGGTCACTGCGGACCGGCGCGCTGTTGCCGATAATCATGGCGAACGAGAGCACGGTGGCAGTGTGCCACAGGTGAGGGCGGGGCCGGACAGGAGTCTCACGATGCGGTCGCCCGGTCCGGGCTCTCTCCCGCTCCCAGGCCCCCGTCCGGGCACTATCTCGCTCCCACGCCTCCGTCCGGGCTCCCTCGCGGTCCGCCGCTCCGCCCGTCGGAGGCGGCCCCGTCGGAAGCTCGCCCCGGCCCCCGGTTGCGTCTTACGCCGGCGTGGCCGGACTCAGCTCATGAGCGCGTCCTCGATGAACTCCCGCACATGCGCGAGCACCTGCTCGCGCCCGGTGCCGGGTATCCCCACGGCGACATGGACGCTGAACCCGTCGAGCAGCGCCCGCAGCCGCGCCGCGAACCGGTCGGCATCCACCGCGCGGAACTCGCCGCGTGAGACGCCCTCCGCGACGAGGGCGACCAGGTCCCGGTGCCAGGCGCCCTCGATGGCCGCCTGCCGGCCGCGGGCGTCGGCGTCGGCGCTCTGGGAGCGGTTCCAGACCTCCAGCCACAGCGTCCAGTGCGGGTCGCGCGGTCCGTCGGGCACATACAGGTCGACGTAGGCGTCGAGCCGCTCGCGTGACGGCGCCTGCCGGGACAGCAACGCGCTGCGCTCGGCGCCGAGCCGGCCCTCGCTCCACTCCAGGGTCTGGAGCAGGAGTTCGTCCTTGGTGCGGAAGTAGTAGAGGAGGTGGCCGCTGCTCATTCCGACCTCGCGCCCGAGCCCGGCCATGGTGAGCCCTTCGAGGCCGCGCTCGGCGATGGTGTCCATGGCGGCGGCGAGCAGGGCCTCGCGCGGGGGCGCCACATTGCGGCGGCGGGATGCGGGAGTCATACGGCGACCGCCGGGAAGGATGCGTTCACTCGTACGTTCTACCTGATCGTCCGCCGCCGCCCGGCCATTCGGTCCCACAGCGTCCCGCCGGTCTCAGACCTTCGGCTGCTGCTGCGTGATGCAGTGGATGCCGCCGCCGCCCGCGAAGATCGTCCGCGCGTCCACCAGCGTCACCGTCCGGCCCGGGTAGAGCCGGCGGAAGATGCCCGCCGCGCTCTCGTCCCGCGGGTCGTCGAAGGCGCACAGCACCACTCCCCCGTTGCAGACGTAGTGGTTGATGTACGAGTAGTCGACCCACTCGCCGTCCTCGTCGCGCAGGACCGTGGGCGCAGGAACCTCCACGACCTCGATCCGGCGCCCCTTCGCGTCCGTCTGCGCCTTCAGGAGCTCGACGTTCGCCTTGCAGAGCTCATGGTCGGGGTGCGCCGGGTCGGGCTGGGTGTGGGCGACCACGATGCCCGGGCCGGCGAACGCCGCCACGATGTCGACATGGCCGCGGGTGCCGTACATGCCGTAGTCGCCTGTGAGGCCGCGCGGCAGCCATATCGCCTTTGTCGTGCCGAGGCGGGCGTGGATCTCGTTCTCCACCTGCTGCCGGGTCCAGCCGGGGTTGCGTTCGACACCGAGCTGGACCGTGTCGGTGAGCAGGACGGTGCCCTCGCCGTCGACGTGGATCGCGCCGCCCTCGTTGACCAGCGGGGAGGCGTGGACGGGGACGTCCACGAGATCGGACACATGGCGGGCGATCTTGGAGTCGTGCTCCCAGCGCGCCCAGTCCGCCGCGCCCCAGCCGTTGAACACCCAGTCCACCGCGGCGAGTCGCGTGCCGTCGCTGACGAACGTGGGGCCGATGTCGCGCATCCAGGCGTCGTCCAGGTCCCGTTCGACGACCTCGATCTCCGGGCCGAGCAGATCTCGGGCAAAGGACGACTGGCCGGTGCCCGCGATCACGGTGACCGGTTCGAAGCGGCGTACGGCTTTGGCCACGGCGGCCCAGGCGGCCCGGGCCTCGGTCAGCTCCCCGTCCTCTCTGAACGTGGGGTTGGGGCCGGGCCAGGCCATCCAGGTGCGCTCGTGGGGGGCCCATTCGGCCGGCATGCGGAAGGTCACGTCACGTCCTAGAGGAAGTAGAGGCGGTTGAGGGAAATGGATTCAGCGGGTTCGGAGCGGATCGGCTCGCCGTCCAGCGAGACCAGTCCGGTCCCGCCGTCCACCGAGACGTCTCCGACACGGGAGTTGAGCAGCAGGTCGCTAGGCCCTATGCCGCGCGTGCCGCGTACGGCCACCCGGCGCCGGCGGGTCGGCATCCCGTCGCCCCCGAGAGCGACGGCCGCCTGGGCGACGAACGCCACCGAGATCTCGGCCGGGGTGGCCCCGTACGCGCCGAACTGCGGGCCGAGCACGAGCGGTTCGCAGGTGTCGGTGGCGGCGTTGGGGTCACCGGTGACGCCGTAGGCCGGAAATCCGGACTTGAGGACCAGCTGCGGCTTGGCGCCGAAGAACTCCGGCCGCCACAGCACGATGTCGGCCATCTTGCCGACCTCGATGGAGCCGATCTCGTGCGCGAGACCGTGGGCGATCGCGGGGTTGATGGTCAGCTTGGCCATGTAGCGCAGGACGCGGGCGTTGTCGTCGTGCGCCCCGTCGCCGTCCATCGGCCCGAGCTCGGCCTTCATCTTGCCGGCCATGGCGAAGGTGCGGCGCACCGTCTCGCCCGCGCGGCCCATGCCCTGCGCGTCCGAGGACGTGATGCCGATGGCGCCGACGTCGTGCAGCACGTCCTCCGCGCCCATCGTCCCTGCCCTGATCCGGTCGCGGGCCATCGCCGCGTCCCCGGGCAGGTCGGTCTTCAGGTCGTGAACGGAGACGATCATGCCGTAGTGCTCGGCGACCGCGTCCCGGCCGAAGGGCAGCGTGGGGTTGGTGGAGGAACCGATGACGTTCGGCACGCCCGCCATCTTCAGGACGTTGGGTACGTGTCCGCCGCCGCAGCCCTCGATGTGGAAGGCGTGGATCGTCCGGCCGTCGAGGACGCGCAGGGTGTCCTCGACCGACAGGCATTCGTTCAGGCCGTCACTGTGCAGGGCGACCTGCACATCGTGCTCCTCGGCCACGCGCAGCGCCGTGTCCAACGCCCGGGTGTGGGCGCCCATGTCCTCATGGACCTTGAAACCGGACGCGCCGCCCTCGGCCAGGGCCTCCACCAGCGGTGCCGGGTCGGAGGAGGAACCGCGCGCCAGGAAGCCGATGTTCACGGGCCAGACGTCGAAGGCGTTGAAGGCGTGCTTCAGCGCCCAGGGCGAGTTGACGCCCACGCCCCACACCGGGCCGAACTCCTGGCCGATGACGGTGGTGACACCGGAGGCGAGCGAGGCCTCCATGATCCGCGGGGAGAGCAGATGGACGTGGGTGTCGACGGCGCCCGCGGTCGCGATCATGCCCTCGCCGGAGACGATCGACGTGCCGGTGCCGACGACGACGTCCACGCCGTCGAGCGTGTCCGGGTTGCCGGCTCGCCCGATCGCGTGGATACGGCCCTCGCGGATGCCGATCGAGACCTTGCGGATGCCCTGCACGGCGTCGATCACAAGAACGTTGCTGATGACGACGTCGCAGGTCTCGCGTACGGCGGCGGCCTTGAGGTGCAGTCCGTCGCGGGCGGTCTTGCCGAAGCCGGCCAGGAACTCGTCGCCGGGCTTCTGCGCGTCCGACTCGACGCGCACGACCAGTCCCGAGTCGCCGAGGACGACCCGGTCCCCGGCGCGCGGCCCGTGCACCGATGCGTACTCGTAGGGGTCCATCAGGGGGCCTCCGTTCCCAGGTAGCCGCAGGCCGCCGCACGCCGCAGGGCCTCGTCCTTCGCGCCGGGCGCGTCCAGCGGGCCGTCGACCAGGCCCGCGAAGCCGATGGCGATGCGGTCGCCGCCGATGGGCACCAGGCCGACCTCGGCCTCGCCGCCGGGGTCGAAGCGGACCGACGAGCCGGCCGGGACGGCGAGCCGCATGCCGAAGGCTGCGGCCCGGTCGAAGCGCAGGCGCGGGTTCGCCTCGAAGAAGTGGAAGTGCGAGGTGACGCTGACGGGCACGGTCGCGGTGTTGCGCACCGTCAGCCGCAGGGCCGGCTCGCGCTCGTCGTATGCGGGGCCCGGCAACAGCGCGCCGGGGGCCTGCTCGCCGCCGGCGGGCGCCCCGATGGGATCGGAGACGACCGCGAGCCGGGAGCCGTCGTCGAAGACGGCCTCGACGTGGACCTCGGTGACGACGTCCGCGACGCCTGGCAGGACGTCGTCGGGGCCGAGCACCGAGCGGGCCGCCTCGATCGCCTCGGCGAGCCGCCGGCCGTCGCGGGCCGCCTCGCAGACGGTGTCGGCTATGAGCGCGGTCGCCTCGGGGACGTTGAGCCGCAGTCCGCGGGCACGGCGCGCACGGGCCAGCTCGGCGGCACCGAACAGCAGCAGCCGGTCCCGCTCGGTCGGGGTCAGTCTCACGTCACCACACCTCCAAGTTTGAGTGACACTCTAACAAGCAGCTGCTATCGAACGAAACCATTGACTTACACCTTGGTATCGCTCACATTGAGCAGCATTCAATTAGAGCAGCACTCAAACCGAGAGCAGAGAGGCGAGCCGTATGCCGGTGGAACAGCGTGGAGTCGACACCATTCCGGAGTCGGAGCGCACCAGCACCCCCAGGGACCTCATATCGATCCTGCTGGGATCCAACCTCTGCCTGGGGGTGATCGTCTTCGGCTGGCTGCCCGTCTCCTTCGGCCTCGGCCTGTGGCCCGCGGTCACCTCCGTGGTGGCGGGCACCATCGTGGGCGTCGCGGTCACCGCCCCGCTCGCCCTCGTGTCCCTGCGGACGGCGACCAATCTCTCCACATCCAGTGGCGCGGCCTTCGGCGTCCGCGGCCGCCTCGTCGGCTCCGTCGTCGGCCTGCTGCTCTCGCTCGGATACACGGCCCTGACGCTGTGGATCGGCGGCGACGTGATGCTCGGGACGCTTGCCCGGATCGCCGGGGTGTCCACCGGCGGCGTCGCCCACACCGTGGTCTACGCGCTGCTCGCCGCCTGCACGGTGGTCGGTGCGGTGTACGGCTACCGGCTGCTGCTGCGCCTGAGCCGGATCCTCGCGGTCGGCATGACGGTGCTGCTGCTCCTCGGCCTGGTGGCCTACGCCCCCGATCTGACCACCGCCGCCCCGCCGGACACCCCCTACCTGCTCGGCTCGTTCTGGCCGACCTGGCTGCTGTCCGCCGTCGCCGCCGGCCTGAGCGGCCCCATCGCCTTCATCACCCTGCTCGGCGACTACACCCGCTACATCTCGCCCGAACGGCACAACCCGCGCACGGTCCTGCGGGCGACGTGTGTGGGCCTGACGGCCGGCCTGCTCGTGCCGCAGCTGTTCGGTACGTACACCGCGCTCGCCGCCCGCGCCGGGCTGGACTACGCGGGGCCGCTGGTCGCCGCCTCCCCCGCCTGGTACGTCATTCCGCTGCTGATCGCCGCGGCGGCCGGGTCGGTCGGCAACGCCGGTCTGATGCTGTACTCCATGGGCCTCGACCTGGACGCGATCCTGCCGAAGGCGACGCGCACCCGGGCCACGCTCGTCGTCGCCGCCGTCGCGACGGGGTTCGTCTTCGCCGGTCACTTCGTGTGGGACGCGCAGTCCGCGATGACATCGTTCGTGCTGCTGCTGACCGCGATCGGCACCCCCTGGGCGGTCATCACGCTGATGACCCACGTCCGCTGCGGCGGCGAGTACGACGCGGAGGCGCTCCAGGTCTACAACCGGCGTGCGCGCGGCGGCGTCTACTGGTTTCGCGCCGGCTGGCACCCGCGCGCCACGGCGTCCTGGGCGCTGGGCGCGCTGGTCGGCCTGTTCTCCGTCTCCACCCCGCTGTACGAGGGTCCGCTGCTGCCCCTGACCGGCGGTGTGGACTGCAGCTTCATCCTGTCCGGCCTGGTCGGCGGCGTCGCGTACGCCGCACTGGGCACCCGTACGCAGCAGGCCCCGCAGCCTGCGGTGCAGAGTGCGGGGCCCGGGGCATGAGCCGTGCGTCAGCCGTGCTCGTGGGGTCCGGTGGGTCCGGACTCAGCCGAGCGCGTGGGATCCGATGGGATCCGGACTCAGCCGAGCGCGTGGGATCCGATGGGATCCGGACTCAGCCGAGCTCGTGGGTCCAGCCGTGGACGTCCTCGGCCCTGCCCGTCTGGATGTCCAGCAGTGCCTTGCGGAGCTTCATCGTGACCTCGCCCGGCTCGCCGCCGGACTGCGTCCACTCGCCGCCCGCGGACTTCACCCTGCCGACGGGTGTGATGACCGCGGCGGTGCCGCAGGCGAAGACCTCGGTGAGCGTGCCGTTCTCGGTGTCGGTCCGCCACTGGTCGATGGAGACCCGGCCCTCCTCGGACGTGTAGCCGAGGTCCTTGGCGAGCTGGAGGAGCGAGTCACGGGTGATGCCCGCGAGCAGGGAGCCGGTGAGCTCGGGCGTGACGATCCTGTCGCCGTACACGAAGTACAGGTTCATGCCGCCCAGCTCCTCGACCCACTTGTGCTCGACGGCGTCGAGGTAGGCGACCTGGTCGCAGCCCTTGGCGGCCGCTTCGGCCTGGGCGAGGAGGGAGGCGGCGTAGTTGCCGCCGGTCTTGGCGTCGCCCATGCCGCCGGGGACGGCGCGCACGCGGTCCTCGGAGAGCCAGATCGAGACGGGCTTCACGCCGCCGGGGAAGTACGCGCCCGCAGGCGAGGCGATGACGATGAAGAGGTACTCGTTGGACGGGCGGACGCCGAGCCCGACCTCGGTGGCGATCATGAACGGGCGCAGGTAGAGCGACTCCTCGCCGCCGTGCGCCGGCACCCACGCCTTGTCCTGCTCGACGAGCGCGTCACAGGCCGCGATGAACAGGTCGACGGGCAGCTCGGGCATGGCCAGGCGGCGGGCCGATGACTGGAAGCGCCTGGCGTTGGCCTCGGGGCGGAAGGTGACGACCGAGCCGTCGGGGCGGCGGTAGGCCTTGAGGCCCTCGAAGATCTCCTGCGCGTAGTGCAGGGTCATGTTGGCCGGGTCGATGGAGAGCGGCGCGTACGGGACGAGCTCGGCGTCGTGCCAGCCGCGGCCCTCGGTCCACTTGATCGTCACCATGTGGTCGGTGAAGTGGCGGCCGAATCCCGGATTGGCCAGGATCGCCTCGCGCTCCGCGTCGGTCAGGGGGTGCGAGGAGGGCTTGAGCTCGATCGTGGGCGTCGTCATGAGTGCAGTGTCCTTCACCGGTTGTTGTGATGGACCGCGCTCACGCCGACTGCTTGGACGTCCGAGCAGTCGCCGGCTGACGCGGCCCACGTTCGATTATCGCGTGCGTGGGACCGGTCAGGGAACGGCGTGGGTGCGGCCCAGGGTTCGATGGTGGCACCCGGTGGCCGCACAGGAAAAGCCGCCGGGCGCAGTGGGAATGCGACCCGGCGGCTTCTGGGGGGTCCGGGGACTCCCCGGATGAAGGTGGTCCGGCGGGTCAGCTCGCTACTCGTACCGCGAGCGCGTCGCCGATCTCGTCCGTCGTGCGGACCGTGCCGGAGGTGCGCTCGGCCAGGTCGGCGGCTACCGCGTCCTCGACGCGGACTGCCTCCTTCTCGTAGCCCAGGTGCCGCAGCAGCAGGGCGACGGACAGGATGGTGGCCGTCGGGTCCGCCTTGCCGGTGCCCGCGATGTCGGGCGCCGAGCCGTGGACGGGCTCGAACATCGACGGGAACGCGCCCGTCGGGTTGATGTTGCCGGAGGCTGCCAGGCCGATGCCGCCGGTCACGGCAGCGGCGAGGTCGGTGAGGATGTCACCGAAGAGGTTGTCGGTGACGATGACGTCGAAGCGCTCCGGCTGGGTGACGAAGAAGATCGTCGCGGCGTCGACGTGCAGATAGTCGGTGGTGACCTCGGGATACTCCTGGCCGACCTTGTCGAAGATGTTCTTCCACATGTGGCCCGCGTACACCAGGACGTTGTTCTTGTGGACGAGCGTCAGCTTCTTGCGGGGGCGGGCGTTCGCCCGCTCGTACGCGTCACGGACGACACGCTCGACGCCGTGGGCGGTGTTGAGGCTGACCTCGGTGGCGACCTCGTGCTCCGTGCCGGTGCGCAGGGAGCCGCCGTTGCCCGTGTAGGGGCCCTCGGTGCCTTCACGGACGACGACGAAGTCGATGTCCGGGCGGCCGGCGAGCGGGGTCGGCGTGTTCGGGAAGAGCTTCGACGGACGCAGGTTGATGTAGTGGTCGAAGGCGAACCGCAGCTTCAGCAGCAGGCCGCGCTCCAGCACGCCGGACGGCACCGAAGGGTCGCCGATGGCGCCGAGCAGGATCGCGTCGTGACCCTTGAGGGAGTCGAGCTCCGCATCGGGGAGCGTCTCCCCCGTGCGGTGCCAGCGGCGGGCGCCGAGGTCGTACTCCTTGGTCTCCAGCTTCACATCCTGCGGGAGGACGGCGGCGAGGACCTTCAGGCCCTGTGCCACGACTTCCTGGCCGATGCCGTCACCGGGGACTACTGCGAGATTGATGCTGCGAGACATGTCGGCACCCTACTCCCGGTCCCATTGCTTGACACGCCGCGTCCACGATGTGGACCCCCGTGTCGGCCGGAGACGTTACGGCGATCAGTGGCCGGTCGAGCCGCCGTTGTCCCGGCGGTCGAGGGCGCGCTGCAGGGCCGCGGCGGCGTTCCTGCGGTCGGTCTCGCTGGTGCGGGAGGAGTGGCGGACGCGGCGGACGGTCTCAGCGGGCATGGTGATCGACTCCTTGGAATCAGAAGAGATTTCGAAGGCGCCGGAAGGGGCGGGGAGCGTGCCGCAGGGGTTGCCTGCCTCAGGCACGGGCTCATGGCCGCCATTCGCTGGATCGAGCGAGACGTTCGGCTCCTACAAAGCTAGGCCAGCCACGCGCTCCTGTCTCCACAATTACTCGGACTTCCTACTATCTGAGACGTGATCATCGTCGGACGCGGTGAAGGTCGGGTAGCTCAGCCACCTAGGTTGTATACCTATCTAGCTGGTGGCGGGACGCTGTACCCGGTGCTCAACCGGCTCGAGCAAGCCGGGCTCGTGGTGGGCGAGTTCAGGGCCGCGGAGCGCGGGCCCGGACGCCGCTACTACCGCCTCACCGACCAGGGGCGGGGACGTCTGGCCGCCGAGAGCGGGGCCTGGCTCGACTTCCACACGGCTGTCAGGGACAAGCTGTCCGCAGGGGGAACACCATGACCACCGACCACACCGGCTACTTCGAGGAACTCGCCTCCGCGCTGCGCGCGGCGCAGGTCCCTGAGGAGCGGACCGCCGTGACCGTCGCGGACCTGACCGCCTATCTGGCGGAGACGGGCACCGCGCCCGAAGAGGAGTTCGGCCCGGCAGCGGCCTTCGCCGCACAACTGGGCACCGCCACACCCGCGGTGACCGGGCCGCCCGGCGAGGCGGAGACCTGGACATGGACGGCCGACGTCTACAACGACCGCCGGCTGCTCGCGCTCCACGGCGACCAGGGCTGGGAGGTGGAACGCCTGGACGCACTCGGCCGGTTCGTGTGCCGGCGCACCCCCGGCACCGCGCTCCGCTGGGAGTACCGCCGCGAGATCGTGGGCGGCCGGCGCGAGGAGGTGCTCGGCCGACTCGTTCCGGAGGGCTGGGAGCCGTGCGGCGAGTGGTTCTTCTACGCGTATTTCAAACGCCCCGAGGCGGCGAGCGCCGGCCCGGCCGCCACACTCGACACACTGCCGACGCGGCCGGCGCGGTCGTGGTACATCGGCGTCAAGGGGTGGGCCGTCAGTGCGGGTTGGCTGGTGGCCGTGGTGGTGATCCTGGTCGCGTACTACAGCCGCCACGTGGACTTCGCGGTCGCGTTCCCGGTGTTGCTGGCGGGGACGTTCGGCATGACGTACTGGGTCAGGCGCACGGTCGCCAGGAGCAGCGACGCGGCGACCTGACCGGCGCCTCCCTCCCTCACCGCTTCCTGGAGCGGGGGCGAGGACACCGCGCCAAGCTCGATACAGCCGCGGGGGCCCGCCTTCACGCGCCGGCGCAGGGGGAGGGAGTCCGGGGCGGGAAGGGGGCGGGGAGGGGGCCGGCTCCGCGCAGCGGCCCCGCCACCCCGCCCCCGCGGCGCGGCCGCGTCAGAGCCTGCCGCCGGTGAGGCGGGAGAGGGGGCCGCGCCGGCGCAGCCCGGCCCGGCGGCCGAGCGCGTACGAGCCGGCCACCGCGGTGGCGACACCCGTACCCGCCCCGGCCACTATGGCCTTGCGCGCCTTGACGAGGGTCCACACCGTCCCGGCCTTGCCGACGGTCGCGCCCACCACGGCGGAGGCTGCGTGCTGGACGGTCCGGGCCGCCGATGCGGCCTTCTCGGTGGCCGCGCCGCCGATGCCCTGGGCGACTTCCCCGGTACGGCGAGCGGCGTCCTGCGCCTTGGCGGACGTCGTGGCCGGAGCGTCGGCAGCGGCCCGGGCCCCTCTCTGCGCGGCGGCGGTCGCCTTCTTCGTCGTACGTGCCTGTGTCGTCTTCTTCTCGGTCTCAGCCATGCCGTTCGGGTATCCGCCCTCGCCGTCCGCAAACTGAGCCGCCGTCACGGAGCGTCGAGGCCCCACGCCCGTTTTCGCCGTGACGGCCCGGGCATCCGCGTACCGGAGGTGGCCCATGAACGCACGTACGATGACGATCCACGGCCGGGCGGGTGCCCGCCGGGTGGCGAACAGTTCCGTCGTCGAATCTGCCGCGCGTTGGGGGTTCGTGGCGCGGGGAGTTATCTACCTGCTCGTCGGGGTGCTCGCCCTGCACATCGCCTTCGGCGACGGCGGCCGGCAGGCCGACCGGGGCGGTGCTCTCGCCGAACTGTCCGAGCAGCCGTTCGGCTCCCTGCTGCTGTGGACGCTGGGGGCCGGACTGGTCGGCATGGCGCTGTGGCGACTGTCGGAGGCGCTGTTCGCAGCGGGCGGAGCCGATGGCCACAGGACCGGCAAGCGACTGCTGTCGGCGGGGCGTTGCCTCTTCTACGCGTTCGTCGCCTACTCGGTCCTGGCGTTCGCCGCGGGCGAGAGCGGGAGCGGCTCGAGCGACAAGCAGTCCCAGGACGTGACGGCCCGGGCGCTGGAACTGCCGGCCGGGCAGTGGATCGTCGGCGTGGCCGGTGCCGGCATAGTCGTCGCCGGTGCCTGGGTGGCCGTGCGCGCGGCGCTGCGCAAGTACGGCAAGCATCTCAAGCGGGGCGCCATGTCCCGCCGGGCACGGCAGTTCGTCGACGTGACGGGTGTCGGCGGCGGCGTGGCACGTGGCTTGCTGTTCGCGGCTGTCGGCGTGTTCCTGGTGCGTGCCGCGATCGCCTATGAGCCGGACCGGGCGAAGGGCTTCGACGACACGCTGCGCTCGTTCGCCGGGACCCCGGCCGGTCCGTGGCTGCTGGTGCTGGTGGCCGCCGGTCTGGTGCTGTTCGGCTTCTTCTCGTTCGGCATGGCGCGCTGGCGCCGGGTCTGAGCGAGGCAGCACGTCGGCGCCCGGGACGGGCGAGGCAGGCCGAGTGCGCGAGGCTCCGCAGTGCGGTGGTCACAGTGCGGTGGTCACATGGAAGCCGCCCCCGTTCCGGCGTGGGGGCCGGGACGGGGGCGGAGCCTTGGGGCGACCGGTCAGTCAGCCCATGTGCGGGTAGGAATAGTCCGTCGGCGGGACCAGGGTCTCCTTGATCGCACGGGTCAGCGTCCAGCGCATCAGGTTCTGCGGGGCGCCGGCCTTGTCGTTGGTGCCGGAGGCGCGGCCGCCGCCGAAGGGCTGCTGGCCGACGACGGCGCCGGTCGACTTGTCGTTGATGTAGAAGTTGCCCGCCGCGTAGCGGAGCTTGTCCATCGCGTCGGCCGCGGCGGCCCGGTCACCGGCGATGATCGAGCCGGTCAGCGCGTACGCCGACACCGACTCCATCTGCTCCAGCATCTCCTCGTACTTGTCGTCCTCGTAGACGTGGACGGCGAGGATGGGGCCGAAGTACTCGGTCGTGAAGACCTCGTTCTCGGGGTCCGCGCACTCGATGACCGTCGGGCGGACGAAGTAGCCGACCGAGTCGTCGTAGGTGCCGCCCGCGACGATGGTGCAGGACGGGTCGGACGTGGCGCGGTCGATCGCCGCCTTGTTCTTGGCGAACGCGCGCTCGTCGATCACGGCGCCGATGAAGTTCGTCAGGTCGGTGACGTCACCCATCCTGATGCCGTCGACCTCGGCTGCGAACTCCTCCTTGAAGCCGGAGTTCCAGATCGAGGCGGGGACGTACGCACGCGAGGACGCGGAGCACTTCTGGCCCTGGAACTCGAACGAGCCGCGGGTGAGCGCGGTCTTCAGGACGGCGCGGTCGGCGCTCGGGTGCGCGACGACGAAGTCCTTGCCGCCCGTCTCCCCGACGATGCGCGGGTAGGAGCGGTACTTCTCGATGTTGCTGCCGACCGTCTTCCACAGGTGCTGGAAGGTCTTGGTCGAGCCGGTGAAGTGGATACCGGCGAGCATCGGGTGGTGCAGGGCCACCTCCGAGACGGCGATGCCGTCGCCCGTCACCAGGTTGATGACGCCCTTGGGCAGACCGGCCTCCTCCAGCAGCTGCATCAGCAGAACGGCGGCATGGGTCTGGGTCGGGGACGGCTTCCAGACGACGACGTTGCCCATGAGCGCGGGCGCGGTCGGCAGGTTGCCGGCGATGGCGGTGAAGTTGAACGGGGTGATCGCGTAGACGAAGCCCTCGAGCGGGCGGTGGTCGAGGCGGTTCCACACGCCCGGCGAGTTCGCCGGGGGCTGCTCGGCGAGCAGGTCCCGGGCGTACTTGACGTTGAAGCGCCAGAAGTCGATCAGCTCGCAGGGGGTGTCGATCTCGGCCTGCTGCGCGGTCTTGGACTGACCGAGCATGGTGGAGGCGGCGAGCGTCTCGCGCCACGGGCCGGCCAGCAGCTCGGCGGCGCGCAGGATGATCGCGGCGCGGTCGTCGAACGACATCGCGCGCCAGGCCGGGGCGGCGGCGAGCGCGGCGTCGATCGCGTCCTGCGCGTCCTGCTGGGTGGCGTGCGCGCCGGTGCCGATGACGGCCTTGTGGTTGTGCGGCTGCACGACGTCGAAGCGCTCACCGCCGCCGAGCCGCTTGACGCCGCCGATGGTCATCGACAGCTCGATCGGGTTCTCGGCGAGCTCCTTGAGCTTGGCCTCGAGGCGGGCGCGCTCGGGGGAACCGGGGGCGTAGCCGTGCACCGGCTCGTTGACCGGCGCGGGGACCTGGGTGACAGCGTCCATGAGTTCGGTGACTCCTTTGCGAGGGTGGGGAGGGCTCGGCCCTCGAATCGGTTCCGGGGTCAGTTCTTGGTGATCAGGGAGCGCACGAAGAACAGCAGGTTGGCCGGCTTCTCCGCGAGGCGGCGCATGAAGTAGCCGTACCAGTCGGTGCCGTACGCGGTGTAGACGCGCATCCGGTGTCCCTCGGCGGCGAGCCGGACCTGCTCGTCGCTGCGGATCCCGTACAGCATCTGGAACTCGTACTCGTCCAGTTTGCGCCCGGCGCTGCGGGCGAGCTCCTGGCCGATGGCGATCAGGCGCGGGTCGTGGGACCCGATCATCGGGTACCCGCTGCCCTCCATCAGGATCCGCAGGATGCGGACGTACGCCTTGTCGATCTCACCCTTGTCCTGCATCGCGACGGAGGCGGGCTCCTTGTACGCGCCCTTCACCAGGCGCACCCGGCTGCCGTTGGCGGCGAGCCGGCGGGCGTCGTCCTCGGTGCGGTAGAGGTACGCCTGGATGACGCAGCCGGTCTGTGGGAAGTCCTTCCGCAGCTCCTCGTGGATGGCGAACATCGCGTCGAGGGTGGTGTGGTCCTCGGCGTCGAGCGTGACCGTGGTGCCGATCGCCGCCGCGGCCTCGACGACCGGGCGGACATTGGCGAGGGCGAGGTCGTGGCCGCCCGGGAACGCGGCCGCGGGCCCAAAGGACCCTTGGTCGAGGGTGGTCGGCAAGGGGAGGGACAGGCCGAACATCGACAACTTGACGGACATCTCGGCCCGGGCACCGAGCTCCAGCTCCTTGAGGTGCTCGATGAGCTCCAGGTAGGCGTCCCGCGCGGCGGCGGCCTGCTCCGTGGTGGTGATGTCCTCGCCGACGACGTCGAGCGTGACCTCCAGGCCCGCGGCGGCGGCGTCCCGGACCACCGGGATGACCTGGTCGACCGTCTCGCCGGCGATGAACCGGGCGACGACCTGCTTCGTCCCCGGGGCGGCCGACACGAAGCGGCGCATCTTGTCGCTGCGGGACGCGGCGAGGATCACAGGACCCAGCACGGGGCACCTCCACGGAAACAGGTGTTGAAGGGGGCCGGCACCGACTGCTGGCGTACGCGTCGGGAACAGCACGAAGAACCACCGTGAAACTTAAGGATCGCTCTGTTTCCGAGCCATCGACAGCTGTCACGCATCCGTGTCCCGGATCTCAGACATATGTCTGAAGGGATGCGAGAATGTCGGAATGAAGGGCGATTACCAGGACCTGGTCGACGAGATCTCCGCGCTGATCGCCATGCCCGCGACGCTGGAGAACCGGGACTTCGGACTGATCGCCTTCGGCGCCCACGACAGCGACAGCTCCTTCGACGAAACCACGATCGACCCGGTGCGCACCCGGTCGATCCTGACCCGGAAGTCCACACCGGCGGTCCGCGCCTGGTTCGAGGGCTTCGGCATCGCGCGTGCGATCGGCCCGGTCCGCATCCCCGCCGCCCCGGACGCGGGCGTCTTCCGTGACCGCATCTGCCTGCCGGTGAGACACCGGGGCGTCGTCCTCGGATACGTGTGGCTGCTCGACGCCGATCCCGGCCCGACCGCGGAGCAGCTCGCCGCTGCCATGGAGGTGGCCGAGCGGATCGGCACCCTCATGGCGGACGAGGAGCGCGCCGGATCGGACCTGTCGCGTGAGCTGCGGGCGGTGCTGGCCGCCGACCGCGGCTGGCAGTACGACATGGCGCTGGCGGCGCTGCGCACCGCGCTGGGCCAGGACGCCGACGGGGCGCACACGGTGGTGTGTGTGACGCCGTGGCCCGCGCAGGACGCGCCGTCGGTCCGCGCGCTGCCGGGCGCGGCGGCGCTGTGCACGGTGCCCCTGCAAGCGGGTGCGGCGTCCGCGACGGCGACGCACACCGCCGACCGGCCGACGGCGGACATGGCCGTCGCCGCGCTGGTGCGGCTGCGCTCGGCGGACAACGCGGCTCCGGCGCTGGGGGTGGCCTCCCGGCTCCGCGACACGGCGGGGCCGCCCCCCGGGCCGGCGGCCGGCCATGCCTCGGCCGGCGCGGGAGCCGCAGGCGCCGGGGGCGCCGCGGCCGGCGTGGCCGCGGCGCGGCGCGGGCTCGGTGAGCTCGACGCGGCCTGGCGGGAGGCCACCTCGGCGGCCCGGGCGGTGCTGGCCGAGCCCCGGCTCGGCCCGGTCGCCCACTGGTCGGACCTCGGCCCGTACCGGATGCTGACGGCCCTGCCCCAGGACGCGGCCGATGACCCGGCCGTACGGGACCTGCTGGCGCCCGCGCACGCCGAACTGGCCCGCACGGCCGAGGTGTTCCTCGACAGCGCGGGCCAGGCGGGGCGTACGGCCGCGACCCTCGGCATCCACCGGCAGACGCTCTACTACCGCCTGTCACGCGTGAAGGCGCTCACGGGACTGGACCTGGACGACGGCGAGCACCGGCTGCTGCTGCACATGGCGCTCAAGAGCGCCCGTCTACGACGGTGACGTCCGGGCGGCGTCGATCACGCGCCGCAGCCCTTCGGTGAGTTCCTCCGCGCGGGTTGCCGTCTGCGGGTCGAACGTCCACTGGGCGATGAGCCCCATCATGAGCGTCATGTAGAACTTGCCGACCGTGTCGACCTGTTCGTCGTCGACGTCGGGCTCCTCGCCGCCCATCAGCATCGGGATGATTCCCCGTGCGCCTTCGCGCTGGGCGCGGGCCAGGTGGTCGCGGACGGCGGGCACCTGGTCGCCCATGACCACGATCTCCATACTGAGCCGCCACAGCGAGTCGGGGCCCTGCATGGTACCGATGATGTTCGACCAGACCTCCTCGAACCGCTCCAGTGATCCCGGCCGGGTCCCGGTCGTGGCGCGCTCGCCGGCGTCGAAGTCGTCGGAGACGCCCTCGACCAGCGCGATGTACGCCTGGGCGAGGAGCGCGTCCTTCGAACCGTAGTGGTACCCGATCGACGCCAGGTTGGTCCCCGACTCCTTGACGATGTCCCGCGCGGTGGTGCGCACGAAGCCCCGTTCCAGCAGGCAGCGCTTGGCGCCTTCGAGCAGATCCTCTCGATGTCCCATGCCCGCAGCCTATCGCCGCCCCATACGACCGTCCCATACGCTCGTCCCATACGACTGTCCTATACATTTGTTCTAGACAGTCGTTTAGTACGTCCGTACATTGCTATGCATGACGCAACCCGCCGCATCACCGGTCCACGCCGGGCGCCGCGAATGGACCGCCTTCGTGGTCCTGCTGCTGCCGCTCCTCCTGGTCTCGATGGACGTCTCCGTCCTCTACTTCGCCATCCCCGCGATCAGCCGCGAGCTCGACCCCAGCAGCACCCAGCAGTTGTGGATCTTCGACAGCTACGCCTTCGCCCTCGCCGGTCTGCTGATGACCATGGGGTCGCTCGGCGACCGCATAGGGCGGCGCAGGCTCCTGCTGCTGGGAGCCACCGCGTTCGGCGTCGCCTCGATCGGGGCCGCGTACGCGCAGAGCGCCGAAATGCTCATCGCCGCAAGGGCGTTGCTCGGCATCGGCGGCGCGACCCTGATGCCCTCGACCATGGCACTGGTGCGGAACATGTTCCGGGACGACAGCCAGCGCACGAAGGCCATCGGCATCTGGTCCGGTGCGATGGCCGGCGGTATCGCGCTCGGCTCGGTGATGGGCGGGGTGATGCTGGACCACTTCTGGTGGGGCTCGGTGTTCCTCGTCAACGTGCCCGCGATGCTGCTCCTTCTGGTCCTGGTGCCGGTGCTGGTACCGGAGTTCAGGGATCCGGCCCCCGGGCGGTTCGACCTGCTGAGCGTCCCGCTGTCGATGGGCGCGGTGCTGCCCGTGGTCTACGGGCTCAAGGAGATCGCCTCCGACGGCTACCACCCCGTCGCGGCCCTGTGCATCACGGGCGGGCTCGCGATCGGATACGTCTTCGTACGGCGTCAGCGCCTGCGCGACGACGCGATGATCGGCAAGGCGCTGTTCCGGGCACGCGGCTTCGGATCGGGCATCGCCCTCAACTCCGTCGCCATGTTCGCCATGATGGGCTCCGCCTACTTCACCACGCAGTACCTGCAGTCCGTGCTCGGCATGGGACCGATGGAGGCCGCGCTGTGGAGCACCGCGCCCTCGCTCGCCGTCGGCGTCGCCGCCCCGGTGGCCGGCATGGTGGCCCAGAAGACCGACCGTGCCCACGTGATCGCCGCCGGATTCCTGATCGCGGCGGCCGGATTCGCCCTGCTGCTCTTCTCCGGCACCGACTCGCTGTGGATCGTGCTCGGCGGCGCCGCCGTCATCGGCTGCGGGATCGTCACCGTGATGGCTCTGGTGTCCGACATGGCGCTGGCCGCGGCACCACCGGAGAAGGCCGGTTCGGCCGCATCGCTGCTCGAGACGGGACAGGAGTTCGGTGGCGCGCTCGGCATGGCGGTACTGGGCAGCATCGGCACCGCCGTCTATCGCCGGGACATCGCCGATTCGGCCCCCGCGGGCCTGCCG
Organism: Streptomyces sp. ISL-10; assembly: GCF_018614575.1. Lineage (GTDB taxonomy): Bacteria > Actinomycetota > Actinomycetes > Streptomycetales > Streptomycetaceae > Streptomyces. The sequence goes on from NZ_JAGGOJ010000021.1 coordinate 29,522, forward strand.
CCCGGGGCTCTGGACACGGTCCGCGACACCCTCGCCGGGGCGAGTGCTGTCGCCGCGGAGCTGGGCGGCGGCACGGGTGCGGCGCTCCTCACGACGGCGCGCGAGGCGTTCGTGCACGGGATGCAGGGGGCGGCGGTGGCGGGCGGCGCCCTGATGATCGCCGCAGCGGTGCTCGGCGCCGTACTGCTGCGAGGGCGTGTGTGCGAGCGCACTGATGGGCCGGGGGCCCTGGCCGAGGCACTGACGCGGCGTTAGGCAGGTGGGGCCCCCGCCCTCCCCCTACGACCTGGCGGCCGTGGGCGGTACCCCGTCCCGAAACCGGGCTCCACCCGGACCCGTACCGCCCTTCGGGCGTGGGGGACCCTCAGCGCCTCAATCTCCCCCTGCGGCCTGGCGGCCGTGGGAGGTGCCCCCGGCAGGGCTGCTTTGCAGCCCGTCCGGCGTTTGAGGACACCGCGCGAAGCGCGGTACGGGGCCGGGGGCTTGTCCCGGTTACCGGAAAGGGCGGGTAGGGGAAACGTCCCCCGGCCACCGCCCTCGCGCACGAGAAAGGACCCGGTTTTCCGGGCCCTCTCTCGTGCGGCAGTGGGTCAGTCCGTGAGGTTCACCGAGCGCGCCGACGTCGCGCCGATCTCCTCCGCGATCTCCGTGAGCACCGTCTGCGGCACCGTGTCGTCCACGGTCAGGACGACGAGCGCCTCGCCGCCCTCCTCCGCGCGGGAGACCTGCATGCCCGCGATGTTGAGGCCCGCCTCGCCGAGGATGCGGCCGACCGTGCCGACGACGCCGGGACGGTCCTCGTACCGCAGGACGACCATGTGGTCCGCGAGCGCGAGGTCCACGTCGTAGTCCCCGACGGCGACGATCTTCTGGAGGTGCTTGGGGCCGGCCAGGGTGCCGGAGACGGCGACCTCCTCGCCGCCCGAGAGCGTGCCGCGCACGGTCACCACGTTGCGGTGGTCCGGGGACTCCGAGCTCGTCGTCAGACGGACCTCGACACCGCGCTCCTGGGCGAACAGCGGCGCGTTGACGTACGAAACGGTCTCGTCCACCACGTCCTCGAAGACGCCCTTGAGCGCGGACAGTTCGAGCACCTTGACGTCGTGCTGGGTGATCTCGCCGTACACCTCGACGTCGAGACGGACCGCGACCTCGCCCGCGAGTGCGGTGAAGATGCGGCCGAGCTTCTCGGCGAGCGGCAGACCCGGGCGCACGTCCTCGGCGATGACACCGCCCTGGACGTTGACCGCGTCGGGGACGAGCTCACCGGCGAGCGCCAGGCGCACCGAGCGGGCGACGGCGATACCGGCCTTCTCCTGGGCCTCGTCCGTGGACGCGCCGAGGTGCGGGGTGCAGACGACCTGGTCGAGCTCGAAAAGCGGGGAGTCGGTGCACGGCTCCTTCGCGTACACGTCGAGGCCGGCGCCGGCGACGCGGCCCTCCTTCAGCGCCGAGTACAGCGCCGGCTCGTCGACGATGCCACCGCGTGCCGCATTGACGATCCGGACGGTCGGCTTGACCTTGTGCAGGGCCTCGTGGCCGATCAGGCCGAGCGTCTCGGGGGTCTTGGGGAGGTGGACGGTGATGAAGTCGGCGGCCTCGAGCAGCTCGTCGAGCGTGAGGAGCTTGACGCCCATCTGTGCGGCGCGCGCGGGCTGCACATAGGGGTCGTACGCGACGATCTTCATGCCGAAGGCGGACATGCGCTGGGCGACCAGCACACCGATGCGGCCGAGGCCGACGACGCCGAGGGTCTTCTCGCTGAGCTCGACGCCCGTGTACTTCGAGCGCTTCCACTCGCCGTTCTTCAGGGCGGTGTTGGCCTGGGGGATGTTGCGCGCGGTGGCGACGATCAGACCGCAGGCCAGCTCGGCGGCGGTGACGATGTTGGACGTCGGGGCGTTGACGACCATGACGCCGGCCTTGGTGGCGGCGGAGACGTCGACGTTGTCCAGGCCGACGCCGGCGCGGGCGACGACGCGCAGCTTCCGGGCCGCGGCGATGGCCTCGGCGTCGACCTTGGTGGCCGAGCGGACCAGGATGGCGTCGACATCGGCGATCGCGGGGATGAGCTCCGCACGGTCGGCGCCGTTGCAGTGCCGGATCTCGAAGTCCGGACCGAGCGCGTCGACGGTCGCGGGCGACAGCTCTTCAGCGATGAGTACGACAGGTTTCGAGCTCACGTGAGTCCTCACATGTCCAGTGCGGACGGCCGTCCCGACGGCCGCAGGCGGTGGAGGGGGCTAGCCGCGTGGAAGACGCACGACACTGTGGGCCTGACGCGTATGTAGTGATGAGTGTAGTGGTGCACCCGGGTGCGCCTTACGCCTCGGTGGAAGGATCACTCGTCCGTGGCTGGACGAAGTGGCGGGGGCGAGGGGGCCGGGATGCGGCCCCCTCGCCCAGCCGGTCACGCCTCGTCGTTGTCGACCCAGCTCATGAGCTTGCGCAGCTCCTTGCCCGTGGTCTCCAGCAGGTGGTTCTCGTCCTGCGTCTTGTACTCGTTGTACTTCTTCAGACCGCCGTGGTACTCGTCCATCCAGTTCTTGGCGAACGTGCCGTCCTGGATCTCGGCGAGGACCTTCTTCATCTCGGCCTTGGTGGCGTCCGTGATGATGCGCGGGCCGGTGACGTAGTCGCCCCACTCGGCGGTCTCGGAGACCGACCAGCGCATCTTCTCCAGGCCGCCCTCGTACATGAGGTCCACGATCAGCTTCAGCTCGTGCAGGCACTCGAAGTAGGCGATCTCCGGCTGGTAGCCGGCCTCGGTCAGCGTCTCGAAGCCCGCCTTCACGAGCGCCGCGGTGCCACCGCACAGCACGGCCTGCTCGCCGAACAGGTCGGTCTCGGTCTCTTCCTTGAACGTCGTCTTGATGACGCCCGCGCGGGTGCCGCCGATGCCCTTGGCGTACGACAGCGCCAGCTCGAAGGCCTTGCCGGTGGCGTCCTGCTCGACGGCGGCGATGCAGGGAACGCCGCGGCCCTCCTCATACTGGCGGCGGACCAGGTGGCCCGGGCCCTTGGGGGCGACCATGGCGACGTCGACACCGGCCGGCGGCTTGATGAAGCCGTAGCGGACGTTGAGGCCGTGACCGAAGAACAGCGCGTCGCCGTCCTTCAGGTGCGGGGCGATGGACTCCTCGTAGACCTGGGCCTGGATCGGGTCCGGGACGAGGATCATGATGACGTCGGCCTCGGTGGCGGCCTCGGCGGGCGTCACCACGCGCAGGCCCTGCTCCTCGGCCTTGGCCTTGGACTTGGAGCCCTCATGCAGACCGACGCGGACGTCGACACCCGAGTCGCGCAACGACAGCGCGTGGGCGTGGCCCTGGCTGCCGTATCCGATCACCGCGACCTTGCGGTTCTGGATGATGGACAGGTCGGCATCGTCGTCGTAGAACAGCTCGGCCACTGGGATATCTCCTTGGAGTGCTGGTGTTGCGTCCCACCGTACGGCGGGAGGGGACGGGGAGGTTTCGGGGTCTCGCCAGGCGAGAAGGTGTGTCAGGCGGAACGGTCCAGGGCCCGCAGCGAACGGTCCGTGATGGACCGGGCGCCGCGCCCTATGGCGATCGTGCCCGACTGGACGAGCTCCTTGATGCCGAACTGCTCGAGCATCTTGAGCATCGCTTCCAGCTTGTCACTCGAACCGGTGGCCTCGATGGTGACGGCGTCGGGCGAGACGTCGACGGTCTTGGCACGGAACAGCTGGACGATCTCGACGATCTGGGAGCGTGTCTCGTTGTCGGCGCGGACCTTCACCAGCACGAGCTCGCGCTGGATGGCGCTGCCGGGCTCGAGCTCGACGATCTTCAGGACGTTGACGAGCTTGTTGAGCTGCTTGGTCACCTGCTCCAGCGGCAGGTCCTCGACATTGACCACGATCGTGATGCGGGAGATGTCGGGGTGCTCGGTGACTCCGACGGCGAGCGAGTCGATGTTGAAGCCGCGGCGGGAGAACAGGGCGGCGATCCTGGCCAGGATGCCGGGGGTGTTCTCCACCAGGACGGAGAGCGTGTGCTTGGACATGTGCGTCGTACCTCTTCCTACGGCTCTCAGTCGTCTTCGTTGTCGCCGAAGTCGGGGCGGACGCCACGGGCGGCCATGACCTCGTCGTTGGAGGTGCCGGCGGCGACCATCGGCCACACCTGGGCGTCCTCGTGGACGATGAAGTCGATCACGACCGGGCGGTCGTTGATCGCGTTCGCCTCGGCGATGACCTTGTCCAGATCGTCCGGGGACTCGCAGCGGATCGCGTAGCAGCCCATGGCCTCGGACAGCTTGACGAAGTCCGGGACGCGGGTGCCCGCGCTCTTCTCCATGCCGGTGGCATCGGGACCCGAGTGCAGCACGGTGTTGGAGTAGCGCTGGTTGTAGAACAGGGTCTGCCACTGGCGGACCATCCCGAGGGCGCCGTTGTTGATGATCGCGACCTTGATCGGGATGTTGTTCAGGGCGCAGGTGGTGAGCTCCTGATTCGTCATCTGGAAGCAGCCGTCGCCGTCGATCGCCCAGACCGTGCGGTCGGGGGCGCCGGCCTTGGCGCCCATCGCGGCCGGGACCGCGTAGCCCATCGTCCCGGCGCCGCCGGAGTTGAGCCAGGTGGCGGGCTGCTCGTAGTCGATGAAGTGGGCGGCCCACATCTGGTGCTGGCCGACGCCCGCGGCGAAGATCGTGCCCTCGGGCGCGAGTTCGCCGATGCGCTGGATGACCTGCTGCGGGGCGAGGCTGCCGTCGTCGGGCTGCTCGTAGCCCAGCGGGTAGGTCTCGCGCCAGCGGTTGAGGTCCTTCCACCAGGCGCTGTAGTCACCGGTGTTGCCCTCGTTGTGCTCGGCCTGGACCGCCTGCACCAGGTCGGCGATGACCTCGCGGGCGTCGCCGACGATCGGGACGTCGGCGGTGCGGTTCTTGCCGATCTCGGCCGGGTCGATGTCGGCGTGGACGACCTTGGCGTACGGGGCGAAGCTGTCCAGCTTGCCGGTGACGCGGTCGTCGAAGCGGGCTCCGAGGGCGACGATCAGGTCGGCCTTCTGCAGCGCGGTGACGGCGGTGACCGCACCGTGCATGCCCGGCATTCCCACGTGCAGGGGGTGGCTGTCGGGGAACGCGCCCAGCGCCATCAGGGTGGTGGTGACGGGGGCTCCGGTGAGCTCGGCGAGGACCTTCAGCTCGGCGGTCGCGCCGGCCTTGAGGACGCCGCCGCCGACGTACAGCACCGGGCGCTTGGCGGCGGTGATGAGCTTGGCTGCCTCGCGGATCTGCTTGGCGTGCGGCTTGGTGACCGGCCGGTAACCGGGCAGGTCGGTCTGCGGCGGCCAGCTGAAGGTGGTCCGTGCCTGGAGGGCGTCCTTGGCGATGTCGACCAGGACGGGGCCGGGCCGGCCGGTCGAGGCGATGTGGAACGCCTCGGCGATGGTGCGTGGGATGTCCTCGGCCTTGGTGACCAGGAAGTTGTGCTTGGTGATCGGCATCGTGATGCCGCAGATGTCCGCCTCCTGGAAGGCGTCCGTGCCGATCGCCTTGGAGGAGACCTGGCCGGTGATCGCGACGAGCGGCACGGAGTCCATGTGCGCGTCGGCGATCGGGGTGACCAGGTTGGTGGCGCCGGGGCCCGACGTGGCCATGCAGACGCCGACCCTGCCGGTGGCCTGCGCGTAGCCGGTGGCCGCGTGGCCGGCGCCCTGCTCGTGGCGGACCAGGACGTGCCGGACCTTGGTGGAGTCCATCATCGGGTCGTACGCCGGGAGGATGGCGCCGCCCGGAATACCGAAGACCGTGTCGGCCCCTACTTCCTCGAGAGAGCGAATGAGGGACTGCGCACCCGTGACGTGTTCGACGGTGGCGGACGGCTGTCCGCCGCTACGGGCCCGCGGCTGAGGATGGTGGGCCCCGGTGGCCTGCTCGGTCATCGGCTTCTCTTCTCGATGCTGAGGGTTTTTGCGAGGGTTTGGTACGGGTTCGGTACGTGCCGGTGCAACAAAAAACCCCTCGTGCCGTGAGGCAAGCGAGGGGAGCGCGTCGGGAGGTGTCCGCAGAGCCTGATCGGTGCGGCTCTGCTCAGCCGACGCGCTTTCCAAGTACGAGAATTCGGGTGCGCATGGCACTGACCCTCTCCCCGCCGCGCCGTCACTGTCAAGTGGGTGGGACACGCGTCTCACTATTTGAGCCATTTCGCGCAGGCGGAATGCCCACGGTCAGAACCGGCATCGGCATCCCCGCCGGGACCGGGTACTGGTCCCTGACCAGGGCACGGCGCAGCCGGTACTCGTCCAGCGGCCCCGCGAAGGCCATGCCCTGCCCGTGCGTGCAGCCCATGGCCCGCAGCGCGAGCACCTGCTCCGGCATGTCCACTCCGTCCGCGACGGACTGCATGCCGAGATCTCGGGCGATGCGCAGCAGCCCGCTGGTGATCTTGTGCAAACGGGCGGACTCGACGACGCCCTCGACCAGGCCGCGGTCGAGCTTCAGCACGTCCACGGGCAGGCGCCGCAGGGCGTTGATGGCCGCGTAGCCGCTGCCGAAGCCGTCCAGGGCGATCCGTACGCCGAGCCTGCGCAGGGCGACCAGCCGCTGCTCCAACTCGTCGAAGGAGATCCGCGGGTCGCTGTCCGCGAGCTCGATGACCAGCGCCCCGGAGGGCAGCTGGTGGCGGGTGAGCAGCGCCTCGATCGAACCCAGCGGCAGGGACCTGTCCAGCAGCAGCCGGGCCGACAGCCGTACCGCGACGGGGGTCGGATGGCCGAGCCTGCCGCGCTCGGCGGCCTGTTCCACGGCCTCCTCGAGCAGCCAGCGGCCGAGCTCGGCGGTGCGGGTGCCCTCGTCGGCGACCCGCAGGAACTCGGCGGGGGTGAACAGTATGCCCTGCGCCGAACGCCATCGGGCCTGCGCGGACACGGCGGCGATCCGTCCGGTGGTCAGGCTCACCACGGGCTGGTGCAGGAGGGCGAACTCGCCGTCGTGCAGGGCACTGCGCAGCCTGGCGGCCAGCTCGGTGCGGCGCACCACGTCGGCCTGCATCTGGGGCGCGTACAACTCGACGCGGTCCTTGCCGGCGGCCTTGGCGCGGTACATGGCGAGATCCGCGTTGCGCATGAGGTCGGTGGGGCTGATGCCCGGTTCGGCGAAGGCCACGCCGATGGAGGCGGCCACCCGTACCTCGGTGCCGTCGATGCGGTACGGCTGGGAGAGCATGAGCCGCAGCCGGTCGGCGATCTCGTGCACCTGGAGCTCGCGGGCGGTCCGGTCGTGGGTGCCGTCGCCGACGATGAGCGCCGCGAACTCGTCGCCGCCGAGCCGCGCTGCGGTGTCCCCGGCCCGTACGGAATCGGCCAGCCGGCGGGCCGCCTGGATCAGCAGCTCGTCGCCCGCCTGATGGCCGAGACGGTCGTTGACGCCCTTGAAGCCGTCGAGGTCGATGAAGAGCACGGCGGTGCCCGGGTCGCCGGACCTGCGGCCGGTCAGGGCGCGGCGGACCTGCTCGGCGAACAGGGCGCGGTTGGGCAGGTCGGTCAGCGGGTCGTGCTCGGCGTTGTGCTGGAGCTGGGCCTGCAGGCGCACCCGCTCGGTGACGTCCCGGCTGTTGAAGATCAGCCCGCCCTGGTGGCGGCTGACCGTGGACTCCACATTGAGCCACTCGCCCGTACCCGACCTGAAGCGGCACTCGATGCGGGTCGTCGGCTCGTCAGCGGCGGAAGCGGAAGCGGAGGCGGCGAGGAACCGGCGCACCTCGTGGACGACACGGCCGAGGTCCTCGGGGTGGATGAGCGAGGCCAGCTCGGAGCCGACCAGCTCCTCGGCATCACGCCCGTAGACCTTCGTGGCCGCGGGCGAGACGTAACGCAGGACACCCGTGGGCGCGGCGATCATGATGACGTCGCTGGAGCCCTGGACCAGGGAGCGGAAGTGGTTCTCCTTCTGGGCCAGTTCATGGGTGAGCGCGATGTTGTCCAAGAGCATGATGCCCTGCCGGACGACGAGGGCGAGGACGACCGTGCAGCCGGTGATCACGACCACGCGGTCGACACGGCGGTCTTCGGTGACGCTGTACAGGATCCCGAGCGTGCACACCGCCGCGGCGAGATACGGCGTGAGGGCGGCGAGCGAGCTCGCGAGGGGCCGTCCGGTCTGCCGGGGCCCGCGCGGCGGTCCGCCGGCCTCGGTGGCACGGCGCGCGCCCCAGGGTGCGTACGCGAGCAGCAGTGATCCGGCGAACCAGCCCGCGTCGAGCAGCCGGCCCGACTGGTAACTCTCGCGCAGCAGCGGCAGGGTGAACAGGGCGTCACACAGCACGGTCAGGGCGAGCCCCGCGATCGCCGTGTTGACGGCGGAGCGGTTGGCCGGTGAACGCCGGAAGTGGAGCGCGAGCACCATGCTGACCAGCACGATGTCCAGCAGTGGATAGGCAAGGGACAGCGCCGCCGGCGCCACGCTCTCGCCCTGGGCATGCGCGGTGTGGGCGAGGGCGAGGCTCCACGACAGGGTGAGCAGCGAGCCGCCGATCAGCCAGGCGTCGAGACCCAGGCAGACCCAGCCGGCCCTGGTCACCGGGCGCTTGGCGAGCACCAGGAGGCCGACGACGGCCGGGGGCGCGAAGCACAGGAAGAACAGGTCGGCGACCGACGGGCTCGGCACCTCGCGCCCGAGCACCACCTCGTACCAGCCCCAGACGGCGTTGCCGGCCGATGCCATCAGCGAGGAGAGCGAGAACAGCAGCCAGGCGGGGCGGAGGCGGCACTCGGGTGTGCGCGCGTAGAAATGGCACGAGACCGCGGCGACGAGCGCGGCAGCGCTGAGCCCGAAGTCGCCCATGATCAGCGCCAGTTCTCGCGAGCCCCAGCCCAGGGCCGCGCCCACGCCGTACCCGGCGCAGACGGCGGCCAGGGTGAGCTGCGGAAGCAGCGCACCACCGCCCGAGACGGCGTCCCGGGCTATCACCGCTCCCGGGGCGCTCACCGCGCCGCCGCCCTCGGGTGCGTGGTCGGCGGCTGGGGCCTCGCCGGGTGGATGATCGGCGGGTGCGCCGAGCACGGCCGGCGCATCGGAGTACGCACTGCCCGGTGGCGCCTGCACGGCGGAGAGCACAGCAGCCGCCGTCGGCGGCCCCGCCGCGTCGGTTCGTCGGTCCATCGACCCTGCATCGCCCGTCGCCCCCCTCAGGTCTGAAGCCATCACCTCGCGTAGCAGCACCGCCCCTCGCGCCCGGTGCAGCCCCCAGGTCGGGACGATACACCAATATCGTCACTCAGGGACATAGGTCCTCTACTCTCCGTGACGACCTGCGGCGATTGCGGCACGCCGCGCATTCGGTTGACTTCGCAGAGTGTTCGCGAGCCGTCGCGCAGCGGTCAGGAGCCGGTGGTCATCACCACGTTCCGCAGGGGCTCCTCCGCGGTGAACCGGGTGAGCTGATCGGCCAGCAGACGCTTTGCCCGGGGCATAAACGCCGTGGTCGAGCCACCGACATGGGGACTGATCAGGACGCCGGGCGCGTGCCAGAGCGGATGCCCCGCGGGCAGCGGCTCGGGGTCGGTGACATCCAGCGCCGCGGTGATCCGTCCGCTCTCCACCTCTGCGAGCAGCGCCTTTGTGTCGACGACGGGTCCGCGGGCGACGTTCACAAGGAGCGCGCCGTCCTTCATCCGGGCCAGGAAGTCGGCCCCCACCAGGCCCTTCGTCTGCTCCGTGAGCGGCGTGGAGACAATCACGACGTCCGCGGCCGGCAGCAGCTCCGGCAGGTCGGCGAGTGCGCGCACTTCGCCGCGCTCCGTTGCCCGGGCGGAGCGCGCGACGCGCGCCACCCGCGCGCACTCGAAGGGCGCGAGCCGGTCCTCGATGGCCGCGCCGATGGAGCCGTAACCGACGATGAGGACCGATTTGTCGGCGAGCGCCGGATAGAAGCCCGCCCGCCACTCCTCGGCGTCCTGCCCCCGCACGAAACCGGGAATGCCGCGCAGCGAGGCGAGGATCAGCGCGAGCGTGAGCTCGGCGGTCGACGCCTCGTGCACCCCGCGGGCGTTGCACAGGCGTACACCCTCCGGCAACGACGAAAGCCCCGGCTCCACATGGTCGATACCGGCGGAGAGGGTCTGCACGACGCGCACGGACCGCATCGCCGCCAGGGGGCGTATGGCGACCTCCATGCCCTTCATGTACGGGACGACGTAGTAGACGCAGTGGGCGGGGTCGGCCGGGAAGTCGGGTCCACCGTCCCAGAACCGGTACGTGAGCCCCGAGCGGGCGGGCGCGGGCAGGCCGTCGATCTCGTCGGCCGGGATGGGCAGCCACACATCAGCAGTCATGGTCAGGAGGCTATGCGAAGGGATCCGGACAGCATTGGTTAGTTTTGAGGACGGCCATGCGGCCCGACGGGAAGGTACGGGGAGTTGGAGCGCAGGACAATCGGTGCGGCGGCCCTCGAAGTGGGCGCCGTCGGCCTCGGCTGCATGCCGATGAGCTGGGCCTACACCAGCTCCGAGCAACGCGGGGAGCGCTCGCTGCGTGCCGTCCACGCCGCGCTGGACGCCGGTGCCACCCTGCTCGACACGGCCGACATGTACGGGCCGTTCACCAACGAACTGCTGCTCGGCAGGGCACTCAAGGAACGGCGCCCGGAGGCCTTCGTGTCGACGAAGGCGGGTCTGCTGGTGGGGGACCAGCACATCGTCGCCAACGGGCGCCCCGGATATGTGAAGCGGGCCTGCGACGCGTCGCTGCGCCGCCTGCAGACCGATGTGATCGACCTCTACCAACTGCACCGGGCGGATCCCGAGGTGCCCGTGGAGGAGACCTGGGGTGCGATGGCGGAGCTGGTGTCGGCGGGCAAGGTGCGGGCGCTCGGCCTGTGCGCGGTAGGGGCGCGTGCCGGACGCCGTTCGGGGGCGGACCCACATGAGCAAACGATTCGGCAGCTGGAGCGGGTGCAGCAGGTGTTCCCGGTGAGCGCGGTCGAGGCGGAGCTGTCGGTGTGGTCGCCGGAGGCGCTGGATCGGCTGCTGCCGTGGTGCGAGGCGCGCGGGATCGGGTTCCTGGCGGCGATGCCGCTGGGGAACGGTTTCCTCACGGGGACGCTGACGCCCGGGCAGGGCTTCGAGGCGGACGACGCACGGGCACGGCATCCGCGGTTCACGGCGGAGATGATGGCGGCCAACCAGCCGGTGGTGGCAGGCCTCCGGCGGATCGCGGAGCGGCACGGCCCGGGCACGACGCCCGCGCGCGTGGCGCTGGCCTGGGTGCTCCGGCAGGGGCGGCACGTGGTGCCGCTGCCGGGGACGAAGCGGCCGCGGTGGGCGGTGGAGAACGCGACCGCGGCGGATCTGGAGCTGACCGCGCGGGACCTGTCCGAGATCGCCGCACTCCCACCGGCGCGAGGGTCCTGGGACTGAGGTGGGCCGGGGCGGGACGGGCCGGCGGCGCGGCGGGGCGTGCCCGTCCGGTGGAGGGTGCAGCGGGAGCGGCGGGCGGGCCGGGGCCCGCGCAGGGCGGACGAAGCGTTCTGTCGAAGATCGGGAACCTCTGGGCCGGTTGCGGTGTAAGAACAGTAGTCAGGCAGTTCACCCGGCTCGCCGGGCAGCGCAAGCAGCCGTCGAAGGGATCACCACCGTGCACCGTCCTGCATTGACGGCCGTCATGGCCGCCGCCGTGCTCGTTCTCACGGGCGGGTGCTCCTCGGGCGACGGGAGGGATTCGGCGGGTCGTGCCGGGCCGTCCTCGGATGCCGCGGCCTCTCCCACCGGCGGCTCCGCCGGCACCTCCCCCGCTCCCTCGGGACCGCCGGCCAAAGGCTCCGTGAAGGTCGTCTCGACCCTGACGGAGGGGCTGGAATCCCCCTGGGGCGTTGCGGCTCTGCCCGGCGGGGACCTGCTGGTCGCCTCACGCGACAAGGGCACGATCACCCGTGTCGCGGCGGACGGCGGCAAGAAGACGGAGATCGGTTCCGTGCCGGGCGTCGCCCCCGGCGGGGAGGGTGGTCTGCTGGGCCTCGCTGTCTCCCCGTCCTTCGCCTCGGACGGCCAGATCTACGCGTACTTCACCACCGCCTCGGACAACCGCATCGCCCGCATGCTGTACGACGACCAGAAGCCGTCCGGGCAGCAGTTGGGCGCGCCGGACACGGTGCTGCGGGGCATCCCCAAGGGGGTCATCCACAACGGCGGGCGGATCGCCTTCGGTCCGGACAAGATGCTCTACGCGGGCACAGGGGAGACGGGTGACACGGGGCTCGCGCAGGACAAGAAGTCGCTGGGCGGCAAGATCCTGCGGATGACCCCGGACGGCGAGCCGGTGCACGGCAATCCCGAGGCCGACTCGGTGGTGTATTCGTACGGGCACCGCAATGTGCAGGGCCTCGCCTGGGACGCCGAGAAACGGCTGTGGGCGGCCGAGTTCGGGCAGAACACCTGGGACGAGCTGAATCTCGTCGAGCCGGGGAAGAACTACGGCTGGCCGGCGGCGGAGGGCAAGGCCGGCAAGGCGGGCTTCACCGACCCGGTGGCGCAGTGGCGGACGGCTGACGCCTCGCCGAGCGGTATCGCCTACGCCGAGGGGTCGATCTGGATGGCCGGGCTGCGCGGCGAGCGCCTGTGGCGGATTCCGCTGTCCGGCGCGGAACCTTCGGCGGAGCCCCAGGCGTTCCTCGAAGAGGAGTACGGCCGTCTGCGCACCGTGCTGTCGGTGGGCGGCGACCAGGTCTGGCTCGTCACCAGCGAGACGGACACCCGGGGCACGCCCGAGCCGGGTGACGACAGGATCCTCCGGTTGGAGGTGAGGTAGGAGGCGGCCGGTCCGTGTTCAACACCTTCGAGGAGTTCTTCGCCCCTGGCCGCAGACATACCGACGAGGAGCGCCACCGCCTGGCGCTGACCCGGACCGACGTCGGGGACAGCGACCCCGGCAGCGGCCCGATAGACCTCGCATCGGGCAGGGTCACGATCCGGGTTGCGCAGGAACCGCCGACTCCTGCGCCGGATGCTCCGTCCCGTCCAGCAAATCGGTGAACAGCCGCAGGCGGTGCGCCATCGCCGCCGCCTCGCCCCGGCCCGAGACACCCAGCTTGGCCAGGATGTTGGAGACATGGACGCTCGCCGTCTTCGGTGAGATGTAGAGCTCCTCGGCGATGCGTCGGTTGCTGTGCCCGACCGCGACCAGGCGCAGCACGTCCTGCTCCCGGGGTGTCAGGCCGAGGGGCGGGGGCGACGGCGCGGCGTGCGGGGCCGCGGAGGCGTCGGGGACGGTGTCGGCGAGGGAAATACGGGCGCGCCGGGCGAGGAGTTCGACGTCCTCGGCCAGCAGGCGGGCGCCGAGTCCGGCCGCCGTTTCGCCGACTCGGCGCAGCAGCTCGGTCGCGCGGGCGCGGCGCTCGTCGCCCGACCCGGAGGAGCCCGCCCCGGAGCCCGCCCCGGAGCCGGCCCCGGCCGCGGCCAGCAGGGCCTCGGCCCAGCGGTGGCGTACGCGGGCGAGGTCGTAGGGACGTTCCAGCGGTTCGAAGGCACGCCCCGCCTCGGCCCAGTACTCGGCGCTGTCCTGTCCCTCGGCACGGAACAGTTCGGCCCGCACCCACCGCTCGTGTGCGGACCAGAGGGGGACGGCGCTCGCCAAGGAGCGGGCGGCCTCGCGGATGCGCCGCAGGGCGTCCTCGCGGCCCGGCTCCGCCGACGGCAGACCGCGGGTGTCGGCCTCTGCCGTGGCGGCGGCTCTCAGCAGCGGCCAGGCGTAGCGCTGGGTGCCGGGCGGGAATCCACCGGCGGCGGCGCGGGCGAGTTCTGCCCTCGCGTCCGTGAGCCGCCCCTCGGCCGCGGCGATCTGCAGCGCGGCGGTGGCGAGCGGCAGAGTCGTCTGGGGTACGGGGTCGTGCGGGCCGAAGTGGTCGTGTGCATTGCGCAGATGCTCCGCCGCGGCGGCGGTGTCGCCGCGCCCGACGGCGAGGAAGGCGAGGCGCAGGGAGGCCGATCCACGGGGCTGGGGGCTCGGAGCGATCCGCAGGGTCTGCCGGGCCTCCTCCGCCGCCTCGTCCCAGCGTCCGAGCGTCTCGTAGGACTCGGCGAGGTTCTGGCGGATCCATGCCTCGCTGTCCAGCAGGCCGTACCGCTGGGTGATGCCGATGCCCTCCAGCATGATCGCGACAGCCTCGCCGGAGCGGCCCAGGCCCTCCAGCACGGAGGGCAGGTTCACATGGATGCGGCCGATGTGGGAGACGTCGAGGGCGGCGGCGCGTTCCCTGACCGCGTACAACTCGGCGAGCCCGCCCTCGATGTCGCCGGAGTCGGCCAGGAGGCAGCCCAGAGTGAGCCGGGCACGCAGTGCGATGTCCTCCTCGCCGACCATGCGGGCGTAGGCGACGGCGCGTTCGGCGGTTGCGAGGCTGGCGGGCCCCGGATCGTGGGTCATGCCCCAGCGGGCCGCCTCGGCGAGCACCTCGGCATGGACGGCGGACGGCGGCAGTCCGCGGACGAGTTCCTGTGCGGCGCCGAGTTCGGCCCAGCCGTCCCCACGGCCGAGGCCCGATATCAGCCGCGACCGCTGCACGGAGAACCAGGCGGCGCGGAGCGGGTCGCCCTCGGCCTCCGCGAGGCGCTGCCCGCGCTTGGCGATCTTCAGTGCGCGTTCGCGTTCGCCGCACAGCCGGCCGCCGACGGAGGCCTCAGCCATCAGGTCGAGGTAGCGCAGGGGCGTGGTGGCCGGGTCGCAGCCGCACGGGGGGTAGACCTCTGCGTGGTCGACGGGCCGCAGCCGGTCACGCACCTCCTGGGGCGCGTCGTCCCACAGCTCCATGGCCCGCTCCAACAGGCGCAGTTGCTCGGCGTAGGCGTGGCGGCGACGGGCGGCGACGGAGGCGGCGAGCACGGCGGGCAGTGCCTTGGCCGCGTCGTTCGCCCGGTACCAGTAGGTGGCAAGCCGCGTGGCACGCTCCTCCTCGCGTACGAGCGCCGGATCGGCCTCCAGGGCCTCGGCGTAGCGGCGGTTGAGCCGGGAGCGTTCGCCGGGCAGCAGGTCGTCGCTGACGGCCTCGCGCGCCAGGGAGTGGCGGAACCGGTAGCCGTCGCCGTCGGGTGCGGAAAGAACGATGTTCGCGCCGACGGCGGCGCGCAGCGCCTGGTCGAGGTCGTCGTCTGGCAGCCCGGCGACGGCGTTAAGCAGTCCGTGCTCGACGGTGGAGCCGCCCTCGGCCAGGATGCGGACGACGCGCTGGGTGTCCTCGGTGAGGGCCTCGATGCGGACGAGGAGGATGTCGCGCAGGGAGTCGGGGAGTCCGGAGCAGGAGTCGTCGCTGATGCTGGCGGCCAGTTCCTCGACGAAGAAGGCGTTGCCGTCGGAGCGTTCGAAGACGCGGTCGACGAGGGCAGGGGCCGGTTCCTCGGCGAGGATGCCGGCCATCTGGCGGCCGACCTCGGCGCGGTTGAAGCGGGTGAGCTCGACGCGCTGGACGGTGCGGGCACGGTCGAGTTCGGCGAGGAAGGGGCGCAGCGGGTGGCGCCGGTGGACATCGTCCGAACGGTAGGTGGCCATCAGCAGGAGGCGTCCTCGCCGCAGGGTGCGGAACAGATACCCGAGCAGATGGCGGGTGGATGCATCGGCCCAGTGCAGGTCCTCGAGGACCAGGACGACGGTGTGTTCGCGGGCGAGGCGCTCCAGCAGGCGCGCGGTGAGTTCGAAGAGGCGGGCCATGCCCTCCTCGTCGTGCCGGGCGGCGTCAAGCCCTGCGGCAGCGCCCAGTTCGGGCACGAGCCGGGCCAGTTCGCCCTCCTGACCGGCGGCTGCCTCGGCGAACTCGTCGGGCAGGCGCCGGTGCAGGGCGCGCAGGGCGGTGGAGAAGGCGGCGAACGGCAACCCGTCGGCGCCGATCTCCACACAGCCGCCCACGGCGACGACCGCGCACCTGCGGCACGCCTCGCTCAGCAACTCCTCGACGAGACGGGTCTTGCCGACGCCCGCCTCGCCGCCGATGAGGAGCGCCTGCGGCTCTCCCCCAGGGCTCCCGTCCTGCGGACGGCCGCCGCCGGCCGCGCGGGTGAGTGCATCGGTGAGCAGTGCCAGTTCGCCGGCGCGGCCGACGAAGACGGGGCTGACGGACCTGGTCTCCACAGCGCTGAGCATCGCACAGCCGTCCGGACCCTCGGGACGGCGTATCGCCGTGCTCGCCATCGAGGATCAGGCGGCTCGGGTGTAGTGGCTGCTGTCGGCCGCGCCGGACGGGTCCCGCTTCTTGCGGCGAGCATGCCGTCGGCCGGCCCGGCGGCCGGCCAGGGCCTGCCGGACGAGGCGCTGGGCGTCGGCCTGGCGGATCAGTTCGGCGCGGTGCTGTTCCAGGAACGCGTAGTGCAGCACGGGGTGCTCCTTCGGGACGAGGTGCCGGGCTGGTGCACGGCTTTGGTCGATGACCTCGACTCTCGTCTCCCAGGCGGCTGTTCCGCATCGGGCGATTGCCGCATGTTCCGGGGGCCGGGGGCCTTAGGGCCTCACGTGTGGATCGCGCCGGACTCACGTGCCCCGGCACGGTTGCCCACGGCCTGCGGCGCGGGAAGGGCACCAACCCCGGGCAGAGCCCTGCGGGCACGGGAGGTGCCCCCACGCCGCGTTGCCGTCAGTCGCCATGGTTCCGCCATGGTTCTCCCCCGGGCCTTCGGCCGGGAGGTCGCCCCCGTCCTCCGCCCTGCGCTCTCTCCCGTAGCCCTGCGGGCACCGGCGGTGCCACCGGCACCAGAACCTCTCCCCACGCCTTCGGGCGTGGCGGACCACTCACTGATCCGGCCTGATACCCGCGAGCCCTGGACCCGGTGTTCCGGGATGCCTACGGCTCGTACACGTACGGCGTCGTCGTCGCCAGGGCCGTGAAGCCGAGGCGCTCCAGGATGGGGCGGCTGTCGTCGGACGCGTCCACCTGGAGGTACCGCACGCCCCGCCGCGCCGCGGCCTCGGCCCGGTGGGCGACCAGGGAGCGGTAGATGCCGCGGCCGCGCCAGTCGGGATGGGTCCCGCCGCCCCACAGCCCGGCGAAGTCCGTGCCGGGCGTGAACTCGACGCGGGCCGCGCACACCGGCAGGTCACCGGCCATCGCGACGGTCATGAGCACCCTGTCCGGCGCCTGCGCGAGCTGGGCGAGGAGCTGCTGCCGCAGCCGGGAGCCGTCCGTGCCGAACGCCTGGTCGTGGACCCGCATCGTCAGCTCGACGCCCGCGGCCCCGGTGACCGGCTCCAGCCGTACGCCGTCGGGGAGTTCGGGGACGGACGGCAGGTCGCCCGCCTCGGCGACGAGCACGGTCTCCTCCGGCTCGGGCGTGAACCCGGCCGCGAGGAGCCGGGCGCCGAGGTCCTGCGGTTCGTCGTGGCTGTAGAGCTTCCATTCGAAGGCGAGGCCGCGCTCGGTGAAGTACCGCACCTGCTCGGCGATTTCGGCGTCCGCCGTGTCCGCCGTCAGCTCCGAGAAGAGGACACCGCTCCAGTCGCCGTCGGCACCGGTCTGCCGGACGACGCGACCGGCGCGTTCGGTCAGGGGCCCGGCGGTGTCGGGCGTCGTGATGCGGCGGCGCATCTGGTGGTCGAAGAGCGCGAGCACGGCTGTGTCGTCCATCCGCGCATTGGAGCACTCGTACGTCTTTGACAACCAGCGGTTTTGCGGCCGCCACGAGACCGAGCCGCGCGGTCGCCGCCACTCCGGCGCCGCCACGAGACCGAGGCGCGGTCCCACGACTCGGGCCGCGCTACGAAACCGAGCCGAGCGAACGGCCGCCGACCACGGCGCCGCCTACGAGACCGAGGCCCGCACCCGCCGCCACTCCGGCGCCAGCGCCGACCAGACCTCCATGTCGTGCCGTACGCCGCGGTAGAGGTGGCTGCCGCGCAGCACGCCCTCGTGCGTCATCCCCAGCCGCTCGGCGACGGCGATGCTGGCCTTGTTGGCGGTGGAGACCTGCCACTCGATGCGGTGCATGCCGCGCTGTTCCACCGCCCAGTCGATGATCTCGCGC
The DNA here is from genome assembly GCF_018614575.1 of Streptomyces sp. ISL-10. Classification (GTDB taxonomy): domain Bacteria; phylum Actinomycetota; class Actinomycetes; order Streptomycetales; family Streptomycetaceae; genus Streptomyces. The sequence continues at coordinate 47,482 of NZ_JAGGOJ010000021.1, forward strand.
GTGGCGCGGGTGACGAGCCCGCGGCCCGCCGCCGAGGGCTCCAGCCAGCAACCCGCCTCGCAGGTGCCCATGGCGATGTCCATCGTGCGGAAGAGCACGCCGCCGACGAGGGTGCCCTCCAGCCAGATGCCGTAGATGCGTCCGGTGTCGGCGGCGGCCTTGTCCGCGTAGCTCTGGAGGAACGCGCGGGCGGCGGCCACGTCCGTGGCGGCATCGGGCAGCCCGATGTACCGGCCTATGTACTCACGGCCCCGCTCGATGTGGGCCAAGAATTCCTCGGCCTGCCATGGCTCCAGTGGACGCAGTTCGGCTCTGTCGTCGCCGAGGCTCCTCGCGAACACTGTGCTCCTTGTGGGTCACGGCACGAGCTCCCCTCGATCGCCCGCACGCTGCACGGGGATCTTCGCACGCGCCGCCTCACGGCACTCGGGCTTTTCGATGCTGATGCGCGGCAGCCAGTGGTCGAGCCGGCGCGGCAGCCACCAGTTCATCCCGCCGAGCATGTGCATGAGGGCAGGGACGAGCAGAGTGCGCAGGACGAAGGCGTCCAGGGCGACGGCGACGGCGAGCCCGATGCCGAACATGGCGATGACGCGGTCGCCGCTGAGGACGAAGGCGAGGAAGACCGAGATCATGATCACGGCGGCGGAGTTGATGACGCGGGAGGTCTCGGCGAGACCGACCCGTACGGCACGCCGGTTGTCCCCGGTCTCCAGCCACTCCTCGTACATCCGGCCGACCAGGAACACCTGGTAGTCCATGGAGAGTCCGAAGAGCACCGAGACCATGATCACGGGCAGGAACGGCTCTATCGGTCCCGCCCGGCCGAGGCCCAGCAGTTCGCTGCCCCAGCCCCATTGGAAGATCGCGACGACGACTCCGAAGGCGGAGGCGACGGCGGCGACGTTCATCAGGGCAGCCTTGAGCGGGATGCCGAGGGAGCGGAAGGCGAGCAGCAGGAGCAGGCAGCCGAGCGTGATGACGACGCCGACGAACAGAGGCAGCTTGCCGACGACGACGTCCGCGAAGTCGTCGTATCCCGCGGTGATGCCGCCGACATGAGCTGTCAGGGAGCTGCCCTTTCCGGCGGCGGGCAGGATCTCGTCGCGCAGCCGGTCGACGAGTTCGCTGGTCTCCCGGGACTGCGGGGAGGTGTCCGGTACGACGGTGAGGATCGCGGTGTCCCCGCTGCCGTTGTAGGCGACGGGGCCGGTGGACGCGATGCCGTCGGTGGTGCGCAGGGTCTCGGCCAGCCGGTCCATCGCGAGCTCGTCGTCGGCGCCGTCGAGTGCGGCGACGACGGTCAGGGGCCCGTTGACGCCCGGGCCGAAGCCGTCTGCGAGCAGGTCGTACGCCTGGCGGGTGGTGGCCGTCGCAGGACCGTTGCCCTGGTCGGAGGTGCCGAGGCGGAGCGAGAGGGTCGGCAGGGCGAGCACGAGCATCACGACGGCGGCGACGGCGGCGAGCCGCTTGGGGTGGCGCTCGACGAACGCGGACCAACGGGCGGCGAGGCCGGTGGGCAGTTCGGGCCGGGGGCCGCGCCTGGCGAGCCGGCGGCGCTCGCGTCGGGTCAGGGCGCGCATTCCGATGAAGGAGAGCAGGGCGGGCAGCAGGGTCACCGACGCGGCGACCGTGAGGACGACGGTCAGGGACGCGGCGATCGCGACGCCGTTGAGGAAGCCGAGACGCAGGATCAGCATGCCGAGAAGTGCGATGCAGACGGTGGCACCGGCGAAGACGACCGCGCGGCCGGTGGTGGCCACGGCCTCGCGCGCCGCCTCGGCGATCGTGAGTCCGCGTTTGAGGCCCTTGCGGTGTCTGGTGACGATGAACAGCGCGTAGTCGATGCCGACGCCGAGGCCGATGAGCATGCCGAGCATGGGCGCGAAGTCCGCCACCGACATGGCGTGGCCGAGGAGCACGGTGCCCGCGTACGCGGTGCCGACCGAGACGAGCGCCGTGGCGATGGGCAGCACACTGGCGGCGAGGGAGCCGAAGGCGAGGAAGAGGACGACGGCGGCGACGGCCACGCCGACGATCTCCGCGGTGTGTCCGCCGGGCGCCTCGGTCAGGGCGACGGCGCTGCCGCCGAGCTCGACCCGCAGGTCGCCCTCCTCGGCCGCCTTGGCGGTGTCCACCAGTGCCCGCGCCTGGGACTCGGGGACGTCGTCGGCCTGCGCGTCGAAGGTGACGACGGCGTACGCGGTGCGCCCGTCGGCGCTGATCTGCAGGGCGCCGTGGCTGCCGTAGGGGCTGGCGACGGAGGCGATGCTGTCGAGGCCGGCGACGCGGTCCAGCATCTCGGACACGCGCTGCTCGACGGCCGGGGAGCGGACGCTGCCGTCATCGGTGTGCCAGACAACGGTGTCGCCGTCGCCGACGCGGCCGTCGAAGCCCTCTTCCAGGAGGGCGGTCGCCCGGCCGGACTCCGTGCCCGGTACGTCGTAGTTGCTGGAGTACGCGGACCCGGCGACGCTCGCTGCCGCCGTGGTGCCGCCGAGGGCGAGGAGCCAGAGCAGGACGACGACGAGACGGTGCCTGACGCACCACCGGGCAATAGCTGCCACCGGACCCGCTCCCTGGTTCGTGGATCTTTGACCGGGAACAGCCCGCAAAGAACTCATGACATGCAAGAAATACTGTCGCAGGCAATAGCGATCTTTTGACCGTTTCGTGGGGTTCCTCACACAGATGCACGGAAGCGGGGTGGTCATTTCTTCCCGCTCCCGCGCACCGGGTGAGCGTGCGCGTGTCCGCGCGGACCGGCTGGAGCCGCGTACGGGGCTCGCCGCCCGCAGGCCCGGCCGGGTCAGCCGAAGACGCACCCGGTGCTCGAAGTGGCCCATGAGCCGGCGCCGCCGCCGTCGGCTCGCTCCTGCCGCCGTCCCTCCAGGCCGCTCTCGCCGCATGTCGCCGAGAAGACCTGGTGACGACCCTGTGGTGAACGTCCAAGAAGCCGCGTCGGCAGTCCAATCGAGATCCGGCCACCGGCATACGGTCCATGAGGACTGCTCGGGGCGTCAGGTGCCCGTAGGCGGCGGAAATCGGTCTCGGTCCACAAGACGGCCGGAATTGTCGGTGTCCCCTGGCACGATGGCCGACATGGAATACAGGGGGATCGATCAGACGGCACTGACGCCCGCGGACGCGGCGGAATTCGCCCGCATGCTCCACGACGCGCCCGGCCCTCATCTGGGCCGTGCCCCCGTCCCGGTGCTCGTGCACGGGCCCGGTGCCCCGCTCGCGGAGCGCCGCGAGGCGTTCCGCGGGATGTACGAGGCGATCACGGCGCGGATCGGTGAGCCGACGCTCTACGGCGGGTCGTCACAGGGCCCCAGTGTCCGCTGGCGCGACAGCCGCCGGCTGGTGCTGCTCGCCGGGGACCACCGGCAGGTGGGACTGTCGGTCCACGACACGGGGACGCTGGAGGGTGAGGAGCAGCGGACGTTCGAGTGGGGAGGCACCTGGTCCGGCGACGAGCCTCACGACCTGGACTTCCTGCCCTACGTATGGCAGTTGGACCGCAGCGGCCCGGGAGAGCGCCCCCAGGCGCGCCCCGGGGGCCGGCTCGCCACGAGCCTGGAGGACTTCCGGACCGGTCTCGAAGTGCTTCTCGCGGCCTGGGTGGAGCAGCTGCCGGTGCAGGTGGGCACCGACTGGGCCAGCTTCTGCGTGACCAGCTCCGCCGATCGCGGCCGTCGCATCCTTGTGTCGTACAGCATCGAGGACGGGCTGTACGCGTCGGTGGACGACCGCGACGGGGAGGACGGCGAGGAGCGGGCCCTGCAGATGCGCGCCCGCGGCTGGCAGTCCCGCGACCGTGGCTGGTGGCAGACCGAGTTCACCGCGCCGGAGCGGGAGCACGCGGCGGCGCTGGCGCACCTGGTGATCACCGAGCTGCGGGCCCGCGGTACGAGAGAGCCGGAGGAGTTGCGGGCCCGGGACGTCAGCTGCAAGGACCGCGGCGAGATGTGGCTGCCGGGGCTCGGCATACGCCACTGACGCGCGGGCGTCGCCCCTAGGCGCCGACGAGTCCGGTGACCGGCGCGAGCTGGCCGGTGAGCGGGTCCAGGTCGTTCGGCACTCCGGCGAGGCGGTTGAGCCCGGCGAGCTGCTCGGAGGGGGCGGGCACGTTCTCGCGGTGCTCGGGTCCGACCGAGTCGGCGGAGAGGGTGTCGAGTTCGTTCATCACCGAGGGGATCTGCGGGGCCTCGACGGGGGCGGCGCCCGCCGACGGCGCGGCGAGCGCGGAGGCACCGGTGGCAAGGGCGAGGGCGGCGAATACGCGGTGTGCGGTGGTCATGCCGTGAGCAACGCGACGACGGATCATCGGTCACGGCCCCACCGCGCCGCTCACCCGAGTGGTACGCCACGGCCTGGCGGCTCATGTGCTGCTCACACCTGCGCTACGCCGCGGCGGGGAGGCCGGGCCCGGCGCCCGGTTGATCGGGGCCACCGCGCCGACCGCCGCAGGGCGGCGCTGCGACCACCGGGGCTCACCTGGACCATCCGCCGGCCCCGAACAACGCTCGCCTGAGCGGCACATGGTCCACCAGGCTCCTTGAGTGCCGCGTGCAGGGCGATGCCGCATAGCCGCCGCAGGGCGGTGCCGCCTACTGGGGGCGGGCCCGTCGGCGCGCGGACGTGCCGGAGGACGGCACACTCACCTGCTCGCGCTCCACCGCCCGCAGGACGGCGTGACCACCCGCCCCCGAAACAAGGCAGCCACAACCACGCGGGCCCGTCGGCGCGGACGTGCCGGAGGGCGGCGCGCCCGGTGCTTGCGTGCCGCCCTCCCCACAGGGTGTTGTCAGGACCCCGAGACGCCCAGCTTCTCCAGGATCAGCTCCTTGACGCGTGCCGCGTCCGCCTGGCCACGGGTCGTCTTCATGACCGCGCCCACAAGCGCGCCCACCGCCGCGACCTTGCCACCGCGGATCTTGTCCGCGATCGCCGCGTTGCCCGCGATCGCCTCGTCGACGGCCGCGCCGAGCGCACCCTCGTCCGAGACGACCTTCAGGCCGCGCTTCTCGACGACCTGGTCCGGGTCGCCCTCGCCGGCGAGCACGCCCTCGATGACCTGGCGGGCCAGCTTGTCGTTGAGGTCGCCGGCCGCGACCAGCGCCGTCACACGGGCGACCTGCGCCGGGGTGATCGGCAGCGCGTCCAGAGCCTTGCCGGACTCGTTGGCGTTGCGCGCCAGCTCGCCCATCCACCACTTGCGGGCCGCGGCCGCGTCCGCGCCCGCCTCGATCGTGGCGGCGATCAGGTCGACCGCGCCCGCGTTGAGCATCGACTGCATGTCGTGCTCGGAGATGCCCCATTCCTCGCGCAGCCGGTTGCGCCGCACCCGGGGCAGTTCGGGCAGACCCGCACGGAGCTTTTCGACCCACTCGCGGGCCGGGGCCACGGGCACCAGGTCCGGCTCGGGGAAGTAGCGGTAATCCTCCGCCTCTTCCTTCACACGGCCCGACGTGGTGGAGCCGTCGTCCTCGTGGAAGTGACGGGTCTCCTGGACAATCGTGCCGCCGGACGAGAGCACCGCGGCGTGCCGCTGGATCTCGAACCGGGCCGCACGCTCCACGCTGCGCAGCGAGTTGACGTTCTTCGTCTCGCTGCGGGTGCCGAACTTCTCGGTGCCGTTCGGCCGCAGCGACAGGTTCACGTCGCACCGCATCTGGCCCATCTCCATACGGGCCTCGGAGACGTCGAGCGCCCTGATGAGTTCGCGCAGCTCGGCGACGTACGCCTTGGCCACCTCAGGAGCGCGCTCACCGGCGCCGACGATCGGCTTGGTGACGATCTCGATCAGCGGGATGCCGGCGCGGTTGTAGTCCAGTAGGGAGTGGGACGCGCCATGGATGCGGCCCGTGGCACCGCCGACGTGCGTCGACTTGCCGGTGTCCTCCTCCATGTGGGCGCGCTCGATCTCGACGCGGAAGACCTCGCCGTCCTCCAGCTGGACGTCCAGATAGCCGTTGAAGGCGATCGGCTCGTCGTACTGCGAGGTCTGGAAGTTCTTCGGCATGTCCGGATAGAAGTAGTTCTTCCGGGCGAAGCGGCACCACTCGGCGATCTCGCAGTTCAGCGCGAGGCCGATCTTGACGGCCGACTCGACCGCGATCGCGTTGACGACCGGGAGGGAGCCGGGCATGCCGAGGCAGGTCGGGCAGGTCTGCGAGTTGGGCTCGGCGCCCAGCTCCGTGGAGCACCCGCAGAACATCTTGGTCTTGGTGCCGAGCTCGACATGGACCTCCAGGCCCATGACGGGGTCGTAGGACGCGAGGGCGTCCTCGTACGACACCAGTTCAGTGACGGTCACGATGAAACTTTCCCTCTCAGCCCAGCAGTACGTCGTCGTCGCCGAGCCGCTTCAGCTCGCGGTAGAGGATGGCCAGGCCGGTGACGATGGCGGCGGCGGACACCGCGGCGTCGACCAGCCGCAGGAGGTCACCGTCCTCGCGGGCCAGCTTGGCCTGTTTGGCGACGCTGATCGCACCGAAGGCGGTGGTGCCCAGCGACACGTACAGCCCGGTCTTGGACTTCTTGAAGTTCTTGGCCTTCTTTGCCATGGCACTCACAGCGACGGAGCCTCCTCCAGCAGCGGGTGACCCCAGCGTTCCACGAAGGCGGCCTCAACGGCGGCACCGACCTTGTACAGCCGGTCGTCCTTCATGGCGGGGGCGATGATCTGCAGGCCGACGGGCAGGCCGTCCTCGGGCGCGAGACCGCACGGCAGGGACATCGCCGCGTTGCCGGCCAGGTTGGTGGGAATCGTGCACAGGTCCGCGAGGTACATCGCCATCGGGTCGTCGGCGCGCTCGCCGATCGGGAAGGCGGTGGTCGGCGTCGTCGGGGAAACGATGACGTCAACCTGCCCGAAAGCCTTCTCGAAGTCGCGCGTGATCAGCGTGCGGACCTTCTGCGCCGAGCCGTAGTACGCGTCGTAGTAGCCGGAGCTGAGCGCGTACGTGCCGAGCATGATGCGGCGCTTGACCTCGGGGCCGAAGCCGGCCTCGCGGGTGAGCGCGGTGACGTCCTCGGCGGACTTCGTGCCGTCGTCGCCGACGCGCAGGCCGTAGCGCATGGCGTCGAAGCGGGCCAGGTTCGAGGAGGCCTCGGACGGCGCGATGAGGTAGTACGCGGCGAGTGCCAGGTCGAAGGACGGGCAGTCCAGCTCGACGATCTCGGCGCCGAGCTCCTTCAGCAGCTCGACGGACTCGTCGAAGCGCTGCAGGACACCGGCCTGGTAGCCCTCGCCGCGGAACTGCTTGACGACACCGACACGCATGCCCTGGACGGACCCGTTGCGGGCGGCCTCGACGACCGGCGGGACCGGGGCGTCGATGGACGTCGAGTCGAGCGGGTCGTGCCCGGCGATGACCTCGTGCAGCAGAGCCGCGTCGAGGACCGTACGGGCGCAGGGGCCGCCCTGGTCGAGGGAGGAGGAGAACGCCACCATGCCGTAGCGGGACACGCCTCCGTAGGTCGGCTTGACGCCGACGGTCGCGGTGACGGCGGCGGGCTGGCGGATCGATCCGCCGGTGTCCGTGCCGATGGCGAGCGGGGCCTGGAAGGAGGCGAGCGCGGCGGACGAGCCGCCGCCGGAACCGCCGGGGATACGGGTCAGGTCCCAGGGGTTGCCCGTGGGGCCGTACGCGCTGTTCTCGGTCGAGGACCCCATGGCGAACTCGTCCATGTTGGTCTTGCCGAGGATGACGACGTCGGCGGCCTTGAGCTTCTTGGTCAGGGTCGCGTCGTAGGGCGGGATCCAGCCCTCGAGGATCTTGGAGCCGACGGTCGTCGGGATGCCCTCGGTGGTGAAGATGTCCTTCAGCGCGAGCGGCACGCCGGCGAGCGGGCCGAGCTTCTCGCCCTTCGCGCGCTTCTCGTCCACGGCACGGGCCTGGGCGAGGGCTCCCTCGCGGTCGACGTGGAGGAAGGCGTTGACCTTCTCGTCGACGGCGTCGATACGGGCCAGGTGGGCCTCGGTGACCTCGACGGCCGTCAGCTCGCCCGCGGCGATCTTCTCGGCGGTCTCGGCTGCGGTGAGCCTGATGATGTCCGTCATGTGATTAGTCCTCCCCCAGGATCTGCGGCACCTTGAAACGCTGCTGCTCCTGGGCCGGGGCGCCGGAGAGCGCCTGCTCGGGGGTGAGCGACGGACGGACCTCGTCCGCGCGCATGACATTGGTCAGCGGCAGCGGGTGGGAGGTCGGGGGTACGTCTTGGTCGGCGACCTCGGAGACGCGGGCGACCGCGCCGATGATGTCGTCGAGCTGTCCGGCGAAGTGGTCGAGCTCTTCGTCCTTCAGCTCCAGACGCGCCAGCCGGGCGAGGTGGGCGACCTCCTCGCGCGTGATGCCAGGCATGCAGCGATCCTCAGGGGTGAGTGTGATGGTTTTGGCCCAATCCTATGGGGCGGGGCGGGGTGACCGTGAAACGGTTTGCTCTCCCCCTCTCCGCCCCTTCCCGAAACCGGGGCCAGGGCCCCGTGCCCCGGGCGCGAATCCCGCGCCGCCGACGCGGACGTGGGATTGATTGAAGGGGCCCCGCCGGACCCCGGCGCGCCGGAGACGTCGGGGTAAGGCACGCCCACACCGTTACGGCACCGCGTGCCCCCGTGTGTGGCCCGCGCTGTTCGGGGTCGGCGGGCGCTCTCCCGCCGGGAGCGCCGGGCGGTGCCAGCCGCGCTCGCCCCTGGCCAGCAGCCACGCCGTCGTCTCCTGGGGCGGCATCGCCGCCGCCACCAGCCATCCCTGCACCGCGTCGCAGCCCAGGTCCCGCAGCCGCTCCCAGGTCTCGTCGTCCTCCACGCCCTCCGCGACGACGAGGAGGCCGAGCGAGTGGGCCAGGTCGACCGTGCACCGGACGATCTCCGCGTCCTCGGCGTCGATGGCGAGCCGCGCCACGAAGGACCGGTCGATCTTGAGCTCGCTGACCGGGAGCCGGCGCAGGTGGACCAGGGAGGAGTAGCCCGTGCCGAAGTCGTCGAGGGACATCTTCACGCCGTGGTCGGCGAGCCCCGCCAGCGTGTCGGCGGCCCGCTGCGGGTCCTCCAGGAGCACGTGTTCCGTGATCTCCAGCTGGAGCGCGGCCGGCGGGACCCCGTGCCGGGCGAGCCTCGCGGCGACGGCTCCGGCGAAGCCGGGGGTGTGGACGTCGCGCGGCGAGACGTTGACGGCGACCGGGACCGTGAGCCCCTGCGCGCGCCACCGGGCGACCTGTGCGAGCGCCGTTTCCAGCACGTACTCCGTCAGATGCGGCATCAGCCCGGACGTCTCGGCGATGGCGATGAACTCGTCCGGGGGGACCCGTCCGCGCTCGGGGTGCACCCAGCGGACGAGAGCCTCGAGCCCCGAGACGTGCCCGTCGAAGCGGACCTTGGGCTGGTAGTGCAGCTCGACGTCGCCCGCGTCCAGCGCCCGGCGCAGGTCACCGAGCAGACCGAGCCGGTCCGGGGTGTTGCTGTCCCGCTTGGACTCGTACACCTCGACGCCCGTACGGTCCCGCTTGGCCTGGTACATCGCCACGTCCGCGCGGCGCAGCAGCCCCTCGGCGTCGAGCGCGTGGTCGGGGAAGACCGCGAGTCCGGCGCTGGCCTCCAGGACGAGGGTGAGCCCGTCCAGGTCGAGCGGCGAGGACAGTTCGGCAACGAGATGACGGGCGACGCGCTGGGCGCTGGTCGTCGAGTCAGCGGTGGGCAGCAGGACGGCGAACTCGTCGCCGCCGAGCCGCGCCGCCTCGGCCCCGCGCGGCAGTGCCAGCCGCAGCCGCTCCGCGATCTGGAGCAGCAGCCGGTCCCCCGCGAGATGGCCGAGGGTGTCGTTGACGGCGCGGAAGCGGTCGAGGTCGATGAGGACCAGCGCCGAGCGCGCTCCGGTGCTCTCGGCGTCCTCCAGCGCGGACCAGGTGCGCTCCAGCAGCCACTGCCGGTTGGGCAGCCCGGTCAGCGGGTCGCGCAGTTGCTCCTCGGCGCGGGCCCTGGCGATCCAGAGTGTGGAGTCGAGAGCGATCAGGGGAACGGCGAACAGCGGCAGCAGCACGGGCATGGCGACGGTGACGACGCTGATGAGCGGGGCGATGCCGACGAGGGCGAGGGCGACGAGGCCCTGCCGGAGCAGGGCGGTGCGGGCGACGGTGGGCAGCCCGCCGCCCTGGGGGGCGAGGACGTACCACAACAGCAGCCGGGTGACGGCGAGATAGGCGGTGGCGGCGACGATGACCTCGGGGGCCGCCTCGATCCCCCAGCGCAGCGGGTCCCACGGGTGTTCGACGGTCGGTACGACTCCGAAGGCGGCGAGCGCGAGCGCGGCAGCGCCGATGCCCAGGACGTCGATGGCACCGTGGAGCAGGCCCTGGCGCCACCTGCCCCGGCAGGCGGCGCCGACGAGGGCGACGACGGAGAGAGAGACGAGCCCGGCGGGCACCCAGCCGAAAAGGAGCAGGACGGCCAGCGTGAGGGCGGCGCCGGAGCCGGTCCCGCCCCACCAGCGGTCGCGGCCGAGGGCGACGAGATGGCCGACGATGATCCCGGTGAGCAGCGCGAGCGACCAGCCCTCGCTGGAGCCGGGGAACAGGGCGTGCCCTTCGCGTACGGTGGTGACGACTCCGGTCACGAGCACGAGCGCGGCGCCCGCGACAACGGCCGCGGGCAGCCCGGGGGTCCGGCCCACCAGGGCCGCGAGTGCACGCGGCCGCGGGACCGGGGCGGCGCTCTCGGTCGGTTTCATTCCCGTCCCTCTCACAGCCGGCGGTGCCGATGCGGCCCTGCCCTGTCGATCCTCCGGGCCTGATCCCGGGCCTGACCGAACAGAACGGGACCGTGCGATGGCTCCCGTTCGTCATGCCACCACGACTGAAATCCCACCACGCAGCCGTGCACGACAGGCGCACGTCTCAACAGTAGGCCGCAGGAGGCTCGGACGGGCAGCGCTCTACAGCTCTTGCCCGAATGCGACCCAGCCATCCTCATCCATCTGTTATGCGCTGAACGGGTGACCTGTACCGGCCGTTCCACCGGCGCCCCGCGCGTCGCTTTCCGGCCCCCGCGCGCCCCCTCCGGGCTCCCCGTGCGCCCCCGCGGAAACACCACTTTCCGTACGTGTCACGCCTCTTCGGTCACAGCCGCCTCACGAGCCGCGTCGGGGCCCTGCTCCAGGAGGACCGCGAAGCCCGCTTCGTCCAGCACCGGCACCTTCAACTGCATGGCCTTGTCGTACTTCGAACCGGGGTTGTCCCCGACCACGACAAAGCTGGTCTTCTTGGAAACGGAACCGGCCACTTTCGCTCCAAGGCTCTGGAGCGCCTCTTTTGCGCCATCTCTGGTGTACTTCTCCAGGGTGCCGGTGACGACGACCGTCAACCCCTCCAGCGGGCGCGGCCCTTCGGGCTCCCCTGTCGTCTCCGCTCTCAGCGGGACCCCGGCCGCACGCCACTTGCGCAGGATCTCGCGGTGCCAGTCCTCCTCGAACCACTCCTTGAGGGAGGCGGCGATGATCGGCCCCACGCCGTCGGTCGCGGCGAGCTCGGCCTCCGTGGCCTGCTCGATCCGCTCGATGGAGGGGAACTCCCGGGCCAGGGCGGCAGCGGCGACCGGTCCGACATGGCGGATGGACAGCCCGTTGAGGAAGCGGGCGAACGGGCGCTGCTTGGCCGCCTCGATGTTGTCCAGCATCACCAGGGCGTTCTTCCTGGGGCCGCCCTCCTTGTTCGCGAAGACGGTGACGACCTTGTCCTCGCCCGTCTTCGGGTCCCGCTTGGGCAGTCCGCTGTCCTGGTCGAGGACATACGCCTTGATGGGCAGCAGCTGCTCGACGGTGAGGTCGAACAGGTCCCCCTCGTCCTTCAGCGGCGGGTCGGCCGGCTCAAGCGGCCGCGTCAGCGCGGCGGCGGCCACCTTGCCGAACGCCTCGATGTCCAGGCACTCGCGGCCCGCGAGATAGAACAGGCGCTCGCGCAACTGGGCCGGGCAGGACCGGGCGTTGGGACAGCGGATGTCGACGTCGCCCTCCTTCATGGCCCGCAGCGGCGTCCCGCACTCGGGGCACTCGGCCGGCATCACGAACTCGCGCTCGGTGCCGTCCCGCAGGTCCACGACGGGCCCGAGGATCTCCGGGATGACCTCGCCCGCCTTGCGCAGCACCACGGTGTCGCCGATGAGGACGCCCTTGGCCTTGACCACGTCCTGGTTGTGCAGGGTCGCGAACTCGACCTCGGAGCCCGCCACCGTGACCGGCTCCACCTGCGCGTAGGGAGTGACCCGGCCGGTGCGGCCCACGCCGACCCGGATGTTGACCAGCTTGGTGTTGACCTCCTCCGGCGCGTACTTCCAGGCGATGGCCCAGCGCGGGGCGCGCGCGGTGGAGCCGAGCCGTCCCTGGAGCCGGATCTCGTCGAGCTTGACGACGACGCCGTCGATCTCGTGCTCCACGGAGTGCCGGTTCTCGCCGAAGTGGGCGATGAACTGCCGCACCTCGTCGAGGGAGCCCACGACCTCGCTGTGCCGGGCGACCGGCAGACCCCAGGCGCGCATCAGGTCGTACGCCTCGGACAGCCGGTCGATGTCGAAGCCCTCGCGGGCGCCGATGCCGTGGACCACCATGTGGAGCGGGAGCTTGGCGGTGACCCTGGGGTCCTTCTGGCGCAGCGAACCGGAGGCGGAGTTGCGCGGGTTGGCGTACGGCTGCTCGCCCGCCGCCACGCGGCGTTCGTTGAGCTCCTGGAACTTCTCCATCGGGAAGTAGACCTCGCCGCGGATCTCCACGAGGTCGGGGACACGGTCGCCGCGCAGCCGGTCGGGGATCTCGGCGATGGTGCGCACATTCGGTGTGATGTCCTCGCCGATGCGGCCGTCGCCCCGGGTGGCCGCCCGGGTCAGGCGGCCCTTCTCGTACGTGAGGTTGACCGCGAGTCCGTCGACCTTGAGCTCGCACAGGAAGTGGTAGCCGGGCGCGCCGACGTCGCGGGCGACGCGCTCGGCCCAGGCGGCGAGCCCGGCGTCGTCGAAGGCGTTGTCCAGGGAGAGCATGCGCTCGCGGTGCTCGACCTTGGTGAGCTCGGTCTCGTAGTCCCCGGAGACCTTCTGGGTCGGCGACTCGGGGGTGCGCAGCGCCGGGTACTCCTCCTCGATCGCCTCCAGCTGGCGCATGAGCCTGTCGAACTCCGCGTCGCTGACGATCGGGGCGTCCTTCACGTAGTACCGGAAGCGGTGCTCCTCGATCTGCTCGGCGAGTTGGGCGTGCTGCTCCCGCATATCGGCGGGCAGTGCCGTCTGCTGTTCGCCAGCCACCGTTTCGTCCTTCCGTCTGCCGTGCACCCGTTACTCAGGGTTGTCCGCGAGGGATCTCGCTGCGCGGACGCAGTGGGCGAGTGCCGCGCGCGCGTACGCGGGCGAGGCGCCTGCGAGGCCGCAGGCCGGGGTGATCACGACCGACTCGGACAGAGTCCCCGGATTCAGCCCCAGCCTGCGCCAAAGTGTCCGTACACCCTTGACGATATCGGCGCCCACCGACAATCCGGCCGATGCGGTGTCGGTGGAGGGGACGACGCCCATGAAGAGCTTGGTGCCGCCCTCGACGGCCTCGCCGATCGCCTCCTCCTCACGCTCGGTGAGCAACCCGAAATCGAACGAGATCCCCTGGGCTCCGGCGCGGCGCAGCAGCGCGAACGGCACCTCGGGCGCGCAGGAGTGCACGACCACCGGATCGTCGCTGACCGCGACGATGTCCCGCAGCCCGCTCTCGACGACCTGGCGGTCCACCGCGCGGTGGGTGCGGTAGCCGCTGGCCGTGCGGATCTGCCCGCGCAGCACGGCGGTGAGGGAGGGCTCGTCGAGCTGGAGCACGACCTGCGCGCCGGGGACCCGGCGGCGTACGTCGGCCAGATGGCCGCGCAGGCCCTCGGCGAGAGAGGCGGTGATGTCCCGGCAGGCGCCGGGGTCACCGAGCGCGGCCTCGCCGCCGCGGAGTTCCAGGGAGGCGGCGAGCGTCCAGGGACCGACCGCCTGGACCTTCAGCGGCCCTTGGTACCCCTGCGTGAACTCCTCCAGCGCGTCCAGGTCCTCCCCGAGCCAGGAGTGCGCGCGGCGCGTGTCGCGCCCCGGCCGGTCGCTGACCCGCCAGCCGCTGGGCTCGACATGGGCGTACATCTCGACGAGCAGCCCGATGGTCCGCCCGATCATGTCCGCGCCGGGCCCGCGGGCGGGCAGCTCGGCGAGGTGGGGGAAGTCCTCGACGGACCCGGTGACGGTCCTCGCGCTCTCCCGGGCGTCCCCGCCGGGCATGGATCCGACACCGGTCGCCGCCGTTCCCCAGGTGAAGTGCTCTTTCTCGCTCACGCGGGAAGCGTACGCGGCGGGGCGGCGGGGGGAGCGTGGGGCTGCTGCCGGCGGCGCGGGCCCGCAGGCGCTTGTCGGAGTCACGCCTCGCCACGTAACTCCGGGTCAGCGCCTCCAAGCGTGCCCGACGGTCGGCGGCCCGCCGCGCCGGGTGGGGTCAGCAGCCCGCCGCGCACGTCCCGGTCAGCGCACCGCCGCATGCCGGAAGGGTCAGCGCCCCCCGCGTACGTCCGGGTCAGCCTCGCCCCGGCCGCACCGTCACGTCGTTGATCTCGGCGTCTCGCGGCAGATCGAGCGCGGTGATGATCATCGTGGCGACCGACTCGGGGTCGATCCAGCGCGACGGGTCGAACTCCTTGCCCTCCTGGGCGTGCACCTTGGCCTGCATCGGGCTCGCCGTCCGGCCCGGGTACACCGATGTCACCCGTACCCCGGCCGCGTGCTCCTCGTGCCTCAGCGAGTCGGCCAGCGCCTTGAGGCCGTGCTTGGAGGCCGCGTAGGCGCCCCATTCGGCATGGGCATTGAGACCGGCGCCCGAGTTGACGAAGACCACGTGGCCCCGGGCGGCGCGCAGTTGGAGCAGGAAGAGCCGGGTGAGCTCGGCGGGCGCAATCAGGTTCACGTCGAGTTGCTGGTGCCAGATCTTCGGCGTCAGTTCACCGACCGGGCCGAGGTCGACAATGCCCGCGATGTGCAGCAGCGAGTCGACGCGGTCCGGCACGGTCTGGTGGCCGAGCGCCCACGAGATGCGGTCGGGTGCGGCGAGGTCGGCGACGAGCGTACGGGCGCCGGGGAACCGCGCGGTGAACTCCTTGGCGCGGCCCGCGTCACGTGCCACGAGGACGATGTCGTCGCCCCGCTCGTGCAGACGGCGGGCGACCGCCGCGCCGATGCCGGAGCCTGCGCCGGTGATCAGATGGGTAGCCATGCCGGACATGCTCGCACTACTGGATGCCGGCACTCTCCTCCAGGTAGGCCATGGCGGCCGCGCCGTCCTCGGCGAAGAACACCAGGTCGGTCAGGGGCAGCGGCAGGAAGCCCTCCTTCTCCATCCGCTGGAACTGCTCCTTCAGCCCGTCGTAGAAGCCGGCGGCATTGAGCAGGACCACCGGCTTGATGTGGTGGCCGTGCTTCTTCAGCTCCATGATCTCGGTGGCCTCGTCCAGCGTGCCGGTGCCGCCGACCATGATGACGACCGCGTCGGATTTGGCGAGGAGCAGCGCCTTGCGCTCGGCGAGGTCCCGGGCCACGACCATCTCGTCGGCGGTGGCCCGCGCCTTGGACTGGAGGAACTCCACGGACACCCCGACCAGCCTGCCGCCGGCCTCCGCCACGCCGTCCGCGACGACCTTCATCAGCCCGACGTCGGAGCCGCCCCAGACCAGGGTGTGACCGCCCTTGCCGATGAGCTCCGCGAATTCACGGGCGGGGCGGGTGTAGCGCTCGTCGAGGTCGGCGGCGGAAAGGAAGACGCAGATGTTCATGGGGCAACCGTACGGGCCGGAAGCCCGCCGTGAAATCTTTCTCGGGCACGACGCTCAACAGGGCGAAATCGGCGGACGGTACACGCATCGTCTACGAATGGCGCGGCGAGGGAGAGGCGTTGGCGCTGCTCGGCGATGTGCTGCACACCGGCGCTACGCACGCGCCGCCGACGGAGCTGCTCGCGGAACACTTCAGCGTGATCATCTACTACCGGCGCGGCCGGGGAAGCAGCGGTGACACCGCTACGTACGCGGTGGAGCAGGAGATCGAGAATCTCGCCGCAGTGATCGCGCCAGGCGGACGGGAGCGCCATGGTCCACGGCATCTCCTCGGGTGCCGCACTGGCGCTGCGGACAGTGTCCGCCGGGCTGCCGATCACCAGGCTGTCGGTCTACGAGTCGCCGTTCGAGACGGGCTCCGAGCTGCAGGAGGGGGCCGACTACGAGGCCCGGATGCGCGCCCTGCTGGCCAAGGACCGCCGGGGCGCTGCGCTGACGGAGTTCCTGGGGGCGGTGGGGATGCCACCCGAGGCGCTGTTGCGACTGCGGCAGCTCCCGGTCTGGGCGGACATGAAGGCGCTGGCCACACTCTCGCGTACGACCACGCGGTGATGGGGCACGGCAGCCTTCCGGCGGCGAGCCGGCGGCGGTGACCGAGCGCGTGCTGGTCGTCGACGGCGGGGCGAGCCCTGCCGGGGTGCGGGAGGCGGCGCACGCGGTGGCGGCGGCGCTCCCCCGCGGCCGGCACCGGACGCTGACGGGCCAGACGCGCGAGGTGGCGACGCATGTGCTGGCGCCGATGCTGACCGGGGCGGCCTCTTGAAGGCCCGGCCCTCCCGACTCGGCCCGTAAAACGCGGTCGCAGAGTCCATTGCGGCACTCAGCGACCGCTTTCGGAGACAGTGGCTCGCGCAAGGAACCACCCCGGTCCGGAAGTGGTGCGGATGCACCGATGGCGCTCGGGAGTCTCGCTCGGTTATCCGTATGTTTCGCTGAGCACCGAGTGTTTCGCTGAGCACCGAGCAGGCCCACGCGATGACGGCGTCCGGCACGACGATGGCCACCGAGCCGGGAACGATTCCGGCCCGCGCGGCGGCGGTCGCCCCACCTGTTCCCGCATGTCGCGAGGATGTCGGTGCCGGAGGCGACCGCACAGACCCCGACAGGCACGATCAGGCAAAGCGGGCAGAACCGGGTCCACGGCACGGGCGCGGGCGGCGGACCGTGCCATCCCGCGCCTGCGCGTCACGGAAGCAGGAGGTTCAGAACCGGTCGACCTTCTGACCGTCCGGCACCTGGTAACAGCCGGACACGACCATCAGACTCAGGTGTGGCGGTTTGGCCTTGGCGCGATGGACGATGTTGACGCTGTGCCTCTTCTTGTCGTTGTCGGCAGTGAGGTTGAGGTTCTTGTTCTTGCTTGTGTCGGGCCCATAATCGACGACCTTCCAGCCGTGCTTGGGAAGTTCCTCCTTGAGCCGCTCCATCACACCACCAAGCTGGTCGGCCGATGCCGGGGTAAGGCTCCACGGGTGAAAGATCTGGAAGTACTTCTCCGGATCCTTGTTTCCGCATTCCTTGACGCCGGGGCCGGTGTTGGACGCCTCTCCCTTGATGCCGATCAGGCCGTAGAGCTCGCTGGAGACTTTCTTTGCTTCATCGGCGGCGTCCTGCGAGGTGCTGGTGCCCGCAGAGGGGATCTCGTCGGAGTCTTTGGTGCCAGTCATGCTGCATCCCGTGAGGGTAGTGAGAGCGAGGGACACGAGGAGCGCTTGTGCGCTCAGAGTGGTCTTCAATGCGAGGAGCCTCGGTGGGCCAACGCCTGCTGCGGGTTCACCGCGTACAGGCTGTCGAACGACTTCCCCGTGTCCGGCGAACGCCGCCGCCCCGTCTCCCCCGTGCGCCACAGCGCCCTCCCCGTACAGCCGAAACGCCAACAGCCATTCTAAGCCGAGGGCCGGCGAGAGTTCACAGAAGCAACGGCGGCAATTACACGCGAATTGAGCCAAATTGCCTGGCAGAGCCCGGCAGCCGGCCCCCCTCCCCCGCCTGGGCAGGGAAGGGGCGAACATCGTCGCCAGCCGCGGCGGGGGCGGCGGGGTTTCAAGCCGCGAGCGTGGCTGCACCCGGCGGAGGCGGGCCTGCCCCCAGACACAGCTCGAACCAGATGACCTTGCCGCCTTCTCCGAACAGCGTCTCGTGCAGGCAGCAGCCACCCCAATGATCGGCGACCCTGTCGAGGATCAAGAGCCCGCGCCCAGCTGGAGCGTCTTGCGGGCGCCGCGAAACATCCCCACATCACGTTGCTCGTCATCCCGTTCAGCGTCGGTGGGTTCCACGGCGCAGGACAGTCGGTCCTCTTCGTGGAAGGTGCCGTCCCACAGCTCGACACCGTGCAGTTGGACACCGCACTCGGCGCGAACTTCGTGGATGCGCCGACACCACTCGCCAACTATCGTTCCCGGCTGGACATGATGGAGGAGTCGGCCCTCCCTCCGATGATTCCCAGGAGCTCATCCGGTCCATCGCAAGCAAGCTGTGAGACGACTGCGGGGAACGGGCCACTTGACTGGAGGCGCTCATCGTACTGCGGTGGCGGCGGCAACAACTGCGTCGAGGTCGCCGTCTCCGACGGAGACATAGCCGTCCGGGACAGCGTGTTCCCGCACCGGACGTTCGCGGTCGACCGCCGCGCGTTCGCGGCCTTCGTCGCGGGAGCGCGGCTCAGCGGCCACCCGGTGCCCTCCCCGGCGCCTGACGCCACTGCCCAGCCGGGCCGACGGGGACTGTCAGGCGATAGCGGCGGGGCGGCGCGGCCCGGGGCCGGGCCGCCGGGGGTCCACGGGGCGCTCTGACCTCGCGAATCCCAGGCGTCACGCGTGGCTGAGGATCACCACCAGCGCCGCGCACTCCGCCAGGAGCTGCACGGCGAACGCCACCCGTCGCACCCACACCGCGGGTGCCGCCAGCGCGACGACCCACGCCGCAAGCCCCAGCCCGACGCCCCACCCGAACAACCAGCCCGGCAGCGACGTGCCGCACTGCTCCCCGTACGTCAGACAGCGAGATGCCCGGTCGGAGGCGAGCGTCAGCACTCCGGCCGTCAGCGTGGCGGGCAGGAAGAGGACGGCAGCCAGCACCGACCACATGCGAATGTGGTCCGTAGCCCTGGCGGCCTCGGGCAGTGGGAGGGGATCAGTCCGGTTCATGTCCCTGATCCAAACGCGCCGCCTGCCCCGGCACACTGGTCCGCGTACTCAACCGCGGCGCCCAAGGTACTCAGGGGTCTCCGTCACGAGCGCGGCGCCTGACGCCAGGCTCAGTCTGACCGCCGCCGTCGGGCGACCGCCCCGGCCCAGCCCGGCAGCGGCGTCAGGCGACAGCCGCCGCCCGCCGCGTCGTCGCGATCGTCGCCGAGCCCACCACGCGTGTGCCGTCGTAGAGCACGATCGCCTGGCCGGGCGCGACCGCGCGGACCGGCTCGGTGAAGGTGACGTGCAGCTCCCCGTCCACCAGCTCCGCCGTCGCCCCGGTCTCGCCCCCGTGGGCGCGCAGCTGCGCCGTGTAAGCGCCGGGGCCGGAAGGGGCCGCGCCGCACCAGCGGGGCTTGATCGCGGTCAGGGCGGTGACGTCCAGGGCCTCGGCCGGGCCGACGGTCACCGTGTTGTTCACCGGGGAGATGTCCAGTACGTAGCGCGGCTTGCCGTCCGGGGCGGGGTGCCCGATGCGCAGGCCCTTGCGCTGGCCGATCGTGAAGCCGAACGCGCCGTCGTGGCTGCCCAGCCTGTTGCCGGCCTCGTCGACGATGTCGCCCTCCGCCGCACCGAGACGGTCCGCCAGGAAGCCCTGGGTGTCGCCGTCGGCGATGAAGCAGATGTCGTGGCTGTCGGGCTTCTTCGCGACCGCGAGCCCGCGCCGCTCGGCCTCGGCCCGGATCTCGTCCTTGGTGGTGAGCGTGTCGCCGAGCGGGAACATCGCGTGGGCCAGCTGCTTCTCGTCCAGGACGCCGAGGACGTACGACTGGTCCTTGGCCATGTCGCTGGCGCGGTGCAGCTCGCGGGTGCCGTCCTCCTTGAGGACGACGGTGGCGTAGTGGCCGGTGCACACCGCGTCGAAGCCGAGCGCGAGCGCCTTGTCCAGCAGCGCGGCGAACTTGATCTTCTCGTTGCAGCGCAGGCACGGGTTGGGCGTGCGGCCGGCCTCGTACTCGGCGATGAAGTCCTCGACCACGTCCTCGCGGAAGCGCTCGGCGAGGTCCCACACGTAGAACGGGATGCCGATCACGTCCGCGGCGCGGCGCGCGTCGCGGGAGTCCTCGATGGTGCAGCAACCGCGGGCGCCCGTACGGAACGACTGCGGGTTCGCGGAGAGCGCGAGGTGGACACCGGTGACATCGTGCCCGGCCTCGGCGGCGCGCGCGGCGGCGACGGCGGAGTCCACACCACCGGACATGGCGGCGAGCACACGGAGGGGGCGCGGGGAAGTCTCAGTCATAGCGCTACCAGGGTACGGGGCCGGGGAACCGAAGGCTCGCGCGTATGCGTTGTGATCGGCATGGGGAGTGACAAGAAGCACGGCAAGGGCAGGTCCGGTCCGAGCCGGCGCGCCGTTCTGATCGGCACCGGTGCCGTGCTCGTGGGCGGCGGTGTCGTGGCTCAGGACGAGCTGCGGCGTGCCTGGTGGCGGCTGCCGGGCATGGCCAAGCCGCGCAAGGCCGGCGAGATCGACCACGCCGGCGCCGAGTGGACAGCCGCGTCCCGGGGGAACTGGCGCCTGGCCGACCGGCCCGAGGACTACGGCATCGACCGCGTGATCATCCATGTCGTCCAGGGCAGCTACCCCACGGCGCTGAAGGTCTTCAAGGACCCGGGCCACGGCGCGGCGACGCATTACGTGGTCCGCAAGGACGGTCATGTGGCGCAGATGATCCGCGAGCTGGACGTCGCCTTCCACGCGGGCAACCGCTCGTTCAACGAGCGCAGCATCGGCATCGAGCACGAGGGCTTCGTGGACCGCCCGCAGGATTTCACGGACGCGATGTACCGCGCGTCGGCGAAGCTGACGGCGGGCATCTGCGCGAGGTACGCGATATCCGTCGACCGTGAGCACATCATCGGCCACGTCGAGGTCCCGGGCACGGACCACACGGATCCGGGGCCGCACTGGGACTGGAAGCGCTATATGAAGCTGGTGCGGGAGGCGGCCGCCGCCGAGGAGGCGGCCTGAGCCGTGCGGGCGGGCCGGGGCCCTGTGACAGGTCTCAGCTGAGTCCTGCCGTACGGGCCCGTTCGACGGCTGGCCCGATGGCGCGGGCCACCGCGTCCACGTCGGCCTTCGTGGAGGTGTGGCCGAGACTGAAGCGCAGGGTCCCGCGGGCCAGGTCCGGATCGGTGCCGGCGGCGAGCAGGACATGGCTGGGCTGGGCGATGCCCGCCGTGCAGGCGGAGCCGGTGGAGCACTCGATGCCCTGCGCGTCCAGCAGCAGGAGCAGCGAGTCGCCCTCGCAGCCGGGGAAGGTGAAGTGGGCGTTGGCGGGGAGCCGGTCGACCGGGTCGCCGCCGAGGATGGCGTCGGGCACGGCATCGTGTACCGCGCGGACCAACTCGTCGCGCAGCGCACCGATGTCACGGGCGAAGTCCTCGCGGCGCTCGGCCGCAATCCGTGCGGCGACGGCGAAGGACGCGATCGCGGGGGCGTCCAGCGTGCCGGAGCGCACGTGCCGCTCCTGGCCGCCGCCGTGCAGTACGGGCACCGGGCTGTACTCGCGGCCGAGCAGCAGCGCGCCGATGCCGTACGGGCCACCGATCTTGTGACCGGAGACGGTCATCGCGGCGAGCCCCGAAGCGGCGAAGTCGACCTCGAGCTGGCCTACGGCCTGGACGGCGTCGGCATGCAGCGGAACATCGAACTCCCGTGCCACCGCGGCCAGTTCACGGACCGGGAAGATCGTGCCGATCTCGTTGTTGGCCCACATGACGGTGGCCAGCGCGACATCGTCGGGGTTGCGCTCGATCGCCTCGCGCAGGGTCTCCGGGTGGACCCTGCCGTACGCGTCGACCGGCAGGTACTCGACGGACGCGCCCTCGTGCTCGGCCAGCCAGTCGACGGCGTCGAGGACGGCGTGGTGCTCGACGGGGCTGGCGAGGACGCGGGTCCTGGCGGGGTCGGCGTCACGCCTCGACCAGTACAGGCCCTTGACGGCGAGGTTGTCCGCCTCGGTGCCGCCGGAGGTGAAGACGACTTCGCTGGGCCGTGCGCCGAGGGCCTCGGCGAGCGTCTCGCGGGCCTCCTCGACGGTACGGCGGGCCCGGCGCCCGGCGGCGTGCAGCGCGGAGGCGTTGCCGGTGACGGCGAGCTGGGCGGTCATCGCCTCGACCGCCTCCGGAAGCATCGGAGTGGTCGCGGCGTGGTCGAGGTATGCCATGGTGGCCTCGATTCTACGAGGCACGGTGGGGGCGCGGCTGCGGCGCAGGGGTGCACGGTCGTCCTGCGTGCGTCCCCGGCAGGTGCGGGGGCGGCTCTCCCCCGGTGACGGCTCAGCCGCCGAAGCTCCAGACAACGGATCCGTTCACCGTGACAAGGACGGCGAGGACCACGAGGTCGGCGATGCCGAGCGCGAGCCCGAGGAGCGCGCGCCCGCGGCGCACGGTGCCGCGCCGCAGGGCGAGTACGGCGAGCACGACGGCCGTGGGGCCGAGCACGATGTTCATCACCAGCAGCCCTGTGAGGCCGAGTACGAAGGCGGCGACGGCCATGCCGTCGGCGTCCTTGCGCCGCTCGCCCCCGCGTACGGGCATGGCGAGTTGCATGAGGTTTTTCTCCTTCGGGGGTCGGTGCGGGGTCAGTTGCGCCGGGCGCGGAACTCGCGCACGGCGAAGACCAGCAGCCAGCAGCCGATGACGGCGCCGGCCACGAGGGAGACGGGAGCGGGGAGTTGGACCACGGCGCCCAGCATCACGCCCATGAGGAGGAGTGCTGCGACGAGGACTAACACGGTCGTCCTTTCGGTGAACTTTCAGAGTACGACTGTTCACTGACTCATCAGTCTATTCTTCGGTTTCCCCGAGAACGGTTGTTTACTGAATGTCATGAGTCACACCGTCGGCATCCGGCAGGCCCAGAAGCGGAAGACCCGTCAGGCACTCCTCGACGCGGCGCTGCGGCTGCTGGAGGAGCAGAGCCTGAGCAGCCTGGGACTGCGCGAGGTGACCCGGACGGTGGGCGTCGCGCCGACCGCGTTCTACCGGCATTTCCGGGACATGGCCGACCTCGGCGTCGCGCTCGTCGAGGAGACGCTCGGCAGCCTCCACGCGACGATCGGCGAGGCGCTCACCGACTCGGCCGACTCCGTGCGCATCGACCGCACGGTGGCGCTCATCGCCGACCTGGTGCGCACGTCGCCCGCGCAGGTGCGCTTCGTCGCACGTGAACGCCATGGCGGGGTCGCGCCGGTACGGGAGGCGATAGCCGAACAGCTGGGGCGGTTCGCGGACGAGGTGGCAGCGGTGTTCGCGCGGGACCCGGGATCCAAGGGCTGGAGCGAGGACGATCTGCACATGCTCGCGGGCATGTGCGTCGATCACATGGTGATGACGGCCTCGTCCCTCCTGGAGGCGGGCCCGGAGGGCGAGGGCCGGGTGACGAGCGTGGCCCGACGCCAACTGAGGCTGATCGCCCTGGGGCGCAGGCACTGGCTGGACTGAGGCGCGGGGCGGCGCTCAGCGGGGAGTGAGGCCCTCGCGTCGACGGGCCTGCGGGGTATGCGGGCGTGCGGAAAGCCCGGCACGGCGGCACGGGTGCGACGTGCCATGCACCGGGCGCCACGGGGTCCATGGGGGCAGCGCCCCGGGGCGTCAGGCGCGCGGGGCCTTCGCCAGTTGGCGGGACTGGGCCACCAGGCGGTCCGCGGAGTCCCAGACCTCCGCGTCCTCCTCCAGGAAGCCGCCCGCCAGGTTGCGCGTCGTGATCGACACCCGCAGCGGGCCCGGAGCCGGGCGGCAGCGCACGTGCGTCGTCAGCTCCACGGTCGGCGTCCAGCCCGTCAGGCCCAGCTCGAACGACGTGGGAGGCAGCGCGTCCACCGTCAGCAGAAGCGACAGCGGGTCCGCGTCGCGCCCGTCCGCCAGCGCGAACCAGCCCCGCATCTCACCCTTGCCGGACGGCGCGCCGACGGCCCAGCCGACCGTCGCCGGGTCCAGCTTGATGTCCAGGCGCTCGGTGATCGCCGAGCTGCCGGGAATGGGCGCCGGCCCGTCCGAGGGGCCGAGGCAGTGCTCCAGCGGCGGGATCTCGGGCGGCTTCGCCGACGTGCGCACATCGTCCGGGAGCGCGTCCAGGTCGCCGTAGGAGGCGAGCACCCGGATGCGCTCCACCTCCGTGCCGTCCTCCTCGAACTGGAGGAGGGACGCCTGCCCGGTGGACAGCGTACGGCCGGTGCGGACGACCTCGGTACGGATCACCGCGGGGCCCGGCCGGGAGGCCGTGAGGTAGTGCGCCGAGACCGTGAACGGATCGGGGTGCGGAAGCGCGTCCCCGAGCGCACGACCCAGCATCGCCAGCAGATAGCCGCCGTTGACGGCTTGGATGATCGTCCAGCCCGCCGAGAGCTCCGCGTCGTAGACGCCGGTCTCGCGCAGGGTGACCGCGGTGTCGCGGTCGAACTCACTGTCCCCGACGGTCGCCCGTGCCGTCTGCGCTGCCTCTGCCATGCCGGTACCGTACAACAAACAACTACTGAGCGGTAGCTTTTTCCTCGGTCGCCTCCGACCGCCGGTTCCAGGCGCGCGGCGCCCGCCAGTGGTAGCGCATCGCCAGCAGTCGCAGCACGAACGCGGTCACCACGGCCAGCCCGCTCGTCGCCGCGTTCAGCACGTCGAACCGAATGCACAGCACCACCATCGAGGCACCCACGATCGCGGGCACGGCGTACAGGTCGCGGTCCCAGCGCAGCAGCGACGGCACCTCGTTGGCCAGCACGTCGCGCAGCACACCGCCGCCGACCGCCGTGGCCAGCCCGAGCGCGGCGGAGAAGGTGAGCCCCAGCCCGTACTCGTACGCCTTGGTCGTGCCGGTCACGCAGAACAGCCCCAGACCCGCCGCGTCGAAGACGTTGACGCCGCTCTGGATGCGCTCCACGTGCGGGTGCAGGAAGAAGACCAGGCCCGTGGCCACCAGGGGCATGAGGAAGTACCCGAGATCGGTGAAGGCCGCGGGCGGTACGGCCCCGATGATCAGGTCGCGCAGCAGCCCTCCGCCCAGCGCCGTGACCTCGGCGAGCACGGCGATGCCGAACACGTCGAAGTTCTTGCGCACGGCGAGCAGCGCGCCGGAGATCGCGAAGACGAAGATCCCGGCGAGGTCGAGCGCATGCTGGACGGAGGGGGTGAACAGTTCTTGGAACACCGCACGATTGTGTCGTGTCCGGCGACCACGTGCTGCGCGGCGCTATTCCTTGCGGACGCCCTCCGACCTCTCGGGCCCGTCGCCCTCGGCGGCCGAGGGCGCGTCGGCGGCTTCGGGAGCCGCGTCGGCGGATCCGCCGTCCGCAGGCGCCTCAGCGGTCTCCTCCGAGACCTCGCCTCCGGCGTCGGTCGAAGCGTCGGCGACGGCGTCGGCCTCCGCCTCGGTCGGAGCCTCAGCGGTGTCCGCCGAGGCCGAGTCGGTCGAGCTCTCGGCCTTCTCCCGCGCCGGCTCGTCCCGCACCGCCTCGCCCTCCTGGGCAGCCTCCTCCTTCGAGGGCTTCGAGGGCTTCGAGGGTGTCTCCTCGGACGAGACCGTCTCCACCGACTTCGGCGTCGCCGTCACTATCGCGACCGCCTCGCGCGCCGACGCCAGGGCCACGTCCTGCGGCACCTGGTCCTCCGCGTTCTCCGGGTGGTGGCACGCCACCTGCCGACCCGGCTCAAGCGTGAGGAACGGCGGTTCCTGCGTGGTGCAGATCTCCGTCGCCTTCCAGCACCGCGTGTGGAAACGACAGCCGGTCGGTGGCGAGATCGGGGACGGGACGTCGCCCTTGAGCAGGATGCGCTCGCTCTTCACGCCGCGGCGGCGCGGGTCCGGCACCGGCACCGCGGACAGCAGCGCCTTGGTGTACGGGTGCATCGGCATCTCGTACAGCGACTTGCGGTCCGCCAGCTCGACGATCTTGCCGAGGTACATCACCGCGATGCGGTCCGAGACGTGCCGGATCACCGACAGGTCGTGGGCGATGATCACGTACGTGAGACCCAGTTCGTCCTGGAGGTCGTCCAGCAGGTTGACCACCTGCGCCTGGATCGACACGTCCAGCGCGGAGACGGGCTCGTCCGCGACGACCAGCTTCGGCTTGAGCGCGAGCGCGCGGGCGATGCCGATGCGCTGGCGCTGGCCGCCGGAGAACTCGTGCGGATAGCGGTTGTAGTGCTCGGGGTTCAGGCCCACGAGCTCCAGCAGCCGCTGGACCTCCTTCTTGACGCCGCCCTCGGGCCGTACGCCCTGGAGCGTGAAGGGGGCCGAGACGATCGTGCCGATCGTGTGGCGCGGGTTCAGCGAGGAGTACGGGTCCTGGAAGATCATCTGCACGTCGCGGCGCAGCGGGCGCATCTTCCCGACGCCCAGGTGCGTGATGTCGTGCCCCTGGAACTCGATCCGTCCACCGGTCGGTTCCAGCAGCCGTGTGATGAGCCGCCCCATGGTCGACTTGCCGCAGCCGGACTCGCCGACGACACCCAGGGTCTCGCCCGGCCGGACGTCGAAGCTCAGCCCGTCGACGGCCTGGACGGCCCCCGCCTGGCGCCGCAGCAGCCCCTTCCTGATGGGGAAGTGCTTGACCAGGCCCTCGACCTTGAGCAGCGCCTCGGGCGAGGACGGTACGGCAGGTGAGGAAGGCGCGGTGGCCGTCTGCTCCGGGATCGTCACGTCGTTCTCACTCACAGCTTGGGCGCAATCTCTTCGGTCCAGATCCGCGTCCGCTCCTCCTGCGACATGTGGCAGGCCGAGAAGTGCCGGCTGCCCACCTCGCTGAGTTCGGGGCGGACGGTGCGCGTCAGGTTGTCCTTGGGCACATCGGCGTACGGACAGCGCGGGTTGAAGGCGCAGCCGTCGGGGACGTTGATGAGGCTCGGCGGGGAGCCCTTGACCGGGATGAGCCGATCGGTCTGGTCCCGGTCTATGCGCGGCATCGAGCCCAGCAGGCCCCAGGTGTAGGGATGCTGGGGCTCGTAGAAGACCTGCTCGGCGGGGCCGCGCTCGACGCACCGGCCGCCGTACATCACCAGGATGTCGTCGGCGAGCTCGGCGACGACGCCCAGGTCGTGGGTGATGATGATGACCGCGGAGCCGAACTCCTTCTGCAGGTCCCTGATGAGGTCGAGGATCTGGGCCTGGACGGTGACGTCCAGGGCGGTCGTCGGCTCGTCGGCGATCAGCAGCTCGGGGTTGTTGACGAGGGCCATGGCGATCATCGCGCGCTGGCGCATACCGCCGGAGAACTCGTGCGGGTAGCTGTCGACGCGCTTGTCCGGCTGCGGGATGCCGACCCGGTCGAGCATCTCGACCGCCCGCCGGCGGGCGGTCTTCTTGTCGACGTCGTGGTGGACCAGGTACGCCTCGGTGATCTGGCGCCCGATCGTGTAGTACGGGTGCAGGGCGGACAACGGGTCCTGGAAGATCATCGCCATGTCGCGGCCGCGCAGCTTGCGCACTTCGTCGGGGTCCGCGCTCAGCAGCTCCGTGCCGTCCAGCCACACCTCGCCGGAGATCTGCGCCCGGCGCCGACCGTACTGGCCCGCCGTGTGGAGGCCGAGGATGCCGAGTGAGGTGACGGACTTGCCGGAGCCGGACTCGCCGACGATGCCGAGCGTCTTGCCCTTCTCCAGCTGGAAGCTGAGGCCGTCGACGGACTTGACCAGACCGTCGTCGGTGGGGAAGTGGACCTTGAGGTCGCGTACTTCGAGGAAGGCGGTGGGGGTGGGCGAGCCGGCGGCGGCCGGCTCCCCCAGTGCGGTGCCCGTCGCGACGAGGTCCTCGTTGCTGGGCTTGGTCAGGTCGGTCAT
Source organism: Streptomyces sp. ISL-10 (assembly GCF_018614575.1). GTDB lineage: Bacteria > Actinomycetota > Actinomycetes > Streptomycetales > Streptomycetaceae > Streptomyces. The sequence goes on from NZ_JAGGOJ010000021.1 coordinate 75,336, forward strand.
CCGATCCTCACTCGCGGGTCGACGACGGCGTACAGAAGGTCGACGAGGAGATTCGCGACGCAGATGAACAGCGCCGCGAACAGCGTGACGCCGAGAATGAGGGGAAGGTCCTTGGAGCTGATGGACTCGATCGCGAGGTGGCCGAGTCCCGGCAGGTTGTACGTGGTCTCGGTGAGCACCGCTCCGCCCAGCAGTGCGCCGAGGTCCAGGCCCAGCAGGGTCAGCACCGGGGTCCACGTCGACCGCATCGCGTGCCGCCCGATGACGGTCTTCTCCTTCAGGCCCTTGGCACGGGCCGTACGGATGTAGTCCTCGCCCATGATCTCGAGCATGGTGGCCCGCGTCAGCCGGGCGTACATCGCCGCGTAGAGGAAGGCCAGGGTGATCCACGGCAGGATCAGCGTCTGGAACCACTGGGCCGGGTCCTCGTCCAGCGGCGCGAACTCGCCGCTGACCCAGTCGAGCTGGTAGCTGAAGATCGCGAGCGAGAGCAGACCCGTGAAGTAGATGGGGAGCGAGACGCCGGCCAGTGCGACGGTCATCGCGCCGCGGTCCCAGATGCTGCCCCGGCGCAGTGCGGAGACGACACCCGCCGAGACACCGCCGACGATCCACAGCAGGCACGCGCCCGCGGCGAGCGACAGGGTGACCGGGATCGCCTCGGACAGCAGCGGCCACACCTCCTGCTCGGTGCGGAAGGAGTAGCCGAAACACGGGGCCGGGCAGTGGGTGACGTCCGCGCCGTTGGTGTAGTCCCGACCGGCGAACAGGCCTTGCACGAAGTGCCAGAACTGCACCAGCACCGGGTCGCTGAGCCCCAGCTTCTGGCGGATGCCCTCGATCGATGCGGGGTCGGTCTGCTTGCCCGCGAAGAGGTACGCGGGGTCCGAGCCGGCCCACTTCGGGAGCACGAAGAAGATGACGAAGGTCGTCAGGGTCACGACCAACAGCATCATGGCGACGGCGAACAATCGCCGGATGACGTATGCAAGCACTGTGCGCGGCCCGGCGGCGGCCCGGAGGTCCCCGGATTACGGGGTCCCCGGGCCGCCGCCCGAGGCCATCACCTGCCCTTCGGGACTGGCGGGTTGGGCGATGGTGGGGTGTGACCTGTCACGAGGACTGGTTACTTGACGACGCCCAGGGAGACGTAGTCGTAACGGCCGTTGTACGCCGCGGTGGAGTAGGCGTTCGTCAGCCGCGAGCTGCGCCAGGTGAAGTTCTTCTCGTAGATGAACGGCATCTGGACGGCGAGGTCCGCGACCGCGTGGTTCATCTGCTTGTAGATCTCACCGGCCTTCTCGGGGTCCGTCTCCTTCAGAGCGTCGTCGAAGAACTTGTTGATCTTCGGGTCGTTCGTCTCGGAGACGTTGTAGTTGCCGTTCGGGGCGATGAACCGGCCGTCGACCAGCGGCTGGGAGAAGCCCTGGCCGGTCGGGAAGTCCGGGCCCCAGCCCGTCATCACGAGACCCAGACCGCGCTTCTTGACGACGGCCGGCGAACCGGTGATGGAGGAGGACTCGGCGCCGTCGATCGGCTCGACCTCCGCCTTGATGCCGACCGCTTGCAGCGACTGCTGGAGGGCCTCGGCCGTCTGGACCTCACCCGGGTTGTTGCTGCGGGCGCTGATGACGGTCGAGAAGCCCTCGGGCTTGCCGCACTTCTTCAGCGCTTCCTTGGCCTTGGTGACGTCCGGCTTGCCGCCGCGGGCGAGGATGCCGTACGGGTCGTAGTCGTCCGCGCCCTTGATGGACTTGGGCAGCATGTTCGTGGCGATCTCGCCACCGGCGGCCGGGCCACCGCGGACAGTCTGCATCGACTTGTAGTCGGCGGCGTAGATGACGGCCTTGCGGCAGTCGACGTTGTCGAACGGCTTGACCTTGGTGGCGATGTCGACGTACCGGATGAAGCTGGTCTCGATGTTGTCGACGTTGTCCTTGTGCTGCTTGAGCGCCGTGGTGCGGCCCGACTGGGACATACCCGTGGCGTTCAGGTCGAGGTCGTACTCGCCCTTGATGAGCAGCTGGTCGATCGCCTCGATGTTGGAGTTGATCGTGACCGTGATCTTGTCCGGCAGGGCGGCGCGGATCGGGTCCGAGGACTTCTGCCACTTGTCGTTGCGGACGAGGACGGCGCCCTTCTTGGGCGTGTACGACTCGAACTTGTACGGACCGGAGGAGAACGGCTTGAGCTGGTACTTGGCTCCCGTGTCCTTCTCCTGCTTCACCGGGGAGCCGGCCGGCATGGCGAGCATCTGCTCGAAGTCACCGTTGGGCGTCGCCAGTTTGAAGACGATGGTCTTGTCGTCCGGGGTCTCGATGGCCTTCAGGCCGAGCTTGTCCGGGGACTTGTCCTTGTACGGGCCCTTGTACTCGTTCTTGGGGTCGAGGACCTGGCGCAGGTAGGACGGGCCGCCGGTGATGACGTCCGTGGCCCAGATGCGCTCGATGCCGTACTTGATGTCCTTGGAGGTGATCGGCGTGCCGTCCTCCCAGGTGATCCCGTCGCGCAGCTCGTAGGTGTAGGTCTTGCCGTCGTCCGTGACCTTGCCGTTCGCCTTGGCGAGGTCGGGGACCAGCTCGGCGCCGGCCGCGCCCGGCTTCGGCGCGTAGGAGACCAGCTGGCGCGCGTAGAAGCGGGAGAAGTCCCAGGCCATGCCGTAGTACTGGCGCTGCGGGTCGGTGGAGTCGAAGTCCTGCTTGCCGATGAACTTCAGCGTGCCGCCCTTCTTGGCGGACGCGTTGGCGATGCCCTTGACCGCGGCGTTGTAGCCGGCGGCCTTGCCACCGTTGTCCTTGTCCTTGGAACCACCGCCACCGCACGCCGCGGTGGCCGTGAGAGCGGCGACTACCAGCGCCGCGCCGGCGATCCGCCGGGTCCTCGACGAACGAAGGGGAGTCATTGTTCCTGCAACCTCCGGATAAGCGCGGTTCTTGGCGGAACGCCGGGGAACCATCGGGGAGCCGCCTGACCTCTGTGGCAGGGGCACGTTCGGTTGTCTGCGGCCGGACGGCGCCGCGGGGTCGGTGGCGGTCAACGGGTGCCCTTGGGGTCCAACGCGTCCCGCACGCCGTCCCCGAAGAGGTTGAAGGCCAGCACCGTCACGAAGATCGCCAGACCGGGCACGACCATGAAGGTCGGGTCCGACTGGTAGGTGTCCACGGCCGTGGAGAGCATCTGCCCCCAGGAGGCGGTCGGCGGCTTCACACCTGCCCCGAGGAAGCTGAGCGCCGCCTCGGTGAGGATGTTCGTGGGGATCATGAGGGTGGTGTAGACGGTGATCGGGGCGACCAGGTTGGGCAGCAGCTCCTTGAACAGCACGTACCGCCGGCCGGCCCCGAGACTGCGGGCGGCCTCCACGTACTCCTTCTCGCGCAGGGACAGGGTCTGTCCGCGCACGATGCGGCCGACATAGGGCCAGCCGAAGAAGCCGATGACGGCGACGAGGATCGCGATGCGGACGTTGCTGCCGGTCAGTCCGAGCAGGTCGTTGGGGAGCACCGAGACCAGGGAGATGATGAAGAGCAGCTGCGGGAAGGCCAGCAGCATGTCCATCACCCGGCTGATGATCGAGTCGATCCAGCCGCCGAAGTAGCCGGCGACGATGCCGAAGACGGTGCCGAGCATGACCGCGACGAGTGCGGCGAGGAACGCGACGAGCAGGGAGATCCGGGCGCCGTAGACGATCCGGCTGAAGACGTCGCGGCCGTTGCCGGGCTCGACTCCCAGGAGGAATTCGGAACTGATGCCTCCGAAGGCGTCCTTGGGCGTGCCGAACAGCGGGTCGATCTCGTCCTGGTGGAACTCGTTCGGGGGGTGGCCCAGCAGGCCGACGATCAACGGCGCGAAGATCGCCACCAGTACGAGGAAGACGACCACGACGCCGCCGGCCAGCGCCAGCTTGTCCCGCTTGAGACGGGACCAGGCGATCTGTCGCAGTGACCGACCCTCGACCGACTTCTTGACTACATCCGCCGCGACACCGTCGGTCGCGACCTCGTCCGCGTCCGTGGCGGTGTCGTGCAATGGTGCCGTCATCGTGGTGGGGACCCCTCTCGGCCGGAGGTGACCGGCCCGTACCCGCCGCTGTAGCGGCATTTTTCACAACATGTGGTGCACGTGGTGCTTTTGGTACGAGAAGTACGCATGAAGCGCGCCGTACACGGGGGCGAATCTCCCCTTGCTGCGGGAGTCTTCAACGCCGTCGCGATCACCCGCCAGACCCGGCGGGGAATGGTTGCTCAAACGTGATGCGTGACAGAGGGTTCCGTTATACGGACAGTGCCGACGGCTCAGCGGAACGCCATCTGCCTTGTAGTGGACAAAAGTTGAAAGAGTTTCATCAGGTGGACAACGCCACTGCAAACGGCCGAAGGGGGCGATGAGGGATTACGCCCGTGGATTCACAGGCGATATCCCGTGCTGCACCGTTGTATTGGGGCCGAAAAAGGTCACTGGACACCCGGAGGCGGGTAACCGTAGCCGCCGCCCGGAGCCTGGGCCCCGCCGTGCGCCTCACGGTCGTAGAAGGGCCGGGCGTTCGCCCGCATCCACATCGTCACCGGGTCGTACTCGTCGGACATCGCGACCGTGGAGACCGGCAGTCCGTCGGGGACGGCGCCGATGGACTGCTGCATCATCGCCCGCGCCGCGTCGACCGCCTGGCGCCCGGTGTCGTACAGGTCGAGGCCGATGGCGAGGTACGCGGGTCCGACCGCCGGCTGCACCCAGGCGCGGCGCAGGGAGCGGACGGCCGGCGTGCGGTGCGCGTTCTGCGTGAGCAGTGCGTAGAACTGGGGAATCTCCACCGCCGGGTCCGACAGCCGCAGCGGTCCCGCGGGCATCCGGTCGAGTCCGGTGGCGATACGGCGCAGATCGAGCCACGGGATGCCGACGCCGCCGCCCGGGGCGTGCGGATTGAGCCAGATCCCCCAGCGCTCGGGATACAGGGCGCGGGCGATGTCACGGCCGGTGACGACCTCGTGCGCACGGCTCCAGCCGGAGACGGCGAGCTCCTGCGCGGAGGTCACACAGGGCGCGTAGCCGACGCCGTCGACCTCCATGTTCCCGTACTGGGCGTCGGGTGCGCCGGGCTGCCCGTGCCACAGCAGCATCCAGATCCGTCCACCGGCCGGGTCGGCGAGGGCGTGCAGCAGTGCCTCGTACGCGTCGTAGCGCCCCGGAGTCACCTGGCGCAGCATGTGCTCGACCTGCCCGGTCGCCGCGGTGCCTGACGCGCTCACCTGGATTCCGCCCCTCGTTCGATCCGTACCCGTGCCCGAGTGGTCCGCCCCCCGTGTCAGGGGACCTCTGGCCAGGTCATCAAACCAGCTTAAACGGGAGTCCTGGCACCGACTTGACTTCTACAGGTGATGTCGTTGGTAGAAGGGCCGTACGCGCTCCAGCATCCAGTCGCCCACGGGGTCCTGCGCGACGTCCAGGAGGACGAGATTGACCGGCCAGGGAACCTGGACGCGGCCGAGCGCGCGGCCGAGCGCGTCCATGGGCGCGTTGCGGTCGGCGGCCTCCCACGGGGAGAGCTGGACACCGATGAACAGGGCCGGCGGCTCGCCCTCGACGGAGGCGAGGGCCCGGCGTGCGGTGGCCACGATGCCGACGGCCTCGAACTCCCCGGCCGCCGCCGCGAGAAAGTCGACGGGCTCCTCCTGCCAGTCCGGCTCGAAGAGCCGGACCCGGCCGCCGGAGGCGGGCCTTCCCTCATGGCCTTCGGCATGGGAGGTGCCCCCATGCGGCATGCGACCGACGCGGCACAGTTCGGCGACCGCGGGCGGCGGGAGCGGGGCGCCGACGGTGCCGCCCGGGTTGACGGCGATGCCGAGCTGCGGCGGCAGGCCCCGGGCGAATTCCCGCGCGGGGGCGACGGTGAAGGACATGTGGGAGCCCACGATGGCGAGGAACTGCTGCTCGGAGCTGAAGACGGGGACGTAGGGGGCGCCGTCGATGTCCATGGTGGGGAGATCGAGGCTCGCGCTGTCGGGCCCGCCGCCGTTGGGCAGGGGGACCCAGACGTGGCTGCGCCCGAGCACCTCGACGAGGCGGGCTCCGGCGGAGGGGGCGCCGACGGAGGCGGCGAGGGTCTCCTCCAGCTCGTTGCCGGGCCAGCCGCGGTACGGATTCTCCATGCGCTCGTCTCTTCCTCCCCGGGGCGGGGCCCCGGCACCTTGCGTGGTCGCGGCGACGACTCTAGTGGTGGCGGAGGCAGGCCGCGGCGCGGGGGCTCTTCCCCGGAGCGGGGGCTCGGCCCCGGCCCCCTTCGACCGCCCTCCGGACGGTCGCGGGGCCGCCGGCCGGGCGGCGCTGCGGCAGCCGCCCGCAGCCGGGCAGCCCGGCTCAACCCGACCGGAGGGACCCGTGCCGATCGGGGCCCGGGCAGCACTTCGCGCAACCGGTTCGGCGGACCACAACGAGCCCCGCCGGCGTATGAGGCGCGAGGCCCGGGCAGCGCGCCGATCCTCACGACAGCGCGGCACAGACAGACGGCCCCTCCAGTCGGCGCGCCCCCTCACGGGACCGGGCGCAGTCAGCCGACGCCTCCGGCGAGTACGTCCACCCTCACGAGACTGCGGGCACAGGCGACGGGCACCTCCGGCCGGCGCCCCCACGCTCACGACAGCGCGGCACAGACAGACGGCCCCTCCAGTCGGCGCGCCCCCTCACGGGACCGGGGCGCAGTCAGCCGACGCCTCCGGCGAGTACGTCCACCCTCACGAGACTGCGGGCACAGGCGACGGGCACCTCCGGCCGGCGCGCCCAGGCTCACGACGGCGCGGCACAGGCGGCCGACGCTCCGGCAGGCGCGGCGTCGACGGCCCGGGCCTCGGGTCAGCTCGCCGTGAAGCCCAGCACCCGCAGCGTCCCCGCAGCATCTCGGTCCAGCAGGACCGCCGAGGCGCAGCCCCGTGGTAGACGGCCCGATTCCGCGTCGGCGATCAGGCGGCCCACTGCCCGACGATGGCGGGCGAAGGCGTAGCCCGAGACGCCGCGGCCCCGCTCGCGCTGGCCCTCTCGTGCCACCCGGGGCGGCACGTCCAGCAGCACCAGATGGAGCGACGCACTCCGTCGCCGCGCCTCCCGCGCGAGCCAGCGCCGTACCCACGCCTGCGTGCCGCAGTCGTGCACGACGACGCTCTCCCCGGAGCGCAGGGCGCGCCACAGGCGCACGTAGTGCGCGACCCGCACGAAGGGGCGGTAGACGGCGTACGGCAGGAGGCGGGGCGTGCGCGCGTCCCACAGGTCGCGGGTGTCCTGCGAGTCGATCCCGCGGCCGGTCACCGCACGCTTTATCAGCGTGGTCTTGCCGCTTCCCGGCAGCCCTGAGACGACGACCACGTCACCGGCCGCGAACACCAGGGCCCGCGGGCTGCTGCCCGCCCGGTCCCGCAGGTCTCGCAGCACGGGCGCGGGCACCCCGAGCAGATCACGGACGGGGACGCCCTGCTGGACGGGCATCCCCGCGGCCGTGGCGGCGTATGCGCCGGACCGCTGCAACATCATCACCCTCCCCCAAGTCGGGTCACCCCACCCTTTCCCATGAAGTGTAAAGAACTGGTAATACGGGACAACCGACTTTGCCACGGTCCGCGCGCCCCACAGCCGCCGCAGGCATGCAATGATGTGCGCGCCAACTGCATACCGGCCGCTTGAATCCGCGCGGGAGAGTCCTGTCACCTGGTGTGACGGGCGCCGAAGGAGCAAGTTCCTCCCTTGAATCTCTCAGGCCCCGTACCGCGTGCGATGAGGCAGATCTGAAAAGCGAGTCGCTCGAACGGCTCCACCCAAGGTGCAAACCACGACCATCCATACGCACGGTCGCGGCGAACCTCTCAGGTTCCGATGACAGATGGGGAGGATTGTCCTCGCAGCCATGCCCTGGGAGCCATACCTATGAGCAATGCCCCCCGCCGTACAGCCCTCGATGCCCTGCATCGTTCGCTGGACGCGACCATGACCGACTTCGCCGGCTGGGACATGCCGCTGCGTTACGCCAGTGAGCGTGACGAGCACAACGCCGTGCGTACGACGGCCGGCCTCTTCGACCTCTCGCACATGGGCGAGATCACCGTCACCGGCCCGCAGGCCGTGGACGTCCTCGATTACGCGCTCGTCGGCAACATCGGCACCGTGGGCCTCGGCCGGGCCCGCTACACGATGATCTGCCAGGAGGACGGCGGCATCGTCGACGACCTGATCGTCTACCGCCTGGACGAGACCGAGTACATGGTCGTCGCCAACGCGGGCAACGCGCAGATCGTCCTGGACGCGCTCACCGGGCGTGCGGCCGGTTTCGACGCGGAGGTGCGCGACGACCGTGACGCGTACGCGCTGATCGCGGTGCAGGGCCCCGAGTCCCCCGGCATCCTCGCGTCGCTCACCGACGCCGACCTCGACGGCCTGAAGTACTACGCGGGCCTGCCGGGCACCGTCGCGGGCGTCCCGGCCCTGATCGCCCGTACGGGCTACACCGGCGAGGACGGTTTCGAACTGTTCGTCGAGCCGCAGTACGCCGAGAAGCTGTGGCAGGCGCTCACCGAGGCGGGCGCCCCGGTCGGCCTGATCCCGTGCGGCCTGTCCTGCCGCGACACGCTGCGCCTGGAGGCGGGCATGCCGCTGTACGGGCACGAGCTGACCACCGCGCTCACCCCGTTCGACGCGGGTCTCGGCCGGGTCGTGAAGTTCGAGAAGGACGGCGACTTCGTCGGCCGCGATGCGCTGCGGGCCGCGGCCGAGCGCGCCGAGACGGCGCCGCCGCGCAAGCTCGTCGGGCTGATCGCCGAGGGCCGCCGCGTCCCGCGCGCCGGAATGGACGTGGTCGTCGGCGGCCAGGTCATCGGCACGGTCACGTCGGGCGCGCCGAGCCCGACCCTCGGCAAGCCGATCGCCATGGCGTATGTGGACGCCGCCCATGCCACGCCGGGCACGCCGGGCGTCGGCGTCGACATCCGCGGCACGCACGAGCCGTACGAGGTCGTGGCGCTGCCGTTCTACAAGCGCCAGAAGTGATCGCCCGCACCCTCTCTTCGTTCACCACCACTCCCCCGCGTACAGGAGAATTCTGGTCATGAGCAACCCCCAGCAGCTGCGGTACAGCAAGGAGCACGAGTGGCTGTCGGCCGCCGAGGACGGCGTGTCGACGGTCGGCATCACGGAGCACGCGGCCAACGCGCTCGGCGACGTGGTGTACGTCCAGCTTCCCGAGGTCGGTGACACGGTGACCGCGGGCGAGACCTGCGGCGAGCTGGAGTCCACCAAGTCGGTCAGCGATCTGTACTCCCCGGTCAGCGGTGAGGTCACCGCGACCAACGAGGACGTCGTCAACGACCCGTCGCTGGTGAACTCCGCGCCCTTCGAGGGCGGTTGGCTGTTCAAGGTGCGCGTCGCCGAGGAGCCGAAGGACCTGCTCTCCGCCGACGAGTACACCGATTTCGCGGGCTGACCCAAGACCTTAGGGACCGAGTGATGTCGCTTCTCAACACCCCTCTTCATGAGCTGGACCCGGATGTCGCCGCCACGGTCGACGCCGAGCTCCACCGCCAGCAGTCCACCCTCGAGATGATCGCGTCGGAGAACTTCGCCCCCGTCGCGGTCATGGAGGCCCAGGGCTCCGTCCTGACCAACAAGTACGCCGAGGGCTACCCCGGCCGCCGCTACTACGGCGGCTGCGAGCACGTCGACGTGGTCGAGCAGATCGCGATCGACCGCATCAAGGCGCTGTTCGGCGCGGAGCACGCCAACGTGCAGCCCCACTCGGGCGCGCAGGCCAACGCGGCCGCGATGTTCGCGCTGCTCAAGCCGGGCGACACCATCATGGGCCTCAACCTCGCCCACGGCGGTCACCTGACCCACGGCATGAAGATCAACTTCTCCGGCAAGCTCTACAACGTGGTCGCCTACCACGTCGACGACGCCACCGGCCAGGTCGACATGGCCGAGGTCGAAAAGCTCGCCAAGGAGTTCAAGCCGAAGCTCATCGTGGCCGGCTGGTCCGCCTACCCCCGCCAGCTGGACTTCGCCGCCTTCCGCCGCATCGCGGACGAGGTCGGCGCCTACCTGATGGTCGACATGGCCCACTTCGCGGGCCTCGTCGCCGCGGGCCTGCACCCCAACCCGGTGCCGCACGCCCACGTGGTCACCACCACCACGCACAAGACCCTCGGCGGTCCGCGCGGCGGCGTGATCCTGTCCACGGCCGAGCTCGCCAAGAAGATCAACTCCGCGGTCTTCCCCGGCCAGCAGGGCGGACCCCTGGAGCACGTCATCGCGGCCAAGGCGGTCTCCTTCAAGATCGCCGCCTCCGAGGAGTTCAAGGAGCGCCAGCAGCGCACCCTGGACGGCGCCCGCATCCTCGCCGAGCGCCTCGTCCAGCCGGACGTCACCGCCCACGGCGTCTCCGTCCTGTCCGGCGGCACCGACGTCCACCTCGTCCTGGTCGACCTGCGCAACAGCGAGCTCGACGGTCAGCAGGCCGAGGACCGCCTCCACGAGGTCGGCATCACCGTCAACCGCAACGCCATCCCCAACGACCCGCGGCCGCCGATGGTCACCTCGGGTCTGCGGATCGGCACCCCGGCCCTCGCCACCCGCGGCTTCACCACCGAGGACTTCACCGAGGTCGCCGACATCATCGCCGAGGCGCTGAAGCCGTCGTACGACGTGACGGCGCTGCGCGCACGGGTGACCGCCCTGGCCGAGAAGCACCCGCTCTACCCCGGACTGTGACGGATCTCCCGTAACAGCCCGGAGCAAAACAAAAGGGGCACCGCGCACACTGGACCGTGAGCGCGGTGCCCCGCACCACGTAAGCAGCACGTTTGCACGCATTGCCTCTGCACCACCCGGCAGACAACGGCGTCTACCACCCACAAGGAGTTCTCCGTGGCCCTCTCGGTCTTCGACCTGTTCTCGATCGGTATCGGCCCGTCCAGCTCCCACACGGTGGGCCCGATGCGCGCCGCCCGGATGTTCGCCCGGCGGCTGAAGAACGAGGGCATGCTGGCCCACACCGCCTCGATACGGGCCGAGCTGTACGGCTCGCTCGGCGCGACCGGCCACGGCCACGGCACCCCGAAGGCGGTGCTGCTCGGCCTGGCGGGCAACTCTCCGCGCACGGTCGACGTCGAGAGCGCCGACGACCAGGTCGAGCAGATCAAGGCGGAGAAGCGCATCAGCCTGCTCGGCATGCACGAGATCGGCTTCGACTTCGATACGGACCTGGTCCTGCACCGCCGCAAGGCGCTGCCCTACCACGCCAACGGCATGACGCTGTGGGCGTACGACGCCGACGGCACCGCCCTGTTGGAGAAGACGTACTACTCGGTCGGCGGCGGCTTCGTCGTCGACGAGGACGCGGTCGGCGAGGACCGGATCAAGCTCGACGACACCGTACTGAAGCACCCCTTCCGCACCGGCGACGAGCTGCTGCGCCTCACCCGGGAAACCGGTCTGTCGATCTCCGCGCTGATGCTGGAGAACGAGAAGGCCTGGCGCACCGAGGAGGAGATCCGCGAGGGCCTGCTGGAGATCTGGCGGGTGATGCAGGCGTGCGTGTCCCGCGGCATGTCCCGCGAGGGCATCCTGCCCGGCGGACTGAAGGTCCGCCGCCGCGCGGCCACCACTGCCCGCAAGCTGCGCTCCGAGGGCGACCCGCAGGCGCTCGCGATGGAGTGGATCACGCTCTACGCGATGGCCGTGAACGAGGAGAACGCCGCGGGCGGCCGCGTCGTCACCGCGCCGACCAACGGCGCGGCGGGGATCATCCCGGCGGTGCTGCACTACTACGTGAACTTCGTCCCCGGCGCCGACGAAGAGGGGATCGTCGACTTCCTGCTCGCGGCCGGCGCGATCGGCATGCTCTTCAAGGAGAACGCCTCGATCTCCGGCGCCGAGGTCGGCTGCCAGGGCGAGGTCGGCTCCGCCTGCTCGATGGCGGCGGGCGCGCTCGCCGAGGTCCTCGGGGGCTCCCCGGAGCAGGTCGAGAACGCCGCGGAGATCGGCATGGAGCACAACCTGGGTCTCACCTGCGACCCGGTCGGCGGCCTCGTCCAGATCCCGTGCATCGAGCGCAACGGCATGGCCGCGGTCAAGGCGGTCACCGCGGCCCGCATGGCGATGCGCGGCGACGGCACCCACAAGGTCTCCCTCGACAAGGTCATCAAGACCATGAAGGACACCGGGGCGGACATGTCGGTGAAGTACAAGGAGACCGCGCGCGGCGGGCTCGCGGTGAACATCATCGAGTGCTGAGCGATCAACCATGGCATACGGGCGGCCCCCGGCGTTTCCCGCCGGGGGCCGCCCGTATGTCCCGCTGCGTCAGGCCTTGTTCAGGTGGGACCAGAACTCGTCGAACGACAGGAGCTTGTCCTTGTCGGTGTCCTGCGCGGCGATCACGGCCTCGGCGACTGCCTCGGTGACGTTCCAGTCACCCATCTGAGCCATCGCCGTCTTGTACTCGGCCGCAGTGATGAAGCCGTCGCCGTCCGCGTCGTACCGATCGAACGCCTTGCGTGCTGCCTCGATGTCCGCCACCGGTCCACCCCTTCTTGGTGCATTACTGACGGGGGTCAGATTATCGGCCCACATGGCGGATCATGGACGGGAGCCCGGACGGCGGGCGGGGGGCGAGCGTTGAGCGGAACACTGGCGGAGATCCTCACAGCAGCGGCCGAGGGGCGGTTCCCGCCGCCGAACGGCTGCGTGACGGTGGTCGGGCAGCCGGTCGCCCGGGACGCGGGCGTGGTGGCCTTCACCGCGCACTCGGTGGTCTTCACGGACGAGGAACCGGCCTGGGTGCGGGAGCAGTTGGCCCGGGCGGCGGCCGACCCGCTGGCTACCGCGATGAACCCGGGGTTCCTGTGCGCCCTGATGGCCCGCACGGGCCGCGCCATGGACACCATCGACCTGGTGACCGTAGCGGGAGCCCTGCCCGGTGAACCGGCCCTGCGCCTGAGGGAGCTGGCGGATCCGGAGCATCCCCGCGTGGCGCGGGCCCTCAAGCACCGCGACGATGTGCGGGTGTGGGCCGCGGACGGAGGGGTGCTCGTCCTCGGCCGCGGACTGGCGGGCCGCTGGGAGACGGCGGTCGAGGTCGACGAGGAGGCGCGCGGGCGGGGCCTCGGCCAGGCGCTGGCGCGTGCGGCCCGGCATCTGGTGCCGGGGCCGGTGGTGTGGTCGCAGCAAGCGCCGGGCAACGCCCGCAGCGTACGGGCGTTCCAGGCGGCCGGGTACCGGCCGGTCGGCTCGGAGGCGTTGCTCACGGCCCACTGAACGCACGCAGGGCCAGCAGGCGTTGCTCACCGCGCACCGAGGACACACAGGCCTCCGCCCCGGGCTTGGCGGCACCGGGGCGGGCGGGTCGGGCGCAGGCTCAGCCGCGCCAGGGCCGGTAGTGCGGGTTGTCCAGGCACTCGTTCATGATCTCGGTCCTGGTCTGCTTGTCGACTGGGCAGCCGCCGACGATGAACCGGCGGGCGACTCCGCCGGGGAAGGCCACCTCGACCTGGTCGGCCCAGGTGTGGGTGTCGCCGATGGTCTTGTTGACGTCGATGCCGCCCGGGGCGTCGATGTAGTAGTTCCAGGCGCTCTTCCACTGCTTGTACAGGTCATGGTCGTAGGTCGTGGAGACGAACGGGGAGGGCTGGTTGACCAGGACGTACTTCGCGATGTCGTACTGGCCGTACAGCGGCGCCTTGGGGTGGAAGCCCTGCTCGAAGACGATCTGGGGGCCGCGGTTGTCCGCCCGGTAGAGCTGCTCGCAGCTCGTGCGGTAGGCAGGCGGTTCGGGCGTGATCCGGTCGGTGTCGACGCTGCGGTCGGCGGCGGCGAAGAGTTTGTCCTCGACGACCGGACACATGGCGGCGGCGAGGGCGGCGGCCGCGGGTGCGGGGGCCGGGGATGCGGCGGTGGAGGCGGCCGCTGGGGCGAGGGCGGCGGTGAACGACAGGGCGACGACAGCGGCCCGACGCCGCAGACGAGAGGTGATCATAAAGATCAGCTTCCCGTCCTCGCGGCAGCGGGCCGTGCAATGTCACCCGCTCTGGGGCGAGTTGTGCGCCGTTCTACCGGAAGACGCCGGTGTGGCCGAGGGAGTAGCGGCCCGGCTGGGGATAGACCGCGAGCCCGTGGGGGCCGCTGCCGACCGGGATACGGGCGAGCTGCTTGCCGGTCTGCGTGTCGATGGCGTACACCTCGGCGTCGTAACGCCCGGACAGCCACAGCACCTTGCCGTCGGCGGAGACGCCGCCCATGTCCGGGCTGCCGCCGTCCGGCAACCACCACTTCTTGGTCAGCTTGTTGCGGGCGAAGTCGAAGACGGAGATCGATCCCTCGCCGCGGTTGGGGATGTACATCTCCTCGGAGTCCCGGCTGATGTAGAGACCGTGGGCTCCCTTGCCGGTGGGCATCAGCTTGGGCTCGGTGAACTTCTCGCCGTCGAGCACCCACACGCCGTGCGCGATCATGTCGGCGATGTAGAAGGTCTTGCCGTCCGGGGAGAGCTTCACGTCCTGCGGCATGGCGCCCTTGAACGGCAACCGCTGCCGGCCGACGACCTTCATCTTCTCCGTGTCGACCTTGAGCAGTTCGGCGGAGAACTCGCAGGAGACGATGAAGTACCTGCCGTCGGCGGAGAAGTCGGTGTGGTTGACGCCGTAGCAGGAGACGGGCTCGGTGTGCTTGCGCTCCATGGTGTGCGGGTCGCGGAAGACCAGCTCGCGGTCGAGACTGGCCATGACGACGGCGTACTTGCCGTTGGGCGTGAAGTAGAGGTTGTACGGGTCGTGGACATCGACCGGCTTGCCCGCCTTGCCGGTGGCCGGGTCGATCGGGGTGAGGGTGTGGCCCCGGTTGTTGTTGACCCAGAGCGTCTTGAGGTCCCAGGACGGGACGACGTGCTGCGGCTGCACGCCGACCGGAATGGTGTCGATGACCTTGTACGTCTTGGGGTCGATGACCGAGACGGTGTTGGAGTTGGTGTTGGGCACGTAGACCCGGGACGGGAAGTCCTTGACGACCGGCGAGAACTTGCCCGGCCGGTCGGCCGCGTAGATGTCCTTCGGATCCTGGACGGGCGGCATGCCGGGCAGTCCGGCGGAGGTGGCCGCGATCTTCTTCGGCTGGCGGGACGGGGCGGCCTGCTCGGTGCCGCGCGCCCCGGTCTTGTCTCCGCCCGAGCCGCAGCCGGCGAGGAGGACGATGAGGACGCCCGCGAGGAGCGCCGTGGTCCGCTGGGTGAGGGAGGTCGTCGGATGCATCAGCTCAGCAGCTCCGTGGTGGTCACCGCACGCATTCCGCGGCGGTCGAGTTCGTCGAGAAGGGCGGGCATGGCGGCGACGGTGTCCGCGTGCCCGAGGTGCAGGCTCACCTCCGGTCCGCGCCGGATCCGCCCGGTGACATGGCGGGTGACGGCCGAGGCGCCGGGCGAGGTGACGTCGAGGGAGCCGACGTCGTAGCAGAGGACGTGGGAAAAGCCGGCACGGCGGACGAGGGAGGTGACGAGCGGGGTGGCGCGCCGGGCACGGGAGGGGCGGAACCAGGTGCCGATGGAGCCGGTGAGCCGGCGCAGCCGCTCGGCACAGCCGGTGATCTCCCGCTCGGCACAGCCGGTGATCTCGGCGTACGCCTCCTGTTCGGTCATCTCCGAGATGCTCAGATGGCGCTGGGTGTGGTTGCCGAGGTCGTGTCCGCCGCCGAGGCTCCTGCGGGCGAGGCGGGGATTTCCGTCCAGCCATGAGCCCACCTCGAGAACTGTCAGGCGGGCGCCGGCGCGTTCGGCCTCGGCGAGGACGGCTTCGGTCAGGGCCGGGACGCCCTGGTCGTGGAAGATGAGGGCCACCCGGTCGCCGTCGCGGGGGCCGTGGGTGATCTCGGCGGGACGGCCGGGGAAGCGCCGCGGTGTGGGGGCGGGGCGTGGTGTGTCCGCGGCGGGGCCGGTCGGGGGACCGGCGTCGTCGGCGCATCCCGCGGCGAGGGTTCCGCAGGCGGCCGCACCCGCCCCGGCGCGCAGAACGCTGCGGCGGTCGATCGGGGTCACGGGAATGCACAGTAGGGGCGGAAAGCGCGAAAGATAACGATTGACCCGACTTGCTTCGCCTGCGGGTCGCCCGGCCCGAACACCCCAGCGCCACGACCAACCGACGAATCACTCACCCTAGCTGATATATATTCAGCGATTACCAGGCTGATGCGCGATTCCACCTAGGATTCAGGAGCGTAAAATCCTCTCTGCCTGATCTTGTCCACATATGGACTTTTGGAAATGGGGCGTCCGCCTGTCATAGTCGAGGACACGACCCCATTGACCCGGGCCAGGTCGTCGTCAACTGCCGTGGATACACCCCCCCGATCCACGGCGCTCCGCGCAGAAGCCCCCAAGGCGCCGCACCACGGCGCATGGGGGCTTCTGTGCGTCGCCTCAGCGGTCGACGACGCGCATTTCGAACCAGGTGGTCTTGCCGCGCGGCAGCAGGTCGACGCCCCAGCGGTCGGAGAGCGTGTCGACGAGGAACAGACCGCGTCCGCTGGTGTCCATCTCCCGCACCGGCATCAGACAGGGCAGACCGCGCGAGGGATCGCGGACCTCCACCCGGATCCAGCCGCGGCGGCGCAGCATCCGCAGACCGAAGACGCGCGCCCCCGTGTGACGCACCGCGTTGCCCACCAGTTCCGAGACGAGCAGCACCGCGTGCTCACAGGTCTGGGCCGGCAGCGCCCAGTGGCGCAGCACCACACACTGGGTGAGCCGTCGCGCGGTGCCCGCGGATTCGGGCCGGGACGGCAGCCGGACCTCCTCCTCCGCCGGATTCCCGTACAACTCCAGTGCTTTGAGCGCCTGTTCGTCGTCCACGGCCGGGATCCATCGAGCGGCGCTCGCACCTGCGCGCTGCCGCGGTTGTCCCACACCCTCCAGGCCCGCCATGCCTCCATCATGGCCGCAAAGGGCCGCCCCCGTGGCCGTTCCACGGGAATAGGCCCCCCGGAATTCTTCCTTCCGGGGGAGCCGTTCGGCATATGCCTCTGACCTGGTGCGGTCACCAGCACCCCATCTGAGCTGCATCGATGCCACTCGCAGGGATGCCCTTGGGTGCGATGGAGGACGATCCGTCCGCAATCGTCGCCCGGCGGGGGCGATTCGGCGCACGCGATTGACGCGCGCCGCGGAGCCGCTCCCTCCGCCCCAACTATCCGTCGATCAGAGGAACTTGGCCTTCCCCGGACCCTCCTCGACGAAGCTGCGCATGCCGCGCTCGCGGTCCTCGGTGGCGAACAGGCCGGCGAACCAGTTCCGTTCGATCGCGAGGCCCGTCTCGATGTCCGTCTCCAGGCCCGCGTCCACCGACTCCTTCGCCGCACGCAGCGCCAGCGCCGGGCCCTTGGCGAGCTTCGCCGCCCAGGCGCGAGCCTGCTCATAGACCTCGGCGGCCGGGACGACCCGGTCGACCAGGCCCAAGGTGAGGGCTTCCTCCGCGGCGACCATCCGGCCGGTGAAGATCAGGTCCTTGGCGCGGGACGGGCCGATCAGCCGGGACAGCCGCTGCGTGCCGCCGGCGCCCGGGATCAGACCGAGCAGGATCTCGGGCTGGCCGAGCTTGGCGTTCTCTGCCGCGATCCGGTAGTCGGCGCAGAGCGCGAGCTCGCAGCCGCCGCCGAGGGCGTAACCGGCGACAGCGGCGACGACGGGCTTGGGGATACGGGCGACGGCGGTGAAGGACTCCTGCAGGCCGCGGGAGCGCACGATCATCGCCGTGTGGTCCATCACCTGCATCTCCTTGATGTCCGCGCCCGCCGCGAACACCTTCTCGCCGCCGTAGAGGATCACGGCTCGGACGTCCTCGCGCCGGGTCGCCTCTTCGGCGAGCTCGCGCAGGCGGTCCTGCACGGCGATGTCGAGGGCGTTCATCGGGGGGCGGTCCAGGCGGATGGTGCCGACGCCTTCGGAGACTTCGAGGGAAACGGTCATGGAGGGAAGGTTAGCCGCCGTTAACGACAGGGGACCCGGTGCTGTTGCTCACAGCACCGGGCCCCTGGGACGCGTGTTACTTGAGGAAGCGTGTTACTTGATCCACTCGGACCAGGGCATGTTCCAGCCGTTCAGCCCGTTCTCCGGGGCGATCTGCTTGTCCTTGGAGTTCTTCACGATCACCACGTCGCCGATGATCGAGTTGTTGTACAGCCAGGCGGCCGGGGTGCCGTTGTCGTACGCGCCGCGCACATCACGCAGGCCGACACAGCCGTGGCTGACGTTCGCCGAGCCGAATGTGCCCGCAGAGGCCCAGTAGTTGCCGTGAAGGAACGTGCCCGAGGTGGACAGGCGCATCGCGTGCGGCACGTCCTTGATGTCGTACTCGCCGCCGAAGCCGACGGTGGCGCCGTTCATCCGGGTCACCTTGTACTTCTCGCTGATGACCATCTGCCCGTTGTACGTGGTGGTCGACGGCGCACCCGCGGTGATCGGGATGTTCTTGATCTCCTTGCCGTCACGCACGACCCTCATGGTGTGCGCGGCCGCGTCGACCGTGGAGACCTGCGAGCGGCCCACGGTGAACGAGAACGTCTTGGCCTGCTTGCCGTACACACCCGGCCGGCCCTCGACGCCGTCCAGGTTGAGCTTCACGGTCACCTTGGTCCCCGCGGCCCAGTACTTCTCCGGGCGGAAGTCGAGGCGGTCGTTGCCGAACCAGTGGCCCTCGATCGGCACGGACGGCTCGGCGGTGACCTTGACGGCCTTCTCCACGGCCTCCGGGTCGGTGATGCCCCGGGTGAAGTTGATGGACACCGGCATGCCGACGCCGACGGTCGAACCGTCCTCCGGCGTGTAGTGGCCGATGAAGGTGTTCTGCGGAACGAGTGTGGTGAAGGTGGTGTCCTTGGCCGACTCACGGCCGTCGGCGTCCTTGGCGACCGCGTGCACCTTGTACTTGGTCGAGCCCGCCAGGTGCTGCATCGGCTCCCAGCTCGCGCCGTCGCCGGAGATCTTGCCGTCGATCCTCGTGCCCTTGTCGTCCTGCACGGTGACCGTGGTCAGCTTGCCGCCGGAGGCGGTGACCTTGAGCGCTCCGCTCGTGGCGACAGCGTCCGCGCCGTCCTTGGGTGCGATGGTCACCACGGCCTTCGACGCCGCGTTGTCGACCGTCCCGCCGCCCTTGTTGCCGGGACCGGCCTCGCCGCCCTTGCCGGAGCCCCCGCCCCCGCAGGCCGTCAGCGCCAGCAACGCACCCAGCGCCAGCGCGCACATCCGGGCGCCCCCGCGACCGTACTGTCGCCGGCCTGCTCCGGCCGATGCCCCCGATATCGGCTGCCCGTTCATTGTGTTGTTCTCCCCTCAGCACGGCCTGGCCCCGCCGCAGCCGCGCACCCCCGCGCACCTCACGCACGCACGAAGCCAGAAAATCACACCGCAGGTCACCAAATGTCCCTGTGAATGTCACCGTTCAGTCCCAACGTGTCCATCGAAGGGGGTGGAAATACGGCTGGCAGGGGTGGCGGGCGGCGTACCGGTCGGAGGGGGCGGATCAGCCCTGGGGCGGATCGGCCCGAGCGGGGGACCAGGCCGAGGGCGGACCGGGCCGAGGGCGGACCGGGCCGAGGGCGGACCGGGCCGTGGGTGCCGGATCGGTGCCGTGGGAGGGATAAGGAGATCAGTTCAGGGCGGAACCCGCCCGCCATTGCTCCCAGTCGAGGTTCCAGCCGCCGAGGCCGTTGTCGGGAGCGACCGTCCTGTCCTTGGAGTTGACCACCTCGACCACGTCGCCGATCAGGGTGCGGTCGAAGAACCAGCCCGCCGGGGACTGACTGCTGCCACCCTTGTCGTCGCGCAGGCCCACACAGCCGTGGCTGACGTTCGCCGAGCCGAACGTGTCAGGCGAGGCCCAGTAGTTGCCGTGCAGGAACGTGCCGGAGGTCGTCAGACGGATCGCGTGCGGCACGTCCTTGATGTCGTACTCGCCCTTGCCGTCCTTCGTGGTGAAGCCGACCGTCGCGCCGTTCATCCGCGTCACGTCGAACATCTCGGTGACGACCATCTTCCCGTTGTACGTCGTCGTCTTCGGCGCGCCCGCCGTGATCGGCACGGTCGCCAGCAGCGCTCCGTCCCGCACGACCCTCATGGTGTGCGCCGCCGCGTCGACCGTGGAGACCTGGGAACGGCCCACGGTGAAGGCGATCGTCTTGTGCTGGATGCCGTACACGCCGGGCGCGGCCTCCACGTCCCGCAGCCGCATGCGGACGGTGACCTTCGTGCCGGGCTTCCAGTACTCACGAGGCCGGAAGTCGAGCCGCTCCTTGCCGAACCAGTGTCCGGCGACCTCGACCGGGGGGTCCGAGGTGACACTGATGGCCCGCTCGACGGCGGCGCGGTTCTCGATCACCCGGTTGAAGGTGAAGGAGACGATCATTCCGGTGCCCACGGTCGAACGGTTCTCCGGTTTCACGTACCCGATGAAGCGGTGCTCGGGGACCGCTGTGGTGAACGTGGTGTGGCGTGCCGTGCGGCGCCCGCGCCCGTCCACGGCGACGACGTCGACGCTGTACTTGGCGGCGAGGCCCAGCCGGATCCCCTCGGCCGGGGTCCAGCGCAGACCGTCCTGCGAGACCGAGCCGGGCACCTCGGTGGGGCCCGCGGCCTCGACCTGCGTGACCTTCACCCGCTCCAGCCGGCCGCTGGGCAGCTTGACCACCAGCCGGGCGTCGGGACTGACGCCCCGGGCTCCGTCCTCGGGCGTCACCCGGATCGTGTCCTCGGGCGCCCGCGGTTTGCTGTCGATGTCGAAGGTCCCGCCGGTGCAGGCGGCGAGCCCCGCGACGAGTCCTGCCCCGGCCACGGCGAGGACCGCGCACCGCCCTGCACGCTTCAGTACATGTCTCACGTACCGCCCAACGACCGGCCCCCTGTGTGGGCAACGTGGGGGCGGGGCGATGTTGGGACGAGTGCCGGGCGGGCAGAAATGGTGAAAGGACCATACGGGCCGCCGTGGAAGGGACGCCGGGGCGGCCTGGTGGGCTGTCCGGGCGTGGTCCGCCGGACGGCCGCTCGCCGGGAGGAACCCTTCCGGCAGGCCCGACGAGCCGCGGGAGGCCGACAGGTGTCGAGCGCAGCCGAGCAGGAGACGGTGGACGAAGGAGTGCGGGGGGCGTCGCCGAGAGCGCCGTCGGCGGCGGGCACGCAGGGCCGCCGTCCGGCGGTGCGTGCCGCGCCCGCGTGGCCGGGGACGCCGACCCCGCTGGGGGCGCGCTACCGCGTGGGGCCCGACGGTGTCGCGGGGACCAACTTCGCGCTGTGGGCGGGCGGGGCCGAGGCGGTCGAGCTGTGCCTGTTCGACGGCCTCGGCCCCTCGGCCGCCGAGACGCGGGTGCCGCTGACCGAGCTGACGCACGAGATCTGGCACGGCTTCGTGCCGGGCGCGGGGCCCGGCACGCGTTACGGCTACCGGGTGCACGGCCGCTGGGACCCGTGGACCGGAGCACGCTGGAATCCCGCGAAGCTGCTGCTCGATCCGTACGCCCGTGCGGTGGACGGGGACTACGCCGACCTCGGACTGCCGCCCGAGGTGTACGGGCACGTCCGGGACTGGCCGCAGCAGCATGTCGCCGACACGGTGCGCGACGACCGCGATTCGGCGCCGTTCGTACCCAAGGGCGTCGTGGTCCACGACGACGCCGACGGCGACGAGTGGATGGACGACCGCAGGCCGAAGACCCCGTGGGCGGACTCGGTCATCTACGAGGTGCACGTGCGTGGCTTCACCCGGCTGCACCCCGGCATTCCCGAGGAGCTGCGGGGTACGTACGCGGGCCTCGCGCACCCCGCCGCGATCGAGCATCTCGTGGGGCTCGGGGTGACGGCGGTGGAGCTGCTGCCGGTGCATCAGTTCGCGCACGAGGACCACCTGCTGCGGCGGGGACTCGTCAACTACTGGGGCTACAACTCCATCGGCTACTTCGCCCCGCACGGCGCGTATGCGGCGTCCGGCACGGCCGGTCAGCAGGTCGGTGAGTTCAAGCGGATGGTGCGCGCCCTGCACGCCGCCGGGATCGAGGTCATTCTCGACGTGGTCTACAACCACACGGCGGAGGCGGGCGAGCTGGGGCCGATGCTGTCGCTGCGCGGCATCGACAACCGCGGCTACTACCGCCTCCAGGCGGACGCCCGGCGATATGCGGACTACACCGGATGCGGCAACACCCTGCATGTGGTGCAGCCCCATGTGCTGCGGCTGATCACCGACTCGCTGCGGTACTGGGTCACCGAGATGGGCGTCGACGGCTTCCGCTTCGACCTGGCGGCGGCCCTCGCCCGCTCCATGCACGACGTCGACATGCTGTCCCCCTTCCTCGCCGTCATCGCCCAGGACCCGGTGCTACGGCGGGTGAAGCTGATCGCCGAGCCGTGGGACGTCGGCAACGGCGGCTATCAGGTGGGTGCCTTCCCCCCGCTGTGGACGGAGTGGAACGACCGCTACCGCGATGCCGTGAGGGACTTCTGGCGCGGGACGCTGCCCGATGTGCGGGATCTCGGCTACCGGCTGTCCGGCTCCAGCGATCTGTACGCCTGGGGCGGCCGCCGCCCGTACGCGTCGATCAACTTCGTCACCGCGCACGACGGTTTCACCCTGCGCGACCTGGTCAGTTACGAGCACAAGCACAACGAGGCCAACGGCGAGGGCAACCGGGACGGCACCAACGACAACCGCTCGTGGAACTGCGGCGCCGAGGGCGAGACGGACGACCCGGAGATCAACGCGCTGCGCCGCAGGCAGATGCGCAACCTGCTCACCACGCTGCTGCTGTCGACCGGGGTGCCGATGCTGGTGGCGGGCGACGAGATGGGCCGCACACAGGGCGGCAGCAACAACGCCTACTGCCAGGACAACGAAGTCAGCTGGGTGGACTGGTCGCTGCCGGAGCAGGAGACCGGGCGCGGGCTGCTGGAGCTGACCCGGCGGCTGCTCGCGCTGCGCCACACCCATCCGGTGCTGCGCCGGCGCGCCTTCTTCTCGGGCCGGCCGCAGGCGCCGGACGGGCTGCGGGACCTGGCGTGGTTCACCCCGCAGGGCACGGAGATGAGCGAGGGCGACTGGTACGCGCCGTCCGCGACGCTCGCGCTCTACCTGTCCGGTCGCGACATCCCCGGGCGGGACGCGCGGGGGGCACAGGTGACGGACGACAGTTTCCTGACGATCCTGCACGCGGCGGCGGAGCCGGTGGACTTCCACCTGCCGGGGCCGCCGTGGGCCCAGGCGTACGAGCTGGTGGTGGACACCTCGCGGGAGGAGCAGGCGCAGGCGCCCGGGACGGTGCACGAGGGGGGTGCCGTGGTCCGGGTGCCCGCCCGCTGCGTACTGCTGCTGCGTGTGCGGACCTGACTACCGGCCTCGTACCCGCCGCATACCGGCCTTCGGGTGAACGTCTCCCGGGTGCTCCCCCGGTGGCCGGAAAACCACATGAGGGCTGTCAGTGGTGAACCGTAGGCTCGCACCTGATGCCCACCTCACCCGTCGCCCCCGGTCCTTCGTCCGAGCGATCCGCCGTGCGCTCGCTGCTGCGGCTGTGGCCGTATGTGCGGCCCGTACGCACCCGCCTGTTCAGCGCGGCGTTCGTCGCGATTCTGGCCTCCTGTCTGAGCCTTGTCATCCCCCTGGTCCTCAAGTGGATCGTGGACGGCCCGGTGGCGGGCAGCGATCCGGGCGGGGTGTGGCTCGGGGCGCTGATGCTGCTGCTCCTCGGCGTCGCGGAGGCCGCGCTGTTCGGCTTCCGGCGGTGGCTGGTGGCCCGGCCGCTCGCCGGGGTGGAAGCGGCGATGCGCGCCGATCTCTTCCGGCATCTCCAGCGCCTGCCCGTCGCCTTCCACGACCGGTGGGCCTCGGGGCAGCTGCTCTCCCGGGGCACGACGGACCTGATGCTGCTGCGGATGTTCCTGGCCTTCCCGCTGACGTTCCTGCTCGTCAACGGGGCGACGATCCTGGTCGGTTTCGTGCTCCTGCTGGACCAGGAGTGGATGCTCGGTCTGGTGCTGCTCGCGCCCGTGGTGCCGCTCGTCGTCGCGTGCAACCTCTTCCAGACGAGGTATTCGCTGGTCGCCCGCCGGGCGCAGGACCAGGTCGGCGACCTGACGACGGTCGTGGAGGAGAGCGTCCTCGGCATCCGTGTCGTCAAGGGCTTCGGCCGGCACCGCAGTCAGGCCGAGGCGTTCCGGGCGCTGTCGGACCGGCTGCGCGGCACGGAGCTGGGCAAGGCCCGGCTGCTCGGCGGCATCTGGGCGCTCATCACGGTCGTCCCGGAACTGGCGATCGGCGCGGCCCTCGTGCTGGGCACGGTCCAGGTCGCGGACGGCGGGCTGTCGGCGGGCACGCTGGTGGCCTTCCTGTCGACCGCGCTGGCGCTGCGCTGGCCGGTGGAGTCGATCGGCTTCCTGCTGGCGATGAGCCAGGAGGCGGCCACGGCGGCCGACCGGTACTTCGAGGTGCTGGACACTCCCGAGGAGCGGGAGCCGGCCGACGACGCGCGGAGCCCCGCGTCCGGGGAGGGGGGACTGCGCTTCGAGGGCGTCGAGTTCCGCTACCCGGACGCCCCTGAGGACGTCGCCCCCGTCCTCGCCCGGGTGGACCTGCATGTGCGTCCAGGCGAGACGATGGCGCTCGTCGGCGGCACCGGCAGCGGCAAGACCACGCTCACGGCACTGGTGCCGCGGCTCTACGACGTCACCGCCGGACGCATCACGCTCGACGACCGGGACATCACCACGCTGCCCCGGGAACGGCTGCGCGAGCTGGTGTCCGTGGCCTTCGAGGAGCCGACGCTGTTCTCGGCGAGCGTCGGGGAAAACGTGCTGATGGGCGCCCATGACGCGACGGACGCCAACCTGCGGCGCTCCCTGGACATCGCACAGGCGGGCTTCGTCGACGACCTGCCGCACGGCGCCCGCACGCAAGTCGGCGAGCAGGGTCTGAGCCTGTCCGGCGGTCAGCGCCAGCGGCTGGCGCTGGCGCGCGCGGTCGTCGGGCGGCCCCGCTTCCTGGTGCTCGACGACCCCCTCTCGGCACTCGACGTGCACACCGAGACGCTGGTGGAGGCGGCGCTGCGCCGCGTCCTTCAGGACACCACGGCCCTGGTGGTGGCGCACCGCCCGTCGACGGTCATGCTCGCCGACCGGGTGGCGCTGCTGTCCGGCGGCCGGATCGCGGCGGTGGGCACGCACCACGAACTGCTGCGGACCAACGCGGAGTACGCCTGGCTGATGTCGGGCACGGGGAGGTCCGACGGCGCGGAGGACGCGGAGGACGCGGAGGACGCAGGGGGCGCGAGGGACGCGGAGGACGCGGGGAAGCCGAACGCTCCGGAGACGACAGCCGGGGCGGGCGCACCGGCCCGGAGAAGCGCCGCAGGCGCGGAAGGGAGGGCCCGGTGACGACGGGTTCGACAACGGGCCCGACCGAGGACCCGGCGCCGGGCCCGGGCCCGACCCCGGCGACCGGTTCCGTGACCGGTCCGATGACCGACCCGGCGGCGGGCCCGGCGCACGCCCCACGGGTCGGCCCCGCCCAGCACCGGACGGCCGATCCCACAGCCGACCTGGCCGGGGACCCGGCCGCGGGGCCACCGCGCGACCCATCCGCCGGTCCCGCCCTGAGTCCGGTCGCTGGTCCGGCCGTGGGTCCGACCCTCGGCCGGACGGCCGATCCGGCGGCGCTCCCGGCGGGCGGGCCCGCCGACGGGGCCGCCCCGGGCGCCACCGCCGCCGGCAGCGGCGACGGCGCGGGGCGCGGCTCCGGGACCGACGGGAAGCCGGTGCGGCCCGTCAGGCTGGACGACCCCTTCGACCGGGACGCCCTGCCCGCGTCCAACGGCGCGACCGGGGCCCTGCTGCGTTCGCTGCTCGCGCCCCGCCGGGCGCGCGTGGTGCTCGCCGCGGTGCTTCTGCTGCTCCAGCAGGCGACCGTCCAGGCGGGTCCGCTGCTCGTCGCGTACGCCATCGACCACGGCGTGCCCGCCTTCAGGGCGGACGACCACGGACCGCTGATCGCTGTCGGCGCCGGATACGCACTGTGCGCGCTTGCGGCCGGCTTCCTCCAGTACGCCTTCATCCGCGCGTCCGCCCGTGTCAACCAGGACGTGCTGCTCGACCTGCGGGGCCGTATCTTCCGCCATGCCCAGGCGCTGAGCGTGGACTTCCACGAGCGCTACACCTCCGGCCGCCTGATCTCCCGGTCGACCACGGACGTCGAGTCCCTGCGGGAGCTGCTGAGCGAGGGGCTGCAGGAACTCATCGGCGTCGTTCTCGCGTTCGTCTTCATCTCGGCCATGCTGCTCTGGCTGGACGTGGGGCTCGGCGGGATCGCGGTGCTCTCGTTCGTGCCGCTGTACCTGCTGGTGCGGCTCTACCAGCGGCGTGCGAAGTCGGTGTTCATGGCGCGGTCGACGGCGATCGCCGCGGTCATCGTGAAGTTCGCCGAGACGATGAACGGCATCCGTCCCGTGCGCGCCTTCCGCCGGGAGCGGGCCAACGACGACGCCTTCCGCGTGCTGAACGACCGCCATGCGCGCCGCAACGGCGACGCCCTGCTGGAGGTGGCCCGCTATGTGGTCGGTTCGCGGCTCGTGGCCAACACGGCGGTGGCCGGGATCGTGCTGTGGGGCGCGTACCGGGTCGCGTCCGGGACGCTGGCGCTGGGTGTGCTGGCGGCGGCGGTGCTGTACCTGCGGCGGCTGTACGACCCGATCGACCGGCTCGGGATGTTTCTCAACTCCTACCAGTCGGCGGCCGCCTCACTGGAGAAGATCGCCGGGCTGCTGGCGCAGGTCCCGTCCGTGCCGGAGCCGGCGCGGCCGCGTGAGCTGCCGGTGCTCAAGGGCGGTCGTCCCGGCCGGGAGGTCGTCTTCGAGCGGGTCGGCTTCGGCTACCGCACGGGCGGTGAGGTGCTGCCGCCCTTCGATCTGACGATCCCGGCCGGGCAGACGGTCGCCGTCGTCGGCTCGACGGGCGCGGGCAAGTCGACCCTGGCCAAGCTGCTGGCCCGGTTCTACGACCCGACGCACGGCCGGGTGCTCCTCGACGGGACGGATCTGCGGGACCTGGCCGTGCCGGAGCTGCGGCGCGGGGTGGTGATGGTGACACAGGAGGCGTTCCTTTTCTCCGGCACGGTCGCGGAGAACATCGCGATCGGCCGGCCCGACGCCGGCCGCGCGGAGATCGAGCAGGCGGCGAAGGCCATCGGGGCGCACGACTTCGTCGCCGCGCTGCCCGAGGGCTACGACACCGATGTGCGCAAGCGGGGCGGGCGCATCTCCGCGGGTCAGCGCCAGTTGGTCGCTTTCGCACGTGCGCTGCTCGCCGACCCGGCGG
Organism: Streptomyces sp. ISL-10; assembly: GCF_018614575.1. GTDB lineage: Bacteria > Actinomycetota > Actinomycetes > Streptomycetales > Streptomycetaceae > Streptomyces. Next base: position 102,688 of record NZ_JAGGOJ010000021.1, read on the forward strand.
TGCTGATCCTGGACGAGGCGACGAGTTCGCTGGACATCCCCGGGGAGCGGGCGGTGCAGCGGGCGATGGCCACCGTGCTGGAGGGGCGTACGGCCGTGGTGATCGCGCACCGGCTGTCGACGGTGGAGATCGCGGACCGGGTGCTGGTGATGGAGCGGGGGCGGATCGTCGAGGACGGAGCGCCTGCCGAACTGATCTGCGGCGAGGGCCGTTTCGCGGGTCTGCACAAGGCGTGGCGCGAGAGTGTGGTCGGCTGACGCCGTGCCGGGAGAGCTCAGGCCCCGCCGCGCAGGAAGCGGCGCAGCTTCGTCAGCGGCCATGTGTTGATGACGTCGTCCTTGGTGAGCCAGCCGCGCTGTGCCGTGCCGACGCCGTAGCGCATGTAGGGCAGGTGCGTGGTGGAGTGCGCGTCGGAGTCGACCGCGAACTTCACCCCGTACCGCTTGGCGCGCAGGATCTCCTCGTCGCAGAGATCGAGCCGTTCCGGGTGTGAGTTGATCTCCAGGGCGGTGCCCGTTCGGGCGCAGGCTTCGAATACGGCGTCGAAGTCGGCGTCGATGCCGGGCCGTTTGCCGAGCAGCCGGGTGGTGGGGTGGCCGATGATGGCGACGTGCGGGTTCTCGCAGGCGCGCAGCAGCCGCCGGGTGAGCTCGCGGCGGTTCTGGTTGAAGTGCGAGTGGACCGAGGCCACGCACAGGTCGAACCCGGCCAGGAACTCGTCGGGCCAGTCCACTTCGCCCTCCGGCCCGATGTTGAGTTCGGTGCCGTGCAGCAGCCGCATCCCATGGTGCTTCCGGTCCAGTTCCCGTACGCGCTCGCGCTGCGCGAGCATCTTCTCGTCGGTCATCCGCTGCATGGCGAGGTTGGGGGCGTGGTCGGTGATCGCGAAGTAGGCGTAGCCGAGGTCCGCGGCGGCGGCGATCATGTCCTCCAGCGGGGCGAGTCCGTCGGTGAGGTCGGTGTGGGTGTGGAGGTCGCCCCGGATGTCGCGGTCGGTCAGCAGCTCGGGGAGTTCGTCGCGCAGTCCGGCCGCGATCTCTCCGCGGTCCTCGCGCAGGGGCGGTGGGATCCAGGGCAGGCCGAGCCGGGCGTAGATGTCCTCCTCGTTCTCCGAGGTGATCTTCTTGCCGCTCTTGGCGTGGAAGAGCCCGTACTCGGAGAGCTTGAGCTTGTGCCGCACCGCGATCTCGCGGGTGCGGATGTTGTGGGCCTTGGAGCCGGTGAAGTACTGCAGTCCCGCTCCCCATGAGTCGGGCGGCAGGACCCGCAGGTCGACCTGGAGTCCCTTGGTGGTCCGGACAGAGGTCTTCTTCTCCCCGCCGGCGATGACCTCGGCCGTGTGCGGCATGCGGCCGAAGGCCTCCATGAAGGGTGCCGACCGTTCGGCGGCCACCAGGATGTCGATGTCCCCGATGGTCTCCTTCATACGGCGCAGCGACCCTGCGTAGGTGCACCCTGAGCAGCCGGTGACCGCGGACAGCTCGGCGACGATCTGTTCGGCGACGTCCATCGCGGCGTTGATCAGGATGCGGCCGCTCCGGCCGGCCTTCTGCATGAGTTCTATGCCGTGAAGGACGTTCTCCTCGGTCTTCTCGCCGAATCCGCGCAGGTCACGCAGTCGCTCCTGGTGGATGGCCTCGAGTAGCTGGTCCACCGAGGAGATGTCCAGTTCCTCGTAGAGGACCATCGCCTTCTTGGGGCCGAGCGTGGGGATGGTGATCAGCTCGCGCACCCCGGCCGGGATCGAGGCCCTGGCCTCCTCGACGGTGGAGACCTGACCGGTCCGGAGGTACTCGACGACCTTCTCGGCGATCGACTTCCCCACGTTGGGGATCTCCTTCAGCCCTTGGATGTCGAGCTTCGAGATGTCGGCGGGGAAGCCTCCGATGGCACGGGCCGCCTTTTCGTAGGCACGTGCCTTGAAGGCGTCGCCGCCGGTGATCGTGATGAGGTCGGCGTACTCCTGGAGCAGCGCCTCGACCTCCTCATTGGCCCTGGTCATATCCGCCGGGTGCCCCCGGGGCCGACTGCCACGCATGGGCGATGACCCATCGAAACGTCCGCTTAACGAACACGACTTTTCGGGCAACGGACGATTTCTGGCCAACTCTTGACGCGCCCCTGTCATAAAGCCCGCGCCAATGCCACTCTTCCCCCGTTCCGCGCGCACCGTGCCCGCCAGCTCACTTCGCTCCGCCGGCTCTGTTTGCTCTGCCGGCACTCTTCGCTCCGCCAGCTCTGTTTGCTCTGCCCGGCCGCATACCCGGCGGCCGGTACCCCCCTCGCAAAAGGAGTCCGCGTGAGATCCACGCCAAGCCGTCGCGCCACCGCGTCGGGTGCTCTGATCGCCGCCGCCGCCATGCTCGCCGTGGGCATGCAGACCGGTTCCGCCGGAGCCGACCCCGCAGGCACGTCCGCCCCCAAGGCGCAGGCCGCGGGCAAGGCCGACCCCGGTGCCCTGCCCAAGAACCTCTCCCCCGCCCAGCGTGCGGAGCTGATCCGCGAGGCGACCGCGACCACGGCCGCCACCGCGAAGGAACTCGGCCTCGGGGCCCAGGAGAAGCTCGTCGTCCGGGACGTCGTCCAGGACCGGGACGGCACCACACACACCCGTTACGAGCGCACCTACGCGGGCCTGCCGGTCCTCGGCGGCGACCTCGTGGTCGCGCAGAGCGCGGCCGGCGCCACCGAGTCCGTCACCAAGGCGTCGAGGTCTGCCCTGAAGAACGTCGACACCAGCGCCGACATCGCTCCCGCCACGGCCGAGAAGCAGGCGGTGAGCGCGGCCAGGGCGGAGGGGTCCGCCAGGACGAAGGCCGACCGCGCGCCGCGCAAGGTGATCTGGCTGGCGGACGGCAGGCCGACGCTCGCGTACGAGACGGTCGTCGGCGGGCTCCAGCACGACGGTACGCCCAACGAGCTGCACGTGATCACCGACGCCACCACGGGCGAGAAGCTCTTCGAGCGCCAGGCCGTCCACAACGGCACGGGCAACACCCAGTACGGCGGCCAGGTCACGCTCGGCACCGCGCCGTCGTACTCGCTGACCGACACCGGGCGCGGCAACCACAAGACGTACAACCTCAACCGGGGTACGTCCGGCACCGGCACGCTGTTCTCCGGCGCGGACGACATCTGGGGCGACGGCACCCCGCAGAACGCCGAGACCGCCGGCGCCGACGCGCACTACGGCGCGGCGCTCACCTGGGACTACCTCAAGAACGTGTACGGCCGCAGCGGCATCCGCGGCGACGGCGTCGGCGCGTACTCCCGCGTCCACTACGGCAACGCGTACGTCAACGCCTTCTGGTCCGACTCGTGCTTCTGCATGACCTACGGCGACGGCGCGAACAACACCAAGCCGCTCACGTCGATCGACGTGGCCGCGCACGAGATGACGCACGGCCTCACGTCCAACACGGCCGGCCTGGTCTACAGCGGCGAGTCCGGCGGCCTCAACGAGGCGACCTCCGACATCTTCGCCGCGGCCGTCGAGTTCTACGCCAACAACTCCCAGGACGTCGGCGACTACCTCGTCGGAGAGAAGATCGACATCCGCGGCAACGGCACCCCGCTGCGCTACATGGACAAGCCCAGCAAGGACGGCTCGTCCAAGGACTCCTGGTACTCCGGCATCGGCAACATCGACGTCCACTACTCCTCGGGCCCGGCGAACCACTGGTTCTACCTGCTCTCCGAGGGCAGCGGGGCCAAGACCGTCAACGGCGTGAACTACGACTCGCCGACCTCCGACGGCCTGCCGGTGACCGGCATCGGCCGCGACAAGGCCGCGCTGATCTGGTTCAAGGCGCTCACCACGAAGTTCAACTCCCGCACGGACTACGCGGGGGCCCGCACCGGCACCATCGCCGTGGCGACGGAGCTGTACGGCGCGACCAGCGCCGAGGTCAAGTCGGTCACCGACGCCTGGGCCGGCATCAACGTCGGCTCCCGTCCCGGCGGCGACCCCGGAGAGCCGGGCACCGTCTTCGAGAACACGGCCGATGTGTCCATCCCGGACTCCCCGGGCGCGGCCGTGACCTCCTCGATCAACGTCACCGGCCGCACGGGCAACGCGCCCACGACCCTCAAGGTCGGCGTGGACATCATCCACACCTGGCGCGGTGACCTGGTCATCGACCTGCTGGCCCCGGACGGGACCGCGTACCGCCTGAAGAACTCGAGCGGTTCGGACTCGGCGGACAACGTCCAGACCACGTACACGGTCAACGCCTCAAGCGAGGCGGCGAACGGCACGTGGAAGCTGCGGGTGCAGGACGTGGCGCGCTACGACACGGGCTACATCAACAGCTGGAAGCTCACCTTCTGAGCCGGCGCCGCACCGCTGTCCCACTGCCGCCCGGGGTGCACCGCACGCCGGGCGGCTGCGTCGCAGGGCGGACGATCAGGGTGCAGCCGGCGGACGACGAGGCCCCCTGGCGATCGCGATGCACGAGGCGGGCCGATGGCCGACGTACGGCATATCGTCAACTAAGGGTTGACGAGCAACCGAGCGTCAACCTAAGGTTGTCGCATGACCGATCCTATCCGTCTGACCCATCCCGTACGGCTCGACGATCTGATCGAAGCCATCAAGAAGGCCCACTCCCAGCCCCTCGACCAGCTGTCCGACGCGGTCATCGCGGCGGACCACCTCGGCGACATCGCCGACCACCTCATCGGCCACTTCGTCGACCAGGCCCGCCGCTCCGGCGCCTCGTGGACCGAGATCGGCACGTCCATGGGCGTCACCAAGCAGGCCGCCCAGAAGCGCTTCGTGACCAAGGGGTCCGACCAGCCGCTCGACCTGGACCCGAGCCAGGGCTTCAACCGGTTCACCCCGCGGGCCAGGAACGTCATCACGGCGGCCGCCAACGAAGCCCGCGAGGCCCGCAACACGCACGTCGGCACCGAGCACCTGACGCTAGGTCTGCTCGCCGAGCCCGAGGGTCTCGCCGCCAAGGCGCTCACCGCGCAGGGCACCGGCGCCGACCAGGTCCGCGCGTCGGTGACGGCGGCGCTGCCCCCGGCCGCCGACGACCTCCCCGAGGTCGCGCCGTACGACGCCCGGGCGCGCAAGGTCCTGGAACTCACCTTCCGCGAGGCCCTGCGGCTGGGCCACAACTACATCGGCACCGAGCACATCCTGTTGGCCCTGCTGGAGGCGGAGGACGGCACCGGCCCGCTCTCGGCACTCGGCGTCGACAAGGGAGCCGTCGAGGCGTACGTGACGGAGGCACTGGCCCCGTTCCTGGCCGCCAAGGCCCCCAAGGAGCAGTAGCCCTCCACCGCTTGCGGTGGCGACGGACGTGGACAACGAGGAGGGCCGCCCCCGCGGATGCGGGGACGGCCCTCATACGAGCGTACCGGTGCGGTCAGGACCCGTAAGCGTCAGCGAGTTCCGACAGTGCCTCTGCGAACTCGGACCGTGCGGCTCGGAACGCCGCCTCGGCCGGCAGCGATTCCAGTGCCGCGAGACGTGCCGCGCGGCTCTCGTGCGGCGTCTGCTGCACAGCTGCTCTCTCCGCGTCGAGCGCGGTGCCCAGCTCGACGACCCGCGACCAGGTCCGGCGCACGCGGGACCACGCCTCGTCGACTCGGATGAGGCTCTCCACGAGCCTGTCCTCGTCCCCTTGAACGGATGGCGAGCCGAAATCCGAGCCACTCGACGACATCAGCACGCGTCCGAGCTCACGTTGCACACTCGAGTCGCAGTATCCGCTCGCCAGGACGTCAGCCAAGAAGCTGGTTCCGGTCGGCGCAGTCATGGTCATCTCTCCTTCCTCCTGTGTCACCGGATCAAATCTCTGACTCCGAGACCGAACATCCCGGCGAAGTCCCGAAGCCCATCGACCTCCAGGCCACCGGCTTTGCCGACCACCATGCAGTGCGAAATGCAGCTGTTGCCAATCTTGTCGTACTTGCCGAGGTCACCAGCTCTCATGAGCTGCCGCTGGAAGTTCATCGCCTGCTGGGGGTTCGGCAACCGGATGGTGGTGGAACTGACCTTCTTCAGACCGGGCTGGAACTTGACGATCTCCGTGCTGCTGTAGTCGTCGGCGGTGATGATCTGCTCCGTGTGCAGCGAGGTCTTCCCGTCGGAGACTTCGATGCTGAAGTGCGGGGAGTCTCCCTCCGTCTCCGGGGCCCACTTGTGCAGCGTGATCTCTCCACAGTTGTGCACAAGGAGAGGCGTCGTGTCCGCGAGCACGTAGTACGCGTGGATACCCGTCACCGTGAGGTCGTGGGTCTGCTGCCGCTTGTCGAAGTGGCGCGTGTCCGTGACCTCGACCGTGTCACCCGACGGGGTGCGCAGGGTCATGCCGGGGCGGAGGTCGCCCGCCTTGATCCACTCGCCCTCGGAGACCACCCAGAACGGGTGGGTCGTGGTGGCGATCAACGCCTCGGGCGTGCCGGCCTCACCGGTGATCGTGAGGTCGACGAAGTGCTTGTCGTCCTCGGTGACGATCGTCCCCGCGACCTCGCGGACGGTCGTCTCGCCGGTCTCGGAGTCGGTGACGGTGACCTTGTCGCCGAGCGCGACGTCCTCGATCGGCTTGGTCGTGCCGTCGGCCAGAAGAACCTTCGTGCCGGGCAGGAAGCTGTGGCACTCGGTTTTCTTCTTCTTGAGAGCTTCCGCGGCCTTCTTCTTGGCCGCGGCCAACGCGTCCTTCGCCTTGGACAGCCCGTCCTTCGCCTTGTCGACGGCCTTGTTGGCCTTCCACAGGTCCTTGACTCCGCCGATCAGGTCGCCGACCAGGCCGACCACGCGCTTGGCGAGCTTGGCTCCCTTGGCCCAGTTCCACGGTGCGCCGTACTTGGCCAGGATCTTGCCCGCGAGACCACCGGCGAAGCTGCCGGCGATGTTGAGCAGCGTCTCGCCGCAGGCGCCCATGTCTCCGCTGGAGACGCAGTCGAGCGCGGCGTCCACACCCAAGATGTCCCGGACGATCTTGACGAGGGCCTTGCCCGCAGACTTGATGCGCTGCTTGGCCGCACTCTGCTGACCCTGCGCTCCGCCGAGATCGTTCGTCGCCTGGGTGACGGTGTGCTCGGCCTGCTTGACCTTGTCCGTGACGGGCTTGCCGCCCTCGCACTCGATGAGGCCCTGCCAGCACTCCGCGAGGATCATGCCGCTCGGGTCGGCGTGGGTGACCGGGGAGTTGTTGGCGTAGCTGTAGCCGTTGATCTGCTGCGGCTGCGTGTGGTCGATGATCGGGTCGACGGAGATGAACTTGCCGATGACCGCGTCGTACTCGCGCGCGCCCAGATGGGTCAGCCCGGTCGACTTGTCGATCGTGCCGCCGACATAGCCCTTCTCACCCGGCCACGTACCGGTGGCCTCGCCCCGCTCGACACCGAAGGGGTCGAAGCGGCGCTGCGAGACGGAACCTGTCGCGGCGTCGATGGCGAGCTCGCCCGTGCCGTGGTGGTCGGAGGCCAGGAACGACACCTTGCCGTCGTTCGTGCGGACCGCGACCGTCTGGCCGACGTGCGAGTAGTAGCGGGTGGCTTCCTTCTTCGTTCCGTCGACGGAGAGCTTCACCTCCGTGCCGGGCAGGTAGACCGTCGTGCCCGTCGGGTCCTTGCGCTGGACCCGATTGCCACCGCTGTCGTAGAGGTAGGTCGTCTCGGAGCCGTCGGCCTCCTTGGCCTTGGCCAGCTTGCCCGTATCGGTCCACTCCAGCACCTGGGCGTCGCCGCCGACGGTGCGCTTCGTGGTGTTGCCGGTGTTGTCGTACTCGTAGGTCGACTGCTTGTCACCGGTCGGCGTGCTCTCCACGACCTTGGTCAGCTGGTGCGGACCGTCGCCGAGAGCTCCCGCTCCGCCGTAGGTGTACGTACGGGTGATGTTCTGCACCGGGTTGAGGCCGGTGTCGTGGACGGTCTCGGACGTCCGGTTGCCGATGGCGTCCGTGACGTACGACTTCCAGTACGGAGAGGGTCCGCCCAGCGGGTTCACTCCCGGGGCGGCCTGGCAGGCCGTCGGTCCGGATCCCTCGACGGGAGCCACGGAGCCGACCGTGCCGTTGCCGGAGGCGTCGGCCACAGTGGACGCGGGGCTCCACGCCTCGGCGAGACGCTTGCGCGTGTCGTAGCCGAAGCACTGGACGTCCGGCGAGGCGGCGTTCGCCGTGTCCGAGATGGACAGGACGTTGCCCGCCTGGTCGTAGGAGTAGTTCGCCTCCTTGGCCGGCGCTGCCGCACCGTAGACGTCAACCACCATGCGCGTCAGCCGGTCCGTGCCGGTCTCGTAGTCGAAGGTCTGCCAGACCTTCTTGCCGCTCCCGGTGGACAGCTCAAGCTGCTGGACGTGGCTCTTGTTGGAGTGGACGGTGTTGGTGACGTACGACGTGGAGCCCGTCAGCGTCGTCGGACGCTGCAGGTCGTCGTAGCCGTTGACCAGCACCTCGGCCGGCAGGTCGCCCACAGCGGGGACACCGGTCGACTGCAGGGTGCCGTCGCGGTTGTACGCCGCCGTGAAGGTGTACGTACCGGCAAGTGCCCCCTGAGACGCGGGCACCACGTAGTTCGTCTTCAGCGGACGGTAGAAGTCGTCCCACGTCTGAATGACCGTGCCGAACGACTCGGTCGGTGAGATGTAGCTGATGTCGGCCCAGGCATGCCCCAGCAGGCCCGCCTTGTCGTACCGGGTCTCCGTGATCCTGGTACCGGTGGTCGGTTCGCCCTGCCAGGTGGACAGGGTGCGACCCAGCTTGTCGTAGACAGTGGAGACCTTCTTGCCCCGGCTGTCCGTGGTCGAGACCGCGCGGTCGAGGGCGTCGTACGCCGTCGTCGACGTCCCCGCGTCCGGGTCGACGCTCTTCGTCTTGCGGCCCAGCAGGTCGTACTCGTAACGCCACACGTTGCCCTGGGCGTCCGTGACCGTCTCGAGCTGGTTCTTGGGCGTGTACGTGTACTTGGTGACGTCGTAACCGGACAGCGGGTTCGGGGAGTCGCCCCGGTAGTGCCAGATCTCCTTGGTGTTGCCCGCGAAGTCCGTGATCGTGGTGGTGGGCACGCCGCCCTTCGGCGGGTCGACCGTGGTGCGCTCACCGTCGTACGCGGTGGTGGTCCGCCACTGCTCGACACCGGAAACGGCCAGGATCTGGGCAGTCATGCGGCCGAGGCCGTCGTACTCCATCAGGCTCTGCCGGCCGACCTCGCCGTTGCGGACGATCAGCAGCTCGTCGGAGGGCGCGCCGGCGGCGTTGTACGTGGCGTGGGTCTTCTTGACCTTGCCCGTGCCGTCGTAGAACGAGTCCGCGACCATGCGCGTGCCGCCCGGACCTTCGGTCTGAAGCTGGCGCGGGCGCAGCAGGCTGTCGTACAGCTGGTACTCCGAGCCGTACGAGCCGCTGTTCTCTATCTTCTCCGTCCGGATCGCCGTGACCTGGTCGCGGCGGACGTTGTACGAGTACTTGATGCTCGGGGTCTGGGTCTTCACACGGTCGGGCAGCCAGACCGAGGTGAGGCGGCCCAGGCCGTCGTAGGCCAGGTCGGTGCGCTTGCCGTTCGGGTCGGTCTGGCCGGCCGACATGCCCCAGGCCGGGACGTAGTCGGTGGTCGTGATGTGACCGAGGGCGTTGGTGTTCTTCGTCTGCGAGATCAGGCCATTGACGTCCGTGTACGCCGTCTTGGTCACGGCGCCCGAGGCGTCCGTCTGGGACAGCGGGCGGCCGAAGGCGTCGTAGGTGGTCGTGCCGGTGACCTGGTAGGTGCCGGTCGTGCCGTTGTGGGAGGTCAGGCGCTCCGTGGTGGTGGCATCGCCCTTGGTGGGTGCCTCGCCGAACGCCTTGCCGTCGTACGAGGTGCGCTCGTCGGCGTGGACCTGCGTCTTCCGGTCGGGCGTGACCGAGCACCTCACGCCCACCGCCTCGCTGCGCGACGGCAGGGAGAGGAGGTTCGCGCCCACGTTGTCGGCGTACCAGGTGCGGGTGCAGGTGTCGTCGGCCGTGGTGGAGACGTCACCCTGGTCGTCGACCTCCACCACGCGACCGGTTCCGTTGACCGTGTCGTACTTGGTGGTGGCCTTCGTCTGGCGCCACGTGTCGTCGGACAGCAGGCTGTAGCCGCGTTCCGTGTCGGAACGGACGATGACCGAGTGCGAGGTTCCCCAGCGGCGGGTCTGCGTGGCGGTGACGGCCTTCCAGGGCTCGCTGACCACCTTGGAGACGAGCTTGGTCCCGTCGTAGGTGTGCGCCTCCAGCTGGTGGCCGGTGAACTCCTCGGAGTCGGTGTACTCGACGCCCGTCGAGTCGGTGACCTTCACCGAACGGGTGCCGCCGGCCGGGTCCTTGTCGCCGTCCATGCCCTGCAGGTACGTGTAGTCGACCCGCGAGGTCTGCCGGTCGGCGCTGCCCGAGGTGACGGTGACCTTGCCGTAGCCCTGCCAGCCGCCCCAGGTGAGGTACTTGTCCTCGGTGATGCCGTCCGGCACGGCCTTCCGCCAGGCTGCGGGGCCGTTGTAGTCGTAGCGCGTGACGAGCGAGTCGCCGCCGCCGGTGCGGTCGGTCTCGACGATCTCGGCGACGACGTACTTGTGGAACCAGTCCGTGATCGGCTCGATGGTGCCCGGCGGGGCCCACTTGACGGGGTAGCAGCGCTTGGTCGATTCACCCGGCTTGGGCAGCGCGTCCTTGGTGCACTCGGTCGGCGCGTAGTTGACGTCGAGCTGGGCCCCGGTCTCGCTCAGGACGGCCGCGAGGCGGTAGCGGTGGAACGGCGCGACGTTGTCGCCGATCGCGTCGACCCGGTTGGCCAGCTGCTCGCCGTACAGCTCCAGGCTGGGCAGCTTCGCCGCGGTGCCGACCCGGCCCTCGTGGTCGAGCTTCGACAGCCACAGGGTCTTGGAGTCGTCACCGTTGTCGGTGAACACATGCGTGTAGGCCCACGCGTCCACGTCCTGGTACTCGGTGGTGCTCTTGCGCATCTGCGTGGTGATGCTCGTCAGACGCTTCGTCGTCCAGAAGGTCTGGCCGACGGTGCACTTGGTGTCGGCCTTGCACTCCTGGTCGACCGGCGTGTCCGGCCAGTGCGCCGCGTTCGCCTTGGTGCGCTTGGACTCGGCGCAGTCGAAGTCCGCGGTGGGCAGGCAGCGCTCGGCGACGCCGAAGACGACCCGTGCGGGCGCCTTGGCCGCGTAGACGGAGCCGTCGCGCTGGCCGTAGTCGATCCGCTTCAGGTAGCCGCCGCGGTGGTACGCGGTGCCGTTGACGTCCGTCTTGCCGTTGAGGGCGTAGTGGTTCGTCTCGGGAGCGTAGAAGTAGGACATCACGTTGCCGTGGGCGTCCTTGACGTAGTCCAGGCTCCAGCGCCACGCCTGCTTGCAGTGGGCGCTGGTGAACGTGGCGTTGTAGCAGGGCTCGCCGGAGTCGTCGCCGAAGACGGGGACGGTCCAGGCCGAGCCGGTGGTCTCGTTGCCGGTGGCCCAGCCGGGCAGGCGGTTGAGGCCGAACCAGTACTGGGTGCCGTCGGCGGTCGTGACCTTCCAGTGCTCGCCGTCGTTGTCGCCGTTCGTCGCACCGGTCAGCTTCTCGACCTTGGTGCCGTCGTCGGACGAGAACTTCCAGGCGCCGGTCTTGTCGTCCTTGATCAGCTCGCTGGAGCTGCCGTTGAGCATGATCGAGGCGTTGTCGAACGCCCAGCACTGCTCACCGGAGGTCGAGTGGCCGTCGTCGGCACACGGCTTGTAGCGGCGCTCGATGTAGCCGGGGTCGTAGGAGAAGCCCTCGCCGATCCACGAACCCTGGTTGTTGGTCGTGGAGGTGCGGCCGTCCGCTGACTGCGACGAGTAGCCGAGGCCGATGGTCGGCGAGAGGCCGCCCGGCGTGGGGACCGTCCGCATCGGGTAGTTCCAGCTGAAACCGCCCGACGAGTTCGCGACGCTCCAGCTCGCCGAGGGGGAGAGCGGGGTCGCCTTGTACGAGCCCTGGGCCGAGGACGGCCCGGCGGCGAGCGCCACGAGCGAGGTGCCCTCGACCGCCATGGTCGACGGGCCGGACTGCGGCGCCGGAGCCGCGACGACGGAGGCGGAGACCGTGCGGTCCTCGGGATCGTTCACGGTCGGCAGCGGCTTCGGCAGCTCGGGGCACGCCTTGCTGCCGGGCGTCGCGACGGCCGCACAGGCGGGCAGTCGCACCAGGTGCAGACGGGAGGCGTACGAGCCGCCGTAACCCTCGGCGAAGGAGGAGTAGTCGACGGTCAGACGCACCGTGGCGTCCTTCGCCCGGTCGTCGGCGCGCTCGACGCGCAGGAGTGCCCCGGCACCGAGGTCGGCGGCCCGCTTGGCGGGCAGGACGTCGACGGTGACCTTGACGGGGGCATCCTGGGCGGATGCCGTGCGAGCCGGCTTCGCCGCCTTGGCCGGCACCGAGGAGACGGCGACCGGCAGGCCGCCGATCGCCGTCGCCTTCAGCGCGCCGGACGCGACGGCGAGCTCGGCGCTGCCGCCGCCGGGCCAGACCGCCTTGTCGAGCGTCGTGACCGCGGCCTTCTTCGCCGGATCGGCCGGGCGTGGTGCGGCCTTGGCGTCCTTGCCCTCGACGGGGTCACCGAAGTCCTGCACGCCTGGTCTGCCCCTGCCCTGCTCCTGCGGGGTGAGCGGCATCGCTTGGGCCGTACCGCCGGTCAAGGCGATGGTCACCCCCAAGGCGGTCGCTGCGAGCAGCCGCCCGGGTATGCGCCGGTTCAGCAACCGGCCACGAAATGGCATCACGTGTCTCCACACGTAGAAAGGGATGGAAGGCGAGCGGGCGGGCGGGCCGGCCCCGGGAGGCCGGACCACCCGCCCGTCGGGGATCACATGTCCGGCAGAGCCATCGGGTTGGACATCAGCTGGATCGCGGTCTTGTCCGCGGCACCGCCGTAGACGCGGACCTCGTCGATCGCGCCGGCGAAGTACTCGCTGCCGCCGCCGAGAGCCGAACGGCCGACCTGGAGGGCGCCGCTGGCGGCCCACAGGGTGTCGTCGGACCCGTGCGCGATGTCGGCGAGCTGGCCGTTCACGTACAGCCGGATCTCGTTGGCGAACGCGTCGTACACGACGGCCAGGTGCTGGCCGGCCGGGTCGGTGTCCGGGAGCTCCTGGTCGTCGGTGAACGACTTCACCGTCGCCGTGGCCGAGTCGGACTCGGCGACCGCGAGCTCCCACATCGAGGGGGTCGAGGCGTCCTGTCCCGGCCGGTAGCGGACGGAGAGGCGGTTGGCCGCAGCGCCCGGCAGCGAGAGCACGGTCTGCGCCTTCTCCGGGTCGAGCGTGGTGAGCTTCACCCGTGCCGAGACCGTGAAGCTCGCGGCGCCGGTGACCGGTGCCGTCCCGGTCGACGCGTAGTCACCGTCGCCGTCGAGCACGAGATGACCGGCACCGACCATCGGGAAGGGGCCTTCGAAGTACGGGTCGTCCGACGGCGCGTTGTAGACCGACGCGTTGCCCGCCAGCGTCAGCGCCTGCCCCGTCCCCGTGTCCGGGGAGGAGCCCGAGGTGGCCGAGTCCAGCTGCCAGTAGTTCTTGCGCACGGGCTTGACCGTCATCATCTCCGCCACCTGCGCGGCGGGCAGGACGCGGTCGAAGACGCGGACCTCGGCGAGGTCGCCGTCGAGGTTGTCGCGGTAGCCGCTCTTCGCCGTGGTGCGGCCGAGCTGCAGCGGGCCGTAGGACCGCCACACCGAGCGGCGGGAGGCGACGCCCTTGGAGTCCTTGTTGACGTAGAGCCGCAGTTCGGACTTGGTCGCGTCGTAGACGCCGGTCAGCAGGACCCACTGGTCGGGGAGCACGCTGACGCCGGTGGCGACGGCCTTCCACTCGCCGAGCGAGTCGACGTCGGTCACCGGGACGGAGAACGCCCAGGTGCCGGCGGTGTGGTCGTAGCCGAGGGTGAAGCCGGGCTCGCCGGTGCCGTCCTGGCTGACGACGGCCATGTCACGGGTCGGGGTGCCCTTCGGGCGGACCCAGGCGCTGACGCTGAAGCTCTTCGAGGAGTCGAGGACCGTCTCGTTGACGTCGGCGTAGGCGGCGGAGGTGCCGTCGAAGCGGGCGGCCGCGTCGACCTTGCCGCCGGGGCCCTCCACACCGAAGGTGACGCCCGTGCCCGCGTTCGCCGAGAAGGCTCCGGTCTCGTCGTGCGCCTCGGTGCTGGTCGGCGCGTCGGCGAGGTTCCACTGGGCGGTGACGGGGGTGCCCTCGGTCACGAGGAACTCGTAGTGGGCCTTGGTGCTGGGGTTCTCCGCCTTGTCGACGGCGATGACGTCGACCCAGTGGCGTCCGGAACGCGTCGGCATCCAGCTCACGGTCGCGGGACCGCCGGCCGTGGTGGCGGGGACCGTGGTGGCCGGGGTGGCGGTGCTGTCGAACGCGTACCGGTACTTGACGATGTCCGTGTCGGGCACGGAGTCGTTCGGGTTGGGCGAGAAGGTGAACGAGCCGTAGGTGCCGACGCCGTCGTGGTAGACGCTGTCGGACGGGTACTGCTTGGACAGCACGTTCGGCTTGCCAGGCAGTGTCGCGTCGTAGATGAACTCGCAGCGGACCGACTCGCCGTCGGAGCTCCACGGGCCGTAGCCGTCACCGTCGTAGGCGCGGGCGCTCCAGTAGATGACCGTGTTCTGCGGGATCGTCGACCTGACGGTGTGGGTGAACTTGGTGCCGGAGGTGGGCGCCAGCCAGGTCGGGGTGAGGGAGGTGTAGCTCTTGGCCTCCTTGGTGACCGGGTCGGTCCAGTCGACCTTGAACTCGACCTTCACCTTGTCGGTGCTGGTGCTCGTGTGGTCCGGGTCGCTGGCGATGGCCTGGAGCTGCGGCGGGACCTCGGCGTAGGGACGGCCGGTACCGGAGGTGCACACGCCGCCGGGGTTCTGCGACAGCGAAGTGATCTTGCGGGGCAGGTTGTTGTAGCTGATGGAGAGGTAGGCGTTGCCGCAGATCCGCTTCCACTCCGGCAGCCGGGTCTCGTCGGCGGCGCGCAGGCCGAGCGTCATCGAGGACCAGCCCTCGGCCGCGGCGGTCTTCACCTCGCTGGTCAGCTCACCAGTGGCGCCGGCCTCGAAGTGCAGGTTGGCCTGGCTGGAGCAGCTGGTGGGGGAAATCGCCTTGTCGACCGTGCCGATGTGGTCCAGCCAGTCGTCCGAGGTGTTGGACCAGCTGGAGGAGGAGGTGATGCTGTAGTTCTTGCCGCCGATGCGGTAGAGCCGGATCGGCTCGGCGGTCGGCGAGGCGCTGTAGATGTGCTCGACACGGGCGGAGAACGAGGCGCCGAGGATCTGCTTGCCCTTGTAGAACGACATCGGCATGGTGAACAGCAGCCGCCGGACCCCCACGCCGTTGCAGGACACCGGGCTGTAGTCCGTCGGGCACTTGCCCACACCGGCGCTGCCGGAGTACTTCCAGTCCTGCTCGCTCGGCATGCCCGACATCACGCCGGTCCACGCGGTGCGCGAGGTGGTGCGCTGGATCGGGTCGATGACGACCGGGAAGACGGTGTCCTTGCCCTTGAGCAGCTTCTGATCGGGCACCAGGGACAGCTTCCCCTTGCCGACCTCGATGCCGAGCGGCGAGGTCTTTCCTCCACCGCCGGGTCCCGTGAGCGCGGGCTCCGGGGCGACGGCCGGGGCGGGAGCCGCGTTGGCGGACGCGGCGGCGAGCGCCTTGGAGACGGCCCGCGGGCCCTGCTTCCTGGCGGCGGCCTCCTTGACGGCGGCCGAGTCCCACATGACGGGCTTGCCGGCCTCGAAGACGGTGCCGCCGACGGCGGCGTCCTCGGCCTTGAGCGCGCCGGTGGCGTCCTCGGTGACCTTCAGCCCGTCGGTCGTGAGGCCCAGGTCCAGCCGGGCGAGCTTCGGATCGGCGGCGGCCTCGGGGGTCTTGACGATCAGCAGGTGGCCGAAGCCGTCGGCCTCCGCGCGCACCGCGAGGTCCACGCCGGGCAGCGCGTCCTTGTAGGTGGCGGTCTCGCCGTCGAGGACCGGCGCGGGCAGCTTGCCGTACGGCCAGGCCAGGGACAGCTCGCGGCCCGCCTGGTTCATCGTGACGAACGGCTTGCCGGCCGTGCCGTCCGAGAACGACAGGGCCACGGCGGTGGCCTTCGGGGCCACGCTGCCGTCGGACCGGCGCACAAGGGTCTTGTCGATGTCGACCCAGGAGCCGTCCTGGAAGGTGCGGACCGGATCGGTGTACTCCCGTGCCGTGAACGTCCCGTTGGGCTCGGCGTAGATCTCCCGGCGCGCGGTGCGCATACCGAGGATCTCGATCTTCTTGTTGCTCTTCTTCGCGACCGCGAGGGCCTCGGCCTCCGTCTGCACGGGGGTCCCCGTGCCGACGGCGGACTGCTTCGGTGCGACGTCGGCGCCGTCCGGGTTGTCCGGCAGCGCGTTGAAGCCGCCGGTCAGTACGGCGCCGGCCGCCACCGCGGCGATCGCGCCGCGCAGCACGAGGCCGCGTCGTATACGTCTGGACACGTGTCCGTTCTCCTTGTGGTTCATCAGCGGACCGCCGCACCGAAGGCGGTGTCGCCCGCGGGGATGCCGCCTTCGCCGGGCTTGAAGGTCTGGGTGGGGGCGCCGCCGTTCGCCGTGTTCCACGGGAAGAGGTGGACGGCGTGACCGGCCTGCGGGCCGTACGGCATACCGACGTACAGCCCGCCCGGGGCCGCCGCCAGGCTGAGTCCCGCGAGCTGGAGCGGCGCCGGCTCGCCGGGGATGCCCCAGCCCGGGTCGATCCAGGAGTCGGACGCGCCGGGCGCGCCAACCATGGGCACGATGTGGACGCCGCCCTTCTCGCGGTGCTCCTCGGTCGACTCCTCACCGGGGACGCCGATGGCGAGCCGGGTGTTCGTCCCCGAACTGGTGCTGCTCGGAGCGGTGTTGACGGCGGCCAGGCGCTGCCCGAAGAAGTCGCCCGGCTCGCTCGCCTGCTCAACGTCGGCGGAGTTCTGGTCGAGCCACATGTGCTTGGCGAGGGTGCCGGCCGCGGTGACCCTGAAGATCTGTACGGCGCCCGCGTCCACCGTGGTGTGCAGGTCCTCACCGGGCACACCGACGGCGAGCAGCGACTCGTTCGTGGTGGTCGCCCCGGACGGGCGGTGGGGCACCATGGCGAGCGCCGTCCCGAAGCCGTCGCCGGGCTCCTCGGCGCCGTCGACGATGTCCTGGTCCTGCCCGAGACCGAACAGCGGCTTGGGATGGCCGGACGACAGCGTGTGGCTGAAGACCGCCGCGCCGCCGGCGAACGGCACGGTGCCGATGGCCTCGCCGGGCGTGCCGACGGCGAAGTGCGTGGGCGTGGACGCGAGCGATCCGCCGAAGCGGTCGTCCCGTTCCGCGGTACCGGGCACCGCTCCGCCCGTGTCGACGTCCTGGTTGACGCTGACGACCGTCTGCGCGGTCCCGTGGATATAGACGAAGCCGCCGGCGTCCTCGGCCGTGCCGATGGACTCGCCGGGTATGCCGACGATCAGATACGGCGCACCCGCGGACGTCTTGCCCGCGGTGAGGGCGTACCCCACCCAGTCACCGGCCTCCTTCGCACCGCCCAGAGTCCCGCCCTGGGTGTGCTCCTTGACGGCCTTGCCGGCGTTCAGGCCCGCGGACGAGCCGTAGACGATGTGTACCCAGCCGGCGTCGGCGGTGGTGGACAGGTCCTCGTACGGGCTGCCGATCGCGAGGTCGGCGCAGCCGTCGGCGTCGGCGTCGTACACGGCGAGCGCGAAGCCGTACTGGTCGCCCCGCTCAGGGCCGCCGGGGATCCCGCCGGTTCCCTGGACGAGTTCGAGGGTGCCCTTGCCTCCGCCGTAGACGATCCTCACGAGCCCCGCCTCGGCGTGACCCGCGACGGTCGCCTCCGGATCGGCGATCGCCGTGTCACGGATGCCGTCGCCGTTGAAGTCCGACTCCACACCGGAACAGCCGGCGGCAACCGCGGCGGTCGACGCCGGAGCGAGTCCGAGGGCGGAGACGGTCAGGACGAGCGCGCTCGCGGCGAGCGCGCCTCGTCGTCGGATTGCCCGCGGTCGCGGGCGTGTTGGACTGCTCACTGAAATGGGTCCTCCCCTACGCAGCCGGCTGCTTCCGCCGGCGGTCTCTGTGCCACGCCCGTCCGGGCTCGTGGCCAACGCCCTGCTCCGATCCCCGCCGCTGTCGGCCGACCCGCCCTCCACGCGTGCCGGGCCCGGCCGCCCACCGCGAGCGGGGGGGTGGGCTGGGCCGAAGCGCCGTGCGGGGTATGCCGGTCGGCGGGGTGGCGGGAGCACCGCGGGTCCGGCACGGCACGGGTGAGAACGGCCCTGTCCGGGATGGCCCTGGCAGGCAGGGGCTGTTCCGGGTCGTCCTCGCCCGCACGGGATCGTGCCGTCGGCGCCTGCGGCGGGCAGGGCACGGCCTGCTGCATCGGTCGCAGGCATTGGGTGCGGCCCGCGGGTTGTCCGCGGGCCGCGTCTGCCGCCGACGGGGCGGCGGCGCCCGGTCGATCAGCTCAGGAACGCCCCGAACGCGACGTTGTCCACCGGGATGCCACCCTCACCCGGCCGCCAGCTCTGCGTGGGCGCACCGCCGTTGGGGGTGTTCCAGGGGAAGGCGTGTACGGCCCTGTTCGCCACGGGCCCGTACGGGACGCCGACGTACAGTGCGCCGGGGCTCGACCCGAGGCCCATGCCGGTGAGCATGCGGGGCGCACGGGTCGCGGGGATGCCGTTCCCGGGCGAGATCCAGCTGTCACCGGTTCCGGGGTCACCGAGCAGGGGCAGGATCTGCACCCCGCCCTCCTCCGGATACTCCTCGGTCGACTCCTCGCCCGGGGCCCCTACGGCGAGCCGCATCGTCGCCGCGGTGCCCGTCACGGTCGGGGAGGTGTTGACCGCGGCGAGCCGCTGGCCGAAGAAGTCTCCCGCCTCGGCCTCGCCCTCCACGCCCGGCTGGTTCTGGTCGATCCACTTGAGGTGCTGGACGGTGCCGTCGGCCTTGAGGTGGTAGGTGTGCACGGCGCCGGCATCGACGGTGGTCGCCAGGTCCTCGCCGGGCACGCCGACCGCGAGGAGCGAGTCGTTGTTCGCGGTGGCACCGGCAGGGCGGTAGGGCGCCATCGCCAGGGCGGAGCCGTACTGGTCTCCGGCCTGCGCGGTGGTGTCACCGGTGCCGCTGCGGCCCTGCCCCATGCCGAACAGCGGGTCCGGGATCCCGTCGGTGTTGATCGACGGCCGGAAGGCGATCACGGCACCGGCGAACTCCATGTTCTGCGTGGTGGTGGCCGTGGACTCACCGGGAGCACCGACGACGAAGTGGCGGTCGGTGGCGGCGATCGACGCGCCGAAGCGGTCGTTGGGCTCGGGATCCTCCCACACGCCGGCGCTGTCCTGGGCGACGTGCGCCACGTTGTAGCCGGTGCCGTAGACGTAGTGGAACATCCCCATGTCCTTGCCCTCGGCACCGTCCTCGCCCGGGACGCCGATCACGAGGAAGGGGATGTTGGTGGCCGACCTGCCCGCGGCGACGGCGTATCCGACCCAGTCCTCGGCCTCGTAACCACCGCCGAGTTTCCCGTCGGCTCCCTGCCGGAAGCCGTAGGTGCCGAGTCCGGCCGAGGCGACGCCGGTGGGCGAGCCGTAGATCAGGTGAACGAGGCCGGCGTCCTTGACGGTCCGGTCGGTCAGGTTGATGTCCTCGAACGGGATGCCGACGGCGATGTCGCTGCACCCGTCGTTGTTGGCGTCGTAGACGGCGAACGAGAAGCCGAACTGGTCGCCGGTCTCGGCTCCGTCCGACACGTTCGGCGAGTCCTGCGACAGAGCGAACGTGCCCTTGCCGCCGCCGTAGACGATGTGGATCTGCCCGGCGCGCTCCTTGCCGGAGACGGTGGCCTCCGGGTCCGCGAAGGCCATGTCGCGGATGCCGTCACCGTTGAAGTCGTTCTGCGCTCCGGCGCAGCCCGCGGCTGCGGCGGCCTGCGGCACCGGTGCCGCGCCCTGCCCGAGCAGGGTGACCGCGGCGCCCAGCGCGAGCGCCGTCACCCCCCGGGCCGTACGTGTGCCGACACGCGGCATTCTTCCCCCCACCCGCTGTGCCGTGTGGCGTCCTCGAGCAACGAGCAGCACGGCATCCATGTGACGTGTCCACGAGGCAGCCCGAATCGGTCGTGACGGGCAGCCTCGTGCCTCTGCCGGCCCGGGGCGGAGGTGGGGGACACCGCCGGCACAGCACGTCGGTGCCGATCCGGCCAAATGCCGAACGGAGCCTTCCTGCTCCGCCGACCCCGCGTCACATCCTCGTTCCAGCCCCCCGCGACCAGCAGAAGCGGAACGGGACTATGACATGAACGGAGCAACCTTACAAGATCACATATCCGACATCACCTCATCGGCGATCATCACGTATTGATCACATCTGCTGCACCAGGGCGTCATGGAACGGTCACGAACCGGGCGCACTCGACCCGACCGGGACGCCGCTCCGCGGCCACACTCAGCGGTGCGGCCGCGTCGGCTCCGGGCGGCAAAGCGGGCGCGGTCCTCCCCGGACAGGGAAGGACCGCGCCCCGAACGACGGCCCGACTCAGCGCATCAGCATGCCCGCGTCCTGACCCACCGCCTCCGACGGCAGGGCCACCAGACCCATGTCAGCGCCCGCCGGGATCAGCCGGTGGGCGGGCAGCACCCGCACCGTGTAGCCGAACGGTCCCGTGCGGTCCAGCGCCATCGGGCCCTCGTACACCCAGCGGCCCTCCAGATCCGGGCCGCTCGACGGTTTCAGCGGGAAGGTCTGGGCGTCGCGGATCGCGTCGTCGGCGTCGACCCGGCCCGCCACCGCCTGCACCTCCACATCGTCCGGCCGCAGCTCACCGAGCCTGGCCTGGACCCGCAGCGTCAGCGTGGAGCCCAGTCCTGCCGTCGCCGCGGCCCCCGCACCCGCGTCCTGGTCCACAGCCTCCACATGGTCGATCGCGACCTGTGGCCAGCCCGCGCGGACCCGCGCCTTGAAGCCCGCCAACTCCTCGGCGGCCGAGGCGTCCAACGCCCGGTGGGCCCTCGCGGCGGGGGTGTACAGCCGCTCGACGTACTCGCGCACCATGCGGCCCGCCAGCACCTTGGGTCCGAGCGTGGTCAGAGTGCGGCGGACCATCTCGATCCAGCGGTCGGGCAGTCCGCCGGTCCCCCGGTCGTAGAAGCGGGGCGCGACACGGTCCTCGATCAGCGCGTACAGCGCCGCCGCCTCCAGTTCGTCGCGGCGGTCATCGTCGGTGGCCGCGCCGTCGGCGGTGGGGATCGCCCAGCCGAAGTCCGGCTCGTACCACTCGTCCCACCAGCCGTCGAGCACCGACAGGTTGAGGGAGCCGTTCAGCGCCGCCTTCATGCCGCTCGTGCCGCAGGCCTCCAGCGGACGCAGCGGGTTGTTGAGCCAGACGTCGCAGCCCGGGTAGAGCTTCTTCGCCATCGCCATGCCGTAGTCGGGCAGGAAGACCAGGCGGTGGCGCACCTTCGGGTCATCGGCGAAGCGCACCAGCTCGCGGACGAGACGCTTGCCCCCGTCGTCGGCCGGATGGGCCTTGCCCGCGACGACGATCTGGATCGGCTGGGTGGGGTGCAGCAGCAGCTCGGTCAGCCGGCGGCGGTCGCGGAGCATCAGCGTGAGCCGCTTGTACGAGGGCACCCGCCGGGCGAACCCGATGGTGAGCACGTCGGGGTCGAGCACCCCGTCGATCCAGCCCAGTTCGGCCGCGCCCGCACCGCGCTGGCGCCAGGAGGCGCGCAGTCTCTCGCGGACCTCCAGCACCAGCTGTTCGCGTAGCGAGCGGCGCAGTTCCCAGATCTCCGCGTCCGGGATGTTCGCCACGGCGTCCCAGCGCGAGGACCCGCCGACCGACAGGGCGTCCTCCGCGCGCCCCGGGCCGATCTGGCGCGCTCCCAGCCGGAAGACCTCGGGTGCGACCCAGGTCGGCGCGTGCACCCCGTTGGTGATCGAGGTGATCGGCACCTCGACGGCGTCGAAGCCGGGCCACAGGCCGGAGAACATCTCGCGGCTGACGGCCCCGTGCAGCCGGGACACGCCGTTGGCGCGCTGGGCGAGCCGCAGTCCCATCACCGCCATGTTGAACAGGCCCCGGTCACCGCCGGGATAGCTCTCGGTGCCCAGCTGGAGCACCTGGTCGACGGGGACTCCGGGCAGTTCGGCGTCGTCCGCGAAGTGGCGGGCGACGAGGTCGCGGTCGAAGCGGTCGATCCCAGCGGGCACCGGGGTGTGAGTGGTGAACACCGTGCCCGCGCGCACGGCTTCGAGGGCCGCGTCGAATCCGAGGCCGCTGCCGCCCTTGTCGGGGGACTCGCCCAGTTCACGGATGCGTTCGAGGCCGAGGAAGCCGGCATGGCCCTCGTTGGTGTGGAACACCTCGGGCGCATGGTGCCCGGTGACCCTGCAGTACGCACGGACCGCCCGTACGCCGCCGATGCCGAGCAGCATCTCCTGGAGCAGCCGGTGCTCGCTGCCGCCGCCGTAGAGCCGGTCGGTGACGTCGCGGGCGCCCGGTCCGTTGCCCTCGACGTCGGAGTCGAGCATCAGCAGCGGGACTCGGCCGACCTGGGCGACCCAGATGTGGGCGTGCAGCAGGCGGCCCCCCGGCAGGGCCAGGGACACCCCGGCCGGGGTGCCGTCGGCCTCCCGCAGCAGATCGAGCGGCAGTTCGTTGGGATCGAGCACGGGATAGTGCTCCTGCTGCCAGCCGTCGCGGGAGAGCGACTGGCGGAAGTAGCCGTGCCGGTAGAGCAGGCCGACGCCGATCAGCGGCACGCCGAGATCGCTGGCGGCCTTGAGGTGGTCGCCGGCGAGGATGCCGAGGCCGCCCGAATACTGCGGCAGGGCGGCGGTGACGCCGAACTCCGGCGAGAAGTAGGCGACGGCGGCGGGGAATTCGGTGGTGTCGGGGCCGCCGTCGCCGGACTGGTACCACCTGCGGCCGTGCAGATAGTCGTCCAGGTCGTCGGCGGCCGCGGCGAGCCGGCGCAGGAAGCGCCGGTCCTTGGCCAGGTCCGCCATCCGGGCGGCGGACACGTTCCCGAGGAGCCGCACGGGATCGCCGGCGACGGCCTGCCACCTCTCGGGATCGACGGAACGGAACAGCTCTTGGGTCTCGGTGTGCCAGGACCAGCGCAGATTGCGCGCCAAGCCGCTGAGCGGTTGCAGTGGTTCGGGGAGGACGGGGCGGACGGTGAATCGACGAATGGCCTTCACAGGTCCCACCTTCGCAGGGGATGTACGCATCCGAGCGGACGCACGGCGGTGTGCGCCCTTTTCCGTCGGTGCGACGTTAGTCGCACCCCGTCCTCGCCCACCACGGCGCACGGTTCGCCAGGGGGCGCACACCTCTGCCGGTCGCATCGGCCGCCCGCCCCGGTCTCGCCCCCGCCGCGCGGCGAATCAGGCCCGCTCAGGACCTCCCGTCGACCCCCGCTCACGACCTCCCGTCGGCCCCGAGCAAGCCCACTACCGGCAGCAACCACCAACGGCCGCTGCCCCGGTCAGCCACGCCTCCCGCCTCCCGAGGCACCGGCCCGGTTCAGCCACGCCCCCGGCCGCCCACCGTTCCTCCGTACGGGGAGCCCTGGTTGACGCTTTGCGGGTCGAACGCGCCGGTGGCCGCGTACCGTGCCGCGATGCCGGTGAGTTCGGCCTCCGGGATCACGTCGCGGATGTCGGTGAATCCGCCGGGTGCACGCCGGTGGGCCAGGTCGATGACCACCTCGGGTCCCTTCTGCCGGTTGGACAGCTGCAGTCGGGTCATGGCGGGCCGGCGGTCCGCCTCGTAGGCGGTGAGCGCGGCCACCGGGTCGCGGTGGCCGGCCAGCGCGTGGGCGAGGGCCCGGCCGTCGACGATGGACTGGGTCGCCCCGTTGGAGCCGATCGGGTACATCGCATGTGCCGCGTCGCCGATCAGCGTCGTACGGCCCCGGGACCACAGGGGCAGCGGATCGCGGTCCACCATCGGGTACTCGTACGCCGCGTCGGCGGCGTGGAGGATCTCCGGGACGCTGACCCCGTCGAACTCCCAGCCCGCGAAGCGGCCGGCGAACGCGGCCACGGCGACGGACCGGTTCCAGTCGCCGCGGAAGGTGTCCCCGGCCGTCTCGGAGGGCGCGGCGAGCGCCCAGTTGACGAGGACGTCACCGCCGTCGGCGGGCTCGGAGATCGGATAGACGACGGCCCGCAGCCGGTCGTCCCCGGCGATGAGCATGAAATCGCCCGCGCGATGGGCGGGCACGCGCGAGATCCCGCGCCAGACGAGCATCCCGTTCCACGGCGGCTCGCCCTCGCCGGGACGGAGCGCGGCGCGTACCGCGGAGCGGATGCCGTCCGCGCCGATGAGCAGGTCCGGTTCCAGCGAGGCCCGACCGCGGCGTGCGCCGTCGCTGTGTTCCAGGGTGACGCGGGGGCGGCCGCCGTCTAGCCGGTCGACGCGCGTCACACGTACACCGCTGAGCAGAGCGCTCTCGCCGAGCCTGTCCCGTACGGCCTCGGCGAGCGTGAGCTGCAGCGCGCCGCGGTGGACGGACAGCTGGGGCCAGTTGTACCCGGCGGCGAGTCCGCGCGGATCGCGGGAGATCAGGCAGCCGCTGCGGTGGTAGTAGCGCAGTTCCCGGGTGCGTACGGCGTGTTCCTCGATACGGTCCAGCACGCCGAGCGCGTCGAGTTCGCGCACCGCGTTGGGCATGATGTTCAGGCCCGCGCCGACCGGGCGGATCTCCGGGGCGGCCTCGACCACCGTGATCCGTTCGAACCCGGCCGTGTGCAGTGCGAGCGCGGCGGTGAGGCCGGCGATGCCGCCGCCGACGATCATGATGTGGGTCATGGGGACGAAATCTCCTCGAACTCTCCTGTGGCTCTCCTGTGGCGGTCAGCGGGCGCTGGTGTCCGGCGGCTCCACCGAGCGGCGCACCAGCGTCTCGTTCTCGCGGGTCAGATCGAGGACGGAGCGCAGGAGGGCGACCGGGGCGCCGCCGCTGCCGGCGTCGTAGAGCCGTACCTCCTCGCTGTATGCCTTGCGGGCGATGGTGAGGTGGCGGGCGCGGAAGGTCTTGAGGATGCGCAGCACGCGGGCGAGGGAGACCGCCGACGCGGTGAGCGTGGCGGGCACGCGGCCCCCACCCTCCCAGCTGAAGGCGGCGGAGAGCTTGGAGACGGCGGAGACGCCGCCCCGGTGGGCCGCGTAGTGCGCGCGCCAGGACGGCAGACTGTACTGGACGGACTCCTCGAGGAAGGTGTCGTAGCGTTCGTTGCCGCGGTCGCACTGCCAGAGCGTCAGGTCGACGAGCCACAGCGGGACCTGGGCGGCGGCGGGGCCGAGGTAGTCGCGGCCGGCGACGTCGACCTCCTCGAAGTAGGAGCGCAGTTCGCGGGCGAAGAAAACGGGGGAGACGCGGGCGACGGTGAAGTCGATCGAGTCGACCATGGACTGCACGTGCTGGGCGGTGCGGTCGAGGGCGAGGGCGAACCCCGGGTCGTACGGCTCCAGTCGGGCGAGCTCCGCGCAGGTGTCGAGCGAGGCGACGAGGCTGGGGAAGACCATGCGGACGGCGTCCTGGAGGTTGCCCTCCATGGGGTCGCCCGTGTACATCCGCCGGCGCTGTCCCGAGGGGTTCCAGGTCGTGTAGTGGTGCACGGTGTCCCGGGGGACCATGTCCGTGCGGCGGCCCAGCTCCTCCAGGACGGGCAGGGCCTCCGGAACGGCGGCGAGCGGCTGTGTGCCGTGCCGCTTCAGCGAACCGAGGAGGATGCCGAGGTCGCGCATCGCGGCGAGTGCGTCGACGATGCCGAGCGAGGCGACCCGGTTCTCGTCGGGTACGAGCGCGCGCAGGGCGACGGTGAGCGCGGGCACGTCCGCGTCCGCGTTCATGGCCGGGAGCGCGGCGAGCAGCGCGTCGGCACCGAGCGGATCGGCCGCACGTATCTCCGCTATCCGGTAACGCGGTTCGCCGAGCACATCGAGACCGGGCGCGACAAGGTCGTACAGGGTCAACGGAATGTCCCTTCGGACAGAAAACGGTTCACTGGTGGGATGTGGGGCGGGCGGTGCGCGGGCACCCCCGTGCCGTGATGGGCGCACGGCGTGCGCCCGGCACCGTCCCCGCCCCCGGTCACTCCACGGCGCCGCCGACCCGGTCCTGGCGTGGCGGCGCCATGGCGGGCGCGGGCAGCCGCAGCCGGGAGGAGAGCAGGGTGGCCAGGGCCGCGAACGCGGCTCCGGCCAGAAGGGCGGACCTGAAGCCCGCTGTCTCGGCCGCGGCGTCGCCGGCCACCGCGGTTCCCGCGGTGGCGACGGCGACGAGGACCGCGAGCCCGAGGACCGAGCCGAACTGCTGGCTGGTGTTGACCAGTCCGGAGGCTAGTCCCGTCTCCTCGGGCGAGGCCTCGGCCGTGGCGGCCACGTTGGTGGTGACCATCACCAGCGGAAGGGCGGCGCCCAGGACGAGGCTCGGGGCGAGGACGGTGGTGAGGAAGGTTCCGTCGGCATCGAGGGCGAGCGCGAGCCAGACCATGCCGGAAAGGAGCAGCCCGAAGCCGAGGGTCATGGCGGGGCGCAGCCCGAGCCGGCCGATGAGCCGGCCGGTCTGCGGGGCGACGGCAACGACGACGAGGGACAGCGGCAGCAGGCCCAGTCCGCCGGTGAGCGGGGAGTGTCCGAGCACCTTCTGCAGGTAGATGCTGACCAGGAAGAACATCGGGAACAACGCCATCTGGGCCAGTGCGCTGAGGACGTTGGCCCGTCGCAGGGCAGGACGGCGCAGCACGGCGGGCGGTACGAGCGGCCGGGCGATGCGCCGCTCCAGCAGGGCGAAGGCGGCGAGCAGGACGAGTCCCCCGGCCCCGCTCACGAGGGTCCGCGCGCCGGTCCAGCCCGCCTCGCCCGCGCCGACGAGGGCGTAGGCGAGGAGTCCGAGCCCACCGGTCGCCGTGAGCGCACCGCCGAGGTCGAAGCCCGTGTCGCGGCTGCGGACGCCCGGGGCGAGCAGCCGCAGCGCCGCTGCGGCGAGCGCGAGCGAGACGAGGACGTTGAGCCAGAACGTGGAGCGCCAGCCGAGGAGATCGGTCAGTACGCCCCCGAGCACGGTGCCGAGCACGCCACCGAGGCCGCCCATCGCGGCGAACACGCCGAGCGCCCTGTGCCGGGCGGGCCCGTCGGGAAAGAGGGTGAGCAGCAGGGCGAAGGCGGCGGCCGCGGCGAGTGCGGCGCCGATGCCCTGCGCGGCCCGCGCGGCGACGAGCAGCCCGATGCCGCCCGCGACGCCGCCCGCGGCGGACGCGGCGGCGAGCAGCCCGAGCCCGGCGAGGTAGAGCCGCCGGTGCCCGAAGAGGTCGGCGGTCCGCCCGCCGAGCAGCAGCAGCCCGCCGAAGGTGATGAGGTAGGCGTTGGCCACCCACGACAACCCGGCGGACCCGGACCCGAGGTCGTCGCCGACGGAGGGCAGGGCGACGTTGACGATCGCGGTGTCCATGATGAGGAGCAGCTGGGTGGCGGCGAGGAGCGGGAGCGCGGGGCCGGCCCCGGACGCGGCCCGATCGGCGGGGGCAGCGTCCGTGGTGCGGTCGTGGGTCACCGCTGTGCGGTCCTCTCGTCGAGCGCGTACCCCGACAGGCACGCCCGCGCCAGCGACTCGCAGCTGTCCGTGTCGCCCTCCCACACCTGCTGCATCAGATAGACGTGCGGCGCGCCGTGGTAGAAGCGCTCGTACTGCTCGTGGCGGGAGGCGAACTCCGAACCCAGCGCGTCCCACGCCAGCTTGAGCAGCTTGATGCGGTCCTCCGCCGGGTGGCCGGGCGAGCGGATGTACTTCCTCACCAGAGGGCCCAGCTCGGGGTGGAGCAGGTCGTCGGCCGACGCGGGGAGCTGGATGACCCCGCCGCCCGCCAGCATCTTGATCTCTTGCACGGCCGCCGGGTACAGCTCCCCCGCCATGATCCGCTGCGCGTAGGAGATGTCCTTGCCGGGCATCACCCCGCCGCGTCCACCCTCGACCTCCTCGTACGACGCCTCCGCCGCCAGCACGAACGCCTTCGCCTGAGCCACCCTGCCCATGAGCCGGCCGATCGCCTGGGTGACCGGCGGCAGCCGGTAGGTGTTGTTCGCCTTGGTGAGGAGGATCGCGATGCCGGTGAGGAACTCCAGTTTGGTCCAGAAGCGCGTGGCGGCCTGGTGAACGAAGTTCACGTACGCGGGTGTCCGCCACCACATGCCGAACGTCGCGTCGACGTTGCGGTAGGTCAGCATCCGCTCCCAGGGCACGAACACGTCGTCGCACACCAGCAGCGCGTCGTTCTCGTCGAACCGCGACGAGAGCGGGTTGTCGAAGACGCTGCGGGCCTGCGCCTCGTAGGAGGTGCGGGAGAGGAACTTCAGTCCGGGTGTGTCGATCGGCAGCGAGAAGCACAGGGCGTGGTCGACATCCTCGGGTGCGAGCGGTTCGATGGTGCCGACGATCACCTCGTTGCCGAAGACGGCCGCCGTGCCGATCATCTTGGCTCCGCGCACCACGACCCCGCCGTCCTTCTCCGCGACGACCCGGACGACCAGGTCGTCCTCCTCCTGCTGCGAGGCCCCCTTGGTGCGGTCGATCTGCGGGTTGGTGATGGTGAAGGTCGGGTAGAGGTCGCCCTCGGCCAGTCTGCGGTGGTAGGCCAGCGCGTTGTCCGCGCCGTCGAAGTCGTCGGTGGTGAACAGTCCCGGAGCCGCCGCGAATCCGGCCGCCCCGCCCGCCATGTAGTCCGGGGTCCGCCCGAGAAAACCGAAACTCGACTCGGCCCACACCTTGTAGGCGCGCCGCCGGGCGACCAGGTCCTCGTAGGTCTGCGGGACCCTGTACGCGCGATGCGCGCCGTCCGCGGTGAGCACCGACGCGTACTGCGGATCGTGTGCCAGGTCGTACAGCCGCGCGAGCGAGGCCGCGGTGTTGCGGAAGGCGGCATGGCGGGTGACGTCGGCGACGCGCTCGCCGTCGAGCCACACCTCGCGCCCGTCACGCAGCGATGCGAGGTACTCCTGGCCGGACCTGGTCAACGTCTCTCCTCGAAGGGGCTGCGGATGGACGGACCGCCGCCGGCCGCGCTGGAGCCGGCCGGGCGGCGGCTGGTTTCAGCCGAGCCTGTCCCCCGCCGAGGACACAGGGCAATGAACGACCGTCCAGCGGTCCTTAAGAACCGGCCAATCATGCGGCTGAGGCGCCTTTGCTGCGGTACTCGCCGGGCGTCATCCCGTACCACTTGCGAAAGGCCAGGTGGAAGCCGACCGCACTGAGGTAGCCGACCCGTTCGGGCACGGCGGACTGCGGGAGCGAGGTCTCGCCGAGCAGCCGGGCCGCCTCCTGCATCCGGCGGCCCGTCAGATGCCGTGCGGGCGCCTCGCCGACCAGGTCCCGGAAGGCCGCGGTGAAGGCGGAACGGGACATGCCGACCTCGCGGGCGAGCGACTCGATGGTCCACGGTTCGGCGAACCGGGTCGCGATGATCACCATGGCCTTGCTGATGCCGGGATGCCGGAGGACGGGCAGCACGGACGGGTTCCCGGCCAGCTCCCGCAGCAGCGGCCGCAGCGCGAGCACGAGCGCCATCTCGAAGGCGCGCAGGGTGATCAGCCGGTCCCCCGGCCCCACGGGCCGGTCCGTCGTGGCGAGCAGCCGCAGGGTGTCGCGCAGCAGCGGCTCCTGGTCGACCTGCGAGCCGTCGAGCACCAGGGCCCAGGGCAGCGCCTCGTACAGGCCGGTCGCCGCACTGGCGTCGTAGTGCAGTCCGGCGCACAGCAGTCTGCTGACGGGCCCCTCCCCCTCGATGCGGATCTCGCCGGAGGTGCCGGGCTGCCGCTCGGGCAGCACCGCGGCGAGCGAGACGCCCCGCCGGTCGGGGCGGTCGGCGAGCCGGTGCGCGGTTCCGGTGGGGAAGACGGCGAGGTCTCCCGCACGCAGCTCGATCGGCGTCTGGTCCTCGCCGGTGATCCAGCAGCCCCCCTCGGTGATGAAGTGCAGTACGGCGCAGCTCTGTTCCGCGTCCCCCTCGATGGCCCATGGCGCGCGCAGATGCCAACGGCTGTCGAAGACCCCGGTGAGCCTCAGCGGCTTCAGCAGCTCGCTCAGCAGGTCGTCGCGTTCGCTCTGGGTTGGTTTCAGTGGTCGTTCCATTGGACGATCCTTCAACCCCCGCCCCGGATTGTTAATTGATCGGCCGAAGCCGTCGCCGCGAGCCTTGAGGAGCCGTTCACGGCAGCAGTGACACCCTATCGAAGGGCCCTTCTGAGACATGTCCGATCACATTCCGATGCGCGTGGCCGTGGTGGGGGCGACCGGTTTCCAGGGTGGTGCGACGGCCCGTCTGCTGGCCGAACGCGGCCACCGGGTCCGCACCCTGAGCCGTAAGCCCGAGGAGGACCGCCCGAAGCTGCCCGGGGTCTCCGTCGCGAGCGGTGACCTGGGGCGGCAGGAGGACGTACGGCAGCTCTTCCATGGCGCGACCCATGCCGCGGTGACGATGCCGCTGGTCTACGAGGCCGAGAAGGTCATGCGCTACGCCCAGCACATCGCGAAGGCGGCGCGGGACAGCAAGGTGCACCGGATCGTGTACAACGCCAACACGCGTGTCCCGCGGCGGACGACGAACATCGCGGCGTTCGAGACGCGCCGCCTGGTGGAGACCGTGCTGCGCGAGGGCCTCGCCGAGAGCGGCGTGGAACTGGTCGTCGTGCGCCCCCCTGTGTACCTGGACAACCTCTTCAGCCCGTGGAACGGCCCGGCGCTGGTCGACGAGGGTGTGCTCGCCTACCCGCTGCCCGCCGACGTCCCCACGGCATGGATCTCCCACCGCGACCTGGCGCAGGCCGTGTACGCGGCCCTGCGGGCGGACGGGGTGGCCGGCCGTACGTTCGACATCGGCGGCGCACAGACCCTCACCGGGCCCCAATTGGCCGAGGAGTTCACCCGCGGGCTGGGGCATCCCGTGCGCTACACGGCTCTGGAGCCGCACGTCTTCGAGCAGGGGCTCGCGCAGATCGTGGGCCCGCGGACGGCGGGCGGGGTGGCGGGTATCTACCACTTCATGGCGAGCGGGGTGGAGCCGGCGCTGATGGCGGGCGACGGCGGCGGCTCGGCGCGCGAGCTGGGCTTCACGGCCGCTGCGGTGAACGAGTGGGTCACCCGGCAGCCGTGGCAGATGTGGTCGGGCCGTACGGCCGAGTCCGCCGAGACCGCCTGACGGCTCGTCGGCAGGGGGCCGTATACAGAGGGCGACAGGAAGGACCGGTTCCGTCCAGGTGACGGGTCCGGTCCTTTTTCGTGCGTCTTGCGCGTCCCGCTACGTCCTAGTAGTTAACACATCGCCGGATTGGCCTCCCCGAAGGCGTGGGAAGGCTCATCCGGTACGCACGCGAGCGCACCCTTCGAATCGCATCCTTTCCGTCCACCCGAGTGAACGCGGACAGGAGCCGACATGCCCGCACCCGGCCAGTCACCGACCGAGCAGTTACAAAGAAGACACACACTGCGCAAATCACATCTACATGCTCGACCCGACCTGCCCGCACAGCCCTCAGGTGATGTTGTGAACTCGCTCATTGGCCGCATTCCCGTCCTGGACGTACGCCCGCTCGTCGACTGCGGCAGAAGGCCGGCGAAAGCCGTGGCGGGTGAGACCTTCCGGGTCACCGCCACGGTCTTCCGCGAGGGCCATGACGCGGTCGCCGCCAATGTCGTGCTGCACGATCCGAAGGGCCGCCCGGGGCCCTTCACCCCCATGCGGGAGCTCGCCCCGGGCACCGACCGCTGGGGCGCCGAGGTCACGCCCGACTGTGAGGGGGAGTGGACCTACACGGTGGAGGCGTGGAGCGATCCGGTCGCCACCTGGCGGCACCACGCCGAGATCAAGATCCCGGCCGGCATCGACACCGAGCTGGTTCTCGCGGAAGGCGCCGAGTTGTACGAGCGCGCCGCGGCCGGGGTGCCCAAGAAGGACGGCCGGGAGGCGGTTCTCGCCGTCGTCGACGCGCTGCGCGACACCGCGCGGCTCGCCGCCGCACGACTCGATGCCGCCCGCTGCGCCGACGCCGCCGCCGCGCTGTCCCGTCATCCGCTGCGTGAACTGGTCAGCTCCGCACCGCCGCTGCCGCTGAAGGTCGAGCGCCGGCGCGCGCTGTACGGCTCCTGGTACGAGATGTTCCCGCGCTCCGAGGGCGCGGTGGTCAAGGAGGGCGAGCCGCCCGTCTCGGGGACGCTGCGGACCGCGGCCGAGCGGCTGCCCGCCATCGCCGCGATGGGCTTCGACGTGGTGTACCTGCCACCGGTCCACCCCATCGGCACCACTCACCGCAAGGGCCGCGACAACTCTCTGACGCCCCATCCGCATGACGTGGGCGTGCCGTGGGCGATCGGTTCGGCGGAGGGCGGTCACGACGCGATCCACCCCGATCTCGGCACGCTCACGGACTTCGACCACTTCGTCCGGGCGGCCCGCTCGCTGCGCATGGAGGTCGCGCTGGACTTCGCGCTCCAGTGCTCGCCCGACCACCCCTGGGTGAAGGAGCACCCCGAGTGGTTCCGTCACCGGCCCGACGGATCCATCGCGTACGCCGAGAACCCGCCGAAGAAGTACCAGGACATCTATCCGGTCGCGTTCGACGCGGACATGCCCGGTCTGGTTCGTGAGACGGTACGGCTGCTGCGCTTCTGGATGGACCGCGGGGTGCGCATCTTCCGCGTCGACAACCCGCACACCAAGCCGGTCGTCTTCTGGGAGCAGGTGATCGCCGAGATCAACGGCAAGGACCCGGACGTCATCTTCCTCGCGGAGGCGTTCACCAGGCCGGCCATGATGCACACGCTGGCCGCGATCGGCTTCCAGCAGTCGTACACCTACTTCACCTGGCGCACCGCCAAGCACGAACTCACCGAGTACGTCACCGAGCTGTCCGGCGAGCCCGCCTCGTACATGCGGCCGAACTTCTTCGTGAACACCCCCGACATCCTGCACGTCTACCTCCAGGAGGGCGGCCGGCCCGCGTTCGAGGTGCGGGCGGTGCTGGCGGCGACGCTGTCCCCGTCGTGGGGCGTGTACGCCGGGTACGAGCTGTGCGAGAACGTCCCGCTGCGCGTCGGCAGCGAGGAGTACCGCTGCTCGGAGAAGTACCAACTGCGGCCCAGAGACTGGGAGTCGGCCGAACGCGAGGGCCGCACGATCACCCCGCTCATCACCCTGCTCAACCGGCTCAGGCGCCGCCACCCGGCGCTTCAGCAGCTGCGCGACGTCCACTTCCACCACGCCGACAACGAGGCGGTGATCGTCTACTCCAAGCGCTCGGGCCAGGACGTCGTGCTCGTCGTCGCCAACCTCGACCCCCACCACACCCAGGAGGCCACGGTCTCGTTGGACATGCCGCGGCTCGGACTCGCAGAACACGAGACCGTACCGGTGCGCGACGAGCTCACCGGTGAGACCTATCACTGGGGCAGGGCGAACTATGTGCGCCTCGAGCCGGGCACCACGCCCGCGCACATCGTCACCCTGCGACCGTCCCCGCAGACCGGAGGGTCACCCACATCATGATCGTCAATGAACCCGTCCCCGACACCTTCGAGGACACCCCCGCTCGTGACCGCGACCCCGACTGGTTCAAGCGGGCCGTCTTCTACGAGGTCCTCGTCCGCTCCTTCCAGGACAGCAACGGCGACGGCATCGGCGACCTCAAGGGAATCACCGCCAAACTGGACTATCTGCAATGGCTGGGCGTCGACTGCCTGTGGCTGCCGCCGTTCTTCAAGTCCCCGCTGAAGGACGGTGGTTACGACGTCGCGGACTACACGTCGGTGCTGCCGGACTTCGGTGACCTGGCCGACTTCGTGGAGTTCGTGGACGCCGCCCACCAGCGCGGCATGCGCGTCATCATCGACTTCGTGGTGAACCACACCAGCGACCAGCACCCGTGGTTCCAGGAGTCCCGAGCCAACCCCGACGGGCCGTACGGCGACTACTACATCTGGGCCGACGACGACAAGCAGTACCAGGACGCCCGCATCATCTTCGTCGACACCGAATCGTCGAACTGGACCTTCGACCCGGTACGCAAGCAGTACTACTGGCACCGGTTCTTCTCCCACCAGCCCGACCTCAACTACGAGAACCCCGCTGTGCAGGAGGAGATCATCTCCGCGCTGCGGTTCTGGCTCGACCTGGGCATCGACGGATTCCGGCTCGA
This sequence comes from Streptomyces sp. ISL-10, assembly GCF_018614575.1. Classification (GTDB taxonomy): domain Bacteria; phylum Actinomycetota; class Actinomycetes; order Streptomycetales; family Streptomycetaceae; genus Streptomyces. Next base: position 136,883 of record NZ_JAGGOJ010000021.1, read on the forward strand.
CGCCGTGCCGTACCTCTACCAGGAGGAGGGCACCAACTGCGAGAACCTTCCGCGCACCCACTCCTTCCTCAAGCGGGTGCGCAAGGAGATCGACGCGCACTACCCGGACACGGTGCTCCTCGCCGAGGCCAACCAGTGGCCCGAGGACGTCGTCGACTACTTCGGCGACTACGCGGCGGGCGGCGACGAGTGCCACATGGCGTTCCACTTCCCGGTGATGCCGCGGATCTTCATGGCCGTGCGGCGCGAGTCCCGCTACCCGGTGTCGGAGATCCTGGCCAAGACACCGGCCATCCCGAAGAACTGCCAGTGGGGCATCTTCCTGCGCAACCACGACGAGCTCACGCTCGAGATGGTCACGGACGAAGAGCGCGACTACATGTACGCGGAGTACGCCAAGGACCCGCGGATGCGGGCCAACATCGGCATCCGCCGCCGTCTCGCGCCGCTGCTGGACAACGACCGCAACCAGATCGAGCTGTTCACCGCGCTGCTGCTGTCCCTGCCCGGCTCGCCGATCCTCTACTACGGCGACGAGATCGGCATGGGCGACAACATCTGGCTCGGCGACCGGGACGCGGTGCGCACGCCGATGCAGTGGACCCCCGACCGCAACGCGGGCTTCTCCTCGTGCGACCCGGGCAGGCTGTACCTGCCGACCATCATGGACCCGGTCTACGGCTACCAGGTCACCAACGTCGAGGCGTCGATGTCCTCGCCGTCGTCGCTGCTGCACTGGACCCGGCGGATGATCGAGATCCGTAAGCAGAATCCTGCCTTCGGACTGGGGTCCTATACGGAACTGCCGTCGTCGAACCCGGCGGTGCTCGCGTTCCTGCGCGAGGCCCCCTCGACGGAGGACGGAGGCGACGATCTCGTTCTCTGTGTGCACAACTTCTCGCGGTTCGCACAGCCGACCGAGCTCGATCTGCGGGCATTCAGCGGCCGGCACCCGGTGGAACTGATCGGCGGTGTGCGGTTCCCGGCCATCGGCCAGTGGCCGTATCTGCTGACGCTGGCGGGCCACGGCTTCTACTGGTTCCGGCTGCGCAAGGACGCCGCACCGGCGGCGGCCCCGGGCGCCAAGCCGGGAACCGGGACGGGCACCACTCCGGCCTGACGGCCCAGAGGGGGGAAGTCAGGGGTCCGAAAGGCGCCCCCTGCGCCGGCGGGGCGGTTTCTGCCGCCCCGCACCGGGCACTCTCCCCCTCATCCCCGCGCGCCGCCGGACAGCCACAGCTGCAATCCGGGACACTTTGCGCATTCGTGGTGTACCCGGGGAAAGGACGCGATGCCCATGTCGGAGGCTGCTTCCACCCGGATCCCGCTCGCTCTGCTTCCGTCACTCGCCCCCCTGCTGCACCAATGGCTGCCCCGGCAGCGCTGGTTCGCGGGCAAGGGAACGCCGGTCACCGGCTTCTCCCTCGTGTCGGCAACCGAGTTGCTGCCGCTGCGGAGTCCGGGGCCGGGTCTGCTGCACCTGCTCGCACGGGTCGAGCAGCCCGGTTCACCGGGTGACTGCTACCAACTGCTCATCGGTGTACGTGAGACCCTGCCGACCGCCCTCGCCCCCGCGCTCATCGGCCACCTCGCCGACGGTCCGCTCGCCGGGCGCACGGTGTACGAGGGCACCCACGACCCCAGGCTCGCCGCCCTGCTCCTGGAGCGGCTGCGCACGCCCGGGTCGCTGGGGCCGCTGCGCTTCCAGCGGTACGACGGCTCGCCGGCGATTCCCGGCGGTCTGGCACCCCGGCCGCTCGGCGCCGAGCAGTCCAACTCCTCGCTCGTGTACGGCGACGCGTACATTCTCAAGCTCTTCCGCCGCCTCCACCCGGGACCCAACCCCGATCTGGAACTGCCGCTCGCGCTGGCCCGCGCCGGATGCGAGCGGGTGCCCACCCCGATCGCCTGGTACGAGTCGGCCACGCCGGAACCTTTCACCCTCGGAGTGCTGCAGCCGTTCCTGCGCGGTTCGCGCGACGGCTGGGTGCTCGCCCTGGAGGCCCTGGCCGAAGGCCGTTCCTTCCGGGCCGAGGCCCGCGAGCTCGGGCAGGTCACCGCCGAGGTGCACACGGCGCTGGCCCGGGCACTGCCCAGCGTGAAGCTGAGCGGCGCGCAGAGCGAGGAGCTGGCCGCCGCGATGATCCGGCGGCTGGAGGCCGCCGTCCGCACGGTGCCCGCGCTGGACTCGTACACGCCCCGGCTGCGGAAGGCGTTCGAGGCGGTCTCGCTGCTCGGGCGGCGCGGACGCATCTGGGCGGCTCAGCGGGTGCACGGCGATCTGCATCTGGGCCAGATACTGCGCGGCCCGGTCGCCACACCCTGGTCCGTCATCGACTTCGAGGGGGAGCCGGCCCGGCCGCTCACCGAGCGCTGCAGACCGCAGCCGGTGGTGCGCGACGTCGCCGGGATGCTCCGCTCCTTCGACTATGCGGCCCGTACGCACCGGCCGTGGAACCCGTCCTGGGCGGAGGCGTGCCGCGACGCGTACTGCTCGGGCTACGCGGAGGCGTGCGGCGCCGATCCGCGCGCCGAGCCCGAACTGCTGCGCGCCTACGAGACCGACAAGGCCGTGTACGAGGTCGTGTACGAGGCCAGGCACCGGCCGGACTGGCTGCCGGTGCCGATGGCCGCGATCGACCGCCTCGCGACGCTCGACTGACTCTCCCCGCTCCCTTACTCGCGCCCAGGAGGCCGACCCCCGTGACCCCCCGTCGCTCCCACCGCCCCACGACCGACGTCACTCCCCCGCCCCCCGGCGACGCGCCGACCGCGCCCGGCGGCACGGGAGCAACCGCCCCGCAGCCGTCGGAACGGACAGCCGCGCCGGACCCCGAGGCGGCCCCCGCGGACACACCCGGGCCGGCCGCGACCACGGGGCCGACCGGGGACGCGCCGACGACGACCACGGCACCGGCCGGACCCGCGCCCGGGGAGCGGAACACAGTCGCCGGGTCCGGGGACGCACCGGCGGCGGCCGGGCCCTGGGCTGTGTCCGACGGCGGCCGGGAGCCGGGCGGGGCATCCGCACCGGGCGCCGAGCCGACGGGCGGGCCCGCGCCCGGGACGTCCCCGGCCGAGGGCCGCGAGCCCGGCGCGGCACACACCGGGGACGCGTCGACGACGACCACGGGGCCGGGCGGACCCGCGCCCGAGGGGCGGAACACAGTCGCCGGGCCCGGGTCCGTGTCCGGCGTCGGCCGGAAGCCGCGCGCGGACGCGCCCGAGGAGCGCGACGCCGCCGGCGGGACCAGGCCCGCGCCGGCGGCGGCCGGGACGGGCGGGGACAGCGCGTCCGGGACGTCCCGGGCCGTGTCCGAACCTGCTGACGGGGCCGCGCCGGTGGTCTCGGACGCGCCCGGGACCTCACTGACCGAGAGGCACAGCGCCGGCGCTCGCGAGGAGACGCCCACGCCGGAGCCGACCGGTGGGGCGCAACGGAAGCCCGCCCCGGGCGGGCGGAGCCGGACCCGCAGGTCCGCCGACATGACGGGCACACCGCGACCGGTGTCCGACGCCCAGGCGGCACCGGCCCCGGCGCGCCGGCCCGCGGTCGCCGCACCACCCTCCACCGGCGAGCCCGCCCGCCGGACCGCCGATGCCCCGGCACAGGCCGACACGGCCGGTTCCGATGTCCGCAACGACGTGGCGGACGACGCCCCTGCAACCGGCGGCACGGCGCCCACCGCGCGACGCGTGGCCTCCGCCCGCAAGGCCGAAGCCGACGAACAGACAGACGCCCCCACGCCCGGCGGCACCGCGCCCACCGCGCGACGCGTGGCCTCCGCCCGCAAGGCCGGGGGCGACGCACCCGACCAGCGGCGCGTCACCGCCGCGCGCAAGGCCGACGCCGCGGAAGAGGACGGCGTCCGCGAGCCGTTGGCGGTGGGCGGGTCCACGGCGCGGGCCGTGGAGGCCGGGACGACGGGCGCGCCCGCCAAGAGCTCGGGCCGCGGGCCCGCGAAGGGCACGGGCAGCGGCGGCCGGGGCGGCGGGGGCACTCCGCGCCCGCGGGCCGGCGGTGTGCGCGCCGCCAAGCCGCTCGGGGACGACGACCGCGGCCGGCTGCTGTCCGGAAGTCACCACGACCCGCACGCGATCCTCGGCGCCCACCCTGTCCGCGGCGGTATCCAGCTGCGCGTCCTGCGCCCGCACGCGCTGTCCGTCACCGTCGTCGCCAAGGGGCTGCGTGCCGAGCTGAACAGCGACGGCGACGGCTTCTTCTCCGGCGTGCTTCCCCAACGCGCCGTTCCCCAGTACCGGCTGCTGGTGACCTACGAGGGCCACGAGGACGGCTTCGAGGTCGAGGACCCGTACCGCTTCCTGCCCGCGCTGGGCGACCTCGACCTGCATCTCATCGGCGAGGGCAGGCACGAGGAGCTGTGGAAGGCGCTCGGCGCGCACCTGATGACGCACCAGGGTGTGACCGGTACCCGGTTCACGGTCTGGGCGCCCGATGCTCAGGGCGTCCGCGTCGTCGGTGACTTCAACTTCTGGGACGGCACCGGCCACCCCATGCGTTCACTCGGTGCGACGGGCGTGTGGGAGCTGTTCCTGCCGGGGGTCGCCGAGGGCACGCTGTACAAGTTCGAGATCACCCGCCCGGACGGCTGGCACACCCAGCGGGCCGACCCGATGGCCCGGCGCACCGAGGTGCCGCCCGCGAACGCCTCGGTCGTGACCGCGTCGCAGCATGTGTGGCAGGACGGCGAGTGGATGGCCCACCGCGGCGACCGCCCGGTCCACGAGGCGCCGTTCTCGGTGTACGAGGTGCATCTGCCGTCCTGGCGGCCCGGCCTGACGTACCGGCAGCTCGCCGAGCAGCTGCCTCGGTATGTGAAGGATCTCGGTTTCACGCATGTGGAGTTCATGCCGGTCGCCGAGCACCCCTTCGGCGGTTCGTGGGGCTACCAGGTCACCGGTTTCTACGCGCCGACCTCCCGGATGGGCACCCCGGACGACTTCCGCTTCCTCGTCGACAGCCTGCACCGGGCCGGGATCGGCGTCCTGGTGGACTGGGTGCCGGCGCACTTCCCGCGGGACGACTGGGCGCTCGCCCAGTTCGACGGGCGCCCGCTGTACGAGCACAGCGACCCGACGCGGGCCGCGCACCCGGACTGGGGCACCCTCGAGTTCGACTACGGCCGCAAGGAGGTGCGCAACTTCCTGGTCGCGAACGCCACCTACTGGTGCGAGGAGTTCCACATCGACGGGCTGCGCGTGGACGCCGTCGCGTCGATGCTCTACCTCGACTACTCCCGCGAGGACGGCCAGTGGTCGCCCAACGAGCACGGCGGCCGGGAGAACCTGGACGCGGTCTCGTTCCTGCAGGAGATGAACGCCACCGTCTACCGGCGCAATCCGGGCGTCGTCACGATCGCCGAGGAGTCCACGGCGTGGAACGGCGTGACCCGGCCCACCGACCACGGCGGTCTGGGCTTCGGCCTGAAGTGGAACATGGGATGGATGCACGACTCGCTGCAGTACGTGTCGAAGGAGCCGGTGCACCGCAAGTTCCACCACAACGAGATGACGTTCTCGATGGTGTACGCGTACAGCGAGAACTACGTGCTGCCGATCTCGCACGACGAGGTGGTGCACGGCAAGCGCGCGCTGGTGAGCAAGATGCCGGGCGACTGGTGGCAGCAGCGGGCCAACCACCGTGCGTACCTCGGCTTCATGTGGGCCCACCCTGGCAAACAACTCCTCTTCATGGGACAGGAGTTCGCCCAGGGAGCGGAGTGGTCCGAGGGCCATGGGCCTGACTGGTGGCTGCTGGACCCGTCGTACTCGGCGGAGCCCGACCACCGGGGCGTACGCGACCTGGTGCGCGAACTGAACGCGGTCTACGGCGACGCGCCCGAGCTGTGGCAGCTCGACACGGTGCCGGAGGGCTTCGCCTGGGTGGACGGCGGGGCGGCCGAGGACAACGTCTTCGCGTTCCTGCGGTTCGGCAGGAACGGCACGCCGCTGCTCGCGGTGAGCAACTTCTCACCGGTGGTGCGGCACGACTTCCGGCTGGGGGTGCCCGGGTCGGTGTCCGCGTGGGCGGAGGTGCTGAACACGGACGAGGAGCGGTTCGGCGGCTCGGGCGTGCGCAACGCGGACCCGATGAAGCCGGAGCAGGTCGAGTCGCACGGCCGGCGGACGTCGATCGCGCCGACGCTGCCGCCGCTGGCGACGATCTGGCTGCGCCCCACCTGACGGGCCGCGTGCCCCGCTGCCGGCGCGGCGGCGGGGCACGGGGCACGGTCTAGGCGTCGGTGCGCACCAGGCCGAGCCGCTGGGTGGCGCGGGTGCAGGCCACGTAGAGGTCATTCACGCCGCGCGGGGAGCCGGAGCGGATCAGCTCGGGCTCGACCACGATCACCGTGTCGAACTCCAGTCCCTTCGCCGCCTTCGGGTCGAGCAGCACGACGGGCCTGGTCAGGTCCGGCTCCACGCCCGCGGCCGCCTCCGGCAGCTCGGCCGCGAGCGCCGGGAGCAGCGCGGTGGGCGCGATCACCGCGAGCCGCCCCTCGTGCGGCGCCTGGGCGACCTCCGCCGCCACCGTGCGGGCGAGGTCGTCCCGGGCGACGGCGACCTGGCGGGGTGCCACGCCGGTCGAGCGCACGGAGCGCGGCGGCTCGAACGCCGGGTCCTCGCTGCGCCGCACCTCGGCCGCGAGCGCCATGATCTCGGCGGGCGTGCGGTAGTTGACGCCCAGCCGGGTGTGCGCGAAACGGTCGCCTACGTACGGCTGGAGGATCTCCTGCCACGATCCGCTGCCCGCCGCGTCCCCCGTCTGCGCCGGGTCGCCGACGAGGGTCATCGACCGGGTCGGGCAGCGGCGCATCAGCAGCCGCCAGGCCATCGCGGACAACTCCTGCGCCTCGTCGACGATGATGTGCCCGAACGCCCAGGTGCGGTCGGCGGCGGCGCGGGCGGCCGCGCTGCGGTGGTCGGCCTCCTCCTGGCGTTCGGCCATGCGCTCGGCGTCGATGATGTCGTGCGCGGCGAGCACCTCGGACTCCTCGTCCTCGAACTCGTACGTCTGCGATCCGTGCGACAGCTCCAGCACGCCCTGCGCGTAGGCGATCCGGTCCTGGCGCTCGGCCTCGGCCGCGGCCCGCTCCGCGCTGTCGTCGACGCCGAGGAGCTCGGCGGCCTCGTCGAGAAGCGGTACGTCGGCGGGTGTCCAGGGACCCGTGGTGCGCCGGACCGCGTCCGCGTCCTCGGGGTCGAGGTACGGCTCCGGCTCGGCGAGGAGACCGGCGACGACCTGCTGCGGGGTGAGCGGGGGCCACAGCGCGTCGATGGCGGCGTGGACCTCGGCGCTGGTGGCGATCTCCTTGCCGAGCTGGGCGATGTCGTCGGGCCCCAGCAGGTTCCCGCCGCCGTACGGGTCGGCGCCGAGCCGGTCGGCGAGCTGCTCGGTCAGGGCGTCGATGACGCGGAACGCGAAGTGCGGGCGTGCCAGGTTGTGCGGCAGACCTGTGGCGCGGGCCCGGTCGCGGGCCTCGTACGCCATCTCGCGGTGCAGCAGCAGCGTCCCGTACTCGGCGTGGTCGATCTCCAGGGCCGGTTCGGGCAGTGTGCCGCCCTCCTCGCCCGTGGAGGCCGGCAGTGTCTCGGGGAGTGTCTGCCGGTCGGCGACGACGCGGGCCAGGACGTCCGCCATCGTGGCCGCGCCCTTGACGGCCGCGGCGCGCGGGGTGTCGGTGCCGGTGGCGTGCACGCCGGGAAACAGCTCGCCCATGGTGGACAGCAGGACGCCGGTCTCGCCGAGGGAGGGCAGGACTTCTCCGATGTAGCCGAGGAACGCGGGGTTGGGGCCGACGATCAGGACGGCGCGGCGGGCGAGCTGCTCGCGGTGGGCGTACAGGAGGTAGGCCGCGCGGTGCAGCGCCACCGCGGTCTTGCCCGTGCCCGGTCCGCCCTCGACGACGAGCACGCCGTGGCGCGGGGCGCGGATGATGCGGTCCTGTTCGGCCTGGATGGTCTGCACGATGTCGGCCATGCGCCCGGTACGGGCGGCGCCGAGCGCGGCGAGCAGCACCTCGTCGGCGTCGTGCGCCTCGTACCCGGTGCGGGTGGTGTCCGCGAGGTCGAGGATCTCGTCGTGGAGCGCGGTGACGGTCCGGCCTGCGGTGCTGATGTGCCGCCGGCGGCTCAGGCCCATCGATTCGTGCCCGGTTGCGAGGTAGAAGGGCCGGGCGACGGGTGCGCGCCAGTCGATGAGCAGCGGGGTGCGCTGCGGATCGTCCCTGCGCATTCCGATTCGGCCGATGTGATGGCGTGTGCCGTCCTTGAGATCGATGCGGCCGAAACACAGACCGTTGTCGACCGCATTGAGCGCGGAGAGGTGCGCACCGTGTTCGGCGACGCCACGTCCCGTTCGACACGCGACTGGGCGAGACCGGTGCTGGCCTGCCTCAACGTGGTCGCGATGGCGCCTTCGGCCTCCTCGCGGAGCGCGTCGAGACGCTCGTAGAGCCCGGTGATGAATTGCTGCTCGTTCTGCAATTCCTCGGTTGACAATTCAGCTCCTGCCGCGATATGGTGTCGCCAATGAACTTCTCCGCGTTTATCGCCGTACCGTGAAGTCGACGAACACGGAAACAATTAATATACGCAGAGCAAGACCCCGGCCGTCAATTCGGTTCCGGGGTATTTTTCTGCGCATGGACACATCGGCGGAGATATCGCCGGGCATTGTCCCGGCGACGGCGCTGCTGCACGACGACGACCTCGCCGGGCGCGCACTGCGTGCGGGGGACGAGGTCGACGTCCTGATCGCCGGGGTCGGCGTCGTACGGCACCGGGTGCGCCTCACGCTCGCCCGGTAGGGGTGTTCGTCAGCGCGCGAGCACGTCCTGGAGTTCCTCCAGGAGCCTGCGCTTGGGGCGGGCGCCGACCATCGAACGGACCGGCTCGCCGCCGTCGAAGACCAGCAGCGTCGGCAGCGACAGCACCCCGTACCGGGTCACCGTCTCCGGGTTCGCGTCCGCGTCGATCTGCACGACCTTCAGCCGGTCGGTCTCCTCGCGGGAGACCGCGCTCAGCACGGGCGCGAGCTGGCGGCACGGGCCGCACCAGTCCGCGCCGAACTCCACCAGGACCGGGCGGTCGGCGCCCAGCACCTCGCCGTCGAAGTCCGCATCGGTCACCACGGCCACGTCCTTGGCCAGAATCATCACTCAGCCTCCGAATTCGCATCTGGGTTCCGGACCGTCCCGCAGCTCCGCCTCGGCGCGCAGCAGTTGCGCGCCGACGTGCGCACGCACCGATCGCAACCGGTCGATGAGCGCGTCCAGCTCGGCGAGCTTGGCCCGGTACACGGCGAGCGAGGCGGGGCAGGAGTCTCCGGCCGGGTGCCCGGCGCGCAGGCATTCGACGAACGGCCGCGTCTCCTCCAGGTCGAACCCGAAGTCCTGCAGGGTCCGGATCTGCTGGAGCAACCGCAGATCGTCCTCGTCGTAGGTGCGGTAGCCGTTCACCGCGCGCCGGGCTGGCAGGAGCCCGCGGGACTCGTAGTAGCGCAGGGTGCGGGTGGTGGTGCCGGCCCGCTCCGCAAGCTCGCCGATTCGCATGTCCCCGACCGTAATCCTTGACGCCGACGTGAAGGCAACGGCGCGGGCCGCCGCTCAACCGCGGCGCGGCAGCAGCGGCTTGCGCTCCAGAGGTGAGGTCAGCACGATCGACGTCGTGGTGCGGCCGAGCGCCGACACCTGTTCCAGCACGTCCTCCAGGTGGACCGTGTCGGTCACGGCGACCTTGAGGATCCAGCAGTCCTCCCCCACGACGTGGTGCGCCTCGATCACCTCGGGGCGTTCCAGCAGCTCCAGCGTCCTCGGGTGCTTGAAGTTGTATCCGCCGTGCGGATTGACCCGGATGAAGGCCTGGATTCCGTGACCGAGCCGGGTGGGCGAGACATGCGCCCCGTAACCCGTGATCACCCCGGACGCCTCCAGCCTGCGCACGCGTTCGGTGACCGCCGCCGGACTGAGCCGGACCCGGCGCCCGAGCTCGCTGAGCTTGACGCGACCGTCGCTCTGGAGGATCTGAAGGATGTGCCGGTCGACGGCGTCCAGAGCGGCCACCGACGTTTCGTCGGCAGCGGACCTCGGTTGCCGTGGTTCTTTCGGCGCAGCGGCCCGATCTCCCATGACTCCCCCTTCATGCCGCGGCCCGCAAACATAACACTGGTGCATCGTAAGGAAATCGGCGGCAGGAAATGAGGATCCGGGGCGGATGAGAGACGTACTGGTCATCGGAGGAAATCGGTATTTCGGAAAGCGGCTGATATCCCGGCTGCTGGATTCCGGCGACCGGGTCACCGTCCTCAATCGCGGTTCGTCGGCCCCACCCGCGGGCGTGACCCGACTGACCGCCGACCGTTCCGATGAGCCCGCGCTGCGGTCGGCGCTCGGCACGCGCACCTTCGACGTGGTGATCGACCAGGTCTGCTACACGCCGCGCCAGGCGGACATCGCCCGCCGGGTGTTCGCCGGCCGCACCGGCCGTCATGTCATGACGTCCACCGTCGAGGTGTACGAGTACGAGGACTCGGCCGCGCCGGTCCGCGAGGAGGCGGTCGACCCGCTCACCGTACCCGTCGACCTCGCCGCGCCCTGGGACGACGCCGGCTACCTCGACGAGCACTACGGCGAGGGGAAGCGGCAGGCGGAGGCGGTCTTCGCGGCGGGCACGGCGTTCGACTGGGTCTCGGTGCGGGTCGCCCATGTGCTGGGCGGTGACGACGACTTCACGGGCCGGCTGGAGCACTACGCGACCCGGATGCGCACCGGCAGCCCCGTCGCGGTGCCGGTGAGGAATCACCCCGCGACGTACATTCATGTGGAGGAGATCGCCGACTTCCTTTTCTGGACGGCCGGTCAGGACTTCACGGGCCCGGTGAACGCGAATTCGCACGGCCCGCTCACAACCGCCGACATCTGCGCGGCCATCGGCCGCCGGACGGGCACCGAAGCGCAATTCACCACGGTGGAGGTGGGTGAGACGTCGCCGTTCTCGTTCGCCCGCTCCTACGGCATGGACAACACCCGGGCCACCGCACTGGGCTTCACGTTCGGGCACACCTCCGACTGGCTCGACCGGGCCGCGGCCGAGACGCTCGGCGCGCACACGGTGGACGCGGAGGCCCGGCGATGAGGTACCGCATGCTCGGTGACATACGCGTCGGGGCGATCGGATACGGGGCGATGCCCCTGTCCATCGAGGGGCATCCGGACGAACGGCAGGCCGTCGCCACCGTCCACGCCGCGCTGGACGCGGGCGTCACCCTGATCGACACGGCCGACTCGTACCACGTGCCCGGCGGTGAACCGGGGGCAGGCGAACGGCTCGTGGCCCGCGCGCTCGCCTCGTACGGCGGGGACACCGACACCGTGCTCGTCGCCACCAAGGGCGGCCGGGGCCGCGCGGCCGACGGCGGCTGGACGGTCGACGGCGACCCGCGGTACATCAAGCGGGCCGCGCGGGCTTCGCTCGCCCGGCTGGGCGGCGCCGCGATCGGGCTGTACCAGCTCCACAAGCCGGACCCGGCGGTCCCGTACGCCGACTCGGTCGGCGCGCTGCGGGACCTGCTGGAGGAGGGGACGATCCGCTACGCGGGGATCTCCAACGCCGACAGGGACCAGATCGCGCTGGCACACGACATGCTGGGCGACCGGTTGGTGTCCGTACAGAACCGCTACTCGCCCGAGGTGCGCTCCAGCGAGCCCGAACTGCGGCTGTGCGCGGAGCTGGGGACGGCGTTCCTGCCGTGGAGCCCGCTCGGCGGGATCTCGCGCAGTTCCCTGGACGGGCCGTCGGCGCTCGCCGCGGCCGGGCCGTACGCGGCCTTCCACTCGGTGGCGCGTGAGCGGGGCGTCAGCCCCCAGAGGATCGCGCTCGCCTGGCTCCTGGCGAAGTCGCCCACGGTCGTGCCGATTCCCGGGGCGAGCCGCCCGGGCAGTGTCATCGACTCCGCCGCGGCGGCGGATCTGGTGCTGACGGAGGCGGAGTTGGCGGCGCTGGACGCATGAGCGTCCGCACGGACCGCCCCGGAGGTCCCGGAGGTACGGAGTCCCGGAGATCCCCGGGGTGGCCCCGGACCGCGACGCCGGGCGCTGGACAGCGGTGTGCGCCGGGCCCGAGGGGGTGGGGCCCGGCGCACTCCGGTGGCAGTGAGGATCAGACCTTCACGGGCTCGCGCTCGTCGTCCCGCGGATGCGGAACGCCGGTCACCGTGTCCGCGGCCTCGTGCGGTGCGTGGTCGTCCAGCAGCGTCTTCTCGTCGAACGGCAGACGTCCCGCGAGGACCTCCCGCACCTGCCCCTTGTCGATCTCCTTGGTCCAGGTGCCGATCAGCACCGTCGCGACGGCGTTGCCCGCGAAGTTCGTCAGGGCCCGCGCCTCGCTCATGAAGCGGTCGATGCCGACGATCAGGCCCACACCGTCGACCATCTCCGGCCGGTGCGACTGCAGGCCGCCCGCGAGCGTCGCCAGGCCGGCTCCCGTGACGCCCGCCGCACCCTTGGATGCGACGAAGAGGAACAGCAGGAGCGCGATCTGCTCCCCGATCGACATCGGGTTGCCCATGGCGTCGGCGATGAAGAGCGAGGCCATGGTCATGTAGATCATGGTGCCGTCGAGGTTGAAGGAGTATCCGGTCGGGACGGTGATGCCGACGACCGGCTTGCTCACGCCCAGGTGCTCCATCTTCGCGATGAGCCGCGGCAGGGCGGACTCGGAGGAGGAGGTGGAGAGGATCAGCAGGAACTCCCGGCCCAGGTACTTGAAGAGGGAGAGGATGTTGAGGCCCGCGACGATCCGCAGGAGCGCGCCGAGCACGATGACCACGAAGAGGAAGCAGGTCACGTAGAAGCCGAGCATCAGCACGGCGAGGCTCTTGAGCGCGTCGAGACCGGCCGAACCGGTCACCGCGGCGATCGCGCCGAACGCGCCGATCGGGGCCGCCCACATCACCATGCCGAGAATGCGGAAGACGAGGCGCTGGATGTGCTCGATGCCGCGCAGCACCGGCCGGCCGGCCGGGCCCATGGCCTGGAGCGCGAAGCCCGCGAACAGGGCGACGAGGAGAGTCTGCAGGACCTCGCCGCCGGTGAAGGCGGAGACGATCGTGGTCGGGATGATCCCGAGCAGGAACTCGGTCGTGTCCTTGGCCTCGGCAGTGACCTGCTCCTGGCCCGCCTCCTTGACCGCGTCGGTCACCGCGAGGCTCGAACCGGGGTCCAGGATGTTGCCGACGACCAGGCCGATCCCCAGGGCGACCAGCGACATCACCACGAAGTAGCCGAGCGCGATACCGCCGACCGCGCCTACCTTGGCGGCCTTGCGCACCGAGCCGATGCCCAGCACGATCGTGCAGAAGATGATCGGCGAGATCATCATCTTGATCAGGTTCACGAACCCGGTCCCGATCGGCTTGAGCTCGACGGCGAAGTCGGGAGCGACCAGGCCGACGGCGATACCGAGCGCCACCGCGATGATCACGGCGATATAGAGATAGTGGGTACGGTCCCGCCTGACGGCTCCTGTGGCCACGGGGTCCTCCTCGTTTTCCGTTGCGTCCATGTCCCGATGGATGTCGTGAATATCCACCAGCCCTGTGACCCCGGTCACCCTTGCGTTCGTTTCGTTCACACAAAACCGCCCAGGCAGACTGAACCCATGCGCATTCCCCGTCCCCGCAGCCTCGCGGGCCAGCTCTTCGCGATGCAGGTCGTGCTGGTCGCCGCCGTCGTGGCGGGCTGCGCGCTCTTCGCGTACCTCATCGGCCGCTCCCAGGCCGAGGAGTCGGCCCGGCTGCAGACCAGCGCCACCGCGTCCGCCGCCGCCCGCTCCCCGTCGGTCGTCGAGGCGGTCCGCTCCGGCGACCCCTCGGCGAAACTCCAGCCGTACGCGGAGGCACTGCGCAAGGACGCGGGCATGGATTTCGTGGTGATCATGGACCCGCAGGGCCGGCGCTGGAGCCATCCGGAGCCCGGCCAGATAGGGCGGACGTATCTCGGTCACATCGAGCCCGCTCTGCGCGGCGAGATCTACAGCGAGCAGTACACGGGCACGCTCGGTCGGTCCGTACGCACCGTGGCGCCGGTGCGTGACGGCGGGCAGGTCGTCGCGCTCGTCAGCGCCGGCATCACGATCGAGGAGATCAGCGAGCAGGTCGCGAAGCAGCTCACGGCGCTGCTCGGCATGGCGGGCGGGGCGCTCGCACTGGGAGGCATCGGCACGTACGTGATCAACGCCAGGCTGCGCCGGCACACGCACGGCATGAACGCCGCCGAGCTGGGCCGGATGCACGACTACCACCAGGCCGCGCTGCACGCCGTCCGCGAGGGCCTGGTCATGCTCGACGGCTCGCGGCGCATCGCGCTGGTCAACGACGGGGCCCGGGAGCTGCTGGGACTGGGCGAGGACGCCGTCGGCCGCCCGGTCGCGGAGCTCGGCCTGCCGGCCCCGCTCATGGGTGCACTGCTGGCGTCCGAGCCACGGGTCGACGAGGTGCACCTGACGGCGGACCGGGTGGTCGTGGTGAACACGCAGCCGGTCGTCGGGGGCGAGAAGCGCGGCACGGTGGTGACCCTGCGCGACCACACGGAGCTCCAGTCGCTGTCGGGCGAGCTCGACTCCGAGCGCGGGTTCTCCCAGGCCCTGCGCTCACAGGCCCACGAGGCGGCGAACCGGCTGCACACGGTGGTGTCGCTGATCGAGTTGGGCCGCGAGGACGAGGCGGTCGACTTCGCCACCGTGGAGCTGGAACTGGCGCAGGCCCTGACCGACCGTGTGGTGGGCGCGGTCGGCGAACCGGTCCTCGCGGCGCTGCTGTTGGGGAAGGCGGCGCAGGCGAACGAACGCGGTGTGGAGCTGGTGCTCGTGGAGGACAGCAGCATCGACGACGGCGTGCTGCCCTCGTCGCTGCCGTCGAGGGACCTGGTGACGATCCTGGGCAACCTGATCGACAACGCGGTGGACGCCGCGGGCGGCGTCGGGACGGAGGAGGCGGCCCTGGTGCCGGCGGACGTCGACGGCACCGGGCCGGTTCCCGCGGATCTGCGGGTCGTTCCGCCCCCGCCGGGCGGAGCCCGGGCGCGTGTCACCGTGACGGCGCGGGCCGAACGGGAGGAGCTGCTGCTGCGGGTCGCCGACACCGGACCCGGGGTCGACCCCGGGTCCGTCGAGGACGTCTTCCGCCGCGGCTGGTCCACCCACGGCCCCGGGCGCGGCATCGGGCTGGCGCTCGTCCGCCAGGCGGTGCACCGTGGACACGGCACGATCACACTCACCAGCGGCCCTGACGGCGGCGCCGAGTTCACGGTCCGACTCCCCCTGAACACGGAGGCCCGCGAATGACACTCCCTCACGGCCGCCCATCGGGCCACGGCCCGACCCCGGACCGGCAGGCGCGCCCCCTGACCGTGCCCCACGCGCGCCCGGCCGCCGCGCCCCACAACCCGGGCCGATGGGCCCATGCCCCTGGACGGCCCGCATCCGACGGGGCGGTCCGGGCCCCGCAAGCGAGCCCCCTGACCGCGCCCCACGGCCGCAGGCCGGCGGCCGGCCCGGCGGCACAGCCCGGCCACGGCCGGCAGCTCCCCGCGTGCCCGGCCACCTCCGCGGCTCACCAGGCCGGCTACGCGGCCCATGCCCCCGGACAGCCCGCATCCGGGGCGCCGGCCTCCCCAGCCCCGTACCGCAGCCATCGGCCCGAGACCGGTCCGGCGACGCAGCCACGGCCCGTCGGCCCGGACCGCGGACCGCGGACTCGCTCCATCCCCGCCCCACGGACGGGCCGGGCGCCCCGTCCGTATGGAACGGCCCCCGGACGGAAGCCACGCCCCGCCCCCGCACCGCACGTCCTCGCGCAGCCGGGCCGGGACCCCGCGCCCTACGGGCCGCCCGCCCCCGTGCCGCGACCTCCGGCGGACGTGCCCCGCGCCCCGGAGGCACGCTCATGACCATCCGGGTCCTCGTCGTCGAAGACGACCCCGTCGCCGCCGACGCGCACGCGCTCTACGTCGGGCGCGTGCCCGGCTTCGCCGTCGTCGGGGTCGCGCACTCGCGCGCCGAGGCGGTGCGGGCGCTGGAGCGCGGGGGCGTCGACCTGCTGCTGCTCGACCTGTACCTCCCCGACGGGCACGGTCTGCATCTGGTGCGGTCGCTGCGCGCCGCCGGGCGCTCCGCCGACGTCATCGCCGTCACCTCCGCCCGTGATCTCGCCATCGTCCGGGAGGGCGTCTCGCTCGGGGTCGTGCAGTACGTGCTGAAGCCGTTCACGTTCGCCACGCTCCGCGACCGCCTCAGCCGCTACGCCGAGTTCCGGGCCGCCGCCGGAGAGGCCAGCGGGCAGGAGGAGGTCGACCGCGCCCTCGGCGCGCTGCGGGCACCGCGTACGGCGACGACGCTCCCCAAGGGCCTGAGCGGGCCCACCCTGGAGGCGGTCACCCGCACTCTGCGCGAGTCCCCCGAAGGGCTGACCGCCGCCGAGGCCGCCGCCGCCGTCGGCATCTCGCGGATCACGGCACGCCGTTACCTGGAGCATCTGGTCACCGGCGGCCGAGCCGTCCGCAGCCCGCAGTACGGCCAGATCGGCCGCCCCGAGCTCCAGTACCGCTGGGTCAGCACCCGGCGCTGAACCCGCGTCGCGCAGCCAATCCCTATGCCTTGTACGGGGATTGCTCTGGTCACCTGACGGGTCGTACGGTCACGGGCAGCAGCCTGTAGCCTCGCACCCCAGCTCTGCCCGGTGCCCGGCTCCCCGGCTCGGAGGAGGTCGTGCCCGTGCGCCGCCCAAGCACGGCGCTGTTCCTCGCCACTGGCCAACTCCCCAGCGCCGTACGGCCCCGAGTGGTACTGCTGCCAATGGGCCCTGGCCTGACTGTGGTGACGGTGCGCGCCGGCTCGGCGGCGGGTTCACCCTCGGCGGGGCGGCCAAAGGGTGATCAAGGGGAGATCAGGGGACGATCAACCCCCTCCCTGCCAGTACCCTTCGGTAGCCCCCGCCTACGTCGACCACTGTTGATCAGCTCGGAGATTCCTACGACATGTAACTTGAGGGAAACGCACTGTAGTCGCCAGGGCAGGTGTGGCCTTACCTTGAGCGCGTGCAGCACATCCCCTCCCCACCCTTCAACGCCCCCGCCGCGCGCCGACTGCGCCAGGCCCTGGGGATGGCGCCCGGCCATGTCGCGTACGGCCTGCGCGCCCAGTACGGCCTCCAGGTCACACCGGACACGGTCATGGCATGGGAACGCGGGCTCGCCGCACCCGGCTCCCGTGAACTGACCGCGCTCGCGGGTGTGCTGTGGTGCTCCCCAGGCGAACTGCTCGCCGCCGCGACGACCCTGCGCGAGCACCGCATCGCGCGCGGCATGGCGGTCGAGGACGTCGCCCGCCGCGTCGGTCTCGACGCGGCCGCGTACCGGCGGATGGAGGACTCGGGCCGCTGGCGCGGCAACGAGCGCCAGACCGCCGCGCTCGCCGACACCCTCGGCCTGGCCCCGCGTGAGCTGCTGCAGGCGACGGGCCGCGACGAGGAGTTGGCCGAGCTGCTGCGCAGCGCGGTGACCGCGCGCTGGCAGGCGTACGTCCGCCCGGCGGGCAAGATGCTCCCGCTGGACCGCGGCCGACTGGAGGACGTGCTCCAGCAGTTGCACGCCGACTACCAGTCCCGGATGGTGGCGACCCTCAGCTGGGGCGAGGCGTCCAGGGACACGGGCGGGGCAGGCCGCGACTTCCTGGAGCGCATCGTGGACCACTTCTGGGACCTGGCCGACGTCTGACCCGCGCCGGGTCGCGGCGTTTCACAGCCAGCCGCGGCGGGCGGCGAGCGCTCCGGCCTGGAACCTGCTCGTGGCACCCAGCCGTTCGAGCACGGTCTTGATCCTGCGCTCGACGGTGCGGGAGGAGACCCCGAAGTGGCGGGCGATGCGCAGATCGGTCGAGCCCGCGGCCATCAGGCACAGCAGCTCCCGGTCCTCGTCGCCGAGAGCGGTGTCGAGCGTGCCTTCGACACCGAGCGGCATCGCCATCTCCCACACGGTCTCGAAGAGGCTGAGGAAGCCGTCGAGCAGGTCGGACCGGCCGATCACCAGCGATTCGGAGGTCCGGGTCCGCGACACCACCGGCACCAGGGCGAGATCCTCGTCGAAGATGACCAGCTTCATCGGGGTGCGGGCGATGAAGCGTCCCTCCTCCCCGTGCGCGAGGGTGTGCAACATGCTCGCGCGGGCGGCGGGGTGGTTCAGCGCCTCGGCGGCGTAGATCGTCCGGTACGAGATGCCGTCGCGCATCCGCCGCAGTTGGCGCTGGTCGTTGGTGCCGATCACCGCCGCGAAGGGCGGCGCGGCTATGCCCCGCACGCCGGCGCGGCAGTTCTCCTGACCGGTCTCGAAGAGGTGCAGCATCTCCTCGGCGGAAACGGCCCGGATCCGCGACGCGCTGCCCGCACCGCGGGCGGCGAGGTACTCCTGGGTGAGTGATTCGACGGCCTGGTGCGACTGGATCACCTGGTCCTCAAGGCGCCGCACCCACTCGGCGGCCACCGCGCTCGGCGGCAGGAGCGCCACCTCGAGCGGCAGCCCGGCGGCGGGCTGGGCGGCCCCGAGGTCGACCAGGCGGTCCAGCGCCTCACGGGTCTCGCGCTCGGTGAGGGAGGCCAGGGCGGCGAGTTCCCCGAGATCGAGCCAGGGCGCGCGGGCGAGCTCGGCGTAGACCCTCTCCAGGACGGGGTCGTCGACCGGGAGGACGCGGCCCTTGCCTCTTGTCCGCTCCGCCATGACTGCTCGCTCCCCTCGGCCTGTTGCGTACGGCGCAAGGGATGATGTCAGAGGCCCGGCGGGGGTGCGGTGAGGGGGACCACAGTCTTTGCGGGAACCTTGCGAAACGTGAGGCCGTGCCGTGCCGCCCGGTGCAGCGGCGGTACGGCACGGCCCGGGGACGACGGGGCGTCCCGGCGACTCAGCGGGTCGTCACTTGACGTTGACCGCGGCCCAGGCGGCGTTCACCGCCTGGTACTCGGCGCTGCTCGCGCCGTACAGGTCGGTCGCGGCGGACAGGGTGGCGGTGCGGGCGCCCGCGTAGTCGGTGGTGGAGGTCATGTACGCGGTCAGCGCCTTGTACCAGATCCGCTCGGCCTTGACCCGGCCGATGCCGCCGACGGCTCCGCCGTCGTAGGTCGGGCTGTCGTAGCTCACGCCGTTGATCGTCTTGGCGCCGCTGCCCTCGGAGAGCAGGTAGAAGAAGTGGTTCGCCGGGCCCGAGGAGTAGTGGACGTCGACGCGTCCGAGGCCCCTGTACCAGTAGTCCTTGGAGTTGCCGTCCCTGCTGGGCTTGTCCATGTAGCGCAGCGGGGTGCCGTTGCCGCGGATGTCGATCTTCTCCCCGATGAGGTAGTCGCCGGGGTCGGCCGTGTTCGAGGCGTTGAACTCGGCGGCGGCGCCGAAGATGTCGGACGTGGCCTCGTTGAGGCCACCGGACTCCCCGCGGTAGACGAGCCTCGCGGTGTTGGACGTGACGCCGTGGGTCATCTCGTGGGCGGCGACGTCCAGCGAGGTGAGCGGCTTGGCGTTGTTCGCACCGTCGCCGTAGGTCATGCAGAAGCAGGAGTCGGACCAGAAGGCGTTGACGTACGCGTTGCCGTAGTGGACGCGGGAGTACGCGGCTACGCCGTCGTTCTTGATGCCGCTGCGGCCGTGGACGTTCTTGTAGTAGTCCCAGGTGACCGCGGCGCCGTAGTGGGCGTCGACAGCGGCGTTCTGCCGGCCGCCGCCCCAGAGGTCGTCGGCGTCGTTGAAGAGGGTGCCCGAGCCGCTGGTGGACTGGAACATGTCGAGGGTGCGGTGACCGCCGCGGGCCCCGTCCTTGAGGTCGAAGGTGCTGCCGTTGGGCGTGGTGGTGAGCGCGACCGTGCCGTTGTGGTCGCCGGTGCCGGTGCCGGTGTGCACCGTCTCGTACGCGTACAGCTCGGCGCCGGTGGCCGCGTCGGTGACGACACGCAGCTCGCTGGGCGTGCCGTCGTGCTGCACGCCGGTGACGACGGTCTCCCAGGCCAGTACGGGCTTGCCGGACGCCGCCCAGACGACCTTGCGCGGGGCTCCCTCGGTCGCGGCCCTGTCGGTCTCCCCGGCCGCGGCGGCCTTCAGCGCGGACTTCTCTGCGGCCGACGCGGACACCTTCGCTTCGGTGCCGGACACGGATATACGGGCGGCGGTCGCCTTGGTGACAGCGCGCTTGCCGTTCTCCCTCTCGTGGACGACGAGGTCGCCGCCGAGGACCGGCAGTCCGGCGTAGGTGCGCTCGTAACGCGTGTGCACGGTGCCGTCGGCGTCCCTGATGACATCGCGGACGACAAGCTTCTCCTTGTCCCCGAGGCCGAGCGCCTTCGCCTCGGCACCGGCCCGGGCCTGCGCCGCCCTGACGGCAGTGGCCCGGTCGGCGGACGCCTGCGCGGTCGCCGCCGCGCCGTCCGCACGGTCGGCCTGGGCGGTGGCCGGACCGGTCTGCATACCGACGACGACCATCGCGGCCGAGGCCGCGAGAACAGCGGCTCGGGTGGTCGCCCTGCGGGTGGTGCTGCGTGTCACTCAAGTCTCCTTGGCAGGGGGCCGCGCGGTGTCCGCGGCCCGGCGGGGGGTGAGCGGCGGGGTGAGGCCGCCCTGATGCGGTGTCAGGAGCTCGCGGGCAGGCCGACGCCGGACGCCGGCGGACATCGTGGGGAACAAGTGCCGGATGGGGCGGGGGTGTTCGGCATGCCCGGTGGAACCCGGCCGAGACTGCCAGCAACCGGTGACTGAATGACAGAGGTCAGACAAATGAAGGGCTGTCGTATACCCGACATGCCGAATCGCGTCAGCGACTACGTCCGCTTTGCCCGCCCGAGGCGCCCCACCGAAAGGCCGTTCGCGCGCATTGCGGGCGATATGACCGCGTCAGCGCGAAGGTGCGTTTCCTCCGGGGCGGGCACGACGGACCTTCCCTCTTCGGCGGGCGGGCGCCGGTTCATCCCGCCGCGGCAGGTGTCCTGCGGTCGAAGGCGAAGAGCTGCCCCTTCGCGTCACCGGCGCACTCCAGCTGCCGTACCGGCTCCCCCGCCCGCGCGACGCCGCCCGCCACGCCGACACACAGGTCGCTGTGGAGCGGCCGCAGCCGGTAGCCGCGTACGGGTGAGCCGACCGGCTCCAGGCGGAACGCCTCGGCCGGGCCGCGCTTGCCGCACTCCTGGTCCTCGACCGGGGCGCCGGCTGCCGCCGACCTGTCCCGCACACCGGTGCAGCCCTCCCCGAACCTCTGATGGAACGTCACCAGCCGCCAGCCGCCGTCGATCCGCTCCAGCGAGAAGCGCGGGATGGCGTCCGGTGCACAGGTGCGCTGGAACAGCTGGCCGTTCTGGCCGCCGTTCTCCGCGAGGCACAGCCCGGAGTGGACGGCTCTGATCGACACGGCTCCGGGCGCGGGCGCTGGCCCCGGCCCGGACTCGACGGGCAGGGGCGTGGGCTTCTCCCCGCGTCCGTCGCCGCGTCCGTCGCCGCGTCCGTCGCCGCCTCCGCCGCCGGAGAGGGTGACGGCGGCGGCCACGGCAGCGGCGACGAGCAGGACTCCGGCGACGGCCGGCACCCCCCATGTCCGGCGGCGCGACCGGGGCACCGGGGAGCCGGGGGCCGGTGCGGGTGGTGCGGGCACCGGAGCGTGCGCCGCCGCGCCGGTGGGCCCACCGACGGCCCGGTCGGCCGCGGCCGTGACGGCGTCCGGTGACTCCCCCGCTGCCCCATCGGCCGCCGATGTGGCGTCCGGTGACTCCCCGGGCTGCCGTTCACCGCGCGCCAGTTCCTTGCGCACCCGCAGCCAGGTGTCCAGCTCGCCCGGATCGCATCCGCAGGCCCGGACGAAGGCGGCGACCAGCTCCTCGCGCGGCACCGTGCCGCGGCCGAGCATGTTGGCGACCGTGGAGCGCGGGAGCACATCACCGATGGCCTCGGCGCGGGAGGACAGTTCCCGGTACGTCAGCCCCGACCAGTCCTTGAGCGCCTGCAGAGCTGCCACGAACTCGGCTGCGCCGCCCGCCCGTTGCGGATCCGGAGCACCGCTCCTGGCCCCCGCCATCCGCTCTCCTTCTGCCGTCTCACCAGGCGGGACAGGGTGGGACATGTCCCGGACGGGCAACAGCCTTGCGAGGAGCGCCGCGGAACTCAAGAGTGATCTGCGCCAACCGGATTCCCGCTCCATCCAGACGCGGGCGGGCCGGGGGCGACGGGGGCACGGGGGATCACCGAGGGGGGCGACGGGGGAAGAACGAGTGGCCTTGACCGTCCACGGGGGGCGGCCAAGGCCACTCGGGCAGAACGTCGGGCAGGACCGGCGAGGAGGACCCGCTCAGAACACGGATTCCGCCTCGAACATCCGGTTCGCCGGCACGGTCTTCAACTGGGTGACCGCCTCGGCCAGCGGCACCATCACCACGTCCGTGCCGCGCAGGGCCGTCATCCTGCCGAAGTCGCCGCGGTGCGCCGCCTCCACCGCGTGCCACCCGAACCGGGTCGCGAGCACACGGTCGTACGCGGTGGGCGTGCCGCCGCGCTGCACATGGCCGAGAATGACCGGCTTGGCCTCCTTGCCGAGGCGCCGCTCCAGCTCCGCGGCCAGCCGGTTGCCGATGCCCTGGAAGCGCTCGTGCCCGTACTGGTCGATCTCGCCCTTGGCGTACTCCATCGATCCTTCGGCCGGGTGCGCGCCCTCGGCGACGCAGATGACCGCGAACTTCTTGCCCCGCGCGAAACGCTCCTCGACCATCTTCACCAGGTCGTCGACCTCGAAGGGCCGCTCGGGCAGGCAGATGCCGTGCGCACCGCCCGCCATGCCCGACTCCAGGGCGATCCAGCCCGCGTGCCGGCCCATGACCTCGACGACCATCACCCGCTGGTGCGACTCGGCGGTCGTCTTCAGGCGGTCGATGGCCTCGGTGGCGACCATGACGGCCGTATCGAAGCCGAAGGTGCGGTCGGTGGAGGAGATGTCGTTGTCGATCGTCTTGGGGACGCCGACGACGGGCATCCCGGCCTCGGACAGCATGCGGGACGCGGTCAGCGTGCCCTCGCCGCCGATGGGGATGAGCGCGTCGATGCCGTACTGCTTCGCCAACTCGGCCGCGTTCTCCGCCGCTTCGCGCAGTCGGCCGCGCTCCAGGCGGGTGGAGCCGAGGATGGTGCCGCCGCGGGCGAGGATGCCGCCCACCGCATTGAGGTCGAGGGGACGGTAGTGGCCGTCGAGCAGGCCCCGGAAGCCGTCCTCGAAGCCGATGACCTCGTCGCCGTGACCGGTCAGGGCCCGGTGCACGACCGACCGGATCACTGCGTTGAGGCCGGGACAGTCGCCGCCTGCGGTGAGAACTCCGATGCGCATCGTGCCGTGTCTCCTGCCCGTCGTGATACCTGTGAGCCCGGTCCGATTGTCCCACGGTGCCCGAACCGCCCGCGCTCCCAGCCTCACCGGACGGTCCGCGGACGGTCGGCGCCCCATCGTGCCCGACGGGCGCTTTATCTACCCCCAGGGGTATTGTCAAGAGGGCGATGCCGCCCCGGGCGGTTTTTCTGCACGCCCACAGTCGGCCGCCCGCCCGCGGCACGGCCTGCACGACGTACCGAAACGACGCAATGGACGGGAGAGCACGCGTGACGAGCAGGGGGCACCACCCGCCGAAGGCAGGGGGAGTGTACGTGACCGGGATCGACCGCGGAGACGGACGGCAGGTGGTCGAGCTGGGGGTCATGGAGCTCCTGACCCGCCAGGTGGACCGGGTCGGTGTCTTCCGCCCGCTCGTCCACGACGGGCCGGACCGGCTCTTCGAGCTGCTGAGGGCGCGCTACCGGCTGTCCCAGGACCCCGCGTCCGTGTACGGCATCGACTACCACGAGGCGGCGGCTCTGCAGGCCGAGAAGGGCACTGACGAGCTGGTCGCCGCCCTGGTCGAGCGCTTCCTGCGGGTGGCAAGGGACTACGAGGTCGTCCTCGTCCTCGGCACGGACTACGCGGGCACGCAGCTCCCGGACGAGCTGGCCCTCAACGCCCGGCTCGCGAACGAGTTCGGCGCCTCGGTGATCGCGGTGGTCGGCGGCAAGGGCCAGACGCCTCAGTCCGTCCGGGCGGAGACCCGCAACGCCTACCGGGCGTACGAGGGCCTGGGCTGCAACGTCCTCGCGATGGTGGCCAACCGGGTCGCGCCCGCCGACCGCACCGCGATAGCCGAGCGGCTCGCGGCCCGCCTCCCCGTCCCCTGCTATGTGCTGCCCGACGAGCCCGCGCTGGCCGCGCCCACGGTCGCCCAGATCACGCACGCCCTCGGGGGCACCGTGCTCCTCGGCGACGACTCCGGCCTCGCGCGCGACGCCCTGGACTTCGTCTTCGGTGGCGCGATGCTGCCGAACTTCCTGGGTGCCCTGACGCCCGGCTGCATGGTGGTCACGCCCGGCGACCGCGCCGACCTGGTCGTGGGAGCGCTCGCCGCGCACTCCGCGGGCACCCCGCCCATCGCGGGCGTACTGCTGACGCTGAACGAGCGCCCCAGCGAGCAGATCCTCACCCTCGCCTCACGCCTCGCCCCCGGCACGCCGGTGATCTCGGTCCCGGGCAACAGCTTCCCGACGGCCGGAGAACTGTTCGCGATGGAGGGCAAGTTGAACGCCTCCACGCCCCGCAAGGCGGAGACCGCGCTGGGCCTGTTCGAGCGCCATGCGGACACCGCCGACCTGCTGGCCCGGCTCGCGGTCGCCCGCAGCGGCCGGGTGACGCCGATGATGTTCGAGCACGAGCTGCTGGAGCAGGCCCGTGCCGACCGCCGCCGCGTGGTGCTGCCCGAGGGCACGGTGGAGCGGGTGCTGCGCGCCGCCGATGTGCTGATCCGCCGCGACGTGTGCGACCTGACGCTGCTCGGCGACACCGAGCAGATCCGCAAGAAGGCCGCCGACCTCGGCATCGACCTCTCGGCGGCGCAGCTGATCGACCCGCAGACCTCGGAGCTGCGCCAGACCTTCGCCGAGCGGTACGCCGGACTGCGCGCGCACAAGGGCGTGACGGTGGAGCTGGCGTACGACGTCGTCGCGGACGTCAACTACTTCGGGACGCTGATGGTCGACGAGGGCCTGGCCGACGGCATGGTGTCGGGCTCGGTGCACTCCACCGCGGCGACGATCCGCCCCGCCTTCGAGATCATCAAGACCAAGCCCATGGCGTCGATCGTCTCGTCCGTCTTCTTCATGTGCCTGGCCGACCGGGTGCTCGTCTACGGCGACTGCGCGGTCAATCCGGACCCGGACGCCGCGCAGCTCGCGGACATCGCGATCCAGTCGGCCGCGACGGCCGCCCGCTTCGGTGTGGAGCCGCGGATCGCGATGCTGTCGTACTCCACGGGCACATCGGGCACGGGCGCGGACGTGGACAAGGTGCGGGAGGCGACCAAGCTGGTCCGGGAGTCCCGGCCCGACCTGCGCATCGAGGGCCCGATCCAGTACGACGCGGCGGTCGAGCCGTCCGTCGCGGCGACGAAACTGCCCGATTCCGAGGTGGCCGGCCGGGCGACGGTCCTGATCTTCCCGGACCTGAACACCGGCAACAACACGTACAAGGCGGTGCAGCGCTCCGCGGGCGCGGTGGCGGTCGGCCCGGTGCTCCAGGGCCTGCGCAAGCCGGTCAACGACCTCTCGCGCGGCGCACTCGTCAGCGACATCGTCAACACGGTCGCGATCACCGCGATCCAGTCCCAGGCTCAGGAGCTCCCGGCATGACGGCCACCCGTGTACTCGTCCTCAACTCCGGCTCGTCGTCGGTGAAGTACCAGTTGCTGGACATGCGCGACAGCGCGCGGCTGGCGGTCGGCCTGGTCGAGCGGATCGGCGAGTCCACCTCGCGCCTGGTGCACACCCCGCTGGCCGGCGACGGCGAGCGGCGCGAGCATACGGGAGCGATCGCCGACCACTCGGCCGCGCTGAAGGCGGTCGCCGACGAACTGGCGCGCGACGGGCTCGGCCTGGACTCCCCCGAGCTGGCGGCCATCGGCCACCGGGTGGTGCACGGCGGCCTGCGGTTCACCGAGCCGACCGTGATCACGGACGAGGTGCTGGCGGAGATCGAGCGGCTGGTGCCGGTCGCGCCGCTGCACAACCCGGCGAACATCACGGGGATCCGTACCGCGCAGGCGCTGCGGCCGGACCTGCCGCAGATCGCGGTGTTCGACACGGCCTTCCACACGACGATGCCGGAGCCGGCCGCCCGGTACGCCATCGACGTCAAGACGGCCGACGCCCACCGCATCCGCCGTTACGGCTTCCACGGCACCTCGCACGCATATGTGTCGCGGACGACGGCGGCCCTGCTGGGCAAGGACCCGTCCGAGGTGAACGTCATCGTGCTGCACCTGGGGAACGGCGCCTCCGCGTCCGCGGTGCGGGGCGGCCGCTGCGTGGACACCTCGATGGGGCTGACGCCCTTGGAGGGGCTCGTGATGGGTACGCGCTCCGGTGACATCGATCCGGCGGTGACCTTCCACCTGATGCGGGTGGCGGGGATGTCGGCCGACGATGTCGACGTCCTTCTCAACAAGAAGAGCGGTCTGGTGGGCCTGTGCGGCGACAACGACATGCGGGAGATCCGGCGCCGTGTCGACGCGGGTGACGAGCGGGCGGCGCTGGCGTTCGACATTTACGTCCACCGGCTGAAGAAGTACATCGGGGCGTACTGCGCCGTGCTCGGCCGGGTGGACGCGATCGCTTTCACCGCCGGGGTCGGCGAGAACGCCGCGCCGGTGCGTGAGGCGGCGATCGCCGGCCTGGAGGGGCTGGGCCCGGTGGTGGACGCGGAGCTCAACGCCGTCCGCTCGGGCGAGGCACGGCTGATCTCGCCGGCTTCCGCACGGGTCGCGGTGGCCGTGGTTCCGACCGACGAGGAGCTGGAGATCGCCAGGCAGAGCTACGAGCTTGTGAAAAACATGGTGAACGCCTGAGCGGGCCGGCGCCCATTTGTACATTCCACCAGACGGAATATTCCGCAGGGAAACAAACCGATAGGATCCGCCTTATGCGCCGTTCCAAAATCGTCTGCACACTGGGCCCCGCCGTCGACTCCTACGAGCAGCTGAAAGCGCTCATCGAGGCCGGCATGAACGTGGCCCGTTTCAACATGAGCCACGGGACCCACGCTGAGCACGAGGAGCGGTATCACCGCCTGCGTCAGGCGTGCGAGGACACGGGGCGCGCCATCGGCGTGCTGGCCGACCTCCAGGGTCCCAAGATCCGCCTGGAGACCTTCGCCGAGGGGCCGGTCGAACTGGTCCGCGGCGACGAGTTCACCATCACCACCGAGGACGTCCCCGGTGACAAGTCCATTTGCGGCACCACCTACAAGGGCCTGCCCGGCGACGTCTCCAAGGGCGACCAGATCCTGATCAACGACGGCAACGTCGAGCTGCGCGTCGTCGAGGTCGACGGACAGCGGGTCAAGACGATCGTCGTCGAGGGCGGCGTGATCTCCGACCACAAGGGCATCAACCTGCCCGGCGCGGCGGTCAACGTCCCGGCCCTGTCCGAGAAGGACGTCGACGACCTGCGCTTCGCACTCCGCATGGGCTGCGACCTGGTGGCGCTCTCCTTCGTCCGCGACGCGAGCGACGTCAAGGACGTCCACAAGGTGATGGACGAGGAGGGCCGCCGGGTCCCGGTCATCGCCAAGGTGGAGAAGCCGCAGGCGGTCGCCAACATGCAGGACGTCGTGATGGCGTTCGACGGCGTGATGGTGGCGCGCGGCGACCTGGCCGTCGAGTACCCCCTGGAGCGGGTCCCGATGGTGCAGAAGCGGCTCATCGAGATGTGCCGCCGCAACGCCAAGCCGGTGATCGTGGCGACCCAGATGATGGAGTCGATGATCACCAACTCGCGCCCCACGCGCGCCGAGGCGTCCGACGTCGCCAACGCGATCCTGGACGGCGCGGACGCAGTCATGCTCTCC
The DNA here is from genome assembly GCF_018614575.1 of Streptomyces sp. ISL-10. Lineage (GTDB taxonomy): Bacteria > Actinomycetota > Actinomycetes > Streptomycetales > Streptomycetaceae > Streptomyces. The sequence goes on from NZ_JAGGOJ010000021.1 coordinate 164,879, forward strand.
GCGGAGTCCTCGGTCGGCGCGTATCCGATCGAGACGGTCAAGACGATGTCGAAGATCGTCGTCGCGGCGGAGGAGGAGCTGCTGTCCAAGGGCCTGCAGCCGCTGGTCCCGGGCAAGAAGCCGCGCACCCAGGGCGGTTCGGTGGCCCGGGCGGCCGCCGAGATCGCCGACTTCCTGGACGGCAAGGCGCTGGTCGCCTTCACCAAGTCCGGCGACACGGCCCGCCGCCTGTCCCGCTACCGCGCCTCCCAGCCGATCCTGGCCTTCACGACGGACGAGTCCACCCGCAACCAGCTGGCGCTGAGCTGGGGCGTGGAGTCCTTCCTGGCACCGTTCGTGGAGACGACGGACGCGATGGTGGAGCTGGTGGACGCGGCGCTGCTGAAGCTCCAGCGCTACAACGCGGGCGACACGATGGTCATCACCGCGGGCTCCCCTCCGGGCGTCCCGGGCACGACGAACATGGTTCGGGTGCACCACCTGGGCGGCGAGACGAAGTCCTGACGCGCGTCCGCGTCCACCGAGACTGACAGGCACACGCCTGTGGGCCGCACTCCCGAGGGGGTGCGGCCCACAGTCTTTCGCGGCTCCCGGTGGCCTCCTGGAAAATCAGGAATTTCCGCCCGTGAAGTAGTTGTGCAGGCCGGGGACCGTCAGCGTCCCGCCGAACTGGCCGGCCTGGGTCACCTTCACGTCGGTGAAGAAGGCGAACGGGACGTTCAGCGGCGGCGGTGTCTCCGGGGTGAACGTGACCGGGATGATGCCGAAGAGGTTGCCCTTCAGCTCCTCCGTGTACATCGTCACCTCACCGTCGCGGATCGTCGACGTGGAGCCCTTCGACGCCTCGACGTGCGCGGTCGTGCCGTTCGGACCGACAACCAGCTGGTGCAGGTCCTTGATGTCCACGCCCGTCGCGGTGAACTTCAGCACCTTCTTGGTCTTTCCGCTGCCCGTCTTCACCTCGACGATGCCCTTGTAGTCCAGGCCGTTGAGCGTCAGCCGCGAACTCTCCAGGACCCACGGGTCGTCAGGGAGCAGCGGGAGGCCGGGCTCCGTCTGGGCGTCGGCCAGCGCCTCGGGGTCGGCCGTCGGGCATGGGAAGCGCGGCTTGGCGCCGTCCGGGATGTCCTCGTCCTGCTTGGGGTCGAGTCCCTTGACGTCCTCGTCCAGCTCTTCGACCGTGGCGCCGGCCTTGTCCGCCGCATCCTTGATCGCGTCCTTGGTCTTGTCCACCGTGTCGTCCACCGTGTCGTCGACCGTGTCGGCGGGCTTCTCGGCCGGCTTCTCCGTGGGCTCCTCCGCGGGCTCCTCGGCAGACTCGCTCGGCTCGTCCGACGGCGTGCTGCTGTCGGTAGGCGTCGGTGTCGGCGTGGGACTGGCCTCCGGCTCCTTGTCGGGGCCGTCGAACAGGTCGTTGAGCGCGTCACCCACGCCCAGCGGGTCGAGCGGGTTCTCGGTCTCGCTCGGGGTCGCCTCCGGCGACGCCGCCTCCGCGGTCTTGTCGGCCGTGTCCGCCTTGTCGGCCGTGTCCGCGGACGGACTCTCGGACGGCTTCGGCTCCAGGACGTCCGTGACCGACGTGTCACTCGGCGTCGGTGCCGGCTTCGCGCTGTCGGAAGGCGACGGCGTCAGGGACGGCTTCGCCGACTCGGACGGAGAGGGGGACTCGGACTCCGCCGGCTCGTCCGAGCGCGTCACGCACGGCCCGGGGGCGAAGGGAATGTCCTTGTCGTCGGCGAGTGCCAGCTTGGGGGTGAGACCCATGCCCACGAAGACGGCGGTGGGCATCGCGGCCAGGGCTATCGCCTTGCTCGCCGGCATCTGGATCCTGGTCAGCAGCGACTTCTTGGGTGCGGCGTGCCGCGGCCCTCGCCTCTCGCGCGAACCGTCGCCGCCCGCCCCCGCGGCCAGCGGTGGTGTCACGTCACCCGGCACTGTTCCTCCCGCCGTTGCCTTCGATGGTTGTCTCGTGCGCGTCCGCGCCGGGGCCGTCCCACTGCTCCGGTACGGCAGAGACCTGCACGTCGCTCGCCGGGGCCGGCGCCTCCTTGGCCGGGGCAACCGCGGGCTTCGCCGGCGCCCACGACAGCGCGAGCGCGCCGCCGACGAGCGAGAACAGGAAGCCGACGACGAAGCCGCCGAGGTTGGCGATCGGGATGGAGATGAGCGCCAGGAGAATGGTGGCGACGCCTGCGAATACCCGGACGATGTGGTGGAACCACATCGTCAGACCCAGCGTGACCAGCAGTACGCCGATGATGAGAGAGCCCGCGCCCGCCGTCGTCGCCATCGAGAGCGTCATATGGCCGAGCTTGAGGCTCGCGTACGGGAAGTAGGCGATCGGGATTCCGCCGAGCACGGTGAACAGGCCTGCCCAGAAGGGCCGTTGTCCCCGCCAGATGCGGAAGTTCCGCCGAATGGCGCGGATGTGGTTCTCGTCCCGCCCCGGTGACACTGCAGACTCGGCGCTCATGGAAAACAGCTCCCTGGTACTGGCGTTGCTGTGTGAAGAGGGTGACGGGCGGGCGAAGCTGCCAGAGTTTCACCCGCCCGCCCGGACGGGATGACCGTCAGTAGCACTCGACCTTGGGGCCGTCGCCCTTGTGCAGGCGCATGCTCAGGCCACTCAGTTCGAAGGTGCCGGCGGTGGTCGCCCACGCCTTCTGAGTGACACCGGTCAGCTGCGCCCGGTCGGCCTGCTGGGCGAACCCGTTCTCAAGGATCGACTTGTCCTTGACCGCGGGACCCTTGCCCACACCGGGGTTGTCCGTGTCCTTGGCCGCGACGCCGATGTCGATGTTCGTGAACTTGGCGTTCGCGTCCAGCTCGGACACGTCCAGGTACAGGTTCTTCGCCTTGACCGCCGTGCCCTTGTCACCTGCGGTCAGGCGCAGCGTGACCTTGCCGACGAACGGCACGTCGGTGACGACCGACTGGCACATGTCCTCGATCGAGGCGTTCTTGAACGTCGAGATGGCGACGGGGTGCGCAACCTTCTCGTCACCCTTGAGGTCCTTGTACCCCATGTCGACGCCGCCGTACTGGGCGAACCCAGTGCCGTCGAGGTATCCGGCCTTGACCTTGAACTCCTGGCCGGACACGGCGAAGGACGCGGCGAGCGCCCCCTGTGCCAGGCCGATGCCTATCGCGGCCGTCGCGGCCACGCTTGGCACCATGACAAGGGCGAACCGCTTCCATCTGGTTCCGCCACGAGCCAAAGACTCCATGACTTTCCTCCTTCTCGGACGTACATCTCCGGTACGGGCCCTCGGGCCCGTCCTGGGATGGGAGAAGCGCTACGTCCTCGGGAAGGAGAGCGCCTGTACTTTCAGGCGCTGACTGCGTCCGAAACACCGGCGATCACCCCCGAGCGACAACCACTGGCCGCACTCTCGCGCAACCGGTCGGACAGGCCCTGCCGTTCCGGCAGGAACCCCCCTGTCCGCGGCCGGCGCCACTGCCGCCGACCGGCCCGGTGGGGACCCAACGGACCGCGGCACGGCTGGAGGCCGGGCTGGTGCGGTATTGGACCGAGCGTCGCCGATGCTGGTCCATTCACGGCGCGGACACAAGTGGTTCGTTACTCGCTAGTAACGGCCTGATAACCACCCCACGACCGCCTGACGTCGACCGAGCACACAGGGTGCCACCGACGGTGGGAGCAGAGCGGGAGATTGCCGTCAATAAACGGACAGAACCAGCGGGTTGATGTACTCGGAGTAACAGCTGCTCGCATTACCAAGTTTTGGTAAAGCGGTGTCGCAAATTGTCGCCGTGTCGCCAAAACGGCGGTGGCACCGTGCCCGGCACCACCGCCGCAAAACTGCCAGATCGGCACACTCAGGGCACCGTTGTCAGAATGGCTGTCAACGCGATCTCAGAACAGCACCCGTGCGAGTGCCTGGCGCGATGCCGTCACCCGCGGATCATCCGGACCGACGACCTCGAAGAGTTCGAGCAGGCGCACCCGCGCCGCGTCGCGGTCCGCGCCCGCGGTGCGCCGGACGGTCTCGACGAGCCGGCCGAAGGCGTCCTCGACGTGGCCGCCGACAAGGTCGAGATCGGCCGCGGCGATCTGGGCCTGCACGTCGCCGGGATTGTCGGCGGCGCCCTTGCGGACCTGCTGCGGGTCCATGTCCTTGACGCGGCCCAGCAGTTCGGCCTGGGCGAGGCCCAGCTTGGCCTCGCTGTTGGCCGGGTCGTCCGCCAGCACGTTCTTGTACGCCTGGATCGCGCCGCCGAAGTCGCCCGCGTCCAGCGCGTCCATGGCCGCGCCCAGCAGGGCGTCGTACGGGCCGGCCGGAACGGGAGCCTCGGCCGCCTCGCCCGACGCGTCCTGGTCCACGATGATGCCGGTCAGGCCGAAACGCTCCTCGGCGACCTGGATCAGCTGGTCCAGGGTCTGGCGGATCTGTGCCTCGGGTGCCGCCCCCTGGAAGAGGGGCAGCGCCTGGCCCGCCACCACGGCGAAAACCGCCGGGATGCCCTGGACGCCGAACTGCTGCATGAGCATCTGATTGGCGTCCACGTCGATCTTGGCGAGGACGAACCGGCCGTTGTACTCCTTCGCGAGACGGTCCAGGAGCGGGCTGAGCTGCTTGCACGGCTCGCACCACTCGGCCCAGAAGTCGATGACGACCGGGACCTCGGCGGAACGCTGCAGGACATCGTTCTCGAAGCGGGCCTCGTCGGTTTCGATCACCAGGGCGGAGGGCGACTCGGCACCGCCGCCGCCCTGCCGGGCGGCCTGCGCGCGGGCCTGCTCCGCCTTCGCCTTGGCCTCTCCGGCCGCCTTCACCGCGGCGAGGTCGACGACGCCGCTCATGGACATGTTCCTAGGCTGCATGCGTACATCCTCCCCCTTCCGCGCGCACATGTGAAAAGCCGGCCGTGCGATCCGGCTGGGTCGGCGCCGGGTCCCCACCTCGGCGCCTGTGGTCGTCGCTCCCGCCCCGTCACTTCGGACCGGGCTTTCGCTACGAGTCGTAGCGTATCTCCATCGAGGTCACCCGTGTGAGATTTCCCCGGTGAACTGCCTCACAGAGTTGCGCTTACCGGCCGGTATGGTCTCGGACATGTCCAGCAGCGCCCACCCCGAACCTGTACGTAAGGGTCGTACGGGACGGCCCCGCAGCGCGGAGACCGATGCCGCGATCCTGGCCGCCACCCGCGCCTCGCTCGTCGAGCTGGGCTGGTCGAAGCTGACCATGGGCGAGGTGGCCGGCCGCGCGGGAGTCGCCAAGACCACGCTCTACCGCCGCTGGACGAACAAGAACGAGCTCGTCGTCGACGCCGTGGCCGTGCTCTTCGACGAGCTCGAACTTCCCGACCGCGGCAGCCTCGTCGCCGATGTGGAGGGCGTGGTCCTGCAGTTCGCCGACCTGCTCGGCCGGCCGGAGACCAAGACCGCGCTCATGGGCGTCGTCGCGGAGTCCACGTGCGACGACGCGCTGCGGGGCCGGATCCGTGAGGCGATCGTCGACCGGCAGAAGCGGCTGGTGGTGGAGGGCCGGAAACGCGCTCAGGACCGCGGCGAGCTTCCGTACGAGGCCGATCCCGAGACGGAGGCCCGCAACACGGACCTGATCTTCGACGTGGTGGCGGGCGCCGTCGTCCACAGGGCGCTGGTGAGCGCGGAGCCCGTGGACGCGGAGTGGGCGCGCCGGTTCACCGCACTGCTGGTGTCCGGGCTCGGCGCGCTCTCCGTGTGACGGCCGGCCGGGGCACGGGCCCGGCCCGCTGCTGCAGAAGCCCGGCCGCGCCCCGACCGGTCCTGCTCAGAAGCCCGGCGGCTCCGTGTAGACGCCCCACTCGTCGCGCAGCACCCCGCAGATCTCGCCGAGGGTCGCCTCCGCGCGGACGGCGTCGAGCATCGGGCCGATCATGTTGGAGCCGTCGCGTGCGGCGGCGAGCATCGCGTCCAGCGCGGCGCGCACCGCGGCCTCGTCCCGCCGGTCCTTGCGCTCGCCGAGCACGCGGACCTGCTCCCACTCGACCTCGTGGCTGACCCGCAGGATCTCCAGGTCGCCGGTGACCGAGCCGTGGTGGACGTTGACGCCCACGACCTTCTTCTCGCCCTTCTCCAGGGCCTGCTGGTAGCGGAAGGCGGACTCGGCGATCTCGCCGGTGAACCAGCCGTCCTCGATACCGCGCAGGATGCCGGACGTCATCGGGCCGATGGGGTGCCGGCCGTCCGGGTGGGCGCGACGGCCGCGCTCCTTGATCTGCTCGAAGATCTTCTCGGCGTCGGCCTCGATCCGGTCGGTGAGCTGCTCGACGTACCACGAACCGCCCAGCGGGTCGGCGACGCCCGCGACGCCGGTCTCCTCCATCAGCACCTGCTGGGTGCGCAGGGCGATCTCGGCGGCCTGCTCGCTGGGAAGGGCGAGGGTCTCGTCGAGAGCATTGGTGTGCAGGGAGTTGGTGCCGCCGAGGACCGCGGAGAGCGCCTCCACAGCGGTGCGCACGACATTGTTGTACGGCTGCTGCGCGGTGAGGGAGACACCGGCGGTCTGGGTGTGGAACCGCAACCACTGGGCCTTGTCGGTCCGCGCTCCGTAGACCTCCTTCATCCAGCGCGCCCAGATCCGGCGTGCCGCGCGGAACTTGGCGATCTCCTCGAAGAAGTCGAGGTGCGCGTCGAAGAAGAAGGACAGGCCGGGCGCGAAAGTGTCGACGTCCAGGCCGCGGGACAGGCCCAGCTCCACGTATCCGAAGCCGTCGGCGAGGGTGTACGCGAGCTCCTGCGAGGCCGTCGCGCCGGCCTCGCGGATGTGGTAGCCGGAGACGGACAGCGGCTTGTACGCGGGGATCTTCTCCGCGCAGTGCTCCATCAGGTCGCCGATGAGGCGCAGATGGGGCTCGGGCTGGAAGAGCCATTCCTTCTGGGCGATGTACTCCTTGAAGATGTCCGTCTGGAGCGTGCCGTTGAGGACGGACGGGTCGATGCCCTGGCGTTCGGCGGCGACCAGGTACATGCAGAAGACGGGCACGGCCGGGCCGCTGATCGTCATGGAGGTCGTGACGTCGCCGAGCGGGATGTCCTTGAAGAGGACCTCCATGTCGGCGGCCGAGTCGATGGCGACGCCGCAGTGGCCGACCTCGCCGAGCGAGCGGGGGTCGTCGGAGTCGCGGCCCATGAGCGTCGGCATGTCGAAGGCGACGGAGAGGCCGCCGCCACCGTTCGCCAGGATCATCTTGTAGCGCTCGTTGGTCTGCTCGGCGTTGCCGAAGCCGGCGAACTGGCGGATGGTCCACGTCCGGCCGCGGTAGCCGGTGGCGTGCAGGCCGCGGGTGAAGGGGTACTCGCCGGGCCAGCCGATGCGCTCGAAACCCTCGTAGGTGTCCCCGGGCCTCGGCCCGTAGACCGGCTCGACCGGGTCCCCGGAGAGCGTGGTGAAGTCGGCGTCCCGCTTGCGGGCCTTGTCGTAACGGGCCTGCCAGCGTCGGCGGCCTTCCTCGATCGCGTCAGCGTCCATGCTTCGAATTTACTAGGACGTCCTAGTAAATGTCGACGGCTGACGGCCACGAGCCTTGCTCGCGGCCGTCACACGGTGTTACGCCTCGGCCTCGACCGGGGCCGCGCCGTCCGTGATCAGGGCGCGGGCCTCGCGGGTGACCTTCGGCTCGACGAAGAAGGAGGCGAACGGGATGCAGCCGGCGGCCAGCACCCACAGCAGCTTGCCGAAGGGCCACTTCGCCTTGGAGCCGAGGTCGAAGGCGAAGACGACGTAGATGATGAACAGCACACCGTGGATCTGCGAGATCAGCATGGTGTCGCCGGTGTCGAACCCGTACTTCAAGGCGATGGCGCCGGTGAACACGAGCAGCCACACGGCGGTGATGTAGGCCATCACCCGGTAGCGGGTCAGCACATTCGCTTTCATGGCATCGAGCGTAACCGGGCGCAAGGGGCGATCCTCGCCGGGGTTGCCCGGGGCTACTTCTCCTCGAAGTCGCTCGCCGCCACCCGCAGTGGCCGCAGGATCGCGAAGATCTCGGCGCACTCCTCGTCGTCGTACACGCCGAGTCCGAAGTCCATCGCCATCAGCTCTCGGGTGGCGGCCTCGACCACCTCGCGGCCCTTGTCGGTGATGGAGGCGAGTGTGCCGCGCCCGTCGTTGGGATTGGGCCGCTTGTCGACCAGGCCGGACCGCACCAGGCGGTCGACGGTGTTCGTCACGGAGGTCGGGTGAACCATCAGACGCTCGCCGATCTTCGACATGGGCAGCTCGCCCGCCTTGGAGAAGGTCAGGAGCACCAGCGCCTCGTAGCGGGCGAAGGTCAGCTCGTACGGCTTGACGACGGCGTCGACCTCGGCGAGCAGGATCTGGTGCGCGCGCATGATGGAGGTGATCGCTGCCATCGAGGGCACGGGCCCCCATCGCTGCTGCCAGAGCTCGTCGGCGCGGGCGATGGGATCGAAGGGAAGACTGAGCGGCTTCGGCACGGCACCGACCTTACCGACTGGTCATATCGTGGTCAGCCCCGTCTCGCTCTTCGGTCGGAACTGCTGGTGACGCTGCCGCTCCGGCGGCATACCGGCCCGGCGCCGGGCCCGCTCCCCCGCTGCGGCGCCCCGAGGGGGTAGGCCGCGCTCACGCCCGTCCGCACCAGCAGGACCAGCGCCCAGGCGAGGCCTGGCAGCCCCGCGCAGCCGACCACGGGCGCCAGGCCGGCCGCGGCGAGCGGGAGCGCGATCCGGGAGCGGCGGGCGGCATCAGCCGGGAAGGCGGCCTGGTCCCCAGGACACCAGGGCCCAGGGCCCAGAGCCCCAGGACATGAGAAACCCCCGGCCGCAGGAACGGGGGTTCACGAAGAGGCGGCTGATCAGGCCCGCAGATGCCGTTCCACAGTGTCGACCTTGGAGGTCAGACCGTCGGTGACGCCGGGGCGGATGTCGGCCTTCAGAACGACGGAGACGCGTGGGGCACGGGCCTCGACCGCGGCGACGGCGCGCCTGACGACGTCCATCACCTCGTCCCAGTCGCCCTCGATCGAGGTGAACATCGCGTCCGTACGGTTGGGCAGGCCCGACTCGCGCACCACGCGGACGGCGTCGGCGACATACTCACCGACGTCCTCACCGACGCCGAGGGGCGTGACGGAGAACGAGACGATCATGCTTTGACCGTGCCTTCCTGACGGGCGCGGGAGGCGACGACCGCATCCTCGGCCGCACGCCTGAGCTTGCGCTCGGCGAAGAAGCCGCCGAAGGGCAGGACCGAGAGCACGAAGTAGAGCGCGGCCGTCTTCAGGTTCCACTTGGTGCGGTTCCAGGCGTCCAGCCAGAACAGGACGTAGAGGATGAAGAGCACGCCGTGGATCGCACCCGTGACCGGGACCGCGTTGAAGTCCGTCGTCCGCTTGAGCACTGAGCAGACGAGCAGCAGGAGGAACGACACGGCCTCCGGCGTGGAGACCAGGCGGAGGCGGTGGAGGGAGGAGGCGGTCTTGATGTCCACGGAAGGCACCTTCGACGTCGGAGCGGGCATGGCCGGGCAGGCGATCTTGTGAATGAATGCACAAACGCCGGCCCCATTGTGGCAGCTCCCTTTGCCACGCCTTTGTCAGGGTCCGGATCCTCCTTGAGGGCCTGTCCGGGGCACAGACCACCGGATAACGTCACTGCGTGGCAACGTTCCGACTCCAAGGCAGCAAGGTGCTCGCCGTCGACATGACCGGCGACGCCGTCAAAGCGAAGAACGGCTCGATGGTCGCGTACGACGGCCAGATGGCCTTCAAGAAGATGTCCGGCGGCGGTGAGGGCATCCGCGGGATGGTCACCCGCCGGCTCACCGGCGAGCAGATGGAAATCATGGAGGTGAAGGGGCAGGGCACCTGCTATTTCGCCGACCGGGCGAGCGAGATCAACCTGGTGCGGCTGCACGGGGACAAGCTCTACGTCGAGGCGAGCAATCTGCTGTGCACCGACGGCGGACTGCGCACCGGCACGAGCTTCACCGGCCTGCGTGGCGCCTCCCAGGGCAACGGCCTGTTCACGACCACCGTCGAGGGCACGGGCCAGGCCGCGCTCATGTCCGACGGCACGGCGGTGATCCTCCGGGTGACCCCGCAGTACCCGCTCACCGTCGATCCCGGCGCGTACATCGCCCACCAGGGCAACCTGCGCCAGGACTTCCAGTCCGGCGTGACGTTCCGGACGTTCATGGGCGAGGGCGGCGGCGAGGCGTTCCAGATCCGCTTCGAGGGCGACGGACTGGTCTACGTCCAGCCGAGCGAGCGCGACACGGTGGGAGGGGACGTCTGAGATGCCGTTCCGTGAGATCAACTCGAAGATGGTCGAGGCGACCGTGTCGCCCGGTCAGACGCTGTACTCCCAGCGCGGCGCGATGCTCGCCTACAAGGGGGACGTCTCCTTCACCCCGAACGTCCAGGGCGGCCAGGGCGGCCTGATGTCCATGATCGGCCGGCGAGTGGCGGGCGAGGCGACGCCGCTGATGACCGTCGAGGGCAACGGCACGGTGATGTTCGGCCACGGCGGCCACCACATCCAGGTGATCCAGCTGACCGGCGACACCCTGTACGTCGAGGCCGACCGGCTGCTCGCCTTCGACGGCAGCCTTCAGCAGGGCACGATGTTCATGGGCTCGCAGGGCGGGGTCATGGGCATGGTGCGCGGTCAGGTCAGCGGGCAGGGGCTGTTCACCACGACCCTGGCGGGCCACGGCGCGGTCGCGGTGATGGCGCACGGAGGGATGATCGAGCTGCCGATCACTCCGGGCCGCGCTGTCCATGTCGACCCCCAGGCGTACGTCGCGCACCACGGTGACGTGCGCAACAAGCTCTCCACGGCGCTCGGCTGGCGCGACATGGTGGGGCGCGGCTCGGGCGAGGCGTTCCAGCTGGAGCTCAGCGGCAGTGGTGCGGTGTACGTCCAGGCGTCGGAGGAGAAGCTGTGAGCACGCCCGTCATCCACGACCCGACGACCCTTCCGAGCGACGACAACGTCGACGCGTACACCTTCTGTGTGGAACTCAAGGGCAGCCAGTGGTTCCTGCAGAAGGGCAAGATGATCGCCTACTACGGGCGCATCGACTTCAACGGAATCGGCCACGGCCGGTTCGACCGGCTGCTGCGGACGTCCTTCCATTCGCCGCTGCACGCCGGCGACTGGGTGGTGGCCGAGGGCAGCGGCAAGATGCTGCTCGCCGACCGTGCCTTCGACGTCAACTCCTACGACCTCGAGGACGGCAATCTGACGATCCGGTCGGGGAACCTGCTCGCCTACCAGCCGTCGCTGGCGCTGAAACAGTCGATCGTGCCGGGCTTCCTGACCCTGATCGGGACGGGGAAGTTCGTGGCGGCCTCCAACGGCCCTGTGGTGTTCATGGAGCCGCCGATCAGGGTGGATCCGCAGGCGCTGGTGGGGTGGGCGGACTGCCCCTCCCCCTGCCACCACTACGATCACGGCTATATGACGGGCGTGATGGGCGGACTGCGGGCGCTCACCGGGATCGGCGGGGCCTCGGGCGAGGAGCACCAGTTCGAGTTCGTCGGTGCGGGTACGGTGCTGCTGCAGTCGAGCGAGGTGCTGATGCCGGAGCAGCCGACGGGCGCCGTAGGGGCGGAACCGGGCGTTCCTGGCGGTCGTCCTCTCGGTGGAGGTGCCGGTCAACCCGGATCCGCACCGCGCCTTCCCGGCCAGCTCGGGGACCTCCAGCGTCGCTTCGGGCTGTGAGCGGTAGTCTGCGGAGTGTGACGTCGAACGTCTGCGCACCCTGTGCGGCCTTCGGGTGGCACAGGTGCCGGACGTCACACCCCCCAACTTCGTCCGCTTTTCAACTTCTTAGGTAGAATGCTTATATGGAGACCGAGACGGCCACTCGCTGGCTGACCGATGACGAGCAGTGCACGTGGCGCACGCACCTGGAGGTCAACAAACTCCTGATGCATCAGCTCGAGAAGGACCTCCAGCCGTTCGGCCTGACCAACAACGACTACGAGATCCTGGTCAACCTCTCCGAGTCGGCGGAACGGCGTATGCGGATGAGCGACCTCGCCGCCGCCACGCTGCAGTCCAAGAGCCGCCTCTCGCACCAGATCACCCGTATGGAGAACGCCGGGCTCGTCCGACGGGAGAACTGCGAGTCGGACCGGCGCGGCCTGTACGCGGTGCTGACCGACGACGGCATCGCGACGATGCAGAAGGTCGCCCCGCACCACGTCGCCTCCGTGCGCAAGCACTTCATCGATCTGCTGACGCCCGAGGCGCTCTCCGACCTGCGGGAGGCCCTGTCCCCGGTCGCGGACCACCTGCGCGGGCGGCGCGGCAAACTCTGAAACCCCCGGGCCGAGGGTCCCGGGGCCGCCACCCCGGCCCGCGCCCGCCCTACGAGGGCTCCGCCGCGCGCGGCAGGCGCAGCTCGAACAGCGCTCCGCCCGCCGGGGAACGGCTCACCGTGAGCGTCCCGTCGTGGTGCCGCGCCACATCACGGGCGATGGCGAGCCCCAGACCGGCCCCGCCCTCGTCCCGGCTGCGGGCGTCGTCCAGGCGCACGAACCGCTCGAAGATCCGCTCCCGCTGCTCCTCGGGCACGCCCGACCCGTCGTCACCGACCGCGAACACGACCCGGCCGCGGTCCTCCCGTACGGACGCGGTGACCGAAGCTGCCGCGTGCCGCTGCGCGTTGTCCAGCAGATTTCTCAGCACCCGGGCCAGCTGACCCCTAGAGCCCACCACTTCGAGCCCGTCCTCCGCCCTCACCTCGACCGGGATCCGGTCACCCGTCCTCCCCCCGGGCCCTTCGGGACCAGGAGGCGCCCCCAGAGCCACCTCCTCGCGCAGCAGCAGTGCCGCGTCGAGGCGCGTCAGCCCCGGCCGCTCCCCCGCGTCCAGCCGCGCGAGCAGCAGCAGGTCCGCTGCGAGCTGCTGAAGCCGTACGGTGTCCTCCACCGCCCCCGGCACGTCCAGCACCTCGGGGTGCGCCGCCCCCACTTCGAGCTGGGTGCGCAGCGAGGCGATGGGGCTGCGCAGCTCGTGCGAGGCGTCCGCGACGAAACGGCGTTGCCGCTCGACCGATGCCTCGAGCGCCGCCAGCGTCTCGTTGGTCGTACGGGCCAGCCGGGCCACCTCGTCGCGGGAGGCGGGCTCGGGGACGCGGCGGGAGAGGTCCTCGGACGCGGTGATGGCCGCCATCTCGCTCCTGATGCCCTCCACGGGCCTCAGCGCACGCCGGGTGACCAGCCAGGTCACGGAGCCGACCACGGCGAGCAGCAGCGGCAGGCCGACGAGCATCGCCTCGCGGACCGTGCCGACGGCGTCCTGCTCGGTCGCCAGCGGTGCCCCGGCGTGCACGGTGTAGGTGCGCTGCTCCCGGCCGGAGGTCACCTCGACGGCGGCGAATCGGTAGTCGCCGGGTTCACCGTCGACCGTGGCCGTGCCGGAGGTGAACCACGGCGCGTCGTTCGACACCTCGCCGCGGGCGGGGTCGTCGTCATCGTCATCGTCGTCGTCACCGCCGGGCGGCGCCGGCGCCGATGGCTGGGGCGCGACGGCGGTGCGCGACGTCCCGGAGATCGCCTCCAGGCCCTCGCTGACGGCCGCCACCCGTCCGCCCTCCTCGACGATCTGCACGGGCCGTTCCTCGTCGTCCGGCAGTTCCAACCGGTCGAGCGGCGTGTCGAGGGCGATCTGCGAGGCCACCTCGCGGGCCACGACCTCGGCCTGAAGGTCCGTCCGGTCGATGAGGCTGGAGCGCAGCGCCAGCAGGACGGCCGCGCCCGCGGCGATCAGCGCGACGGCGACGACGAGGGTGGCGCCGAGCGCGGCCCGTGCCCGTACCGACCTCATGACGCCGCCACCAGGCGGTAGCCGGCGCCGCGCACGGTCTGGATACGGGCGGCGCCGAGCTTGCGGCGCAGTGCGCTGATGTAGACCTCGACGATGTTCGGATCGCCCTGGTAGGCGAAATCCCAGACGTGGTCGAGGATCCCGGGCTTGCCGACCACCTCTCCGGCACGCGTCGCGAGCTGCTCGAGCACCGCGAACTCCTTGGCGGTCAGCGTCACTTCGTCCTCCCCGCAGAACACCCGGCGGGCGGCGGTGTCCACGCGCAGGTCGCCGACCGCCAGCACGGGCGAGCCGCCGGCACGGCCGCGGCGGCGCAGCAGAGCCTTCACACGGGCGACGAGGACGACGTACGAGAAGGGCTTGGTGAGGTAGTCGTCCGCGCCGGTGTCGAGCCCCTCGGCCTCGTCGTACTCGCCGTCCTTGGCGGTGAGCATCAGGATCGGCACGTCGTGCCCGGCGGCCCGGAGAGCGGCGCAGACACGGTAGCCGTTCATGCCGGGGAGCATGATGTCGAGCACGACCAGGTCGTACACGCCCTCGGCGGCACGGTGCAGGCCCTCCAGACCGTCGTGGACGACGTCCACGGCGTATCCCTCGGCCGTCAGTCCCGCGGCGAGGGACAGGGCGAGCCGCTTCTCGTCCTCCACGATCAACAACCTCATGCGCTCAGGGTCGCAAACCGAGGCTGAAGATCTCTTCAGGTGGCTTCAGGCCCGCTTCAGCATGCCGCGGCGACAGTGGGTCCCGTTGCTGAACGACAACACGACTGGGAGAGCCCCCTGATGAAGCGCAACCTGGTGATCGCGACGGTGGCAGCGGCGGTACTGGTGGGTGGCGGCGCGTACACGGCCGTGGCGGTGTCGGCCGACGCGTCGACATCGTCGTCGGCGTCGGCGTCGGCGTCGGCGTCGACGAGCACGACGACGGCCGTTCGGGATGACGACGACCACGACGAGGAGCTGGCAGCCCCCGCCGGGTCGGTCACGCTGTCGGAGGCCGTTGCCGCGGCCCTGAAGCAGACGCCGGGCACGGTGGACTCCGTCGACCTGGCCGACGACGGCGACGGCCACTGGGAGGTCGACGTGCTCGGCAAGGACGACCGGACGCATGAACTGAGGGTCGACAGCTCGAACGGCACGGCGCGGGTGGTCGACGGGGACGACGGGGATGACGACGCAGATGACCGCCACGACCGCGCGGCGCTGCGGTCCGCGTCGGTGGACGCCAACGAGGCGGTGTCGGCGGCGCTCAGGGCCCACCCGGGCGCAACGGTGACGTCGGTCGACTTCGACGACGACGGAGGCGCCCACTGGGAGGTCGAACTCCACGACGGCAAGGCCGACGACGAGACCGAGGCGAGGGTCGACGCGAGGACGGGGAAGGTGTCGCACCCCCAGGACGACGACGCCTCGGACGACTGACGCGCGGGGGCGCTGCCCCGGGGGCTCGTCCCCTACGGCCTGGCGCCCGGCAGGGGCCCAGCGCCTCAAGCGCCGACGGCCGCATTCGCTGCGCGCCCACCGCCGAACGGCCGTCGGGGCGTTGGGGGCGTGGCGGAGCCGCGAAGCCCGCGGAACAAGGCGGCCCGGCCGGCAGCGCGCCCGTACCGAGGCCAGGGCCGAAGCCCCCGAACTCCGCCCGGCCGGCGTCAGGCCGGCCCCGGGCCTGCCCCCGGTCACGGAAAGCGGAGCGGGGGCCCGGGCCGGGACACGCGGCCGTCAGGCCGCAGGCAAATCCGACACCACGCCCGCATGCCGTACCGGCCAGGACCGAAGCCCTCCGAACCCGCCCGCCGAGGCCCGGCCCGGAGTCCCGGGCGCAGCCCCGGGGTGGGCCGGAAGAAGAACCCCCGGCCTGCTCCTGCGCGTCAGCCCGCCTACGACTGTGTCAGGCCCGCCACCAGTTCGTCCGCCGCTCCGTAGGGGTCCAGCTCGCCCGCCACGATGCGCGCCGCCAGCGCGCCCAGGCGGCGGTCGCCATGGAGGTCGCCGATGCGTTCGCGCAGCGCCGTGACCGCGATCGTCTCGACCTCGGTCGCTGCCCGGCGGGCCCGGCGTTCCGCGAGCACGCCGTGCTCCTCCATCCAGGCGCGGTGTTTCTCCAGCGCCTCGACGACCTCGTCCACGCCCTCGCCCCGCGACGCGACCGTCTTCACGATCGGAGGCCGCCAGTCGCCCGGGCCGCGGGCCTCGCCGAGGCCCAGCATGTGGTTCAGCTCCCGGGCCGTCGCGTCCGCGCCGTCCCGGTCGGCCTTGTTGACGACGTACACGTCGCCGATCTCCAGGATTCCGGCCTTCGCCGCCTGGATGCCGTCGCCCATGCCGGGCGCGAGCAGCACCACGGAGGTGTCTGCCTGGGAGGCGATCTCCACCTCGGACTGGCCGACGCCCACCGTCTCCACCAGGATCACGTCGCAG
Organism: Streptomyces sp. ISL-10; assembly: GCF_018614575.1. GTDB lineage: Bacteria > Actinomycetota > Actinomycetes > Streptomycetales > Streptomycetaceae > Streptomyces. Next base: position 181,109 of record NZ_JAGGOJ010000021.1, read on the forward strand.
CCGGCCGCGTCCAGGACGCGGATCGCCTGCGGCGCGGCCCACGCCAGGCCGCCCAGATGGCCGCGGGTGGCCATCGAGCGGATGTAGACGCCCGGGTCGGAGGCGTGGTCCGACATCCGGACCCGGTCGCCCAGCAGCGCTCCGCCGGAGAAGGGCGAGGACGGGTCGACGGCCAGGACGCCGACCCGCTTCCCGGCCCGCCGGTAGGCGGAGACCAGCGCGGACGTGGAGGTCGACTTGCCGACGCCCGGCGAGCCCGTCAGGCCCACCACGTAAGCCCCGCCGGTCAGCGGAGCCAGCGTCGCCATCACCTCGCGCAGCTGCGGGGACGCCCCCTCCACGAGTGAGATCAGCCGGGCCACCGCACGCGGCCGGCCCTCCCTCGCCTGGGCGACCAACTGGGGGACGTCCACCATCACGTATCGCTCCTTGCCTGGCGGGTTACTTGGCCGGTACGCGGACGATCAGCGCATCGCCCTGACCGCCGCCACCGCACAGCGCCGCCGCACCGACGCCGCCGCCACGGCGCTTGAGCTCGAGCGCCAGGTGGAGCACCACGCGCGCGCCGGACATGCCGATGGGGTGGCCGAGCGCGATCGCGCCACCGTTCACGTTCACCATTTCCGGCGTCACGCCGAGGTCCTTCATTGACTGGTGGGCGACGGCGGCGAACGCCTCGTTGATCTCGATGAGGTCGAGGTCCTCGACCTCCAGGCCCTCCTTCTTCAGGGCGTGCCGGATGGCGTTGGACGGCTGCGACTGCAGGGAGTTGTCGGGGCCGGCCACATTGCCGTGGGCGCCGATCTCGGCGATCCACTCCAGGCCCAGCTCCTGGGCCTTGGCCTTGCTCATCACGACGACGGCCGCGGCGCCGTCCGAGATCTGCGAGGACGTGCCCGCGGTGATCGTGCCGTCCTTCGCGAACGCCGGGCGCAGCTTGCCCAGCGACTCGGCGGTCGTCTCGGCGCGGATGCCCTCGTCCTTGGAGAACAGGATCGGGTCGCCCTTGCGCTGCGGGATCTCGACGGGCGTGATCTCCGCCTCGAAGAGGCCGTTCTTCTGCGCGGCGGCGGCCCGCTGGTGGGAGAGCGCCGCGATCTCGTCCTGCACCTCGCGCGGGATGCCGAGGCGGGTGTTGTGCTTCTCGGTGGACTCGCCCATGGCGACGTTCTCGAAGGCGTCGGTGAGGCCGTCGTACGCCATGGCGTCGAGCATCTCGATCGCGCCGTACTTGTAGCCCTCACGGGACTTCGGCAGCAGGTGCGGCGCGTTGGTCATCGACTCCTGGCCGCCGGCGACGACCACGTCGAATTCGCCGGCGCGGATCAGCTGGTCGGCGAGCGCGATGGCGTCCAGACCGGACAGACACACCTTGTTGACGGTGAGAGCCGGGACGTTCATCGGGATGCCGGCCTTGACGGCGGCCTGGCGGGCGGGGATCTGGCCGGCGCCCGCCTGGAGCACCTGACCCATGATCACGTACTGCACCTGGTCGCCGCCGATGCCCGCGCGGTCGAGGGCGGCCTTGATGGCGAAGCCGCCGAGGTCGGCGCCGGAGAAGGACTTGAGCGAGCCGAGCAGGCGGCCCATGGGCGTACGGGCACCCGCGACGATCACGGAGGTGGTACCTGTCGTTCCAGACATGTGCAGGATCCCCTTTCAGCCGCAGCTGAGGAGTGAACGAGGGTTTACTCAAATGTACTGAGCGGTACCGTCGCCGGTCACCGGTCGGCCGGTGTGATCGCGCGCACGTTGCGTAACCGGCCGCCGGGGGCTGCACTGGAGCAATGCTGACGCGAATCGACCACATCGGGATCGCCTGTTTCGACCTGGACAGGACTGTCGAGTTCTACCGTGCCACCTACGGCTTCGAGGTCTTCCACTCCGAGGTCAACGAAGAGCAGGGCGTACGGGAGGCCATGCTCAAGATCAACGAGACGTCCGACGGCGGCGCCTCCTACCTCCAGCTCCTGGAGCCCACCCGGGAGGACTCCGCGGTGGGCAAGTGGCTGGCGAAGAACGGCGAGGGGGTGCACCACATCGCCTTCGGCACCGCCGACGTGGACGGCGACGCGCAGGACATCCGGGACAAGGGTGTACGCGTGCTGTACGACGAACCGCGTATCGGCTCCATGGGATCGCGTATCACCTTCCTGCACCCCAAGGACTGCCACGGCGTTCTCACCGAACTCGTCACCTCTGCAACGGAGCACTGACCGACACGTTTCCCGGCCCGGTAGAGTGAGCCGTTCCGGGCCGGGGCCGGGTCGGGGCCGTGCCGCGTCTCCGTCTTTGATCTGTCACCATTCCCCGGGGGGCCGTTCGCCGGCGAACGGTGCTCGTGTGGAGACAGTTGCGACCAGGGGACGGATGGGACCGCGCAGTGCGGGGCTACGAACGCCAGGAGAGCCACCGAGCTGACGACGACCACCTCTCGCGGTTCGAAGCCGAGATGGACCGGCTGAAGACCGAGCGGGAGAAGGCCGTCCAGCATGCCGAGGACCTCGGCTACCAAGTCGAGGTGTTGCGCGCCAAACTCCATGAGGCGCGCCGCACTCTCGCCTCCCGCCCTGCCTATGACAGCGCCGACCTCGGCTACCAGGCCGAGCAATTGCTCCGTAATGCCCAGATCCAGGCGGACCAGCTGCGCTCGGACGCCGAGCGGGAGCTGCGCGAGGCACGCGCCCAGACCCAGCGCATTCTTCAGGAGCACGCCGAGCACCAGGCACGCCTGCAGGCCGAGCTGCACGCCGAGGCGGTGCAGCGCAGGCAGCGTCTTGACCAGGAGCTGGCCGAGCGCCGCCAGACCGTCGAGTCGCATGTCAACGAGAACGTCGCCTGGGCCGAGCAGCTGCGTGCCCGCACCGAGTCGCAGGCCCAGCGGCTGCTGGAACAGTCCCGCGCCGAGGCCGAGCAGTCCCTCGCCGCGGCGCGTGCCGAGGCCGCCAGGATCAGCGAGGAGGCCCGCCGGCGGCTCGGCAGCGAGGCCGAGACGGCCCGCGCCGAGGCCGAAGCGATCCTGTTGCGTGCCCGCAAGGACGCCGAGCGGCTGCTGACCGCGGCCTCCAACCAGGCGCAGGAGGCGACCTCCCACGCCGAGCAGCTGCGTTCGTCGACCACCGCCGAGTCCGACCAGGCCCGCCAGCAGGCCGCGGAGCTCAGCCGCACCGCCGAGGCGCGGATGCACGAGGCCGAGGAGAAGCTCCGCGAGGCGCGGGCGGAGGCCGAGAAGCTGGTCACCGAGGCCAAGGAGTCCGCGGCCAAGCAGCTGTCGTCGGCCGAGTCGGTCAACGAGCAGCGCACCCGCACGGCCAAGGCGGAGATCGCCCGCCTCGTCGCCGAGGCCACCAAGGAGTCCGAGGCGCTCAAGACGGACGCGGAGCAGGCGCTCGCGGACGCCCGCGCCGAGGCGGAGAAGCTGCTCGCGGACGCCACCGAGAAGGCCCGTACGGCCGCCGCCGAGGACTCCGCCGCCCAGCTCGCCAAGGCCGCCCGCACTGCGGAGGAGGTGCTGACCAAGGCGTCCGAGGACGCCAGGGCCACCACCCGCGCGGCGAGCGAGGAGGCCGAGCGGATCAGGCGCGAGGCCGAGGCGGAGGCGGACCGGCTGCGCGGCGAGGCGGCCGAGCAGGCCGACCAGCTCAAGGGCGCGGCCAAGGACGACACCAAGGAGTACCGGGCCAAGACGGTCGAGCTGCAGGAGGAGGCGCGCCGGCTGCGCGGCGAGGCCGAGCAGCTGCGCGCCGAGGCGGTCGCCGAGGGCGAGCGGATCCGCGGCGAGGCGCGGCGCGAGGCCGTCCAGCAGATCGAGGAGGCGGCCAGGACCGCCGAGGAGCTGCTGACCAAGGCGCGTACGGACGCGGACGAGTTGCGGGCGAAGGCGGCGGGCGACTCCGAGAAGGTGCGCACCGAGGCGATCGAGCGCGCCACCTCACTGCGCAAGCAGGCCGAGGAGACGCTGGAGCGCACCCGCGCCGAGGCGGACCGGCTGCGCGCGGAGGCCGAGGAGCAGGCGGACGGCGTGCGTGCGGCGGCCGAGTCCGCCGCCGAGCAGCTGCGTGCGGAGACCGAGCGCGGCATCGCGGCCCGGCAGGCCGATGCGGCCGAGGAGCTGACGCGCCTGCACAACGAGGCCGAGGCCAGGCTCGCGAGCGCCGAGGAGAACCTCGCCGGAGCCCGTGCGGAGGGCGAGCGGATCCGCCGCGAGGCGGCGGAGGAGACCGAGCGGCTGCGCACCGAGGCCGCGGAGCGGCTGCGCACCCTCCAGGCGCAGGCCGAGCAGGAGGCGGAGCGGCTGCGCACCGAGGCCGCGGCCGACGCGTCGGCCGCCCGCGCGGAGGCCGAGGCCGTCGCCGTACGGCTCACCAGCGACGCGGCGACCGAGGCGGAGCGGCTGCGCACCGAGGCCCAGGACACCGCCGACCGGGTGCGGGCGGAGGCGGCGGCGGCCGCGGAGCGGGTCGGCGCGGAGGCCGCCGAGGCGCTGGCGGCCGCGCAGGAGGAGGCGGCCCGTCGGCGCCGGGAGGCCGAGGAGACCCTCGACTCCGCGCGCGCCGAGGCCGGCCAGGAGCGTGAGCACGCCCGCGAGCAGAGCGAGGAGCTGCTGGCGTCCGCCCGCAAGCGGGTCGAGCAGGCCCAGGCCGAGGCGCAGCGGCTGGTGGAGGAGGCGGACCGGCGGGCCACCGAGATGGTCTCGGCCGCCGAGCAGACCGCCCAGCAGGTACGGGACTCCGTCAACGGGCTCCAGGAGCAGGCCGAGCAGGAGATCGCCGGGCTGCGCAGCGCCGCCGAGCACGCGGCGGAGCGCACCCGGGGCGAGGCGCAGGAGGAGGCGGACCGGGTCCGCGCCGACGCGTACGCGGAGCGGGAGCGTGCCTCCGAGGACGCGGCGAGGCTACGGGAGCGGGCCCAGGAGGAGACCGAAGCGGCGCAGGCGCTGTCCGAGCGGACCGTGGCCGAGGCGATGGCCGAGGCGGAGCGCCTGCGGGCGGACTCCTCGGAGTACGCGCAGCGGATGCGCACCGAGGCGTCGGACTCGCTCGCCGCCGCCGAGCAGGACGCGGCGCGGGCGCGCGCGGAGGCGCGCGAGGACGCGAACCGGATCCGTTCGGAGGCGGCCGCCCAGGCGGATCTGCTGGTCGGCGAGGCGACCAGCGAAGCCGAGCGGATGCGCACGGAGGCCGCCGAGGTGCTGGCCGCCGCGGAGGCGGACGCGACACGGCTGCTCACCGAGGCCGAACAGATCAAGGTGGACGGCGAGGCCGAGGTCGAGCAGATGCGCGCGGCCGTGCGTAGCGACCGTGAGCAGGTGCTCGACGAGGCGCGGCAGGCGGCGGACAAGCGCCGTGCCGACGCGGCGGCGCAGGCCGACCAGCTGATCGCCGAGGCGACGGGCGAAGCCGAGCGGATCGCAGCGAAGACGGCCGCGGAGGCGGAGCGGGTGCGGGCCGAAGCCGCCGGCGACGCCGAGCGGATGCGCGCCGAGGCCGCCGAGACGGTGGGCTCCGCGCAGCAGGCCGCCGAGCGGATGCGGGTGGAGGCCGAGCGGCACCGCGCCGAGACGGAGGCCACCGCCGAGCAGGTGCGCGGCGAGGCGCGGGCCGAGGCGGACCGGCTGCTGGACGAGGCGCGCGAGGCGGCGGCGAAGCGTCGCGCGGACGCCGCCGAGCAGGCCGACCAGCTGATGGCGAAGGTGCAGGAGGAGGCGCTCCGCGCGGCCACCGAGGCGGAGGAGCAGGCCGACACGATGGTCGGCGCAGCGCGCAAGGAGGCCGAGCGGATCGTCGTCGAGGCGACCGTCGAGGGCAACTCGCGGGTGGAGAAGGCGCGTACGGACGCCGACGAGCTGCTGGTCGGCGCCCGCCGGGACGCCACGGCGATAAGGGACCGCGCCGAGGAGCTGCGGGCCCGGATCGAGAGCGAGATCGAGGAACTCCACGAGCGGGCCCGCCGGGAGACCGCGGAGCAGCTGAGGACGGCGGGCGAGCGCGTCGACAAGCTGGTCAAGGCGGCCGAGGAGCAGCGGGCCGAGGCGGAGGCCAAGGCCAAGCAGCTGGTGTCGGATGCCGATTCGGAAGCCGGCAAGGTCAGGATCGCCGCCGTGAAGAGGGCGGAGGCCCTGCTGAAGGAGGCCGGGACCAAGAAGGCCGAACTGATCCGGGAGGCCGAGCGCGTGAAGGCCGAGGCGGACCGCGAGGCCGAGCGCACGATCGCCGAGGGCAAGCGCGAGCTCGATGTGCTGGTGCGCAGGCGCGAGGACATCCAGGCCGAGATTTCGCGCGTCCAGGACGTTCTTGAGGCGTTGGAGTCTTTCGAGGCGCCGGGGGGTAAGGCTTCGGGCAATGGCGGCTCGGGTGGCGGGACCGTCAAGGCGGGTGCGTCAGCGGGGGTTACACGTTCGAGTGGCAAGTCGTCCGACGGCTAGCCACTCAAAAGGCTGGACATTCTCCAGATCAAACCGGCATCCGCTCGATGACACGCCGCTTCGGCCCCTAGGATTCCCCCTAACACCTCACCGGTCTCATTGACAGGAACCCCATGAGCGACACTTCCTCCCCCTTCGGCTTCGAGCTCGTGCGGCGTGGTTACGACCGCGGTCAGGTGGACGACCGCATTACCAAACTCGTCGCCGACCGTGATAGTGCTCTGGCCCGAATCACCTCTCTGGAAAAGCGCATCGAGGAGCTCCACCTCGAGACGCAGAACGCCCAGGCCCAGGTCAACGACGCCGAGCCGTCGTACGCCGGGCTCGGCGCCCGTGTCGAGAAGATCCTCCGCCTCGCGGAGGAGGAGGCGAAGGACCTGCGCGAGGAGGCCCGTCGCGCGGCCGATCAGCACCGTGAGCTGGCGGAGTCCGCCGCCCAGCAGGTGCGCAACGACGCCGAGTCGTTCGCCGCCGAGCGCAAGGCCAAGGCCGAGGACGAGGGCGTCCGCATCGTCGAGAAGGCCCAGGGCGAGGCGAACACGCTGCGCGCCGAGGCGCAGAAGGACGCGCAGTCCAAGCGCGAGGAGGCGGACGCGCTCTTCGAGGAGACCCGCGCCAAGGCCGCCCAGGCCGCCGCGGACTTCGAGACGAACCTGGCCAAGCGCCGCGAGCAGTCGGAGCGCGACCTGGCCTCGCGTCAGGCGAAGGCGGAGAAGCGCCTGGCGGAGATCGAGCACCGCGCCGAGCAGCTGCGCCTGGAGGCCGAGAAGCTGCGCACGGACGCGGAGCGCAGGGCCCGTCAGACGGTGGAGACCGCGCAGCGTCAGGCCGAGGACATCGTGGCCGACGCGAACGCCAAGGCCGACCGTATCCGCAGCGAATCGGAGCGCGAGCTGGCGGCGCTGACGAACCGCCGCGACTCGATCAACGCCCAGCTGACCAACGTCCGCGAGATGCTGGCGACGCTGACCGGTGCGGCCGTCGCCGCGGCGGGTACGCCGGCGGACGACGAGCCGATCTCCCGCGGGGTTCCGGCGCAGCAGACCCGCTGACGCCTTCCGCAGGCCGGATCCGACGAGTGCCCGGTGCCGCTTCGGCACCGGGCACTCGCGCGTCGCCGGCCCCTGCGCGAAACGGCCTTGTCCGTTGGGCGAACCCGGTGGCGTGGGCCGCCACGCCCCCGTAGCGTGAACGCATGATCGAGCTCAAGGGCCTCACCAAGCACTTCGGTACGAAGGTCGCCGTCGACCATCTGTCCTTCAGCGTCCGCCCCGGAATGGTGACCGGTTTCCTCGGTCCCAACGGCGCGGGCAAGTCGACGACGATGCGCATGATGCTCGATCTGGACAACCCCACCAGTGGCACCGTCCGGATCGACGGCAAGCACTACCGGGATCTGGACGAACCGCTCAAGTACATCGGCGCGCTGCTGGACGCCAAGGCGATGCACGGCGGCCGCAGCGCCTACAACAACCTGCTCTGCCTGGCGCAGGCGAACCGGATCCCGGCGAGCCGCGTGGCCGAGGTCCTCGACGTGGTGGGGCTGACGTCGGTGGCACGCAAGAAGACCAAGGGCTTCTCGCTCGGTATGGGCCAACGGCTCGGAATCGCTTCTGCACTGCTCGGCGATCCGGAGATCCTGATGTTCGACGAACCGGTCAATGGTCTGGACCCCGAGGGAATTCACTGGATCCGCAATCTGATGAAGGCCCTTGCCGCCGAAGGCCGGACGATCTTCGTCTCCTCCCATCTGATGAGTGAAATGGCGCTGACCGCCGACCACTTGATCGTCATCGGCCAGGGCAGGCTGCTCGCCGATACATCGATGGCCGATTTCATTCATGAGAACTCCCGCAGTTATGTCAGGCTCCGCACTCCCCAGCGCGAGAAGCTGCTGGACGCGCTGCAAACGGCCGGCTTGATCGCCGTCGAGTCGGGCAGCGCACTCGAGATCGACGGGGCCTCCACGGAACAGCTGGGCGAGCTGGCCGCGGAGCACGGGATCGTGCTGCACGAGCTCAGCGCCCAACGGGCCTCGCTGGAGGAGGCGTTCATGCAGATGACGGCCGGCGCCGTGGAGTACCACGCGCATTCCACCGGCCAGGCCGGACCGCCCCCCGCACCGGCCGCCACCAGCACCGCCGCCCCGCAGTGGGCCCCGCGCAACGAGGGAGCCTGACCGATGGCATCCGTACCCGCCGTTCTCCAGTCCGAGTGGACCAAGATCCGTACGGTCTCCTCGACGCGCTGGACCCTGATCTGCGCGCTCGCGGTCACGGTCGCCCTGAGCGCCGCGCTCTGCGCGCTGATGAACTCCACCTTCGACGATCTGCCCGAGGCCGAGCGGCTGACCTTCGACCCGACGCTCATCAGCTTCTCGGGGATGGTGCTCGGCCAGCTCGCGATGGTGGTCTTCGGCGTCCTGGTGGTCGGCACGGAGTACAGCTCCGGCATGATCCGCACCTCGCTCGCGGCCGTGCCGCAACGCGCCACCTTCCTCTACAGCAAGATCGCGGTGGCCGGACTGCTGGCGCTGGCGGTGGGGATGGCGACGAGCTTCCTCACCTTCTTCCTCGGCCAGGCGCTGCTGGGCGAGCACCGCACGACGATCGGCGAGGAAAACGTGCTGCGCGCTGTGGTCGGCGGCGGCATCTACATGGGCCTGATGGCGATCTTCTCGATGGGGGTCGCGGCGATGCTGCGCAGCTCGATGCTGTCGCTGGGCATCCTGATGCCCTTCTTCTTCCTGGTGTCCCAGATCCTCTCCGCGGTCCCGGGCGCGAGGGACGTGGCGCGCTACTTCCCCGACCAGGCCGGCGCCAAGATCATGCAGGTGGTCCCGGGTGCGATGAACAGCGGGGACTCTTCCTACGGCCCCTGGGGCGGCCTGGGCATCATGCTGCTGTGGGTGGTGGCGGCGCTGATCGGCGGCTTCCTGGTGCTGAAGAAGCGGGACGCGTAGGCGGCGCGCTCACGAGGCGGGGCAATGGCACAGGCTTGAACGGAACCGTCAAGGCACGGATATCCTCCTAACTCTTACGGGGGCGTACGGCATGCAAGGCCTGTGCCCCGACGACCCGAATGTCGATGGGGCTGGAGAATGATCGAGGCAGTCGGCCTGACGAAGCGCTACGGCGCCAAGACAGCCGTGTACAACCTTTCCTTCCAGGTGCGGCCCGGCGCCGTCACCGGGTTCCTCGGGCCCAACGGCGCCGGCAAGTCCACGACCATGCGCATGATCCTCGGACTCGACAAGCCGACCTCGGGGCAGGTCACCATCAGCGGCCGGCCGTACCGGCAGCTGCCGAACGCGCCGCGGCAGGTCGGTGCGCTGCTGGACGCCAAGGCCGTGCACGGCGGGCGCAGCGCGCGCAGCCACCTGCTGTCGCTGGCACAGCTGTCCGGCATCCCGGCCCGCCGGGTGGACGAGGTGCTCGGCGTCGTCGGTCTCCAGGACGTCGCCAAGCGCCGCTCCAAGGGCTTCTCGCTCGGCATGGGGCAGCGGCTCGGCATCGCCGCGGCGCTGCTAGGCGACCCGCAGGTGCTGCTCTTCGACGAGCCGGTCAACGGACTCGACCCCGAAGGCATCCTCTGGGTGCGCAATCTGATGAAGCAGCTGGCCGCCGAGGGCCGCACGGTCTTCGTCTCCTCGCACCTGATGAGCGAAATGGCCCTCACGGCCGACCAGTTGATCGTCATCGGCCGGGGCCAGCTGCTCGCGGACATGAGCGTCAAGGACTTCATCTCCCACAACTCGGCCGATTTCGCCCGCGTGCGCACGCCGCAGACCGACGCGCAGCAGCGGGAGAAGCTGTCGGCGGCGCTGACCGAGGCGGGCGGACAGGTCATGTCCGAGCCGGACGGCGCCCTGCGCGTCACCGGGCTGGCGCTGCCGAGGATCAGCGACGTGGCCCATGAGGCGGACGTCCGGCTGTGGGAGCTCTCGCCGCACCAGGCATCGCTGGAGGAGGCGTACATGCGGATGACGCAGGGTGCCGTCGACTACCGCTCCACCGATGACCAGAAGGCGGGGCTGATGCAGCAGCAGCCGATGGGCTACCTGCCGCCGCAGCAGCCGCAGATCCCCGAGGTCCCGCAGCAGGGCTGGTACGCCCCGCCGCCGCCCGGAGCCGGGCAGAACCCGTACGCGGCGGTGGCACCGGGCGCGCCCGTGCAGCCCGCGCCGCCGGCCGCTCCGCCCGTTGCTCCTCCTGCCGCCGCCCCCGCCGACCCGAACAAGCCCGAGGACGCCCGATGACCACCCCCTACCAGCAGCCGGGGGCCGCGGCCCCCACGTACGCATCCCCGATCCCGGTCCGCGGCGCGCACCTCGGGGACGCCCTCGCCTCCGAGTGGACCAAGATCCGCTCGGTGCGCTCCACGATGTGGACGCTCGGCGTGATGATCGTGCTGATGCTCGGAATCGGTCTGGCCGTCGCCGCGATCGTGGCCGCCAGCGATGTCGACCTGCAGGGCGAGTCGGCGCTCGGCTTCGGCTTCTTCGGCGTGCTGCTCGGCACGATCTGCGTGATGACGCTGGGCGTGCTGACGATCGCCTCCGAGTACGGCACGGGCATGATCCGTACGACCCTGACGGCCTGCCCCAGCCGCACGCGGGTGCTGGCCGCCAAGGCGATCGTCTTCTTCCTCCTCGTCTTCACCATCACGGTGGTCTTCGCCGCGCTCGTCGCCCTCATCCAGGTGGGCATGGTGGACACCGCCGAGCCCACCGGGGACGAGTGGCTGCGCGCAACGGTCGGCGTGGCGCTGTTCGTCGCCTCGATCGGCCTGCTGTCGCTGGCCGTCGGCACCATGATCCGGCACTCGGCCGGCGCGATCACGATCATGATCGGCCTGATGCTGCTGCCGCTCGTCGCGGCCATGTTCATGTTCTCGGAGTCGCTCGCGGACGTGCAGGAGTTCCTGCTGGACTACGCGATCCCGAGCCAGCTCATCAGCATCTACGGCGAGGCCGCGGCCGGCGGCTCCACGGGTCCGGTCGGCTGGGAGCCGGTGTGGATCATGCTCGGCATCACCGCCGTGACGCTGGGCGGCGCGTTCGCCGTCATCAACAGCCGCGACGTGTAGTCGTCGCGGAAGGCGTCAGTACCTGGGCGCGTTACGGGACCGCTGCACCCGCGTGGTGCGGCGGTCCTTCGCGTTCCAGCACGCCTTGTGCCAGTGGCGCCGGTCCTCGACGCCCCCGTGCTCGGGCCAGGCCACCACGTGCGGGAGGCCGGAAGGGATCTCCTGGTCGCAGCCCGGGCAGCGGTACGTCTTGCCTGCGGCACTCGCGCCCGCGACATGGCGCACCGACCAGTCCTCGCCCTGCCACGACTCGCTGCGCCCGAACCCGCCGTACCGGTCGCCGCCGCCTGCTGCTCGCTCGGTCGGCTTCTCGCCGCCTCGGGGGCGGTTGCGGCGCGGGGACACGTGACACCTCACGGGACTTTGAGGAACGGATCCTTTCCAGCGTACGGGCCGAGAACCGGGGCACTCGCCCTTCCGACCATGACACCGTGACCACTGACAGCGGCCGGTTACCGGACAATCGCAACAACTTCACGCACGGCCGTGCCTTTGGCACGTGTCAGACGTTGTTGCCGGTAGGGGGAGTGACGCGTCGGCCGCAAGGAGGCTATAGGCGATGCGCGTTGGGACTTTCGTACTGGCGGCCCAGTTCCCGGGGCAGGGGCAGGGGGAGGCGCTGCACCGCGCGGTGCGGTCCGCCGAGGTGGCGGAGGAAGCCGGGCTGGACTCCGTGTGGTTGGCGGAGCACCACTTCGTACCGTACGGGGTGTGTCCGTCGGCGGTGACCCTCGCGGCGCTGCTCCTCGGCCGCACACGCCGGATCGGGGTCGGCACGGCCGTGAGCGTGCTGCCGAGCGTCCATCCCGTGGCGCTGGGGGAGCAGGCGGCGTTGCTGCACCTCACCTCCGGTGGGCGGTTCATGCTCGGTGTGGGGCGAGGCGGGCCGTGGGTCGACCTGGAGGTGTTCGGCGCGGGACTCGCGGCGCACGAGAGCGGGTTTCCGGAATCGCTCGATCTGCTGATGCGGTGGCTGCGCGAGCCGCGGGTCGGCGCGGACGGGGAGCAGTTCTCCTTCCGTGAGGTCGCGGTCGTCCCGCGTGCCGACGAGCTGATCGGCGGCCCGCCCGGCGGCCCCGAGGTCGTCGTCGCGTGTACGTCGCCGAAAAGTGTGAAGCTCGCCGCCGAGCGCGGGCTGCCGATGCTGCTCGGGATGCACTGCGGGGACGAGGAGAAGGCGGAGATGGTCGCCCTGTGGCGCTCGCATGCGCTCCACACGGGCCACTCCCCCGACGAGGTCGCGGAGGCGGGGCATGTGTCGGCGGGCGTCGTCCAGATCGCCGACCGGGCGGCGGACGCGACCGAGACCCTGGTGAAGGCGATGCCGGGCTGGCTCAGGCAGGGCCTGGAGGCGCATGTCACGATCGACGGCCGGCAGCGCACGATGCGCGACCCGGTGGCCTACACGGAGCTGCTGTGCGCGCTGCACCCGGTGGGCACGCCGCGGCTGGCCGCCGACCGGCTCGCCGCGACGGCGGAGCGGACCGGCATCAGGCGCTTCGCGCTGCTGGCCGAGGGCTCGGGCGATCTGGCGGCCACCGAGGAGAACGTACGGCGCCTGGGCGCGGAAGTGCTCCCCCAGCTCGCCTGACCGGGCCCGTGTGCGGTCTCCGACCGGGCCCGTCGTCCCGGCCGGAGTCGTACGCATGCACACGTGCACACATGCAGTGCCGCCGCTCCGGCGGGGACGACAGCGCCCCACGGTGCGGGGCGGCAGCGGAAGATCTCAGCAGTCGCGCAGTTCGGGCGACTGATTGAGCAGCTGGGCCCGCACGGAAGTGAAGCGGGCCAGCCGCTCGTCCACCGAGGAGTCCAGCGGGAACACCGCGACGCGGTGGCAGTTCTGGAAGGCCAGACGCACACCGAAGTGCCGCTGGAGCGCACCGCGAATGGCGTCACTCGCGAGTGCGCGCAGCAGCTGACCACGTGCCTGCTCGTCCGGCGGGGGCGTCTGGTTGTCGGCGAAGTCGCCGCCGTCCACCTTCAGCTGAGCCACCAGAGAACTGATCATCTCCCATGCGTAGGGCAGGGAGGTCCGGACGCAGTCGACGAAAGCTGCTTCGTCGACCTCGCCTCGCTCGGCCTGTTCCAACAGCACCGGTGAGACGTCGAGCGACATGGGTTCTCCTCTCGCGGCCCCGGTGAACGGGGCCTTACGGGCAGGGAAGGAGGTAGCCGACGAAACGGCGGCATACGAACGATGTAGGACGACGCAGAGTGCACGAGCGGCAACCTCCTGCTTCCACGGTAAGTGCGGTGTCTTGAGGGCACCAGGAGATTGGGAACACAACCGGCCAAATAAGAAGGGGGCTTCCGGGGCGAATCGCGCGGGGCTGCGTCGGTCGAGTAGCGTTGCCGACCATGCGTCTCGTCATCGCCCGCTGCTCCGTGGACTACGCGGGCCGGCTCACCGCCCATCTGCCCTCCGCCCCCCGATTGATCCTGGTCAAGGCGGACGGCAGTGTGTCCATCCACGCAGACGACAGGGCCTACAAACCGCTGAACTGGATGTCGCCTCCCTGCACGTTGAAGGAGGGCGACGACAAGGTGTGGACCGTGGTGAACAAAGCGGGCGAGAAACTGATCATCACGATGGAAGAAATCCTCCACGACTCCTCGCACGAGCTCGGGGTGGACCCCGGCCTCATCAAGGACGGCGTGGAAGCGCACCTACAGGAGCTTCTGGCCGACCGAATCGAGACACTTGGCGAGGGATACAGTCTGATCCGCCGCGAATACCCTACGGCGATCGGCCCCGTGGACATCCTCTGCCGCGACGCGGACGGCGGGACGGTGGCGGTGGAGATCAAGCGCCGCGGTGAGATCGACGGCGTGGAGCAGCTGACCCGCTACCTGGAACTGCTGAACCGCGACCCGCATCTGGCCCCGGTGAAGGGCCTGTTCGCGGCGCAGGAGATCAAGCCCCAGGCACGCGTGCTGGCGACGGACCGGGGAATCGGCTGCGTGGTGCTGGACTACAACGCGCTGCGCGGCATCGAGGACGACAAGCTCCGCCTGTTCTGACGCCCCTGGGGGCCGACGGCCCGTCCGGGCCACGCCCGCAGGCCGGCGCCGGCTTCATGCCGGAGGCCGCGCATCAGGGGCCAACAGGTGCTGCCTCCGGCCCGGGGCACCTCACCCCGCGGACCAGGGCGCGCCTCGCGCACGGAAACCCAGCCCGCGCCCGCGTGAGTCCGCGGGGCGACGCGCCGACCCGGGCATGCGCGGCACACTCCACTCCCTCAGCGCCACCAGCCCGTGACAAGCAGCCGGGCAACGACGACGCCGTGGATCCCCCACCCGCCGCCGACGCCACCACCACATCTCCGCGACACGCGCGCCGACCCCAGGCGGCTGGTCCCACGGACCAGGGCGCACGCCTCGCGCACGGAAACCCAGCCCGCGCCCGCGTGAGTCCGCGGGGCGACGCGCCGACCCGGGCATGCGCGGCACACTCCACTCCCTCAGCGCCACCAGCCCGTGACAAGCAGCCGGGCAACGACGACGCCGTGGATCCCCCACCCGCCGCCGACGCCACCACCACATCTCCGCAGCACGCGCGCCGACCCCAGGCGGCTGGTCCCACGGACCAGGGCGCACGCCTCGCGCACGGAAACCCAGCCCGCGCCCGCAGACCCGGAGTCGCCGAAACGCGACGCGTGAGTCCGCGCGCCAGGGAGCCTCGCGTTGCCCCGGGCCGGAAAAGGCCCGGGGTTCGTCACATCAACGGCGCGGAGGAGCTCTCCGTCGCCGTCGGGCCGCTCGCCGACGTCTCTTCGCCGGGCAACGTCGATTCCGAGCCGGACGGCGACGGTGACGGGGACTGCGACGGCGGTTCCGACTCGCTCGGCGTCGGCGACGACGGCGGCTTCGGCGTCGACCGCGTCGGCGTCGGCCTCGGCGGCTTCTCCGTCTCCGACGGGCTCCCCGGTTCGGACGGGACCGACGAGGGGCTCGTGCCGGGCCTCGGCGGCGCGTCCGGGTACGTCGAAGCGCCCGGCCGCGCCGTCGACGACGGGCTCTTCGTCGCGCCCTTGTCGTCCGGCCCCTCCGACATGTCGTCCGCCGGGCCCTCGGGCGCGTCCCAGTCGTCCGGGAGGTCGTCGTCCTCCGTCTGCTGCCCGTTCCTGACCTTGTCCGTCGGCGGGTCCTCCTTGTCCGAGGTGGCCCCGAGCGTCACCACCGTGCCCAGGACGACCGCGAGCAGCGCGCCCGCCCCCGCCGCGACCACGTTGCGGCGGTTGCCGCCGAGGAAGGCCAGGTCCCGCCGGGCCGGCGGGGCGGTGGCGGTGATCAGCGTCGTGGGCTCCTGCGCCGGCCCCGTACGCGGAAGCTGCGGCGTCGTGGTCGTGAACGGCGACGACAGCGGCGGCACGGGCGGCGCCGCCCCCTCCGTGCGTATGGTCAGCGCCTCCGGCTTCGGCGCGAGCCCCGCCGTACGGTCCTCGACGAGCGCCAGCGCCCGCCGCCCCGCGACCGTGCCGCGCTTGTCGGCGAGCGCGCCACGCATGCCGATGGAGGCCTCCAGCTCGGCCCTGGCCCGTCCGAGGTTGCCGGTGCAGAGTGCGAGGACGCCCAACTCGTGGTGGAAGTACGCCTCTTCGGCGACCTTGCCCGCGATGCGGGCAGCCTCCGAGCCGACCCGCAGGGCCCGCTCCCAGGCGTTCCAGTGCAGCCCCGCGGCGAACACGGGCGCGGCGCTGCGGGCGAGCAGCACCGCCGTGCCGAGGTGTGCCGCGTCCCGGCCGGGCACCAGCGCGCTCAGCGAGGTGAGCACGGCGTCCGCCTCGGCGATCGCGCGCTCGGGTGTGACCGAGGGGTGGCCCGACCACCAGGCGTAGTGCTGCGCGGCGGTGTGGGCGTGGGTGACGGAGTCCTCGTCGTAGCCCTTCTCCCGCAGCTGGGCGAGCACTCCGGCCGCCAGGCGGTAGCGCGTGCCGACGGGCGACAGCAGCCCGCAGTGCATCAGCTCGCCGAGCGCCGCGTCCGCGTGGGTGTCGCCGATGAGCGCCGGCAGATGGGCCTGGTGCGGCACCTCACCGCCGAGGGCGACGGCGAACCGCAGGGTCTGGCGCGCGGACTCGCTGAGCCGTGAGGCGAGCAGCGGCGCGGGCGCGGCCCCCTCCGCCAGCGTCGGCAGCGATACGTCCCTGCTCCGCGTGGCGTCGAACGCTGCGAACTCGTCCGGGTCGCCGCGCAGCTCGTCGCACTGCCTCACCAGCGCACCAGCCTGGACGAAGCGCAGGGGCAGACCCTCGGACTCGAACCAGAGGTCGCCCGCCCAGTTGGTCTCCTCCTCCGTGAGCGGCCGCTCGACGATGTGCGAGAGCAGTTCCAGCGCGGTCGCGGGGCCGAGGCCGCCGAGGAAGACCTCTTCGAGGGGCGAATCAGCGGAGGGCGCGGGGACGTCGGGCGTCGCGGCGAGCAGGAAGGCGCACTCGGGGGCGGCGTCGAGCAGCTCGTCGAGCGCCGTGCCGCCGAACTCCAGGTCGTCGAGGACGACGACGGCTCCGATGTCGCGGATGAATCCGGCGAGCGCGTTGCGGTCGGGCCGGTGCCGCGGCGCGGAGAAGACGACGGCGAAGAGGTCCCGGAGCAGCTCTCCGGGTGCCCGGTGACGGCCGTTCAGGCGAACGACACCGTCGGGGGCGAGGTCCGCGCAGTCCTCGGCGACGGCGTCGAGGAGCGTACTGCGCCCGGAGCCCGCGGGGCCCGTGAGCCGTACGGAACGGCCCTGGCCGAGCAGCCGGACGAGCCGCTCGCGCTCCTCGCCCCGTTCCAGCAGCGGCAGCCGCGGCGACGCCGGGCCCGGCGGTACGGGCGGCAGTGCGGCGCGCTGCAATTCGACACGTTCGGCCGCGGTGCGCCGGGCCGGCCTTTCGGGCTGCTCCCCGGGCGGGCAGGGTTCGATCTCACTGCCGTCGAGGGGGTTGACGGTGAGCAGGAAGTCGCCCGATACGAGCTTGACGGTGCGCAGCTGTGCCGGGGCGGACTGCCCCGCGGGTGTGATGGCGTCGCGCGGCGGACGGGCCGGGCCGTTGCCGAAGCCGCCGTCGCCGCCCGAGCTGCCGTCGCTGCCCGAGCCGGCATCGTTGCCGAAGCTGCCGCCGTCGCCGAAGCCGCCCTCGCCGAAGCTGTCGTTGTTCATGGTGAAAGCCCCCAGATACGGTTCGCCCGGCCTCGCTCCGCCAAGATCCTTGATCTTGGGGTCCGAGCCGCGTGCGGATGCCCTCCCGGCCTTGTCTCGCACGCTCGCCGTCGCTTCGGTCCGGTGCCCACCTGATGGGTCCTTCAAAGGGTGGGCGATGGAACCCTAGACGCTCCGTCGGCGTCGCGGAACCGGCGGGGTCCCGCGCCGCCTGGGACGTCACGGTCTCGGGAGATTTGCCCAGCTCGTGCGGTCGCGCCCGAGTCAGACCCGGGGAAGCGATTCGGCGGCGATGCCGCCCTCGATCGCCAGGATGCGGTGCAGCCGGGTCGCGACGAGAAGTCTCTGCATCTGCGGCGGGACGCCGCGCAGCACCAGGCGGCGGCCGCACCGGCCGGCCCGCCGGTGCGCGCCCATGATGACCCCGAGCCCGGTGGCGTCCCAGGAGTCGAGATGCGTCAGGTCGAGCACCAGGTCGCCGTCGCCGTCGTCGACGGCCGAGTGCAGGACCGTACGGGCGTCCGCCGCGCTGCGGACGTCGAGGCGGCCCCCGACGACCAGCTCGGCGTGGTCGCCCCTGATGTGCATATGCGCTCCCCGAGAACTCTGCGTTACCCCGAAACCCGTACTTCTCCGTCTAGAGCAACTGACTGCCCGACACACGGAGGGGTTGCTGCTTGTAAGCGAACCGATACCGAATTCACCCTGGCGGGCGATACCGAATCGGTCCATAAGGTCAGTGCTTGTAGAAGCCCTGCCCGCTCTTGCGGCCGATGTCACCCGCGTCCACCATCCGGCGCATCAGCTCCGGCGGCGCGAACTTCTCGTCCTGGGACTCGGTGTAGATGTTGCTGGTGGCGTGCAGCAGGATGTCGACGCCCGTCAGGTCGGCGGTGGCCAGCGGTCCCATGGCGTGGCCGAAGCCGAGCTTGCAGGCGATGTCGATGTCCTCGGCGCTGGCGACGCCCGACTCGTACAGCTTCGCGGCCTCGACGACGAGTGCCGAGATCAGGCGGGTGGTGACGAAGCCGGCTACGTCACGATTGACGACGATGCAGGTCTTGCCGACGGACTCGGCGAACTCGCGTGCGGTGGCGAGGGTTTCGTCACTGGTCTTGTAGCCGCGCACCAGCTCGCACAGCTGCATCATGGGCACCGGCGAGAAGAAGTGCGTGCCCACGACCCGCTCCGGACGCTCCGTCACGGCCGCGATCTTGGTGATCGGGATGGCGGAGGTGTTGGAGGCGAGGACGGCATCGTCCCGTACGAGCTTGTCGAGCGTACGGAAGATCTCGTGCTTGACCTCGAGCTTCTCGAAGACGGCCTCGACGACGATGTCCGCGTCGGCGAGGGCGTCCAGGTCGGTCGTGGTGGTGATGCGGGCCAACGCGGCCTCGGCGTCGGCGGCTTCGAGCTTGCCCTTGGAGACGAACTTGTCGTACGACGCCTTGATGCCGTCCCGGCCGCGCGTCAGGGCTTCGTCGGTGACATCGCGGAGTACGACGTCCCAGCCTGCCTGGGCCGAGACCTGCGCGATTCCGGACCCCATGAGTCCGGCCCCGATGACGGCGAGCTTCCTGGCCACTGCGGCACCCCTTAACAGCTGTTTACCTATGCGCTCTCTGGCGGAGGTTAGCGCCCGTGAGGTGCCGTGTGGCCGCGAAGAGATGCGCGTCACGTCTCGAATGACGGACATCACACCGAGGGCCGGTCGCCGACCGCCGCGGACGGCTCGGCCGGGGCCCTGGGCGCTCATTTCGTCGACGAGGACAAGGGCTTCGCGCGAAAGCCGCTCGCGGCGCGCCGTGACGGTCGGCACACGTGCTCTCCGTGGCGGCGGAGCCTCACTACGCTGGCCGTATGGTCAATCTGACGCGCATCTACACCCGTACCGGCGACCAGGGCACCACCGCTCTGGGCGACATGAGCCGCACCGCCAAGACCGATCTGCGCATCGCCGCGTACGCAGACGCCAATGAGGCCAATGCCGTCATCGGCACGGCCATCGCCCTCGGACAGCTGGGCGAGGACGTGGTGAAGGTCCTCGTCCGCGTGCAGAACGACCTGTTCGACGTGGGCGCGGACCTGTCGACCCCGGTGGTCGAGAACCCCAAGTACCCGCCGCTGCGGGTCGAGCAGTCGTACATCGACAAGCTGGAGGCGGACTGCGACCGCTTCCTCGAGGACCTGGAGAAGCTCCGCAGCTTCATCCTGCCCGGCGGCACGCCGGGGGCGGCGCTGCTGCACCAGGCGTGCACGGTCGTACGGCGGGCCGAGCGCTCGACATGGGCGGCGCTGGAGGCGCACGGCGAGACGATGAACGCGTTGACGGCGACGTATCTGAACCGCCTGTCCGACCTCCTGTTCATTCTCGCCAGGACGGCGAACAAGGAGGTCGGCGACGTGCTGTGGGTGCCCGGCGGAGACCGCTGAACCGGCGACGCGCTGCCGTCAGTCGGTTCGCTCAGCTCTGTCAGTTCCGTTCGGCGCGGACCGGTTCGCGTTCGGTTTCGCGTTCCGGCTCGCCCTTCGTCGCCTTTGGCGCCTTCGGCGGCCAGAGGGTGTACGACAGGGCGATCAGTCCGTGGATGCCGGCCGTCCGCCACGCGGTCCTCATCCAGCTCTCCAGGGAGCCGGTCCGGCTCGCCTCGCCCACGTACCAGATGGCGATCTGCAGCAGCACGGTGGTGACGCCGGCGGCGATCAACGTGCCGAGCCAGACGCGGCCCTCGTGCTTGGCGCGCGCCATGCCGTAGCGCGGCGGCTTGACGGGGGGCGGGGCGCCGCCGAAGCGGTGGGCGCCATGGCCGTCGAGCCATCGGACCGTGCGGTGGCCGTGGCCGACCGTGTAGCCGATGTAGAGCGCAGCCAGGCCGTGTTTCCAGCTCGGTTCGGCGCCGTTCTCGAGGTCGACGGCCGTGGCGACGAGGAGGACGACCTCCAGCAGCGGTTCGCACAGCAGCAGCGCGGCCCCGGTGCGCGGCATCTTGAGCAGATAGCGGGTGGCGAGTCCTGCGGCCAGCAGTACCCAGAAACCGACCTCGCAGACCACGATCAGCGTGACGATCACGACGGCTCTCCTTTCGTACGGTTCCAGCGTGTCCGCCGGGGACCGCGGATTCGTCGTCGTGAGTGACGAGCGGCGACTGCATCGTTCGATGTAGTCGCGGCTCCGACCACGCGGTGAGGCACCGGGGGCCCGGTGCGTGTTGGATAAGGGCCGTGACCGTTCCCCGCCCGCACCGTGAGGACGTCTTCATCGCGGTCGCCGGCCTGCTCGGCGGGCTGCTGCTGTGGTCGCTGGGTCTGTACTCCCAGGGCAACCACGCGCTGCTGCCGCCCTGGGTGACGCTGGTGCCGCTGGGGGCGCTGGCCGTGCTTGAGCTGCTGCGCCGCACCATGCCGCGCACAGCGCTGAACGCCGGTACGGCCGCGGTCGTGATGGACCCGTTCACGCCTGGCAGCATCGTGTCGCTCCTGATGTTCGCGGACATCGTCTACGCGGCCGTCGTCTACGGCACCCCCGCCTCTGCCCGCCGTATCCCGGTCACCACCGGAATGATCACGCTCGCGGTGACGATCGGCTTCCTGGCCTGGTGGCGTGACCCCGCAGCCCTGCTGATCGGCCTGGTCACCGGTCTGGTCTCGTACGGGCCCGCCACCACCGGTGCGATCGTCCGCAACCACCGGGAGGCCGCGGAGGCGGCCCGGCTGCGCGCCGAGCAGACCGCGCTGCTGGCCGAGATGGACCGGGCACAGGCGGTCGTCGCCGAGCGCGCGCGGATGGCCCGGGAGCTGCACGACATGGTCGCCAACCATCTCTCGGCCATCGCCATCCACTCCACGGCCGCCCTCTCGCTCGACGATGCCGCGACCACCCGGCAGGCCCTGACCGTCATCCGGGAGAACAGCGTCGAGGGGCTGGCGGAGATGCGCCGGCTGATCGGGCTGCTGCGGGACAGCAGCGGTGACCCGGAACCGGCCGCCGCCCCCACCCTGGCGGGTCTGGACGCCCTGGTGGAACAGGCGCGGGCGAACGGGGCGTCGAGCGGGCTCACGTTCATGCTGCACGAGACACGGGACGCCGGCGCCCGGCTGCCCGCACCGGTGGAGCTGGCCGCCTACAGGATCGTGCAGGAGTCGCTGACCAACGCCATCAAGCACGCCGATGAGGGCGAGGTCCTGGTGGAGGTGAGCGCCGGCGGGGGGCGCTCGCTGCTGGTGACGGTGACGAGCGCGTTCGGGCGGCGGCCCGGGCCGCGGGCCCCCGGATCCGGTGCGGGGCTGGTGGGGATGCAGGAGCGGGTGGCCCTGCTGGACGGGACGTTCGAGGCCGGTCCGGCCGCGAGCCCCGGGCAGGGGGCAGGAAAGATCTGGCGGGTACGGGCGGAGCTGCCCGTACCGGACGACAAGGAGCCTTCGGCATGACGTTCGCAGCGGGACCGTCGAACGCCACCGGCGCCCCGGGGGCCTCGGAGGCATCCGGCACCCGGGCGACCTCGGACGCACCAGGCGTCCACGGGGCATCGGGGGCATCCGGCGGGCCAGGACCCCGGACGATCCGGGTGCTCGTCGCGGAGGACCAGAGCGCGGTGCGCGCCGGTCTCGTGCTGATCCTGCGCAGCGCGCCGGACATCGACGTGGCGGGCGAGGCCGCCGACGGCGAGGAGGCGGTGCGGCTGGCCCGCGAACTACGGCCGGATCTGGTGCTGATGGACGTGCAGATGCCGAAGCTGGACGGCGTCTCGGCGACCCGCCAGGTGGTCGCCGAGGGCCTGGCCGACGTGCTCGTGCTGACGACGTTCGATCTCGACGAATACGTCTTCGGCGCGCTGCGGGCCGGGGCCGCGGGCTTCCTGCTGAAGAACACGGAGGCGAAGGACCTGATCGAGGCGGTGCGCACGGTGGCGCGCGGTGAGGGGATGATCGCCCCGGCGGTGACGCGCCGGCTGATCGCCGAGTTCGCCGCGCCGCGGGCGGCCCGGCCCGCGCAGGGGGCCGACCCCTCGGTCATCGACGTGCTGACGCGCCGCGAGCGCGAGGTGCTGTCGTGCCTCGGCGAGGGGCTGTCGAACGCCGAGATCGCCGGCCGTCTGTCGATGGCGGAGGCGACGGTGAAGACGCACGTCAGCAGGCTGCTGGGGAAGCTGGAGCTGCGCAGCCGGGTGCAAGCGGCGGTATTGGCACAGGAATTGGGGATCTGACGGCGTCCCGCCCCACCCACATCACCTATGGTCTGGACCTATTGACGATTGGTCCAGACCTTCCTACTCTCACGGCACACACGCTGCGGTGAGCCTCGCGGCGTGCGCAGTGCACGGACCACCCCGACTTGTCCGTCCGCAACTCGAGGAGCTTCCTTGAGCACTTCCGTCAGCGGGGCGCCGCGCCCCAGAAGCAGCTTCAGATCCAGAGCCACCGCGGGCCTGACCGCGCTTCTCCTCCCCCTCGCCGCCATGGTCGGACTCGCCTCCCCCGCGGAGGCCGCCGCATCGGCCACGGCCTCGTACACCAAGGTCTCCGACTGGGGATCCGGCTTCGAGGGCAAGTGGACGGTGAAGAACACCGGCACCACCACCCTCAGCTCCTGGACCGTCGAATGGGACTTCCCCTCCGGCACCTCCGTCACCTCCGCGTGGGACGCGGACGTCACCGGCTCCGGCACCCACTGGACCGCGAAGAACAAGAGCTGGAACGGTTCGCTGGCGCCCGGCGCCTCCGTCTCCTTCGGCTTCAACGGCACGGGCTCCGGCTCCCCGGCCGGCTGCAAGCTCAACGGCGCTTCCTGCGACGGCGGCTCCGTCCCCGGCGACAACCCGCCCTCCGCCCCCGGAACGCCGAGCGCCGGCACCATCACCGACACCTCGGTCCGGCTCAGCTGGAGCGCCGCGACCGACGACAAGGGCATCAAGAACTACGACGTGCTACGCGACGGCGCCAGGGTCGCCACGGTCACCGGCACGACGTACACCAACACCGGGCTGACCGCCGGCACGGACTACTCGTACACCGTCCAGGCCCGCGACACCGCCGACCAGACCGGCCCCGTCAGCGGCGCCCGCGCGGTGCGCACCACCGGCGGCGGCACCGACCCGGGCCCCGGCCCCGGCGGCAAGGTCAAGCTGGGCTACTTCACCGAGTGGGGCATCTACGGGCGCAACTACCACGTGAAGAACCTGGTCACCTCCGGCTCGGCGTCGAAGATCACGCACATCAACTACGCCTTCGGCAACGTCCAGGGCGGCAAGTGCACCATCGGTGACGCCTACGCCGACTACGACAAGGCCTACACCGCCGACCAGTCGGTCGACGGCGTCGCCGACACCTGGGACCAGCCGCTGCGCGGCAACTTCAACCAGCTGCGCAAGCTGAAGGCGAAGTACCCGCACATCAAGGTGCTGTGGTCGTTCGGCGGCTGGACCTGGTCCGGTGGCTTCGGCCAGGCCGCGGCGAACCCGGCCGCTTTCGCGCAGTCCTGCTACGACCTGGTCGAGGACCCGCGCTGGGCCGACGTCTTCGACGGCATCGACCTGGACTGGGAGTACCCGAACGCCTGCGGTCTGTCCTGCGACAGCAGCGGACCGGCGGCCTTCAAGAACATGATGCAGGCCATGCGCGCCAAGTTCGGCACGAACAACCTGGTCACCGCTGCCGTCACGGCCGACGCGTCCTCCGGCGGCAAGATCGACGCGGCCGACTACGGCGGCGCCGCGCAGTACATCAACTGGTACAACGTGATGACGTACGACTTCTTCGGCGCCTGGGCGGCACAGGGCCCCACGGCCCCGCACTCCCCCCTCACCTCGTACACGGGCATCCCGCAGGCGGGCTTCAACTCCGCGGAGGCGATCGCCAAATTCAAGGCGAAGGGCGTGCCCTCGTCCAAGCTGCTGCTCGGCATCGGCTTCTACGGCCGCGGCTGGACGGGAGTGACCCAGTCCGCACCGGGCGGCACCGCGACCGGGCCGGCGGCCGGCACGTACGAGCAGGGCATCGAGGACTACAAGGTGCTCCGCAGCACCTGCCCGGCGACCGGCACCATCGCGGGCACGGCGTACGCGCACTGCGGAAGCAACTGGTGGAGCTACGACACCCCGGCCACCGTCGGCTCCAAGATGAGCTGGGCCAAGGGCCAGGGTCTCGGCGGAGCGTTCTTCTGGGAGTTCAGCGGTGACACCGCGAACGGCGAGCTCGTGAGCGCGATCAACAGCGGCCTGGGGTAACCGGGCCGGACACCGAAGCGGGGGCGGTGCCTGTGCACCGCCCCCGCTTCACGTCCTACACGACTCCCCCGGACGTCGTCCGGGGGAGAGCAGCTCATTCACGCCACATTGACTCGTTGGCCGGGCGGCGCCGCCTCCAGCCAGGCGAGGAAGCCGGTCAGCGCGTCCTCGCTCATCGCCAGCTCCAGCCGGGTCCCGCGGTGCAGGCAGCCCAGGACGATCGAGTCGGAGAGCAGCGCCAGCTCCTCCTCGCTGTCCGGCGTACGCCGGGCGAGCACCTCGATCGCCCCGCGCTCCAGGGTGCGCCGCGGCCGGGGGGCGTACGAGAAGACCCGGAACCACTCGATCCGGTCACCGCTGTAGCGCGCGACCCCGTACACCCAGCCCTTGCTGGACGGGTCGCCCTTCTCGGGGACGTTCCAGCGCAGGCTGCAGTCGAATGTGCCGCCGGAGCGCTGGATCAGGCGCCTGCGGAGACCGAAGACCAAAAGAGCGACCACTACCAGTAGGACGACCAGGCCGCTCACAAGAAGAGCGAGGAACATCTCCACCGACCTCCTCGCATCGTCCCGTAATACCGAATACCACGTGCACCTGCATTGCCTCAGCCGCGGCACGGTCTGGAGTAGCTCCAGCCCGGGCCGCGGCTGAGGGACAAATCTTCTCGACGGTGCGCTAGTGCGCCGCCACCGCGCGCAGCCGGACCTCGGCACGACGCTCGGCGGCGGCGTCCGTCTCCGACTTGGCAATCTCCAGCGCACGCTCGGCGCGCTGGACATCGATCTCGTCCGCCAGCTCGGCGATCTCCGCCAGCAGCGACAGCTTGTTGTCGGCGAAGGAGATGAATCCGCCGTGAACGGCGGCGACGACAGTGCCGCCCTCGCTCGTACGGATGGTCACCGGGCCCGACTCCAGCACACCGAGCAGCGGCTGGTGACCGGGCATGACGCCGATGTCGCCGGACGTGGTGCGCGCGACGACCAGGGTGGCCTCGCCGGACCAGACACTGCGGTCCGCGGCGACCAGCTCGACGTGCAGCTCAGCAGCCAAGGTTGGCTCCTCGGGTCACCACCCGGCGGTACTGCCGGGTGTTGGGTCATAAGTCTAGTAGGGCTCGGGATGCCGAAGCGTCCCGGCCCGCCCCGGCTCAGGGGCCGGGTGTCCGGGGATCGCCCCCCGGACGGTGCAGCACGGGCGTAACGAAGGGGGCGGGACGACGCCCGCCCCCTTCAGCGAGTCCGAGGACTCAGGAGACGCCGAGCTCCTTGGCGTTCTTCTTCAGGTCCTCGAGACCACCGCACATGAAGAAGGCCTGCTCGGGGAAGTGGTCGTACTCACCGTCGCAGATCGCGTTGAACGCGGCGATCGACTCGTCGAGCGGCACGTCCGAACCGTCCACACCGGTGAACTGCTTCGCCGCGTGGGTGTTCTGGGACAGGAAGCGCTCGACACGGCGGGCGCGGTGGACAACGAGCTTGTCCTCCTCGCCCAGCTCGTCGATACCGAGGATCGCGATGATGTCCTGGAGGTCCTTGTACTTCTGCAGGATGCCCTTGACGCGCATGGCGGCGTCGTAGTGGTCCTGCGCGATGTAGCGCGGGTCCAGGATGCGGGACGTGGAGTCCAGCGGGTCCACCGCGGGGTAGATGCCCTTCTCGGAGATCGGACGGGAGAGAACCGTCGTCGCGTCGAGGTGGGCGAAGGTGGTCGCCGGCGCCGGGTCGGTCAGGTCGTCCGCGGGGACGTAGATCGCCTGCATCGAGGTGATCGAGTGACCACGGGTCGAGGTGATGCGCTCCTGGAGGAGACCCATCTCGTCGGCCAGGTTCGGCTGGTAACCCACCGCGGACGGCATACGGCCGAGCAGGGTGGACACCTCGGAACCGGCCTGGGTGAAGCGGAAGATGTTGTCGATGAAGAACAGCACGTCCTGCTTCTGCACATCGCGGAAGTACTCCGCCATGGTCAGACCGGCGAGGGCGACGCGCAGACGGGTGCCCGGGGGCTCGTCCATCTGACCGAAGACCAGGGCGGTCTTGTCCAGAACGCCGGACTCCTCCATCTCCGCGATGAGGTCGTTGCCCTCACGCGTACGCTCACCGACACCCGCGAAGACGGAAACGCCCTCGTGGAGGTTGGCGACACGCATGATCATTTCCTGGATCAGCACGGTCTTGCCGACACCGGCACCACCGAACAGACCGATCTTTCCACCCTTGACGTACGGGGTGAGAAGGTCGACGACCTTCAGGCCGGTCTCGAACATCTCGGTCTTGGACTCGAGCTGGTCGAAGGCGGGGGCCTTGCGGTGGATCGGCCAGCGCTCACCGACGTTGGCGTTCTCCTCGGGGTGGTTCAGCACCTCACCGAGGGTGTTGAACACCTTGCCCTTGGTGAAGTCGCCGACCGGGACGCTGATGCCCACGCCCGTGTCGGTCACCGGGGCCTGGCGGACCAGACCGTCGGTGGGCTGCATCGAGATGGTGCGGACGATGCCGTCACCGAGGTGCTGGGCGACCTCGAGCGTCAGCGTCTTCTTGGCACCCTCGAGGGCCGGGTCGGCAACCTCGACGTGCAGCGCGTTGTAGATCTCCGGCATCGCGTCGACGGGGAACTCCACGTCGACGACCGGGCCGATGACCCGGGCGACGCGGCCCGTGGCGGCGGCCGTCTCAACAGTGGTCGTCATTACTTGTCACTCCCCGCGGTCGCGTCGGCCAGGGCACTGGAGCCACCGACGATCTCGCTGATTTCCTGGGTGATTTCGGCCTGGCGGGCCGCGTTGGCAAGTCGGGAGAGCGTGTTGATCAGCTCGCCCGCGTTGTCGGTCGCCGACTTCATCGCCCGGCGGCGGGCCGCGTGCTCGGAGGCAGCGGCCTGCAGCAAGGCGTTGTAGATACGGCTCTCGACGTAGCGCGGCAGAAGGGCGTCGAGGACGTCCTCCGCCGACGGCTCGAAGTCGAACAGCGGAAGGATCTCGCCCTTCGCGCCGGTCTCCTGCGCGGCCTCCTGAAGGCTGAGCGGCAGCATCCGGTTGTCGACGGGGTTCTGCGTCATCATCGACACGAATTCCGTGAAGACGATGTGCAGCTCGTCGACGCCGCCCTCCGCGGTGTCCAGCTGGACGGCCTCGATGAGCGGGGCGGCGACCTTCTTGGCGTCCGCGTATTCCGGGCTGTCCGTGAACCCGGTCCACGAGTCCGCGACCTTGCGCTCACGGAAGCCGTAGTAGGCGACACCCTTACGGCCGACGATGTACGTGTCGACCTCCTTGCCCTCGCCGCGGAGCCGCTCGGTGAGCCGGTCGGCCGCCTTGATGGCGTTGGAGGAGTAGCCGCCGGCCAGACCGCGGTCGCTCGTGATGAGCAGAACCGCGGCGCGGGCCGGGTTGTCCGCCTCCGTGGTCAGAGGGTGCTTCGTGTTCGATCCGGTCGCCACCGCCGTGACCGCGCGGGTGAGCTCGGTCGCGTACGGCGTGGAGGCCGCCACCTTGCGCTGCGCCTTGACGATGCGCGAGGCGGCGATCATCTCCATCGCCTTGGTGATCTTCTTCGTCGCGGTGACGGACCGGATGCGACGCTTGTAGACCCGGAGCTGCGCTCCCATGAGTCAGGTCCCTTCCGTCGTCACTTGGAGACGTTGACGGCGGCCGGGGCGTCCTCGCCGAGCAGCTTGCCGTCGAAGGTCTCGAACTGCTTCTTGAAGTCCGCGATGGAGTCCGCGACCTTCGTCAGGGTGTCGTCCGACAGCTTTCCGCCCTCGCGGATCGAGGTCATCAGGCCGCCCTCCTCGCGGTGGAGGTAGTCCAGCAGCTCGCGCTCGAAGCGGCGGATGTCCTGCACCGGGACGTCGTCCATCTTGCCGGTGGTGCCGGCCCAGACGGAGACGACCTGGTCCTCGGTCGACATCGGCTCGTACTGCGGCTGCTTCAGCAGCTCGACCATGCGCTTACCGCGCTCCAGCGAGGCCTTCGAGGCGGCGTCCAGGTCGGAACCGAAGGCGGCGAACGCCTCCAGCTCACGGAACTGGGCGAGGTCCACACGGAGGCGGCCGGAGACCTGCTTCATGGCCTTGTGCTGGGCGGAGCCACCGACACGGGAGACCGAGATACCGACGTTCAGGGCCGGACGCTGACCGGCGTTGAACAGATCGGACTCCAGGAAGCACTGGCCGTCGGTGATGGAGATGACGTTGGTCGGGATGAACGCCGACACGTCGTTCGCCTTGGTCTCGACGATCGGCAGACCGGTCATCGAACCGGCGCCCATCTCGTCGGAGAGCTTGGCGCAGCGCTCCAGCAGACGCGAGTGCAGGTAGAAGACGTCACCCGGGTAGGCCTCGCGGCCCGGCGGGCGGCGCAGCAGCAGGGACACGGCGCGGTAGGCGTCGGCCTGCTTCGAGAGGTCGTCGAAGATGATGAGGACGTGCTTGCCCTCGTACATCCACTGCTGACCGATGGCCGAACCGGTGTACGGGGCAAGGTACTTGAAGCCCGCCGGGTCGGACGCCGGGGCGGCGACGATCGTCGTGTACTCGAGCGCGCCGGCCTCTTCCAGGGCGCCGCGCACGGACGCGATGGTCGAGCCCTTCTGGCCGATGGCGACGTAGATGCAGCGGACCTGCTTCTTCGGGTCGCCGGTGCGCCAGTTGTCGCGCTGGTTGATGATCGTGTCGACGGCCAGAGCGGTCTTGCCCGTCTGACGGTCGCCGATGATCAGCTGACGCTG
This sequence comes from Streptomyces sp. ISL-10, assembly GCF_018614575.1. Lineage (GTDB taxonomy): Bacteria > Actinomycetota > Actinomycetes > Streptomycetales > Streptomycetaceae > Streptomyces. The sequence continues at coordinate 210,719 of NZ_JAGGOJ010000021.1, forward strand.
GCCACGGCCGATCGGGGTCATCGCGTCGACGGCCTTGTAGCCCGTCTCCATCGGCTCGTGGACCGACTTGCGCTGCATGACCGTGGGGGCCTGCAGCTCGAGGGCGCGGCGGCCCGAGGTCGCGATCTCACCGAGACCGTCGATCGGGTTGCCGAGCGGGTCGACCACACGGCCGAGGTAGCCCTCGCCGACGGCGACGGACAGGACCTCGCCGGTGCGGGTGACCGACTGGCCTTCCTCGATACCGCTGAACTCACCGAGGACGATCGCACCGATCTCGCGCTCCTCGAGGTTGAGGGCGAGACCGAGGGTGCCGTCCTCGAACTTCAGCAGCTCGTTCGCCATGGCCGAGGGAAGACCCTCGACCTTCGCGATACCGTCGCCGGCCAGGCTGACCGTGCCGACCTCCTCGCGCGAGGCCGCGTCCGGCTGGTACGACTGGACAAAGTTCTCCAGCGCGTCCCGGATCTCCTCCGGCCGGATCGTGAGCTCCGCCATCTGGGTTCCCTGCTCTCCTTGTTGGGCCCGAAGTTTCTTTGGGGGTCTGGGGGCCGACCCCCAGGAATCTTCTGCAATCTCTGCACGGCCCAACCGGGCCGCTGGTGTTGCCAATTCAGTTGATCGACTGAGCGGTGTCAGCCGGCGATCCGACGCTTGGCCTCGTCGAGCCGCTCCGAGATGCTGCCGTTGATGACCTCGTCACCGACCCGCACCGAGATCCCGCCGAGGACCTCGGGGTCCACTTCGAGATTCAGGTGCATCTCACGGCCGTACATCCGCGCAAGGCCGGCGCCGAGGCGCTGCTTCTGCACGTCGGTCAGCGGCACCGCGGAGGTGACCACGGCGACCATCCGGTCCCGGCGCGCCGCGGCCAGCTTGGACAGGGACTCGAGTCCCGCCTCCAGGCTACGTCCCCGCGGGTGCGTGACGAGACGGACGACCAGGCGCTCGGTGACCGCCTCGGCCTTGCCGCCGAGCAGGCTGCTCAGCAGCTCGCCCTTGGCGGCCGCCGTGGCGGACTGGTTGGTCAGCGCGGACCGCAGCTCCGTGCTGGACGAAAGGATCCGGCCGAACCGGAACAGCTCGTCCTCGACGTTGTCGAGCGCACCGGCCTTCTGCGCCGCCGTGAGGTCTGCGGTGTTCGCCAGCTCCTCCAGCGAGTCGACCAGGTCGCGCGACTGCGACCAGCGGGACCGGACCATGCCCTTGACCAGGTCGGCGGTCTCGCCGCTCACCTGGCCGCCGAGCACACGGCCCGCCAGCTCGGCCTTGGCCTCGCCGGCCTGCGCCGGGTCGGTCAGGACCCGACGCAGCGACACCTCACGGTCGAGCAGCGCGGTGACGGCAGCCAGCTCGCCGGCGAGCTTCGCCGCGTCGACCGACGTGTTGTCGGTCAGCGCGTCGAGGGACTCGTGCGCGGCGGCCAGCGCCTCGCGGCTGGCTCCGTTCATCGTGCGACCTCGGCCTTCGCGTCGAGCTCGTCGAGGAAGCGGTCGATGGTGCGGCTCTGCCGGGCGTGGTCCTCGAGGGACTCACCGACCAGCTTGCCGGCCAGGTCGGTGGCGAGCTTGCCCACGTCCTGACGCAGCGCCGCGGCCGCGGCCTTGCGGTCGGCCTCGATCTGGGCGTGGCCGGCCGCGATGATCTCCTCACGCTGCCGCTGGCCTTCCGCCTTCATCTCCTGGATGATCGCGGTGCCCTGCTCGGTGGCCTCCTGGCGCAGCCGTGCGGCCTCGTGGCGGGCCTCGGCGAGCTGGGCCTTGTACTGCTCCAGGACGCTTTCGGCCTCGATCTTGGCCGCGTCGGCCTTCTCCATGCCGCCTTCGATGGCCTCGCGACGCTCTTCGAGAACACGATTGATGTTCGGGAGGAGCTTCTTCGAGAGGAAGAAGAAGACGATGGCGAAGGCGATCAGGCCGACGAGCAGCTCGGGGCCCGGCGGAAGGAGCGGGTTCTGCTCCTCCGTGGCCGCCAGCTGAACGATGTTGGCGATCACATCAGTGCCTTTCGTCGAAAAGTGTCGTCAGTGAGAAGTGATTACTCACCGAACACGAACGGCATAACGATGCCGATCAGGGCGAGCGCCTCACAGAAGGCGAAGCCCAGGATCTGGTTGGCACGGATCAGACCGGCAGCCTCGGGCTGACGGGCGAGGGCCTGGGTGCCGTTGCCGAAGACGATGCCGACGCCGATGCCGGGGCCGATCGCGGCGAGGCCGTAACCGATGGAGCCGATGGAACCGGTGACCTGGGCGAGGGTCTCAGTGGCAGCCATGCTGATTCTTCCTTTTCATCTACGGACCGGTGGGGGTTTGACCACCGGACGTTTTCGGGTTCCGGGCTGAGGCTCAGTGGTGCTCGGCGAGAGCACCCTGAATGTAGGTGCAGGCCAGGAGAACGAAGACGTACGCCTGGACGGCCTGCACGAAGAGTTCGAAGACGATCATGGCCATGGTCATCACGAACGAGACACCGGCGGCCGGGATCATGTAGCTGTTCAGCAGGTACCAGGAGGCGACGGTGAACATCACCAGCATCAGGTGACCGGCGAACATGTTGGCGAAGAGTCGCACCGCGTGTGTGAACGGGCGGACGAGCAGGTTCGAGAAGAACTCGATGAACGAGACGAGCCACTTGATCGGGCCGAGCGAATTGTCGTAACCCGTGATGTTCTTCCAGCCGCCGACGAAACCGTGGCGCTTGAAGGTCAGAGACACCCAGGTCACGTACACCATCAAGGCGAGCACGGCCGGGTAGGCGATGATCGACGACACCGGGAACTGTGCCAGCGGGATCACGGACCAGATGTTCATGATCCAGACGAAGAAGAAGATCGAGACCATCAGCGGGACGTACTTCTCGCCCTCACGCTTGCCCAGCGTCTCGTAGACGATGCCGCGGCGTACGAAGTCGTAACCCGCCTCACCGATCATCTGCAGCTTGCCCGGGACGACCTTCGCCTTCCCGAAAGCCATCGTGAAGAAGGTGACGACGACCAACGTGGTGATCAGCGCGAGCAGCATCACCTTGTTGAACTCGAAGCCACCGACGGTGAAGATCGGCTGGAAGAGGAAGGAGTGCAGGCCCGGCGCCGGAAAGCCACAGCCGTTGTCGGCCAGAATGCGGCAGCTCCAGTCAAAGGCGAGCGTGGTCTGTTCAGCACTCACCGCGGGCTCCTTCGGCGTGACGCATGGGTTCGGCAACCTCGTTGTGTCGGAGCGGCGCGCAGCCGCGAGTCGGCACCGGACTGGTGTTTCGGATGTGGGGGCGGCTCTCAGGCATCAAAGCCTCGCGTTCGAGCAGGCGTCAGCTTCGGATGCCCGCGCCCGCAGTGCCGCAGTTGGCATCGGACGATAGCAGGGTCGTGAACGGGCATTTATCCCGGCCCTACCTGTCACGTCGAGGACCCCGCCTTCTCGCCCTGACGGGAATCAGACGATTCGGGCTCGACGTAGAGGATCTTGGCCTTCATGTGGGCGCGGGCTTGAGCCGCCACCCAGACGACCGTGGCCGCGACCAGCGTCACAGCGAAGGCCTTGGGGTGGAACAGCGTCGTGTCCTTGAAGACGGCGACGAAGATGAACAGCACGAGCAACTGCGTCGTGTAGAGCATCAGGCCCATCGCCTGGAAAAGCTGCGGGAACTGCTTTGCGGTCCGCTGCAGGACGAGAACGCCGATCCCCATGAAGAGGATGACCACCAGCGCGGCGACGGCCGCGCCCAGCGCGCCCTTTCCACCGGCGACCACCCCACTGATGACAGCGGCGATCACGCCGGCGGCAGCGGTGGGCAGGACGGTGGGAAGGAGTGAGCGTGCGTCGTTGGACGGCATGGCGGCATCTCCGCTTGCTGGTGGGGGCAAAGTGGTGTCGTCATGGACGAGCGTAGGCCCGGTCCCGAGATAGGCCTCGGGGGCCAACGGACCGTCGCACTACGGTCCTTCGGCGCTGTCTCCGGTTCTCGTGAACGGTATCACAAACTATTTGATGAGGTCTTTACCCAGGGGTGTGCCAACTCTCACACATGAGAGTGACCGCGCCCGTGTGTGCACGACAAACCATGGCATTGAGTGCTATTGGGGCACGCCCATGAGACAGCCGGCCGGCTTTCACCGTAACGAGGGGGCATGTCCCGCCCCGGGCGGGACATGCGGGGAGGACGGCGCACGACGCGGCGGGCCGGTCCGATCAGCGGGCGGAGCCCGCGTTGTCGCGTTCGCGGAAGCGGGAGCGGCCTCCGATGGCGGTCGCCCCGTTGGCGCCGCTCACGCCCACGCCCACCGGGACCCTCGCCTCGTCCTCGTACGACGGGGACGAGGCGCCGGGCGACGTCGCGAAGGCGGGCGTCCTCGCCGGCTTGCGGCGGCGGTAGCGCGGCGGGACGAAGGCCTCCGCCCACCGCGGCGCCCTCGGTGTGAAGCGGGGCAGCAGCAGCAGCACCAGGCCCACCGCGCTCAGCGCCACGATCACCAGCACGATCCACATCGACGCCGAATGCACCGAATAGGCCACTGTGCCGAAGGCGATCAGGGCCGACCAGAAATACATGATCAGCACCGCGCGGCTGTGGGAGTGGCCGATTTCCAGCAGGCGGTGGTGGAGGTGCCCGCGGTCCGCCGCGAACGGCGACTGGCCTCGCCAGGTACGGCGCACGATCGCCAGCAGCAGGTCCGCCACCGGCAGCGCGGTGATCGTCAGCGGCAGCAGCAGCGGGATGAAGACCGGGAGCATCGCGTGCGTCGCCGCGCGTTCGCCGCCCACGAAGATGCCCAGCCGGTCGGGGTCGACCTGGCCCGTGATGGAAATCGCGCCGGCCGCGAGCACCAGACCGATGAGCATCGAGCCCGAGTCGCCCATGAAGATCCGCGCAGGATGCATGTTGTGCGGCAGGAAGCCGAGGCACATGCCCATCAGGATCGCGGCGAACAGGGTCGCGGGGGCGGCGGACTCGATCCCGTACCCGTACCAGAGGCGGTAGGCGTACATGAAGAACGCGCCGGAGGTGATGCACACCATGCCGGCCGCGAGTCCGTCCAGGCCGTCCACGAAGTTGACCGCATTGATCGTGAGGACCACCAGCGCGACCGTCAGCAGATTGCCCTGCCAGGCGGTGAGCGAAACGGTGCCGACTCCGGGCACCGGGATCCACAGGATGGTCAGACCCTGCACGACCATCACTCCGGCGGCGATCATCTGTCCGCCGAGCTTGATCAGGGCATCGATCTCGAACTTGTCGTCGAGGACACCGATCAGCCAGATCAGGGCGGCACCCGAGAGCAGGGCCCGCGGCTCGTTCGACAGTTCGAAGACGTCGTTCAGGTTCGCCAGGTGGTCCGCGAAGAGCAGCCCCGCGCACAGGCCGCCGAACATGGCGATACCGCCGAGCCGCGGTGTCGGTTCCCGGTGCACGTCACGCGCACGGATCTCCGGCATCGCGCCGGCGGCGATGGCGAACTTCCGCACCGGTCCGGTCAGCAGATAAGTCACTGCGACCGTGACACAGAGCGTCAGCAGGTACTCGCGCACTGATTCCCCATGTGTTGGACGACGCGCCGCTCCACACCCTAAGACATAGGACGACCGGGCACGCCCGACAGTTGCACTCCCCTCCCCGGCCCTCCACGCCGTCAGCGCGGGTACGGCGGGAAGCGGCCGGCCAGCTCCCGTACCCGGTCGAGCACCCGCCCGTCCTGCTGAACAGCCGCCGCGAACAGCGCCGCTATCCGCGTCATCTCCGGGCGGCCCATGCCCTGGGTGGTGACCGCGGCGGTCCCCAGCCGGATGCCCCGGCCGTCCCCGTACGGCAGGGCGCATGTGTCGAGGACCATTCCGGCGGCGGCGAGCCGGCCGCGGGCGGTCCGGCCGTCGACACCGAGGCCGGCCGGGTCCGCGCCGACGATGTGCGTGTCCGTTCCGCCCGTCAGCACCGCGAAGCCCTCGTCGGCGAGGCCCTCGGCGAGCGCCCGTGCGTTGGCGACCACCTGATGGGCGTACGCCGTGAAGGCCGGGGTGGCCGCCTCGCCGAAGGCGACGGCCTTGGCCGCGATCGTGTGCATCTGCGCGCCGCCCTGCGTGAAGGGGAACACCGCCCGGTCGATGCGGTCCGCCAACTCGGCCCCGCACAGGATCATCCCGCCGCGCGGACCGCGCAGGACCTTGTGCGTGGTGGCGCAAACAACATCGGCGTACGGGACGGGGCTGGGCGCCGCGCCACCCGCGACCAGACCGATGGGGTGCGCCGCGTCGGCGATCAGATACGCGCCCACCTCGTCGGCGATCTCCCGGAAGGCCGCGTAGTCCGGATGGCGGGGGTAGGAGATCGAGCCGCAGACGATCGCCTTCGGCCGGTGCTGAAGGGCGAGGTGGCGTACCTGGTGGTAGTCGATCAGGCCGGTCTCGGCATCCACGCCGTAGGCGACGAAGTCGAACCAGCGGCCGGAGAAGTTCGCACGCGAGCCGTGCGTGAGGTGCCCGCCGTACGGCAGCCCCATCGCGAGTACGGTGTCGCCGGGCCTCAGCAGCGCCGCGTACGCCGCGAGGACCGCCGAGGACCCCGAGTGCGGCTGGACATTGGCGTGTTCGGCGCCGAACAGAGCCATGGCGCGCTCGACGGCGAGTCGTTCGGCGGCGTCCACGAGTTCGCAGCCGCCGTGGTGGCGGGCACCGGGATAGCCCTCGGCGTACTTGTTGGCGAGCGGCGAGCCGAGGGCCGCGAGGACGGCGGGCGAGGTGAAGTTCTCCGCCGCGATGAGCTGCAGCGTGGTGGCCTGCCGCCGGGCCTCGCTGTAGAGGATGTCTGCGGCCTGCGGGTCCTGACGGCGCAGCGCCTCGAAGGCCGGGCTGTCGTAGACGGCCGGTACGGAACGCACTTCGGGAGTGACGGACATGACGGCTCCGGGTCCTCGGGGGGAGCGCTGCGGCACCTCCAATGTAGGACCGGGCCGCCTCGGCCGCGCGGTGTACGCCGGAGTCCGTGAGCGGGTGCGGCCGGCGGCCGCCCCCGTTCAGGAACGGGCCCGGACGCCGGTCAGCGCAGTGACCACCGGATCGAGCGCCTGGTGGATCTCGTCGCCGATCGAGCGGAAGAACGTGATCGGCGCGCCGTACGGGTCGAAGACCTCGTCCGCGTCGGGGCTCGGCGCCAGCAGCCACCCGCGTAGAGCGGCGGCCGCACGCACCAGCGCACGGGCGCGCTCGACCACGCCGTCCTCCCGCGGGTCGGGCAGCGTGGCCGGGTCGATCGCCCGCACCAGGCGGGTGAACTCCTTGAGCGTGAAGGTCCGCAGGCCCGCCGAGTGCCCCATCGAGATCACCTGGGCGCGGTGGTCCCGCGTCGCGGTGAGGACCAGGTCCGCGCGGATGACGTGCTCGTCGAGCAGTTCGCGGCCCACGAAACCGCTCGCGTCCGCGCCGAAGTCCGCGAGGACGACCTCGGCGTTGGCCTCCATGGGGGCTCCCTCGTGGCCCCAGGTGCCGGCGCTCTCCACGATGAGGCCGCCCGTGAGGGGATCGCCGAGGCGGTCGCTCAGGGCATGGCGGGTCAGCCGCTCGGTGATGGGCGAGCGGCAGACGTTGCCGGTGCTGACGTGGAGGATGCGGAAGGTCGAGGCCGCTCTGCCGGATTCCGCTATGCCACGCCCCTCAGGGGCCGTCACTGGGCCTGTCCTCGGATGTTCGCTCGGCTCACGGAGCCACCTCGAGGTCGGGTACGACCTTGCGCAGCTCGTCCGCCGAGAGGGCACCCTCGCGCAGCAGGACGGGGACCTTGCCGGTGACGTCGACGATGGAGGACGGCACGTTGCCCGGGGTCGGACCGCCGTCCAGGTAGACGGAGACGGAGTCGCCGAGCATCTCCTGGGCGGCGTCGCAGTCCTCCGGCGCGGGGTGTCCCGTGAGGTTGGCGCTGGAGACCGCCATCGGGCCCACCTCGGTGAGCAGTTCGATGGCGACCGGGTGCAGCGGCATACGGATCGCGACGGTCCCCCGGGTGTCGCCGAGGTCCCACTGCAGCGACGGCTGGTGCTTGGCTACCAGCGTCAGCGCGCCCGGCCAGAAGGCGTCGACAAGCTCCCACGCCTGCTCGGAGAAGTCGGTGACGAGGCCGTGCAGGGTGTTCGGGGAACCGATGAGGACGGGCGTGGGCATGTTGCGGCCGCGGCCCTTGGCCTGGAGGAGGTCGGCCACGGCCTCGGAGGTGAAGGCGTCGGCCCCGATCCCGTACACGGTGTCGGTGGGCAGCACGACGAGCTCGCCGCGGCGGACCGCGGAGGCGGCTTCGCGCAGCCCGGTGGTGCGGTCCGTCGCGTCGTTGCAGTCGTATCGCCGAGCCATCAGCGGGCCTCCCTTTTCATGGTCACTCGGTTCTCCCCCAACCTGTGGCGGGGACACCCCCACGGAGCACTGAAGACTCCGCCGACGGCCGACCGTGCACGGTCGCTCACGTGGCGGCAGCCGCATGTGCGGCACAGCCCTCGCGCCCTGCGCGCCCCCGGGGAGTTCGTCCGGGAATGCCCCCACTCCCTTTCGGCGGCGCCGCGCCCCTTCGACACACTCGCTCCAGGGGCCTTCGGCGCCCTCGGGGTCGACGCCGTCATGGCATCGCCTTGCGTGCGGTCGCGAAGCGCGGCCGCTTGTTCAGGTCGGGGTGGTCGGCGGCGTCGGCCCAGCCGGATTCCTCGCTGAAGATCCACGGCACCTGGCCGCCCTGGGTGTCGGCGTGCTCGATGACGACGAGGCCGCCCGGCCGCAGCAGCCGGTGCGCGGTGCGCTCGATACCGCGGATGGTGTCCAGGCCGTCCTCGCCGGAGAACAGGGCCATCTGCGGATCGTGGTCGCGCGCCTCGGGGGCGACGTACTCCCACTCGGTGAGCGGGATGTACGGCGGATTGGAGATGACCAGGTCCACCTGGCCGTCGAGCTCGGGCAGGGCGGAGAGCGCGTCGCCCTGGTGGACGGTGACCCGGGATCCCTCGGCGTTCTTGCGGGTCCACGTCAGGGCGTCCTCGGACAGCTCCACGGCGTGCACGCGCGAACGGGGCACCTCCTGCGCCATGGCCAGCGCGATCGCGCCCGAGCCGGCGCACAGGTCGACGATCAGCGGCTCCACGACGTCCATGGCCCGTACGGCCTCTATGGCCCAGCCGACGACCGACTCGGTCTCGGGTCTGGGCACGAAGACGCCTGGCCCCACCTGGAGCTCCAGGTAGCGGAAGAAGGCCCGACCGGTGATGTGCTGCAGCGGCTCGCGGGCCTCACGGCGCGCGACGGCCTCCCAGTAACGGGCGTCGAAGTCCGCGTCCTTGACGTTGTGGAGCTCTCCGCGCTTCACCCCGTGGACGTAAGCGGCCAGCTCCTCCGCGTCGAAGCGTGGCGACGGCACGCCGGCGTCGGCCAGCCGCTGGGTGGCCTGGGCCACCTCGGCAAGCAGCAGGTTCACGCGCCCACCCTTCCTGTGACGCTCGTGGGACTGATCGCGGGTTACTGCGCGGCTGCGAGCTTGGCCGCGGAGTCCGCGTCGACGCACGCCTGGATGACGGCGTCGAGGTCGCCGTCGAGCACCTGGTCCAAGTTGTACGCCTTGAACCCGACGCGGTGGTCCGAGATCCGGTTTTCCGGGAAGTTGTACGTCCGGATCTTCTCGGACCGGTCGACGGTACGGACCTGGCTGCGGCGGGCGTCCGCCGCTTCCTTCTCGGCCTCCTCCTGCGCGGCTGCGAGCAGCCTGGAACGCAGGATACGCATCGCCTGCTCCTTGTTCTGGAGCTGGCTCTTCTCGTTCTGGCAGGAGGCGACGATGCCGGTCGGCAGGTGCGTGATGCGCACGGCCGAGTCGGTCGTGTTGACGGACTGGCCGCCGGGACCGGAGGAGCGGTAGACGTCGATCCGCAGGTCGTTGGCGTGGATCTCGACGTCGATCTCCTCCGCCTCGGGCGTGACGAGCACACCGGCCGCGGAGGTGTGGATACGGCCCTGGGACTCGGTGGCGGGCACGCGCTGCACGCGGTGCACCCCGCCCTCGTACTTCAGCCGCGCCCAGACGCCCTGGCCGGGCTCGGTCGCCCCCTGGCCGCCCTTGGTCTTCACCGCGACCTGGACGTCCTTGTAGCCGCCCAGCTCTGACTCGGTGGCGTCGATGATCTCGGTCTTCCAGCCGACGCGCTCCGCGTAGCGCAGGTACATGCGCAGCAGGTCACCGGCGAAGAGGGCGGACTCGTCGCCGCCCGCGCCCGCCTTGACCTCGAGGATGACGTCCTTGTCATCGCTGGGGTCGCGCGGGACGAGCAGCAGCCGCAGCTTCTCGGTGAGCGCCTCGCGCTGCCTCTCCAGGTCCTTCACCTCGGCGGCGAAGTCGGGGTCGTCCTGGGCGAATTCCCGGGCCGTCTCGATGTCGTCACCGGTCTGCTTCCAGGAGCGGTACGTGCCGACGATCGGGGTCAGCTCGGCGTAGCGCTTGTTCAGCTTGCGCGCGTTCGCCTGGTCGGCGTGGACCGACGGGTCCGCGAGCTTCTTCTCGAGATCGGCGTGCTCGCCGATCAGTTCCTCGACCGCCTCGAACATCTTCGGGCTCCTGGTTCATACATGTGGGGTGGCTGCTCAGAACGGACAAAGCGCCGGTCCCGGCCGCCCCAAAGAGGGCAGCCGGCGACCGGCGCAGTGGCTCGCTACTTCTTGGCGGAGCCGGCAGCCTTGCCGAAGCGGGCCTCGAAGCGGGCCACACGGCCACCGGTGTCGAGGATCTTCTGCTTGCCCGTGTAGAACGGGTGGCACTCGGAGCAGACCTCGGCGCGGATGTTGCCGCTGGAGATCGTGCTGCGGGTGGTGAACGACGCACCGCAGGTGCAGCTGACCTGGGTCTCGACGTACTCGGGGTGGATGTCGCGCTTCAAGGTGTCTCCTAGTTTCGGGAGGGCGCCGGGTCGTACGTGCGGATTGCTCGTACGTGAACCGGGGCCGACGTACCAGTCTGCCAGGACTGGCCGTATCTCCCAAACCGGGGTGGGGCCCCAGGTATTCCGGGCCTCGTCCGCTGGTATGGGTGGCTTTTACCGCCACGCGCCGTACCGCAGCGGCTACCGAACGCATCGCCCCGGGGCTACTGGCTGCTCACCACGTCGGCGGCCTCGCCCTTGTCGCCCGCGGAGTCCTCGAGCGCGGCGGCAGGGATCGGCCGGTCCTGCTTGAGCGCCCGCCACACCTGCGCGGCGCCCGTCTCGACCGGGACGACCCGGTTGGGGTCGAGGGGGTCGTAGCGGACGGGCATGGTGACCATGTGGACGTCCTCGGCGCCGAGCGAGCTCAGGCCGCGGGCGAAGCCGAGCAGCTCGTTCACGGAGTCGAGCTCGGAGTCGGGGGTGATGGCCTTGCTGCCGGCGTCGGCGAGGTCGAGAAGCCTCTTCGGGTTGCCGAAGACCCCGACGTCCTTGACCTGGTCGATGAACGCCTTGATGAACGCCTGCTGGAGCTGAATGCGCCCGAGGTCGCTGCCGTCGCCGACACTCTTGCGGGTGCGGACGAGTCCGAGCGACTGCTCGCCGTCGAGCGTGTGGGTGCCGGGCGGGAGGCTGAGGTGGCTCTTGGGGTCGTCGATGGGCCGCGTCGTGGTGATCTCCACGCCGCCCAGCTCGTCGATCAGGTTCTTGAAGCCGGTGAAGTCGACCTCGATGTAGTGATCCATGCGGATGCCGGACATCGCCTCGACGGTCTTGACGGCGCAGGCCGGGCCGCCGACCTCGTACGCGGTGTTGAACATCGCGCGGGAGGCGCCGGGGACGGCGGGGCCCTTGCCGTCGGTGCAGTCCGGCCGCTTTATGAGGGTGTCGCGGGGTATGGAGACCACGCTGGCCTTCTTGCGGCCCTGGTAGACGTGCACGACCATCGCGGTGTCGGAGCGGGCTGCGCCTTCGTCGGTGCCGTACTCGGCGTTCGCGCCGGAGCGGGAGTCCGAGCCCAGGACCAGGATGTCCATGGAGCCGTTGTCGATGTTCTTCGGCCGGTCGGTGCCGAGGGCCTGGTTGATGTCGACGCCGTCGAGGTTTCCGTTGACCGTGAAGTAGACGTAGCCGAGGCCGGAGCCGCCGGCGAGGACGAGGGCCGCGGCGGACCATGCGGCGGCCGTCCACAGCCTGCGGCCCGTCGCGGGCTGCCTGCGGCGCTTGCCGCTCGGGGGTCCCCCCACGCCCCCTGGGCGTAGGGGGAGTATGTCGCCGCCGCCGCTGCTCGTGTCGGTCATGGTCTCCTCGACTCTGTCGGACCGTTGCCCCTGGGATGACAGACGGTGAAGCGTCGTGAAGGGTTGCACGGCCGTCCGAGAAGTCCGTGAGAACGTCCGCCGGAACGACGTGTGCCCACCGCGCATCGCAGCACGGTGGGCACAGCGGCCGTTCAGCGCCGGGACCCGTGGCCGGACCCCGCTGCCGTGTCGAAGATCTCTCAGTCGTTGCCGTTGGCGATGCCGGGAGTGGTCTTCTGGATCTGGAGCAGGAACTCGCCGTTCGACTTGGTCTGCTTCATCTTGTCGAGCAGCAGCTCGATCGCCTGCTGCTGGTCCAGCGCGTGCAGCACACGGCGCAGCTTCCAGGTGACGGCGAGCTCGTCGCTGCCGAGCAGGATCTCTTCCTTGCGGGTGCCGGACGCGTCGACGTCCACAGCCGGGAAGATGCGCTTGTCGGCGAGCTTCCGGTCGAGCTTGAGCTCCGCGTTGCCGGTGCCCTTGAACTCTTCGAAGATCACCTCGTCCATGCGCGAACCCGTGTCGACCAGGGCGGTCGCGAGGATGGTCAGAGATCCGCCGTCCTCGATGTTGCGCGCGGCACCGAAGAAGCGCTTCGGCGGGTACAGCGCGGTCGAGTCGACACCACCGGACAGGATGCGTCCGGAGGCCGGGGCCGCGAGGTTGTACGCGCGGCCGAGGCGGGTGATCGAGTCCAGCAGGACGACCACGTCGTGACCCAGCTCGACGAGGCGCTTGGCGCGCTCGATGGCCAGCTCGGCAACGGTGGTGTGGTCCTCGGCCGGACGGTCGAAGGTCGAGGAGATGACCTCGCCCTTGACCGACCGCTGCATGTCGGTGACCTCTTCCGGACGCTCGTCGACCAGGACGACCATCAGGTGGCACTCGGGGTTGTTGTGCGTGATCGCGTTGGCGATCGCCTGCATGATCATGGTCTTGCCGGTCTTCGGCGGGGCCACGATCAGACCGCGCTGGCCCTTGCCGATCGGCGCGACGAGGTCGATGATGCGGGTCGTCAGCACTCCCGGGTCCGTCTCCAGACGGAGGCGGTCCTGCGGGTAGAGCGGGGTCAGCTTGTTGAACTCGGGGCGGCCGCGGCCCGATTCGGGCGCCATGCCGTTGACCGAGTCGAGGCGGACCAGCGCGTTGAACTTCTCGCGGCGCTCGCCCTCCTTGGGCTGGCGCACGGCACCGGTGACGTGGTCGCCCTTGCGCAGGCCGTTCTTGCGGACCTGGGCGAGGGAGACGTACACGTCGTTCGGGCCGGGCAGGTAGCCGGAGGTCCGGATGAACGCGTAGTTGTCGAGGATGTCCAGGATGCCCGCGACGGGGATCAGGACGTCGTCCTCGGAGACCTGCGGCTCGCCGCTCGCGAAGTCGTCACGGCCACGGCGGCCACGGCGGTCGCGGTAGCGGCCACGGCGTCCGCGCCGGCCGCTGCCGTCCTCGTCGAAGTCGTCCTGCGGGCCGCCGCCCTGCGGGCTCGGACCCTGCTGGCCGCCCTGGCGCTGCGTGCGCTGGCCGCCCTGCTGGTCGTCCCCCTTGCCCCGACGGTCACGCTGCCGGTCACGGCGCTCACCGCGCTCACCGCCGCGCTCGCCGCGCTGGCCGCGGTCCTGGCGGTCGCGGCGGCCTTCGGCGGTGTCCACGGCGGACTCGGCCTTGGGCTCGGGCTGTGCGTCCGTCCTGACGTCGGTCCTGACCTCGACGGCGGTGTCACCGCGCGCCTCGGTACGCGTCTCCGGGGTGCCCGCCTGCGCGGTGGCACGGCGACGCCGGCGCTCACCGGCCGGCTGGTCGTCGCTGGCCGGCTGACCGGGGATCTCGATCTGCTGCTGGGCGACAGCCTTCTCGGTCTTGTCCGCCTTGTCCGCCTTCTCCTCGGCCGGGGCGGCGTCGTCACCCGTACGCGTCTTGGCGGTGGCACGGCGCTTCGGCTTCGCCGGCGCCTCGGTGGACGCGGCGTCGGCGCTCTTCGCCGGGGAGGCCCCGGAGCCGGCCTGCGCCTCCTTGATGACCTCGATCAGCTGGCTCTTGCGCATCCGCGCAGTGCCCCTGATGCCGAGGCCGGACGCGACCTGCTGCAGCTCGGCCAGGACCATGCCGTCGAGGCCGGTGCCGGAGCGGCGGCGCCGTGCGGTGGTGCCGGAGGCAGCACCTGCGGCGGGCGCGGCGGTGTCGACGTTCTTGTCGGCAGTCACGCCCATCAGATCGGTGGTGTCGCTCACGAAGGGTCCTTCCCTGGAGCGGACGTCGGCCTTCTGGCTCGGCGACCGGTTGTGCTGTCCGGCATCGGTCCGTCGCAGCGGATCGTGTCGGAGCGGTGGTCCCGCCGGTGCAAATCAACGGCGGAGAGATATACATGCATACGTGCAGGGCCCGGCCCGAGGTCCCCCCGCTCGGCCCACTCCTGGAAAAGCGAGGGGTGTCGTGCCGGTTCCGGAGCGTGCTCGAAACTGCTCAGGCAGGCTGCTCAGGCAGTGTGGGAGGCTCTCGGAAGAATGGTGGTCCCGATGAGGGACACGCAGCACCGCGTCTCGACGACGACGGTTGCAGACTTGAGGTTAACACTACCGGCTCCAACAAACATTCCCCCTCTCTGTCACCGGCAATCGCGTGTCACTGGGGTGCGAGCGGCAGAACGCTCGCTCCCGCGGTGTCGAAGGCGAGCCGGTTGGCCGCCCATCCCTCGCCCGCCAGCAGTGCGACCTTGTCGGCCACACCGTTCTCGGCCAGCGCAAGCACCGTGGGGCCCGCGCCGGAGATGACTGCGGGGACGCCGTCGGCGCGCAGTCGGTTCACCAGCTCGATGCTCTCCGGCATGGCCGGCGCCCGGTACTCCTGGTGCAGCCGGTCCTCGGTCGCGGGGAGCAGCAGCTCGGGACGCCGGGTCAGTGCCTCGACCAGCAGCGCCGCACGGCCCGCGTTCGTCGCGGCGTCGACATGCGGGACGCTGCGCGGCAGCAGTCCGCGGGCCGTCTCGGTGAGCACCGGCTTCCCGGGGACGAAAACCACCGGAACGACGGAATCGGAGGGGTCCATCCTGATCGCCCTTGCCGCTCCGGCCTCGGTCCAGGCCAGGGTGAAGCCGCCGAGCAGACAGGCGGCCACATTGTCGGGGTGGCCCTCGATCTCGGTGGCGAGTTCCAGCAGGGCCGCGTCGTCGAGCTTGGCGTCACCGCCTATGGTGACCGCCCGGGCGGCGACGATGCCGGCGCAGATGGCGGCCGAGGAGGAGCCGAGACCTCGGCCGTGCGGAATGCGGTTGGCGCAGACGACCTCCAGGCCGCGCGGCTGCCCGCCGAGCAGGTCGAAGGCGGTGCGCAGGGAGCGCACGAGCAGGTGGCTCTCGTCGCGGGGCAGCGTCGTGGCGCCCTCACCCGCGATGTCGATGTGCAGACCGGAATCCGCGACCCGGACGACGACGTCGTCGTACAGACCGAGCGACAGCCCGAGGGCATCGAAGCCCGGACCGAGGTTGGCGCTGGTGGCAGGGACGCGCACCCGGACGGCGGCGGCGCGGAACGCTGGACCGGCCATCGCTCGACGACTCTCCTTGGTTCTGAACTGTGAGATGAGATTTGTTCGAGAGGACGAACACCCGATGGCCTCAATGGCAACAACACCGCGGCATATGCGGCGGGGCGGGTTCGGGTACAGCCTATCGAAGGAAAGTTCACCTGCGACATAGGGCGCACAGGAGGCGCACGATGCGTGTCGCGGGCGCCCTGTGCCCCTGCGGGTGCCGTTGTCCTGGTTGCCCTGCGTTCCCGCAGGGCAACCAGGCGGCCGCAAGAGGACGTTGGGCCGGATCCCGGAGGCGGGGCCGGCCCGCTACGCGAGGCCGAGGCGCTCGGCAGCGGCCGAGGCGTCCACCGGGACGGTGACCGGCTGGGGTGCGCCGGCGACGGCCCAGTCGGGGTCCTTCAGACCGTTTCCGGTGACCGTGCACACGATCTTCTGGCCCGGGTCGACCTTGCCCTGCTCGGCGGCCTTGAGCAGACCGGCGACGGAAGCGGCCGACGCCGGCTCGACGAAGACACCCTCCTGCGACGCCAACAGCCGGTAGGCGCGCAGGATCTCACGGTCCGTCACCTCGTCGATGAAGCCGCCGGACTCCTCACGCGCGGCCAGCGCCTGCGTCCAGGAGGCCGGGTTCCCGATCCGGATCGCGGTGGCGATCGTCGACGGGTCCTTGACGACCTCGCCCCGCACGATCGGCGCGGAACCGGACGCCTGGAAACCCCACATCCGGGGAGTGCGGGAGGACATGCCGTCCGCGGCGTACTCCTTGTAGCCCTTCCAGTACGCCGTGATGTTGCCGGCGTTGCCGACGGGCAGCACATGGATGTCGGGGGCGTCGCCGAGCGCGTCGACGATCTCGAAGGACGCGGTCTTCTGGCCCTCGATACGGTACGGGTTCACCGAATTGACCAGCGCCACCGGGTAGTTCTCGGACAGGCTGCGGGCCAGGTTGAGGCAGTCGTCGAAGTTGCCGTCGACCTGGAGGATCTTCGAGCCGTAGACCAGCGCCTGGCCCATCTTACCGAGCGCGATCTTGCCCTGCGGCACGAGGACCGCGCAGACCATCCCGGCGCGTACCGCGTACGCGGCGGCGGAGGCGGAGGTATTGCCGGTGGAGGCGCAGATGACGGCCTGCGCGCCCTCCTCCTTGGCCCGGGTGATGGCCATCGTCATACCGCGGTCCTTGAAGGACCCGGTGGGGTTGGCGCCCTCGACCTTGAGGTGCACCTCGCAGCCCGTGCGCTCGGAGAGGACCTGCGCCGGGACGAGCGGCGTGCCACCCTCACGGAGCGTGACGACCGGCGTCGTGTCCGTGACCGGAAGGCGGTCCCGGTACTCCTCGATGATGCCGCGCCACTGGTGGGTGCCGTTGGTGGTCATGGGTCCCTTACTCCCCTTCAACACGCATGATGCTGGCGACACCGCGCACGGTGTCGAGCTTGCGCAGCGCCTCGACGGTCCCGGACAGGGCGGCGTCGGGCGCGCGGTGGGTGACGACGACGAGCGATGCCTCGCCGTCCTTCCCCTGCTGACGGACCGTGTCGATCGACACGCCGTGCTCGGCGAAGACCGTCGCGACCTGGGCGAGAACGCCCGGCTTGTCGGCCACGTCGAGGCTGATGTGGTACCGCGTCACGACCTCGCCCATGGAGCTCACGGGCAGCTGGGTGTACGCGGATTCGCCGGGACCGGTCGCCTCGGCGAGCTTGTTGCGGCAGACGGCGACGAGGTCGCCGAGGACCGCGGAGGCGGTGGGCGAGCCGCCGGCGCCGGGGCCGTAGAACATCAGGCGGCCTGCGGCCTCGGCCTCGACGAACACCGCGTTGTACGCCTCGCGGACCGACGCCAACGGGTGGCTGAGCGGAATCATCGCCGGATGCACGCGGGCCGTCACCGACTGCCCGTCCGCCGCCCGCTCGCAGATGGCGAGCAGCTTGATGGTGCAGCCCATGCGCTTGGCGGAGGCGAAGTCCGCGGCGGTGACCTCGGTCATGCCCTCGCGGTAGACGTCGTCGAGCCGTACGCGCGTGTGGAAGGCGATCCCGGCCAGGATGGCGGCCTTGGCGGCGGCGTCGAAGCCCTCGACGTCGGCGGTCGGGTCGGCCTCGGCGTACCCGAGGGCGGTCGCCTCGTCGAGCGCCTCGGAGTAGCCCGCCCCGGACGTGTCCATCTTGTCCAGGATGAAGTTCGTCGTGCCGTTGACGATGCCGAGCACGCGGTTGACCTTGTCGCCCGCCAGGGACTCGCGCAGCGGCCTGATAAGCGGGATGGCGCCCGCGACCGCCGCCTCGAAGTAGAGGTCGCGGCCGTGCTGCTCGGCGGCGGCGTACAGCGTCGCGCCGTCCTCGGCGAGGAGCGCCTTGTTGGCGGAGACGACCGACGCGCCGTGCTCGAACGCCGTGGTGATGAGGGTGCGGGCGGGCTCGATGCCGCCGATGACCTCGATGGCGACGTCGATGTCGCCGCGTTTGACCAGCGCGGTGGCATCGGTGGTGATCAGGGAGGGGTCGATGCCCTCGCGGATCTTGGAGGGGCGGCGCACGGCGACCCCGGCGAGCTCCACCGGGGCGCCGATGCGCGCGGCGAGGTCGTCGGCGTGCGTCGTCATGATGCGCGCCACCTCTGAGCCGACCACTCCACAGCCCAGCAGCGCCACCTTCAGCGGACGCGTACGCATCATCCGACCTCGTTTCGTTTACTTCTACGGTTGGACCAGTCTCACCCACCGGACCGAAGTTTCTATCCCTCGTCCGGAATACGAGACACCTATCTCAATTAACCGACATCGAGACGCAGGAGATCTTCCTCCGTCTCACGCCGGACGATCACCCGCGCCTCACCGTCCCTGACGGCGACGACGGGCGGGCGAAGTGCGTGGTTGTAGTTGCTGGCCATGGAGCGGCAGTACGCGCCGGTGGCCGGCACGGCGATCAGGTCGCCGGGCGCCAGGTCGGCGGGCAGGAACGCGTCCTTGACCACGATGTCGCCGCTCTCGCAGTGCTTGCCGACGACTCGGCTGAGCATCGGCGCGGCTTCGCTGGTGCGGGACACCAGGACGACGCTGTACTCGGCGTCGTACAGGGCGGTGCGGATGTTGTCCGACATGCCGCCGTCGACGCTGACGTAGGTCCGCAGACCCTCCAGGGGCTTGACCGTACCCACCTCGTACAGCGTGAAGACCGTCGGCCCGACGATGGCGCGGCCCGGCTCGACGGAGATGCGGGGGGTGCGCAGCCCGGCGGCCTCACACTCGCGGGTGACGATCTCGCCGAGGGCCTTCGCGATCTCGTGCGGCTCGCGCGGGTCGTCGTCGGGGGTGTACGCGATGCCGAGGCCGCCGCCGAGGTCGATCTCGGGCAGCTCGACGCCGTGCTCGTCGCGTACCTCGGCCAGCAGCTGCACCACGCGCCGGGCGGAGACCTCGAAGCCGGCCATGTCGAAGATCTGCGACCCGATGTGGGAGTGGATGCCGATGAGCTCCAGCCCGTCGAGCTTCAGCGCGCGGCGCACCGCCTCGGCAGCCTGCCCGCCCGCGAGCGCGATCCCGAACTTCTGGTCCTCGTGGGCCGTGGCGATGAACTCGTGCGTGTGCGCCTCGACGCCGACGGTCACCCGGATCTGGACCGGCTGCCGCTTGCCCAGGCCCTGCGCGATGTGCGCGACGCGGACGATCTCCTGGAAGGAGTCGAGCACGATGCGCCCGACGCCGGCGCGCACGGCGCGCTCGATCTCGGCCTCGGACTTGTTGTTGCCGTGGAAGGCGATGCGCTCGGCGGGCATCCCGGCATCGAGGGCGGTCGCCAGCTCGCCCCCGGAGCACACGTCCAGATTGAGCCCTTCCTCCTTCAGCCAGCGCACGACGGCGCGGCTGAGGAACGCCTTCCCCGCGTAGAAGACATCGGCGTCCTTGCCGAACGCCTCGGCCCAGGCACGGCAGCGGGCGCGGAAGTCGGCCTCGTCCAGGAAGTAGGCGGGCGTGCCGAACTCCTCGGCGAGCCGGGCGACATCGATCCCGCCGACGGTCACGACACCGTCCGTGTCACGGGTGACCGTGCTGGACCACACCTTGCCGTCGAGGGCATTGAGGTCGGTGGGCGGGGCGCTGTAGTGACCCTCGGGAAGGACGTCGGCGTGACGGGGCCCGGCGGGGTGGGCGGATCGGCTCATCTGTCTCTCACATCTCACAAGTATTCGGGTGCGCTGATGCCGAGCAGGGACAGGCCACCTGCAAGCACCGTCCCGGCGGCTTCGGCGAGGGCCAGCCGGGAGCGGTGGGCGGCCGAGGGTTTCTCGTCCCCGAGGGGCAGCACCGTGTGCTGAAAGGCGAGGAGCGCGTCGGCGGTGACGTCCAGATGCCGTGCGAGCCGGTCGGGCGCGCGCAGGCGGGCGGCGCCGGCGACGACCGCGGGGTGATCGCCGACGGCGGTTGTGAGGGCGGGGGCGTCGACGTACGCGTCGGGTGCGGCGCCGAACCCGAGCTGCTCGGCGCTCCGGCTGAGCGCCCTGGCGCGGGCGTGGGCGTACCGCACCTTGTGGAGTGGGTTGCGCTCGTGCTGCACGAGGAGGTCCTCGGTACGGGGCCGGTCGTGCGCGGCGGCGGCGAGGAGGGCCCAGCGGGCGGCGTCGTTCCCCAGCGTCGTGAACAGGTCGCCGCGGGGCGCGGGCACGACGGTGACGCTCTCGCCGTCGAGGGGCCGGGCGCCGAGCCGTACGAGGGTCTCGGCCCAGACGCGGGCACGCACCTCGTCGGGGTGCGGGAAGCCGGTGCCCGGCAGGGGGTCGCCGTACTGCGCCCCCTGGCGGCGCACGGTCTCGACGAGTCGCTGCTGGGCGCTGCCCGCGAGAGTGAAGTTGAGGAACCCGGGCCCGGTGATCTCGATGCGCTCGATGCCGTCGGCGTGGCCGATGCGCTCCTTGAGGAGGGCGGCCACGTCGCCGGCCGGCCGCCCGGCCGGCCCCGCGAGCCGGAGGGCGACATTGGTGGCGTAGTCCCCGCGCCCGCCGGGCCGTGGCCGCTCGATCCGCACGCTCTCGGGCACGGGCGCCCGCAGCGCACCGTCCTCCACCGCACGGCACACGGCGTGCAGCACGGTACGGGAGAGCTCTGCGGGGGTCACGGGACAAGCGTATGGGAGGGAGGGGGTCCCTTTGCGAACCGGTTTCGCCATGCGGGCAGCGGGGGGGTCGGTCCACGGG
>NZ_JAGGOJ010000022.1 GCF_018614575.1 Streptomyces sp. ISL-10
CATGGCAGGCGCCGACCCGGGACGAGAGCTGGACATGCTGGTGGCGCTGGGTGATCCCGGGTCACTGACATACCGAGCCATGATCGGCAGCATGGACCTCACCGACGCACTGGACCCGGCGGTGGAGGACCCCTCCTACGGTGGGCTGGCCAGCGCCCGGGCCATGGCCCGCATGCTCGCCGCCCTCGTCGGCACGGTCGACGGCATCCGACTCGTCAGCCCCGAACGCATCACCGAGCTGACCCACCCCTACTCAACAGGTCCCTGTCGGGTGGTACTGCTACCGAGCACATGGGGGCTCGGCTTCATGCTTCCCGACAGCCCGGTGTTCCCCGCGTCGGCCGGGCTGGCCCCGCGGGCCTTTGGGTTCGACGGCGCCAACGGCACGTTCGTGTTCGCCGACCCCGACCGCGGGCTGGCATTCGCATACATCCAGAACGCCGGCTCACGTGTGATCGGCCGCATGAACGATCGCGCCCACCGTCTGGTCGAGGCCGTCTACCGCTCGGTCGAGGCCATGCCGAGCCGTGCCTGACCACCGCTCACGGCCCTCTCGCACACCTGTGGCACTCGGCTCTAACCGCACTTGAGAACGCTCCTAGCCATGTCTGTGAAGTTGGCGCCTCCGAGACGGAATCTACGGAGGAACAGTGGCAGACAGCACCACACGTACAGCCCTGGTGACAGGCGCCACCAGCGGCATCGGCCTGGAGGTCGCCAGGCGACTGGGGCAACAGGGCCACCAGGTCTACATCTGCGCCCGCAAAGCCGAAGGTCTGTCCCACACCCTCGACGCGCTGCGAGCCGAGGGCCTGACGGTGGACGGGCAGACGTGTGACGTGACCTCACGGGAGGACATTCAGTCGTTCGTCCACGGCGCGGTCGAACGCTTCGGCCCGGTGGGCATCCTCGTGAACAACGCGGGCCGCTCGGGTGGCGGAGTCACCCGGGAGGTGTCGGACGAACTCTGGTACGACGTGATCAACACCAATCTGAACAGCGTCTTCCTGCTGACCAAGAACGTTCTCAACCACGGCGGAATGCTGGAGCAGGGCTGGGGTCGGATCGTCAATATCGCCTCTACGGGCGGCAAGCAGGGGGTGTTGCACGGGGCCCCCTACTCCGCTTCGAAGCACGGCGTCGTCGGACTCACCAAGGCCCTCGGTCTGGAGCTGGCCCAAACGGGCGTCACGGTCAACGCCGTCTGCCCGGGTTTTGTGGAGACGCCGATGGCCGGACGGGTGCGGGAGACCTACGCGGCACTGTGGGGGGTCTCCACCGAGGAGGCACTGACCCGAGTGAACGCCCGGGTGCCCATCGGCCGCTATGTGACGCCCGCCGAAGTCGCCGAGATGGTCGCCTACCTCACCGGTTCGCATTCCGACGCGGTCACGGCCCAAGCCCTCAACGTCTGCGGCGGCCTCGGCAACTACTGACACCGGCCAGTACACGGCGATCGGACCACGGACACCGACGGGAAGGGAACACTCCATGAATGGCAACGACAAGGCTCAGCTCTACCTCGACCTTCTGGAGAAGGCGGTCACCAATCTCATTTACGGCGATGCCCCAGTACCGAACGAATGGTTCCCCGAGCGGGATTTTCTCCCGGAGCACCGCGAGAACGGAATGGACTGGCCCAGTGTCGCGCACACCATGGTCGGCCTGAAGCGCATTCAAAGTCTCCGGAACCTGCTCGACCAAGCAGTCGCGGACGAAATTCCCGGCGATTTCATCGAGACCGGCGTCTGGCGCGGCGGCGTGTGTATCTTCGCGCGCGGCTACTTCAAGGCGCACGACATCACCGACCGGCGGGTCTGGCTGGCCGATTCCTTCGAAGGGATCCCTGACACCGGTGCAGACGGCCACCCGATGGACCGCGAGATGGCTCTGCACGACTCGAACCACGTCCTCGCGGTGTCCCAGGACGCGGTCCGGGCGAACTTCGAGCGGTACGGATTGCTGGACGACCAGGTCCGGTTCCTGCCAGGTTGGTTCCGCGACACCCTGCCGAACGCCCCTGTGGAGCGGCTGGCCGTGCTGCGACTGGACGGCGACCTCTACGAATCCACCATGGATGCCCTGGAGAACCTCTACCCCAAGTTGTCCCGGGGCGGTTTCGTCGTCATCGACGACTACTTCATCCCGGCCTGCCGCAAGGCCGTCGACGAGTTCCGTGACCGTCACGGCATCACGGATGCCGTCGAGCCCATCGACGACTACAGCGCCTTCTGGCGTCGCACTGCCTGACCTGCGGTCGCCCCACCGACTGCGGCCCGCGACCCTCTCCAGGTCGCGGGCCGCAGTCAGTGGGGCCGTGGTCATACAACGGCGCCGATGCGTTCGAGTGTTGTGCGGCTGTTGCGGCTGAGGGCATCTTGAACGAACTGGCGCGCGGCGGCCAGTGACGTGCCCTCGCCGAGGACATCTCGTACGCCTTCGGGATTCAGCACGACGGTATGCGTGGAGGTCACTTCAGTGCCCTCGGAAGTCGTGGTGAGTTCCCACACGCCGCTGTGCCCGAGCAGAAGGCGGGGTGGCACCAGCTGCTTGTAGGCGATGCGCTCGCCGTCCACGCACACGCGCAGCGACCGGGTCGTGTGCGCCGAGCCATCGGCCGTCACGGTGTCCATCTCCATGTCCTGGACTCCGGGGGCCTGTTCGCCGAGCACCACGCGTCGTACGTGCGGAAGGTGCTCGGGCCAGCGGTCCGACCGGTGCAAGAAGTCGTATGCCTCTCGCACTGGGCGACCCACGCTGACGCTGTCGGTGAAGGAGAACACGGCCTTGTCCGAGTCGAGTTCGGCGACCTGGGACAGGGCGGCGAGCTCTCGTGCGCTGTTACGGTCCAGTGCGGCGCCGATCCAATCGAGCACGTCGGGGGTGTCGGTCACGGCGGTGAAATCGTGCAGGAGAGTGATCACAGTGCCATCCGGCACCGGCTCGAAGATCCACTCCCCACCCATCGACTCGATGGGTGGGGCGCTGCGCTCCTGGTCGAAGCGGATGCGCAGCCTGTCCCGGTCAAGCACACGCCGTGAAATCCAGTTCTTCACCTCGCCGTTGACCACGGCCCACAGTTGGAACCGCTCTGTGCTCTCGCCACGCTCCAAGTGGTGCACGTGGACGGTGGGCTCGAAGATGGCCGGCCAGCGGCTGGTATCGGCTGCCAGGTCGTACAGCGCTCGTGCTGGAGCGCGTGAGACAAGGGTGTGCCGGGTGTGTCGCCGCATGCTCAACCAACCATCCCAAGCGCCACGTTGACGGCCTGCAGCAGATCCCGCGGCGTCTTTGGATTGGACGGGGGCTCGACGCCGTACTCTCGCTCGACGACCGTGGTGGCCTCCATCACCGCCAAAGAGTCGTACCCCAGTTCTTCGAAGGTCGAGTCCAGGATGTCCCCGTCCAGCGAAGTGCCTTCGTCTCCAGCGCACTCCGCAAGGATCCTGCGGACGTCGTCCAGGGTCATGGTGGTGGTCACTGTCTCTTCCTAACTCTCACAGGTTGGGCAGCTATTGGGGACGGATTGCTCAGAAGTCGGCCGCACGCACTACGACGGCCGAGTTGAAACCCCACTTGCCTCGGGCCAGGACCATGGCAGCGGACAGCGGTGTGTATCGCGGCGCACCGAGCACCAGGTCGGTGCCGTAGTCGTCCGGCACGTCGTGGGTGGTGGCAGTCGGCGGGATCACCCCGTCGCGCAGGGAGAGCAGAGCAGCGACCACATCCAGTGGACCGCCACCGGACATCAGTCGTCCGGTGAGTGCCTTGGGTACGGTGACGGGCACTGCGCGCTCGCCGAATACATCGCGCAGCGCGGCTGCCTCCTGTCGGTCCAGTTCCGGAATCCCGGCGCCATCGGCGAACACCACGTCGACGTCACCAGGTGACATCCCCGCATCAGCCAAGGCGAGTTCGATGGCGCGGCGCAGCGCCGGCGGGCGCGGCGAGCCGGGCGGGGGGTCGAATGTCGCGGCATACCCGGCGATCTCCCCGTACACCTGGGTGACACCCCGCCGCCGTGCGGAGGGAGCCTCCTCCAGGACCAGCAGGGCACCACCCTCGCCGGGCACGTGGCCGTTCGCGCTCCGATCAAACGGGAGATAGCCGTCCGGGCTCACCCGCCCGCTGGACAGCTGGGACGCCCACCCCCAGGGGTCGAGCGCGGAGTCCATGCCGCCGGCGACCATCAGCCGAGCGCCGTCGCGGATCGCCCTGCGAGCGTGCCCGAGGGCATCGAGGCCGCCCGCTTGCTCGGCGACCAGCGCCTTGCTCGGGCCGCGCAGCTTGTGTTTGATCGAGATCTGGCCGGTGTTGACGGCGTAGAACCAGGCGAAGGATTCGTAGACGCTGACGTGCTTGGGTCCCCGCGACCAGAGCTTGGCGAACTCGCGGTGGGTGAACTCGAATCCGCCGAAGGCGCTCGACGTCACTACCCCCATGTCGTAGTCGGCGAGCTCGGTGGAGTCTGCCCCCGCGTCGGCCAGCGCCCAGTCCGCCGCGACGAGCGCGAACCGGGTGGATCGGTCGGTCTGCGGCAGCAGTCGATTGGAAAGGTGCTGCGCGGGGTCGAATTCGTCTACTTCCCCGGCGAGGCGCGCGACGCACCCGGTGGTGTCGAATCGGCTGATCTCCCCGATGCCACTGTGGCCCTTGAGCGTGGCCGTCCAGAACTCGTCGGTTCCCAGTCCGTTGGGGGACACGACTCCCAGGCCGGTCACCACTGTTGTGGTCATGCCACTCCTTCCGGCTGCCGCAGCAGCATCGCGCTTTGGAAGCCTCCGAAACCACTGCCGACGGTCAGCACGGTGTCCACCCGCTGCTCTCGGGCGGTCAGCGGGACGTAGTCGAGGTCGCACTCGGGATCGGAGTGGTGCAGGTTGGCGGTGGGCGGGACGACGTCATGCTCCATCGCGAGCAGACAGGCCGCGATCTCCACCGAACCGATGGCGCCCAGCGAGTGCCCCACCATGGACTTGATCGAGCTGACCGGGGTGCGATACGCGTGGTCCCCCAGAGCGCGCTTGAAGGCAGCGGTCTCATGGCGATCGTTCTGCAGGGTTCCCGAGCCATGGGCGTTGATGTAGTCCACCTCAGTGGCGTCGAGCCGGGACTTGTCCAGCGCCGCGCGGATGGCTTCGGCCATCTCTCGGCCATCTGGTTTCAGTCCGGTCATGTGGTACGCGTTGCAGCGGCCGGCGTACCCGCTCACCTCGGCGTAGATGCGGGCGCCGCGGGCACGGGCTCGATCCAGGGTCTCGAGGACGAACACGGCTGCGCCCTCGGCCAGCACGAAGCCGTTGCGGGTGGCGTCGAACGGCCGGGAGGCGCAGGCGGGGTCGTCGTTGCGGTCCGTGGTGGCCTTGATCGCGTCGAAGCTGGCCACCACGATCGGGGTGAGGGGGGCATCGGTGGCACCGGAGATCACCACGTCGGCCATGCCATCGGCGATCATCTGCACTGCGTTGCCCACGGCGTCCAGCCCTGAGGTACAGCCATTGGACACGAGCGACACCGGCCCCTCAGCGCCTACCGTCCAGGCGAGTTCAGCGGGCATCACTCCCGGCGTGAGGAAGTCGTACATGTGCGGGGAAAGGTAGGCGTGGTCCACCTGCCATTGGCGTCCCGCGTTGGACAGCACCAGGTATTCGTTCTCCAGACTGGTCGCGGACGCCACAGCACTGCCCAGGCTCACGCCGATCCTGGCAGGGTCGAGGGTGTCCACGTCCAGGCCGCTATCGGCCACCGCGTCGCGGGCACAGACCACAGCGAGCTGAGTGGCGCGGTCCATGCGGCGGACTTCACGCGGTGTCAGGCCTTCGGCCGCGGCATCGAAGTCGCATTCTCCGGCGATCTGAGAGCGGAAGGGTGAGGCGTCGAAGAGGCTGATCCGGCGGGTACTGGTGCGTCCGGAAGACAGCAAGGACCAGAACTCTTCCGCCCCGTTTCCACCCGGTGCACGCACCCCCATCCCTGATATCACGACACGACGGGACATGTACTCCGTCTCCTCCTTGCAATGTGTCAATGCGCCGGGAACCCCGGCTGTGCCCCCCTTCCTAGGCCGCCGTGGTCAACCGCAACTCAAGTACAACTCAATGGGTCTGTGGTGCTTGAGTGGTCCTTGAGCACCACTCGCGATCCTGACGCCATGAAGATTGTCTTTCTCACCGGCGGGAGCCCTGCGACCGTCTTCGCCCTGGCACCCCTCGCCTCAGCCACCCGGCTCGCCGGGCACGAGGTCCTCGTCGCATCGCCCTCGGACATGACCTCGTACGTCCTGTCCACGGGGCTTCCCTCGGTTGCTGTGACCGATGGCACGATGCGCGATTTCATGTTCCAGGATGCGGACGGCCGGCCTGTGGCGATCCCGACGGCGCCGGACGAACGCCTGCTGTTCAATGGGCGGGGGTTTGGCCGGCTGGCGCGCGCGTGTCTGCCCGGACTGCGTTCGCTGGCGGCCGATTGGGAGCCGGACCTGATGGTGGGTGGCTCCCTGTGCTACGCCGCTCCGGTGGCCGCCCACGAGCTGGGGGCGCCATGGGTCCGGCACACCTGGGATCTCGGAGAGCCACTGGACATCGATGCAGGTGCGGCATCCGAACTGGCACCGGAGCTGGCCGACGCAGGTCTGGACGGGATGCCTGCAGCCGATTTGTGGGTGGATGTCTGCCCACCCAGCCTGCAGATCTCTGGGCCGGGCCCGCGGCAGGGCATGCGTTTCGTGCCCTACAACCAGCGCCGTCCGCTGGAGCCGTGGATGCGCCGACGCGGTGAGCGGCCCAGAGTCTGCGTGACGGCCGGCAGCCGGGTGTCGGGCCAGGACGAAGCCGCGGGGCTGGTCGCCCTGGTCCGGGCGCTGAGTTCCCTCAATGTGGAGTGTGTGATAGCCGCTCCCGAAGCCGTCGCGGACGCCCTGGGCAAGGCCGTGCCGGATGCACGTGTGGGCTGGTTCCCCCTGGACACGCTGCTGACCACGTGCGACCTCATCGTCCATCATGGGGGCGGGCAAACCACCCTGACGGCCCTGCACGCGGGTGTGCCTCAGCTGCTGTTGCCCACCATCCCCAAGATGGTGCCACCGTGCCGCGGGGTCGAAGAGCGCGGCGCCGCCATCACACTGCCGCAGGACCGGCAGACCGTAGCTGACATAGCGCAGGCCGCCGAATCGCTGTTGACCACGCCTGGGCCACGGGCAGCGGCGCAGAAGATGCGCGCGGAGATCGCGCAGCAGCCGTCTCCTGCACAGGTGGTGGAGGTTCTGGAGAACCTGGTGCGGTCCGCGAACCGCAGGTGATGGCGGCGAGGCCGGCGCTGTGTCAATGGCGTGCGGCCAAGGCCGCTACCGTCCGGTCGATCGCGGCTTCCAGTGGGGTGACGGCGCGCCAGCCGGTGGCGGACACGAAGGCTGACGGATCGACGCACAGGCTGCGTACGTCCGATCCCTCCGATTCCACGGGCGGAGGCACCGTCATGACCGGCACTGCGGGGATGCTCCGGTGCCGGGCGACGGCGTCGGCGACGCTCCGGAAAACGTCACCGATGGACCGGGGCTGTCCCGTACCGACCAGATAGTGGCGTCCGGCGAGCGCATCGATGTGGCCGAGGGCCGTGGCAAAGGCGCGGGCGGCGTCCTCCACGTAGAGAAAGTCCCTGCGGACCGTCCCGTCGTGCCACAGCGTGAGCGGCTCCCCGGCGAGCGCGCGCCGGGCCATCGTGGAGATCACGCCTCGGTCCTCGGCAGTCGGTCCTGGTGGGCCAACGACGGGGGGCAGCCGCAGACTCGCGGCCCTGATGGCACCGGCGGCAGTAGCCTCCTTCAGCAGCAACTCCGCCGTGTGCTTCTGCCGGTCGTACTCGCCTTGGGGCGCATCCGTCTCGGTGCCGTCGATCCAGTCGGTGTCGACCGGGCCAACTTGGGTGTTACTGCCCGGGAACAGCACAGCGGGCGGTTCCGCGCCGGTCCGGCGGGCCGAGGCGAGCACGTCGACCAGGTCGCGTACGACGCCCACGTTCACCCGTTCCGCAGCCGTGTCTCCCTCTGCGAGCCGCCAACCCGATGCGCCGCGGATGCGCGCCGTGAAGGGCAGCACCGCGTGGGCACCGCGCACTGCGTCGCCGAGGGTCACCTGGTCGGTCAGGTCGCCGGTCCTGTACTCCACGCCGGTTGCGGCGGGCAGCCGGACCGGCCGCCGAGAGACCGCCCGCAGTCGGACAGGCAACTCAGCCAGTGCTGCGACGACGGCGGAGCCGAGGAACCCGGAAGCACCCAGCACCACGACGAGCGGCCGCTCGTCCGGCGGAGCACTCACCACTCACCTCCGTGGAGCTCGGCATAGTCGGGCAGCAGCCCGGCAGCACGGGCAGCGGCGAGCGCGGGGGCATCCTGGTCGCGGTCGGAGAGCACTGGCTCGAGGCCCGTCGGCAGATCCAGGCCCAGCGCGGGGTCCAGCGGATGTACGGCCCGCTCCCTGTCCGCACGATAGGCGGCCGAGAGCAGGTAGACCATGGTGGTGTCGTTCCCCAGAGCAACGAACAAGTGACCTACCCCCGGCGGCAGATACAGGGCGGCGCCCGTGTCAGGAGACAGTTCCACACGGTCGTGCCGACCGAAAGTCGGGGAGCCCAGCCTCAGGTCGATGACGACGTCCAGTGCCCGGCCGCCGGTACAGAGCACGTACTTGGCCATGGAGTCAGGCCCTGCGGTGAAGTGAATCCCGCGCACCACACCGCGTTGGGAACGGCTGGTGCTTACCTGGGCCACCGGGAACATCTGGCGGCCCAGGGCACCGGTGAACGCGGCGTTCTGGTGGGGCGAGCAGAAACTGCCGCGCCGGTCACGGTATATCTCGGGCTCGAAGACATGAGCGCCGGAAACGGCCAGTTCTCGTGTCCTCACGGGCGGTCCCCCGGATGCGAGGCGACGAAGAGCCCGGGGCCGAAGAGTCCGTCCCGCACGTACTCGGGCATCAGTCCGGCCCGTCGGAAGGCGCTTTCGTAGTCACCGCGCGCGAACAGGCTCATCACGTGGGTGTCGGTGAAGTGCTCCGCGCCGGTGGCAGGCGCGGCGACGGTGTAGTGCACGTCCATGCGGCTGCGGCTCGCGTCCTCTCGTACGGTGTGCGAGACGCGGGCGATGGTCCGGTCGTCGACGGTGACCACGTCGGCGCCTACGTACTCGGGCAGGAACTCCTCGGGGAACCACCAGGGCTCCACCACGAGCACACCGCCAGGCTCCAGGTGCTCGGCGAGGTTGCGCACGGCTCGGGCCAGGTCATCGGTGGTTGACAGGTAGCCGATCGAACTGAACATGCAGGTGACTGCCGAGAAGGTGCGGCCGAGCCGGAAGGTTCGCATGTCCCCCTGGTGGCAGGGCACTTCAGGGTTGATCCGGGCCGCGACGGCGAGCATCTGCTCGGACAGGTCGACTCCGGCAGCCTCCTCGAAGGTCCCGGCAAGCTCGCGCAGATGCAGGCCGGTGCCGCAGGCGACATCCAGGAGTGAGCGGGCGGCAGGTGTTCGCTCCGAGATCAGCTCGCGTACCCTGGCTGCCTCGGCCTGGTAGTCCTTGCCGCGACCGAGGTAGAAGTCGTGGTAGATGTCGGCACGCTGGTAGATGGTGTCCGGGGTGGGATGCATGGTGGGTTGCTCACCGCTCCTGTTCTAGTCGAGGGTCTGCAGGACGTCACGCAACGCGTCTATGACCTTGTCCTGCTGGGCTTTCCTGAGGGAGGGGTACATCGGGAGGGAGAAGATCTTCCCGGCGAGCTCCTCGGTGACGGGCAGGGAACCGCGCTCGACGCCGAGATGGGCAAAGCCCCGCATGGTGTGCACTGGCCACGGGTAGCTGATGTTCAGCACGATGTCGTAACGCTCTCTGAGTCTCCGGATCACCTCGTCGCGACGCGGGTGGCGGACGACGTAGACGTAGTAGACGTGCTCATTCCCGTCGCTGACCGCAGGCAGCTCGAGCCGGCCGGGCCCGCACAAGTCGGCCAGGCCTTCGGCGTAGCGCTCGGCGATGCTGCGGCGGTCGGCGATGTACGTGTCCAGCCGGGTGAGCTTGCGGCGCAAGATCTCCGCCTGCACCTCGTCGAGCCTGCTGTTGTGTCCGGGGGTGCGCTCGACGTAGTAGACGTCCTCCATGCCGTAGTAGCGCAGTCGGCGCATGGCCCGGTCGATGTCTTCGTCCGCGGTGAGGACCGCTCCTCCGTCCCCGTAGGCGCCGAGAACCTTGGTGGGATAGAAGGAGAACGCTGCGGCATCGCCCATGGTGCCGGCGAGGCGGCCGTCTCGGCGCGCGCCGTGGGCCTGGGCACAGTCCTCCACGATGCGCAGACCGTGGGTGTGGGCAATGCGAAGCAGCGGCTCCATGTCAACACACTGACCATAGAGGTGGACTGGCAGGATGGCCTTGGTGCGGGGGGTCACAGCCGCTTCGACGAGGCTGGTGTCCATCAGGTGGTCCTCGGCCCGCACATCGACGAACACGGGTGTCGCACCGGTCCCGTCGATGGCGACGACGGTGGGCGCCGCGGTGTTGGAGACGGTGATCACCTCGTCGCCGGGGCCGATCCCACATGCCTCCAGGGCGAGCTTGACGGCATTGGTGCCGTTGTCGACGCCGGTGCAGCGAGGCAGATCGTGGTAGGCGGCGAACTCCGTTTCGAAACCTCGAACGCTGTCGCCCAGGACGAGCCGGCCACTGGCGAAGACCTGCTGCACGGCGTCGAGAATGTCGTCCCGCTCGGTCGCGTACTCCGCGAGATAGTCCCAGACATGGGTGGTCATTCGTTGTCCTCCTTGTAGAAGCCGAGGAACGTCAGGAGGCTGCGCGCTTCGACGTTCAGATGGTTGCCGTACCGCACGAACTCGGTGAGCTGGCGTGGGGTGACCCACGCGTAGTCGGGCGGCACGTCCAGAGGGAAGTCGTCCTCGACCTCCACCAGCAGATAGCGGTTCCGCGCGTGGTAAAAGCGACCGCCTTCCTCGGACTGAACGCTGTCGAACCGAATGCGATCAGGGGCGGCGGTCAGGACATGGTGCAGAAACGCGGGAGCGTGTTCCGCAGACAGCGAACGGTAGTTGTCGGGCTGGCACTGGACCGTGGGAGCCATCTCGACGCCATCGAGGGCCCCGGTCTCGGTGCGAGCGTGCAGTAGCAGGTGGGGGACGCCACGCAGCCGTCGGACGAGGAATGCGATGACCCCCTGGCTGCGTGGTTCGAACATGGGCTGGTGCCAGTGCGTGACCTCTCGGTCGGGTGCCTCGACCATCACACCGATCACTGAGAAGTGCTGGTCACCGTCGTGAACAAGCGCACCGTCGCGGTGACTCCAACCGTGGACCCCGGCAAGTGGGATGAGTCGACGGGTCAGCTCGCAGCGGCCTTTGGCCTCGGTGAACCAGCTCAGCAACTCCACCGTGGTGTGCAGGGCGTACCCGGCGGTCCAGGAACGGGCCAGTGCGACGCCGAAGGAGTCACCGGCCGGAGGGGACTGCGGTGCGCGTAGCCCGGCAGCACCGGCCAGGACGGTACGGGTGTCCATGTTGACCAGGTTCGGTTCGCGCAGCAACATGGCAATCTGCTCGAAGTCCAGCCAGCAAAAGCCGGGCAACAGCGGAACGTTCTCGTCGATCTGAACGATCATGTTGCGGTTGCGCTTAGCCAGGAACCAGGAGGCCTGTTCCGACTGGAGGACGTCGGACAATGTCCGGCCGACGCGCGGCGTGGTGAAGTACTGAAGGTACGGGACTGCCCGGCCGCCGTGCACCCCAGTGAAGTTGCTCCGGGTGGCCTGCACGGTCGGCGACAGCTGAAGGCCGTTGACATTGCCCGGTTCCATCTTCAGCTGCAGCAGGCAGTGCGGGACCCCGTCGAACTGCTTCACCAGGATGCCGAGAATGCCTTGTTCGGGCTGGACGATGATGGGCTGCTGCCAGGCTTCGACCGCCCGCCCGGAGCGAATCACGTCGAGCCCCTGGATGCTGAAGAACTGTCCGGTGCGGTGCACGATGTTTCCGGTGTCCGGATCGGCAGTCCAGCGGTCAAGTGCGTCGAGGGCGATTCTCTCCGTGCGAGACTTCTGGTTGTGACTCTGCTGCGCGTACCAGGCACGGAATTCCGCTATATCGGCGAACACAATTCCTCCCCCAGGGTTGGAATCATCCTGCCGCTACCGAGGAGGTACACGTTCCCTGGCGGTTCTTCCTTCCTGCGAAATTGCATGGCGGGGATCCTGCCAGATCCGCCGCATTCCGGCTGAGACTGCTTTATCGCGGTGCGAGTGAGGAGTGACCGAGATTTGAGTGGGCCGCGAGTGGTGGCCGGATGA
>NZ_JAGGOJ010000023.1 GCF_018614575.1 Streptomyces sp. ISL-10
CCGGGCGTCTCCTTCGGCGCGGCGGAGAAGAAGCTCGGCATCAAGGGGTCGCCGACGCGCGAGGTCTATTTCGACAACGTCCGCATCCCCGCCGACCGCATGATCGGTGCGGAGGGAACGGGCTTCGCGACGGCGATGAAGACCCTGGACCACACGCGCATCACGATCGCGGCCCAGGCGCTGGGCATCGCGCAGGGTGCGCTGGACTACGCCAAGGGCTACGTCAAGGAGCGCAAGCAGTTCGGCAAGCCGATCGCCGACTTCCAGGGCATCCAGTTCATGCTCGCCGACATGGCGATGAAGATCGAAGCCGCCCGCCAGCTGACGTACGCGGCCGCGGCCAAGTCGGAGCGCGGCGACAGCGACCTCACCTTCCAGGGCGCGGCGGCGAAGTGCTTCGCCTCGGACGTGGCGATGGAGGTCACCACGGACGCGGTCCAGCTGCTCGGCGGCTACGGCTACACCCGGGACTACCCCGTCGAGCGCATGATGCGCGACGCGAAGATCACGCAGATCTACGAGGGCACGAACCAGGTCCAGCGGATCGTCATGGCGAGGAACCTGCCGTAGAGCGGTTTCCGCAGGTCAGCGGCCATCTTCAGTCGTTGCCAGCCGCCGTTCGGCTTCCGGTCCGTTCGGGCCCGTTTCGGGCTGATCATGGGCGTCATGCTGGGGAATCCTGGGCTGACGCCGGCCGGTAAACCGTCCCTGAGCTGTACAAACGCAACGGCCCCCGGCACGATGCCGGGGGCCGTTCGGTGCGTCACTTGTCGGTGACGGTGACCTTCTCGTCGTTCTTGATCTGCTGCACCAGCTGCCGCACCTTGGCCTTGTCCCAGACCAGGTTGCCGCCGCGGCTGCCCGACGTCGGCATGTTCAGCGACGTGCCGCTGCCGTCGGTGATGCCCTTCATCGCGAAGAACATCTCACCCAGGTCCCACAGGGACATGTCCTTGTCGACGATCAAAGTGTCCAGTCCCGCGCCCATCGTCGGGTACAGCCGGAACGGGTTGAGGATCGTGCCCGGCGTCGCCGCCTGGCTCGCCATCGCCGACAGGAACTTCTGCTGGTTCTTGGTGCGCGCCAGGTCCGACTCCGCGAACGCGTACCGCGTGCGGACGTACGCCAGCGCCTGCTCGCCGTCGAGGGTCTGCTTGCCCGCCGCGAAGTCGGCGCCGGACTTCTTGTCCTTGAAGCCCTTGTCGATGGTCATCTCGACACCGCCGAGCGCGTCCACGATGTTCGCGAAGCCCGCGAAGCCGATCTCCGCGTAGTGGTCGATGCGCAGGCCGGTGTTGTGCTCGACCGTGCGCACCAGCAGCTCGGGGCCGTCCTCCGCGTACGCCGCGTTCAGCTTCACCCGCCGGCCCGTGCCCGGGAACGTCTTGCCGGACTCCGAGCCCACGAAGGTGGGTATCTCCACGTCCGAGTCACGCGGCAGGGACACCATGGTGTTCCCGCTGTCGCAGGCCGCGAGGATCATCATCGAGTCGGTTCGCTTGCCCTCGGCGGAGCCGGTGTGGAGCTTCTTCTTCTCCTCGGCCGTCATTCCCTCACGGCTGTCGGAGCCGACGATCAGATACGTCGTGCAGTCGCCCTCCTCCGGCCGCTCGATCACCTTGGCGAGGTCGACCTCGCGCCGCACCTTGGAGTCGGCCCAGAAGTACGTGCCGATCGAAGTGCCGAGCACCGCCACCAGCACCACGACCGAGCCGATCTTGAGTCGGCGCCGCCAGTCCGGGGCCGGCGCCGGCTGCCGGTAGGGGCCGCCCTGCGGCGGGACGCCCCTGCCGCCCCCGCCCGGCGCACCGTAGACCTGGCCCGTGTTGTAGCCGCTGTCGTACCCGGGCTCGGCGTAGCCCTGGTCGTATCCGCGCTGCTGCGGGGGCACGGCGCCGCGCGGAGGCGCGGCCGGGCGCTGGACATGGCGCATCACGCGCGCACCCTCGGGCTGCGCGCCGGAGCTGCCGCGCCCGTAGCCGCGTCCATTGCCGCTGCCACCGTCGTCGGTCCATCCTTCGGGCCAGTCGTTCATGCGGAACAGTGTGCAGGTGCGGCCCGGCATGCCGACAGGGTGGGTGTCGAATCCCACCACGGCTGTAGCGAAGCTGATGCAATGCGGCCCAGGCATATGGTGGAGGGCATGACAGATCAGGCCCCACGCCCGGAGGATGAAATTCCGGGTAAGCCCACCGCTGCGTCACGTACCACGCTCAGCCACATCATGACCGGCAGTGACACGAATCTCCTCGGCACCGTGCACGGCGGCGTGATCATGAAGCTGGTGGACGACGCCGCGGGCGCCGTCGCGGGCCGGCACTCCGGCGGCCCGGCGGTCACGGCCTCCATGGACGAGATGGTGTTCCTCGAGCCGGTCAGG
The DNA here is from genome assembly GCF_018614575.1 of Streptomyces sp. ISL-10. GTDB lineage: Bacteria > Actinomycetota > Actinomycetes > Streptomycetales > Streptomycetaceae > Streptomyces. Next base: position 2,381 of record NZ_JAGGOJ010000023.1, read on the forward strand.
GTCGGCGACCTGGTGCATGTGAAGGCCCAGGTCAACTGGACGGGCCGGTCCTCGATGGAGGTCGGCGTACGGGTCCTGGCGGAGCGCTGGAACGAGTCGACGCCCGCCCAGCAGGTCGGCAGCGCGTACCTCGTCTTCGCCGCGGTCGACGCGGACGGCAAGCCGCGTCAGGTGCCGCCGGTGCTGCCGGAGACGGAACGCGACCGGCGCCGTTACCAGGAGGCGCAGATCCGGCGTACGCACCGGCTCGCGCGGCGCCGCGCCATCAAGGAGCTCCGCGAGAAGCGCGCCGCGGAGGGCATGGAGGACTGACGGCCCCCGGCAGGCGTTTCCCTCAGGGGCAGACCACCTGGTCGCCGGTGACCGCGCCGAACTCGCCGCGATGCGGCTCCTCCGCCCGCACCGGTGTGACGCCCTTGTAGTCGGCGCCCGCCATCACCTTCAGCGTCGGCCCCTGGTTCTTCACGGGCCGCAGCTCGGAGCCCGGCAGCGCCGCCCGGAGCGACTTCGCCGACCGGTCCCAGCGCGGGTCGTACGTCACGTAGGTGCGCCGCACCGCCCCGTTCCCGCTGTTGAGCGGGGCTCGGGTGGTGACGAAACCCGTGCCGCGCAGGGCCTTGTCGACCCGGTCGCCGAGGCCGTCGACCCGGGTGCCGTTGTAGACCTGCACCCGGATCTGCTGCGGCGAGACGTCGACGAGCGTGGCAGCCGGGCGCTTCGGGCGGTGCGGGGCCAGCGGCTTGTCGTCACGCAGCAGCTGGAACAGCTTCTTGGACTTCACCGGGTGCCACTTCACCGTGGAACCGACGCCCTTCACCGGGTGGCTGACATCACCGACAGGCACCGAGGTGAACTCCGACGAGGCGGCCGTGAAGCCCCGCATCGCCCGGCGCAGCGCGAGCATCTGCTCGGTGCCGAAGCCCTTGTCGGCGCGCACCGAGTCGAGCATCGTCGAGGTGACCGTGCGGAACTTCACCGGGTTCAGCAGGACCCCGCTGCTCGTCATCCGATGGACGAGGGCCGCCAGGAACCGCTGCTGGCGCTGCATGCGCCCGAGGTCGGCCGCCCCGTCGACATGGCGCGAGCGCACGTACTGCAGAGCCTGGCCGCCGTTCAGCTTGTGCGTGCCGACGGGCAGGTCAAGACCGGTGTACGAGTCCTTCATCGGGCGGGCCGTGCAGATCTCCACGCCGCCGACCGCGTCCACCGTCTTCATGAAGCTGGTGAAGTCGATCTCCAGATAGTGGTCGATCTTCACATCCGTCATGTGCTCGACGGTCCGCACGGTCAGGGCCGGGCCGCCCTCCGCGTACGCGGCGTTCAGCTTCACCGGGTGCGGCTTGTGGTGCTTGCCGGTGGTGGCATCGGTGTGCTCGGGGATCTCGGCGTAGCTGTCCCGCGGCAGGCTCACCACGCTGGCGCGGTGCCGGTCCTTCGAGATGTGCACCAGCATGACGGTGTCGGTGCAGCGGCAGGGCGCGCCGCCGAGCCGGTACTTCTTCTTCTGCTCGGGCGTGATCCGGTCCCGGCCGTCGGTGCCGACGACCAGGATGTTCGTGCCGTTGGTCTCCCCGGGCCGGTTCTTCATGTCGCGGAACGGGTCGACCCGCTCGATCCCGGTCTCGAGGCTCGTCACCACCGCGTGCCCGATCCCGCCGATGCCGAGCACCAGCACCGAGAGGCCCGTCACCATCCGCATGCCCCAGCGCGGCCGCTTGCGCCGGACCGGCCGGGTGGCCGGACGCCGCCTCACCGGGCGCGACGCAGCCGGAGCCGGGGCCGGGCGGCGGGGGCGGGGCCGGGGCGGTGGGGGCAAGGGGACACCTCCGCGACGACAGGGGATCCTGAGCACCGTAGGTCCATACGATCTGCGGCACCGGCCGCCGCACCGGGGTGTCCCCCGTTCGCGGTAACGTGGCGGGCGATGAACGCCATGCCCGCTGTCTCCGTGATCATGCCAGTCCTCAACGAGGAGCGGCACCTGCGCAACTCGGTCCGTCACATCCTCGAGCAGGAGTACGACGGCGAGATGGAGGTGGTGATCGCGCTCGGACCGTCCACGGACCGCACCGACGAGATCGCCGCCGAGCTCGTACGCGAGGACCCCAGGGTCCACACGGTGCCGAACCCGACCGGCCGCACCCCGGCCGCGCTGAACGCCGCCATCAGGGCCTCGCGCCACCCGATCGTGGTGCGCGTCGACGGCCACGGCATGCTCTCGCCGAACTACATCGCGACCGCGGTCCGCCTCCTGGAGGAGACCGGCGCGCAGAACGTCGGCGGCATCATGCACGCCGAGGGCGAGAACGCCTGGGAGGACGCGGTCGCGGCCGCGATGACCTCGAAGATAGGCGTGGGCAACGCCGCGTTCCACACCGGTGGCGAGGCGGGGGAGGCGGAGACCGTCTACCTCGGCGTGTTCCGCCGCGAGGCGCTGGAACAGCAGGGCGGGTACAACGAGGAGTTCATCCGCGCCCAGGACTGGGAGCTCAACTTCCGCATCCGTGAGGCGGGCGGGCTGATCTGGTTCTCGCCCGAGCTGAGGGTGCAGTACCGCCCCCGGCCCTCGGTGCGGGCGCTCGCCAGGCAGTACAAGGACTACGGCCGCTGGCGCCATGTCGTCGCCCGCTACCACCAGGGCTCCATCAACCTGCGCTACCTCGCCCCGCCGATCGCCGTGTGCGCGATAGCCGCGTGCCTGGTGCTCGGCGCCACGCTGACCCCGTGGGCCCTCGTCGTCCCCGGCGGCTACGTCGCGGCGATCACGGCCGGCTCGATACCGGCGGGCAGGGGCCTGTCGCCGAAGGCCCGGCTGCAGATCCCCCTCGCGCTGGCGACGATGCACATGTCCTGGGGGTACGGCTTCCTCACGAGCCCGCGCTCGCTGGCGAAGAAGGTCATCGCCAGCCGCCGCACCTCGGTGAAGACCGCCGCCTGACCCGCCCGGAACTGCCGAACGCCGGTCCGCTCCCACGGAGCGGACTGGCGTTCGTGTGTCGGGTCCTCAGAACCGGTACGGCGCGTAGATGTCCATGCAGGCGCCCTTGTCGTCGCCCATGACCGTCTCGGTGTTCTTCGGCGGGCCCGCGGCCGGTGAGGCCTTGGGGAAGGTGTCCCCGGTACGCCAGTCGGTGCCGACCACCAGGGTCACGCCGGACACGTCCGTCGACCTCTTCACCGCACTCGTGGGAACCCCGAGCGCCTTGGCGACCGAGCGGGCGTCCCCTTCGAGCTCGGCGCTCGGGAACAACACCTGGGTGCGCTTCTGCGGGTCGGGGGTCTTGTCCGCCCAGGCCTGGGTGAAGCCCCGCCGCGCCAGTACGCCCGTGACCGCAGCGGCCCGCCGGGGCGTGGCCGCGGCCGCGTCCCCCGTGCCGTTGCGGACCATGACGCCGATGTCGGCCGGATCGGCGGCCGGGTCCTTCGGCGCGGCCGGCGTCTGCGGCTTCGACGTCGGGGCTTTGCCGTCCACGGGCATGTCCTCGCGCAGCAACTCCCAGAGCCGGTCGGCCTCGCCCGGTGCCGGCAGCACATGGTTGCCCGGATTGGCCGGGTCCGGGATGCGCGGCATGGTGAGCATCGCGATCCGGCCGGTCGGCACGTCCTTGAGCGTCATGCCGAGGTCGAACAGCTTATCGACGGTGCCGATCTCCTCGGAGACCTGGAGGGACTTGGTGGCCGTCTCGGCCAGGTCCACGAGCCGGCCGGTGTCGGTGAAGGCGTTCTGGTCCTTGAGCTTGCGGATCACCGAGTTCATGTACATGTGCTGGGCCTTGGAGCGGCCGAAGTCGCTCTCGAAGGCGTGCCGGGTGCGCAGCCACTGGAGGGCCTTGACGCCCTGGATCTCGTGTGTGCCCTTGGTGAGCCTGAGCCCGGAGCCGCCGGGCACACCCGGCTTGGGGCCGTCGTACACATTGTGGTTGACGCAGACCTCCGCGCCGCCGATCGCGTCCGCCATGTCCACCACACCCGCGAAGTCGACCATCATCCAGTGGTCGATGTAGACGCCGGTGAGATTCTGCCAGGTGGCGAGCGTGCAGCCGGGGCCGCCGCGCCTGAGGGTCGCGTTGATGAGATCCCTTGTGGCGGGGTGCGTGTCCCCGGTCTCGGAGTCGGTGCACTCGGGTATGTCGACTTTGGTGTCACGGGGGATGGAGACGACCGAGGCGTTCTTACGGTCGGCCGAGACGTGCAGCAGCATCTGCACGTCCGCGAGCGGCGGCGCTCCGACGCTCTTCTTCGAACCGCCGAGTTCGAGGTTCTCGCTGGAGTTCCTGCTGTCGGAGCCGATCAGCAGGACGTTCAGCGGCGTCTGGCCCGCCGCGTTCGGAGCCGATTTCTGCACGTCGGAGCCGGCTGAATTGCGATCACCCTTGCGGATGTTGCTGTTGAGGTGCTCGTAGTACAGGTAGCCCGCTCCCGCGGTGCCCAGGATGACGACGGACACGGACAGGGTGATCCCGCGCAGTATCCGGCGCCTGCCGCGTTTCCCGCGGCGGGGTACCCGGCGGCGGCGGGAGCCCGAGCCCTCCGCCGTCGCGTCCGGCGCACCCGCGCCGTCCCGTTCGTCGTCGGGAGCCGTACGGGCGCGCGGGACGCGCCCGGCCTCCTCTTCGCGCGGGCTGCCTTCTTCGTACAGGCTGTCGTCCCAGCCCAGATCGCGGGCGTGCGGTCCGCGTCGCCGCGTCCCCTCCCCACGCACGCTGCTGTGTCCCACCCCTAGAACCCCCTGTGTTCAGGCTCTCCCCATGAGCCGTCCGATGTCACTTGGCGCACATCTTCTTGTCCGCCTGCACCGCATCCACCGGCGCCTTTGCCGGACCGGTGATGGGTACCCCGGCACCCTTGAAATCGGGGCCGAGGGTCAGCGTCATCGCCTCCAGTCCCTGGGCGTCCTCGGTGCCCGGCTTGAGCGCCGCGGCGGGCAGGCCCATCAGGTCCGCGAGCTTGCGGGCCTGGTCGGCCTGGTTCGGCGCGTACTCCAGCGTCGTCCTGGTGACGTCCGCCGGCGCGTTGCCCTTGTTGGTGGACTTCAGCACGCCCTCGGTGTTCTGGAGCCAGTCCAGCGTCTTCTGCGCGGAGCCGGTGGGGCCACCGCCGTTGAAGACGTCGACGCGGACGTCGGCGGCCTCGGCCCGCGGGCCCTTGAGCAGCGCGGCCTGCTTGTCCTTGGCCGCCTTCTTCTTCTGCTCGACATCGGTGAGCGAGACGTCGTTCTTGATCATCGAGAACAGCGCGTCCGACTTGGGCGTGTCCAGCACGACCGTCGCCTTGACCTTCTCCGCCGGATTGTCCAGGACGGGCACCGTGGCGAAGGTGAGGTTCTTCATGTCGAACTTGCCGAGCTCCAGACCGAGATCGCGGAGCTTCCCTATGTCGTCGATCCTGGTGTCGACCGTCAGGGCCTCGGTGCCCGCCTCCGCCAGCTTGAAGAGCTTGGTCGGGCTGGTGAGCGTGTCGTTCGACTTCAGTTTGCGCATCAGCGAACTGAGGAACTGCTGCTGGATCTTGATGCGGTCGAGGTCGCCGCCGAAGCCCACGGCGTGCCGTGTGCGGACGAAGGCGAGCGCCTCCTCGCCCTCCAGGGTGTGCTCACCCGCCGGCAGGTCGAGCTTGGACTTGTCGTCCTTGATGTCCTTGTCGAGGCAGATCGGCACACCGCCGACCGCCGACGACAGCGTCTTGACGGCGTTGAAGTCGGCCACCATGAAGTGGTCCATGGTGATGCCGGTGAGTTCTCTGACCGTACGCATGGTGCAGCTCGGCGTACGGCCGGACTGGCCGAGGCTCTCGTTGAACCGCGTGCCCTCCGTGCCGGGAATGAGCTTTTCGGAGCCGTCCTCCTGTGTCGTCGGACAGTCCGGGATATCGGTGATCAGGTCACGGGGAATGCTCACCGCGGTCGCGTTGGTGCGGTCCTTCGACACGTGCAGCAGCAGCGTGGTGTCCGCGTGGCCAGGACTGTTCTTGTCGCCGTAGCTGCCGTTGCCCGCGCCGGTGCGCTTGTCCGTGCCGATCAGCAGGATGTTGATCGCCCGGTCCTTGCTGAAGCCGCCGGTGCCCGCGTTGTCGTCGGAGACGGACGTGATGTTCCCGTTGAGGTGCTCGTAGTAGAGGTATCCGGCGCCCACGGTCGTGACCATCACCAGCGCGAGCGTCCCGCCGGTCCACAGCAGCGCCTTCTTCTTGCGCGAGGCGGCCTGCTTGCGCTTGCGCCGGCCGGCCTGCTGCTGCGGGACGCGGCCCGAGGCGTTGCCCGCCCGGCGGCTGCGCTGAGGCGGGACATCGGGGGCGGGGGCCGCCGTCCTGCGGCGCGTGGCGGTGCCAGGGCCCGGCACGGCGTTCGCCGCTTCGGGGGCGTCGGCGGCTTCGGCGGACCGGCGGGACCTTCTTGCGCCCGCGGCTTGGTTGGAGGAGGCTGATGACTGCGGTGCGGATTGGTCCAGTCGCAGTTCGTAGTTGCCCGTCTGCGGGTTCAGCACCCACTGGTCGGCGGGGTCGATCTCGTCCGCCCGTCCACGGCTTTGTGCATCCACGGTTGCTTGAGTCCTCCGTCGGTGCCACGCGATGCGCCTCCCCCGACAGGCGCTCGGTCCTTCGATCCAGCAGTGCGCGACACAGGGTCGGAAGCACCGGATCGCGTCACACTATCCGCCCAGTTCAGCGTCGAGCGACGTCCGTGACAAATTCCACGGCCCTTACAAGGGGGCATTCCGCCCAATTCATGTGACCTGCCGGTCTTCGTTTGGCCATTGCTTTACTCACACATGCCCTCGGCCGCGTTGGTGCCCGAGAAGGTCGGCGTCGGGGTCGGGTCCCCGGCCTTGTCCTCGGCGACCTTCCCGTCACGGTCCGCCGGCCCGGGCGTGCTCCTGTCCGCGCCCCCTTCGGTCCGCTCGCCCTCCGGCACGACCGTGACCTCGACGTCCTCCCGGAGTCGTTCGAAGAGTTCACCCGCCTCCGGTTCGACCAGTTCGTCCCTGTTCGGGTTGAGATGGTAGGGCTGGCGCGGAACAGTAAGGAACTGCACTTTTTCTGTTGGTACGTTGCGGATCGATCGGGTCAGGTCGTAAAGGTCCTTGAGGGAGTCCAGACCGGCGTCCGTGGTGATGGACTTGGTCGCCGCGTCCAGCACCGGATAGAGCCGGGTCGGATTGAGCAGGACCCCGTTGCTCTGCACCTTCTTGACCAGCGCGCCCAGGAACTGCTGCTGGCGCTCCATGCGTTCGGTGTCGCTGCCGTTCCCCAGCGTCTTGCGCGCCCGTACGAAGCCGAGTGCCTCCTCGCCGTGCAGCGTCTGACGGCCGGCGGGCAGCCTGAGCCGCGCGGCCTTGTCGTCGATCGGCTGGGTCAGACAGATCTCGACGCCGTCCACCGCGTCGACCATGTCCTTGAAGCCGCGGAAGTCGATCACCATGTGGTGGTCGACGCGGATCCCGGTGAACTTCTCGACCGTACGGATGGTGCAGGCCGCGCCGCCGAACTGGTACGCCCAGTTGAACTGGGCGATCTTCTCCCTGGTCCGCGTCCCGTCGGCCTTGCGGCAGCTCGGGATCGTGACCATCAGGTCACGTGGGATGGACATGGCGGTCGCGCTCTGCCGGTCCGCGGCGATGTGCAGCAGGATCGTGGTGTCGGAGCGCTGGCTGCCGTTCTCGTCCTTGCCGTACGTGTCGTTGCCTTCGCCCTCCCGGGTGTCCGAACCGAGCAGGAGGATGTTCTGCGCGTCGGTGACGAGCGCGGTGGGGCGCTCCCTCTCGTACGCCCTGAGCTCCGCCGCCGCCGAGGTGTCGGTGGTGATGTTGCCGTCGAGCTTGCGGTAGAGCCACCAGCCGGCGCCCGCGGCGGCGAGCACGACCACGGAGGTGCCGAGCGCGGCCCAGCGCAGCCAGTGCCGCCTGTGCGGAGAGTCGGCGGCGGGGCCGTCGCCCCCCTTGCCGGAGCCGGAGCCGGAGCCGGAGCCCGCGTCCGTGCCGTCCGTGCCGTCCGTGCCGTCCGGGCCTGCGTCCGCGTCGGTGACGTGCGCGTCCGCGCCGGAGCCGGCCACGGGCTCCGCGCCCGCGTCCGTGGCAGCGCCCGGGTCCGACGGCTCGGCCTCGTCCCCGGTCGGGCCGTCCGGTTCGGCGGGCGTACCAGCCTTGTCCGTCACGTGTGCGTCCATCCCTCATGGCATCGGCTGCGCGCTGGGCCGCCGGTCGAAGGGCTGGGCCCTGTCCGACCGATCTTGATCCCGCCTGATCGACCGGACAGGGACCTAGACGGCTGAACCTGGCGCTTGGTTGTGCGTGCGGAACACGCTTGTCGCCGATCATCCATCGCAGTTGACGCCCGGGCCGGGAGGGCTCGGCCCTGGTGTGCGCCACATGAGTGGACCTCAGTGGCTTGTCATACCGCGGTGCCCGTGACGCGTTCGCTCTCGATCCGCTTGGCCAGCCCGTCCTCGGACAACTCGCCCAGGTTTCGGCACAGTACGACGGAGCCCGACGCGGCCAGCGGCGCGAACAGCCCGGCGGACAGGCCCTCCCAGGTGTCGTACGGCAGCCCGGACAGCAGCCGGGAGCCGGGGCCGAGACCGAGCCGCTGCGCGTCCGTCCGTGCCCGTTCGACCAGTTCGGTGCCGGTCAGTTCCAGCCCGCCCACCACGAGGGCCACGTCGTCCGGGTCCACCGGCGCGTACGGGGCGAAACGGTCGCCCTGACTGGGCACCTCCACCGCGTAGTCGGCGTAACCGGTGGGCGGCGTGGGGAACCGGCGGCCCAACGGCGCCAGCGACAAGGCGATCCGCTCGCCCTTGCAGGCGAGTCCGGCCTCGAACTGCCCCGGCCCAGCGACCACGTGGTCCGCACCGGCCGGATCCCCGCCGACGTCCGCGACGACCCCCACCGACGAACAGGCCAGCAGCCACACCGCGGTCTGCCAGTGGGCCGGCAGCAGCAGCGCGAGGCGTTCACCGGGCTCGGCGGAGAGATCGCCCTGAAGGAGATTGGCGGTCTTGGCCACCCAATTGGCGAAGGTGGCGACGGACAATTCGACGCGCTCACCGGTGGCATCGTCGTAGAAGGTGACCAAGGGGCGCGCCGGGTCCGCGGCGAGCGCGGATCGCAGCAGGTCGGCAGGGGTACGGTCGCTGGCGTTCATCCGCGCAAGAGTACGCCGAGGGGGTGCGGCGGGCCGCCGTACCGGTGAACGAGGTCCTCCGGTCGGCCCCGTGCGCAGGGCCGATTTCCCGGCAGGCGCGCTCCGCCGGCGCGACCCACGATTTTTGCCATGCGTGGATACCTGGCATCTTCGATCACCGTGGCGGGCGCGGCCGCGCTCGTCCTTCCGCTCTCGCTCACCCCGGGCGCGCTCGCCTCGCCCTGGGACCGGACGCCGGACGTCCCCGGCAGCACGCGTTCCCTGCCGCTGCGGCCGCTCGGCGAAGTCCCCTCCGTCCGCGGGCTCCAGGCTTCCGTGCAGGGCCTGCCCGCCCAGGACGTGGAGCCCTTCTCCCTGGTCGGCATCGTCTGGGAGGACGAGGCCGCCGAACTGGACGGCACCGTCGAGGTCCGCACCCGCGGCATCGGCTCGGGCACCTGGTCCGCCTGGCAGGAGGTCGAGACCCACAACGAGGAGCACGCCGCCGACCCCGGCACCGCGGAGAGCGAGTCGGGCCGGGTGCGCGGTGCCACCGCGCCCCTGTGGGTCGGCGCGTCCGACGGCGTGGAGGTGCGCGTGCGCCAGGCGGACGGCAGCCGGGCGGACCGGCTGCCGGAGGGGATGCGCCTCGAACTCGTCGACCCCGGCGACGACCCGGCGGACATCGGCACCTCCGGCCCCGGCAACGAGGGCTCGGGCAACGAGGGCAACGAGGGCAACGAGGGCTCGGTGGGGCGAGCTCCGGCCGGCGGACTGGGGATCCCGGCGCTCAACCGGTTGGACACCGAGGCTGAGGCCGCGGCGGCGGGCGACCTCGTGCTGGACCCCGTGACGGCCAAGCCGTACATCGGTCCCCGGCCGGGCATCGTCACGCGCAGGGGGTGGGGCGCCGACGAGAGCCTGCGCGAGGAGGGCTTCGTCTACACGGACTCCGTGAGGGCCGCCTTCGTACACCACACCGACACCGGCAACAACTACACATGTTCGCAGGCGCCCGCGGTCATCCGCAGTATCTACCGCTACCACGTCGAGAGCAGCGGCTGGCGCGACATCGGCTACAACTTCGTCGTCGACAAGTGCGGAGACATCTACGAAGGCCGGGCAGGAGGCGTGGCCGAGCCGGTGAAGGGCGCCCATACCCTCGGTTTCAACACGAACAGCACCGGAATCGCCGTCCTCGGCACGTACAGTTCCTCCAATCCGCCGGCGGCCGCCGTGACGGCGGTCGCCAAGCTGACGGCGTGGAAGCTCGGACTGCACGGCGTCAACCCGAAGGGCAAAGTCACTCTCACCTCGGCAGGGAGCGGCAAGTACGCGGGGGGAACGAGGGTCAGGCTCAACGCCATCTCCGGACACCGCGACGGTTTCGACACGGACTGCCCCGGCAGCCGGCTCTACGGCAAGCTCGGCACCGCCCGTTCGGCATCGGCCAAGTACCAGGGCCGCTGACCTGTTTCCCGGGGCCGTGCGCGTCGTGACGGCCGCGTCCACTGCATAAACTGGCCGGTCCAACCAGCGACCGTGCCCGGCCCCAGCAGGAAGCAGAGACCGCATTGAACCAGGCCCCAGAAGCGATTCTCCTGGTCGGAGGCAAGGGCACCAGGCTGCGTCCGCTCACCGTCCGCACACCCAAGCCGATGGTCCCGGCGGCCGGTGTCCCCTTCCTCACCCACCAGTTGGCGCGGGCACGGTCCGCGGGCGTCGAACACATCGTTCTCGCCACCTCCTACCTGGCCGAGGTCTTCGAGCCGTACTTCGGGGACGGCTCGGGGCTCGGACTGCACCTGGAGTACGTCACCGAGGAGGAACCGCTCGGCACCGGCGGCGCGATGCGCAACGTCGCCTCCCGCCTGCGGTCCGGGCCCGACGACCCCGTGCTCGTCTTCAACGGTGACATCCTCACCGGCCTCGACATCGGCGCCCTGGTCGACACCCACCGCTCGACCGGCGCGGACGTCTCCCTCCACCTCACCAGCGTCGACGACCCGCGCGCCTACGGACTCGTGCCGACGGACGCCACCGGACGCGTCACGGCCTTCCTGGAGAAGCCGCAGACGCCGGAGGAGATCGTCACCGACCAGATCAACGCCGGTGCGTATGTCTTCCGCCGCTCGGTCATCGACACGATCCCGACAGGCCGGCCCGTCTCCGTCGAACGTGAGACGTTCCCGGAACTGCTGCGCTCCGGAGCCCATCTGCAGGGCATGGTCGACTCCACGTACTGGCTCGACCTCGGCACCCCGCACGCCTTCGTGCGCGGCTCCGCCGACCTCGTTCTCGGCCGGGCCCCGTCCCCGGCGGTCCCCGGCCGGCGCGGCGACCGGCTGGTCCTGCCCTCGGCGCGCGTGGCCACCGGAGCGAAGCTGACCGGCGGCACGGTCGTCGGCGAGGGAGCCGTGGTGGGCGAGGGCGCCCGTATCGACGGCAGCGCGGTGCTCGCGGGCGCCGTCGTGGAAACGGGTGCGGTGATATCCGGCTCGCTCGTCGGTGAAGGCGCGCGGATCGGCGCGCGTACGGTGCTGTCCGGCGTGGTCGTCGGCGACGGCGCGGTCGTCGGAGAGGACAACGAGCTCAGGGACGGCGCACGGGTGTGGTGCGACGCGGTGCTCCCGGCGGGCGCGGTCCGCTTCTCCTCGGACCAGTAGCCTGAACGCATGGCAGGACGCTTCGAACAGGGCGCCGGCCGCGCGGGTGGGCGCGGCGGCGCGACAGGCGTACCCGCCGCGATACCCCGTCAGGTGTCGGCCGCCCGCACCCGGCGATGGACGCCGCCGTGGCCCCTCGACCTCGGTCTGGTCCTCGGACCGCTGCGCCGCGGGCCCGCCGATCCGACGTTCCGCACGACGGCCGACGGCTCGGTCTGGCGGGCCAGCCGCACGCCCGAGGGCCCCGGCACCCTGCGGGTCGCCCTCCGGGGCGCCGTGGTGGAGGCCGAGGCGTGGGGAGCGGGCGCGGAGTGGCTCCTCGACCGGCTGCCCGATCTGCTCGGGGCCTGCGACACCCCCGAGGACTTCACACCGCACCACCGCCTGGTCGCCGCGTCGCGGCACCGCCGCCCGGGGCTGCGCCTGCTGCGCACGGGTCTGGTGATGGAGTCCCTGATCCCGTCGATCCTGGAACAGAAGATCACGTCAGACGAGGCGTACCGGGCATGGCGGCTGCTGGTCCGCCGGTACGGCGAGCCGGCGCCGGGCCCGGACGAACGGCTGTATGTCATGCCGGATCCGCACGGCTGGGCGATGATCCCGTCCTGGGAGTGGCACCGCGCGGGCGTCGACAACAAGCGCGCCTCGACGATCCTGCGTGCGGTGAAGGTGGCGCGCCGCCTGGAGGAGGCGGCGACGATGGCCGCCGAAGCAGCCATGGCCCGGCTGGAGTTGATCCCGGGCATCGGCCCCTGGACATCGGCCGAGACGGTGCAGCGCAGCAACGGCGCGCCCGACGCGGTGACCGTGGGCGACCTCCATCTGCCGCGGATCGTCGGCTACGCGCTGGCGGGCGACCGCAACGCGGACGACGCGACGATGCTGGACCTGCTGTCCCCGTACGATGGCCACCGCCACCGCGCAACCCGCCTGATCCTGCTCTCCGCCGGCGTCCCACCCCGCCGCCAACCGAAGATGCGCCGGGTGGACATCGCGGCGTGGTGACGGCCGGCAATGCCGGGCGTGACCTTGGCTGCCGCCGATCCGTCGCGAGGCCCCGCGGCGGCGCTTGGATGTGGGGCCTTCGGCTGTCGGGGAGGGGCCGCCGAACTGCGGCGAAGGCGTCGGTGCGGGGTCTTCCCGCTGTCCGGGGCCGGCCTCCGCTGTCCGAGGGGGCTTGGTCCTGGCTCGCCGCCGATCCGTCGCGAGGCTCCGCGGCAGCGTGGGTGCGGGGCCCCTCGGCTGCCCCCACCCGGGCCGGGGCGCAGGGCCCGGGCCAGGCCCCCGCCACAGGAACGCAACCCCCGCGGGCTACCGCACCTCGATGAACGACGACGCCTCGCGGGGCGGGCGCGGCTGCGGCGGGGACGACGGGTGACCGATTGCCACCGCGCCCATGGGGTCCCAGGCGGCCGGCAGCCCCAGCACTTCCCGTACCACCTCGCGGCAGAACATCGTCGACGACACCCAGGCCGAGCCCAGCCGCTCGCCCGCGAGGGCCACCAGGAAGTTCTGGATGCCCGCGCCGGCGGCTGTCACGAACATCTCGCGCTCGGCCGTGTCCCGGCGCTCGTCGCCGTAGGTGTGCGCCCCGTCGGCGACCAGGCAGGGCACCGCCAGGTAGGGCGCCCGCCGCAGGACGTCCCCGCGCCGGACCCGCTTCGCGACGGCCTCGGGCGACGCGCCGTCACGCCGCAGATCGGCGACCCACGCGTCGCGCATCGCGTCGAGCAGACGGACGCGGGACGCCTCCGACTCCAGCAGGACGAAGCGCCACGGCGTCGTGTGATGCGGTGCCGGCGCCGTGACCGCCGCCTCGACGGCGCGCCGCACGGCACCGCCGTCCACCGGCTGGTCGGTGAACTCGCGCACCGTGCGCCGCTGCGTCACCGCCTCGCGTACCGCTTCCGACGTCCCGAGCCGGAACATGTCGTCGGCCGCGCCCCGCACCAGAGCCCGTGCGCCAGGGCCCGCGTCGTCGACCACGTGCGCGAGCCCCCGGACGACCGCGACGGGCAGCCCTTCGGCCTTGCCCTTCACCAGGTCGCCCGCGGCGGCGAGTTCGTCGGCGGTGGCGACCACGGTCGCGCTGAGCTGGTTGCTGTACGCGTCCGTGCCGCCGCGCAGGTCGTGGAGCACCCGCACCCCCGCCGCACCGATCGCGACGTCGGTGAGTCCGCTCCGCCAGGGCCGCCCGAACGTGTCCGTGACGATCACCCCGACGTCGACGCCGAGCTCGTCGCGCAGCCCGTCGCGGATCGCGCGGGCCGAGGCGTCCGGGTCCACGGGGAGCAGCAGCACGGTGCCCGCGGGAGTGTTGGAGGCGTCGACCCCGGCCGCGGCCATGACGAGGCCCTGGCGGTTCTCGACGATACGCAGGGCGCCGCGCCGTGCGACCACGCGTACCGTCTCGGCGTCGATCGCCGCCTCGCGGTCCGCGGCTTCGACGACCCGCCCCTCGGCCTTGCTGACGATCTTGGAGGTGACGAGCAGGACGTCGCCGTCGACGAGTCCGGGCGTGGTCGCCGCGATCAGCTTGGCGAGGTTGTCGCCGGGCCGGACCTCACCGATGCCCGGCAGCGCCCACACCCGGTAGGAGGCCGAGCTCACGCCCGTACCTCCTCGGCCAGCGCCAGAGCCGCGCGCGCCATCTCCGCGGTCGCCTCGGTGTCGGACATCATCAGCGGTACGGCGCGGCAGCGGATGCCCGCCGCCTCGACGTCCGGCACGGCGGCCGCGTCGACGCTGTCGACGAGCCAGCCGTCCAGCAGTCCGGAGCCGTAGTGGCGGGCGACGGCCGCCGCGGTCGCCTCGACACCGACCGCCGCGAGCACCTTGTCGGCCATGCCGCGCACGGGCGCGTCGCCGACGATGGGGGACAGGCCCACGACCGGCACGCCCGCCTCGGCGATCGCTTCGCGGATGCCGGGGACGGCCAGGATGGTGCCGATGCTGACGACGGGGTTGGACGGCGGGAAGAGGACGACGTCCGCCTCGGCGATCGCCTCCAGCACGCCGGGCGCCGGCTTGGCCATGTCCGCGCCGACCGGCACGACGGCCTCGGCGGCCACGGACGCCCGCAGCTTGACCCAGTACTCCTGGAAGTGGATGACCCGGCGTTCACCGTCGAGGGTGACGGCGACATGCGTCTCGACCCGGTCGTCGGACATCGGCAGCAGCCGTACGCCGGGCTGCCACCGGTCGCACAGCGCCTCCGTGACGGCGCTCAGCGGGTAGCCGGCGCCGATCATCTGGGTGCGGACGATGTGCGTGGCGAAGTCGCGGTCGCCGAGCCCGAACCACTCGGGCCCGACGCCGTACTCGGCCAGTTCGCTCTTGACCTGGAATGTCTCGTCGTTGCGTCCCCAGCCCTGCTCCTCGTTGATGCCACCGCCGAGGGTGTACATCACGGTGTCGAGGTCGGGGCAGACCTTCAGCCCGAACAAATGGATGTCGTCACCGGTGTTGCCGATCACCGTGACGTCCGCCCCGGGCGCGGCCTGCTGGAGACCGCGAAGGAAACGGGCGCCGCCGATACCGCCGGCCAGAACCACAATGCGCATGCGCCCATCTTGGCAGGCGCGGCGACGGCGCCTCAGGCCGGAACGGACTCGTGCGCGCCCGGAAGGGACTCCTGGGTGCACCGGGCGGCGGTGTGCATCGGCATCTCGGTCAGGCCCGGGTAGTACACGTGCAGGCTCACGGCCGGCTCCAGCGAGTCGTTGACGACCTCGTGCACATAGCCGGGGGCGAAGACCCGCTGCGCTCCCGCGCCCAGGGACCGTTCGCCGCCCTCGGTGCGTTCGGTCAGCGCGCCGTCGAGCACGGTGAGCACGCCGGAGGAGGCACCGTGGCCGTGCAGGCCGCTGCCCTGGCCGGGGACCCAGCTGAGCAGCCAGACCTCGTAGCCGGGACCGGTCTGCAGCCGGTGGTACCAGCGGGAGGTGGCGTCGTACTCGACGAGGTGCTCCCAGCGCGCGCGGTCGGCGGCGATGGAGCGGGCGAGCCCGGCGAACTCGGACACGGTGGCCGGGTGCTCACGGGCGGGCTGGAGCAGGTGCTGTACGGCGAGGATGTCGCCGGCGATCTGGAGGTCGCTGTCGCTGTTCATGCGTGGGGTTCCTCGGCGGAGATGCGTGCTGGGGGTCTCCCCGGCCGGAGCCCGGGGGAGGCGGAGCAGAAATGCGAGAAAAAGCTGGAGCTCGTGGGCATCAACAGCTGGAACAGCAACAGCAACAGCGGGCCTGGACAGCGCTGCGGAACCCGCGGAGGCGGGTCGCGAGGGGCGCTGAGGTCGCTGGCATGGGATCAAAGGTGACTGCTCCCCTTACCCCATGTCAACCCAATGCCCGATTTGGCGGCAATGTTTCATCACATCCGGTTACCGCGAACAGAGAAAGGTTTGTGCAGCCGCCGACCAGGAGACATGCGCCAGCAACCGTGCTCGCAAACGCCGTTGGCGCGCCGTGACCGTACTGTGATCCGGATCGCTTTGATGGCTTGATTGCAACAAGATCAATGTTTGCGACGTCTTCCCTTCGCGAGGGGCCGTCTCCCCTCCGTCGGGGAGGAGGTGTGGAGCAGGCCGCTGGCATGTGTCAGGTTTTTGGTGATTTGAACACTTTCCGCATAGCCTTGGTTCCGCAGAGTGAATACCGGGCCCAATAGCAGATCGTGGCTTGACTGGCCTGGAGCCACACACTTGTAATTTCACTCGTGTCGTTCGGCCGAAAACGATCGCGGCAACATCACGGGGACGCAAAGACAGACGAGGGGCGCACATGACCGAGCTGTTCCAGCAACTGCTGGTCGAGGACGCGGACGAGGAACTCGGCTGGCAGGAGCGCGCCTTGTGCGCCCAGACCGATCCCGAGTCCTTCTTCCCCGAGAAGGGCGGTTCCACGAGGGAGGCCAAGAAGGTGTGCCTCGCCTGCGAAGTCCGCTCCGAATGTCTTGAGTACGCCCTCAACAACGACGAGCGATTCGGCATCTGGGGCGGTCTCTCGGAGCGCGAGCGCCGCCGGCTCAAGAAAGCCGCCGTCTGATCGATGCGCCGCTGATCGACCGATGCGCCGCCCGCCGACCGCGGGCCGGCCAGTGTCCGGCCAAAAAGTGCAAATGACCACAAGGTGAACGGTCCGCCGTCTGTGCCCGGTGCACAGGCGGCGGACCGCTGACATGTCAGCCGTTAGTGTGGGGCCCCGTCCGTGACGCACCAACGCCCCGTCGGGGCGACCTTGGCCGGAGGGCCCGTACCTCAATGTCCGCCACCACAGCCGCGTTTGTCCCGGCACACGCGCCCGAGTTCCCGCGACACGTCGTCACTGCCGTGCTCGTCTCCCACGACGGCGCACGTTGGCTCCCCGACGCCCTCGCCGGAGTGCTCGGCCAGGAACGCCCCGTACAGAACGTCGTGGCCGCCGACACCGGCAGCGCCGACGACTCCGCGCAGCTGCTCACGGACGCCCTCGGCCCCGACCGCGTCCTGCACCTCGCCCGCCGCACCGGCTTCGGCATGGCCGTCGACGAGGCGGCCCGCACCGCAGGTGTCCTCACTGCCGACGACCTGCCCTACCTGAAGCGGCCCAGCGGCTGGGACCCCGTCACCAGGACCTGGCGCGACGAGGCGTACGACATGCCCGAGCTGCCGCACGGCGAACCCGTGCAGTGGCTGTGGCTCCTCCACGACGACTGCGCGCCCGAGCCCACCGCACTCGCCGAGCTGCTGCGCGTCGCCGATTCCGACGCATACGCGGCGATCGTCGGCCCCAAGCTGCGCGGCTGGTACGACCGCAAGCAGCTCCTCGAAGCGGGCGTCTCCATCGCCAACAGCGGCCGCCGCTGGACAGGCCTCGACCGGCGCGAGCAGGACCAGGGCCAGCACGACCAGATCCGCTCGGTCCTGTCCGTCTCCACGGCGGGCATGCTCATCCGCCGGGACGTGTACGAGGAGCTCGGCGGCTTCGACCGGCGGCTGCCCCTGATGCGCGACGACGTCGACCTGTGCTGGCGCGCCCACAGCGCCGGACACCGGGTCCTCGTCGCCCCCGGCGCCGTACTGCGCCACGCGGAGGCGGCCGCCCGGGAGCGGCGCACCGTCGACTGCGCCGGCCGGTCCGTCGCCAGCCCGCACCGCGTCGACAAGGCCGGCGCCGTCTACACCCTGCTGACCAACGCGCGCGGCGTCGCCCTGCCCTGGGTCCTGCTGCGCCTCGTCGTCGGCACCCTGCTGCGCACCCTCGCCTATCTCGTCGGCAAGGTGCCGGGTCAGGCCGTCGACGAGGTCATGGGACTCTCCGGCGTGCTGCTGCGGCCCGAGCGGATCCTCGCAGGCCGCCGCAGACGGGCACGGCGGGACGTGGACGCGAGCGAGCTGCGGCCGCTGTTCCCGCCGCCCGGCGCGACCGTCCGCGCCACCGTCGAACAGGTCGTCTCGGGCTTCGGCGGTTCGGACGCCGATTCCGGCGGCTCCCGGCACGGCGCCGTCGAGTCGGGGCCCGGCGGCGACGACGCGGAGTTCCTGGAGATCGAGCAGTTCGCACGGCTGAAGAAGATCGCCCGCAAGCCAGGACCGCTGCTGTTCGCCGTGCTCCTCCTCGTCTCCCTCGTCGCCTGCCGCGGCCTGTTCGGCGGCGGGGCGCTGGCCGGCGGTGCCCTGCTGCCCGCGCCTGCCGACGTATCGGACCTGTGGAGCCGCTACGCGGACAGCTGGCATCCGGTCGGCACCGGCGGCACCCAGACGGCGCCTCCGTACCTCGCGGTCCTCGCCGTCCTGTCCGTGCTGTTCCTCGGCTCCACCGGACTCGCCCTGACCGTGCTGCTCGTCTGCTCGGTCCCGCTCGCGGGCCTCACCGCCTACTTCGCGTCCCGGCCCATCGTCGAGTCCCGCCTGCTGCGCGCCTGGGCGAGCATCGCGTACGCCTTCCTGCCCGCCGCGACCGGAGCGCTTTCGACCGGCCGCCTCGGCACCGCCGTCCTCGCGATCGTCCTGCCGCTCATCGCCCGGGCCGCCGTCGCCGCACACGGGCTGCGGATCAAGGGCGGCGGCCGCGGCGGCTGGCGGGCCACCTGGGCCTACGCCCTGCTGCTGACCTTCGCCATGGCCTTCACACCCGTCGTGTGGCCGCTGGCCGTGGTCACCGGCATCGCCGTCCTCGTCCTGCGCCGGGACGACATCACCGCCTACGCGCTGCGTTTCCTCGCCGCCGTCGGCACCCCGGTGCTCGTCCTCGCGCCCTGGTCGCTGTCCCTGCTGAGCCACCCCTCCGGGTTCTTC
Organism: Streptomyces sp. ISL-10; assembly: GCF_018614575.1. GTDB lineage: Bacteria > Actinomycetota > Actinomycetes > Streptomycetales > Streptomycetaceae > Streptomyces. Next base: position 21,440 of record NZ_JAGGOJ010000023.1, read on the forward strand.
CGCGAGGCGGGTCTGGCGTTCGGCAGCGGATCGGCCGACGCCCTGGACCTGCTCGGCATCAGCCCCGGCGGCCCCGGCGCCGCCGGCGGCATCCTGATGCTCGGCGTCGTGCTGGCCGCGCTCGCCGCCCTGCTGCGCGAGGAACGACAGTTCGCCATCCGCATCTCCTGGGCGGTCGCCCTGGTCGCCCTCGTCTTCGCGGCCCTGACGAACGGCTCCGGCTGGGCCGGGCCCGCCACCCTCGTCCAAGGCATCGCGCTGCTGTCCGCGGCCGTGCTCGGCGCCGAGGGCGGACGCACCCGCGTCGCCGCACAGGACTTCGGCTGGCGCCAGCCCGTCGCCGTCCTGGTCGCGCTCGCCGCGGCGCTCGCCCCCGTCGCCGCGGCGGCCGGCTGGATGATCGACGGCGCCGCGGGCCCGCTGACGCGTCGCGACCCCGTGCAGGTGCCCGCCTTCGTCGCCGAGGAGAGCGACACCCGCGACCAGCCCCGCACCCTCGTCCTCGGCGGCACATCGGCTGCCAAGGTCTCCTACGCCCTGGTGCGCGGCTCCGGCGGCCGCCTGGGCGACGCCGAGCTCGCCGAGGCGGGCGGCGGCGACGCCCGCCTGGACAAGATCGTCGCCCACCTGGTAGCCGGCTCCGGCGCCGACCAGACCGACCAGCTCAGCGGCTACGCGATCCGCTACGTGCTGGTACGCGACGGAGTGCCCCGCCAGACCAGTCGCGTCCTCGACGCCACCCCCGGGCTGAGCCGGCTCAGCCAGCTCGACGGCAGCGCGCTGTGGCGGGTGGACCGCCAGGTCGCCCGCGCGACGATCGTCGACGGCAGGAGCGATCCGCTGCCTGTCGCCTCGGACGCCGTCGAGGCGCACACCGAGGTCCCCGCCGGCGGCTCCGGCCGCGTCCTGCGCATCGCCGACCACGCCGCAGCGGGCTGGCAGGCCACGCTGGACGGCCGGGCACTGAAGAAGAGGACCGTCGACGGCTGGGCGCAGGGCTTCGAACTGCCCGCAGAGGGCGGCCGGCTGGACCTGACGTACGAGGGCCCGTCGACGCACACCGCGTGGATCTGGGCCCAGGCGTTCCTCGCGCTCGTCCTGGTGGTGCTCGCGCTGCCCGGCCGGCGTCGCGAGATCGACGACGACCTGCCGGAGGAGGAACTCGCCGTTCCCCTCCAGCCGGAGGCGGGCGAGGGCCGCCGGGCACGCCGGCTCCGCGCCCAGGCCGAGGCCGAGGCGGCGGCCGCCCAGGACAGCGCACCCGACCCGGATCCGTACGCCCAACAGGCCGACGGCCACGGTGCCTTCACCCCTGCCCCGGACGAACAGGCCGCGCCCTACGCGGCCGTTCCCCAGCAGCAGCCGTACGGCGACTGGCAGTCCGAGCAGGCGCAGCAGCCGGCCTACGGCGACGAGAGCGGTTACGCCTACGGCAACGAGCAGTACCCGGGCGGCCAGTACGCCGGTGAGCAGCCCTACGGCTCGTCCGAGCAGCCGTACGGTTCGGAACAGTCCTACGGCTCCGAGCAGCCGTACAGCTCCGAGCAGCAGTCCTACGGCGAAGGCGCGTATCAGCAGCCCTACCAGGACGGCTCGTACGGGGCGGCGTCCTACGGCACCGATCAGTACCCGCAGGACGACCGCCACCACGGCCCGTACGCATACGGCGAGCAGTACCCCGACGGCGGCGCGTACCCCGAGCCGCCCGCCCAGGCCCCCGGCACGACGCGAGGCGATTCAGAGTGAAGCGCACGACCATCTCCCTGATCGCGGTCGCCACCGCCCTCGCGGCGGTCACCGGATTCGCGACACTGTCCGCCCCGGACGGCACCGAGTCCACCCGGGGCGACCTCGCGCTGCCTCTGCCTGTGGAACGCTCCAGCCAGCTCTGCCCCGCGCCGAGCAGCTCCGAACTCGCTGAGACCCGGTACACGTCCTTCACGCCCGCGCGCGAGAAGGGCGAGGGACAGACGGAAGGCGCAGAGGCGGACTCGGCCGAACTGCGGCCGTCGGCGGCCGTGTTGGCCGACACCGATGCCGCACCGGCCAAGGGCGGCAAGAAGAAGGACGGGGACAAGGCCTCGGGCGCCGCGAAGAAGCCCGCCCCCGACAAGGCCGTCGTCGTCGTGAAGGAGCCCGGCAAGCCCGTGTCCGCCGAGGCGGACGGCGGCGAGGCTCCCGCCCTCGTCGGCACCGCCACCGGCTCCCTCGCGCCCGGCTGGACCACCCAGCAGACGACGTCGATCCCCGCGGGCAGCGGACGAGGGCTGCTCGGTGTCAGCTGCACCGCGCCCGACACCGACTTCTGGTTCCCCGGCGCCTCCCTCGCCGAGGGGCGGCAGGACTATGTGCACCTGACCAACCCCGACGAGTCCGGCGCCGTCGCCGACATCGAGGTGTACGGCAAGGACGGTGTGCTGGGGAGCACGCTCTCCGAGGGCATCACGGTCCCGGCCGGCTCCAGCGTTCCCGTGCTGCTCTCGACGCTCACCGCCGACAAGGCCGACGACGTGACCGTCCACGTCACCACCCGCACGGGCCGCGTGGGCGCCGTCGTACGGGCCGCCGACGAGGCCGAGGGCAGCGACTGGCTCGCCGCCTCCGCCGACCCGGACGGCACCGCCGTGCTGCCCGGCATCCCCTCGGACGCCACATCCGTGCACCTGGTGGCCTTCGCCCCGGGCGACGACGACGCCGAGCTGAAGGTCCAACTGGCGAGCCCCACCGGGACGATCACCCCGGCCGGGCACGAGACTCTGCACGTGAAGTCGGGGATGACCGCGACCGTCGACCTCGCCGACGTCACCAAGAACGAGGCCGGCTCTCTGATCCTCGGCCCCGCCGAAAAGGGGCGCGCCACACCCGTCGTGGCGGCACTGAGGGTCGTGCGCGGCAAGGGGGAGAAGAAGGAGATCGCCTTCATCCCGGCCGCGGCGCCGGTGGGCGAGCGCGCCACGGCCGCCGACAACCGCGCGAAGGGTTCGATCCTTTCGCTCATTGCCCCCGGCAAGGCGGCCGAGGTCAGGGTCACGGCATCGGCGGGCACGGAGGCGGGCGCGCAGGCCGTCAAGACGTACTCGGTGAAGGCCGGCACGACACTGGCGATCGTCCCGCCGGTGCCGGCCGGGCTGAAGGGCTCGTACGCGGTGACGGTCGAAACGCTGTCCGGCGGACCGGTGCACGCGTCGCGCACGCTGGAGATCGCGGACAACGGCGTCCCGATGTTCACGGTCCAGACCCTCCCGGACGACCGCGGCACGGTGGTCGTCCCGGAGGCGGAGCAGGACCTGTCGGTGCTGGACGACTGAGGGCGGGCGGGCCGTCGCGACCTGATGCGTGGCCCGCGGGCCGGATCCCGGGCCGGTGTACGCGCCGGCCGGCGGCACATCGGCGGCACATCGGTGACGGAGCCGGTTGCGTACGGCGCGGGCCGCGAGCGGTCAGTCCTGGCCGTAGCGTGGATCGACGGACTCCGGTGAGAGGCCCAGCAGCTCCGCCACCTGCTCGACGACGACCTCGTGCACCAGCAGGGCCCGTTCGTCGCGGTTCTTCGTCCGGATCTCGACGGGCCGCCGGTAGACCATGATCCGCGCCGGCCGGTCCTTCGCGGCCGGTTCGGCACTGCCCAGCGGGACCGAATCGTCCGGTGAGCCCGGCACGTCCAGGACGAGGAAGTCGACGTCCGCCAGCTGCGGCCAGCGCCGCTCGAGCCGCTCGACGGAGTCCTGCACCAGGTCACGGAAGGTCTCCGCGCGGCTGGCGGCGAGGGGGACCTGCGGCGGGGCGACGGGCCCGCGCATGCCCCGGCCGTGGCGGTCGCGGCGGCGCGGTTTCGGCTCGGTCGGGCGGGGCGGTACAGGACTGTCCATCACTGACGCAGGGTAACTCTCCGGCGCGGGCGCCGATCGTCGCCCGGGCCCCGCCACCGCCGGTTGTCGCCCCTTGACCGTTCCGGCCAAGGTTCGGCTCGATTACGCGCATCAGGAGATCGGTGATCTCGGTCCGATTGACATTATTCACCCCAAGTCATGACCGGCTCCTGCGCGGACGTCGCTCATGTGGTTCTCTTTCCGTGCAGGTCAGGCGAGTTGCCGGAACAGCCGTTTTGTCGGATGCCACACCACGACACGGGGGAGTGACCTGGTGGAGAGTCGTCGCAGCCCGCTCAAGAGTGCGGTACCGTCCAACGTCGTGAGCCCTGTACGTCGCTGTTCGCGCACCGCGTGCGGCCGCCCTGCCGTCGCGACACTGACGTACGTCTATGCCGATTCGACTGCGGTCCTCGGCCCGCTCGCCACCTACGCCGAGCCCCACTGCTACGACCTGTGCGCCGAGCACAGCGAGCGGCTGACCGCCCCTCGCGGCTGGGAGGTCGTCCGGCTCACGGACGGCTCCGCCCCGGCACGCCCCAGCGGCGACGACCTCGAGGCGCTGGCGAACGCGGTGCGGGAGGCGGCCCGGCCCCAGAGCCGTAGGGCAGAGGCGGGCGGACAGGGCGGACGCCGCTCGGCGGACCCCATGGAGGTCGCGCGCCGCGGCCACCTGCGGGTGCTGCGCTCCCCGGACAACTGAGCCACCGTCCTCGCCTACGCGCCCCTCGCGCCACGAGCCGGCCGTTCGCACATGGGCCAACCAGCCCGCCCTCCCCGCCCGTTGCCCCGGCGCCGTCATGCCCTGCCACCGAACCCGGCGGATGCGGGCCGGCCCCGACGAGCGTGCTCTCGTCAGGTCGTGGAGAGCGAAGTCAGGTCCGGGGCAGCCGGCCCCGACCCCTGCGGGTAGTTTGATGCGACTGCAAGACTTCAGGAGGATTGGGCCGTGGCTGCTGATCTGTCGCAGATCGTGAAGGCGTACGACGTCCGCGGAGTGGTGCCGGATCAGTGGGACGAGGGGCTCGCCGAACTCTTCGGCGCCGCGTTCGTGCAGGTGACCGACGCGGACGCGATCGTCGTCGGCCATGACATGCGACCTTCGTCGCCCGGTCTGTCCAGCGCCTTCGCCCGCGGCGCGGCGGCGCGCGGCGCCGACGTCACCCTGATCGGCCTGTGCTCCACCGACCAGCTGTACTTCGCCTCCGGACGCCTCGGCCTGCCGGGCGCGATGTTCACCGCCTCGCACAACCCCGCGCAGTACAACGGCATCAAGATGTGCCGCGCAGGCGCCGCCCCCGTCGGCCAGGACTCAGGTCTCGCGGACATCCGCGACCTGGTCGCCGCCTGGTCCGCCGACGGCTGTCCGGAGCCCGCCGCCCGGCCCGGCACGGTCACCGAGCGTGACACGCTCACGGACTACGCGGCCCACCTGCTGTCGCTGGTCGATCTGTCGGCGATGCGCCCGCTGAAGGTCGTCGTGGACGCGGGCAACGGCATGGGCGGCCACACCGTCCCCACCGTCTTCGGCGCCCTGCCCGTCACGCTCGTCCCGATGTACTTCGAGCTCGACGGCACGTTCCCCAACCACGAGGCCAACCCCCTCGACCCCGCGAACATCGTCGACCTCCAGGCCCGCGTCCTCGCCGAGGGCGCCGACCTGGGCCTGGCCTTCGACGGCGACGCCGACCGGTGCTTCGTCGTCGACGAGCGCGGCGAGGGCGTCTCACCGTCCGCGATCACCGCGCTCGTTGCCTCCCGCGAACTGGCCAAGCACCCGGGCGGCACGGTCATCCACAACCTGATCACGTCCTGGTCGGTCCCGGAGGTCGTACGCGAGCAGGGCGGCACGCCGGTGCGCACCCGGGTGGGGCACTCGTTCATCAAGGAGGAGATGGCCCGCCACGGTGCCGTCTTCGGCGGCGAGCACTCCGCGCACTACTACTTCCGCGACTTCTGGAACGCCGACACCGGCATGCTGGCCGCCCTCCACGTGCTCGCGGCCCTCGGCTCGCAGGACCGCCCGCTGTCCCGGCTGGTCGCCCGCTACGACCGCTACGCCGCCTCCGGGGAGATCAACTCGCAGGTCGAGGACCAGGCCGGCCGGGCGGCCGCGGTACGGGACGCCTTCGCGGCCCGCGAGGGCGTGACGACCGACGACCTGGACGGCCTGACGGTGGCGGCCGGTGACTGGTGGTTCAACCTGCGCGCCTCCAACACGGAGCCGCTGCTGCGACTCAACGTCGAGGCGTGCGACGAGGCGCTGATGACGAAGATCCGCGACGAGGTCCTGGCCCTGGTCCGCGCCTGACCCGTCCCTTTCCCGGCGGCCTGCCCGGGCACTCGCTGCCGCCGACCCGACCGACCCGACCGACCCGACCGACCCGACCGACCCGACCGACCCGACCGCGCCTGCCCCGACGCGGCGCTGGCGGCCCCGACCTGGCGGCCGCCCGGACCGACTCGGCCGGACCGGCCCCGACCCGGCCTGGGACGTCCGGCCGCCCCTCGCAGCACGCCCCGGCACCACACGCTCCGGGGCGTGGTCAGAACGAGCCGCATGCCACTTCCCGGCGGTAGGCTGACGAGGCCCGATCCGCCAGACCGTGACCGCACGTCCGACGCTGCCGAACCGCACACCGGACCTGCGAGACGCCCGAAGGGACACCGCTGACATGCCGCTCGAAGCCGGCCTCCTGGAGATCCTCGCCTGCCCGGCGTGCCACGCCCCGTTCGACGACCGAACGGCGGGCGAGACCCCCGAGCTGATCTGCACCGGCAAGGACTGCGGCCTGGCCTACCCCGTACGGGACGGCATCCCCGTCCTCCTGGTCGACGAGGCCCGCCGCCCCTCCTAGGGCGGGACCGGCCTACACAACCTCACACACCCCCCCGCCCGCGTACGGCGATCGGAGGCCCCACCCCATGCTCGACGAGTCGCTCCTCGACGCCCCGGAAGCTCTCGCCCGCATCGACCACCGAGGCCTCCTGCGCGGCGCCGCCGAAGCCGGGGCGCGGGTACGCTCCGCCGCCCGGCACGCGGCCGAGGCCGGAATCGCCGAGCTCACCCCCGAGGGACGCCCGCGGGCCGTCCTCGTCGCCGGGCCCGGCACCGCAGCCGTCGGCGTCGCCGACCTCATCGGCGCCCTCGCCGGTGCCTCCGCCCCCGTCATCGCCCTGCGGCCCACGGGCGTGGCCCACGCCGCCGGCGCGCTTCGCTGGGCCCTGCCGGGCTGGGCGGGCTCGCTGGACCTCCTGCTCGTCGCGACGAACGACGGCAGCGAACCGGGCCTCGCCCAGCTCGCCGAACAGGCGTACCGGCGCGGCTGCACGGTCGTCGCCGTCGCCCCCCGGACCTCACCGCTGTCCGAGGCGGTCGGCGGCACACACGGCATGGTCGTCCCCATGGCCACCGCCCCTTATGAGCTGTACGAGGAGGGGCAGGCGGCCAGCCCCGGTGCGCTGTGGGCCCTGCTGACACCGCTGCTGAGCCTCCTCGACCGCTTGGGGCTCGTCGAAGCGCCCCCCGAGCTGCTCGCCAAGGTCGCCGACCGGCTGGACCGCACGGCCGAGCGATGCGGCCCCGCGATCGCCACCTACAGCAACCCGGCCAAGACACTGGCCGCCGAGCTCGCCGACAGCCTTCCCCTCATCTGGACGGAGGGCACGGGCGCGGCCCCCGCCGGCCGCCGCTTCGCCGCGGTCCTCGCCGAGGTCGCCGGCCGGCCGGCGCTCGCCGCCGAGCTGCCGGAGGCCCTGCCCGCCCACGGCGTGCTCCTGGTCGGAGACTTCGCGGCGGGAGCCGATCCCGACGACTTCTTCCGCGACCGCGTCGAGGAGCAGCAGGCGATGCGTGCCCGCATCGTCCTGCTGCGGGACCGGCCCGCGGGCGGGCTCACCGCCGCTCCGGCCGCACGCGAACTCGCCCTCGGCCACGACACGCCGATCAGCGAGCTCGAACCGGAGGACGGTTCCGAGCTGGAATCGATCGCGGAGCTGCTCGCCGTGACCGACTTCGCCGCCGTGTACCTGTCGCTGGCCGACTCCGGCGACCGCGGCGCGGGCGACCAGGAGTAGGTCACCGCCCAGCGGACACCCCTGCGACACCGGGGATCCGCCGGACGGACGCTCCCCGTACGCGGCCCGGCCGTATCAAGGGCCGATATACCGGATCCGCCGTACTGGAGCCGACGCGCCGGAACCGCTGTACGGGACCGGTGTACCGGAGCTGCCGTACCGGACCGGTGCACCGCAGATCAGCCGTACCGCACACAAGCCGTACCGCAGAAGGACCAGGGAAGACCATGGATCGCCTCGCCAACACCGTGCGCCCCTACGCCTGGGGGTCCACGACCGCCATCCCGGAACTGCTCGGCGTCACTCCCACCGGCGAGCCGCAGGCCGAGATGTGGATGGGCGCACACCCCGGCGCGCCGTCCCACGTCAGCCGCGGCGGCGAGAAGGCCCGGCCGCTCTCCGAGGTCATCGCCGAGGCCCCCGAACGGGAGCTCGGCGCGGCGACTGTCGCCAAGTTCGGCCCCCGGCTGCCGTTCCTGCTGAAGCTCCTCGCGGCCGGTGCCCCGCTCTCTCTCCAGGTCCACCCCGACCTCCACCAGGCCAAGGCCGGTTACGCCGCCGAACAGGATGCGGGCGTCCCCCTCGACGCCCCGCACCGCAACTACAAGGACGCCAACCACAAGCCCGAACTGATCTGCGCGCTCACGCCCTTCGACGGCCTGTGCGGCTTCCGCGCGCCCATCGACGCGGCCGATCTGCTGGCCGGCCTCGACGTCGACTCCCTCAAGCCGTACGTGGACCTGCTGCACGCCCACCCCGAAGAGGCCGCGCTCCGCGAGGTCCTCACCGCCGTACTGACGGCCGACCGCGAGGAGATGGCTGCCACCGTCCACGAGGCCGCGACCGCCGCCGACCGGCTCGGTGGCCCCTACGCCCCCTACGCTGCCATCGCGCGCCACTACCCCGGCGACCCGGGCGTCATCGCCGCCATGCTCCTCAACCACGTCCAACTGCAGCCCGGCGAAGCGCTGTTCCTCGGTGCCGGAGTCCCGCACGCCTACCTCTCCGGCCTCGGCGTCGAGATCATGGCCAACTCCGACAACGTGCTGCGCTGCGGCCTGACGCCCAAGCATGTCGACGTACCCGAGCTGCTGCGCATCGTCCGCTTCCAGGCGGACGACCCCGGCGTGCTGCGTCCCGAGCAGTCACCGGCGGGCGAGGAGGTGTACGACACCCCGATCGACGAGTTCCGGCTCTCTCGCTTCGTGCTGGCCCCCGACTCCGCGCCCTGCGACCTCACGGCCGCGACCCCGCAGATCCTGCTGTGCACGGCGGGCGGCGTGACGGCCGGTGAGCTGGCGCTCGCCCCAGGCGAATCGGCCTTCGTACCGGCCGGCGAGACCGTGCGCATCACGGGCACCGACGGCGGCCCGGGCACGCTCTTCCGCGCCACAGTGGTGGCCTGAGACAGCGCCGCTTCGGGGTGCTGCAACAATGGCGCACCGCAAAGGCCGGGCAAAGCCCCGGAAGCGATCGACGTCAGTACGAAGGGACACCCGGAACACATGAGCGCGTCAGGCGGCACCAAGGCGATCGTGGCGGCACTCGCCGCCAACCTCGCGATCGCGGTAGCGAAGTTCGTGGCGTTCCTCTTCAGCGGATCGTCGTCGATGCTCGCGGAGAGCGTCCACTCGGTCGCCGACTCGGGCAACCAGGGACTGCTGCTGCTCGGCGGCAAGAAGGCCCAGCGCGAGGCCACCCCGCAACACCCCTTCGGTTACGGGCGCGAGCGCTACATCTACGCCTTCCTCGTCTCCATCGTGCTCTTCTCCGTCGGCGGCATGTTCGCCATCTACGAGGGCTACGAGAAGATCAAGCACCCGCACGAGATCGAGGCCTGGTACTGGCCGGTCGGCGTTCTGGTCTTCGCGATCATCGCCGAGACGTTCTCGTTCCGCACCGCCATCAAGGAGTCGAACGAGCTGCGGGGCAATCTCAGCTGGACGCAGTTCGTGCGCCGCGCCAAGGCTCCCGAGCTGCCGGTCGTCCTGCTGGAGGACCTGGGCGCGCTCGTCGGTCTGATCCTCGCCCTGGGCGGCGTCGGACTCGCCCTGCTCACCGGAAACGGCGTCTGGGACGGCATCGGCACCCTGTGCATCGGTGTCCTGCTGATCATCATCGCGATCGTGCTCGCCGCCGAGACGAAGTCCCTGCTGCTCGGCGAGGCCGCCGGCACGGAGGACATCGAGAAGATCAAGGCCGCCCTCGTGGACGGTGACGCGGTCACGCGTATCATCCACATGCGCACGCTGCATCTCGGCCCGGAGGAACTGCTCGTCGCCGCGAAGATCGCCGTCCAGCACGAGGACACGGCCGCCGAGGTGGCCGAGGCGATCAACGCGGCCGAGGACCGCATCCGCCAGGCCGTACCGATCGCGCGCGTGATCTACCTGGAGCCGGACATCTACAACGCGTCGTCGGCGTCGGCGGGCCCCGACCCGAGCAGCAAGGCGCCGGGCGACGCCGGCCACTGAGCCCTGCGACCGCATGGGGAAGGGCCCGCCCTGGACCACACCGTCCAGGGCCCTTTCCCATGCCTTCCTGGACCGGTCCGGTCCCAGAGCGATCCCGGGCGATCCCTGGCCGATTCCGAACCGCCCCGGAGCGATCCAGGGAGCGATCCCGGAGCAACGTGCAACAGATTCCAGCCACATCAAATGCGCGGAAAGCGCTGTTTGACCAGGCCTCGGCGCTCTGAAAGTGGCTGGAACCCAGGCCCAGGTGGGCTGGGGCCGACTGGGCTGATCGGTGTAGATTCGTAACCACTCAGACGTCGCTGCTGATGGCGGTCGGGCGGTCCCGCGGGGACCGGCCGAGGGAGAGAGGGCCTCCGACGGACTGTCCTGCTGACTCCCGGGCATTCGTATGCCCGGGCCGCCGCAGAGCAAGCCGTACCCACCCTCGACCCGAACCACGAGGAGCAGCTCGCATGTCGACTGTCGCCAACGGCCAGGACTTCAAGGTCGCCGACCTTTCCCTCGCCGCCTTCGGCCGCAAGGAGATCACTCTCGCCGAGCACGAGATGCCCGGCCTGATGTCGATCCGCAAGGAGTACGCCGACGCCCAGCCGCTGGTCGGTGCCCGCATCACCGGCTCCCTGCACATGACCGTGCAGACCGCCGTCCTGATCGAGACCCTGGTCGCCCTCGGCGCCCAGGTCCGCTGGGCCTCCTGCAACATCTTCTCCACCCAGGACCACGCCGCGGCCGCCGTCGCCGTCGGTCCCAAGGGCACCCCCGAGGACCCGCAGGGCGTCCCCGTCTTCGCCTGGAAGGGCGAGTCGCTGGAGGAGTACTGGTGGTGCACGGAGCAGGCGCTGACCTGGCCGAACACCCCCACCGGCGGCCCGAACATGATCCTCGACGACGGCGGTGACGCCACCCTCCTGGTACACAAGGGCGTCGAGTTCGAGAAGGCGGGCTCCGCTCCCGACCCCTCGACCGCCGACAGCGAGGAGTACGCGTACATCCTGCGCCTGCTCAACCGCACCCTCTCCGAGAACCCGCAGAAGTGGACGCAGCTCGCGTCGGAGATCCGTGGTGTCACGGAGGAGACGACGACGGGTGTCCACCGTCTGTACGAGATGCACCGTGACGGCACGCTGCTGTTCCCGGCGATCAACGTGAACGACGCCGTGACGAAGTCGAAGTTCGACAACAAGTACGGCTGCCGGCACTCGCTGATCGACGGCATCAACCGCGCCACCGACGTCCTCATCGGCGGCAAGACGGCCGTGGTCTGCGGCTACGGCGACGTGGGCAAGGGCTGCGCGGAGTCCCTGCGCGGCCAGGGCGCCCGGGTGATCGTCACCGAGATCGACCCGATCTGCGCCCTGCAGGCGGCCATGGACGGCTACCAGGTCACCACGCTCGACGAGGTCGTCGAGACGGCCGACATCTTCATCACCACGACCGGCAACAAGGACATCATCATGGCCTCCGACATGGCCAAGATGAAGCACCAGGCGATCGTGGGCAACATCGGTCACTTCGACAACGAGATCGACATGGCCGGCCTGGCGCAGATCCCCGGCATTGTCAAGGACGAGGTCAAGCCCCAGGTCCACACCTGGACCTTCGCCGATGGCAAGGTTCTGATCGTCCTGTCCGAGGGCCGTCTGCTCAACCTGGGCAACGCCACCGGGCACCCGTCCTTCGTGATGTCCAACAGCTTCGCTGACCAGACGCTGGCGCAGATCGAGCTGTACACCAAGCCCCAGGACTACCCGACCGACGTCTACGTGCTGCCCAAGCACCTCGACGAGAAGGTCGCCCGTCTCCACCTCGACTCCCTCGGCGTCAAGCTCACCACCCTGCGCCCGGAGCAGGCGGCGTACATCGGCGTCGAGGTCGAGGGCCCGTACAAGTCCGACCACTACCGCTACTGATCACGGTCGCTCCACTGATCACTTCCGATCGTCACTGATCACTGGTCGCTGATCTCTGATCCTCGATCGCCGGACCGCCGCCGAGAGCCCGGCGGCGGACGTGACCGGTACAAGGCAGGCCCCCGCACCCCCGTGTCGGGGGCCTGCCCCGTACCTCTCCTCGAACGGTCCGGGCGTCAGGACGTGTCGCCACGCCGCCGAGCCTCACCGCACAAGGACACCCACGCCCCATGCCCCGTGGCCGCTATTCGCTCCACGATCCGCACGATCACACCCCCCTCGGTGAAGAGCACTTCCAATGCGCCCCCGGCCCTTCCGGCTGGCGCTATGTCTCCCGCACACTCACCCCCACCGGCGATCAGGCCGGGACGATCGACCTGGCCCTCGACGAGCTCGGCCGCCCCATCCGGCTCGAACTCCACGCAGCGGACTGGCAGGTCCGCGGTGCCGCCCTGGACGGCGTCACCTGGGTCCGGACCGACCCCTCCGGGGCCCATGCCACGGAAGGCAATGTGCGCGCCCATGCCTTCACCGGCACTTCCCCCGCTTTCCTCGTCGCGACCGCCCGCCTGCTGCGCCTCACCCCCTCCGCCCCCGCGACCCGCGTACGCCTGGTCGCCTTCACGGACCCGGTCCTCGCCCCCCGCACGGTCGACCAGTCCTGGGCCCTGATGAAGAGTGAAGCGCACACCACTGACAACGCCCCCCTGACCGTGGACGAATACCAGGTCAGCGCCCTGGACACGGGCGAACAGCACACCGTCCACATCGCCGGAGACGTGGTCCTCGCAGCGCCGGGCATCGAACTCGAAGACCTCGAAAGTCCGCCGTCGGTCTTTCGCTGACGCCCCCCGCCCGCAGCGGTCGATCCGTCCACGGGCCGAACCGGCGGCCCGTCCGGTCGCAGGTCCGTCCAGTCGCGGAGCCGCTCGGTCGTTTTGGTGCCCGACCGTCTAGGCGGGCGGCGCGAATCCGGTCGACGACGACGGCCTCACGTCGACGGGCGACGGACGACGTCCGTCCCTCTCGTCGGGGACCGCGGTGGCGGCCACGGCCTCTGCGCCGGACGCCGCGACCCCCTCTGCACCGGTCCCGCCGCCGGCCCCGGTCCCGGCGGCCTGACCGGGACTCGCCCAGGCCGCCCCGGATTCGACGGACTCATGGCCGGTGATCCCGGGCCGCTCGGGCCCAGCCGCCGCCGGTCCAGCCGACGCAGGCCCTCGCGACGGCTCCGGTGCAGCGACCTCCCGACCCAAGGCGGCACGGCTGTCCGCGTCGGCGGACCTCGCCGCCGCAGCGAAGGCACGTCGCGCATCACGCGCCTGCCGCTCGTTCACCACGGCCGCCAGATAGGCAGCGGGCGGCACACCCTGAGGAACCGGCGTTCCGGTGCGGGCGGCCAGGTCCCCCGCCAGCCGTTGCGCCATGGACCAGCTCACCGCGGTGTCCAGTTGTCGCATGCGCGTCAGGTACTGGCGTATGGCGAGCCACAGATCATCAGGAACGCCTGACAGAGCGAGCTCGGAGAACCGCCCGACCAGCCATGGCGGCGGCGGCGGAACGACCAATGCCGCGCGCGCTGCCGGCACGCGCTCACGGACGACCAACGTCCCCGCGAAGACGTCGCCGATGCGCCGCCCCCGCGCCGAGACCAGCGAGGCGATAAGGGCGATGACCCCGAACGACATGAGGATCTCCACGACCCCGATCGCTCCTCGCACCAGCGCATGCCGGAAGCGGATGGGGCCGCCGTCGTCCCGCACGACCCGGAGCCCACAGGCCAGCTTGCCCAGTGACCGACCATGGCTGAGCGTCTCCACAGCGATCGGCGCGCCCACCAGCACCAGCAGGAACGTCGCGATCGAAACCGCCATGACCGCGGCCTCGTCCAGAGACGCTGTGGCCACCGCCAGCCCGATCGACACCAGCAGGTATGCCGTCCACACCACCACGAGGTCGATCGCCAGCGCGAGCGCCCTGCTCGGCAACCTCGCAGGCTGCAGTCCCAGTACGACCGCGTCCCCCGTCACAAGCCCGCTCACCGCAGCCACCCCTCGCGTTCCTCGGCCTTCCCTGCCCCGTGAATCCTCAGTCTGCCAAGCTGACCGGAAGCGCGCCGCAGTAGTACGGACCCTACGCACCCAGTGCCTGGAGCAGCAGCCGACCATGGACCTCGACGTCTTTGTCACCGCCCACCGCGCAGAGTGGGATCGTCTCGACTACCTCCTGCACAGGGGGCGCCATCTCACCGGAGCCGAGGCCGACGAACTCGTCGCCCTGTACCAGCGCACGGCCACGCATCTCTCTCTCATCCAGTCCAGCGCTCCGGACCCGATGCTCACGGGCAGGCTCACCCAGCTCGTGGCCCGGGCACGCGCCACGGTCACGGGCACCCGGCGAGCCGGCTGGCGGGACGCCGTCACCTTTCTGACGGCGGGTTTTCCGGCAGCGGTCTACCGCTCCCGCCACTGGTGGATACCGACGGCAGTCCTCTCGACGCTGCTGGCGGCCGTGATCGGCTGGTGGATCGGCACCCACCCCGAGGTCCAGTCCGCGATCGCGGCTCCCGAGGAGCTGCGCCAACTGACCAAGCCGGGCGGCGACTACGAGACGTACTACTCCAGCCACCCCGCGGCGTCGTTCGCCGCCCAGGTCTGGACGAACAACGCCCAGGCCGCGGCCATGTGCCTGACGCTCGGCGCGTTCCTGTGCCTCCCGGTCATCTGGATCTTGTTCCTCAATGTCCTCAACCTGGGAGTCGGCATCGGCCTGATGTCGTCCGCCGGTCGACTCGACACGTTCCTCGGCCTGATCCTTCCGCATGGGCTGCTGGAACTGACGGCCGTGTTCGTCGCGGCCGGAACCGGTCTTCGCCTGGGCTGGACGGTCATCGATCCCGGCCCGCAGAGCCGGCGGACCGCCCTCGCCCAACAGGGCCGGGCCGCGATCGGGATGGCGATAGGTCTGGCCCTTGTCCTCTTCGTCTCCGGTGTGATCGAGGGATTCGTGACGCCGTCCGGCCTCCCGACCTGGGCCCGGATCACGATCGGCATCGTCGCTGAGCTGGCATTTCTCGCTTACGTGTACATCCTCGGCGGCCGAGCCGCGCGGGCCGGGGAGACCGGTGACGTCGCTGAGCCGGACCGCAGCGCTGAGCTCCCGTCCGCAGCCTGACGGGCGGATGTGCGTAGAGCCCCTCTGAGCTGCTAGTCTCCTCTTCGCCCACGAACCCGTTGACACGGGGCGCGTGGGGAGGTAGATTCGGACAGTTGCCGGGACTGGACAGGTTCGGGCGTGAACATCTAGAGTCTCTCTCGCTTCCGCCGGGACTGGGTTCCCGAGAAGCCATTCCGAAGCTTTATCCGAATCATGAAGCCGATTTGGTCGGCCGAAATGCTTCTGATAAAGTCGGAGCCGCTGGAAAGGGAAGCGCGAAAGCG
>NZ_JAGGOJ010000024.1:0-231 GCF_018614575.1 Streptomyces sp. ISL-10
CCCGGTGAGTTCCCAGGGGCCGGAGCGGGTGGACAGGCCGGAGCGGGTGGAGGAGTCGGAGCGGGGTGGGGGGCGGGGGCCGTGGACGCCTCGCCCGCGGCGGCGGGTTCGTCGGCGCGGGACGCCTCGCCGGTGGTCGGGCGGAAGGCGGGAGCGGAGGGCGCGGACCCGGCACCGTCGGGGCCGGGCCGGAGTACGGGGCTTGGCGTCCCGCCCTGGCCGGAAACGGTC
>NZ_JAGGOJ010000024.1:240-39106 GCF_018614575.1 Streptomyces sp. ISL-10
GCGGCGCCGGTGCGGCGGCCGGGCGGGCGGCGTCGGGCGGCGTGGCATGCGGCGCGGCCGGGGGTTCGGCGGGCGGGCCAGGGACCGGCGGCTCCGAAGCCGTGGGGCCGGGTGCGCCCGTGGCCGACGGCGCCGAGGACGTGCCGGGGGCCGAGGGCTCCGCGGGCGTACTCGAGGGCGGCGGCTCCGACGACGTACCCGAAGACGCCGAACGGTCCGACCACCCCAGGTACGCCCCGCAGTTGCCGCAGAAGTCGTCCGTGGAGCCGTTGGACGCCCCGCACGCGGGACAGGCGCGCATGGCGTCACCTCCCTTCGTCGACGGGCGGGCCGGGCAGGACTTCCACCCGGCAGACGGTGTGCACCGGGCACATGGCCCTGACGACCTCGTGGACCCTGGCCGGGTCGGCCCAGGCCCCGTGGTCCGGCCACACCCGCACCAGGACCTCGGCGGGGGGCTCCGGCGGCAGGTCGGCGCCGGGGGTGCTCGACCACACCGCGCCGCCGTCCCCGATGACCTCGGCGTGCACGCCGAGCGCGAGCTGCAGCGCCTCGGCCAGGCCGCGCCGGGTACCGCTCCAGCGGTGCAGCTCCACCGCGCGGGCAACCGCCTCGCGGCGCCGCTCCACCGGCCACTGCGGGTCGTCGGCGGCGCCCACCCAGGACGCCAGCCAGGCCAGGAAGTCGGCCGGGGCCACCCGGGGGTCGAGATAGGCGGGCAGGTTGTCGAGGGTCGCGAACACCGGGGCGAGGACGGTGTCCAGTCCGGCGGTGAAGCGCTGCGCGAAGTCGTCGTCGGCGTACAGCGCGGGCAGCTGCCCGCCGATCGGGTGCCGGCTCGGCAGACCGGGTATCGCGGCGCGGCTCATCCCCGTGCCTCCGGCTCCACGGCCGTGACGACCACCTGGTGCTGGTAGGAGAAGACCAGCGCGCCCGCGGCCAAGTCGACGCGGTCCGTCGGCGCGCCGCGCCGCCCGGTGATCGGGTCGGCGGGGAACAGCAGGATCTCCTCGATCAGCGCGTTGCCGGTGGCGCGTTGGAGGACGCCGAAGACGTCGCCGTACTGGACCGGTCGTCCGAAGGGCCAGCCGGTGCCGTCCGGGCCGCCGACCAGCGGGTTGAGGTGGCGGAACAGGGCGGCCAGGGCCGCGTCGCGGACGCGGCCGGTGTCGGCGGGGGCCGCCGACAGCCTGGCGACCACGGTGACGCCCTGGTAGGCCGGCGGCTCGACGACCAGGCGGGTGCCGATCAGACGGCGTTCGTCGAGGCTCGTGGTGATCGTCCGCAGGACCTGGTCGGAGGGGATGAGCTGTTCGAAGCGGAGGCGGTCGTCTCCTTCGTCGGCCACCGCGTCCGGGACCACCAGCACCCGTACCGCGCCCGCTCCTTCGGCGGCGGGCAGGCAGCGGACCCGGCGTACCGAGGGCGCGGCCTGGCCGGCGATGATCTCGTAGTCCCCGGCGGTGACGGCGCGTTCCTGCATGCGCAGCGCGTCCGGTGCCCGCAGCCGGGCGTTGGCGAGGGTCTCGCCGGCGACGCCGCCGCCGGCCGACTCCCGGTTGACGACCCGTGCGACGTAGGGGACGGAGCTGCGCAGTACGGAGATCGCCCCGCGGGCCACGTTGCCCGCGGGGCCGCCGCCGGTGCGGTAGCGGGCCGCCCGGATCTGGGCGCCCTTGGGCGGCACGGCGCCGCACTGCCGCAGGGTGCCGTCCGGTTCGCGCAGCGCCGGCGGGAAGGTGAACTCGCCGGTGGTGGCGTCGACCTGGACATGGCGGTCGGCCGGGCCCGAGCGGCCGAAGTGCTCGACCACGTCCCAGCGCTGCCAGCCCTCGGCCGAGGACACCTCCACCACGGGGGGCTCGCGGTCGAGGAGGACCGGCGGGCGGCCGAGCCGGAACGTCTGCCCGGCGACGCCCTCCGAGGTGCCGAGTGGTACGTCGGTCTCGCTCTCGGCGTGCTCGACGGTCATGGTGCCGCCCACGGTGAACACGGACGCCTCGCGCACCGTCGGGGACTCCGAGTAGAACGGCTGGCCCGGCTCCGCCTCGGTGACCCGGCAGCGCAGCCAGCCGGCCCGGGTCCCGCCGATCACCGACGCGGTGTGCCCGGCCGGTACGTACACGATGACCTCGCCGGGCCGGTTCAGGCCGCCGGTGGAGTCCTCGCCGGTCTCGCACACCTGCCAGCCGCCGCCGTCCCACGCCTCCCACACCAGCGGGGGCTGGCGCGGGTCGACGCCGATGCCCTCCACGCGGCTGTCCAGGTTCACCGCGACCACGCAGCGCGGCACCGCCGTCGGCAGGCCGAACAGCAGCGCGTCACCGGGCTGGGGTGCCGCCTGGAAGGCAGGGATGTCGCGGCCTTCGGCGAGCTCACCGGTCCGGTCGGTCTGCTCACCGGCGCGGGACGCGGTCACCAGGCGGATCAACTCGCTGGGCATGATGCGCAGTTCGTCCGTGGTGGTGAACACCACGGCCTCGTCGGCCTCGCCGCCCGCGGTGGCCACCTCGGTGCCCGGGGTCAGTGTCACCGTGTCGGGCTGCGGCGCCGACAGCCAGAAGTCGACCTCGGCCACGGCTGCGGCCGGCGGGAACAGGCGGATGCCGAGCAGGTCCAGGAAGGCGGTGTAGTTCTTGTCGGGGACCCGGTTCAGCCGGTACAGCAGCTGATCCACGAGGTAGGCGAACGTCTCGATGAGGGTGACGCCCGGGTCGGAGACGTTGTGGTCGGTCCACTCCGGGGCACGCTGCTGCACATACCGCTTCGCCTCGTCGACGAGCTGCTGGAACCGCCGGTCGTCCAGGTTGGGGGAGGGCAGGGCCATCAGGCGGCGCCCCATTCCTCGGCCCCCTCCTCGGAGGGGATCGTGTAGAAGGGAAAGACCAGGTTGCGCCGGTCGTTGGTGGAACGCAGGGTGTAGTGCACGTCGATGTAGAGGGTGCCGTCCTCGACGGCGTCGAAGGCGACCACCACGTCGTCGACCGCGATGCGCGGCTCCCACCGCTCCAGGGCCTCGCGCACCCGCTGGGCGATCCGTCCGGCGGTGGCACCGTCGCCGGGCGCGAAGACGTAGTCGTGGATGCCGCAGCCGAACTCGGGGCGCATGGGCCGCTCGCCGGGCGCGGTGCCGAGGACCAGGCGGATCGCCTCCTCGATCTCCCGCTCCCGTTCGACCATGCCGATCCCGCCGGTCGGCCCGACCCGCAGCGGGAACGCCCAGCCGCGGCCGATGAACCGGTCGCTCATCACGCGCCCCCGATCAGGACGTTCAGGGCACCGCCCGAGATCATCGCGCCGCACGTGGTCTTGTCGCGCATCTTCGCGGCCGGCAGCCCGCCGATGAGGACCTGGCCCCGGGCGAGCGCGGCCGGGTCGGGCATGACCACGTTGCCCGGTCCCAGGGCCAGGTGCGGGGGCATCGCGCAGGTGTGCACACTGCCCGGGGGGCCGGGGAGGCCCGTGGTCACGGCCGCGGGGCGGCCGCCGATCAGCACGCGCAGCATCACCTGGGCGGCGGGGCCGGTCGGCAGGGCGATCACGCCGCCGTGGTTGGTGGGGTCACCGGTACGGGCTGCGGCCGGCATGCGGACTCCTTGGGAATGATGGGAACGTCGGGGAGACAGAGGTCAGTTGATCCGGATGAGCTTGGCCTTGAGGACGCCCAGCAGACCGCCGTCGACGGTGACGTTCGACGAGCCGTTGACGCTCACCGTGCGGCCGCCGATCTTCACCCCGACCCGGCCCTGGATGTCCACGTTCCGGCCCGACACGCTCACGTCGCCGCGCCCCGCGTCCAGGGTGATGCCCTTCTTGTCGAGCAGGACGGAGCTGAGGGGCCGCTGGCGGCCCTTCCCGGCGTAGACGGTCAGCTCGATCCGGTCCCGCCGGTTGTCCAGGAACACTTCGAGGCGCTCGTCGGCGCTCGTCAGCCGCACCCCGGAGCGACCGGGCGCCCGCGCGTCCAGCAGCTCCACCCGGTGCCCCGAACGCGACACGAGGGAGCGCCGGTTGAGCTTCCCGGTGGTCTTGTCGACCAGCGGGACGTCGTGCGGCGAGGGCTTGTCCACGCCGTTGTAGAGCCCGCCGATGACGTACGGGCTGTCCAGCAGGCCCTGTTCGAAGCCGACCAGGACCTCGTCGTTGACCTCCGGGCTGAACACGCCGCCACCGCCCTTGCCGCCCCACTGCACGGTGCGCACCCAGTCGGTGACGTAGGTGTCGTCCAGCCAGGGGAACTTCAGCCGTACGCCGCCGGACTCGCCGCCGCCGGGTTCGCGTACGTCGGTCACCACGCCGATGGCCAGACCGGGCATGCGGGGTCCGCGGCCGGGCGCGTTCGCGCCGGTCACCAGGCCCGTCAGGGAGCGGTCCGGGCTGGCGCTGACCCACACCGTCGTCCGGTATCCGCCGTGCGGTTCGAGGACGTGCTGCACCGCCGTCGCCGTGTACTTCCCGGAGAACGCCTGCCCGACGTTGCCGAGCGCCACGGGCTTGCCCGCCCGCAGCTTGGGGTTGCCCTCGACGAGCGCCTCCAACTCGCCGAATCCGGCGCTGACTTCGGCGGCCGTGGCGTCCGCGACCGCCTTCGTCTCGGCGTGGGTGCGGTACGGGGTGTCCGTGACGGTCAGCTTCGACGACTTGCCGAACCGGGCGGCGAACGCCGGGCTCAGTCCCGGCACCACCGTTTCGCTGTTCACCGACGGCTTGCGGGCCACCAGGGGCCGCTTGTTGGCGACGTCCCAGCCGCGCACCTCCACCTGCTGCGCGCCGTCCGCGGCCGACAGGGACGCCCGCAGCGCCAGCAGGTTGCGCCCGTACTCCAGCACCATCGGGCTGCGGGTCGCCGGGGTCGACGGGGCGGGCGCGCCGGACGCCTTCCGCGGCTTGGTGAACTGCAGCAGCCCCTTGTCGTCGACCCGCACCTGCGCGCCGCTCTCCCCCGCCAGGAACTGCAGGAAGTCCCAGTCGGACACGTTGGCCTGCGACAGCTGCTGGTAGGTGACCGGCTCGGCCTCGACCTTCCCGCAGGCCAACCCGGCCCCAGCGGCGACCTTGCGGACGATCGCCGCCGCCGTCATGTTCCGGTACGCCACGACCTTGCGGCCCCGCTGAAGGCGGTGCGCCTTGGAGTAGGCGCGCACCACCGTGAACGAGCCCGTGCGGTCCCGGTCCAGCTCCAGGGCGGTCACCTCGCCGCTGAACAGCCGCTCGCGCGCCTGCCCCGAGACGGTCACCACCGACACCTTCAGCGGGGTGCCGATGGTGATGCCGGTCTTCTGGAGGAACTCGTGGTCGGGGTCGCGGAAGGTGAGGACGGCCGCGTCCGGCAGGCCCACGTTCTCGTCGACCACGCAGTTCACCAGCTGGGCGGCCCAGGTCCGCGGGAGTTCGGCGGGCGTCTCGATGACCGGGTCGGCCGCGAACGACCGGCCGCCCCGCGCCTCGGATGTGCTCACTGGTCCTCCTCAGCGCCCGCGTCACGCAGCCCCGGCACCACCAGTTCGGTGCCGGGTACGAGAGCCATCGGGTCGTCGATGCCGTTGGCCTCCGCGATGACCCGCCAGGCCGTCGCGTCGCCGTACTCCCGCCAGGCCAGCAAGGCCAGGCTGTCGCCCGCCACCACGGTGTGCGTGCTGCGGGCGGTGCGCGCCCCGGACGTCGGGTTCTGGCCCGCCGGGTCGACACTCGCCTCCTCGATGGACAGCGCGCAGGTGGCCCGCAGCGGCTTGCCGTCCACGTCGAACAGCGTGTAGCTCACCGACAGGCTCGACAGCACCCCGTCGAACGACGTCGTCCGCGCCATGCCCCACTCGAACCGCACCCACGGGCTGGCCGGCTTCTTGCGGCCCAGGCTGGCCGGGGTCGGCACGCACCCCTTCATCAGCTTCTCCACCGCCAGCTCCACGGAGTTGTCGTGGGTGGCGGTGGCGTCCAGGAACACCTCCAGGCTGAGCGTGCGCGGGCCGCTGCCGACGAACTCCGGCAGCGCCGACTGTCCCGCCATCCGGGACGGGGTGCGCCGCCATTCGGTGCTCTTGCGCAGCTCCAGGGTGGAGGGGTTGAACTGGAGGTTCAGCCGCGCGATGGTCCCGCCGGGCTTGGCGCCGACGGAGGTGGGGGGCTCCTTCAGGGTCAGCTGGGCCCTGGCCCGGCTGGAGCGTGCTGGGGACACGGCAGGACCTCCTTTCCTGGGACGGCTGTCGGGGCGCTGGTCGAGGGCGGAGTGCGTGAGGGCGGGTCAGGACGGGCGCAGGCCCTGGTGGGCGATCTCCAGGGTCTCCACCGCCGCCTGGGAGTTGGCGGGGTCGAAGGACGGACCCTGCCAGCGCACCGGGACGATCCCGGACACCTGCCAGCTGATGATCCGGGTGAGATCCGGTTTCAGCGCCACGATCTCGCCGTCCTTGGGCTCCACCCGCTTCAGCGTCTCGTCGAGCCAGCGGGCGATCTTCGCCGTGTCGGCGGTGACGGGCCGGGTGAGCGTGATGTTGGACCAGGTCACGCGGCCGGGCAGCTGCCAGGTGAAGCCGTTGTTGCCGCCCTCGGCGTACGTCTCCATCTCGACCTCGGCGCCCATGCCGGAGCACGTGTGGAAGGCGCCCAGGTCGTTGCCGCCGATCGCGAGCCGGAAATACACGCTCGTCGCGAAGATGCTGTCGGTCATCGGTCCGTCACTCGCCAGTCAGTTCGTTCGTCGTCCGGTCGGTCATCGTCCATGGCGTGCCCTCAGCGGCGTCCGTCGTAGGGGCGGCCGGTGCGTTCGCGACCGCGCCGCAACTCGGTGCGCAGCAGCCGCGACACGGGGTCGATCAGGCGGCGCGCCAGGTCGTCGAGGTCGAGGCCGGGGTCGTCCTGGGGGCTCTCGGGACGGCGGCGGGAGGCTGCCTTGCCCGAGGTGGAGGTCGAGGCGGAGGTGGAGGCGGTGGGCGCGGACGACGATCGCGCACGGCCGCGCGCCGGTACCTCCTTGACCTGTACGCCCTTGAGCGGGTCGGCGCCGGCGGAGGCGGCGACGTCGCGCTGCACCGGGTTGGCCGAGCCCGGGGCGATGGTCCGCGGCCGGACCACGGGAACGGGCCCCACCGGTGCCGGGACGCCCGCCGGGCGGTCGGCGAGCGGCGGCGCCTGCGGGGCGGTCACCGGCAGGGGCTTCGCCGGTACGGCGGTGGCCGCGCCCGCGGTCACGGGGCGGGGCGGCGCGGGACGGACGACCGGGACGCGCTGAACCGGGGCCGGGGAGCCAGACGTTCGCACGCCGGCTTCCTTGCCCGGTGCGCCCTGCGTGCCCCGCGTGCCCTGCGGTTCGGAGTGCGCGGTCGCGGCTCGCTGGAGCTGCGGTGTGGCCGGGGCGGGCGCGGACGGGCCGGGTAGCGGGCGCTTGGGTGTCCCGGAGCCGCCGGGGGAAGCGGCCGGGGAGACGGCCGACGGGCCGACCCGGTGTGCGGGCGTCCCGGTCGGTGGCGCGGTGTCGCCCTGGGCGGCGGCCGGTGCACCGGGCCAGCGCGCCGCCACCACGGGACGGCCGCCGGAGCGGGCGGCGGTGGGCGGTGCCGCCCCTTCCGGGGTCCGGGAGCTCAGGGTGAGCGGGCGGGCCGCCAACAGCGAGAGGGTGCGGGGATCCGCCGCCGTGGCCGAGTGTGCTGCGGAGCCGGTCACGGTGAGGGGGCGCGGGTCTGCCGAGCCGGCGGGCCGGATGCCGGCGGTGCCTGGAGCCACGGCCCTGGCCACGACGACCGGGCCCGGGACGGCGGGGCGACGGGGCCGTTGCCCGCCGGAGCGCGGGCCGTCCGCCCGGTGGCTGCCGGAGGTCGGCCCATCAGCGCGCGATCCGCCCGAGCCGGGCCCGCCCGCGCTCGCCCCAACGGGCGCCTTTCCTGCCGCTGCCGCGCCTTCCGTGGCTACGGCGTTCACCGGTTCCGGGCGGTCGGGGGCGACGGCCGGGGAGGTCGTCACCAGCGGCGTGGCGGGCCCGTTTCCGTGGGCCACGGGAGTGGCCCCGGTGGTGGTGCCCCCGGTGGTGGAGTGCTCCGCGAGGCTGCGCTGGACGTCGGCCGTCCCCAGCAGCGGGGCGTCCGCTCCCGGAGCGCGCTGGACGTCCGGGCCGGGTCCCGTACGAGTAGCACGAGGAGCAGGGGACGCGGCGGAACCGGGCAGCGCGGCGCTCGGCGGCAGCTCGGGCAGCGGAGCTCCCAGGCCACCGCGCGCGCGGGCGCCCGAGCCGTCCGGGGCCGGGGTCCGGCGCGGGGCGTCGGCCGGGGCCGCGGATGCCGTTCCCTTGGTGGCGCTCGTGCCGCTGTCGTACGGCACCGATGTGTCGCCCTGGCGCTGGACGACGGGCAGGGTCGGACCGGGCGCGGAACCGGCGCCGAGCGCGGGGGTGTCGCGCCGCAACAGCGTTGCTGTGGAGGGCAGTTCACTCAACGCGGCGCCGAGAGGAGCGCGACCGCGCGAGGGCGTGGCGGCGCGCTGTACGTGGGCGGGGGAGTCCGCGCTCGTGCTGGCCGGTGTGGTGGTGCCGGAGGCGTCGGGCGTGGGCGCCGGAGGGGTTGCGGGCCGCACCGCGGCGACGCGGCGCACGGGTCCGGCCGGGCGGCGGGCGACGGTCAGGCGAGGCCCCGACGGGCTGGGCCGGACGGCCGCGTGAGACCCGTCGGCGCCGGAAGTACGGGATGGTTCCGGGTGCGGCCCGGTCGCCTCCGTATCGGCGCGTCGGACTGCCGGGCCCGAAGGCGTACGGCCCCTGGAAGCACCCCGGGTCGCGGACGCCCGCCCGGGGTTCGGTTCGGAAGCGGGTCGGGCCGCAGTCCCGTCCGCGGCTGCGGGCGGCACGACCGCCACCCGTCGTACGAGCGGAGTCCTGGCAGCGACCGGCTGACGGCCGGTGTCGGCGGGAGCCACGACCGTGCTCGTGCCCGGCTCGACGGCCCGTTGGACGGCGGCCGGTGACGCGGAGAGGACGGCGGGGGAGTCCGCGGCCGTGAGACCACGGGACCGAGGAGCCGCGTCGCCCGAACTCGTCAATCCCGCACGGGTGTCGCCACCGGCGTCGCCGCCGGCGGGCCGTACGGCCGAGGAGCCCGAACGGGATCCCGTCGACCCTGACTTCCGCTCCCCCGGAACCGGCCGCCGGGCGATCTCTGGTGTCCCGTCGGCCGTTGCCCCGTCCGAAACCACGTCTTCCGCACCGTCCACCCCCTCCGGCCGCAGCGCCCTCAGCAGCAGCGGCCCCCCGGCGGTGTACGTGGCCCGCGGAGCCGCCGGGCGGGTGACGCCGCGCACCAGGCCGGCCGGAGCGGCGGTCAGCAGCGCATGCCCGAGGCCGCTGTCGAACGACGGGTTCTGCCAGGCGGCCAGGCCCGCGCGGAAGGCGAGGCCGTCGCTGACGCCCAGCGGGGCGCGGGACACGGTGAGTTCCGGCGCGGCCGTGCTGCGCCAGCCCCCGTCCCAGTCGCCGGGCACGGAAGGCTCCGGAGCGTCGGGCGCGGCGGCACCCGGAGTGCCGGGCGCCCCCCGGGCCGGGGCCGCGGCAGCCGGCGTCGCGGCCCGGCGGCGCAGCCTGTCCCGCCATCCCATGTGCTCAACCGCTCCCATTCACGCGGGTGTTGATACGGGCGATCTCGGCCACCCACTGCTGCCGTTCGCCGTGGGTCAGGTCGAGGATCTCCTCGCGTTGCCAGTGGAAGTGATAGGCGATGTACGCGATCTCCTCCCGGAGCCGGGGAAGGGCGTACGTCACGATTCCCCCAGGCGCCCACCCGAGAGGTCGACCTCGAAGCCGCCCTCGCAGTGCGGGCAGGTCACCGCGGCACGGGTGTGGCCCTCGCTGTTGACCCGGCGGTAGAAGTCCTGGAGGAAGGCGACGTCGGTGGCGTACATCCGCTCCACGACCCCGGCGTGCACATCGGTGACGGTGCCGATCCGGGTGATCACCTGGCTCAGCAGCACCACGCTCAGATACGCCGGGTTCTCCTTGACCCTGAGGTCGATCTGCGGACGCAGCTCGTCACGGGCGGTGGCCAGGCGCATCGCGCCGTGCCGGTGCACCGTGCCCGCCTCGTCCACGTAGCCGCGCGGCAGCTCGAACTCGAACTCGGTGCGCAGCCCGTTCTCCTCCCGGGGCGGCGCCGGAGCGGCGGGGGCGGGGGGTGCCGCCGCCTGCTCCGGAGCCGGGGCGGGGGCCGTGGCCTGGAGGATCTCCTCCAGGTTGCCCGCCGTCACGGTACGGCGCCTCATTCGACGATGATCTCTTCGAACACGATCGTCACGGACTCGGTGGCCGCGGCCGACTCGCCCGCCTTCAGGGAGGGGCCCTCCCACTTGGAGGCCCAGCCCTGCATCAGCTGGATACGGCGGACCGTGTTGCCCTCGGTGTCCTTGATCTCGATGGTGAGGTTCTGCCGCGCGGAGTTCACGGCGCCGTTGTTCAGGGTCTCCTTGATCCAGTTGGTGAACTCACTGCTCTGGTCGAGTCCCCGGGTGATCGTGATCTCACCGGCCTGCCGGGCGCCGGGCTGCTTGCGGATGATCTGCTTGCCCTCCGCGCTGACCTGGCGTACCTCGACGACCTCCTCCTCGACGGTCAGCCCGCTGATCTCCTGGATCGACTCGACCAGGTAGCCGCCGAGCTGCACGCCGAAGACATGGGTGGAAAGAGCATCGCCCGTTGCCATGACTGTCTGTCACCTTCCCTTGCGGAGCTGGTTGTTCTGCTGACCCGGGGTCACTCGTCGATGAGGCTGGTGCTGTCGGAGAACTGGGCCAGCCGGAACACCACGAACTCGGCGGGCTTGACCGGCGAGACTCCGATCTCGCAGATGACGCGGCCCTGGTCGATGGACTCCGGCGGGTTGTTGTCCCGGTCGCACTTGACGTAGAACGCCTCCTCGGCCGTGCGGCCGAACAGCGCGCCCCTACGCCACTCCTCGGTGAGGAACGCGGTGACGTTGCGCCGGATGCTGGACCACAGCCGGTCGTCGTTCGGCTCGAAGACCACCCACTGGGTGCCCAGGAGGATGGACTCCTCCAGGTAGTTGAAGAGGCGGCGCACGTTCAGGTAGCGCCAGGCCGGGTCGGAGGAGAGGGTGCGGGCGCCCCAGATGCGGATGCCGCGGCCGGGGAAGGCCCGTACGCAGTTGACGCCGATCGGGTTGAGCAGGTCCTGCTCGCCCTTGCTGAGCCGGAGCTCCAGGTCCACCGCGCCGCGGATGACCTCGTTGGCCGGCGCCTTGTGCACACCGCGCTCGCCGTCGCTGCGCGCCCACACGCCGGCGATGTGGCCGCTCGGCGGGACGGTGGTGTTGCGTCCGGTGGCCGGGTCGAAGACGCGGACCCAGGGGTAGTAGAGGGTGGCGTACCGGGAGTCGTAGCCGGCCTCGTCGTTGCGCCAGGCGCGCACCTGCTGCGCGCCCAGGCCGGGCGGGGCGTCCAGGACGGCGACGCGGTCGCCCATCTGCTCGCAGTGCGAGATCACCGCGAGCTGCACGGTGCGCACGCCCTCGGCGTCGATGTCGCCGCGCTGATAGGCGCTCATCAGGTCCGGCACGGCGACCATGGTGATCTCGTCGATGGTCTCCAGGCCCCCGAACCCGGTGCGGGCGGCGGCGTCGCCGACGTACTCCGCCGGGTTGAGGCGGGCCACCTCGCCCGAGCCGCTCGGCGCGGGCACGGCCGGGGCGTCGGGCACGGCCAGGGTCTGGGCGGCGGGCCTGGTCTGGGCGGCGCCCTGCTGCTCGGTGACCTGGATCAGCTTGGAGGCACGGGCCTGGTTGACCAGGTATCCCTTGACGTTCTTGCGGGTGGAGGCCTCGTAGGTCTCCACGACCTGCTCGCCCTGGCGGACCAGGACCTTGAAGCGGTCCTCCGGCGGGTTCTCGCCGTCCGCGTCGGCGACCTCGACCGACACGCCGGTGACGCCCTGCCTGGCGGCGACGAGGAAGCCGCCGAGGGCCACCGGCTCCGCTGCCTTGGGCGCGCGCCGGCCGCCGTCGGCCGACGGGGAGGCGTCCTCGGCCTGGCCGCCGATCCGCACGATGTACGCGGCGCCGCCGCCGTTGGCGAAGTAGCCGTGGACCGAGAGGGGCAGGTAGGCGCCCTCGGTGAAGCCGCCGAACGTCTGGGTGTACTGGTCCCAGCTGGTGACCAGTGTCGGTGCGTGGAACGGGCCGCTCTCGGCGAACCCGACGAACGCGGCGACGGCGGTGCCGACCCCTTCGATCGGTCGGGCACCGGACTGCACCTCCTCCACGTACACGCCCGGGGTGAGGTACGTCGGCATACTCGCTCCTTCGCGTCCTAACGGGTCAGTCGCCTGTGTCCAGGTCGAGTCTGCGCGGGGGCCCGCCGGGGCGACAGGGACGCGGGGACCTGGCCAGGGGCAGGATCGCTGCCCTTCCCTGCCCGTGCGGACCGTCCGGCTGCCGCCCGGACCTGCCCTCGTTCTGCCCGTACGGGCCTGGACGCCCCGCGCGCCCGGGCGGTCCACTGGGGGTCGCAAGAGTGCTGCGCCGACGAGGAGGCAACGAATTGCGGACGTCCCAGGCGCACGCCGAGCAGCACGAGAACCGGCGGTCCGCCACGCGCGGCCCGGCCGCCGCCCGCCAGGAGACCTCCGCCGGCCCCGCCGTACCGCCGCCGCTCACCGCCGACGCCCTCCGGGCGGGGCAGCGCGGCGCGGGCAACGCGGCGGTGACCGCGATGATCGCCCGCCGCGCCCGCCCCGCACCCGTCGTGGAGGAGCCGGACCCCGGCGTGCACGAGGTGCTGCGCTCGGCCGGCAAGCCACTCGCCGCGCCGGTCCGCCGGGACATGGAGTCCCGCTTCCGGACCGACTTCTCCGACGTACGACTGCACACGGGGACGGCGGCCGCCCGCTCGGCCCAGGCCATCGGGGCGCGCGCGTACACCTCGGGCAGTCATGTCGTGATCGGCGCGGGCGGCGGCGACAAGCACACCCTCGCGCATGAGCTCACCCATGTCGTGCAGCAGCGCGACGGCCCGGTGTCGGGCACCGCCACCGGCCACGGGTTCGCGGTGTCGGATCCGGGCGACCGCTTCGAGCGGGCCGCCGAGGCCAACGCCCGCAAGGTCCTGTCCGGGCCGGCACCGGACGTCCAGCGCGCGCCGGAGGCCTGCGGGCACGCGACGCCGGCGCAGGCGGAGGCGGTGCAGGCGGAGGCGGTGCAGGCGGAGGCGGTGCAGCGGAAGAGCGTCACCACGCTGGAGGACGCGACCGTCACCCACTACAAGCCCAGCAGGGAGAACGCCGAGCCCGCGTACGGCCTGAAGATCAAACGCCCGCAGAGCGTGACCGGTCCCATCAAGCCGACCGGCACGAAGGGGCGGGCGGCGGCGCCGAACCCGGTCGCGGTCAAGTCCCTGCACCAGGCCTACAAGGGTCAGAAACGCAAGGGCACGGCGGCGCCCACCGAGCCGCAGGTGTGGAAGGACCTGTTCGGCGGGGCCGGCTACGACCGCGGCCATGTCATGGGACTGGAGGTGGGCGGCGACGACGTCTCGCAGAACATCGTCCCCCAGTGGTCCCTGAACCAGGGCACCGGCATGTGGCGCCGGATCGAGCAGGCACTGGTGGGGGTGAGCAAGGGCGACCTCCGCTTCGAGGTGAAGTACGCGGCGGCCATGGGCAATCACCACCACGTGATGATTCCGGTCGGCATCGACATCTACCTGGACAAGGCCCACTACAGAACGTGGGAGAACGAACCGGACATCAACGACCTGATCAGGGCGGGCAACGACCCGAGCGACCTGGCGCACTACTACACGAAGGCCAAGGAAGCGCTCGGCGGCAGGACACAGCTGACCGAGGACGAGATGCAGAACTTCGCCCTGGCGGCGCTGTCCCAGGACAAGGGCACCTTCCTCGCGTACAAGGACTACGAGGAACGCAGGGCTCAGGGCCAGACCCCCGCCGCCGGTACCAGCACCGCGGACGCCCACGCGCAGGCCATGACCCGCAAGGACATCCCCAAGGACCGCCGGGACAAGCAGATCGAGTCGTACATCGCCGCGGGCTGGGTGACCAAGGCCGGCGCGACGTACACCCTGCACGACGTCCCGGCACCCGCGCCCGACAGCGACAGCGGTTCCAGCAGTGAGTCCGACGTCGAGATGTCCGACGGTTCCCAGCCGCCGTCGCCGGGGCAGCCGTTCGCGACCATCGACTTCGGGTCGCAGGGCAGCGCTTCCGACTCGGACTACGAGGACAAGATGTCCACCGGCTCCTGACCGCCGGCGTGGTTCAGGCCGCGGCGGCCGCGTCCAGGTACGGGCCGAACTCCCCCTCCAGGACCAGCCGCCCCAGTTTGCGGTACTCCTGCGCGACCGCCGTCACCAACTGCCGCATGGTGAGCGGACTGCCGGCCTCCGCCGCGAGGTAGGCCGCGGTCACCGCGCAGGCGCGGATGGAGCCGCCGGCGAGTTCGAAGCGGTCGGCGCAGAAGGCGAGGTCAAGGTCGTCGGCGCGGGGCAGCCGTCCGCCCAGGCAGCGCTCCCACAGGGCGAGGCGTTGGCCGGAGTCGGGTACCGGGAAGTCGGCCACCACGTCGAGCCGTCGGGTGAACGCCTCGTCGAGGTTGGCCCGCAGGTTGGTGGTCAGGACCGCGATCCCGTCGAACGACTCCATGCGCTGGAGGAGATACGCCGACTCGATGTTGGCGTGCCGGTCGTGCGCGTCCTTCACTGCCGAGCGCTTGCCGAAGATCGCGTCGGCCTCGTCGAAGAGCAGCACCGCGTTGACCGCGGAGGCCTCGGTGAAGATGCGCTCCAGGTTCTTCTCGGTCTCCCCGACGTACTTGTCCACAACTGTGGACAGATCCACGACGTACAGGTCCATGCCCAGGTCGGCGGCGACGACCTCGGCGGACATGGTCTTGCCGGTGCCCGACTCGCCGGCGAACAGCGCGATCACGCCGCGCCCCCGGCCGCCGCCGGGCCGCATCCCCCACTGCCCGAGCACCTGCTCGCGATGGCGGGCCCGCAGCGCCAGTTCGCGCAGCCGACGGTGCGTGGTCGGCGGCAGCACCAGGTCGTCCCAGCCGACGCCCGGCTCCACCCGGCGGGCGAGTCGGTCGAGCCCCGCGCCGTTCTGGGCTCGTACGGCGGTGCGCAGGTCGTCGGGGCCGACGGGGCGGCCCGCGATGGCGGCCGTGCGCACCGCCACGTCGGCGGCGCGGCGCACCTGCCCGGAGTCCAGGCGATGCGCGGCGACCGCCTCGGCGAGCTTGTCGACGTCGCCGATCGCGAGGCCGTCACCGGAGCCGCCGCCGGGGATGTGGTCGAAGCCGTCGTCGGAGTTGTCGTCGGCGGCCCGTTCGAGGGCGTGCCGCCAGCGCGCGGCCTGCCGCTCGGGCGAAGGCGCCGCGACGGTCAGGGCGACGGGCGTGTCGGCCGCCCACTCCGGGGCCCAGCCGACCGTGCCGTGCGTGATCAGGGGAATGCCCCGCAGCGCCGCGCACAACGCCCCGAGCGTGCGGGCGCGTTCGGCGGGTTCGCCGGGCAGCGCCTCCAGGGGGCCGAGGACGATTCCGGCGCCGGTGAGGCGGGCTTCGAGGGCGGCGACCCGGGCGAGTTCCGGTACGTCGCCCGCGCGCCGGGCGAGCGCCGCCGCGTCCAGGACGAGCGGGCGCAGCCCGGCCGCGTGCAGGGCTGCGGTGGCCAGCCCCGCCGCGTCGCCTCCCCGGGTGCGCAGATGGACGAGGCCGACGCCGGTGCCGGCCGCGGCCGCCGTCCGCCGGACGTCCGCTTCCTCGGCGGTCGGGTCCTCGCGGGCGGCGCCGAGCACTCCGGCGAGCCGAGCATCGGGGCGGGTGCTGCGCAGCAGGTGCCCGGTGACCCGGTCCGGCACCGCCAACACCCGTGACAGCGGCGGCCGTTCGGGCTCGGTGACCTCCACCAGGCCCCCCGCGACGAGCGGCGCACCGGGAGCGATCCGGAACCGGCCGGACGCCGCCCCGGGCAGCCCGCACAGCTCCAGGGCGAGCCCGACCGTGGGCCGGCGGCGGGTCAGGTCGTCGTTGAGGAAGCCGTAGAGCCGCTCGAACCGTGCGTCGAGGTCCGGTGCCAGCGCGACCAGGAGCAGGTCCAGGTCCAGCGGGGACAGGCCGAACCGCCGGGCGAGTCCGTCGAGCACGGAACCGGCCGCCGGCTGCCACGGCTCGTGGGCGGGCACGCCGAGTCCGCCCGGCTCGTCCAGGATGCGGGCGACCGCGTCGGGGGTGAGGTACTGGCCGCGGTACGGGTCGTCGGGGTCGGGTTCGGCGGCGCGCCGGACGGCGACGGCGTGCCGCACCCGGTCCTCGACCAGCCGAAGCCGGTCCCACAGGTGTTCCACGTCGACGGACACGGGTCCGGCGACGACGTCGGGTTCGACGGTGTGCGTCACGGCTGGCGGTCCCCTCTGCGGCGGCGGCGGCGACGGGCGGGGGCGGGGCCCCGTTCGCGCGGGCCCGCGAAGCCGCCGTCCGGGCCCGGGTCGGTGGCCTCCGTGTAGCGCAGGCGGCGGCCCGGCGTCGCCTGCGCGCCCTCGCTCCTGGTGGCGGAGCGCACGACGAGACCTTCGGTGACCGGCGGCGCGGTCTCGGTGGTCACACCGGCGAGCGGCGCCCGCGCCCGGACCTGGAGGGACGCCTTCAGCTCGCCGCCGAGCGCCGACCACACGTCAGCGGCGGCCGGAGCGTCGAGTCCGACCCCGCCGGCGTCCAGTCCCACCGTCAGGCCGAGGTCGGCGAGCGTGCCGGTGAGCAGACGGGCGGGCAGGGTATCGGCGCCCATCAGGGTCGCCAGCACCTGCGAGAGCAGCCGGTGTTCGTCCTGCGGGCGGCTTGCCCACGCCGTGACCAGGTACGTCAGCTCGAACCAGCGCGGCGGGGTGCGCCGCGCCACCAGATACCCGTCGGCGTCGTAGACCTCCCCGGCGCCGCTGCCGCGCCGGGTGGCGTCCTCCCGGATGTCGTAAAGGAAGACGCAGACGGTGGGGGCGCTGCGGCGCGCTGCCCAGTCCCGGGTGGGGGCGTCGAAGGCCACCTCGACGCCCGACGCCTCCAGGCCGGACTCGCCGAGCAGCCGGCGCAGGCCCTCGTCGACTTCGTGGATCACCGGCGGGTCACCTCGTCGGGCGGCTGGAAGGTGCCGCTGACCACCAGGAAGTCGGTCGTCACCGGCGAGAACCCGCGGCCCTTGGCGGTGATGACGCGCGGTCCGGTCTGGTCCTTGGCGAGGATGAGCAACTGGCCGATGAAGGTGCCGTCCGGCAGCGGAACGGTCGGCGCCGCCGCCGCGGTGATCCCCGGCTTCCAGGTGAACCGCACCGGCACTCCCGGCGGGAAGTCCTTGCCGCGCACGGAGGTGACGAAGCCGGGCTTGCCGATGTTCGGCACCGCGACGATACGCGGCTGGAGGATGCGCAGCCGCTGCCGTGCGGTGTTGTCGCCCTTGTCGGCGTCGGTGCCGGTCGTGGTGAGCTCACCCGTGACACGGCCGGTCAGCGCCTTGTCCGGGCTGAGGACGACCCGCACGACGGTGCTCGCGCGCGGCTTCAGGTCCGGCAGCGCGCACACCCAGGAGCTGTCGCAGCCCTGCGGCCGCCCATTGTTCGGGATGCCCTGGGGCAGGCCGATGCGCAGCCGCAGCCCGGTCGCGAGCGCGTTGCGGCCGTTGCGGACGGTGTAGGTCACCACGACGCGTCCGCCGACGTAGCCCGGGTTGGGCTGGGCGGTGACCCGCACGCCGGGCCCGGCGTCGGGCGCGGGCGGCTCGGCGGGCACGGTGGGCACGGTGGGCGTCGTCGGGGTCGGCGGATTCGGGGTCGGCGGATTCGGGGTCGGCGGCGGTGCCGCCTCGCGCACCGGGACCACGGTCCGGCCGGCGTTGTCGCTGGGCTCCGGATCGATGACCGTGCCGGTAACCGACCAGTCGACGGGCTGGTCACCGGCGGTGAGGCCGGTGAGGGTGACGTTCACCGTGACGGTGGTGCCGGGCCTCACCACGCCGACGTCGCACTGGAGAGTGGCGGCGTCGCAGGTGCCGCCGGGGTGGGTCACCTCGGTGACCTGTACGCCGGCCGGCGGGGCGATGGTCAGGGTGGTGCCCGGGGAGGCGGCGGGGCCGTTGTTCACCAGGTCGACCCGGACGGTGGTGGACTTGCCGACCGTGACCTCGGGGGTGGTGCCGGGCGCGTTGACGGCGAGGTTCACGGACTGCTGGACGCTGGGCTCCTTCTGCCGGCCCGGGAACGTGCCGGTGAGCGGGGTGAGGTCGCCGGAGTCGACGTCCAACAGGCCCAGCGTCTCCGGGCTGTTGACCGCCGCCTCGGCCCGCGAGCTGATCACCAGGCTCTCGCCGTCGGCCGTCCAGGCGGCGTCGCGCGGCTGGAACGGGCCGGTGGCCGAGGGGTCCGGCAGCTGCCGGCCGCAGGCCCCGGGCAAGTCGAGGGCGGTGGCGGGCGTCAGCACCCGGCAGTCGTCGCCCGTGAGGGAGGTGAGCAGGATGCCGCCGCCCCGGTCGACCTGGCCGCCGCCGCTCTTGCGGTTGAAGGCGATGGTGGTGCCGTCCGGCGAGAACGCCGGGCTGTCGTCGATGACCTCGCAGGCGCCGGGGCAGTTCGTGGCGCTCAGGTCGCGCTGCTGGTCCAGGCGGTCGACGGGCACGGTCCAGATGTGCTTGTTGCCGCCGTTGCCGTCGATCACCGTGTTGCGGGTGAACGCGAGGGTGGTGCCGTCGGAGGACCAGGTGGGCTGGGCGTCACCGCCCGTCTGCTGCCCGGCCGGCGGGGTGATCTGCCCGGTGATCGCGCCGGTGGCCGCGTCCGCGACGACGATGCGGCTGGGCCCGCCGACGCCGCCCGGTGAAGTCCGGGTGAAGGCGAGGTACTTGCCGTCCGGGGAGAACGTCGGGTCGGTGTCCCAGTCCGTCGCGCCGCGTCCCGCGAGCGGCATGGGCCGGGCGTTCGTTCCGTCGGCGTCCGCGATCCAGATCCGCTCGATCCGGCCCTGGGAGCCGTCCTCGAAGCGGGTCAGCACGATCCGGCGGCCGTCGGGTGTGTAGTTCTGCCGCTCGGTCCACGGGTCGTACTTGGCCGCGGGCTGGAACAGCGGGTCCTTGGAGGGTTCGGTGTTGGTGTCGGCCTCCGGATCCTCGTTGAGGATCGGCAGCCCCAGGTCGCGGGGGTCGGACCCGTCCGCCCGGACGTCCTGGAGCGTCACCACGTGCGCGCCGGAGTGCTCCTTGTCAGGGGCCGGCGCCGAGGTGCGCTCGACCACCGCGCCGCCGCCGTCGAGCGAACCGGACCAGGTGACCGAGGAGACCTCCCGGTCCTCGTTCAGCACGAGCGGGGGGACCTGCTCGGCGTCGTGGGCGGTCGCCTTGAACACATGGTCCCAGTCGCCCTCGCACTCACACGTGATCTCGGGGCTCAGGAACAGCACCTGGTCCCCGTCGGGCAGCCACGCTGCCCCGTGGGCACGCCACTGTGCCCGATCGCCCCCGAGCAGCGGCTCGTCACCGGTGCCGTTCGCGTTCGTCACCCGCAGCCGGGGCACGCTCTGCCCGTCGACGGTGGTCGTGGCGGTGTACGCGATCCAGTCCCGGTTCTCGTCGTCGTTCACCGGGTTCCACACCGGTTCGCCGGCCGTCCCGTTCGCGGGGGAGGTGACGCGGGTGGCGGTGCCGCCGTTCAGGGGCCGTACGTAGATCTGCTCCCCGGCCGCCGCATCGCTGTCGCTCGCGTACGCCAGCCGCTGCCCGTCGGGCGAGACGGTCGGGCCCTCCTCGTTCGCGGGGGTGTCGGTCAGCCGGGTCAGACCGGTGCCGTCGGTGCGCACCTGCCACAGGTCGCGCCGCGTCCCGCTCCCCAGGCCGCCGGACTCGGCCGCGTCGAACACCACGGAGGCGCCGTCCGGGGTCAGCCGGGGGTGCGCGGCATCCATGCCGCTGGTCAGCCGCCGTACGGAACCGTCGGCGGACCGGAGGTAGATCTGCGGGGTCGCCTCGTCGCGCAAGCTCGCGAAGACCATCTGGTCACCGAGGGCGGACGGCTGAACGTCCTGGTGGGCCGGGCCCTCGCCGAACAGCGGGGGGCTGGAGGTCGTGGTGGCCACCTTGCCGAGACTGCGGTGCCGGGTGCCGGCGTAGGCGATCCGGGTGTCCGTGGTGCCCGCGGCCGCGGCCGGCGGCGCGGACTCGGCGCCACTGTGCCCGGAGGCCGCCGTCACCCCGAGCAGCGGGATCAGCAGCAGCAACGACATGCCGAGTCTCCCGGGGCGGTACCGCCCACCTCGGCCAGCGGTTCCCATGGAGGTCCCCCTCGCGGTCTGGTGCGGCACGTGGATGTGCCCCTGCCACCCTGCGACGGCCGCGCACGGCGCGGCAGGGCGGCGGGGCCGTACCCGGGGGAAACGTGCGGTGTGCTTTCGGGCAGCACCGGCGTACCCGACCGTCGTCAGATGAGCCCGTTCCGCAGCGCGTAGCCCACCGCATGGGCCCGGTTGCGCAGTTGGAGGCGGTTGATGATCTCGTGCAGGACGTTCTTCACGGTCCGTTCGGAGTACGCGGTCTTGCGGGCTATCTCGGCGGTGTCCAGTCCCTCCGACACCAGCCGCAGCATGTCCGCCTCCCGTGTGGTCAGCGTGGACAGGGACAGGCCCTGCGGATCCAGCGCCGAGCGCTGGAGGCTGCCGACGTGGGAGAGCAGCTTGCCGAGCAGGTCGCCGGGAAGTACCCCCTCGCCGTTGGCCGTCGCGAGGACCAGGTGGACGAGCCGGTCCTGGTCGGCGTCGGCGCGCCGCAGCACCGCCGGGACGCCGCACTCGATGACGCGTTGCAGCGCGCCGGAGCCGAGGGTGCCGACCACGAGGCCGACGCGGGTGGCGGAGTTGAGCCGCAGCCGGTGCAGCAGGGCGGCCACGTCGTCCTCGACGTGGTCCACGACCACCAGCGACACCTGGGCGCCCTCCGCGTCGGCCTCGGCCAGCAGGTCGACCTCGGGGCGCTGGCGTAACTGCTGGACGACGCCGACGCGCAGGATCGGATCGGCGGCGTAGACGGCCACGGTCACCCGCTCCGGCCATCCGGTGGGCGAGACCCGGTGCCCGGAACCGACGGCGGCAGGCACGTGAGACGTGGAGGCAGGCATGGCCGGGGTGTTCTCCTCTGCGCAGGACATGGGGGGGTACCTGTTCATGAGTTCGTAGGGGAGGATCGCTGGGGCGGGACGAACACCGGAAGGCGGCGCGCGGGAGCCGTCGCGTGACATCAACCAGCCACTTCCACGGGCGGGTTGGCGGTGGCCTCGCGGGCACCACGACTGCCCGGGTGTTGCCCTCGCACCCCTCGGCGCACCCTGCGGGCGTTTCTACCGTGGTGGTGTGACGCCTTCTCCAGCCTCTTCCGGTCCCGGTGCGCCCGGACTCGACATCCCGGTCGTGACAGTGGCCCCGGGCGGCACCGCCACGACCAGTCTGACCGTCCGCAACGACAGCGACATCGTCGAGGCCTACAGCCTTGAGGTCGTCGGGGACTGTGCTTCCTGGACCACCGTGGAACCCGCGCGGGTCTCCCTCTACCCCGGCACCTCCGAGACGGTGACGTTCCGTCTGGAGCCGCCGCGCTCCCCGGAGATCCGGGCCGGCGAGATGCCCCTCGCGGTACGGGTCCTGCCGACCGAGCATCCCGACGCGGTACGGGTTCCCGAGACCACCGTGCACGTGGAGGAGTTCCACGAACTGCGCACCGAGTTGCAGCCGCGCCGTCGCCGCGGCTGGCTGCGCGGCCGCTACCGGCTGGCGGTGCGCAACGAGGGCAACACCCCGGTGCAGGTGGGCTTCACCCCCGGTCAGGCGGGCGAAGAGCTGGCGTTCGCCTTCAACCCGGCCGAGCCGAAGCTGGAGCCCGGCGAGTCGGTCGATGTCGGGCTGCGGGTCCGGACGGGCAAGCCCGTCTGGTTCGGCTCCCCGGTCGTGTGGCCGTTCACGCTGACCACCACCGAGACCGGTGACCAGGACGAGGCCCGGGCGGGCGAGAGCGCCGACCGGCCGCCGCTGGACGCGGAGTTCGTCCAGATCCCCATCTTCCCGAAGTGGCTGCTCGCCGTGCTCGCGGCGCTGCTCGCGCTGCTGCTCGCCTGGTTCGCGCTGGTCCGCCCGGCGGTGCGCAGCGCCGCGAAGGAGGCGGCCAACGAGGCGGTCCAGCCGCGCCCCACGGCCGCCGGAGAGCAGGGCGGCGAGGGGCAGACACCGGGCAACGGTTCCGGCGGCGCGAGCGCCTCGCCCGACGGCCAGAGCTCGGGCCAGGGGCAGGGGCAGGGGCCCGGAGGGGGCGGTGACGGCACCTCGGCCGGGGGTGGTCAGCAGAGTTCGGCGACCATCGACCTGAAGACCTCCGGCGGGCAGACCGACACCGGTACCTACAAGGTGCCCGAGAAGAGCGTCTTCGGTGTCACGGACATCGTCGTCGCCAACTTCCAGGGTGACGAAGGGGTGATGACGATCAGCTTCGGCGACCGCAAGATCACCACGATCGCTCTGGAGACCTTCCGCAACCAGGACTACCACTGGGTCACCCCCATCAAGATCCCCGCGAACGACACCGTGACCATCGAAGTGACCTGTGCCAAGCCGGGCACTCCGGCCACCGGCCGCAGGGCGCAGGGATGCCACGAGGTTCTGAACGTGAGCGGCGTACTCAGCCGCACCGAGCAATGAAACGGACCTCAGACTTCCGATCATTTTCGATTGGTGCCGACTACATCTGTAAAGAGCGGCAAGTGATTCCGTCCAGAAAGCGATAACTCTTGCCTGAAAACTGGCATCCAGTCACATGCGCCACACCGCCGTGAATGGCGGTGTGGCGCGCGGCGGGTGCCCGCGCCGTTCGCCGCGGTGGTGGTCGGAGCACCGGCGGTGTGCGCGTTCGACCGGGACGGCGCCGCGGGGCCCGGTGATCCGCGGCTGCCCCCGTTATCTTTTTCGCGGTCCTGCAAGAGGGCCGCTGACCTCCGGCCCGGCATGGCTGTTCCCCCCTGTCGAAGGCATGACCTGGGGGGTGGTTGCGAACCAGCACACACATCGGACTCATTTATCTGGTCGGTACACCCAGTGGGGAAGCTCGAGGTCGGCGTTCCACCGCCATCGAGAGGTTCAGAGGCTCGGTTCCGGCCTTCACTGTCCGACATCGGCAACCCGACCCGCGCTCGGCACATCCTGCTCAGCCGACCAGGACAAGCTGCCTGGGCACGAGCGGTGCACCTGAACCCCTGACCTACGCATCACACTGCGTTGGCCGACAGCCGCATTCCCAACGGACCAGGCAGCACAAACAACAAGAAACCCCAGGTCAGGGACTGACCTGGGGCACTAAATGGAGCCGCCTTCGGGATTCGAACCCGAGACCTACGCATTACGAGGGCCTGCAAGATCATCCCGAGTGGTGCCGGCCGATGCCACGGAGTCCCGTTTCCCTCTGGTCAGAGAGGTGCGACCGAGACAGGCGTGCCGCCCGGTCCCCCCGAGTGCCGCCCGTCCGCTCACGCAGCGCTCACGCACACGTCGGCTTGGTGGTCGTGCACAACTACGGGCACGGGGGCGCTGGCGTCACGCTGGCGTGGGGGTGCGCCGAGGAAGCCCTGCGCCTGGTACCCCTTGGGTGAGGGAGTCACGTCAGGCCGTGCCATTCGGGATGCGGCGCTACGATTGGGCGACCGTCGAGGTGGGGGTGCGGCACTCGGCCCGACGGGACGCGGCACTGGCCGCACCGGCTGCGGGCTTCGAGCACCTGCTGCTGGTGCGGCGTTCCACCGCTGATCCGGCCCCTTCAGCCACTCAACGACCGCGCCCACATCGTGGCCTGGTCTCGCTTCCGACGCCACCACCAGGCCCAGGCCAAGATCAGCCACGGGCGACGACGCGGCTACCCTCACCATCTACAAGTGCAGCTGTAGTACTAGTACTCCAGTCAGATTTGGTGTCCTGAGCTGGCTCTTTTCCGGTAGTGGCATCGTTGTGCGATGGCTTGGTGGCGTCTGCGCCAGTGGGACCATCTCAGGGCTTGCTGACGCTGGTTGAGTTCGGGTCTGGGGTGGGGCAGGAGAGTGTCCAGGAGCCGTCGGATTTCCGCCACGGTGAGGGAGACGAGGCTGGTCGGTTCGTTTCTGCGGTTTCCCGGTGGGCGGCTTGGGCGGCCAGGGCGGTGAGGAAGGCATGGGCGAGCATGGCCAGGGTGATGTGCCGGTACCAGCCCGGATAGCGGCGGACCTCGTACTCGTCCAGGCCGCACTCGTTCTTCGCGGCCTGGAAGCATTCCTCGACCGCCCATCGGCTGCCGGCGATCCGGGCGAGTTCGTCAATCTCGATGCCGACGGGTGCGTGGGCGAGGTAGTAGGCGATCTCGTCGGGGTCGGACAGGCTGCGGCGGGCCAGCACCCAGCGATGATGGGTCAGCGAATCCGGGTCGAAAATGATGTTGGCGGGCAGTTTCGCCGCGGTCCAGTCATAGACGCGTGGGCCCTTCGCCCCGTCGCCGCAGGACAGCCGCTGCCAGGCATCGGCGGGGGCTTCGTCGATGAGCTGGTCGATGCGCCAGATCCCCGCCAGGGACTTGATCTGCTGGGACTTGGGCACCGCAAACACGTAACCGAGGCCGAGCTGCTCGAGCAGGCGGCGGAAGTTCCAGTCCTGCCCATAAGCCTCGTCCGCGGTCACCCAGGCGGCCGGCAGGCCCGCGGCCAGGCAGCGGCGCACGATCTCCCGGGCCAGCTCACCCTTGGTGGCAAAGCCGCGTTCATCAGGGATTTTCGCTGCCCGGCACCGCTCACGGTCGGAGGTCCAGGCTTTCGGCAGGTAGAGTTCCCGGTCCACCAGGGTCCGGCCCGAGCTGGT
Source organism: Streptomyces sp. ISL-10 (assembly GCF_018614575.1). Classification (GTDB taxonomy): domain Bacteria; phylum Actinomycetota; class Actinomycetes; order Streptomycetales; family Streptomycetaceae; genus Streptomyces. The sequence goes on from NZ_JAGGOJ010000024.1 coordinate 25,128, forward strand.
GGCATAGGCGGCGAACACGCCGATCTGGCAGTTGTCGATCTTCCCCGAGGTGCCGGTGTACTGCCGGCCCACTCCGGCCGAGGTGGTGCCCTTCTTGACGAACCCGGTGTCATCGATGATCAGTACCCCGCCCGGACCGAGCCGCTCGGCGGCGTAGTCCCGCACGTCATCGCGAACGGCACGCGTCCCAGCGGGCACCGTTCAGCAGGTGCTGTAGGCCCGCCGGATCACGGTGGCCGGCCCATTCGGCCAGCTGCCAGCCGTTCTTCCGCCCGACCGGCGCCAGCAGTCCCCGCACGTAGTCACGCATCCGCCACCGCAGATCCGCCCGCCCGAACCGGCCCGCCACCCGAGCGAAACCGACTCCAACTCGGACTTCCAGCAATCGACTTCAGGTATCACGTCCATACCCGAACAACGACAACCAGCAGCTCAGGACACGAAATCTGACTGGAGTACTAGGTGTCGCCAGGGTCACTGAGGTCCCAGCGGCAGGTCGTCAGCACCCGCTGGTGCGGGGCGCGCCCATTCGGCACCGGCGTGAGGACCGGCGCCATCCGGGACCGGGCTGCTCATTCAGAAATCCGAGCGCGGCGCAGCCTCGTCCCTCAACCGCTGATCAGCGGAACTCAGGAATGGCCCTCGACCATGGTCGTGTTCATTCTCCTGATCGTATTGCGAAGCCGACCCTCGGCGTCCGCGGCCCCAGCTCGCGCTGCAACACTTCCTAGAAATCGATTCTCAGATCAGGATGCCGCTGCCGGTTTCTGCCATTCCAATCCTGATTGAAAAACGTCAAGCGCTGCGTCGTGTGTGGCTCCGCCCGGGATGAGAAGTGGCTTGACCCGCCCCGATGGGGGTCGTAGGTTCGAACGGGGCGTGCGCCCGGTTCTGAACTTAGGGGGCTTCATGATGGATAGCGAAGTACTTATGGACAGCCTGGTGCTGGATGTTCTAGAAATGCTCGCACTGGATTCCCCTCCTGGGCGCTTTCAGGATCTGCTCGATAGAGCACGCCGCGAAAACCTGCCCTTGATGTCATTGGTCGAACTCGAAAGAGCGGTCCAGTTGGCGCTGAGAATTCAAGACTTCAGCCATCAGCGGCGGCGGCGGGAGTCGGTCATGGCAGGCCTCGTCACGACGGTCCACGACATGACGGTTCCATACGACCCTGCTGCGCTGCTCAAGGTCATCACAAGTCGCGCTCGAGCACTCCTAGGGTTCGACATGACTTACATCAGCCTGCGCAACCCCGAGGGCGGCTCATACATCCACAGCTCGGACGGCGACACGACCACGCTCAACGTGAGGCGTGTGCTTGAAGAGGGGTACGGGCTCGGTTCGTTGGCGCAGGAGGCGGGGGCGCCTTGCTGGACCTCGGACTACCTCAACGACGACCGCATACCACACCGCCAGCACCTTGACTCGTTTGTGCGCGCGGAGGGGCTGCACGCCATCATGGCAGTGCCGATCCGTCAGGATGGCGTTCCTGTAGGTGTGTTGTACGCGGCGGAGCGAATCGTCCGCCACTTCACGCCCGACGAGATCAGCTGCATGCAGTGTCTGGCCGACTTCGCCGCGGTTGCCCTGGAGAAGGCCAGGATCCTGCACCGGTCGCAGCAGGAGAACGCAGAACTGGCATCTGCGAATGCCCGGGGAAAGGCGGACATTGCGCGGCTGCGAGAGCTGGCCAGGGCCTCGTCCGAGCTGGGAGCCTTGGCGTTGGGCAGCGGCGATCTGGAGGAGTCCGCCAAGATTGCCGCGAGGGCATTGGACGCTGCTCTTGTGGTGAGCGACGCCTGCGGCCAGGCCTTCGCGTACGCCGGGAGAGTTCCCGAGTTCAACGGGGAGCTGATCGCCCAGGCGGTGCTGGAAGCGCACGGGGCGGGCGGCCCGGTCGCGATGGGCGAGAACGCCTGGGCAGCCCCCCTCCGTGCGGGGGACGAGCTCGGCGTGGTCCTGTTGCAGTCTGCCCAGTCGCTCGGCAGGGACGAGCTGGACTTCCTGGGCTTCGTTGCACAGATGATGTCGCTGCAGCTCGTGATGCAGGACAACGCGGCTGCCGCGCAGGGTCCGCTGCGCGACGAGTTCCTCGGCGAGTTGCTCACTGCAACCCCCCAGTTGCCGCCGGATCAACTCGCCCGCCGAGCCATGCAGTTGGGCATCGACTCGGACAAGTTGCACGTCGTCGTGGCGGTCCGGCTGGAGGGCGATGAACGGGGTAAGGCAGTGGCGTGGTCCTCGACGTACGCCCACCACCGGTCCGGTCTGATGACGGTGCACGCTGATGACATCGTGCTGTTGCTGCCAGGCACTGATGCCTCGGCTGCCGCTCGGACGGTGTTCGGAGAGTTGTCGCCACTGCTCGCCGAACCCGTCACCGTGGCTTCGGCCGGACCCGCTGTCGGACTTTCCTCGGTTTCCGAGGTCTACCAGGAGGTGTTGCGTTGCTGCGACGCACTGATCGCGCTGGATGGCGTGGGGAGCGCTGCGTCCGTCGACGACCTCGGTTTTCTGGGACTGTTGCTTTCCGACAACTATGACGTGGACCGATTCGTCGAGTCGGTGCTCGGGCCGGTACTCGCCCACGATGCCGAGCGCAAGACGAACCTGGTGGCGACGTTGGAGGCGTACTTCGCCTCGGGCAACAGTCCGAGGAAGGCGGCGAGCAGACTGTACGTCCACCGCAACACGGTGACCCGCCGACTGGAGAGCATCGCCGAACTGCTTGGTCCAGGTTGGCAGCATCCCCGGCAGGCGACAGAAGCGCAGCTGGCGCTCCGGTTGTTACGCGCCCGAGATGCCTTGCGACGCCGGCGGGAGGCGGCCTCGGGAGCTCAGGACACCTTGGGGACATAGCCTTCCTGCTTCTGACGGCTTGCGGCCAACGCCTCAAGAGCATGCGCCGCGGAGGCCAGCGTCATGTGGCAGTGCCAGCCGCGCAGCGACCGCCCTTCGAAGTCTCGTAGCCCTGCGTGGTCTCCGTAGTCCGCGAGGTCCCGGCCGACTCGGTCGGCCGATCGGGAGAGGCCGAGCAGCGCGGACGTCGGCGCATCGCTCATGTTGGTGATCCACGGCTGGGGGGCGGAAGCGCCTTCGTGCCCCCTCTCGCCGAGCAGGACGAAACCTCCCTCAGGGGCCCGCTGCAACCGGGACGTACCGCCCGGCAGCCCCACGCGAATCTTGAGGGCGCGCGTGTGCCGTACGTCCATCGGGGACACCAGGGCGGACCTGGCAATGCGTCGGCGGTGTCCCTCGACAGAGTCGAGGATCCGTTGCGCCGGCAGTACGCCCGCGCCCCCATTGCGGGCCAGTGCGGGCTCTTTGACGGCGAACCGGGCAGTGCTCGCCACCCGTGCCAGTACGGGCACACCGGCCGCGCCGAACCGCCGCAGAAGCACCTCCGGTTCGTGGACCGGCAGATCGAGCACCACCGGGCGCCGGAGAGCGTTCTGCAGGCAGGTGAACCCAAGGGCTGCAGTCGTGGCGCATTCCTCCGGCGTCTCAACGACGCGGCTGGGAACCCGTCCCCTGGCCGCGTCGGCGTCTGCGCCATGGTCGTCCCCCGCCTGCTCCGACAGGAGCAGTCGCCAGTTCACCGGCGCTGCGACCTCCTCCGACGCGCACCACACGCCGAAGGCCTGCTGGCCATGGAATACCCGGTTCCGGTAGAGGTCGAGGCCGCGGCTCACCCCCACGGAGTGATGGCCTGACTTTGGTATCGGCAGCTGCCGAACCACCCACGCCTGAGGCGTCATCACGCATCGGATCCAGTAGGCCAGGGCTTCGCGCACCCCGTGCCAGTCCCAGGTGGATTCGCAGATGAAGTGATGCAAGGTCTGCTGAAGCGCTGGATCGCCCAGGCATGCCGCGACGTTCCGGATGGACTTACGCCCTTTCGTTGCGAGCAACCCTCGCAGATACAACTCAGCCTTCTGACGTTGGTCCTTCCTCGGCAGTGACGCGAACAGGACGTTGCACATGTCCCTGAGCATGAATTCGCGTTCGTCGATGATTACTGGCGAAGTACGCGGCGACGGCACGACGCGACGATTCCACGCAGGCCCGACACTGCCGGTGAGAACGCTCACAGAAGCCCTCCAAGTCTGTTCCGGTGGTACGTCGAAGCCCCCTCTTCAATCATGGCCGGAAGTCGATATGACGGACGAGGTGTCAGGGGCACCGCATCGCGCCGCCTCGTGGGCGACTCGGCACTACGCGGCTTGAGTGTCCGCGTGCCGGCCGCTTACCTACCGGTAGCGGGAGTTGTGGGTGGCGATCGTGGCACCGTGGGCAGTGCGTACGGTCGCCGGCGTGCGTCGCCGCCGCCACCGCAAGAGCCGACGAGGGGCCCCGCCAGGCGTCGCGGCAGCAGGCGGCAGCGCGTCGGCCCGGCCGATCGCCGCACGCCGCGTCCATCGATGACGTGGAATCCGGTGGCTCCCGGGCATGGAGAACTCCAGATGGTGGCGAACCCATTTCTGGGTTGCGTTTTCCGGGCCCTGTCGCGGCGCTCGTCCTTCCTTCGTGATGCTGAGGCCTTGTCTGTCGTTGCCGCTGCACCGACCTGTTGGGCCGAGCAATGGGGCAGCTCCCCGCGAATGGCAGCGGTTGAGCGTGTCGGTCACGGTCTGTTACGGGCAACCAGCGCTGGAAACTGCGTCAAGTCGGTACGGGATACCAGCATCACCTGACAGAGTGCAGTAATTGCTTTTCCCTCGGTGCTCGCATGCTCCACAGTCGGAATCCGACCGCTTCCGGGAGGGTTCCGTTGAGCAGCATCCATGACCGCATTCGGTCTTTGACCGCACGTCAGCAGCCCGGCTGGGAAGACCACGCGGAACTTTCCCGCGTCAGGGCTGAGCTCGCCAGGCTGCCGCCCCTGGTACACATTGATGACGTCGATACACTCAGCGCTCTGCTGGCGCGGGCGGCTGCCGGGGAGATCCAGGTGATCCAGTCCGGAGACTGCGCCGAGGACTGGGACGAAGCCACGTCGGCCGACGTGGCTCGCAAGGCAGCGCTGCTCGACATGCTGGCCGGCGCGATGAAGATGGTCGGGCACAAGTCGGTCCTGCGCGTGGGCCGGATAGCCGGCCAGTTCGCCAAGCCCCGTTCCCGTCCGATGGAGCGGGTCGGTGGCGTCGAACTGCCCGTCTACCGCGGACACATGGTCAACTCGCCCGAGCCCGACCCGGAGCTGCGCCGCCCCGATCCCACCCGATTGCTCAAGGCGTACGGTGCCGCGCGCACCGTACTCGGCCACCTCGGCTGGCACGCGCAGGAAGCACAGCCTCGCCTGGAAGCAGCGCTGTGGACCAGCCACGAGGCGTTGCTGCTGGACTACGAACTTCCGCTCACCCGCCATCAGGCCGACGGCCGTTGGCTCCTCTCGTCGACGCACTGGCCGTGGATCGGGGAACGGACGCGGCAGGTCGACGGCACCCACGTGACACTGCTGGCCGCGGTCGCCAACCCCGTTGCCTGCAAGGTGGGCCCGTCGGTTACTCCTGACGAACTCCTCGCTCTGTGCGAGGCGTTGGACCCACACCGCACCCCTGGTCGGCTGACCTTGATATCCCGAATGGGTGGTGCAGAGGTGCCCCGGGTGCTGCCCCGCCTGGTCCGCGCGGTACGGGAGGCAGGGCACCCGGTGATCTGGCTGACCGACCCGATGCACGGCAACACCGTGACGGCGTCCGACGGCTCGAAGACACGGCTCGTGGAGGCCGTTGTTCACGAGGTGGAGGAGTTTCACACCGCGGTCACCGAATCCGGTGGCATTGCCGGAGGACTGCATCTGGAAACCACTCCGGACGAGGTCACTGAGTGTGTCGACGACCACTCACAGCTGCATGATGTCGGCGTCAAGTACACGAGCCTCTGCGACCCGCGCCTCAATCCCGGACAGGCCCTGGCCGTCGCCTCCGCCTGGCGTGGCTGAGTCCGCAGAGCCGCTGCCACATTCAACAGCGGCACGGAAGGCCGGCTCCCGTTCCTGGTGGAGAAGCTTCCCACTCCGCGCCGGCCCAGCCCGCCGGCATCGCCAGGGCCGTTGCCTTCCTCCTGTCCGACCGAGCCACGCACATCACCCTTGCACGATCTGACGGTCGACGGCGATGCGCTCTGCGGCTTTGACCCAGCAACCTCTCGCCCGGCCCGGCGCGCACTGTCTCGCGACCTTCACGAAAGGACATCCATGGCGGGTATCCCTCCGATCCAGCCGTACCCCATGCCCACCGAGGGCGCACTGCCCCTGCCGGTTCCCCACTGGACCATCGACCCAGCGCGGGCAGTGCTGCTCATCCACGACATGCAGCGCTACTTCCTCGCTCCGTTCCCCGTGGGGGAGGCCCCTGTGACCGACCTCGTCCGCAACGCCACGGAACTGCGAGAGCAGTTCGCGCGACGTGGCGCGCCGGTCGCCTATACGGCACAGCCGGGCGGCATGACCGACGAAGAGCGCGGTCTGCTCAAGGACTTCTGGGGTCCGGGTATGCGCGTGGACCGCGAGCACCGCAAGGTCGTCGATCCGCTCGAACCGAAATCAGGCGACTGGATGTTCACAAAGTGGCGTTACAGCGCCTTCTTCAGGACCGAGCTGCTCGAGCGGATGCGCTCCGAGGGACGTGATCAGCTCGTCGTGTGCGGCGTGTATGCCCATGTGGGTGTCCTGATGACCGCCGTTGAGGCGTTCACCAACGACATCGAGACCTTCCTCGTCGCCGACGCGGTGGCCGACTTCTCCGAGCGCCACCACCGCCAGGCACTCACCTACGCCGCGGAACGGTGTGCCGTCGTCACCACCACCAAGGCGGTGGTCGACGAACTCGCGGCGGTCGACACTCACCAGGAGACGACACGATGACAACGGCGGCTGATCTGCTCGGAACAGTACTGGCCGGGCGTGCCGCCGCGTACGCTCTGCTGTACCGGCCGACGACTACCGAGCGGGACATTCTGGAGGTCCTGGTCGGGGACGTCCGTGAGGTCGAGACCATCGCCGATATCCCCGTGCCCGAGCTGACGGGCCCCGCGGGCGATGCCCGTCACGATGTCCTCACTGTGCTGCCGTTCCGGCAGATCAAGGAGCGCGGCTACGTCGCCTCGGACGACGGCGCGCCACTGATCGCGATGACCGTGGCCGACCAGGACACATTGCCCCTCGAGGAGGCCCTGCGAAGGCTTCCGGACGAGCCGGTCGCGCTGACCGATGCCCACTTCGACGTGGACGACGACGAATACGTCAACGTGGTACGTGACGTCATCCAGCAGGAGATAGGCAACGGGGAAGGGGCCAACTTCGTCATCAAGCGCTCCTTCGTCGCCGATCTCGCCGACTTCACTCCTACCGCTGCCCTGTCGTTCTTCCGCCGTCTGACGCAGCGTGAGTCGGGTGCGTACTGGATGTTCCTCGTGCACACCGGCGACCGGACCTTCGTCGGCGCCAGCCCCGAGCGGCACGTCAGCCTGCACCAAGGGCGCGCGGTGATGAACCCGATCAGCGGTACCTACCGCTATCCGGCTTCGGGCCCCGATCTGCCGGGCGTGCTCGCCTTCCTCGCCGATCGCAAGGAAACCGACGAGCTGTACATGGTCGTCGACGAAGAGCTCAAGATGATGGCGCGGATCTGCCCGGGCGGTGGCCGGGTCACCGGCCCCTATCTCAAGGAGATGGCGCGTCTTGCTCATACCGAGTACTTCATCGAAGGGCACACGGAACGCGATGCCCGTGACATCTTGCGCGAGACCATGTTCGCCCCGACCGTGACCGGGTCGCCCCTGGAGAGCGCCTGCAAGGTGATCAATCGTTACGAGGCTTACGGCCGCGGTTACTACAGCGGAGTCATGGCCCTCATCGGGCGGGATGCCGAAGGTGCGCGGACCATGGACTCGGCCATCCTCATCCGCACCGCTGAGATCGACGGCTCGGGCCGGCTGAGCATCGGCGTCGGCGCGACCCTGGTACGTCATTCCGACCCTGAGGGCGAAGGCGCCGAGACCCGGGCGAAGGCCGCGGGCTTGCTCGCGGCTCTGGGAGAGGGGGGCCCGCAGCGGTTTGCCGAGCACCCTGAGGTACGCGCCGCGCTCGACCGGCGCAATGACACCATTGCTCGGTTCTGGCTGGACGAGAGAAGTCGGCGTGCGATTCCGGCGCCGGGCCTGGTCGGCCGGCAGGTTCTCGTCGTTGATGCAGAGGACACCTTCACGTCGATGATCGACGCACAACTCCGCTCAGTCGGGCTTGACGTGACCGTCCGCCGGTTCGACGAACCATACGACGCATCCCAGTACGACCTGCTGGTCATGGGTCCGGGCCCCGGCGACCCCCGGGACGTCAGTCACCCGAAGATCGCCCATCTGCATGAAGTGATCAGCCGTCGCCTGGCCGAGGGCCTTCCCTTCCTGGCCGTCTGCCTGAGTCACCAGGTGCTCAGCAATCGACTCGGCCTGGAGCTGGCCCGCCGGGACGTACCCAACCAGGGGGTCCAGCGCACCATCGACCTGTTCGGTTCGCGCGAACGCGTCGGTTTCTACAACACGTTCGCGGCACTCAGTACCGTGGACAAGATCGACCATCCTGAGCACGGCGTCTTCGAGATCAGTCGGGACCCGAGCACGGGGGAAGTACACGCGCTGCGCGGGCGAACCTTTGCCTCCATGCAGTTCCACGCCGAGTCCGTACTCACCGAGGACGGCGTGCGGATCCTTGGCGGTTTGTTGACGGAGGTGCTGCGCTCATGCGAATAGTGATCGTGTGGTGGGATCTCACCGCTTCACGGCAGACGATCGACTCACTCCGCCACTTCCTGCGCGATGAAGCGATCGAGCGATTCGCCTCCACCCCTGGCCTCCGGCTGAAGTTCTGGATCTCCGATAGAGCCACGAACCGCTGGGGGGCCGTCATGCTGTGGGAGTCGGCGGACGCCGCAGCTGCCGTCGCCGCGCTGCCCAATCGGGCGGCTCACCTGATCGGGTACCCGCCCACCCAAGTGGCAGCCTTTGATGTCGAGGCCACTGTCGAAGGCTGCTTCGAGGTCGCGGCCCTAGCGGGGCGCGGCCTGGTCTGGGAGGGCTGACTCTGCGCGCAGGCCTGCCTCCGTTCGCCACCACCGTGCAGGGCCACCACCGTTTCGACGGTTCTGATCAGGTCCGGGCCCGCGGTCGGCCTGAGTGAGGTTCTCGACGAATGCGCCGCGCAAGATGTGCCACAGCGCTTGCAGAAGGCGGAAGGACCGGAACGTTGAGCAGGTTGCGCCGGCTGACCGCGGGGGAATCGCACGGACCCGCACTCGTAGTGGGAGCAGGTCGTGGCGGCCGATCCGGTCGACCCCGAGAGTGCTCATGGATCTTGCTCGAAATGCGCCGTTGACCCGGCCGCAGCCCGGCCACGCGAATCTGGCGGGAATGCCAGAAGTACGGGTTCGACGAGGCGCGGCCGATCCTGGAGCGGGCCAGTGCCCGTGAGACGGCCGCTCGAGTGGCACTGGGCGCGATCGCGCGGTCGTACCTGAAGGAGACCGCAGGGATCGAGATCGTCTCGCACGTCGTGGAGTTGGCCTCGGCCAAGGCGCCGTATACGGGTGTATCCGACGCCCGCCGATGCGGAGAAGCTGGACGCGGATCCGGTGCGCTGCCTGGACGCGGACGCCGGCAAGGCGGTGGTCGCGGAGATCGACCAGGCCCACAAGTACGGTGACACGCTGGGCGGGGTCGTCGAGGTACTTGCGTACGGGTGCCTGTGGGGCTCGGCTCGCATGTGCACGGGGACCGCAAGCTGGATGCCCGGCTCGCGGGCGCGCTGATGGGCATCCAGGCCATCAAGGGTGTCGAGATCGCTGAGGAAGTCGGGCCGGCGATCCCGCGTACCTTGATGTTCGCGCCCGCCTGGCCGCCCTGTGCGTACCGCATCGGGTCCGGACTCGACTGGGCCCGCGGCCCGGAGGAGGCCGGGGTCCTCGGCGGATTGCGGATCCGTGACAGCCACGCGGTCACCATGGCCGCCCCGTCCCGCAGCAGCGCCTTCGCTGGAGCAACGGAGATGCCGCGGTGCCGATCGGATCACCGTCGTGGTTGTGGCGGCTTTCGCCCTTCGTCCGGGTCTGCCAGCCGTGCATAGCTGCCCGAGTGGAAGACCAGTGGCCTTCCGAATCCAGCCACAGACCATTCGACGACGCCTGCGATGACCAGTTCATGGTCACCTGCCCGGTGAATCGTATCGATCCGGCAATCGAGCCAACCCAGGCCGTCTTCCAGCAAGGGGTGCCCCGCTGGGGTGCGCCCCCATGTGCCACCCGCGAAGCGATCAGCTCCGCGGGTGGCGAAGATCTTGCAAACGGACTCGTGATCCTCGCGAAGGATGGTGACCGCGAAGCTGCCGACGGCCCGGGCAGAGGGCCAAGTGGTGGACGAGTCCGCCATGCACAGGGCGACGATCGGCGGGTCGAGAGACACCGAGGTGAAGGAGTTGGCGGCCATGCCAACCGGTCCCCTGTCGGTCTCCGCGGTGACGAGAACAACCCCCGTGGCGAATTGGCCGAGCACGTCTCGGAAGGAACGCTGGGTCATCTGAGCAGACACCACTGTCTTCACTTTCGGTCTGAAGTCGCCCTGCCGGGGCGGAATGTGTGGCCCGGGATGACGAGAGGCCGCCCTGTTCTTCTGGCGCGAGGGACACTGCAGCTCGCAGAAGCACCGTTACCCGGGCCGGCCTGGCCATCATCCGCACACGGCGCCAGACATCCCGAGGCTCCGGCCGCCCGTCCGGTTGCCGGCTCGGCCCCATTCAGGGGACGTAGCGCTTGCGGTACCAGTCGACGGACTCGGCGAGCCCGGTCATGAAGTCGCGCCGGGGTTCGTAGCCGAGTTCCCGGCGAATCTTCGACCAGTCCACTGAGTAGCGGAGATCATGGCCTTTGCGGTCGGCGACCCAGTCGACCCGGTCCCAGCCGGCGCCACAAGCTGCCAGCAAGGCGCTGGTGAGCTCCTTGTTCGTCAGCTCCGTACCGCCGCCGATGTTGTAGATCTCGCCCGGCCGACCTCGGGTGAGCACGGCGAGCAGACCGCGGCAGTGATCGTCGACATGGAGCCAGTCCCGCACGTTCTCGCCGTCGCCGTACAACGGCACGTTCTCACCGTGCAGCAGCCGCGTGACGAAGAGCGGGATCAGCTTTTCCGGGAACTGGTGAGGACCGTAGTTGTTGGAGCAGCGCGTGACACGGACATCGAGGCCATGAGTGCGATGACAGGCGAGCGCGAGCAGATCGCTGGATGCCTTCGACGCCGAGTATGCCGAGCTGGGCATGAGGGGGTCCTGCTCGGTCGCGCTGCCGAACGGCACGGAACCGTACACCTCGTCTGTCGAAACGTGCACAAAGGGTTTCGTGCCGTGCCGCAGTGCGGCATCGAGCAGGGTCTGTGTGCCCAACACATTGGTATGGACGAAGGCGTGGGCATCAGCGATGGAGCGGTCCACATGGGACTCGGCCGCCAGATGCACCACGGCGTCGTGCTCGGCCATCAGCCGGTCGACCGTCGGCGCATCGGTGATGTGGCCCTGAACAAAGCGGAATCCCGGGTGATGCCGTACGGCGTCCAGGTTGTCCAGGCTCCCGGCATACGTCAGGCTGTCCAGCACGGTCACGTTCGCGGCACCGAGCGGTCGGTCCGGGCCGAGTACTGTGCGCACCAGGTGTGAACCGATGAATCCTGCGCCGCCAGTGATCAAGATGTTCTTCATGACGATATCTGCACCTTGCTGTGGTCGCCGAGGAGCAGCCTGTGGGCGTGCGGGGCACGAGTAGCGGGCGTGATCTCCACATTGCGGCCGATCACCGATGCTTCGATGCGGCGCACTCCCTCGATGGTCGCGCCGGGCAGCACGATGGAGTACTCGATCTCGCTGCCAGAGACCGCACAGTTCTCAGCGATGGATGTGAAGGGCCCGATGTACGAGCCGGTGACTTCGGTACCGGCGCCGATCACTGCTGGACCCACCACGCGCGAGCCACGCACGGTGGCCCCCTCGGCGACGATCACCCTTCCGACGATCTCGCTGTGCGCATCGACGACACCGTCGATGCGCGGCTCGACCCGGTCCAGCACCAGCCGGTTCACCTCCAGCATGTCCGTGGCGTTCCCGGTGTCCTTCCAGTAGCCGGACACGACGGACGACTGGACGTCTGCACCGCCCTCGATGAGCCACTGGAGAGCGTCGGTGATCTCCAACTCGCCTCGCGCGGACGGCCGGATGGCGGCTACCGCCTCGTGGATCTTCGAGGAGAAGAAGTACACGCCGACCAGCGCGAGATCGCTCTTGGGAAACTCGGGCTTCTCCTCGAGTGCGGTGACCCGACCGGACTCGTCCAGGCTCGCCACTCCGAACGCGCGAGGATCGGGCACCTGGGCAAGCATGATCTGTGCGTCCGACGGCGAGGCCTGGAACTGTCGTGCCTGCTCCACGATCCCGCCCAGCAGGAAGTTGTCCCCCAGATACATCACGAAGTCGTCGGAACCGAGCCAGGGACGGGCTGTGGCCACAGCGTGCGCCAGACCCAGGGGGCGGGCCTGACGGATGTAGGTGACATTCAGGCCCCACCGCGATCCGTCCCCGACCGCAGCGCGTATCTCCTCCTCGCTGTCTCCGACGATGACGCCCGCCTCGGTCACGCCCGCCTCGGCGATGTCCTCCAAGGCGTAGAAGAGGACGGGTTTGTTGGCCACAGGCACCAGTTGTTTGGCTGATGTGTGGGTCAAGGGACGCAGCCTTGTCCCGGATCCTCCGGAGAGGACGAGCGCCTTCACAGGGACTCCTTGGGGTCGGTCGGGGGAGAAGTCCCCCCGTCGGTCGAGAGGGTGACGCACGCGGCGTAGGCGGGGAGCACCCCGGCAGCCTCTGCGGCGGTCAGGCTGAGAGCCGCGGCGTCCTTCGCGGACAGCAGCGGCGTGATGCCTGCGTCCCAGGCGATGCCCAGGCGCGTGTCGAAGGGATCCACGGCGTGTTCGCGGGAGGCGTCGTAGCCAGACGTTGTGAGGTAGACCACCGTCGCGTCGCCCGTCAGAGCCTGGAAGCCGTGCCCCAGTCCTTCCGACAGAAGGACCGCCCGCCGGTTTTCCTCGTCCAACCGGACCGTGTCCCAGACGCCGAAGCTCGGCGATCCGGTGCGCAGATCCACCACGACGTCGCGGATCGCACCGCGCACGCATGTGACGTACTTCGCCTGTCCAGGTGGCACGTCGGCGAAGTGGATACCCCGCACCACACCGCGCCGCGACACCGAGCAATTGGCCTGAGCCAGGTGGAAGGGGCGCCCCGTGACCGTGCGTACGTCGTCGCCGCGAAACCATTCGTGGAAAGAGCCCCGGTGGTCGTTGAACGACGGAGGGCTGGCCACCCAGGCGTCGGGCACCGCCAGGGGCCTCACTTGGAATCTCCCTGCCGCGCTGCCCTGCACGCCTCGGCCAGAGCGACGCGCCAGTCACGTGGGGCCACCGCCCGGGCATCAGTCACGTCCAGGCCGTCCCGGTCGAGCGGCACGCACTCGGCCCCCCTGGCGGTCAGCCGCGCCCGCATCTCACGTCCCAGCCGCCCACCAGCACCCGCGATGAGCCACCGGCGGTCCGGTACAGGGTTATCCACGAGGCCGTCTTCGCTAAACACGCGGCGATGTTAGGCAGGGCGATGCAATGCCAGCAACGCTTCCCGGAATGTGCGCACCGCGGCTGCCGAAGCATTTCGGGAGGCATCCGTACACCGTTTAAGCAATCGCCGGGGGACCCTTCCGAAACCGCTCGCGCCGTTGTTTCCGCTAGGAAACGGGGGGCCACCCACTCTGGATTCCGTCACGACCAGGGCGATTCGGGAAGCCCTGCGGCATCCCTTCACCAGTCATATCCAAGGGGGGCAATAGCAGGACGTGAGCAAGGCTCGAGTGAAGTTCTGGCGCAGGTGTACTGGCCCGCGAGTGGTGGCCGGATGA
>NZ_JAGGOJ010000025.1 GCF_018614575.1 Streptomyces sp. ISL-10
ACGGGACAGGGCGGCACCGGGGCCGCCCCGGGGGGGGGGTGGGGGGGGGGGTGGGGGGGGGGGGGGGGGGGAGGAGGGGGGGGGGGGGGGGGAGGGGGGGGGGAGGGAGGACGTTGGGGGACGCGGAGGGACGGCTCAGCGCGCGTCGTCGGGGAGCAGCCGCGCGAGGGTGCGGACGGCCCGGTACTGAAGCGTCTTGATCGCGCCCTCGTTCTTGCCCATGGCCCTGGCCGTCTCGGCCACGGACAGGCCCTGGAGGAAGCGGAGGGTCACGCACTCCTGCTGCTGGGGATTGAGCTTGCGCACGGCTTCGAGCAGCGCGGCGTTCGAGAGGGACTCCAGGACCGAGTCCTCCGGGCTGCGCTCGACCTCGTTGGCGTCGAGCATCTCGCCGGTGGTCACCTCCAGGCGGAAGCGGCTCGACTTGAAGTGGTCGGCGACCAGGTTGCGGGCGATCGTCACGAGCCAGGCGCCGAAGTCGCGGCCCTGCCAGGTGAAGGTGGAGATCCGGCGCAGTGCCCTGAGGAACGTCTCGCTCGTCAGGTCCTCCGCCGTCGCCTTGCCGCCGACGCGGTAGTAGATGTAGCGGTAGACGGTGTCGCTGTACTGGTCGTAGAGCCGCCCGAAGGCCTCGGCCTCGCCCGCCTGGGCGCGCTCGACGAGTTCCATCATGCGGGCGCTGTCGCTGTCGGCAGTGGGCCGGCGGGCGGTGGTCGCGCCGCCGCGTCCGCCCCGTCGGCCGACGGCCGCCCGGCCGTCGGCCGACCGGCGTCCGTCATCGACGGCACTACGGGCCGATCCCTTCTGCATGCCGTTCGGAATGCCGTCGGCCAGGGCATAACAAGGGGCGGCCGCGCCGCTGACGGCGAGGCCGGGCGTGGCGAATGCGGGGACGGCGTACGCGGTGGGGACAAAGCCGCGCAGGTGGTCGAGGACCGCTGCGCGCAGCGTAGCCAGGCCCGAGGCGTCAACCCCGACGTGTGGGTACACGGGACTCCCAGAGGCAGAGCTTCCATCACGTGCTGTGCGGGACCGTTCACCCGTCGTGATGACTGGTGGGTTCCGTCCTGCGTCTGAGGAGAATAACGCTTCGTACAGGCAGTGCTACACCGAGTTGCTCAAATCGCCGTTTCCGTCGCTTCTGTTGCGGGTTGACGACAGATCAGGTCGCACATTGTGAGCACTTGTTGATCGAATTACTTCGCGATCTGTCCTGTCGAGGGGTGACTTGTGGTCGGGGCGCGGCAATGGGACTGGCCGGGGGTGTGGCGGGGTAGGAGCCGCTGATTGTCTGCCGACACGCCCGCGACACGCCGCGGCTCCACTGCTCCACGCCTGCTACACGCCACGGCGCCGTTGCGGTCCGCCCACGGCGTGATCGCGACACGCCGGGGGTGCGACCGCCGCGGCGCGTCTCTCTGCGTGTTTCTCCGGGCGAGTCGTCCGGGCCCGCGCCTCACGCGCACGCGCTGCGGGGCGTGCGGTCTCCCTGTGGGGTCTTCGGGAGGTCAGCGCCGACGGCGGTGGAGCGCCACCGCCGCTGCCGTGCCGCCGGCCAGCGCGCCCACACCCGCCGCCGCGGGGATGCCCACCTTCGCCGCCTTGCGGCCGGTCCGGTAGTCCCGCAGGCGCCAGTCGCGCTCGCGCGCGTACTTCCTCAGCTTCGAGTCGGGGTTGATGGCGTACGGGTGGCCGACCAGCGACAGCATCGGGATGTCGTTGTGGCTGTCGCTGTAGGCCGCGCAGCGGGCGAGGTCCAGGCCCTCCGCCGCCGCCAACGCCCGTACCGCCTCCGCCTTCGCGGGGCCGTGCAGCGGTTCGCCGACCAGCTTGCCCGTGTACACGCCGTCGACCGACTCGGCGACCGTCCCGAGAGCGCCGGTCAGACCGAGCCGGCGGGCGATGATCGTCGCGGTCTCGACCGGTGCGGCAGTGACCAGCCAGACCTTCTGACCCGCGTCGAGGTGCGCCTGGGCCAGCGCCCGGGTCCCCGGCCAGATCCGGCCCGCCATGTACTCGTCGTAGATCTCCTCGCCGATGCTCATCAGCTCCGAGACCCGGTGGCCCTTCACGATGGAGAGCGCGCTGTCCCGCGCGTCCTGCATGTGCTCCGGATCCTCGACGCCCGCCAGCCGGAACCACGTCTGCTGCCAGGCGAACCGGGCCAGTTCGCGGCGCTGGAAGAACTTCCTCTTGTACAGGCCGCGGCCGAAGTGGAAGATCGCCGCGCCCTGCATCACGGTGTTGTCGAGGTCGAAGAACGCCGCGGCGCGGACGTCCCCGGCGACGGGAAACTCGGGCTCCCCGACGGCGGGCCCCGCGGTCGGGGGCCCTGCATCGAGGGCTTCGAGCGCCTCGATGGTCTGTGAGGACTTGCGCGCTGCCTCGGCGGCGGCTTCGCCCGCCAGCACGCTGCGAGCGGTGGCGGAGCGCCTACGCGGGGTGAGCCATCCCAGAGCGGCCATGTCGTGAGCATAGCCAGTCTGTTCGGGACTTCCGGACTCGCCGGGATGCGACGGCGTGAACACTCCGCGACCGCGCTGTTAAACGGGTGATCCGCGGCGCGCGAAAGGAAGGAAACCGGGCAATGGCGGCGCGGGCGAGAATGGACGTATGAGTCCTGTGCTGCGGCGTGTGAAGAAGAAGCCCGAGGAGCGCATCGTGACGCTCATCGGCAAGCCCGGATGCCATCTGTGCGACGACGCGCGGGCCGTGGTCGAGACGGTCTGCGCGGAGACCGGCGCCTCGTGGGAGGAGAAGGACATCAACCAGGACACCGAGCTCCACCGCGCCTATTGGGAGCAGATCCCCGTGGTGCTGGTGGACGGGGAGCAGCACACCTTCTGGCGGGTGGACCCCGATCGGCTGCGCCGCGCGCTCGGGAGCTGATGTCACACGGAAGGCGGGTACCATCATGGTCGTTTTGCTTGGTTTTCTCCGCCGGGCACGACTCTATCGGGCCAGGGCCGCGACAGGGCAGAGTAGGTGGAGCCAGGCGGTCTCGGGGGCGTAGATCGTAAGGAGTGTGTACGGCTTTGCCCCCATTGGCGCCTCAACGGTCCGGGGCGGTTCGCGGTTCCTGGATCAGGCCCCCGGATCGCGTGACCCCGGTCACTTTGGACGGACAAAGCGGACACCATCTTTGTGCACGCGTTCACAAAGACATAGCCTGCATTCGACGGGGCGGTCTTGGGACACACGGCCGCCTGCAGCCTCGCTCATCCCGCAGGAGCACCGTGGCAACTGGCCGAAATCACCGACCGGCGACCCGTAGCCGAGGAATCCCCGAGGCCACCGTCGCCCGGCTTCCGCTGTACCTGCGCGCCCTGACGGCGCTCTCCGAGCGGTCCGTGCCCACGGTCTCCTCCGAGGAGCTCGCCGCGGCCGCCGGCGTCAACTCCGCGAAGCTGCGCAAGGACTTCTCATACCTCGGCTCGTACGGGACCCGCGGCGTCGGCTACGACGTCGAGTACCTCGTCTACCAGATCTCCCGCGAGCTCGGTCTGACGCAGGACTGGCCGGTTGTCATCGTCGGCATCGGTAATCTCGGCGCCGCCCTCGCCAACTACGGCGGCTTCGCCTCCCGTGGCTTCCGGGTCGCCGCGCTCATCGACGCCGACCCGGCCATGGCCGGGAAGCCCGTCGCGGGCATCCCCGTCCAGCACACCGACGAGCTCGAGAAGATCATCAGCGACAACGGAGTGTCGATCGGCGTCATCTCGACGCCTGCCGGCGCCGCCCAGCAGGTGTGCGACCGGCTGATCGCCGCCGGTGTCAGCTCCATCCTCAACTTCGCCCCCACCGTGCTGTCGGTGCCGGACGGCGTCGACGTGCGCAAGGTCGACCTCTCGATCGAGCTCCAGATCCTCGCCTTCCACGAGCAGCGGAAGGCCGGCGAGGAGGCCGAGGCCGCAGGCCGGAAGGGACCCGACGGGGACATGCCCGCCGTGATGCCGGCATGAGTCTCCTCGTCGTCGGGCTGAGCCACCGCAGCGCTCCCGTGAGCGTGCTGGAGCGCGCCTCGCTGCCCATCGATGCGCAGATCAAGCTGCTGCACGACACCCTCGCGGCGGAGCCCGCCACCGAGGCGGCGGTCCTCGCCACGTGCAACCGCATCGAGCTGTACGCGGACGTGGACAAGTTCCACGCCGGTGTCGCCGAGCTGTCCACGCTGCTCGCCCAGCACAGTGGGGTCGGGCTCGAGGAGCTCACTCCCTATCTCTATGTGCACTACGAGGACCGGGCCGTCCACCACCTGTTCTCGGTGGCCTGCGGTCTGGACTCCATGGTCGTCGGCGAGGGCCAGATCCTCGGCCAGATCAAGGACGCCCTCGCGCGCGGTCAGGAACTGCACACCGCCGGACGGCTGATCAACGACCTGTTCCAGCAGGCACTGCGCGTCGGCAAGCGCGCCCACAGCGAGACCGGCATCGACCGGGCCGGGCAGTCGCTCGTCACCTTCGGTCTCGAGCAGCTCGCCGCGGGCGAGCCGGTCGAGGCCTGGGCCGCGGACAAGCGGGCCCTGGTGATCGGCGCCGGCTCGATGTCCTCGCTCGCCGCGACGACGCTGGCGCGCCTGGGCGTACGCGAACTCGTCATCGCCAACCGGACGACGGAGCGCGCCGAGCGGCTGGCCGCGGCGCTGTCCGAGTCGGGCGGCGTGCGCGCACACGCGGTGCCGATGGCATCCCTCGCCGACGAACTGACACGTGCCGACGTGGCCGTCTCGTGCACCGGCGCGACCGGTCTGGTCCTGACCGCCGAGGCGGTCGCGACGGCGCTCGCGTCGCAGCACGTCGTGCCCGAGACCACTGGTCGGGCCACTGACCTGCGCGCCCCCGAGGGCAGCGTGGTCGCACGCCTGGCCGCCGCGGCGGCCAGGGACGGCCGCGTGGCCGAACTGCCGGGCGGCGCCGGCGACCTGGCCGCTCCCTCGATCGAGGGCACCGACCGGTCCGGCGACTCCGCGGGCACGGACCGCACCGACGACCACCTGCCCGGCACGGATCGCGCAGAGCCGGCGGATGCCGGACGCGGGGACACCGCCGCCGTACGCGTGACGGACCTGCCCGCCGCCGAGGCGGCGGCACTCGCGAGCAGCGGCGCCGGTCTCGGCGGCATTGACGTTGCCCCAGGCTCCGAGTGCCCCGTCGGTCTCGACGACTCCCTCGCGCAGCACGGCGCCTGGGTCGACAACGCCTCCCGCACCCGCGCGGCTTCCTCCCGTGCGGCCACCGTGCCGCACGGGAGCGGCCTCGTCCGGCTCGCGCTCCTCGACCTCGCCATGCCGCGCGACATCGACGCCGCCGTCCACCGCCTCGCCGGTGCACGGCTTGTGGACATCGAGTCGCTCGCCGAGGCCTCCGCCGACGCGCCGATGGCCGCCGACGTGGACCAGGTCCGCTCGATCGTCTCCGACGAGGTCGCCGCCTTCGGCGCGGCCCAGCGCGCCGCGCACATCACCCCGACCGTGGTCGCCCTGCGCACCATGGCCGCCGATGTCGTGGCCGGCGAGATGGCCCGTCTCGAAGGCCGGCTCACCGGCCTGGACGAGAAGCAGCGCGCCGAGATCACCCAGACCGTGCGCCGCGTGGTGGACAAGCTCCTGCACGCGCCCACCGTGCGGGTCAAGCAGCTGGCGAGCGAGCCCGGCGGTGCCGGGTACGCGGATGCGCTGCGGACCCTCTTCGACCTCGACCCGGAGACGGTCGCCTCCGTCAGCCGGGCCGACCTGAATGACGCAGACGTCAAGAACCGAGGGCGAGTATGACCGAGAGGGCACTGAGGCTCGGGACCAGGCGCAGCAAACTCGCCATGGCCCAGTCCGGGCACGTGGCTGAGGCGGTGCGCCGGCTGACCGGCCGGGCCGTCGAGCTCGTCGAGATCACGACGTTCGGGGACGTCTCCCGTGAGCACCTGGCGCAGATCGGCGGCACCGGCGTGTTCGTCACGGCCCTGCGGGAAGCGCTGCTCCGCGGCGAGGTGGACTTCGCCGTCCACTCGCTGAAGGACCTGCCCACAGCGCCGCACGAGGGTCTGGCGCTGGCCGCGATACCCAAGCGCGAGGACCCGCGCGACGCGCTGGTCGCCCGGGACGGACTGACCTTCCACCAGCTGCCGGACGGCGCCCGCGTCGGCACCGGTTCGCCGCGCCGCATGGCGCAGCTGAACGCGTACGCCCGCTCCCACGGGCTGCACATCGAGACCGTGCCGATCCGCGGAAACGTCGACACCCGGATCGGATACGTACGCAACGGGGAGCTCGACGCCGTCGTGCTCGCCGCTGCGGGACTCCACCGCATCGGCAGGATCGACGAGGTCACCGACTTCCTGTCGGTCGACTTCGTCCTGCCCGCCCCCGGCCAGGGGGCCCTGGCGATCGAGTGCTCCGCGTCCGACGCGGATCTCGTCGCCGCGCTCAGTGGACTCGACGACCCGCACACGCGGGTCGCCGTGACCGCCGAGCGATCCCTGCTCGCCGCCCTGGAGGCCGGCTGCTCCGCACCTGTGGGTGCGCTCGCCGACCTGCTGGCCGACGGCCAGGATGCCACCGAAATGCGCCTGCGGGGCGTCGTCGGCACGACCGACGGATCCGCGCTGGTGCAGCTGTCCACCACCGGTCCCGTACCCACGTCGCACGGCGACGCCATCGCGCTCGGTCGCGAACTCGCGTCCGAGATGCTCGCCAAGGGTGCGGCCGGTCTTATGGGGGAGCGAGCACTTTGAGCCCCACCACCTCGAACCTTCCCGGCCTCGACGCCCACGGGCACGTCACCTTCCTGGGTGCCGGTCCCGGCGACCCCGGTCTGCTGACTCTGCGCGCCGTCGAGGCGCTCGCCGGCGCTGACGTGCTGATCGCCGAGCCCGCTGTCCTCGATGTCGTGCGAGGTCATGCGCGGGCAGGCGTGAGCACGCCTGAGCTGACGGTCATTGACGACGCGTCAACCTCCGCCGGGATCCCCGTACTCAGGGATGCGGCCAATCTTGTCATGGAGGCCGCGCGGGGCGGCAAGCGGGTCGTCCGTGCCGTGACCGGTGACCCCGGCCTGGACACCGACGCCGGCCGGGAGATGCTCGCGTGCGCGTCCGAAGGGATTCCCTTCGAGGTCGTGCCCGGTGTAGCGACGGCCGTCGGCGTGCCCGCGTACGCCGGTGTCCCGCTCCGCGACGAGCAGGGCACGGACGTCCGTTTCGTCGACGCCCGCACCGCGTCCGACCGTTGCTGGACCGAGGTCGGCGCGAGCGACGGCACGGTCGTCGTCTCCACGACGCTGGAGACGGTCGCCGCCGCGGCGGGCGAGCTGGTGGCCGCGGGCCGCAAGCCCGACACGCCGCTGACGGTCACCGTCGCCGGTACGACGACCCGCCAGCGCACCTGGACGGCGACGCTCGGCACCATCGCGCAGACGCTGAAGCAGGCGAAGGTGCTGCCCTCCCCCGAGGGACACCAGCCGGTCATAGCCGTGGTCGGTGAGCGCAGCGCCGCCGCCCAGCGCGACCAGCTCGCGTGGTTCGAGTCCAAGCCGCTGTTCGGCTGGAAGGTGCTCGTGCCGCGTACGAAGGAGCAGGCGGCCTCGCTCTCCGACCAGCTTCGTTCCTACGGTGCGGTGCCGTACGAGGTCCCGACGATCGCGGTCGAACCGCCGCGTACGCCGCAGCAGATGGAGCGCGCGGTCAAGGGACTCGTCACCGGACGCTACGAGTGGATCGCCTTCACCTCCGTCAACGCGGTGAAGGCCGTGCGGGAGAAGTTCGAGGAGTACGGGCTCGACGCCCGTGCCTTCGCCGGGATCAAGGTCGCGGCGGTCGGCGAGCAGACGGCGGCCGCGCTGGTGGACTTCGGCGTGAAGCCGGACCTGGTGCCGAGCGGCGAGCAGTCCGCGGCCGGCCTGCTGGAGGACTGGCCGCCGTACGATCCGGTCTTCGACCCGATCGACCGCGTCTTCCTGCCCCGCGCGGACATCGCGACCGAGACGCTGGTCGCGGGCCTGATCGAGCTCGGGTGGGAGGTCGACGACGTGACCGCCTACCGGACCGTGCGCGCGTCGCCGCCCCCGGCGGAGACCCGTGAGGCGATCAAGGGCGGCGGCTTCGACGCGGTGCTGTTCACGTCGTCGTCGACCGTGCGGAATCTGGTCGGCATCGCCGGCAAGCCGCACAACGTGACGGTGATCGCGTGCATCGGTCCCGCCACGGCGAAGACGGCCGAGGAGCACGGCCTGCGGGTCGACGTCCTGTCGCCGGAGCCGTCGGTGCACAAGCTGGCGGAGGCGCTGGCGCAGTTCGGCGCGGCCCGCCGGGCGGCGGCGCTGGAGGCGGGCGAGCATGTGACGCGCCCGTCGGAGCGGCGTCCGGGTGGCCGGAGACGTCGCACGACGACCTGAGCGGACATCTCTCCGAAAGGCGGGGCGGGCGGAGTTTCCGCCCGCCCCGCCTGCGTACGCTCCCCAGGTCGGCCGTGCGTGCCCCAGGCCGGGCCGTGCGTTCGACAGGTGGGGTCCGATGGGCGTACACCAGAAGCACAAGGGTCCTTCGGCAGCCGAAAAAGGGGTGACCCGCCGTGAGCGCCGGGATTGTGCATGTCGACCCCGCCAACGCCGAGCAGGCCCGCGCCTGGGACGGCGACGAAGGCGCGTACTGGGCGGAGCACGCCGAGAGCTTCGACCGAGCCCTGCACGCCTATCAGCGGCCCTTCCTGGACGCCGCCGCCCTCCAGCGCGGTGAGCGCGTGCTGGACATCGGCTGCGGCAACGGCGTCACCTCCCGCGCCGCCGCCCGGCTCACCGTCGGCAGCCCCGTCCTCGGCGTCGACCTGTCCGGGCCCATGCTGCGTGTGGCCCGGCGGGAGACCGAGCGGGAAGGGCTCGACAGCGTCCGCTACGAGCAGGCGGACGCGCAGACGCACCCGTTCCCCGAGGCGTTCTTCGACGTGGCTATCAGCCGCGCCGGCTCCATGTTCTTCGCCGACCCGGTGGCCGCGTTCCGCAACATCGCCCGTGCGCTGCGGCCCGGCGGCCGGCTGGTGCTCCTGGTGTGGCAGGACCTGGCCCGCAACGAGTGGTTCCGCTCGGTCTCGGCCCTGCTGGCGGCGGGGCGCGAGCTGCCCACCCAGCAGCCGGACGAGCCCGGCCCCTTCTCCATGGCCGACCCCGATGTCGTACGGCAGCGGCTGACCGCCGCCGGGTTCGGCGCGCCGCAGCTGACCGGCCTGGAGCGCCCGATGCGCCTCGGCCGGAACGCCGAGGAGGCGTACCGCTTCGTGTCAGGGATGGTCTGGCTGTTCGAAGACCTCGACCCTGCCGGACGGGCACGCGTCCTGGACGCCCTGCGCGCGGACATCGAGGCGCATCTGACCGAGGAGGGGGTCCTGTACGGCTCGGCCGCCTGGATCGTCACCGCCGTACGCCCGAGCACTCCCCCGTAGCCCTTCGGGCACGGTAGGGGGCCACGCCGCAGCACTCCGGCGCCTTGTGATGCTTCACCCTCGGCCCCGCGAGCCTGGGGGAGGCCCCATGCGCCAGACGGCCACGGGCCTGTCCGGCGTGATCCGCTCGGCACCCCGGCACCCCGGCACCCCGGCACGCGCTTCCCGCGCCGACGCGGTGTCGGTAATCGCACGGTCCGGCCGGGCGTAGCGTGGCACGTATGACTGCGTACGGATCCTTCCCCGGTGCCCGCCCCCGGCGGCTCCGGACCACTCCCGCCATGCGGCGCATGGTCGCCGAGACCCGCCTGCACCCGGCCGACCTGATCCTGCCCGCTTTCGTGCGGGAGGGCATCAGCGAGCCCGTCCCGATCCAGGCCATGCCCGGCGTCGTCCAGCACACCCGCGACACCCTGCGGAAGGCCGCAGTGGAGGCACGGGAGGCCGGGGTCGCGGGGATCATGCTCTTCGGCGTGCCCGAGGACGCCAAGAAGGACGCTCTGGGAACGGCGGGCACGGACCCGGACGGCATTCTCCAGGTCGCCATCCGCGACGTCCGCGCCGAGGTCGGCGACGAGCTCGTGATCATGTCCGACCTGTGTCTGGACGAGTACACCGACCACGGCCACTGCGGGGTCCTGGCCGAGGACGGCCGTGTCGACAATGACGCCACGCTGGAACGTTACGCCGAGATGGCCCAGGTCCAGGCCGACGCGGGCGTCCATGTCGTCGGCCCCAGCGGCATGATGGACGGCCAGATCGGCGTGATCCGCGACGCGCTCGACACCATCGGCAAGGAGGACGTGTCGATCCTCGCGTACACCGCGAAGTACTCCTCCGCCTTCTACGGCCCCTTCCGCGAGGCCGTCGGCTCCTCACTCCAGGGTGACCGCAAGACCTACCAGCAGGACTCGGCCAACGTCCGCGAGTCGCTGCGCGAGCTGGCCCTCGACCTGGAGGAGGGCGCGGACATGGTCATGGTCAAGCCCGCCGGGCCCTACCTGGACATCCTCGCCAAGGTCGCGGAGTCGGTGGCCGTGCCGGTCGCGGCGTACCAGATCAGCGGCGAGTACGCGATGGTCGAGGCCGCGGCCGAGAAGGGCTGGATCGACAGGGAGAAGGCCATCGCCGAGAGCCTGCTCGGCATCAAGCGGGCGGGCGCGAGCATGATCCTGACGTACTGGGCGACGGAGGTCGCGCAGGGTCTCGGCGCAGGTCGCTAGACCAAGGACTCCTCGACGGCCCGGTGCGCGCCTGCGCACCGGGCCGTCCGCCGTGTGCGTCGACGGCGACACGGTGCCGGCCGGTCAGGCCACCGCGTAGTCGGCGAGGGCCGGTTCGAGCAGATCGAAGGCGCGGGCGGCCTCGTCCCCGACGGTCCGCGCGATGTCGTCGCCTGAGTGCCCCGCGAGGGTGAGCTCCTGGATGCGCCCGAACAGAACCCGGTGCGCCGCGCCCAGCAGCGCCGCCGCCGTACGGGGCGTGATGTCGTCGGCGGACGTGCCCGTGGCCCGGGCGAGGGCGTGGGCAAGGGCTTCCTCGCGCCGGTCGTGCAGACCGCGCAGGCAGGCCGACAGGGTCGGGCTGTCGTCGATCATGCGTGAGAAGTCCGGGCCCGCGAATCCGGCGACCGGGTCCTGGGCCGCGACGGCGGCCTCGAACGCGCGGCGCAGCGCCGCGAGGGCCGATTCGCCGGAGGAGCGGGAGGCGACGGTGTCCGCCAGGCTCGCGACGAACGCCTCCTGATGGTCCAGTGCCATGTCCTCCTTGCGCGGGAAGTAGTTGGTCACCGTCTTCTTCGCCACGCGCGCCGCGTCGGCGATCTCCGCGAGGGTCGTCCGCTCGAAGCCCTGGACCATGAACAGCCTGGTCGCGTGGTCGGAGATCAGCTGCCGTGTCTCGCGCTTCTTGGACTCTCGTAGACCCCCCGGCGCGTCATGCGCCGGCGTGCTCGTCGTCATGCCCGTGTCGTTGCTCATGAGGGAATCTTACATCCGTAGCAATTTTATGTTGACACCCTCACTTCTCTCGGTCTAAGTTTACGCCCAATGTAAGTTTCACCGAGAGGAACAACGCATGCAGCGACTCGATCTCGCCAAGCTCCTCGCCGACCAGGCGTCGGGCAACCAGGCCGCCCGTGGTCGGCAGCAAGGCGGTCGACAGCCCGCACAGCTCCACCCCGTCCGCTTCCAGGACAACCACCGCCGCGCACGGAACCTCCCGCGCCGCAGCTCCTACTGACCGACCCGACCGCCACCATGGCGCGCCGGCCCCCTCAACCCCCGGAAAAGGAACACACCTTGCAGATCACCGCCTCCACCGTCTCGCTCACCGTCGACGACGTGGCCGCTTCCCAGGCCTTCTTCACCACCCACCTCGGCTACCAGGAGCAGGCCGCCGCCGACGGCTTCGCCTCCCTCACCCGGGCCGACGCCGCAGTCGACATCGTTCTGCTGCGGCGCGGCATCGAGGTCCTGCCCGCGGAGCAGCGCGACCAGCACGCCGGCGGACTGATCCTCGCCTTCACCCTCACGGGGCTGGAGGCCGAGGAGAAGCGGCTGCGCGCCGAAGGCGTCGAGATCACCATGCCGCTGCGCGAGGAGCCGTGGGGCGAGCGGCTCTTCCAGATCACCGACCCCAACGGAGTGATCGTCCAGTTCGTCGAATGGGTCACGCCCGCCGCCGACAGCGCAGAGGAGAGCGCATGAGAACACTGAGCACCGCGGCCCTCGTGGCCTCCACCGTGGCGACCGGGCTGATGGCCGGTCTGTTCGCCGCCTTCGCCTACGCCGTCATGCCGGGCCTCGCCCGCGCCGGGGACCAGGCGTTCGTCCAGGCCATGCAGCACATCAACCGCGCCATCATCAACGGCTGGTTCCTGGTGCCCTTCCTGCTGCCGCTGCCCCTTCTCGTCCTCGCGGCGGTCCGGCCGGGGGACGGGCCCGGCGGCACGGCCCGCTGGTGGATCGTCGCCGCGCTCGTCCTGTACGTGGTGGCGTTCCTGGTGACCGGCACCCAGAACGTGCCGCTCAACGAGGCGCTCGACAAGGTGTCCCTCGCGGGCGATCCCGCTCAGCTCGAAGCCGCTCGGGCCGCCTTCGAGGACAAGTGGGTCACCTGGAACACCGTCCGGGCCGTCCTGCACACCGCGGCCTTCGGCTGCCTCGCGTGGGCCCTGTACGTCCAGGGCGCGCAGGGCCTCAGCGCAGGTCGCTGACGAAGGCCGTCCAGGCGGCCGGTGCGAGGCTGAGCACCGGGCCGCCGGGGTTCTTGGAGTCGCGGACGTGGATGGTGGCGGGGTGGGTGGCGACCTCGACGCACTGTCCGCCTTCGTCGCCGCTGTGCGTCGACTTGCGCCAGTGGTACGCCACTTCGAGGCAGGCGCCGCCTTGTTCGCTGCTGTAGCTGGACTTGAACCACTCAAGTGCGGTGCTCATCGGTCTCCTAGCAGGCGCTCCAACAGGCCCTTTGTCTCTTCGGCGTTGAGGGCCTGCGTCCGCAGCATCGCATATTTGCGGGCCAAGATGCTGACCTCATCCGGGGAGGAGATCATTTGGCTGCCGCGTTGCCCCTCTGCGTAGGCGAGATGCTGGTGATCGGGAGTTTCCAACAGGATGAACGGGCCTGACAGGCCGGCATGTGACTCGCGGCCGAGCGGCATCACCTGAAGCGTGATGCCTGGAAGGTCGGTGCAGGTGAGCAGATGCTCCAGCATCTCCTGCCGCACCGCGTCCCCGCCGAGACGGTCGATGAGTACTGCTTCGGAGACTACGAAGCTGATGGTTGGCGGTACGGGACGGCGAAAGATGTCCTGCCGCGCCAAGCGCCGGATGATGAGCTGTTCCATCTCGTCCTCATTGAGGGCCGGAACGTCTGTGCGGAACACGGCCCGCGCGTAGCGGTCCGTCTGTAAGAGACCTGGCAGCACCTGATTCTCGTACCAGGACAGCGCGATGGCCTCCCGTTCCAGGTCCATGTACTCCTCCGCCCACGCCGGGATCAGGTCCACCTCCGGCATGTGCTCCACCGCGACCGACAGCGCGCCCTTCGTGTCGAGGCGGTCGTCGAATCTCTGCGCGAGGTCCGGCTTCAGCGGGCGGCGGCCCTGTTCGATCGAGGCGACCGTCTCCTCCGCGAGGTTGAACTCCGTCGCGAGTTCGCGTTGGGTGAGGCCCGCAGCCTCGCGGAAGCGGGCGAGCTGGCGGCCGACCAGTCGCATCGCCGAGGCGTTCTTCCGGTGGCGTCTCCTGGGGTGCATGTCTGACCAACTCCCCGGACGGGTCCGTACGTTACGCCTTCGGCACCCGTACAAATGAAACGTACGGGTCCACGGCGTGCTGCCGAACCGTCACTGCGCGCAACGCTCCCGTCGTGGACAAGACGATGCAACACGAGGACCTGCGCGAGCTGTTCTGCCGCCGCGAGCGTCGATCCGTCGCTAGGGCACGGGAGTTCGTACGTGAGGCACTGGGCGCGTGGGGGTGGAGCGCACGGGCCGACGACATCACGCTGTGCGTGAGCGAGCTCGCGACGAACGCGCTGGTGCACGGCGTACCGCCGGGGCGTGGATATCTGCTGAGGCTGTGGCTGTACGGGCAAGGGTCCGCGCTCCGGGTCGAGGTGCACGACAGCGGCGACGGGCGGCCCTGCGTCCGCGCCCCGGCCGGTGAGTCGGGGCGCGGACTGCTGCTGGTGGACGCGCTGGCCGACACCTGGGGTGTCGGCCGGCGCGACCCCGGCAAGGTGGTGTGGTGCGAGTTCACCCTGCCGTGACGGGGGCTACGGCGCGTCGGTCACCGTGCCGGTGAGGGCCGGGCCCTGCGGCTCGCCCTCGTCGTCGACGGGCTGGAGGCCCACGTACTCCGCCGGCTCCGCCACCCGGTCGCCGACCGTGGGCACGGTCACCTCCGCGGTGGTGCTGCCGGCCGGTACGGACGCCCACAGGGAGGCGTACTCCAGCTGGGACAGCGGTACCTCACCAGCGGGGACCTCACCGATCAGCTCCTCCAGCCACTGCCGGTCGACGTCCTTGGTGGACAGTTCCGGGCGGCCAGGCACCGCCACGATCTGGAGCGTCCTCGACATCTCCACGTCGGCGGGCGCGGACAGGGCGATCCGCCACTTCAGCGGATGGCCTTCCGTCACCTTGTCGGCGACCGGCTTCATGGTGATCTTGGGCATCGGGTCGTCGTTCTCGGTCGTGACCCCACCGGAGTACGTGCCGACGACGGTCCCGCGGACCGCTTTGACGAGCACGTCGTTGGACACGTCCCAGGAGTACCGCTTGTTGCCCTTCACCTTCACCGGTACGTCGATGCCGCTGCTGCCGGGCTTCACCGTCACCAGCCGGTGCTTCGCCTGGCCGGTGACGGGGTCGAGGACGTACAGGCGGACCGTGCCGGTGCCCTTGCCGGACACGCGTACCGGCACCTGGTACGTGCGGACGCCCGAGTCGCCCTCCTTGACCTTCAGCCGGCCGATGTCGACGCGGGCCAGCGGGGCCTCGCGCACGGCGGGCGTGCCGGGGCTCCACGCCCAGGCATCCATCAGCCACGCCTGGCCGGAGCGGCTGCGCGGGGTCAGCTCCAGGGAGGCGATCTCGCGCAGGTCGAGTCCGGCGCGAGCGGCGGCGGAGAGCGGTACGCGTACCTCGCGCGCCCAGTGGGACGCGGTACGGTCGCTGCCCGGCAGCCCGTCCACCCGGACGCGTCCCAGGTCGGCCCGCTTGCCGGAGGCGTCCGTGACGGACACGTCCAGCCGTGTCCCGGTGGTGTTCGGAGGCACGAAGACGCGCAGCGCGAGGTCCTTGGCGCCGCGCACGGAGAGCGGCTTCTCCGGGCGGACCTTCACCGCCGAGCCCGGCGCGGACCAGCGCAGCGCCACGGCACGGCGGCCGGTCTCAGGGTTCGGCTGCCAGGAGGCGAAGTGCGGCGAGGAGCCGCCGGCCTCCGGGTTCAGGCAGGCGGTGCGCGGGTCGGGGTCCACGGCGGAACACAGCCGTCCGCCGCTCACCTTCACGGAGCCGTCGGGGAGGAAGCCGGCACCCCGGTTCGCGCCGACCCCGTGGGTCAGAACCCGCGCCGGGTCGGCGGAGGGGGCCCGGCGGCCGGTGCCGTCGAGCAGCTCACGCACCCGGTCGTCCCCGGCGACGAACAGCCGGGCGGCCGCGGCGATGTAGGTGGCGCCCGCCCGGTGCTGCTGGTCGGCGGTCAGCCGGGTCGCGGTGCCGGGTGAGCAGACCGGGTCGGGCTGCTCCGGGTCGTGCCAGAAGTCGTCGTCGGCCGGTGCCTTGGCCTGGCCCGGCGTCCACTCGCTGTTGAAGTAGTTGTGGTTCGCGCCGACCATGTAGACCGCGCTGTGCAGGGCCTTGCCCCTGCTGACGCCGCGGGTGCCGTCGGCGTACACCTGGCCCTGGAGGTCGGAGACGTCGCCGTCGCAGCCCGGCAGGATCGTCAGAGACGGGACGTCCGGCACCGGGTTCTGGCCGAAGATCGTCGGGCCGATGAGCACGGTCCCGCGGATGTGCCAGCGCACCTTGCCGCGGTAGCCGTCCTGACCGGCCGGGGCCGGGTACAGGCTGTCCATGGCCGCACGGTTGACGCCCTCGCCGCCGCGCGAGTGCCCGACGAGCAGCACGCGGGACAGGTCGGCCTTCGGCCCCTTGCGTACTGCCTCCGGTGCCTTGGCCGGGTTCGCGGCCCAGTCGGCCCAGCGGGCGAGGTGCTGCCGCACGAGCGATGAGCGTGCCTGAGCGCCGCCGTCCTCGGCGTCCCCGTCCTGGCCGTTGATGCCGTTGGCGGAGATCGAGACGGTCACATAGCCCTGGGAGGCCAGCAGTTTCTGGTCGCGCAGATAGCCCCGGTGGCTCGGGATCGGCTCGGCGCCCTTGGCGCAGGGCCAGTCGATGGTGACCTCGTCGTCCTTGCCGGGGACGTAGCAGGTGGCGTGCCGGCCGTGCAGGAACAGCGCGACCGGGCTCTTGCCGGTGGCGCCCTTCGGCGCGACGACGACGCCGCGCATCTCGACGGGCGCGGGGAAGCCGGGCAGTCGGACCGGGTGGAGCGCGTACTCGCCGGTGACCGTGCGGTACTTGCCGGGCCTGCCCGGGTCGACGGAACCCGCGGGGAGCTGGGCGGGCGGCTTGGCGGCGGGCGGCGAGGAACGCCGGTCGCGCGCGCCGTCCGCCTCCTGGTCGAGCCGCCGGCCTGCCGCCAGCACCTGGAGGTCGGCCAGGTCCGCTGTGCGCGCGTCGTCCAGCGGCAGCCGGAAGGTCCGGCCGTCGTTCTCGGGTTCGGGTACGCCGACCAGCTTGCCGTCGGCGTGGAATTCCACCCGGGCGTCGCCCGCGGGCACGGGCCGCGGTGAACGCCACTCCAGTGTGTTCTGCCCGGCGGTGTTCGTGATCCGCCAGCCGGGCGGCAGGCCATCGTTGTCGTCGGTCGCCGCGGCGGGCGGGCTGCCGGGTGACTGCGGCACGGCGTGCGCCCCCGCGGGCGACACCACCGCCATCGTGAGCACCGCTGCCGCGGTGACCCATATCTTCCGGGTACGTATCAACGTTCCCCCTCCTCGACCCCGTTTCTCGGGCGCCCTGGTCCGCGGGTGCCTCTCCACCTCGGAGGACGGGGAGAAGATCCGGTGGGTTGCCTGCGGGCCCCGTGACATGGTGCGGCCGCGGCCGGGGGACGAAGTCTCCCCGGTCCGCGGCCCGTTCATGAGGGATCAGCAGTACAGGTTGCCGCCCGTGGGGACGCCCAGGATCTGCGCGAACTGCTGGTACTTGCTCACACGGCTCTGGACCTGCGCCGGGTTCTTGCCGTCGCACTCCAGCGAGCCGTTGATGGAGCGGATGGTCTGGCCGAAGCCGGCCTGGTTGACCATGGCGTTGTGGCCGGTCATGGTGCCGGGGCCGGTCTGGGTGTTCCAGTACCAAAGGCCCGTCTTCCAGGCCACGGCCGCCTCGCGCTCCACACGCCAGGGGTTGTTGAGCAGGTCGATGCCGAGCGCGTCGCCCGCGGCCTTGTAGTTGAAGTTCCAGCTGAGCTGGATCGGCCCGCGGCCGTAGTACGCGGCCTGGCCGGCCGGGCAGCCGTAGGGCCGGCTCCAGTCGCAGTAGTGCGGGTAGTTGGCCGTGTTCTGCTCCACGATGTGGACCAGTCCGCCGGTCTCGTGGCTCACGTTCGCGAGGAAGGCCGCGGCCTCCTGCTTCTTCACCGTGTCGCTGCCGGTGTTGGCGAAGCCGGGGTAGGCGCTGAGTGCCGCGGTGAGGCCGCTGTAGGTGTAGAAGGAGTTCCTGTTCGGGAACATCTGATTGAACTGGGCCTCGCTCACCACGAAGCCCGACGGGGACGGGGTGCTGCCACCGCTGCAGTTGTACGGGTCCCAGTACCAGGTGCTGATCGTCGGGTCGTAGCCCGGATTGTCGTGTTCGGCTATGTAGTGCTTGCCGTCCGTGTACTTGACAACGTTGCCAGTGACGTAGGACCTGCCCGCCTGCCAGGTGGTGGCGGCGTCGCAGGCGGCGTCCGCCGGGGCGGCGGATGCGGAGGGCATCAGGACTCCGGCGAGACCGCCGGCGACGAGGACCCCGGCCAGCAGGGCCGCGAGGCGTGTTCTCAGCACTCGATCACTCCTTTTGCGCTCAACGGCCCGCACCGGAGCAGGAGTTGGCCTCCGGGCGAGCCGCGGTGGGGGGCTGTGGCACACACTCAAGCGTTATGTCATGATCCAGTCAAGGTATAGACCAATGCGAACCGCGGGTAACTTTCATGGGTCTCCTACGCCCACCGGTCGCGCTGTGGAGGACCTACGCGGCCCGGGTCGCGTACGCCTGCGGGGCGGCCGTGATCCCGCCGTCGATGCAGTCGGCACCCCGGCCCGCGTACGCGGCGATGCCGCGCGCCCGGGCCGGGGTGCCGATGGTGAGGTCGACTCAGTCGGATACGCAGCAGCGGGTAAGTGGTGTGGTGATTTGCGGCCTCGCGGCGCACCCTGGAAGAGGTACCGCTGGAGGTGATCCGCCATGCAGACACTCGTCGGATGGCACATCGAGATGGAATTCCGGGAGGAGGGCGACCGGACCCGGGCGGCCGCCCTGGTGAGGCTCGGTGACGGCACGGAATACCGGGGCCACGGAAACGCGAATCGTCACCACTCCGACCAGCCGCAACTACTGGTCGGCGAGGAGATCGCGGGCGCTCGCGCCCTGATGGACCTCGCCTCCCAGCTGCTGCAGAAGGCGCACACGGAGATCGACCAGGCGTCGGGGAGAAAGTCGCACCCGATCCACTGACCGCCTGACTGTCTGACCGCAGGGCCGTCGGCCCGGACCGCTCAGCGGGTCATCCGCTCGCTGCGATCCGGGCCCACTGGCCGGTACGGAAAGGGATCCCGTACGGAAGGGGATCCCGTACGGAAGAGGGCTCAGAGGCGCTCGGGCGTCCGAATGCCCAGCAGCGCCATGCCCTGGTGCAGCGTGCGGCCCGTGAGGTCGACGAGCAAGAGGCGGTTCTCCACGAGCTCCGCCGGGTTCTCGTCGCTCAGCACCTGGCACTGGTCGTAGAACGTCGTCAGGTGCGAGGCCAGCTGGTACAGGTACGCGGCCAGCTTGTGCGGCTCGTACGAGGACGCGACCTCCGCCAGCACCTCGCCGAACTGGTCCAGATGCAGGCCCAGAGCCCGCTCGGCCGGGGCCAGTTCGAGCTCGGGGTGCGCGACCGGGCGTGTCTCGCCGGCCTTGCGCTTGATCGACTGGATGCGGGCGTACGCGTACTGGAGGTAGACCGACGTGTCGCCGTTGAGCGACACCATCTGGTCCAGGTCGAACTTGTAGTCGCGCACCGCGGACGTCGACAGGTCGGCGTACTTGACCGCGCCGATGCCGACGTACCGTCCGTTGTCGACGATCTCCTGCTCGCTCAGGCCCACCTTCCCGGCCTTCTCGCGCACCACGGCCGTCGCCCGGTCGATCGCCTCGTCGAGGAGGTCCACCAGCCGGACCGTCTCGCCCTCACGGGTCTTGAACGGCTTGCCGTCCTTGCCGAGCACGGTGCCGAAGGCGAGCTGCACGGCCTTGACCTTGTCGCCGAGCCAGCCGGCCCGGCGCGCGGTCTCGAAGACCATCTTGAAGTGCAGGGACTGGCGGGCGTCCACCACGTACAGCAGGGTGGAGGCGTCCAGGTTCTGCACGCGGTCGCGGATCGCGGACAGGTCGGTGGCCGCGTAACCGTAGCCGCCGTTGGACTTCTTGACGATCAGCGGGACCGGGTTGCCGTCGGGGCCCTTCACATCGTCGAAGAAGACGCAGAGCGCGCCCTCGGAGCGCACGGCGACGCCGGACTCCTCCAGGATGCGGCAGGTCTCGTCGAGCATGTCGTTGTAGCCGGACTCGCCGACGACGTCGGGGTCACGGATCTCCATGTCGAGCTTGTCGAAGACCGAGTAGAAGTAGATCTTCGACTCGTCGACGAACTTCTGCCAGAGCGCGAGGGTCTCCGCATCGCCCGACTGGAGCGCCACCACGCGGTCGCGCGAGCGGGCCTTGAACTCCTCGTCGGAGTCGAAGAGGGCACGGGCGGCCTTGTAGAGGCGGTTCAGATTGGACATCGCCTCCTCGCCGGAGGCGCCGTCCTTGTGGTCCAGCTCGTGCGGGTGCTCGATCAGGTACTGGATGAGCATGCCGAACTGGGTGCCCCAGTCGCCGATGTGGTGCCGCCGCACCACGCGCTCGCCCGCGAACTCCAGGATCCGCACCATCGCGTCGCCGATCACGGCCGAGCGCAGGTGGCCGACGTGCATCTCCTTGGCCACGTTCGGCTGGGCGTAGTCGATCACCGTCGTGCCGGGCTCGGCGGTCGTCGGCACACCGAGCCGGTCGTCGGCGGCACGGGCGGCCAGCGTCTGGACGATCGCCCTGTCGGTGATCGTCACGTTCAGGAAGCCGGGGCCGGAGACCTCGATGTCCTTCAGCACGTCGTTCGCCGCGATGGCGTCGAGGACCTTGGTCGCAAGCTCGCGCGGGTTGCCCTTGAGCTTCTTCGCGAGCGCCAGGATGCCGTTGGCCTGGAAGTCGGCCCGGTCGCTTCGTCGCAGCATGGGGTCGGCGGACCCGGCCTCCGGCAGCGCTGCTGCCAGGGCGTCCGCGAGGCGCTGCTGCACGGTCGAAGCGAGGGAAGGGACCGAGGCCATGAGCTTCCGTTCCTGTCGAGGGGGATGTTCCAGTGGTCAAGTGTCCCATGGCCCGGCAACCGAATTGCCGGTACGCGGGCGAGCCGATGTGCCGGGACGCGGGCGGCTGTCCGGCCTGGCGAAGGCGGCTGTCCGGCGTGCCGGGGGCGAGTCGATGGCCGCCGCGTGGGCGAAGCGATGCCCCGATGTGGCGGCACGCGGACGGCCGTCCGGCGCCGCGCCGGATTTCAGTGTGATCCGGTTTGCCGGTCTGGGAGAATGGTGTACGCGAGTTTCCCGACGTTTTCCCGACCCTAGGAATCAAGGACGTGCCGACCGTGGCTCAGAGCAGCACCGAGACCGACTGGGTCTCCCGTTTCGCGGACGAGGTCATCGCCGAGTCGGAGCGACGTGCGCCTGGCAAACCGGTCGTCGTCGCCTCCGGACTGTCCCCGTCGGGCCCCATCCACCTGGGCAACCTCCGCGAGGTCATGACCCCGCACCTGGTCGCCGACGAGATCCGGCGCCGCGGGTACGAGGTCCGCCACCTGATCTCCTGGGACGACTACGACCGCTACCGCAAGGTCCCGAAGGGGATCGACGGCGTCGATGAGTCCTGGAGCGAGTACATCGGCAGGCCGCTCACCTCGGTCCCCGCGCCGAAGGGCTCCTCCTTCCCGAACTGGGCGGAGCACTTCAAGGCCGCGATGACGGAGTCCCTGGCCGAGCTGGGCGTCGAGTACGACGGCATCAGCCAGACCGAGCAGTACACCGCCGGCGTGTACCGCGAGCAGATCCTGCACGCGATGAGGCACCGCGGCGACATCGACGCGATCCTCGCCCAGTACCGCACCAAGAAGGACCCGAAGGCCCAGGCCGAGGCGCAGGCCAAGAAGTCGCAGAAGCCGGTCGACGAGGCCGAGCTGGAGGCCGCCGAGGGCTCCGGCGCGGCGGCGGAGGACGACGGCACCGGCTCCGCGGGCTACTTCCCGTACAAGCCGTACTGCGGCTCGTGCGACAAGGACCTGACCACGGTCACGGCGTACGACGACGACACCACCGAGCTGACCTACACCTGCACCGCGTGCGGGTTCTCCGAGACGGTCCGGCTGAGCGAGTTCAACCGCGGAAAGCTGGTCTGGAAGGTCGACTGGCCGATGCGCTGGGCGTACGAGGGCGTGATCTTCGAGCCGTCCGGTGTCGACCACTCGTCGCCGGGCTCGTCCTTCCAGGTGGGCGGACAGATCGTCGGCATCTTCGACGGCAAGCAGCCGATCGGCCCCATGTACGCCTTCGTCGGCATCTCCGGCATGGCGAAGATGTCGTCGTCCCGCGGTGGCGTGCCCACCCCGGCCGACGCGCTGAAGATCATGGAGCCGCAGCTGCTCCGCTGGCTGTACGCCCGCCGCCGGCCCAACCAGTCGTTCAAGATCGCC
Organism: Streptomyces sp. ISL-10; assembly: GCF_018614575.1. Lineage (GTDB taxonomy): Bacteria > Actinomycetota > Actinomycetes > Streptomycetales > Streptomycetaceae > Streptomyces. The sequence continues at coordinate 22,027 of NZ_JAGGOJ010000025.1, forward strand.
TTCGACCAGGAGATCCAGCGGCTGTACGACGAGTGGGACAAGCTGGAGGCCAAGGTGGCGGACGGCACCGTCCTGCCCGCCGACGCCGCCGCGTACTCCCGCGCCGCCCGCACGGCCGCCGGTGACCTGCCGCGTACGCCGCGCCCGCTGCCGTACCGCACGCTCGCCTCGGTCGTCGACATCACCGCCGGGCACGAGGACCAGACGCTGCGCATCCTCAGCGAGCTGGACCCGGCGAACCCGGTCACGGACCTCGACGAGGTCCGGCCGCGGCTCGACCGCGCCGAGAGCTGGATCTCGACGCACGTCCCGGCCGAAGCCCGGACCGTCGTGCGCTCCGAGCCCGACACCGAGCTGCTCGGCTCGCTGGACGACCAGAGCCGCGAGTCCCTGCGGCTGCTGCTGGAGGGACTGGACACGCACTGGTCCCTGGACGGGCTCACCACGCTCGTCTACGGAGTGCCGAAGGTGATGGCGGGCCTGACGCCGGACGCCAAGCCGACGCCGGAGCTGAAGGTCGCCCAGCGTTCCTTCTTCGCGCTGCTGTACCGCCTGCTGGTCAGTCGCGAGACGGGCCCGCGCCTGCCCACGCTGCTCCTCGCCGTGGGTGCGGACCGGGTGCGCAAGCTGCTCGGGGCCTGAAGCCCCGGATGTGCGAAGGGCCCTCACCCGGTGGGTGGGGGCCCTTGTCGTGCGGGGCGGTTGTCAGGCGATGTGCTCGGCCTCGAGCTCGGTCTGATGGCGCTGCTGGAAGCGCGGCATCAGACGCTTGAGCAGCGCCGCGCTGTTCGGGTGTCGGACGCCGTAGCGGTCGGCGAGCACTATGTCGAGCGTGCGGGAGTTCGGATAGTCCTGGTGCTCGTCCACGTAGTCCCTGTACGCCGGGTAGGCCATCTCCTCGAATTCCTTGTCCTCGGGCGTGAACTCTGGGACGAGCTCGGGTTCGGGAGCGGGCTGCGCATACTGCTCCGCGTAGGGCCGTTCCGCGTACCGCTGTTCCGCGTAGCCCTGGGCGTACCGCTGCTGCTCGTCGAACGTCTGCGGACCGGGGCCCGTGCCGAGCGGGCGCGTACGGTCGCCGGGGCCCACCGGGACCGGCACCGGAACGGACTCGAAGTCTTCGGCGAACGTCGGGTCGTACGTGCCCTGGTAGGCGTCCTGCGCAGCCTGCGACGCGGCGAACCAGGGGCTCTCGTAGGGGCCGCCCGGGGCTTCGTTCCGCTCCTGCGGCGGCACCTGCCGCCCGGCCGGGGCCGGCGCGTCCTGCGCGGCCTCGGGCTCCGAAGCGATGGCCTCCCGGGCGGCCGGGCGCTGTCCGGCGCCGCGCGGCAGCTCGGGCTGCGCCGCCTGCTCGGTCACCGGCGCGGGCGGGAGCAGCGCCGGCTCGATGCCCGCGGCCGCGAGACCCGCCGGGGCGGTCTCGGCCAGCGGAACGCCGTACTTCGCCAGCCGCAGCGGCATCAGCGCCTCGACGGGCGCCTTACGGCGCCAGGCCCGGCCGAAACGTGCCTGCAGACGGGCCTGATAGATCAGCCGGTCCTGCTCCAGCTTGATCACCTGCTCGTAGCTGCGCAGCTCCCACAGCTTCATCCGCCGCCACAGCCGGAACGTCGGCACGGGCGAGAGCAGCCAGCGCGTGAGCCGTACGCCCTCCATGTGCTTGTCCGCCGTGATGTCCGCGATCCGGCCCACCGCGTGGCGGGCCGCCTCGACGGAGACGACGAACAGGATCGGGATCACCGCGTGCATACCGACGCCGAGCGGGTCGGGCCAGGCGGCCGCACCGTTGAACGCGATCGTCGCGGCCGTCAGCAGCCACGCCGTCTGGCGCAGCAGCGGAAACGGTATGCGCATCCACGTCAGCAGCAGGTCGAGCGCGAGCAGCACGCAGATTCCGGCGTCGATGCCTATGGGGAAGACGAGCGAGAAGTCGCCGAACCCTTTCTGCTCCGCGAGGTCGCGGACCGCGGAATACGATCCCGCGAAACCGATCGCGGCAATGATCAGCGCTCCCGCGACGACGACACCGATGAGCACTCGGTGCGTGCGTGTCAGCTGCATCGCGGCCACGGTGTTCCCCTCCCCATCCCTCATTCTGCGGGGGCCCAGCCTGGCACATGGCCCCGGAGGGCGTGCCTCCGCCCTCTGCTACGACGGCGGGCGGAGGGCGGCGGGCAGATTCGTCAACACCGGTGGGGGAGCGGTGTGTCGGTGAACAGGCCGACTGCTTGTCGGCGTACTGCCTGTTCTGTGGGCGTACTGCCTGTTTTGTCGGCGGACTACTTGTTGGCGGTGGCCACCGAGGCCACGGCTTCCTTCGCCGCCTTCAGCGCGTCCTTCGTCAGATCGCCGGAGGAGGGGTTCTTCGCCCCGGCGTAGCCGGTGCCGTTGTAGGTGAGCGTGACCAGGCCGTTCTCCGTACGGGCCACGATGACGGCGTAGACGAAGTCCTCACCGGTCTTCTTCAGCTTGTAGTTGACCGTGGTCGCCTCGTCGCCGACGCCGGGCGCCGGGGCGGTCTTCACGTCCTTGGCGCCCTCGGTGGCCTGCGCCTTGGCGATCTCCTTGGCGTAGTTGTCCTTCGCGCGCTGCTCACCGCTGACGGCGAGCGTGGCGTCGGAGTCGTAGCGCAGGAAGGAGACGTCCAGCCAGCGGTACTGCGAGCCCTTCACACCGTTGTCGTCCAGGCCGTTCCAGGAGCAGCTGCCGCGGCTGTCGGCGTCCGAGGACCGGCCGGCGGAACCGGACTTCGACTTCGCGGCCGGCACCAGGTCCTCGATCGTCTTGCGGGCGATCGACTCGCACGGGTCCGGCAGCTTCGTGAACTTCGCGGGCGCGACCGTCGGTGACTTCTTCGCCTCGGGGGTGGCGGCCGCAGAACCCTTGGGCTTGCTGTCGCCGGAGTCCGAGGAGCAGCCGGCGACGACGAGCATCACCGGAACGGCTGCGCAGGCGAGTATGCGGGTGAGTCGCTGGGCTGAACGGTGCATGGTTCCTTCAGTCGGTCGTTCGGTCTGTCCGTCGTTCGGTCGGTCGGTGTCCGTCGGTCTGTCCGTCAGATCCGTCGGATCCGTCGTCTGTCGGTCTGTCCGTCGGGTCCGTCTGCCCGTCGGGTCCGTCGGGTCCGTCGGGTCCGGGCGCGGCCGCCACGGCCGGCCAGGCCACGGTACGCGCCCGCGCCGCGGTGGTGGGGCCGCACTCAGGACGTGCGACGCCATGGCTGCGCCGGTCACTCGTCGAAGAGCTCGGCCAGCCTGCCGGCCACGCTCTGGGCCTTTTCCTGCAGTTCCTTGCTGTCCGGAACCTCCGTCACCAGCGCCGGCTGCTCGGCGTAGACGACCGTGACGATCACGTTCGATGTGCGGAACACCACGCTCACGGTGCGGCGCTGCGCGGTGTTTCCGGCACGGCCGAGCACGTCGTCGATGAAGGCGGCGTTGCCGAGCCCCTCCAGGACGCGGGGCTCCAGGCCTGCGGTGGACGCGCTGCCGGACGGGCTGCCGTCGGGGTCGTTCGCGGGGCCGTCCGCAGAGCCGTCGGGGGAGCTGTCGGGGGACGCGTCGTCGGACGGCTGTCCTGAGCTCTCCGCGCCCTCAGGGTCTCCGGGCGCCTGCGTACCCTTCCCGCCGCGGGTTTCCAGGTCCGGGGTCGCGCCCGCCCCGGCACTCTCGGTTGCCGAGGGCGAGGCCGTGGTCCCGCCCTCGGGGCCGGCGTCACCGGGGCCGGGGGCGACGGGCACGGAGGTCGCGGCCTGCTTCTCCGCGAACACCTCCTGAGCGCGGTTGTCGTCGCTGACGGCGGGGTCGTAGGAGACGACCCGCTCGAAATCCACCCGCACCTGGTGGGAGGAGTCCGGCGACTGGCCCTTCCAACTGCACGCGGCGCGGCGGTCGGTGTCGTACGTCACGGCCGGCGTGCCCCGCAGCACCTGCTGCTGCTGGTCCTCGGGCAGTGTGACGACGCCGGGCAGCAGGTCCTTCAGGGTGCTTCGCTCGATGGAGCCGCAGGGCTCCAGCAGCGTGCGGTACCGGCCGGGAGGCGCGGCCGAGGCCCGGGCTCCGTTGGCCTTGGCGTCGGTTGCGGAATCAGTGGGTCCACCGCCGCTGGTGCAGCCGGTGACGCCGGTGACGAGCGCCGCGAGGAGCGCCGCCGCGCCGGGGACGTACGCCTTCCGTTGCACGTTCCTGGCTCCCTTCTCCATGGGTACCTCTGAGTGGTCCGCGCCGCCGCGCCCGGGAAAAACGGTTGTCGACCGCTGAGGGCCGACCGACACAATGTCTATCGCACGCGCTGCCCCGGATGCCGGTCCGCTGAGCTGTTCGCGGTCATTGGCCGGGCATTTGCGTTAGATGTCTTTTCGGGGGAATTGAGGAGTTATGTCGTATGTAGAGATGCCGGGCGCGAGGGTTCCCATCCGGATGTGGACCGACCCGGCGACGGTCGAGGACGTTGCGATACGCCAGCTGCAGAACGTCGCCACGCTTCCCTGGATCAAGGGCCTCGCCGTGATGCCGGACGTGCACTACGGCAAGGGCGCCACGGTCGGCTCGGTGATTGCGATGCACGGCGCGGTGTGCCCGGCTGCGGTCGGCGTGGACATCGGCTGCGGCATGTCGGCGGTGAAGACGTCCCTGACGGCGAACGACCTGCCCGGTGACCTCTCCCGGCTGCGCTCGAAGATCGAGCAGGCGATCCCGGTGGGCCGGGGAATGCACGACGAGATGGTGGACCCGGCACGGGTGTTCGGCTTCCCGGCGGAGGGCTGGGACGACTTCTGGGACCGGTTCGACGGAGTGGCCGACGCGGTCAAGTTCCGTCGGGAACGGGCGACGAAGCAGATGGGGACGCTGGGCGGAGGCAACCATTACATCGAGCTCTTGGTCGATGAACAGGGTGTGGTGTGGCTCACCTTGCATTCCGGGTCGCGGAACATCGGCAAGGAGCTGGCCGAGTACCACATCGGCGAGGCGCAGAAGCTGCCGCACAACCAGGGCCTGATCGACCGCGACCTCGCCGTCTTCGTCTCGGAGACGCCGCAGATGGCGGCGTACCGGAACGATCTCTACTGGGCGCAGGAGTACGCGAAGTACAACCGCGCGATCATGATGGGCCTGTTCAAGGAAGTGATCCGCAAGGAGTTCAGGAAGGCCCGGGTCGCCTTCGAGCCGGAGATCAGCTGCCACCACAACTATGTGGCGGAGGAGCGTTACGAGGGCATGGACCTGCTGGTCACCCGTAAGGGCGCGATCCGGGCCGGGTCCGGCGACTACGGGATCATCCCCGGTTCGATGGGTACCGGCTCCTACATCGTCAGGGGCCTCGGGAACGAGGCGTCCTTCAACTCCGCCTCCCACGGCGCGGGCCGCAAGATGAGCCGCAACGCGGCGAAGCGGCGCTTCTCGACGCGGGACCTGGAGGAGCAGACCCGTGGGGTGGAGTGCCGCAAGGACTCCGGGGTGGTCGACGAGATCCCGGGTGCGTACAAGTCGATCGAGAAGGTGATCGACCAGCAGAGCGACCTGGTCGAGGTGGTCGCGAAGTTGAAGCAGGTCATCTGTGTGAAGGGCTGAGGCGAGCCGTCGCCGTGGGCCCCGGACCGGGAACGGTCCGGGGCCCCGTGCTGTTCGGCGGCGGTGGCTGCTGCGGGGGCGGGTGGCCCGGCGGTCGGCAGGTGTCGGACGGTGTCAGACGGTGGCGGAGGGGGTCGTCAGGACGGCGAGGTCCTCGGGGGCCAGCCGTAGCGTCGTCGCCGCCACGTTCTCCTCCAGGTGGGCCGGGGAGGACGTGCCAGGGATCGGCAGCATGACCGGGGTCAGGGCCAGCAGGCCGGCCAGCATGACCTGTGCGGGGGTCGCGGCGTGGCGGTCGGCGACCGTACGCAGTGCGGCAAGGTCCGGGACGCCGAGGCCGCCGAGGGGGAAGAAGGGGACGAAAGCGATGCCGTCGCGCGTGCAGACGTCGAGCACGTCGTCGCTCTTGCGGTGGCTGAGGCTGAAGTGGTTCTGCACGGCGGCCACCGGGGCGATCCGGCGGGCTTCCGCGAGCTGTCCGGCCGACATGTTGCTCACGCCGAGGTGGCGGATCAGGCCCTGGTCGCGCAGCTTCGCCAGTGCGCCGAACCGCTCTGAGACCGGGCCGTCCTCGGGGAGGGCGCGAAGGTAGACGAGGTCCAGGTGGTCGCGGCCGAGCTCGCGCAGGTCGCGGTGGACGGCGGCGGTCAGTTCCTCGGGCCCGGCCGAAGGCAGCCAGTCACCGTCGTACGTGCGGCCCGGGCCGACCTTCGTGGCGATGACCAGGCCGTCAGGGTAGGGGTGGAGGGCCCGGCGGATCAGGGCGTTGGCGCGCAGGTCACGGAAGAAGTAGAACCACGCGGTGTCGATGTGGTCCGTGCCCAGTTCGACGGCGCGGCGCAGGACGGCGACCGCGCGGTCGGGGTCGCCGGCCGGGCCGTGCCAGTCGGGGGCGGGCAGCCGCATCGCCCCGAAGCCCATGCGGGCCACGGAGAGGTCTCCGCCGAGGTCGAAGCGTCCGGCGTCGGCGGCGTGGGGGGTGCGGCCGGCCGGGTGCGGGGCAAGCACGGTCGGGTGCGGGGCGTGGTCGGTGGCGTGGGGGGCATGGTCGGTCGACGTCGTGGGCGTGGGTCCGTTCATCGGCATGCGGGCATCGTGCAGGGCGTGCGGCTGCCCGGCGGTGGATTGGCACGTTGCTGCCAGAATGGCGGGGTCATGGCAACCGATCGGATTGTGACCCTGCGGGGCGAGAAGGAACTGGTGCGCCGTGCGGGGCATCTCTTCGGCTCCGCCCGCAGCGAGTTCCTGTGTGCCGCCGAGGACCTGGTCACCTGGTCGGCGGGGGTGAACGCGGCCTTCGCCGAGGGCTTTCGCCCCATGCACGGGGAGGGCTTGTCCATGCACAAGCTCTACACCCCCCGAGCCGTGGCCGACGGGTACTCCGAGCAGCGCCTGCTGCGGGTCTCCGAGCACGCGCAGGTCCGCATCTCCAGCGCGCCGCTGCCCCGCGAGGCGATCGTCATCGACCGGAAGGTCGCGATTCTCGCTGGTCCGCCCGCGCCCGGGACACGGACGTACTCGGTCGTCAGCTCGCCGGACGTCGTCGACGGTGTCCGGTCGCTGTTCGGCGCGGCCTGGGAGTCGGCGACGGAACTGCATGACTTCCTGCGGGCACGGGCGGCGGCGCCGCCCGTGCTGAGTGAGGAAGCCCGCAGGATCCTGCGGATGCTGGGCGACGGGCACACCGACGAGACGGCGGCGCGGCTGCTCAGGATGTCGCTGCGCACCTACCGCAGGCGGGTCGCCGACGTGATGACGCTGCTGGGTGCCACGTCGCGTTTCCAGGCCGGGCTACGGGCCCGTGAGCTCGACGGCCCGCTCTGAGACCTGCGGTGCCGTCGGTGCCGGCCGCAGAGACTTGTGGAAGAACGTCGTCGAACGCAGGACGCCGGAGGGATCAGCGGCGTAGTCGGGGACCGTGCCGAGGGGTATCCAGCCCGCCGACCGGTAGAGGCGCTCCGCCGTGCTGCCCGTCTGGGTGTCGAGCATGAGCAGGGTGCGCCCCGAGGAGCGGGCGAACTCCTCGGCCGTGGTGAGCAGTCGGCGTGCGATGCCGCGGCCGCGCGCGTCGCGGTGGACGAGCAGCTTGGCCATCTCCGCCCGGTGCGTCCCGTTGGGCGAGGTCTCGCACCTGAGCTGGACGGTGCCGACGAGCCGGCCGCCGTCGTGGGCCGCCCAGACGGCTGTCCGTCCCTCTGTGAGGGCGGGTGCCAGGTCCGCCCACCAGGCGGTGGCCTCCTCGGCGGTGAGCGAGGAGGTGAAGCCGACGGACGCGCCGTCGTCGACAGCGTCGACGAGCAGGGCACCGAGACCTGGGGCGGCGGCCGGAAGATCGGCGGCGACGAGGCGCGAGAGGGCGATGCGGTCGCTCATCACAGCTCCCTGTGGATCTTGAAGTTGGACGCCTGGGCGCGGGGGCGCACCACGAGCAGGTCGATGTTGACGTGGGACGGGCGGGTGACGGCCCAGGTGATGGTGTCGGCGACGTCGTCGGCGGTGAGCGGTTCGGGTACGCCGGCGTAGACCTTGGCGGCCTGCTCTGTGTCGCCCCGGAAGCGGGTCGTGGCGAATTCCTCCGTCCTGACCATGCCGGGGGCGATCTCGATGACGCGGACGGGGGTGCCGACGATCTCCAGGCGCAGGGTCTCGGCGAGCACGTGGGCGCCGTGCTTGGCGGCGACGTAGCCACCGCCGCCCTCGTAGGTGGCGAGGCCCGCCGTGGAGGACAGGACGACCACGGTGCCGTCGCCGCTCGCGGTGAGCGCGGGGAGCAGCGCCTGGGTGAGATGGAGCGTGCCGATCACATTGACCTCGTACATCCGGCGCCAGTCGGCCGGGTCGGCGGTGGCGACCGGGTCGGCGCCGAGCGCGCCACCCGCGTTGTTGACGAGGACGTCGCAACGGTCCAGGGACGCGGCGAACGAGTCGACGGCAGGCCGGTCGGTGACGTCGAGTGCGTGGGCGGTGGCCTGGTGGCCGGCGGCGGTGATCTCGGCGGCAAGGGCCTCGATGCGGTCCTTGCGGCGGGCGGTGAGGAGAACGTGGTGTCCGGCGGCTGCCAGCTGCCGTGCGGTGGCCGCGCCGATGCCGCTGCTTGCTCCGGTGACGACGGCGACGGGGGTCCGGGCTGTGGTCATGTGGTGGCTCCTCGCGCGTGTGATCGAACTGTGGTCAGGATAGGTCGGCTCCGGGACCGGGCCGGGCCGCACCGGTGGACCGGGCGGGGGCGGCCGGGCGCAGCGCACGGGCGGCGCGGCGGGACGCGCCAGGTGCTGATCGGCGGTCAGGTATGTAAAGGGAAAATCGGTATCTTCGGTCCATGTGTGCGATGCGTAGGGCGCTGCCGGCCGGGGCGGCGGCGGTCGTGTTGATGGTCGGCTCGGGGGTGGGCGCTCGTGCGGGTGCGGAAACGGGCCACGGGGGCGTCGAAGCGGGTGTGGTCTCCGGGGCCGCCGCAGCCGCCGGGACCGCCGGGGCAATCGCCCCGGAGGCCGACGTGGCCCACCACGGTCATGTCTCGCTGCACGGTGGGCGGTTCGAGATCTCCCTGACGAGCGAGAACCACGGGCCCTCCGGCCTCGACGACGTCACGGTGAAGCTGGAGTTCTCCCTGCGGCCGGTCGGTGAACTACGACTGCCCGAACGGTGCCTGCGGGCCGGCGAAAGGGTGGTCCTGTGCGCGACGGGACCGCTGCGGGCGGACGGTGCCGGTCGCACGACCACCCTGCGTCTTCGGACGGCGGGTGACCCGCCAGAGATGGTCGTGAACATCCGCACCGTGTGGAACGGCGGAGCCACCGACCGGAACCCGGCCAACAACGAACACCGGGTGATCGTGCCGGCCACGGGGGATCCGTACGCCTTCTGACGCCGCCCGCCCCGCCCCGCCGGGGCCGGCGCCGGCCGGGACGCCGACGCCGGGGACGCCAGCGCACGGGACACCGACGCCCGGGACGCCAGCGCGCGGGACGCCTACGCCCGGGACAGTAACGCCCGGTGCCACCGGCCGCTCAGGCCACGGTCCTCCCACGGCCCGCCGCCCACGCGATGTAGCCGTCGGGGCGGACGAGCAGGGCGGTGCGCCGGCCGGTGGCCCAGTGCGCCCGTATGACGCGGCCGGGTGCGGCCGGGACCGCGGCGGCCGTGGCGACGGCCTGGTCGGCGGGGCCGATCAGGACGAACTCGCCCTTCCTCAGCAGCTCGTAGAGCCTGCCCTCGGCGAGCCGCAGGTCCGGGGCGCGCCGGCCGGTGAGAGGGTGCGCGCGGCGCGGCCCGCCGTACGAGATGCCGATGCCCGAGATGACGCCCATCGCCTTCCTGGCTGCCGGCCGGACGCTGTTGACGACACTCGCGGCGAGGGAGCGTGCGGCGCGCTGGAGCGGGGTGTGGGCCATCGCGAGGCGGACGATCGCTCCACTGCTGCGCACGACCATCGCGCCGACGGGATGCCGCTCCGACTGGTAGCTGTCGAGCAGCGCTTCGGGGTCGGGGGCGAGGCCCTGGACCGCCGATGCGAGCTTCCAGGAGAGGTTGGCCGCGTCCTGCAGGCCGGTGTTCATGCCCTGGCCTCCGGCCGGCGAATGCACGTGTGCCGCGTCACCCGCGAGGAACACTCGACCGACGCGGTAGGCAGGCGCCTGGCGTTCGTCGCTGTGGAAGCGGGAGATCCAGCGGGCGTCGTGCATGCCGAAGTCGCTGCCGAGGGCCTGGCGCGCGATCTCCCGCACCTCGTCGAGATCGACGGGCTCGCTGTCGGGGACCTGGCGCGTGCGGTTCCACCCCATGACGCGGTACCAGCCGTCGCCGAACGGGGCGATGAAGGCGAATGTGTCGCCTGCTCCGTCGACCGTGAGGAGGTCGGCGGGCTCTTCGGCGAGCCGTACGTCCGCGAGCACGAGGGACGTGATGACGGAGGCGCCGGGGAAGGGCAGGCCGAGCGCTTCCCGCACGCTGCTGCGAACGCCGTCGGCACCGACGAGGTAGCGGGTACGCAGGGTGCTGCGGGTGCCGTCCGCGCCGCGGAGCTCGGCGGTGACCGACGCCGGAGGGTCGACGGGTCCGGCGGGAGACCCGGCCGGAGTGGTGCGCCCGGCGAAGGACTGGTCGATTGCGGTGAGTTCCGTCCCGTGGCGGAAGTCGACGCCCGCCGACCTGGCCCGGCGCTCGAGCAGCTTCTCCACCTCGTACTGCGGAGTGATCAGGAGGAACGGGAAACGGGAGGGAAGCGTGCCCAGGTCGAGCGAGAGCCGGCGGAACAGGCGCACACCGGTGATCGGCGTGCCCTTCGTCACCAGCTCGTCGGCCAGGTCGCGCGCGTCCAGCAGCTCCAGCGTGCGGGCGTGCACGCCGAATGCACGGGTGATGTTGCTGATTCCGGGAGGGCGGCGCTCGACGAGGGTGACCGACAGGCCCGCGCGGGCGAGGTCGCCCGCCAGCAGGAGACCGGTGGGTCCGGCGCCGACGATGAGCACATCGGTGTCGAAATCGGCGGCGCGGGCGGTGCTGGGCTTGCCGTGCATGGCTGCCTCCCGTGGTCGGCGGTGCGGTAGGTCAACGACCGTTGGTCAACACCTGTTGGTCAACGCTTGTTGGCAAATGTAAGACGGGGGCATCTAGCATGTCAACACCTGTTGGCCTACATTTGTTGGCATGACGACGGAAGCACCCGGCGCTCCGCGCCGCTCCGATGCCACCAAGGCCGCGATCCTCGAAGCCGCCCGCGAGCGCTTCGCGGCCGACGGGTACGAGCGGGCGACCATCCGCGCCATAGCGCGGGACGCGGGCATCGACCCCTCGATGGTCATGCGCTACTACGGCAACAAGGAGGGCCTGTTCGCCGCGGCCTCCGCATTCGACCTGCGCCTGCCCGCGCTCGGGGCGCTGCCCGGCAAGCACGCGGGCGCGGTGCTCGTCGCCCACTTCCTGGACAGGTGGGAGCAGGACGAGGTGCTGACCGCGCTGCTGCGGGCGGGCGTCACCAACGCCGTGGCAGCGGAGCGCGCCCGCTCGATCTTCCGGGAGCAACTGGGGCCGCTGGTCGCGAGCCTGTCCCCCGACCCGGCCGAGGCTCCGCGCCGGGCGGCGCTCGTCGCCTCGCAGATCCTCGGCATGGCGCTGGCACGGTACGTGTTGTGCCTCCCGCCCGCCGTCGAGATGACGAAGGAGGAGGTGGTGGGCTGGTTGGCGCCGACAGTGCAGCGCTACCTGACGGGTGAGCACCCCTGACCCCGCCGGCCTCCCCGGCGTCGTAGGCGCGCGTCCGCCGCGGGCGGTCCGCCGCTACGTCCCCGCCGCTACGTCCCCGCCGTGCGCAGGGCCGACTCGACGATCGCCTCCAGGCGGGCGTGGTGGGCGCCGCGCCAGTAGACGCGGTCGCACACGGTGCACCGGGCGAACACGTCGTACGTACGCTGGGTGCCCCCCTCCAGCTGGGCCTGGACCGACTCCTTGTCGGCGTCCGTCAGCGCCCCGTTGCACGCCGTGCACCGGGTCCACGGCGCCAGCTCCGGAGCGAACCGCTCCAGTATCTCGGTGAGTTGGTCGTCGGGCCGGTCGCTGTAGATGTACGCGCCCGCCCAGATCTCGCGACGCCTCAGCAGGCCCCGGTCACGGGAGAGCAGCACCCGCCGTTCCTTCGCGGACAGGGCCGCCAGAGCGGCGTCGCCGATGTCCTCGTTCTCGTACGCCGCGTCCACACCGAGGAGGCGCAGCCGCCGCGCCAGCGTGCCGAGGTGGACGTCGAGCAGGAAGCGGAGCGGTGCGCCCGGGACCCGCTGAGGCCGTTCGACGCCGTGTACCTCGACGTATTCGCCCTCCTGAGGGATGTGCGAGACCGGCACCTGGCGGCCGTCGACCAGCAGCCTGCCCGCCTCCGTGAGCGGGACGCCGAGCGACTCGACGACATGGCCGAGCGTCGACGAGCCGTCGGTGACGACGGCACTGCGGCCCTGGCGGCGCTCCGACGGAAGGAAGAGCCGCAGCTCACGGGCGACACTGAAGGTGATTTCCGGTCCGTTCACAGCGCCAGGATGTCACCGGTCGCAGGACGGCAGCCAGCAGTTTCCCGCGGGGCGCCGTCCATGGACCTCGCCGCCCCAGGCGACGCCGGCTCATGGCCGGATGAGCTCATTCCCCTGGCTTGCCCTGAGATCGAGGCACCAGTCGTGGGAACGCAGCACGTTCCCCGGCGGGTACTCGACCTCGCGCACGCCCAGGAGCGTGAAACCGGCCTTGCGGCACACGCCGTTCGACGGGCCGTTGTCCACGGAGGGGAACGCGTGCAGGGTCCGGTGCCTGCGCTCGGCGCGCGCCTGCTCGATCACGGCCAGCGTCCCGGCGGTCGCGATCCCGCGGCCCTGGAACGCGGGGAGGACGGCCCACCCCGTCTCGTAGATCTGCTCGCCGTCCCAGATCTGCTCCCAGAAGCCGACCGACCCGGCGGAGCGGCCCGCGTCCTCGCCCTCGGCCACGACGATGCGGAACATCCTTCCCCGGCCGGTGCGGTCGGCGCTCAGCTTCACATAGCGCTCATGCCGCTCGACCAGCTGTTCCTCGGTCTCGGGACCCCCGAGGTGGTCCATCAGCTCCGGCGCGTTCGCGGCGCGCAGCAGCGCGAAGTCGTCCTCGGACCACGGCTCGATACGTACCTTCACTGCGTCGATGCCCATGCCGTGCACTGTAGGGGCGGGGTACGACAGCGGTGGCCGGTGCGGCACTCGGTGCTTCAGCGCCGGGGTCGCGCGTACGCGGTCGGCGGCACGCCCACCGTCGCGGTGAAGTCCCGCGCCAGATGGGCCTGATCGCTGTAGCCGAGCTCGGCGGCGAGCGCGGACCAGTCGAGCGCGGCCGTGTCCGCCTCGGCGCGCTCCAGCGCCTCGTGGATGCGGTAGCGCAGGATGACCCACTTCGGTCCCACGCCCACGCAGGCCGCGAAGAGCCGTTGCAGCGAGCGCACCGACACCCCTTCCGCGGTCGCCAGGTCGGCGACGCGCCGTATCGAGCGGTCGCCGCGGACCCGGTCGACCAGGGCCATGGCCTGCGCCGCCTGCGGATCCGGTGCCGGGGCGAGGCCCAGGAGGAAGGCGTCCAGGGCGGCGACCCGGGCGTCCTCGTCGTCAGGCCCGACGACGTGGCGGATCTCGGCGTCGAGCCGCGTCCGGGGCGGCGACATCACGGCTGGGCGCCCGGTCGTGGCCTGCTGGTCGCCGCCCGGTGCGGGCCCCGGATCCGCGTACGCCGGCGTCAGTGGCACCCGTCGGCCCGTCCAGTACGACACCGGCCGGTTCGGCGCGAACGGCCGGAACCCGCCCGGCCGGAACTTCACCCCGCACACCCGGCCCCGGCCGGCGAGCTTCTGCGTGAACAGCTCCAGGCCGATGCCCGCGATCTCGGCCCATGGCACCTCGTCGCCGTACCGCTGGAACACCAGGTTCACGGACGGGTGCGGCACGACATGGGAGGCGTACGGCTCGGTCAGATCCCAGTCGATGAGCCAGTAGTGCTCGATGTGAGAGCGCAGTTCGGGTGCGGGCTCCCGGCGGCGGAAGTCGACGCGGGCGAGCAGTTCCCGGGCTTCGACGATGCCCCGGGTGTCGCGTCGCGGACCTGCCATGCAGGCGATCCTAGTTCCGGGCGGTGTCGCGTTTCTTCAAGACGGGTGCAGCGGTGCCCGCCTACGGTCGGAGGTATGACGATCACCATCAGTGACCTGTTGCGAGCAGCTGCGGAGCGCGCTGTTCCGGTGGTACGCGGCATCACCGACGACCAGCTGGGCGACGCGACGCCGTGTGCCGAGTACGACGTGCGGCAGTTGGTCGATCACCTCTTCCAGGTGGTCGTGAACTTCCAGCTGCTGGCGGCGAAGAAGGACACCGACTTCTCCGCGGAGCCGCTGCGCGCCGGTCATGGCGACTGGCGGGAGGACTTCGTCCGCGAGACCGAGGCCCTTGTCGCGGCATGGGCGGTGCCGGGCGCGGACCAGGGCGTGACGGGGTCCATGAACATGCCGGCCGGCCTCGTCGGGAGGATGGCCCTCGGGGATCTCACGGTGCACGCCTGGGACCTGGCGCGGGCCACGGGGCAGGAGTTCGCGCCGGAGCCGGTGGTCGTGCGGGAGGTGCGGACAGCGTTCCGCGAACTGGCGCCGACCGCCCGCAAGATGGGCGTCTTCGGTGAGGAGTATCCGCTGCCGGACGGGGGAGCGGGTGCGTCGGACTTCGACCGGCTGCTGGTGCTGACGGGGCGCGATCCGGGGTGGCGTCGGCAGTAGCCGGCGTCTGCCTTGATGGTGGCCACAACACGCTCACCTCCGTACACCTGCCGGACGGGCACCGTTAAGCTCGCGGGTCACGACCGGCAACAGATGGAGAGATGTGGACGTGTCCCGAGCGCGTGTGGGTGTGGCCGTACTGACGATGGGCTCACGGCCTGCCGAACTGGGGGCGTTGCTCGCGTCGGTGGCAGCTCAGGACCATCCCGCCACCCGCGTCGTCGTGGTGTCCAACGGCGCCCCGCTGCCCGACCTGCCGCCCGGCGTCACCGGCGTCGAGCTGCCGGAGAACCTCGGGGTGTCCGGCGGGCGCAACGTCGCCATGGAGCGGCTGCGCGAGTTCGGCGACGTCGACGTCCTCGTGGACCTGGACGACGACGGGCTGCTCATCGAGTCGGACGTCTTCAGCCGTATCGCCGCGATGTACGACGCCGATCCCGCGCTCGGGATCGTCAGCTTCCGCATCGCCGACGAGACCGGTTTCACCCAGCGTCGGCACGTGCCGCGGATCGGAAGGACCGATCCGCTGCGCGGCGGGCAGGTGACCACGTTCCTCGGGGGCGGGCACGCCCTGTCGATGCGGATGCTGGAGCGGGTCGGCGGCTGGCCGGACGACTTCTTCTTCACGCACGAGGAGACGGATCTCGCCTGGCGTGCCCTGGACGACGGTTGGAAGATCCTCTACGCCCCCGAGCTGGTGCTCCAGCACCCCCGCACGCCTCCGACCCGGCACGGCGTCTACTACCGGATGACCGCCCGCAACCGCGTCTGGCTGGCGAAGCGGAACCTCCCGGCCCTGCTGGTGCCGCTCTACCTCGGCTCGTGGACCGCGCTCACGCTGGCGCGCACCCGCTCGGCGCCTGGCCTGCGGGCCTGGTTCGGCGGGTTCGCCGAGGGTGTGCGCACGCCGTGCGGCGAGCGCCGTCCGATGCGCTGGAGCACCGTGTGGCTGATGGCGCGGCTGGGCCGACCGCCGGTCGTCTGAACCGGCCATCGGGGCCGCGCCGGGACCAGGGGCGGGGGGCACCGGCACGGGGGCGCGCAGCGCGCGTGGCGCGCGGGGACCAAGGGCGCACCGGCACGGACGCGGGCAGCGACGGCTCTCGGGCAGCGTGGGCGCGCAGGGCGCGTGGCGCGCGGGGCCAGGGCCACACAAGGCGATAGGGCTGATGTCCCGCGACTCGCGAAGCGATCGGGGACTGGCCTGGGGCTTCTCGGTGAGGTCGGCGTCGAGAGCCGGCGGCAGGTCGGGTGAGGGATCCCACAAGCGGGTCGATCGGTGGCGCGCGGACGCCAAGAGAGCTATCTTCGAGAGGTAGAACGACCGGTCTTCCTACCTCCTGGGGGCGACCTGAATCGGCCTTCCCGGCCGGGCTGGCTCCAGGCAGAGACCTGCCATAGGTCGCCGGCACATCGAAGAGAGATCAAAAAGGTTCCATGAAGCCAATCCGCGCCCCGGCCCGGCCGGGGCCCCGCACAGAGCCGCTGCTTCACGCGGCCCCGACGGGGTCAGCCCCCCGATCGGATAAGGCGGACCGCGTCGAGCAGGGTCTTGTGGGCGGCCGTCGAGTCGTCCAGGTAGCCGGCTGCCATCGCGCCGTCGTACAGCATCAGCAGCGCACCGGCGGCCGACTCCGGGTCGGTGTGACCGAGCCGGGTGAGCAGCTGCCTGAAGAGGGTGCGGATCCAGTCCCGGTGTGACGTCACCAGGCCGCGGACCGGATGGTCTGCGTCCGGGTACTCGGCGGCCGCGTTCATGAACGGCGATCCGCGGAAGCCGCGCTCGCGGGCGTGCTCGGCGATCGCCTCGAAGATCAGGTCGATCGCCTCCGCGGGCGGATGCGCGGCGGCCAGCGGTTCGGCCACCTTCTTGTAGTAGACGTCCTTGGTCAGCAGATAGGCCAGGACCAGGTCGTCCTTGGAGGCGAAGTGGCGGTAGAAGGTCGCCTTCGTCACCCCGGCCTCGGCGATCAGCCGCTCCACGCCGATCGCGCGTACGCCCTCGTAATAGAACAGACGTGACGCGGCCTGGACCAGGCGTTCGCGGGGCGGCAGCTCTCCGTCCTCCTTGGTCCCCTGACGCGTGGTGCCGGTGGTCTTCTGCCCGCTGATGCTCACCTCCCCATTGTGCCTTTGGCTCATTCCTGAGCGGCCTGCGCCCCCGTACGGCTCCCACCAAGAGAGCCGTCTCCCCCCATCCCGTCCGGCCGGAGCAACGTGGCCGTTCATCGAAAGGCTTGAACCATGACTCGTCGTCTCCAAGGAACCGTTGCGCTGGTCACCGGGGCCTCCAGCGGTATCGGCCACGCCACCGCCTTGGAACTCGCCCGCGAGGGCGCCGCCGTGGCCCTGGTCGGCCGGCGGGAGGACCGGCTCACCGACCTCGCCGCGGAGATCTCCAACGCGGGCGGACAGGCCCTGGTCGTACCCGCTGACATCACCACCGCCGAGGCCGCAGCGGAAGCGGTCGAGCGGACCGTCGAGAACCTGGGCCGCCTGGACATCCTGGTCAACAACGCCGGCCTCATGCTGCTCGGGCCCGCCCCGGGCGCGGACCTGAACGACTGGCGGCGCATGATCGACATCAACCTCATGGGCCTGATGTACACCGCCCACGCGGCCATCCCCCACCTGGTCAAGGCAGCCACCCAGGAGCCGCGTCAGGTCGCCGACATCGTCAACGTCGGCTCGCTCGCCGGCCGCAACGCCTACGCCATGTCCGCCGTGTACAGCGCCACCAAGTTCGGCGTCGGCGCCTTCAGCGAGTCGCTGCGCCAGGAACTGGCACGCCAGCACGTCCGCGTCTCCGTCGTCGAGCCGGGCAGCGTCGACACCGAACTTCGCACGCACAACCCCGACGTCATCCAGCAGCACATCTCCGCCGCCCTGGGCGACATCGAGCGGCTGCAGAGTCAGGACATCGCCGACACCGTCGGCTACATCGTCACCCGCCCCCGGCACGTGGCCGTCGCCGAACTGCTCGTACGCCCCACCGAGCAGGTCTGACACCAAGCCCATGGTCAACTGCGAGACGTCGTCGACCGCAACCTGATCAACGGGCAGAACCCCGCCACCGCCGGACCCGCCGCAGCCGAAACGCTCAACAGGCTGTCCTGACCCACGAGTCCAGACCGGTGCCACGCGGGCCGCGCTGCCGCCGCCCGTCGGCCTTCGCATGCGCTGGACGCCACCAGACGGCGCGCACCGGATGGTCGGCGGCCGGGTGCCCGGCGGCAGCGTTCATGAACGGCGATCCGCGAAAGCCACGACCGCGGGCGCGCTCGGCGATCGCGTCGGAGATCAGGTCGATCGCCTCGCGGGTGCCCGGCGGCCGCGTTCATGAACCACCTCACACGGCCCGTTCACGCCGACACGATCGACCCCCGCACTCCCCGACAAGGGCATCGACATGACCACCAGCACCGCGCCCCGAACAGCCCGGCACTGCCGTCTCTGCAAACCCTCGCAAGAGCCGAACGACTACACCTTGTTCCTGCGGCAGTGGGTGCGCTCACCGGCCCGTATGGGGGCCATCGCGCCCAGCTCGCGGCACCTGGCCGAGGCGGTCTGCGCTCCGGTGCCCGAACGCGGCGAGCCCGTCGTGGTGGAACTGGGTGCAGGCACCGGACCGTTCACCGCTGAGATCCAGCACCGGCTCGCCGGCCGCGGCCGCCACCTGGCCGTCGAGATCGACCCGCTCCTCGCCCAGCGCCTGCGCCACCGCCACACGGGGGCCGAGGTCATCCAGCGCGACGCCGTACACCTGCGCCACCTGCTGGACGAGCGCGGCATCGAGAGGGCCGACGTGGTGGTCAGCGGCCTGCCCTGGGCACTCTTTCCCCCCGCCACCCAGCACCAGCTCCTGGACGCGACAGCCGCGGTGCTCGCCCCGGCGGGTGCCTTCACCGCGTTCACCTACCTCCATGCGGTTCCCCTCACCCCCGCCCGTCGGTTCCGCGAATTGCTGGCCGACCGCTTCGAGGAAGTCGTCCCCGGCCGCACCATATGGCGCAACACACCGCCGGCCTTCGTCCTCCACGCCCGCAGACCCCGCCCATGACCGCGCTTTCCGGCGTGGTCGACGCTCTCTGGCGAAACGGGGTGGTTCGGCTGGGTCGCGGGAGCGCTCGACCGCGCGACGCTTCCACGGCGTGCTCCCGGCGAGGCCGAGGCGGGCCGACGGGAGGAACGCCAGGACGGACGAGGAACCGCTGAAGGACTGGGCGGAACACCGTGACGCGAAGATCGGCCGACTGCGCGCTGTACCTGGGCTCGTCTCCGACGACGGCCCCAGGGCATCGCATCTGAATCCGGATGGATGCGCCCTCTGCTGTCGAGAGCAGCCCAGGTCAGGGCCACACAAGGCAATAGGGCTGATGCCCCGCCTCATGAAGACGATGGCTGAAGTCCTGCCATTCGTGCAGCAGCTGGTAGACGTTGAACGCGTCCCGCGGCCCGCCCCGGTCGGGGACGGTCGACCAGATGAAGGCAGCCGCGCCCACCGACTCCTCGCCGATGTCCCGCAGCGGGTCGACCACGGTCATGGGCAGCTTCACCACCGCGTAGTCGGGGTGGAGCACCACCAGCTCCAGCGGCGGCACCTTGTGCAGGGGCATGCCCTGGATGCCGGTCAGCACCATCGCGGCTATGGTCTCCGGCTTGATCTTCGTGAACATACCGCCCATGCCGAGCTCGTCGCCACCGAGCTCCTCGGGGCGCATCGAGATCGGCACCCGTGCGGCGGTGGCCCCGTCGGGCGCACCGAAGTACTTGTACGTCACCCCCAACCGGCCGCTCCTGCCTCCCACGGGATCATCCGCTTCGCCTCGCCGGTGCTTTCCACGCCGGGCAGGCTCAGGACCCAGGTCGTCGGTCCCCTCGCCCAGTCCGCCACCGCGATGCATATCTCCACCCGACCACTCGCAGCCCCCGCCGCGCAACCAGATCATCGTGACAGTGACCTCCCCCACGAACGTGCGGTGAAACACCTGTCCGCAAGATCGCCCGGGCCTCTGAGACCATGGTTTCCGTGAGCTTTCCCTATGACGCCCCAGTTTCGCAGACGCTTTTCGACCGCGCGTCCCTCGTGACGCCCGGCGGCGTGAACTCTCCCGTCCGTGCCTTTCGCGCCGTGGGCGGTACGCCCCGGTTCATGGTGTCCGGCATCGGACCGTACCTGACCGATGCCGACGGCCGTGAGTACGTCGACCTGGTCTGCTCCTGGGGTCCGATGATCCTCGGGCACTCCCACCCCGAGGTGATCGAGGCCGTGCAGGCGGCGGTCGCCCGCGGCACCTCCTTCGGCACGCCGGGCGAGGGCGAGGTCGCTCTCGCCGAGGAGATCGTGGCCCGTGTCGGGCCCGTCGAGCAGGTACGGCTGGTCTCCAGCGGTACGGAGGCGACGATGTCGGCGATCCGGCTGGCCCGCGGTTTCACCGGCCGGCCCAAGGTGATCAAGTTCGCCGGCTGCTACCACGGGCACGTCGACGCGCTGCTCGCGGCGGCGGGTTCGGGCGTCGCGACGTTCGCCCTGCCGGACACGCCAGGAGTCACCGGTGCGCAGGCCGGTGACACGATCGTGCTGCCGTACAACGACCTGGAGGCCGTGCACGCGGCCTTCCACGCACACCCCGGTGAGATCGCCTGTGTGATCACGGAGGCGTCGCCCGGCAACATGGGCGTGGTCCCGCCGCGGCCCGGCTTCAACCAGGGGCTCAAGGACGCCTGCGCGAAGAACGGCGCCCTGTACATCTCCGACGAGGTGATGACCGGTTTCCGCACCTCGAAGGCGGGCTGGTTCGGTGTCGACGGTGTCGTGCCCGACCTGATGACCTTCGGCAAGGTGATGGGCGGCGGGTTCCCGGCCGCCGCGTTCGGCGGCCGCCGGGACGTCATGGCGCACCTCGCGCCGGCCGGCCCCGTCTACCAGGCGGGCACGCTGTCCGGTAACCCGGTCGCGACCGCGGCGGGCCTCGCGCAGCTGCGGCTGCTGGACGACGCCGCGTACGAGAAGGTGAACGCGGTCTCCACCGAGATCCAGGCGCTGGTCCGGGACGCCCTGACGAAGGAGGGCGTGGCGCACCGGCTGCAGACGGCGTCCAACATGTTCTCCGTCTTCTTCACCCCGACCGAGGTCAGGGACTACGAGGGCGCCAAGAAGCAGGAGGCGTTCCGCTTCAACGCGTTCTTCCACTCGATGCTCGCCGACGGCGTCTACCTGCCGCCGTCCGCGTTCGAGTCCTGGTTCGTCTCCACCGCTCACGACGAGCGGGCGATCGAGCGGATCGCGGCGGCGCTGCCCGCCGCCGCCCGAGCCGCCGCGGAGGCCACCGCATGAGCCGCAGGGACATCACCGTCGTCCATCTGATGCGCCACGGCGAGGTGCACAACCCCGACGGCGTCCTCTACGGCCGCCGCGGCGGATACCACCTCTCCGAGCTCGGGCGGCAGATGGCCGACCGGGTCGCCGAACATCTGGCGGGCCGGGACATCACGCATGTCGTCGCCTCCCCGCTGGAGCGCGCCCAGGAGACCGCCCAGCCGATCGCCAAATCGCACGGTCTGACGCTCGAAACCGACGAGCGGCTGATCGAGGCGGCCAACGTCTTCGAGGGCAGGACCTTCGGCGTCGGCGACGGCGCGCTGCGCCAGCCGGCCAACTGGAAGCACCTGACCAACCCCTTCCGCCCGTCCTGGGGCGAGCCGTACGCGGAGCAGGTCCAGCGGATGACGGCCGCGCTGGAGGCGGCGCGGGACGCGGCGCGCGGACACGAGGCGGTGTGCGTCAGCCACCAGCTGCCGATCTGGGTGGTGCGCAGTTTCGTCGAGAAGCGCCGGCTGTGGCACGACCCGCGACGCCGCCAGTGCACGCTGGCCTCGCTGACCTCGTTCACCTACGAGGGCAACACGATTGTCTCCGTCGGATACTCCGAGCCGGCCCGCGATCTCGTTCCGCCGCATCTTCTCGCCGGTGCCAAGCCCGTGAAGGGCAAGTCGAAGGCATTCGGCGCGTAGCCACCCCGGGAAAAGACGCAGAAAAACCCGTCGCGCATATCAGGAACCTCCGCGTTCCGCACGGCATCTCTCCCTGTGCCGGTTTGGAAATCTCCCCCGGACCAGGGGAGTGCGGATGGGGAACGATATGCGCGACATCACCCGAAGGGGTTTGCTCGGAGCGGGACTTGGGGCCGCGGCCGCGGTCACGGTGGCGGGCTGTGGCTCCAGTGGCCCGGGCGGATCCGGAAGTGGCCGGGGTGGTGACCAGGGCGAGGGGGCCAAGCCCTCGCCGTCGGCGGCACAGGGCCGGCCGATCGGCGACGGCTCCACGTCCGACACCGGGAAGCAGCCCAACCAGCCGGGGCGTGAGGTTCCGCTGGAACCGGGGCAGACGCCGCCGCAATTCGTGATCTTTTCCTGGGACGGTGCGGGCGAGGTCGGCAACGGCCTCTTCCCGCGTTTTCTCGAACTCGCCAGGAACCATGACGCGGCGATGACCTTCTTCCTGTCCGGGATCTATCTCCTGCCCGAGTCGAAGAAGTCGCTCTACCGCCCGCCGAACAACTCGATCGGCGCGTCCGACATCGGTTATCTCACCGACGATCACATCAAGGACACCCTCAAGTACATACGCCAGGCGTGGCTCGACGGCCATGAGATAGGCACCCATTTCAACGGGCATTTCTGTGAGGGCCCCGGATCGGGTGGCAACTGGTCGACCGCCGACTGGCAGAGCGAGATCGACCAGGCTGTGAAGTTCGTCACCGAATGGCGGACCAACAGCGGCTGGCACGACATCGATCCGCTGCCGTTCGACTACCGTAAGGAGCTCGTCGGCGGCCGCACCCCCTGTCTGCTCGGCCAGGACCGCCTGCTGCCCGCCGCGAAAAAGCTGGGCTGGCGCTACGACGCCTCGTCGCCCGGCGGCCGCCAGATGTGGCCCGGCAAGCGGCTGGGCATCTGGGACCTGCCGCTCCAGCTGGTGCCGTTCCCCGGGCACTCGTTCCAGGTCCTGTCCATGGACTACAACATCCTCGCCAATCAGTCCGGCAATTCGACCAAGGGCATGCCTTCGCGTTATCCGGGCTGGCGGAAGCAGGCCACGGAGGCGTATCTCGCGGGATTCAACCGCGCCTACGAGTCCAATCGCGCGCCCTTCTTCATCGGCAATCACTTCGAACAGTGGAACGGCGGCATCTACATGGATGCCGTGGAGGAAGCGCTGAAGGGCATGGCCGGGAAGAAGGACGTACGGCTGGTCTCCTTCCGGCAGTTCTGCGACTGGCTCGATGCGCAGGATCCCCAGGTGCTCGCGAAGCTGCGGACCCTTGAGGTCGGCCAGGCGCCGACAGGCGGCTGGAACGCATTCCTTAAGGCGTCCTGACAACGGGCCTTATCGGGCACGCAGGGGGGCGCGGTAGATCGCCGCCGAGGCCATGCGAAACTTTTCACATGAGCCTCAGTCGTGCCCCCCGCGCCGCCCTGCTGACCGCACTGGTCGCCGCAGGTGCGCTCACCCTTTCGGCCTGCGGCGAAGGCGGGAAGTCCGGAGGCGGCGGCGACACCAACTTCGTCACCGGCTCCGGCGGCATCTCGACCGTCGCCAAGGGGGAGCGTCAGTCCCCGAACGAGCTCAAGGGCGAGACCCTGGAGGGCGACCAGCTCGACGTCGCCGATCTCCGGGGCAAGGTCGTCGTGATGAACGTCTGGGGATCATGGTGTCCGCCCTGCCGTTCCGAGGCCCCCTATTTCGCGAAGGTCGCGAAGGAGACCAAGGCGAAGGGCGTCGAGTTCGTCGGAATCAACACCCGGGACACCAACAAGGGTCCGGCCCTCGCTTTCGAGAAGGACTACGGGATCGAGTATCCGAGCCTGTACGACCCGATCGGCAAACTGATCGTCAACGGCTTCCCCAAGGGCAGCCTCAATCCGCAGGCCATTCCCTCCACGATCGTGCTCGACCGGGACGGAAAGATCGCGGCCCGCTCGCTCAAGGCCCTCGACGACGAGGAACTGCACAAGATCATCGAACCGTTGATCGCGGAGAAGTGATCCTGTGGAAGTCCTCGCCGCAGCGTCCGAACTGAACAAGACGGTCCTCGGCGGCGCCCTGCTCCTCGCGCTGCCCATCGCCGTGCTCGGCGGTCTCGTCTCGTTCTTCTCGCCGTGCGTGCTGCCGCTCGTCCCCGGCTACCTCTCGTACGTCACCGGAGTCACGGGCACCGACCTCGCCGAGGCCCGGCGCGGCCGGATGGTCGCCGGCGCCTCCCTGTTCGTGCTCGGCTTCACCGCCGTCTTCGTCTCCGGCGGTGCGCTCTTCGGCTACTTCGGCTCCACCCTCCAGGGCGAGCGGGAGCTGCTGTCCAGGATCCTCGGCGTGCTGATGATCCTGCTGGGCGTGTTCTTCATGGGCATGATGCCGTGGCTCACCCAGCGCGAATTCCGCATCCACAAGCGGCCGGTGTCCGGACTCGCGGGCGCGCCCGTGCTCGGCGCCCTGTTCGGCATCGGCTGGACACCGTGCATCGGACCGACGCTCTCGTCCGTCCAGATCCTCGCGGCGGACCAGGCCAGCGCGGGCCGCGGGGCGCTGCTGACCGTCGCGTACTGCCTCGGCCTCGGGCTTCCGTTCGTCCTCGCCGCGGTGGCGTTCCGCAAGGCGCTCGGCGCGTTCGGCTGGGTCAAGCGGCACTACGCCTGGGTGATGCGGATCGGCGGCATCATGATGATCGCCACCGGTCTGCTGCTGCTCACTGGTGTCTGGGACAGCATGGTCCAGTCGATGCAGAGCTGGTCCAACGGTTTCACGGTGGGGATCTGAACGTCCATGAGCAAGTACGACACCGACGAACGCGAGCTCGGCGAGGCCGGCGCCCAGCTGTCCACCGCCCCCACCGAGAGCGCGGCGGACCGGACCGTCGGCGGCCCCGCCCTCGGAGTGATCGGCTGGGCGCGCTGGTTCTGGCGGCAGCTGACCTCCATGCGGGTCGCGCTGATCCTGCTCTTCCTGCTGTCGCTCGGCGCGATCCCCGGCTCCCTCGTCCCGCAGAGCAGCGTCGACGAGATGAAGGTGCAGGCGTTCAAGGACCGCCACGAGGTCCTCGGCCCCCTCTACGAGAAGCTGCAGTTCTTCGACGTCTACAGCTCGGTGTGGTTCTCGGCGATCTACATCCTGCTGTTCCTCTCGCTCATCGGCTGCATCGTGCCGCGCTCCTGGCAGTTCGCCGGTCAGCTGCGCAGCCGCCCGCCGGGCGCGCCGCGGCGACTGACCCGGTTGCCCGCGTACACGACGTGGCGGACGCAGGCCGAACCTGAGCAGGTGCGCGAGGCGGCGCTCGCGCTGCTCGGCGGACGCCGTTTCCGCGCCCACACGGCGGGCGACGCGATCGCCGCGGAGAAGGGCTATCTGCGTGAGGCCGGCAATCTGGTCTTCCATGTCTCGCTGATCGTGATGCTGGTGGCGTTCGCCTGTGGCCAGCTGCTGAAGTCCGAGGGCGGCAAGCTGGTCGTCGAGGGCGGTGGCTTCTCCAACACGCTCACCCAGTACGACGACTTCAAGTCCGGTTCGCTGTTCGACACGGACGACCTGTCCCCCTTCAGCTTCAGCCTGGACGGCTTCACCGGCACGTACGAGAAGAACGGGCCGCAGCGCGGCACGCCGCGCACCTACGAGGCGGCCGTGACCTGGTCCGGGCCCGGCGGCACCGAGAAGAAGCAGATCATCGAGGTCAACAAGCCGCTGGAGGTGGACGGCACCAAGGTCTTCCTCAACGGCCACGGGTACGCACCCGTCGTCACCGTGCGGGACGGCAACGGCAAGGTGGTCTTCCAGGACGCCGTGCCGCTGCTGCCGATCGACAACAACATCACGTCGACCGGTGCCATCAAGGTGATGGACGGCTACCGCGACAAGAACGGGAAGAAGGACCAGCTGGGCTTCCAGGCGTTCTTCGTGCCGACGTTCGCGGGTGACGGCAAGGGCGACATGTTCTCCCAATTCCCAGGCCTGGAGTACCCGGTGCTCGCGCTCACCGGCTACCACGGCAGCCTCGGCGTCGACGCGGGCCTGCCGCAGAACGTGTACCAGCTCGACACGCGCAAGATGAAGCAGTTCAAGAACGCCGAGGGCGACATCCTCAAGCAGCGGATCCGGCCCGGCGAAACCATGAAGCTGCCGGACGGCGCCGGCTCCATCACCTTCGAGAACGAGGTCAGGGAGTGGGCGACCTTCCAGATCACCCGTCAGCCGGCCACCGGCTGGGCGCTGAGCGGCGCGATCGCCGCCATCGCGGGCCTGGCCGCCTCGCTGTTCATCCAGCGCCGCCGCATCTGGGTGCGGGCCGTGCGCGGTGAGGACGGGGTGACGGTCGTCGAGATGGCCGGGCTCGGCCGCAGTGAGTCGGCGAAGCTCCCGGAGGAACTGGCCGACCTGGCCGCGACCCTCCATTCGAAGGCGCCGACAGCGCCTGAACCCGTAGACGTTCCTGCCGAAGGGGCTGAGAAGTGACTCTCGCCGCCGCAACCAACGAGAATCTGGCGGAGATCAGCAACTACCTGATCTATTCGTCGATGGCCGTCTACACGCTGGCCTTCCTCGCGCACATCGCCGAGTGGCTCTTCGGCAGCCGCAGCAAGGTGGCCCGCACGGCCGCCGCGCTCACCGCCCCCGCCGAGACGACCGCGGCCCCGCCGGTCACCGTCAGGAACGCGGGCGGGACCGCGGTCCTTCAGAAGCCGAAGGTCGTCACCCGCGCCGCGAGCGGAGCCCGGGACGTGCCCGACGGCCCCGGCGCGCACGGCGGTACCGAACAGGGCGACCTGTACGGGCGGATCGCCGTGTCGCTCACCGCGCTCGCGTTCCTGTTGGAGGCGGCGGGCGTCGTCGCCCGCGCCCTGTCGGTGCAGCGCGCGCCGTGGGGCAACATGTACGAGTTCTCCACGACGTTCTCCACGGTCGCCGTCGGTGTGTACCTCGCCCTCCTGCTGGCCGGGAAGAACATCCGCTGGGCCGGGCTGCCGCTGGTCACCACCGTGCTGCTGGACCTCGGCTTCGCCGTGACCTACCTGTACACCGAGAGCGACCAGCTGGTGCCCGCCCTCGACTCGTACTGGCTGTGGATCCACGTCTCCACCGCCATCTTCTGCGGCGCCGTCTTCTACCTCGGTGCGGTGGGCGCCGTGCTCTACCTCTTCCGCGACGCCTACGAGCGCAAGCTCACCCGCGGCGGGCAGCCCGGAAAGTTCGCCACCTCGGTCATGGAACGGCTGCCCTCGGCGGCCTCGCTCGACAAGTTCTCCTACCGCGTCAACGCGGCCGTCTTCCCGCTGTGGACGTTCACGATCATCGCGGGCGCCATCTGGGCCGGCGACGCGTGGGGCCGTTACTGGGGCTGGGACGCCAAGGAGGTCTGGTCCTTCATCACCTGGGTCGCGTACGCCGCCTATCTGCACGCCCGCGCCACCGCCGGCTGGAAGGGCCGCAAGGCCGCGTACATCGCGCTCGTCGCGTTCCTGTGCTTCCTGTGGAACTACTACGGCGTGAACATGTTCGTGAACAGCCTGCACTCGTACGCGGGCGTGGAGTGACGCGGCGCCCCTGGTGAGGTAGCGCCGACACCGCCGGCGAGTGACGCTGGAGGCATGAGTGACGTGATCCCCCAGGGCACCACCGAGACCCGGGACGACGGCACTCGCCTGCTGCGGTACGAGCTCCGTCTGCCGCATCCGGTGATCCGGGTATGGGCTGCCGTCGCCACTCCCGAAGGACTGCCGGCCTGGCTCTGCGCCGCCGATGTCCTCGAACCGAGACTCGGCGGCGCCGTCACCCTGCGCTGGCTCAACGCCGATGCGGACGGTCGTCACATCGTCGCGGAGGGCCATGTCACCGCGTGGGACGTGGAGCGCGTCGCCGAGTACACGGTCACCGTGCACGGCCGCATCCGCTTCCACCTGGAGCCGCACGGTGACGAGGGCACGGTGCTCCGCTTCACCAACGAACTGCGGTGCGACGACGAGGTGCTGCTCGACTGCCTGGCCGGCTGGCACCACCACTTCGAGCTGCTGGTCGCCGCTCTGGAGGGCAGGCCGACCACCGACTGGTCCACCTGGACCCCCGAGCGCTGGCAGCAGCTGCGGGACGCGTACGCGGCCGCGTGACCGCACGGGGGGCACTGCTGCTCAGCCGTCAGCCCTTCGCCCGGCCGGTCCTCCTCGGCCGGCGGCCCTTCGCCCGGTCAGTCCTGCCCGGCCGGTCGGTTCGTCTCGGCCGGCCAGTCCTGCTCAGCAGGTCGGTGCTCAGTCCCTCTTGGGGATGCAGTCCACCGGCGGCGGCTTCTGGTCCGGCCACGAGAACTCCTGGAACCGCAGCGTGCCGTTGGCGGCGAGCCGCACGATCGGCACCGCCTTGTTCCGCGGGTTGCCGTAGTTGTCCAGGCAGATCCAGCCGCTGGCGCCGTTCACCCGGAGCGAGCCCGTCAAATGGGGCCACTGGGCGGTCACATCGGCCAGCGCCGGGGCCTTCGCCGAGGTGCCGGTCGCGCGCCGGATGCCCTGCACGGCGGTCGCCATCGCGTCGTAACCGATGATCGTCTGCCCGTCCTGAAGCTGGTTCGGCCCGATGTCGGCGCGCATCTCGGCGATGCCGTCCGCCAGTTGCCGGTACGCCGCCGCCGAGCCGCCCGTCGCGGGCAGCGGCCGTCCCGGGGCCTCGACCCAGGCGTCCGGGTGGGCGAGCGCCGCGTACTTCAGCGTCACCCGCGGCTTCTTCTCGCCCGGCCGCACGGCCAGGGCCTGCCGGTCCATTTTCTCGTCCGAGCCGAGATAGGACGCCTCGTCACCGGTCAGGACCGTGAACCCGCGACCGGCGCAGCCCGCCCTGCCGAGCTCCGAGACGAACAGCCGCAGGGGAGTGTGTCGGCCCGCGAAGAACACCGTGTGCGCCTCGGTGTCGCAGATGTAGTGGGCGATGCTGTTGAAGACATTGCCCAGATTGCCCGGATTATCGGGCTCCTTGCTGGAGGTGAACTGCGTCGGCTCGTAGACCTGGTCGGGCAGCTGCTCGTTGAACGCCTCGCGCAGCGTCTGCGCATAGCGGTCGTCCGGATTGGTGTCGTAGACGAGCAGGGCGCTGCGGTCGACGGATTTGGCGTGGGACACCAGCGCCCGGGCCTCGTCCTTGTTGGTGGGGGAGACGCGGGCGAGGCCGGGGACGTTGGTGATGTCGTCGGCGGTGATCGTGGAGCCGACCATCGGGATGTGGTGACGGGCCAGCAGGGCGACGGCCTGCTTGTTCGCGGTGTTGCTGGTGGCTATGCCGGTCACCACGCGCAGCTGCTCGGGGCCGTCGGCCATGGTGACCAGCTGGTTCGCCACCTGCTCCCAGTAGTGGCCCAGATTGCCGGTGTTGGCCAGCAGCACACGGATCTTGGGCGGTCGGCCCTCCGCCCGGTTGGCGAGCCGCTGCTGCACATACACGCCCTGCAACTCGTGCCGCATCTTCCTCAGCTGCTCCGGCGCCTTGGAGCTGAACGGCATC
This sequence comes from Streptomyces sp. ISL-10, assembly GCF_018614575.1. Lineage (GTDB taxonomy): Bacteria > Actinomycetota > Actinomycetes > Streptomycetales > Streptomycetaceae > Streptomyces. The sequence continues at coordinate 51,395 of NZ_JAGGOJ010000025.1, forward strand.
ATCACCGCCACCGAGACCGCCAGCTGCTCGGAGTCGTCCACTGTCCTGTTCTCGGCGCCGATGGCCCGGGCGACCTCCTGTATCTCCTTCACCCCGAAGTGGTAGCCGGTCGCCGAGACGCCGATGCACTCGTCGCTGCCCTCGGGCTTCACCACGCCCGTCGCGCACGAGCGGTCCGGGTCGAGCACGCCCGGGCCGAACAGCACGGCCAGCACGACCGCGGTCGCGGCGCCGACCCCGATGAGGATCTTCGTCAGGTTGTTCATCAGTCGTTCCCCCCACTCGCCCGGGTCCGCCGGGAGCAGTCGCACTCCCGCAGCGGACGACCCGACCGGATGCTCTCCGCCCAGTGCGTGGCGGCGTCGGTGAGTACGGAGCTGTCGGCGACGTCGTCCCGCAGCGCGTACAGCGCTCCGTGGACCGCCGCCTCCAGCCGCGCCTCGGGCAGGTCCAGCCAGTCCTGCGCGAGCCAGGCGGCGTTCAGCAGCCGCTCGACGCGCCGCTCCGGGTCGCGGTGCCCGCCCGTGAACGCGAGACCGCGCCGCTCGGCGAGCCCGTCGAAGCACGGCGCGGACGCGATGTGCAGCAGTTCCTCCAGCCAGGCCGACGTGTCCGGGCGGCCGAGGGAGCCGGCCAGGTGCGCGACGGCCCCCTGGGTCCGGCCGATGGCCAGCTCGTGGTGGTACGCGTGCCAGGAGACGGGCCCGGCCGCCGCGTAGTGCATCACCAGCCGGGAGTGCATGCCGAGCCAGGAGGAGTGGTCGGCGTCCAGGTGGTAGAGCCGGTGCAGCAGCAGGCTGCGCAGGCAGTGGTCGGCCACGAAGTGCCGCTCGCAGCGCGGCCATCCGTCGGCGTCGAGCGCATGGCGCAGCTCCGCGGTCGTCATGCCGGCCGCTGCCGGGAGCAGCAGCTCGGCAGAGCGCACGTCCGCGGCCGGGGACAGCCGGGTGAGCAGCTCGCCCACTTCCCCCGGAGCCAGCTCCTCCCGCAGGGCCTCGGCCAGGGTCGGCCCGGTGGCCGCCTGTAACGGGGTCGCCGGCCGGTGCCGCAGCAACGACCGCAGCGTCAGCGTCGCCAGGGCGGCCGGCGCGTGCGGGCCGGGAGGCGTGGCGGCCCGCGCCGTGGTCCGCAGCTCCTCGATCGCGTCCGTCATCCGGGTCATGGCCAGCGGCCGCCCCCCGGTGAACCGGTAGAGCGCACGCGGCAGTCCGGGCGGCAGCATCGCGTCCGGGTCGACATGGCTGAGCAGACCGTCGGAGGTCTCGGGACCGGCCGGCGGCAGCGGCGGATACGGCACCGCGACCATGGGGTGCCGGCACAGCCCGTCGCCCCGGCTGCCCGCCAGGCCCACCGCGGAGCTGAGCGACGCCAGCCGGTGCGCGCCCTGCAGCACCGACGGGTCGCCGCGCCGGAACGCCGCGTACACCACGACCCGGTCCGGATGGCCGGTCGAGCGGTGGGTGAGGCAGTCCCGCACCAGCTGCTCGCCCAGCTCGTCGTGGGCGTTGTCCAGCAGCATCAGCGGACGGCCCGTGCGCAGCAGCCAGCCACCGGCCGTCCGGTACGCCGCGTCCAGGTCGGCGCGCAATGCCTGCCCGAGGAAGTACTCGGCGCGCCGGCGCTGGTCACCGCCGAGCCGGAAGTGACTGCCCAGCAGGGTCAGCCCCCAGCGGGCGCTGCCCTGCGCGCCCGGATAGGCCCCGTACCAGCCGACGGCCTTGCGGCTGCCGCGCTGGAACAGCTCCTGCAGCAGCACCTCCACCGACACCTCGATGAACTTCTGCACCGGAGGCAGCGGCATCGGCAGCGCCGCGTACGCCGCCATCAGCTTGGCCACCCAGCTCTGCACCACCGGCGCCCAGTTGCCGCGTGCCGGCGAGATGAGCTCCAGGCGGCGCAGTTCGGCGGCGATGCGCTCGTCCTGGTCGGCGTTCCACGTGCCGGACGCGACCGCGACCAGGCCGGCGAACAGCCGGGTCATCTGCAGCGTCGGCGCACGGGGCGGCCCCGCGCTGGTGAACCCGATGCCCAGCAGCCGCAGCGCCTCCGTCACCAGCGACCGCGACTCCGGCGACTCGGCCGCGCCGGTGCGCAGCGCGTCGTCCGCGCAGTCCAGGTACGCGGTGGGCGTGACGTGTCCGCAGACGTCGCGCAGCCAGGTGAGGTCGTATGTCTTGCCCATGCCGCGCCCACCGACGACGGCGATCACGGGAGGTGGCAGTGCTTTGCAGTACGGACGGAAGGTGCGGCCGGCGACTTCGGCGCCGGTGAGATGGGACGTGAGCTGCGCGAGCAGTTCGCTCCTCGCGGCGAGTTGATCCCTCAAAAAGACTCCCGAGCGGTCAAGTGGCGCCGGGGAACATCCAGTTGACAACCATGTTATGGCCTGTCGGGCAGCTGGGCTGAGGAATTCTCACGTTTTCGTGTTCAGTCTGTTACGCGCCGTTGCCGGAGCCGTAGCCGGGCCGCCGTGGTCCGGAGCCGGGCGGGATCCCGGGGCTGCGCGGGGCTCACTCGCCGATGTCCTCGTTCCACAGGTCGGGGTGCTCCTCGATGAAGGCGCGCATCATCGCCGTGCACCCGGCGTCGTCCAGCAGCACGACCTCCACGCCGTGCTCCGCCAGCCAGTCGTGGCCGCCGTGGAAGGTCCGCGCCTCGCCGATCACCACCCGGGAGATCCGGAACTGCCGCACCAGACCGCTGCAGTACCAGCACGGCGACAGCGTGGTCACCATGGTGGCACCCCGGTACGACCGCTGCCTGCCCGCCGCGCGGAACGCCGCCGTCTCCGCGTGCATCGACGGATCGCCGTCCTGCACGCGCCGGTTGCGGCCGCGCCCCAGCAGGCGGCCGTCGGCTCCGTACAGCGCCGCACCGATCGGGATGCCGCCCTCGGCGAGCCCCGCCCGCGCCTCGGCGACGGCGGTGGCGAGCCACCTGCGGGCCTCTGCTTCGTTCATGCCCGGACTCTTCCCCGACGGGCCCCGGCATCACCTCATCGGCGCTGCCGATGACCCCATCGGCAGGACGCCCCACTGGCCGGTGGACCGGCGTCTGCTCCCGTTCGTAGCGTCACGGCCATGAGAAACGAGACCAGGGGAACCGTCGAACTGACCCTTGCCATGGTGCTCTCGGGCACTCTCGGCATCTTCGTCGTCGAGTCCGGAGCGTCCCCCTTCGATGTGGTGTTCTTCCGGTGCCTCTTCGGGGCCGCCGCACTCGGCGCGTACGTCCTTGTCCGCGGCTGGTTCACGGGCCATGGCTTCACCCCCGGGAAGCTCGGACTCGCCGCGCTGGGCGGCGTGTTCATCGTCTTCAACTGGGTGCTGCTCTTCGAGGCGTACGAGGCCTCCTCCATCTCGCTGGCGACCGTCGTCTACCACACGCAGCCGTTCTACGTGGTGCTGCTCGGCGCCCTGCTGTTCCGCGAGAGGCTCACCGCCGCCACCTCCGGCTGGCTCGTGGTCGCCTTCGCCGGACTGGTCCTCGTCTCCGGGGTCCGGCCGGGGGACACCGGCTCGCTCAAGGGCATGGGGTTCGCGCTCGCCGCCGCGGTGCTCTACGCGCTGTCGACGGTCGTCACCAAGCGGATCACCGGCGTGCGGCCGCACCTCGTCGCCCTGGTACAGGTCCTCGTCGGCATCCCGCTGCTGCTGCCCTTCGCCGACTTCGGCACGGCGTCCCGGCTCGGCGCGGGATGGGCCTGGCTCGCCGGTCTCGGGGTGATCCACACCGGTGTCATGTACGTGCTGATGTATGCGGCCTACCAGAGGCTGCCCACCGCGAAGATCGCCGTGCTCGCCTTCGTCTACCCGGCCGTCGCGATGATCGCCGACTGGGCGGTGTACGGGCACCACATCGGCCTCGTCCAGGCGCTCGGCGTGCCGCTGATCGTGCTGGCCGGCCTGAAGGTCACGCTTCGCGCGCGTCCTCGCGCACGAGCCGTCGTGCCTGGTCCACGAACAGCCGCAGATGGGACGGAAGCCGCTTCTCCCGCCGCCACGCGATCTGCGTGAAGAGGGTGAACGGCGGCTCCCAGTCGAGCGCCACCAGCGCCCCGGACGCCAGCTCCGCGCAGACGGCGACCCGGGGCAGCAGCGCGATCCCGAGGCCGCCCGCCACGCCCCGCTTGGTCGCCTCGATCGTCCCGAACTCCATGAACGCAGGTGCCCAGTGCTTCAGTTCGCGCTCGAACAGGTCGCGGTAGGGACAGCCGGGCTCCGTACCGACGAGCTGCGCCGACGCCAGGTCCGCGGCCGTCAGCCCCGGACGTGCGGCCAGCGGATGCCCGGGCGCGGCCAGGAGCACCAGCGGCTCCACGGCCAGGACCTCGCTCTCCAGGCCCGTGTGCTCCGTCTCCGGCTCCATCAGGAAACCGATGTCGTACACGCCCCGGCGCAGCGCCCGGCGGGTCTCGTCGCCGAGCGTGGGCCGCAGGGACAGCCGGACCTTCGGATAGCGGTGGTGGAAGAGCTCCAGCAGCGGCGGCAGCCGGTAGGAGGTCAGCGACTCCATGGTGCCGACGGTGATCGTCCCGGCCGGCTCGTCCGCCCCGGTGACCGCGGCCTGCGCCTCCTCGGCGAGGTCGATCATCCGGCGGGCGTACGGCAGCAGCCGCTCGCCCGCCTCGGTGAGCCGGATACGGCTGCCGAGCCGCTCGAACAGGTCCACGCCGAGGGAGGACTCCAGGGCGCGGATCTGGCTCGTCACGCTGGACTGGGCGTACGTCAGCTCGGCGGCGGCTCGCGTGAAGCTGAGGACGGTCGCGACCTTCTCGAAGGTCACCAGGAGCCGGAGCTCCATCAGTTGTCCTTGTCCTCGCCCTGCTCGCGGCGCTTCAGCTCCTCCTCGCGGCGGCGCAGGTCTGCCTCCCAGTCCTTGAGCAGAGACTCGTCCTTCTTGTTCTCTTCCTTGATGGACTTCAGGAACTCCGGATTGTCGTCCGGCGCGACCCACTGCGTGCGGTGGTTGCGGTGCCACTCGGAAGGGGTGCGGCCGCCGGCGGGTGCGTGCCGCATCTTCCCCGCGGCGAACCAGACGATCGGCCCGACGACCCAGAACAGCAGGATGATGAAGATCCAGGCGAGTTTGGGCAGGTGCTTCGCCTCGTCCTCGGGGGTGTTCAGACAGTCGATGAACGCGTAGATCGTCAGCGCCAGCGGCAGAATGTACATCAGTGCCCTGAGCATGTGGGACAGCCCCCTGAAGACATAGGCGGGGCCGTGTTCCCCGGCCCCGGTGACGGGCCCAGGGTAGCCCTTGGCCGATACTTGACCCCATGGCTTACGACGATCTTCGCTCCTTCCTCCGGGCGCTGGAGCGCGAGGGCGACCTCAAGCGCATCAAGGCCGAAGTCGACCCGTATCTGGAGGTCGGGGAGATCGTCGACCGGGTGAACAAGGCCGGCGGCCCCGCCCTCCTCTTCGAGAACGTGCGCGGCTCCGCGATGCCGCTCGCGATGAACGTCTTCGGCACCGACCGCCGGCTGCTGAAGTCGCTCGGGCTGACGTCCTACGAGGAGATCAGCGACAAGATCGGCGGCTTGCTCAAGCCGGAGCTGCCGCACGGCTTCGTCGGGGTGCGCGAGGCGTTCGGCAAGCTCGGCTCGATGGTGCACGTGCCGCCGAAGAAGGTGAAGGACGCGCCCGTGCAGGAGGTCGTCCTCACCGGGGACGACGTCGACCTGGACGCCCTGCCCGCGCTGTTCACCTGGCCCGAGGACGGCGGCTCGTTCTTCAACCTGGGGCTCACGCACACCAAGGACCCGGAGTCGGGCGTGCGCAACCTCGGTCTCTACCGCCTCCAGCGCCACGACAGGCGCACCATCGGCATGCACTGGCAGATCCACAAGGACAGCCGCAACCACTACCAGGTCGCCGCCAAGCGGGGCGAGCGGCTGCCGGTCGCCATCGCCTTCGGCTGCCCGCCGGCCGTGACGTACGCGTCGACCGCGCCGCTGCCCGGCGACATCGACGAGTACCTGTTCGCGGGGTTCGTCGCGGGCAAGCGGATCGAGATGGTCGACTGCAAGACCGTGCCGCTCCAGGTCCCGGCGAACGCGGAGGTCGTGCTGGAGGGCTGGCTGGAGCCGGGGAAGATGCTGCCCGAGGGCCCCTTCGGTGACCACACCGGCTTCTACACGCCGCAGGAGCCGTTCCCGGCGCTGACCATCGACTGCGTCACGATGCGCAAGCGGCCGCTGCTGCAGTCGATCGTGGTGGGCCGGCCGCCGACGGAGGACGGCCCGCTGGGCCGCGCGACCGAGCGGTTCTTCCTGCCCCTGCTCAAGATCATCGTGCCGGACATCGTGGACTACCACCTGCCGGAGTCGGGCGGCTTCCACAACTGCGCGATCGTCTCGATCGACAAGAAGTACCCGAAGCACGCGCAGAAGGTCATGCACGCCATCTGGGGCGCGCACATGATGTCGCTCACCAAGCTGATCGTGGTCGTCGACGCCGACTGCGACGTGCACGACCTGCACGAAGTCTCCTGGCGGGCGCTGGGCAACACGGACTACGCCCGCGACCTCACTGTCGTCGAGGGCCCGGTCGACCATCTCGACCATGCCTCCTACCAGCAGTTCTGGGGCGGCAAGGCGGGCATCGACGCGACAAGGAAGCTCCCCGAGGAGGGCTACACCCGGGACGGCGGCTGGCCGGAGATGGTCGAGTCGGACCCCGATACGGCGGCCAAGGTCGACCGCCGCTGGAAGGAGTACGGACTGTGAGCCCCGCCGTGGGCGGTCCGGCCCTCTTCATCGGCACCGACACCGACTATGTGGCCCTGGTGCGCCCCGAGCTCGACCCCGCCGACCCGGGCGTCCGGCTGGCCGCCGAGCAGGCGGGCGTCGCGCCCGAGGAGTTCGCGGGTCCCGGTGACACCTGGACGGTCCTCTTCGAGAACGGCGGTGAGGGCGACGGCTTCGAGCTGCCCGGTGTGCGCGACGCGGAGCCGGCCGGCTTCGCGGAGCGGCTGCGCGCCGAGCTCGCCGCGGCGGCCGGGCCGTTCACCGTCGACGGCGGCGCCGTGCTGCGTCTGGACGGCCGACCGGCCGGCCCGGACGCGTACGCCTTCACGGCGCACCTCACGCCGCCCGACGACGCCGCGACACCGCTCACCGTGGCGACGGGCCCCCTGCCCGTCGCCGGGCTGCTGGCCGACCTCGACGCGTTCCTCGGGAGCCTCGCATGATGACGACCGCCGACGGGGTCGTGGGTCCGGGCCCGGCCCGGCAGCCCGGCCGCACCAAGGCGTTCCTGCGCCTGGTGATGATCGAGCACTCGGTCTTCGCGCTTCCGTTCGCCTACATCGCCTCGCTCACCGCGATGTTCCAGCTCGACCGGAACGTCCACTGGGTGAAGCTCCTGCTCGTCACCGTCGCGATGGTCGGCCTGCGGACCTTCGCGATGGCGTGCAACCGGATCATCGACCGCGAGATCGACGCCCGCAATCCGCGCACGGCCTCGCGCGAGCTGGTCACCGGCGCGGTGTCCGTCCGCTCGGCGTGGACGGGCGCGCTCGTCGCCGTCGTCGTCTTCCTCGGGGCCGCGGCCCTGCTCAACCCGCTGTGCCTGGCGCTCGCGCCGGTCGCCGTGGTGCCGATGGTGGTCTATCCGTACGGCAAGCGGTTCACCAACTTCCCGCACGCCATCCTCGGTCTCGCCCAGGCAATGGGCCCGGTCGGCGCGTGGATCGCGATCACGGGCGCGTGGTCGTGGGAGGCGGTGGTCCTCGGGCTCGCGGTGGGTGTGTGGATCGGCGGCTTCGATCTGATCTTCGCCTGCCAGGACGTCGAGGCGGACCGGGCCCACGGCGTGCTGTCGGTCCCGGCCCGCTTCGGCGTCCCGGCGGCGCTGTACGGGGCGCGCGGTTGCCATATCGTGACGATGGCGCTGTTCGTCTGGTACGCGCTGGCGACGGACGCGGGCGTGTTCCTGTGGCTGGGCCTGGCGATCGTGGCGGCGGCGTTCCTCTACGAGCACACGATCGTGCGCCCGCACGATCTGTCGCGCCTGAACAGGGCGTTCTTCACGACGAACGGCTTCATCGGGATCTCGCTCTTCGTCTTCGCCCTGGTGGACCTCCTCGCTCGGGGGCTCACGTTCTAGCCCGATCGGGTGATCGGCGGTCGAGTCGCAGTACGGCGTGATGGGACGTCGTGGCGTGTGACGCGTTGCTCCCCGCTGAGGATGTTCCGAGGGCGATGCCCAGGAAACCGTTCACGGTGAAGTGCTCCCCGCCCCTGCGGGCATGGGGAGGCGGTTGTGTCCGGGACAGACAGCGACTCTCCTCGCTCGCGACTTGCGTCGCTCGAGGATGCGTACCCAGGACACCAGGTCGACATCGTCGGCGGTGCAAAGGTGCTGAGTGGAAGACGGCCGACCTGCGGTCACACGGTCCACAGCCTGTGGCGCACTCTGAGATCGCAGGTGCCTGCGGGTTGGGGGTTCCTCTGCGACGTGGCGATCCCCCTCGACGACGCCAACGAATTCTGCCCCGACCTCGCCGTGATCCCCGCCGCCGAGGTCGCCGGGAACCGCAGCGCGTACTCCCCAGAGCTCATCGAGCTCGCCGTCGAGGTCGTCTCGCCGAGCAGCGTGCGCAACGACTACGAGGTCAAGGACCGGGCGTACGCCCCGGCGGGGCATCCCGCACTACCTGATCTTCGACCCGTACAAGCAGCACTGCGTGACGCTGTGGAACCCGGGGCCGGACGGATACCTCGGCCGGGACGCCATTCCTTACGGCAAGACCATCACCGTGGAGACGGGCATCGGCACGTTTACCGTGGACACGTCCGAGCTGCCGGTGGACCCGCGCTCCGGACGCGCCCCGGCCGGCTCACCTCGTCCGTGGCGGACGGGAGGCCCGGAAGACGAACGCCGCCGCCACGCCCGCCAGCAGGCCGAACAGGTGGCCCTGCCAGCTGACCCCCGTGTTCGCCGGGGATATGCCGGCCAGGATCGAGCTGCCCCAGACCGCGCCGACCAGCAGACCCACCACCGCGTCCCGCAGCCGGCGCTCGACGAAGCCTCGGGCCACCAGATAGCCGAAGAGTCCGAAGACCAGGCCCGACGCGCCCGCCGTGTTGACGTTCGCGGGGGAGAACAGCCAGACGCCGACGCCGTCGATCAGGATGATCAGCAGGGACACGGCGAGGAAGCGGCGGATGCCGCCGAGCGCGGCGAGGAAGCCGAAGATCAGCAGGGGGACGCTGTTCGCCGCGACGTGACCGAATCCGAAGTGCACGAATGCCGACGGGACGACGTCGATCAGCTCGCCGGGCTCGCGCGACACGACTCCGTACGCGTCGAGCGCGTGGCCCGTCGCCACGTCGACCGCTTCCAGCAGCCACAGCAGGGCGACCCAGGCCAGCATCAACTTGACCGCCGCTCGGGCCCGATCGCTCCGGCGCCCTGCGAGGTGAGTGTCTGCCATCGCGATCCCCCTGGGGTCGTACGTCTTACACCCACCGGAACGTCCGGCGCACCTGGCGCAGTTCCGTGCCCGCGCGGCCGGATAGGCTCACCCGTGTGGAGCCGCAGGAATGGAACAGTCGTCGGCCGTGGGTCGTGGGGGTGTCGGGTGCCTCCGGCACGCCGTACGCCGCCGCCGTGCTGCGGGCGCTGCTCGCCGCCGGCGAGAGCGTGGACCTCGTCGTCAGCCGCGCCTCGCGGCTGACGCTGCTCGACGAGACGGGGATCGCGTTCCGGGACGCGCACTGGCGGGACGACCTGCGTCAGTGGCTGGCGAGGGGCGCTGACGGCAAGCCGGACGCATTCGACGTCGATGTGGACGATGTGCGCCACTGGGCCGCGGGGGACCTCGCCGCCGGACCGTCGTCGGGCTCGTACCCGGTCAAGGGGATGCTGATCGTGCCCGCGTCGACCGCGTGCGTGGCGGGTGTGGCGCTGGGGCTTTCGAAGGACCTTCTCCAGAGGGCCGCGAGCGTGACGCTCAAGGAGCGGCGCAGGCTGGTGGTCGCCGTGCGGGAGACCCCGCTGAACGGGCAGACGCTGAAGCATCTGGTGACGCTGGACGAGGCGGGCGCCGTGGTGCTGCCCGCCTCTCCGGCGTTCTACGCGGGGGCGACGCACATCCAGGATCTGGTGGACTTCGTCGCCGGGCGGGTGCTGGACGCGGCAGGAGTGCCGCACAGCCTGTACCGCCGCTGGAAGGGGGAGCTCGGTGGTGGCTCCGCAGACGATTAGCGCTTCTTGCCGCGGCGCGGTGCGCGGGTCCGGTCGACCTGGCGGGCGGCAGAGGGCCGGTGGGCACGCGAGCGGTTGGCCAGCTCCTGCAGCTGTCGCATGTGGGCGTAGGCCATCTCGATCGTGTACACGGTGAGTGTCATCTCCTGTATGGATCCGGATCCTTGTGGGATCAGCTGTGATCGTTTGAGTGATTCGCAGGGTGTCGACCCTGCGTGCCTTAGATTCTACACGTAAACTTGTGGTATCGCTGAATAATGGAAGGCTCAGGCATATGGACGCCGTGGATAGGCAGCTCATCCAGGCCCTGCGCGAGAACGGCAGGGCCTCGTACGCCGAGCTCGGCCGGCTCGTGGGGCTCTCCGGCCCCTCCGTGACCGACCGCATCAACCGCCTGGAGGCGGCGGGGGTCATCACCGGCTACCGCGCCACGGTGGACGCGGCCTCGCTCGGCCTCGGTGTCACGGCGCTCATCGGCATCTCGCTCTCCGACGCCGCCGACCACGAGGACGTGGCGCGCCGGCTCAGGGACCTCGCCGAGATCGAGGACTGCTGGTTCATCGCGGGCGACGACTCGTACATGCTCAAGGTGCGCGCGAGCGACGTCGACGGTCTGGAGAAGACCATCCGCCGGCTCTCCGGCACCCGCGGCGTCTCGCGCACGCGCACCACCATCGTCCTGTCCACCAAGTGGGAGAACCGCGTCGGCGACCTGCCCGACGAGGCCTGAAATCAGCCCGCCGCAGCACCCCGCCCGCCGTGCCGCCCCGCCCGTGAAGTGACGTGAGGGCGGGGGAGTACGGTGGGCGGAGCTTGTTTTACGTGGAGATATGGGAGGCGGCCGGATGACTGCATCTATTCAAGATGTGGGTCTCAAGCGCGAGCTGGAGGAGAAGGTCCGGGCCGGTGAGCGGCTGACCCGCGAGGACGGCATCGCCCTCTACGAGTCGGACGACCTGGCCTGGCTCGGCGGTCTCGCCCACGAGGTGCGCACGCGCAAGAACGGCGACGTCGTCCACTTCAACGTCAACCGCCACCTCAACATGACCAACGTGTGCACCGCGTCGTGCGCCTACTGCTCGTTCCAGCGCAAGCCGGGTGAGAAAGACGCGTACACCATGCGCATCGAGGAGGCCGTCCGCCTCGCCAAGGCGATGGAGAACGAGAACCTCACCGAGCTGCACATCGTCAACGGCCTCCACCCCAACCTGCCGTGGCGCTATTACCCCCGCTCGCTCTCCGAGCTGAAGAAGGCCCTGCCGAACGTCTCCCTCAAGGCGTTCACCGCCACCGAGATCCACCACTTCGAGACCATCTCGGGCCTCAGCGCGTCCGAGATCCTCGACGAGCTCATCGAGGCCGGTCTGGAGTCGCTGACCGGCGGCGGCGCCGAGATCTTCGACTGGGAGGTCCGGCAGCACATCGTCGACCACCGCACCCACTGGGAGGACTGGTCGCGCATCCACCGCCTGGCGCACGAGAAGGGCCTCAAGACCCCGTGCACGATGCTGTACGGGCACATCGAGGAGCCGCGCCACCGCGTCGATCACGTGCTGCGCCTGCGTGAACTGCAGGACGAGACCGGCGGCTTCCAGGTCTTCATCCCGTTGCGCTACCAGCACGACTTCGTCGACATGCAGGACGGCAAGGTCCGCAACAAACTCCAGGCGCGCACGACCATGGCGACGGGCGCCGAGGCGCTCAAGACGTTCGCGGTCTCCCGCCTGCTGTTCGACAACGTCCAGCACGTCAAGGTCTTCTGGGTGATGCACGGTGTGCAGACCGCCCAACTCGCCCTCCAGCACGGGGCCGACGACATGGACGGCTCGGTCGTCGAGTACAAGATCACGCACGACGCGGACAACTACGGAACGCCCAACAAGCTGACCCGTGACGATCTGCTCGACCTGATCCGCGACGCCGGCTTCCGCCCGGTCGAGCGCAACACGCGCTACGAGATCATCCGCGAGTACCCGGGCCCGGACGCCGACCGCCGCGAGTCTCCGCAGCCGATGCGCGTCTGACCAGCTCGGGCGCTCGGCCCGACGCGCGCGGTGGGCGGTGTGCCGGGCGGTGCGTCTCGCCCAGTGGAAAGCCCGGGGGCCCGGCGGACGTGTTTCCTACGCTGGGTCCCATGGCCCTCACCTTCGAACTGGACCCGCCCGGCGGGCCCGCCCTGCGCGACGGCGTCCTCTCCCTGTGGGCGGACGTCAGCAACGCGGGCGGTTCCGTGGGATTCGTGCCGCCCGTCACGGTCGACGACATCCGGCCCGAGTGGGTGAAGCACCTCACCGCCATGGCCGAGGGGCGGATGCGGCTCCTCGTCGGACGCGACGAGGACGGCGAGATCGCGGCCACCGCCTTCCTCGCGCACAACACCCACCGCCTGATGAGCCACTGGATCTGGCTCTACACCGTCATGGTCCACCCCCGTCACCAGGGCAAGGGCTACGGGCGCGAGCTGATGGCCGCCGCCGCGGACGCCGCCCGCGGCCTCGAAGGCATCGAGGCGATACGCCTCACCTGCCGCGGCGGCAGCGGTGCCGACCGCTTCTATGCCGCCTGCGGGTACAAGGAGGTCGGCCGCGTGCCGGGCGCGATCCGCGTCGCGGAGGGCGACGACCGCGACGACGTCATCATGCTCCTGCCGCTGAACTGATCTTCCTGGCCGCATGCTTCACTGGACAGGCACCCGAAGTCGTACCAAGGAAGAAGGCCCGCCGTGTCCGCAGGAAAGTCGAGCGCCGCCATCCGGTACACCGCGATGCGGCTCGCGATCTTCGTCGGCTGCTTCGTCGTCGTCGCCGCTCTCGTCCAGGTCGGTGCCCTGCCCAAGGGGCTCGGCGACGCCAACTTCGCCTGGGTGATCCTGCTCGCCCTGGTGCTGTCCGCACCGCTGAGCTTCGTGCTCCTGCGCAAGCAGCGCGACGCCATGTCCGAGCAGATCGTCACCAAGGTGGACAAGGCCAAGGCGCGCCTGGAGGCCAACCGCTCGCAGGAGGACGGCGTCACGCAGTAGCGCGTGCGCCGTGCGGGGGTCACAGGAGCTGCGCGTGGCCCGCGGGGCCGTTGGGGGCCCCAAAGGGGAGCTTTGAGGTTCGCAGCCGCAGGCCGTAGCGCCCCGGAACCGCAGGGATCCGGGGCGCTCGCGCGCTCGCGGGGGCCGCCGGCCGCAGACGAGTGGGACCGATCACATCAGGACGATCTTTCTCTTCGCCGTCCCGCGGCGTTCGGCCGGTGCTTCTGTCGGGTCGTAGTCTTACCGCTGAGTAAGACCACGGGGTGGGGGAGGAACGTCGACAATGGGTGCGGTGAAGAGCGTGAGGGCCAAGCGCATGCCGCGGGCCGTGCGCGAGCAGCAGATGATGGACGCCGCCGTGCAGACCTTCGGGCAGCGGGGCTACCGGGCCGCCTCGATGGACGAGATCGCCGAGCTCGCCGGGGTGTCCAAGCCGCTCGTCTATCTGTATCTGAACTCCAAGGAAGAGCTGTTCACCGCCTGCATACGGCGGGAGGCCAAGGCTCTGACGGAGGCCGTGCAGGCGGCTGTTGAGCCCGGCCTCTCGGCCGACCGGCAGATGTGGGCGGGGCTCGAGGCGTTCTTCCGGCACACCGCCGAGAACCCCGACGGGTGGTCCGTACTGCACCACCAGGCGTGTACGCACGGGGAGCCGTTCGCCGCCGAAGTGGCGAAGATGCGCGAGGAGATCGCGGCGTTCGTGACGGGGCTGATCGCGGCCGCCGCCCGCCAGGGCGTGCCGCCCGCGGCGCACCGCGACGCCGAACTGGCCGAGCGGGACGTGGCCGGCCTGGCCCAGGCACTGGTGGGCGCCGCCGAGTCGCTCGCCGCGTGGGCGAACGAGACGGGCGGTGTCTCGGCCAAGGAGTCCGCGGGCCTGCTGATGAACTTCGCCTGGACGGGCCTCGACCGCCTGATGCGCGGGGAGCGCTGGAGCCCGCAGTGACGTCCCCTGGGGCCCCGGCTCGCCGTCGCTCCCGTCCGGTCGGCGCTTTCCCCGGCGTCAGGACGGCGGCGGGCTCTCCACCATGACCACCTCGAACTCCTCCAGCGACCGCAGGGTCGCCCGCGCCCTGCTCGTGGCTTCGCCCCGCAGCGCGGCGACGGGACTGCGCGAGGCCGCGAGGCTGTCCTTGTCGGCGTAGAGCGTGCCCACCGCGCCGCGCCCGGCGGCGCGGTCGACGAGGAGCGATCCGCCGAGGAAGCCGGTCATGGTCCGCAGCCGCGGCAGGACGCCGTTCTCGAAGGCGTCGACCAGGCTGTCCGCGTCGGACGGGGCGAGATCAAGCCGGACCAGCCGGAAGCGGGCGCCCTCGGGCACGGACTCCGCACGGGCTGCGACCGCGGCCTCCCAGTTGTCGACCGTCACGGTCGTCGCGAACGACGACAGCACCTGGGCGCGCACCTTCTCCATGCGGTCGGCGCTCGCCCGCATGGCCGCTTCGTCTTCCCACCACGTCCCGGTCACCAGCTTGCCGAGCTCGCGGTCCGCGAACATGCCCGCGCCCCGGAAGCCGGGCTCCCCGGCGAGCTGCCGCCTGCCTTCCGTGGTCAGTGCCTGCACGGCCTCGTCGAGGGTGGCCGGATCACCTGTCGCATACGTCGTACGAACGAACATGACTCCATGCGACAGCCGGTCCGCACGGCAGGCAAGGCGGTCCGCGCGTTCGGGTGACAGCCTCACCCTCCGTACGTCATGCCGTGACGTGGACACGCAGAGATCGAACGGGATTGCGCGGCGGAGATCGACGCACTGTTCGCGAGGCCGCCGGCCAGGCGGTAGCGCCCGCTCCGGAAAGGGCAGGAGCCCCGATCCGAACGGAACGGGGCTCCTTGGGTACTGCTGAGTCGTGCGCGATCGCCGACCCCGGCTGACTAGGCCGGGGTGACGTTCTCCGCCTGCGGGCCCTTCGGGCCCTGGGTGACGTCGAAGTTCACGACCTGGTTCTCCTCAAGGGAGCGGAACCCGGACGCGTTGATCGCGGAGTAGTGGACGAAGACATCCGGGCCGCCGCCGTCCTGGGCGATGAAGCCGAAGCCCTTTTCAGCGTTGAACCACTTGACGGTTCCGGTAGCCATAAGCCCTCCCATGGGCCAAAGGGTTGCCCTGCTCCAGAACCTGCAAGAAGTCTGAAAACTACAAAAGCCTGCGGGTTACATGCTCCGCAGGCTCTGTACTGCAAGGGAAACCAAACTGCAACTTGCGTTGAGCCTAGCACGCAGCGTGCGCGCAGCGGTAGAGGGAAAGATCACGTCACCCGGACGTTTGATTCGGGGCCCGCTGCGCTGACGAACCGCAGCTCGGACCGGCCGCACGGACGCCACCGCACGGCCCCGGCGCGTGCCGCCCCCGGACCCGGGGCTAGCCTCACGACGTGGACAGTCACGGTGAAAGCACAGCAACAACCGCCAGCCGTCGCAGCCGGCCGCGGGTCGGCCACATCCAGTTCCTGAACTGTCTGCCTCTTTACTGGGGCCTTGCGAGAACGGGAACTCTTCTCGACCTGGAGCTGACGAAGGACACCCCGGAGAAGCTCAGCGAGAGCCTTGTGCGCGGTGAACTCGACATCGCGCCGATCACGCTCGTGGAATTCCTTCGCAATGCCGGTGAGCTCGTCGCATTTCCCGACCTCGCGGTCGGCTGCGACGGCCCCGTGATGTCCTGCGTGATCGTCTCCCAGCTGCCGCTTGAGCAGCTGGACGGGGCACGGGTCGCGCTCGGTTCCACCTCCCGCACCTCCGTGCGCCTCGCCCAGCTGCTGCTCGCCGAGCAGTACGGGGTGGCGCCCGACTACTTCACCTGCCCGCCGGACCTCGGCGTGATGATGCAGGAGGCGGACGCCGCCGTCCTCATCGGCGACGCCGCCCTGCGTGCCTCGCTGCACGACGCGCCCCGTCTCGGGCTGAAGGTCCACGACCTCGGGCAGATGTGGAAGGACTGGACCGGGCTGCCGTTCGTCTTCGCCGTGTGGGCGGCCCGCAAGGACTATCTGGCCCGCGAGCCCGGCGTCGTGCGCCAGGTCCACGAGGCCTTCCTCGCCTCGCGCGACCTGTCCCTGGAAGAGGTCGGGAAGGTCGCCGAGCAGGCGGCGCGCTGGGAGAGCTTCGACGCGGAGCTGCTGGAGCGCTACTTCACGACGCTGGACTTCCGCTTCGGCCCCGATCAGCTCGCGGGCGTACGGGAGTTCGCGCGCAGGACGGGTCCGACGACCGGTTTCCCGGCCGATGTGCACGTGGAACTGCTCGACGGCCACCGCTGACCCATCTCACCATGGGCCGGTGACCGCCGACCCGCCTCACCGTGGGCTCCTCGACCGGTGACCGCTGACCCGCTCACGCCGGTTTCCTCGACAGCCTCCGCCCACCCCCTAGGCTGTGGGCCGACGGTCTGCGCCAGGGTCCTGGCGCCAGGACTGACGGGGGAGTTGAGATGCAGCCGCTGGATCCGGGTGAGCCGCACGTCATCGGTGCGTACCGGCTGCTCGGCAGACTGGGCGCGGGCGGGATGGGCCGCGTCTACCTGGGGCGCAGCGCCGGCGGCCGCACGGTCGCGGTGAAGGTCGTCCATCCGCACTTCGCGCTCGACGAGGAGTTCCGCGCGCGGTTCCGGCGCGAGGTGGCGGCCGCGCGCAGGGTCGGCGGTGAGTGGACCGCCCCCGTGCTGGACGCCGACCCCGACGCACCCGTGCCCTGGGTCGCGACCGGATACATCGCGGGTCCCCCTCTGTCCCGGGCGGTCACCGACCACGGACCGTTGCGCACGCCCTCGGTGCGCGTGCTGGGCGCGGGGCTGGCCAGGGCGCTGGTCGCCGTGCACGCCCTGGACCTCGTGCACCGGGACGTGAAGCCGTCGAACGTGCTCCTCACCATGGAGGGGTCGCGGCTCATCGACTTCGGGATCGCCCGCGCCACCGACGGCACCGCGTCGCTCACCTCCACCGGTGTCTCGGTGGGCTCACCGGGCTACATGTCGCCCGAGCAGATCCTCGGGAGGGGCGTCACGGGCGCCGCCGACGTGTTCTCGCTCGGCGCGGTCCTCGTCTACGCGGCGACGGGCGAGGCCCCCTTCGCCGGCGACTCCTCGGCCGCGCTGCTCTACAAGGTGGTGCACGAGGAGCCCGAACTGGGCGCTCTGGACGGCGGCATACGGGAGCTGGTGAGCGCCTGCCTCGCCAAGGACCCGGCCGCCCGGCCGACGCCCGCAGAGGTCGCCGACCGGCTCGATGCCGTCGGCGGGGCCGGCTGGCTGCCGGGCCCGGTCGTGGAGGAGATCAGCCGCGCGGCGGTGGGCCTGCTGCACCTGGAGTCCTTCCCCGTAGAGCCCTCAGAGCTCATTGAGCCCGTGGAGGCCGTCGACGCCGCCCCGCCGGCGGCGTCAGACCCGGCCGTCTCGGGCCCGGTCGCCTTCTCCAGCCCCGCCCTCGGAGTCTTCGGCCCGCCGGTCGAACCCGACCGGGCCGCCGCGCAGTGGGGCAGGCCCGCGGCCGACCCCGACTGCGGCGCGTCGTCCGGCACGCAGGGGCCGCCTCAGGGCGGGGGCTTCTCCGTCTCGGCGGCCGGCGGCCGCAAGGGCCGCCGGATCAGCTGCACGCTCGCCCTCACGATGGCGGGCGCGCTCGCGGCCGTCACCGTCGCCGGCGGCTTCCTCCTCGACCTCTGGCCGGGCCACGGCGCCGACGGCGACGAGGGCTCGAACGACACGGCCCAGCCGCCGCCCGCCGCGACCGCCCCCTCGTCCCCGGGGCAGGTGGACGAAGTGCCCACGGAGTTCCTCGGCACCTGGAGCGGCCCCGCCACCGAGCGGTCCGGCCTGCCGCACGGCACCTTGACCGTGACCTTCACCCCCGGCAGGAAAGGCCAGGACGTCGTCCGCAGCACCAACTCCATCTCGATCCTGGACGTGAGCGTCGAGTGCTACGGCGTCGGCCGGCTGGTGTCCGGCACCTCCCGGATGCTGCGCGTCGAGGAGCGCACCGACCCCGAGCGCAAGGGCACGGCCGGCAAGTGCACCGGCGGCAAGGCGGTGTTGGTGTTCACACTCGCCGACGACGGCACCCTGCGCTACCGCTCCCAGGAGGAGGCCGCGGGCACGCCCACCGCGACGCTCACGAAGCTGGTGCGCTGACCGCCCACCGCGACGCCCACCGAGGTGGCGGGCCGGCCGGCCACGGCCGGGGAGGCCCGCGGCCGGGCACCGGGGCCGTGGCGTAGCCTGGATCGGTCCGTTGATCCGCAGAAAGACCGCCGAAGGGTGACGCCCGGTGACCGAGAAGGCCGACCTTCAGTCCGTCCTGGACCGTGCCGCCGCAGGCGGGCGGATCACACCCGAGGAAGCGCTCGACCTCTACCGCTCCGCGCCCCTGCACGCGCTGGGCGCCGCCGCGGACGCCGTGCGCCGCCGCCGGTACGCCGGCACGGAGCACATCGCGACGTACATCATCGAACGCAACATCAACTACACCAACGTCTGCGTCACGGCCTGCAAGTTCTGCGCCTTCTATGCCCCGCCGAAGGACGCCGCCAAGGGCTGGACCCGCGATCTCGACGACATCCTGCGCCGCTGTGCGGAGACCGTCGAGCTCGGCGGCACCCAGATCATGTTCCAGGGCGGCCACCACCCCGACTACGGCGTCGAGTACTACGAGAAGCACTTCGCGGCCATCAAGAAGGACTTCCCCCAGCTGGTGATCCACTCCCTCGGCGCGTCCGAGGTGGAGCACATGGCGCGGATCTCCGGGGTGTCGGTGGAGGAGGCGATCTCCCGCATCCACGCGGCCGGTCTCGACTCCTTCGCCGGCGCCGGCGCCGAGCTGCTGCCGGAGCGCCCGCGCAAGGCGATCGCCCCGCTCAAGGAGTCCGGCGAGCGGTGGCTGGAGATCATGGAGATCGCGCACGGCCTCGGGGTCGAGTCGACCTCCACGATGCTCATGGGCACGGGCGAGACCAACGCCGAGCGGATCGAGCACCTGCGGATGATCCGCGACGTGCAGGACCGCACGGGCGGCTTCCGCGCGTTCATCCCGTACACGTACCAGCCCGAGAACAACCACTTGAAGGGCCGTACGCAGGCGACCCTGTTCGAGTACCTGCGCATGATCGCCATCGCGCGGCTCTTCCTCGACAACGTCGCCCACATCCAGGGCTCCTGGCTGACCACGGGCAAGGAGGTCGGCCAGCTGTCGCTGCACTACGGCGCCGACGACCTCGGCTCGATCATGCTGGAGGAGAACGTCGTCTCCTCGGCGGGCGCGAAGCACCGCTCCAACCGCATGGAGATCATCGACCTGATCCGCAGGTCGGGCCGCGTCCCGGCGCAGCGGACGACGACGTACGAGCACATCGTCGTGCACGAGAACCCCGCGGACGACCCGGTCGACGCGCGCGTGGTCTCGCACTTCTCGTCCACGGCGATCGAGGGCGGGACGGCGCATCCGGAGCTGAAGCTGCTCAGCGCCAACTGAGGCCGCCTTGCAGACGATCCACGTCGCCGACCGCGTCCTCGACCGCCCCGAGGGCGAGGACGCCGTGGCCGTGGACGGCGGGCTGATCGTCGCGATCGGTCCGTACGAGCGGCTGGCCGCTGAGCACCCGCAGGCGCGGATGCGCCGCTGGCCGGGTCTGCTGCTGCCGGGGCTCCGCCATCCGCAGGCCGTCCCGCTGCTGGAGGGCGCGTACCACCCGGACCCGCGCGAGGCCGGCGAGCTGGGCACCGAGCCGCTGACGGGCGAGGCCCTGGCGGCCCTCACGATGGACGACACGCGCTGGGGAGCGAGCGCCCGGCGCGGTCTGCAGCGGCTGATGGCGCACGGTGTCACCGCACTCGACGGGCCGTTCACGCGTCCGGCCGTGCGGACGGCGGTGGCGCGGTCGGGGCTGGGGGTGCGTGCCCCGCTGAAGGGCAGCCGCCACGAGGTGACGGCCCTCGCGCTCGATCCCTTTGTGCATTTCCCGCTGAACGCGCTGCTGGACGGCGACCTGAGCGTCGGCACCCCCGCCGAATTCGCCGTCTTCGACGTCCCGATGGACGAACTCCCGGAACAGGCACTGCGGTTGCGGGGTGCGCGCAGCTGCGTGGCGACGGTCCTCGGCGGCCGCCTGGTCCACCGCGCCCGTTGAGTCGTCGGCGGTCAGTCTGGTCCACCGCGTCCGTTGAGTCGTCGGCGGTCGTCTGATCCCACTGCATCCGCTGAGCCGCCCGCGCGGCGGCGCTCGGCGCCTCAGTACGGCATCCGCCGACCGAGCGGATCCGCGGCGCCAAGGCGCCGGCGCACGTGATCGTCGCCCGGCCCGGTCGTGACGCGGCCGACCCGTACGAGGGCGGCCCCGAGGTGCTGGTCGTGTCGTGCAGGACCGGCTGCGGTGCGACGGCGTCCGCCCTGATCACCTTGCGTAAGGGCCCGCCCGGTCCCCGGAGGCAGGCACGGGGCGTCCGCCGGGCCGTCCGCCGGGGCAGGCTGCTTGAATGGGGCCGTGATCCGAGCAACCCTGGACAAGCAGCCGCACGAAGTCGCCAAGATGTTCGACGACGTGGCGGCGAACTACGACCTCACCAACGACGTGCTCTCGCTCGGCCAGGACCGGCGCTGGCGCAAGGAGGTCGCCAAGGCCGTGGACGCGCGCCCGGCGCAGAAGGTCCTCGACCTCGCGGCCGGCACCGGCACCTCCTCCCTGCCGTTCACCGCCACCGGCGCGTACGTCGTCCCGTGCGACTTCTCCCTCGGCATGCTCCGCGAGGGCAAGAAGCGCCACCCCTGGCTGCCGCTGACCGCGGGCGACGCGACGAGTCTGCCGTTCGCCGACGACGTCTTCGACGCCGTGACGATCTCCTTCGGGCTGCGCAACGTGCAGGACACCGACCAGGCGCTGCGCGAGCTCCACCGCGTCACCAAGCCGGGCGGCCGGGTGGTCATCTGCGAGTTCTCGCACCCGACATGGGCGCCGTTCCGCACCGTGTACGAGGAGTACCTGATGCGGGCCCTGCCGCCCATCGCCCGCGCCGTGTCCTCCAACCCGGACGCGTACGTCTACCTCGCCGAGTCGATCCGCAGCTGGCCCGACCAGCGCGCACTCGCCCGCAGGCTCCAGCAGGCCGGCTGGACGAAGGTCGCCTGGCGCAATCTCTCCGGCGGCATCGTCGCGCTGCACCGCGGCACCAAGCCGCTGTAGGCCGCCGACGTGGACCACCAGTCGATCGCCGTGGACTACCAGGCGGTCCTGGAGCAGATCGCACAGGACATTGCCCCGCTGGTCGGCAGCGGCCGGCCCGCCGAGTACATCCCGGCCCTCGCCGATGTCGAACCGCACCGCTTCGGCATGGCCGTCGCCGATCTGCAGGGCAATGTGTACGGGGTGGGGGACTGGCGGCACCCCTTCTCCGTGCAGTCGATCACCAAGGTCTTCACCCTTGCGCTCGCGCTGGCCGCCGGCGGCGACAGCCTGTGGCAGCGGGTGGGCCGCGAGCCCTCCGGCAACCCGTTCAACTCGCTGGTGCAGCTGGAGTACGAGAACGGCATCCCGCGCAACCCGTTCATCAACGCCGGCGCCCTCGTCGTCACCGACGCGCTCCAGACCCTCACCGGCGACGCCAGCAGCGAACTGCTCGAATTCCTGCGGGAGGAGAGCGGCAACAAGGACCTCGCCTTCGACCCGGAGGTCGCCGAGTCGGAGTCCGCGCACGGCGACCGCAACGCCGCGCTCGCCCACTTCATGGCCTCGTACGGCAACATCACCAACCCCGTCCCGGCCCTCCTCGACCACTACTTCTGGCAGTGCTCCATCGAGATGAGCTGCGCCGATCTCACGCGCGCCGCCCGCTTCCTGGCCCGGCACGGACTGCGCGCGGACGGCTCGCGGCTGCTCACCCGCAGCGAGGCCAAGCAGATCAACGCGGTGATGCTCACCTGCGGTACGTACGACGCGGCCGGTGACTTCGCCTATCGCGTCGGTCTCCCCGGCAAGAGCGGGGTCGGCGGCGGGATCGTGGCGGTCGTGCCGGGGCGCTGCACGCTGTGCGTGTGGAGTCCCGGGCTCGACGCGCGGGGCAACTCGGTGGCCGGGGTGGCGGCGCTGGACAGGTTCACGACGCTGACCGGGCTGTCGGTTTTCTGAGCCGGGAACCGGGCGGGTGGCAGGATGAGTCAGTTGCTTACGTCTTCCCTCTCGTGCGTCAACTTCCGTTTCCGCTCACCGTTTTCGGAGTCTCCCCATGGCGTCGTACTGCGGCCACTGCGGTGCCCCATCCCCGGATGAGGCCCGCTTCTGCATGAAGTGCGGAAAGGAGCGCCTGCCCGAAACCGCCCCGCCGCCGGTTCCCCCGCCCCCGGCACCCGTGCCGCCCCCGCCGGCGTACGGACCCGCTCCTGCCGGCCCCTCACCGGTCGCCCCCTCACCCGTCGCCCCCTCGCCCGTCGCGGCCTTCGTCGGGCGGGCCCTGCGCGGCGACTGGGCGGCATCGGTGCGGGCGGCGCTCTGGCCGACCGGGCTGCTGCTGGTGCTCGCGACCGCGCTGGCGGTGCCGTCGTACGGGCAGGAGGACGAGGTCGTCGTCGGCTGGAGCGACCGGCTGCGGATCGCCCTCGCGCTGCTGATGCAGGGCCTCGGCGGCGGGTTCGAGCTGACGGCGGCCGACGGGGCCGGATTCGGCACCGGCGGCTCGTCGTCGGACGGCGGACGTTTCTCGTGGGGCAATGGCTCGGACGGTTACGGCGACGGCTCCGGATTCTCCGGCTCCGGTACGGACGCCCTCGCGCAGGGCAGCGCGTCGCTCTCGCTCGTCCCGCTGACCGTGACCGTGCTGTGGATCGCCGCGCTCTGCCTGGGCGCGCGGATGCTCCGCGCACGGGGGGCGGGGCTCGACGCCGCCGTACGCGTCTCGCTGTCGGTCACCGCCGCCGTCCTGGTGCTCGGCCTGTTCGCGCAGCCCGAGGTCGCGGGCATCGAGGTCTCCTCGTCCCCGCTGCTCGCGGCGCTCGGGGCGCTGGTGCTCTCGGCGGCCGTGACCGCCGGGGTGCTCCAGCGCGACGACCTCGCCGACTGGCTGGCGCAGCGCCCGGCGGCCCGGTCCACGGTCCGCGCCTTCGGCACGGCGATCCGCGCGCTCGCGGTCGTGATCGCGCTGTGCTCGCTGGTGGGTTTCACCGTCTACGCGAGCAACGACGACGTGGACGGCACGGCCCTGCTGATCGCGCTGCCGCTCCTGCCGAACATCGGGTTCACGGTGCTCGGCCTGAGCTGGGGAGTACCCGTGACGTACGACGTCCGGGGCGATGTCGGCATGGTCGGCTCGGGCGCCGAGCACGGCGGCTTCGGCCTCGGTGAGATCTCCGACCTGTGGGGCGGCGGCGCGGTGGCGGGCGCGGTGGGGCTCGGCGTCGTCTCGGCGCTGACCCTCGGCGTGTGGGCGGCGCGCCGCTCGGCCGACCGGCGCGAGCAGTTGTCGGCGGGAGCGTTCGCTCTGGGGCTGGTGCTGCTGTTCACCGGGGTCAGCGGTGTCTCGACCGAACTGGCGGGAGCGCTCGCGGACTTCAGTGGCCAAGGCGTCAGCGAGATCGCGCCGAGCGTGCCGGACGCGCTGCTGTTCGGCCTGCTGTGGGTGGGCGGTGCGACCTTCCTGGGCCCGTACGTTCTGCGGCTGGTGGGGCAGCAGGCCGCGGTCTTGCCCGCGCCCCCGTACGGTGCGCCGCCGTACACCCCGGTCGTCCCTGGCACGCCGACGACGGCCCCGCCCACGCCGTACGTCGCCCCGTCGCATGGCGAGGCCGCTGCCCCGCCCACGCCGTACGTCGCCCCGTCGCATGGCGAGGCCGCTGCCCCGCCCACGCCGTACGTCGCCCCGGCCCACGACCCTGCCGCCGCGCACGACCCGTACACCGTGCAACTCGGTGCGCCCGCGGCATCGCCCGACGCATCCGCCCCGGGGGCGGACGGCGCTCGCCGGCGCCGGGTCCTCGTGTGGACGGTCACGCTCGTCGCCGCGTTCGTGATCGGCGGAGGCGCCACCGCCGGAGCGCTGATCTGGCAGGACAAGCAGAACAAGCAGGACAAGGGCGGCACTGTGCCCGTGGCGCAGGACACGCCCTCGGCCAAGACCCCCGACGCCAAGCCGGAGGCCACACCCCCTGTCACACCCTCCGCCACGCCCTCCGCCGCACCCACCGATGCCGCCACCGGCTCCCCGTCGGCCGCCCCCGGCGGTGACGGCACGCTCCCGGCCGGGTTCACGCTGCGTCAGGACCCCGCCGGTTTCACCGTGGCGGTCATGGAGGGCTGGACGCGCCGGCAGGCGGGCAGCCAGGTCTTCTACGAGGCGCCGACCGGCGGCGACTACCTCCAGATCGGCGTCATCCCGAACACCCCGATGAGCTCGTACGAGAACTTCACCGGCCTGGAGAAGAAGCACCTGGCGAACGCCGAGAGCGACTACCGGCGCGTGCGGCTGGAGCGGAACACCTTCCAGGGCCGCCCGGGCGCGATCTGGGAGTTCACGCACATCCCCGAGCCCGACGAGGGCGGCCTCGTGCGCCATGTCATCGATCAGGCATTCGTCGCCGCGGACGGCACCGAGTACGCCGTCCTCGTCGCCGGCCGGGCGGACCGCTGGGACCCGGAGAAGGACGTGGTGTTCGCGACGGCCGTCGACACGTTCAGGGCCGGCTGACTCAGGCCAGCTCCAGCCGGAAGCAGAGCGCCTGCTGCTGGGACACCGGAGTCGTGAACGTCTCCGCGAGCTCCATGCCGAGCCGCCGGGCCAGCGCGATGGACCGCTCGTTGCGGGAATTCACCATCGCCACCACCCGCTCCACCCCCGCCGCCCGTACCCGCTCCAGCGTGGTGCGGGCGGCGGCCGTCGCACAGCCCTTGCCCCAGGCGGAACGGGCCAGCCGCCAGCCGATCTCGATCTCGCCGACCGGGCCGAAACTCTCGTGCGGCCACGGCTGCGCTCCCGTGAAACCGATGACCTCGCCGTCCTCGTCGAGCATCGTCCAGAAGCAGAAGCCGCGCTCGGCGTCGTGCTTGCGCTGCCGGGCCGTGAGCTCCTCGTACTCCGACAGCTCGGCAGACCTGCCCCCGTGGAACTCCATGACCTCCGGGTCGTCGAACACCCGGTGCCAGGCCAGGGCGTCCTCGTCGGTGGGAACCCGCAGCTGGATGACGGGGAGCGGCCTGCTGCTCATGTAAGGAGCCCTTCGGTCGGCGGATCTGTTCGCCCCCATAGACTGCCCCTGTCCTGTGCCGTTCGGTACGCAATATCGAATCGAATCCTCGGGAGATCCCGCCGTGACCGAAGCCCTCACCGAGCACACTGCCGATGTGATCGTCGTCGGGGCCGGCCCGGCCGGCTCCACGACCGCGTACCACCTCGCCAAGGCCGGACTCGACGTCCTGCTGCTGGAGAAGACCGCGTTCCCGCGCGAGAAGGTCTGCGGCGACGGCCTCACCCCCCGCGCCACCAAGCAGCTCGTCTCGATGGGCATCGACATCTCGGAAGAGGCCGGCTGGCTGCGCAACAAGGGCCTGCGGATCATCGGCGGCGGGGTGCGCCTCCAGCTGGACTGGCCGGAACTCGCCTCGTACCCGGACTACGGACTGGTCCGCAAGCGCGACGACTTCGACGAGCAGCTGGCACGGCAGGCGCAGAAGGCGGGCGCGCGGCTGTACGAGCGCTGCAACGTGGGCGCGCCGGTCATCGACGACCGCACCGGCCGGATCACCGGTGTGCACGCCAAGCTCGGCGAGGACAAGACCCCGGTCACCTTCCACGCCCCCCTGGTCGTCGCCGCCGACGGCAACTCCTCGCGCATCTCCCTTGCGATGGGCCTGCACCGCCGTGAGGACCGCCCCATGGGCGTCGCGGTCCGTACGTACTTCACCTCCCCGCGCCACGACGACGACTACCTGGAGTCGTGGCTGGAGCTGTGGGACCGGCGCGGCCCGGGCGAGGACCGGCTGCTGCCCGGCTACGGCTGGATCTTCGGCATGGGCGACGGCACGTCCAACGTGGGCCTGGGCGTGCTCAACACCTCCGCGTCCTTCAAGGAGCTGGACTGGCGCGAGGTGCTGAAGGCGTGGTGCGCCTCGATGCCGGAGGACTGGGGCTACACCGAGGAGAACATGACCGGCCCGATCCGCGGGGCGGCCCTGCCGATGGCGTTCAACCGCCAGCCGCACTACACCAAGGGCCTGCTGCTGGTCGGTGACGCGGGCGGCCTGGTCAACCCGTTCAACGGCGAGGGCATCGCGTATGCGATGGAGTCCGGCCAGATCGCGGCGGACGTCATCGTCCAGGCCCACGCCCGCCGGACACCCGCCCAGCGCGAACTGGCCCTGCACCGCTACCCGAAGGTCCTCAAGGACACCTACGGCGGCTACTACACGCTGGGCCGCGCGTTCGTGAAGCTGATCGGCAACCCGAAGGTCATGAAGGTCGCCACCCAGCGCGGCCTGACGCACCCGCTGCTGATGAAGTTCACGCTGAAGATGCTGGCGAACCTGACGGACCCGACCGGCGGCGACGCGATGGACCGCATCATCAACGGCCTGTCGAAGGTGGCCCCACGTTCGTGATCCTTCAACCGGGATCACGGGGAACTCCGCTGGTGTGGGCTGCCGGTGCGCGGCGGCGGGCGCAGACTTGAGCCGCGTACAGCGGGAGCAGTGGGTACTCATGCGTGCCTCGGCGAGCACTGCGGCTGTCCTGCGTTCCCGCTGCAGCCGGCACCCTCGTTCGCGTTCGTAGCCGGCCTCGGGTGCCTCGGGGCATCGGGGAGCCGCCACCCCGCCCCCGCGGGCGGGGAATTCGACGAAAGTCCGATGGCCGGTCGAGGCGACGGCATACGCTTGCCCCACGGGGACAGCGGGGGAAGCAACTGCCGAGGCGGGGGATGTCTGGCAACCAGAGCGCGAGCGGCGAGCGACGGCCCGAGGAGTCCGATTCCGCCGTCAGCATGCGGGGGAGAGCAGAGACGTCGGGCTCTGTGCACCAGGCCGGGGGCGGACAACTCAACCTCAACAGCAGCAACAACAACGTCTTCTACCTCCCCCCACCCGGCCACCCCGGAGCCGCGGCAACCGCCGGCGGCGCAGCCGCAGACCGGTCCCGGGCCCACCGCAAGAGACACATCGTGCTGGCAGCGTTCATCGCCGCGATCGTCGGTGCGGTGGCCACTTACGCGATGATCGATGGCCGGATCCCGACTCGCACCAGCCGTCAGCCCTACTCCTCACCCGACGGCACGCCGGGCGGCGGCCCGCAGGCGGGCGGCGACCGACCGCGGGCAACCGGTCCCACCGCCGCACCGGAGGAGGACACCGGCGCTCCGAGCCCGCCCTCCGCGCGCCCCGAGCCGTCGGTCCAATGGAGCGGCATCATGGTGCTCGGCCTGGAGGGCAAGGAGCTGGACGACGGCCAGCCCACCAAGCCGTCGCAGTTCACCTACGGCGATCTCGGTCTCGGTCTCGGGTCGGGCGCCAGCGGCGGTTTCGATGTATTCCCGGGCAGCGCCGGGGCCGTGTCGCTGTGGCGGACCGACGGAGAGCTGCCGGACTACGGGGACTGCGCCGACACTGTCGAAGCCGCTGCCGCTTCCTCCGTCCCCGTGCGACCGGGCACCGTCGTGTGCGTGAAGACCGACGGCGGCCGGGTCGCCCGCCTGCGGGCGACGCGGACCCCGGAGGGGGTCATGCCCACCGTGGAGTTCGACGCGGTCGTCTGGGGTCCTCCACCCGGCGCGTCCGCGGACCGCTGAACCGGCCGGACACGGTGCCGCCCGTGTACCGCGCCTCTCTCCATGAGCCCCGTCGACGACCATGCAGAACTGTCATTTCCTGGAGGTTGACATGGACCCACTGGCAGCGGCCGCCGCGACCGCCCTGGTCGGTGCGATGGCCACCGACGCCTGGCAGCAGGCGCGCACCTCCGCCGTGGAGTTGTGGCGGCGCGTCCATCCCGAGCGGGTTCCGGCCGTCGAGGCCGAGCTGGCGGAGGTACGCGCCGAGGTGCTGGAGGCACGACAGACCAACGACCCCGAAACTGAAGGCCATCTCGCTTCGGACTGGCAGCGCAGGCTCCAGCGGCTGCTGCGGGACGATCCCGACCTGGCACGTGAACTTCGCCGTGTGCTCGACGAGGAGCTGGCCCCGCTCCTGCCGACGGCGGAGGACCGGTCACACCGCGGCACGCTGGTACAAGAGGCAAGGGCCTCGGGCGGCAGCCACATCTACCAGGCAGGCGGCGACCAGACGAACATCCACCGCTGAGCCGTCGACCAGGCGGAGAGGGCGCGCCCGCGGCCCGCGTCACCTCCGGGAGCCACGGGACTCACCTACGTCGGCACCCGCCAGGGCCGGCTCGTGCAGGGCCCCCGGCGGGAGGCAGCCGGTCGCGGTCGCCGGCCGGCCGGTGCCGGCCGCCTCAGCGGCTCGTGTCCGCGGGCCGCGCGCCCAGGACGTAGGCGCGCAGCCCGGTCCGTCTGCCCAGGTCCGGCAGCGGATGGACCGGCCATGCGCGGGCCCACGTGGGAGGACGTCCCTCCTCGGCCACCAGGATCGCGACCGGCCGGTGGCGCGCCATGGCAGCGAGTTCCTCCGGCGTGATGCTCTCGTCGTGGCCGCTGCGCTGCCGTGAGGCGCAGCCCGCCCGGAACGCGATGCGGATCGCGTCCGTGCCGCTGACCACACAGGGCGGGCGCACGCCCACGGCGTTCAGTTCGGCGGCGATGCGCCCGAGCTCGGCGGTGTCGCGGCGCACCCGGTCCGCCGCGCTGTCGACCACCCGGTACTGGACCGCCAGATGCGCGGCAAGGGCCGCGGCGACGAGCCCGACGGCGATCCGGCGTCCCCATGGCCGGGGACGGCACGCCCTGACCAGGCCGTACGCGACGGGCAGGGCGAGCAGCGCGTAGGCGGGGAGCAGGAAGCGCGGCGCCGCGTAGCCGACGGTGAACAGATAGGGCGCGGCCAGCGCGGCGCCGGCCACGGTCGCCACGACCAGCTCCGCGCGGTGGCGGCGGGCGCGGGTGGCGGCCCGCAGGCCGGCCGCCACGAGCAGCGGCAGCGCGAAGAACCACAGCGAGGCGGCAGGACGCCGCCAGGGCACGTCGCAGGGGCGGCACAGCATGCGTCCGTCGAGGGCACGCACATGGTCGTCGACGGAGAAGTACCAGCCGAGCCGGCCCTGGATCTCGCTGGCCCGGTCCAGCCGGGCTGCGAGACCGCCGTACGAGAGATATGCCTCCACGATCCATTGGGCGCAGCCGGCAGCCACGCCCGTGGCGAGCAGGATGAGCAGCAGCGGCCACCGCCAGGCCCGCATCACCACTGCCGCCACCGCGAGCGGCAGTGCCAGCCACACCGCGTCCGTGGGCCGCATCAGCGCGGCGAACGCCACCCCGGCGGCCATGCCGGCCGGCGCCCATCGGTCGCTCGGCTGCTGGGCGGCGCGCAGGAAGCAGCCGACCGCGACGAGCGAACCGTAGGCGACCCACAGGTTGGGCATCGCCTGCGAGGCGTAGAACATGGTGATCCACAGGCTCGCGAACAGCGCCCCGGCCATGGCGAGTACGGGAGCGGGCAGCAGCCGGCGCCACACCCACAGGGCGAGGAACAGCCCGCAGCCGGCCAGCAGGGCCATGAACACGCGCAGCGCCGTCACGGAGGTGGTCAGCGCCGCGACAGGGGCCACGAGGTAGGTGATGCCCCGGGCGCGCGGCGCGCTGAAGAACGCCGCGGGGGCCTGCGGGCTCACCTGGCTGACGTACACCGACTCGTCCCAGCCGAGACCGAGCCCCGGTGCGACCAGGGCGAGGTGGACGAGTGTGAAGGCGGTGGAGACGGCCGCGAGCCACGGCAGGGGACTCCCGGAGGCGGCCGCGGCCACCGTGCCCTGCCGCGTCGCGACCGCCGCGCCGGCCGGCGTCTCTCCGATCACGTCTGTCTTCCGCATGGAAGTCAGGCTGCCGCCGGCCGCCGTCCGGTGCCCGGGCCGGTCCGGCACTCGGCCCAAAGCGCGTTCCCAACGGGTGAGCCCGCGCCGGGCCGGCGCCCTCGTGGTTAGCATCCGGAAAGGGACCGTCCACCGATGGCACGGAGGCCGTCATGCCGCAACGACCCGCATCCCGCCTGTCGACGAACCGCGCGCGCCTGGGCCACAAGGTGCGCTACGCGCTCCGGCATCCGCGGCGCGTGGTGCCCTACCTGCGCCGGGCGGGCCGGGACACGTGGCTGCGGCTGCGCCACCGCGGCGGCCATGTCGCGTACTACCGGGCGGTGATGGCCTCGGACACCGCGAGGAGCCCGGAGGCGGCGGTCGGCGGCGGGCCCTCGTACGAGCGCTGGCTCGCCATCGGTCAGATGCAGTTCGACTATCTGCGGGAGCACGGGCTGGGCCCGCACGATCGGATGCTGGAGATCGGCTGCGGCAATCTGCGGGCCGGCTGGCGGTTCATCGACCATCTGGAGCCCGGCCACTACTACGGGATCGACATCTCGCCCGACATCCTCATCGAGGCCAAGAAGACCCTCGTCCGCTACGGCCTCCAGCACAAGCTTCCGTACCTGACGCCCGTGGACAACCTGACGCTGGACTTCCTTCCCGACGCCTCGTTCACGGTCGTGCACGCGCACAGCGTCTTCTCGCACTCGCCGCTCGAGGTCATCGACGAATGCCTGGCGAACGTCGGGCGGGTCCTCGCCCCCGGCGGCTTCTTCGACTTCACCTACGATCGCACCGAGGCGCGCGAGCACCAGGTGCTCGGCGAGGACTTCTACTACCGCACCCAGACCCTGATCTCCCTGGCCGCGCGGCACGGCCTCGCCGCCCGCTTCATGGACGACTGGGAACGGCTGCCGCACGGCCAGTCCAAGCTCCGCGTCACCCACGCCGCCTGAACGGGGTGGGTTCCCGACAGCCCGGAACGACCGCCGACGGGATCGCGGGCGGTCGTCCGTCCGCCGGACCCCGGACCCCGACCCCCGGCCCCGGAACGGAGAGACACATCGCCCCGGAACCGGCGGGGCCTGACGAGGAGGTGCTCGACGACGTGGTCCGCCGCCTGCTCCCCCACCCGCCCGGTGCCGCTGGGCTGCCGGTCCGCTTCCCGGGCGTGGCGGGCCGCGACGCGAGGGCGACCGGCGACGTGTCTCCCTTTGGGGCCCGGGCCCGTGGGGGACGCAGACGGTCGACGCGTGGCTGACGCAGAGCGCGGGCTGACCGGCCGGGCACGCAGGGGCGCAGCTCGGGAAGCCGTTCGCGACGGGCGACGGGCGACGGGCGACGGACGCCTCCATTCGGCCCGGCAACGGGTCGGATGGAGGCGTCCGGTCGTTCCTGAGCGCACGGGGAGCCGTGCGGCCGCCCGCGTACGCGCGAAGGGCCGCCGCCCCTGTGCGCGGGGCGGCGGCCCTTCGTCGGTGTCGAAGACCCTCAGAGCACGCGGACCGCGCCGCTCGCCGGGTAGCCGGAAAGGTCCTGGATCACGACGCCCTTGCTCGGGTTCGCCGCGTCGAGGTACTGGCCGTCACCGATGTACACGCCGGTGTGGTACGCGGAGCCCGCGCCGCCCCAGTACAGGATGTCGCCGACCTGGAGGTTGGACGTGCCGACCTGGGTGCCGGCGACCGACTGGTCCTGCGAGACGCGCGGCAGGTCGATGCCGACCTGGCGGAACGCGGCCTGGACGAGGCTGGAGCAGTCCCAGGCGTTGGGACCGGTGGCGCCCATGATGTACGCGTCGCCGAGCTGCGCCTTGAGGAACGCGACGACGGTGGCGGCCGAGCCGCTCGCGGGCGCGGTGGTGGACAGCGTGGACAGCGTGGTGCGCTCGGCGGTGCGGGAGGCGCGCTCCTTGGCCTCCGCCTCGGCGCGGGCCTTCGCTTCGGCCTTCGCCTTGGCCTCGGCCTTGCGTTCCGCCTCTGCCTTGGCCTTCTTGGCGGCCTTCGCCGCCTGCTCCGCGGCGGCGTCTTCCTGGGCCTGCAGTTCGAGGTCGAGCGCGACCTGCTGCGTGGCCTGGGCCGACTGACCGACCGCGGCCGAGAGGTCGGCGGACGTGAGGACGGGCATCTCGATGGTCGCGGTCACCGGCTCGGCGTTCGCCGGCCCGGCAGCTCCGGCCACCGCGATGGTGCTGAGGAAGCCACCGGCAACTCCGGCTCGGATCACGACTTTCGACGCTCCGCGGCGGGGCTTCCGGTGGCTGGGTATGTGAGCGGTGTGGGACATGAGTACAACCGCTATCAGGGCGTGACGGTTCCCTTCAAGAAACGTGGGTTGCGCCACAGTTACGAACGGAATCAGTGAATCCGCTCTGTATGGATCCTTATTGACGCCGTAACGGGCAAACCGGTCATGCATGATCACGGCTGTGATCATGGGCTTTCCGTAAAAGGTCCGAATTGCCGTCGGCCTATCACTCCTCTGCGTCGGTGGCCAAGCCCGCTTTTGTTGAACTCTTGAGGGAGTGGCGCAGGTCACAGAATGGTCAACGCCTGGGCGTCCGGGACCCCGTGAACGCCCGCATGTGTCCACCGTCGTCCGCCCTGTCCCACGGTCGAGTGAGCGGATGTCCTCTATCACCCATTGCGGTCCATTGCCAATTTGCCTGTACGAGTCGGTGCTTGATAGAGCGGCGCACCGTTGACCAGCGGTAACCGCATCGGATGTCACGTCTGGTGATCACTCGGGAGCTTCACGTATGAAGATCACCGCTCATCCTCGTTCATGATCGTTCGTCCGGTGGTGGAGATCACAAACTCGATGCCCGACCCCGTGTCGCAGATCACAGGCCGACAGGCATAGGATGCGGAGCAGTCGGGCTTGTGAACTGCCTCACATGTACACGATCTTCGCGAGGCAGCGAGGCGATGGCCCGGTGCGGTCCAACGGTCAAGGACGACTGGAAGGAGCGGGGAGGGTGAATGCTTACGCGCCCATCCTTGTGCTCGGCGCCCTCGGGGCAGGGTTTGCGATCTTCTCCGTGGTCATGGCCACGCTTATCGGCCCAAAGCGGTACAACCGGGCGAAGCTTGAAGCGTACGAGTGCGGCATCGAGCCCACGCCGACGCCGGCCGGAGGCGGCCGCTTCCCGATCAAGTACTACCTGACGGCGATGCTCTTCATCATTTTCGATATCGAGATCGTCTTCCTCTATCCCTGGGCCGTCACGTTCGACGCCCTGGGGATCTTCGGGCTCGTGGAGATGCTGCTCTTCGTGCTCACCGTCTTCGTCGCCTACGCGTATGTGTGGCGGCGCGGCGGCCTGGAATGGGACTGAGGGGCGAAGGGGCACTCCTATGGGACTCGAAGAGAAGCTGCCGAGCGGCTTTCTGCTGACCACCGTCGAACAGGCCGCGGGCTGGGTGCGCAAGTCGTCGGTCTTCCCGGCGACCTTCGGCCTGGCCTGCTGCGCCATCGAGATGATGACGACGGGCGCCGGGCGCTACGACCTGGCCCGGTTCGGCATGGAGGTCTTCCGCGGCTCGCCGCGCCAGGCCGACCTGATGATCGTGGCCGGGCGGGTGAGTCAGAAGATGGCGCCCGTCCTGCGCCAGGTCTACGACCAGATGCCCAGCCCCAAGTGGGTGATCTCCATGGGGGTTTGCGCATCATCGGGCGGAATGTTCAACAATTACGCGATTGTGCAGGGTGTTGATCACATTGTCCCCGTCGACATTTATTTGCCCGGCTGTCCGCCGCGACCCGAGATGCTGATGGACGCGATTCTCAAGCTCCACCAGAAGATCCAGGGATCCAAGCTCGGTGTGAACGCGGAGGAAGCGGCCCGCGAAGCGGAGGAGGCGGCCCTCAAGGCGCTCCCGACGATCGAGATGAAGGGGCTGCTGCGATGACCGATCAGCCCAATCCCGAGAAGGAGCTCTCCGCGCAGAACCTTCCCGGCCAGCGCGGTGAGCACGGCGAGGAGATCCGCCTCCAGCGCGGCATGTTCGGCGCCAATGACGGAGGGGATACGTCCGGTTACAGCGGGCTCGTGCGCTCCGTGCGCCTTCCGGGTCCCGCGACCCGCCCCTACGGCGGGTACTTCGACGAGGTCGCCGACGAACTCGAAGGAGCCCTGGAGGAACAGGGCCTCGTCCCCGAGGACGTCATCGAGAAGACGGTCGTCGACCGCGGCGAGCTGACCTTCCACATCGCACGCGAACACCTGCCGCAGGTGGCGAGGACCCTGCGCGACGACCCCGCGCTGCGCTTCGAGCTGTGCACCGGCGTGAGCGGGGTGCACTACCTCCAGGACAAGGGCCGGGAGCTGCACGCCGTCTACCACCTGCGCTCGCTCACCCACGGCAGGCTGATCCGGCTGGAGGTCTCGGCCCCCGACCGCGACCCGCACATCCCGTCGCTGGTGTCGGTCTACCCGACCAACGACTGGCACGAGCGCGAGGCCTACGACTTCTTCGGTCTCGTCTTCGACGGCCACCCCGCCCTCACCCGGATCATGATGCCGGACGACTGGCAGGGCTTCCCTCAGCGCAAGGACTATCCGCTCGGCGGAATCCCCGTCGAGTACAAGGGCGCCCAGATCCCGGCTCCGGACCAGCGGAGGTCGTACTCGTGAGCACTTCGCCTGCTTCCCCCCGCGAGACCACCGAGGGCATCGTCTACACGGTCACCGGCGGCGACTGGGACGAGGTCGTCCAGTCGGCGGCCAAGGCCGACGACCAGCGCATCGTCGTCAACATGGGTCCCCAGCACCCCTCCACACACGGTGTCCTCCGCCTGATCCTGGAGATCGACGGCGAGACCGTCACCGAGGCCCGCTGCGGCATCGGCTATCTGCACACGGGCATCGAGAAGAACCTCGAGTACCGCACGTGGACGCAGGGGACCACGTTCGTGACGCGCATGGACTACCTGACGCCGTTCTTCAACGAGGCGGCGTACTGCCTGGGCGTGGAGCGGCTCCTCGGCATCGAGGAGCAGATCCCGGACCGGGCGACGACCATCCGCGTCCTGCTGATGGAGCTCAACCGGATCGCCTCGCACCTGGTCGCCATCGCCACCGGCGGAATGGAACTCGGTGCGACGACGGTCATGATCTACGGATTCCGCGACCGTGAACTGATTCTCGACATCTTCGAGCTGATCACCGGTCTGCGCATGAACCACGCGTACGTCCGGCCTGGCGGACTCGCCCAGGACCTGCCGCCCGGCGCGGTGGACCAGACGCGCGAGTTCGTGAAGACGATGAAGAAGAACCTGCCGGAGTACGACAAGCTCGCGACCGGCAACCCCATCTTCAAGGCACGACTGCAGAACACCGGGTACCTCGACCTGACGGGCTGCATGGCGCTCGGCGTCACAGGACCGATCCTGCGCTCCGCGGGCCTCGCCCACGACCTGCGCAAGACCGACCCCTACTGCGGTTACGAGACGTACGACTTCGACGTCCCGACCGCCGACACCTGCGACTCCTACGGCCGCTTCCTCATCCGCGTCGAGGAGATGCGGCAGTCCCTGCGGATCGTCGAGCAGTGCCTCGACCGCCTGGAGCCGGGGCCGGTCATGGTCGCCGACAAGAAGATCGCCTGGCCCGCGCAGCTCGCACTCGGTCCCGACGGTCTCGGCAACTCCCTCGACCACATCAAGAAGATCATGGGCACCTCCATGGAGGCCCTGATCCACCACTTCAAGCTGGTGACCGAGGGCTTCCGCGTGCCGGCCGGACAGACCTACGCCGCGGTCGAGTCGCCCAGGGGCGAACTGGGCGTCCACGTCGTCTCCGACGGCGGCACCCGCCCCTTCCGGGTCCACTTCCGCGACCCGTCCTTCACCAACCTGCAGGCCATGGCGGCCATGTGCGAAGGCGGCCAGGTCGCCGACGTCATCGTCGCCGTCGCGTCCATCGACCCCGTGATGGGAGGCGTCGACCGGTGACTGACGTAACTGCGACCAGTCTGGGCATGCCGCAACTGCCTGCCCCCGACTATCCGGCCGATGTGCGCGCCCGGCTGGAGGCGGATGCCCAGGAGGTCATCGCCCGCTACCCCGACTCCCGCTCCGCGCTGCTGCCGCTGCTGCACCTCGTGCAGTCGGAGGAGGGCCATGTGTCCCGTACGGGCATGCGGTTCTGCGCGGAGATGCTGGAGCTGACCACCGCCGAGGTCACCGCGGTCGCCACCTTCTACACCATGTACCGGCGCAAGCCGTCGGGCGACTACCAGGTGGGCGTCTGCACCAACACCCTGTGCGCGGTGATGGGCGGCGACGCGATCTTCGAGGAGCTCAAGGAGCACCTCGGCGTCGGCAACAACGAGACGACCGAGGACGGCAAGGTCACGCTCGAGCACATCGAGTGCAACGCGGCCTGCGACTTCGCGCCCGTCGTGATGGTCAACTGGGAGTTCTTCGACAACCAGACACCTCAGACGGCGAAGAAGCTGGTCGACGATCTGCGGGCGGGCAAGCAGGTCAGCCCCACCCGCGGCGCACCGCTGTGCACGTACAAGGAGACCGCCCGCATCCTGGCCGGCTTCCCCGACGAGCGCCCCGGTGTGGTCGAGGCGAGCGGCGGCGCCGGGCCCGCGTCGTTGATCGGGCTCCGCCTGGCCAGGGGCGAGGCCGCCCCGGCGCGGGTGGTCCACCCGCGCGGCGAGGCGCCCCGGGACACGCCGCCGCACGAGCCGCCGCCCGGCGAGCACCTCAGCTCGCACGACGCGCCCCAGCAGACATCCGCGTCCGACCCGGACCACCCGGCCGGACCCGTGGCCGAGGAGGGGGAGTGATGACCTTGTCCACCGAATACGGAGGCGCTTCCCAGCCGCACGCCCGCGGCGAGGCGAGCCCGGAGAAACTGCTCGCCCCGGTGCTCTCGGCCTTCTGGGACGAACCGGAGTCCTGGACCCTGGCGACGTACCGCAGGCACGAGGGCTACGAGGGGCTGCGCAAGGCCCTCGCGATGTCGCCCGACGACCTCATCGCCTACGTCAAGGAGTCGGGCCTGCGCGGCCGCGGCGGCGCGGGCTTCCCCACCGGGATGAAGTGGCAGTTCATCCCGCAGGGCGACGGCAAGCCCCACTACCTCGTGGTCAACGCCGACGAGTCGGAGCCGGGCACCTGCAAAGACATCCCGCTCCTCTTCGCCAACCCGCACTCCCTCATCGAGGGCATCGTGATCGCCTGCTACGCGATCCGGTCCAACCACGCCTTCATCTACCTGCGCGGCGAGGTCGTCCCCGTGCTGCGGAGGCTGCACGAGGCCGTGCGGGAGGCGTACGAAGCGGGCTTCCTCGGCAAGGACATCCTGGGCAGCGGACTCGACCTCGAGGTCACCGTGCACGCGGGTGCCGGCGCGTACATCTGCGGTGAGGAGACCGCGCTGCTGGACTCCCTGGAAGGCCGCCGGGGCCAGCCCCGGCTCAGGCCCCCCTTCCCCGCGGTGGCCGGTCTGTACGCGTGCCCCACGGTGGTGAACAACGTCGAGTCCATCGCCTCGGTTCCCGCGATCCTGAACAAGGGCAAGGACTGGTTCAGGTCCATGGGCAGCGAGAAGTCCCCCGGCTTCACGCTCTACTCGCTCAGCGGCCATGTCGCGGGCCCCGGCCAGTACGAGGCCCCGCTCGGCATCACGCTGCGCCAGCTGCTCGACATGAGCGGCGGCATGCGGCCTGGCCACCGGCTCAAGTTCTGGACGCCGGGCGGTTCCTCGACCCCGATGTTCACCGACGAGCACCTCGACGTCCCGCTCGACTACGAGGGCGTGGGCGCCGCCGGCTCGATGCTGGGCACCAAGGCGCTCCAGTGCTTCGACGAGACGACCTGCGTGGTGCGTGCCGTGACGCGATGGACCGAGTTCTACGCCCACGAGTCCTGCGGCAAGTGCACGCCCTGCCGTGAAGGGACGTACTGGCTGGTGCAGTTGCTGAGGGACATCGAGGCCGGCAGGGGCGTCATGAGCGACCTCGACAAGCTGAACGACATCGCCGACAACATCAACGGCAAGTCGTTCTGCGCCCTCGGCGACGGGGCCGCATCGCCGATCTTCTCCTCGCTCAAGTACTTCCGCGACGAGTACGAGCAGCACATCACGGGCGGGGGCTGCCCCTTCGACCCGGCCAAGTCGACGGTCTGGGCCGACCGACACAGCACGGAGGTGTCCGCATGAGTCCGGCGCACGCACCCGGCGCCGGCCGCGGCTTCGCCGCGGTCCGCCCCGGCGGGCGGACGGAAACCGGCGGGTCCTCGCGCCCGGCCCCGGTCGTCCGCGGCCACGCCGCGAGCCGTCCCGGGCGGCCGGCTCCGTCGGCCCTGCCCACCGGTTCGGGTCACGCAAGGCGATTCGACTCGTTGCACCTGGAGGTGAACGCATGACCGTCACGACAAGTGCGCCCTCCGGTGGCGGGGAGGCTGCCGTACCGCCGGAGGACCTCGTCTCGCTGACCATCGACGGCATCGAGCTCTCGGTCCCCAAGGGAACCCTGGTGATCCGGGCCGCCGAAATCCTCGGCATCGAGATCCCACGCTTCTGCGACCACCCGCTTCTCGACCCCGCCGGCGCCTGCCGCCAGTGCATCGTCGAGGTCGAGGGCCAGCGCAAGCCGATGGCCTCCTGCACCATCACCTGCACCGACGGCATGGTCGTCAGGACGCAGCTCACCTCGCCCGTCGCCGAGAAGGCGCAGAAGGGCGTGATGGAGCTCCTGCTGATCAACCATCCGCTGGACTGCCCGGTCTGCGACAAGGGCGGCGAGTGCCCGCTGCAGAACCAGGCGGTCTCGCACGGCCAGGCGGATTCCCGCTTCGAGGGAAAGAAGCGCACCTACGAAAAGCCCGTGCCGATCTCGACACAGGTGCTGCTCGACCGCGAGCGGTGCGTGCTGTGCGCCCGCTGCACCCGTTTCTCCCAGCAGATCGCGGGCGACCCGATGATCGAGCTGCTTGAGCGCGGTGCGCTGCAGCAGGTCGGCACCGGTGAGGGCGACCCCTTCGAGTCGTACTTCTCCGGCAACACCATCCAGATCTGCCCGGTGGGCGCGCTCACTTCGGCCGCGTACCGCTTCCGCTCCCGCCCCTTCGACCTGGTCTCGTCGCCGAGCGTGTGCGAGCACTGTGCGGGCGGCTGCGCCACCCGCACCGACCACCGGCGCGGCAAGGTCATGCGCCGGCTGGCCGCCGAGGACCCGGAGGTCAACGAGGAGTGGCTGTGCGACAAGGGACGGTTCGCCTTCCGCTACGCCCAGCAGCGCGACCGCCTCACCACCCCCCTGGTGCGCAACAAGGACACCGGTGAGCTGGAGCCGGCGAGCTGGCCGGAGGCGCTGGAGGCGGCCGCGGAGGGCCTGCGGGCCGCACGCGGCCGGGCCGGTGTGCTCACCGGCGGCCGTCTGACCGTCGAGGACTCCTACGCGTACGCCAAGTTCGCCCGGGTCGCCCTCGGAACCAACGACATCGACTTCCGCGCGCGGGTCCACTCCGCCGAGGAGGCCGACTTCCTGGCGGCCCACGTCGCCGGCCGCGGCCGGGACCTGTCCGGGACCGGAGTCACCTACACCTCTCTGGAGAAGGCTCCCGCGGTCCTGCTCGCCGGATTCGAGTCGGAGGAGGAGGCGCCCGGCGTCTTCCTGCGGCTGCGCAAGGCCCACCGCAAGCACGGTCAGCGCACCTTCTCCCTGGCCACCCACGCCACCCGGGGACTCACCAAGGCGGGCGGCACGCTGCTGCACGCGGCCCCCGGCACCGAGACCGAGTGGCTCGACGCCCTCGCCTCCGGCACGGGCCTGGACCCGGACGGCGCGAAGGCGGCCGAGGCGCTGCGCGCCGAGGGCGCGGTGATCGTCGTGGGCGAGCGGCTCGCGGCCGTCCCCGGCGGCCTCACCGCCGCCCTGCGCGCGCAGGCCGCCACCGGGGCCCGTCTGGTGTGGATCCCGCGCCGGGCAGGCGACCGCGGCGCGGTCGAGGCGGGCGCGCTGCCGTCGCTGCTGCCCGGCGGCCGGCCGGCCACCGACCCGCGGGCCCGCGAGGAGACCGCCGGGGTCTGGCGGGTACGCGAACTTCCGCACCGCTACGGCCGCGACACCGGCCAGATCGTCGAGGCCGCGGCCACCGGCGAACTGGGCGCACTCGTCGTCGCCGGTGTCGAGGTCGCGGATCTGCCCGATGTGGCACGCGCGAGGGAGGCACTGGATGCGGTCGGCTTCCTGGTCTCCCTGGAGCTGCGGCCCGGCGAGGTCACCGAGCGGGCGGACGTCGTCTTCCCGGTGGCGGCCGTGGCGGAGAAGCCCGGCACCTTCCTCAACTGGGAAGGCCGGGTCCGGATGTTCGAAGCCGCACTCAAGCCCGAGCAGATGACCCGCCCCCCCGCGCCGACCGACGCCCGGGTGCTGCACATGCTCGCCGACGCGCTCGACATCCCCTTCGGCCTGCCGGACCTGAAGTCCGTACGCGCCGAGATGGACCGGCTCGGCCGCTGGGACGGTCCCCGCGCCGGCGCGCCCGCCGAGTCCGCCCGGCCGCTGCCCCGACCGGGCGCGGGCGAGGCGGTCCTCGCCGGTCACCGGCTCCTGCTCGACCAGGGTGTGCTCCAGCAGGGCGACGAGGCGCTGGCCGGTACCCGGCACGCCGCCGTGGCCCGGCTGTCGGCGGCGACCGCGGCCGAGACGGGCGTGAAGGACGGCGACGAACTCCAGGTATCCGGCCCGGCCGGATCGGTGCGGCTGCCGCTCCAGGTGAGCGAGATGCCCGACCGGGTGGTGTGGCTGCCCCTGAACTCCGTGGGCGGCGGCGTCGCCGCCGACACCGGGGCACGCCCGGGTGAGCTGGTCCGCATCACGGCGGCGACAGGTGCGACGGGTGCGACGGAGGTGGAGGCGTGACCACAATGACCAGCCTGGCGCTTGAGGACCTGTCCATGTTCGGGCGGGACCCCTGGTGGCTCGTCGTCGTCAAGGCCGTGTTCTGCTTCGCGTTCCTGATGGTGACCGTGCTCTTCTCCATCGTGTGGGAGCGCAAGGTCGTCGCCTGGATGCAGCTGCGCATCGGCCCCAACCGGCACGGCCCCTGGGGACTTCTCCAGTCGCTCGCCGACGGCGTCAAGCTGATGCTCAAGGAAGACGTGATCGTCAAGCGCGCGGACAAGGTGGTCTACATCCTTGCGCCGATCGTCGCCGCGATCCCGGCCTTCATGGCGATCGCCGTGATCCCGTTCGGCCCGGCCGGCAACGAGATCTCGATCTTCGGCCACCGCACCACGATGCAGCTCACCGACCTGCCGATCGCGATGCTCTACATCCTCGCGGTCGCCTCGATCGGCATCTACGGCATCGTGCTCGCCGGCTGGTCGTCCGGCTCGACGTATCCGCTGCTCGGCGGACTGCGCTCCTGCGCGCAGATGATCTCGTACGAGATCGCGATGGGCGCGGCGTTCGCCTCCGTCTTCCTCTACTCCGGATCGATGTCGACGTCGGCGATCGTGGAGGCCCAGGCGGACCGCTGGTACATCCTGCTGCTGCCGGTCTCCTTCATCATCTATGTCGTCACGATGGTCGGTGAGACCAACCGGGCGCCGTTCGACATGCCGGAGTCCGAGGGCGACCTCGTCGGCGGCTTCAACACCGAGTACAGCTCCATCAAGTTCGCGATGTTCATGCTGGCCGAGTACGTCAACATGGTCACCGTCGCCGCCGTCTCGGTCACCCTGTTCCTCGGCGGCTGGCGGGCGCCGTACCCGATCTCCGCCTTCTGGGAGGGCGCGAACCACGGCTGGTGGCCGATGCTCTGGTTCGTCGTCAAGGTCCAGCTTCTCCTCTTCTTCTTCATCTGGCTGCGCGGCACGCTGCCGCGGGTGCGCTACGACCAGCTGATGAAGCTCGGCTGGAAGGTCCTGATCCCGGTCTCCGTCGTCTGGCTGATGCTGGTCGCGACCGTGCGGGCGCTGCGGAACGAGAACTACGACTTCCAGCAGATCGTGCTGTACGTCGCCGGCGCGGTGATCGCGGTCCTGCTCCTGTCCTTCGTCGCCGACGTCTTCCGCGGCAAGAAGGACAAGGAGGCGGAGGCCGCCCAGGCTGCCAAGCCCGGCCCGTTCGACCCGATGGCGGGCGGATTCCCCGTACCGCCGCTGCCCGGACAGGAGTTGCCGCCGGTGCCGCGCAGGCGCCCGCGCCGAGATCGCGAACTGATTGTCAGTGGCGGACCCAATACTGACAGTGATGGTCCTCAGGACGGAAAGGAGGCTGACGGTGTCTGAGGAATCCGAGAGCACGTTCCAGAACCCGGTCGCCGGCTTCGGCGTGACCTTCAAGGCCATGTTCAAGAAGCGGCTGACCGAGCAGTATCCGGAGCAGCAGAAGGTCACGGCGCCGCGCTTCCACGGCCGGCACCAGCTCAACCGCCATCCGGACGGACTCGAGAAGTGCGTCGGTTGCGAGCTGTGCGCCTGGGCCTGTCCGGCCGACGCGATCTATGTGGAGGGCGCGGACAACACCGACGAGGAGCGCTACTCCCCGGGCGAGCGGTACGGCCGCGTCTACCAGATCAACTACGCCCGGTGCATTTTCTGCGGCCTGTGCATCGAGGCCTGCCCCACCCGCGCGCTGACGATGACCAACGAGTTCGAGCTGGCCGACAGCAGCCGGGCGAACCTCATCTACACCAAGGAGCAACTGCTCGCCGGTCTGGAGGAGGACATGGTCGACAGCCCGCACGCCATCTACCCCGGCATGGACGAACAGGACTACTACCGGGGGCTGGTCACGGAGGCCGCGCCCGGTACGGTCCAGCAGGTGGCCCACTCCAAGGGCGAGACCGTCCAGGAGGCCGAGTCGACGTTCGGCGAGGGCGAACCGGCCTCGAAGAAGGTGATCGGGGCATGAACCTGCTCGCCGCCTCCGCCACCTCCACGGGCGAGGCCGTCCAGTTCTGGGTGCTCGGCACGATCGCGGTCGTCGGGGCGCTCGGCACGATCCTGATGAAGCGGGCTGTGCACAGCGCGCTCAGCCTCGCCGGGACCATGATCGTCCTGGCGGTCTTCTACCTCGCCAACGGGGCGTACTTCCTCGGCGTCGTCCAGATCATCGTCTACACCGGCGCGATCATGATGCTGTTCCTCTTCGTCGTCATGCTGGTCGGCGTCACCGCTGCCGACTCGCTGAAGGAGACGCTGAAGGGGCAGCGCTGGCTGGCCGCCGCCTGCGGACTCGGCTTCGGCATCCTGCTGATCGCCGGCATCGGCCATGCCTCACTGGAGAACTTCAACGGACTGGGCGTCGCCAACACCGCGAACGGGGGCAACGTCGAGGGCCTTGCCGCCCTGATCTTCACCAAGTACGTCTTCGCCTTCGAGATCACCGGCGCCTTGCTGATCACGGCCGCCGTCGGCGCGATGGTCCTCACGCACCGCGAGCGCACCGAGCGGGCCAGGACCCAGCGGGAGCTGTCCGAGCAGCGTGTACGGGAAGGCAAGCAGCTGCCGCCCCTGCCCGCGCCCGGCGTCTATGCCCGGCACAACGCGGTGGACATCCCCGGTCTGCTGCCCGACGGCACCGCCTCCGAGCTCACCGTCAGCAAGACGCTGCGTGAGCGCGGCCAGATCCGCGATGTGTCGAGCGACGCGCTGGGCGATCTCAAGGCGCTCGAACAGCGCGCCGAGGAGCGTCTCGGCCGCGACAAGGACGAGCACGACCGGGACGGACAGGAGGCCACGCGGTGAATCCGGTCAACTATCTGTATCTGGCAGCGCTGTTGTTCACCATCGGCGCGGCCGGCGTGCTGATCCGGCGGAACGCGATCGTGGTCTTCATGTGCGTCGAGCTGATGCTCAACGCCTGCAATCTCGCGTTCGTCGCCTTCTCCCGGATGCACGGCAATCTCGACGGCCAGATCATCGCGT
Source organism: Streptomyces sp. ISL-10 (assembly GCF_018614575.1). Classification (GTDB taxonomy): domain Bacteria; phylum Actinomycetota; class Actinomycetes; order Streptomycetales; family Streptomycetaceae; genus Streptomyces. Next base: position 95,458 of record NZ_JAGGOJ010000025.1, read on the forward strand.
TCTTCACGATGGTCGTCGCCGCAGCGGAGGTCGTGGTCGGACTCGCGATCATCGTCGCGGTGTTCCGTTCCCGCCACTCGGCCTCGGTCGACGACGCCAGCCTGATGAAGCTGTAAGGGTAGGGACGAATCGTGGAGAACCTCATTGCGCTGCTCGTCGCGGCGCCCCTGCTCGGAGCGGCGGTGCTGCTGTGCGGCGGCCGCCGGCTCGACCGCACCGGCCACTGGCTGGGCACCCTGCTCGCGGCCGCGTCCTTCGCCATCGGCGCCGTACTCTTCGCCGACATGCTCGGCAAGGACGCGGACGAACGCGCCCTGCACAGCAGGCTGTTCAGCTGGGTGCCCGTCGAGGGCTTCCAGGCGGACATCGCCTTCCAGCTCGACCAGCTGTCGATGACCTTCGTGCTGCTGATCACCGGTGTGGGCACGCTGATCCACCTCTACTCCGTCGGGTACATGGAGCACGACGAGCGGCGCCGCCGCTTCTTCGGCTATCTGAACCTCTTCCTCGCGGCCATGCTGCTGCTGGTCGTCGCCGACAACTACCTTCTGCTGTACGTCGGCTGGGAGGGCGTCGGTCTCGCCTCGTACCTGCTCATCGGGTTCTGGCAGCACAAGCCCAGCGCGGCCACCGCGGCGAAGAAGGCCTTCCTGGTCAACCGCGTAGGCGACATGGGCCTGTCGATCGCGATCATGCTGATGTTCACCACCTTCGGCACCTTCGCCTTCGGGCCGGTGCTGGAGTCGACGGGTGAGACGTCCGAGGGCATGCTGACGGCCATCGGCCTGATGCTGCTGCTCGCCGCGTGCGGCAAGTCCGCCCAGGTGCCCCTGCAGTCCTGGCTCGGGGACGCGATGGAGGGCCCGACCCCGGTCTCGGCCCTGATCCACGCGGCCACCATGGTGACTGCCGGCGTCTACCTGATCGTCCGCTCCGGCACCATCTTCAACGCCGCGCCCGACGCCCAGCTGGCAGTCGTGATCGTCGGCGCGGTCACGCTCCTCTTCGGTGCGATCGTCGGTTGCGCCAAGGACGACATCAAGAAGGCGCTGGCCGGCTCGACCATGTCGCAGATCGGCTACATGATCCTGGCGGCCGGTCTCGGCCCCGTCGGATACGCCTTCGCGATCATGCACTTGGTCACGCACGGCTTCTTCAAGGCCGGGCTGTTCCTCGGCGCCGGTTCGGTCATGCACGGCATGAACGACGAGGTGGACATGCGCAAGTACGGCGGCCTGCGGAAGTACATGCCGGTCACCTTCGTCACCTTCGGCCTCGGCTACCTGGCCATCATCGGCTTCCCGGGCCTGTCGGGGTTCTGGTCCAAGGACAAGATCATCGAGGCGGCGTTCGCGTACGACGACGGGATCCGCGGCTGGATCTTCGGCGGTGTGGCGCTGCTGGGCGCCGGCATCACCGCGTTCTACATGACCCGCGTGATGATCATGACCTTCTTCGGTGAGAAGCGCTGGCAGCCCGCTCCCGACCCGGACAAGGTGCCCAGCGTCGAGCCGGGCATCGAAGTGCACCCCGGTGAGATGCCGCACCCGCACGAGTCGCCCAAGTCGATGACGATCCCGATGATCGTGCTCGCCTTCGGGTCGGTCTTCGCGGGCGGCCTGTTCAGCCTGAACGAGTCCTTCGTCCACTGGCTGGAGCCGGTCACGCAGTTCGAGCACCCGCACCCGGTCATCAGCGTCCCGGCCATCACGACATCGACGATCGTCGTGCTGCTGCTCGGCGCGGGACTCGCGTATCTGATGTACGGGCGGCGCCCGGTGCCCGTCACGGCCCCGCGCGGCTCCCTGCTCACCCGCGCCGCCCGCCGCGACCTGCTCCAGGACGACGTCAACCATGTGGTCCTGGTCCGAGGCGGTGAGCACCTCACACGTTCGCTGGTCTACGTCGACCACACCCTGGTCGACGGCGTGGTCAACGGCACGGCGGCCACGTTCGGCGGGCTCTCCGGCCGGCTGCGCAAGCTGCAGAACGGCTACGCCCGCAGCTACGCGGTCTCGATGTTCGGCGGTACGGCGATCCTGATCGCCGCGACCCTGCTGATGAGGGCGGTCTGATCGGTATGTCCGAAGTAGTGAACGCAGGCTTTCCTCTGCTGACGGCAACGGCCGTGCTCCCGGCGCTCGGCGCGATCGCCACGGCAGCCGTGCCCGCCGTGCGCCGGGCGGCCGCCAAGTGGCTGGCCCTGCTCGTCTCCTTGGGCACCCTGGTGCTCGCGGCGATCGTGCTCGTCCGGTTCGAGCCCGGCGGCGACCGCTACCAGCTCGTCGAATCGCACGCCTGGATCAAGGACTTCGGCGTCCGTTACGAGCTGGGCGTGGACGGCATCGGTGTCGCGCTCATCGCGCTGACCGCCCTGCTGATCCCGTTCGTGATCCTCGCCGGCTGGAACGACGCCGACCCCTCCCCTGCCTCCGGCGGGGAGACCCCTATGGAGACCAAGAACTATCGATGGCGGCCCACCCAGGGCTTCTTCGCGCTGATCCTGATGGTCGAGGCGATGGTGATCCTCTCCTTCGAGGCCACCGACGTCTTCCTCTTCTACATCCTGTTCGAAGCCATGCTCATCCCGATGTACTTCCTCATCGGCGGTTTCGGCGACCGCGCCCACGCGGGCACGGACGAGCACGCGGCGGCCCAGCGGTCGTACGCGGCGGTGAAGTTCCTGCTGTACAACCTGGCCGGCGGACTGATCATGCTGGCCGCCGTCATCGGTCTGTACGTGGTCGCGGGCAGCTTCTCGCTCTCCGAGATCGCCGAGGCCAGAGCGTCCGGTCAGCTGGAGATGGCGACCACCACCGAGCGGCTGCTGTTCCTCGGCTTCTTCTTCGCCTTCGCGGTCAAGGCCCCGCTGTGGCCGCTGCACACCTGGCTGCCCAACGCGATGGGTGAGGCGACCGCCCCGGTCGCCGTGCTGATCACGGCAGTTGTCGACAAGGTCGGCACCTTCGCGATGCTGCGCTTCTGTCTCCAGCTCTTCCCGGAGGCGTCGAAGTGGGCAACACCGGTGATCATCACGCTGGCGCTGATCAGCATCGTCTACGGCGCCCTGCTCGCGGTCGGCCAGCGGGACATCAAGCGCCTGGTGGCGTACGCGTCGATCTCGCACTTCGGCTTCATCATCCTGGGCATCTTCGCGATGACCAGCCAGGGCCAGTCGGGCGCGACGCTGTACATGGTCAACCACGGCATCTCGACCGCCGCGCTGATGCTGGTGGCGGGCTTCCTGATCTCGCGGCGCGGTTCGCGGCTCATCGCCGACTACGGCGGTGTGCAGAAGGTCGCCCCGGTGCTCGCGGGCACGTTCCTGATCGGCGGCCTCGCCACCCTGTCGCTGCCCGGACTGGCGCCGTTCGTCAGTGAGTTCCTGGTCCTGGTCGGCACGTTCGCCGCGTATCCGGTGGCCGGGATCATCGCGACCTTCGGCATCGTGCTCGCCGCGCTCTACACCCTCGTGCTCTACCAGCGCACGATGACCGGTCCGGTCAAGGCAGAAGTCAGTGCCCTGCCGGACCTCAAGGCGCGCGAACTGGTGGTCGTCGCACCGCTGATCGCGCTGCTGCTCTTCCTCGGCGTCTTCCCGAAGCCGCTGACGGACATCGTCAACCCGGCAGTGGAGCACACGATGTCCGACGTACAGAAGCAGGACCCCCGGCCCGAGGTGGAGGCGGCCAAGTGAGCGCTACAGCTGTCCACAGCCTGTGGACAACAGCGGCGGAGGTCGAGCCGCTCGGTAAGATCCCCGCGCCCCACATCGAGTACGCCCAGCTCGCACCCGTGCTGATCATCGTTGGCGCGGCCGTTCTGGGTGTGCTCGTGGAGGCCTTCGTCCCGCGCAAGGCCCGGTACCACACACAGGTGTTCCTGACCGTCGTCGCGCTCGCGGCCGCCTTCGCGGCGGTCGTCGGGCTCGCCGCCGGCGGATACGGCACCACCAAGGCACGCATCGCCGCCATGGGCGCGATCGCGGTCGACGGACCCGCGCTGTTCCTGCAGGGCACCATCCTGCTTGCGTCGCTGGTCGCCGTCTTCACCTTCGCCGAGCGCCGCCTCGACCCGGCATTGCACGGCAGCCGGATCGACTCGTTCGCCGCCGAGGCCGCAGCGGTACCCGGCAGCGACCACGAGAAGGCCGCGGTCAAGGCCGGGTTCACCACTACCGAGGTGTTCCCGATCGTCCTGTTCGCGATCACCGGCATGCTGGTCTTCCCGGCCGCCAACGATCTGCTGACGCTGTTCATCGCGTTGGAGGTCTTCTCCCTCCCGCTGTACCTCCTGTGCGCGCTGGCCCGCCGCAAGCGGCTCATGTCGCAGGAAGCGGCCGTGAAGTACTTCCTGCTCGGCGCGTTCTCCTCCGCCTTCCTGCTCTTCGGCATCGCCCTCCTCTACGGCTACGCGGGCTCCGTGTCGTACGCCCGCATCGCCGATGTCGTCGACGGCAGCATCCGCACCATCGACCCGGCGCTCGCGGACACCATGGGCAACGACGCGCTGCTGCTCATCGGCGGCGCGATGATCCTCATGGGCCTGCTGTTCAAGGTCGGCGCGGTGCCGTTCCACATGTGGACGCCGGACGTCTACCAGGGCGCGCCGACCCCGGTGACCGGCTTCATGGCCGCGGCCACCAAGGTCGCCGCGTTCGGCGCGCTGCTGCGGCTGCTGTACGTGGTCCTGCCGGGCCTGACCTGGGACTGGCGGCCGGTCATGTGGGCCATCGCCATCGTGACGATGCTGGGCGGCGCGATCGTCGCGATCACCCAGACCGACATCAAGCGGCTCCTGGCGTACTCGTCGATCGCGCACGCCGGCTTCATTCTCGCCGGTGTGATCGCCACGACGCCTGACGGCATCTCGTCCGTCCTCTTCTACCTGCTCGCGTACTCCTTCGTGACGATCGGCGCGTTCGCGGTCGTCACCCTGGTCCGCGACGCGGGCGGCGAGGCGACGCACCTGTCCAAGTGGGCGGGCCTCGGGCGGCGTTCGCCGCTCGTGGCGGCGGTCTTCGCGGTGTTTCTCCTCGCCTTCGCCGGCATCCCGCTGACGTCGGGCTTCGCCGGTAAGTTCGCGGTCTTCAAGGCGGCGGCGGAGGGCGGCGCGGGGGCGCTGGTCGTGGTGGGTGTGATTTCCTCGGCGATCGCGGCGTTCTTCTACATCCGGGTCATCGTGCTGATGTTCTTCAGCGAGCCGAAGCCGGAGGGCCCGACGGTCGCCGTGCCGTCGCCACTGACGATGACCACGATCGCGGTCGGCGTGGCCGTCACGCTGGTGCTCGGTGTGGCGCCGCAGTACTTCCTGGATCTGGCGAGCCAGGCGGGGGTGTTCGTGCGCTGACGTCCCGCCTCACGGCGAAGGTCCGGCGTCTCCTCGGGGGAGGGGCCGGACCTTCTGACGTACGGGGCGGTCGCTGCCGCGGAGACCGCCGGCGCACCTGGTGGCGCAGCAGGTCGGCGAGTTGCCGTGCCTGGTCCGCGCTCCGCCGTCGCGGCGTGCGGCGGCGACGGGCCGGGTCGTGCGCCGAGCCGCCCGCTGGAGGCAACCAACGATCAGGGTCCGGCGTCATCCCAGGAAGGCGTTGGACCTTGATCGTTCACACGGGGGAGTCATGCGGGAACAGGCACAGGCACAGGACCAGGCACAGGGTCAGGGCCAGGAGCGGGAACCGGCAGAGGAGCGGGAACCGGCACAGGACCAGGAGCAGCCCAAGGCATCGGTGTTCTCCGCCCCCGTGTCGCTGGTGCTCATCGGCCCCGCACTCCTGCTCCTGCGATTCCTGGGCGAGTCCACCTGGGGCTACTGGACAGCGGCGGTCATCGGTGTGACCGGTACGGTCATCGCGGTCTTCGAGTTCGTCGCCGCGATCCGCTCGCTGCTGCGCCGCAGGCGGATGCTCGCCTCGGTCTGGGTCGTCCTCCTAGTGGCTACGGGGGTCTTCATGCTCGGTGTCAGGCTGAGCGGGCGCTGACCAGACCACCCGCCGCCCTGCGCCCCCATGTCTGCTGCGACGCCGGCGCATACCGGTTCGACGGGCCGCCCTACGGGCCGGTTTGTCCCGCCGTCCCCGGACGGCGCGGTTCATACGGAGGGCGTGATCCGGCCCGTGACCTCGCCGAGGCCCACGCGGACGCCGTCCGGGCCGGGGGCCCAGGCCGTCATGGTCACCACGTCGCCGTCCTCGAGGAACGTGCGCTTGCCGTCGGGGAGTTCGAGGGCGTCGCGGCCGTTCCAGGTGAGTTCCAGCAGCGAGCCGCGCTGGTTCACCTCGGGGCCGCTGACGGTGCCGGAGCCGTACAGGTCGCCCGTGCGCAGCGATGCGCCGTTGACCGTCATATGGGCGAGCTGCTGCGCGGCCGTCCAGTACATCGTGGCGAACGGCGGCTCGGCCACCACATGGCCGTTGAGCGCGACCGAGATGTGCACGTCGAAGCCGCCGGGCTCCTCCTCGGCCGAGTCGTCGAGATACGGCAGCAGCGGGAAGTCCCGTGCGGGCGGCGTGGTCCTGGCGGCCTCCAGCGCCTCCAGCGGGGTGACCCAGGCGGCGACCGAGGTGGCGAAGGACTTGCCGAGGAACGGGCCGAGCGGCACGTACTCCCACGCCTGGATGTCGCGCGCGGACCAGTCGTTCAGCAGGAAGAGGCCGAAGACGTGCTCGCGGAAGCCGTCGAGCGGAACCGGCCTGCCGTGCTCGGACGGCGTGCCGACGAGGAAGCCGACCTCGGCCTCGATGTCGAGCTTCACGGACGGGCCGAAGACGGGTGCCGCGTCCGCCGGTGCCTTGCGCTGCCCGGACGGCCGGACGACGTCCGTACCGGAGACGACGACGGTGCCCGACCTGCCGTGGTAGCCGATCGGCAGATGCTTCCAGTTGGGGGTGAGCGCGTCGCCGTCGGGCCGGAAGATCCTTCCGACGTTGGTGGCGTGGTGCTCGCTCGCGTAGAAGTCGACGTAGTCCGCGACCTCGTACGGCAGATGCATCGTCACCGAGTCCAGGGGGTGGAGCAGCGGCTCGATGTCTAGGCGGTGCGCGGGGACGGTGACCCACGCGGTCAGGGCGCGCCGCACATCGCGCCAGACCGTGCGCCCGGCGGCGAGCAGCGGGTTGAGGCTCGGCTGCGCCAGCACCTCGGCGTACGGGGAGCCGAGCACGATGGCGGCGGCCCCGGCGTCGAGCACATGCCCACCGATCCGGACGCCGAGCCTGCGGCGCTCCGGCTCGTCGGCCGTGGTGAAGACGCCGTACGGGAGGTTGTGCGGGCCGAAGGGATCGCCCTCGGCCAGATCGAGCGGGCTCTGCTCGGACATCGGTGCCTGCCTCGCTTTCCACGGGTGTGGGTGACACGTTACGTCCCCGCCCGGCCGCCGCGGCAGGGCCCAATGGATCACACTCCGCGCGCTCCGGCGCGGGCCGCCGCTCCGTCAGCGCGCCGGGCGCGGCACGTGCTTCTCCCAGGTGCGGTGGAACACGATCTCGCCGCCGTCGCGGCACACCAGCTCGTCCGTGGCCAGGAAGCCGGTCGCGTCGCAGCCGGCGGCGGAGCGGGTCTCGATGCGGACGTCCCAGCCGAGTTCCGGCCGGTGGAGGCGGATCGTCCAGGTGGTCTCCGCCAGGGCGGAGAGCGGATCGTCCTGCTGGATCGTGTACGTCTCGTGGGCCTCCTCCGTGTGTTCCAGGCCGTCCGGGTGCACATGGGTGCCGCCGCGATGGGGCGTGGCGTCGAGGGTCCAGAGCCCGGCCGCCACGTCCCGGGTGAGCAGCAGGCGCGGAGGGTCGCCGTCGAGGGTCTGCGGGACCGCGACCGCGGCCGGCTCACTGTGCTCGGGTTCCGCGAACGCGCCGCTCGCACCGGTCTGTTCGCGGACCGGCAGGTCGAGGCGCGAGCCCGCCGGGTCGAGGGTGAAGCCCGCCGCCTCCGGATCCGGCCAGAGCCACGGCCAGTACGCCGAGGAGACCGCGAGCCGGATGCGGTGGCCGGGCGCGAAGGTGTGCCCGGCGAGCGACAGGTCGAAGGACACGTCCTCCGCCGTACCGGGGCGCCACGCGAGCGCCCGTCGACGGCCCGCGGGGGCGGCGAGGTCCAGGGCGCCGCGGGTGACGAGCGTGGAGGCGCCGTCCGGTGCGATGTCGCAGAGCCGGGCCACCACGTGTCCGTGCGGTGTCTGCAGGCGCAGTCGCAGGGCGACCCGGGGCCGTCCGAGGACGACGACCGGTGCGCCGCCGACCGGGAAATCGAAGCAGACGGAGCGAGCGTCCTCCTCCCGCTGGTCGGGCGGCAGGTCGGCGGGGTGGCCCACGGGGCACGGCGCGCCCGCGTCCGTCCCCGTGTGCTGCGGGGAGCGCACCGGCACCGGGTCGCCGGCCGGCGTGTGCGGGACGACGGTGACGTCCGGCGACGGCCAGACGTCTTCCCCGGTCCACCGGCGCGGCCCCGGCGCGGCCGGCCCGAGCAGGCAGCGCAGCAGGGGCTCGGACAGCACGCCCGTGTCCCGGTCCCTCAGCCACTGGTCCCACCAGCGCAGCGTCTCCTGCAGGAAGCCGATCCCCCATTCGGGGTCCCGGTCCGGGTACTGGCGCGGCCACGGCCCGAGCAGTCCGCGGACCCGGTCCGCCGGCAGCTGCTCCACGAGCCGCAGCACGGTGTCGCGGGCGGGGTCGTGCAGACCGCTCACCGCCAGTACCGCCGCCCGCACCGCGTCGGTGTCGTCGCGGATCCCGGCGCTCCGCCAGTACACGTCGCGCAGCGGATGCTCCGACCAGTCAGGGACGGCGGGCTGAAACGCCTCCAGCCGGCGCAGCCACATCGTGCGCCACGCGTCGCCGGTGTGCAGCGGGTCCGGCGGCCGGGCGGCCTGCGCGAGCCGGGCGGCGGAACGGGAGTGCAGCGACCGGCAGGTGAGCGATCCGCCGAGAAAGGGCCCGTCGGTCTCGTACGGGTCGTCGCTCGCGCACACCGCGACCACGGCCCGCAGCGCCGGCGGTGCGAGCGCCGCGATCTGCAGCGCGGTCCGGCCGGCCGGACCGATGCCGATCATGCCGACCCGGCCGGTGCACCACGGCTGCCCGGCCAGCCACTCGACCACCGCGGCACCGTCCGCGAGCTCGGCCGCGTCGCTCTCGCCGCCCGGCACCCCCTCGCTGTTCCCGTGTCCGCGTACATCGACCCGGACGGAGGCGTAGCCGTGGCCCGCGTACCACGGGTGGCGCTCGCCGTCGCGGACCGCCGTCACGTCGGTGAGCCGGTCCGCGGCGTACTCGAGCAGGGCGGGCACGGGCTCGTCCGTCACCGGCCGCCACATCCGCGCGTACAGGGCGATGCCGTCGGGCAGGCGGACGCGGACGTCCTCGTGAGCCGTCTCGTACGGGAAATCTGTGCGGATACGCATGGCTGAACCTCGGCGGCGCGGCCCCGCCGAGGGGTCGGCGGGGACCATCACGGGTACGGGCGAATGCCCCTGTTCCAGGTCATTGCGGCTGATCACGAACATACCGGGGGTGGCGGGAAGGCGCTCATGGTGATCGAAAGGCGACCGGATACGCTGACTTGAGTGAATCCAGCGACACATCGACAATCCGTGTGATCGTCAGCAGACAGGAGACCCCCTCGTGACCGTCGTCGGGCCGTTCGGGCTGAGCGTGCGGGACCAGGCTCTTGAGGCCGATGTCCAGACCGGATTGTCGGCTGTCGAGGCGGGCCTGCTCGATGCCACCAAGAGCGAGGTTCCGTTCATCACGGAGGCCGCGCAGCACCTCGTACGAGCCGGGGGGAAGCGATTCCGCCCGCTGCTCGTGATGCTGACCGCCCAGTTCGGGGACCCGCATGCGCCGGGTGTCGTGCCCTCGGCCGTCGTCGTCGAGCTCACCCACCTCGCGACGCTGTACCACGACGACGTGATGGACGAGGCCGACGTGCGGCGCGGCGTGCCAAGCGCGAACACCCGCTGGGGCAACTCCGTGGCCGTCCTCACCGGCGACTTCCTGTTCGCCCGCGCCTCGCACATCCTGGCCGACCTCGGCCCGGAGGCCGTGCGCATCCAGGCGGAGGCGTTCGAGCGGCTGGTCACCGGGCAGATCCTGGAGACGGCGGGCCCGCGCGACGGCCGCGACCCGGTGGAGCACTACCTCGACGTGCTGGCCGGCAAGACCGGCTCGCTGGTCGCCGTGTCCTGCCGCTTCGGCGCGATGATGTCCGGCGCCGACGAGCGCATCGTCGACGTCCTCACCCAGTACGGAGAGCGGCTCGGCGTCGCATTCCAGCTCGCCGACGACGTCCTCGACATCGCCTCCGACTCACACGAGTCCGGCAAGTCGCCGGGCACCGACCTGCGCGAGGGCATTCCGACGCTGCCGGTGCTCCACCTGCGGGCCGCGGCGGAGGCGCACGGCCGCCCCGAGGACCTGGAGCTCCTGGCCCTGCTCGACGGCGACCTCAGCGACGACGAGCGGCACGCCGAGGTGCTGCGCCGGCTGCGCGAGCACCCGGCGCTGGAGCAGGCCCGGCAGGACTCCGTGCGCTACGCCGAGGAGGCGCGGGCGATGCTGGGCCCGCTGCCCGACTGCTTCGCGAAGGCGGCGCTCGAGGAGCTGTGCGACGCGGTGGTCCACCGCGCCGGCTGACCGGCCCGGACTGCTCGACCCCTGGCGTCCGGTTTCCTCTACGCCTGTCGTCCAGCCCCGGTCCCGTCGGGCCCCTCGTCCCTGCCGTCCGGTTCCTCGACGCCTGCCGTCCGGCCCTCGACCCCTGCCATCCGGTTCCCTCGACCCCTACGGGTCGGGGGACTTGGGGCCCGGCGGCGTCATACCGGAGGGGTACACGGTTTTGCGCCCGCGGGTTGACGCTTCCGCGCGGCCGTTTTGGTCAGATGGTGATGACCACCCGGCCAACCACGGAGGTAGGGCACACCATGGCACCGAACGACAGCGCACACTCCACCGATGAGGCCGAGGGCCTCGCCGTGGGGCGCCGCAAGGCCTCCCGCTATCTCGTCCCCTTCGTGGTGGCCGGGGTGGCGGCGGGGACCATCGGGCTCGTCCCGGCGCTCGCCGACTCCGGTGACCCCGATCTGCCGAAGATCACCGCGCAGGAGCTGATCGAGAAGATCGCCGCGTCCGACACCGAGCAGCTCTCCGGCACCGTGAAGATCACCACCGACCTCGGGCTCCCCGCGCTCGACGCGCTGGGCGGCTCCCTGGCGGGAGCGGCCGCCGGCGAGAACGGCACGGGATCCTCCGCCGACCCGCAGGCCCAGCTGGCCGAACTCGCCTCGGGCACGCACACGCTGCGGATCGCCGCCGACGGCCCCGACCGGCAGAAGATCTCCGTCCTGCGGGACTCGGACGAGTACAGCCTCATCCACAACGGCGACGATGTGTGGGGCTACGACAGCGCCTCGAACGAGGTCTTCCACGCCGAGGGCGACGGCACGCGCAAGGACTCCGGCAAGCGGGAGAAGCGCCCCGAGGATCTGCCGGCCACGCCGAAGGAGCTCGCGGACGAGGTGCTGAAGGCGTCGGAGGGCACCACGTCGATCACCGTCGGCGGCACGGCCAAGGTGGCCGGCCGGGACGCGTACAAGCTGGTCGTCAAGCCGGAGCAGAAGGGCTCGACGGTCGGTGCGGTCACCATCGCGGTGGACGCGAGGACCGGCACTCCGCTGAAGTTCACCCTGACACCGAGCAGCGGCGGCAAGGCCGTTGTCGACGCGGGCTTCACCAAGGTCGACTTCTCCCGGCCCGCCGCGTCGACCTTCGACTTCACCCCGCCCAAGGGGGCGAAGGTGACGGAGGAGGATGCCGGCGAGACGGTGGGCGAGGAGCACGCGCGCGAGGAGTTCGAGGGTGGCCCCGAGCACTTCGCCGGACCGGAGGTCATCGGCGAGGGCTGGACGTCCATCGCCAAAATCGAGGCGCCCGGCGGGGCGGACGCCAAGGCTCCGGAGAAGGGCGATGTCCCGGCCGAGGCCCAGCAGTTCATGGACGCGCTCGGCGACAAGGTCACCGGCAAGTTCGGCTCGGGCACCGTCTTCAGCACCCGCCTGGTGAACGCCCTGATGACGGACGACGGCACGGTCTACGTCGGTGCGGTCACCAAGGACGCCCTGGTGAAGGCCGCCAACGAGGACAGCTGAACCAAAGCAGGTCGTGAGCCCCGCCGTACGCTGCGTACGGCGGGGCGCTTGCCATCGGCGAGGACGTCAGCGCGGGCCTGCCTCACCGGCCCGCCTCGGCGGTCGTGTCCTCGGCCCGGTGCCGTCAGAAGGTGAGCCTCCAGCTGTCGATGTAACCCGTGTCGTATCGGGCGACGTCCTGCACTCGCAGCTTCCATGCGCCGTTGGCCGCTTCGGACGAGGCGTCCACCGTGTAGGTCGTGATGACGTTGTCGGCCGAGTCGCTGCTGCTGGAGTTCTTCAGCCGGTACGCGGTCCCGTCCGGCGCGACGAGGTCGATCACCAAGTCGCCCCGCCAGGTGTGCTTGATGTCCACGCCGACCTTGAGCGCGGCCGGGGCATTGCCCGAGCGGCCCGATACGGTCAGGGCCGAGGTGACGGCGGCTCCCGCGTCCGGGACGGCCACGTCGGCGGTGCTCTCGTAGAAGTCACCGGGCGGGACGGTCGTGCCGGCCGACAGGGTCCAGATCGCGTGGGCGACGGCGTCGCTGTTGCGGTCCAGCGCGGTGTCGTTGATGTTCGACGTCGTGTCGCACGAGGAGTGGTAGCAGCGGTCGAAGGCCTGGCCGGCGGTGCCGCCCCACTTCTGCGCCTGGGCGCTCGTCTTCGTCCTGCTCGCGCCGGTGAACAGGCCGCCGACCGGTATGCCCGCGTTCTTGAACGACGCGTGGTCGGAGCGGCCGTCGCCCTCGGTCTCGATCTCCGTCGCGACGCCGAGTCCGGCGAAGTAGTCCTTGAAGGTCTTCTCGATCACCGGGTCGTCGTCGTAGACGAAGTAGCCGGGGTTCGGCGAGCCGATCATGTCGAAGTTCAGATAGCCGGAGATCTTCGAACGCTCCGTCGACGGCAGGTTGTTCACGTAGTGCCGTGAGCCGACGAGGCCCAGCTCCTCCGCACCCCACCAACCGAAGCGCAGGTGCTTCGCGGGCTGGAGCTGTGCGCGGGAGACGGCGAGCGCGGTCTCCAGCACGGCGGCCGAGCCGGATCCGTTGTCGTTGATGCCCGCGCCCGAGCCGACCGAGTCGAGGTGGGCGCCGGCCATGACCGTCTGGTTGGCGTCGCCGCCCGGCCAGTCGGCGATCAGGTTGTAGCCCGTCGTGCCGTTGTACGTGAACTGCTGGAGGGACGTGGTGAATCCGGCCGCGTCCAGCTTCGCCTTCACGAAGTCGACGGAGGCCTTGTAGCCGGGCCTGCCGTGCGCCCGGTTACCGCCGTTGGCGGTGGCGATGGACTGGAGTTCGTTGAGATGCGCCTTGACGTTGGCGAGCGGTATGTCCGGCGCGGCGAGGGCGGCCGCGGGTCCGCTCGGTGCGGCGGTCGCCGCCTGTGCGCCGCCGGCGAGCAGCCCGGCGAGGGCGAAGGCGGCGGCCGCGAGCGTGCGTCTGGGAACGGAGAGGTTCATGTGGGGGCTCCGGATTCCGTACGGGGATGAGACGGAACGTGCGTGACGCCCCGGACCGGCGGGGCCCGGGGCGCTGGAGCTGGATGTGCGCTGCGCGTGTGCTGTGCGTGTGCTGTGCGTGCTGAATGGTCAGTGAGAGGTTGACACACCGTCAAGAGCGGGATCCGGACACGTACGTTCGCATGGCGAACGGTTGAATTCCCCTCAAGTGCCCCTCGGCGCGCTCAATCGCCCCCGCCCCCTTTGAATCCCCTTACTGGACGCAGAATTCGTTGCCTTCCGGGTCTGCCATCACCACCCACTCCCCGCCCTGCTCCCTCACCTCCCGTACGACGGTCGCCCCGAGCCGCCGCAGCCGCTCCGACTCCGCGTCCTTCGTGCCGGGCGCGGCGTGCACGTCGATGTGGATCCGGTTCTTCACGGTCTTCGCCTCCGGGACGCGCTGGAAGAGGATGCGCCGCCCCAGTCCGGCGCCGCTGTTCTCGTCGTACGGGTCGTCCGGATGGCGGACGGCGGCCAGATCGCGCCATGCGCGCCGGCCGTGCCGTTCCGCGGTGGCCTCGACCGGCGCGCCCCCGTGCGCGAGGACCTGCTCGATCAGCCGGCTGTGGTCCTCGACGAGATAGCCGAGGGCGTCGGCCCAGAAGTCCGCCTGCGCGTGCGGGTCGGCTGCGTCGACCACGAGTTTCCAGTGCAGTGTCATGGTAACCGGTTATAGTGGTTACGTGGGTGAGGCTGCAACGGAAACGCCGGGAGTGCTCCTGCGGACAGCGGAGGATCGCCCCTACCGCTTCGACGCGGGGGCGCTGTGCCTGGAGCTGCTGACCACCGGGGGGCCGGGGGACTTCGCGCGCTACGAGGTGCTCGATGAGCCGGGCAGCCTGCTGCGCTGGGTGGCGGCCAGCCGCCTGCCCGGGGGTCTTCGCCTGGACGTCGACGAGGCCGCGGTCGCCCAGGCCAGGCGGCTGAGGGACGCGCTGTGGCGGATGGCCGGCGCCCGGGTGCACTCCTGCGATCCCGACCCGGCCGACGTGTCGACGGTCAACGCGGCCGCCGCCGAGCCGCCTCTGGTCTTCGGCATCGCCGGCGACGGATCACGGCAGTGGGCACCGGGCCGGGCCTGTGTGGCCCAGCTGCTGTCGACCGTCGCGCGCGACGCCGTGGAGCTGTTCACCGGGCCGTACGCGCACCGCGTCCGCGAGTGCGCGGCGCCCGACTGCCATCTGCTCTTCGTCGACACCTCGCGCCCGGGCCGCCGCCGCTGGTGCGCGATGGAGCACTGCGGCAACCGCAACAAGGTCCGGGCGCACCGCGCCCGTCAGGCCATGGGAGACGGATCATGACCACCGGACTGACCAAGGACGCGGGCTGGGAGATCGGCGTCTTCAGGACGCTGCCCCTGCCGCCCGCCGCCGTATGGGACTTCATCGCGAGCGCCGAGGGAGTGGCGCTGTGGTTGGGCGAGGGCGTCCGGCTGCCCACGCGGAAGGGAGAGGCGTACGAGACGGCCGACGGCATTCACGGGCGAGGTCCGCTCCTACCGTCCCGGCGACCGCATCCGCGTGACCTATGGCACGAGCACCGTGCAGGTCGCCGTCTCCGCCGCCCGGTCGGGGAACGGGGCGGTGCTCCGCTTCCACCAGGAGCGCATGGCCGGCGCGGAGGAGCGCGAGCGCCGCAGGGCGCACTGGCAGGCGGTGGCCACCGGCGTGATGGCGGCGCTGTGGGTGGAGGAAGGCCGGGCATGACCGGACGGCCGGCGCGGTGTCTGACGGACGGTATGCGACAGACGTCACGCCTTGGGGAGTCTGCTCCCGGTTTAACGTGGGGGGATGGACGCTTCGCCCTTCAGCGGGCCACCCGGCTGCCCACTGGTCGGCGTGGCCGCCACCTACATGCCCCGGCTCTCGGAATTCGCCTTCGAGCCGGGGCTCGTCGCGGCCGTCGATCAGCACGCCGCAGCCGTCCGGGACCTTCTTGTGACGCTGGTGCCGGGCCAGCGCCGCGCCGGATCGCCGCCGCGCCGCGAGGAGCGGTTCGACAAGGTGCGGCGCGAGGATCTCGCGGACTACGTCCTGGGGTTCACCGACTGGCTGACGGAGATCGACTGGTTGGAGCCGGTCGGCTACGACTTCGCCACCCTGCGGCTGACGGCGGTGTGCTGGCTGATCCGTGAGCACGATCTGCTCGCGACCTGAGACGACCGAAGAAAAACCGGACCCGGACGGCGACTGCCGACCGGGTCCGGTCTTCTCGCAGGTGTCGAGCGGGGCGTACGGACCGGCAGGCGTCACATCGGGTCGCGGCCGGTTCCGGTGCCGGGGCCCATGTCCTCCTCGCCGCGGCCCATGTCCCTGTCGCGTCCCATCTCCCTGCCGCCCATCCGGCTCCCACCGGTACGGCCGGGCCGGCGCTCGGTGACGGGCTGCCCGGCTGCGGCGTCCGCGCGTCCGCGCTGGTAGGCGGTGAGGGTATCCCTGGCGCGGCCGGACTCGGCCTCCGCCGTCGCCAGCCAGCGTTCCCAGCGCTCACGCATCGGGTTGATGAGACCACCGCCGACGCCGACGATCAGGATGCCCGCCATGGCTGCGAGCACGGCGATGAGGACGGGACCGGTGACCGCCGTCGCGATCTGCGCCTGGCTGAGCGCGGCGATGACGCCGAGCGCGACGATGAAGCCCCAGGCCACGGTGGCGAGCACCCGGCCGTACGAGGTCTCGCCGAGGGCGCCCTGGATGATGTCGCGGACGGCGCGGGCGATGGCCATGGCGACGACGACGATGACACAGGCGATGATCGCCTTCGGGATCCACGAGACGATGCCGTTGATCATCGTGCTCACCGGGTTGGGTCCGAAGACGCCGAAGCCCAGCTGCAGGGCGATCAGCATGACCGCGTAGAAGAGGATTCTGCTGATGATGCCGGTGGCGTCGTACTTCGCATTCCTCAGGTTGTTCGATATGCCGCTGCGCTCGGCCATGCGCTCGAAGCCGACTTTGCGCAGGAGGCGATCGGCGACCTTGGCGATCGCCTTGGCGATGAGCCAGCCGATGATCAGGATCGCCAGGAAGGCGACGAACTTCGGGATGAACTTGGCCACTGCGGACCACGCGTCGGTGATCCCCTGGCCGAAGTTGATCGAAAGTGCGAGGGGTTGGGACATGACGCACTCGCTCCGCTCTCTGTTTCACGGTCCGTAGGACCGGGCCTGGTCTTCCGGTGGTAGCACCGGTTCACCGGGGGCGGCCTGCGCCCAGAGGCGGAGCTGAGCCGTTCGAGTGGTGATTGCGTTCTGCTGGGCGTGTCCTGTTGTGCCGGCCCGGCCGGGCCGACTCAGATGGCCCGCTCGGGCTGCGACTCGGGGCAGGGGGCGACCGCGGCGGTCGCGGTGCCCTCGCGGGCGGGTTCCTCGACCAAACCGGTCGTCGAGGCGTCGGGACCGGTTGTCGCGGCGGGGCCGGTCGTCGAGGCGTCGGGACCGGTTGTCGCGGCGGGACCGTGCGTCCCGGCGGGACCGCCGTCGGCCGCGGGTGACCGCCTGGCGGACTGCGCGGCCTCGGCTGCGAGGCGCAGGGCACGCGCCTTCGTCCGGCGGGCGGTCCGCAGCGCGTCCCACGTCAGGCACGTCAGGGCCAGCCACACCAGCGCGAACCCGGCCCACCGCTCGGCGGGCATCGCCTCGTGGAAGTACAGGACGCCCAGCAGGAACTGGAACATCGGCGCCAGATACTGCAGCAGGCCCAGCGTCGACAGCGGCACCCGGATGGCCGCGGCCCCGAAGCAGACCAGCGGCGCGGCCGTCACCACACCCGTCGCGGCGAGCAGTGCCGCATGGCCGCCGCCGTGGAAGCCGAAGGTCAAGGAGCCGTTCGCGCCCAGCCACAGCAGGAAGCCGAGCGCCGGCAGGAACTGGATCGCCGTCTCCGCCGCCAGCGACTCCAGGCCGCCGATGTTCACCTTCTTCTTCACCAGCCCGTACGTGGCGAAGGAGAACGCCAGCGTCAGCGAGATCCACGGCGGCCTGCCGTAGCCGACCGCCAGCACCAGCACCGCGGCGAAGCCGATCCCCACGGCGGCCCACTGCGCGGGCCGCAGCCGTTCCTTCAGCAGCACGACGCCCATGGCGATGGTGACCAGGGGGTTGATGAAGTAGCCGAGCGAGGCCTCGACGACCTGGCCGGCGTTCACGGCCCAGATGTAGAGGCCCCAGTTGACGGTGATCACCGCCGCCGCGAGGGAGATCAGCGCCAGCTTGCGGGGCTGCCTGACCAGTTCGCGGACCCAGCCCCACTGCTTCAGGGCCAGCAGCGCGACCGCGACGACGGCCAGCGACCACACCATCCGGTGGGCGAGGATCTCCAGCGCTCCGGACGGCTTGAGCAGCGGCCAGAAAAGGGGGACCAGGCCCCACATGCCGTAGGCGCCGATCCCGTACAGCAGCCCTGTCCGCTGGTCGTTCTCCGACTTCACTGCCCCTCCTGCCCTGCGCACGCGTTCCCTGAAGAAGGTACGCGTGCCAAGGCGGGATGTCATGTCCGTATTGCCAAACGGTCATGACGGATCGTGTCCCACCGGGGGTGAGGTCAGGCGGTGGCCAGCGCCGCCGCGACCGTCTCGGCCAGCGGTGTGGTGGGCCGCCCGGCCAGCCGCCTCAGCTCACCGGTGGTGCGCCCCAGCAGCCCGCGCCCGATGGCGCGGTCGACGTCGACGAGGATGCGGGCGAACGGCTCGGGTACGCCCGCGCCGGTGAGGATGCCGAGGTGTGTCTCGGCCGGGACCTCGGTGTACGTGATGGTCCGGCCGGTCTGCCGGGACAGCTCCGCGGCGTACTCGGCCTGCGACCAGGCGGTGTCGCCGCTCAGCTCGTACGCCGCACCCAGGTGGCCGTCGCCCGTCAGCACCGCGGCCGCCGCGGCCGCGTAGTCGGCGCGCGCGGCCGAGGCGATCCGGCCTTCGCCGGAGCTCCCGACGACGGCGCCGTGCTCCAGGACGGTGGCCAGGCCGGCGGTGTAGTTCTCGGTGTACCAACCGTTGCGCAGGAAGGTGTACGGCAGCCCCGATTCGAGGATCAGCCGCTCGGTCTCCTTGTGCTCGGCCGCCAGGTCGAAGTCCGCCTCAGGCCCGCCGAGGACCCCGGTGTACGCGAGCTGCGCGACGCCCGCGGCCTTCGCCGCCTCGATCACGGCCGTGTGCTGTGCGACGCGGCGGCCGACCTCGTTCCCCGATATCAGCAGCACCCGGTCGCCGGCGTGGAACGCCCCGGCGAGGGTGGCCGGCTCGCTGTAGTCGGCGATCCGCAGCTCGACGCCGCGGTCCGCGATGTCCGCGGCCTTCTCCTTGTCACGGACCACCGCGACGATCCGGTCGGCCGGGACGGTGGCGAGCAGCTCCTCGATGACGAGACGGCCGAGGGCTCCGGTGGCTCCGGTGACAACGATGCTCATGGGTGGTTTCTCCGATTCGCGTGCTTCAAGTGCGGGTGAAGCCACCCTAGAGTGAGCGCTAACCAGTGGAAAGTACCCACTTTGAAGTAAGGTACTGGCATGGCCGTAAGCGCGAAGGGGGCCGCCGTCCCCGATGTGAACCGCGAGATGTGTCCGTCCCGGCTGATCCTCGAGCACGTCACCAGCCGCTGGGGGGTCCTCGTGCTCGCCGCCCTGCTGGAGCGCTCGTATCGCTTCAGCGAGCTGCGCAGGCATGTGGGCGGGGTCAGCGAGAAGATGCTCGCCCAGACCCTCCAGACGCTCGAACGGGACGGTTTCGTCCACCGCGACGCCAAGCCCGTCATCCCGCCGCGCGTCGACTACTCGCTCACCGAGCTCGGCAGGGATGCCGCCCGGCGGGTGTGGGGACTTGCCCGCTGGACGGAGCAGCGGGTGGCCGAGGTGCAGGCGGCCCGAGCCGCGTACGACGAAGGAAAGGCGCGCGCGGCGGACACGGTGTGACGCTCACCTGCGAAGACGAAGGGGCCGGGAGCACTGCTCCCGACCCCTTCGTACGGACGCGTGCCGCGGGTGTCAGCCGACGACGGTCCAGGTGTCGTTGCCGGCGAGGAGCGCGGCGAGGTCACCCTTGCCGTCTCTCTCGACCGCCGTTTCGAGCTGGTCCGACATGAGCGTGTCGTACACCGGCCGTTCGACGCTGCGCAGGACACCGATGGGGGTGTGGTGCAGCGTGTCGGCGTCGGCGATACGGGATAGCGCGAACGCCGTCGTGGGGCTCGGACTGTGGGCGTCGTGCACGAGGATCCTTGACTCGTTCTCGGCGGTCACCCGCACCACCTCGAGATCACCGGTCCGCTCGTCGCGGACCACGCCCTTGGACAGCTCGGGACCGAACCGGATCGGCTTGCCGTGCTCCAGCCGGATCACGGCGTCCTCCGCCTGCTCCTTGTCCTTGAGAATCTCGAAGGCGCCGTCGTTGAAGATGTTGCAGTTCTGGTAGATCTCGATGAGCGCGGTGCCCTGGTGGTCGGCGGCCTGCCGCAGGACCTCGGTCAGGTGCTTGCGATCGGAGTCGATGGTGCGGGCGACGAACGACGCCTCGGCGCCGAGGGCCAGGGAGACCGGGTTGAAGGGGGCGTCGAGGGAGCCCATCGGCGTGGACTTGGTGATCTTGCCGAGCTCGGAGGTGGGGCTGTACTGGCCCTTGGTGAGGCCGTAGATCCGGTTGTTGAACAGCAGGATCTTGAGATTCACGTTGCGACGCAGGGCGTGGATCAGGTGGTTGCCGCCGATGGACAGGGCGTCGCCGTCACCGGTGACGACCCAGACGGACAGGTCGCGGCGTGAGGAGGCCAGCCCGGTGGCGATGGCGGGGGCGCGGCCGTGGATGGAGTGCATCCCATAGGTGTTCATGTAGTACGGGAAGCGTGAGGAGCAGCCGATGCCGGAGACGAAGACGATGTTCTCCTTCGCGAGGCCGAGCTCGGGCATGAAGCCCTGCACGGCAGCGAGGATCGCGTAGTCACCGCAACCGGGGCACCAGCGCACTTCCTGATCGGACTTGAAGTCCTTCATGGACTGCTTGGCCTCGGCCTTGGGCACCAGCGACAGCGCCTCAGTCATTGATGGCCTCCTTGAGAGCTTCTGCGAGCTGCTCCGCCTTGAACGGCATGCCGTTCACCTGGGTGTAGCTGTGCGCGTCGACCAGGTACTTCGCCCGGATCAGGGTGGCGAGCTGGCCGAGGTTCATCTCCGGTACCACTACCTTGCGGTAACGCCGAAGGACGTCCCCGAGATTCCCCGGGAAGGGGTTCAGGTGGCGCAGATGGGCCTGCGCGATGGGCAGCCCCGCGGCGCGCAGACGGCGTACGGCGGCGGTGATCGGCCCGTACGTCGAGCCCCAGCCCAGCACCAGGGTGTGTGCGCCGTCCGGGTCGTCGACGTCGACGCCGGGGACCTCGATGCCGTCGATCTTGGCCTGGCGGGTGCGGACCATGAAGTCGTGGTTGGCCGGGTCGTAGGAGATGTTGCCGGTGCCGTCCTGCTTCTCGATGCCGCCGATGCGGTGCTCCAGGCCGGGGGTGCCGGGCACCGCCCACGGGCGGGCCAGCGTGCGCGGATCGCGCTTGTAGGGCCAGAACGCCTCGGTGCCGTCCGCCAGCGTGTGGTTCGGACCGGTGGCGAACTGGACGCGCAGGTCCGGCAGCTCGTCGATCTCCGGGATGCGCCACGGCTCGGAGCCGTTGGCGAGGTACCCGTCGGAGAGCAGGAACACCGGCGTCCGGTAGGTCAGGGCGATACGGGCGGCGTCGAGGGCCGCGTCGAAGCAGTCGGCCGGGGTGCGCGGAGCGACGATCGGCACGGGAGCCTCGCCGTTGCGCCCGTACATGGCCTGCAGCAGGTCCGCCTGCTCGGTCTTGGTCGGCAGACCGGTCGAGGGTCCGCCGCGCTGGATGTCCACCACCAGCAGCGGCAGCTCCAGGGACACCGCGAGCCCGATCGTCTCCGACTTCAGCGCCACACCGGGACCGGAGGTGGTGGTCACCGCCAGCGCACCGCCGAACGCCGCGCCCAGCGCCGCGCCGATGCCGGCGATCTCGTCCTCGGCCTGGAAGGTGCGCACGCCGAAGTTCTTGTGCTTGGACAGCTCGTGCAGGATGTCCGACGCCGGGGTGATCGGGTACGACCCCAGGTACAGCGGCAGATCGGCCTGCTTGCTCGCGGCGATCAGGCCGTAGGAGAGGGCGAGGTTGCCGGAGATGTTGCGGTAGGTGCCCGTGGGGAACGCGCGGGTGGCCGGGGCGACCTCGTAGGAGACCGCGAAGTCCTCGGTCGTCTCGCCGAAGTTCCAGCCGGCGCGGAAGGCGGTGATATTCGCCTCCGCGATGGTCGGCTTCTTCGCGAACTTCGTCCGCAGGAAGGACTCCGTGCCTTCGGTGGGCCGGTGGTACATCCAGCTGAGCAGCCCGAGCGCGAACATGTTCTTGCTGCGCTCGGCCTCCTTGCGGGACAGGCCGAAGTCCTTGAGCGCTTCGATCGTCAGCGTCGTCAGCGGCACCGGGTGGACGCGGTACGCGTCCAGCGAGCCGTCCTCCAGCGGAGACGTCTCGTAGCCGACCTTGGCCATCGCCCGCTTGGCGAACTCGTCGGTGTTGACGATGATCTCGCCGCCGTGGGGCACGTCGCCGATGTTGGCCTTGAGCGCCGCCGGGTTCATGGCGACCAGCACGTTCGGCGCGTCGCCCGGAGTGAGGATGTCGTGGTCCGCGAAGTGCAGCTGGAAGCTGGAGACACCCGGGAGGGTCCCGGCGGGGGCCCGGATCTCCGCGGGGAAGTTCGGCAGCGTGGACAGGTCGTTGCCGAACGACGCCGTCTCCGAGGTGAACCTGTCACCCGTCAGCTGCATGCCGTCACCGGAGTCACCCGCGAAGCGGATGATCACCCGGTCCAGTCGGCGGATTTCCTTGGCGCCCGCGGGCCTGCGTGGTTCACCGACGACGGCTTCATGGCCCCCGTTGACCTCGTCGGCCTGTCCGGCCGGGCTACTGACCTGGCTGGTCACTGAACTGGACCTCCCTCGAGGCGGTTCCTCGGGGCGGCCGGTCGACCGACCGTCCCCATGGCAACCCTACGACGGTAAGGGTGCCCTTCCCTGAACCGCTCATATGTCGGACGCCCCCATGAGACGTCGTGTCGCCCTGGTTTGTCATGCTTCACCCGCCCCAGGATCCCCTTCCGTACCTCGCCTCCTCGACATTGCCCGATCCTGGGCCCGGTGTCGCCGCCGTCGGCGGCGGCGGCGGGAAATTTCGCCCGGCGGCCGCCGAGATTCACGAATTCAGGTACGTCAGCACGGCCAGCACGCGCCGGTGGTCCCCCTCACTGGGGGAGAGGCCGAGCTTGGGGAAGATGTTGCTCACGTGCTTCTCCACCGCGCCGTCGCTCACGACGAGCTGCTTGGCGATCGCCGAGTTCGTGCGGCCCTCGGCCATCAGGCCCAGGACCTCCCGTTCCCGTGGGGTGAGCCCGGCGAGGACATCCTGCCTGCGGCTCCGGCCGAGCAGCTGCGCCACGACCTCCGGGTCCAGCGCGGTTCCTCCGCGGGCCACCCGGACCACGGCGTCCACGAACTCACGCACTTCGGCTACCCGGTCCTTCAGCAGATAGCCCACCCCGCGGCTGCTGCCCGCGAGCAACTCGGTCGCGTACTGCTCCTCCACATACTGGGACAGGACCAGCACCCCGATTTCCGGGTACTCGCGGCGCAACTGCACCGCGGCGCGGATGCCCTCGTCCGTATGCGTGGGCGGCATCCGTACGTCGGCGACCACGACGTCCGGCAGCGCGTCCTGCCCCGCCAGCTCGGCAACGGTCTTGATCAGCGCCTGCGCGTCCCCGACACCCGCCACGACGTCGTGGCCGCGGTCGGTCAGCAGACGGGTCAGCCCCTCCCGAAGCAGTACCGAGTCCTCGGCGATGACCACCCGCACCCTGTCGTCCACAGCCCTGCGTCCCCCTGTCGATGAGCCTTCCACCCCTGCGGTGCCCAGCATTCCAGGATCGTCGCGATATCGGGCCCGGCTGCTGCTTTTGCCGCATCGGTCTCGCTGTCGCGGGGCTGTCGCGGCGCTGTCACGGCGCTGCGGGCCGCCGCGGGGCGCGGTGGCGGGGCGGGTGTGTCCCGGCCGCCGTCCGGAGGGACGCAGCGGGGGGCGACAAGGTTGAGGGCGGGGGAGGGGAGGCCCGGTGGAGGGGGAGGCGGGAGCCTCGCCGGTAGGGGGTTTCGGGGCGGGGGTTCGGGG
>NZ_JAGGOJ010000026.1 GCF_018614575.1 Streptomyces sp. ISL-10
CGATCATTGAGATTCTCCTTGGGCTGATTGGGAACGTCGGCGCCACCGGTCAGGGCGAAGAACACGTCGTCGAGGTCGGGGGTGTGCACGGTCAGCTCGTCGGCCTCGATGCCGGCGGCGTCCAGCCAGTCGAGGATGGCGCGCAGCTCGCGCTGGCTGCCGCCGCTGGGGATCTGCAGCGCGAAGGACTCATCGTCGCGGGTGGCGTCACGGAGGGCGAAGGCGGCGCTCTGGTACGAGGCCGGGTCGGTGAAGCGGAGCCGGATGTGCCCGCCCGGGATGAGCCGCTTCAGCTCCTCGGCGGTGCCCTCGGCGGCGATCTTCCCGTCGTTGAGCACGGCGATACGGTCGGCGAGCTCGTCGGCCTCCTCCAGGTACTGCGTGGTGAGGAAGACGGTGACACCGTCGGAGACCAGCTCGCGGATGATCTGCCACATGTTGTGGCGGCTGCGGGGGTCGAGGCCGGTGGTCGGTTCGTCGAGGAAGATGATCCGCGGGTTGCCGACCAGGGTCATGGCGAGGTCGAGGCGGCGCTTCATGCCGCCGGAGTAGGTGGAGGCGGGCTTCTTCGCGGCGTCGCTGAGGTCGAAGCGCTCCAGCAGCTCGGCGGCGACACGGCGCCCCTCCCGCTTGGGCAGGTGGTGCAGGTCGCCCATGAGGAGCATGTTCTCCTCGCCGGTGATCAGGCCGTCGACGGCTGAGAACTGGCCGGTGACGCCGATCGCGGCGCGTACCGCCTGGGGGTCGGTGGCGAGATCGTGACCGCCGACCCGGATGCCGCCGGAGGCGGGGTCGGGGGAAATGAGGGTGGAGAGGATCTTTACGGCGGTGGTCTTGCCGGCGCCGTTCGGGCCGAGCAGGGAGAAGATCGCTCCTTCGGGGACGGCCAGGTCGACGCCGTCGAGCACGACCTTGTCGCCGTAGGACTTGCGCAGACCGACGGTGGAGACGGCGGCGGGCGACTGCGGACCGCCACTCCGCCTGGATGTGGGCATGACAGAAGAAGGCATGGAGCCCTCCCTTTCGAAGGCTGAAGAGACTGGGGAAGTGGGCGATTCGCGGGGCCGGTGCTCAGGCCCGGGCGCGGCGCACGTCGATGTTGCCGTAGCGGGTCCGGGCGCGGACCTCGACGGTGTCCTCGGTCTTCTCCGGGGCTTCGGAGGCGGTGAGCGTGTTGCGTACCTGCCCGAAGCCGGAGCTGACGTCGAGCCAGGCGGCGGTGCCCTCGCGGATGCCGACCTCGATGGCGCCGTAGGAGGTCTCCAACTGGACGGCGCCGCGGGCGACCTCGGCGACGCGCAGGGTGCCGTGGGCGGTGGTGGCCGCGACCGAGCCCTCGGCGCGCGCGATGTCGATGTCGCCGTTGGCGCCGCTCACCCGCAGGTCGCCGGTCGCGGCGCCGACGGTCGTGGTGCCGTGCGAGTTCTTCAGGACGGCGGGGCCGTCGACGGTGCCGACCCGCAGGCTGCCGGAGCTGGTGGTGATCTCGGCCATGCCCTCGATCCGGTCGACGGTGATCGAGCCGTGGGAGGCGGTCAGCTGAAGCGGCCCGGTCGCCTCGAGGCGGACGTCACCGGACGAGGTCTTCACGCGGACCTCGCCGAGCCGGCCCTCGCCGAGCACCTGGGCCCAGGCGCCGGTCATGTCGACGCGTGAGCCCGTGGGCAGTTCGACCGTGACGTCGACGGTGCCAGTGCGCCCGACGAGATAGCGCTGCTTGGGCGTCCTGACGGTCAGCACGCCGCTCGCGTACGTGACCTCGGTCTGGTCGGCCGACCGCACGTCCTGGTCCCGCTTCGGGTCGCGGGGTCGCACCTCGACGACCGTGTCGAGGCGGTCGCCCGCGGTGAACTGGATGGAACCGGCTTCCACGTGGGCGGTGGCCGAAATCGGTTCGGGAGTGTCGAAAGAAGGCATGGCTGTACCGTCCTCATGAGTCCTTGGGTCGTCCCCGCTGGTGGGACGTGGTGTGAGTGAAGTGGGGCGGGCGCGGGCGCGGCTAGCGAACCCAGCCCGTGAAGCTCTGTCCGATGGTGCGGGTCTTCTCCGTCGCACGCGGCCGCACGCCGCCCTCGACCGCGGCCGACACGGCCCGCACCAGCCACGCGTTGACCGACAGGCCCTCGCGGCTCGCGGCCTCCTCGGCGCGCGACTTGAGGTGGGCCGGCAGCCGCAGATTGACGCGGGCGGTGCCGCCCTCGTCGCCGTCCGCGAGGGCCGGCGCCTGGAGCGGTTCGACGGGCGCAGCGGCCGCTTCCATGGGGCCGCCGTCGGCGGGCGGCAGCGTCACCACGAAATCGGGGTCGAGCCCGCGCAGCCGTACGTCGACCGAGCCGGGGGCGAGCTCGCGGGTGATCTCGTCCATCGCGGCGGAGAGCACATTGAGCATGGTCAGACGGGTCGCCGACTCCAAAGGAGCGGTGAGCCGCTCGGCCAGCTCGCGGGCATCTTCCCCGCCGGCTTCGGCGGCCACCGCGAGTTCGCGGCGGAGGGTGTCGACATACGGGGTGAGGTCCATGACGTCATCATGGCACCACAGTGGCGTCATGTGCAAGTCCGAGTGGCGCCTCGCGTGGGGTCCGCTTGAGCGTGGCGGCCCTGAGCTGCGGAAACGGGGAAGGGTCGACCTGGGTCATTGTGGTGCCATGCATGGGTCATGTGCTTTTGAAGGCGTGGATTGGTGCCATGTGGCACTGGATGGCGCCAAGCGGTGCCACTCAGTGCCATGTGGTGCCATGTGACGTCGCAAGCGGGTGTGTGAGGTCGTGATCAATCGTGCCGCCCTGGGAACCCGCCGACGCCGCCGCGAGCGCTACGTGTCGACGACAACGTCTGGTACCAGGCGCTGATGGCCAACGCCCGGTCCAACGCCCAGCTCGTCGAGACCGCACGACAGGGCGTCGGCATCCTCGCCCCGACGCCCCGACGCCCCGACGCCCCGACGCCCCGACGCCCCGTTGCCCCGTTGCCCCGTTGCCCCGAGATCATCGCCCGCTTCCTCGATCCGCGCCCGGCTGGTGCGCACCCGGTTCGAACGGTTCGACCGCCTCAAGGACGCCGCCGACCGCCACCGGTGCCTCCTGACGCTGCCGCGCACCCCCACACGACCACCGAGTTGCCGCTGCCCGTACCGGCCGATGTCATGTCCCATGCCCTCCCAACGCAGTTCACCGTGATGTCCGTATCCAGGACCGCACAGGCATCCTTGCGGCCGAAGCAGCGGAACAACCACCGCCGCCTCGGCTTCACATGGACAGAGATCAAGAAGATCGATCGCGTCATCGGCCGCGGGCCGGTCTGCACGCGACGATGCTGCCCGCGGCTGCCGAACGCGGCGCGACGCGGCCGGTGATGGCGATGATCTGTGGGTGGGCCCGGGTCAGCGCATGTGCCGTGCCCTCCGGACGGGCGTTCACATCGCTGACGTTGTGCTGCACGGCCACCAAGTCGTGCGCTACGTCACCGGCCGATGCCATCAGCCGCCCGAAGCGCCCGAGCCATACAGCGCCCGAGCCATACGGCGACGGGCAGCAGCACCACGCCGAGCGCCGTCGCGGGGACGGCGAGACCGAGCCGCGAACAGGAACGTCTCCAGCAGACTGCCCAGCCGCCGACCCGAGTTGGGGACGGCGGAGTGGAATGCGAGCAGGAACGCCACGACTGCGGCGCATGCCGCGATGACGCGGCCGCGCCGCCATCGGAAGCGCACCGCGCGGTCCTCGCGGCAGCCTGCTGCGATTCCGGCTCGGAGACGCGGGAGAAGACCGGTCCCGCGGGCCACGGCGTCCCATGCGCAACACCCTGCGCGGGCGCTGCGCCCGCGGTTCGTCCCGACCGTTCACGCCGCCCGTCGGCGTACCGTTCCCCTCCCGGATACGGCCAGCCCGCTGTGACAGCGGTTCGGCCGGTGAGGGCCGGCGCACGCGCGCACCGTCGACTTGGACATCGGTGAAGCCGGCGGTCCGGCACGGGGGTTGCCGGTATCACTCCCGAACCACCGCTCGGGAGCGGGGAAAGCACGGTTAGGCTGTGGCGCCTATGCTCCGCTTCCACCGCACCGGGCTCCCGCGCGCCGACCGCGCCGCGGCCGTCGCTCTGGCCGCCGTCACGGCCGCGGCGGCGCTGGTGTCCTGCACATCGCACGCGGGAGTGCGGGACGGCGGCCCCGCGCCGACGCTGTCGCCGCCGGTGCGTGCTTCGCCGCTGTGGCCGCAGTACGAGCCGCCCGTGCTGCCGTCGGCGGGTGAGCCCAGTCCCACGTACCGGCAGTACGAGGCAGTGCCCTCGGTCGCCGTGTCCGCGGACAGTCTGCGCGCGGTGTCGGTGCCAGATCTGCTGGACAAGGACCCCAACGTTCCGAAACTGGTCAGGGCCGCGCTGACGGACTGCCCCGGAGCACAGTGCGGGCTGCGCAAGCCGGTGTTCCGCGAGCTGACCGGTGACGGGCAGGAGGAGCTGGTGGTCGCGTTCGACGAACCGAACGCCTCGTTGACACTCGTTCAGGTCTACCGGGCGTCGGGCGGCACGGTGCGCCCGATACTGATCACCTGGGGCCAACTCGGGATCACCGGCGAGACGTTCGGCCACGATCTGGTGATCACCTCCACCGGCCGGGACGGCCGGTTCACCACGCGCTACCGCTGGAACGGCACGGTGATGGCGGCCGTCGCACCGCACGACGATCCGGCCGGTCCCACGGCGGGGCCCGGTGCGGGTTCTGGGCACAGCGCAGCTCCACAGAAGAGGACGCCCCGATGACACACCACCGGCTCTCCGCGCCCGGCGCGCCGGCCGAGGCCCGGCTGCTGCTCGTCGAGGACGACGAGGTGATCCGCAACACCGTCCGCATGCTGCTCGAACGCTACGGATTCACCGTGGCGACCGCGGCCGACGGACTGACCGGGCTGGAGGTCTTCCGCGAGACCGATCCGGATCTGCTGCTCCTCGACGTGATGCTGCCCGATCTGGACGGCATCGGACTGTGCCGCCGCGTCCGGGAGTTCAGCCTCGCCCCGATCCTGATGATGTCCGCGCGCGGCGACACTCTCGACGTGGTGTCCGGCCTCGAGGCGGGCGCCGACGACTACGTGGTCAAACCGTGCGAGAGCGCTGTCCTCGTCGCCCGGATCCGTTCACTGCTGCGTCGTGCCTCCTTCTCCCCGGACACGGTCGCCGGGCGGGACGGCACGGCCGGCGACACCGACGGCACCACGGTGACCTTCGGCGATCTGACGATCGACACCCGGGGCATGGAGGTACGGCGCGACGGGCGGACGCTGGCGCTGACGCCGACCGAGCTGCGGATGCTGCTCGAGTTCGCCGCCAGTCCCGGTGTCGTGCTGGAGCGCCGTACGCTGCTCAGCCGGGTGTGGGACCACGCCTGGCACGGCGACACCCGCGTCGTCGACCTCCATGTGCAGCGGCTGCGGGCCAAGATAGGCGCCGAACGGATCGAGACGGTCCGCGGCTTCGGCTACAAGCTCCGGCGCTGATATGGCTCTGCGCTGGCGGATCGCCGCCCTGGTCGCCGTGGCGATCTGCGCCGTGGCGACCGCCGTCGGTGTGCTGGTGCACCATGCGTCGCGCGACCGGGAGTTGTCGCAGGCGCGGGACGCTGCTCGCACCACGCTCGACCGGGCCGCCGTCATCTACGCCCGCACCGGTTCGGTGCAGGGTTCGGGCGCGGAACTGGACGCGCGAGGGCTGCCCCGCTCCCTGGGCGCGCTGGTCGCACGGGGACACCAGGGCACCGAGTTCACCACGGGCGAGCGCGGCCCGGCGATGTGGGCGGCCCGCCCTGCGGGCGGTCAGGTCCTTTCCGTACGCGTCGACCTGAGCGTGACGATGCGGGATCTCGCCGCGCTGGACACAAACATCGTCGTGGCGGGCGTGCTCACCACCGCGGTCGTTCTGCCGCTGGGCGTGCTCAGCGCGGGGCGGATGAGTCGCCGGCTCCGTACGGCGGCCGGTACGGCGCGCCGCATCGCCGACGGCGACCTCGACGCCAGGATCTCCGCGCCGGCGCGCCCGCAGGACGAGATCGCCGAGATCTCAGCGGCCGTGGACACGATGGCCGCGGCGCTCCAGCAGCGGCTGCGGGGGGAGCAGCGTTTCACCGCCGACGTGGCGCATGAACTGCGCACGCCGCTCATGGGGTTGGTGACCGCGGCCGAGCTGCTGCCCGAAGGGGAGGCTGCCGGGTATGTGCGCGACCGGGTGCGCGTGCTGGGCTCGCTGGTGGAGGACCTGCTGGAGATATCCCGGCTGGACGCGGGCGCCGAGCGGGCGGATCCGTCCCGCTGCCCGGTCGGCCCGGCGGTGGCGCAGGCGGTGGCCCGGACGGGGCTGGCAGCGGCGACGACCGTCGTCGAGGAGGCGGGGTCCGGTGACGGACCGGAGAGCCGTGAGGAGTCCGCGGGCGGGGCGGACGACGACGCTGCTGTCGTGTGGACGGATCCGCGCCGGCTGGAGCGCATCGTCGCCAATCTCGTCGTCAATGCGCACCGCCACGGGCGGGCCCCGGTCACCGTCACCGTGGCACGGCATCCGCGGGACGCCTCGGTGACCGTCTGCGTACGCGACCGGGGCGACGGCTTCCCGCAGTCCCTGCTCACGGACGGCCCGCAGCGGTTCCGGACAGGGGCGCGGGAGCGGGGTACCGGGCACGGCCTCGGTCTCACGATCTCCCAGGGCCAGGCCCAGGTGATCGGCGCCGTACTGTCGTTCGCCAACTGCCCCGGCGGCGGGGCGGTCGCCACACTGCGGCTGCCCGACCGCCCGGCGCCGATACACGACTGATACGGACGGGATGCACGCCCGACGCACAGCCGAGGCCCGACCGATGCAGGCCTTCCGCCCGACGAAGATCTTGGGCACAGAGGATGGCGTCCATGCGTATCAGGCGGAACCCGTGCCGAACCGTGGAGCAGCAATTCGTTGGCCTCGGCAACGACGTCGCGGAGACCGGCGCGCCGCCGGACGGCCCGAGAACGGCTCCGGCGGCCCGGCGGGGCACCTTCCGCCGCGGTACACGCCCCCGGTCGCGGGCGGGGGCGCGTACGGGGATGCGCCGGCTGTTCACCTGGCGACGTCTGCTCGCGGGGGTGGTGACCGTGGGCGCTCTGCTCGTCGGCGGGTTCACGGTGCTGTACATCGCCATCGACATTCCGGGGGCCAATGATCTGGCGAAGGCCCAGAGCAACGTCTATCTCTACAGCGACGGCACACGGCTCACGCGTACCGGCGACATCAACCGTGAGTCCGTGCCGCTCGACCGGGTGCCGAAGGATGTGCAGCGTGCGTTCGTCGCCGCCGAGAACAGGGACTTCTACAGCGACTCCGGCGTCTCGCTCAGCGGCACCGCACGCGGCATCTTCAACACCGTGGCCGGTCGCGGCAAACAGGGCGGTTCGACGATCACCCAGCAGTATGTGAAGAACTACTACCTGAGCCAGGACCAGACCGTCACGCGCAAGGTGAAGGAGCTGGTCATCTCCCTGAAGGTGGACCGGCAGACCTCCAAGGACGACATCCTCGCCGGCTATCTCAACACCAGTTACTACGGGCGGCTGGCGTACGGGGTGCAGGCCGCGTCACGGGCCTACTACGGCAAGGAGGCCGACGACCTCACCGTCGAGCAGGGGGCGTATCTGGCAGCGCTGCTGCAGGCCCCGAGCCAGTACGACTGGGCCGTGGCCACGCCCGGCGGCAGGCGGCTGGCCGTGGAGCGCTGGAACTACGTCCTGGACAACATGGTGGAGGAAGGCTGGCTGGACCCGGCCCGCCGGCAGAGCATGCGCTTTCCCGTGCCCCTGGCCCCGAAGCCGGTACAGGGGCTCGCGGGCCAGAACGGCTATCTGGTCGACGCGGCGCGGCGGGAGCTGATGGCCACGGGCATCAGCGAGCAGGATCTGGCGGGCGGAGGCTGGCGGATCACCCTCAACATCGACCCGACCCGGCAGCGGGCTCTGGAGAACGCCGTCGCCGCCGGGCTGGACGGCGGCCCGGGTGTCGACGGCTCGGCGTCCGGAGCGGCAGACGGCTCGGACCGGCAGGCGGGGGCGGTGTCGGTGGACCCCAGGAGCGGGCGCATCGTGGCCCTCTACGGGGGCAGGGACTATCTGAAGCACTACCTCAACAATTCGCTCCGCTCCGACTACCAGGCCGGACCGACGTTCGCCCCGGTCGCCCTGGCGGCCTCCGCCGAGGCCAAGTGGGAGAACAGGGGTCTCGCGGACCCGGCGCTGATCCGCCGGACCGCGACGGACCTGGGCATGAGTCCGCAGGCGAGCGGTTTCACCGCGCCCGGCGCGACGACACTCGGGCTGATGGGCGTCAGCCCCCTGGAGATGGCGGGTGTCTACGCCACGCTCTCCAACGATGGGAAGAAGGTCACGCCCTCGATCGTGAAAGCGGCGGAGCGGGCGGGTGAAGCGACACAGCTGCCGCCCTCGGTCGGCGGGCAGGTGGTGCGCCCCGAGACCGCGGGCACAGTCACCGCGTCGTACGGAGCGGAGCCGTCGCTCGGCAACGGCCGGTTCTCCGTCGTGAGCCCCGCGCAGAGCGCCCGTCCGGCGCAGACCGTGACCGTCGGCGGTCCGTCGGACGACAGGAAGGCCGACTGGTTCGTGGGCGGCTCCGCCGAACTGGTCACCTCGCTCGCGCTGTTCGGTGAAGACGCGACGTCGCAGAAGCAGGTGACGCTGGACGGCGCCGGTGACGGTGGCGCGGCAAGGATCTGGTCGATGTACACGGCGGGCTCTGCCGACAGCCTGCCCCGTCCCCTGCCGGACACGCTCCCGTAGGGGCTGTCCGGTGACTTACTGATCGTTTCAGCAGGAAGTTTGTCCACAGCTTTCTGCGCGGCCAGCTCGTCGAGCGCCATCCAGGGGATCCCGATGCGTTCGGTCCCCCCGTCTCCCGGATAGCGCGGAGGACGTCCGCCTCACTGCTCGTAAGACCATCCGGCGTACGACGCCGATTTCCACAATGATCACGATGCGTAGGCGCCGCGTCCGGGCATCGGCGCCCACGCCTTGCGCGGGGAGGCCGGGATAGCGCGGGCCACACGCACACCGCCGCCGTCGATGTCGAAGTGTGGGGCAGCGAACCGCCGGGGGCTGTCGGTCAGTGGGAGCCGGCCGGAGCCGGGGAGATCCACTCACCGTCCGGGGTGCTGGACCTGTGGGGCGTTACCGGCGGCCCTGTGGGGGAGCGGATCGTGCTCGGTGCGCCGGGAGTGTGGCGGGCTCGGGTGTGGTGTGCCGGCCGGAGTGAGGTTGCCGAGCAGGCGGAGAACTAGGTTCAACCCGGCGCTCTGTACGGGCGGAACACGCTGTCGGCCGTAGGGGCGTCAGCGCTGCCGGGCGATGGCCTCGAGTTCCCGCTTCAGCCGGGCGATGGCCTCGTCGGTCGTATCGCGCTGGGCCATGGCATCGTGGACGACGGCCTGGATCACGAGGTTCACCTGGTCGTACCGCGGACTCTTGGGCCGCGGCTTCGCCGCCAACACGGCCTCCTGGAGCGTGGGCAGGTAGGGGAACTGCCGCACCAGCGAGGGGTCGTTGTAGAGATCTGCCCGAACTGGTGGCAGGCCGCCGTCGATGAGGACCTGCCGCTGCACCTTCTGGCTGGTCAGGTAGACCAGGAGGTCGGTTGCCGAGTCACGGTGACGGGAGTCCGCGTTGATCGCCAGATTGGAGCCGCCGAGGATGCCCGCTGCATTCCCGCCCAGTCCCGGCAGCGGCGTCACACCGAACTTGCCTGCGACTTCGGAGTCCTTGCCGCTGGCCAGGGCGTGCACGTAGGGCCAGTTGCGCATGAAGAGGAGATGGCCGTCCTGGAAGGCCTTGCGGGACTCCTCCTCCTTGTAGGTGAGCGCCTTCTTGGGGATCCAGCCGTCGCGGACACCCCGGGCGAGGAGTTCCAGGCCCTGGCGGGCGGCGGAAGAGTCGACAGTCACCCGCCTGCCGTCGTCGACGAGGATCGTGCCGCCCGTGGACTGCACGGCCTCCGCGGCGTTCACCGTGAGCCCCTCGTAGGGAAGGAACTGCCCGGCATATCCGTCCAGGCCGTACTTCGGTGCCACCGTCTTGGCCAGTCGCTCAAGCTCGGCCCATGTGCGCGGCGGTTTCTCTCCCTCTTTTTCCAGCACGTCCTTGCGGTAGTAGAGCAGGCCGGCATTGGTGACATAGGGCAGCGCATAGAGGCGGCCGTCGAACGTGGCGGTCTGCACCACGGGCGGGAGGAACTGCTTGATCGGGAAGCGGTCGGCGTTCAGCGGGGAGATCCAGCCGGCCGCGGCGAATTCCGAGGTCCAGGCCACGTCGATGTTGAGCACGTCGTAGCGGGCGCTGCCGGACCGCAGGCTGCTGGCCATCTGGGCCCGGACCTCGTCGGCTGCCTCCGGGAGCTCGACGAGGGTGACCTTCTCACCGGGGTGTGCTCGGTTCCAGTCCTTCAAGACCCCTTCCAGGTATCCGGTGAGGTCTTCACCGGTCACCAGGGTCAAGGGTCCTCTCCTGGCGGCGGACTCGTCGGTCCCACCGCTCCCGGCGGTGGAACCGACGTAGCCGGCGCAGATCAGCGCAGCGACGAGGACTCCCCGGCTGGCGGTTCGTGTCCACCGCATGGCTCCTCCTGGTGCAGCGATGCCAACTCGCCGGGCGCCGTTCCCTGGATGTCCGTTGCCTAGTGGAATGCTGACGGCGTGGCGGCGGGTGCAGCGATACAGCACGTCAGTCAGCCGTACGCTGGATACCCGTTATGTAAGCGGAATGCTCAACGGTGCGGAGCGGTCCGTAGCCTTCAGCCGCACGCCGGGCTGTGGGGCACCCGCGCCAAATCCTACGCCGGGAAGGGAGGCGGGCGAACGTGCGTCTCCACCTCCTGGCACTCCTGGCGAAGGGGCCCGCCCACGGCTACGAGCTCAAGCAGGCGCTGGAGGGCCTGCTGGGCGCCGCGTACCCTCAGCCGAATATCGGGCAGATCTACGTCACCCTCGGCAGACTGGAGAAGTCGGGACTGATCGAGGGCGAGGACGTCACCCAGGAGAACCGCCCGAACAAGCGCATCTACCGGCTGACCCCGGCAGGGCGTAAGGCGGTAGCGGAATGGTTCGAGAAGCCCACCGACGAGCCGCGGGTGCGGGACGAGTTTTTCATGAAGCTCGCCCTGGCGTCGGACTCGGAAGTGGCCGATCAGATCGCGCTGATCAACCAGCAGCGCCGCCACTACCTCAACACCATGCGTGATCTTTCGAAGCTGGCAGCGACCGAGGACCGGGACAACCGGCTCGCGCAGCTGCTCATCGAAGGGGCGATGCTGCACCTGCAGGCGGACCTCGACTGGTTGGAGCGCTGTCAGGAGGAGCTGGAATGAATCGCGAGGCGTCTTCTGGGGGCGGCGCCGACGAGATCGCCTCCCCGACGGACGGGAAGGAATCCACCGAGGCTGAGCCTCTCCTGCGGGCGGAGGGCCTGGTCAAAACGCATCAGGCCGAGGGAGCTGCCGTCAGGGCCGTGCGGCGGGTCGATCTGAGTGTGGGGCGCGGCGAGTTCCTCGCGGTGACCGGCCCCTCCGGAGCGGGCAAGTCCACGCTCCTCCACCTCCTCGGCGGACTCGACCGGCCCGACAGCGGGCGCATCTGGCTCGACGGCCGGCGGGTCGACGGCTACAGCGAGGCCCGCTGGGCCGTGCTGCGTCGACGCAGCATCGGCATCGTCTTCCAGTTCTTCAACCTGGTCTCCCACCTGACGGTGGCGGACAACGTCGATCTGCCCGCGCTGCTGGCCGGCAAGACCGCGCGGCGCGCACGGGAGGATCGCGCCGAGCTTCTCGCCGACCTCGGCCTGGAGGGCAAGGAGAACAGCACGCCCGGCGAGCTCTCCGGCGGTGAGCAGCAGCGCGTCGCTCTTGCCCGCGCCCTGGTCAACCACCCCGCCCTGCTGCTCGCCGACGAGCCTGCCGGCAGTCTGGACAGCAAGGGCACCCGCGAAGTGCTGAGGCTGCTCTCCCGCTTCCACCAACGCGGCCAGACCATCGTGCTCGTCACCCACGACGCCCGGATGGCAAGCGCCGCGGATCGGGTCATCAGCCTCTTCGACGGCCGGATCGTCGACGACGTCGTACTCGGCCGCGAAGGCCCGCGTCGTGGCGGGGTGTCCGGAACGCTGGAACTCGGGGGCTGAACGATGCGTGCCGTGGCGCTGTGGGTACGGGCCGACCTTCGGGTACGCCGCGGCGAGGCGCTGTTCCTGGTCCTGGCGACCGCCGGGATCATCGTCTCCCTGCTGCTCGCCGGGGCGTTCCTCACCTACGCGGCCAACCCGTGGCAGCGCGTGTTCACCCAGTCCTCCGGCGCGCACGTGTGGATCCAGACGAAAGCAGGCCTCGACCCCAAGGAGCTGGCCGGGCTCGAAGGGGTGCGGGCCACGTCGGGGCCGTTCCTCACCGGCCCTGCGACCGCCGACCTCGCCGGGAGCAGAGCGGCGGTGCAGCTGCGCGCCGCCACCTCGACCCCGCCAGAGGTGGCCAGGCCGCTGATCACCTCCGGGCGCTGGTTCGCCTCCGGGGCCGGCGACGAAGTGGTTCTGGAGGGCTCACTGGCCCGCGCCCTGTGGGCCGAGCCCGGCGACCGGCTGCACGTGCGCGGGGAAGGCGCAGCCGCAGGCACCCTGCGCATCATCGGCATCGCCGACACGGCGGAGCCCCCGTACGAGCCGGGAGAAGTCCCCGGCGTGGCATGGGTGCCCACCGCCACGTTCCTGCGGCTCGAACCCGGCGAGCGCCATGAACAGGTCATCGGCCTGCAGCTCGCTGATCCGGAGCACACCGACTTCGCCGTCCAGCGTGCGGTCACCGAACTCGGCGCCGACCAGATCTCCGGGATCTCCACCTGGCAGGAGGCCCGAGCCGCCGCCCAGGGAAGCGACCGCCTGCTCGGACTGCTGCTGGGCGTCTTCGGCCTGGGCGCTCTGCTGGCCGCAGGATTCGCCGTGGCGGGCGCCGTCAGCACCAGAATCCGCAGTTCGCTGCGCGACATCGCCGTCCTGAAAGCCATCGGCTTCACCCCCGCGCAGCTGATCCGAATGTTCCTGGCCGAGTACGTCACCCTCGCGCTGCTGGGCATCGCCGCCGGGACGCTCCTGACCGAGCTGCTCGGCGCCGAGCTGCCCGGCCGGGCCGGCGACGCGGTGCAGCTCTGGCAGGCACTGCCGGGCCACATCTGGGTTCCTGCGGGGATCGCGGTGGGCGCGGTACTCCTGATCACCGCCACGACCAGCTCGGCGGCCTGGCGGGCAGGCCGCGTGTCTCCCGTACCCGTCGCACGGGCCACCGTCCCCGCCACCCGGCGGATGTCCGGCACGACCCGGCGGGCTCTGGGCCTGCGCCTGCCGCCCGCCCTGGTCCTCGGCTGGCGCGGAGCCTTCCAATATCCCCTGCGGGCCTGCGCGGCGATCGCCCGGCTGGCCGTTCCCATCGTCCTGATCACGATCGCCCTGGGCACGTGGACCACCCTCGACCGGTTCGACAGCGACCCGCAGGACGTCGGGATCGTCGCCGCCCTCACCGCCCGCGGCGACGACCTCGACGACACATCCATGCGGAGGTTGGTGACTGCGGACCCCGCCGTCACCGCGGCCTATCCCGGCGCCGACGTCACGGCGCTGGTGCCCGGCCAGACCGGCACGATCACGCTCCGGGGCCTGGGCACCACGGCCCGCCCCTATCCCTTTGCCGTGGCCGAGGGCCGCCCGCCCGACGGCCCCGACGAGGCCGTCGCCGGACAAGGACTGCTGGACCTGCTCGACGTCGAAGTGGGCGACTGGGTCCGCATGACCGTCCGAGGCACTCCGCAGATCCTTCACATCGTCGGCCGCATCATCGAGCCCGAGGACAACGGACGGGTGATTTCCACTTCCCTGGACACTCTGCGCGAGCGCGACCCCGCACTCCGGCCGGACTTCTACTCCCTCGTCCTGAGGCCCGGAGCCGATCCCTCAGAGGTCGGTGAGCGACTCTCGGAACGAGCGTTGGGACGGTTGGACATCCGCGAGAGCGCCAACATCGCCGACGAACTCTCCTCCGTACGCCCGGTGGTTGCCGGACTGATCGGTGTGCTGGCGCTGATCGGCCTGGCGGAGCTGTCCACCACCATCGCCGCCGGCGTACGGGACCGACGGCGTGAC
Organism: Streptomyces sp. ISL-10; assembly: GCF_018614575.1. Taxonomy (GTDB): domain Bacteria; phylum Actinomycetota; class Actinomycetes; order Streptomycetales; family Streptomycetaceae; genus Streptomyces. The sequence goes on from NZ_JAGGOJ010000026.1 coordinate 14,190, forward strand.
CTGCTGGCCCTCAAAGCCATCGGGCTGACACCCCGCCAGATCATCGCGGTGATTGTGGCGGGCACCGGCTTCATCGCCCTGGCGGCCGCCCTCGTCGGTACAGGTCTGGGACTCCTGGCCTCCCAGTGGCTCATCGATGTCCAGGCCGCCTCCAGCGGCATCGGCGCGGGCATCGCCCAGCTCCCGCCACCCGGCGCTCTCATCCTCCTCGGCGTGGCGGCAGTCGCCGGAGCGGTCGCCGTCTCGCTTCTGCCCGCACTGCGGGCCGTCCGGCACCGTCTCGCGGACACCCTCAGCGACACGCTGTAACAGATGGTACGCGCAAGGCGTGACCGCCGGACCGACCCGCCCCGCTCGGATCTACGCGGCCCGCGATGCGTACGGGGCGACGGTCCGGGCGACACGCAGTCCGACGCCGCAGCGCCAGCTGTCGGGGTGAGTACGGATGTCGATCCACTCGGCCAGATACTCGACGATGCCCAGCCCGCGCCCGTGTTCGTCGTCGGCATCGGTTCCGCGGGGGCGGGGCAGGTCGGTGGAGGGCCCGGTGTCGACGACGTCGATGCACAGATCCTGAGCCGACAGGGACACACTCACCGTCATCTCGGAGCCGCCGTGCTGCGCGGCATTGCCGGCCAGTTCACTGACCACCAGGACAGCGCTGTCCCGGTCCGGACCGGTCACGCCCCAGCGGTTCAGGAGGCCGGCGACGAAAGCCCGGACGGTGCCTACCCGGCAGGCCTGCGCGGGGAGGGAGATCATCGCCCGCTGGAACGTGTCCTCGCCCGGCCCGGCCGGAGCGGAAGGCGCCGTGGGCGGGACGACGGGTGCGCGCCCTGGCAGAGGACGGAGCCTGCCTGGTGTGATCGTGGAACTTGCCTGGGTGGGAACCATGACGTGCCTCGCTGACCTCAGCCATCCGGGCGAACATCGGCACGCGTCCCCGCGTGACACGCCGCTCGGCAGTGTCGGGCACGAGCGCCAGGAGAGCTCCCGGCCGGCTGCGATCAGCCGCTCATCTCGTGCGGGTCAAGCTGTTGTACATACATGTTAAGTACGGCGCAGAAGGGAAGTCAACGTATTCCCGAAGAAAACCGCAGGAAACATACCTCCGCCTGGCAGCGGCATCCGTCTACGGACAAACACGGTTAAGTAAACCGATAGGCATCAGGGCCACGCCGGAAATCCTGCCCGTCCGGGCGACTGGGCCAAGACGGCTGAATGTGCGCAAGGCCCGCCAGGCCGACCTGCGGGCGGTCGGGAGGCCAACCGGGGGCTGACCCGCGCGCCAAACCTGGGGGGCATCCGCCCCTGGGGCGTCAGCCCCGCCTTCGAGTCGGCCGTCGTCGTGCCAGGTCGCCTCCGGGGCCGGCAGTCGCCGATCCCACCCGCCCGAACGCGGCGGTCCATTCCAGGCATGAGAGACGTCATGGCCCCCGACCCCACTTGCTGGACGGATCAGCAAGCGCCGGGGGTGAGCTCCTGCAGGACGGCCTGCCTTCGAGCAGCGCGAACGCCTCCCGGTGGCTGGCCAGTGCCTCCTCGTAGCGGCCCATCTGCCGCAGCGCGACGCCCAGGCAGGCACCACGCCTGATTGTTGAGGTGCCCGTCCTCGCGGGCCAGCGCCAGCGCCTGATGCAGGTGCTCCGCTGCCTCGTCGGGTTCCTCGCGGGGCGGAGGCCACGCCGAGCGTGATCCGGGCCGTCAGAGCGGGCGGCCAGGCCAGTAGGCGTAGGGCCGCGGCTCGACGGTCCTCCGCTACAGCATCAGTGTGCCGACGGGCACCCCGGCTGCCAGGAGGGCGGCCGTCCCGTCGCCGGTCGGCATCACGAACACCAAAGCGCCGCAGAGGAGGCCGCCTGCAGCCTTGCGGTCCTTCCCATGACCCGTCATCCCGCCTCCCTTTCAGTCCATACGGCCTTCTCACGCCAGCAGGATGACGGAGCGCCGGTTTCGCACCCGAGGGCGTATCCGAGGACGAGGTTCAGCGAGGTGTGGAATGTGCAGCCGGGGGACCGGGACGGCCGGTCAGGCCTTCTTGATCTCCCAGAAGCGAAAGACGGTCGACGCGTCCAGGGTCCACTCCAGGCCTGTGATGTTGCGGTAGGCCACCGCGTACTGCTTGCCCTGCCAGAGCGGCAGGAGGGGCAGTTCCGCCGCGACCAGGTCCTGGAGTTCCCCGAACTGCTGCTCGGTGGCGGCCCGGTCGGCGACGGCGGCGGTCCGGGGGAGGATCGAGCCGGTGATCCTCTTGTTCTGGTAGTGGTTGCCGAGGACGTTGTCCTGGCCGAAGAAAGGCTGTGTGAAGTTGTCGGGGTCGGGGTAGTCGGGGATCCAGCCCTTCGCGTAGACGCCGTACTTTCCGGCCGCGATGTCCTTCTCGTACTGCTCGAATCCGACCGACTTGACCGTCGCATCGAACAGGCCGCTGTCGTTCAGCTGCTGGGCGATCGCCTTGAACTCCTGGTCGGTGGTGGGGCCGTAGCGGCTCGGCGTGGACCAGAGGGTGAGCTTCACCTTGTCGTTGATGCCGGCGGAGCGCAGTGCCTGCTTCGCCCGCTGCGGCTGCGGCGTGCCGCCGTACAGGTCGAAGTAGGCGGTGTTGTGGCCGGTGATGCCGGCCGGGACGATCGAGTACAGCGGGGTTGCCGTGGACTGGTGGACGTCCCGGACCAGGGCGTCGCGGTCGATGAGATACGCGATGGCCTTGCGTACGCCGAGCTTGCCGACGACCGGGTCGTTGAGGTTGAAGACCAGGTGCTGCACCTCTGCGCTGGTGCCCTCGATGACCTCGATCCCCTGGGCGTCGGCCGACGCCGAGCCCTGGAGCTCGGATATGTCGTCCGCGGGCAGTCCTCGGTAGGCGATGTCGACCCGCCGCTCGCCGAGCGCCGATGCCAGCGCCTTCTGGTCGCTGTGGAAGAGCTTGAGGGTGATGCCCGAGTTCTGCGCCTTGGCGGTGCCCTGGTAGCCGGAGTTGAGCGAGAAGACCGCCTCGTCCTTGCCGTACGAGTCGAGCTTGTACGGCCCCGAGCCGACTGCCTTGCCGTCGGTGCGCAGCGCGTCGGCCTCGTACTCACGGTGGTCGACGATGGAGCCGGCGCCCGAGGCGATCTTGCTCGGGAAGGTGGCGTCGGGGACCTTGAGCTGGAAGACGACCGTCTTCTCGTCCGGCGTCTCGATCTTGTCGATGGTGGAGAGCAGAGGCATGGGTCCCGCGTCGCTGGCGATCTTCCGCACACGCTCGAAGGAGAACTTCACATCCTCCGACGTCAGACTGTTGCCGTTGCTGAATGTCAGACCGTCGCGCAGTGTGCAGCGGTAGACCGTGCTGCCGCCCTCGTCGAAGGCGCAGTGCTCGGCCGCCTCCGGCTGTGGGGTGGAGCTGCCCTTGGGGAAGCTGAGCAGCGACTGGAAGACGTTGTTGAACAACAGCCAGGAACCAGGGTCGTAGCCTGCCGCCGGATCGGTGGCGAGGACCTCGTCCGACATTCCTATGACCAGCGAGTCGCTGCCGTCGTAACCGGCACCGCCCGCCTGGTTGCCGCAGCCGCTCAACAGGCCGGCCGCCAGCCCTGCCGCGAGCGGGATGGTCAGCCACTTGTTACGTGCCTTCACAGAACCGTGCCTCTGATCTCTTGTGTCATTGGGGCGGCAATGCGCCCCGCCGAATGCTACAAGTCAGACGGCTCCCCGGCCCAACTCCCACAGTGGCAGGTCCGAGCTGGAGTTGAGCGCCCACTCGACGCCGGTGACGCCGTCGCGGGCGGCGACGTGCTGCTTGCCCTGGCACAGGGGAGGCACCGGGAGGTCGGTGGCGACGATCTCTCGTATCCGCGAGAAGGCCGCCGCAGTGTGGTCCGCCTCGCGCCGGGACAAGCGGGGCCACTCCGCTACCGCGCGGGTGATGCACCGGGTTGCCTCCTTGTCGGTCAGGCCGGTGAAGGTGAAGCGGGTCTCGGACAGGTGCGCGCGTAAGGCACCGGCGAGGATCTCGGACTCGCCGGCCGCCGTCGGTTCGGGGGCCATCGCCGATTCTCCGCCCGCGCAGTGACAACGGCCGGGCATAGCCGCCGAACAGCGGGAACGCGAACGGACGTTATCACTGCCGGAAGGGGTTTATCCGGCTTCGTCCGCTTCCAGCGGTATGTAGGTGATCAATGATGTGTGAAGTGGCGTTGGGTGATAGGAGGGTCACCCGGCCAACTTCTTTGTGTCATCTGCCAGTACGGCGGCCAGACAGGGCGGAGGAGACTTTCTGCCACGACCGCGACCCGGCCGCCCTCTGAATCCGGAGGGCCCGGCGTGGGCAGGTACAGGACGAATCACCGAGGGGGCAGCACGTGAGCGTGCAGCAGTACGACGAGATCGGCGAGGCATTCGAGGGGTTCAAGTCCCTGCCGCTGACGCGTTACGGGGAGGTGCCGAGTTTCCTGGGCATGGTCGGGGACGTGAGCGGCAAGTCGGTTCTCGACCTGGCGTGCGGCACCGGTTTCTACAGCAGGGAGTTCAAGCGGCGCGGCGCCACGGATGTCCTCGGTGTCGACATCTCCGTCGAGATGATCGCCGCCGCGCGGACGATCGAGCAGCGTGACCCGCTGGGTGTGCGCTACGAGGTCGGTGACGTGGCCGAGCTGCGGCCGCTCGACCGGCGCTTCGGCATCGCGGTGGGAGTGCAGTGCCTCAACTACGCCGAGGACGTCGCGGCGATGGAGCGGATGTGCCGCAACATCCACAGGAGCCTCGTGCCGGGTGGAGAGTTCTTCGTACTCGCCCAGAAGCCCGACTACCGGTTCGACTGTCCGTCCCTGGACAAATACGGGTTCCGCTGCGAGCCGACCGGCGAGGAAAACGAGACGGGTCCGCGGGCGCGGGTCACGGCGCTCCTTGACCCGCAGCCCATCAGCATCGTCACCGCGGCCCCGCGCCGCGAGGTCTACGAGGAGTGTCTGCGGGCGACCGGGTTCAGTGAGGTGGAGTGGGTTCCGCTGCAGGTGTCCGAAGCCGGCATCCGTGAGTTCGGCGGGGCCTTCTGGGCGGACCTCCTCGCGAACCCACCGCTGGAGATGCTGCGCTGTCGTGCCTGACCGGCCGACGGTCGTGCCGGCTTCGACCTACTGCGAAAAGGAGTCCTGCTCGCCTGATGACGAGCGTCCTGCTCCGGTCCGAGCCACCGAACGCTTGACCATGACACACGCCCGGACGCTTGAATGACCACGTGATCGATTGGGCGCGGGTGCTCGACCCCCGCGGGACCGCCGGGCGGGTGCCCGCGCTCCTGGAACAAGTGGAGCGAGATGGAGGCGCCGAGGCGTGGGAGGAGCTGTGGTACGAGCTCTGTCTTGAAGGTGAGACCGTGGTTCCGGCGAGCTTCGCCGCGCTTCCCCGCCTGGTGGCGCTGGCTCCGGACAATCCTGAGGCACTGAACCTAGCCGGATCGATCATGCGCGGGGCCATCCAGCACCACGGCGCCGACGACCTGCTGCTGAAATGCGCCGACGTGGTGGCCCAACTCCGGAAGCTTCTGGACCAACGTCTGAAGTCGCGGCCGGCCGGCTACCTGAATGCCTTTCGTCACCTGCTGGCAGCCGACGGGCAGTACCACTGGAGTGCCGTCCTGGGAGACTTCACGGACGACTTCTACCACCTGTGCTGCCCCCACTGCGAGGTGGAGGTGACCGTCGCCATCGGCGACTACGGGCGCTACTCGGCGATCCGGGACTGGAATGCCGGAGATATGGAAAGACGCGATCTGAAGCCCGCGTCGCCTGAAGACCTCGCTGGCACCGGACGGTGGATGCATGACACGGCCGTCCGTGACGGCCAGGACTGGCTCGTCAACGGTCTCACCTACCTTTTCGGACGAGCCGAGTGCCCTCGATGTGCCAGCACATTCGTCATCGCGGCGGAGTACGCAGCCGCTAACCTCCCGCCTCTCTGTTCGCGGGCCGCGATGGGGTAGGGGTCGAGACCGGCTTCCGCGTCGGCGTCGATGCGGGCGGCGAGCACACTGGATGGCAGCGGGAGTGGTCAAGGGGGAGCGCCCGGTGCTACGCGCGCGGCCGTGCTGCGGGCCGCACAAGGTCGCAGGTCAGGAAGGACGGGAGTCTTCGCAGACCGCCAGGAACAGCTGGAGCAAAGCCGCCCTACTGCCGCCTCGACGAGACCGCCCTCTACCCGCGCGTGCTGTCCCCCGCACAGGTGACACAGCACCATCGCATCGGCCGTCAGCCAAGAGGCGGAGTTGTGTCGGTCGAGCCCACTGCGGACGTACGCCTGGCGATCTCGTAGATCGCTCGGTTGATCACTCCCGTCTCGATCCGGACCACGACGGAACCTGCCGTCCCTCGGTTGTGTTCGCCGTGTGCCGTGTGCCGTGTGCCGTGTGCCGTGTGCCGTGTGCCGTGTGCCGTGTCGGCCGGGATGCCGGGATGCCGGGAGCCGGGTCCCGGTGCTTGATGTCTCCCGTTGCGTTCGCGTAGGCGTAGGTCACCACTCGTCGACGCCGCGCAATCCTCGTCGAGCGGCGCTCCGAGGGCGGTGCCGTCCACGAGCCGGAACCGAAACCAGTCGTACAGGCATACGACTCTTCGTGGGATCCACTGATCACCGGTCCCGAGCGGGGATGGTTGATCACCGTCAGTTGCGCCTGCTCTGCACGACCGCGACCGACCGAGGCCGAGACATGACTGGCACCCAACTGCAGGCCGTCCACCAGCCGAGACGTGACCTGCGACCCCTGGGCGCCTCATCCAGATCCCCTGCACCGAACGCAACGGCACGGCTTCCGTCGAAGCCGTCACAACGGCGCGGATGGCGCTGCGCGGCGACGGTCACCACCACGTCTCACTCGACCGGGCCGCCAAGACCATGAAGCAGACCGGCGACGACATGAAGGTCAAGTGCAAGGAGGCCTCGCGCGGAGGCATCGCAGTCAACGGTGTCGAATGCCGAAGATTGCGCTGACCACCGCCTGGCAACCGGCGGCGAGGCGGGATCCGGCGCATGCCCGCCCAGGCCTGTGCACACCTGGGACCAGCTCCACTGCTCGACTTCGCGAGCCAGTCTTTAGACCTGTCGGCCGACCGAAGAGGTCAGGTGTGCACCTCATTTGTAGCGTCGATTGCGCGGGTGCCGAACGGTGCCGCATCGGTGCCTGCACAAGTCGGTGAGGCGGGCGGACAGACGAAGGGCAACGAGCTGATGCTCAGTGAGACGACGTCTAAAGTGACCTGGGGAACGATTTCCGTCGCGGTCTCCTTTGCCTTTGCCGTGTCCGTCTCGGCGCCCTCTCGAGCCCCCTCCTCGAAGTCTGATTCGCATGCAGCTTCGGCTGCCCCTGCCGTTTCGGCCTCGGCCCCCGCCCACGCTCCCTCGACTTCCCGTTGGACCGGGAAATCGGAAAACGCTGTGCGGCGGCTCATGGGCGGGGTCATCGAATGCGCCTCCAAGAAACCTCGGCTCGCCCACGCCCTGGCCCGGGACATGGCCCGGGCCCTGGCCGGTCGGTCCAGCCGGGCGTCCATCGCGCTGTACGACCGGACCACGCGTACTTCCTGCGCGTACCGTGCCGACAAGCACTACGACTCGGCAAGCATCGTCAAGCCGATCGTCCTGGGCGCTCTGCTTCATGCCAGAGGCGGAGACTTGTCCGAAGAGGAGCAGGATCTCGCGAGGAAAATGATCGTGAACTCGGACAATGAATCGACGTACGTGTTGTGGGACATGGTCGGCCCCGACAGTATCCAGGATTTCCTGGACGAGGCCGGAATGACGGATACGACCATCGACGAAGCGGGCTTCATGGGTCTGACGCAGGTCACCGCGAGGGACCAGGCCACCCTGCTCGAACTGCTCACCGGCGAGGACGATGCGGTCCTGGACGAGGAAGAGCGCGCCTACATTCTCGAACTCATGCGGGATGTGCAGGAGGATCAGCGTTGGGGAGCGCCCGCCGGAGCTCCGTCGGATGCCGACGTCCAGGTGAAGAACGGGTGGCTTCAGCGCTCCGAAGAGAACCTCAGGAACCCCTGGGATCGCGGTGATTGGAAGGTCCACAGCATGAGCGCGATCACCGGCCGCGCGCATGACTACGGCCTCGTGGTCCTGACCGAGAACAACCGGGTCCCCGAGGACGAGCATCCGGAAGCGGGATGGGACTACGGCATGGACACGATTGAAAGCGTGGCGCAGGCCGTCCACCGGAACCTGTACCCAGGCCGGTGACGCGTGGACGAGCACCACGACTACCTGGTTCGGGAACTGTTCGACGTCGGTGTCCCGTGAGCGCGAAGTTCGAAGAAGTTAGGCGTTCCACCACTGGTCGGTGCCGCAACCGACCTCGAAGTGCCACCAGCCTTCCTCTTGCCCTTGAGTCAGCAGTGCCTTGATGCCGGCGAAGTCCGCGCCTGCCGGGGCGGTGAAGGCCACCATGGGGAAGTCCTCACTGAAGACCTCGCCTGCGAGACCGAATACTGAAAGGCGCTGGTGCACTGCCTGGGGGCTGCGTCCCAGGGGGCCGGTGGGGACGGGCACAACGCGAATCGTGCAGTTGCCGGAGGAACTGACTCGCCCGAGAGCCCAGTGGAGCCCGTCGGAGTCGGTCTGGTAGCGAACTACGTCGCCCTCGGCCACCCCATCCTGCAGGAAGGCGGCGTTCCGCACACGGGCCGTGTCAGCATCGAGCTTCGTCGCCCACAGGCCCTCGGTGTCTTGCGGCAACCATCCCTCGCGAGGAACGAACCGGAACCAGACCTTGATCGTCTCGACTGTGCTCTCCATGACGGTCATCATGCGCCGACAATCAACAGCACCTCACATCGGGTCTGAACTGAGCGACCATCATCATCCGCCGCCGCCACCGGACAGCCGGAGGTCTGCCCGCGTAGGCGAAAAGCGAGAGCAGATGTCCGTGGGTTTCGGCGTCACTCGACGTTGGGCCAGCTCTGCAATGTTGCTGAATCCTAGGAACACTCACTGGCCGGTGCCGCCTTCTTCGGTTCGGGAGGGGGCGACACCAGAACTCGCCGAGATGGGCGACCCCGACCGCCCGGCCGGGGGCGCCGCGCGGATCCGCCCGGGCGGCCCGAGGAGATCGTGCGGTTGGTGGCCTGGCTGCTGTCCCCGGGGCCTCGTACACCACCGGGGCGGTTCTCAGGGGTCGGTGGCGGCCGCTGAACCCGGCCTGAATAGGGTCACCGTTCGTGACGAAGATCAATCTCGCCCGGACGGCGACCACGACAGCAGCCGCCCTCGTCCTCCTCGGCGCCACTGCCCCGGTGCCCGCGCTCGCGGACGGCGGCACGTCCGCTCCGGCGGTGACGACCGGTGCCCTGTTCAACGACCCCACCAGCCCCGACCCCGCACGGAGGGACGCAATACCCAACCACCTCGCCCGGCTCATCGACGGCGCGGTGCCAGGGTCCGACATCAAGATCTCCACGTACGTATTCGGCTCCAGATGGGTGGTGGAGCGGCTCAACGCGGCGCACCTGCGCGGGGTGAACGTCCAAGTGATCCTGGACAGTGCGACCCGCCGGCACTGGGAGGGTGGACCGGTGTACGACCTGCTCGCCGCCGGGCTCGCGAACAAGCCGGCCGGCTCGGGAGACTCCTGGGTGAGGCTGTGCGCCGACAAGCAGGCGTGCCTGGCGAAGACCCGAACCCGGCGGACGGCTGGCCCAGCGTCAACCACAACAAGTTCTACCTGTTCTCCCGGACCACGGGCAGCGCCACCGCCACCGTGCCGGTGGACAACGTGGTCGTGCAGTCCTCCGCGAACATGACCAGCTGGGACCGGCTGAGGTCCTGGAACGACGCCTTGACGGTGGCCGACAACCCGGCCCTGTACGGTGCCTACGCCGCCTACTTCGCGCGTCAGGTCGAGGCGCAGGCGGACCCGTCCAAGCAGGTCTCCGACGTTCTGATGGACACCCAGGCAGGCCGGGCCAAGGCCTATTTCTTCCCCCGGGCGACCACGGACGTCATCGTCAATATCCTCAGCACGGTGGACAACCCGGTTGACGGGAAGCCGGCCTGCCACGGCAACGACCCCGGCTACGGCACCACCGACGGGCGCACGGTGATCCGCGTCGCGATGCACGGCATCACCCGTCCGGAGGTCGCGCAGAAGCTGTGGGAGCTGGACGACGCGGGCTGCTACGTGGACATCGTGTACCGCGACCTCGACGCGTCGGGGACTACGGTCGAGCAGATACTCAACACGCCAACCCGGTACGGCGGCGTCGCCCTGCACAAGCTGGACGACGCGGCGGGCGGCACGCACACCGCCACCCACACCAAGTACCTGCTCGTCGAGGGCACCTACAAGGGCTTGAAGAACCAGAAGATCGTGTTCACCGGCAGCCACCCCTACACCAAGTCGGCCCTGATCGGTAACGACGAGGCGCTCTTGAAGTGGGACGACTCCACGGACCTTGGACACCCCACCGCCTCGGTGTACGACGCCTACCGGGAGAACTTCCGCACCCAGCGCGCGGTCTCCGACGCGCAGAACACGCAGCCTCAGCCGTAGCCGAGACGGCGGGCGCACGAATTCATGGAAGGTGGTGGTCAAGCGAAGGCACGGGGACTCGGGGGATCCATCTCCTCCGGGTCTCGTGCTTCCGGGGGCCTGACCTCCCGCACTTCCGGCGGCGACTCGTGTGCTTCCGCCGGGCTTCTTGCGCCGGCACCCGGGCGGTCCCGAAGGGTGGAAGAGGATGCTGTCAGCGCTGAGCGACGGGTGCTCTCATCACAAACAAGGCCAGGGGCTTAGAGAACAAACCAAGTGCTCACCGCAGCCAGTGTGCTCGATCGGAAGCGGAGGCGGGACGCCAGCGCCCGGCCGCGTCAGGGCGCGTCGCGCCGGAGCGGCCTCAGCGCTTCCGTAGCCTGGCAACGGCCTCTCTGATCGCGGGCAGGCGCTCGTACAGCACCTCGCCGGGGCAGTCCGTGCGGAAGCTGTCGCGGTGTCCCGAGATGACGTGGAGTTCGGCTGCCTCGCCCTTCTTGTACTTGCTCTCGTCGTTCGTCGAGATGAGACGAACCGTGCCATGGGGGTCGGCCTCCACCCGGAGCTTCCAGGCGGCGACCTTCACGATCCCCGACTCGAGCGCCGGCGGGACCGTCGTGCCGGGTCCGAAGGTGCCGAGCGCCGCGATGCCGATGCTGTCGGCGTTGAAGCCCTTGGTGTGCGCCCCGAGCACGGGCCGTCCGGTGCCGCCGGCCCGGCCTTCGTAGATGGTGCCGCAGCGGTCCACCACGAAGTTGTAGCCGATGTCGTCCCAGCCTTCGCTCTCGATGTGGTCCTCCTGCATCGCCCGCAGCATGCGTGGGACGTCGGCGCAGTCGTAACCGTTCAGGTGACCGGTGTGGTGGACGAAGACCGCGCTCACCGCACCCGTGTAGGTCGCTCGCTCCCTGACCATGCCCTCGTTCGCCCGCCACGCCTTCCGGCTGACGATTGGGGGCCGCGGAGCCACGGGGCCGACGGCGATGCGCTCGGGCCGGGCGGGCCGTGGCGGGGCGTCCCGCATCACCAGCAGAGCCAGCACCACGAGGCCGGCACTCAGGACGATCCGACGGGACCACATGGGACCACCCTGCGACCTGGCCACACAGCTATCGCGGGTGGGTAAGCCATTCGGGTGAAGCGGGCGCGACGTGACCGGCCGTCGGCGATGCGCGGGCTCAGGGGGCTGGCACCGGGGCGCTTCCGCGCCAGAACGCGCCCGTATCAACGTCTTCTCACTCTTTGCATGGTCTGGTCTCCGCCGATCAGGTGCCGGTCGTCGATCTTCTCGGCGCAGTCAATTCCCGGCACCTCGTCGTACGGGCGACGGCATCCCTTGCAGGTTGGAGACACCGGATCGCACCGGATCGCGCGGCGGGCACCGCGGCGAGTGCGAGGGCCAGGCGGTCCGCCGGCTTGGTGACTGCCGCGACCGAGTTTTCGACGTACTCGGGCTCCAGGGGTTGGAGGATGCCGTATTTGTGCTGGCCGACGCCGGTTGCGGCTGGTTGGATTCTTGAAGATGGTGCCGCTCTTCTTCACCCGGCCGAACAGCGACCGCAGCACGATGCGCGTGTGCCGTCGCCGTCCGCGTGCCCTCTTGCCGTGGCGGACGTGGAGTTTGCCGAAGCGGCCCAGGTCCCACTTGATGTCGGCATGGTCGAGCTTGCATGCCTCGCTCACCGTAGTACGACCTGGGGCATCAGCTTCGAGGCGGTGTAGTTCCTGGCGGTAGGGGCGAACTTGCGGCAGGTTGCCAGTTGCTGCCCCAGCCGGTGAACAGTGCCCCGACGTCCGGCTCGCTCGGCGGGATCCGCAGCTGGGCGTCCTTGAACCCGCGCGGACGGTTCACCTCGTCGATCGGGCACCGGCGGCCCGGCCGGTCATTCGGTGGAGCTCGACCTTGTGCCGCAGCTCCAGGAACATGAAGTACGTCGTCAGCGCCTGCGACCGGGCCAGCCGGGTGCCGCTGGGCGAGTTCCGCAGAACCTTCCAGAAGTACGCGTCAGCGTCAGCGGCTCCATGTCCCACAGGGGTCGACCGAACCAGGACCTGATCTGGTCAAGGTGCCTGACGTACACGGATCGTGCCGTCCGCCAGGCCCGCCGAGGCCCGCGCGAGGACGAACCCGGACAGCACGTCGGTCTCGAACCGCTCCAGCTCCTCTGGCGACGCGGGTGCCCAGTGCTCACGCAGGTCCCGTACGACTGCCGGCGCCGCCAACCCGGGACTCCTCACCTTCGGCCCGACTGCGGATCAGTCGGACGAGGTGAGAACGCTTCAAGAATCCCGAAGTCACGTCACAGAGCCACGGAGCAACCGAAGGCGGAAGAATCCACTGGCCAGAGGTGGGGACTCAGCGGTGATCAGGAGAACTCGCAGGATGTCGCATATTAGGCTCTTGGGCCCCAACCAAAAACGGGACCCAGGAGGTTCGTTGTCCTCTGCGTCACCATCCCCCGACAACAACACGCCTACGCCACAACCATCAGGTGACACCGAACCGCTGCGGCCGACCCCGCCCCCTCCCTCGGCTCCACGCCGGGCGTGGAGCCGGTTCAGAGCGTTGAGTGAGGGAAGACAGATCGCGATCTTGACTGTGGTCGGGGGAAGCTTGCTGACTGGCATGTTCACCCTGGCTGCGGCATTCGTGCCAGTGATCTGGGGGGACGACAAGGATGGCGGAGACGACAGCGCCAAACCGTCCGCGCACGCATCTCCGTCTCCGTCGTCCAGCAGTACACCCTCAGTGGTGATGAAGAGGTTCCAGAACTACGGCTCTTCCTGGTGTCTGGGCTACAACGCAACCGACGGCGTGTACGTGACCGGCTGCAATACCAGCCCGAACCAGAAGTGGATCTGGAACAACGGCGCTGGGATCCCCACCCCCATGCGGCAGGTCGCGACCATGAAATGCCTGACGTCAGGACAAGGCAAGCTGACTCTCCAGCCGTGCGACGAGGACAACTTGGAGCAGCGGTGGTACGTGACGTTCCCTGCCGGTGGTGGCACCCCGCTCCTCAAGAGTGCCTACAACGATAGGTGCATCACGCAAGATGGCCGCTCGGTGGTCATGAGCGTGTGCGCCTTCGATAACGAAGCGCAGACATGGCACATCATCGAGCCTCGTTAGGCGTCTAGCCATGGCCATGTCATCCGCGCGCATCATCCTTGTGCGCGACAGCCTCCGAGCCCGCTACCGCGACCTCGGCCACGACGTCACCCTGCCCCCGGCAGGCGCCTGACACGCCACCGCCAGCAGCACGACCGGCAGCCCCGAAACCACCCAGCCCAGGGGCTACCTCCCCGAACCCCTCACCTTCACCCTGACCGTCGACCTGTCAGACACAGTGAGAACGCTTCAGAAATCCTGAAGTCATGTCAGACCGCGAAGAGGCACCCGGAGAGAGGAAGGATCCACTGGCCACAGGGTTGGGGACTCAGCTGGGCTCAGAAGAACTCGCGGGATGTCGCACCGTACTTCCAGCCCCTCTCCGCGACAAGATCAAGGACGACTGCCAGGCCTCCACCGAGGCACCAGGGACACGCTCGTCCGGCAGCGACCTCATCAGGTCCGTCGGCGTAGGGCCACCTCAGTCACGACAGATGGCCTCCGCACTGGGGTGCTTGACCCGCCAGCGGGACAGCGTCTTCGCCTCCCGGCCCGGCGGCCGGCCGGAGAGGCTGGGGGGCGGGCTCGGTGGCCGCGTCCCGCTGATGCGGAATGGTGATCGAGCCCTGTTGGAGCGCGACCGTCCGCGCGGGCGCCGGAATGCGGATGCCCTCCGCCAGGTACCGCTTGTGCAGACGCTTGATGAACTCGTGCTTGATCCGGTACTGGTCGCTGAACTCGCCGACCCCCAGGATGACGGTCATGCTGATGCGGGAGTCGCCGAAGGTGTGGAAGCGCACGGCGGGCTCGTGGTCGGGGACGGCACCGCTGATCTCGCTCATCACCTCGGCGACGACCTCGTTGGTCACCTGCTCGACGTGGTCCAGGTCGCTGTCGTAGCCGACGCCCACCTGGACGAGCAAAGTCATCTGCTGCTCGGGGCGGTTGTAGTTGGTCATGTTCGAGCCGGCGAGCCGGCCGTTGGGGATGATGACCAGGTTGTTGGAGAGCTCACGGATCGTCGTCTGGCGCCAGTTGATGTCGACGACGTATCCCTCCTCGCCGCTGCTCAGCTTGATGTAGTCGCCGGGCTGGACCGTCTTCGAGGCGAGGATGTGGATGCCCGCGAAGAGGTTGGCGAGAGTGTCCTGGAGGGCCAAGGCGACCGCGAGCCCGCCCACGCCCAGGGCGGTGAGGAGCGGGGCTATTGAGATGCCGAGGGTCTGCAGCACCACCAGGCAGCCGATCGCGACGATGACGACGCGCGTGATGTTGACGAAGATGGTGGCCGATCCGGCGACCCCAGGGCGGGACTGCGTGACCGTACGCAACAAGCCGGTGATCACCCGGGCCGCCGTGATCGTCGTGACGAGGATGAGCAGCACGGTCAGGGACTGGTTGACGTGCCGCTGGACCGTCCTGGTCAGCGGCAGCACCGCAGCCGCAGCCGCCGCGCCACCAGCGATCGCCGCCCAGGGCACAAGAGCGCGCATCGCGTGGACGATGACGTCGTCCCCGCTCCAGCGCGTCCTCGTCGCGTGCTTGCCCAACCACAGCAGCAGCATGCGGAGAAGGAGCGCAACCAACAGGCCTGCGGCCAAGGCGACCCCGGCCACGATGACGTCGCCGAGGGTGAGGTCCCGGTTCATCGGTCGCCTCCCGAAGGACGCGGGAATCGGCCCCCCGGCCAGATTTGATTGTGCGTCACTTATACCTGCTCGAATCCAGGATGCATTGATCGCGCCCGGACGTGCGTACGGGTGCGACCGCTCATCCTGCCGCATACGCCCGGCCGCTCGTCACCGGGTCGGGGCAGACCGTCTCCACCAGGGTCCGTCCTCAGAGATCACCGGATGGTGGATCATGGAACTGGCGCGGACTCAGCCCGATGAACGGGGCTGTCCAGGACGGCTCCGAGGCCGTGATCACAGCCACCACACTGGGATCAACACATCAGAGCGGCCCAACACCGGGACGATCGTTGCAGCTACGCTTCCACAGCGCAGTCGATACAGAGCGAGACCGGGGGAGATCGTGAGCCGACCACTGCTTTTCCTGGACGTGGACGGGCCCCTCAACCCCTATGCGGCCAAGCCGGAAAGGCGCCCCGTCGGCTACACGACACTCAGAGTGCCGCAAGCCGGCGGAACCGCAGAGGAACATGGAGGGCTGTCGCGCCGTCGGCGACCCCTGCGGGTCTGGGTCAACCCGGAGCACGGGCAAGTCCTGCTCCGGCTCGGCTACGAGCTTTGCTGGGCCACTACATGGATGGACGACGCCAACCGGTGGATCGCCCCAGTGCTCGGCCTTCCCGAACTCCCGTTCGTCGACTTCGGCGACGCCTTGTTCCGAGACCGCCCCGACGGGGTCCACTGGAAGACTCGTCCCCTGGTGGACTATGCCAACGACCGTCCCTTCGCCTGGGTGGACGATGAACAGAGCGATCTGGACCAGGCGTACGTGACCGCTCACCACCGCGCGCGTGCGCTTCTGCACCACGTCAACCCACGAATCGGTCTCCGCGAGGACGACTTCCGGACTCTCACCGACTTCGCCCGGTCCTTGGACACTTCACAAGCCACCAGCTGAGCTGGTCTCCAGCCCATCAGGTAGCTCCGTCCCAGTTGGTCGTTGCGGGACATCTCTTGAGCGCCCGGACGACGCGCTAGGCGCGGGGCTGCGCGGTCAGTCGTGCGGTGGTTTCCACCAGTGAGACGGTGAACGGGTGCTGTGGGGAGGCGAGGATCTGTCGCGCGGGGCCTTCCTCGACGAGGTCGCCGCCGTCGAGGACGGCGATGCGGTTGGCCAGGGCGGCGGTGTCCAGATCGTGTGTGATCAGGATCAGGGACAGGTCGCGTCGGTCGCGCAGGAGGCCGGCGAGTGTGTCGAGGATGCCGCGCCGGGTGACCGTGTCGAGGCCGGAGGTGATCTCGTCGCAGATGAGCACCCGGGGGCGGGCCAGCAGGGCGCGGGCGAGGGCGGCACGCTGGAGCTCGCCCCCGGACAGCTGTGGTGGCCGGCGGCGTACCAGCGCTTCGGTCAGGCCGAGACCGGCCAATGTGGTGAGCGCTTCGGACAGCGCCTCCCGCTCGGGCGCCCCGCGGAGCCGGACCGCTGTGCGGGCCACCTGGTTCAGGATGGGGCGGTGTTCGTCGAAGGCGGCCCTGGCGTCCTGGAAGATGTACTGGACGGCGGCCAGTTGCTGACGCGTACGGTCACGCAGACTGCGCGGAAGTGGGGTTCCGTCGAGGATGGTGTCGCCGTCGTGGTTGCGATGGAGGCCGACCAGGCAGCGCGCCAGGGTGGTCTTGCCGCTGCCTGATCGACCGACGACGGCCAGGCATTCGCCGGTGCGGAGGGTGAGTCCGGGGGTGCGGAGGACCGTCGTCCTGCCGTGCCGGGCGGTGAGGGGCAGGGTCCGCAGGACTGCTGCGCCGTCAGCGGGTGGCTCGACTGGGGCGATGGTGCTCCCCGCTGCGAGGAGTTCGGCCGTCCAGGGGTGCCGCGGCGCTGTCCACAGCCGGTCGGCCGGCCCCGACTCCACTACGTGTCCGTCGCGCATGACGAGCACCTCGTCAGCGAGAACGCGTACGACCTCCAGGTCGTGGCTGAGCAGCACGATGGCGATGCCCTCCCGGGACACGGCCGCGAGCTGCTCGACGATGCGTCGCTTCGTCAGGGCGTCCTGGCCGGTGGTCGGCTCGTCGGCGACCACCACCTTGGCGCCCAGCAGCAGCGTCTGCGCCAGGACGACGCGCTGCTGCTGGCCGCCCGACAGCTGATGCGGGTAGCGGCGCAGCATCGCCTCGGCGTCAAGGAGCTCGGCGTGCGACAGGGCCCGCAGGATGCGCTCGCGGGCCGCGGCGCGGCGCTCGGCCGGCGGCAGGTGCCGTACCTGCGTACGGGCGATGTCCCGCAGCAGCGCTCCGATCCGGCGGGCGGGGTTGAGCACGGCTCCCGGGTGCTGGGGGATGTAGCCCACCGGGCCGTCCGGTACGCGTACGTCACCGGTCACGCGGGCGTCCTCCGGGTACTCGCCGAGCAGCGCGAGACCCGTCGTCGTCTTGCCGCTACCGGACGCACCCACGAGGGCAGTGATCCTGCCAGGGAGGACTCGGAGGTTCACTCCGTCGACGATCGCCCGGCCGCCGACCTCCACGCGCAGGCCCCTGATTTCGGCGACCGAGTTCACGTGTGCTTCCTCTTCTCCAGTAGGGCGTCGACGAGCAGGTTGCCGCCCATGGTGAGGGCGACGATGAGCAGAGCGGGCACGACCACGGCCCAGGGCTGGACGAACAGCCCGGTGCGGTTGCGGTCCACCATCACCGCCCAGTCGGCGGCGTCCGGTTCGACGCCGACGCCGAGGAACGCGGCGGTGGCCACCAGGTAGAGCACCCCGGTGAGCCGTACGCCCGCGTCGGCGGCGAGCGTGCGCGTGACCGACCTGCCGACGTAGCCGACGGCCGTGCGCCACCAGGTCTCGCCCTGCATGCGCAGCGCTTCGACCGCAGGGCGCGAGGCAGCCTCCGCGGCGGCGGCGCGCACGATACGGGCGGCATCCGGGATGTTGACGAGCGCCACCAGCAGTGCGAGACCGACCGCCCCCGGCGAGAAGACCGAGGCGACGAGCAGGATCATCAGCAGCGACGGCACGGCGAGCAGCACATCAAGGGGCCGCATCAGCAGCTCTTCGAGCCAGGTGCGGTGGGTGAGCGCGCTGATGAGTCCCAGCGGCAGCGCCACCAGGTAGGCGAGAGTTGTCGCGGCGAGGGCGACGAGGACCACCGACCGACCGCCGAGCAGCACCTGCCGCCACACGTCCCGGCCGACGAAGTCGGTGCCGAGCCAGTGACCGCCGCCGCGGGTGAAGGACGCGGCGCGCGGCCCGGGTTCGCCCGCGAACAGCGGTCCGAGCAGGGCCAGGGCGAGTGGTACGCCCACGATGACCGCGCCGAGTGCGAAGCGGGGCTTCATGCCGCCACCTCCGCGCGGGGCGCGAAGTGGCGTGCGACCAGGTCGGCGCCGAGGTTGAGGACGACGGTCACGACACCGAAGGCGACGGCGAGGCCCTGCACGACGGGGACGTCGCGCTCGGCGACGGCGTTCATCAGGACGGTTCCGAGGCCGGGGATCACGTACAGCGCCTCCACGACGATGACGCCGCACAGCAACCAGTCGATGGTGCGGGCGAGTTGCTGGGCGGCGGGCGCGATGGCGTTGGGGAGGGCGTGTCCGTACCGGACACGGGCCGCCGGGATGCCGTAGCGGCGGGCCTGGGCGGCGTAGGGCGAGGCGAGCGCGTCGATCATGCCGGCGCGTACGAGACGGGTCAGGGAGCACACCGGGCGGGACAGCAGGATCAGGACGGGGAGCACCAGGGCCGCCGGATGGGCGAGCAGGTCGGTGCCGTATCCGACGGCGGTCGGCGGCAGCCAGCCCAGGCGTAGGGCGAAGACCGTGATCAGCAGTACTCCGAAGGCGAACTCGGGCACGGCGTAGACGCCCAGTGTCACGGAGCTGACGAGCCGGTCCACGGCCTTCCCTTCGTGGCGGGCGGCGAGCACGCCGAGACCGACCCCGGCCGGGACGAGCAGTGCCACGGTCAGGGTGGCGAGCAGCAGCGTCGGGCCGAAGCCGTCCGTGATGTACGTGCTGACGGGCCGTCCCGAGGCCAGCGACGTGCCGAAGTCGCCGTGCAGCAGACCGGCCGCCCAGTCCGCCAGGCGTTCGTGCGCGGGCCGGTCCAGCTGCATCGCCTCGCGGATGGCGGCGATGCGCTCCGGGTCGGGCTGATCCCCGGCGAGCGCGACGGCGGCGTCGCCCGGCAGCGCCTCGGTGAGGGCGAAGACGAGCAGCACGACGGCCGCCGTCTGCGCCATGCCGAGCAGCAGCCGCCGGGCGATCCAGGAGCGCAGTCCGCTCACGCGAGCCAGACCTTGTCGAAGCGGGCCCAGTCGAGGGAGTTGGCGGGAGCCTTGGGCTCGACGCCCCGGACGCCCAGGGCAGTGCCGAGGATCCAGTCGGCGAAGCCCCAGACCAGGAATCCGCCCTCCGCGTGCAGGCGGCGCTGCATGCGCTCGTAGACAGCGGCACGCTGCTGCTTGTCCCTGGTGGACTGCGCCTGCTGGTAGAGGGCGTCGAAGTCCTTGTGCTGCCACTTGGTGGCATTGGTGGTCGAACCGGTGAGCAGGCGCTGGGAGATGTGGGCCTCAATGGGCATGGCGCCTGAGCGGTAGGAGCAGAGGGTGCCGGAGTCGAGAATGTCCTTCCAGTAGCTGTCCTTGCTGCCGGTCCTTCTGGAGGGTGACGCCGGCCTTGGCGGCCTGGTCGCGGAAGATCGCGGCGGCCTCGGTGAATCCGGCCGCCACCGGTGAGGTGTCGAGGGTGACCTTGAGACCCTCGGCCCCGGCCTGCTTGAGCAGCGCCTTGGCCCGGTCGAGGTCCTGTTCGCGCTGGGGCAGGCCGGCGGCGTAGTACTCGTAGCCCTTGCCGAAGAGGTCGTTGCCTATCTCGCCGGCGCCGGACAGGGCGCCGTCGACCAGTTCCTTGCGGTCGGCGATCAGGAAGAACGCCTCGCGCACGCGCTTGTCGTCGAAGGGCTTGCGGTCGGTCTTCATCGCGAAGGACTGCATGGCGCTGCCCCGCAGGCGGACGATCGCGATCTGGCCCTTGCCCTCGTGTGCGCGGGCAGTGGTGGGGTTGAGCTCGTGGGCGTACTCGACCTGGCCACCGAGGAGAGCGTTGATCCGCGCTGACTCCTCGTTGGCGACGACGAACTCCAGCTCGTCGAGGTACGGGGCGCCGTCCCAGTAGTCCTCGTTGCGCTTGAAGACGGCGGACTTGCCGGGGGAGAAGGAGACGAAGCGGAACGGGCCGCTGCCGACCGGCTTCGTGTCGAAGTCGTCCTCGCCCTCGGGGACGATGTACGCGCCGAACGCTGCCAGCAGGTTGGGGAATTCGGCGGTCGGACGCTTCAGGATGAACTCGATCGTGCGCGCGTCCAGGGCGCGGCTCGCCTTGAGGTCGATGGGCTCCAGGGACGCCTTGGCGCGGAAGGCCTTCCTGGGGTCGGTGATGCGGCGGTAGCTGTACAGGATGTCGGCGGCGGTGACCGGCTTGCCGTTGTGGAAGGCGGCCTCGCGCAGGGTGATCGTCCAGCGGTCCAGGCCGGCGTTCGGCTCCCACTTCTCGGCGAGGCGCGGCCGGGCGGAGAGGTCGGGGCCGTAGTCGGCGAGTTTGTCGAAGAGGGCCTTGGCGCGGGCGACGTCGGCGAAGAGGTTGGCCAGGTGCGGGTCGAGGGTCTCGCTCGCGCCACCGCCGGCGAAGGCGGCACGCAGGCGTCCGCCGCGCTTGGGCTTGCCGTCGCCCTTGGCCGCGGTGCCGGAGGTGCCGGAGCCGGCGCAGCCGGTGAGGGCGAGGGCTCCGAGTCCGGCCGCGCCTCCGGCGACGGTGAGGAAGCCGCGGCGGCGCAGACCGGGGAGCTGGGGGTCGTTCATGGGAACGTCGTTCATGGCGGTGTCCTTGCTGTGATGCGAGCGGGTGAAGGCGCGGGGCGGGTCAGAAGGGGCAGGTCAGAAGGGGCAGGTCAGGCGGGGCAGGTCAGGCGGGCGACGAGGTGGAGGCGGTCGGCTTCGGCGGTCTCGCCCGGCGGGTCGCCCTCGCGCCACGGCGGCTCGGTGCGCGGACCCGGCCCGTCGTGCAGGGCGAGCACCTCGAAGGCGTGGGCGGTCACGACGTGGCGCAGCTCCTGCGGGAAGAGCAGGCGCCACGCGGAGCTCTGCTCGACCGGTGCGGAACCGTCGTCGGCGGTCCACGTCCGCGTGCGGCGCAGGAGTTGCGCGGTCCTGTCGACGTACAGGGTGGTGGTGGATCGGTAGGCGGTGCCCTGCCAGGTGAAGCCGTTGACGGTCGGGGTGTCGAGCAGTTCTGTACGGCCCACGAAGAAGGCGCCGTTGCGCATTTCCGCGATGAGCAGGCCGCCGGGAGCAAGGGAGCGGCGGCAGGAGGTCAGGAAGCCGTCGAGGTCCTCGTTGGTGTGGCAGTACAGCAGGGCGCTGTCCAGGCACACGACCGCGTCGAAGGACCGCTCACCGAGATCGAAGGCGCGCAGGTCGGCCCGTACGTAGGTGGGTCCGGGGTGCTGGACGCGGGCGTACGCCAGCATCGCCTCGGACAGGTCGGCGCCGGTCACCGCACGGCCGGCGCGGTGCAGATACGCGGCGTCACGGCCGGCGCCGCAGCCGATGTCCAGGACGCGCTCGCCGGCCCCGTACCGCCGTAGGCAGTCCTCGGCCCAGCGACCGGCGATCCGGTCGGTGTCGGGGAAACGGGCCTCGTAGAGCGCGGGGTTGTCGGTGAGCAGGTTGTCGGTCGTCATAGGTGTCTCCTCACGCCGTCGATGTCGCCGGTACGGCCCCGGTGCTCCCGGGAAGGGCCCGGCGGCGGTGCAGCCAGGCGACTCCCATGGCGGAGGTGAGCCCGAACAGCAGGCAGCACATCCAGGGCAGCCAGGGCGCGTCCGTGTGTTCACCGGCGTCCATGGCCCAGCCGACGACTGTGTTGCCCACTGCGGCGGCGATGCCCGAGACCACGTAGAACAGGCCGAAGTACGTGCCGGTGAGTTCGGGTCGGCCGAAGCCTGGGATCAGTTCCATCACGAACGGCTGGGCGATCATCACGCCCAGGTAGAGCAGCAGGGCGCCTGCCAGGACGGGCAGGGCGCGCAGCGCCGCGTCCGCGAGGCCGTCGGGAGCCGTCCCTGACCCCGACACGGCCATCGGCGGTAGGAAGGACAGGCCCATCAGTGCGAGTCCGGCGCCGATCCAGCGCGCCCTGCTGCCCCGCTCCTTCAGCGCCCGGGTGATGCGCAGCTGAAGCCAGAGGTTGGTGAGGGTGCCGACGAGGAAGACGAGGCCGGCAGCGCCGTCCCAGCCGGTGGCGCGGCGCGCGCCGTCGGGCACCAGCAGGTACAGCTGGTTCTCCATGGTGAACATCCCGACCATGGCCAGGGCGAACGCCAGGAAGCCGCGGTTGCCGATCACCTCGCGCCAGTCGGCGACAAGGCTGTTCCCGCTCGGCACGGCCTTGCGCGCGGGGAGCACCACGGCCTGGGCGACAGTGAGCACCGCGAAGATTGCGGCCGCGGTGAGCGCGGAGGCACGGAAGTCGACGAGGAGCAGGGCGCTGCCGAGCAGTGGCCCGATCAGGGCCCCGGTCGTGGCGAAGACGTTGAACAGGGCGAACGCCTCCGCCTTGCGCTCACCCGCCTCCAGGGCGAGATACGCCCGCACAGCCGGGTTGAAGAGCGCCCCGGCCAACCCGCTGAGCACGGACGCGGCGAGGAGTACGGGGAGTCCGTCGCCGAGCGCGAAGAGCCCGAAGCCGACGGTGCGCAGAGCACATCCGGCGATGATGACGCCGCGCGCTCCCAGCCGGTCGGACGCCGATCCGCCGATGAGGAAAAGCCCTTGCTGGCTGAGGTTCCGAACACCCAGGACGATGCCGACGACGGCCGCCGACATCCCCAGGTCCTCACCCAGGTGCAGGGCGAGGTAGGGCACGAGCAGATAGAAGCCGGTGTTGACGCCCAGCTGGTTGACCAGGAGGAGCCGGATGGCGAGCGGGAAGCCCCGTATCTCGTGCCACGTCGTCACGCCCGCGCCTCCTCGGCGTCCTGCGCAAGCACGCCGTTCGGACGCACCCCGAGGCCGGGGTTGCGGCCGGCCCGTACCGTGCCGTCGGCACCGCCGATGCCGGTCCACGGATCGTTGGCGAGCAGCAGATGTCCGTCGAGGTCGACCCAGCGGGCGCGGTCGGCGAGGTGGACGGCGGGGGCGATGCCGAGCGTGCTCGCGGTCAGGCAGCCGAGCATCAGCTCGGTGCCCGTGCCCGCGATGATTTCGGCGATCCGGAGTGCGGCGCTCACTCCGCCGCACTTGGCGAGCTTGACGTTGATGCCCTGGACGCGCCCGGCGAGACGGCGGGCGTCCTCGTGGTCGATCGCGTCCTCGTCGGCGATGAGCGGGAGCGGTGAGCGCTCCGCGAGCTTCGCCAGCGCTTCCGGGTCGCCGGGCGTCAAAGGCTGCTCGACGGCTTCGACGCCGAGCTCCGCGAACAGGGGCAGCAGCCGCTCGGCCGTGTCGGCGTTCCATGCTCCGTTGGGATCCAGCAGCAGCCGTGCGTGCGGAGCGACGGCTCGTACGGCCCGTACGCGGTCCAGGTCTTCGGCCGGATCAGGGGCGCCGGCCTTGATCTTGAGGACCGAGAATCCGTCGCGTACCAGACGGGTGGCCCGCGCTTCGGCTCGCCTGGGTGTCGTGATGCCGATGGTGCGGGCGGTCGGGACGCAGGGTGGGGCACCGCGTCCGCCGAGGAGCTGGTGGACCGGGACGCCTGCGCGCTTGCCCACGAGGTCCAGCAGCGCGGACTCCAGGGCGCTGGTCACAGCCGGCAAAGCCGTCTTGTCCCGGTCGCCGGCTGAGAAGGCCTCCAGCGCGGTCTCGGGATCGGTGAAGCGGGCCAGCCACTGGGATTCCGCATGCAGCAGCCGTCCCAACGTGTCCGCGTCGAGGCCGTAGTACACGCTGGTGACGGCTTCTCCGTGGCCGCGCTGCCCCTCGTGCTCCAGGGACAGCCACACGGCCTGACGGGCAGTCATCGTCGCACGGGATATGCGCAGCGGCTCGGTGAGTTGGAGGCGTACGGTGCGCTGGCCGGCCTTCACGGGTTCTCTTTCTGGGCGTTGTCGAGTGGATCGGTGACGGTGCGGCACCGGGCCCATCCGGTGGCCTCCACGGCTCGCGGGTGCGGGATTTCGACGGGGCGGGTGGCGGCGGTGTCCGGGTCGATGCCGTGGGCGGCGGCGAAGTCGTCGTCGTACACACTGCCGAGATAGCGGTGCGGCCCGTCGGGGAAGACGGTGGCGACGACGGCCCCTGGATGGACGCGGGCGGCCCAGGCCGCGACGAGCGCCGCGGCTCCGGTGCTCCAGCCCCCGCTGACGAAGTTGCCGACGGCCAGCCGACGGCAGGCGTCGGCGGCTTCGGCGGGACCCACCCAGTGGACCTCGTCGAAGGCCTCGTAGGCGACGTTGCGCGGATGGATGCTGCTGCCCAGGCCGCGCATCAGCCGGGGCCTCGCGGGCTGGCCGAAGATGGTCGAGCCGGTGGCGTCCACACCGATGAGCCGCAGTCCCGGCCAGTGGCGGCGCAGCGGGCCGATGATGCCCGCGCTGTGGCCACCGGTTCCGACGCTGCACACGAGCACGTCGAGGTGGTCGAGCCCGGTGGCCAGTTCGGCTGCCAGGGAAGCGTAACCGGCCGTGTTGTCGGGGTTGTTGTACTGGTCGGGCCAGTACGCGTCCGGGAGCCGCGCCACCAGTTCGCGCAGCTTGGCGAGCCGCGCGGCCTGCCAGCCGCCCTCGGCGGCCGGGCGGTCGACCAGCTCCAATCGGACGCCGTGGGCGCGTAGCAGCTGCCGCATCGAGGGTTCCAGCTCGATGTCGCCGACCAGCACGATCGGATGGCCGAGTGCCTGTCCGGCGAAGGCCAGTCCGATGCCGAGCGTTCCGGAGGTGGATTCCACCACCGGTGCGCCGGGGCGCAGTTCACCGCGTTCCTTGGCTCCGAGCAGCATGGAGACGGCGGCCCTGGCCTTCATGCCGCCGACGCCTTGTCCTTCGAGCTTGGCCCAGAACCCGGGCTGCGGGCACGGCAGGTCGGCGGTGACGCGCGCGAGGGGCGTCCGGCCGAGCAGGCCGAGCAGTTCGCGGTTGCCCGCGGTGCTTTCGGAGCTGAGGACGGCCGTGGTCACAGGGCGGCTCCGTAGCGGTGGACGGTCCCCGGACCGCCGTCCAGCCAGAAGAAGGGGTACGGCTCCGCGCACACCGCGCTCACCCCGGCACCGATCAGACGCGGCAGCACCGCGCTGCCGGTCTGCGCGAACATCACCAGCGGCTTTGCGTGGCGCTGTGCGTACTGCCGCAGAGGCTCGAAGCTGCCGTTGCCCAGGGTCATTCCGGAGGCGAGGACCGCGTCGCAGCGCTCCAGCTCCGCCAGGGCGTCGGTGCGTACCGGCTCGCCCCACTCGGTCGTGCCGCCCTTGAGGTCACAGGGGATGTACGCCAGGCCGCGCGCCCGCAGCGCCTCCAGCAGCGAGTTGACGACGCCCACCACGAGCACGCTCGCTCCGGGGGCGGCGTCGATCAGCTCCACGACGGCCCTGGCCCTGGCGCGGGACTTCTCCAGCGACGTGCCGGCGGTGAGCGGGAGGGGCCGCGCGCCGTTGGTGGGACCGTGCGGCAGGGCATGCATCAGGTACGCGTCGAGGGCTGCGACCCGCACCGGCAGCAGTTCGTGTTCCAGCAGGCGGGCGATGTCCGCGCCGACACAGTCCTCGACGGCGTCGTCGGGCAGTCGGCCCGGCTCGACCGCGCAGGAGCCCACGGCTTCGGCGAGGCGCAGGCTCAGCACCTCGTTGCGGTAACCGCGGCTGCGCCCGTCGTGCCGTGCCGCCTGGCGGGTGGTGAATGCCACGGCGATGCGCACGCTGCGCGGGTCGGGGCCCATGCGCCCGCATTGGACGCGCTCGACGAGGTCGTCGTACGAGGAGGCCGTTACGCGTGTGTCGTTGAGGGCGGTCATCGGGTCACCACCTGGGGACAGAGCTCGGCAAGCAGGGCTTCGACCCGGTCGCGGGCGCCCAGGCCGCCGGCGTCTGCGGCCATGACATGGCCGAGGTACTCGTTGTTGCTGCCCGCGGCCTTGACGGCCGTGCCGGGCTCGGCGAGCTGGAGTTCCAGCAGGCCGTCGGCCGCGCGCACCGTTTCGGCGCCTGCGACGGCTTCCAGCGCCCCCTCCTTGTCCGGCACCAGGAAGCCGATGGCGGCGCTGCTCAGTCCGGTGCCCCGGCGGCGCAGGTCCGGTTCCCGGCCGAGGGCGACATCGACGCAGGCGGCCGCGAGGTCGATGCCGGTCACATGGCGTATGAGCTCGGTGATGCGGTTGCCGGCGGGGCGCGGGTTGACCTCGACCACGCACGGCCCGTCGGCCGTCAGCTTGATCTCGGTGTGGGCCACGACCCCGTCGAGACCGAGGGCCGTGAGGGCCTGGCGCGCGGTCTCCACGGCGGCCTCGGTGTCCGCCGGCGTGAGCGCGGCGGGGAACATGTGACCGGTCTCGATGAAGGCGGGTGCCCCGCCGACGCTCTTGTCGGTGACGCCCACGACGTGCGACGTCCCGCCGTACGACACGGTCTCGACGCTGACCTCCGGCCCTTCGAGGAGTTCCTCGAGCAGCACGACCGGGTCGCGGCGCTGGCCGCGGGCGTTGACGGGGAAGTCGGCGAGTGCCCGGTAGGCGTGCGCAAGGGCGGGCTCGTCGTCGACGCGGCGTACGAACATTCCTGCGCACAGGTCCACGGGCTTGAGCACCAGCGGGTACCCGATTGCGCGGGCCGCGTCGGCGGCCTCGGCCCAGTCCGCGCAGACCGCGAAGCGTGGTCCTCGAAGTCCGGCCTCGGCCAGGGCCCGGCGGGTCGCGTCCTTGCGGCACGCGTTGTCCACGGCCTCGGGTGCGGGGCCGGGGAGCCCCAGACGA
Organism: Streptomyces sp. ISL-10; assembly: GCF_018614575.1. Classification (GTDB taxonomy): domain Bacteria; phylum Actinomycetota; class Actinomycetes; order Streptomycetales; family Streptomycetaceae; genus Streptomyces. Next base: position 41,410 of record NZ_JAGGOJ010000026.1, read on the forward strand.
CCGGCGATCCGGGCGGTCGTCCGCAGGTAGTAGTCGCAGGAGGTGATCACTCCGTCGAAGCGCAGCACCTCATGGGCCCGCTCGACGAAGGAGAGCAGCGCGTCGGTGTCGTTGGTCTCGGCGGTGAGCACATGCCGGGCGGCGAGCAGCGGATGCGCGGTGCCCTCGGGCGCGGAGCGCAGATAGTGGTGCAGGTCACGGGTCAGGAACGTGAACTCGTGACCTGCCTCGCGGACAGCTCGTGGCAGCAGTCTGCTCATTGATCCGACCCAGCTCTCGACCATCAGCAGATGAGCCACGACTTCCCCTTCTCACAGTGCGGTTGCGGGTTCTTGGCATGCGGCGGCTCCGGCGAGAGGAACCGCCCGCTTGACCGACGGCGACCTTATCGATAATCGTTTTCATTGTCACCTGATGCAACGTCGCTTCCCTGAATGTGAGACTCGTGCCTCCCTCCGTACGCCCCCGAAGTGCTCTGTGCGCCCTCGTCGCCGCGGTCGCCATCGCCGCCCCGCCGGCCTCGGCAGCGCCTGCTCAACCCGGCGACACCACCTCACTGCTTTTCGGCGCCTGCCCGGAATCCGTGCCCGCCCCGCGCGCCCCCGATCGCGTCGAATGCGGATCGCTCGACGTTCCGCTGGACTGGGCAGACCCGGACGGCAAGCGGATACGCATCGCCGTCTCGCGGGTCCCCGCCTCCGGCACACCGCAGCAGCGGCGCGGCGTGCTGCTGGTGAACCCGGGCGGCCCCGGCGGATCCGGACTGTCGTACGCCGTCACGAAGCGGGCGAAGCTCCCCGAGAGCGTGCGCCGCGCATACGACGTCATCGGCTTCGACCCGCGCGGCACCGGCCAGAGCGCCCCCGCCGCGCCTGATGGACAGCGGCGGCGACTACATGGGCTGGCAGGCGTTCATCGCCTGGTCGACGGAACGCATCCCCGAAGGGGAATGGTCCATGCACCTGGCTGACCGGCACGGCGAGACGTCCGACATCATCGCCATGTGGCCGAGCAGCGCGACACCGCCGACGCTGCTCGCCTGCTACGACGCTCTGGCATCCCTCGGGTTCGCCGTCGTCGACGGCGGGCAGTGGCGCGAGCACTCCACACCCGACGGTGAACCGCTCTGGGTCGGACACACCCCGATCAGGCCGCTACGTGCCGACGAGCTGCCGTCGAGCAAGCCTGTCGACGTCGCGCTGTAGGCCGGCGGAGAGATCGAACGCCCTGGCGAGCGATGGCGCCGGGGGCGTTCCTCACTAGGATGCGCTCACGTCGGTTGGGGGAGGGCACGATGTGGGCGCTCAGCTGTCCGCCAGGCTTCTCGTACTTGCCCTCGTCGCGATCGTTATCGTCCATTGGGTTGACGGCTGCTCACGGTCGTCAGCGCCCGAGCGGCACGGCAAGGACAGTCCACAGCGCTCTCATCAAATGCCCCCAGCGTTCAGAAATAAGGGCATCGAGGTAGCGGCTGGCACCCTGTTGCGTCTGCCGCTCGTACGGTTACGGTGCGCGCCACATCCACCGACCCGAAGGGGGACCACATGGCTCGGCGGTTGAGCAATGTCGGCACTAACAGCGGCAACAACGGCTGCCCACCCTGTACGAGACCGAGGGCGGCGCCTACGTCGTCCAGGGCGACCGCGTCACCGACCCGGCCGAGCTCGCCCAGCTCGACAACCTCACTGCCGATGAGGGTGCCGTCGCGTTGCCGCGCGAACTGCTCGCCAACTTCGGCCCGAAGGAGCCTGTACGCGTGCTGCAGTTCATCAGCTTCACCGAGTTCGACGGCATGTTCACCACGCTTAAGCACTCGGCGTGGAGGCTGGAAACCCGGCGGCGATACGCCTTCGACGAGGCGACCGACACCTACGCCCAGTTCCTCGCCGAGGGCCGCGTCGACTGGGACCTCGCCGACCCGTGGTGCGTCGAGCGGCGCGAGCAGGCCGCGCTCGGGAAGCGGTTCGAGCGGGTGCGCATCCTCGATGGGCCGGCCACCCCGGGGCAGCGGTACCTGCTCGACAACGCGCGCCGCAACGAGGCCGCGGGCGAGACGATCCGCGTACTGTCCCGCGCGCAGGCGGACGAACTGCGCCTGCCGCAAGAAGACTTCTGGATCTTCGACGCGCGTGTCGTCGCGCTGCTCCACTTCGATCAGGACGACGCGATGACCGGCGTCGAGCTCATCACGAACCCTGTGGACGTCCTGTGCTATCTCCAGGCCCGCGAGGCAGCTTGGCACCACGCACGGCCGTACCAGCAGGCCTAGCGGCTACCGTGCCCATGTGAGCACGGACTTTCAGCAAGCCCGGATGGCGCTCGGCGCACGGCTCCGCGAGCTGCGCGTCGGGCGTACCAGCCGCGGTCTCGCCGCCGTGCTGGGCTGGCCACAGTCCAAGGTGTCGAAGCTGGAGACCGGTCGGCAGACCGCTACCGCAGACGACCTGCGCGCCTGGGCCGTAGCGACCGGGCACCCCGAGGCCGCCGACGAGCTGGTCGCCCGCCTCGACGGTCTGGAGTCGCACGTACGGTCGTGGCGCCGGCAGCTCGCCGCCGGGCACCGCCCGGTGCAGGACGCCCTCACCGTCGAGTACGAGCGATCCGCCGTGTTGCGCGCCTGGGAGGACGCAATGGTCGTCGGCATGCTCCAGACCGCGGACTACGCCCGCCACGTGTTCCAGGCGTACGCCGACCTGCACCAGTCGGTACGCGACATCGACGACGCCGTGCGCGCCCGCCTGCGCCGCCAAGAGCTCATGTACCAGCCGGGCCGGATGTTCCACATTGTCATGTGGGAAGCGGTCCTGCACACCCGGATCTGCCCGCCGTCCGTCCTGGGGGCCCAGCTTGATCGGCTCGCCGGCGTGATCGGCCTAGACACGGTACGCCTCGGCATCGTGCCGTTCGGTGCCCGGCATACCGCCCGCCAACGGGTTCTGGCTGTACGATGAGCGGTTGGCGATCGTCGAGGACTGGCACGCCGAGCTCTGGCTTGACGACGCCGACAGCGTCGCCGTCTACCTGCGGGTGTGGGATCTGATGCACCAGGCCGCCGTCTACGGCCCCGCCGCGCACCGGCTGATCGCCCGCGCACGGGCTCAACTCGACCTCGTCTGAGCATCCACGCGAATCCTCCGAACCGCGCGGAGAATCATCGAGAATCACGCCGGGCCGTGATTCTCGCCCGTCCCTACGGTGCGGGGCATGGACTCGGACACCCGCCCCTCGGGGGCTGCCGAAGCGGGACAGTTCTGCCACTGGCACGGAGGCCCGTCTGAAACCGCCGTCGCGGTGAAGGTCGTCAAGCGCAACAGCGGCCCGCCCGCCCTCCTGTACGCCTGCGCCCCCTGTCGCGAGCAGCGACACCTCGCCCCGCTGGAGGGAGCATGATCTGCACGGCTGCCCACGTGATGCGCCCGGCCGGACTCAACCTCTGCTGGGACCGGAAGCCCGACGCCCCCAACAGATGTTGCACCCTCGCCCCGGGCCACGACGGCGACCACTTCCACGAGTACACCGGCGTTACGTGGAGGCAGCTACCGCCTGTGCCCCCGCGGCCGGTACGACGGCGGCTGCCGCTGTGACCGCGCCTGCCGAAGCCCAGTCGGGTAAGGCCGCGGTCCCGTGCCGCGCCTTCCCGATCCCGCCCGCGTCCGCGCTGTCCTACGAGGCATACGCCGGCTGCGCCTGCTACGCCTGTGCGAAGCCGCTCACGACCGGCGCCGTCCTCGTCGGCCGCGCCCACGGCATGCAAGGCGCGCACGACCTGGGCACGGACGTCTACGCCTGCCTCTGAAACCCCGCCAGGGTGGTACTCCTTGGGCGGCGCGGCGGCCGACGGCGAGCAGTACAGGCCGCCGCACGGCCCTGGCCCGGCGCACAGACCCCGTCGCGCTTGAGGGTGTTGCGGAGATGCCGGTGCGGGCGGCGAGGGCGGCGTATGTCAGCCCGGCCGCGGTGCGCACCGCGTTGAGCACGTCGGCGAGTTCGGCACGGCGGGCGTGCGGGGTGCGGGACACCGGTGCGCCCTCTACCGTCCGTCTGCGCCTTCGGCCCGTTATGTCCTCCGCGGTCCACTGGTGTTCCACCCGATCGCCGCTACGCCGCGTTGCCCGCGTACGACGCTTCGCGCTGCTGCCCGCGGCGGCCGGGCGCCGCCGCGGCACCCGGCCGCATCCCACGGTCCGCTGGTCTTCCAACCGGCCTTGCCCGCTCGGCGGCGGACCGGAAGCGACCCGGTAACCCTCGGCTCCCGGGTCGAGCACCGGCGGTTCTGCCGGGCCGAGGGCAGGGAGATCCCCTACGAGGAAGTGGGGCCTGCCGCTCCCGACGAAGCGCACCATCGAGCGACCGCCGGGTGTTCGCCGGCGCTCGCGCCGTGATGGGTCCCAGTCTGGGAACGCGGCACCTGCCGCCCGTGCGGGTGACGAGACCGTTCCTCCGGATAGCCGAAGGCCTGGAGCACGCTGTGTTGCCCCTCAGGGAGCTGTGGGGTGCCAGTCTGCTGGGAGGGTGAGCCCGGTGGGCAGAGGCGATCGGCTTTGCGGAACGAGGCCAGAGGGTGCGCGACCGGTGACTCCGCTGAAGTCGACCGCGCCTCCGGAGAACGTTGCCGCGCGGAAGTCGAACCTGGTTCCGGAGAATGTGGCACCGCGGAAGCTGATCCTGTCTCCGGAGAACGTCGCCCAGTCGAAGTCGACCCTGGCTTCGGAGAACGTCGCCCGGTGGAAGTCGACTCTGGCTCCGGAGAACGTCGCCCCTGCGAAGCTGATCCTGGTTCCGGAGAACGTCGCCCCGACGAAGTCGACTCCGCCTCCGGAGAACGTCGCCTCGCTGAAGTCGACCCCGTCTCCGGAGAACGTCGCCCCGACGAAGTCGACCAAGCCTCCGGAGAACGTCGCCCCGCGGAAGCTGACCAAGCCTTTGGAGAACGTCGCCTGGCCGAAGCCGACCGCGCCTCCGGAGAACGTCGCCATGCGGAAGCTGACCACGTCTGCGGAGAACGTCGCCTCGCTGAAGTCGACCTTGGCTCCGGAGAACGTCGCCTCGCTGAAGTCGACCTTGGCTCCGGAGAACGTCGCCTCGCTGAAGTCGACCTTGGCTCCGGAGAACGTCGCCTGGCCGAAGCTGACCACGTCTGCGGAGAATGTCGCCCCGTGGAAGTCGACCCTGGCTTCGGAGAACGTCGCCCCGCTGAAGCTGACCAGGCCTCCCGCGAACGTCGCCCTTGAGAAGTCTCCGCCGTCGAAGGTGACTCCTGTGAAGTCGAAGTCGTGGCCTTGCCACGAGTGCTGATGCTTGAGGGGCAGGCGGAGGTGGTCGCGGATGAGCCTGATGACGGTGTGCCGGACTTCCCGGAGGGCCAGGTAGCTGTGGCGGGCCTCCGCGTCATCCGCCGGGAGTTCGGCCTCGGCGGTGTAGGGCAGTCGGAGGTAGGCGCACAGGACGTCTATGCAGGTCTGGCGCAGTTCGCGGGTGGGGGCGTCGTCGGCGAGACCGGCCAGGGCGTGGACGCCACCGAGGCGGACGGCGGCGGATTCGTCGCCGAGCTGGGAGACGGCGGTGGTGAAGCGTTCGGTGTGCAGGCGGGTGGCGTCGCGCAGGGCGCCGTCCTCGTCGACGCGCTGGCGGCGGTAGGCAACGACCAGGGCGACCAGGGCGCCGGCTCCGGCGACTACGCCGAAGGAGAGTTTGACCAGATCGAACAGTGTCTTGGAGTCGATGAGGCGTTCAGGCTTCAGTTCTCGGGCACTGAGCAGGTCCCATCCGGTGTAGAACACCGCGGCGGCGACCACAATCGCGGCGGTGAAGGCCAGGAGCAGGACGAGACCGACCGGCCAGAGACGCAGGCCGCGCCGTTCAGCCTGGCGCCGGGACAGAGGAGGGCTCATGACCGTCAGGACTGACGAGGCGTACGGCTGGTTGCATAGTTGCAGGCCTACTCGTCCGTTGACCGTTGGTCTCACTCCGGACGTTCCCCCCTAAGACCGTGTCCTATGTGGTGAGGCGGTCTTTGGGGTTGTCATGGGGCGGGGCACGTGGAGTTGGATTGTTCCGGACGGGTTGGGAGATCGCGAAGCCGCTGATCCCGCCGTCGAAGGTGCGGCCACAGGCGGCGGCACGCAGGACACACGCCTGATGAGACGCTGTTCGCGGCGTTCATCTATGTGTTGGTCAGCGGCTGACCCACATCCCGGCGTGCACTTCGGCGACGTCGTCTTCACCGGCCCCGGACCCCAGGACCGACATCGTCCACGGGCTCACCGAGGTCCAGGCCCTGACTCTGGTTGACCTCTACCTGCTGCGCATCGATGCCCGCGTACCGGGCGCGCGGCTCGGCTGACGCCAGGTCACCCCCGGCCACGGACACGAATTCCGGGGCCCGGCAGCAGACCTGCACGCGAGTCACAGACGAACATCAACTTCTATGACCATGTGAGCACGGTGCATGAACTTGCCGAGCTCCTGCAGTCTGGCTACTCCAGCGCACTGGGCGCTTCAGGGAACTGCAGGAGGAATGCCTGCAGGAGATGAGGTACCTGTCGGACTATTAGGCCCGACTAGAGACTCACTCAGGTGGTTGCTCTGTGAGTGGGCCGACTCGGCCTGTCGCTGCGCACCGGCGGTTCCCTTCCCCCGGGCGCGCCTGGCGGAACGTTTGGGCAGCGCTCTCTGCACATTCGCCCTCAAAACTCCACCGAGTACGGTAAGTCACGCTCGAATTGCATTGAGTGCCGATGGGGTGGTTGTGGCTGCTGCTGCCTGCCGTGCAGCGACGCAAGCCACAGCAACGGCACGCCGCTCAGTACTGAGGTCTGGTCGCAGTACCTGACGAACGGTTACGCGCTCCGGTGGCTCCCGGTGGCCGACGGCCACACCTCTCTGTCCCCACGCCAGCACCTGCTGCATCCGCATCCTTGAAGGGATCCATTCATGGCTGCCAAGAAGAAGTCCGCTGCATCCAAGGCCCGCAGCCTCCGAGCAGGACAAACGTGTCGCCTCACTGAGGCAGTTCATCCGGACAAAGGGTCCGAGCTACCTCACTGATCCGAACGTCACCTCCATCGGTATCGGCTACCGCCAAAGGACGATGAGACGATCAGTGAGCTCACGCTGCAGTTCACGGTGGACGTGAAGACCTCCGAGCCCGAAGTTCTGGAGGCGCTGGGAACCACCGAGCTCCCGGAGACGATCGAGGTGGACGGCGTCGAAGTCCCCACCGACGTCATCCAGCGCAGCTACACGACGCAGTTTCGTGTCGTCGCCGAGGCGGAGAGCCCGATCCGCAAACGACGCCTCGACCCGATCCTGCTGTTGCGGGTCATGACGTTGTTGAAGGTGGGTTTGGGGCGGTCGGCGGGGCGGGATCGGTTGTGGACGGTCTGGCGCGGACGATGGCTTGGTCTCCTCGTGGACCGAACAGGTGCAGGATCTCCACGGCGCTCGTGTCCGCGGGGCCGAACCAGTGGGGCTCGGTGGTGTCGAACTCGGCCACTTCGCCGGGCCGCAGCGTGAAGTCCTGCGCCCCGAGGATGAGGCGCAGCCGACCGGCGAGGACGTAGAGCCATTCGTAGCCCTCGTGGGTGACCAGTTCCGGCTGGCGGGGTGCCAGCACCTGCTTGAAGACCTGCACTCGGCCCGGGTACTGCGTCAGGGGTACGAGGACGCTGCCGCGCCCCTTGTGCAGGGGCCGGAGGTGTATCCGAGGGTCACCGCTGGCCGGCGCCGCCACCAGTTGGTCGAGTGCGACGTGGTGCGCCCGTGCCAGCGGGATGAGCAGGTCCAGAGTCGGGCGCCGCCTGCCCGATTCCACCCGGGACAGTGTGCTGACCGATATCCCGGTCGTGGCCGCGAGTGCCTCGAGCGTGAGTCCCCGTTCCCGGCGCAGCCTGCGCAGCCGGGGCCCGATGCCATCGAGAATCTGCTCCAACTCCGCGTCCCCGGATTCTGTGTTCATGGACCCAGTTTTGCAGTGTTCGCAAAATTGATGGGCTGCGGCCGTCGCCCGGGCCGAGCCTTGCCGGGCATTGTTCCCGGACATCAGAGGTAGACCGTGACCGCGACGACACACCCTGTTCAACCCATGCTGAGTGCGCGCAGACGCTGGACGGTACTGGGCGTCTGCTGCCTGAGCATGTTCCTGGTGGGCCTGGACACCACCATCGTCAATGTGGGTCTGCCGGCCATCGGGCGCGGCCTGGGTGTCGACACGCGCGGTCTCGAATGGATCGTGGACGCCTACACCCTCGTCCTGGCCAGTCTCCTGATCTCCTCCGGCGCACTGGCGGATCGCTTCGGACGCCGTCGGGTGTTCCAGTGCGGGCTGGCCGTGTTCGGCGCGGCCTCACTGGTCTGCGCGCTCGCCCCGTCGGCCGACGTACTCATCGCGGCCCGCGCCCTGCAGGGCATCGGCGCCTCGATGCTCAGCCCCGTGGCGCTCGCGATCGTGGTGAACGCGATGCCTGACCCGAAGGAACGGGCGCAGGCGATCGGCATCTGGGCGTCAGTGTTCGGATTGAGCATGGCCGCCGGACCCGTCACGGGCGGCGCGCTGCTCGCCGGGCTCGACTGGCGGGCGCTGTTCTGGATCAACGCCCCCGTCATCGCGGCCGCTCTGCTGCTCAGTGCGGTGTTCGTGCCGGAGTCCCGGGCACCGCGGGCCCGGCGGCTCGACCTGCCCGGCCAGGTCCTGCTGACCATGGTCCTCGCCGTCGTGGTCGGCGTCCTGATCGAAGGGCCGCGCATCGGCTGGACGTCGCCTGCGGCGCTGGCGGGATACGCATGGGCTGCCGTGGCGACAGTCGGATTCGTGTGGGTCGAGTCCCGCCGACGTGAGCCGCTCATGGATCTGCGGCTCTTCGGGCGCCCGGCCTTCAGCGGTGCCGTCGTGGGCGCGGTGGCGGTCTTCGTCGCCCTGAACATGACGCTGCTGCTGAACACCCTCTACCTGCAGCACACCCGGGAATGGACGCCGCTGGCCGCCGGCATGGCGACCTTGCCCCTGGCCGTCGGAGCGACCGTCTGCGCCCCCTGGTCCGGCCGCATGGTCGGCCGCACGGGACCGCGGCTGCCGCTGCTCCTTGCCGGCGGTTTCATCACGGTCGGCGGGCTCTGCCTGGTCCGGCTCACCCCGCACACGAGCGTGCTCCTGCTTCTGGCCGCGTACTCGCTCATTGGCATCGGGTTTGGCTTCGCCAACGCCCCGATCACCAACACCGCGGTCAATGGACTGCCATCCGCCCGTGCTGGCGTGGCCGGGGCGATCACCTCCACCGCACGGCAACTCGGCTCCGCCCTCGGCATCGCTCTCGCCGGCGGCCTGGTCACGGCCACCAGCCCGACGGGGCTCGCACATGCGTCCCGCCCGGGCTGGATCGTGGTCGCCACCTGTGGCGTACTGCTCTGCCTCGTCGCCCAGGTATCACGGCCGAAGGGGGCCACCACGAGCCCCGCCGCCCCACAAGCGCGGTGAGCCGCGTGACTCACCGCAACGCACCGTTGTCAGTTGAAGGGCGTCGCCGCCTCGTCGAGCGCTGCCGAACTCGCCCCATTGCTCACGTCGCCGCTGAGATGGGAATCTCACGGGCCTGTGCCTCAAAGTGGGTGAACCGCTACCGCAGATTCGGCGAGATCGGGCTCTTGGACCGCTCCTCGGCGCCACGACACCAGCCGACGGTCACCCCAGACGAAGTAGTAGCCCAGGTCGATGTCCTCCGACGTGCCCACAAGTGGTCGGCAGCCCGCATCTCATTCGAGCTCACACAGGCCGGGACACCCATCAGCCGACGGACGGTGAGCCGACATCTGGCTCAGATGGGGCTGAACCGGCGCCGGTTCATCGACCCAAACGGGGCGTCGAACAGGGAACCCCAAAAGATCATTGCTCGTCGACCAGGTCACATGGTCCACGTCGATGTCAAGAAGGTCGGTCGCATCCCCGACGGTGGCGGATGGCGCGTTCACGGCCGCGGGAGCGAACAAGCCAAGTCCGTCAACAGACGCAAGAAGAAGACCGAACGCGGCGGCTACGTGTACCTGCACTCAGCCATCGACGGATTCAGCCGACTTGCCTACACCGAAGCCCTGCCGGACGAGAAGGCAGCGACAGCGGTGGCGTTCCTGCACCGGGCACGAGCGTGGTTCGCCACTCACGGGATCACCCGAATCGAACGGATAGTGACGGACAACGGCTCCTGTTACCACGCTGATGCCTTCGCCAGAGCCCTACTCGAGGCCCGGCACCAGCGGATCACTCCGTACACCCCATGGCACAACGGCAAGGTCGAGCGCTACAACCGGATCCTGGCCGAAGAATTTCTGTATGCCCGGCCATGGACCTCAGAACAGCAGCGCACAGAGGCCCTTGAAGTCTGGAACGTCCACTACAACTACCACCGAAACCCCATACGGCCGTTGAGAACAGGCCCCCGGCAGCTCAACTACGTCGGGGCGTCACCAACGTCATGGCCTCGTACATCAAGTTCGTCAAAGACCCACGCCTCGCGGACGACGTCCAGATCGGCAACGAGTTGTATGAGGCCAACCGGCTCGACCGCGGACACATCGCCCGCCGCGCCGACCTGCTCTGGGGCTCTCCCGTCGAGGCCAAGAAGGCCAACCTGGACTCGTTCTTCTACACCAACATCACTCCGCAGATGGACGACTTCAACCAGAGCAGCAAGGACGGACCGTGGGGTCAGCTCGAGGACCCCGTATTCGCCGACGTCGAAGTCGACGACAAGAGGACGACCGCTTCTTCCGCGACGTCCAGATTCCCCGCGAGTACTGGAAAGTCATCGCATTCTCCGAGAACGGTGAACTCAAGGCCAAAGCCTTCCTGCTCACGCAGAACCTCAACCAGCTCGAAGCCCTCGAACTCGACGAGTTCCGCGTCTTCCAGGTCAACCTGAGCGGGATCTAGGAACGCGGCCGCCTCCGCTTCCCCGCCGCCCTGCGCAAGGCAGACACCCTGGTCGTGCCCGAAGCACTGGAAGGGTCCTCCAGTACGTGGCGACCAGCAGGACCCGGTCCTCCAGCGGCAGGCTCCACGGCCGGCCCTTGCGCACCGGGTCCGCGCCCTCCCGGCGCAATGCCGTGATCAGCTTGCCGAACTGACGCGGGCTCAACCCGGTGAACGGGGCTGTCCAGGACGACTCTGACGCCGTGATCACACCGCCACGGCAAGATCATCTCACCTCTGACCAGCAGTTACGGGACAACCCTTAGCCACGGACCATCTGGTACGAGATCTCGTCCGCACCGTGCTCGTCGAGAAGCCGCTCGAAGATCCGCTTCACCGTGTGCCGCTGCTTGCGCGGCGCATCCAGGTCGGCCCGCAGCATCTCGTCGATCAACGGCTTGTACGGATCCAGCCGCGTCGGCCGCGGCGGAAGCTTCTTCCGCGGCTCCGGCCAGGCCGACGTCAAAGCCTTCTGCACGGTCAGGAACCCGACACCGTACTTCCGCTGAAGAGCACGGCTCGACAGGCCAGCCTTCGCATTACGGCGGATCGCCGCGTACAGATCGACCTTGGACTTCGGCGCACCCCGGCCCCCTCGCCGTGCAGAGCACAACCATGGTCCCGAAGCAAGCACCCAGGCTCTCTCAAAACTCGACGACATCACTCTCCCGTGGAATAGGGCGCTCTCAACGCTGAGCTACAGCCGCTCTCGTGACTCGCCAACAAGGCCATTGATCCGTGCGCCGGCCGCCCGCATACGGAGCGGGCGGGCGTATAGGTAACCGGGCGCAATCCGCCGCAGCCGCTCCGGGCGCGAGAGGTCCTGAGCGCGCGGCTGCCCGGGCCGGGGAGTTCCCGGCGCGGGCGCCCCGCTGCCCCCTTGATGGAGGGCTGTATTACCCGGCCGAAGGCCAGGAACTGGTGTGCGACACAGCCGAGTTGCGTAGGGTGTGTGGTCGTGACGTCGTATGAGCGCTGGTCCCTGGTCGCCTCGTTCGGTGCCCTCCTGGTCAGTGTCGTCGCCTTCGGCGCGGTGTTGTGGCAGCTCGTGATGCTGTCGCGCGCCACGACACTGGACCATGACCGACGGCGTAAGCAGGCCACGGTGGAATACCTCGCCGCCACCATGGACAGGCGCAAGGAACTGCGAGACGAGGGCATCCCCGACGAGCGGGATGCCGCGGCCGTCTCCGCGTTGATCGGCCGAATGGACGCGGGTGACCGGACGGCGACACGGCTCGTCTACGCCTACCTGACGATCTACAACCATCTCGGCGTGGGCGCGCGGTCGGACGCGTTCGACCTGCGAGTCATCGACCAGGCATGGGGCGGCTCGGTCATCGCCATCTGGGAGGGCTACCGACCGTGGATCGAGCGCCAGAGGCTCGCCCGCGGTGAGCCGCGGCTCTACGAGGACCTCGAGCATCTGGCCGCCCTGATGACTCCGCGGCGCGTCACGGCTCCGCCCGAGGGCAGGAGCGTCCCCCTGCAGAGGTGATCTTCAGGGCCCCTGGTGCCTCCCGAGCTCGAGGCCGGCGGCGTCCGGTCCGCGAAACCATGCTCCGCCGGGCGGGCCGCGCGCTGGGCGAGCCAGCCGGACACCCGCGGACCGCCGCTGACCGCGCTGCCTTCAAGGACCGTGCGGACGTGTTCGAAGCCCTGGCGGAGGTAATAGCGGTGCAGGGCCCGGTTCGTCGTCCAGGCGTCCAGCCTGACCCAGGCCGCCCGAGACCGGTACGCCCTGTGCCCGCCCCAGTTGAGCAGCCGCCCGCCGAGGTTCTGCCCGGCGTGTGTGCGGGCCACGGTGAGCTTGCTGATGTACAGCGCGGGGTCGGCCTCCTCCTCGGAGGTCCACAGCCCTTCCGGGGGGACCGTGGCCAAGGTGACGGTGGCGGCGGTCACCCCACCGTCGCGAACCACGAACGTCTGCCCCGCTTCGACGGCTGCCCGCAGACGGTCTGCCGGGTACGGGCGGCGCCACTGGTCGGTACCGAGCTCACCGAGCCATGCTGCCGCCTCGTCGCGGAAGGACAGCAGCATGGGCAGATCGTCCAGTTGCGCGCATGTGATAATCATGAAACCTCCCCAGGATTCCACGGGCGGCCGACGCCGCTCCCTTGCGCGGCCCCAGCATGTCACGGCGCTGTCGCTCGCCGCCCGGATTACCACCGACCTGCTGCGGCGCCCCGTAGTTGCCTCCCAGGTCAGCGCCGAGGACCGGGTCCGCGTCGTCCAGGAGTTCACGCGGACGAGGACGTCGCGACGAAGATCACTACGGATCTGCTGCGCCGGCCGGCGGTCGCGAAGCAAGCGATGCGGGACGACACTGCCCGCTTCCTGGTCAACCGGGCACAGGTTGATAACTCCGAGCAGGTCAGGGAGACAATCCGCGAACGCACGCCAGCCGTCCGCAAGATCGAGCGCACGATGGAGTACCTCGACATGGTCGGCTCCTGCCATCAACTCGTCGCCTCGCTTGGCCGGCTCGTTCCCCGTCTGCGTGGCCAGGAGTTCACTGAGGACGAGCGGGAGACCGTCCGCCGCGGCATTGCCAGGGTCCGCACCTCGGCCGACTGGCTTGAGGCGGCCATCGACACTGGCGAGTTCACCCTGGACGAGCAGCTCGCGCACCTGCTCAAAGGCGAATAGCCATGGGCCGCGGGGCTCGCCCGCCGGCGGAGCACTACGGCGACCTGGTCCGCGTCGCACTCATGGAAGCCGCCTCGGCCGGTCTGCACACCAAGCAGCTGGTCGCCGCGACGAGACTCACGACCTCGCAGGTCGCGCGGGGTGTCAGGCATCTGCGGCACGTCTCCGCCGCCGAACACCTCACCCCGATCGTCTGGACTCGCAGGGATGGCTACATGTTCTCCGACGACCCCGCGGACTGGATCGAGTATGAGAAGAGGCAGTTCCGGCAGATCCTCGGCCGCCTCACTCAGGTCATCACGGGCACCCTCGACCCGCACCTGGCCCGCTACCCGCACGACGACTGGGCCCAGCTGGCCGCTGCCCAACTCACCGGCGTCCGCGCCACCCTTTCCCAGCTCGCCAAATAGCCCAGTCCGACCTGCGAGAGACCGAGACCATGAGTCGCCGCCGATATCCCTCCGACACCACCGTCGCCGAGTGGGCTCTGCTCGAAGCTGCTGCCCGTCCCGGCCTCCCAGACCAAGACGGGCGGGCACCCCGAGAAGTGGCCGAGGCGTGAGATCGTCGATGCGATCCGCTACATCGTCGACAACGGCGCCAAATGGAGGGCCCTGCCTGCCGATTTCCCACCATGGGAGATGGTTTATGGGTTCTTCGCCAGATGGAACCGGGTGGGGGTTGTGGCCTGGATCCGCGACCAGTTACGGCGACGGATCCGTACGAACCTCGGCCGCTGCCCCTACCCCGTGACCCTGATCGTCGACTCGCAGTCGGTGAAAGCCGCCGAGACGGTGGGGAAGGCGACCCGCGGCTACGACGCCGGGAAGAAGATCAACGGCCGTAAGAGACACATTGCGGTCGATACCAAGGGCCTGCCCGTGATGGTCATGGTGACCCGCGCCGACATGACCGATCGCGACGCCGCCCGCGAGATGCTCATCCGCCTGCGACTTACCCATCCCCAGATCACCCAGGTCTGGGCGGACTCCGCTTACCCGGGCAGCTCGTCGACTGGGCCGAACACCGCCTTCACCTGACGCTGAGGACCGTCACCAGACCCAAGGAGGCCAAAGGGTTCGTGGTGCTTCCCCGCCGTTGGAAAGTGGAACGGACGTTGGGATGGATCATGCATGCCCGTCGCAACGTGAGGGACTACGAACGTCTCCCGCAACACTCCGAGGCCCACCTGACCTGGTCACTCATCACTCTGATGACCCGGCGCCTGACCCGCACCCCGGCAGCCCAGAGGGCTGCCGGGGTGCGGTGACCGGACGCAAAGCGTGTCAACTACTTGACACAGTCCAAACCCTTGGTAATTGTGTCAGATAGTTAATACACCTTGTGGGAGGGGAAGGGAATCGGCATGCCTGCTGCTGCAAGAACGGAAGGCACCTGGCGGGCGGGGCTGGACACCCCTGTGCGATGGGCCGGTGCGGCGATCGGTCTGGCTGTCAACGCGCTGGTCACCTTCAATCCTGAGCCTGATGTGGACCTGCTCTACGGATTTCACGTGTTCGGTCTGTGTGTCATGGCCGGCGTGTTTGCAGCAGACGTCATCGCACGACCGAGTCCTGGCTGGCTACGAGCAGCCGAAGTGACGCCACGCCTGATCCGGGACTACGTGCCCCGATCCCTGACCGCTGCATTGGCTGCTCAGGCCATCGCCTTGCTGGTCCTCCTGATCGTCGCCGCCATGACGGCCTCGGCGGACACCGACGGTCGTCCAGGGCGTGCTTTGTCCGTCACATGCCCGGCGGGAACCCACCTGTTCTCACCCTGGCCCGGCCCCTACTACGCCTGGCCGACCCTCGGCGGTCTCGCCCTCGGCACCGTCGCCTGCGCACTGCTCCTGCGCCGTGTCACGGCACGCTCCGGGGACGACGATCAACGCCGCATCAACGCCTGGGCGGCCGTCGGTGCATGGGGAGTGCTGGTGAGCGCCCCTCTCTTCGCCGTCTCCTTGACGATGGGCCTCGTGGTGCTGAGCGTGCCCTGCGGAGGTGCGATGACGGACGTGGCCCTCTCGGGGCTAGTCGTCGCGGCCGTCACCTCTGCATTGACCGCGGGTCACTGTCTGGGCGTCCTGTTGCTGCCGCAGGCCTACGTCAAGGCTCGGCCATGACGAACAACGGCATCAGTATCAGCGTCAACCATGCGTCTCCTGTCCCTCCGTATGAGCAACTCCGCGCACAGCTGGCTGATCTGATCTCGGTCGGTCGGCTCGGTCAGGGGACCAGACTGCCATCCGTGCGCCAGCTGGCCTCCGATCTCGGGCTGGCGAACAACACCGTGGTTCGGGCCTACCGCGAACTGGAGGCTGCGGGCCTTGTCAGGAGCCGCCGAGGCTCTGGTACTCAGGTCATTGCCCCATCGGCCACCACCGACATCAAGGCGAAGCTCGCGGAGCATGCAAGCAGCTACGCGGCTGCCGCCAGGCAGCTCAATGCCACCAACGAGGAAGCCCTCGCCGCAATCCGGCATGCTCTCGCAAGTCTCGACAAGCCGTGACTCAGAGAGACCGCCAGTCCGCGCCTCTGTTTGAGAAACAGGCACCACTGATCTTTTCGTAAGTTCAGTGGGTTTGGTGGGTAGATGGTCAGGCCGGTGTGGGCGAGGAAGGACCATGGCAGTTGGGGGGTTGTTGTTGATGCGGTGGATGCCTTGTTCGGTGGCATCGGCGACATCGGCGAGGTGGTCGCCGGCGAGGTTGGCGAGTTCACGCTTCTTGAGCGAGGACCACAGCAGTTCCACCGGGTTGAGCTCGGGTGCGTAGGCGGGTAATCGCTCCAGGGTGAGCCAGTCCTGTTCGGCGACCCAGGCACGCATCGCCCGGCTCCAGTGGGCAGACAGGCCGTCCCACACGAGGACCACTCGCTCGCCGCGGTAGAAGACCTTGATCTGTTCCAGGGCCTCGATGAGCCCGACGGTGTCGTAGCTGCCGGGTTTGAGGTGGAAACAGAGACGGGGACCTCGATCGGGGTCGGTGGAGTGGTAGCCCAGTGCCGCCGCCATCGAGGCGCGCTTCCAGTTCAACCGGTGCCGCAGGAGAGGTGTGCGGCCCCGGGGTGAGTAGGTGCGGCGGACCTGCGGAAGCAAGGAGACGCCTGATTCGTCGAGGAACACGATCCAGGCACGTGTGTTCACCGCCCCTTTTTGACGCGCGGCCACTCGTGGGTGATCCAGCGGGCGATCTCGGACTCCTTCCGCTCGACCGCTCGTCGTTCGGGCCGCTGCAGGCTCCATCCGAGTCGGCCGGTCAACAGTCGCCAAACCGAGGCCCTCGACAGCGACACGCCCTTGACGTGTTCGACGACCAAGCCGACTCGTTCCAGGGTCCACAGGTCGGCCTCGAACCCATGCGCTT
This sequence comes from Streptomyces sp. ISL-10, assembly GCF_018614575.1. GTDB lineage: Bacteria > Actinomycetota > Actinomycetes > Streptomycetales > Streptomycetaceae > Streptomyces. The sequence continues at coordinate 58,386 of NZ_JAGGOJ010000026.1, forward strand.
GGGCGCCTCGCTCCAACTCGGCCCTCACCCTTTCGACCTGGGCATCGTCCAGCTTGGGCGGGCGACCGGTGGCCGTGCGTCGGCGCAACGCCTGGGCGCCGCCCTCCTCCCACACCCGTCTCCACCGCCGCACGCTCTCCGAGCACACCCCCACCGCCCGCGCGATCTCCGCGTTCGCGCGACCCTCCTCGAACAACTCGACCGCCCGCACCCGACGCGCCTCCGCCAACTGCGGCCGCGTCAAAGGGGGAACAGAAGAACCAGCCACAGAGGACGAAGGTCGATATGCCACCCCGACAGCGTCCCGCCTGCGAGACCACCACACCCACCGAACTAACGAAAGGATCAGTAAGCGGCTGGCGGCCGTTGAGGGCGGTTCGGGTGAGGTGGAGTGCCCGGAGTGCGGGGCTCGGTGGGTGGCCGGCGTCGACCGCCGCTCGGATGCGGTGCTCTGCTCGCCGCGATGCAAGGTGAGGGCGGGGTGGCGCGGGACGATACCGTTCGACGAGCGGTCCGCCAGAGGGCAAGGCCCGTTGGAGCACGGACGACGCGAGTCGGCGGGTGGGACAGCGGGTCGAGACGCTGATCACGCCGCAGGAGGAGGTCACCGCGATCCGTTCGCTGCCCGGGACGAGGAGGTCGCGGCGGAGGTCACCACCGATTTCCTGAAGCGTTCGCAGGTCGCGGCCAAAGTGTCGCCCGACGACAAGGTCCGGGTGGTGGAGGAGTTCAGGCGGGACGAGTCGGTCGCGGCGACCGCCGCGACCAGCCTGCTGTGCAGGCCGGACGGCGCGTTCAGGGCGATGAGCGACGACACTGCCCGGTTCCAGGTCAACCATGCCCACAACGAACGCCACTGGCAAGTCTGCGAGGACTTCGACCGCACCAGTTCCGTCGCCCGGCCGTGAGGGACATCGAGCGGGGCATGGAGTTCCTGGACCTGGTCACCGCCTTCCACTCCTTCGTCGCGGCGGTCGGCCGGATCGTTCCCTCCCTGCGCAACCACACCTTCAGCGACGGCGAACGCACGATCGTGGGGGGTGACCGTGCGGCGGGGGAGATGGGCGGTGTCCTGAGGCCGGAGTGAAGACCGAGGAGGTCGTGGTCGGTGGGATCGCACAGTCCGGGTGCGTATCGAGGGGGAGGGGGTGGCGGTCGGTCAGAAGGATGCCCCTGGGCTCGGTGGATACGGTCGGCGTCCCCATCGTGTGGAGAGTGATGCCGGGTTCGGGGGCCTCACCCGGCCCACGTGCGCGATCTGGGATCCGCAGCTGGACGAGGCGGTCTGGATGGTGCTCGCGGTGCCGGCCGGGAATCCGGCGAAGACGCCGCCGGGGGTTTACGAGTTGGGGTGATGGTGGCCGGTGTGCGGTGGATCGGCGCTGGGGTGATCCACCGCACACTGCCCTGCCTGGACTCCCATTGGGGTCCCGAGTAGACATGGATCATGCCGGAAGAGCCGCCAGCCCAGGAACCCCCGCTGATACAGAGCCTGCGCACGGCCGTCGCCGCGGCGCCCGAAGACGTTCCTCTGCGGCTGCACCTCGCCGAGTTGCTGCTTGCTGCGGGCCTGCACGACGCCGCCGTGACGGAGGCCGCGGCGGCGTTGCAGCATGCGCCAGGGGACGGGGCGGCGCGGAAGTTGATGATGCGGGCGATGGAGAATCCGGCGGCTCCCGCGCCGTCGGCGTCTCCGGCCCGGGATGCGGGTCCGTTTACGTCCACCGAGTCGGCCGCGCCTGTGGAATCGGCGGGCGCTGTCGAGCCGGACGTGCCTGCGGAATCGGCCACCTCCGACGAACCGGCCCGCCGTGTCGGTGGATTCGACTGGCGGGCGGCCGAGCAGGAGGTCGGCGGCATCGTCGAACCCCGCTTCGTCGAGCCCCCGTTCGCCGCCGACGGCAGCGGCGACCCCGGGGACGCCGATGCCTGGGACGTGACCGGTCCCGGCACCGTACGGCTCGCGGACGTCGGCGGCATGCAGGAGGTCAAGGACCGTCTCGAAGCGGCGTTCCTCGCGCCGATGCGCAACCCCGAACTGCGCAAGCTGTACGGCAAGAGCCTGCGCGGCGGTCTCCTCCTCTACGGACCGCCGGGCTGCGGCAAGACCTTCATCGCGCGCGCCGTCGCCGGTGAACTCGGCGCGAGCTTCCTGTCCGTGTCCGTCAACGACGTCCTCGACATGTGGACGGGCAACTCCGAACGCAACATGCACGAGGTCTTCCAGACCGCCCGCCGCCAGGCGCCCTGTGTCGTCTTCCTCGACGAGCTCGACGCGCTCGGCGCCAAGCGCAGCCGGACGCACCACAGCGGTATGCGCAACACCGTCAATCAGCTCCTCACCGAGCTCGACGGCATCGACTCCGCGGCCAACGAAGGCGTGTTCGTCCTCGCCGCGACCAATGTCCCCTGGGACGTGGACATCGCGCTTCGGCGTCCGGGACGGCTCGACCGTACGCTGCTCGTCCTGCCGCCCGATGCCTCCGCCCGTGACGCGATCCTCCGCTACCACTTGCGCGAACGGCCCGTCGAGGCAGTCGACCTGGGGCGTCTCGTCAGGGCGACGGACGGCCTTTCGGGCGCGGACCTGGCCCATGTGTGCACCTCGGCGGCCGAGAGCGCGCTGCTCGACTCGGCCCGCACCGGCCGGATCCGCATGATCGGCACGAAGGACCTGCTCGACGCGGCGAAGGCCGTGGTCCCGTCGACCGAACCGTGGTTCGCGGCGGCGCGGAACGTGGCGATGTTCGCGAACGAGGGCGGGATGTACGACGACCTGGTGACGTACCTGAAAAAGAGGCGGAAGCTGTGAGCGTGGCTCCGGTACTGGCGCGCGCCGGTGCGCTGCAGGCGGCAGAGCGGTTCGAGGAGTCCAAGCCCTTGCTGGCCGGCCACCTCGCCGAGGCTCCGGACGACGAATGGGCCTGGCAGCTGCTCGCCGTCGCCCATGAGAAGCTCGGCGAGTACGAGCCGGCGGAGCGGGCCGCCACCGAGATGCTGCGGATATCGCCGGGGCACGTCGGCGCGCTCATTCTGCTGTCCCGGGTGCTGCTCCGCCTGGGCAGGCAGTCCGAGGCGCGGGCGGCGGCCGAGGACGCCGTCCGCAGGGCGCCCGACAAGTGGTCCTCGCATTTCGCGCTGTCCGGCGTACTCGTGGCCCATCCGTCAGCCCCGCCCGCCGATCACGAGCGGGCGTACGAGGCGGCCCGCGAGGCCGTGCGCCTCGCCCCGCAGGAGCCGGACACCCACCAGGCCCTGTGTTTCGCGGCCGTACGCACGCAGCGTCAGGACGTCGCGAAGCGGGCCCTGGTCGAATGGCTGCGCCTCGACCCCTCCAATACGACGGCACAGGCCATGTACACCGATGCGACGGCCAACGCCCCGGACGTCACCGCTGCCCGGGCCGCGGAGGTGTACTCCGCGGGGCTGGCGGGCGCTCCCCATTCCTCGATGCTGCGCAGCGGCCTCGATCACGCCACGTACCGCCTGCTGCGGGGTACCCGCTGGCTCGCGCTCGTCTGTCTGGTCGCTGCGGGAGCGATGATCGACCTCTTCGCCACGGCCAAGGACCCGACCCTGCGGGAGCTGCCCGTACCGCTCGGCAACCGTCTCTGGGTGCTGACGGTCATGGTTGCGATCTGGGGCTTCGGAGCGCTGTTCCGCTACTACCGGATGCGTACCGGGGTACAGCTCAACATCCGTTCCCTCGTACGCCGGGGCCGCTGGGCCCGGATCGTGCTGGGACAGGCGGCGTGGACCACGCTCTGCGCACTGCTGATCTCCCAGATCCCGTGGACCGGTCGCAGTGTGCCCGAGTTCCTCTTCTGGGCCGGCCTGGTGGTGCCGCTGTCGACCATGGCGTACGACCGCAGGAAGGCCCGGTGACCGGTGCTCGCGTGAAAAGGTGTCACCGCCCGCGGGCAGTCCTGGTCGCCCGCCCGTGGTCACCGCCTGTCGGAGGTGCTCCTACGGTGGAGGGATGAGCAGCGACTCGGGGCGCCCCGAGACCCTTCCGTACCTGGTGCAGGCCACCGTCCGGATTTTCGGCGCCACCTGCCTGAAATGCGGTGTCACCCGCCCTCTCGAGGTCGCGCACATCCGTAACTGGCCCGCCTGCCCCCGCTCTTCAGGCGGCCGAGGTCGCGGGGCTGGTGCTGTCGGCGGTTCTGGTCGGAGACCGTCGACGAGATGCGCCGGCGCGTCGCCTACGGCTGCTTCCACGAACTCGGCAACGTCCTGCCCCCGTGCGGGAACTGCCACACCCTCTTCGATGGCGAGCAGCACCCCGGACGTGACGCAGGGGGAGGTCCTGCTGCGGGCCGTCGACTTCATCGGCGCAGCTCTCCGGCACCAGCATGGCCACGGGCTTCGTCAGCGGCACCGCCGCCGCATGCCTGGCCTCCCCGTGCCGAAGAGGAACGTACGGGCCCAGCTCGAAGGCGACGTTCGACCGCATTGCCGGCACCGGCACCTTCTTCCGACATGGGCGGATCAACGCCAGCCGCTACTGGCAGGCCGATTCCGACTGCAAGTGCCAAAGGACCCGCGGGCTCGGGAGAGCGGTCTTCAAGAACCCTGAGGGTGCGCAAGCAACCGGTCACCCGCTCCGCCGTGGTCGGCAGCCTCCGCCCCAAGCAGACCATCACGATCGACTGCGAGCCAAAGGACAGAGCGTCAAGGGCAACAACGTTTGGTACAAAAGCCGGCCAGAACCCACGAGGCTGGATCGCAGCACGCTACGTGAAGAACCCCAACGTCATCCCGTACCGCTCCGCCACATGACCCTCAGACTTCGATGGTGATCTTTCAGGACTGAACACAGGCACTCAGGGTCTTCGACTCGTGTGCGACCTGGATTGCCTGTCTGCACGATCGGTCGATCAGAAGGTCGGTACCGGGCCCTCCGGGAGGGGCGCCGTGGGTTACGCAGGCTCCTCCGCCCGTACGTACGCGCCTGCGCGTGCCGCGGTCGCGGCGGCGTCGGCGTTCCGGCCGCGCACGGCGCTGCGGGAGCGGGTCGCTGCCGCTCGCGCGGACGGCTCGGCGGCGGTACTGACGCAGGTGCTGCCCGGCGGCGGCGGGTGGGCAAGTTTCAACTCGCGGCCTCATACGCCGATGCCGCTGTGCGGGACGGTGCGGATCTGGTGCTGTGGCCGGCGGCGGGTGAGATGCAGCAGGTCGTCACCCTCTACGCCCGGGCCGCGAGGCTGGTCTCGGCGCCCGGGGCGAGCGGCGACAGTCCCGAGGAGGATGCGCGGGGCGTTCGCGGCCCGCTTGACCGGCGGCGGCCGCCGCCGCATCAGTGTCGACGTCTACCACCCCGCCGAAGCCGCCGCCTGTCTCCGCTCCCGGCTGGCCGGCGCTGGCGCCGACCATTTCCTCGATGCTGCCGAAGGTGACCTGGCTGCCGCGTTCGGACATCTCCCGCTCGCCCTCTCGCACGCCGTCGCCTGGGCGGACCGCGTGACCTACCCGGGCCGGCCCGCCGTTGCAGGCCGGATCACTCCCCACACTTGGCCATCGGCTTTGCGGCCGCCACCGCTTCTGCGAGACGGATGCTGAAATCGTTGCCGTTGGAGTTGTTTCCGCTGAATTCGGGAAGGTCCTGAGGGCCTGCCGAGGGGGTGAGAGGTGCGTCGCTTGGGCGCCGCCATTTCAGGCTCTGCGCATCACGGAACCAGATCGTCTCCACCCGGATCCGGGCATCCGCCGCGAACTCGTCCGCCTTGCGTCCCACGACGTTCGCCGGGAGGGAGATCATCGAGCACGGTGGAAGCGTTTCGATCAGGACGATGAAGCTCTGGCCGTCCGTCTCTCCGGGCGACGTGGCGGTGCCCTTGACGTAGACGGCAGTCACCGGATCGAGAGATCGGTTCGCCAGCACGCCGCTGATTCCGCCGTTCGTCTGCCGCTCCGACCATGCGGACACCATCGACGCCTGCCGCCGCTCCTTGACCCCTGCGTCCTCTCGGGACTGGGCCAGCTGGTCGATGGCGACCTGGGTGGCGTAGTAGGTGCTCACACCGGTGAAGGCCAGGCCGCCGGCCGCCACAAGCACCGACAGGACGGTCGCGTACAGGGCCCAGTCGAACCGCTGCCGCCACGGCCGGACCGTCTCCGGCCCTGCCACCTGTGTCTGCTCCGCCCCGGCCTCCGGGAGCCTTCCCACCCGTACTCGAACCGGCCGGGGACGACGGCGCACCCTCACCGAGCCTGCCGATCCCCGCTGCGCGCCATCCGGCTTCCCCCGCGCTCGATTCGTGGTCCTGCCTCTCACCGCGGTCGCCTTGCACAGGACGGCCGCGGTGAGAGCTGCTCAGTTCGCGTCTGCTGCGCGGTGTGCCGGAAGGGAGGGTCCAGCTCCGTCCTCTCGCGAGGCCGCACGGAGTAGCTGGCCAGACCATCACTCGACTCGTCGAAGATTGTCTTGAGGCAGTGCAGATGGGACCGGAAATCGATCGACTCACACGGCAGTTGATCCGGTGTCTGCACGAGGAAGCAGGGGGAATGGTGTCCGAGCGCGTCAGGCTCGCGGCTTCGTGCGTCGGGGTCGGTCACGACGACGAACACCTCCCCGAACTTCCGGCGCTCGAGCTGCGAGGAGAAGTGCTCGCCAAGCTCGCTCAGAAGAACGCCGAGCTCCTTGTCTCCCAGATCGGCACACACCACAGGGGCTGCCCACGACCTGCCGAAATGGCTGCTGCGAGCGAGGAAGGAAGCCTCCGGCCCGGGCCAGCCTTCCCTGTCGCTGATCTTCCATCCCGCGAGAGAGAGCGCCCGCTTTGCCTCAAGTGTCAAGTATTTGTCCATCAAAGCGCCACGCTAGCGCAGGAGTTGGCCCCGGGTGCGGGTTTGAGCTCAGCTGTCAAACGGCATGTGCGAAGCGGTCCTCAGCCAGGCCGCGGCCGCCCCGATGGGCCAGCCCTGAAAGGCCGGGTGCCGTGAATTGGCCGGGAGGCCAGGGAGAAGCGGTAGCCCTTGTCGGCGTGCAGTTTCGCTGGCCGTCGGCGCCGGGGCTCGCTGCGTGAGCGGATGGGCGGGATACCGCGCATGAGCGGCTCCAGAGCCTTACTGTCGTGCAGTTTGGCGCCCGAGATTCCCAGGGACAGCGGTAATCCGTTCCGATCCGTGACGAGGTGGATCTTCGATTCCAGCTTGCGCGGTCGGTCGGATTCGGTCCCGTCAGTGGCCTCCTTTTGCGGCCTGGAGGCTGACGGAGTCAATCGCGCACCGTGACCAGTCGAGCTCGCCTCGCCCTCCGAGCTCGTCCCAGGAGCACGGTGCAGCGTTGCCCAGCCCCGAGCCCGGCTCCACTGGGCGAACCTCCGGTAGACCGTCTGCCATCGGACCGCAGCCCAGCGGCAGCTGCCGCCATGTGCAGCCCGAGGCGGCTACGAAGATGATCGCGGCCAGGGCCTCGCGGTCATCTCCCGACGCCGGCCTCCACCCTGCGGACGTATCACCTCCGTCGCCGGCACTACTCGCCGGAATAACACCCACAACTCGTCCCGTACCCAGCCGCTCAACGAGATCCGTCATGCACGGTTCAACGAACGATCACGCCAAATGAGGGGTCTGTCAAACGAGCGGTGTAACTGGGGCGGTTGATGGTTACTGACGGGCCGCTGAGAGCCGGCCGTCGAAGGTGATGTCGAAGGCGTTCAACGCGGTCTTCCAGCGCATGGTCCAGCGGGCCTGGCCCTTGCCGGTGGGATCGAGCGACATGATGGCCATGTAGACACACTTCAGGGCGGCCTGCTCGTTCGGGAAGTGGCCGCGGGCCTTGACCGCCCGCCGGATGCGCGCGTTGACCGACTCGATCGCGTTGGTGGTGCAGACGATCCGGCGGATCTCGGTGTCGAACCTCAGGAACGGAGTGAACTCCTCCGACGCGTTCTCCCACAGTTTCACGATCGCCGGATACTTCCTGCCCCAGGCGTCGGCGAACTCGGCGAACCGTTCGAGGGCGGCCTCCTCGGTCGGGGCCGTATGGACGGGCTTGAGGAGTTTGGCGATCTTGTCCCAGTCCTGGCGGGCGGCATAGCGGAAGGAGTTTCTCAGCAGGTGCACCACGCAGGTCTGCACGATCGTCTTCGGCCAGACCGTCTCCACTGCCTCGGGCAGGCCCTTGAGCCCGTCGCAGACCAGCATCAGCACGTCTTGGACGCCGCGGTTCTTGATTTCGGTGAGGATGTGCAGCCAGTGCTTGGCACCTTCGCCGCCGTCGCCCGCCCACAGCCCAAGAATCTCTCGCCGGCCTTCGACCGTGACGGCCAGCGCCACGTAGATGGGCCGGTTGGCGACCGCGCCGTCGCGGATCTTGGTTCTGTCGACGATCTTGTGATGCGGACGGTCGAGCGGGTCGTGTCGACTGTTCGCGATCATGCATCGCGTGCTCTTGTGATGTGCTTTTGGAGCTGTTTCCGCACCTGTCCGCGTTGCTGATCGAGGAGGTCGAGCGGCGGCCGGACAAGGTGGTTCTGAGGACGCGGGCGCGAGCGACGACCGTGGCCTGCCGGTGCGGCAAAGGCTCGGCACGGGTGCACGGCCGGTATGTACGCCGGCTGCGTGATGTCGCCGTGGGCGGGCTCGGAGTCGTGATCGAGTTATGCATTCGCCGCTTCCGCTGTGAGAATCCCGCCTGCTCGGCGGTGACGTTCGCCGAGCAGATCGAGGGACTGACCACCCCGCACAGCCGCCATACCCCGCTGCTGCGTGGGGTGTTGACGCAGATCGGCCTGGCCCTGGCCGGCCGGGCAGGAGCCCGCCTGGCGGCAGCGGTCGGCATCTGCGTGGGCAGGGACATGCTGCTGCGGCTGGTCAGGGCCTTGCCCGAGCCCGATGTCGGCCACGTGGAAGTGCTGGGCGTGGACGACTTCGCCTTCCGCAAGGGACGCCATTACGGCACGGTCCTGATCGACATGGCCACCCACCGTCCGCTTCATCTCTTCGACGGCCGCGAGGGCGAGGACCTGGCCGCCTGGCTGCGCGACCACCCTGAGGTGAAGGTCATCTGCCGGGACCGCTCGAGTGGTTACGGCGAGGGTGCACGGATCGGGGCGCCCCAGGCCGAGCAGGTCGCCGACCGCTATCACCTGTGGGCCAACCTCGGCCAGGCCGTCGAGAAGGCAGTCAACGCCCATCGCTCCCGCCTGACCGAGCCGCCTCCCGGCGACGCCGGCACCCTCGGAGCACCGGAGGCGGAGCCAGAGGTGGTCCAGCCACCGCGGGAGCCAAAGATCGTGACCCGGCTGCGTGAGCAGCATGCCGTCGCCCATGAGCTGTGGGCGCAAGGGATGTCGAAGGCGGCGATCGGCCGGAAACTCGGGCTGCACCAGGCCACCGTCCGCAAGCTGGTCGACGCCCGTTCCGCCGACGATGTCGTCGCCAAGAGCCTCCAGCGAGCGCACATCGTCGACCCGTACATCGGCTACCTGCACCGACGCTGGAACGAAGGTGCCAGAAACGCCGCACAGCTCCACCGCGAGATCCAGGAACTCGGCTATCCCGGAGGAGAGTTGGCCGTCCAACGTCACCTGCGGCGCTACCGAACCGGGCGCGGACACGCACCCGTCCCGGGGCCCAAGCCTCCCTCGGTCCGCGAGGTCACCTCGTGGATCATGACCCACCCCGAACACCTCAGCGACGAGAACGCCGACAAGCTGCACCGCCTACGCGAACGCGATACGGACCTGGACCGGCTCACCCTGCACGTCAGGAGGTTCGCCGCCATGATGACCGGACGCCACGGCGACCGCCTCGAGGACTGGATCACAGGAGCCGAACAGGACACTCTGGCCCCGCTGGCGTCCTTCGCCCGCAACCTCCGCCGTGATCTCGACGCCGTCCGCAACGGCCTGTCCCTGCCCTACAGTTCTGGCGCCGTCGAGGGCAACATCAACCGGCTGAAGATGCTCAAACGCCAGATGTTCGGCCGGGCGGGCCTCGATCTCCTTCGCAAACGCGTCCTGCTCGCACGATGAGCCGGACCCTCCAGATCACAAGATCGTCGACAGAACCCGGATCTTCACGTGAATGGCGTCGATGAAGACCACGGGATATACGACGTCGAGAGGCCGGTTCTGCCATTCGGCCATGCCCTCGAGGACTGTGTCGGTAATCGTGGAGATGGTCTGCCGGGACACCTCGGCGCCATAGACCTCCGCGAGATGGGCCTGGACCTCACCGGTGGTCAGGCCCTTCGCGGCAAGCGAGATGACCATCTCGTCGACACCGGTCAGGCGCTTCTGCCGCTTCTTGACGATCTTCGGTTCGAAGGAGCCGTCCCGGTCGCGGGGCACGGCTGTCTCCACCGGCCCGACCTCGGTCAGGACCGTCTTGGAGCGTTTGCCGTTGCGGGAGTTGCCGCCGTCCTTCCCCGCGGGATCGTGCTTGTCATAGCCGAGATGGTCGGCGATCTCGCCCTCCAGGGCGGACTCCAGCAGCCGCTTGGTCAGCTGCCAACGGGCCGCGCTACCGCGAACTGCGCGAGTGGGGCCTCCAGACCCGGCCCGCCTCGACCGCGATGAGGTCAACCGGGTCTCGCCGATCCCGCGTCCATCGGCAACCCGAATCCGCCCCCTGGCAGCGCCCCGAGCCGCGCCAGTCGGGGCTGGCCGCCGGGCAGACGCGGATGCCCCGGGCGGCGATCTCGCCTGCGACGTCGTCGACGAGCCGGAACCCGTCCCGGTCGATCCAGGTGCAGTGTTCGATCGTGCTCACCCCGGCCGCCACTGCCGCGATGATGCCTTCGGTGCCGTGCGCGTGCGCTGCCACCGGCAGTCCGGCCGCGGGCCGCCTCCTCCACGACGACCCGCAGCTCCGCGCCGTGAACTGGGGTGCCCAGATCGGCGGGCCTGCCTTGGTGATCCCGCCGCCGGTGGCCATCACCTTGACGAGGTCGACGCCCCGCTCCACGTTGCGGCGGACCAGCTCCCGGATGGCGTCCTCGCCGGAGACCTCCCCGCCCAGGAACCAGAAGTGTCCGCCCGGTCCCGTCAGCGGGGTGCCGGCCGCCAGGACGCGGGGACCGCGCAGCCGGCCGGCCGCGACGGCGTCGCGGAACGCGGTCACCAGTCCGTTCCGGTCGCCCAGGTCCCGCACGGTGGTGACGCCCGCGTCCAGCAGGCCGAGCGCCCGTTCCGCGATGCCTTTGGCCACGGACGCGTCGTCCGCCTCGCACAGCGCGGTGACCGGGTCGGGTCCCGCGTCCAGGGCGAGGTGGACGTGCGCGTCGACGAGCCCCGGCAGCAGCGTGCCGTCCGGGTGGTCGTGGCGGGCGGCGCCCGCGGGGGCGCGGGACTCCACCTCGCGGCGCGGCCCGGCGTCCGTGATGACGCCGCCGCGGACCAGTACCGCGCCGTCCGCCAGCAGGCGGCCGTGCGGCCCGGTCACCACGCGCCCGGCCGTGATCAGGGTGTCCATCGGTACTCCTCGTTCAGGAATGCGCGGCCAGGACTTCGGAGAGCCGGGTCAACTGGCGTACGTCGTCTTCCAGTCCGCCGATGCCCCCTTCGGGCAGGGCGACCGGGACCGCCTGCGACGGCGTGTCTTTGCCTGAGGCGTACGCCCGCCGCCCGGTCCGCAGATGGCGCGCCGACCCTGTGGGTGGGCGCGGCGCTCCAGGCCGGGGGGCGCTGCGGTGCCGCGACGCGTGAGGCTCATCGGGCGCCGTCAGGCGACGAGCGTCGTGCGATCGGTCGTCAGGGCCGTTGCCCGGCCGGGTCCGTCTCCCGGCGGAAGGGGAGGTCGGCCGGGGGCGGTCCGAGGGTGGTGGTGCCCGGTGCCGCGCGACGGGCGAGGCCGGTGCGGTAGACGGCGAGCGCCTCCTCGGTGCGGCCTGTCCGGTGCAGCAGATCACCCAGCAGACGGCTGACGTCCGCGAGGTCCCCTGCCGCGCCGGAGCGTTCCAGCAGGGACAGCGCCGTGCGGTAGTGGCTCTCGGCCCGGGCGACTGCCGCGGTGTCCCGCGCCTGAGTGGACTCCCCGTCCCCGGTGGCCGCTTTGGCCGCCTCGTGCGTCGCCGTTTGGCGGTCCCGCGCGGACCCCGTGCCGGCCTTGCGTGCCGACTCCTCCGCGATCCGGCCGAGAAGGCGGTGGGCGGCGGCGGAGTGCACGGTCCCGCGTTCCGGGGTGAGCTGGTCGAGAAGGCTCAGCAGCAGGGCGGCGGCCTCGTCGCCCTTGCCGATCCGGTGCAGCACGTCGGCGAGTTCCACCTCGACCTGAGCGGTGTAGAGCGTCGCCCGGCGTTGGACGAGGATGCCACGGGCTGTGCGCAATTCGCGTTCGGCTGCGTCCAGTTGGCCGTTCTGGGCATGGAGGTAGCCGCGCATCCAGTGGCAGTGCGCCAGTTCCGTGCGTGTCTGCAGCTGCTGGTAGAGCTGGGCGGCCTTGGCCAGGGAGGAGTCCGCCTCGGCGATACGGCCCTCGGACAGCAGGGTGCGCGCGACCGAGCGGTGCATCCGGGCCAGCAGGCCCGCGTCCTGCACCTGCGGGGCCAGGGCCAGGGCGAGTTCGGCGGCGTGGGCGGCGCGGGAGTGGGCGCCCATGTCCAGGTACGGCGCCGTGACCGCGGCGTAGAGGAGCATCAGGGCGTCCGGGTCGTGCAGCCCGGCCGCATTGAGCTCGTCGATCGCCGATTCCAGCAGGTAGCAGGCGTACCGGATCTCGCCCGAGAGGAGGTGCGCCACGGCCCGGCCCCGGACGACCGGGGCGCGCCGGGGCAAGGGCGCCCCGCTTGCGAGGAGCAGGGCGTCGGCCGCGTCGTAGTGCGCCAGAGCCTCGTCGAGGGCCCCGGTGTCGAGCGCGCACTGGCCGAGGCCCAGCAGGGCGGATACGCGTTCGTCCACGAGATCGTTCCGCTCGGCCTCCACGAGCACGTCGCGGAAGACGCAGGCGGCTTCCTCGGCCGTGCGGGTGGCGAGCGTGTGGGCGGCCTCGGTCAGTTGGAGGCGCATAGCCGTGGAGAGGTGGGCGGGACGCCCGGTGAGCAGTTCGTCGGTGGTGACGCCGAGGCGCTCGGCGAGGTGGCGCAGCGCCGCCTCGGAGGGGTGGGCGCGGCCGGCCTCCAGGGTCGAGACGTATGCGGCGGTGTAGGCGGGTTCCGCGAGCCTGCGCTGGGTGAGGCCGCGCTCGGCGCGCAGCCGTTGGATGCGCTCGCCGATCGCACGGGCCTGGGGGGTAGGGGCGGACGTCTCCCGCGCGGGGCCGCTCTTGTCCTTCGCCACTGTGGCTGCCTTCCGGTCGCCGCGTCCTCGGCGGTGAGGTCCCGTCCGCCTGGGATGTCCGTTCCTGAGCCGCAAGTCTGCCCGCCCGTGGGCCTCTTGTGGAGACCAGCCGGAAGACCCTATGTTGTGCCGCAAGTTAAGCATATTTACATCCCTGTTTAACTCCTGCTCGTCACGTACCTGCCCGCCGCCGTATCCCCTCCCCGTTCGGAGAACGACACATGCGCATGTCCGCTCGAGCCGGCAAGGTCATCGTCGCCGGCGCCCTCGTCACCGCGGCTGCCGTCTCCCCGGCCGCGGCCGGCACGGAGTCGGCAGCCGGCGTCGCGGCCCCCGCCCCGTCCGGTGCTCCGTCCGTGCGGTCGAGTACTTCCCGGAGTCGGGAGCCGAGGGCGCGTACACGCAGGTGTCCCCCAACGCCCCTCAGCGCATAGCCAAGGCCCGGCGCGGCCTGACGGCCGCGGAGACCACCGCGGACGGCACGGTCCGCGCACTGGCCCGGACCGGCCACGTGGACGACCGCCTCGACGTGGTGATCGTCGGCGACGGCTACACCGCGGACCGGCAGGGCGACTTCCGAGAGGACGCGGCGGCACGGTGGGCGGACGTCATGGCCATCGAGCCGTACAGGAGCTACCAGGGCCTGTTCAACGTGTGGACCGTCGACGCGGTCTCCAACGAGTCCGGGATCTCCGGCGAGAACGGACCCTCCGACGTGCGGGACACCGCGTTGGCGTCCTACTTCTGGTGCGCCTCCACCGAGCGCCTGATCTGCACCGACCTCGACAAGGCCGAGAGCTACGCGGCCAAGGCGCCCGACGCCGACCTTGTGATCGTCGTCGCCAACTCCGCCAAGTACGGCGGCGCCGGCTACTTCGACCTCTCCAACTCCCTCGGCTACACGGGCCTTTCCACCCTCTCCTCCGACAACGCCCAGTCGAGCCTCATCGCGGCACACGAGATCGCGCACTCGGTCGGCCTGCTGGCTGACGAGTACACGTATCCCGGATACGCCAGCTGGCCGGACGCCGAACCCGCGGAGGCCAACGCCACCGTCCACGACGAGACGCAGCTGCGCGAGAAGCGGGCCAAGTGGTACCGGTGGCTGGGCGAGGCCGACCCGTCGGGCGGCACGGTCGGGACGTACGAGGGCTCCTACTACCACCCGCTCGGGATCTACCGCCCCACCGAGAACTCGATCATGCGCGCGCTGAACACGAGCCACTTCAACCTTCCGGGACGCGAAGCCATGATCGCCGGCTTCTACCGCGAGGCGAACCTGCTGACCGAGCTGACGCCGACCGCCGAGCCGGTGCGCCGCGGCACTGCACTGCGGGTGTCGCTCGCCGCTCTGACCGGGGACGGCCTGTCAGCGGTACGGCTACGGTGGTACGTGGACGGCGTGGAGGTCCGCAAGGCCGCCGGCAGGACCCACGTCGTGGCGGCCCAGCTCGGCGTCCGCCCCGACGGCCGGGCCCACACCGTGACGGCGAAGGCCACCGACGCCACGGCGGCCGTCCGCGACCCGCGGACGGCCGAGGCGACGTCCACGAGCGTCAGCTGGACCGTCCGCGGGTGAGGCGCCTCACCGCGACGCGAGCCGCCGCCGGCATGCCCATGGGCCGCACCGGCGGCGGCGCGGTGCATCACCCACCCGTCCTGGGTGCCTGCCGTGCTGAGCGCGCCGCGTTTGACGCTTTCAGTGACCGGAGTGTGAGCGACCACCCGCGCGTAGAACTTGTCCACTGCGTCGTCGATGCTGCGGATGAAACCTGACTCGGCGCTGCCGCGTGTCACGCCCATGCGGCGTTCGTGCCGGCCGCTTCCTGCTGACGTTTGTGACTTCGAGCGATGGGTGGCCAGGGGCGTTCGGATCCGCCCTTGTCAGCCCTCCGTGACGATTCACAGCTGGCCATTGTGTCGACCGATAGTTGGTCATCGGGGATCTGAACTGCATGACCGAGTCTGATTCGGGAGACCGCGCTGCTGTGCGGCGCGGGGGCGAAGGGATGCCGTCCTCGCTCCGGCTCAGGTCACTGGATTCCGGTGGCTCTGATCACCATGCGCTGATGACCGGCGCGTCGGGCTCGTGCTGCCGCCAGGCCGCGTTGAGGCGCGCGAGCCGGTCCGCGGCGGCGATGCCGCGCAGGGACGCCACCTTGCCGTCGCATATTTCGAACGCCACGGCGCCCACGATCCGGTCCTTGATCACGGCGAGGACGGCCGGGGAGCCGTTGACCAGCGCGATATGGATCGCGGGGGAGCCGCCGGCCAGCCGCCGCTTCGCCGGCGTGGGCTTGAAGCCGGCCCGTACGTAGGAGGCGACGCGCTCGCGCGTGTTGTACCGCAGCAGCCGCCTGGCCAGTCCGGCGCCGTCCGAGACCGCGGTCGCGTCGGCGGTGAGCAGCGCCACCAGCCGTTCGGTGCGTCCCGACGTGGCGGCGGCGAGGAACTCCTCTACGATCCGGCGCGCGGACGCGGGGTCCACCTCGTCGCCGCCGCGGCGCTTGGCGGCGACCCGGCGTCGGGCCCGGTGGACATGCTGCTGGCTCGCGGACTCGGTGATGTCGAGGATCCCGGCGATCTCGGTGTGAGGGTACGAGAAGGCCTCGCGCAGGACGTAAGCGGCCCGCTCGACCGGCGAGAGGCGCTCCATGAGGGTCAGTACAGCCAAGGACACCGATTCGCGCTGCTCGAAGGTATCGGCAGGGCCGAGCATCGGGTCGCCCTCGAGGAGTGGCTCGGGCAGCCAGTCTCCGACAGCGCGCTCATGGCGCGCCTGCGCCGAGCGGAGCCGGTCGAGGCAGAGATTGGTGACGACCTTGGTCAGCCACGCCTCCGGCACCTCGATACGTTCCCGGTCCGCGGCCTGCCAGCGCAGGAACGCGTCCTGCACGGCGTCCTCGGCGTCGGCCGCCGAGCCGAGCAGCCGGTACGCGAGCGAGGCCAGCCGGCCACGGCTGGCCTCGAATCGATCGATGGAGACGCTGTCCATGCGGAACAGGCTATGCGGCGACCCGTACACCTGACCGGTCCGGTGCGGTGGCGAGGCGGCGCTTGCGCTTCGGCATGCCGAAGGTCGGGTGGGCGATGCCCCACCCGGCCCCCTTGAGCACGCCCGACTTGAGCCGCGCGGCGGCCTTGCCGCCCAGGTACCAGGACTTCGAACGGGCGTCCCCGTCCACCATCTGGAAGATCGCGTCCCGCCGCCCGAGGCTGATGTGGTTGCCGTGGTACTTCAGCCCGGTGGTCGGGACCTCGCTGCCCGTCAGGCGCGCGATGATCGCGGCGGTCGCCTGCATGGTGGTGAAGCCGGCCGAGGCGCAGGACATCGGCAGCGGCCGGCCGTTCTCGCCGATCGCGTAGCCGCAGTCACCGGCGGCGTAGACGTCCGGGTGCGAGACCGAGCGCATGGTGCGGTCGACGACGATCTGGCCGGTCCCGGCGACCTCCAGGCCGCCGGCGGCCGCGATGGGGTGCACGGCGAACCCGGCCGACCACACGGTCACGTCGGCCGGGATGGACCTACCGTCGGCGGCGATCGCCCGTGTCGGCTCGACGGCTTCGATGTCGGTGTGCTCGTGGACGGTGATGCCGAGCCGGTCGAAGGCCTGGCGCAGGTGGCGGCGGGCCTTCGGGGAGAGCCAGGCGCCCGGCTCGCCGCGGGCGGCGAGCGCGACCGAGAGGTCGGGCCGGGATTCGGCGAACTCGGTGGCGGTCTCGATGCCGGTCAGCCCCTCACCGACGACCAGCACGGTGCCGCCCCCGCCCAGGCCGGCCAGGCGCTCGCGCAGACGCAGCGCCGAGGACCGGCCGGTCACATCGAAGGCGAACTCGGCCACGCCGGGGACGCCATGGTGGGCGACGGAGCTGCCGAGCGCGTAGAGAAGCGTGTCGTACGCGAGCTCGCCGTCGCCGTCCTCGCCGGTCACAGCGACGGTCCTGCGCTCGGGGTCGACGCCGGTGACGCGCGCCAGGCGCAGCCGCACCCCGGTACCGGCGAACACGTCGGCGAGCTTGCGGACCGCGAGGTCCTGGCCGATCGCGAGCTGGTGGAGCCGCATCCGCTCGACGAAGTCGGGCACGGCGTTGACGACGGTGATCTCGATGTCGGCGGGGGAGAGCCGGCGGGCCAGGTTTCCGGCGGCGAAGGCCCCGGCGTATCCGGCGCCGAGTACGACGATGCGGTGCTTCATGGCGTTGCTCCTGTCTCGTTCGCGTGCCCCTTGAACGAGACGGCGCCCCGATTGCTGACAGAAGCCTGGTGTGAGGCAGGTCACCGAACCGAGACGGGCGGCTGAGCCTCCGACAGGCGCTTGGGCCCGCCTTGGGCAGTCGAAACGGGGCGCTGGCCAACCATGGATCGAGACGGCCGACCATCGATCGGCAGCACCATTCCAGGTGTGAGGAAATGAGCCGCCGCAATTGAGGTTGAATCCAGGGCACGCTCGCGCCATAGCCGCATCGCGGTGCCGATCGTGCCGCGCTCGTCCTCGCGGAAGTCGGTTCGGCAAATAGCCGCTCACTCATCGTCGACCCCCAGGCGCCGTGACATCGGCTGATGTGGAGTTGGGAGGACTGAGGTGAGAGGCGGCCCGAGGAGGCCGCCGGGACAAGGAGCCATGAGATGACGCAGTGTCTGATCTCGTTCAGTCGCGGGGTGATCGGGGACGGTGGCGCGCTTTACTCTGGCTCCGCCTGGTCCATGTCGGATCGGGCCAGCCCGGTGACGAGGTGCTCGAGCGCGAGGGTGGCGGTGGTGCCGGTGGCGGCGACTTCGGGCACGATGTCGCAGGCGGAGCGGCGCAGTTCGAGCCATCCAAGGAAAGCAGCGTACGCGGCGACTGCCTGACGCCGGGCCGCGGCGGTGTCCAGGCCCAGTTCGGTGTAGAGATCGGTGAGGTAGGCGATCCGCCGCTCGGTGACCCGGCGCAGGACCGGGGCGACGGCGGGGTGATCGGCGTGGGCGACGATCGCGGGCTCCAGGTCCTTGATGTCTTCCTGCCCCAGCGCGATGGTGAACAGGGCCGTCAGCCGCTGCCGGGGATCGGTGATATCGCCCAACTCTGCGATCAGCGCTGTGGTGTCGTCCCGCTCCCACACCTCCAGCGCGGCCGTCAGCAGCGCATCGCGATCCTTGAAGTGCCAGTAAAAGCTGCCCCGTGTTGCCTCCAGTTCGCCCGCGAGTGCGTTGACCGACACTGCGGCGACTCCGCCGCGTGCCATCGCGCGCAGCGCCGCGGTCGACCAGTCCTGGGGGGTGAGGTGCCTTCTAGCCATGTCCGTACAATACTGTATGGTCACGCCATACAGGGGTGTACGGAAATAGCTGGGGGAGCAGCATGACACTGACGAAACTCGCTGGTGGGACGGCCGCATTCGGCCTCGGCGCGGTCGGGGCACTGCACGGGATCTGGACCTTCTCTCCCTGGCCACTGGCCAACCGTGCCGAGTTCGCCCGTACGGTCGTTGGGGTCGCTGAAGCCGACCTGCCCACACCGGAGTTGACGGCGGCAGTCGCGGCGGCGCTCGGGGCGGCGTCCTATGTGGTCGCGGCGCGGGCGGACTTGGTCGCGCAGGTGGGGCCACGTCGTGTGGTGCGCCAGGGCGTATGGGGCGTCGCAGGCGTGCTGCTTCTGCGAGGGGCGGTTGGTCTGGTTTCCTCCGCTCTGACCGGCCGGCCGACCGATTTCACCCGCTGGGACCTGGCGCTGTACTCCCCGCTGTGTCTGGCGCTTGGGGGGCTGACGGCATGCGTCGCTGCCGCCACTCGTGTCCCTCGCTGCCCAGATCGGCGCCATGTCATCAAAAGACTCAAGGACCCGACGAATCGAGGAAGCTGACGATGACCCGGTTGATTCCCTGACTGGTGATCGGACTGACCGCAGTGCACTTCGTGGTCGCGCTGATCGCCTCCAGCGCCTTCGGTGACGTGGCCCGCGACGGATTCTGGAACAATGCAGGCCGCCGCGACGGCGGCCTGCACCCGTGAAACCGGCAGACTCCCGGCACAGCTGGGCTGGTATCTGCTCGCCATCGGCGTGCCGTTGCAGATTCTCTATCCCGTCTCCGGCGCACCCGGACTGATTGTGCTCGGGTTGCTGGCCCTGATCGCGGCCCGGCGGGACAGTGCGAGGAAGAGCCGGTGCTCGTGATCACCTGGAATTGCTCATGGAATCGAGGCCCGTTCTGCTGCCTGTCGGGCGTTTCCGGTTCTTTTTCAGACCAGACGGACTTCAGGCGCCGCGCTGCACTCCCTGGCCCGCACGCTCGTGGCCGGGGAGGACCCGTGGTTCGTCGCGCGGCGGCTGGTGGTGCACGCCGGTGAGGACGTCGTGCTGGCCGACTCCACAGCGCTGCAGGCCGCCGTCGCGGCGGCGCAGACGGTCCAGCTGATCGGAATGCCCGGGGCCCGCCTCGCCCAGGCGCAGGCCACCGTGCATCTGGCCATGGTGCCGAAGTCGAACACGGTGATCGTCGGGAGCGACGAGGCCATGGCCGACGTCCGAGCGGGCGCCGTCGGTGAGATTCCCGCTCACCTGCGGTATGGCCGCTACACAGGCGCCAGAGAGCTGGGCAACGCGATCGGCTGCCGGAGCACGCCACGCACGCGCAAGTCCTGGCCCCGCAGGGGCTGCGTACCTCCCTGCACAACCGCGCCGCCACGATCGCCACCCGCTATGGAGCGTCATCCTGAGAGGCTGCGGTGATACCCAGATCAGCAGCCGCCGCCGCATTCGTGTGCTGGCCACCTGCGGCGCGATGGAGAGCGACGGTATCCTTCCTGAACTCTTGCGGATACGGAGACTTGCGTCCTACCTGGACATCCCTCCCTGGACCATCAAGATCCATTGTCAGGGTGTCCACTCCAAAGGGTCAGCCTCACGCCGGCACCTGGTCCCACATCGTCCGCAGCGCGCGACAGCCTCCGAGGAGTGATGGCTTGATCAACAGCACCGGTCCTGTCCTGCCTTGCCAAGGTACGCGGCCAGTCTGTAGGGATGACAGGAGCCCGCCCGCCGCCACGGTGAGCGGTCTCCGCCCGACACGCTGAGGACCAAGGTCCCCGGACGCCGTTGGAAGGCTCAGGACACCATGACCGTTTCCGCACCTGCCTATCGACGCTGCCCGAGAAGGGGTTCGAACGGGGAGAACATGCCGTACGGGCAAGCCGCATTACACAAACGCTGTGAAGCGATTCTCAGTCATCTGGAGTTGTCGAATCCCTTCTCCCTCGACGATCTGTGCACCCGCATAGCCGAGCGGCGCGGCCGCGCCGTGCAGCTGCATCCACTGCCCGAGGAGGCCGCGCAGTCCGGCGTCTGCGGACTGTGGGTGGGCACGGACAGCGTCGACTACGTCTTCTACGAGGCCCGGACGTCGCGGCTGCACCAGGAGCACATCGTCCTGCACGAGCTCGGGCACATCCTGTTCGGCCACAACTTCCTCGAGGGCGAGGAGAGCGGCGACGGGATTCCGGTGGTCCGCGGGCGCACCGACTACACCACGCGCGAGGAGCAGGAGGCCGAGATGCTGGCCAGCCTGATCCGTACGAAGGCAGGCGAGATGCCTGGCAGGGAGCCTCACGGAACGCTGGAGAAGCTCGGTTCCGCCCTGGGGGTGAGGTCGTCCGATGCAGGCTGACATAGCGGAGTTCGGCGACTGGCTCGCCGTCCCCAGTGTGCTCCTTCTTTGGTTCGCGGTGCTGGTGCGTTCCCGTTCCGCTCTGAACTCCCCGCGGCAGCGCGGCCTGTGGCTGGCCGTGGCCACGGCGGCTGCCGCTATGACGCTCAACCTGCCGTCGGTCATCGCCTTCGCCGAGCGCGACGCCGACCTGGTCCATGCCGTCGGCCTCGTACGGAATCTGATCGGGGTGCTCTCGGCAGGTGCGGTGCTGTACTTCGTCTGCGGCACCACGACCGGCCGGAAGTGGCAGTTGGCCTCAAGCGGCGCGACGGTCGTGCTCCTGGGCTCCATGCTTGTGCTCGATGTGGTCGCACCTCCGCACGGGCGGCACGGCATTCCTCCCGTCGGCGACCCGGTGCCGCCTCTCTCCTACTGGCTCACCCTGATGTTCGCCCACCTGGTCGCGAACACCGTCTGCGTCTTCGTCTGCTGGCGCTACAGCCGACGGGCGGAGAATCCCGGACTGGCCGCCGGTCTGCGGCTGTTCGGTCTCGGCACCGCACTGGCCGGTCTCGTCTGGGTCGGCTACCTCCTGAAGGCGCTGCTCGGGACGGTCTGGCAGCTGCCGTACCTGCCACTGATGATGAACATGCACGGTGTGCTGCGCGCGGCGGCCGTCCTGCTCCCGACGCTCTACCTGCTGCGCCGGACCGTTGCCGACATGTCGGCCGCCTGGCAGTTGTGGCCGCTGTGGCGGGACCTGGTGCAGTCCGTGCCGCAGGTCGCCCTGCACCGGCCGCGTGCCACACGGTGGGTGGAACTGCTGTGGCCGCCGCTGCCCCGTGATCTCCTCGTGTACCGCAAGGTCATCGAAACGCGCGACGCGATCCTGATGCTGGGCGAATACATGGCACCGGACACGCACGACCTGGCACGAAGTCATCTCAGGAGTATCGGCCGGGCCACCACGGAGGCGTCCGCCGGGCCGCCGTCGCAGGCCGCGGTGCTGGCATGCGTCATCAGGGAGGCACGGCGTGCAGCAGCGGCGGGACTGCCCCGGCAGTCCCCTTCGTTCAGCGCACCGGTGATGGGCGGCAGCGACCTCGACGACGAGCGAAGATTTTTGCTCGACGTGGCCCATGCGTACCAGTCGCCTGTCACCGCCGGCTTCCGGCCGTCGCTCTGACGGGGACGACGCGCTCACCCGTTCTCCCGTTCCTTCCACCGAAAGCGATCATGTTGTGACTACCGTTCTGATCACTGGTGCCAGCGCCGGCCTGGGCGCCGCGTTCGCCCGCGGCTTCGCTGCCAAGGGCTGCGATCTCGTCCTGGTCGCCCGCGACAAGGAGCGATTGGAGGCAACCGCGGAGCACGTACGCACGGTCTACGCCGTCGCTGCGGACAGCCTCCCGGCGGACCTGCTCGAACCGGCAGGGCTCCGGACGGTCGCCGACCGGCTTGCCGATGCGGGCCGGCCCGTGGACATGCTCGTCAACAACGCGGGCTTCGGGCTGGCGGCACCCTTCCCGCACAGCACCATCGAGGACGAGGAACGGATGCTCGACCTGCTGGTGCGAGTGCCGTTGCGGCTCACGCACGCGGCGGTTCCGGGCATGCGTGAGCGGCGCCGGGGGGCGATCCTCAACGTCTCCTCAGTGGCCGGGCTACTGCCCGCCGGCACCTACGGAGCCGCCAAGTCGTGGGTGACATCGTTCAGCGAGTCGCTGCGGGTCGATCTCGCCCCGTACGGGGTCCGCGTGCTGGCCGTGGTGCCCGGGTTCACCCGTACCGAATTCCAGGAACGAGCCGGAATGGACGTGAGCGCGCTACGCGACGCAGTGTGGCTCAACCCCGACGACGTGGTCGCCCAAGCGCTCAAGGACCTGGCCCGGCGGCGGCCGGTGAGCATCACCGGCTGGCGGTACAAGGCGTACGCGCAGGCCGTACGACACCTGCCGCGCCATCTGGTCGCCACCCGGCTGGCCCGGGCCCGACGAGCCCCTGCGGACGTCTGAGACGGGCCCGGGACACCCTTCGGTGACCTCGCCGCGGCTGGTCTGCTTGCGGGTGTCGGTGCCGCTGCGGCATCCCCTGCTCACAGCGCCACTCGGCCCGCACGGTGGCAGCCCGGGCCACCACCGCCTTCACCAACGGCAGCTTCGAAACCCCCCATCGCCCCGCCGAACGGCTTTACGTCCTACACCGCAGGTCAGACGATGGGTCTGTGGCAGGTCGAGAGGGGAAATCTCGACCTGGTCGGCGCCGGCTTCTGGCAGCACGCAGTGGGGCTGCCGCTGCCTCGCACGAGGCGACCTCGGCCCCGGAACCTCTCGAAGTCCCGTTCCGCGTACACCTCGTGGACTCCCTCGATGCCCTCATCGCCGTCTCCCGGGTCAGTGAAGACATTCCCGATACCCTCACCCGCGAAGCGCCGCCGGAACCACGACCGCTCTACCTCCGCCATGTGACGGACCAGTCCCAGCAAGGTGAGGTTCGACGGTTCCACGGTGGTCCGCGCCAGTTGGGCTGGCTCCAGCCCCGCGCACTTGGCCAGCAAGGTCTCGCGATGCCAATTCAGCCAGCCTTCCAGCACCTGACGCTCAGGTACGGTGGCCAGATCACCGATCCGCGTAATGCGCCAGTCGCATGCGCTGGTACTCGGTGACGAGCCTGCCTCCACTGCCTTTCTCCCAGATCTCCTTGCGTTCGTGCGCTGGAGTGCGGCGCCGATTCGGAGCAGGAACTGCTGGGCAGCATCGATGCCGCCCTCAGCGATGCGGTGCGGAAGGAATCGCACGTCTGGGACGTGCCAGGCCCCTGGTGTGCTCTTCGATTCGGCCTGGCCAGGTGCTGAGTTGGAGCCGCACAACCATGTGCGAGTGGACATCCCGCCTGGACCGTACTTGGTGCGGGCCGCGCAGGTGACACCAACCCCCAGGACTTCCTTCTCCTTGGTCCAGCTGGCTCCGTTGACGTAGCACCTGCTTCAGTCACGCTCCGCGCCAGTTCGGGGTTGGGTCACGGGTGAGCCTGCGGCTTATCAGGTCGACCATCGCCATCTTGATCACGGCTTCTGATCGGTGGGGGTGGGTTTCGTAGTCGCGGGCGAGGCGTCGGTGGTGCATGAGCCAGCCGAAGGGCCCGGAGAAGCTGTGGCACCTGAGCGCGAAGGACGTCCTGCGCCGCTGGGCACAGACCCACCCGAGCCTGCGGGACTGGACTCTGCACATCGATGACACCCCCATCACCATGCCGGACGGCTGGCGGCGCCCCGATGTGCTGGCCGTCGCCCCCAATGGCAGGACCAAGGTGGCCTTCGAGGTCCAGTACTCCCCGCTCACCGCAACCGTCTGGAAGGCCCGCCCACCACGGCCCCCAGTGGAGGCCCGCCACCGCCGGGCAGCGCCGCCGCAAGGACCTCGCCTGGAGCGATTCTGGCTGGGTGGCAGCGGTCCAGCTGGGCGGGCTGCACCAAAACATGCTGAAGGACGGCGTGATCCCGCTGTGGTTCGATCCGACAGCGCAGATGGTCGGGACCGCGACGGCCCGCTTCTACCCCACACCCGCCCTGCCGGGCGAGCGACTCTGGGAGGTCACCGCCTACAACCTTCCGCCGCACAAGAACTTCCCCGCCTGCTACGTCGCGGCCGGCGCACTGGAGCACTGCGATGTAGACCTCCCCTCCGGGGAGCTGCTCACCCCGGCCCGGCGCGTACACCGCGAGGAACACGAGCGTTTCCTCGCCTACGAGCAGGCCGCGCAGGAGCGGGCGGCCCGGCTCCAGGCCCGGCTTCAGGCCGAGCGGGTAGAGGCGACCCGGTCCCGCCGAGAGGCCGAGCAGGAGAAGCGCCGTGCGATCGCAGCGCAGGTCGCAGCCGATCAGGCAGAGCGGGACAGGCGCGCGCAGGAGGACCAGCGGCGCAAGGAGGAGGAACGCGCCGCCGCCGAGGCCCTGCAGAGGATGCCGCTGTGCGAGCAGTTCCCGCCGTTGTTCGAGCCCGATCCGCCGCCGCCCGCGAAGGCGCCGTGGTGGCAGCCCTGGCGGCGCAGAAGATGACCACGCCACGGAACGAGCGGCCGCCAGTATCCGGGGCGCCGCCCGGCCACCATGAGCCGCACCGCAGCGGTCGTGACCTGCGAAACAGGCTCAGAGTTGTCGCCGAGCAGCGACGGGGGAGGGAAGACATGACGAGTTCGAGGGCCCACTGGAGCGATGGACGCGGCCTGCCACGGCGCCGACCCGGACGAGCTGTTCGCGGACAGCACCGGGCAGAACCGGGCCAAGGCGGTCTGCACGGGTTGCCCGGTGCGCACCGAGTGCCTGGCCGACGCCCTCGACAACCGCGTTGAGTGGGGCGTGTGGGGCGGCATGACCGAGCGCGAGCGCTGGACCCTGCTACGCCGCAAACCCCATGTCGGGCCCTCAGCGGATGGGGTGGCGCTGGACGAGGCCCAGGACGAACGAGGAGGTGCACGGCCACGGCACAGGTAGTGATTCGGGCCACTGGCCGCCCCGGGCGAGGACGCGAGGCTGCTTCCAGCGGCACCGAGCACACACCGCTACAACCTGGCCGTAGATCGTGGAGGGGACCGGCTCGTGTCCGAAGGTCTCGCTACCGGTCATCGGCGTCCTTCCTGGGCCGTGGTGTGTCCGTGGGATCAACGATTCCACGCGCCGACCGACACCCGCCTGCGCACTGCCTGTTGCTCCGCAGCTCGGGCTGAATCCCGGTCACGGGCCCGCTGCGGCTCCGGATGCTTGACGGAGTCAGGGGAGCGAGCGTTTACTCACGGCTCTTGGCGATCTTTCTCTGAGGGGTGGGACTGTGGGGTCGAGGCGAAGACGTCCAGCACCAGGGCGTGGACGGCAGGCGCTGACAGCGGTGGCGTGCGTGGCGGCAGCACTGTTCGTGACGGGCTGCGGGGGCGATGGGCGCACGTCCGGGGCGGCTGCGGACGGCAAGGTGCTGGGCCAACAGGACCTGGAGCGAGCCGTCGTCACGGAGAAGGATCTTCCCGGACGGACTTTCGATGCGCTGCCCGGCCCCGTCTCGGCTGACATCACGCTCGTAGATCCCTCTTCGTGTCAGGCAGTTGCGGACGCAGTCGGCATGTCAAGCCCGTTTCCGCCAAAGGCCCGCGTCAAGCAGGTGATCAGCTCCGCCGAGGGGGACCATGGCGGTTCCATGATGTTGGCCTCGTACCCGCCCGACCAGGCCGCCGCAATCATCCCCGCGCTGCACACAGCGCTGGACTCCTGTAGAGCGTTCACCCCGGCGTACGGCTTCGCCTACGAGGATGTCACGCAGATGCAGGATCCCGGCCTCGGGAACGGGTCCGCTGCCTTCCACCTGCTCCAGGTGCTCTCGTCAAAGGGGAAGAAACCGTTGAAGGTGCCGGTGACGGTGACCGTGGTGAGGGCGGGCGCAACACTCCTCACGTTCCAGTCGACGAACACCAAGGACAGCGATCCTGCCGTGTTCCCACAGGATGCGGTGGACACGCAGCTGGCCAAGCTCGCTGACGCCACCAGGTAGCCTCTGCCCGTCGTCGTGCGCCGGAACAGGAGCTGTGACGGCCCACGGAAGAGCAGCGACGAACGTGGCGTCTTCGCCCAGCGGGCGGCGGCGGGACAGGCTCGACGCCTTCATCGACGCAGTGAGGAGCACATAGCCGCAGCCCAGAACCCAGCAGCGAGCAAGAGGTGTCCACGCCAGGCGGCGCCCCCGGTCCGGTCCCGGCCCTACACCAGCAACCACCGGCGCACCGCCGCACTGGATATCTTCCTGCACAGCTACAACCATCACCGGTGCCACACCGCACTCGGAGGCCAACCACCGATCAGGCGCGTGAACAACGCTTCAAGTCAATACAACTAGCGGCCGTCACGCGGCGGAGCGGGTGCATAGATGGCCGGTGGGGCAGGCCTCGCAGCCCTTCGCGTCGACGTACCCGGACGCCAGCGCGGCGGGGAAGAGTTCCTTGGCGTGTTCGGATGCCGTTCACGCCCTCGTGCCGGCCGTACGCCTCGGCGTCGGGCTCCTCCAGCCGGGAGCGGCAGGTCCGCATGAAGGCGACGGTCGCGGCGACCTCCAGGGGCAACTCTTCCCACATGTGGGTCGGAATGCAGGTCGTGGCTGCCACCACGTCGGGGTCGCCGACGAACTCCCATGGCTGGCCGGGGCTGTCCGGCCGCTTGGCGACCATGCGGACGAAGAACGGTGGCCGCAGCCATCTCCGCACCAGCTCTGACCAGCAAGATCACGATCTACGGCTGGAGTATTAGGCTGCCCATTGGCGTCGGACGCGGATGAGGGCCCCAGAACATCGAGGAGGCGGCGAGCGAGGGCCAGGATTATGTTTCCGGCCCCCTCCACCTCACGCCCGTTCCACCGCAGGCGGTCACGAATCGCCTTCTCGGACGAACGCGGGGGCAACTACACTCGTGGAGCATGACTTACGGGGGGCAGGGGCCCAGCGAGTGGGAAATCGAGCGGGCCTACCGGAGGGCGCAGGGCGAGTTCATTCCCGATCCGGAGAATGGCTGCTTCAACATCACGTGCTGCTGCTTAGTACCAGCTATCATCTTCGCCATCTTCATGACGATTGCTACGGTCTCGGCCGTCGTTAAGTTCCTAGCACACACCTGACCAAGCCATCTTCCGGGCCACGTGCCAGGATTTCTGCAAACGCCTTCACTAGACAGTCAAGGCCGGGCATCATGCCTGCATGGCGACCTTCAACCAGCAAGGCCAGCATGTCAGCGGACCTCAGCACAACGCCGACACGATCAACATCAACCAGGTCGACCAGCAAGCCGTGGTCCGGGAGCTAGGCGTTGCGCTGAGCAGGGTCCAGGAGATCGAACTGGACGAGCCTACGCGGCAGCAGGTGATAGGAGAGCTGGAAGCGGCAGGCGCAGACATCCAGGCCGGCGACACCGGCATGGCGCAAGAGCGGCTGGCACGAGTGCGTGCCATGGGCGGCGCCCTGGCCGAAGTGGCCGGAGCCTTCCTCCGCGGCACGGGCGTCCTGGGTGTCTGACGGCCAGTACAACCCTGGGCCCCACTTCGACCAGCACGGTCAGCATGTGTACGGGCCGCAGTACAACGCCGACGGAATCCACTTCAACCACACAGATCCGCAATCGATATCGCTCGGAATCGCCTGGCAGCAGCAGAGATACCGAGCCGAACAAGAAGAACTCAGATGGCGGCACTATGCGGCCAAACGAGAGGAGGATCGCAGGATCCTCAAAGCGGCTGTGATAATAGTCGCTGCGTCTCTCCTCCTCTATTTTTCGGTCACATTGGTGCTCGCGATGTTGGGGGAGCCGCTATTTGACAAATAGCACCCGCGCAGCCCACTCCCGGTCGGTGGCCGCGTCGCTCGCGGCCCGCCGACCGGCCTGCGAGGCCAACGCTGGGTGGTGGGAGCGCAGTCGACCTCGTGACCCGTACCCCCATTGTCGGTGGCGCGGCCATCGCCGACCTGAACTGGTGGGCGGTCGTGCGTTCAAGAAGCGTGTGCAGTTCGGCTTCGTCTCACGGGTACGGATCACGGCCCTGGAAGCGAACCACTACACCAGGGTGGCGGCCAGGTGCACGCCGGCCCGCGCCGCCCCGAGGGTCTGGAGCTGCAGGACGCCGTTCGCTTCGGCCGGTGAGCAGTTCGGTCAACGGAGGCATGAGCAGGGCCCACACCGAGAGGGTGCGGGCCCACGTGCGTTCCATTCCTGAACTCACCTGTTGCGCACAAAGCTCAGTACGGCGGCCACCGCCCCAGCGGCTCCCACGACCGCCGCGAGCGCGCCCATAATGGTGAGTGCCGTCATGAGCGGGCCACTTGCCCCCCAGGTGCTGCCAGACGACGTAGGCTCCCACAGCGCACAGGACCAGCATCATCACGAGAAGCCGGCGGAACTGGAGGTGGAGGGGTCCCGTGGCATCCCATGGGCGACCACGGACAACGGAGAATGCCTCTACTGGCTTGTTCGGCCAGGCCTTGAGCCGGACCAATGGACCGTCATGGTGAACGAGGCGCGCGGCGACCGATGGGAGCATTTCTACGTGTCCTGCACGCGCTTCCTCGCATCTTCCCTTGATGGAGAGCTGCAGTCGAACATCCTCTCGTCCTTGTTCCCCCGCGCCACACATGAATTTCGCCAGCTTGGTGCGGTATGACGATGCTGCGCTGTGTGGGTGCCAAGTAAGTGGAGGCGGCAGGTGGGAAGGGCGATGAGGCATTCGGATGCCCGGGTTTTGGTAGGCACCGTGAGCCCGCCCCCCTGGTGCGCGCGGTGGTGAGGAGCTGGTGGGCTCCGTCGGCGGTGAGGGGTTCGAAGCGGCACCCGCTCCCATGGTCAGTCGTCATCCGCACGAGGGTCGGTCCGGGTGTCGGCGTACGCGCGCACCCGGACGCCTGGCTCGCCCGGCACGCGCCAGGGGGTCGACGGGCCGGAGGTGCGCCCTGGTGCCGATCTCCTCGATCGCGGCGAGCGCCGTGGGTTCGTCGGCGGCTGCTACCTCGATGACGATGAGTCCGGGTTCGCTGATGTGCAGGTCCTCGAAGGGTTTCATGCTGTGACCGAGGTCAGCGCTCCGGCCGTGGTTCCGGCCGGAGCCGTCCCCCACCCGAACGGGGCGAGGCGAATGCTCCAGGCGACGGCGACGGCATGTCGTGGACGATGGTCTCCTCGCACGATCCGTCGGCGAAGACCTCCAGCGCTTCGAGCCCGGTGGCGTTCACCGCGCCCTTCACCGGCCCGTCGTCGGAGGCCTGCCCTGTTGGCCGGCCAGCCGCCTTGTTCCTCCCAGGCCACGCGGTCCGGAACACGCAGCAGTGGCACCGCGTCGATGGTGAGCAGGGGCGCCGCCCGCCCGCGCCTTGGAGTCAGGAAGTGGGGACGTAGCAGGTGTAGGCGCCCGTCACGGTCGTGTCCGTCCGGCCGCCGCCGGTTGAGGATCGCTCGTCGGATCTGCCGGTGACGGCCCACTCGACCCCGCGACGGCTGTCGGCGAGCCACTCCTTGGGAGCAGCCGCAGCCTCGCGCTCGCACTCCTCACGGGCATAGTCGAGGCCACTTTTGACCGCTGTCTTCCCCGGCACGGTCCGGTCCACGGCGACCTGGGCGAACACCCTCATGTCGTGCGCCTTCGCGCAGTCGACGGGACGCACGACGGCCCGGGTGCCGAGGGCTGCTTCCATGGCGGCACACTGCCCGCCCTTCAGCGTGCCCGTGAGCGCGAGCACCTTCCTGGCGTCCTCGACCCGCACGCCGTCCTCGCCCGGCATGGGGTGCGCATACGGTTCGCCGAACGCCGAGAGCTGGTACGACGCCTGCAGACCGGTGACACCGATCAGGTCCATGTGCGACAAAAGCGGGTCGAGATCGGCGTCGGCCCGGGCCAGGCGTCCTTCGGCATCCAGCGTGACCGTCATATCGACAGGCTCCGTTCCCATGCCGGCCTTCCCAGTCGCCCGGGCCCTCCACGGCAGCAGCTCGGCCGCGAACTCGGGGAGCACGGTGACCCGGTAGACGTGATTGCCGTCCGCGTCGCGCTTCGGCTTCTCGCGGGGGACCGCGCGCGTGACGAGGTCGGCGAGCGTGCCGCTGTAGGGCGCCGCGTCCCCGGCCGCGTGCACGGACAATGCGCTCGTCGCGTCACCGAACTCGTTGACCGCCTCGGGAGTGAAACGCAGCCACTCGGCGGCGTCCTCCTTGACGTACACATCGCCGCCGACGGTTGCCAGAGTCTGCCGGGCTGTCGTGCCCGGCTCCGCGAGGAACTCGGCGGCAGGCTCCGGGAAGTCCGCGGGGACCCGGAGGGTGGACGACACCCGGGCGGATCCTGCGGCGTAGTCCTGGCTGCCAATGGTCGTGTGCACCGCGTCGCCGGCGGCGCTCCTGTACGTCAGCGTCGCGACGAACCCGGCGGTGCCCGCCTCGCGTGTGGCCTGCTGGGCCGCGTGGAACTGCTGGGCCAGCGGCCGGCCGTAGACCGCCTCCCCCGACGCCCGCTCCTTGTCTCCTGCCTGGCATGCGCCCGCGCCGACGAGTGTCGGGAGCAGTGCGAGCACGACTCTCCAGCGTCCGACGGTCTTCAAATTCCCACCCCTTGTGCATGTTTGCGACTACGCATGCTCCTAGGCCCAAGTCGACGGCACAAGCACGAAGTGATCACGAAAACCGCAGGTCAGAACATGCGACGGGCTCTGTGGAGACTCAGCTGAGACCCAGACATCTAGACCGCGCGATCAGCGCGGAGCAGCCACGGGGGCGGAACCGGGCACACCGGCTCTCAGGCACGGCTCAGACGGACCGCCCCGAGCACTGCGCCCCTTCCGCGTGGAGTGCGGCGGAATGGGTGCCAGGGTCCGACGGATAGCTGAACGCCTTCGGCATTACCTTCGATGGCTGCCTCTCAGCTGCCTGCCAGTAACCAAACCACCCTGGTCACACCGTTCGTTCGGTGTAACTCCCGATCAGACCTGCTGCGCGGTTGGAGCTGGGGCATCCAGCTGCGGAGTACGGTCAGCAGATGTCCGGGATATGTGTTTGAAACGGTAACCGGCGGCTCGTCGTGTCTGTAGGCTTCTGCCGCTCATCAGTACTATGAACATGCGCACGCTCTGGCCCCATCCCCCGCCGGGTAATGGGGCCAGAGCGGTCTAGAACAGGTGCCCATACGCCGTCACGGCGCCCGCAGTGGTGGTGTAAGTGATGGGGACATGACCCGCAGCTGCATGACGTGTCCGCGGTCCTTCCGCGGACGGTCGCGGCGTGGCTGGAGCAGATCCGGACCGGCCGTGGACTCTCCGGGATCGGCGTCCCGGTCGTGGACAAGGCGTCGACGGGCGACGACCGCGCCTCCGTCATCCTCATGACGGAGGCCCCGCGCATCGGCACGAAGGTCCTGGCCGTCGTGTGGCGCCTTGTCGGCGGGGGCTGCCTCCGGGCGGGGTCCGGTCGGCCGAGCGCACTGCGCGAGGCCTGGATACTTGACAGCACCTTCAGGCTCGTCCCGCACCTTCACGCGGCGATCAACCAGGGCATCCCGCAGACGGCTTCCTCGGCATCTGCCGCACCGCCGGACGCGAACAGGAAGCCGACGACGGAGCCGCCCTCCGCGACCGCGGACCACTACCGCGGCCCCGGCCCCGCACCGGGGCCGCCCCATGACCCACGCCGACGAACCGGCGCTGTCACCCGTCACGCTGCCTACCGGCCCCACTACCGCGACAAAGGACAGCTAGCGAACATCGAGACGCTGCCCCTGGAGGATGTGAGCGAGCGTAAGGCAGGGAAGGCTTGGTCAGAGGACGGAGTTGTAGATGCTCCAGCCGCTGCCGATCTTGGTGCGGGTGGTGAAGGGGGCGGTGGTGCTGCCGGTGCCTTTGTACAGCCACAGGACACCTGAGGTGTCGCGGGCGATGGCGTCGGCCTTGCCGTCGTCGGTCAGGTCACCGGTGAGGGACAGCTGGTTGTAGATCTGCCAGCCCGCGCCGACCTTGACCCGGGTTGCGTACGGGGCGGTGGCGCTGCCGGTGCCCTTGTACAGCCAGAGCACTCCGGAGGTGTCGCGGGCGAGGAGGTCGGGCCTGCCGTCCCCGTTGAGGTCGGCGCCCGCGGTGAGCTGGTTGTAGATCTGCCAGCCTCCTCCGACCTTCGCGCGTGTTGCGTACGGCTTGCCGTATGCGAACTGCCGGTCGTAGTACCAGAGGTTGCCGACGCTGTCCCGGGCGACGAGGCCCTCGGCCAGGTCACCGCCCGAGGGAACGTACGCGTATCCGCGGTACGCAGTGGTCATGTCGGCTGCGTCCGTCGATACGACGAACTCCGGAGCGCGCTGATACTCAATGCCCGTCTTGCATGTGAACACTGCCTTGTAGCCGGAGATCTCCTGTGGCTGGACGACGAAGGGCTCTACAACCACCCGGTCAACAAGGTGGCAACGCTGCTGGCGGTCCGCTTCGGCTTCACCTTCCAGGACTACCACGGCCCCGTACTGGTGACCGGCGGCGCGGACGCCGAGGGCGAGACGCTGGCGCTCAGCAAGGACAAGATCCTGGCGCTGCTGACCAGCCTCGAAGAGCTCTGACAGCTCCGGCCCCCGGCGGCTGGGGGAGTGGCGCCCACGCCGCGGCCGAGAACACCCACCCCTTGCGAGAAGGAGCTCAGCATGTCGGTCACCTCCACCGCCGAACTCGCCGGCGAGCCGGTGAACATGGCGACCCAACACTGCCCGCGTGCTGGACACCCTCGGATACGCCGAGCCGTACGGCGACGACGACGCCCGGCTCTTCCTCGGCCGCGTGCTGCTCACGCCCGCCCTCGACCCCGACGACGCGGGCTGCAGGCCAGGCGAGCACGGGCACTGACGCCCGACGTTGTAGAGCGTCAGGCGCTGGACGGGGAGCACGATCAGATAAAGGACGCGTACGGCCGCTACTTGCCCTTGTGTGCGGCGCACTCACCCAGTGTCCGCTGTCGTGACAGCATGCATGTGCAGTCGGCCGTGGAATCGATCGGATCCCCGCAGAGCGGGTGTGCCTTCCGGGAGCCGAACGGTCAGGGTCAGATCCGGTAACGCGTTCAGGGGCGTGAGGTTCACGGTGTCTGGGGCCGTTGCGTCCACGTGCAGGGTGAGCCGTTTCAGACCCGGGAAGCAGAGGGGCAGTGCAGCCAGCTCCGAGCCGTCCTGGAGGCGGGGGATCGTCAGCGCCTCGATACTGGGTACGGGGGCGGTGCCCACGAGGTCGATGGCGGGGCGTGGAAGCGGCAGCTGCACGGTGCGAAGGCGAGGCAGTGCGCGCAACTGGTGCAGCAGTTCGGGCATGGAGATCGGTGCGACGATCGTGAGCGCTCGTAGACCGGTCCACCTGTGAAGTGTGTCCACCTGAAGGTCTGGACTGTCGACGAGAAGGCGGGCAACCGCCGGATGCCGGGGCGGCAGGTCGGCGCGCAGTCCGGGCGGGAGGCCGCGCAGGCGGAGCTCACGCAGGTCCGGAATCAGGGGTACGACCTCAAGATCTTCGGCCAGGAGGAGCGAGGCGTCCGCATCAAGGGTCCTGAGCGCGCTGCCTGCCAGCGCGGAGATGTCCGCCACGCGAGCGCTCGGTTCCAGAACGAGATGGCGAGTGGCTGGCAGTTGCCGGACCCACGAGAGATCGCCGAGCACAGGGTTGTCCCGGACACGGAGGCGGTCCACGTGGCAGTCCGCCTCGCCGAAGTCCAGCTGAGCAGAAGGAAAGGCTCCGCTGAGGACCACTTCGGCCAGTTTCCCGAGCCGGTGGAGGTGCCTGAGCAGATGTGCCCGGTTCACGGGAATCCGTAGGTCGTCGTGACGAATCCGCGACAGCACGTCGCGGGCGTACGCCTCCACAGGGAAATCCCCCCAGGTCGAGGCGGCGAACTGGCGGATACGGGGATCGGGCTGCTGCGCGTACTCCAGCATGAGCGGCAGGCAGTCCAAAGTGCCGATCTTGCTGAGCGTCGTCATGACCAGTAGCTGTTCGTCCGTGCCCAGACCGCTGGGGCCGGGGAGCATCGGCAGAGCGTAGGGGCCGAGGCGGGCGGTCTCGGCCGCCTGCAGCGCGGTGCGGGGAGGCATCAAGGCACCGACGCGGTCGGCGACCGCCCGACGGGTGACCTCGTCGAGGTAGACCGCGCCAGCGGCACAGTGCGCGGCCAGCAGGTGCAGGTGCCAACGTTCCGGGCTTTCGGCTGCGTCGCCCTGGGTGAGCAGCCCGTCGACCAGAGTTTTCGCCTCAGCTGCCTTGCAGTGCCCGATCGCCATGACGACGACGTCTTCCCACTCCTCCTGACTGGCGTGACGCAACAGTTCCGGCAGATGGTCGCTTTGTTGGAGCTCCTTCGCGGCGAGATAGTCGTGAAAGGTGCGGTGGATGAACTGGATGCTGCCTTCGGTGCGTTCCTCAAGCACGCCACTGCGATTGAGCAGGTGCCGCAGGATCACCTCGGGTCCACCCTGCTCGCCTACTCGCGGCATGCCCGGCAGTACCTGCTCCAGTCGGCTCTCCGCCTGCCGGTACGACAACTGGGCCTGACCGTTGCGCACCAGCCACACCGCGATGCGTTGGAGAAGCACCTGCTGCTCCTCGCCGGTGATTTCGACGCCCTCAGGAGATTTGATCTTCCGCTGGCTGTCGCGGCCTCCCAGCAGCATTTCCAAGGCTGCCTTGTATAGCGCTGTTCGGCTGGTGGGCAGAAGTCCGCCGCGTCGCCGGTGCAGGGCGCAGATGACGGCACACAGAAGAGGCGTCCGGGCCAGGTTCCGTAGGGTAGGAACACTGGCGAACCGCTCCTGGAGTTCCCGCTCTAGGTCGAAGAGACGGTCCCGGTCGTCGGCTGAGACCGAACGTTCCAGCCGCGCAGTGTTGTGCCACGCCTTGACGAACGCCTGGATGTCGCTGTCCCGCATGGGCAGCAGGCGGAGTTCACCGAAGTCCACGAAGTCTAGCCAGCCCTCCTCCACCGCCAGGGGCCGCACAGTGACCAGGCAGCGCAGGTCCTTGAACGCGGACAGCAGGTCGCCGAGCCACTGCCGCGCGTCGGACCGGTCCTCTTGTGGCACCTCGTCCAGTCCGTCGACCAGGAGCAGGCCGCGACCGGCATCCAGCACTCGCCTGGCCCATCCTTCTGGAGCCTCGTCGGCCACGAGCCGGGCGGCGTCCGCGAGGCGGCGCGGGGTTGGAAAGCCAACTCCCTGTGCGCGCAGGCTCCGCAACGGGACGACGAACGGCACGAGCTCGTTGAGGTCGGCGAGCTCGGGCCCCAGAGTGCCGGATGCGGTATGGGCGGCCAGCCACCACATCAGAGTCGTCTTCCCCGCGCCCGCCTCTCCGCGCAGCAGGACCCGCCTTCCGCTGGAGGCGAGGAGACTGTCGATACGACGCGACCCTCCCCGTTCTGAGCTGCGCCGGTCACGTTCCCGTTCTGCTTCCAGGTGGAGGTAAGCGGTGTCGAGCTCCCAGCGTGCCTCATGGGTGCCCAGTTCATCGATCCCGATGATCTCGATCTTGCGGTAGCGAGTGGCAACGGCACGTCGGTACTGTTCTTCGAAGAGCTCGTCGCGAGGGTGAAGGTCGGTCACCTTCTCGAGTCCTAGCGGTGCCTCGGCCTGGGGCATGTAAGCATCGTCCAGGGGTATGCCGCGCACGGGCTCGGCCTCTATGCGGCTGTGAGCTCGCCCCTGCGGCACGGTGGTGACGATGCCGATAAGCACCCCGCCCGCGAACACGGGAGCTCCGGATAGGCCGGCGAGTGGGGAGCTGGCGTCGTCGTGTTCGGCGAGCGTGCCCCCGGCGAGCTGAAGAACCACCTTGTCCCGGAGCAGCCCCGCCATCGGGAGCACGCTCGCGACGTACTGGTCGCATTCGATGGCGCTGGTCACCGCGTCGCGCTGGACGTCAGGGAATCCGATGACCTGGCACCCGGGCAGCGGCCGTTGAGTGGCGACCGTGCCCCACCGTAGCCGACCGAGCCGCTGCATCGGCCGGGCGGCCAGCAGCGGTGCTTCCGTTCTGAGCAGCGCGAGATCGCGCTCCGCGTCGATCCAGCGCGCCTCACAGTGAGTCCACTGCGAGGCGGTGGGATGAATAGCCGTCACTAAGCGGGGCTCCTCCCGCCCCGTCTGCTCTGTACGGGGCCCGTAGGGGACGGTTCCCGCCTCCCGCTCGTCGTCCGGGAAACCTAACACCACATGGGCAGCGGTCAAGACGAGGCGGGACCCGACGATGACGCCCGTCCCTTGGGCGGCCCCCTTCACCAAAACGACACGGTCGGCGGGCGACATCAGTTCGAACGTCGTGATTCGCTGCCGCGGCCGAAGTGGGCCGTGCTCCCCTCCGTGGCGTTACCCACCTTCCATGCAGCACCCGTGGCAGCGTCCTTAGGCACGAGGGTGAAAGAGATTCGGTGGGTGTGCGCGCTGGTGCGGCTGGCATCGGCACCGGCATCGACGACCCAAGCCCGTACCTTGGCGCTCGCCTTTTGCTCAACTCGGAGTTCGACGGCGAACTCCATGTGGATCTCTCCGACATCGAACGCCACGCCTCGCGGATCGCGCGCCGAAGCCGCCAGAAGCTGGTCGCGAACTGCCTGCACGGCGTCCGCGAGTTCGATGCCGTCGGGTGCACCGTT
The DNA here is from genome assembly GCF_018614575.1 of Streptomyces sp. ISL-10. Lineage (GTDB taxonomy): Bacteria > Actinomycetota > Actinomycetes > Streptomycetales > Streptomycetaceae > Streptomyces. Next base: position 95,403 of record NZ_JAGGOJ010000026.1, read on the forward strand.
GTCGTTCATGATCCCCCAGTTCTTCGTTCCTGCCCCGCCGCGAATCTACCTGCGACAGAGAGGCCGGACTCCGAAAACGGAGAAGAGACGACCTCGCAGCCTCTTCACGTCCCCGGCAACGCACGGCTGCTGTTCGTTGAGCAGTCCAGCGTGCAGCCGGTCGGTGCTGGGCCCGATTGCGGCCTTCTCGCCTGTTCGGCGGGCCATGAGCAGGTCGGCCAACCGGAGTGCGGCGGCGTCGGCCGACGGCCGCCCGGGGATGGCTCCCGTCCCGCGTCTTGGCGTCCTGGGTGTAAGGGCCCGGTCCTCCGCCCTTGCAGTCATCGAAGGCCTGGACCTGGACGAGTTGAGCTGGAGATGTCACGTCCAGAGCCTTTGGAGGCACTACTTGGTGTATCGGGTGCTGCGCACCGTTGATCGGCTGGACGGATGGAGACCTGGCCACCATGGACCCTTATTTGAGCGGTGTGTTCGCTGTGCTGGCTGGTGCGGTAGTGCGTCTGCTGTACCAATGGATCACATGCCGCACTGTTGTCCGGCTGGCCCAGCTTTATCAGCAGGGCGCCACCGAGCGCGCTCGGTGACTGCCGGCCGGAAGCCGGATGACAGAGCGCCTGGCAGGGCAGGAGACCACCATCGAGATCAACGCACCTTGGGCGGGCGGCAGTCGTGGATGAATCCAAAACCACGGAACGTGTGGGGGCCAAGCGGGTCAAGAAGGTCGCCCCACGGCGGCCCACTGAGGGAGCACAGCTCCTGGGACAGCGCGCAGAGTTCGCGCTGTTCTATTACCGTCATGCGGCTGGCCTGATTCGGTTCGTGATGCGACTCGGCGCCACCCCGCATGAGGCAGCCGACGCCGTCCATACCGCCTTTACAGAGGTCTTCCCACGCTGGCCGCAGATCGCCGCGCCGCATGCCTGGTTGCGCACTGTCTCGACCCGTAGCTACCTGCGCCAGATGGCGGGGCGGGAGCATCCTTCGGTGTTGATACCGGATCTGCCCGGCGACGCCTCGCCGGTCGAGACTCTCACCCTCAAAGAGGAAGAACAGCGCGTCTACACCGCTCTGGCCACACTGCCGCCGCGGCAACGACACGTCATGGCCTGGCACCTCGACGGCTTCACTCACGCAGAAATCGCCAGGACACTTGGCATCACTCCTGAAGCAGTCCGCCAAAATTACGCCCGCGCCCGAGCAGCCCTGAAGCGCTTCCTCGGCCTGACTTCCAAGGAGGGGCGATGACCGACCACACCGCCGAAACCGAGCACACCAGCGACGATGTACTCCTTGACGACCTTCTCGAACGCGCCGATGTAGGGGTACTGGAGACGTTGTCGTCCAGCGTGCATCTGGACGCGGGACCCGCCGACATTTTCTTCCAGCACCCGCTGCGGCGCCCCGCGCGGCGCGTGCGGCGCCGTACCTCGCAGGAACCTTGGGAAAGGTCCCAAGCAACACGGCGTCCCTAAACCACAGCTCCCGTGCGCCTGCGGGTCCGGTCAGCAGCCGCTCCCGTCAGCTGCCACGCGCCGGCCCGCAACGCGGGCCGCTCAGGGGACTTCCGTGCGCCACCTCGCTGCCCCGAGGGACGGCCATTGCCGGCCCGGCGGGTTCCGTGTCGTGTGTGATTCGCGGGCGGATGGGTCCGCTGCCCCGGCAGAATTCCGAGGGGTGGGTGCGGGCAGAGTTGAGTGTGGGGGGAGGGGTGTTGGCACTGTTCAGGCGTCGTAGCGGGGCTGCGGCCTCGCGGTTGAGCACGGGGTTGCCCGGCGCGAGCGGAGAGACCCGGCGCTTCTTCCGGAAGCTGGTGGAGCACCACCAGGACTCGGTCGGTCTGCTGGCAGCCCAGGGCGCGGTCCCGGCGGCTACGTGGGACCGGGTGGAGAGGACCGCTGCTCTGCACGACGGTGCCGTCCGGCGGACGCTGCGGGATCTGGGTCCCCGCGCCGACGTGCTTCGTCCGGAGATGCAGGGTGGGATCACCGTCGCCCTGGACCAGTTCGCCGCAGCCCTGGGAGTGCGCGGCACTGTGGTCCAGGCGTGGGGAACGGCTATCGCCATGAACAAGGAGACTCAAGCCGGTAGCCCGGCTGACCGGCGCGTCTTCTGGTGGAAGGACAGGCCCATCGCTTTCGCCTGCATCCTCCACCCGGCGGCGGATGGACAGCCGCTGGTCGACGGTCTGCTGCTGTATGGCGGTGGGCAGTACCGATTCACGCCCGCTCTGGAGACCCAGGAGCAGACGAGCTGGGACAAGTCCAAGGTGCGCGCCGAGGACCGGGATCCCATGACGGCGGTCCTGCACCTCGATCCCTCAACCGGGTGGCGACGCGCTGACATCGCCTGCCGCACCGTCGTGATCGATGGATTCTTTACCCGGTAGCAGTTGCTCACTGGCTGCCCGCAGCCACGAGGATGTTCACCGTCATCGGCCTGATTCTGGACGTCGACTTCACCGTGCTGCTCATTGCCGCCGTCGTCGCCGACCAGATCGAACTGCTCTCCACCAGCGAAGGCGACTTCACCCGCTGTGCCGGTGAGGCCATCGCTTCACGGGGTCGGCTTCTGGCGCCGTGCGAGGAGGCTGGTGAAGAAATCCTCCAGGAGCTGCCTGCCGCCCGGTTCGCTCAGTTCCCAGCCGCCGAAGCGGTAGATTTTGTATCCGGCGAGCCTGAGTCGGCGGTCCTCGGCGACCATCTCCGCGTACAGCCGCGGCACCGCGGTATGCGTGACCCGTCCCTTCTCGTCGGGCGGGTTGGGCCGGCCGTAGTGCTGCACTCCGTCGACCTCGATGACGATGCGGGAGCGGTCTGGGGCCAAGAGCAGGAAGTCCATCCGCTGCCGGTGCAGCGCGCCGGACTGCTTGCCGCTCTTGCGTGTGTAGGGGTCGTAGTGGAGGTAGACCTGCGGGATCAGCGCGGGCAGGTCGAAGCCGCCGTCCCCGGCGTAGCGGGCACAGTAGGTGATCACGAGGAGTTGCTCGGGCACTGAGTCCAGCGACCGGTACAGACGCCGGTACAGGGCGTCGGCGGCGGTCTTTTCGTCGGCGCCTGGCTGGTGGTTCTTCGTCCACCAGGCGACCATCTGCCGCCAGGTGAGCCCGTGCGGGGGCAGCGGGTCAGTGAACACCAGGCAGGCATCGGCGTGACGGACGATCTCGACCTCGTTGTTCACCGCGTCGCGCAGCACAATCTGGGGCTGACGGGGAGACATTCACGGTCAGCCTCAGGGGACTTTCACGATCCGTTCGTTGCCGGCAGGTGTGTGGGAGCTCACCAACGACAAGGACGAGGGCGGCATGAAGGGTGCCGCGTCGGCCGGTGTCTCGTAACTCCAGCCCACAGCCGATCACGGCACGTCGAACGGCCCCTCGTCAGGAGCTTTGCGCCCACACGAACACCGAGGGCTGGTCTGGGGTGAGCACTCAGGGTTAGTCGGTGTCCGTTGCTGCCAGCACGGCTATCCGGCGCTGGTCGGGGGAGAGGGCCGCTACGCCGTAGTCGTAGCCCATGTCGTTGTGGAACCAGTCCGCGTCCGCCTCGAAGTGGAACCATGTGCTCTGCCGGGCATGGCGCTCCACCGTCCCGGCGCTCGCGCCGTCCGGAGCGCCGCTGAGCCCCGCGAGCGAACGCCATGCCCACAGCCGTCCGTAGGCGCCCTGCACACCCGAGTTGTGCATGCCGCCCATCGACGCGGTGGCGAAGAGCAGGCACCAGATCTTGTCCGCCGGACGGACCGCGATCTCGAAGCGGTCTGTGGGGCCGAGCCCGTCGACGCAGTCCATGGGCAGGGTCGGCAGCAAGGCGGGCACCTCGGCAGGTGCGATGACCTTGTTCAGCCTGAAGACCCACGCTCCACCTCCCCACTCGCCTGCCTGCACGGCGCTCACGATGCTCTCGCGCTCGCCAGCGGTGGCGACGTCCCGCAGGGCGGACCTCTGGGTGGCACGCGGCGTGCGCGGGTCCACCCGGCCCTCGGTCGGCAGCCCGCCCGGCACCGACGAGGCGGTGCCGCGTATCGAACGACTGGGGAAGTCGGCCTCCGCCTCAAGGCCACGCCGGTGCGAGAGAAGCCAGCTCAGAGCATGCCAGCCGGGCCGGCCGTGGGGCCAGGAGCGCAGCGGTGGGAAGTCGTTCGCATTCACGCCGCGGAGCACCAACTCGTGGAAGAGACAGGCGCGCAGCTCGTCCAGCCGGTCCCGTTCGCCGCGGTCGAAGACGACGGCCGCCAGGTCGGCGACGCGGTGATGCTCCGCGAGGAGCGAGGCGACGAAGCGCTGCCCGAGGCCGGACGTGCCGGGCATGCCCCGCGCGTCGAGAATCCGGAGCAGTTGTGCCAGGCTGTCACGGCCGGGCGTGAGCGCGAGCACGCGCACGACATGGGCCAGCTGCCGCTCGTAATCGCGCACCCGCTCGGCAGCGGCCGCGCGCCGGCCGGCCAGCTCCGCGCCCAGATCGCGTACATACGCGATGTCGCCTTGTGCGGCGCGCTGTTCGGCCTCGTCCCATACGAGACGCCCGAGATCGTCGTCGGTGTGATCCACGGTCATCGACCCTATGGCCCTGCGCGATTCGGCGGCCGGACGGGGCCGAACTCGTCCAGGGGCGCGTGCCCTGGAGCGGATGACCTGCGGGACCGTCACACCGGCCGATCCCGCCCCGGGTCCTGCGCCGCACGGAACGGTATCGCACCGACGACGCACACCATCTCGATGCCGCTGGCGACGGTGTCGACACCGCCCCCTTTTTCGGGCCGGCTGCGGGGGTACAGTCCGGCCATGGGCCCGAGGAGTGCCGATCGTCCGCAACGGCCGCGCACGTTCACCAGCGTTCTGCGCCATGTCGCGCGACGCCCCTTGCTGATCGCCTGGCTTCTCGTTCTTGCCGTTCTCGCCGGCGTTGTCCAGTCCAGGATCCCGCGGCCGTGGTCGGGTCTGGTCTACGTCGTGATCACGCCCGCAGCAGCGATCTCCATCACGCGCAGCCTCGATAGAGCAGACAAAACCCAGGACCCCACGGAAAGCTAGTCACGTCCCCGTGCATGTCCGGTCAGCCGGTGCGCGAACAAGGGCGAGGTGAGCCCTGTACCTCAGGCCAATGACCCTGCAGCTCAGCGGACAGGGTCCACGGTCTGCCCGAGTCGCGGGAAGCTTACGGGCCCCGATCTCTTGCTCCGTGGCAGCTCCTCCCCAAGGCCGCTGCGCCGACCTCGCTGTACGGTGCGGCCATGCCTCAGCCCACGTGTGGATCAGACGCCCCGGTCACCTCCCGAGAAGCTCTGATCCACCACATCCACCAGCTGCGCGAGGAGCCGCTCGCCAACGGCGACGGCTGGAAGAACCCGACCCGGGAGCGCTACCTCGAGTCCATGGCCGCATGGATCAACGATTCAGCGGGCTACCACCGCTCTCGTGGCGAGGAGCCGCCCGGACCGGACTGGGAGTTCATCGGCAACGCTCTGCGGGCCGCCGCGCCGGTACGACATCCACCACCGACGAATCACGGCCCGGGACTACCGCCAGGCCGTGCCCGTCGTCGTAAACCTGGAGCAGCTTCGGGAGGAGGGCGCGGGCGCGGCGGTGCAGCGCCGCCTGGGATGTGACGGCGAGCAGGCGCCGACCTCCGCGCTGGTGTCCGGGCAGGGCAGGCGGAGATCAGCGCCTTGACCGTCTGGCGTTCACCCTCTGGGCAGGGCGGCTGCAGCATCGCAGCGGCGGTGCCGCCTCACTGGGGCGGGGGCCGGTCCACCGTGCTCTCCGCGAAGCGCCGTCCGTGGAGTGTCTGCCGTCACTGAGTCACGACCTGCCGCGAGCTCCGGTACGTGCTGGTAGATGGCCGTTCGGGACACTCCGAGCAGGCGCGCGATCGACGTGACCGTGTTGTCCGGGTCCGTGAGTAGAGCGCGAGGTCGGATTTGCTCCTCCGTCATCGCCGGCGGACGCCCGATCTGCTCACCTCGGGCGCGCGCCGCCGCGAGACCCTCGTGTTCGCCCCTGCATGATGAGTTCGCGGATGAACTCCGCCAGCGCGGCGAACATCTCTGCGAGCGCGGCTGGACAACTGCGCAGCGGGCCACCGGCGATCGACGGACCGATGTCGGCCAGGACGTCGAGCAGGAGCTCGGCTACGGGCGGACTATCCATACGCCTTGGTCTGCTCATCAGCCATAAAGCGGGTCTATGACCGGTTGATGACGGATAAGCAGGGCGAGGTCGGCTGACGGATGGCTGCGGCCCCAGGTTCCGGTTGGCCGGGAACGTGGGGCCGCGGCGCATCCCCCAGGGTTTGGGGGACTGCCGGGAATCAGACTCGCTGGTAGCGGAGCGACGTGCGGCCGGAGCCGTCCGAGAAGATGTCGGCCCGGATCGTTTCGCCGATGCTGTTGACCCGCCTTACCTGTAGTCGGATCACGGTCGGCTCGGTCACCGTGATGCGCTCACTGATCGGTGCCGTCGACTGCTTGGCGACGACGCCGCTCAGAGGGGGGATGTTCATGTGGGTGACCAGGCGCTCGCTTCGCGGCACCACCGCGCCGTCGGTGGCATCCCAGAGCCGGGCCTGGATCGAGGCGAGGAGACGGTCCTGCCCGTCGCCCGCAAGGCGCCCGCGGACGTCCGCGTCCAAGATGTATGTGCCCGGTCGAGGCAGAAAGACTCGCAGGGGTGTGTTGACCCAGGATCCCGACCCGGTCGGCTGCAGGTTCACACGGCCCGGAAACATATGAGCGATGCCCCCGGAGGGATTTTGGGCCGAGGCTGTGGTGGTCTCGCTCTGCACGGCGAGCACGACACCGGTCAAGCAGAGAAGGACGGCCGCGACGACGGCGGCGAAGCGAGTGCGGACGGATTGCATGCTTCCTCCTGGACTCAGGCCCGATTGGGCACATCGCCAAGGTACGGAGCGGTACATGAGAGGCATAGTCCGCCGAATGGGTGAAGGAGGAGCTCATCAGACAATATGTTGCAATCGGGCGCACTACTGTCGCGCTGCCTCGCATCCGCACGCGCTGAACACACCCCAGTGCGCCCAGCAGGCATGGCGCGAAGGCGGCGCTGGCGCCTTCCGCACCTGGGTATGTGGGGAACCGACGAAACGCGGCTCGCAAAGTGACGAATCTCGCGGGTCTAATTCTCGGGCAGTGGAGGCGAGAACCATGCCCTCGCCCAGGCCGTCGGGGGACCCTCAGTGGATCAGTACGGTGATCCTCGACAAGCGGACGGTGTCACGCCGCCGTACCCGCTGACAGCACGTTACGATCAGCAGCGCAAGTATGGTGCCTCGCGGCATGGCGGCGGGGCCTGTCCTGTCGTGGGAACGAGGTGTCGTCGTGGCCGTTCGGGACAAGCCCGCAACCATTGGCAGCAACCGCTTGGAGCAGCTGCACCTGGCGGTGGCGAAGCAGGCCACCGTCGAGATCGTCGAACCTCGCGACACCCTCACGCTCAGCCGACGCCTGAACGGCATCAATTTCGACCTCGTCACCGAGGACCGCAATTTCACCGCCCTCAAGACCGGTCAGACGATCCCGTGGGGAACCATTCGTGCCTCGGGACCTTCAGGCACGCGGATCCGCTACCGCGTGCGCACGGGAGACGACGTCACCGGGCCTCTCGAGTTCCCATTTTAGGGACAGCTGCGCTCCGTCTGTCGGACATGATCTCCAGCGGGCCGCATTCGGCGAGTCGATGACGACTTCAGTGTCGTGCTCGGCAACTTCCCCCACGACGCCAGCTCCGGCGTCCTGGTCGGCTTCTTCGAAGGCGCGCCGTCGTCCATGTCTTCACCCGGTCCCAGGCCGCCCAGGCGCTCGCCCTGGAACTCGGCGCTGCCTCGGCCGGGGGACGCCCACGCCCGGCCGCCGGAGCCGCTCGACTCGGCGATCCTCTTGGCCCTGGCGGGCGACCTCGTCCCCGTAGCCCTGGAGGCACTCGACAGCGGCGGGACACTGAGCATCGCGGGCATCTACCTCACCGGTATCCCGCCGTTGGACCACGAACGGCATCTCTTCCGCGAACGCAGCGTGCGCAGCGTCACCGCCACACCCGCCAGGACGGACGGGACCTCTTCGCCGCGGCGGCCGGCCACCGGCTCCGGGCCACGGTGACCCCGTACGACTTCCAGGACGCCGACACCTCCCTGGATGACCTGTCGGCGGACCGGATCACCGGGGTGGGGGTGCTGCGCATGCCCGCCTGACTGCCGGCCACATACCCTCGCAGGCCGAACGGGCGTAGGGGGCGCGGGTCTTGCCCGCACCACCTGCGCCCGTCATGGGCCCGGCCCGACCAGTCCCGCTTGCCGTCCTCAGCCGTCTTCCGGCATGGGGGCGGGCTGGGCCTCCTTCGTCCGTTCCGGCGTCCAGTAGTCCCGTACCTCATCCGGGCTCTGTCGCACATCGCTGCTGGTGGTCCCGGAGTCCGGCTGCGGCTCGGGGGGCGGCGCGGCCGTGGCGGTACGCCATGCGGCCAGCGCCGCAACTCCGGTGAGCAGGGCGGCAGTGCCGCATCGGCTCAAGCTACTGCGCCGCATTGGACTGCTCCTCGCCAGGATGCCGGTTGCCGGGGTGTCAGGTGACGCTGCCCTGGGCGTCGAACATCGCCTTGACGGCGTCGTCGAAGTACGAGCTGCGGTTCCAGCCGCCCGTGGCGAGGGTGCTCATCGCTCCGTTGACGTACCCCAGGCCGTTGGCGTCGTTGAACTCACGCAGCCACGGCCCGCCACTCGATCCGCTGCCGAAGTCACACTGGAGTTCAATACGGCCGTCGCCCACTGCTCGCGTGGTGCCCTGGCATGCCCACTGGATCTGGCCGCCGTCGCGGTTGCTCGGGTAGCCCATGACGGTCATGGCCTGGGTGCGCGAGTAGTTCCAGCTCAGTCCGTGACCGCCGGTGACATTGACGACCTTGTTGCCGTTGAGCGGCCAGGTGGTCACCATCGCCACGTCCCGGCCGAGGTCACTGCTGCTGATCCAGCTGTTGAAGGTGCGGAACTGCTTGGCGGCGTAGGTGCCGAAGGGACGGGCACCGGACCGGTAGCGCGGCACATAGGTCCAGTTCGTCATCCAGGTGCCGCCGCTGCCTCCGTGCACACAGTGCCCGGCGGTGATCAGCATCTGTTTGGAGGGACTGTTGAGGGAACCGGCCGAACAGGTGTAGTTGAGGCCGTTGCTGGGGTTGGTGAAGAACACCTTGCCCACCGCGGCGGATTCGGTGACCAGCGGCCGGACTGTGTCCGACCGTCCCTCGGCGGGCGGTGTCGATCCCGGCTTCCCGGTGGGGCCGGCCTTGCTCTGGGCGGCGCGCAGCGACCCGGCTGTCCGGTCGAGGGAGATGGCTTTACTCATCCGCTCCGGCGTCCAGTAGCGGGCCAGCGCGGCGGCGGTGGCGGCCGAGTCGACCGGCGCACCGCCGGCGAGCCGCGGAGTGGCGGCGGTGGTTGCGTTGCCGGCCGGGACGGCGGCGGATTCGGGCTCGGCAGCGGCGGGGCCCGCCCCGACCAATGCCAGCATGACGGCAGTGGCCAGCGGCAGAAGTGCCTGTCTGAGACTGCGCACGAGTGGTACCCCCCAATGGTCGATGCGGACGCACATTGCTGCAGTTCTCCAGTCAATGTGCGGAGTCGTAGCGACCGTAGGTCTGGCAAGTGCCCGCGCGATAGTACGAAATGAGTCCCTCCGCTATTCACTTACCGTGCCGCGTATTCAGGTCAGTCCGGGTGCACCGCGTGCTTGCCGAATGCTTGTGTGCTGGGAGCTGACGGTGGCGCCTTGTGGCATCCAGCTGACCTGCGGGGATGTGAGTGATGTGGCTCCAGGGGCTGGATGTGTTTTTCTCTCCGAGAAAAACGACCACGTCAGCTGTCATCAACCCGCAGGCCATATCCCCGACGCTTGAGGATTTCTGGGTTACGTTGACGTATAAACCTGAATGCCGCCTCTTCCGGAAAAGACCGACCGAACGAATCTCCTTCATCGGCCCCTGGATATCGGACGGTTCAGCCGTCCCACCTGGTCGGCGGCTCGTGGGGCTTCTTCAGGGCGTACAGCGCATCGATGTCTGCCGCGTACGCCCCGTGATCACCCGCCGCTTCAGCTTCAGTGTCGGCGTCATCAGGCCGTCGTCGACGCTGAACTCGTTCGGCAGGGTGCGGAACGCGCGGATCGATTCGGCCCTGGAGACCTGGGTGTTGGCCCGCGAGACCGCTCATTTACCGCGACAGCGGTCGTGGCGACCTGCGGGAACGCAGCTCCCAGGCAAGATCAGGCGCCCGCATTTACTGCGGTTGCGCGCACAGGTGGCCGTGCTCGGCGGCGTAGGCACGGGCATGGCGCAGCCCACGTGCGACCCCCCGGGCCGCGTCTTCGGCGCTGTCTGGGAGCGACGCAGGCTCGGGCTGTGCGGGTGTCTCGCCCCGGTCACTGCTTTCGGCCAGGAGCTGGGAAACCAGGGTGGGCCGGTGGGGTGGGCAGATGCGCCACATGCTCCGCGTCTTCGGTTTGTGCCCGGCCTGTCTGCGTACGCTGCACGTACCCAGGCGTTCAGCGGCCCTGTCGTGACCGCAGCGAGGCGGCCGGCGATCCAAGGCCGCTCAAGACGCCGGGCCAGTTCGTCGACGAGGCGGGGGACATCGGCGAGCGAGTGCGGTTGATGCCGGCGGCCCCGCCCGGCTGACCGGTTCGCCGGCCGCTGGAGAAGCATCCGCACGAGGGAGCCGGGGCACCGGCTCGCCCGGTGCTGGTCGCGCGGACCGAAAATTTGGGCCCCCTGCTGCGTGTAAGGGCTGAGGGCCTTGCGCCTTCAGCAACGAGTTCGTCACTGCTGGGAGGCCTGGTCGATGACTTGGTCGTACTGGGTGGGAGCGGGCGGAGCACTTCCCGTCCTGAGCTTGTTCCGCTTTGACGGACACCATCAGTGTGGTGGTCAGGCTGCGAGTGCGGTCTCGTATTCGGCGGGACTGCGGTAGCCGAGGCTGCTGTGCAGTCGGTGCAAGTTGTACCAGCCCTCGATGAAGTCGAAGATCGCGGTGCGGGCGGCGGCCCGGCTGGGCCAGGAGCAGAAGTCCCGGACGACGAGGTCGGGCCGGGCGGCGGCCCGCGGGTCGGGGATCGTCGTCAGCTGCCGTCGCCTGCGGTGCCGGCCCTGAAGTCCTGCGTTGCGCATCAGTCTGGCGATGCGGCGCCGTCCGCAGTCCTCCCCCTGCCGCTGCAGGACGGCGTGGACTCGCGGGACCCCGTAGGTTCCGCGGGAGTTCTCGTGGACTTCGGCGATCTTCTCGGTCAACTCGGCATCGCGGACCGCCCGCGGACCGGGCCTGCCACTGCGGCGGGCAAAGAAGGCGGCTCGGGAGACCTGCAGCAGTTCACACGCGCGTTTGACGTTGTGACCGTCTCGCTTCTCCACCTCGATGAACGGATGCACCGTCACCGGGTCTCCTTCGCGAAGAAAGCCGTGGCCCGCTTGAGGATCTCCACGTCCTCCCGCAGCCGGCGGTTCTCCCTCCGCAGCGCGGCCAACTCCTCGCGTTCGCTGCTGGTCAGGCCGTCGCGCTCGCCCGCGTCGACCTCGGCGTGGCTGACCCACAGCCGCACCGCCGTCTCGGTCAGGTCGAAGTCCTTGGCGACCTGACCGACCGAGCGGTCACCGCGCCGGCACAGCTCGACGATCTCGGACTTGAACTCCGGCGTGAACGAACGGCGAGGCCGAGGCTTCTTCTTTTTCCCATGCTCTCCATGATGGACATCCTTCCGGGGCAGAACCCCTGATCTCAGATGTCCGTCAAAGCGGATCAAGCCCAGGTGTCAGTTGTTGGCGTCGGCGGCGGCTTGGACGAACGCGCGCAAACGTGTGCTGGTGTTGCTCTCCAGCCAGACCGGGCCCCACTGGACGGGTGCGGCGTCGTTGAAGGCCACGTAGGCGATGTCGGAGCGCGGGTAGAACTGCCGGGCGTGCTCGCCGACCGGGAAGACGCCCTTGCCTGCGGCGACCAGGGCCAAGACCTCGGGGAAGGTGGCGGCTGTGGGGCCGTGTGGCACGGGCCTGCCCGCGGGGGTATGGGTGGGCGTGCGGTCGTGGCGCAGCTCTTGGGGCATGTCGTGCGGCAATTGGATCACGGGCTGCTCGGCGAGGACTTCGATCGATACCGACGCATGCGCTGCCCACGACGATCCGGCCGGCACGGCTAGGACTCGGGCCTCCGACAGCAGGACCGGTCCGGCAATCACCTGGGAGACGGGGAAGGCCGTGATGAGGACGTCCAGCTCACCACCGTGCAACCGCGCCATGGCGTCATGGATCTGGCTCTCATGGATGGTCACCTTGCAGTCGGGGTGGCGTTCGGTGAACAGGCCGAGGGTCTTGAGGAGGAGCTGCCCGGCCGCTGCCCCCAGGAATCCGGCCCGCAGCAGGCCGGTGGTCCCGCGCGCGCGGTCAACCGCCCGGCGGACCGCCTCGTCCATGTCGTACACCAGTGGAGCCAGATCCGTGGCCAGGTCGCGGCCGAGTGGGGTCAAGCTGACCTGGCGGCTGGTGCGCTCGAACAGCGGCGCGCCGATCCGCCGTTCCAGCTTCTTGATGGTCTGGCTGATCCGGCCGGTTGTCAGGCCGAGCTGCTCGGCGACCCGGCCAAAGTGCAGCTCCTCGGCCAGAGCCAGGAAGGTCTGCACCTCGGTGCGTTCCAACAGCACTGCCACTCCCTGCGTCCTTGAGTTTGGCTAAACAGCCCTGTTCCGATCGTGCCTTGATGGCCTGCGGAGCGGGGCGGTTGAGTGGTTGACGTTATCCCGACCAGCTGAAACAGGGGAACCATGATGATGCGGGCGATCGGCCAAGACGTTTTCGGTGGTCCCGAAGTGTTGAAGATCGTGGAGGTGGTGCGGCCTGAGGCGGGGCCCGCCGAGGTGCTCGTGCGGGTGGTGGCGGCAGGGGTCAACCCGACCGACTCCTGGCACCGTTCCAGCGGTGGACTGGCAGGTGGTGACGCCCCCATCAGGCTGGGCTGGGACGTGTCGGGCGTGGTAGAGGCCATCGGAGTGGGTGTAACCACCCTTGCGCCCGGAGATGAGGTGTTCGGGATGCCACGCCATCCGCGGCCCGCGGGTGGCTATGCCCAGTATGTCACCTCCCCGGCTCGGCATCTGGTCCGCAAGCCGTCCGAGATCTCCCATACCCAGGCCGCCGCCTTGCCCCTGGCCGGTCTCACCGCGTGGCAGGCGCTGGTCGACACCGCCGATGTGCGCCCCGGACAGCGGGTGCTGATCCACGCCGCGGCGGGCGGAGTGGGGCATCTGGCCGTCCAGATCGCCAAGGCACGCGGTGCCTACGTCATCGGCACCGCCCGATCGGCCAACCACGCGTTCGTACGCGGCCTGGGTGCCGAAGAGGTCATCGACTACACACAGACCGACTTCACCTCCGCAGTTCACGATGTCGACGTCGTCATCGACACGATCGGAGGCGAGTACGGGCCGCGCTCACTGAAGACCTTGCGCCCGGGCGGTATCGTCGTCTCGCTCGCATCTCCGGCCGAAGCGGCACTCGCCCAAGTGGCGCGGCCACTCGGGCTGCGCACCCAATTCATGATCGTCGAAGCCGACCAGGAAGGACTGCGGCAGCTCGACTCGCTCGTCAAGGCGGGCCAACTGCGCCCCGAGATCGCCACCTGCCTGCCCTTGGAGCGAGCAGCCCGGGCGCACGAGCTGAGCCAGAGCGGCCGTATCTGCGGAAAGATCGTCCTGGCCGTGGGGCGGGCCTGATGGCGACCTTCGTCCTGGTCCCTGGCGCCTGGCACGGCGCCTGGACCTTCCAGCCGCTGGCCCGACGACTGCGCGCGCACGGCCACGAGGCCCACGCTCTCACCCTGACCGGCCTCGGCGAGCGCAAGCACCTGCTTACCGGCACCGTCAACCTCAACACTCACCTGCACGACGTGCTGAACCTGCTGGAAGACGAGCAGATCACCGACGCCGTCCTGGTCGGCCACAGCTACGGCGGCATGGTCATCACCGGAGTCGCCGACCGGGTCCCCGACCGGGTGAGCGGTCTGGTCTACATCGACGCCATGGTGCCCCAAGACGGCGACTCGTGCTGGTCCCTGGTCACTGAGCAGGAACGAGCCTGGTACCTCAACGGCGTCGACCAAACCGGCTACTCCAGCTCCCCCCTGCCCTTCTTCGACCCGCGCGCCACCTCCCATCCCCTGGCCTCCCTCCTCCAGGCCATCCGCCTGCGCCACGATCTGTCGGCGTTCGCCCGTAAGGACTACATCTACGCCACCGGCTGGGACACGCCCTCCCCGTTCGAGTCCCTCTACCGGCGACTGCTGACCGATTCCTCCTGGCGGGTCCACGCCGTCCGCTCTGGCCACAACGTCATGAGTGACGCCCCCGAAGAGCTCCTCAAAATCCTCATCCAAACCGCACGTTGACTTAGGTGCGTATAGCACTGAAGGAGACTGAGATGAACGCACGCATAGAGTTGGACACCCTCGCGAAGGACGCCTACCGGGGGATCGGCGCGTTGGACCGCCACGTCGCCCAAAGTACGTTGCCCCCGGCTCTGGTGGAGCTGGTACGCCTGCGAGCCAGCCAGATCAACGGGTGCGTCTACTGCGTCGACATGCACAGCGCCGACGCGACGAAAGCGGGCGAGACCACCACGCGGCTGCACGCGGTGGCGGTCTGGCAGGAGGCGCCCTTGTTCACCGAACAGGAGCGGGCCGCGCTGGCGCTGACGGAGGCGGGGACGCGCCTGAGCGAGGGCGGCGACCGTGTGCCCGAGGAGGTGTGGGGGCAGGCTGCCCAGCACTTCACCCAGGAGGAACTGGCCGCTCTCGTCGTGGCGATTACTGCCGTCAACGCCTGGAACCGGATCGGTGTGATCACCCGCATGGTCCCCGCGTCCTACGAGAACGTATGAAGCCTCCGCGCGTGCTGGCACTGGCCCAGCTGATGAACTCGATCGGGGACGGCGCCTACTACGTCACCTCCGCTCTCTACTTCGCCAGGACCGTGGGCCTGACCCCGGCCCAGATCGGCTTCGGCCTGACCCTGGGCTGGGTGGTCGGTTCGGTGGTTGGGGTCCCCTTGGGAAACCTGGCCGACCGGCGCGGCGCGCGCGGCACCGCCGTCCTGCTGGCGCTGGCCACCGCGATTGCGGTGGCGTCGTTCCTGTTCGTGCGCTCCTTCCCGCTTTTCGCGGTGGCCGCCGTGCTCTACGCGAGCTGCCAGTGCGGGCTCCTCGCGGCCCGGCAGGCACTGCTGGCCGGGCTGGTGGAACAGGTCAGGCGCACCGAGGTGCGCGCCTTCCTGCAGTCGACGACGAACGCCGGGTTGGCCGTCGGCGCCGCACTCGGCGGGCTCGCCCTGCAGTCCGACACTCGCGAGGCCTACCTGGCCATCTTCGTGATGGACGCCGTGAGCTTCCTGACCGCGGCGCTCGTCTTGAGCCGTCTGCCCGTGGTCGCCCCTGCGAAGGCGAAGCCGGGGGAGCCCCGGCTCGCGGTCCTGCATGACCGCCCGTACGCGGTCGTCACAATGATCAATGCGGTCATGCTGTTCTACATGCCACTGATCAGCCTGGTGATCCCGCTGTGGATCGTGCAGCAGACCCAAGCGCCGACGTGGACGGTCTCCGCGCTGCTGGTGCTCAACACCCTCAGTGTGGTTGCCTTCCAGGTCCGGGTCGCGCGGCGGGTGAGAGGTCTCAGGAGCGCCTCACGGGTCGTGCGGCACGCGGGCCTGGTCATGTTCTCCGCGTGTGCCGTCTTCGCCCTCTCCGCGATCGGGTCCTCCGCCTGGACCGCCGGGCTGATTCTCCTGGCAGCGGCGGGTCTGCAAGTCCTCGGCGAGATGATGCTCGCCTCGGGCGCCTGGGAGATCAGCTTCGAGCTGGCTCCCGCCGACAAGCAGGGTCAGTACCAGGGCTTCTTCGGCACCGGGCAGGCCATCGCCAGAATGCTCGGCCCTCTGGTCCTGACTACCTTGCTCCTTGGCTGGGGTGCTCCCGGCTGGCTCCTGCTCGGTGTCCTCTTTGCCGCGGCGGGGATCGCCATGGGTCCGGCCGTCCGCTGGGCCGAGCGCACCAGGGCCCAATCCGATCGCCCCGCAGCTGTGTCGCCTCAATGAAAGTGCATGTCGGGTGGGTCAGTAGAAGCGTCTGACCTGCAGGGATGCCGAGCTCGAGAAACGGAAACACCAATACATAACGCGCGAGCGTCTCTCACTGCGATGTGCCGGGTTGGTGTCGGTGGGTTGGTGTCAGTGACGGCATGTCAGGCCGGGGTGTTTCCGCTGGTCGGGTGCTGAGGACGCGCGGGGTCACTGCAGTGGGGCGGTGCATGTGAGGGGCATGGCTGTCATGCGGCGGTACACCCCACCCCGCTCCACTGTCTTGGGTACGGCACTTCTGAGAGGGCGTTAAGTCCCGTTCTTGATGATGTGGTGTCGCCCGTTCGTGGGTGATGGGACGGTTCCGTCCTCGCGTCATGTCGTGTGCATGATGGGGTCGCGGGCATGGAACGGATGCCGTACGCAACCGACTTGTCCGACGGGCAGTGGGCGTTGATCGAGCCGCTGGTCACCGCGTGGAAGCAGGAGCGGGTGGCGCGGTCGGCGACCGGGGACCCGGGCTCCTGCGACCTGCGCGAGGTCGTGAACGCGCTGCTCTACCAGAACCGGGCGGGCTGTCAGTGGCGGCTCCTGCCGCACGACCTCCCGGCCTGGTCGGCGGTGTTCTACTACTTCACCCTTTGGCGCCAGGACGGCCTTGACCAGCGGATCCAGGAGATCCTGCGCTGCCAGGTGCGGGAGCGGGCCAGACGATTAGAGGACCCGTCCCTGGTGATCATCGACACCCAGTCCGTCCGCGTGGCGGCCGGGGTGCCGAAGGAGACGACGGGACTGGACGCGAACAAGAAGACGCCCGGCAGGAAGCGGGGAGTCGCCGTCGACGTGCTGGGCCTGATCATCGGTGTGGTGATCCTCGCTGCGAGCGCGCACGACAACGAGGCCGGCATCGCCCTGCTGGACCAGGCGGCCGAACGATGTGGGATGCGCCTGGAGAAGGTCCTGGTCGACCAGGGCTTCAAAGACGCCGTGGTCATCCACGGGGCGGTGAAGGACATCACCGTCGAGGTGGTCCGCCGCAACCCCGACGACCATGGCAAGGGCTTCGTCCCGCAACCGAAGCGGTGGGTGGTCGAGCAGGTCAACGGCACCCTCATGCTGCACCGGCGCCTCGCCCGCGACTACGACCACCGGCCCGACAACGCGGCCTCCCGCGTCTACTGGGCCTCCACCGCCGGCATGCTCCGCCGCCTCACCACCCCTGCCCTCACCTGGCGGGACGACGTGGAGCTGGCCGCGTGAACGTCCACGAACTCCTGCGGCTGCTGCAGACCGAACACGATGAGACCGCCGCACGAGCCGACAGCCTGCGTGAGCAGATCGAGCGGCTCACCACCGCCCTCGCCGAGACCGAAGCCCGCCTGGCCGAGCTCGCCGCCACCCGCAAGGTCATCGACGGCCTCACCCCTCCCGACCACGCAACGGCCCCGCGGAGACCACCACCGCCACCGTCTGCCAGCGCATCGTGACCACGTTCAACGAGCACCCCGGGAAGGTGTTCCGCGTCCGCGATCTGCACGAGCACCTCGGCCTGCCCACCGACGAGCCCTCGATCAACGTCACCCGCTCCCGCCTGGGACGACTCGCCCGCCAGGGACTCCTCGAACAACCCGGACGCGGCCGCTACCAGAAACGGACTTAACGCCCTCTTAGAACGTGGCTGTGACGTGTCGTCACCGTAGCGCAGGGGCGGCACGTCTTTCACCGGTTCGTTCTCTGTCTTTAAAACGAGTGGCCGGACGTGTGGAGTCGATGCAGCGGGATCATGCTGCCTGACTCGCGATAAGCCCACTTCTCACCGTGCGCGCTTGAGGACGGTCATTAGGAGACGAGGCAGGCCATGTGCGCAACGTAGAGTCAAGCCATGAGCGTTGACGTCACTTTGCTGCCCGCGACCATCCCGCCCCGCCTCGCCGAGGAAGACATCGACCGGATCAGGCGATTCGAAGACCGGACGGCTGGCGAACAGCTTCGGTTCGAGTACTCCGTCCCGCCCAGTGGCGCCCTGGTGGTCTGGCGTCTGTCCGATCCCAATCTCACCCCCGAGGTGGAGGCCGTGTTCGGCCCGGCGGCTTGGGAGGAGGTGCAGGGAGACTTGCATCGTCCCCTGTAACCCTCAAGTCGCCCGTCTTGGGCGCACGCTGAGCCGACTGCGTACCGCCAGCGCCGCGAAGCCTCTGCCGGGAGAATCGTTCCTAGCGAAGAATCGAACTCGGTCGAACGATGAGTCTTGTCGGGGCATCGGATCGTCTAGCTCCAGATAATGTCTTCTATGGAGCGAAAGATCCGAGCGGGGGGAGCGGCTGTGACCGAGGGGCCAATTCGACTGGATGAGGTGTGGGCGTTCTGCACTGCACGCCTGGACGACGATGATGCATACGCTCGTGCCGCCAGTGAAGGGCCGTGGCGATATGACCCCGGTAAGCACTGGCGCAGGGCGGGTTCTTCTGATTACGAAGAGGGAGTCTTCGCTGGACCGCCGGGCGCCCAGGCGATGTGCATCGCTGGGACCGGACAGACGGACGACCCGCAGAGCATGGCAGACGCAGCGCACATCGCTCGCCACGACCCGACACGTGTCCTTGCTGAGGTGGCCTTCAAGCGGCAGTTGCTCACCGAGCACAAGCCCGAACTCCAGGCTGCCGTGAAAGACCGCGAGGTGACCCCTAGGGTCGTCTGCCGTATCGATGGCGACGACTGCCCATTCACCCAGGGCCTGGCCGCGCTGTACGACGACCACCCGGACTACAAGGAAACGTGGCGGCCGTGAGCAGCGTGAACGCCTGTGTGTTCTGCGAGATCGTCTCCGGGCGCGCCCCCGCCACCGTGGTGCGGGAGTGGGACGACGCGCTCGCCCTCGTGCCGCTCGGTCCCGTCGTGGACGGCCACACCCTCGTCATCCCCAAACAGCACGTCGCCGACTTCGGCGAGGACCCGGACGTCTCGGCCGCAACGATGCGGCGCGCCGCCGAACTGGCCGCCGGCGACCGGCCGATGAACGTCATCACCTCGCGCGGCCGCGAAGCCACCCAGTCCGTGTTCCACCTCCATCTGCACCTGGTGCCGCGCGCCGCGAACGACGGACTCGCCCTGCCCTGGTACATCAGCCACGGCAGGAGGCGAACAGCATGAGGCCGGAGGATGAGGCGACCGCGCACCTGCTCGTGGCCGCTGCGTTCCATGACGCGGCCGCGGCCGCCGACGAACGCGGCGACCCCAGTGTCGGAGACTTCTCCCGCGCAGTCCTGCGACGGTTCGAGGAACACCATCACCTCGAAGGCACGCTGTACGCCGTCGTCATGAAGTACGCCCAGCAGCACGCCTCCCGGGACGAGGTGGCGCCCTGCAACGCTGGATGGCCGAGGTGTCGGGCCCGTGAGCGAGCACGACGACGTGGTGGACGCGGAGCTGGTCGAGGAGGACCGGCTTCCCGCCATCCCTGAGGACCGCGCCCCGGCCGTCCCGTTGGCCGAGGAGGATCCCGACGCGTGGCTGCCGCCGGAGGCGCAGGAGGACGTCGCCGCGGGCATCCCCCGGGACACCAGCCGGGCGTACGAGGGCGACATGCAGCGCTTCGCCGAATGGTGCGAGAGCGTCGGCCGCCGCGTCCTGCCCGCGGCCCCGCAGACCGTCACCGCCTACCTGTCGTACCTGAAGCGGACCCCGCGCGAGCGCACAGGGAAGCCGTATGGGCCAGCGTCGATGGACCGCATCATCGCCTCCATCCGGTCCTCGCACCGCGCGGCCGGCTTCCGGCCGCCCGACACCATGGGCGCCCGGAAGGTCGTTGCCGGATACCGCGAGCAGCTCGCACTGGCCAATGATCCCGCAGCACAGCAGAAGAAGGCGACACCAGCCGACCGGAAGGTGCTGCGCCAGGCGCTGGCCCGGCTCGACCGGACGAAGCTGGTCGGGAAGCGGGACGCCGCCCTGATGTTGCTCGGGCACGCCCTCGCCTCGCGCGGGAGCGAACTGGCGCCGCTGGACTGGCCGGCCAGCTTCACCGACCTGCCCGAGGGCGGCTTGCGGGTGTGGCTGTACCGGAAGAAGCGGAAGAAGTGGCAGGACGTGGAGGTGCTGCCGGATCCGGATCCGGAGCTGTGCTCGGTGGCCGCCGTGCGGGCCTTGGTGGAGGGGCTCGCCCACGAGGGGCACACCAGCGGTCCCCTGTTCCTGCGTATAGACCAGTGGGGCTACATAGGAGCGGAGATGAACCGCGACGGGCAGCCGATCGGCGACCCGTCGGGCCGGATCAGCGTGAACGGGGCCTCCGACGTGGTCAGCCGGTCCATCGCGCGCACCGGCCTGCCCGGCGAGTGGCGATCTCATTCGCTGCGGCGAGGGTTCGTGAAGTCGGCCCGGGACGCCGGGGTGGACATCGTCGACATCGGCCGCCACGGTGGCTGGGACGACCGCTCGAAGGCGCTCATCGGCTACATCGACGAGGAGGACAGCATCGGGGAGCGTAACCCGCTGGCGAGGATCGGGAAGAAGGCAGCCGAGGAGCACCAGGAACAGGGGGAGGCGTGACCACGCAGCAGTACCGGCCTCGGGGAACAACGGACCAGCCGTTAGCGCTAAGACAGTGTCCTATGTGGTGAGGCGGATGAGCCGCTTGTAGCAGCAGAGGGCGGCGGCGAGGCCGAGGAAGGCCAGGTAGTTGCGGGGGTGGCGTTCGTAGCGGTGGTTGAGTCGGCGGTAGCCGGTCAGCCAGGACATGGTGCGTTCGACGACCCATCTGTGGCGGCCGAGTCGTTCGCTGGACTCAATGCCTTTGCGGGCGATGCGGACCGCGATGCGTTTGCCGCGTAACCATTTCCGCAGGTCAGATGTGTCGTAGGCTTTGTCGGCGTGGAGTTTGCGGGGCTTGTAGATCCAGCCGCGGTGGGGGTCGTGTCTCGATTGGAGACCGGCCACCATGGGCTTCAGCCCGAGGCTGTCGTGCGTGTTGGCGGCGGAGATGCCGACGACCAGGGGCAGTCCGTTCGCGTCCGACAGGACGTGCATCTTGGAACCTGCTTTGCCGCGGTCCACGGGGCTTGGACCTGTGAGTTCGCCCCTTTTTTGGCCCGTACGTGGGCCGAGTCGAGAACGGTCCGGGTCAGGTCGAGCAAGCCGCATTCGTCGATCCGGTCGAGGACCGCTTCGTGCAGACGCCCCCAGACGCCGGCCCTGGACCAGATCATGAACCGACGATGCGCGGTGGACTTCGAGATGCCGAAGCACGGCGGCAGAGCCCGCCATGCGCATCCACTGACCAGCACATAGACGATCGCAGCGAACAGCGTCTCATCAGGCGTGTCCTGCGTCCCGCCGCCCTGCGACCGCACCTTCGACGGAGGGATCAGCGGCTTCGCGATGTCCCACAGCCCGTCCGGAACAATCCAACTCCACGTATCCCGCCCCATGCCAGCCTCAACGAGCCACAGCCACATAGGAGACGGTCTAAGAGATCATCTCATTTGGCCGGGTCGGTAGCCTGTCGGTCGTGGTGGGGATTGTTGAGCGGCTGGTGCCGGACGAGTTGTGGGATCTGTTCCAGCGTGTGGTGCCGGAGGCGCCGTCGCGGCCTCAGGGTGGTGGCCGACGCCGGCATGGCGACCGGGAGGTGCTGGCCGCGATCGTGTTCGTGGCCACGTCGGGCTGCACGTGGCAGCAGATGCCATCCGCGTCGTTCGGACCATCAGGAGCAACGGCCCACCGGCGCTTCTCGGAGTGGACGAAGGCACGCGTGTGGGCCAAGCTCTACCGCCTGGTCCTCGACGAGCTCGGGGCCCGAGGCGAGCTGGACTGGTCCCGCTGCGCGATCGACTCGGTGAACATGCGGGCGATGAAAAGGGGGACCTGACAGGTCCGAATCCTGTGGACCGGGGCAAGTACGGTTCGAAGATTCACTTGATCACCGAGCGCACAGGTCTGCCATCTCTGTCGCAATCTCGGCGGCCAACCTGCACGACAGCCAGGCCCTGATCCCGCTGGTCAAGGGCATACCGCCGATCCGGTCCCGCCGCGGGCCCCGGCGGCGCAAGCCGGGCAAGCTCCACGCCGACAAGGGCTACGACTACTCCCACCTGCGGCAATGGCTACGCCCGCGCGGTATCACCCACCGCATCGCCCGCAAGGGTGTCGAGTCCTCGCAGCGGCTGGGCCGTCACCGCTGGACCATCGAACGCACTATGGCCTGGCTCGCCGGCTGCCGACGCCTTCACCCTCGGAGGTGTGCCGTGCGCGACGGGCTGACCGCCCCGCCCTCCGGCGGCCCCTGAACACGAAAAAGGCCGGGGCCCCGGTTCTTCCGAACCGGGGCCCCGGCCTTCCGTGGGGAAGGGGACCGCTCAGGCCGCGAGAGGCGCCTTCCGCACCGCGCCGCGGAGCCCCAGGACACAGGCGACGCCGGCGGTGAGGGCGAACAGCACCATCACCGCGTTGACCAGCACGTCCGGTCCGGCGTCCTGCGCCAGCGCGTTGGACGTCGCCGCCCAGACGCCGAGCACCTGCGTGACGGCCACGAGGCCGAATCCAGCGGCACGCGCCCACGAGGGGCCCTTGTCCGCGAAGGAGGCGAGCCCGAGCGCGGCCGCTCCCCAGAGCAGCAGCAGGACCGTCAGCCCTTCGGCGGCGAGGAAGAGGACGCCGCCGAGGCCGCCGTACCCCCCCGCGTCCGTGTGGTCGATCTCAGAGGTGTCCACCACGAACACCGCAAGGGCCAACTCCATGAGGAGCAGGTAGCAGGCCTCCAGAACGAGGATCAGGGCACCGGCCCGCCTGACGAAAAGGGTCACTGATTGCTCCTCACAAGCCTGCCGCTCTTGATGATCCACAGCTTGCCGTTCCGCTGGGCGCTGCGGCAATCGTCCCGCGCCCTCGTCCCGGCGCTGTTCTGGCCGGTCCGATTGCGGCCGATCTCCCGGCCGATCGCGTTGTTCTTCAGGTCCATCTGCTTGTCAACGCCCGAGGACGTCGACTCGTGCCGGGTCGCGAACTCGTAGGCGTCCGTGGTGGACAGGCGGATCTCCATCCGCGCGTTCCAGTAGCAGTGCCGGAAGGAGTCACCCGTGCCCTGGAAGAGGGTGCTGTCGGGGTACCAGTCCTGCGCCTGCTTGAACGCCTTGTTCGCCGCGTCGTAGGCCGCGGTGCAGTCGATCGGGTTCCAGAAGCAGTACGACCTCTCGGAGGGCGTGGCGCTGCCGTAGCCGAAGCCCGGGTCCATCAGGACCGGGTAGGCGAGCTCCTGGCCGGCGGCCGGCGCCAGCGAGGCGGTGACCTCGGTGCCCGAGAGCGTGAGCTTCACGGGGATCTCGACGCCCTTGGCGTCCCTGGCGATCGGGGCGGTGATGAAGGTGAGGTTGCCCAGTTCGTCCGAGACGATGATGACGTTGCCCGCTCCCTGCGTGGCCGTCTGGCCGGGACACAGCTGGAGGGAGTACGCGTAGCTCTTCGCCGCGGACGCGCTCCGCAGCAGGTGGAACGTCTCGACGGCGTTCTGGCTCGTCCGGATGGCGAGGGTGTCCGCGTCCGTCTGCGTGTTGGGGTAGACGATGACGCCGGTCTCGCTGAGGCCGGCGGTCGCGGCGGCACCCGCGGGCATGGTCACGGCGGTCTGGGTGGTCCCGTCCGCGCTCGTGCCCACGATCTCCTGGCCCGCCGTGCCGGGGAGCTCCACGACGCCGGCGGCGAGGACGGACTCCTCCGTCTCGACGACCTCGGGGTCGATCTGCTCCTGGTAGCCCACCGGGGTGTCGTCGACCTCCTGGTACTCGGTGTCGATGGGCCGGTCCTCGGGCTCCGCCTGCTCCTCCTCGGGGTGCAGCAGGTCGGAGAAGTGGGTCTCGGCGATCTGGTTGATGAACGCGGGGGAGAGGACCCCGGTGATCCGGCCGCTGCGGAAGGTGTACTCCGCCGGGTCCGACCACGTTCCGGCGACGTTCTTGACCCGGGCGGACAGGACGTGCGTGCCGTCCACCGAGGGGGTCAGGGTCACGGTCGCCTTGCTGGCCGTCAGCGCCACGGTGCTCGGCGCGCCACCGTCGAGGGTGTACTCGGCCGTCACCGCCTTGCCCTGGGGATCGGTGATCGTGAACGATCCGGGCGTCCCCGCGCCGCCGTGCCACAGGCCGTCGGCGGGGTAGGTGGTGGAGCTGACGGCGGGGGCCGCGGGCACGGACGTGTCCACGGTCAGGGTGCGCCAGACGGACCAACAGCCGTTCCAGAGCTTGCCGTCGTACACGGCGATGCGCCACTTGTACGTCCCCGGCGCCAGCGCGCCGGCCGTCCAGGTGCCGGGCTTGCCGGACGGGACGAAAGCGGAGACCCCGCTCGTGACCTTGGCGGTGGCGTCCGCGTTCCACACCTCGAAGGTGAGGCGCACGGAGTCACCGTCGGGGTCGGTGGCCTGACCGGTGAGGGTGGGGGTGGTGTCCGCCGTGACCAGGGCGTCGGCGGGGCTCACCGGGGAGGCCAGGTTCGGCTTGGTGTTGTACGTGACGACGAGGGTCGGCTCGGTGGGGCCCTGGGACCCGTCCACGTAGTTCGCGGAGCGGAAGCGCCGCCAGCTCAGCGAGTCGGCCTCGTCGACCGCGCGCACCTGGAGGCCGTGGTTCGGCTGGCCCGAGGCCCAGGCCTGGACGATCGCGTCCACGTCCCAGCGCATGAAGTTCGCCGGGCACGCCGAACTGAATCCGTACGCAGCCTTGGAGACGACGGCGCCGTCGGCCGTCGTCGCGGGCTGGACCCCCCAGGTCACCGCGCTGGGGTCCCAGTTCGCGGTGATGCGCCGGACGGCCACGCCGGACCCGGTCGTGGCGCAGCTCGACGACCAGTAGGAGTGCAGCCTGAACTCGGTGTCCAGGATCTGCTTGCCGGCGTACTTCGACACGTCGAACTTCACGTACGACCGGGCCTTCGTGGTGCCGCCGTCGTACGTCCCGGCCTTCAGCTCGGTCGAACCGCGCTGGGAGTCGGGGTAGTTGGTGGCGACCCAGGTGTCCGTGGACGCCGCCAGGGTCGTCGTCGGGTCGATGTTGACCGGGTAGACGACGTCGGGGTCGGTGAGGAACTCCATGCTCGGCTTGAGGACCAGGACCGCCCGGCCCGCCCCCTGCTCGATGCTGGTCTCGATCTCCATGGAGTGGGTCGGGTCCCCGGACTTCGGGTCCGTGCCCATGCCCCACATGCGGGGGGCCGGGGCGCTGGCGACCAACGCCCCCTTGGAGTCCTCGAGTCGCAGGTGCCCCGACCGCTCCTTCTCCAGGCTCAGGCCCTTGAGGGTGATCGGGAGCCTCAGCTCCACCGGCTTGGTGGGCCGCTCGTTCAGGATGAGCGACTCGGTGAAGCCCTGCGGGAGCGCGGTGACGTGCAGGTCACCGTCGGGAACGACATCGTGGTAGACCGCGGTGTCGCCCTCGACCCGAGGGGTCGGCAGGGACTTCGACGTGGACCAGGCGAGACCGAAGGTCTGCGTCCCCCGGGTGACGGCGGCGAAGTCCTCGGCCCCGCCGTCGGACAGTTCGACGTCGGCCAGGGCGACTTCGGGTTCCAGCCGCCCCCCGGTGTCGGCGAGGGTGGTGTCGAGCTGCTTCCACTCGCCACCCTCCTTGACCCGGAACGGTCCGGACGCGGTCTCCGTGGTGAGCGTCCCGTTCGGGTTCGCCCAGGTGCTGGAGGTCTCCGTCCGCTCGGACAGGGCCTCGACGCGCTTCCCCCTCAACGCGGCGACCAGGCGGGCCGAAGCGAGGTCAGGTGCCTCGGCGCGGCCGGTGGTGTCAACGCCGCTCGATGCGGCGGCGATCGGTGTTTCCTCTACCGCGGTGGCCGGCAGCTGTATGGACAGCGTCAGCGCAACGGCGCTCGAGACGGACGCGAGGCGTACTGCTCGTCGCATCCATCCCCCCTTAGACGTCGTTTCAGTTGGTGAGTCGGCGGTAGCCGATGAGGGCTGCGGCTATGCCGACAAAGGCCAGGAAGTGCTCGGGCTTGCGTTCGTAGCGGCGGTGCAGTCGTCGGCATCCGGCCAGCCAGGAGACCGTCCTCTCGACGACCCAGCGGTGGCGCCCCAGCCGCGTGGAGGACTCGATGCCCTTGCGG
>NZ_JAGGOJ010000027.1 GCF_018614575.1 Streptomyces sp. ISL-10
GATCATTGAGATTCTCCTGAAACGCCGGTCATGCGTGGGATCGGCTTCCAGACAACGCGATGCGGCCTTGACGCGTCATCACACGTCACGGGGGAAATACCTCATCCGCAACCGGCGGGGGACGGGTGACGACGCCTTCGGGGGAGGGTGACGACAGCAGCCGAGTGACACGCGAGGGCTGCATGTGGTTGGGACATGAGACCGGAAGAGCAAGGGGTCAGATCAGGCCCTGCCACCGAGCCGCCTCCACTGCCGCTCGGCGCCTACTGACGTTCAACTTCCGGTAGATGCCCTTGACTTGGGTCTTGACCGTGTTGAGGGTGACGTGGCGTCGGGTGGCGATCTCTCCGAGGGTGAGGCCGTCAGGCAGCAGACGCAGTACCGCCAGCTCCGTGGGCGTCAACTGGTGGTCGTATCCACCTGGCCGCGGCATCACGGCCTCGGTGGGCCGCAGCCCCGGGCTGCCGCCCTCCTCGTCACCCGATTCTCTCGCCTGACCCGTGCTGTCCTGCCCTGCGGTGCCGTCCTTGGAGGACGGACTCACGACCCTCCGGAGTGGGACGGGCCGAGCTGTCAGCGAGAACGGATCCGGCATTCCTGCGGACGCGGCATGCCGTCCGGCCTGCTTGGCCATCCCCTGCCGCGTGTACCACTCACACGCCGCCCTATGGATGGACACGACCTCTTCGGCGCCAAAACGTTCCGTCAGTTCACGGGTGAGCACTTGCCGGAACAGCGGGTTCAGCCGGTAGGTCCACTCGCCCTCCCGGGTCAGCAGATCGTGCTCGTCGGACAGGTGGCGCAGGATCCGGTTGGCGTCGGCGCGGCCCGTGATCGAGCGGACCACCGAGGCGTTGAGGCGGCTCAACACGCTGACCCGCAAAAGCAGTTCCTGGTCCGGGGCCGGCATGGTCTCGAGGAGTTCACGCAGAAGGAAATCGGAGCAGAGCCGGATCACCTTCGACCACCCCTCGAGACAGGTGCGGCAGTCCTCGTCCTCGGAACGGGTGATGGCGGCCAGCTGCAGGCCCATCGCCCAACCGCCCGAGCAGTGCAGCACCTTGGCCACCTGGTCCGGAGTGAGAGCCACGCCGGCCTTACTGAACAGGTCGCCGGTCTCCCTCGCGGTGAACTCCAGTTCCGGACCGCGCACTTCGGCGAGATCCCTCACGGCTCGCAGCTTGTGCAGCGGCAGGTCGGGTTCGCGGCGGGAGGCCAGCACGACGCGCAGCCCCGCGGGCGCATGACGGGCCAATTGGAGTACGGCAGTGCGCGCCGGTCCGGGTCGCAGCTCATGGAAGTCGTCCAGCACCAACACGATCGGGGTGCGCAGTGCGTCAAGGGCGTTGACCACAGCGGGCAAGGAGTCGGCCTGCCCGGCGTTCGCAGGCAACTCCACAGGCTCCCCACTCCCGTCCAGGCCGCCGGCCTGCCGAAGCGCCGCCACGAGGTGGGTGCACAGCCGGGACTGTTCGTTGTCGTCCTCGTCCAGGGTCAGCCAGGCCAGCGGCCCGTCCAGCCGCGCCCATGAGCGGGCCCATGACGTCAGGAGGGCGCTCTTGCCGCTCCCCGGCGGGCCGATCACGATCGTGAGCCTCCCGCGCACCCCTTCGTCCAGCAGCCGAAAGAGCCTGGGACGCGCGAGTAAAAGGCCTGGAGGCGGCGGCATGAGCTTGGTGTACAACACCTGATCCGCAGCTCCGCGGCCTCTGCCCCGCTCGCAGTGACGCCCGGCCATTACTTCCAATCCCCCTTCATGATCCCGGTGAAAGGGATGAACGTGCGGGACCAGCGGTTCATCCGGAACCGGAACCGCACACTTTTCGCGATCCGCCGCATGGGGCGGTGCGCTTCGGCCGCGTGCTCCTCGTCTCGGTCTTCCACCCCGGAACGACGCGGGACGCCGCGCACGCGGCGGCACGTTCGGCGTTCCGATCGCATGGTGCCGGAGCCGCGCCGCTGGACAGACCGCTGCCCCTTCGGCATAGGGCCGCAACCCGGCTGCGTCCCCAGAACGTACGGCATCGCGGTGTCACGGTTGTCCGGCCACAGCCAGGCGGCGTGCGCCGTGAAGGTGGATCACTGGTGCCAAGAGGCACCGCTCGGGCAACCCCCGACTTCCCGAGCGCATGCGCCTGGCCGGCGCGACCGGCGAGGCAGGACCACGGCCCCGCTGGGAATCGCGAGGCTCAGTGCGCCTGGATCGACCGCAGCATGTTCGGGCGGGCGGCCTTCCCGGCCGGCCGGATGGCCGCCAGGACGCCGATCAGCAGATGGTGTCGAGCCCGGCCATGCAGTGCGTCAGGGTCGACTTGCCGGAGCCGGACGGCCCCATGATCGCGGTGAACCGGCCGCGCCCGAACTCCACGGAGACCGAGTCGAGGGCCACGACGCGGGTCTCGCCCGCACCGTAGACCTTGCTCAACCCGGTGGCGCGCGCGGCCGCCACGGCGGGGGCAGGGGCCTGAGGGGTTGCGGGGGTGGTGACTGCCTGCGGCATGGGGACTCCTGGAAGGGGTGCTCGACTCGCTTCCATCGTGGTCGCGGGCCGGCAGCGATCCTTCGCTCTCAAGGCGTGGATCAGCGGCCTGCCGAAGGGCAGAGCCGCCGGGCGTCCCTACGTCTTACGGAACACCGCGCCTCTGCCCAAAGGAAGACCCCGCCATCCGAGCGCTCGCCTGGGGAGCTCGGACCGCGGGGCGCTGCGAGAGCAGATCGCCGCCGGCGTCACACTCTCCCCGGGCTCCGCCCCCACCGGATCGCCCGGGAAACGCCGCGGACCCGCCTCAGCCGATCAGTCCCGCCTGGTTCGCGAGCAGCGCCGCCTGTACCCGGCTGCCCGACCCGGTCTTCTCCAGGATCGACCCAACGTCGCCTTGAGGCCGAACATCCTGCCGCCGATGCCGCTAGGGCGCGTATCGAGTCGTGATCACCGGGTGGTCCTGGTGAGGTCTTTGATCCAGATCATCGTGGCGTGCAGGTGGAGACTGGCGAGGTAGCTGTCGGGAGTCTTGTTCGTATCGGGTGTCTCACCGTCCCAGTTCCGGCCTCCTGGGTACGTCACGCTCTGGGGCGGGTGCGGCACGTGGAGCCGACGTGAGCCGACCGGTGCACTGATGTCCGGGCGGGGACTCATGGGACATGGCCCGGCACCCGGCTCAGGTTCCGGGGAGGATACGGCGCGTTTCGTAGGCCCACATCGCGATCTCGACCCGGTTGCGGGCGCCGAGTTTGGCCATCAGGCTGGCCAGATGCGTCTTCACCGTGCTGAGGCTGATGTGCAGTGCATCGGCGATCTCGGTGTTGGTCAGCCCGCGAGCGACGGCGAGGAGCACCTGCTCCTCGCGGGCGGTGACGGGTGAGACCGGCTGGGCCACGGGCCGGCCGGCTGGCAGGTCCGCGAATGCCTGGAGCAGACGGACGGTGACGCTGGGCGCGATGAGCGCCTCACCGCCGGACGCCGACCGTACGGCCTGGGCCAGAAGGTCTGGTCCCGTGTCCTTGAGGAGGAATCCGCGGGCGCCGGCACGCAGCGCGCCGTAGACGTACTCGTCGAGGTCGAACGTGGTGATGACGACCACGGCCAGCGGGTCGGCGACGCCCGGGCCGGCGACCAGCCGGGTGGCCCCGAGCCCGTCGAGTACGGGCATGCGGATGTCGAACAGGCAGACGTCGGGGCGTAGTTCGCGGGCCAGACGTACCGCTTCCCGCCCGTCGGCGGCCTCGCCGACCACCTCGATGCCGGGCTGGGCGTTCAGCATGATCCGCAACCCGGTGCGGATGATCGTCTGGTCGTCAGCGACGAGGACGCGAATGGACACCGCTCTCGCTCCTCGCTCTCGGCAGTTCGGCTTCGACATGCCAGCCCCGGTCGGTACCCGGGCCGGCTCGTAGTGTGCCGCCGAGCAGGGTCGCGCGCTCGCGCAGTCCGGTAAGTCCGTATCCGTCGCGACCCCGGCCGGTGCGCCGGCCGTTGTCGCGCACGCTCACCCGTACCGTGTGCCGTTCCGCGGCGACCCGGACGACGAGCTCGGTCGCGTCGACCGCATGGCGCAGCGCGTTGGTCACCGACTCCTGCACGATCCGGTAGACGGCCGCGTCCACAGCCGGGGGCAGCGCGTCCAGTTCGCCGTCGAGCCCCAGGTCGACCCTGAGGCGACCACCCGGGGTGCGCACCAGGCGCTCCAGATCCGCGACACCGGCAGGCGGCGCCAGCTCGGCGCCGACCCCGCGGTCGCGCAGCGCGGCGACCATGGCGCGCATTTCCTCCAGCGTGCGCGCCCCTTCCTCCTCGACCCCCTCCAGCGCCTCGACGGCGGCGGACGGGTCGGTGCCCGCGAGAACCCGGCCCGCCTGGGCGATGATCACCATGGCCGACACGTGGTGGGCCACCGTGTCGTGCAGTTCCCGGGCGAGCTGCTCGCGCTCGCGGGAGCGCACCTGCTCCAACTGCCGCTCGCGAGCGGTCACCCGGAACCGCACGGCAGCCCCGACCACGCCGGGCAGCAGCAGGAAGACGAAGCCCACGACCTTTTCGACGACCGGGGTCTCGTCCATGACGACACACAGCGCGCCGGCCGCGAGGATCACCGCGCCGCCCAGCACGATCTCGCGTCCCGATCCCCACCGGGGCAGCGCGTACACCAGCACGAGCACGACCGCGCCGGTGTACAGGCCGACGGGCTCGCGCGGTGCGGCGACGAGCGAGGCCAGCGGAAGCAGGATCACCGAGCCGAACGCCAGCGTAACCATCGCCAGCGGGCGGGTCCGGCGCCACAGGGGCAGCAGGCACAGCCATACGGCGAACACCACCGCCACCGGCCGCCACACGACGTTCTCGCGCAGGGTGGCCTCCAGCGCCACACCGGCAAGGCCCGCGGCGAGCAGCGCCCAGTCCCGCCGCACCCGGGCGGGCGCGTCGGGCGGCCGGGGTTCGGTCCACAGGGTTCGCAGGTCGTCTCGGAGCACGGTTCTCAGCCTAGGGACCGCGGCGTGCCGCGCATCGGCCGAAAGGACGGGTCGTCACTCCGCCCCGGGGCCGACGGATCCGCGGCCCGCGGGCCGATGCCGCGGAGCGCCGTGGCGACGAGCCTTGGCATCGGCGGCCGTACAAGGACGGCCGACGAGGTGGTTGGAGGACCCGATGCTCTCGAAAGCCCTGTTGCGCCTGGGCGCAAGCGCCGCCCGCCATCCCTGGCGGGTGATCGCGGCATGGCTGAGCGCCGCCATGCTTGCCGTCCTCGCCGCCGTCGCCTTCGGCGGGCGGACCGCGGACTCGATGACCGCTCCGGGCCTGGACTCCCAACGGGCCGCGGAACTGATCGAGCGGGCTGGCACGGGTCAGGAGGGGATGACCGCCCAGGTCGTCGTCACGCCCCTCGACGGCGGTGCGACCTTCTTCGACAGCGACAGCGACAGCGGCAGCGACAGCGGCAGCGGCAGCGCGCGCACCGCTCTCACGCGGCTGCAGACCGAGGTGAAGCGGCTGCCGCACGTGCTCGGCACGAGCGATCCGGCGCGGGCACTCGACACAGGCCGGGACACCGCCGTGCGCGGCGGACTTGTCTCGGCCGACGGACGGATCGCGGTCGTCCGGGTGCAGTACCCCGACCAGAGCCGACTGTCGGCCGAGGACCTCGACGCCCTCGTCGATCTCGGCGACCGGCTGCGCGCCGAGCTGCCCCTTCGGATCGAGATGGGCGGGAGTCTCTTCTACGCCTTCTCCGACCCCGACGGCGGCGCAAGCGAGTTGATCGGGATCCTTGCCGCCGCCGCGATCCTGTTCCTGGCGTTCGGTTCGCTCGTCGCCGCCGCGCTGCCGATCGGCATGGCGGTCTTCGGGCTGACCGTGGGCGTTGCCACGATGACGGTACTGGCGGGGGTGACGGACGTCCCCACCTTCGCACCGGTCCTGGGCAGCATGGTCGGGCTCGGAGTGGGCATCGACTACGCGCTGTTCGTGCTCGCCAGGCACCGGGAGTACCTCGCGCGCGGGCTCGATCCCCACGAGGCAGCCGGACGAGCGGTGGCAACGGCGGGGCGGCCCGTGGTCTTCGCCGGCGGCACCGTCGTCGTATCGATCCTCGGCATGGCGGTCGCGAACGTGCCGTTCATGACGGTGGGCGGCCTGGCAGTCTCGATCGTCGTCCTGACCATGGTGCTCGCGTCAGTGACGCTACTGCCGGCCTTCCTCGGCGCGGCCGGCCCGCGGCTGGGCCAGGCCGGCCGGATCGTCCGGGCTCTTCGGGCCGGGCGGTCGGGCCGAATCGACCGACGGCGGGACACGGCGGCGGGCGCCGCCTCCGCCGTCGGGTGGCGGCGCTGGCTCGGGCACGTCGGCAGGCACCCGGTGCCGTACGCGGTCGGCGCGGCGGGGCTGCTGCTGACGGCGACGCTGCCCGTGCTCGGCCTGCGCGTCGGCCTGCCCGACGACGGCTCACTGCCGCAGAGCCGTACCGAGCGCCGGGCCTACGAACTCGTCGCCGAGGGATTCGGCCCGGGCACCAACGGGCCCCTCGTCATCGCCGCGGACCCCGCCGGTGATCCGGGAGTGGTGGACCGTCTCGTCGCGGGGGTCGCGGCGGATCCGGGGATCGCGTCCGTCGCGCCGGCGCGCATCGATCGGGCCACCGGCGTCGCGACCCTCGTGGTGTTCCCGACCACCAGCCCTCAGGACGAGGCCACGGCCGACACCATCGCCCGGCTGCGCGCCGAGGTGCTGCCCGCGGCGATCGGGCACGGCCCGGCCAGGGCGCACGTCGGCGGGGCCGCCGCGAGCCTGTCCGATGTGGGCCGACGCACCAGCGAACGTCTGCCGGTGTTCGTCGCCGCCGTGCTGGCGATGTCGTTCCTGCTGCTGATGCTGGTCTTCCGCTCGGTCGTCGTACCGCTCAAGGCGGTACTGCTGAATCTGCTGAGCATCGGCGCGGCCTACGGCATCATGGTCGCGGTCTTCCAGTGGGGCTGGGGAGGCGCACTCATCGGGCTGGAGGCGACGGTTCCGATCGTGTCGTTCATCCCGATGTTCCTCTTCGCCATCCTGTTCGGCCTGTCGATGGACTACGAGGTGTTCCTCCTCTCCCGCGTACGCGAGGAGTACCTGCGCACCGGCGACAACGGCACGGCGATCGTTGAGGGCGTCTCGCGCACCGCCCGGATCATCACCTCGGCCGCCCTCATCATGGTGGCGGTCTTCCTGTCCTTCGCCGTCGCCGAGGACCCCTCCACCAAGATGTTCGGGCTCGGCCTGGCCACCGCGATCTTCATCGACGCCACGGTCGTACGCATGGTGCTGGTACCGGCGACCATGACACTCCTCGGCCGGACCAACTGGTGGCTGCCGAAGTGGCTAGACCGGACGCTTCCCCGCGGCCCGGTCGGCACCGACGACACCGACGACACCGACACGGAATCCACGGGTGAGGCCCCGCGTCCACGGCTGGTTGACCGTTGACTCAACTCCTGCCCGCCCTTGGCGTCCGGCACCTCAGCGCGTCACCCAGGGGCATATCGAGTCGTGATCATCGGGTGGTCCTGGTGAGGTTCTTGATCCAGATCATCGAGGCGCGCAGGTGGAGACCGGCGAGGTAGCTGTCGGGAGTCTTGGCGTATCGGGTGGCGATGCCTCGCCATGCTTTGAGCTTGTTGATCAGGCGTTCGACGGTGTTCCGCTCCTCTTGCCCGTTTTGCTCTTCGAGGCCGCCCCCTTTGACCTGGCCTTCTCCTCCTCGGCCGCGGCTTTCTCCAGGGCGGTGACGACGTCCTCGTCGAGGTACATCTCGGCCGCGTCGTGGTGGGCTCGGGCGGTGGTGGAGCCGATGCTGACCAGGGACAGGTCCACCTCACCCCGCTTCGCGGCTTCCGTGATCAGGCCCTCCAGCAGAGCCGCGAAGACGCCGGCGTCACGCCACTGCCGGAAGCGGTTGTGGACGGTCGACCAGGCGCCGAACTCCGTCGGCATCTCCCGCCACTGCCCGCCCGTCTTGAACCGCCAGATCACGCCCTCGAACTGCTGCCGCAGTCGCTCGGGGTACGGGCCGTACTCGCCGATCGGCAGGTACGACTCAATGAACTCCCAATCCGGATCGGTCAGTTGCACTCGCGTCACGTAAGACCGTCTATCGGACCGGACCCTGCCACGAAGGCACACCCCGCAAATTGATCACGACTCGATACGCGCCCTAGGAGGCCACGCATGGGCGGCGGGCTCTCGGGATCGGCAGGCGGCGCGGCTGATGCGGGATGATCCGGCTGGGCACGCTCAGTGGTTCGGCGGGGCGGCGCCGCATTCCACGCCCCTCACTCCTGCGACATGCAGTCCGCACACCCCTGCGACATACATCCGCACACCCCTGCGACATACAGGCGTGACGGGACCACTCAGGTTGATCTCATCGGACGGCGGGCCGGCCGAACGCCGACCGGAAGAATGTCATGACCGCCTCGGCGGCTGGATCCACCCCAGGGACCGCTCGACGGCTCGTTGCCAGCAGTCGTATTCGCGCTCCCGCCGTTCGGAATCCATGGCCGGCAGCCATTGGGCGGCCCGGTGCCAGTTGCGGCGCAGGACCTCCATGTCCGGCCAGTAGCCGGCCGCGAGGCCGGCGGCGTAGGCGGCGCCGAGCGAGACCGTCTCGGCGACCATGGGCCGCACCACGGGAACGTCGAGCACGTCGGCGAGAAACTGCATGAGCAGGTTGTCGGAGGTCATGCCCCCGTCCACCTTGAGCTGCTTCAGGGCGAGCGCGGAATCGGCGTTCATGGCGTCGACGACCTCCCGTGTCTGCCAGCCGGTGGCCTCCAGGACGGCTCGGGCCAAGTGACCCTTCGTGATGTACGAGGTGAGGCCGACGATGACACCGCGGGCGTCGCTTCTCCAATGGGGTGCGAACAGACCGGAGAACGCGGGGACGATGTAGCAGCCGCCGTTGTCCTCGACGGTGCGCGCCAGGGTCTCGATCTCGGGTGCGCTGTTGATCAGACCCAGTCGGTCGCGGAACCACTGGACCAGCGAGCCGGTGACGGCGATCGGCCCCTCCAGGGCGTAGACCGCGGGCTGCTCCGCGATCTTGTATGCGACGGTGGTGAGGAGCCCGTGCCGGGACCGGACGACGTCGGAGCCGGTGTTCATCAGCAGGAAACTGCCGGTCCCGTAGGTGCACTTCGCCTCGCCGGGCGAGAAGCAGGTCTGCCCGAACAAGGCCGCCTGCTGATCGCCGAGGGCGGCCGTGATCCGGATCCCCGGGAGCACGGAGCGGGCCTCGCCGTAGCCCTCGGCCGAGGGCCGGATCTCCGGCAGCATCACCCGCGGGACTCCGAAGAACTCCATGAGCTCGCTGTCCCAGGTCAGCGTCCGCATGTCGATGAGCATGGTGCGGCTGGCGTTGGTGGCGTCGGTGATGTGCAGACCGCCGGCCGTTCCACCGGTGAGGTTCCAGATCAGCCAGCTCTCCATCGTGCCGAACAGCACCTCCCCGTCCCGGGCACGCTGCTCCAGCCCGTCGACGTGATCGAACAACCAGCGGATCCGGGGCGCGGAGAAGTACGTGGAGGGAGGCAGGCAGCAGCGTTCCAGGAAGAACTCATCCCCGGGCCGGTCTCTCAGATCGTCGACGAGCGGAGCGGTGCGAGTGTCCTGCCAGACGATGGCCTTCCCCAGCGGCACACCGGTCCGCCGGTCCCAGAGCACGCTCGTCTCCCGCTGGTTGGCGATCCCGATGGCGGCGATCTGCCCGGCGTCCACGCCGGCGTGGGACAGTGCCTCGGGCACCACGCGCTGTAGGTTGCGCCAGATCTCGACAGCGTCGTGCTCGACCCATCCGGGCTGGGGAAAGTACTGGCGATGCTCTCGCTGGGCGACCGACACCAGCCGCCCGCTGTGGTCGAACAGGATGCACCGAGTGGAGGTGGTGCCCTGGTCGATGGACATCACATACCGTGCAACCATGATCGGGCCTGCCTTCCGATGTGTCGCGGAGCCGCAGGTGCCTACCAGCGGGCCGCGCCCAGGTCTCTGGAGATCGCCCGGGCGGCCTCCCGGAGCAAGGTGATCAGGGCCGGTTGGGGCCGTCCTCCCGTGTCGCAGATCCGCTCGACCGGGCCGGATACGCCGAGCGCGCCCACCACGAGGCCGCCGTGCCCCCGGATCGGCGTGGCGATTCCGGCGTCACCCATGCTCATTTCCTGCACCTCGGAGCCCCAGCCGAGCTCTCGGATCTCGCCGAGCGCCCGGTTGAGGTCCTCTGGGAGCGCCAGGGTGTGCCGGGTGTAGGCCTCCAGTCCGGCCTTCAGCAACGGCTCGACGGGCGCGGCCCCGAAGGCCAGCAGTACCTTGCCGAGCGAGGAGGCGTGAAGCGGCAGCAGCGCACCCACGTCCAGGGTCTGGAGGGTGTCGTCCGGCCGGAAGACGTGGTGGACGATGAGCACCTTCCCCTCCAGGGGTGTGCCCAGGCGGACGGCCTCCCCGCTGCGGGCGGCCAGGGCGTCGGCCCAGTTGAGGGAGCGCGACCGCAACTCGTTGACGTCGAGGTAACTGGTACCGAGATGGAGCAGAGCCGCTCCGAGCTGGTATTTTCCGGTGGCCGCGTCCTGCTCCACGAAATCCACGTGCTGCAGGGTGCGCAGAATGCCATGGGCGGTGCCTTTGGCCAGTCCGAGCGACGACGCCACCTCGCCCAGTCCCAGCCTGCGGGGACCGGTGGCGAGCAGACGCAGAATCGCCGCCGCCCGTTCTATGGACTGGACCGGGCCGACCATAGAACGATCGTAGTACCTTCGGCTCAGGACCTCCGTTCGACAATGCCGACCGCCGTTCATTGACCGACCGCCCCTCTCTCCTTAGCGTTTTTCATCACGCCCGGCGACTGGCCGGCAGCGCTCGCGGAGGAGGAGGGCCATGACAGTGGCACAGCTCAGTGCAGAGCTTCCCGAAGACGTCACGTACGTCTTTCCGCTGCCGCATGCCCCCAGGGCCGCCTCGGTCGTGCGTCGGCGCGTGCGAGCGGTCCTCACCGCCTGGCACCTGTCCACGGACGTCGCCGAGGACGTGCTTCTGCTGGCCTCGGAGCTGCTCACCAATGCGATCATCCACGCCCTGCCCCCGGCGACGCTGCGGATGTCGCAGGTCCTGGTGGACGGGCTCAAAGCCGTACACATCGAGGTGACGGACGCGGGACCTGCGGCTCCGGCCGACCCGCCGGCGTCCGGGCTCGACCCGGACGAGCACGGCCGAGGCATCGGAATCGTCATGGCGCTCTCGGCCAGGCATGGCGTGCAAGAGCGTGCCGACGGGACCAGCTGGTGGGCAGACGTGGTCGTCGGATGAGATGCGGAAAGGGTCCGCGCGGCCCGGGCCCGGCCGGCGCTGCGTGAGCCGCCGGCCGGGCGTGGGCGTCAGCCCTTGTGGATCTTGATCGACCCGCCCGCGAGGGCGGTCGTCGGGTCGGCGTCGGGCGCCGAGCCGATCTGGTTGTCGTAGACGAGGGTGTCGTCCGCGGTCTTCCACACCCTCATCCGGAACGTGTCCGGCGTGCCATCGGTTGCGGTGAGCATGAATGAGTACCCGGCGAGGCCGTTGACCGTGCCCGTGCCCTTGTAGATGGCCTTGTCACCCGCCACGACCAGCCACTGGTAATCGGCGGAGTGGAAGTTGAGGCTCCCGGCCTTGAACTGGAACTCCGTGCTGCCGGTGGGTACGGTCGCGCCCTTCTTGTACTTCGACACGAAGCCGAAGTTCGCGCGCCCGGTGGCCCCTGGGTCGGCCGGGTAGGCGCCGGCCGGCGAGTTGATCCAGCCGCCGCCGGTCACAAAGCCGCCGTTGGGGTCGTACACGACGACGAAGCCGCAGTGCTGGGTGTCGGACCCGCCGTCGTCGTCCGTGACGGTGACGGCGATGTCGTAGATGCCCGCGGCCGCGTACTGATGCGTGCTGCCCACCGGGGAGTTCACGCCGGGCACATCGGTGGTGATGCCGTCGCCCCAGTCGACCGACATCGCGTGGGTGTCGAGGGCGCCCGGGTCGGTGAACGTACCGGTGAAGGAGACGTCCGTGTCGACCGCGTGGGGGTCGACCGGGCAGGTGGTCAGGGTGAGATCCGGGGCGACGTTCTTGACCGTCACGGTCGTGGAGTCGTCGTCGGTGAGGCCGTTGTCGTCCGTCACGGTGAGCGTCACGGCGTCGCTGCCGTCGTCGAGACCGTTGTACGTGGCCACCGCCGCGCCGGCGTTCGCCAGCGTTCCGATGCCGGCGCCGGCACCGCTCCAGGCGTACGAGACGACGGTGCCGTCCGGGTCGTGGCTGGCGGAGCCGTCGAGCAGGACCGCGGAGCCCTCGTCGACGGTCTTGTCGGGCCCGGCGTCGGAGACGGGCGGCAGGCAGTTGACGGTGACGACGACCTTCGGGAAGGTCACGGAGGCGTTCTGGTCGTCGTCGTAGACGACGGACTTGTTCACGTCCAGCGGCCCGCACGGGGCGCCGCGGTGCTTCACCTGGTAGGTGATCTCCAGGTCCTCGTCCCCGAGATCGGCCCGGGACCAGGTGAATCCATCGGCCGTGACGTTGTTCACGGCCGATCCGGCGAGGTTCGCGGTCACGGTGCCGGCCACGAGCTGCCAGGGCGAGTCGAGCGTGACGACGATCGACGGGTGGGTGGCTCCGGGCACCACGACCGCCTCGACGATCTTCTTCAGAAGGGTGTCGAGGCCGCCGAAGTCACCGACCGAGAAGGTGTTCTCGGAGCCGGGGCCGCTGGCGATGACGTCCAGGGTGGCCTGCTGGATCCCTCCGCCGACGCCCACGGCGAAGACGTTGGCCTTGGCCTGCAGGGCGGCGGCCTCGGCGGCGGTGTTGCCGCTGGTCGCCTCGCCGTCGGTGATGACGACGACCAGCTGGTTGCGGGCGGGGTCGTCGGCCCCCAGGACGGCGTTCGCCTCGGCCAGGCCGCAGGCGATGCATGTGCCGGTGTCCTGCTTGGGGTTGGTTTCGATGGCGTTCAGGACGGCGTCCTTGTCGCCGCTGAGCGCGCTGACGGGCGGCGCCGCGGAGTTGGCGAAGCCGACGACGCCGACCCTGCCGCCATGGGTGAACAGACCGTGGGCCGCCACGCCGTTGACCACGCTCTTGGCGAAGTCCTTCAGCTGGCCCCACTCGGTGGCGTCGATGCTGCCGGACTCGTCGAGCACGAGCACCAGGTCGGTCGGTGTCGACTGGGTGCTGGACTCGCCGTCGAGTCTGAGCGTCACGGTGGAGGTGCCGTACCGAGCGACGGCCGTGGGACTGGCCGAGGCGTCGGGCACGGGCGCCGCCGTGGCGCTGGGCGCCAAGGCCACCATGCCGGTCAGGGCGAGTGCCAGGACCGCGAGTCCGGTCAGGAGAGCCCGTACGGGCATGGGCATGCGCATACGCGCCGATAACGCGTGCATTTGATTCCCCCCTAGGAATCCAAACAGCGAGACAGGCACACCGATGTGCCCGACTCCGCCGTTGTCCGAGCACGGAGCGTGCCGACTCAAGCTCGCTGCGTCAAGAGATCGCACAGAGCGGACATGTGTACGCATCTCTGGCCTCGGCAGAACAGTCGGTGCCGGATGTTAGGTCCTCCGCGCCATCGACGCAGGTTGCGCCGTTGGAGCGCCGAGAGAGCCGGAGCGCGCGCGGGGGAGTGCCTGCCGTACCGACGCACGTAAGCCCCCTCTCGGAGGGCTGGACCCTTCCCGGCCACCTCAAGGTCAGCACCGGTCTGCTTGAGCCGATCGACATGACGGCCCGCCGCCCACATCGAGCGCGCCTTCAGCGGCCGACCGGCCGGCACCGGGGCGCCCGGACGTCTCCGCCCTGCGCGACGCCGACGGCACGCCGCTGTTCGTGCGGTTTGGTCCAGCCGGGAGACTGAAGCCAAGCCGAGCTGGTGGTCCATCTCGACCACCGACTCGATGCCCCGGCTCGGGCCCGGACAGCCGGGGCACGGGCCGCGCCGCTACTTCTTCCGCCGGTACGCCCTGTCCGAGCCGCTGGCGCTACCGCTGCCGCTGCCGCTGCACGACCGTCCCGGGCGCCGAAAGCGAGTACCTCGCCCTGAAGGGCAGCGTGCCGGCCACCGGCACCCTGAAGGGGACCCATCAGCGCTGAGCGCGTCACCGCTGGTCGTAGCCGTGGGCGCCGTACAGCCGGACGAACCGGGCTGCGGTGACCGTCCTGCGGTGCACCACGCCGCGGGCCCTCCGCTCGTACAGCTCGACGCGCTCCTGCCCGCCCTGCCCGATCGGCTGGACGAGCCGGCCACCGGCGCGGAGCTGCTCCACCAGCGGCTCCGGCACCTGCGGGAAGGCAGCGCAGACGATGACGGCGTCGTACGGGGCACGGCTCGCAATCCCGAGCGTTCCGTCGCCGAGTAGGACCTCGGCATTGCCGACGCCCTGCCCGGCCAGCCGCAGGCGTGCCTCGTCGACCAGGTCGGGCCACCGCTCGACGCTGACGACGTACGCGGCCAAGCGGGCCAGCAATGCGGTCTGCCAGCCGTATCCGGTCCCGACCTCCAGGACCTGTTCGTCTCCGGTGAGGCCGAGCGCGGCGACCATCATGGCGATCAGCGAGGGCTGGGTGGTCACCTGGCCGTGGGGGAGCGTGACGGGCGCGTCCCGGTACGCGGATGCCACCTCGTCCGTGGGGACGAATTCCGCCCGGGGGATGCTCCGTATGGCCTCAAGGAGACGGTCGTCGGTCACGCCCACGGCGCGGGCGGCGCGGGCCAGGTCCTCGGGGGATCCCTTCATGGGCCGTCGGACCGCGGAGCCGTGGCGGTGGCGGTGGCGGCCGCTGTCGTGGTGCGTTCCAATCCGACCGCGCTCCCTTCGACGCCGGCACGTTGCTGATCTCGGCCGTACTGCCCCAGCGGCACCAGGACATTGTCTCCGGGTAGTAGGCAGCGGCGCAGCCGGGCGCGGTCGGGCGCGGTCGGGTAGGCGACCAGTCGGAAGTCCTCCGCGCGGCGCTCGCGCCGTCCGTCCAGACACTCACGCGTCCACCTCGCGGCACCACCCGCACGTGGGCCCTCCTGCGTCCGCCTCCGGCAGCCCACCGCCCCTGCCCGCTTTTCGGAACCCCAGGGACCCCGTTGTCGAGGCGCAGCCACTCGTCCCCGTCCCCGGGCTTCACCATCTCCGTCCAGCGCTTCATGTCGGCGAGCTTCTGCCCAGCCGTCTGCGGGATCAGGCGGCAGGCGATCCGCAGCGACAGCTCCCCGTCCGGCGAGGTCGATGACCGCGGCGTGGTTGTCGGGGACGTTCTGGAACCCGCCGACGGCATCGCGACCGCCGAGGTCAGCCCGAATCGGTTGAGCTCGCGCAGGAAGTGACGCGTCGACGGGGCCGACGGGTGCTGCGGGTGCCGGCAGGGAGGACGCCGGCCACGGGCATGGCCGGTGTACCGGTCGTCCTCGTCATGCCAGGGCCTTGCGCAGGGTGTCGGCGGCGAGATTGACGGCGAGCTCCGCGGCCTGTGTCTCGCGCAGCGCGTTCAGCATGACGAAGTCGTGGATGGTCCCCTGCACACGCAGGGCGGTGACGGGGACTCCGGCGGCGCGGAGCTTGTCGGCGTACGCCTCGCCCTCGTCGCGCAGGACGTCGGCCTCGGCGGTGATGACCAGGGCGGGCGGCAGTCCGGTGAGCTGGTCGAGGGAGGCGCGCAGCGGGGAGGCGGTGATCTGGGCGCGCTCGGCCTCGTCGGTCGTGTACTGGTTCCAGAACCACTGCATGGCCTCGCGGTGCAGGAAGTAGCCGGTGGCGAACTGGTGGTAGGAGCCGGTGTCGAAGGCTGCGTCGGTGACCGGGTAGAA
Source organism: Streptomyces sp. ISL-10 (assembly GCF_018614575.1). Lineage (GTDB taxonomy): Bacteria > Actinomycetota > Actinomycetes > Streptomycetales > Streptomycetaceae > Streptomyces. Next base: position 15,831 of record NZ_JAGGOJ010000027.1, read on the forward strand.
GAGGACCTGATGGACGATGCGGACGTCGTCGCGCTGCTTCGCCATGAGGGTGAGGGCGGCGGCCATGTTCCCGCCGACCGAGTCGCCCGCGACGGCGATGCGTGTGCCGTCGAGCTCCTTGTGGCGTCCCTCGCGGGCGATCCACTGGGCGACGCTGTAGTTCTGCTCGTTGGCGACGGGGTAGCGGGCTTCGGGCGAGAGTTCGTACTCGGGGAAGACCACGGCCGCCCCGGCGCCGACGGCGAGTTCGCGGACCAGCCGGTCGTGGGTGTGGGCGTTGCCGAAGACCCAGCCCGCGCCGTGGATGTAGAGGATGACGGGGAGGGAGCCGGCGACGCCGCGGGGGCGGACGATCCGCGCGCGGACGTTCCCGGTGGGACCGCCGTGGACGGTGACCCATTCCTCGTCGACGGCGGGCAGGGTGACGCCTTCACCGCTCTGGACGTCGTCCACGGCCTTGCGGCCGTCCGCGACGGGGATCTGGTAGAGGAACGGCGGCCGGGCGGTGGCATCGGCGAAGGCCTGGGCGGCGGGCTCGAGTGTCGGCTGGTTCGACATGGCGGGGTTCTCCTTCGGAGGACGTACGGGGTGGGTGCTGCTCAGCGGGTGCCGCGGTCAGCGTCCAGGATGACGTCGGTGACCACTGGCGGGCGGGATACGGCCACGGCGTGTGACGCGTTCACCTCGGTGCCATGAGGGCCGGCGCGCCGCGCCATCCATCGCTCGGTGGCAGGCAGGGTGGTCTTGTCGGCGGGCGGCGATGACCGACTTTCCTCTCCGTGCCCAGGAGTTGGCACTACAGCGCACTACCGAATACTCCATGACCAGTCCCCCGTGCACCGCCGTACCGCGTGCGCCGTCCGACCCCTCTCGGCACTGCCGGCCCGTGGTGATCGTCCCCGGCCCCTCGGGCAAGGGCATGCGTACGCGACCGCCCCAGCCCGTGCCCGTGCCCCGTGCACGATTCGCCGTGCCGGGCGGGCCACCGGCCTGACTTCCCGCCAAGGTCCCACGGATGCTGGCGGGTTCTCTCCGGGGCGGTGACGGGCTCCGGTCACCGGACGAGTGGCACAGAAGCACTCAACCCAGAGCCGCAGGTTCACCGAGTCGACGGCGCAGCGGGACCAGATCATCAAGACCTGGAACGGCGAGAAGGAGGCCGACGGCGTGGAGAGCAAGGTCGAGCGGAGGCTCAACGCCCGTGAGTGCTGCCGCTGACAGGTCACGCCCCGCCTCCCCAAGACCGCCCCCGCCGCTCATGCGGCGGGGGCGGTCCGTTCGTCCGGCCGGCGAACGGCCCGTGCGGGTCAGGTGGACTGCTTCACCCGGCCGCTCACGAGGGGCCATTCGCGGTGGAGACTGCCCAGAGGGATGCGCTTCCGGAAGACGGGCGTGCCGAAGACCGAAAGCTGGAGCTGGAGGTGGCCGCTCAGGTCGAAGCCGCCGTGGAGCGCCCAGGCGCCGTTCAGGTCCGCCGTGCCGTCCGTGGAGGCGGAGGCCCGGACCTCGCCCTCGGCGCGCAGGTACGGGGCGAAGTCGGCGGTGAGGCCGGCCATGCCGTACAGACCGACGGACGCCTCGGCCCCCAGGGCGGTCTTCGCCCGGCCTGCTGCCGTGACCGTGGCCGTCACGGGGGTGCTCGTCACGTCGGAAGTGCTGACCGGGGCCCAGCCCTCGCCGGGCGTGTAACCGCCGCCGACGCGGAAGTCGCCCTTGACGTCCTGCCGCACGTCGAGGGTGACGCGGCCGTCGGCCTCGACCTGGAGGTAGACGGTGAGGTCGAGGTTGACGACGACGGGCACGGGGCCGACCTGGATCACGGGGTCGGCATGCAGCCTGGCGAAGGGGATGCGCTGGGAGGTCTGGGCAGCCGCACGGCCCTTCAGCGCCCACTGGGCGGACCAGTCGCCGGACATGCCGAGGAACGCTGAACCGGGTCCAGGCTTGCCCGCCTGTCCGTGGGAGCCGCCGTCGTAGGAGAACTCCACCTCGGGCGCCAGCTGGACAAAGCCGGAGAGGGAGGCGGCGGCCGAGACGGGCGCGTCCTCGGCGGTGGTGAGCGCGGTGCCGACGTCGAGGCGGAGCAGACCAACGGGCACCTTAGCGCCGTTGGGGCCGAAGCGGACGCCGCCGGGTTTGGCCCAGGACAACTTCACGCCCTTCACCAAGGGCTCGACGTCGATGGTGGCCGGGTCCACGGGTATCCGGCCGTCGGCCTTGTCGTCGGCGAGCAGCGCGCTGAGCGTCGCGGGCTCGGTGGCGACCTCGGTGCCCTTGTCCGTGGTGCGCACCACCTTCGTCACCTCGACGAGGAGGCCCTCGGGGGCGCCGGGCGCGGGGGCGCTGGCGATGACGTCGCCCGTCCTGACCGGGGCTTCGGCCCGGGGCTCGGCCGATCGCCCGGACGTCGGGGTCGGGGTCGGCGAGGCGTCAGGCGGCGTGGCGATGACCGCGTGCCGGGTCCGCTGATCGTAGTCGGCGACCTTGAAGGTGCTCCGGCGGGTGCCGGTGCCGCCTTCGGTCGCCGGTCGTGCCACGGCAGTTGGCGTGTCCTGCGGTGCCGGTGTGACGTCGAGCCGTTCGCTTCCCTCGCCCACGGCGGCCGGGTTCGCGGCCGGGGTGGCGGCGGAGGTCGCTCCGGGGGTGGTGGCGGCGGTGCTGCCGGGTGTGGCGGAGCATCCGCTCGCCGCCAGGGCGAGGCAGATCAGCGTGGGGACCAGGAGTCTCCTGGTGTGAGTGCGCACGGGGGTGTCCTCCGGCGATGAGCGATGTGCGTGAGGGGGGTGGCTGCTGTCACCGGTATGTGCTTACTTGCCAGTAACAGCAGTCGGATCATGCCATGGCTGCAGACGGGTGCAGGACATGACCGCGGTCGTGCCCGGGAGTTGGCCGATCTCCTGGGGCAATTGGCGGGTTGCCGACTGCTCTGCGGCTCCACCCAGCTGAGAGCCGGCGGTGGGAGTGACCGGCGTCAGCACCCAGGCGCCGCTCGATCGCGGCAGCGGCTTTCGGCCCAGGTCGGCGACCGTACGCGCGAGCGGCCGTCCACGGGATCCTCGCCCTGGAGGACGGCCTGCTGATCCAGCACCTCCTGCGCCCCGACGAGATCAGTGGCGAGGCGGTCGTCGACGCCGCCGAACTCCTCCCCGCTGAACTCCACTTGGCGCACTCAGGCGGCCGTCCCGGGCAAGGCCGGTGGCCGCCGGGCGCAATCCGACGGCAGCCGGCTTGGCACAATCCAATGACGGTCGTGCCCGGCGTAATTCGGTGGTCGCGGCGGTGGAGGCGCCGTTACGCTGACCGGCGCCTCATCGGAAACCGTCATCGGGCCACCCGTGCCCCGGAGAGGGTGTTTTATGACCCGGACCGCGCCGAGCGCGCCTCGTCGTACCGCGTGACGTCCGTTACTCGTCGAGGAACGCTCGGCCTGTTCTTGCTGTCATGACTGTTCTCTCAGCAAGGAGCTCCCCGGGTGTCCAACCCCAACACGCACCACGCCCTGAAGATCGGCACCTTCACCTGCGCGTGGTGCGGCCTGACCGTCTCCACGTTCGCGGCCGACGGCACGCGGCGCAACCACTGCCCCTCGTGCCTGCACTCCCAGCACGTCACCGAGCACGTCGAGGGCGGCCGCAGCGAGTGCCACGGTCGGATGACACCGATCTCGATCGCCGCGCTCCGCACCGGCGACTGGATGGTCATCCACCGCTGCGTGCGCTGCGACGAGCTGACGTCGAACCCTGTCTGTCCGGACGACAACCAGCTCATCCTGATGCGCATGGCCGTACGTCCCCTGGCCCAGCCGCCGTTCCCGCTCGAGTCGTTCGGCAGCCTGTGAACGCCCGGCCAGGAAGAAAGACGACTGTGCCACGCCGCAATCCCCCCGCCCGGCGCCCGCAGCGACGAAAGGACGTGCTGCACGGGCAGCGCCGCCACCGCGCCCATGACTTCCGGTGCGTCGGCTGTCGGCTCGACGTGCCGCTGGACGCCCCGGGCACCGCCCACCGCAACCACTGCCCGCACTGCCTGGCGAGCCTTCACGTCGACAGGCGCGTCCCGGGAGACCGTGCCGCATTGTGCCGCGGCCGTATGGACGCGCTGAGCATGGCCGTACGGCCCAACGGCGAATGGATGATCATCCATCGCTGTCTGACCTGCGGGGAACTCAGCGCCAACCGCATCGCGGGCGACGACAACGCCCTGGTTCTGATGCGCCTCGCGCTCAAACCGTTCCAGAGGATCACGGACGCGGTTCACCGCACGTTGCTCGCCGACTGAGCGCATGGCCGCCGCCCGGAAGGACACGATGCCCTTCCGGGCGGCTCGGCGTGCGGCCGCGGGGCTCGAAGCAGTGGGCAGGTGTGTCCTGTCCGCTCCCCCGCGGAGCCGGTAGCCCTTCGGGGTCCGCCGCGCCGCGCCCTACGCGTACGCGGTGTTGGGCATGGGGGCAACACACCTTCAGGGCGTCTGCGCTGCTCATCCGTCAGGTCGCCGCAGGCCATCCCGAGATGACACTGCTGCTCCCTCGACGATGAGTCGGAAGGACATCCGGGGGTGGGAGTGCAGAGCCGCACCGGTTCGCCGGGCCTCGCCCGGCCCCACACCGTGGACGGCGCGGAACGCACGCGCGAAGGCCTCCCCCGAGCTGTAGCCGTAGCGCATCGCGACGTCCAGCGGTGTCCGCTCACCGGCGAGCACTTCGGCGCCCGCCACGGTCAGCCGTCTGCGGCGGATGTACTCCGGCAGCGGGATGCCTGCCGGCGCGGAGAACAGCCGGCGGAAGTGATACTCCGACGTCACTGCGATGCGCGCGAGATCAGCCACGTCGATCGGTTGACCGAGATGTGACTCGATGTGCTCCATGGCCTGGTTCAGCCGCTCCAGCATCCGGTCCTCCTCCCTTCGATCACTCACCTCAGGAAGGCCCCACCCTGCCGGACCGACATCCTGTGCCCGACGCGGTCGGGTTCAGCGAGCGCACGGCCCGGGCACCAGCAGTCCGGCGAGCAGTGCCCGGGTGGCGGGCTCCAGGAGCCGTTCGCCGTCGGGGACGGCCTCCAGGCCGATGACCAGGGCGATGCAGATGTCGGCGGCCTCGGCCGGCTCCACACCCTCCCGTGTGCCGGCCTCCTCGAAGAGGCGGATCAGCAGGCGCCGCAGGTCCGCGGTGAACGCGGTGCATATCCCGCCGAACAACCGGGCCTTGGCATCGAGGAGTTCGGCGGTGTGCGGTGACGGACCGCTGAGTCGGAGTACGAGATCAAGCTTGGCAGCCAGGACGCCCCGGATTCGGTCCGCGCAGGGGGCTTCCTGGTCCACGGCCGCCTTCCGGGCCCGTGCGAGCGCCTGGTCGTGCAGGCGTCCGGCGAGCTGCCGGAAGGCGTCGTCCTTGCTGCGCACGTACTGGTAGACCGCTGACCGGGACACGCCCATGGTGGTGGCGATGTCGTCCATCGTGGTGCGCCGTACGCCGTACCGGGTCAGGCAGTCGTAGGTGGCGTCGAGGACCTCTTCGAGCCGGTCGGCGACCATCGTCAGGCCAGCCTCTTGAGGACCTCGACCGCGAGCGGGGCGGAGGAGGACGGGTTCTGACCAGTGACCAGATTGCGGTCGACGACCACGTTCGGCGCCCACGGCTCGCCCACCTGGACCTGGACGCCGGCCTCGACGAGGCGGGTCTCGAGGAGCCACTTCGCCTTGTCGGCGAAACCGGCCTGGCTCTCCTCGGCGTTGGTGAAGGCGGCCACCCGGTAGCCGGCGAACGCGTTGGAACCGTCGGCCTTCTCGGCGGCCAGGAGCGCGGCCGGGGCGTGGCAGACGACGGCGAGCGGCTTGCCCGAGTCGAGGGTGTCGATCAGGATCCGGCCGGAGGTGGAGTCGACGGCGAGGTCCTCCATGGGGCCGTGACCGCCGGGGTAGAAGACGGCCGCGTAGTCGTCGAGGTCCACGTCCTCCAGCGTGATCGGGTGGTGCAGCTCCGTGATCGAGGCGAGTGCGGCGGCGATCTTGTCGGCGCGCTCCTGGCCGCCGTTGACCTCGGGCGCCAGGCTGCCCTTGTCCACGGTCGGCACGACGCCATCAGGCGTGGCCACGACGATCTCGTGGCCCGCGGCCTTGAACACCTCGTACGGGGCGACGGCCTCCTCGGCCCAGAAGCCGGTGGGGTGCTTGGTGCCGTCCGCAAGCGTCCAGTGGTCGACGCCGGTCATCACGAAAAGGATCTTCGACATGGTGAGTCACTCCGAGGGTGCGGGCCCGCTCGGGCCCAGGGGGATTCGGATCGCACGCTTCGACGTTCTGCGAACGCTGACGTTCCGAGTTCAGATCGTCAGGGCGGCGATGTCCTCGAAGGTAGGTCCGGTCACCCACCGGTATCCAATGAGGAATCCAATGCCGGACATTGGATTCCCAATGGATGGCGGGGAATATCCTCGGACAGGCCATGACCTGCGGTGATGGCCAATGGGTCAGATACTCGACGGCGGCACGCGCCGAAAAGTGCGCCGGCAGGCGAGCGGTGACATGCCGAGGGCGGCATGCAGGTGCTGCCGCAGCGAGGTGCCGGTGGCGATGCCGGGAAGCGACCCGCGCGAAGCGGAGCAGACAGCCGAGCGGGGCGTCCGCGCCGAGACGCTCCTCGTCGAGGCCGACCATGCCGGGATGGACGCGATCGCCGACCTCGTCCATCCGGGCGCCCTGCGCGCCCGCATCGAGGCCGTCTTCCCCCTCGCCGGGGCCGCCAAGGGCCACACCTTCGGCGAGACCGACCGCACCACCGGGCAAGAACGTGCTGGTCGGGGAGCAGGCCGGAAAGGCGTGGAAGGAGCCTGGTCACGGAGCTGCTCGCGGTGAGGGGTGCGAAAAGGGAGAGAACCGCCCCCTCCCGCGCCCCATAGGGGCCACCTACACTTGGTCGGGTGAGGCATAGGAATTCCGATGTGATGCCCGAAGCGCCAAGGCACGCCGACGCCGCACCGCACCCTGCAGACCTGAACCTCCTGCGCACCTTCCTCACGGTCTACCGCGCCGGGTCCTTCACCGCCGCCGCCCCGCTGCTGGGCCTGTCACAGCCCACGGTGACCACGCAGATCCGCACCCTGGAACGGCAGACCGGACGCGAGCTGTTCGAGCGGCTGCCGCGCGGCGTCGCCCCGACACCGGTCGCGGACGAGCTCGCCACCCGGATCGCCGCGCCCCTGGACGTCCTCGCACGCGCGACCACCTCCACTTCGCCCGAGGACAGCGACGCCGAGCCCGTCCACCTCGCCGGCCCCGCCGAACTGCTCTGCACGCGTGTCCTGCCCGGGCTCGCGCCCCTCGTCGCCGACGGCGTACGGCTACGCGTGACCACGGGCCTGACCGACCCCCTGCTCGACGACCTGCGCGCCGGCCGCCACGACCTCCTCATCGCCACCACCCGTCCGCGCGGCCGGACGGTCACCGCCGTCCCGCTGATGGACGAGGAGTTCGTCCTGGTCGCCGCCCCCGTCTGGGCAGACCGGCTCAAGGAGCAGCCGGCCGCCGACGTCCCGGCGGCCCTGCACTCCGTCCCGCTGGTCACCTACGCCGAAGACCTTCCCATCGCGCGCCGCTACTGGCGACACGTCTTCGGCAAACGCCTGACCTGCCGAGCCGCCGTCACCGTCCCCGACCTGCGCGGCGTGCTGGCGGCCGTCACGGCGGGCGCGGGCTTCACGGTCCTGCCCCGCTACCTGTGCCTGGGGGAACTCGCTTCCGGAGCCCTGGTTCCTCTGCACGAGACCGACGACCCGCCCATCAACACCGGCTACCTCGTGCAGCGGCCCGGTGGCACGGAGAATCCGCATGTCGCTCGCGTCCGCGACCATTTGCTGCAGATCGGCCGCACCTGGTGAAACCGGCGCGGACCGGGCCGGGGAAGAGAGCACGCCCGGCGCGGTGGCCGGTGGCGGTCCCTCGGACCACGGCCTGGGCTTCGGCTCGCGTCATGTGCTCGGCGGGCAGGCGAGCGGGGTGCCCGGCTCGGCCTGACCCGCCCGGCTGTCCGAGGCCCCTCCGGGCGTCGTCGATTTCCGCCGAGGCGACCTTCGCGCCGTGCCGGCCCGCTCCGGCTGACCGCGCGACCCGCCTGGTCCCACGGCGGGCCCGATTCCGCGTGCCTTCGGGCGAACAATGCACCGAACACGTGCTCCGCGGCGCGTCCGGTGGTACGCGCATGTGCATGCCCCCCAGGTCGCCGGACCGGCAGGAGCGCCCTTCGGGTGCGCCGTCCACCGCAGAGACGCAGCGGGTGCCGGACGCGCTGCGGACGGCCGCCGCGTACGCCTGGCGGATCCTCGTGGTGACCGCCGCTGTCTACGGCGTCTTCGCGCTGCTGGGGCGGTTCCACGAGATCGCGGTGGCCGTCTTCCTGGGCCTGGTCGTCACCGCTGTGCTGCGGCCGGTGGCCGATCTGGCCGCACGCTTCCTGCCTCGTCCGCTCGCCGTCGCCGGCTCGCTGCTGTGCAGCATGGCGCTCGTGCTGGGTGTGTTCGCCCTGGTCGGCGAGGTGGTCGCGGGCGAGCGGACCACACTGGTACGGGAGTTCCGCATCGGCATCGAGAGGATTGAGAACTGGCTGGAGCAGCCCCCGTTCCGCATCGCCCCGGAGGCCCTCACCGACATCCAGTCCCGCATCGGCCAGTTGCTGTCCAGCCACAGGTCCACCGTCGTCAGTGAGGCGCTGAGCGGCGCCGGGCGGCTGGTCGAGGTGCTGACCGTGCTGGCCCTCGCGCTGTTCTGCTCGGTCTTCTTCGTCCATTCCGGCGACCGCCAGTGGCGATGGTTCTGCGGGCAGTTGCCGCCCGCCGCCCGGGAGCGCGCGACGGTCGCCGGCCGGGCCGCCTGGCGGACGTTCACCGGATACACCCACGGCATTCTCCTGGTGGCGGCCACCAACGCGATCCTGGTGGGCATCGCCCTCTTCGCCCTCGGGGTCCCCCTCGCGCTGCCGCTGGCCCTGCTGGAGTTCTTCGCCGCGTTCATCCCTCTCGTCGGTTCGCCCATCGCGCTCGCCGTGGCCGCGGTGGTCGCGCTCGCGTCCGAGGGCCCGCTGATCGCGGCCGTGGTCGTCGCTCTCATCGTCGTCATCGGACAGATCGAGGGGCATCTGCTGCACCCGATCGTGATGAGCTGGGCCGTCCGGCTGCATCCTGTGGTCGTCGCGCTGTCGGTGGTCGGCGGGGCGGTCGCCGCGGGTGTGGTGGGCGCGGTCGCCGCGGTGCCGCTCGTGGCCGTGGTCTGGTCGGTCCGTCAGGCGCTCCGCACGGCGCTCCCGTCCGGCCGGGACGGCTGACCGGGCTCAGGGCACGGTGGCCCCGTGCTCTTCGGAGGCGGCAAGGGAGCGGGCCAGCGGCATCCTGGCCAGGGTAAGGACACCGGCCACCACCAACGCCACTCCTACCGCCTCGGGGAGCAGCCACCAGCCGGTGCGGACGTGTTCCTCGAAGAGGAGGATGCCGAGACACAGACTCACGGCCGCGTCGCCGAGGGTGAGCGCGGGCTGGGAAGCGACCAGCGGGCCCGCCTGCATCGCGTTCTCCAGCAGAAAGAGCGCGACCACACCGGTCGCCGCGAAGGCGTAGGTCTGCCAGGCCGTGAGAAAGGCGCCGAGGCCGTCATCGTCCAGGATGTGCACCGCCTCCTTCATCAGGGCCGCGGTGACGGCATAACTGATCGCGGTGGCCGTGCCGAGGCAGGCTGCGCGGGCCCGGCCCTCCGGGCGGCGCAGGGCGGCGGCGGCGAGCGCGACGACCACCGCAGCGCACACCGCGAGCGTGACGATCCAGCGGTCCGCCGGCACATCGGTACGGTTGCCCGAGGGCGACGCGGCGGCGAGAGCAATGCCGAGGCCCACCACGACACCGGCCACGGCCACCCATCCGGTGCGCGGCAGGCTCCCGTGCAGCAGCAGTGTCGCCAGGATGAGGGCGAGCGGCAGTTCGAGGACGAAGAGCGGCTGAACGATCGTCAGCGGCCCGGTTCCGAGAGCCACCGCCTGGCAGACGCCGGCAGTGACGACGGCGAGCATGCCGGCCAGCCAGACGGGCTGGCGCAGCAGATCGAGCATGAGACCGGCGCGGAAACCTTCCGAGCGCGGGACGACGAGAGCCGCCTTGCGCTGCAGCACCGTGGCGAACGCGTTGCTTAGCGCCGCGCAGAGCGCGAAGAGCACCGGCAGCAGAGTCTGCACGTGTCGGCCTCCGGCAGTCGACGGGTGGTCGGGCGGCGGTGGCCGCGGAACGCCGTCGGTGCCGCGGTCCGGACCGGCCGACCTCCTGCCATGATGCCCACGGGCACGCCGCGCCCGCGATCCGAACGGCTGCGGCGCGCCGTGGCCCGCGGCGGGTGCACCGGGCCGGTGAGCGGGTCACGGTGGGCTGCGGGCGGCCCACCGGTGCGGCCGCCTGCCCCGACTCACCCGGCTCCGAAGAGGCCACGAGCCGATGACGGGCCCAGCCTGGATGCTGTTCTGCAGAGCACCGACGAGGCACGTTCGGTGGCCGCGTTCGGACCGCGCCGCGGGCGGGACGACGAGCCGGTGACCGGCTCACGACAGACGCCGTCCCACAGCCCGTGCGCCCCGCCCGCGCAAGGCGGTCAGAAGCCGCCGCGGTGCCAGGGGCCCCAGATGGCAATGCTGGCTCCGAGATCCGACTGGACGTTGACGAACAGCGTGCGGCCGTCGGGAGAGAACGTCGATCCGGCGAATTCGCCACCCGGGTCGTCCGCCAAGGGCTCCATGCGCGCGAAGTCGAAGATCGACCCGCCGGCGGTGAGCCCGCGAACGTAGTTCTCCCCGTCCCCGTCCTCGCACAGCACCAGCGTGCCGCGCGGGCTGGTCGTGATGTTGTCCGGCAGGTCGAGCGTCATCGAGTGAGGTGACTCGTACACCAGGCGCAGCGTGCTGCGCCTGGTGTCGTACGCCCATACCTGCCCGCGCCCGTCACCGAACCCGCTCGGGGGCGCCTCCCCCTCCGCGGTGGCACCGCCTTGGGTGGAGACGAAGTACACCGTGCCCTGGTGGTGGACGCAGCCTTCCAACCGGGAGAAGAGCGCCGCTCCCTTGGCCCTGCCCTGGGCACCGACGGCCTGGATGGCAAAGGAGTTGCCGGTACCGGAAGGGAACTCGGGGTCCGGGTCGTCGATGTCGACCCAGCACACCTGATAGGTGACACCGCGCCGTTGTCCGAGCGAGAGGTCGGCGTTGTCCGTGCCGCGTACCGCGAGCATCTGCAATGTGCCGCCGTCCAGGAGCCTGCCGGTGGCGCGCGGGTCCCGGGGCGGCAGGTAGCGGTAGAAGCCGGAGGGGGAGTTGAAGTTGTCCTCGCATTCGTAGACGGCGCCCGTGTGGGGGTCGAATGCGACCGATTCGTGGGGGAAGCGTCCGGCGGACCGGATGGGACGGGCGGTCGCCGTTGTGTCGAGGGGTACTTCGAAGAGGTAGCCGTGCTTCTCGTGCAGGAGGCTGTTGTCTCCTCCGCTGAAGTCGTTGCCCACATCAGGGCCGTTGACCGTTTCCTCGCAGGTGATCCAGGAGCCCCATGGCATCGGTCCGCCGGAGCAGTTCATCTGGGTACCGCTGAGGCTGGCCCGGCTGTGCAGCACCTGCCCGTGACCGGTCACCAGCAGAGTCGTCGTGCCGCCCCGGCCGGCCGGATCGTACACGGTCCGCTCCGGCCCGAAGGCGGTGCCGGGGCCGTTGAGTTCATGGTTGCGGACCAGAAGGGTGGTGCCGCGCGGCCCGCGGAACGCGGCCATGCCGTCATGGTTGCCGGGCGTGACGGAGCCGTCGCCGAGTCGTTCCCCCGTGGGGTTGAACGAGCGGTAGGAGAACCCCTCGGGCAGGTGAAGCCGGACGGCACCGTCGCGCTGGTCCCTGACCGGCCGAAGCCCGCCGTATCCCTTCCCGGGCCGAGGTCCGCCCTGGGCGGAGGCGGTGGCGGCCCCGAGAAAAGGCCCGCCGAGCACCGCGCCCGCCACAGCGGTGGAACCTGCAAGGAAATGTCTCCGTCGCACGAAACCTCCTGGGAAAAGGCAGAAATAGCCAGATGTGGGGTTCGAATTCCGACACGTTATACGCGCGTAGCGTACCGAGGGAACCCCTCCAACGCGCCGACTTTAACGAAGCGTTGACGCCCCCGGCAGATCGGCCTGCACGCGCTTGGCAACGGACCGACCGCACCTCAGTGGAGTCTTGCCCCCTGCGAGCGGAGCTCTTCCTGGACCGCGTTCGCCGGGATGTCCGGGGGGCGTTGGCCCTGGGCTACGGCGAGGGCCGCGCAGACGCCCGCTGCCTGACCGGTGGCCATCGAGATCGGCATGACACGGTAGGACGAGTGGGCCACGTGGTCGCCCGATATGCAGCGGCCGGCGACGAGGACCCGGTTCACCTCCCGGGGGAAGAGGCAGCGCAGGGGGATGTCGTAGGACTCGCCACGCGGTACGCGTTTGAGCGTCGTGCCGCGACCGCTCGGGTTGTGGATGTCCACCGGGTAGGCGCCGCGGGCGATGACGTCCCCGAACTTGCGGGCCGTCAGCACGTCCTCGCCCGTCAGCTGGTACTCGCCGACGATCCGGCGCGTCTCACGGACACCGACCTGGACGCCGCTCTGCACGACATACGAGTCGGCGAATCCCGGCACGCGGCTGCGCAGGAAGCGTGCGATCTGAGCCATCTGGCGGTGAGCGGTGAATTCGGCGCGGGTGAGGTCCCAGACGCTGGTGCCCAGCACCTCGGTGACGCGGGTCGAGTTGACCGCCACTTCGCCGGTGTTGGGGGTGGCGAAGAACAGCATGTCCTCGCGCGGCAGGTCGAGTTCGCCCGCGTCGGTGGCGGCGCGGACCAGGTCCCACAGCCCGTGCACCCCCTTCCACTGATCCGGGTGGGAGCGGGCGTACGCGGCGAATCCCTCGTGGTCGAAGCGGACCATGCGGAACATCAGCGTCATGGGCTGCGTCCAGCCGTCCTCCGGTCGGCCGATCTCGTACGCGGCCCCGGCCGCGGCGGCGATGTCGCCGTCTCCCGTGCAATCGACGATCACATCCGCATCGATGACGACCGGCCCCGACTTGGTCTCGAACACCGCCCGGACGCGGTCGTCGGGCGCCTGGCAGACGCCGGAGGCGAACGCGTGCAGCAGCGTGCGGACCTCGTGGGTCTCCAACATCTCGTACAGGACCAGCTTGAACAGCTCCGCGTCGAAGGGCACCGTGTAGCCGGTGTCCAGCGAGGGTCGGATCGCCGCTCCGGCACGCACCAACTGCTCCAGCAGCACCCACAGCACGCCGCCCACGACCGGCTCGCCCTCCCCGTGATCGGGCGGCAGCAGCCGTGCGGAATCACCGGCAACGGCCTGCTTGACCTCGTTGTGGAAACTCATCAGCGGCATGACCAGCGCCGCGGTGGCGTTGCCACCGAGGAATCCGTACCGCTCGACGAGGGTCACCTGCGCGCCCGCGTTCGCGGCGCCGAGGGCCGCACCGATGCCGGCCGGTCCCCCGCCGACCACGAGTACCTGCGTCGAGCCCGCGTGCAGAGCCTGGCGCGGGGGCAGCTCGACGCTCCGGGGGACGCGGGGCGGCATCAGGTAGGACACGGTTCCTCCGTGGGAGTAAGTGGCGTGACGGCTCAGCCGATCGGGGCTGCGCCGGCGGGACGGCTCAGCCGATCGGGGCTGCGACCGTCGGCATGGTGCTACGGACGAGGGTGCGGGGGGCGGTGCGGTCGAGGTAGGCCAGGAGGCGGTCACCGGTCTCGGCTGCCCTCAGTTTCATCGCCGCCGTCCGAGCGACCGTGTGAGCCGCGCGGGCGGGCCGCTCGTCCCACAGGCGGTCCACTTCCGCCAGGAGCAGTCCCGCGGTCTCCCTGACCACACCGCGCAAGGCGGGTGCGCCGATCTGCTGGGCGAAGTCGAAGACCTTTCCCGCGTAAGGCAGGGGCAGCAGGGGAATCCCCGCGAGCGCGGCGAAGATCAGGAAGTGCAGCCTCATGCCGATGGCGAGGTCCAGCTGCTTGACGATGTCGAGGACCTGCTGCGGGTGGTAGCTGCCGCGCAGCACCGTGCAGCGATCGGCTTCGGCCATGTGCGACACCACCCCGTGCGCGTGCCGGATGTCGTCGCGTTCCATCGGGACGAAGACGACATGGGCCTCCAGCCGGTGGACGAGGAAGTCGCCGACACTGGCGAGAAGTTGGTGGTAGCCGTCCTCGTCCAGGTGCTCGGCCGCGCGGCCGGGTTCCCGCACGCTCATCCCCACCAGTCGCACCCCCTGCGGCACGGCCTCGGCCCGCAGGAGTTCGCCACCGCAGTCCCCGGGTTCGAGCAGCAGTGCCGGGTCGGCGGTGACCGTGATGGGCCGGGTCAGCCCCGCCTCTTCCAGCACCAGCTTCGACTCCTCGTCGCGGACCGTCACCTCCGCGGCGTCGGAGAGCGTGGCACGGATCCACGCGCAGTCCGCTTCGTCGGTGAGCGGACCGGCGCCTATGGCATAGGTGAAGAGGGGGACGCCGAGATCCTGTGCGGTCCGGGCCAGCCGCAGATAGCGGCGCGCCTCGGTGTTGTAGAGGATCCCGCCGCCACCGAGTACGAGCACACTCAGCCGGCGCAGGTGCTCGGAGATGCCCTCCCTGCACACGCCCTCCCAGCCGACCACCTCGACATCCGGATGCATGGTGCGGCTGTGGTCGGGACTGCGGGAGAAGAGAACGAGCCGAGCGTCCGGGCGCCCGCCCCGAATGCGGTCCAGCATGGCGGTGAGGATCGCCTCGTCGCCCACGTTGCGTCCCCCGTAGGATCCCAGCACCCCTACGGTCACGCTGCTACGGTCGCCCATGATCGGCCCCCTCACGAGGTTCACCGGAGATGGTCCCCATGGCTCGGGTGGAGGAAAGACAGCACCTCTACGGCTCCGGCCGTTACCGAGGGTGCCGCCGGCCCCGAGCCGATGGGGCCCACGTCCTGTCCGAACTGCTCTCTTCGCGTACTTCTCCACAGTTCACCCGATGGGGAGATTTACGCATCTCGGGACGAAGGAATGGGTTCGAGTCCGTGCCGGGGCCTCGCCACAGCCCCCGGGGCGGCACAAGCATCGCGTATCCGCCTGCCCCGACCGACGCCTGTGCGCGGCAGATGACGTCGGCCACGTGCCGGAACGGCGACACCTCACCCGGGGGCTCGGACCTTGCGCCGTGCGAGTGGTGTCAGGCCCCCGCCGCATCGAGGAGGATCCGCGCCAGCTCACGCGGCTGGGAGAACATCGGCCAGTGACCGGTTTCCATTTCAACCACGCGCCACTGCCCGCCGGTCCCGAGCTCGGCCACGTCGGCCTTCGGCTCAGCACCGCCCAGCAGGCAGGTGATGTACGTCCCCGGCAGCTCGGCGACAGGACATGTCAGTACGGCCGGCTCGGTCAGCGTGGCGCCGGGATGAGGCGTCGAGCCACCCATGATCCGGTCGATCTGCTCATCGGTCAGACCGTGGCCGTAGTAGCCGGCGCGATCAGGCGGCATCCAGAAGCCGCCGTTCTCGGCGATCGCCGCCTTCACGAACCTGCCGCCGTCCGGCCAGCTGGACAGGCACGATTGTCCCTGGGCCGGAACAGGGCCGTCGATGAACACCACGCAGGCGAGCCGGCCGCAGATCCGCCCGGCGGCCTGACCGACGGGGATGCTCGCATAGCTGTGTCCGACCAGAACGACGTCGTGGAGATCAAGACCTTCGACCTCCCCGACGATGTCCTGAACGTGGGTCTGCCGTCCCGCCCGCACGCGCTGCTTTTCCGCGAGTCCGGACAGCGTCACCGGATGAGCGCCGTGGCCGGCCGCACGCAGCTCCGGCACCACCTCGTCCCAAGCCCAGGATCCGAGCCACGCGCCTGCCGCGAGCACGAAATCAGCCATGAACGAACCGTAGCGCCATCGTGTGACGATCCCCGAGGAGCCGCCGCGTGAGGCCTGGTCACCGGGTGGAGGCGACGGCCGCGGCCGCACTGCAGCGGCCGTGAACCCGAGGCCGGAGCGCTGACGCCGCACCCGGCCATCGATCCATGAACAGGACGGCATCATGCGGTCGACGGTTTCCCGCGGGGTGCCGGCTGCTGTGCGCCCCTGCGCCTCGCTCAGTGCGAACAGTCGCGGCGGACAGCCCGCCGTGCTCGCGCACCACGACCCGGGTCCCGGGCCGACAGGTGAGCCACGTACCGACATGGTGAGCGGCAGGCCGCCGTACGGTACTGGAAGCGGTTGATCGAGATCGCGTCCGACCTCGAATGCCCATGGATGAACGCGGAGTTCAACGGGCGGCCGGACAAGGCCGCCGAGAGCGAGGCCGCCTTCCGGCGCTCGCTGGAGGAACTGCTGCCCCTCTTCGAACGCGAGGACATCGCCCTCGACCTGGAGGCGCACCCGGACGACTTCTGCGAGGAGAACACCGCCGCGGTCGACCTCGTCCGCGCGATCAACAAGCGCTGGGTGTGCTGCGCGAGCGGAACTTCGACGGGGTCGCCACAGCATGCGTCTTCGCCCGGGAGGAGCGGGCGCGGGAGTCGTCGTCCTTCATGCTGGAGCGCATCGCGAAGGAGCCGCCGGATGAAGCTCGGCATGAAGCTCGGCGTCTCTTTGCGTCGCTCGGACCGGACTGCGCCGAGACCAACGCGGTTTCGGTGCCGTGTCACTCGGGCGGGTGGCTGCGCAGCCATGCGGACCAGGTGAGGGTGCCGCGGCGGCCGGTCGGGCAGGTGAGGTCGCGGGCGGCCTGCCCGAGCCGGTCGGGCACCGGCAGCCTCACGACCGGGCGGCGCCGGCCGCGGATCTGCTGCCACTGCGAGACGAGGTCGCCGAAGGTGAGCAGTTCCGGCCCGCCGAAGTCTTCGCACTGCCCGCCCGGCCCGTCGGCGACGCGCTGGGCCACGTACGCGGCGAAGTCGCCGGAATCAACCGGCTGGGTCTCGATGGCCGTGGGCAGCGGCAGCAGGGGAACCCGGGCAGCCTTGCCCAGCATGCGGTCGGCCAGCCAGTGGAACTGGGTGGCCCGCAACACCGACCAGGGAACTTCCCCGCACGCACCAGCTCCTCGGCTTCGTGCTTCAGCCGCAGATACGGCAGGCGCGGCCGGTCGACTCCGACGATGGACACGTAGGCGAAATGGCCGACTCCGGCCCTGGCTGCCTCGTCGAGCAGCCGGTGTGTGCCGTGGACGTCTACGTCCGGCGGGCTACGCCAGAAGTCGGTCGGCAGGAGGTAGCCACGCCGCGCGGCCGGTGACCACGTGGCGGCATGCACCACGGTACGGACCCCCGACACCGCCTCCCGGATCCCGGCCCCGGCCCCGGCGGCAAGATCCCCCCGCACCCACTCGACGTCGGGGTCGGTGCCGCGGGAGCGGGCGAGCACGCGCACCCGATAGCCGGGCTTCAACAGGCCGATCAGGTCCCGCCCCAGATGCCCGGTCCCACCCGTGACCAGAACGGTGTCCATGGGCAGCACCTCCGGAGAACAAGCGGCTCTGTGGCCCGACTGTGTCACCCCGCCAGTGCAGCGGCATGCCCGGTCACCCGTCAGTGGTCACCGCGGCCCGACCGGACGGCCGAGCCATCGGGCAGCGACGGCAGGCCCCGGAAAGAGCGCGCGAGTTCAGCCGCCGGCGGCTGCCGAGGCGCAGGAAGGGTGGCAACCCGTTGCCGGAGGCAGCGCTCTGCGGTCGGAACCCTGCCCGCCTGGGGCAGAGCCCCGATGTCGGCGGCCGGCCGAGTTGCCGCTTCACGCCTTGCCAAACAATACGATCGGTCGTACGTTCAGTTCGGCAACCGCAACCGCCGAACGGGAAGGTGCGCACATTGAACGGCCATCGGATGTTGGAGCTGGCGCAGGCGCTCGCCGTCGCCAAGAGCCGGCGGGACGTGCCCGCGGCCATGGAACTCTGCCACCCCGACATGGTGTTGGAAGCCCCGGCCGTGGGCACGACGGCCCGCGGGACTGCCGCGAACGAGAAGGCGCTGACCAGGTTCTTCGCCACCTTTCCCGACTACGACGTCACTCTGCAGGGACACGCCGACAACGGCGACACGCTGATCTGCTGGGGAACTGCGCAAATGACCATGACCGGCGACCGGTTCGGCGTGGTCCCCAACGGCAGGCGGGCCGAGTTGCCGGTATTCATCCAGTTCGCCTTCAAGGACGGCCTGATCGCCCGCGAGCGGTTCTTCTTCGACCTGTCGGCGCTCTGTGCCCAGTCGGGCGTCTCGACGGACGCGGTCCGCCGCAAGGTGTTCGGCGCCACCGGCCTGCCCGTGTCGCCCGGCCAGGAGGGCGGTAGGACATGACGTCGGACCCGCGAGTGAAGGCCATCGCCGAGATCAGAACGGAGCACCTGTTCGACATCGTGGTCGATCTGAATCCCCGGCTGGACACCGGTGCCGGGCCGATCGGGCGGCGAGTCCTCTTCGGCGCGGCCGGCGGATCGTTCGACGGCCCGAGACTGCGAGGTGAGGTGCTGACCGGCGGCGGTGACTGGGCGTTGTTCCGATCCGATGGAGTGATGACACTGGACGTCCGGCTGATCCTGCGCACGCACGACGATCACCTCGTGCACATGACGTACGGCGGACGCTGGGTCACCCCGGCCGAACTGCGCACCGCGATGGCCGATCCCGCCACCAGACACCGGGTCGATCCCGCCCGCTACTACTTCCGGACAAACCCGCTCTTCGAAACGGGAGCGCAGCCGTACGCCTGGCTCAACGACATCGTCTGCGTGGGGTCGGGATACCTCGTCGAAGGCGGCATCGCCTACAAGGTCGCACAAGTCATGTGAACGCGACACTCGTCAGGAACGTTGTCCATCAAGCGCGTTGCAGAAGGTCGGGGCGGGCAGCGAGCAACCCGCACGGTTCGCCGCAGACCGGCGCGATCACGAGTCATAGGCATGCCTTGACCGCACGGGCGGACGCCCTGGTCGAGCCTGGCTCGCGCAGCCGGTCAAGAAGTATCAGGCGCAGGAGGGGCACAGACCGCGGTAAGTGACCTCGGCCTCGGACACCGTGAAGCCGAACCGTTCCTCCGCCGGGAGGTCGGCCAGCGGATTTCCGGTCGGGTGGACATCGCGGATCGTGCCGCAGCGGGAGCACACCAAGTGCTGGTGCGGGTGGTGTGCGTTGGGGTCGTAGCGCTTGGCGCGCCCGTCGGTGGCGACCTCCATGACCTCACCGAGGGAGACCAGTTCGCCCAGGGTGTTGTAGACGGTCGCCCGGGAGATCTCGGGCAGTCGCCGTGCCGCGCGGGCGTGGACCTCGTCGGCCGTGAGGTGCACGTGGTCGCCGTCGAGGACCTCGGCCACGACACGCCGCTGGGAGGTCACCCGCCAGCCACGGCCTCGCAGTCGCTCCAGCAGGTCACTCATATGGGTTCACCCATTCAGGCTTGGCGGAATACCCGAAGTTTACCGGTCGATGTCCGGGTCCTCATTGCACAGAGATCAGGTGAGCTTCTTGACCTGGACTGTGTCCATCGTAGGATCGGTTCCGGCGATAGCCAAGGGAGCAGGAGCCTCCAGCACGGCAGGAGACGGAGACATGACGGGACCACCGCCGACCAGCAACTTGGTGGCGAGTTGCGGCTGATGGGCCCGTGTCGCGCTGCTCGTGTCGCATCCGCGGCACCTCTCTCCCAGTCGTGCCCGGAGCCCTCCGCGCGCTCCCCGCGAGGGGACCCGTATGCCGGATGAAGCCGGTCGGCAGCCCGGCCCCGTTCGAGGAACGCCCGTGCCCCGACTGTTCCACCGCCAGCGATTACTGAGCACCACAATCCGCCCCGTCGGAAAGGATTCCCATGTCCGAGAACCCTGATGCAATCGTCACAGACGCGAAAACGGAGGGCGGAGGTGGCTGCCCGGTCGCGCACGGGCGCGCCCCGCACCCGACGCAGGGCGGGGGAAACCGCCAGTGGTGGTCGGAGCGGCTCAATCTGAAGATTCTTGCCAAGAACCCCGCCGTGGCCAACCCCCTCGGCCAGGAGTTCGACTACGCCGCGGCGTTCACGTCACTCGATCTCGCAGCAGTGAAGCGGGACATCGCGGAGGTGCTGACAACCTCCCAGGACTGGTGGCCCGCCGACTTCGGCCACTACGGCCCGTTCATGATCCGGATGGCCTGGCACAGCGCGGGCACCTACCGGATCAGCGACGGCCGAGGCGGCGCGGGCGCCGGCCAGCAGCGCTTCGCCCCCCTCAACAGCTGGCCGGACAACGGGAATCTCGACAAGGCCCGCCGCCTGCTGTGGCCGGTCAAGAAGAAGTACGGCCAGAACATCTCGTGGGCCGACCTCATGATTCTCGCGGGCAACGTCGCCCTGGAGTCGATGGGTTTCAAGACCTTCGGCTTCGCCGGCGGTCGTGCGGACGTCTGGGAGCCCGAGGAGGACGTCTACTGGGGTCCCGAGTCCACTTGGCTCGGCGACGAGCGCTACACCGGCGACCGGGAGCTGGAGAACCCGCTCGGCGCGGTCCAGATGGGCCTCATCTACGTCAACCCGGAGGGTCCGAACGGCACCCCGGACCCGCTCGCCGCAGCCCGCGACATCCGTGAGACGTTCCGCCGGATGGCGATGAACGACGAGGAGACGGTCGCCCTGATCGCGGGCGGTCACACCTTCGGCAAGACCCACGGCGCGGGCCCGGCGGACGCTGTCGGCCCCGACCCCGAGGCCGCCCCGATCGAGGAGCAGGGCCTCGGCTGGAGGAACAGCCACGGCACCGGCAAGGGCGGCGACACGATCACCAGCGGTCTCGAGGGAATCTGGACGAACACCCCGACCGCATGGGACAACAGCTTCTTCGAGATTCTCTTCGGCTACGAGTGGGAGCTGTTCAAGAGCCCCGCCGGGGCGCACCAGTGGAGGCCGAAGGACGGCGGCGGCACGGGTACGGTTCCCGACGCCCATGACCCGTCGAAGAGCCACGCCCCGACGATGCTGACGACCGACCTCTCGCTCCGGTTCGACCCGGCGTACGAGCAGATCTCGCGGCGCTTCCTCGAAAACCCCGACGAGTTCGAGGACGCCTTCGCCCGGGCGTGGTTCAAACTGACCCATCGCGACATGGGCCCGGTCGTGCGCTACCTCGGCCCGGAGGTCCCGAGCGAGACCCTGCTGTGGCAGGACCCCCTCCCCGAGGTCACGCACGCGCTCGTCGACGCCGAGGACATCGCCGCCCTCAAGCGCCAGATCCTCGGCCAGGACCTGTCGGTGTCCCAGCTCGTGTCCACCGCGTGGGCCTCGGCCTCGACCTTCCGGGGCAGCGACAAGCGCGGCGGCGCCAACGGTGCGCGCATCCGCCTCCAGCCGCAGAGCGGGTGGGAGGTCAACGACCCCGACCAGCTGGCGACGGTGCTGCGCACCCTGGAGGGGGTCCGGCAGTCCTTCAACGCCGCCCAGACCGGCGGCAAGCAGATCTCGCTCGCCGATCTGATCGTGCTCGCCGGTGCTGCCGCCGTCGAACAGGCTGCCAAGGACGCGGGCTTCGACGTCCAGGTTCCCTTCACGCCGGGCCGCGTCGACGCGTCGCAGGAGCAGACCGACGTGGAGTCGTTCGCCGCGCTCGAGCCGACGGCCGACGGGTTCCGCAACTACCTCGGGAAGGGCAACCGGCTGCCGGCCGAGTACCTGTTGCTCGACCGGGCCAACCTGCTGACCCTGAGCGCCCCCGAGATGACGGTCCTCGTCGGTGGCCTCCGCGTCCTGGGAACGAACTACCAGCAGTCGCCGCTCGGCGTCTTCACCACAACCCCGGGGTCGCTGACCAACGACTTCTTCGTCAACCTGCTCGATCTGGGCACGACGTGGAAGGCGACGTCCGAGGACGCGAACACGTTCGAGGGCCGCGACGCCGCCACGGGCGAGGTCAAGTGGACGGGCAGCCGTGCCGACCTCGTCTTCGGGTCGAACTCCGAGCTGCGCGCGCTCGCGGAGGTCTACGCGAGCGATGACGCGAAGGAGAAGTTCGTGAACGAGTTCGTCGCGGCGTGGGACAAGGTGATGAACCTCGACCGGTTCGACCTCGTCTGACCATGACGTCCAGGCCGGCCGGTACCGGCCGGCCTGGACGTTCTGCGTCGCGTGGCGTCGCGAACCAGTACGGCGCCGGCTGCCCGAGCACGGAGCATGACCGCCACGGCCGACCTGGGCAGCACGGTGGAACGCAGAGTGCCCGCACTGTCCGCGTGTGGGGGTCGATGCGGCGCCAGTCGGCCACGGCGTGCCGACTAGCCTTGCACCATGACGACGCACAAGACCGTCCAAGTGAGTGTTGAGGCGATGCTTGAGGACCTCAAAACACTCGTCGAGATCGAGTCTCCATCGCGCGATCTCGACGCCTTGACGGTATCGGCCAAAGCTGTCGCCGCTGTCATCGAGAGCCGCCTCGGCGGCCAGGCCGTGCTCATTGAAAGCGAAGCCGGGCCGCACGTCCACTGGTCAGCTGGTGGCGATCCCCACGTACTGATCCTCGGTCACCATGACACGGTGTTTCCGCTCGGCACCCTTGAACGCCGCCCGTTCATGGTCGAAGACGGGCATGCGACCGGTCCCGGGGTCTTTGACATGCTTGGCGGTCTGGTACAGGCAGTTCATGGCCTGGCGACGCTCGATGACCGGTCAGGCGTCGAGATCCTGGTGACCGCCGACGAAGAGGTCGGCTCCCGCTCCTCTCGAGCTCTCATCGAAGAACGAGCCCTTGCTTGCGGCTCTGTACTCGTTCTCGAGGGCGCCGCTGATGGTGGCGCGCTGAAGACCGGCCGTAAAGGCTGCGGCACGTTCCGCGTCTCTGTGACGGGCCGTGCGTCGCACGCGGGCCTTGAGCCCGCAGCCGGGGTCAACGCGCTGATCGAAGCAGCACACCAGGTACTGGACATCGCAGCGCTCGGCCGACCGGACATCGGCACGACTGTCACCCCGACCGTCGCGTCCGCAGGCACCCTCGACAACGTCGTTCCCGCAGCGGCGACCGTCGTCGTCGACGTCCGCGTCGAGGCGGCCGGCGAGAAAGAACGCATCGAATCCGCGTTCGCGGCACTGTCTCCGCATCTCGACGAGGCGGAGATCACGGTTCAGGGAGCCGTCAGCCGACCCCCGATGCCCGAGTCGGCGTCGGCCGAGCTCTTTGCGGTGGCCAAGCGGCTGCTTCCCGACCTCGAAGGCAAGGCAGTCGGCGGCGGAAGTGACGGCAACTTCACGGCCGCGCTGGGTGTGCCGACACTTGACGGCCTTGGAGCAGTCGGGGGCGGTGCCCACGCCGACCACGAGTACCTGGTGATCGAAGCCATGGCCGAGCGGGCGAACCTCGTTGCTGGACTGGTGGACGCGATGCGTCACGCATAGGAACGCGAACATGTGAGTTCCTCGGATGAACGGCGGTTGCTGATCGGCCAGTTGAGGTCCCCGGAGCGCCTCACCACGCGGGAAGGAAGCCCGCGTGCGGGTCCGGCTCCACGCCTCGCCGCCGACGAAGCTGCGGGCGGACTCGTGTCCTTCGAGGGTGCGGTCGCATGCGTACTCGCGCAACCGTGTCGCAGTCGCTGCGGTGATTCACGGAGGTCGGGCGTCGGACTGCAGGTACGGCTGGACATGCGAACCCGTGTCGTAACAGTATTAGTTGCGACACGGGTGACGTCGACGACTTCGGATGGCGGGAGGTCTCATGAGCACGAGCAGTCGCATGACCGTGGCCACGCACACACTCACCTGGATGGCATGGGTCTGTCCCAAGCGCCCCGACGGCATCGTGACATCCGACCAGATCGCCGCCAGCGTCAACACCAACCCTGTTGTCATCCGCCGCACCCTTGGAAGTCTGCGCGACGCGGGTCTGGTTGAGTCGCAGCGGGGTCAGGGCGCGGGCTGGCGGCTGGCCCGCGCTCCGGAATCGATCACCTTGAGGGACGTCTACCTCGCCGTCGAGCGCGATCCGCTCATCGCGCTGCACGCCGCGCCCCCCAATCAGGAGTGCCCCGTCGGGCGGGGCATCCCACCAGTGCTGCGAGAGGTGTACGACCGCGCAGCGGAGTCGATGAAAGCCGAACTGGCAACCGTCACCGTCGCCGACGTGGCGAGAGAGACGGTTCCCCACCCCTGAGCCAGCCCCCGCAATCGCTGTCGGCCGGTCCTCCCGGACCGGCCTCTCTTCGGGCCTTTGTCGTAACCATTCCTGTTACATCCAATCTCTGGAGGTCCCCTCATCGTGAACCGATCACTCGTCGTCCTGGCCGCCGGAATGTTCGCCATCGGCACCGACAGCTTCGTCATCGCCGGCATCCTGCCGGACGCAGCGCACTCCCTCGGTGTCGCGGTCGGCACCGCCGGCTGGCTGCTCACCGCCTACGCCTTCACCTATGCCGTCCTCGGCCCCGTCATGGCAGCGCTCACCACCCGTTGGCCGCGCCGAAGCCTGTTTCTCGCCGGGTTCGCCATCTTCACCACTGGCAACCTCGTCACCGCCTTCGCTCCGGCCTTCGGCGTGGCCCTGGCCGCGCGGGCGCTCGCCGGGCTCGGCGGCGCCATGGTCACTCCCGCCGCCGTCGCCGCGGCCACCGCGCTCGCGCCACCGGAGCGTCGCGGCCGCGCCATCGCCGCAGTCATGACCGGCCTCAGTGCCGCGACCGCGCTCGGGGCGCCCATCGGCACGGCGATCGCCGGCCTTACCGGTAACTGGCGGGCCACCATGCTGTTCGTCTCCGCGCTCGGAGTGCTGGCCGCCGCAGGCACAGCCCTGCTCCTGCGCCCGATACCAACACCCCCGGCAGTGCCGCTGCGCACCCGCGTTGCTCCGCTCGCCGACAGCCGCATCGGCCTGACCCTGCTGACCACCCTCCTCGTCTACACCGGTCTGTACACCGTCTACTCCTTCATCGGCGAAAGCCTCGACCGCGCCACCGGCGGCAGCGGCACTACCCTTGCTGCACTGCTGTTCGTGTGGGGACTGGCCGCCACCGCCGGAACTCTCGGCTCGGGCCGTCTGATCGACCGCTTCGGCCACCGGCGCATCATCAATGCCGCGATCACCGTGGCCGCTGTCGACTTTGCACTGCTGCCGTGGACGAGCGCACATCTGCCCTCCGCCATCGCGGCACTCCTCTTGTGGGGTGTCTGCGGATGGGGACTCCTGGCACCGCAGACCCATCGCCTGATCACCGCCATGCCGACGGCGGCACCTCTGCTCACCGGCCTCGCCTCAGCCATGGTCTACGTCGGCGTCTCGGTCGCCCCCCTGGTCGGGCAGACGGGGATGGCCTGGTTCGGCGCGCACTGGCTCGGTCCCGTCGGTGCAGCGTTCATCGCGCTCGGCCTCGGGGCGGCGGAAGCGGCGCACGCCGTCATCCACCGACACGCGAGGCACAACGCGCCCACGGCACAGTCTCAGCCATTGCAGTCCAAGTAGCGCACTGCCCTCACAACCCCGTCGAAAGCAAGGACTGAACGACAGTGATCACCACAGAACGCCTCCGGCTGCGCCCGCTCACCGTCGCCGACACCGACTGGTGGGTGCATCTCCACGCCGATGAGGAGATCAACCGGTTCGTCGGCAGCTACACCAAAGAGCAGGCCGCAACACGCCTGCACGAGATACAGCAGCAGTGGGCTCAGCGCGGTCATGGACTGTGCGCCGTCGAACTGCGCAACACAGGCCAAGTGATCGGCCGCTGCGGCCTGAACTGGTGGGAGCAGTTCGGCGAGACCGAGATCGGCTGGACCTTCGCCCGCGCCCATTGGGGGCGGGGCTATGCCACGGAAGCGGCCCGAGCGGTCCTCACGTGGGGCTTCGGGCCCCTGAGGCTCAGGCAGATCACCGCCATGATCCATCACGGCAACACTGCCTCTTCCGCCGTCGCTCAGCGCCTCGGATTCACGCGCCTACGCGAGGACGAGGTCCTCGGCCGCCCCTGCACCATCTACGCCCTGGCCCGGGACGACTTCTCTTCCCTCTGAACAACAGAAAGGCGACGGCCTGGCCCGGCCGACTGGTCCTGCGCATCCCACATCCCGCATCCCGCATCCCGGAGCGCTCAGCGCTCCACCTGACGATCGCGTTCTGGCTGAGCCGCGCCGCCCGACAGGCCCGGGCGGTGCCCGTCGCGGTTGGTTTGCGGATTCGTACGCAGCGTGGGGCACCGGGATGCACGAGGGCGAGGTCTTCGGGCAGACCCGACGGAGGACGGGCAGACCGGCTGAAGCCAAATGGTTCGATGGTAAAATGTGTATACGCTTCGACGTTCCTGGGGCCCGCACCAAGGGGTGCGGGCCCCGGCTCGTTCCGGCGCCAGACCACGGAAGGGCCCCCATGAACGCGAAGTCGTCAGCCCCTGGGCACAGCAGTGCCGACAAGACCCAGCGGGCAACGGCGCCGCGGGGCGAACTCTCGGCGGAGACGCTGACGCCCGGTTCGCCGCCCGCCGAGTCCTTCGCCGAACTGGGGCTGCCGCCGGAGGTGGTGCAGGTGATGACCGGCCACGCGGTGACGGAGCCGTTCCCGATCCAGGCGGCCACCCTGCCCGACGCGCTGGCCGGCCGGGACATCCTCGGCCGCGCGCGGACCGGCTCGGGCAAGACCCTCGCCTTCGGGCTGGCCCTGCTCGTCCGTACGGCAGGCCGGCGCGCCGAGCCGAAGCAGCCGCTCGGGCTGGTCCTGGTACCGACTCGCGAACTCGCGCAGCAGGTGAGCGACGTGCTGGCACCGTACGCGCTGGCGCTGAAGCTCAGGCTCGCGACGGTGGTCGGCGGGGTGTCGATCGGGAGGCAGACAGCCTTGATGCGGGCCGGCGCCGATGTGGTCATCGCGACACCGGGGCGGCTGACCGACCTGGTAGAGCGCCGGGACTGCCGCCTCGACCAGGTGCGGATCACGGTGCTGGACGAGGCGGACCAGATGTGCGACATGGGGTTCCTGCCGCAGGTGTCGCAGCTCTTGGATCGGGTGCGTCCCGAGGGGCAGCGGATGCTGTTCTCGGCCACGCTCGACCGCAACATCGACCATCTGGTCCGGCGCTACCTCCACGACCCGGTACTCGCCACGGTCGACCGGGCGGCAGGCGCGGTCACCACGATGGAGCACCACGTGCTGCACATCCACCCCGCGGACAAGTACGCGACCGCCACGGAAATCGCTGCCCGGGACGGCCGGGTGCTGATGTTCCTGGACACCAAGCTCGGCGTCGACCAGTTCACCCGCCATCTGCGCAGCAGCGGTATCCGGGCCTCCGCCCTGCACAGCGGGAAGTCGCAGCCGCAGCGTACGCACACGCTCGCACAGTTCAAGAACGGTGACGTCACCGTGCTGGTGGCCACCAACGTCGCCGCACGCGGCATCCACGTCGACGCGCTCGACCTCGTCGTCAACGTCGACCCGCCCGCCGACCCCAAGGACTACCTCCACCGGGGCGGCCGCACCGCACGCGCCGGCGAGTCGGGCAGCGTGGTCACCCTCGTCACCCCGAACCAGCGGCGTGACGTGAACCGGATGATGTCCGACGCCGGGATCCGGCCGACGGTCACACAGGTGCGCTCCGGCGAGGAGAAGCTGACCAGCATCACGGGAGCGAAGCGCCCGCCCACCGGAGGCAAGGCCACCGGCGGCAACGCGCCCTTCCTCGGCCTGGGCACCCGGCCGGGCCGCTCCCCGAAGGAATCCCGCAAGAGCGCCGAAGCCCGCAAGACCGCGGAAGCCCGCAAAGCCGCCCGGATACGCAGAGGCCACTGACAAGCCAGGAGCGGGCAGTCAGGACGGCGGAGGAACGGACCGGGCAGCGTCCCGTCTCCGGAGGAAAAGCAGGTGCGCGTAGCCTTGGGCCCTGTCAGGCTCCGCCGGTGAACCGTGAACAGATCTCCCGGCTTGCTCATGCGGATCACCCGATCGCGGCCCCACTCGACGACGACTCGGTGCGCCGCTTGCTGGAACGCGGCATCACACGCGGCGATGAGCGGGTACTCGACCTCGGCTGCGGCGGAGGAGAGTGGCTCGGGCGTGCCCTGACCGCGCACCCGCAGCTGAGGGCCGACGGCGTGGACATCTGCGAGGGCTCGTTGGCGCATGCTCGTGAGACCGCACGGATCCTCGGCGTTCAAGAGCGCCTCGTCCTCCACCACGGGGACGCCGCCGAGTTCACCGCCTCACACGCGTTCGACCTGGTGATCAGCGTCGGGGCCGCGCATGCCTTCGGCGGCCTGCCCGCCACCCTCGCGGCGGCACGCAAGCATCTGGCACCCGGTGGGCGCGTCCTGATCGGTGACGGGTTCTGGGCACGCGAGCCCACCCCCGAGGCCGTTGAGATGCTCGGGGACCTCACCGACCTGCCGACCACCATGGACCGCGTCGTCGCTGAGGGGTGGACACCCGCCTACGGGCACATCAGCACACGCCGAGAGCTTGACGCGTACGAATGGGCCTGGACAGGGTCGCTGGCCTCATGGGCCCTCGACCATCCCGACGATCCGGACAGTCCAAAGGCGCTCGCGGCAGCCACGACGCATCGCGACGAATGGCTGCGTGTCTACCGGGACGCCTTCGGATTCGTCTGCCTGATCCTGCGCCCGACGTCCGACTGAGCGGACGAGGGCCCGTCTTCGACGTCGCGCCAACGAATCATGATCACGGCCCTCCTTCGCGGGCAGCGGACTTCCTGGTGTCAGACGATGTGCGCGCCGCTCAGCAGCAGCTGTGCCAGCGCCAGCCCGGCCACCGTGATCGCGGCCCGGAACGGCCACCTGTCGCTGCCGTGCCGCATGGCGGTACCGGCCATCGCCGTACACGCGGCCACGGCCGCAACCGCCCAGGCAAGGACTCCGGGTGTGCCCGGAGGCTTTGAGGTGAGCACGGTGAGGGCAGTCAGCATCACCGCGGGAGCGAGCCACCGGCACGCGGTGGCGCCCAGGCGTTGCGGCAGGCCTCGGACACCGGTCGCGAGGTCGTCGTCGATGTCGGGGAGGACGTTGACGAGATGCGCCCCGACTCCGAGCAGGGCGCTCCCGGCCGACACCCACCAGGCAGGCCACGGCTGGGACGGCAGTCCGAGCGTCACGAACGCGGGCAAGGAGGCGAATCCGAGGGCGTAGGGAAGCGGGGACAGCACAGTGCCCTTCAGGAAGAGGTTGTAGGCCCAGCCGCCGGCCAGCACTCCCGCCAGGTGCACCGTCGCCGCCGAGGCTCCGCCGAGCAGCGACAGCGGCACACAGACGATCAGCGCCGCCACAGCCGCCATGGCCACCACGCGCGGTGCCAGTGCGCCGGCCGCCACCGGTTTGTCCCAGCGGCCGGTGGCCGCGTCCCGCCGCGCGTCGACCGCGTCGTTGCACCACCCCACCGAGAGCTGTCCGGCCAGCACCGCGGCCCCGACGCCCACGGAACCGGCCGGTCCGCGGCCGGCCGACACCGCGAGCGCGGTCACGAACACCGTCACGGCGACCGTCGGCTCCGGATGACACGCGCGCAGCAACACTGGTAGCCGGTGTGTCGCCCGCGGGGCAGTCGCAGGGCGGTATAGAGACACGGGTACAACGTAGTCACCGCACCGAACGTGAGGAGACATCCGGTATGCGTGTCCCCGCGCTCGACGAAGACGCCCCTGCCCAGTCCTTCGCCTCCGACCGGACCACCGCCCTCGTCGCTGTGCACACCGCCCTGCCGGCGCACCGGTACGCCCAGAACGACCTCACCGAACTGATCGGCGACCTGTGCCTGCCGCCGGGCCAGGACCGCGCGTTGCTGCGCCGCCTGCACCGCTCGGCCGGGGTGCGTACCCGTCACCTCGCCCTGCCCATCGAACGGTATCCGGGACTCACCGACTTCGGACAGGCCAACGCCGCCTGGATGAGGGCCGGTCTGGAGCTCGGCGAGGAGGCACTGGCCGGTGCCCTCGACAGCGCCGGGATCACGCCCTCGGATGTGGACCTGCTCGTCTGCACGTCCATCACGGGAATTGCCGCTCCCTCACTCGACGCCCGCCTCGCCGTTCGCATGGGCATGCGGCCCGACGTCAAGAGGATCCCCGTGTTCGGCCTGGGCTGTGTCGCGGGCGCCGCCGGCCTCGGCCGGCTCAACGACTACCTGCGCGGCCATCCGGACGACACCGCTGTGCTGCTCAGCGTCGAACTCTGTTCCCTGACACTGCAGCAGCGCGACGGATCGCTCGCCAACCTCGTCGCCGGGGCCCTCTTCGGCGACGGTGCGGCGGCCGTCGTCGCACGCGGCGGCCGGGCGGCGGGGCCGGAGGTGGTGGGCACCCGGGGCCGCCTGTACCCGGACACCGAACATCTGCTGGGCTGGAAAATCGGCGCCAGTGGCTTCCGCGTCGTCGTCGACGCCGGCATCCCCGACATCGTCCGGGCCCACCTCGGCCCGGACCTGCGAGCCTTTCTCGCCGCCCATGGCCTCGGACCGGACGACATCGGCACCTGGATCTGCCACCCCGGAGGACCCAAGGTGCTCGCCGCGGTCGCCGACACGCTCCACCTGCCGGAAGGTGCACTGGACTCCGCCTGGCGCTCGCTGGCCAGCGTGGGGAACATGTCCTCCGCCTCGGTGCTCAGACTTCTCGAGGACATCGGCAGGACCGGGTGCCCGAAACCCGGTACCTGGGGCGTGCTCCTCGCCATGGGACCGGGGTTCTGCGCCGAATTCGTCCTCCTGCGCTGGTGAGGAACCGCTGATGCTCTGGTACACCCTTCTCGTTCTCGCCATCGCTGCGGAACGCTGCATCGAACTCGTCGTGGCCCGGCGCAACGCCGCCTGGACTCTCGCCCGTGCCGGCGTGGAACACGGCCGCGGACACTACCCCGTCATGGTGGCCCTTCACACCGCTCTGCTCGTGGGCTGCCTGATCGAGCCGGTGCTCGGTGGCCGACCGTTCCTCCCCGCCCTCGGCTGGCCCATGCTGGGCATCGTCGTTTTGGCCCAGGCGCTGCGGTGGTGGTGCATCGCGACACTCGGACCGTACTGGAACACCCGCGTCATCGTCGTGCCCGGAGCGCGCCTGGTCCGTGCAGGCCCCTACCGTTTCGCGCGCCACCCCAACTACGTGGCCGTCGTGGCGGAGATCGCCGCCCTGCCACTGGTGCACTCGGCGTGGCTGACCGCCACCGTGATCACCACGGCCAACGCAGTGCTGCTCGGCGTCCGTGTCCACTGCGAGAACACCGCCCTCGCCGGGGCGGCGGCGGCATGAAAGCGGCCCACGACCTCCTGATCGCCGGAGGGGGGCCCGCCGGACTGGCGACCGCTCTGCACGCCGTGCGGGCAGGCTTCGACGTCGTCGTGGCCGAGCCGCGCAGAGCGCCGGTGGACAAAGCGTGCGGCGAGGGACTCATGCCCGGCGCGGTGCGGGCGCTGCGGGCACTCGGTGTGACGGTGCCCGGCCAGCCCCTCGCCGGCATCCGCTACGTACAGGACGGGCGGGGGGTTCAGGCGGCGTTCCGGCAGGGCCCCGGCCTCGGCGTGCGCCGTACCAGCCTCCATTTGGCACTCCATACGGCGGTCGTGGAGGCGGGAGTCCCCGTACTGCCCCTCCGCGTCTCGGGCGTGCGCCAGGACGCGACGGGAGTGACCGCATCAGGTACTGGCCTGCGCGCCAGATGGCTGATCGCCGCGGACGGCCTCCACTCGCCGGTACGGCGGTCGCTCGGCCTGGCGACCACCAGCCGGGGCACGCCCCGGTACGGACTGCGCCGGCACTACGCCGTGGCGCCGCAATCGCCGTACGTCGAAGTCCACTGGGCGCCGCAGGGGGAGGCCTATGTGACGCCGCTCGGTCCCCGGCTTCTGGGCCTGGCCCTTCTGACGTCCTGGCGCTCGCCGTTCGACACACAGCTGGCCGGATTCCGCCAACTGGCCGCCCGGCTCCCCGCCGAGGCGGCTGTCACGGACGTGCGGGGCGCGGGCCCGCTGCGCCAAATGGCCAGCACGCGCGTCCACGGACGCGTGCTGCTCGTGGGTGACGCCGCCGGATACATCGATGCGCTGACCGGGGAAGGCCTCTCGCTGGCCCTGACGGGTGCCGAAGTCCTGGTCGACCATCTGCGCCGCGGTGCACCCGCCGGTTACGAGTCCGCCTGGAAAGCCGCGACCCGGCGCCACCGGCTTCTGACCGACTGTCTTGTACGGGCTCGGCAGCAGCCCCGACTGGCCCAGCTGATCGTTCCCGCGGCCGAGCGGCTCCCACGCCTCTTCGCCACCGCGGTGAACGCACTGGCGTGACCACCGGCCCGGAACGCAGGCCCATGTGACCGCGGGCGTCAGCTCGGACCTGTGCCCTGCTGTCGCCCGCCGCTTGCTTTCATGACGCTCTTCCGGCCGGCCTCCGAGAGGCGCTGCGATCAATCAATCAATGCTACGGGGGCCTGTCGGCCTCGGCGCCGGGCGTGGGCCGGGGCGTGAGCGGGGTGGTCCCGGCCATGCGGGTGAGCAGGGGACCCGCGATGGCGAGGATGAAGACATACGCGGTCACCAGCGGGCCGAGTCTGTCGTGCATCGTCCCGACGAGTCCGACGATGACGAGGGAGAACTCGCCGCGTGCGATGAGTACCGTTCCGGCGCGCAGCCGGCCTCGGCGGCCCACCTGGTCGCGTGCGGCGGCGTACCGGCCGGTGAACACTTTCGTGGCTATGGTGACCGCGGCGAGCGCGAGTGCGGCGGGAAGAGCGGGCAGCAGGTCGCCCGGGTCGATGGACAGCCCGATGGCCAGGAAGAACACGGCGGCGAAGAGATCACGCAAGGGGCTGAGCACGGCGCGTGTGCGGATCGCGGTCTCACCGGTGAGGGTGAGTCCGACGAGGAAGGCGCCGACGGCGGCCGAGGCGTGAACGAATTCGGCCAGTGCGGCGACGATCAGCGTCAGGCCGAGCACCCTGAGCAGCAGCTGCTCGGCGTCGGGGTGGGAGACGAGCCTTCCCAGGTGGTGCCCCCACCGGTAGGAGATGGTGAACGCGGCCAGCACCGCCCCCACGGCGGCGAGCACACTCAGGACCGCCTGCCACCACACGCCGCCGGACGCCATGACGGCGAGGACCGGTAGGTAGACGGCCATCGCGCAGTCCTCGATGACCAGCAGGGACAGAACGGCGGGTGTTTCCCGGTTGCCCAGCCGGCGCAGGTCGGCCAGCAGGCGGGCAGCGATTCCGGAGGAGGAGATGTACGTGGCGCCGGCCAGCGCGAGGATCCCGACGCCGTCCATGCCCAGCAGCCAGCCGGCCACCGCGCCGGGTGCGGCGTTCAGCACCAGATCGACCAGAGCCGACGGTACGTGCCGCCGCAAACCCACCACGAACTCGGCGAGGGAGAATTCCAGGCCGAGGGCGAGCAGGAGCAGGATCACGCCGATCGCGGCACCGGTCTCGACGAATTCCCCGGCGGCGGGGACCGGGGCAATTCCTCCTTCCCCCACGGCGAACCCGGCGAGCAGATACAGCGGAATGGGTGAGAGGTTGAAGCGCCGCGCCACTGTCCCCAGCACGCTCAAGGCGGCAAGGATCACACCCAGTTCCAGCAGCAGCGCGACCGGGGTAGCCACGTGCTCAGCCCCGGATGATCTGTTCCACGCCCGCGATGCCCTCGTGCGTACCGATCACGACCAAGACGTCGCCGCCCAGGAGAACCTCCTGCGGCGTGGGTGAAGCAATCACCTCATCGCCCCGCACGATCGCGACGATCGACGCTCCGGTCAGTGTCCGCGCTCGCGTGGCGCCGAGGGGTCGGCCGTCGTACGCACTGCCCGACCGCACCTCGACCTGCCCGGACAACAGTCCCGGCACCTCCTTGGTGAGGTCCGCGAACCGCTCCGCGATGCGCGGGGCGCCAAGGATCTCCGCGACCGTATCGGCCTCCTCACTGTTCAGCTGAAGGACCGCCCGGCCCTCGTCCGGGTCTTCTCCCGCGTAGACGACCAGCTCGAAGTCACCGGTGCGCCGAGCGACCACACCCACCCGGTCCCCCCGGCGACTGGTGAACTCATAGCGCAGGCCCACACCGGGCAGCAGCACCTCGGTGACATCCATGCGCCCATCATCGAGCGACGCCGCGGGGTCGGCACCCGAGGAGGGGCCAGGCGGGGGCAGGGCCGTGTCCAGGAGGCAGCGGTCGCCTTCACCGGGCGCCGGCGAAGGCGGGTCCAACGGTCGATCCAGCACGCGGACAAGATCCGATGCACCTGCTGACGAACCTCCGCCCTGCCGACGGAAGTTCGCTGTCCCGACCCCCCGCGGCCTGCCACACCCTCACCGGTAGGATCGGCACACAATTTGAACCCGTTCAAAGGGGGATCAGGTCATGCCTGAGCCGACTGTGTCCGACCGAACCGACTCACCCGCCGTCGCCCTGGGCCCCACCTCACTTGTGCTCGGCGCCCTCTCCGCCGTAGGCGCATGGGTGCCCGCACTCGCATTCGTCACGCTCCCATGGGGGTTCATCGCCGGAGCCCTCGCCGTCACCTTCGGCACATCGGGCATCTACTACGCCCGCCACGGCGACGGCCGCATGTGGACCGCCGCCGCGGGAACCACCCTCGGCACCATCGGACTCACCGGAACCGTCACTCTCATCTGGGCGTTCACGGCATGAGCTCTGGTCTTCCTCGTCACCGGCGGCACCCGTGACGTCGCCGTTCTCGGAGCTCCCGAACCGTGTGCCGGCTCGTTACGGGCCGGCGGACCCATCCCGTGCAGGTGGGCGGGCAGGCGGAAGTTGATTCGCGCCCCACCGCCCTCGTCCGCCGGCGGCAGGGGCCGGCGGCGACGGGGCCACACATCGTTCGGAGCGCTGCCGGGCGCTTCGGCTTCCCCGTACGGCTCTCGCACGGGCGGTGGCGTCACCACCAACTCGGGGTCGAGCCCGCGCAGCCCTACCTCGACCGAGCCCGGGGCCACCTCGACCGAGCCCGGGGCCACGTCACCGGCGACCTCCGCCATCGCGGCGGACGGCGCGTTCAGCAGGGTGAGCCGGGCGGCCGACTCCACAAGCGCGGTGAGCCGCTCGGCCAGGGCGCGGACTTCGTCGCCGGCCGCGTCCGCGGCCACGGAGAGCTCATGACGGAGGTGGTCGACGCACTGAGCCCACAGCGCCACCATGGCACCATAGTGGCGTCAATGCAAAGCATTGTGGCACCTTTGTGGTGACTCACAACGCCATTCCGGCGGTGACGCCAGTCCGAGGGCGTGGTGGCCGTCGCGGTTGGGACGCCTTTCGCCGGCGCACGCTTATCGCCTGGGACAATGAAGACGCACAGGACGCTTTCTAGGAGGTCGCCGTGGCAACGGAATCGCACTCCGCCGCAGTGCCCCAGACTCCTGACGTCACCATCACCATGTCGGACGGCCGAAGAGCTGTCCTCGCCTTCTCCGGGGAGCTGCACGCGCACATGGTGCTGGAGCTGGAAGAACTACTCATGGACCAGCGACTGCGTGACGCCCGGGAGTGGGTACTGGAGATGGAGAACCTGAAGAGCATCGACCTGGCATGCGCCTACGCCCTGCTGCGGGCGCAAACGCGCCTGCCCGCGACCGCCACGGTGCACATCCGCGGTGCCCGGCGCGACGTCCAGCGGACCCTGCGCCACACCGGAGTCGATGCGATCGCCACGATCGAGGAGTGACGGACCGGGCGTGCCCGTCCCGAGATCGTGGTGTGATGCCCTGGTGCGCCAGGCTCCGCCCCCGGTCGGCGCGGGCCGGGTTCCCGAGAGGAACGCCCATGAGCTCCGGCATCGATGTTCTCGTCCTGGGAGGCGCCGGGGTCACACCATCACACCCCCGGCACCGGTGGTGGACACCAACGGCGCCGGCGACGCCGTCGCGTCCGGCTTCCTCTTCGGCTGGCCGGCCGGCGAGCCACCGCACCGGTGCGGCCTGCACGGCGCGGTGGCCGGAGCCTACGCCTGCACCGTGCCGTCGACGCAGACCGACTCGGTCTCCCGCGATGAACTCCTCCTCCTCGTCGCGGAGTTGGAGTCGACGACATCGACGCCGCGGTCGGTTCACGTCGGCGCAGTCGAGGGGCTCGCGTAGCCTGCCGAGGCCGGCTGGAGCCGCACGCGAGACAATGCCGTACAGCGTGCCGTTCGCCATGGCGATCGCGGGACGGCAACCGAACGGCCGCGTCAAAGGTCCTCTCCGACATGGCACCCGTCTCCTCCTCCCCGGCCTGGCCCCACTGCGGCCAGGGCACAACCGCCGGCGATCCGGTCGGCTGCATCGGGCATTCCGTCGATCCGTACAGCGCCTGCCTGGCTCACCTCACAGACACCGAACGCGACGCGTACTTCGCCGCGTTGGCCCCTGGCGGTGACATCGACCTCCGGGGCACCACGCTCGATGCCGCTCTCCTGGACCGTCTGCACGACGCCGTTCGCGAACCGTCCACCGGTCGGCCGGTGTTCGGCGCTGCGCAGTTCGAATCGGTGACGTTCTCGGACGACACCTTGTTCAACTCGGTGACGTTCACCGGCATTGCCTCCTTCGAGTCGGCGGCCTTCGACGGGATCGTGCTGCTCGACGCCGTGCTGTTCAGCCGTGAGGTCCGGTTCGATTCAGCGACGTTCCGCCGTGACGCCTTGTTCGACGCGGTGAGGTTCAACGACGGGGCGTCGTTCGATGCAGCGACCTTTGAGGGCGTTGCCGCGTTCGAGTCGGTGGCCTTCGCTGGTAACGTCTCGTTCGCTTCCGCGGCGTTCGGCGGTGGCACCGCCTTCAACTCGGTGGCGTTCGACGGCCATTGCTGGTTCGATTTTGCGCAGTTCGAGGGCGACGACGTTCTGTTCACCTCGGTGACCTTCGCGGGAGGTGCCTGGTTCAGGTCGGTGACGTTCGGCACCGATGCCTCGTTCGAGTCGGTGTCCTTCGACGGGATCGCCCTGTTCGGATCGGCTCGATTCGGCGGAGCCGCTTCGTTCGAGTCGGCTCGTTTCGCCGACACGGCCCGGTTCGGTTCGGCGGCCTTCACCGGTGTTGCCTCCTTCGAGTCCGCGGCCTTTGGCGGTGTCACCTCGTTCGAGTCGGTGACCTTCGGCGGCGACGCCCTGTTCTCAGGGGCGGCGTTCGCCCGCGACGCCTGGTTCGACAAGGCCGGGTTCCGCGGCAACGTCGCTTTCGGCGCGGCCACGGTGGGCGGTGATGCCGGGTTCGACGAGGCCGCCTTCGACCGGGCGGCGATGGTGGGGCCGCTGGTGTGCGCGGGGCAGGTGACGCTCGCCGGGACCGTGTTCGGCGGCCCAGTCACCATCGCTCTCGCGGCCCGGCGCGTGGTGTGCCGCCGCACGCGGTGGTCCTCCGCGGCGGCGCTGGAGGTGCGGTACGCCACGGTCGATTTCGCGCACGCGGTGTTCGAGTACCCGCTCAGCATCTCCGCCGCGGCGGATCCCTTTCTGCTGCCGGACGGTCGCGGGGTGGACGAGTCGGCGCTCGCCCAGGGGTCGGGACCAGTGGTGCGCATCTCCTCGCTGCGCGGCGTCGATGCCGCCCACCTGGTCCTCGCCGATGTCGACCTGTCGCGCTGCCTGCTGACCGGAACGGTGCATCTGGACCAACTGCGACTGGAGGGCACGTGCACTTTCGCCGAGGTCCCGCCACGTCGCCGATGGCGTCCGGTGAGGTTCACCGCGCGCCGGACGCTCGCGGAGGAGCAGCACTGGCGCGCAACGCACCGCTCGCCGACGCGCGGTTGGGACGTGGCCGTGTTCGGTGCGGGCGATGCCCGGCCCGCGTCGCTGGCGCCGGTGTACCGGCAGCTGCGGAAGTCCTTCGAGGACAGCAAGAACGAACCCGGCGCGGCCGACTTCTACTACGGCGAGATGGAGATGCGCCGGCACGACCCGGGGACCCCCAGGGCCGAGCGCGGCCTGCTCAACGTCTACTGGGCCGTGTCCGGGTACGGGCTGCGGGCGCTGCGCGCCGTGAGCTGGCTGGGGCTGACCGTCCTGGCGACGCTGCTGGTGATGATGCTGTGGGGGCTGCCGAAGGACGACCCGAAGCCGGTGTCGAAGGGGACGGTCACCGGCCAGGAGGTCAGCCTGACGACCGATACGCCGAAGCCGGTCAACCCGGACAGCGGCTACCTGGACCGGCTCTCGTCCGACCGGTTCGAGAAGAGCCTGCGCGTCGTGGTCAACTCGGTGATCTTCCGCTCCTCGGGTCAGAACCTGACCACGACCGGCACCTACACCGAGATGCTCGCGCGCCTCACCGAACCGGTCCTGCTCGGCCTCGCGGTGCTCGCCGTGCGGGGGCGCGTCAAGCGGTAGTCCGTCGCCGTGCTCGTCACGCGCCGGTCGGGCCGTCGGCCGGTGCTACGACCGGCGGCGCGGCCTGCCGCGCTTGCCGGCCTTGGTACCGGAACCGGTCCGTGCGCTCTTGCCGGCGGATGTGCGGGCCGCGGGCTTCCGCGACGCACCGCCCTTGTCCGGCTTCTTGTCCGGCTTCTTGCCCTTGGGCTCGGCTGCGGCCGCGGGGCGACCGCGTGTGCTGTTGACCGTGCGGCCGCGCACGATCCCGATGAACTGCTCCACCAGATCGGTGGTCTCGTCCTGCGGCCACGACAGGGCGACGCGCGACTGGGGTGCGTCCGTGACCGGCCGGTAGGTCAGGTCCTTGCGGTGGTGCAGGCGGGCCAGTGACTGCGGGACGACGAGGATTCCCACTCCTGCCGCCACCAGCTCGACGGCGTCCGCCGTCGTGGCCGGGCGCTCGTTGGCGGGCCGTCCCGGCGGGCGCTCCCAGTCGAGGGTGTCGTCGAGCGGGTGCAGCACGATGTCGTCGGCGAGATCCGCGGTGGCCACCTCGTCGACCGCCGCCACGAGGTGGTCCTTCGGGACCACGACCACCGTCGTCTCGGTGTAGAGGGGGATGGCGCTGAGGTCCGTACGGTCGACCGGCAGCCGTACGAAGCCGGCGTCGGCGTCACCGCCGCGCAGCATGCCGAACGCCTCGGCGGCGGGCACGCCGATGAGGGTCAGGGGGACGTCGGGCAGCCGCTCGTTCCAGATCCGCACCCACTTCGTGGGCGTCACTCCCGGGACATAGGCGAGCCGGAACGAAGGGGATACATCCGAGCCTGTCACGCCGCCAGGTTACCGTTCGTGGTCAGAGGCAGCACACACGCTCGATACCCTTGACACATGACGTCGCACCAGAGCACCCAGACCATGAAGCCCGCGACCGCGGCGAAGAAGCTGGGTGTGTACCTCGAGGCCACCCCCGCCGAGTTCCAGGAGGGTGTCGTCTCGCGCACCGAATTGAACGCGCTCCAGTCCGATCCGCCCGAGTGGCTGCAGGAGCTGCGCCGCAACGGCCCGCATCCCCGGCCGGTGGTCGCGGCGAAGCTGGGCATCTCCATCGCCGGTCTCGCGCGCGGCGGAATCACCGAACCCCTCACCACGGAGCAGATCGACGCGCTGAAGCGGGAGCTTCCCGAGTGGCTGCAGAAGGAGCGGGCCACCCAGGCCGATGTGCGAAAGGAAACCGCGCGCATCAAGGCGAAGAACGACGAGCGTGCCGCAAAGTCGGACGGTCCGCGCTCCTGACACCGGAATGTGG
The DNA here is from genome assembly GCF_018614575.1 of Streptomyces sp. ISL-10. Taxonomy (GTDB): domain Bacteria; phylum Actinomycetota; class Actinomycetes; order Streptomycetales; family Streptomycetaceae; genus Streptomyces. Next base: position 55,399 of record NZ_JAGGOJ010000027.1, read on the forward strand.
CGGTGACGCTGCGGAGAGTGCGCATGTGGGTCCTGCCCGCGGTCGTGAGGGGTGATCTGCACCTCTGCACCGCCTCCGCGCCGCTGCTCCTGGCCATCGTCGTACCGACGTCGGGCTCGTGCAACGTGCTTGCAACCCCCTGAGGAGTTGACTGGTCACCTTCCGCATCGGCCGCCCGTCGAAAGGTCGCCACATGAACGAGCCAGGGGCCCGGCCCGTCGGATTCACTCCTGCCGCCGCCGATCTGATGCGGCGGCTCCGGGCCGCGCACGGGCCGCTGATGTTCCACCAGTCGGGCGGCTGCTGCGACGGGAGTGCGCCCATGTGCTATCAGGCCGGTGAATTCCGGACCGGGGCGTCCGACGTGCTGCTGGCAGAGCTCCACGTGGCGGGGGTCGAGGAGCCCGTTCCGTTCTGGATGTCCCGGAGTCAGCACGAGCTGTGGAGCCACACCCGGCTCGTGGTGGACGTCGTCGAGGGCCGGGGCAGCGGCTTCTCCCTGGAGGCTCCGGAGGGAGTGCGGTTCCTGATCAGGTCGTTCCTGGCCTGACCCGTGCCGCGGTGCTCAGGGCTGGAGGCTGCTGACGACGGTCGCCGTGGCGGCGATGCCGTCCCGGATGGTCGGCGCCATGCTCGTGCCCGCGAGGAAGAACCCGAGCAGGGCACAGACCACCGCGTGGGACAGCTTCAGACCGCCGTTGCGCAGAAAAATGACTGCGAGCACCAGCAGGAAAAGCACCACCGAAATCGAAATGGCCATCGCCGAACCTCCTTCGCCGCGCCGGGTCTGCGGCATTCGGCGGCCAGTCTGGCGCAGCGCGGGCCCCGTACGGCCGACTGGCATGTCCGCCGTACGGGTGACTCGGGTCAGTGGTCCATTGAGCGGAGGAACCTCTCGAGTCCTGCCAGGTCGTCGGTGTTGACGTGGTCGACACCGGCGGCCAGCAGTTCGCGCCACAGGGCGTCGCGTGCCGGCCCGGGCGTGTCGGGGGTGGCCCAGAAGCGGACCCGCCGGCCGTCCCCGTGGGCGGTGGTGACGAGGTCGTGCAGCTTCTCCCGTTCGGCGGCGGGGAACTCGCCCGTGCCGAGCCAGCTGAAGCTGTGGGTCCAGTTGCTGGAGATCAGCGGGATGAAGGAGGCGGGAGCGGGGGCGGCGAGGTCGTCCAGGCGCCCGTCGTAGAAGGCGTATCTCCGGCGCTGTGACTCCATGGGGGCGCGGGCCGCGCGGTCGCCCGAGACGACCGGCGTGACGGCGCCGAGGCGTACGCGGCCGTCGGTGCAGCGGCTCAGCATCCGGCGGTAGCCGTGCAGTTGGCGGTCCAGTTCGAGGTACGCGGCGACGCCGTCCGTCTTGATGTCGACGAGCAGCTGAACGGGCCGGCGGTAACCGCGGTACACGCTGCCGTGGTTGGCGCGTACACGGGCGAGCAGCGGCTCGAGGTAGAGACCGCGGAGGGTGCGGGAGGGGTCGAGCTCGGCGGGCTCGTGGGCGACGAGCAGGTCGCCGTCGACGAGGAAGACGTCCGCCTCGACGCTGGTGAAGCCGTGCGAGAGGGCGTCGTGGAGCGGCCGTTGGTGCAGGTAGTCGTTGTGGGCATGGGCCCGGCGGAGCGGCCGGGGTCCGGCGGGTTCGCTGCCGCGCTCGGCGGCGTGTGCACGGGCCGGGGCGACGGTGTGTACGTAGGCGGGCGCGGCGACGGCGCCCGCTACTGCGGCGGCGAATGTCGTGACGGCTCTGCGACGGGTGGTCGGCACGGTGGCCTCCGGGCTCGGCGGGTCGTACGGGACTCCCGCGAGTATCCGACGGCGAAGGCACAACAGGCAGGCCTGTGCCGCGAGTTCGGCTGTCCTTCATCTGTCCGCCGCTTCTCGCGCCTGCGGCGTGGCATGCGCGATGACGGTCTGTCAGCAGGTGGTCTCGGAACAGTGGACGACGCGGTCGCACCAGCGTCTGCAGAACATGGCCGTGGTCGCAGCCGACGTCGAGGAGGCCCGCGCCGCTGGCCCGCCGGTAGTCCTCGACGAGACCAGGGCCGCGGTGGTGGAGGCGTCCGGCATCGCGGCCATCTCGTCGCAGACCGGCAGGCGCGGGCTGAGCCACCAGGGCGCGGGCGAGGCAGGCGCGTTGCAGCCGGCTGTCGCTGACCTCATGGGGGCGGCGGCCGAGTCCTTGGCCCCTGTACCCGTCGCGCCGCCGGTGCCCGGGTGGCGCAGGCCGCCGCGCCGAGGGTCGGCGCGGCGGCGAGCGCCGTGGCGGCCGCCATCCGTATGGACCGGCCCGTCATGCTCGTAGCACAGAGTGCGTTACGGGGCCTGGAGGTCGACGAGCGCGGCCAGTGCCTCCTTGTGGCGGCCCGCCGTGCCGAGGGCGATCTCGTCGGCCTTGGCACGCTTGAGGTAGAGGTGCGCCGGGTGCTCCCAGGTCATGCCGATCCCGCCGTGCAGCTGTACGCACTCCTCCGCGGCGTGCACGGCGACCCGTGAGCAGTACGCCTGCGCGACGGCCACCGTGAGCGCGGCCTCGGGGCTGCCGGTGGCCAGGGCGTCGGCCGCGGCGCGCGCGGCGGCCCGCGCCGAGACGACCTCCAGCCACAGCTGCGCCATGCGGTGCTTGAGCGCCTGGAACGACCCGACGGGCCGGTTGAACTGATGACGCTCCCGGGTGTGGCGGACCGTCTCCTCCAGACACCATTCCGCGACGCCGAGTTGCTCGGAGGCGAGCAGTCCGGCCCCGGTGAGCAGCCCGCGCCGTACGGCGGCCTCGCCCGCCGCGCGGTCCGCGACGCGCGTGCCCGCCGTGCCGGGGGTGACTGCGGCGAGCGGCCTGGTCAGGTCGAGCGCGGTCTGCGGCTCCACCGTGACATCGGAACGCTCCAGCAGATACAGGCCGTCGGCCCTGAGCACCAGGAACACATCGGCCCGCACGGCGTCGGCGACGCCGGTGACCACTGGCGAGTCGACGGGCAGCGGGCCGTCCGCGGCGGCCGACAGCGGCAGGGCGGCCACGGCGGTGCGGCGGCCCGCGGCGAGGTCGCCGAGCAGCGCGGTGACGTCGTCGGTCTCCGTGCCGAGCGTCAGCAGCACCTCGGTCGCGACGACCGAACTGGTCAGGTACGGAGCGGGGGTGACGCTGCGGCCCAGCTCCTCCAGGACGACCGCGGCCTCGCGGTGGCTCGCGCCCTGGCCGCCCAGCTTCTCGGGCACGAGCAGCCCGGCGGCACCGACCTCGGTCGCAAGGGCGGTCCACACGCCGGCGTCGTAGGGACTGCCGCTCTCCGCGCGGCCGGCGACCAGGGTGGCAGGGTCGGCGCGGGCGGTGAGCAGCGAGCGTACGGCGGCCCGCAGATCGGTCTCGGCCTCTGAGTACAGCAGGTCCGTCATCGCGCGAGGTCCTTCCAGGCGATGTCCTTGTCGCTGCGCGGTTCGGCGGGCAGGCCGAGGACACGTTCGGCGACGATGTTCAGCAGCACCTCGGTGGTGCCGCCCTCGATCGAGTTGCCCTTGGAGCGCAGATAGCGGTAGCCGGCGTCACGGCCGGTGAAGTCGACGAACTCGGGGCGGCACATGGTCCAGTCGTCGTACAACAGGCCCTCCTCGCCTAGGAGTTCGACCTCCAGGCCGCTGATCTCCTGGTTGAGGCGGGCGAAGGCGAGTTTCGTGCCGCTGCCCTCGGGGCCGGGCTGGCCCGCCACGAGCTGCTGGCGCAGGCGTTCGCCGGTGAGCCGGGCGACCTCGGCCTCGACCCACAGGGTCAGCAGCCGCTGGTGCAGCTCGTGGGTGCGCAGTTCCGGGCGCTCGCGCCAGGTGCGGGCGACGGGGCCGATCATCCCGCCCTCGCGCGGCAGACGCATGCCGCCGATGGACACCCGCTCGTTCATCAGCGTGGTCTGGGCGACCTTCCAGCCCTCGCCGACCTCCCCGAGCCGGTGTGCGTCGGGGATGCGCACCTCGGTGAGGAAGACCTCGTTGAACTCGGCCTCTCCCGTGATCTGGCGCAGCGGGCGCACCTCGACACCGGGGTCGGTCATGTCGCAGATGAAGTAGGTGATGCCCTGGTGCTTGGGCAGGTCCGGGTCGGTGCGGGCGATGAGGATGGCCCAGCGGGCGACATGGGCGCTGGAGGTCCACACCTTCTGCCCGGTGACCACCCACGTGTCGCCGTCGCGGACCGCGCGGGTGCCGAGTGCCGCGAGGTCGGAGCCCGCGCCGGGCTCGCTGAACAGCTGGCACCACACCTCGTCGCCGACCCACAGGGGCCGCAGGAAGCGGCGCTTCACCTCCTCGGAGCCGTAGGCGAGGATCGTCGGCGCCGCCATGCCGAGGCCGATGCCGATACGGCGCGGGTCGTTGTCGGGCGCTCCGGCGGCGGCGAGTTCGGCGTCGACGACGGCCTGCAAAGAGCGCGGCGCGCCGAGGCCGCCGAGGCCCTCGGGGTAGTGCACCCAGGCGAGTCCGGCGTCGAAGCGGGCTTCGAGGAAGGCTCCGCGGTCGGTGGTGGCCGGCGGATGGGCGGCGAGGAACTCCTGGGTGAGGGCGCGCAGTCCGGCTGCGTCGGGTGCCTTCTTCATCGGTTCCCCCCTTCCGGGACGACGACGAGACGGCCGGTGGTCGTGCCGTCGGCCACGCGCTGGACGGCGCCTGCGGCGTCCTTGAAGGCGACACGCTCGCTGACGAGCGGCTTGATCAGACCCTTGGCGGCGTATTCGGTCAGCGTCCGGTGGCAGTCCGCGATGGAGGCGGGGTCCTTCCGCGCGTACAGGCCCCAGTGCAGGCCCATGATCGAGTAGTTCTTGACCAGGGCGTGGTTGAGCGCGGGTGCCGGGATGTCGCCGCTCGCGAAGCCGACGATCACGATGCGGCCCTCGAAGGCCACGCACTTGGCGGACCTGGCGTAGGCGTCGCCGCCGACGGGGTCGTAGATCACGTCGGCGCCCCGGCCGCCGGTGGCTTCCTTGACGGCGGCGACGATGTCCTCGGTGCGGCGGTCGATGACGACGTCGCAGCCCAGTTCCCGTGCGACGGCCGCCTTCTCCGGGCCGCCCACGACGCCGATGACCGTGGCCCCGGCCGCCTTGCCGAGCTGCACGGCGGCGCTGCCGACTCCGCCGGCGGCGGCGTGGACGAGGAGTGTCTCGCCCTCCTTCAGGCCGGCCCGGCGGTGGAGTCCGAACCAGCCCGTCTGGTAGCCGATGTGCAGGGCCGCGGCCTCGGCGTCGTCGAGGGCGTCGGGCGCGGGCAGGAGTGCGGCCCGGTCGGCGACCACGTACTCGGCGAAGCCGCCGTGCGGCAGGACCGGGTTGGTGATCACCCGGCGGCCGTCCTCGGTCTCGCCGCAGATCTCCACGCCAGGGGTGAACGGCAGCGGCGGCTTGATCTGGTACTGGCCCCGGCACAACAGCGCGTCGGGGAAATTGATGTTCGCGGCTCGGACCCTGAGGAGGACCTGCCCTTCACCGGGCGTGGGCCGGTCCACCTCTTCGAGCCGCATCACCTCGCTCGGCTCGCCGCTCCGGTGCACGTGCCATGCCTGCATGTCAGGGCCTCCCACAAGCCGTAAGGGCAGTTCTGCGGCGCATACTAAGCGGTCGCTTGCCCCTCGCGGAAGACCCCGTCCGGCTGGAGGCCCAGATCGCCTCAATCGCGCCGCGGCCTGGCCCGTACATGCATCCGCTCCCCCTGGGGACCGAAGAGGCTGAGGAACTCCACGAGCTTGTCGTCGGCCGCGCCGAACCAGTGCGGCACCCGGGTGTCGAACTCCGCCGCCTCCCCCGGGCCCAGCACCACGTCGTGGTCACCGAGCACCAGCCGGAGCCGGCCGGAGAGTACATAGAGCCACTCGTAGCCCTCGTGGGTGCGCTGCTCGACAGGCTCCTCGGCCGGCTTGTACACCGCCTTGTACGCCTGGAGCCCGCCGGGCCGGCTGGTGAGCGGGTACATCGTCCGGTTGCCGCGGACGATCGGCTTCGAGCGCACCCTCGGATCGCCGACGGGCGGGGCGCCGACCAGTTCGTCGAGCGGGACCTGATGCGCGCGGGCGATGGGCAGCAGTAGTTCCAGGCTCGGCCTGCGCCCGCCCGATTCCAGCCGGGACAGGGTGCTGACGGAGATCCCGGTCGCCTCCGACAGGGCGCCGAGCGTGGCGCCGCGCTCCCGCCTGATCCTGCGGAGCCGGGGCCCCACCTCGTTGAGTACGGCGTCGAGCCGTGCGTCGTCGTCCATGCTTTCCATTGCAGGAACAGCAAGCCCATTTGTCAATTTCGCCAGCAGGGAGGGCGCGGGCATGCGTGTGCCCCGGCCGTCGGGGCGGCCGGGGCACTGAGCGGCAGCCCCTAACGGACGACGACCTCGGCGATCTGCGGCGTACCGCTCCGCCACACCAGGCGGACCGCGTCCGCCGTGCTGTTGCCGGTGTTCAGCTGCGAGTACGGCCGCCGGATCTCGCCGGCCCGCCGCCAGCTGCCATCGGGTGAGCGCAGCTCGACGACCGCGCGTGCCACGGCGTCGCCGGGCTGCAGCACCTTCACAGTCCGCACGGCCCTCGGGGCACCGAGGTCCACGGTCAGCGCCTCCCCCGCCTCAGGAGCCCGTCCGGCGCGATAGGCGGTGTCCGGGTCGCCGTCGGCCGCCGCGCGCAGCGTCGAGCCGGCCGCCGGGGGCGGGCCCCCGGTCACGGAGGCGCTGTCCGTCGCGACCGCGAACTCCCTGACCACCAGCCAGTTGCTCTGGCCCGCCGTCGCCCTGGCCCGCACATAGCGCGCTCTGGTGCCCTCGGGGGCGGTGGCCGTGACATTCGGCGTCCCGGAGAACGCGGTCAGCTGCTGCCAGTTCGTCCCGTCGGAGGAATACTCCAGCACGCCCTGACGCACGTAGTCGTTCGGGCTGGTCGGCTTGCCCATGGCGAGCGTGACCGTGCCGACCGGCCGTTCCTGGCGCAGGTCGACGCCCACGTGGTCGCCGGCCCGCGGCGCCCTGCTGCTCCAGTAGAACGTGGTGTCGTCGTCGTCGATCATCCGCGCCGGCACGTTGTCCCGGTAGGTGCCGATGCTGCTGGTGGCCCTGATGCCGCCGGGTACGCCGAGGATGCGGTCGTGCTCGGCCCGCGCGTCCTCGACGAACGTGTCCAGCACGCCTTCGCCGACGACCACGGGGACTTTGGCACCGCCGAGCCCCGTGTAGACGAACGACTGTGCGGTGGCGAGGAGTCCGGGCAGTCGCCCGCGCAGCTCCCATGCCTCTGCCGCGTCACCGTCCCGGGCGCTCTCCACGAGCCGCAGGGCGGTGCCGGCCGCTTCCGCCCACGCCGTCGTGGCGCCCAGCCAGGGCCCGGCGTCGTCCACGAAGCCCTGCTCGGGCAGCCGGTCGCGCAGTACCGACGGCGCCGCGCGCAGCTCCTCCAGGGTCGCCAAGAGAGCGTCGGCGTCACCGTCCTGCCAGAACCGCTCGAACTCCGCGGCCAGTTCGGGTGCCTGCTGCACGTTGAGGCGTGAGCTGTAGTTGACGTCCGCGAAGGCCCGCAGGGCGCGTTCGGTGCGCCCGTCGCCGCCCGCGTACCAGCGCAGCGCGGCCAGCCACGACGTGCGCGGGTCGTAGGCCCTGTCGTTCCAGGTGTAGTCGGCGACCGTGAAGAGCGCGATCTTCGACGCGTAGGGCTGGATCATCGGATTGGCGGTGATCCCGGCGAGTTCGGCGGGCAGGCCCTTCTCCCGGCCGCTGAACGGGCCGAGGAGGAGGCGGTGGGTGACGTAGTCGTTGACGGGATAGTTGTCCCAGGTCAGGATCTCGTGGCCGAACACCGAGCGGGCGGCACGGGCCTGGGCGACCGTCATGGTCGGCGCGATGACGCCGATGCCGGTCCACTCCACGACGACGTCCGCATCGAGCTGCTCCGCCAGCGCCTTCTTGTACGCGGTCGCGGTCACGTTGTAGTACTCGGTGGGCACCATCTGCAGGGGCTCGGCACCGGGGTGGGCGGCGATGAACTCCCTGTTCACCCTGTTCAGCAGATGGGCCTGCGCCGCACCCGCCGCTCCCCCGCCGGTCCCCCATCTCGCCTGGTCCTCCGGGCAGTTCCACCTGGTGTAGCTGATGTCGTCCAGCGGTACGGCGAAGGTGCGCACGCCGATGTCCCAGATCGTCCGGAACTTGTCGATCAGGGCACGGGTGTCGGCCTCGGAGCTGTAGCAGACGGACAGGCCCGGCGAGAGGGCGTAGGTGAAGTCGACATGCCGCTGCTCCGCGGCGTCGGCGAGCTCCTCGATGCGCGCCAGCGCCGGGGCGGGGTAGGGCTCACGCCACTTGTCACGCAGGTACGGGTCGTCCTTGGGCGAGTACACGTAGATGTTCATCTTGTGCTCGCCGTAGAAATCGAGCTGGTCCAGCCGGGCCTCGTGCGACCAGGGGGTGCCGTAGAAGCCCTCGATGACACCGCGCAGGGGCGCGGCGGGCCAGTCGCGGACGACAAGGCCGGCCACGTGGGCGCCGGGGCGGTCGCGGTGCGGCAGGACCTGGCGCAGGGTCTGGGCGGCGTAGTAGGTGCCCGGATCGTCCTTGCCGGCGAGGACGATCCGGTCTCGGCCGATGCCGAGGACGTAGCCCTCGGCGGGGAGTTCGTCGGGGCCCTGCGCCCCCAGGGCCCCGAGGGCTTCGGCGGAGCCGACGTGAACGGTCAGACGGTCGTCCACGGCACGGTCGGCGCGCACGATCTGCCGGGCGCCCGCGTCACGCAGCGCACGCTCGATGACGTCCAGTGCCCGGCGATCGGCGTCCTCGTCGGCGATCAGGGTGACGGTCGAGGTGATGGTGACCCGGTCGTCGAGGGGCCGGGCGGACTGCGGTGTCGGGGTGATGGCCGGGGTACGGCGCTCGGGGTGGTCCTGAATGGCGGCCTCACCGACGGACGGTGTACACGCGAGCGCGAATGTCGCGACGAAAGCGGCTATTCGCAGGCGAAGCGTCACATTTCCTCCATGGCCGCTGGGGTCGCACAAGGAAGTCGCGCATCACATCACTTGCCATTGATCTGCCCGGACAGGAGCCGTGTCAATCCGGCACCGCCACCGCCCCGTGCCGCTGCGCCAGTTCACACCGGACGTATGCGGCTCCGGCGCGTTGCTTCGCGCCGCGACAGCACGAAGCCCCGGACTCGGCAAGCGAGCCCGGGGCCTTGCGCAACGCGGTTCCCTTCAGCGGCGCGGGAACACCTCGAACGTGACGGCCGGACGGCCACCGAAGCGCGGTGCGGCAGCCTCGGCCATGCCGGTGAGGAAGCCGCGGCAGTACTCCTCCGGGTCCTTGTCCGTCAGGCCCTCGATGTACATGCGGTGTTCCAGCAGCGAGCGCACGGACCGCTCCAGGCCCGGCCGAGCGTCGACCGCGTGGGTGGGAGTGGTCGACCCCGCCACCGCCACCCAGCGGACGCCGTCCCACGGTTCGAGCCCCTGCTCGGAGATCAGCTCGGGGAAGATCCACCGGTTGCCGGCGTCGCCGGCGGCGTCCAGCGTCGCCCGGCCCACGGCACGGTGGTCGGGGGTGTTCCAGAACGTGCCGCCCCAGGTGTCCCGGTGGTTCAGGGTGATGACCAGCTCGGGCCGGTGGCGGCGGACGGCGGCCGCGATGTCACGCCGCAGCCTCGTCCCGTACTCGATGACCCCGTCCTGGTGGTCGAGGAACTCCACCGTGGGGACGCCCACCACCGCGGCGCTGGCGCGCTGCTCCTGTTCGCGCAGCGGCGCGCACTCGGCCGGGTCGATGGAGTCGATGCCCGCCTCGCCCCGGGTGGCGAGGACGTAGACGACCTCTCGTCCCGCGTCGGTCCACGCGGCGATGGCGGCGGCGCAGCCGTATTCGAGGTCGTCGGGGTGGGCGACGACGGCCAGCGCGCGCTGCCAGTCGCCGGGCATCTCCTCGAGCTGTTGGGTCACTTGTTCCGTCATGGCCGCAGGATAAGGCCCGTACGGGCACCGGGACGGACGTATCGTCAGACCTCGTCACGCGCCAGGGCCAGCAGCCGGTCGAGGACCCGGGGGCCGCTCGCGCGGACCCCGTCGTGCTCGTACTCGTCGGTGACCCAGGTGCGCAGCCCGCGGATGGCGCGGGCGGTGGACAGCGAGTCTGCGGTGTCGACGTACATGTCGTCGTGGTAGACGGCCGCGGCGACCGGTACTTCGTTGACGGCGAGGCGGGCCGGGTCGTAGAGGGCGGACCAGTCGGTGCGGGCTGCGAGCAGCTCGGCGCACTCGCGCAGCGGACGCAGCGCAGGGTCGGTGTCGAAGTGCCAGGGGTGGATGGTCTCGCCGGTGAACATCAGCGGACCATCTCCCGCGAGCGCCGCCGCCGCGTCGAACTCCGGGAACTCCGCCCGTACGCGCTCGGCGGCCCAGCCGGTGGGACGGCCGCCCTGGGCGTAGATCGCCTCGTGCAGCACGGCGTACAGGGGGTTGGCGGCGAAGGACAGGACGGGGCGGACGGCCTCGGTGAAGGCGTCGGAGAGTTCGTGTCCCGACGCGGTGCGCACAAAGGCGTTCTCGAGCAGGTAGTGCAGCTGGTGGCTGCCGTCCTGGCCGCCGAGCAGGATGCCGAGGGACTGGAACGCCGCGGGCGTGAGGGCGTAGCCGTCGGGCAGGACGGTGGGCCGGTCCATGAGGTGGGCGGCGATACGGCGGGCCCGCCCGACATCCTGCGGATAGCGGGCGTAGTGGGCCTCGACCTTGCGCCGGATGCGCGGATACGCCGCCCGGTACACGTCGTCGGCGTGCGCGTCCAGCGAGGGAAGGCCGCCGGTGATGAGGGCGGTGTGCAGTCCTTCGGGCGCCGTGGAGAGGTAGTGGGTGGTGCAGAAGCCGCCGAAGCTCTGGCCGAGCACGGTCCAGGGCGCGCCGCCGGTGAGCCGCTGCCGGATGGTCTCGCAGTCGCGGACGATGGAGTCGGCCCGGAAGTGGGCGAGGTGTGCGGCCTGCTCCTCCGGTCCGCCGCGCATCGGGAGCGTCTGGCGGCCCTGGGGTGCGGAGCGGCCGGTGCCGCGCTGGTCGAGCAGGAGTACGCGGTACTCCCTCACGGCGCGGCCGAGCCAGGCCTGCGCCCCGGTGAAGCGGCGGGCGGCGTTGCCGGGGCCTCCCTCCAGGTACAGAAGCCAGGGCAGGTCGTCCTGCGTGCGGCCGGCAGCGGTGACCTCGCGGGCGTAGAGCTCGATCTGCTGGCCGTCCGGATCGCCGTGGTCGAGCGGGACAGAGATGTGGTGGTCGGTGAGGACGACTCCCGGCTGCCGGTAGCTGGCCAATGCTGCTCCTGTGTGTGACCTGTTCCCTGTACGCCCCGTCCGCCCAGTGGATCACAGGGGCGGACGGGGACGCGCGAGGGGAGGGGGTCAGCCGGTCGGGAAGTTGTCCGGGGTCCTGATCCGGTCACGGATCCATACGCCGGCGGGCTTCAGCGACGCGGTGCCGGTCCAGGGACCGTTGTTGTTGCAGGTGCCGGTCTTGAACACGGCTCCGGACCGGTGGTCGTCGGAGTAGTTCCAGTTCACCCAGCTGATCTTCTTGCTCGCCATCAGATCGAGGTAGCGCTGGGACATGGCGAAGTCGTTGGCGCCTTCGCCCGCGTAGTCCTGGGTGCCGAACTCGGTGACGAAAATGGGGAGCTTGTCGGCGGCACGGGAGAGGGTGTTCAGGTACTCGTCCCGGTGCGAGGCCGCGTAGAAGTGGAAGGTGTACATGATGTTGGCGGCCCTGACCGGGTTGTTGACGACCTCGCTCTCGTCGGCGCCGTCCGACACGCCGAGGGAGGACCAGGCGCGGGTGCCGACGAGGATCGGGGTGTCCGGGTCGTTCTGCCGGATGACCGGGATCAGCTGCTCGGCGTAGCTCTTGACCGACGACCAGCTCACGCCGTTGGGTTCGTTGGCGATCTCGAACAGCAGGTTGTTCTTGCTGCGGTGGCGCTGGGCGATCTCGGTGAAGAACGTCTTGGCGCGGGCCAGGTTGTGGTTCGGGTCGCCCGGGCTGAGCATGTGCCAGTCGACGATCGCGTACATGCCACGGGCGGTGGCCTGCTCGATGATCGCGTGCACCTTGTCGGTGAAGCCGCGCGGGTCGGTCTCGTAGCCGCCCTCCTGGATGTACATGGAGATGCGCAGGACGTCGGCGTTCCAGTCGGTGGCCAGCGCGTTGAGCGAGCCGGTGGTGACGCACTGGCTGTACCACTGCAGGCCGTGGGTGCTCATGCCGCGCAGCTGGACGGGCTTTCCGTACTGGTTGCAGAGCTTGATGCCGCAGACCTTCAGCGAGCCGTTGACGGCGACGGGCGTGCCGGCGGTGGTCGGGGCGGCGTCGACGGCGAGGTGATCGACGTTGGGCCCGCCGTTGGCGGTGGTGGCGGTGGCCCTGATGGTGTTGGTACCGGCCTTGAGGTCGGCCGTGACAGTGGCCGTCGACCAGGAGGTCCAGGAGCCGGTTCCGGCGAAGGCGCGCTCGTCGGCGACGAGGGCACCGTTGACGAGGATGTCCATGGGGCGGTTGGTGGTGGTGCCGTTGGCGAAGCGCAGGGTCAGGGTGGCACGGCCCGACTGTGCGGCGTTGACCGACCACTGGACGTAACTGCCGCTCACATTCTCGTAGTTCACGAATCCGGTGCCGGTGTAGCCGGCGTGGTCGGACTCGACGAGAGCGCGCGAGACGGCCGCCTTCTCGGCCTCGTGGGTGATGGCCGCCGTGGGTGCGAGCGGCGCGCGGACGGGGGCGGCGGGCGCCGTGGGTGCGGCGGTGAGGGCGAGCGTCAGGGCGGTGCCGATCACGCCGAGGGCGGTGAGCGGGCGTTTCCAGAGCCGTGCCGGTCTCATGGGGGACTCCGTTGGCTGGGCGGATGGGCCGGGCAGAACCGATGGCATCGAAGCTTGATTGGAAGGAAACTTTCCTAACCGAGAGGAATAGCAGGGCGGCCGCCCATCGAGCAAGGGCCTGACGGAAAGTCGGGCGCCCCTGGACGGCGACCGCGCGGGTGCAGCCACCCGGACGGTCCGGCCCGCGTGCACCCGCGTCCGGGCAGCTTCGCGAGGGTCAGGACGCCGAGGAACCGTGGGCCGTCGAGCACCGCCACCCACCCGGCGCAGTGCTGGAGCATCTCGCCGAACGCCTGCTTCAGCGGCGTGCCGACCGGTCACCTGCCCCGTCGATCACATACGCGACCCCGTTCGCGCCGCGCACCGGCGGTCGCGGCATCCGTGCCGCCGTCTTGTCAGCGATGGCCTGACGTGCTGGTCTGCTGCCCCGGCTCCCGTACCGAAGGTGGTTCCCATGGCCCTGTTCGATCTCCCGCTGGAGCAGCTGCGCGAATATCGCAGCTCCTCCCCCGAGCCGGCGGACTTCGACGCGTTCTGGACGAAGACGCTGCACGAGGCCCGCGCCCACGATCTCGGCGCACGTTTCGAGCGCGTCGAGACCCCGCTGACCTCCGTGGAGATCCATGACACGACCTTCGCCGGCTTCGGCGGCCACCCCGTCAAGGGATGGCTGGTGCTGCCGGCCGGGACATCCGAACCGGTGCCGCTGATCGTGGAGTTCCTGGGTTACGGCGGCGGGCGCGGACTGCCGCACACCCATCTGCTGTGGGCGTCGGCGGGGTTCGCGCACTTCGTCATGGACACCCGCGGTCAGGGCAGCGGCTGGGCGCACGGCAGCACGGCGGATCCGGTGGGCAGCGCCCCCGCCTACCCCGGCTTCCTCACCAGGGGCATCGGCGATCCCCATGAGTTCTACTACCGGCGGGTGTTCACCGACGCCGTACGCGCCGTGGAGGCGGCGCGCACGCATCCGCTGACGGACGCGGCCAGGACGGCGGCCGTCGGCGCGAGCCAGGGCGGCGGGATCGCGCTCGCCGTGGGCGGCCTGATGCCGGACCTCGCGGCCGTCGCTCCGGACGTTCCGTTCCTGTGCGACTTCCCGCGCGCCACGACGCTCACCGACCGCGACCCCTACCGGGAGGTGGGCAACTACCTGCGCACCCACCGCGGCCGCAGCGAACAGGCGGCGCGCACGCTCGCGTACTTCGACGGGGTCCACTTCGCGGCGCGCGGCCGGACTCCCGCACTCTTCTCGGCGGCGCTGGAGGACCAGACGTGCCCGCCGTCCACGGTGTTCGCCGCCTTCAACGCCTACGCCCACGAGGAGAAGCACATCGAGGTTTACGCCTTCAACGACCACGAGGGCGGCGGCCCGTTCCAGGAGGCCGTCCAACTGGCCTGGCTCCCGGGTGTGCTGACGCGGTGACGGACGGGGCCGGGGGACGGCCGCCGTCTGACCGCTCCGGAAGCCGACCCTGTCGTGCGCGACAGAACGCGCTTGCCCCGGCGGTCCCGAGGAGCTGCCGTGCAACCGCCCGGAACGGCGGCCGCGCACGACGGCCTCCCCGGCGGGATCGGCGTGTCACGACTGCGCGTGCACGACTGGCCGGCTGCGGACGGACTGCGCGGCGAAACGCCCCATCTGCACCTGATGGGTTCGGAGGGTACGCCGTGACCGGCGGGCGGGGCGCCGTCCAGACACTGACCGCATCCGGGTTCGAGCAGACAGCGCTCGCTCCGGGCGCCCTGGTCCGGTTCTCCCCCGGCACGATCCACGGCTGGTCAGCGAGGGCGATCTGACCATCGTGGTCTGATGCAGAACTGCGGCCTGCCGGAAGCCGGCCCTACCGTGTGCGACAGAAAGCCGCGGTGCTGACCCTGCCGCCGCGGTATCCGGCCGACCCGGTCCACTGCCGGAAGGCAGTGGCTCTGCCGGCGAACGGCCCCGAGGAGGAGGTCGCCAAGGCGGCCCGGCACCGACGGGACCTGGCCGTCGAGGCTTCACGGCCCTGCGCGAGGCGGCCGGAGCAGGGTGGCGTCGCGCCGCTCGCCGCCTTTCACCGAGCGGGCGCCGCCCTCGCGCGGCTGCTCACGGAGAATTGGCACCGGCGCTGGACGCGCGGCACGGCGGCCGCCTCGGCCGCCACCGGTGACCAGCCGGCGCGCCTGGAGAAGGGTGACGCGTCGTACCTGGCGGATGCACGGGTGTGCGCAAGCACCGGTCCTTGGCGTATGGCCGGTTGGGCATGTGCGGACGGCTCGATGCCTACGAGGTGCGCTGATCGGGCACTCGGTGGCGGCGTGCGAGGGCGCCGGGGGCAGCGTGGGGTCGGCGAGGGGCACGGCCGGCGCGGGACCGACGGGCAGGGGCGTCAGGTGCAGGTGCTGGACCACCGCGTCGGTGATGATCTCGCACCCGGGCCCCGAGTGGCCGGTGCCCAATCCCCGGCCTACGGGGCGGGAGCGGCCGGCGCCCGGGGCGTGGCCTGAGCGGCAGGAGTGGCCGGGGCCGCGAGGAAGCGGTGCAGCGAGGTCTTCATGGCCGCGACGAACGCCTCCCGGGTCGTGTCCCCGACCAGGTCCAGGGACAGGAAGGGGTTGAGGTCCTCCAGCTCGACGAGCAGCAGTGCGCCGTCGCGGGTACGGCAGGCGTCGACGCGCTGAATGCCGTGGTCGACGGTGTTCCAGGCGATGAAGCGCCGGGCGAAGTCGAGGTCGTCCCCGGTGGGCTCGTACGGCTCCAGGTCCCAGCGGCGGGCGGGGTCGGGGGCGTGGAGGGCGTACTGGAAGGTGTCGTCGACGAAGTAGAAGGAGACCTCGTAGCGGAAGTCGATGCGCGGCTGGATCAGGACGTCGCCGCGGGCGAGGTCGGGGAGCAGGCCGGGGCGCGCGAAGTGCAGCCCTATGGAGTCCGCGCCGGTCTTGGGCTTGACCGCGTACTCGTCGGCGGCGGGCAGCAGCCCGAGGTCGTCGAGCCGGTCGACGGTGGGGATGACCGGATATCCGGCCCTGGTGAGGTCCAGCAGGTACTGCTTGCCGGCCATGTCCCCGCGGGCGGTCAGCGGGTTGTAGACCCGGGTGCCGCGCTGCACGGCCCGGTCACGGAAGGCGTCGTACGCGTCCTGGGAGTGCAGTACGGGACCGCTGTTGCGGACCACGACCCCATCGAAGCCGTCCATCAGCGCGGCGGCGTCCGCCGGGTGGGCGAGTGCGAGGGTGAAGTCCTGGCGCAGCCGGGAGGACAGGAAGATGTCCTCGTCGCAGTACCGCCGGCCCTTGGCCCGGTAGGCGAGGTCGGTGACGAACAGCAGGCGGGGCCTGGCAGACACGGGCGGCTCCTCGGATCGGTTGACCGCAAAACTACCCGGGTCCGTTCACAGGCGGTGCAGCAGCACCTCGGTGAGCGCACCGTCCGCCACCCGGGCGGTCATATACGTGTGGTGGGGCTGGCGCCTGCGGTCGGTCGGGGAACCGGGGTTGAGGAGCCGCAGGCCGCCGGGGGCCGTGGTGTCCCACGGGATGTGGCTGTGGCCGAAGACGAGCACATCGAGATCGGGAAAGCGGTCGGCGCACCGCTGCTCCCGTCCCCGGGCCGGGCCGGTCTCGTGCACGACACCGAACCGGAGGCCGCCGAACTCCGCCCGGGCCACTTCCGGCAGCCGGGCGCGCAGTTCGGCGCCGTCGTTGTTGCCGTACACGGCGAGGAGGCGGGCGGAACGGGCCTCGAGCAGGTCGAGGGTCGCGGCGTCGACCCAGTCGCCGGCATGGACGACCACGTCGGCCTCCTCGACGCGGGCCATCACCTCGTCGGGCAGCCGGCGGGCGCGGCTGGGCACATGGGTGTCGGAGATCAGCAGCAGGCGCATGCCCCTACCTTCCGCCTTCCGGCACCGGGCCGGCACATGACCGCGCCGGGTGCCGCGCTGACGTGATGTCGGCGTGGCACCCGGCGTCGATTCCCTCTGCGACGTCCGCAATCCGCGTTGCCTGCGATGCCTGCAATCGAACCGTGAATACGGCGTCCGGTCAGTACGGACCGTTCACGTTGTCGATCGATCCGTACCTGGCGGCGGCGTAGTTGCACGCGGCGGTGATGTTCGCGACCGGGTCGAAGCTGTCCATTGATGTGCCGGGCACGTGGTAGGCCCGGAACGTGGGGTCGATCACCTGGAGAAGGCCCTTGGAGGGCGTTCCGTTCACCGCGTTGATGTCCCAGTTGTTGATCGCCAGCGGATTTCCGGAGGACTCGCGCATGATGTTCCGGTGGATGCCCTCATAGGTGCCGGGAATTCCGCGCTTGGCCATGATGTCGAGCGATTCCTTGATCCAGCCGTCGAGATCGTTGGAATACGTCTTGGACTTGGCGGGCTTCGCGGCCGGGGCCTTCTTCGGCACCGGGGCGGTGCGGGCCGCGGAGCGGTCGGCGCGGGCGGTGTCGGTGGCGCGGTCCGCCGGCTTGGCCTTGGCGCCGATGGTGAGCTTCAGACCGGGGCGGATCAGCGACGGGTCAGCGCCGATGTTCCGGCGGTTGTCGTTGTAGAGCTTCTTCCAGCCGCCGCTGAGGGAGTGTTCCTCGGCGATCTTCGCCAGCGAGTCGCCCGCGACGACCGTGTACGCCGTGGGGGCCTTCTTCGCCGCGGCGGGTGCCGTGACGACGGCCTTCGCGGTCGCGGACTGGGCCGGCTGCGCGGCGCCGGCGGTGGTCGCGCCGATCACCGGCAGGGCGAACGCTGCGCCGCCCATGCCCGCGGCGACGAGGCCGCGGGTGAGCCGACTGGACTGGGGACGGCGGTGCTTACCCTTTGCAGGCATGACGCATTCCTCTCCGTCGCCTGCGGGGTGAGCTGTCGGGTTCGGGCTGGAGATGCCCGGTCGCATGGTCGGTGCGACTTCACCCCGAGCCGTTCCGGATTTCCGGATCGGCGACTTACCTGGGTCCCCCGCCCCTGCCGAACGAGTGCGTGTGGTCGGATTCCGGATGGCGGCAGGACTCGGCGGTCCATCCGGATTGCGGTGACCGTAAGGGAGAGCGACCCGAAGGAACAAGCCATGAATTCACAACCGCAATGAAGAGGCGAAAAAACAGTACGTAAATGACCTTCCTCATTCCCCGTCGAGAACTCAACTTGCGTTCTCCGTAAGGAAGCTGTGCAGACCGCCGCCGACCTCGCGGCCACGCCACGTGACCGACATCACGAAACCGAGAACAAAGAGCAAAGAGCCACACGAGTCACCCCTAAACGGACATTAAGGCAATAAAAAGGGAGGCGCCCCCACGGAAAATTCCGACACTTCACCGTTCGGGAATAGTCCGATTTCTTCCGTATGTAATGACCTAGACCGCTTCGGGTACTCGCTCGTGGTGTTCGGGTGCGCGGCCGCGCCCGTACGGCGGCCGCCGGCCGCCCACCGACATCACGCGGGAGGACACGATGCGCGCGCTGACATGGCAGGGCCGGAGGGACGTCCGGATCCAGACGGTCCCCGATCCCCGCATCAAGGAGCCGACGGATGTCATCGTCCGGGTGACCTCGACCGGCATCTGCGGTTCCGATCTGCACCTGTACGAAATCCTCGGCCCCTATCTGGACCCGGGCGACATCCTCGGCCACGAGCCCATGGGCATCGTCGAGGAGGCCGGCCCCGAGGTGAGGAGCCTCTCGGCCGGTGACCGCGTCGTCGTCCCGTTCAACGTCTCGTGCGGTGAGTGCTTCATGTGCGCCCAGGGACTCCACTCGCAGTGCGAGACGACCCAGGTGCGCGACCGCGGCACGGGCGCGTCGCTGTTCGGCTACACAAAGCTGTACGGGCAGGTGCCCGGTGGGCAGGCCGAGTACCTGCGGGTGCCCTTCGGCGACAAGCTGCCCGTCAAGGTGCCCGAAGGCCCGCCGGACGAGCGCTTCGTCTACCTGTCGGACGTGCTGCCGACGGCGTGGCAGGCCGTGGAGTACGCCGGCGTCCCGCCCGGCGGGTCACTGACCGTCCTCGGCCTCGGGCCGATCGGCGACATGGCGTGCCGTGTGGCGCTCCACCGCGGTGCCGGACTCGTCATCGGCGTCGACCTCGTCCCCGAGCGCCTCGACCGGGCCGCGGAACGGGGCGTGAAGGCACTCGACCTGCGCGAGCACGACGACGTCGCCGACGCGGTCCGCGAGCTCACCGACGGCCGGGGCTCGGACGCGGTGATCGATGCCGTGGGCATGGAGGCCCACGGCGCGCCGGTCGCCAAGGCGGGCCAGTGGGCGACCGGCCTGCTGCCCGGACGGATGGCCCGCCGGGTCATGGAGCACGTCGGGGTGGACCGGCTGGAGGCGTTCTACACGGCCATCGACGCGGTGCGGCGCGGTGGCACGATCTCGCTGGCCGGCGTCTACGGCGGCATGGCGGATCCCGTGCCGATGCTCACCCTCTTCGACAAGCAGATCCAGCTCCGTATGGGCCAGGCCAATGTCCACCGCTGGGTGGACGACATCCTTCCTGTGCTGACGGACGCTGATCCGCTCGGTGTCGAGGGCTTCGCGACCCACACCATGCGGCTGGAGAAGGGGCCCGAGGCGTACGCGATGTTCCAGGCGAAGGCCGACGGCATGGTCAAGACCCTCCTGAAGCCGTAGCCGACCCCGCTCTGTGCCGTGCCGTGCCGCACTCTGCACCGGGCTGATCAGCCCTGGCAGACGGGGCGCCGCCGCTCAGTCCTGGCAGGCGGGGCACCACACCGAGCGGCGGCCGCCGGTGCGGTCCGAGCGCAGTGGCCCGCCGCAGCGCGGGCACAGCGGGTCGGGGTCGTCCCGGCGTCCGGTGAGCCAGGTCCGCCGCGGCGGTACGCGCGCGGTCGGCACGGCCGACCGCAGGACCCGGCCCATCGCGGCGTGGATCCGGCGCAGCTCGGCCTCGTCCAGGTCGCGCGCGGGCCTGGAGGGCGCAACCCGGGCGCGCCAGAGGATCTCGTCACTGAGGAGGTTGCCCAGGCCGGCGAGCACCGACTGGTCCATGAGCACGTTCTTGACGGCGCCCCGCCGGCCGGCGACGCGCTCCAGGAAGGACACCTGGGGCAGACCGAGCGCGTCGGGGCCGAGATCGCCCAGGATGTGGCCGACGGCCTCGTCACTCCCGGCCAGATGGACGCCCTGGAGCTTGCGCTGATCGCGGTAGCGCAGCCGGTGGTCGTCGTCGAGGACGAGCACGAGCCGGTCGTGCTCCGCGACGGGGTCGTCGGACGAAGCGCACATGAGCAACCCCGTCATCCCGAAGTGCCACACGACGGTGGGCCCGTCGGTGGGCGCCACGAGCCACTTGCCGTGCCGCCGGGGCTCACCGAGCCGCCGCCCCACCAGTTCCCTGCGCAGCCGCCGCACGGTCACTCCGCGCAGAACGCCGGCGTCGCGGACGTCGACCGCCGTGATCCGCCGGCCGGTGCCGCAGGAACGCAGCACCTCTCGGAACCCTTCGACGTCCGGCAGCTCGGGCATGTCCTCCTCCGTCGGCGTCCGTCGCCCGTCCCGGGCCGCGCCGCGGCACGCGGTGCGGACCCCGGCCGGGTACCCCGTGTCCGCGGGTGAACCCACGTGGCCGGCCCGCCGGCGGGAAGCGCGTCGGCGGGTGACCGGAGCCTGCCTGGACGAACAGGGCCCCAGCCGGTGAACACGTTCGGGGTGCTGAGGCTACCGAGCCCCTCCCCGCCTGATCGCGCGACTGCGAGACGTCTTGTCGGCGTCAGCTTCTGGTCAGGCAGAAGGGATGCCCGGCCGGGTCGGTGAAGACCCGCCACCCGTCCCCGCCCGGTTGGTGCTCCGGCTTGGTTGCCCCCAACTCCAGTAGCAGGGCCTCGGCCTCGTCGAGGTCATCCACCTCGAAGTCGAGGTGAACTTGTTGCGGCACTTTTTGGCCGGGCCAGCGCGGGGCCTGGTAGTCATCGACCCGCTGGAAGCCGATGGAGAGCCCGTTTTCGCGGATGAGGCCGGCGAAGTCACCGTTGGATCTGGGGTGCAGCTCAAGTCCGGTGGCTTGCCGATAGAACGCGGCCAGAGCCTCGGGATCGGCGCAGTCGAGTGTTATCGCCGTTGGCTTCATCCGCGGGGGCATGGCAACTCCGTGACAGCCATCATGCTGTGGGTCCGAACTCGCGTAGGCGTCACACCGTAGTGATCAGCTCCACATTTCGCGACCTGATTCACGTCAACTCCGAGCCGCAGCGCAGAGTTGACAGCCCTCACGGCCACTCGCGGGGCGCCGGAGTACGGGTTCGGCAAAGTCTGCATCCGGTGCTCGCAGGTGAACCGGCGCCTCGGCGGTGGACCTGGTCCCGTCCGGTGAACCAGCGCCCTCCTCGGGTGAATCCGGCTCCGTGGGCAGCCGCGTACCGGAACGGCCCCGGAGGACGGAGCTGGCCTGCCACGGTCCTCGCTGCCGTCGCACTGGCCGTGTCCGCTCCGGTCGTCGGTACGTCGGAGGCCGCCCCGGCGGCGCGCCGCCTCCCGTGCGGTGCGGGAGGCGGCCGACCACCTCGGCAACACACCGGCCGCGTGCCGTGCCTCGTACATCAACCCGCGGTTGTTCGAGCTCTTCGACGAGGGCGTCATGATCGCGCCGATGCTCGGGGACCTGGGCCGGGACGGCCGGCCCGGGGTGCTCGCCACCCAGCAGCCGGTGGAAGCGGCGGTGCTGCGGCTGCTCGCGTAACGACCCCACGCGCGCGGCCCGGGGCAGCGGAAGTCCCACGGTGCGGCCGGTGCCGCAGCTCCGGTCAGCGGAAGTCCCACGGTGCGGCCGGTGCCGCAGCTCCGGTCAGCGGAAGTCCCATGGTGCGGGCGCCCCGCGCACCAGGATGCGGCGGCCGGTGACCCGTTCCGGCGCCAGGGCGATCCACAGGTCCCGTTCACCCCCGGCCCACGGCGCGCTGTAGGCCTGGTGCTCCAGCTCGCGTACGGCGTCCTCGTCCGTGACCGACCGGGCCCGGCCGACGATCAGCACGCTCCAGCCACGGCTGAACGCCTCGTCGATGTGGTCCACCTCGAAGGCGATCTCCTGACCCGCCGCCTGAGCGGGCACGGCTTCGGGGGAGGTCCTGAACGCCACCTCCCCCTCGGCGACGAGGTAGTTGACCGGCAGGATGGCGGGCCCCTCGCGGCCCGCGACGGCGATGCGGCCGACCCCGTGTGTGCCGAGCAGCGCCCAGCACTCGTCCTCGGCCAGCTCCACCAGCTCGGGGCGGTGCGCGGCGCGGCCCGAGCCGGGTGGCGCGTCCGGGCCGCCGCCCGTGAGCGCGGTGACGGTGGTCTCCAGGGCGTCGGCCAGCCGCAGCAGGAACCCCATGCCCGGGGTCGCGGTCTGCTCCTCCAGATACTCGATGTACCCCGGCGCGGATCCGGCCCGCAGCGCGACGTCCTCGCGGGACAGGCCGAGCTGCTGTCGGCGGGCGGCGACCCGGCGGCCGATGTCGCCCCTCGACACCCTCGGAGCCGGGGCTCCCGTCTGCGGTTTCTCGGGCATGGTGGGCACCTTCCCAGCTCGCGCTCCGGTACGGCTCGGGCCTGGCGCCCACGGTAGTCAGGGGAGCCGGGGGGCGCACGGCGGCGTGACCGCGCTGCGGCATGACCGCGCTGCGCCCCGCCGCGACCGGCGCCCGCCGCGACCGGTGGCCCGTGCTCGGAAATACTGGTGGTGGACGGCCTGGACGCAGGTGGAGGTGGAGCCATGATGCCGAGGACCGGTGCGCGATGAGACACCGCTTCGTCGCCGACCTGATGACGCCCGAGGCGGTCTTCGTCCAGCGCGGCACCACGTTCAAGGAGATCGCGCGGCTGCTCGACGAGTTCGGCATCACGGCCGTGCCCGTGATCGACGACGACGGGCGGCCCGTCGGCGTCGTGTCCGAGGCCGATCTGCTGCGCCGGCACACCAGCGGTACCGGCTCCGACACGGCCGAGGGGCTGATGAGCAGCCCCGCCGTGGTGGCGCAGCCCGAGTGGAGCGCGGTGCAGGCGGCCCGGGTGATGGAGGACCGGCACATCAAGCGGCTTCCGGTGGTGGACGGCTCCGGACGGCTGATCGGCGTGGTGAGCCGCAGCGACCTTCTCCAGCTGTTCCTGCGCCGGGACCGGGCCATCAAGGAGGAGATCGTGGAGGACGTCCTCGCCGGCACGCTGGGCGTGTCACCGGCGGCCGTCACGGTCGAGGTCGAAGAAGGCCGGGTGACGCTCAGCGGGACCCTTGAGCGCAAGAGCCTGGTGCGGGTGGTCGTACGCCTGTGCCAGAGCGTCGACGGCGTCGTGGACGTGGTCGACCGTCTCTTCTACGAGAACGACGACGCGTTCCGCACCTGAGCCGGCTGCCCCGCGGCCGGCCCCCGGCCGGAGTCAGTCGGGCGGCAGCGGCAGCACACACGACGTGCCCGGCTCCACCGCGACCGTGCGGTCGGTGACCCGTACCTCGATCGGGGAGGCGTCCGACTCCGGTACGCCGATCTCCAGCTCCCCCGGCCGCACGCGCACCCGGACGCCCCAGTGCCCGTGGTAGCGGATGGAGAATCCGTATTCGGCGAACTCGGGCGAGGGGACGGGGTCGAACCACAGCGCCCCGCCGCGGGTCTCCATCCCCGTCAGGCCGCGGTGTACGAGGTCGAGCGTCCCCCCCATGGCGCCCAGGTGCACGCCCTCCTCGGTGGTGCCGCCGTGCAGATCGGCGATGTCGCCCTCCAGCGCCTCGCGGCAGTACTCCCACGCGTCGTGCCGGCGCACCCGGGCGAGCACCCAGCCGTGGACCAGGCCGCTGAGGGTGGAGCCGTGGCTGGTGCGCCCCAGGTAGTAGTCGACGGTCCGGTGCCAGGTGCCGTCGTCCAGTTCGTAGCCGAGACGCCGGAAGACACCGCGCAGCTCGGCCGGTGAGAACAGATAGCCGAGCATCAGGACGTCGGCCTGCTTGGACGCCTTGTAGCGGTTGACGGTGTCGTCCTCGGCCTCCAGGACACGGTCGAGGCGGCGGATGTCGCCGTGGCGTGCGCGCAGTGCGGCCCAGTCCAGCTCCGCCAGGCTGCCGTAGCCGTGGAACTGGCTGATGACACCGTCGTGGAAGGGCACGTACAGCCGTCGCGACACCTCCTCCCAGTGCTCCATCTCCGTCTCGTCGAGCAGGGTGCGCTCGCTCAGTTCGCGGCGGCGGGGTGCGGGCAGTTCCCGGACGACGTCGAGCGCGCGGGCGAGCACCCAGGCAGCGGTGACGTTGGTGTACGCGTTGTCGTCGAGGCCCGGAACGCTGGCTCCCGGATACGCCTCGTGGTACTCATCCGGCCCGACGACCCCGCGGATGCGGTAGCGCTCCATGTCCTCGTCGTACACCGCGAAGCCGGCCCAGAACCGGGCGATCTGCGTCAGCATCTCCGCGCCCTTGGTGTGCAGGAACTCGGCGTCGCCGCTCGCCTCGCAGTACTCCCAGACGTTGTACGCGATGGCCGAGCCGACATGGTGCTGGAGCCGGGAGTGGTCGGGCAGCCAGCGGCCGGAGCGCGGGTTGAGATGCAGCTGCTGCGTCTCCTCGCGGCCGTCGCTCCCGCTCTGCCAGGGGTACATGGCCCCGATCTGCCCGGCGTCACGGGCCAGCCGCATCGCCTGTTCGAGGCGGCGGTACCGGTACATGAGCAGCGCCCGCGAGACCTCAGGGAAGTGCAGGTTCAGATAGGGCAGGACGAACAGCTCGTCCCAGAAGATGTGTCCCCGGTACGCCTCGCCGTGCAGTCCGCGGGCCGGTACGCCGATGTCGAGGTCGGCGGTGTGCGGCGAGAGGGTCTGCAGGACGTGGAAGAGGTGCAGGCGCAGGATGCGCCCGGCCTCCCCCGGCACGTCGAGTTCACCCCTGCCCCACAGCTGCCGCCAGGCGGTCCGGTGGGACTCCAGGAGTGCCTCGAAGCCGGAGGCGCGGACGACGCGGTCGACAGCGGCGTGCAGGGGGTCGCTGATCGCGGCGTCCCGGGAGGTGTGCAGTGCGACGGTCTTGTCGACGGTGCGGGTGCGGCCGGGCTTGAGCCACAGCCGCATGACTTGCACGGCGCGCAGGGGTTCGTGGGCACTGCGCAGCCTCTCGGCGTCCGCCCGGCGCGGATCCACCGGCTCGTCGGCGGTGGTGCGGCACGCCATCCCGATGCGGATGTCGGAGGTGGCGGTGCGGCAGCGCAGCCACATCACGTCCTGCTCGCCGCCCCCGGCGTTGACGTGCACGAGGTGGTTGCCGTTGAGCTGCCGGTAGCGGGCCACGCCGCTGTTGGTCACGGAGCCGTCGAGTGCGGTCTCGACCTCGATCTCGCCGGCCCACCCCTCGGCGGTGAACTCGGTGCGCAGTACGGCGAGATGGGGGTCTCCCATATGGACCATCCGCACTTGACGCACGGCCAGTGTCCGTCCGTCGTCCGTCGCGTACCGAAGGGTGCGCTCCAGGGTCCCGGCGTGCAGATCGAGTCGCTGACGGTGTTCGCGCAGGGCGGGGCCGTCGGGATGGAACCAGGGCGCGTCGCCGCGGGGGCTGTGCAGCCGGAAACGCAGCGGCAGCCAGTTCGGCAGGTTGACCATGTCCTCGTTGACGACCTGGCGGCCGGCGACGGTGGAGGTCAGCCGGTTGTAGCAGCCGGCCGCGTAGGTACCGGGATAGTGCACGGTGTCGGCCGTGCACTCGGGGGCTGCGCCGCGGGTGGCGAAATAGCCGTTGCCGAGCGTGCAGAGGGCTTCCCGCAGCCGTTCACGGCCGGGCGTGTAGCCGTCGTACGTCCAGATCCACTCGGGCATCGTCAGTCCTCGGGAGCGTCGGGGAGCAGTTCGGCGAGGTCGCGGACGACGAGGTCGGCGCCGTGGTCCAGCAGCGCGGTGTCCGTCCCGGGGCCGGCGGTGCGGTCGACACCGACGACCAGGGCGAACCCGCCGCGCCGGCCCGCCGCCACGCCCGCCAGCGCGTCCTCGACGAGGGCGCACCGGCCGGGTGGGACGCCGACTCTGCGCGCCGCCTCCAGGAAGAGGGCGGGGTCCGGTTTGCCGGGCAGCCCGAGCCGGGCGGCCTCGCGTCCGTCGACCAGGACGTCGAAGTACGGCAGGACACCGGCGCCGGTGAGCAGTTCGCGGGCGTGGCGGGACGCCGACACGGCGGCGAGCGGCACGGACCGGGACCGCAGCGCCTTCAGCAGCCGTACGGTCCCCGGGTAGGCCTCGACGCCGTGCTGCCGCAGGCTCTCGGTGAACAGCCGCTCCTTGTACGCGGCCACTGCGCTCACGGTGCCGGTGCCCGGCGGGTCGTCGGGGCTGCCGCGCGGCAGGCCGATCCCGCGGGAGTCGAGGAAGGCGGCGGCCCCGTCCATCCGGGACCTGCCGTCGACATGGCGCAGATAGTCGTCACGGACGTCGAAGGGCCGGCGGTCGCGGGGGTCGTCCGGTGGATGGTCCTTCAGGCAGGCGTCGAAGGCGGTCTTCCACGCGGCCGCGTGGACGCGTGCCGAGTCGGTGATGACGCCGTCGGTGTCGAGGACGACGGCCTCGGTGTCCTGCCAGACGGGACCGGTGCCGCGGCCCGGCCGCGCGGCGCCCTTGTCCACGGTCATGGCGGTCCTCCCGGTCCCTCTCCGGCCGCCCCTGCGCGGCGGGGCCGCCGGAGCCACGTGATCAGGATCGCCGGGTACCCCCTCCGGCGCCCGCCGAACGGCGTCCCCCGTGCCCGGCCGCGCGTCCGGCACGGACCGGGCTCGTACGCGTCCCCGGGGCCCGGCCGCGCGTCCGGCACCGGACCGGGCTCGTACGCACGATTGCTGGTCCACGGGTGGTGCCGTCGAGCGCTCCGGAGCGGGAGGCTGGAAAGTGGCCGCAGGAGCGATCCGAAGGAGGAAGCAACCATGACCGGGCATGTGACCGTCGGTCTGGACAACTCGCCAGAGAGTCTCGCGGCGGCCCACTGGGCGGCCCGGGACGCCGCGCTGCGCGGTGCGGACCTGCTCCTGGTGCATGTGGAGGAGTGGCCGCTGCCGGTGGCCGTGGCCATGCCCACGGTCACCCGCGACGACCATCGCGTCTGGGCGGACAGGCTGCTGGACAGCGCGGTCGGCGAGCTGCGGCGCGCCCACCCCGGGCTCCGGATCTCCACGCGCCGGACGTCGGGGCGGCCGGCCGGCGCACTCGCCGTCGAGGCCGCCGACGCGGAGCTGCTGGTGCTCGGCTCACGGGGGCTGGGGACCGTGATGGGTGCGCTCATGGGCTCGATCGGTCTGGCGACCATCGCGGCGACGACGGTGCCGGTCGTCGTCGTACGGGCCCACGGCCGCGACGGCGGGCACGGCCCGGACAGGAATGTCGTGGTCGGGGTGGACCTCCACCGGCCGGCCGATCCGGTGCTCGCCTTCGCCTTCGGCGAGGCGGCCCGGCGCGGATGCACCCTTCGGGCCGTGCACGGCTGGAAGCTGCCGCTGGGGTTCGCCCACTCCGGCGACGCCCGGGCCGAGGCCGCACGCGAGACGGCCGCGGCGCTGGGCGAGGTACTGCTGCCCTGGCGGCAGGAGTACCCGTCGGTGGAGGTGGTGGAACGACCGGTGATGGGCGCCGGTGCGCAGGCACTGGTCGACGAGGCCGCGAACGCGGGCCTGGTGGTGGTCGGCCGCCACGTCCGCCGCGCTCCCCTGGTCCCGCACATCGGCCATGTGGCGCATGCGGCGATGCACCACTGCACGGCACCGGTGGCGGTGGTGGCGCACGAGTGAGCGGCGGCGCG
This sequence comes from Streptomyces sp. ISL-10, assembly GCF_018614575.1. Taxonomy (GTDB): domain Bacteria; phylum Actinomycetota; class Actinomycetes; order Streptomycetales; family Streptomycetaceae; genus Streptomyces. The sequence goes on from NZ_JAGGOJ010000027.1 coordinate 82,961, forward strand.
GCGGTTCGCGGGCCGGGGCCCTCAGCGTGCGGGCCCCGGCCGTCACGCCCGGCGGGCGGCGCAGCGGCCCTCGCGCCCCCGCTCACGGGGTCGTGTACGGCCAGCCGTATCCGGTGTCCGGCGGGTCGCCGTTGTCGGCGCCGACTGCTTCGAGGTCGCGGTCCGCGGCCTTCATCAGTTGCCGTGTGAGGCTGTGCATCGCGCGTGCGGCCGCCAGCTCGTCGCCTATCTCGGGGACGTCCACGTCCTGCGGGTTGCGGTGGGCCGTGCCGTGTCCGGTAATCCTGGTGGTGCCGGTGTCCAGCACCGCTTGTGCCTTCGTGGTGCCGTCCTCCTCGGAGAGAATGATCCTGACCTTCCACTCCAGCGTCCTGGTCATGGCGCACGCTCCCGGCCTGTCGGAGATCCTGCTTCCAGGATCCGTCCCGGCAGGCGCTCCGGCGAGGGCGGTCACTTTCGCGGCTGCCCACCGACGCCACGTGAGGCGTCCCGCATCCGGTTCCACCCTGCCGGTTCCGCCGCTCCCCCGCTGCGGGTGACGGGCCGGCCGAGGAGGACTCCGGTCAGGACCAGCAAGAGGCCGCCCAGTTGCCGGCCGGTGAGGATCTCCCCGGCGATCGCCGTGCCCAGCAGGACGCCCGTCACCGGGTTGAGCAGCCCGACCAGCCCGACGGTCGCCGCGGGCAGGTGGCGCAGGCCGGCGAACCAGGCGGCGAACGCCAGCGCCGTCGCGACGACGGTGACGTAGCCGAAACCGAGCAGGGCCGCGCCGTCGAGCGCCGGCGGCGACCCCTCCACGGCGGCGGCGAGGGGAAGCAGCAGCAGGCCGCCGGCCAGGAGCTGCCAGGATGTCGACGCCAGCACACCGGCCTGTGCGCTCCACCTCTTGGCCAGGATGTAGCCGAGCGACGACATGGCCATGGCGGCGCCGGACGCGGCCACGCCGAGTGGGTCCGGCGACCCGGTGCCGGTGAGCAGCATGAGGCAGACGCCGGACACCCCCACCGCGGCTCCCGCGAGGTGCCAGGCGGGCGGCCGCTCCGAGACCAGGGCCCAGGCGATGAGCATCATGACGAGCGGCGCGGTGGCCATGACCGCCGAGGCGACGCTCGTGGGCAGCCGCTGGGCGGCGATGTAGACGAGGGCGAAGAACCCGCCCATGTTGAGGACGCCGAGGATGAGGGACTTCCACCACCAGGAGCCCCGGGGCAGGGTCCGGCACACGGCGAGGAGCAGCAGTCCGGCGGGCAGCGCCCGGAAGGCGGAGCCGTACAGCGGGTGGCCGGCGGGCAGGAACGCGTCGGTGACGTAGTAGGTCGTGCCCCAGGCCACGGGGGCGACGGCCGTGACCACCGACCACCTCGCATTACCTTCCATGGAAGGCATTGTACCTTCCATGGAAGTTACAATGGCCGGGTGGCACAGGAACCCATGGACCATGTGGCCCGCATCCAGGCGGAATGGGCCCGCGAGCGGCCCGACGTCGACGTGGGCCCCCAGGGGGTGATCGGTCGGCTGCACCGCCTCGGCGGTCTCCTGACCGAGCGACTGTGCCTGGTCTACCGGCGTTACGGACTCGGCGAGGGCGACTTCGACGTTCTCGCCGCCCTCCGGCGGGCCGGTCCGCCGTTCGAGCGGGCGCCGGGAGAGCTAGCGGCGCACACCATGGTGACGACCGGTGCGATGACCAAGCGGATCGACCGCCTGGAACGGGACGGCCTCGTCACGCGCCGTCGTGCCGAGGACGACGGCCGGGGCCGGGTGGTCGCGCTCACCCCGGCCGGACGCGAGCTGATCGACCGGGCCTTCACCGACCACATGCGCAACGAGCGCGAACTCCTCGACGCACTGACGCCGCAGGAGGCAGCGCAGTTGGAGAAACTGCTCACGGCATGGCTGAGCCGAGTGGAGCCGCCCGGCCCGTGAGTGCGTCGCGTACGTTTCGGTAACCGGCTGCGGGGCCCGCACCGGCGGGGGGCACAATGTCCGCCATGACGAGTTCGATACTGCGGCCGCGTGGCCGGGTCCGTACCGCTGCGCCCGACGACAGGACCGCGGACGGGAGCACGGAGCCGACGCGGATCCTGGACTGGCGCCATCCGCGCGTAGGCGAACTGCTCGGCAGCCTGGGCACCGCGCCCGCGGGGGTCACGGCCCACGACAACGCCGGCACATCCGCCGGGCAGCGGATGGAGGCTCTGCGCCGGGCGCACCGCAGGATCGCGGCGACCGTGCGGCCGGTGTACTCGGTGCAGGACGAGCGTCCCGTGTCGGAGGTGCTCCGGCGCGGCCGCGGGTCGTGCAGCCAGCGGCTCGCCGTCCTCGAGGCGGTCGCGCGGGCGGGCGGTGTCGCCACCCGGGTCCGCGGCCTGCTCGTGGACGGGGCGCTGTGGTATCCGCGGTTTCCGCGGATGCGGCGGCTCGTCCCGGACCACGTGCTGCTGGCCTGGCCGGAGTTCCTGATCGACCCGGCCGCCGGGCCGGACGGAGGGTGGCTGCCGGTCTCGGAACTCTTCGGCGGCCTCGCGGAGTTGAGCAGCCGTCCCGGCGGCGGCTTCACCAACGCCGGTGCGGAGACGCTGTTCGAGGCCCTGTCCCGTACGGCGATCGACTGGGACGGGGCCACGGCCTGCCCGGCGGACGCCGCGGCCTGTGACCTGTCCGCCCATGTCGTCGCCGACCTGGGCCGTTTCGACTCGCGCGACGACCTGTTCACCCGGCACGGCCAGACGCTGTGCAGGGCGGCGCGCCTGGTGGCCGAGCCCGTGATGGGCCGCCGTGCCGCGGGGGCCGCCTCGGCCGGGTGACGGCCGGCGGACTGCCGCCGGCCCGGGCCCGGACGCCCGAGGTGGGCGGCCATGCGCCGCCCACCCGCTGCCTTCTTCGCTGCCGACCCGAGGCTGTCAGGCAGCCGTCGGCTGACCGGTCCGCCCGTCGGACGGGGTCTGCGGCGGGGGCCCGGCCCGGTCGGGGCTCGGGACCCGGACGAGCACCGGGAAGTGGTGCGCCTGGTGTCCGCCGCTGGCCAGCATCCTCACCTCGCCCCGGTTGCTGATCTCCGCGCGCACAATGCCGGTGTCGTCCTCGTAGACGGGATACCCGCCCGCTCCCGACCGCTCGGTGCGGCGGACCACGACGACGTCGTCCTCGACGGCCGACGCCTGGAAAACGAGCTCATACGTCTCAGGACTGTTCATGAAAGCCACCGCCTTCTTCCATCGTGGCTCGCGCGGGTGGACATCGCCTCCCGGGACGGCGGATCGGAGCCCGGTCATGCCATGACCTGCCGCTCCGCATGCATGTCGTCCACAAACGGGGTACCCGCAGGGTGTCGTTTCACTCGACCGCGGATGTGCGGTCGCGGACACACGGGAGCACATCATGGCGAAGGCGAAGGGCTCAGGCGCGGACAAGCTCAAGGGCAAGGCCAAGGAAGCGATGGGCAAGGCCACGGGCGACGAGCGCCTGAAGGCAGAGGGCCGCACGGACCAGGCGAAGGGCAAGGCCAAGAAGGCCATGGAGGACACCAAGGAGCGGGCACGCGGCACGGAGCGATCCCTCAGGGACGAAACCTGACCACCTGTTTTGCCGCCGCCCCCGCCCGGGGCGGCGGCAAAACACTGCTCACCGGCCGGTCACAGTCCGAATTCGGTGGGTGACAGCCCCAGCACGGAGCAGGCCTCCCGCAGGACCTGCTCCTCGGCCGGTGCGACGTATCCGTCCGCACCCGCGACGACGAAACCCGTCTGGATCACGGCGCGCGCCTCCGCCGGCTTCTTCGCGGCCTTGGCGACCTCCTGCAGAGCCTCGCTCTTCCCCTGCTGGAAATTGAGGGCCAGCTGGTCGACGTGCTTGGTGAACCGCTGCCGCAGCTGCTCCGCCGGGAAGTTCTGCAGGACGTCGTTGCTGAGGATCAGTGATTCGACGTGCTGCCTCTCGGCCGGGTCGACATGCCCGTCGGCCGCGGCCACGAGCGCGCACATCGCCATGCTGGCGTCCCGGTAGGCGCCGCTCTTCAACTCGGCCTTCAACGAGGTGAGCTGCGACTTCAGCGTCGTCACCAACTGGGCTCGGGAGCCACCCGAGGAGCCACCGGGCCTGCCGTGTCCGCCCGGGCCCCGCACGCCCTGGGACTGCTGCTGCAGACCCTTGGCCTGGTCCTTGATCCGATCCCACATCGCCACTCGTGCCACCTCGGCTTCTGCCCGTGTCGTTCCGGTCCGTGCTCGGCGCGTCTCCGCGCGTCACCATGGCAACGCCTGCCCACCCGGGGAAGTTCCGGCTCGGCCGCCACGACCCGCCCGGTGGGGCCGTCTCGCGCCGCCCGGCCCCGTGCCGCCACACTGAACGCACCGAACGAGGTGGAGGAGTGGACGGATGCCGAACGAGCGTGCGGGGCAGCAGGCGCGGCCGGAGGACCTCATCGACGTGGCGCGGCTGGTGACCGCGTACTACGCCCTGCACCCCGATCCGGCCGACCCGGCCCAGCGTGTCGCTTTCGGCACGTCGGGTCATCGCGGGTCCTCCCTGGCGACGGCCTTCAACGAGGACCACATCGCCGCGACGAGTCAGGCGATCTGCGAGTACCGGTCGCTTCAGGGCATCGACGGGCCCCTGTTCCTGGGCGCGGACACCCATGCGCTGTCCGAGCCCGCGCGGGTGACCGCCGTCGAGGTTCTCGCGGCCAACGGCGTGAGCGTGCTCGTCGACTCGGCCGACGGATACACGCCCACGCCGGCCGTGTCGCACGCCGTCCTCGCCCACAACCGCTCCCGTCCGGCCGGGCGGGCGGACGGCGTGGTGGTCACGCCCTCGCACAATCCACCGTCGGACGGCGGGTTCAAGTACAACCCGCCGAACGGCGGGCCGGCCGGGTCGGAGGCGACCGGCTGGATCCAGGAGCGGGCGAACGAGATCATCGGCGGCGGGCTGAAGGATGTGCGGCGGCTGCCCTACGCGCGCGCCCTGGCCGCGGAGACGACGGGCCGGTACGACTTCATGGGCTCGTACGTGCGCGACCTGCCCTCGGTGCTCGACCTGGACGCGGTGCGCTCCGCGGGCGTCCGGATCGGTGCGGACCCGCTGGGCGGGGCGTCGGTTGCGTACTGGGGCCGTATCGCCGAAGAGCACCGGCTCGACCTGACCGTGGTGAACCCGCACACCGACCCCACCTGGCGGTTCATGACGCTCGACTGGGACGGCAGGATCCGGATGGACTGCTCGTCGCCGTATGCGATGGCCTCGCTGATCGAGGCCCGGGACCGCTACGCCATCGCCACCGGGAACGACGCGGACGCCGACCGGCACGGCATCGTCACGCCGGACGGCGGGCTGATGAATCCCAACCACTATCTCGCGGTCGCCATCGGCCATCTCTTCCGCCACCGCGATCAGTGGCCCGCGGGCGCGGCCGTCGGCAAGACGCTGGTGTCGTCGGGGATGATCGACAAGGTGGCCGCGGATCTCGGCCGGGAGCTGGTGGAAGTGCCCGTCGGCTTCAAGTGGTTCGTGGACGGGCTGGCGGACGGCACGCTGGGCTTCGGCGGGGAGGAGTCCGCCGGCGCCTCGTTCCTGCGCCGCGACGGATCGGTGTGGACCACCGACAAGGACGGCATCGTGCTCGCCCTGCTCGCCTCGGAGATCCTGGCGGTGACGGGCCGGACGCCGAGCGAGCACTACGCGGCGCTCACCGCCCGGTTCGGGGAACCGGCGTACGCACGTGTCGACGCCCCGGCCACGCGGGAGGAGAAGGCGGTGCTGAGCCGACTGTCCCCGGAGCAGGTGACGGCGGGCACGCTCGCCGGGGAGCCGGTCACCGGCGTGCTCACCACGGCGCCGGGCAACGGCGCCGCGATCGGCGGCATCAAGGTGACCACGGCCAACGCCTGGTTCGCGGCCCGCCCTTCGGGCACGGAGGACGTCTACAAGGTGTACGCCGAGTCGTTCATGGGCCCGGACCACCTGGCCCGTGTGCAGGAGGAGGCGCGCGCGGTCGTCTCGGCGGCACTGGCCGGCTGACGTCCCCGCCCGCGGCACCCGCCGCGCCGTCCCGGTCCGGGTCGGCGCGGCGGGGGCGGTCAGCCGTCAGCCGTCAGCCGTCAGACCTGGACGCCGGGCACGCCGTCCTCGACCACGACGCTCACGCGCGTGCTGATGGGAGCGCCGGGCCTGGTGACGTACGGCACGACGCGGAAGTCGCTCGTCCAGCGCCTGCGCTCGACGCGGACCCGCACATAGCCTCGCTGGCCGTTGAAGAACTTCATGTGCGGGTTCGCGGCCAGGAAGTTCTGTCCCTCCGCCGTCATGTCGGCGCCATCGCCGCCGCTGGTGACGGACGTGCCGACGAACTCGCTGCCCACGGTGGCCGATTCGGGGTCCGCGTAGTCCCGCTTGAGGTCCCACGCGTAGTTCTGGTGCCGGTCGCCGGTGATGACGACGAGGTTGCGCACGCCGCGCGAGTCCGCCTCGGCGAGCAGCCGGTTGCGCTCGGCGGCGTAGCCGTCCCAGGGGTCCATCCACACTTTGGCGCCCGGGCCGGGGTCGTGGTCGGTCTGGCCCATCGGGGCCTGGTTGCCGAGTATCTGCCAGCGGGCGGGAGAACGGCTGAAGCCCCTGAGGACCCAGTCGCGCTGCGCGGCCCCCAGCAGGGTCCGGTCGGGGGCGAAGCGGTCGGCGCAGTCGGCCGAGATGCCGTCGCCGCATGCCTGGTCGTCACGGTACTGCCGGGTGTCGAGCATGGTGAAGTCGGCGAGCCGCCCGTAGGAGAGCCTGCGGTACATCTGTACGTCGGGGCCCTCGGGCAACTGGGGGCGGCGCAGCGGTGCGTGCTCGTAGAGGGCCTGGAAGGCGGCGGCCCTGCGCTCCATGAAGGCCGCGGGGTCCTGGTCCTTCTCCGGAATGCCGTCCGCCCAGTTGTTCTCCACCTCGTGGTCGTCGAACGTCATGATCCACGGGAAGCGGGCGTGGGCCTGCTGGAGCGGCGCCTCCGATTTGTAGAGGCCGTACTGGAGCCGGTACCGGGCCAGGTCGACGGTCTCGGTGTGGAACTTCGGGTCGGTGGTGACCCCGCGCTTGTTCGACTTGACGCCGTACTCGTAGAGGTAGTCGCCGAGGTGGACGACCAGGTCGAGGTCCTCGTCCGCCAGGTGCCGGTAGGCGGTGTAGTAGCCGTCCTGCCACGCCTGGCAGGACGCGAAGGCGAACTTCAGGTCCGCCGGATTCGCCCAGGGCAGCGGGGTGGTCCTGGTGCGGCCGACCGGTGAGGTCTCGGAGCCCGCACGGAAGCGGTAGTAGTAGACCCGGTCGGGGCGCAGGCCCTCGATCTCGGGGTGCACGGAGTGGGCCAGTTCGGGGGTGGCCACGACGCTTCCGCTGCGCACGACCCGGCGGAAGCGCTCGTCGTGGGCGACCTGGTAGTGGACACGAACCGGCGTGGCGGGCATACCGCCCATGCCGTCCTGCGCGAACGGATCGGGAGCCAGGCGGGTCCACAGCACGACGCCGTCGGACCGCGGGTCGCCGGAGGCGACGCCGAGTGTGAAGGGGTTGCCGTTCAGGGCGGGGGCGGCGAACGCGGCGCCGGAGCTCCATTCGCCGGTGCCCAGCATCAGCGCCGCGGCCCCTGCGCCGCCGAGGCCGAGCAACTTCCGCCGGGATAGGGGATGTACGCCCACGGGGTCCTCCTTGGCTGTTCGGTGTGAACCGCCAGAACCCTCGTGCCGGTTGATGACCCCCGGCCGCCGCCGATGTGACCGGTGTCCGAGAAATACGTGAACACGACAGCGACTTGGCGCAGGTCACCGCGCCGTCCCCGTTTCGTTGCCCTGGTGTTCGCCGCCGCTCGGACCCTCGTTCACATGGCTCCGCCGGCCGCGGAAAGCGGGTTCGCGAGGGCCGGGCAGCACTCGCGTACAGGCCACCGCCCCGGGCCGTCGCGATGGTCGGACGCCGGGAGTCGATGCTGCGGGAGTGGCTGCACTGCCCGGTTGCCCATCGAGAACGACGTCAACTTCGCGGTGCTCGGGGAACAGTGGCGGGGCACCGCGGGCCGCCACGGGACAGGAAGACGGGTCCGGCAGCCTGGCGTTCGTCCAGCGGGCACGCAGGATCGGCACCGGGTCATCATCAACGGCAGTCCCTCCCCGGGCAGTTCAGCGGCTGCCGGTGAGCTGGGGTTCATCGACCTGGTCCTGGACCCGGACGCTCCGGCCGGCCCCCGTCCGGCAGACGGCACAGGGCCGTTCGAGCGCCTGGTGGGCGCGGCGGCGATCCACCGGCTCGCCCTGGAGGCGGGTGCTCCCGCGGGCGCGACGAGGACGACATCGCGCCGCTCTTCGAGGCAGCGGCCCGTGGCAGTGGTGGACCGTGTGGCGACGCGTCTCGCCCGGGGCCTTGCCGCCCTGCTGCTGGCGCCCGGCCGGGTGGTGATCGGCGGCGTCTCCCGCGAGGGCGAAGTGCTCCCCGGACCGGTCCACAGGCAGGTGCGGCTCCACACCTCGATGACGGTGACCGTGCAGGCGTCGGTGCTCGGTGAGCAGGCGGTGGCGTACGGCGCGGTGCGCCATGCCCTCGATGCCGCCGAGGAACGGACGACGGCCGGCTGACGGGCGCCGGCCGCCCGCGGGGCGGGCGCGCCCCCGGTGCGCGGCCCCGCCGGTGTCAGACGGCGATGACCTTGACGCCCGCGTCGACCAGGCGGGCCGAGGTCTCCGCGGAGATGCTGGCGTCGGTCACGAGGACGTCGATGCGGTCGAGTCCGCAGATCCGGGCGAAGGCGCGCCTGCCCAGCTTGGACGAGTCGGTCACGACGATCACCCGGTGCGCCCGCTCGGCGAAGAGCCTGCTGACGCCGGCCTCGTCCTCGTGGTGCGCCATGATCCCCAGCTGCGGGTCCACGCCGTCGACACCGAGGACGACCGCGTCCAGCACGACCTCGTTGAGGACGCCCATGGTCAGCGGGCCGACGAGCTCGTACGTCTGCGGGCGGGCGACCCCGCCGGTGGTCACGATCTTGATCTGGGGACGCACCGCGAGCTCCCCCGCGATGTTGAGCGCATTGGTGACCACGGTGAAGGCGGGCGAGGGTGCGCCGGTGGACTCGCGCTGACCTCCGCTCGCCCGCAGCGCGAGCACCCGGGCGACCTCGGTCGTGGTCGTCCCGCCGTTGAGCCCCACCACCTCGCCGTCGCCGATGAGGTCGGCGGCCGCCGCGGCGATCCGCTGCTTCTCCGGTGCGTGCCGCGAGGACTTGTAGCGCAGCGGCAGTTCGTAGGAGACCCCGTGCGCGATCGCGCCGCCACGGGTGCGGACGAGCATCTTCTGCTCCGCCAGCTCGTCGAGGTCTCTGCGGATGGTCGCGCTGGAAACCTCCAGCGCGCTCGCGGCCTCCTCGACATCCAGGCGTCCCTGGGCTGCCAGCAGCTCCAGCAGCGCGCTCCAGCGCTCTTGCTTGGACATCGTCGGACTCCTTGTCGCCTGTGCAATCCGCCCCTGAGCTGCACCTGATCGTACTGGTGACGCCGCTGACGGGGGCGGGCCGGTGACCCGGCGACCGTCCATCCCTCAGCCTTTTCGCTCACTTATGCTTGAAACTGCCGAGAAATGAGCAACTCTTGACAGATGTGGCACCAGTGCGGCACTGTCCTCAGCGCAACGGATCCCTGTTCACCGCCGCGTGGAACGAGTTCGTCATGGGCCTGACACTGTCGACGATCGTGGGAGCCGGCCCCGGAGCGTCGGCGCCAACAGCTTCATCGGCGATTACCCCGTGCAGTGGAACTATCACTTCACCGGCTCAGTCATCGCCATCGTGCCCGTCGTCGTGCTGTTCGCTGTCATCGAGCGCAAAGTGGAGTCCGGTCCGACCGCCGGATCCGTCAAGTAGCGGGCCCGCGCCCTCCATCCGCCAACTGATCGCCTTCAGCAAGGAGTTCATCCCATGAGCGCCCAGGACGCCTCCCGTACCTCATTCGAGATCGCCTCCCAACCCGGCAACTGGAGGCGAGCGGCCGAGTCCGTCGGCTCACTGAGCGGCGTCCTGCCCCGCCGCGGCGAGCGCGTCGCCGTCGTCGGCTGCGGCACCTCCTGGTTCATGTCCCTCGCCTACGCCCGGCTCCGCGAGGCCGGCGGCCACGGCGAGACCGACGCCTTCGCCGCCTCCGAGTTCCCCGCCGGGCGCGCCTACGACCGTGTCCTCGCCATCACCCGGTCCGGCACCACCACCGAGGTCCTCGACCTGCTCACCGCGGCGAAGGGCACCGTCGCGACCGCGGCCCTCACGGCGGACCCCGCCACCCCCGTGATGGACGCCGCCGACGCCGTCGCCGTCCTGGACTACGCCGACGAGGAGTCGGTGGTCCAGACCCGGTTCGCCACGACCGTGCTCGCCCTGCTGCGCGCCCATCTCGAGGGGGAGGACGCCCTGCCCGCCGGGGTGCCGCCCCTGGCGAGGGCCGTCGAGGACGCCGAACGCGCCCTTGCCGAACCGATCAGCGCCCAGGTGCGCGCGGCCGAACAGTTCACCTTCCTCGGCACCGGCTGGACCTACGGCCTCGCGCTGGAGGCCGGGCTCAAGATGCGTGAGGCCGCCGGGGCGTGGACCGAGGCGTACCCGGCCATGGAGTACCGCCACGGGCCGATCAGCATCACCGGTCCCGGGCGGGTGGCGTGGCTGTTCGGCCCGGCACCCGCCGGACTGGCCGACGACGTCGCGCGGGTCGGCGGCACGTTCGTCGCCGGGTCCGGGGACGCGGCCGGCGCTCTCGACCCGCTGGCGGATCTCGTACGGACGCAGCGGCTTGCCGTGCTGCTCGCCGAGGCGCGCGGCTACGACCCCGACCGGCCCCGCAACCTGACCCGGTCCGTGATCCTCGAGGGCAGCCATGCCTGATCCGCACGGCCCGCGCGACGGCGTCGTCGCGCTGGACGTGGGCGGCACCGGCATGAAGGGGTCGCTGCTCGACCGGACGCCGCCGGGCGCACTGCACAGCCCGACGCCCCGCCGGGCCCGTCCGGATGCGGTCGTGCAAGAGATCGCCGCCGCGCTGCGCGAGCCGGCATCCCAGGCCGACGCCCGGCAGCTGACGGTCCGGCAGGCGGGGGACGGTGGTGCCCGGCAACCTCGACGAGGAGGCCGGGCGGGCGGTGTACTCGGCCGACCTCGAAACCCTGTAGGCGCCGGTGACGCCTGCGTCGCCGCTCTCGCCGCACGCGCCGCACGCGCCGCACGCGCCGCACTCGCCCCACCGCCCCATGTGCCACCAGGCCGCCCCCGCCACCGGGCTGAGCGCCGTTGATCCGTGTTGGCCGCGGACCCTGCGGGCGGCGAGGGCGCTCTCGGCCGCCGCGGCCCTGTCCCCCATGGCCGGCGATGTGGCGGCCGGGGTCCTCGACCAGTTCCGTACCAGCGTCTTCTGACCAGCGTCCTCGTGGAGAACACCCATGCCCCTCACGTCCACTGGCGACATCGTCGGTCCCGCACGCGCCGCCACCTCTGGTGTCGGCGCCTTCAACGTCGTGCAGATCGAGCACGCAGAAGCCATCGTGGCGGGCGCGGAACGCGCCGGTCTGCCCGTCGTGCTCCAGATCAGCGAGAACACCGCCCGCTACCACGGCTCGCTCGCGCCGATCGGGCTCGCGTCCCTGGCCCTCGCACGGGCGGCGAGCATGCCGGTGGCGGTGCACCTCGACCATGCGGAGTCGACCGCGCTGGTCCACGAGGCGGTCGAACTCGGCTTCACCTCGGTCATGTTCGACGCCTCCACCCTGCCCTACGCGGAGAACGTCGAGGCGACACGGGCCGTCACGGACCACTGCCACCGGGCCCAGGTATGGGTGGAGGCCGAGCTCGGCGAGGTCGGCGGCAAGGACGGTGCGCATGCGCCCGGCGTGCGCACCGATCCGGACGAGGCGCGCGCGTTCGTCGCGGCGACCGGTGTGGACGCCCTGGCCGTCGCCGTCGGAAGCTCGCACGCGATGCTCACCCGCGACGCCGTCCTCGACTTCGGGCTGATCTCCCGGCTACGGGCGGCGATCGACGTGCCGCTGGTCCTGCACGGTTCGTCGGGAGTCGGCGACACGGATCTCGCCAAGGCGGTCGCGGCGGGAATGACGAAGGTGAACATCTCCACCCACCTCAACAAGCTCTTCACCCGGACCGTCCGCGAACGACTGGACGCGGCGCCGGAGGTGGCGGATCCCCGCAAGTACCTCGGTCCGGCCCGCCGGGTGGTGGAGTGGGAGGTGGCGAGGCTCCTGGGCGTGCTCGTGGGCGGCTGACAGTCCTGCGCGACGCCCGTCCACACGTCTTGGCCCCGGTCGCCCGACCTGTCCCCATGTCAAGGCCCTCGGGTGGGTCTAGTCGGCTGCCCGCCGCGTGCGTGCAGGCGGCGGGGAGGCCGGGTCGGGGGG
>NZ_JAGGOJ010000028.1 GCF_018614575.1 Streptomyces sp. ISL-10
GATCATTGAGATTCTCCTGAAGGGCGTCGGCCTCGTCGACCAGGTGGAGGAAGGCCTCTTCGACGGTTGCGGAGCGGGTGCGGGTGCGCAGGTCGTCCGGGGCGTCCTCGGCGAGGATCTCGCCGTCGCGCATGAGGATGAGCCGGTGGCAGCGCTCGGCCTCGTCCATGACGTGGGAGGACACGAGGATCGTCGCGCCGCGTTCGTCGGCGAGGCGGTGGAAGAGGTCCCACAGGTCGCGGCGCAGGACGGGGTCCAGGCCGACGGTGGGTTCGTCGAGCACGAGGACCTCGGGGGTGCCGAGCAGGGCTACGGCGAGGGAGACGCGGCTGCGCTGGCCGCCGGAGAGGCGTCCGGCGAGGGCATCGGCGTGCGAGGTGAGGTCGACGTCGGCGACGGCGCGGGCGACGCATTCCTCGCGGGCGTCGCGGTTGGCGCGGCCGGGGAGCAGGACGGCGGCGAAGTAGTCGAGGTTCTGGCGGACCGTGAGGTCGTCGTAGACCGAGGGCGCCTGGGTGACGTAGCCGATGCGGGAGCGGAGCTCGGCGTCGCCGGACGGGCGGCCGAGGACCTCCAGGGTGCCGGTGACCTTGGCCTGGGTGCCGACGACGGCGCGCATCAGGGTCGATTTGCCGCAGCCGGACGGGCCGAGGAGGCCGGTGATGCGTCCGGGCAGGACGGTGAAGTCGACACCGCGGAGGACGGTGCGCTCTCCTCGTACGACGGTGAGGCCGCGGGCCAGGACGGCGACGCCAGAGGAATTCATCATGTGATGAATAATGCGCCTGGGGGTGCTGGGGCGTCAAGGACATGGGCTCTGTGGCGCTGCGCGGGCTTGAAGGAGGGAGCGCGGCGGCACGGGCGAGCGTGCGTGCCGTGGCACGCACACACGGAACGGGGGCGGAAGGCCAGGCGCGGAAGACTAGCCGCGCCCGGAACGGCCGTTCTTGCGGCCGCGGGCCGCGGGGTTGCCGGAGCGGGTGCTGCGGCGCTTCGCGTACTGCTGGAGCGCCGTCTCGTACTCGGCGCGGCGCAGCTTCTCGCCGGGGGCCTCCATGGCGCAGCGCAGGGAATAGGCGATGAGGGAGCCGATGAAGCCGATCGCCTTCAGGCTGCGCAGCGAGTCCTCGGCGGCGGAGCCGGAGGGGCGGCGGCCGAAGCTCTCCCAGGTCTTGCGGAAGGCGATGGCGCTGCAGACGGCGAACATCACGACGACGAGGGTGTTCACGAAGCCGCCGACCTCGGCGATGGCCAGGCCCTGGTAGGCGAAGCGCAGTACGAGCGCCGCGGCGAAGGCGGTGACGAGCGCGCCGAGGCCGACGCCCGCCCGGCGCAGCCCGTAGCCCCCGTCGTGATCGACCCAGGTGGTGCCGAAGTAACGGATGGGCTCGGGCCGCGGGCCGGTGCCGGTGGTCGTGTCGGTGCTGTCGCTGGTGCTCTCGGTGTGCTCGCTCACGGGTCGATTATCCCCGTGGCCGGGCGAGTGTCCCCGAGACGGGGCGGGTGTCCCCGCGAGGCAGGGCGAGCGGTCAGGAGCAGCGCGGGGCCACGTATCCGTCGCTGCCGGTCCTGACGTACGCGTCCGAGACGAACTCGCCGTCGGCGATGTTGTCCCAGAGGTTGGTGGTGCCGTAGGGGCCGGAGATCCACTCGCCGGGCTTCTGGCAGTAGACCGGGACCTTCACGTCGTACGGCAGGGTCCGGATCAGCCGGTACATCGTGCCGGGGCCGGACCGTACGTTGAGCCGGTAGCCGGGCGCGACCGGGTATCTGACGACGTCCGTCGCGGCTTCGACGCGGACGGCGCTCTCACTGGCCTCTTCAACAGACATGTGCCACTCCCCCGTTGCTGTTCCTGTCACTGCGACGCGCAGGCTAGCAAGCCCTGACCGAATCAAACGAGCCATCGACTAGGCTCCGTGCGTCGCGCTTGCGGACGAACACACGGGGGTGGGCGATGCCGCCGCTGCGAGAGAGCGGAACCGGCCCGGAAGCGGAACTTCCGCTGTATGCCGGGCAGTACCGGCTTGAGGCATGCCTGGGCGCCGGCGGCATGGGGGTCGTGCACCTCGCCAGGTCGGCATCGGGTCTGCGGCTCGCGGTCAAGGTCGTCCACCAGCAGTACGCAGCGGACCCCGAGTTCAGGGCGCGATTCCGGCAGGAGGTCGCCGCCGCGCGACGGGTGAGCGGTGCTTTCACCGCCTCCGTCGTGGACGCCGACCCGGACGACGACCGCCCATGGATGGCCACCCTCTACGTCCCCGGTCCCACGCTCGCGGAGCAGGTGAAACGGAACGGTCCCCTGGCTCCGGCCGAGTTGCGGAGGCTGACGGCCGGGCTCGCCGAGGCGCTGCGCGACATCCACCGTGCCGGTGTCGTCCACCGGGACCTCAAGCCCAGCAATGTGCTGCTCACCGACTCCGGGCCGAAGGTCATCGACTTCGGCATCTCACGGCCCTTCGACAGCGATCTGCGGACGGAGACGGGCAAGCTGATCGGTTCGCCGCCCTTCATGGCGCCCGAGCAGTTCCAGCGGCCGCGCGAAGTGGGCCCGGCCGCCGATGTGTTCGCGCTGGGGTCGGTGCTGGTGCACGCCGCGACGGGGCGCGGGCCCTTCGACTCCGGCAGCCCGTACATCGTGGCCTATCAGGTGGTCCACGACGAGCCGGATCTGACGGGCGTGCCCCTCGAACTCGCCCCGCTCGTCGGCCGCTGTCTCGCCAAGGACCCCCTGGAGCGGCCGACACCCGACGAGATCATGGCGGCGTTGCGTCCCCCGTCGTACGAGGCGACGGCGTTCATACCCGCGCAGCGCCGCGCAGCGGGCGGCGAGCCCTCGGCGGCAAGCGGGCCGGACACCACCACGCACGTCAGCAGCCGTCCGTACGCGCGGACGCGGCCCCGCACCACGGCGAAGCGCAACCGGCTCGTCGCGGCCGGCGCCGCGCTGCTCGTCCTCCTCGGTGGGGGTGCCCTCGCCCTCGAAGGGAGGGACACCCCGGAGAGGCCCGGCACGACCGCCCGGGCGGCGGAGACCGGGGCGTTCGCACCGTGGCAGACGACGCTGCGCACCACCGAAGGCTCCCTCCCCGCCTGCGCGTACGCGGACGGCGCGCTGTACTGCTCGGCGCAGGGCGCGGGGACGGCCAGGATCGATCCCGACGACGGCCGGCTGGTGTGGCAGGCCGCGGTGCCCGAGGGGATGGCCGCAGCGGACCCCGGCTCGGGCCCGGCCGTCCCCGGCGGCCTGGTGCACACGGCCTGGACCACGACACGGGCGGCGCAGATCCGGACGTACGGGACGGCCGACGGCGCACCCGGCTGGCGCGCGGACGTCTCCGCCTATCAGACGGGATTCGGACAGGCCGGCGACACCGTCCTCCTCGTCCCGCCGGCCGGACCGGTGAAGGCCCTCGACGCTGCAACGGGCGATCAGCGCTGGCGCCGTGCCGTGCCGGGGCACAGCCGCCCGGACTTCGGCCCCTACAACGAGGAGACGGGTCTGCTGCATCTCTTCGAGGGCTCCGCGGACGGACGGACCACCCTCATCACGGCGGTGCGTCCGCGCAGCGGGGAGGTGGCGTGGCAGCGCAGGCTGGCGGGGAACCTCACCCCGGCGGCGACCGTCGGCAGCACCCTGTTCCTCACGTCGACCGACGCGAACACGCAGACGGACGCCGTGGTGCGGTACGACCCGCGGCGGGGATCCACGCACCGCGTGCGGCTGCCGTTCCCCCTGTCCGAGCCCAAGGCGGCCGTCCGGGGCGACACCGTCCACCTGCTCTCGCGCGGCGGCACGCTGCTGGCCGTCGACACGCGCCCTACCACGGTCGCGGCCGACGCCGAGCTGTGGCGGCTGGAGACCGGGGCGGGACGCACGTCCGCCCCTGTCGCCGCCGGCCGCGACCGGGTCTACTTCTCGTCGGCCGACGGCCGGCTCTTCGCCGTCGACACCGCGGAGGGACGGGTGCTCGGCCAGACCCGGCCCCGGCTGCGCGGCGGCAAGCTGGGATTCGCGGCGACCCTGCCCGCCCCCGTCATCGCGCCCGGCAAGGTCTTCGCCACCGCTCCCGACGGCTCCGTCTTCGCCGTCGACGCGAAGGACCCGGCGCGCTGGTGAGCGCGCCGGGTCCGGCGGTGGGTCGGCGGGAGCGTCAGCCCAGCCGGGAGACGTCCCGCACCGCGCCCTTGTCCGCGCTCGTCGCCATCGCCGCGTACGCCCGCAGCGCCGCCGAGACCTTGCGTTCGCGCGACTTCGGGGCGTAGACGCCGTTCAGCGCCTCGCGGCGGGCGGCGAGGGTCGCGTCGTCGACGAGCAGCTCGATCGAGCGGCCCGGGATGTCGATACGGATGCGGTCGCCGTCCTCGACGAGCGCGATCGTGCCGCCCGAGGCCGCCTCAGGGGAGGCGTGGCCGATCGAGAGTCCGGACGTGCCACCGGAGAAGCGGCCGTCGGTGATCAGGGCGCAGGTCTTGCCCAGGCCGCGGCCCTTGAGGAAGGACGTCGGGTAGAGCATCTCCTGCATGCCGGGGCCGCCGCGCGGGCCCTCGTAGCGGATGACCACGACATCGCCGTGGGTGATCTCCTTGCGGAGGATCTTGTCGACGGCCTCGTCCTGGGATTCGCAGACGACGGCCGGGCCCTCGAAGGTCCAGATGGACTCGTCGACACCGGCGGTCTTCACGACGCAGCCGTCGACGGCGAGGTTGCCGCGCAGGACCGCGAGTCCGCCGTCCTTGGAGTACGCGTGCTCCGCGGAGCGGATGCAGCCGTTCTCGGCGTCGTCGTCCAGCGCCTCCCAGCGCTCGGACTGCGAGAACGCGGTGGCGGAGCGGACGCAGCCCGGCGCCGCGTGCCACAGCTCGACGGACTCGGCGGACGGCGAACCGCCGCGCACGTCCCAGTTCTTGAGCCAGTCCGCGAGGGTCGGGCTGTGCACGGAGTGCACGTCCTCGTTCAGCAGTCCGGCGCGGTGCAGCTCGCCCAGCAGCGCGGGGATACCGCCGGCGCGGTGGACGTCCTCCATGTAGTACGTGCGGTTCTTGGCGACGTTCGGCGCGACCTTCGCCAGGCAGGGCACACGGCGCGAGACGGCGTCGATCTCGTCGAGGCCGAACTCGACGCCCGCCTCCTGGGCGGCGGCCAGCAGGTGCAGGATCGTGTTCGTCGAGCCGCCCATGGCGATGTCGAGGGCCATGGCGTTCTCGAAGGCCGCGAAGGTGGCGATGTTGCGCGGCAGGACGGACTCGTCGCCCTGCTCGTAGTACCGCTTGGTGATGTCGACGACCGTCGCGGCGGCGTTCTCGTACAGCGCCTTGCGGGCGGTGTGGGTGGCGAGGACGGAGCCGTTGCCCGGCAGGGAGAGACCGATGGCCTCGGTCAGGCAGTTCATCGAGTTGGCGGTGAACATGCCGGAACAGGAGCCGCAGGTCGGGCAGGCGTTCTCCTCGATGCGGAGGATGTCCTCGTCCGAGATCTTGTCGTTGACCGCGTCCGAGATCGCGTCGACCAGGTCGAGCGTGCGGACGGTGCCGTCGACGAGCGTCGCCCGGCCGGACTCCATCGGGCCGCCGGAGACGAAGACGGTCGGGATGTCGAGGCGCAGGGCGGCCATCAGCATGCCCGGGGTGATCTTGTCGCAGTTGGAGATGCAGATCAGCGCGTCCGCGCAGTGCGCCTCGACCATGTACTCGACCGAGTCGGCGATCAGGTCGCGCGAGGGCAGCGAGTAGAGCATGCCGCCGTGGCCCATGGCGATGCCGTCGTCGACGGCGATCGTGTTGAACTCGCGGGGCACCGCGCCCGCGGCCTTGATGGCCTCGGAGACGATCCGGCCGACCGGCGCGAGGTGGGTGTGGCCGGGCACGAACTCGGTGAAGGAGTTGGCAACGGCGACGATCGGCTTGCCGATGTCCTCGCTCGCTACGCCCGACGCCCGCATAAGGGCGCGGGCGCCCGCCATGTTGCGGCCGTGGGTGACAGTGCGGGACCTCAGCTCGGGCATCGTCGCTCGCTCCTCGTCGTGATGGGTGTACCTGCTCCGAGCGTACGCCGCAGCTCCAAGATCTGGACAGCTTGTCCGGAATGCGGGACGCCCGGCTCAGTCCTTGGTCGGCGCCGCAGGGCCGGCGGCCCGACAGGGCCAGCGGGCGTGGAGCCGCCCAGTCCTCGGCCGGCGGCACAGGCAAGGCGGCGCGACAGGGCCCAAGGGGCGTGGACCCGTTCAGTCCTCGGCCTGCGGCGCCGCCGGGCCCGGGGGGCCGGCCGGAGCCCCGGCGGCCGGGTCGGTCAGGTAGCGCTGGAGGGTGGGCGCCACCATCCGCACGATCTCCCCGGGATCGGCCGACGCCAGCGGCTCCACCTGGAGCACGTAGCGCATCATCGCGATCCCGATCATGTGGGACGCGGCGAGCTCCGCACGGAACCGCGCGTCCGGTACGTCCAGCTCCCCCGCCACCCGCTCCAGCAGCCGCCGCAGGACGACACCCCGCAGCACCTTGGCCGCCGCCTCGTGGGTGAGGGCGGAGCGGATGACGGCCAGCAGCGGGGCCCGTGAGGCCGGGTTCTCCCAGATGCCGATGAAGTAGCGGGCCAGCCGCTCCCCGATGCCTTCCGGGCCCTGGCCGAGGATCTGCGGGATGACCATCGCCGGCTCGAGCGAGACCTCGACCGCGGCGGCGAACACATCGTCCTTGGTGCCGAAGTAGTGGTGCACGAGCGCCGCGTCGACCCCGGCCGCCCGCGCGATCCCGCGCATCGTCGTCTTGTCGTAACCGCGCTCGGCGAACTCGGCGCGCGCCGCCGTGAGAATCCGCTCCCGCGTGCCCGGCCCTTCAGCGGCCGCCTCGCGGGCGGGCCGGCCGCGCCGCCGGGGTACCGCGCCGGTCATCGCCTCGTACCGGTCCCGTCGTGCACCCGGGACGAGGCCGAGGACGCCAGATGCAGCCGGGTGAAGGCCAGTGCCTCGGCGAGGTCGGCCTCACGTTCGGCGGCGGACATGGCACGCCGGGTGTTGACCTCGATGACGACATGGCCGTCGAAGCCGTTCCCGGCCAGGCGCTCCAGCAGCTCGGCGCAGGGCTGGCCGCCCCGGCCCGGCACCAGGTGCTCGTCCTTCGCGGACCCCTTGCCGTCGGCCAGGTGCACATGGCCGAGCCGGTCGCCCATCCGGTCCACCATCGCCATGGTGTCGGTGCGGGAGGTCGCCGTGTGCGACAGGTCGATGGTGAAATGCCGGTAGTCGTCCTTGGTGACGTCCCAGTCGGGGGCGTACGCGAGCATCTCGCGGTCCCGGTAGCGCCAGGGGTACATGTTCTCCACGGCGAACCGGACGTCGGTCTCGTCCGCCATACGCCAGATGCCGCTGACGAAGTCGCGCGCGTACTGCCGCTGCCAGCGGAACGGCGGGTGCACGACCACCGTCGAGGCTCCCAGCTTCTCCGCGGCCGCCTGCGCCCGCTGGAGCTTGACCCACGGGTCGGTGGACCAGACGCGCTGGGTGATCAGCAGGCAGGGCGCGTGGACGGCGTGGATGGGGACCTGGTGGTAGTCGGAGAGCCTGCGCAGCGCCTCGATGTCCTGGCTGACGGGATCCGTCCAGACCATGATCTCGACGCCGTCGTAGCCGAGGCGCGCGGCGATCTCGAAGGCCGTCGCCGTCGACTCCGGATAGACGGAAGCCGTCGACAGGACAACCTTCGCATCCGGGATGCGCACCACTGGTTCAGCCACGACAGACAGCCTAAAGGCACCTCCTAGGGGGTCGGGAGATGGTCGAGGCGCCGCAGGATGACGCCCTCGCGCAACGCCCAGGGGCAGATCTCCAGCTCCTCGGCGCCGAAGAGGTCCATCGCACCCTCCGCGACCAGGGCCCCTGCCAACAGCTGAGGGGCGCGGCCCGGGGAGACGCCGGGCAGTCCCGCACGCTGTTCCACGGTCATCGCGGCGAGCTTGGGCACCCAGCCGACGAGTGACGAACGACTCAGCACGCGCTGGATGTACAGACCCTCCGCGGAGCGTGCCGCGCCGGCGATCCGGGCCAGCTGCTTGAAGGTCTTGGATGTGGCGACGATGTGGTCCGGCGGACCGAAGCGGCTGAACTCGCCGACGACACGGGCGATCTCGGCGCGCACATGGCGGCGCAGCGCCTTCACGTCGTGCGGGTCCGGCGGGTCGCCGGGCAGCAGCCCGGCGGTCAGCCGGCCCGCTCCCAGCGGCAGGGACACGGCGGCGTCGGGCTCCTCGTCTATGCCGAACGCGATCTCCAGGGAGCCGCCGCCGATGTCCAGGACGAGCAGCTTCCCGGCCGACCAGCCGAACCAGCGGCGGGCGGCGAGGAACGTCAGCCGGGCCTCCTCCTCGCCGGTGAGCACCGTCAGCTCGACCCCGGTCTCCGCCTTCACCCGGGACAGGAGCATGTCCGCGTTGGTCGCCTCGCGCACGGCGGAGGTGGCGAAGGACAGGACCTCCTCGCAGCCCTTGTCCTCGGCGGCCTGCAGCGCGTCGGTGATGGTGTGCACCAGCCGCTCGATGCCCTCCTCCCCGATGGCGCCGCCCTCGTCGAGCAGCTCGGCGAGGCGCAGCTCCGCCTTGTGCGAGTGCGCGGGCAGCGGGCGGGCGCCTGGGTGGGCGTCCACCGCCAGCAGGTGAACCGTGTTCGAACCGACGTCGAGGACTCCGAGTCTCATGGGCGGAACGCTACTGCGGTCGCGCGCATACGCTGGAGCCGTGCCAAAGACGAAAAAGGCGAAGCCGGGCAAAGCCGCACCCGAGAAGAAGATCAAGCACGACGAGAAGGGCCTGGACTTTCCCCGTGCCTGGGTGGAGTTCCCGGATCCGGCCGATGACGAGCAGGTCTTCCGGTGCGACCTGACGTGGCTCACCTCACGTTGGAGCTGCATCTTCGGCAGCGGCTGCCAGGGGATCCAGGCGGGGCGCGCGGACGACGGCTGCTGCACGCTGGGCGCGCACTTCTCCGACGAGGAGGACGAGCAGCGCGTGGCGGGGCACGTGGCGCGCCTGACCCCGGACCTGTGGCAGTTCCACGACGTCGGCACGGAAACGGGCTGGGTGGAGCAGGACGAGGACGGCGAACGCCAGACGCGCCGCTGGGAGGGCTCCTGCATCTTCCAGAACCGTCCGGGCTTCGCGGGCGGCGCGGGCTGCTCGCTGCACATCCTGGCGCTGCGGGAGGGCCGGGAGCCGCTGGAGACGAAGCCGGACGTGTGCTGGCAACTGCCGGTCCGGCGGACGTACGACTGGATCGACCGGCCCGACGACACCCGGGTGCTCCAGGTGTCGATCGGCGAGTACGACCGCCGCGGCTGGGGCCCGGGCGGTCATGACCTGCACTGGTGGTGCACCTCCGCGACATCGGCGCACGGTGCGGGTGAGCCGGTGTATGTGACGTACCGCCCGGAGCTGACGGAGCTGATGGGCAAGGCTGCGTACGACGTGCTGGTGGAGCTGTGCGAGGCCCGCCTGGCGTCGTCGCTGCCGCTGGTGGCTCCGCACCCGGCGGACCCGAAGCCCCGCTGAGCCACGGGCCGGCCGGGAGCGGAGGACCGCTTCGGGCGGGCGGCCTGACAGGCGGGCGTTCCCCTGGCCTGGTCGGCCGAGTCAGCCGAGAGGGCGGGCCGGACCGGGGGCGGGAGGACCGTTTCCGCCGGGTCAGTCCGAGGGCGGCGGGGTCGCCGGCTCGGACGGCGGCCTGGAGGTCGGCTGCGACGGGGGCGGGTCCGACGGATCCGCCGAGGACGGCGGCGGACTGGAGGTCGGCGGAGTCGGACCCGCCGAGGACGGCGGCGGACTGGTCGGCGGCGGACTCGACGGCGGTGCGGGGGTCGGGTCCGGGTCGGGCGAGGAGGGCGGCGGGCTGGTGGCCCCGTGGCCGTGGATCGCCACGACCGCACCGGCGGGATCGATGCCGACCTGCGCCCGCCAGGGGCCGGACGGTTCTCGCGAGGGGTCGACGGTGATGTACAGAGTGATCGTTTCGCCGGGGTACAGGGTGCCGGACGAGCGGATCGATCGGAGCCAGCGCGCGTCCGTCCACAGCGACCAGTCGACGGGGGAGCCGCCGGACGCCGTGAGCGTGATCGAGGTGGTCTCCCCGGCGGGCTTCGCCTCGACCGTGAGCCTGCCCGGGCCCCGCCCGGGTGCGGAGGGCGGCGCGGGAGTGCCCGTGCTGATCACCGCGACGGAGACGTCGCTCGCATGGTGGTCGGCCGTGAACCGGGGGTCCGGCTCGGCGCTCGCGTTGCCCGCGTTCTCGTAGTGGCCGTACGGGCCGCCCTCGCCCGGGCCGCCCGGGTCACCGGCGCTGACGGCCGGGCGATGTCCCTCGCCGGTCAGCGGCGCCCCGCGGTAGGCCGCCCACAGCGCGAACACCGGAGCGGCCACGACCGTGGCCACGACGGTGGCGGTCACCGCGCGGGAGCGCATCCGTCCCCGCCGGGCCGTGTGGTCCTTGGGGTCCAGCGGGAAGCCGCCGGGGCCGAAGCGCGGGCCACCGGCGCGGGTGCGCGGGACCTGCCGCATCGCCACGTACGCGGCGGAGCGCGGCGCCTCGACCAGCGGGAGCGCGGCGGGGGTGACACTCGAACCGGGCCAGGGCCCCCGCGCGCCGGCGCGCTCGGCGGCGCGGCGGCAGCGCGGGCAGTCGTCGACGTGGCGGACGAGCTCCCGGCGCAGCGCTGCGGAGAGCAGGACGCGGTTGTCGCCGGTGAGCCGGGCGACGGCGGGACAGGTGCCCATCTCGACGACGGCGAGCGCGGCCCGGGTGCGCTCCACCTCGCAGGCCGCGGCGGCCAGCAGCTCGCGGGCGGCGGTCTCTGCGAGACCGAGCACGCAGGCGACGCCCGCCGGGCCGAGGCCGTGACGCACGGCCAGTTCGAGGGCTTCGCGCTGCTCGGGGGTGGTGCCTGCGGCCTCTGGCCAGGCCAGCCGGGCCAGTTCGGCGCGGCGGCGCTCGGCGGCCTCGGGGGCGAGGCGGGGGGACGCGGGCCTCTCGTCGGCGGCGGGTTGCCCGGTGTGGACGCCCTGGCGCCTTCGGCGCTGTTCGGTCAGCCGGCGCAGACAGGCCCAGCGCGCCAGTGCGTACATCCAGGCTTTCTTCTCGGCCTCGCCGGACGGGCAGCGACCGTGCTGCCGTTCGGAGATGGCGAGGACGTCACCGAGGACCGCCGTCGCCGCGTCGTGGTCGCACAGCACGGAGAGGCAGTAGGTGAACAGGCCGTCGAGGTACGGCTCGTAGCGCGCGGGCGGTCGCTCGGCGGACGGACGGGGCGCACGATGATGCGCCCGGTGTGCGCCGGTGGTGTGGGTAGGGGGTTCCAGCCTGCTGCTCGTCACTCGGTGACCGTAGGGGCAGTACCGGACCTCGTTCGCACCGCTTGAACACTTTTAACCCATACGGGTGAACCGTTCCCTCTGAGAGGTCAGGTGGGAAAGATTCCGCGCCCCCGGGGGCACCCACCGGTTCGCGTCGCGTGGCGGGCAGCGCGCCTCCCGCAGGCGGCCGCCGGTCCGGCCTGTCAGTGGTCACCGCTACGGTTTGCGCATGGCTGCCCGTACGAAATCCGCGAAGGACCGGCCGTCCTTCCGCTGCACCGAATGCGGCTGGACCACCGCCAAGTGGCTCGGCCGCTGCCCCGAGTGCCAGGCCTGGGGCACGGTCGAGGAGTACGGCGCGCCCGCCGTCCGCACCACAGCCGCGGGCCGGGTCTCCACCGCCGCGGTGCCCATCGGCGAGGTGGACGGCCGCCAGGCGACCGCGCGCTCCACGGGCGTCGACGAGCTCGACCGGGTTCTCGGCGGCGGTCTGGTGCCGGGGGCCGTCGTGCTGCTCGCGGGTGAGCCCGGCGTCGGCAAGTCGACGCTGCTGCTCGATGTGGCCGCCAAGGCGGCGAGCGATGAGCACCGGACGTTGTACGTGACGGGCGAGGAGTCCGCGAGCCAGGTGCGCCTGCGCGCCGACCGGATCGGCGCGCTGCACGACCACCTGTTCCTTGCGGCGGAGACGGATCTGTCCGCGGTCCTCGGCCATCTGGACGCGGTCAAGCCGTCCCTGCTGATCCTCGACTCGGTGCAGACCGTGGCCTCCCCCGAGATCGACGGCGCGCCCGGCGGCATGGCCCAGGTCCGCGAGGTCGCGGGCGCCCTGATCCGCGCCTCCAAGGACCGCGGCATGTCCACGCTGCTGGTGGGCCATGTGACGAAGGACGGCGCCATCGCCGGCCCGCGTCTGCTGGAGCACCTGGTCGACGTGGTGCTGCACTTCGAGGGCGACCGGCACGCCCGCCTCCGCCTGGTCCGCGGCGTGAAGAACAGATACGGGGCGACGGACGAGGTCGGGTGCTTCGAGCTGCACGACGAGGGCATCACCGGCCTCGCCGACCCCTCGGGACTGTTCCTCACCCGCCGGGATGCGCCCGTCCCCGGCACGTGCCTCACCGTCACCCTGGAAGGCCGCCGTCCCCTCGTCGCCGAGGTGCAGGCGCTGACGGTCGACTCCCAGATCCCCTCCCCCCGGCGCACCACATCGGGCCTGGAGACCTCGCGGGTGTCGATGATGCTGGCGGTGCTGGAGCAGCGCGGCCGGATCTCCGCGCTCGGCAAGCGCGACATCTACAGCGCGACGGTCGGCGGTGTGAAGCTCTCGGAGCCCGCGGCGGACCTCGCGATCGCGCTCGCGCTGGCGTCGGCGGCCAGCGACACTCCACTGCCGAAGAACCTGGTCGCGATCGGCGAGGTGGGACTCGCCGGCGAGGTCAGACGGGTGACGGGCGTGCAGCGCCGGCTCGCCGAGGCGCACCGGCTGGGCTTCACCCAGGCGCTGGTGCCCTCCGATCCGGGGAGGGTCCCGGCGGGCATGAAGGTTACGGAGGTCGCCGACATGGGGGATGCTCTGCGGGTGCTCCCGAGCGGCCGGCGGAAGGCTTCCGACGGCGCCTGAGGCGTACGCCCCACGGGACGACGAGGCTCGCCGGTAGACTTTGCCCTGGTCTCGCCCACCCGTACGAGCCGGAGGAGTGCAGTGGCAGCCAAGGACGGGGCAGCAGCACCCGGAAAGTCCGGCCAAGGCACGGGCAACGAAGCGCTGATCCGCGCCGCCCTGAGCGCGGTCGCCCCGGGCACCGCCCTGCGCGACGGACTGGAGCGCATCCTCAGGGGGAACACCGGTGGTCTGATCGTTCTCGGCATGGACAAGACCGTCGAGTCGATGTGCACCGGCGGCTTCGTGCTGGACGTGGAGTTCACCGCGACCCGGCTGCGCGAGTTGTGCAAGCTGGACGGCGCTCTGATCCTCGACAAGGACATCTCCAAGATCCACCGGGCCGGCGTCCAGCTGGTCCCGGACGCGTCCATCCCGACCGAGGAGACCGGCACTCGGCACCGCACCGCGGACCGGGTGTCGCGCCAGTGCGGCTTCCCCGTGGTGTCCGTGTCCCAGTCGATGCGGCTGATCGCGCTGTACGTGGACGGCGAGCGCCGTGTCCTGGAGGAGTCCGCCGCGATCCTGTCGCGGGCGAACCAGGCCCTCGCCACCCTGGAGCGCTACAAGCTCCGCCTCGACGAGGTCGCGGGCACGCTCTCGGCGCTGGAGATCGAGGACCTGGTCACCGTCCGGGACGTCACGGCGGTGGCGCAGCGCCTGGAGATGGTGCGACGGATCGCCACCGAGATCGCCGAATACGTGGTGGAGCTGGGCACCGACGGCCGCCTTCTCTCCCTCCAGCTCGACGAGTTGATCGCGGGCGTGGAGCCCGAGCGCGAGCTGGTCGTCCGGGACTACGTGCCGGAGCCGACGGCGAAGCGCTCGCGCACGGTGGACGAGGCGCTGGCGGAGCTGGACGCGCTCACGCACACCGAACTCCTCGAACTGCCCGTCGTGGCCAGGGCGCTGGGCTACAGCGGCTCGCCCGAGACGCTGGACTCCGCGGTCTCGCCGCGCGGGTACCGCCTGCTGGCGAAGGTCCCGCGACTGCCGGGCGCGATCATCGAGCGGCTCGTGGAGCACTTCGGCGGTCTGCAGAAGCTGCTCGCCGCCAGTGTGGACGACCTCCAGGCCGTGGACGGCGTCGGCGAGGCGCGGGCGCGCAGCGTCCGGGAGGGCCTGTCGCGGCTCGCGGAGTCGTCGATCCTGGAGCGGTACGTCTGAGACGCGTAGGACTGAGACACGTACGACTGAGGGGCTTCATGACCAGGTCATGAAGCCCCTCGCCCGTGGATCCACGTAATCGTTCAGTCCTTCTCCAGGCGGAACGATGCGGGCAGCACCTTCACGCCCGGGAACGATGCCTCGACCAGGTACGTGCCCGGCACAGCGCTGCCCGGCGACGGCGTCGGGCACTGCGGCGCGCTGCGCCTCCTGTCCCACTCCACGATGTGCGTGATCGTCCCATTGCCGGGGATCCGCAGGAATCGGGCCGGGGCCGTGCGCGGACAGTGGGCCGACGACCACACGTCCTCGTCCTCGCTGTCGGTGACGGTGAACACGGCCGCCTTCGGGCCGAAGTCCGCCTTGCAGGTCGTGCCCGAGGAGTTGGCGACCACGAGCCTGAACGAGGGCTTCTCGCCCGGCCGGTAGGACACCTTGGTGGTGCTCAGGGTCAACTTCAGTGCGCTCGGCGCGCAGTTGGGGAGAGACGAGCCGACCGGGACCTGCTGTCCGGCGGGTCCGCCGGCCGCACCGCTCGTGGCGCCGGAGCCGCCCGTGGCCGTACCCGCGCCGCCGGTCGCGCCGTCCGCGCCGCCCGGGGGCGTGGTGCCGTCACCGGAGCCGCCCACGCCGCCGGAACCGGTCGCGCCGTCGCCCGACTCGTCGCGCCCGCCGGGCTGTTGGCTGATCGCCGGGCCGGACTGATCCGGTCCGGGGGTGATCGAGGGTGCGGGGGACGGGCCCTTGCCGTCCGCCGTGTTGCTGCTGCCGTCACCCCCGCTGGAGGTGACGGCCCACACGATCAGCATCGCGAGCAGCGCGACCAATGACGCCGCGACTGCCCTCCGTCGCCAGTAGATGGAGGAGGGAAGCGGCCCGATCGGATTGCGCAGAGATCCCACGGACCGAACTCTACGAGAGATCGCGCCCAACTCCCGCCCCACCCGCCGCCTGAGCACGAAGTTCTGCCGATCATCATCACGGACTCATCACGGGCCCGGTCCCACGGGTCCGTTGCGTCCGTCAGAGGTGCTCTGGCCGATCGCGAAGGGTGACCGACCCGCCTGGGACGATACGGTCCGTCATCATGGACAGCAGCATCACGCGCGATCTCTACCGCGACATCACCGACTTCGCCCACACCACGCCCTCCTGGGTGCAGCACCTCGCCGAACTGTGGACGGAGGCAGGGCTGCTGCTGTTCGGCGTGCTGTTCCTGCTCGCGTGGTGGCGGTCACGGACCGCGGACCCGGGCCGGATAGCCCTCGCGGTCCTCGCGCCGCTCGCGACGGCGGTCGGCTATGTGGTCAGCGAATCCCTCAAGTCCTTTGTGGACGAGGAGCGTCCGTGCCGCACGGTCACGGAGGCGGCCGCGTCGCTCGTACCGTGCCCCCCGACCGGCGACTGGTCCTTCCCGAGCAACCACGCGGCCATCGCCGGTGCGGCTGCGATGGCCCTCGCGATCGCGTGGCCGCGGATCGCCCTGCTGACGGTCCCGATGGCGCTGCTGATGGCCTTCTCGCGCGTCTTCGTCGGGGTGCACTACCCGCACGACGTTCTGACCGGCCTGGCGGTGGGCGCGCTCGTCGCGGCCGCCTGCATGGCGGCCCTGCTGCGCCCGGCCCGGTCGCTGCTCGCCACCATGCGCACGAGCCGCACGCCCCTCACGCTCTGGCTCGCCGGCCCGGGCCCGGCCCCGGAACCCGCTCCCCCGGCGCCCCCGCGCGCGTCGGCGGACCGCCGCTGACGCCGGGAGCCCCCGCGGACGTCGAGGGCGCCGGCCACACCGGCGTGGCCTGCCCACGGGCGGTTCCGCTCGTGACGACGATCCCCGGGGCGCCCGGGGCGGGCCGGCCTGAGGACGGACGCCTGCCACTCCCGAGGCGCGGACAGCGGGGCGGGCACCTGCCACGCGGCGAGCAAGGCCTGCCACAGGCGACACCCCCGGCGGCACACCGCCACCGGGGCCCGGGGACTGGCCCGATGATTCTCAGCGGGCAGAGGCCCTCCTCCGGCGACGCACTTCCATGACACCCCGGACGGACCGCCGCTGACGCCACCGCCCGCGCCGCCGCTCGCCCCATGGGCGAGCCCTACTCGAGGCGATATCGCCCGCAGCAGCACACGCCGGTGGCCCCCGGGGCGGGGGCCACTGGTGGCCCCGGATGGGGCTCGCCCCAGGGCGACGCCTGCCACACCCCGCAGGCGGAGTCCATGGCCGCCCCCGGTGGGGCGGCGTACGCCCGGGTGCTGCCACGCAGGCGGTTCCGCGCGCTGGCGGGCCTGCCCGCAGGCGGTTCCGCGCGTGGCGACACATCCCCGGAGACGCCGGAGACGGATTGCCGGTGGACGCCCGGCACGCCCCGCCAGGGCCCACCGGGCGGGGCTCGCCCGACGGCGGACGCCTGCCACTCCCGAGGCGCGGACAGCGGGGCGGGCACCTGCCACGCGGCGAGCAACGCCTGCCACAGGCGACACCCCCGGCGGCACACCGCCACCGGGGCCCCGGGGACGGACCCCCCGCGCCCGCCCCGGCGAGGCCCGCACCGCCGGCGAAGCACCCCTGGGCCCCGCCCGGGGGCCGGTGCCTGCGGCGGTCGGCGGGCGGGGCGTGCCAGGATCGTCAGTGCCATGACTGTCATTGACGCTTCCCAGACGCCCGACGCCCTCGACCCCCGAGCCCTCCACGTTCCCGTCATCGCCTGGTTCGACCAGCACGCCCGTGATCTGCCCTGGCGCCGCCCGGAGGCCGGGGCCTGGGGCGTGATGGTCAGCGAGTTCATGCTGCAGCAGACCCCGGTCTCCCGGGTGCTCCCCGTGTACGAGGAGTGGCTGGCGCGCTGGCCGCGCCCCGCCGACCTCGCGGCGGAGGCCCCCGGCGAGGCGGTCCGCGCCTGGGGGCGGCTCGGTTATCCGCGGCGCGCGCTGCGTCTGCACGGCGCGGCCCAGGCCATAGCGGAGCGGCACGGCGGCGAAGTGCCGCGCGACCACGCGCAGTTGATCGCCCTGCCCGGCATCGGCGAGTACACGGCGGCGGCCGTGGCGTCCTTCGCGTACGGGCAGCGGCACGCCGTGCTCGACACCAATGTGCGGCGGGTCCTCGCCCGGGCCGCGACCGGCATCCAGTACCCGCCGAACGCGACCACCGCCGCCGAGCGCCGCCTCGCCCGGGCGCTGCTCCCCGAGGAGGAGCACACCGCGGCCCGCTGGGCGGCGGCGTCCATGGAGCTCGGCGCTCTGGTGTGCACGGCCAGGAACGAGGACTGCGGCCGCTGCCCGATCGCCGCGCAGTGCGCCTGGCGGCTGGCGGGGAAGCCCGCGCACGAGGGCGCCGCGCGCCGCGGCCAGACGTATGCCGGGACCGACCGCCAGGTGCGCGGCCGGCTGTTGGCGGTGCTGCGCGAGGCCGTGACGCCCGTGCCGCAGTCGGCGCTCGACGCGGTCTGGCACGAGCCGGTGCAGCGCGCACGGGCGCTGGACGGGCTGGTCGCCGACGGTCTCGTGGAGCCCCTGGACGGCGGCCTGTACCGGCTGCCTGTCGGCTGAGCCAAAGGGTTTACCCCACCACCACCGCACCTCAAACATCCGCTGTTACACAACCGATGGACGGCCGTGCGCCGTCCGACGGCTGCTCCGCACAGCGCCGTGACAACCCGTCCGTAGCTTCTGTCACGCAAGGACACACGGGGTTTTCACGGGGAGCGAGGCGATTGTGATGGCGCACGGCGAGGTGCTCGAATTCGAGGAGTACGTACGCACCCGGCAGGAGGCGCTGCTGCGCAGCGCCCGGCGTCTCGTCCCCGACCCGGTCGACGCACAGGACCTGCTGCAGACCGCGCTGGTGCGCACCTACGGCCGGTGGGACGGAATCGCGGACAAGTCGCTCGCGGACGCGTACCTTCGCCGCGTGATGATCAATACGCGCACGGAGTGGTGGCGCGCCCGCAAGCTCGAAGAGGTCCCCACCGAGCAGCTTCCCGACGCGAGCGTCGACGACGGCAGCGATCAGCGCGCCGACCGCGCCCTGCTGATGGACGTCCTCAAGGTGCTCGCGCCCAAGCAGCGCAGCGTGGTCGTGCTGCGCCACTGGGAGCAGATGAGCACCGAGGAGACCGCCGCCGCGCTGGGCATGTCGGCGGGTACGGTGAAGAGCACGCTGCACCGGGCGCTCGCGAAGCTCCGCCAGGAGCTTCAGGCGCGGGACCTGGACGCCCGCGCTCTGGAGCGCGACGAGACGCGGCATACCCACCAGCAGGGCGAACGGGAGCGGGAGCGGTGCGCGGCCTGACAGGCAGAGGCGGCAGCGGGACAGGGGTGGCGGGCAGTGCGGCGACGGCCGGGCTGGTCGCCTTCGCCCTGTTGGCCGCGGGCTGTTCCACCGGCGGTTCGGGTCTGCAGGACGAAGGGGCGGCCCCGTCGGACCACGCGGCGAAGGCCACGCCGTCCCCGGCGCCGTCCGGGAGCGCCGGGTTCACGAAGGCCGTCGACGCGGTGGAGCTGCTCAAGAGCGACCCGAAGGTCAGCGCCCGGGTCAAGGCGGATCTGCGGCCGTGCGCCAAGGACTCCTACCCTGTGGACACCTCGTACGGGATCCTCACCGGCAGTTCGGCCCCCGATGTCGTGGTGAACGTGATGACCTGCGCCGACGCCGTCGGCCTCGGCACCTACGTGTACCGGGAGAACGGCGACACGTACGAGAATGTCTTCGCCGTCGAAGAGCCCGCGGTGTACTCGGCGATCGACCGGGGCGACCTGGTGGTGACCAAGCAGGTGTACGCCAAGGGCGATCCGGTGGCCGAGCCGTCCGGCGAGGAGGTCACCACCTACCGCTGGGCCGCCGGGAAGTTCACCCAGCAGTTCTGGGTGCGCAACGAATACAGCAGGTCGGTCGGCGAGGGGGAGGTCGTCGCCTCGGACCCGCCCGCCCCCGGCAACTGACCCCACCCGAGAAACGATCCCGAACGAGAGCTGAGAGCTGACGGATGGCCGATACCCATGTCCTGTTCGTCGAAGACGACGATGTCATCCGCGAGGCCACCCAACTCGCGCTGGAACGCGACGGCTTCACGGTCACGGCCATGCCCGACGGGCTGAAGGGCCTGGAGGCGTTCCGGACCAACCGGCCGGACATCGCGCTGCTCGACGTGATGGTCCCCGGCCTGGACGGTGTGAGCCTGTGCCGCCGCATCCGCGACGAGTCGACCGTGCCCGTGATCATGCTCTCGGCGCGTGCGGACTCGATCGACGTGGTGCTCGGCCTGGAGGCCGGCGCCGACGACTATGTGACCAAGCCCTTCGACGGCGCGGTGCTCGTGGCCCGTATCCGCGCGGTGCTGCGCCGCTTCGGGCATGCGAGCGGCGGCGCGGGCGATCCGGCCGCCACCGGGCAGCGGGATCAGGGCGGCGTCCTGGTCTTCGGTGAGCTGGAGATCGACACCGAGGGCATGGAGGTCCGCAGGGGCGGCAAGCCGGTCGGCCTGACGCCCACGGAGATGCGGCTGCTGCTGGAGTTCTCCTCGACGCCCGGCACCGTGCTCTCGCGCGACAAACTGCTGGAGCGTGTCTGGGACTACGGCTGGGGCGGCGACACCCGCGTCGTCGACGTCCATGTCCAGCGGCTGCGGACGAAGATCGGCCAGGACCGCATCGAGACGGTCCGCGGCTTCGGTTACAAGCTGAAGGCGTGACGCAGGCCGTATGAGCTCGGGACAGGACCCCGCCGTATGAGACGCCCCGCCCTGCGCCTCGGCAGGCTGCGCACCGGCGCCCTGCGCACCGGCGTCCGGTGGAAGATCAGCATCGCCATCGCCGGCGTCGGTGCGCTCATCGCCATGGCGCTGAGCCTGGTCGTGCACAACGCGGCACGCGTGTCCATGCTCGACAACGCCCGTGCCGTGCAGATGGACCGCATCCTGCTCGCCCAGCGCTGGTACGAGACCGCCAAGAACCGCGACCCCCGCTTCAACAGCAAGATCAACGACCCGGCTCTCCCGGACGAGCTCAAGAGGCTGATGCGGGAGAACCGGCGCGGTTCCTACGTCGACGACCGTGACGAGACGCCCGAGATCTGGGCCGCCGTGCCGCTGGCGAACGGCGACGTGCTCTCCCTGCGCACCGAGTTCGCCGGGCGCAGCGCCACCGTGATGAAGGACCTCGACCGGGCTCTGATCATCGGCTCGGTGTCCGTCGTGCTCTGCGGCTCCGCGCTCGGCGTGCTCATCGGCGGCCAGCTCTCGCGCCGGCTGCGCAAGGCGGCGGCGGCCGCGGGCAATGTGGCGCAGGGCAACACCGACGTACGGGTCAGGGACGCCATCGGCGGGGTCGTACGCGACGAGACGGACGAACTGGCCCGGGCCGTGGACGCCCTGACCGATGCGCTGCAGTCCCGCATCGAGGCGGAACGCCGGGTCACCGCGGACATCGCGCACGAACTGCGCACGCCCGTGACCGGTCTGCTGACCGCGGCCGAGCTGCTGCCGCCCGGACGTCCCACCGAGCTGGTGCGGGACCGGGCCCAGGCGATGCGCACGCTGGTGGAGGACGTACTGGAGGTCGCACGGCTCGACAGCGCGTCGGAGCGGGCGGAGCTGCAGGAGATCCAGCTCGGGGAGTTCGTCGGACGCCGGGTCGCCGCGCTGCACCCGGAGGCGGACATCCGGGTCGTCCACGAGTCCTGGGTCAGCACCGATCCGCGGCGCCTCGAGCGGATCCTGGGCAATCTGCTGACCAATGCGGTGAAGTACGGCAAGGACCCGATCGAGGTGACCGTCGAGGGCCGTGTGGTGCGCGTACGGGATCATGGGCCCGGGTTCCCGGAGGCACTGCTGCGCGAGGGGCCGAGCCGGTTCCGTACGGGGGCGAGCGACCGGGCCGGCACGGGCCACGGCCTGGGCCTGACCATCGCGGCGGGGCAGGCGCGGGTGCTGGGGGCCCGGCTGACCTTCCGCAACGCGGCGCCGGAGGGCTCGACGCCGCTGGGGGCGTCGGGCGGGGCGATCGCGGTGCTCTGGCTGCCGGAGCACGCGCCGACGAACACGGGCAGTTTCCCGATGCTGCCGTTGGACACCTGACGCCGGGGCGTCGCGCACGCGTGGCGGACGTCCGTCACGATGCGGTGGCCGGAGCCACGGATGACGGGCGGCGTACGACGGATGGCGGTGTCGTCCACCGTTCCCGGGACGTCGAACTCGGTGGTGAGCTTGATCGGCTTGCCGCACTGGACGGTCTGCGTGTGCGCCAGTTCCTCGGCCCGGTCGGCGAGCACGCCGGCGAACCGGTGCAGTGCGTCGGACCGTTCGCCGGGGGCGCTGCCCGGCCGGCCGGGCAGCGCCTCGCGCGCGGCGGCCACGGCCTCGTCGACGTCCGCGGCCGACGCGAGCTCGTAGCTGTGGACTCGTCCGCCGGTCGCCGGGTCGACCACATCCTGCGTACGGCCCGAGGTGCCGGATCGAAGTCGTCCGCGGATGACGACGAACCCGGCCGCTTCCGCGGCCGGGCCGTCGGCCGTCGGCTGTTGCCGTCCGTCTCACGCTCGGACTCTCCGCTCAGACGCGCTCGGCGAGCTTGTCCTCCGCGCCGGCCACGTCCTGCGGCCCCGTGGCGTCGGGGGCCTCTGCCGGTCCGGCACCCCGCAGCGGCACCTCCTTGACGAAGAAGGCGGCCACCAGTCCGACGACCGCGACGGCCCCGCCGACAAGGAAGGCGGCGTGCGTACCGGATGCGACCGCGAACTCGTACGCCTCCCGGACCGGGTCCGGCAGCTTCGCGAGGCTCGCCGCGTCCAGCTGTGCGGAGGCCGCGGTCGCCTGCGCGCCGCCCCTCGCGGTCATCTCGTCCTGCACCCGGGCGGTGAACAGAGCACCCATGATGGCGACGCCGAAGGAGCTGCCCAGCGTGCGGAAGAGGGTCGCCGCGGATGAGGCGACGCCCATGTCCTTCATCTCGACGCTGTTCTGCGCGACCAGCATGGTGATCTGCATCAGGAAACCCATGCCGGCGCCGAGGACGGCCATGTAGAGCCCGGAGGTCAGCCGCGAGGTGCCGGTGTCCATGGTGGCCAGCAGGAACAGCCCGGCGACCATCAGGGCGCCGCCGACGATGGGGAAGACGCGGTACTTGCCTGTGGTGGTCGTGACCCGGCCCGCGACCATCGAGACCGCGAGCATGGAGAGCAGCAGCGGCAGGAGGAGCAGCCCTGAGTTGGTCGCCGACGCGCCCTGGACCGACTGCTGGAACAGCGGGAGGAAGAGCACGGCGCCGAACATCACGAAACCGGCGAAGAAGCCGATGACGGACATCAGCGTGAAGTTGCGGCTGCGAAAGATGTGCAGTGGCATGATCGGCTCGGCGGCCCGGGCCTCGACGAAGAGGAAGCCCACGAGCGAGGCCGCGCCGATGGCCGCCAGCTCCATGATCACGGCAGAGTCCCAGGCGTACTCCGTACCGCCCCAGGTGGTGACCAGCACGATCGCGGTGATGCCGACGGTGAGCAGCGCGGCGCCCGGGTAGTCGACGCGGGCCGTGCTGCGCGGCTTCCTCGGCAGGTGGAGGACCGCGGTGACCATGGCGAGGGCGACCGCACCGAGCGGCACGTTGATGTAGAAGCTCCAGCGCCAGCCGAGGTGGTCGGTGATCGTGCCGCCGACCAGCGGTCCGCCGATCATGGCGATGGCCATGACGGCAGCGATCATTCCCTGGTACCGGCCGCGCTCTCGCGGCGGCACGAGGTCGCCGATGATCGCCATCACGCCGACCATCAGACCGCCGGCGCCCAGTCCCTGCACCGCGCGGAAGCCGATCAGCTGCCCCATGTCCTGGGCCATGCCGCTGAGCACGGAACCGATCAGGAAGATCACGATCGAGGCGAGGAAGACGCCCTTGCGCCCGTACAGGTCACCGAGCTTGCCCCAGATCGGAGTGGAGGCCGCGGTCGCCAGCGTGTAGGAGGTGACCACCCACGAGAGGTGCTCCAGTCCGCCGAGCTCGCCGACGATGGTGGGCATCGCGGTGCCCACGATCATGTTGTCGAGCATTGCCAGCAGCATCGCGATCATGAGCGCGAGCATCACCACGCGCACGCTCCGCTCCGGCCGCACGCCCTTGTCCTCCGCAGTGGCCGCCGAAGCCGTCGCCTGTTTCGCCGTTTCCGCCATTGCCCCGCTCCCCGGTTACTTACTTGCCGCCCGGCAAGTTACTACAATGGGGACGGTAGATCCCTGGCTAGCCGGGCGTCAAGTAAGTTTTTCGGGAGCGGAGACAGCAGCATGGGCACCACACGGCAGCCGCGCCGGGGCAACACACGGCAGCGCATCCAGGACGTGGCTCTGGAGCTGTTCGCCGAGCAGGGGTACGAGAAGACCTCGCTGCGCGAGATCGCCGAGACCCTCGACGTCACCAAGGCCGCGCTGTACTACCACTTCAAGACCAAGGAAGACATCGTGGTCAGCCTCTTCCAGGACCTGACCCGGCCCATGGACGAGCTGATCGAATGGGCACAGGACCAGCCGCGCACACTGGAGACGAAGAAGGAGGTGCTGCGGCGCTACAACGACGCGCTGACCGCCGCGGCGCCCCTGTTCCGGTTCATGCAGGAGAACCAGGCGACCATGCGCGAGCTCAGCATCGGTGAGTCGTTCAAGGACCGCATGATCTCCATGCTCGCGCTCTTCAGGGAGCCCGACGCGGAACTGACCGACCAGGTCCGCTGCATCTCGGCACTGTTCACCCTGCACGCGGCGATGTTCGCCCTCAACGACATCGAGGGCGACCCGGAGGACAAGCGTGATGCCGTCCTCGAGGTCGCCCTCGATCTGATCGCCCAGGCACACCATGCCAGGGGCTGATCCACTTCTGGGGTCCGTCAGATGGTGACGCCGACGGTGCGCAGGAAGGACACCGGGTTGAGCGCCGAGCCGTAGTTCGGGGTCGTACGGATCTCGAAGTGCAGGTGCGGGCCGGACGAGTTGCCGGTGTTGCCGGACTTCGCGATCGTCTGGCCGGCCTTCACCGTCGAGCCGACGGAGATGTTGATCTTCGACAGGTGGGCGTACTGCGAGAACTTGCCGTTGGCGTGCTTGACCACGATGGCGTTGCCGTACGCCGGGCCGTCGCCGCCGCCGTTCGGGCCCGCCTTGACGACCGTGCCGGCGCCGGCGGCCTTGACCGGGGTGCCGGTCGGGACGGCGAAGTCCTGGCCGGAGTGCTTGGCAGACCACATGGCGCCGCCCTGGGCGAAGCTGGCGGTCAGCGTGTACTTGTTGACGGGCTTGACCCACGCGGCCGGCTTCTTGGCGGCCTTCTTCGCCGCAGCCTTCGTCGCCGCGGCCTTCTTGGCGGCGGCCTGCTGGGCTGCAGCCTTCTTGGCGGCGGCCTGCTTGGCGGCCTGCTGGGCCTTCGCCTTCGCCGCCTTGGCCTGCGTGGCGGCCTTCGCCTGGGCGTCGGCCTGGGCGGCGACCGCGGAAGCGGCGTCCACGACGGCCGGCTTGCCGGCCTTGCCCGCATCGGCGGAGGCGACACCCGCACCGGCTCCGACGACCATCACGGCACCCATTCCGGCGGCCACGACGGCCCCACGGGTACGGAGCACGGACGGGAGGAGACGGTGGATCATGGCGCGCTTCGACATACGGGAGAACCTCCGGGCATGAAAGGACCCGGCGTGCTCGCCGGGCTGGCTCCACATTGATAACCCGGCCCCCCAAGTCGCCTCAAATACCCCATCTACGACATCACGTCGTAGGCACAGCTCCGGGAATCAGACTCTTGACACCGTCCGGGCGCAGTCGAGGGGCTGCCGGAACAAGGTCGACATATATCGATCACGTCAGGTTTAAGCCCATGTCCTGGCCCTGCCGGGCCTTTGCTCACCGCGCCTGCGGCACCCGGGCCCGCCGCAGAGCCGAAAGCCCCGCCACACAAGGGGCCGAACACCCCCCACATGGACCCGACACGGCACTATTGGGTCTAGTAGGTCCGATTCGTCCTGTGCGCCTTGTCACGGACAGGGGCCACCGAAGGACCTTGGATCGTGACCCAGGCCACGGCAACGGGGTCTGCCGGGAGCCGCAAAAGACGCCCGGAATGCGGCTTTTCGCGGTGACCGGGGCCACACGACACGGCGCCAGGCGTCCTTCCGGAGCGAGTGCGCTTGCGGGATCCTCCCGTGGCATGAGCAGACCAGTGAATCCCGTGAGCCACCGCCGCGGCCACCGCCGCGGCTGGATCTGGACCGCCGTCGCCGGACTCGCCTGCACCCTCAGCCTCAGCTCCCCCGCCGACGCCGGTCCCTCGGACACCGGCCTGGGGAAGGCGATCGACACGATCCTCTCCGATGCCCACCTCGACGGCGGCGCCGCGAGCGTCGTCATCGCCGACGCCACCACCGGGGAGCGCCTCTACCGGCACGACGCGGCCGACCGCCTCATGCCCGCCTCCAACACCAAGCTCCCCACGTCCGTCGCCGCCATGGCCCTCCTCGGCCCCGACCACCGCTACACCACCGACGTCCTGGCCACGGGCGCCCGCCGCGGCTCCACCCTGCACGGCGACCTGTACCTGCGCGGCAGCGGCGACCCCACGATGCTCGCCGCGGACTACGAGCGGCTCGCCGCAGACCTCGCCGCGAGCGGGATCGACGGCGTCACCGGCCGCCTCGTCGCCGACGACACCCGCTTCGACGACCAGCGCCTCGGCCGCTCCTGGGCGGCCGACGACGAGTCCTCGTACTACTCGGCGCAGATCTCCGCGCTCACCCTCGCGCCCGACACCGACTACGACGCGGGCACGGTCGTCGTCGAGGCCGCGCCGGGGGCCCGGCCCGGCGACCGGCCGCGGGTGAAGCTCACCCCGCCCAACGACTACGTCCGTCTCGACATCCGCGCCACGACCGTGGAAGCGGGCCGCCCCGACACACTCACCGTCGAACGCCGCCACGGCACCAACACGATCACCGTCAGCGGCGACATCCCCCTCGGCACGAACGCCACCAAGGAGTGGATCAGCGTCTGGGAGCCCACCGGCTACGCCGCCGCCGTCTTCGCGGACGCCCTCGCCGACCACGGCGTACGGGTCACGGGCAGCCCGCGTCTGGGTCGTGCCACCCCGCCCGGCGCCCGCACGCTCGCCTCACACCGCTCCATGCCGCTCAAGGAGCTGATGCACCCCTTCATGAAGCTGTCGAACAACATGCATGCCGAGGCCCTGACGAAGACGATCGGCCACCGGGCTTCCGGCCGCGGCACCTGGGACGCGGGCCTGGCGGCGATCAGCGGGTATCTGGCGAAGGAAGGCGTACGGACCGGCTCCGTGCGCCAGGTCGACGGCTCCGGCCTGTCCCGGATGAACCTCTTCCCGGCCGAGGAGCTGGCCACCCTGCTGCTCTCCGTGCGCGACGCACCCTGGTACGCGGACTGGAAGGCGTCCCTGCCGGTCGCCTGTGCCCCTGACCGGGCGGTCGGCGGCACGCTGCGCTCCCGGATGTGCTCGACCCCCGCCGCGCTCAACGCCCGCGCCAAGACGGGCTCGCTCACCGGCGCCTCGGCGCTGTCGGGCTACGTCACCGACGCGGGTGGTCGGGAGCTGGTGTTCAGCGTCGTCCTCAACAACTACCTGGCGTCATCGGTCAAGAACATCGAGGACGCGATCGTCGTGACGCTGGCGTCCTCGAACACCGCCAAGGGCACCTTCACGACCGCGCGGCCGCCCGGCACACGCACGGCCGAGCCGGACGCCGTCCTCGAATGCTCCTGGCGGAAACCGGCACGCTGCTGACCGCGGTCCCGCATCCTGCCCGTGGCTCCCCGTGCCGAGAGCCGCGGGCAGGCCCAGGGACCCCGCGGCGGCGGGTGCGCCGCACGGGCACGTGAAAGGGCCGGGCCCCGGACCCCCAAGGGGGTCCGGGGCCCGGCCCGTCATGTCAACCGGCCCCGCAGGGCCGCGGTCACGCGTCCTTCGACAGGTTCGGCCCCGTGCCGCCGGCCGCCTGCTCGATGGGCGGGACGTCCGGCAGAGCCGACTTCTCCTCGCCGCGGAAGGTGAACTTCTGCTGCTCACCCTCGCCCTCGGTGTCCACGACCACGATGTGACCGGGACGCAGCTCGCCGAAGAGGATCTTCTCCGACAGGATGTCCTCGATCTCGCGCTGGATCGTCCGGCGCAGCGGCCGGGCACCCAGGACCGGGTCGTAGCCCTTCTTGGCGAGGAGCGACTTGGCCGTCGAACTGAGCTCGATGCCCATGTCGCGGTCCTTCAGCCGCTCGTCCACCTTGGCGATCATCAGGTCGACGATCTGGATGATGTCTTCCTCGGTGAGCTGGTGGAAGACGACCGTGTCGTCGACACGGTTGAGGAACTCGGGCCGGAAGTGCTGCTTCAGCTCTTCGTTGACCTTGGCCTTCATCCGGTCGTAGTTCGACTTGACGTCGCCCTGGGCGGCGAAGCCCAGGTTGAAGCCCTTGGAGATGTCCCGGGTCCCGAGGTTGGTCGTCATGATGATGACCGTGTTCTTGAAGTCCACGACGCGGCCCTGGGAGTCGGTCAGGCGACCGTCCTCCAGGATCTGCAGAAGCGAATTGAAGATATCGGGGTGGGCCTTCTCGACCTCGTCGAAGAGGACGACGGAGAACGGCTTCCGGCGCACCTTCTCGGTGAGCTGGCCGCCCTCTTCGTAGCCCACGTATCCGGGCGGGGAACCGAAGAGACGGGAAACCGTGTGCTTCTCGCTGAACTCCGACATGTCGAGGGAGATCAGCGCGTCCTCGTCGCCGAAGAGGAATTCGGCGAGCGTCTTGGAAAGCTCGGTCTTACCGACACCGGAGGGGCCGGCGAAGATGAACGAACCACCGGGGCGCTTCGGGTCCTTCAGACCGGCTCGCGTACGGCGGATCGCCTGCGAGAGGGCCTTGATGGCGTCCTTCTGCCCGATGACGCGCTTGTGGAGCTCGTCCTCCATGCGCAGCAGACGCGAGGACTCCTCCTCGGTCAGCTTGAAGACAGGGATGCCGGTGGCGGTCGCGAGGACCTCGGC
This sequence comes from Streptomyces sp. ISL-10, assembly GCF_018614575.1. Taxonomy (GTDB): domain Bacteria; phylum Actinomycetota; class Actinomycetes; order Streptomycetales; family Streptomycetaceae; genus Streptomyces. The sequence goes on from NZ_JAGGOJ010000028.1 coordinate 28,186, forward strand.
GATCAGCTCGCCGTCGACCTCGGCGACGACGTCCATGTCGCCGGCCTTCCACTCCTTCTCCCGCTTGGCCTTCGCCGCCAGCAGCTGCTTCTCCTTGTCACGGAGGGAAGCCGCCTTCTCGAAGTCCTGGGAGTCGATCGCGGACTCCTTGTCCCGGCGCACGCCGGCGATCTTCTCGTCGAACTCGCGCAGGTCCGGCGGCGCGGTCATCCGGCGGATACGCATCCGGGAACCGGCCTCGTCGATCAGGTCGATCGCCTTGTCCGGCAGGAAGCGGTCCGAGATGTACCGGTCGGCCAGGGTGGCGGCCTGGACCAGTGCCTCGTCCGTGATGGAGACCCGGTGGTGGGCCTCGTAGCGGTCGCGCAGACCCTTGAGGATCTCGATCGTGTGCGGCAGCGACGGCTCCGCGACCTGGATGGGCTGGAAGCGGCGCTCCAGGGCCGCGTCCTTCTCCAGGTGCTTGCGGTACTCGTCGAGCGTGGTGGCGCCGATGGTCTGCAGCTCGCCCCGCGCCAGCATCGGCTTGAGGATCGAGGCCGCGTCGATCGCGCCCTCGGCGGCACCCGCACCCACCAGGGTGTGGAGCTCGTCGATGAACAGGATGATGTCGCCGCGGGTGCGGATCTCCTTGAGGACCTTCTTCAGGCGCTCCTCGAAGTCACCGCGGTAGCGGGAGCCGGCGACCAGTGCGCCGAGGTCCAGGGTGTAGAGGTGCTTGTCCTTGAGGGTCTCGGGCACCTCGCCCTTGACGATGGCCTGCGCCAGGCCCTCGACGACCGCCGTCTTGCCGACGCCGGGCTCGCCGATGAGCACGGGGTTGTTCTTGGTACGGCGGGACAGCACCTGCATGACCCGCTCGATCTCCTTCTCGCGCCCGATGACCGGGTCGAGCTTGGACTCACGAGCGGCCTGGGTGAGATTCCGGCCGAACTGGTCGAGGACGAGGGAGGTCGAGGGCGTGCCCTCGGCCGGGCCACCTGCGGTGGCGGCTTCCTTGCCCTGGTAACCGGAGAGCAGCTGGATGACCTGCTGCCGCACCCGGTTGAGATCGGCGCCCAGCTTCACGAGGACCTGGGCGGCGACACCCTCGCCCTCACGGATCAGGCCGAGCAGGATGTGCTCGGTGCCGATGTAGTTGTGGCCCAGCTGAAGAGCCTCCCGGAGCGACAGCTCCAGGACCTTCTTGGCACGGGGCGTGAAGGGGATGTGCCCGGACGGAGCCTGCTGGCCCTGGCCGATGATCTCCTCCACCTGCTGGCGGACCGCCTCGAGCGAAATCCCGAGGCTCTCCAGGGCCTTAGCGGCGACACCCTCACCCTCGTGGATAAGGCCCAGGAGGATGTGCTCGGTGCCGATGTAGTTGTGGTTGAGCATCCGGGCTTCTTCCTGAGCCAGGACGACAACCCGCCGCGCGCGGTCGGTGAACCTCTCGAACATCGTTAATCGCTCCTCAGAGCGGTCAGGCAGTAAGGGGTCGGTCCCCTCCCTGTCCTTCCGCAGCTTAGTCCCGCAAGCGGGGACCGCTCATTCCAACTGCCGACACCCGTCTGTGGCCTCCTGACCCCTGAACGCCGACAATTGCTCCAACCCGATGGTGCGAGACGATGTTCCCGCAGGCCAGGCAGTTACCCCCACCATCAGTACGCCGATGGCGAACGCGAGACGGCCCGGCGAGCGTGTCGCCCCTCCCCACTAGGAATGTCTTACCCGTAAGCACTGACAGTCCATGCGGCGCGCAGCCGTTCCCTCAGCTAAGGGCGAACAACCTTGCGCCGTTCCACACGTCCGAGCGGTGCCGATTCGGCCACCATGTGCGACGAGATTCACACCCTGCGTAACTCTTCGGGTGGGCGCGCAGTTCCCCGGACATGGTCTTCGCCATCCCACATCCCCGGGCGCCCCTCGAAGGCGGCGCCGTGCACTGGTATCGCAGCGCACTCGGCTGGGCGGCGGAAGGATCGCCCGTGGAACTGCTCGTCGGGCGGGATTTCGACCTACTGGAGCTGCCCGCCGACGCCGGGGACGCTGTGCTGCGGCGCGTGGCCGAGACCGGGCCCGTGGCCGTGCAGGGAGACAGAATGCGGCTGCTGGTCGCCGCGGGGAGCGCGGAGGAGCTGCCGGGGCTGCTCGACTGGCTCGAATGGGGCGGCGTCGATCTCGACCTGACCACCATCGGCGAGGGCGGGCGGATGACCGCCCCGCCGCCGCCCGGAGCCGACCACGTCCGGGGAACCGCCCGCTGGCTGCGCCCTCCGAGGCGCGGGAGCCGGCTGCCGGCTCTCGCCGGACTCGGGGGCAGTGGGGGTGCCCCCGATCTCGTGCGACTGGTGGACACGGCGGCGACGGAATGCCACCGCGTCCGGCTGCTGCGCGCAGGACGCGCGCGGGTGCAGCGCGGGGACAATCAGCCGTTGGCCTTCTCGTAGGCCTCACGAACGGTCGCGGGGACGCGGCCGCGGTCGTTGACCTCGAAGCCGTTCGCCTTGGCCCAGGCGCGGATCTCGGCGGTGTCCTTGTTGCCGCCCGACACCGCCCGGCCCTTGCCACGGCCGGCCGCCGCACGACCGCCGGTACGCCGGCCGTTCTTCGCGTAGGGCTCGAGGAGGCTCCGGAGCTTGTCCGCATTGGCGGTGGTGAGGTCGATCTCGTAGGTCTTGCCGTCCAGAGCGAACGTCACCGTCTCGTCCGCCTCGCCGCCGTCGAGGTCGTCGACAAGAAGGACCTGAACCTTCTGTGCCACCGGATTTCCTTTCATCGAAAATGCAGTACGCGGAAAGGAAACCGCTTTTCCCTGGAAAACACAAACCCTCGGCAGAGGTTCGGAACCCCGAGAACACGGGAAACGTGCGCGATTCGGACATAGGGATCCGGCCTCTTGTGGCGATCACAGGTGCAGAAGCATCCGGCTGTTGCCCAAGGTGTTCGGCTTCACTCGTTCGAGGCCCAGGAACTCGGCGACACCCTCGTCATAGGAACGCAGCAGCTCGGCGTAGACATCCGTGTCCACCGGAGTCTGCGTCTCACCGATCTCGACGAAGCCGTGCTTGGAGAAGAAGTCCACTTCGAAGGTGAGACAGAAAACGCGACGCACTCCGAGCCAGCGGGCGGTCTGCAACAGCTTCCCGAGCACCTGGCGCCCGATGCCGTGCCCCTGGAAGGCGGGGTCCACGGCGAGTGTGCGCACTTCGGCGAGGTCTTCCCACATCACATGCAGGGCCCCGCAGCCGACGACCCTGGCGTCCGCGTCGCGTTCCGCGACCCAGAACTCCTGGATGGCTTCGTAAAGCGTGACCGTCGCTTTGTCGAGCAGGATGCCTTCACTCACGTACGGATCCACGAGACGGCGCACGTCCGGGACATCCCCGGTCCGGGCACGCCGGACGGTGATGGCATTTGCTGCGGGATAAGGCATGGTCCGACGCTATCGCCCCGGCGCTCCCGGACGCTCGGTGGCCTCGTCGCCCTGAACGATGCGCAGGGCGGCTTGCAGCGACTCGCGCTGCTCGGGCGACATCATGCCGAAGAACGCGACGAGGGCGGCGGCGGGGTTGTCGCTCTTGGACCAGGCTTCGTTCATCAGTGCGGCCGAGTAGGCGGCCCGGGTGGAGACGGCCGTATATCGATAGGCCCGGCCGTCGACTTCCCTGCGCACCCAGCCCTTCTGATGGAGATTGTCCATTACCGTCATGACGGTGGTGTAGGCGATGGACCGTTCCTGCTGAAGGTCTTCCAGGACTTCCCTGACCGTGACCGGCCGGTTCCATTGCCAGACCCGTGTCATGACGGCGTCTTCGAGCTCTCCCAATTGACGGGGCACATTGCCACCATAGTGGGAGATCCAGGAGTAATCCCTTATTGGGGAGCAAAAAGGACGTACGGCCTGAAATCTGCCGTACGTCCTCGTTGTGCCGCTCGGGTCGGGCGCCGGAGTGCCCTGCTGGTCTCAGGCGTCGGGCCCGGAGTGGCCGGCTCTCAGGCGTCGGGCCCGGACTGGCCGGCCGACTCGGCGCGGGCGAGCGCGGCGTCCACGGCCGCGTCCTCCTTGGCCTTGTTGGAACCGCCCTGGCTCTTGACGATCGTCACGACCAGACCGATGAAGAAGGCGGCCATCACCACCGGGGGCACGAGCGCGGAAACGTAGTCCATGCCGTCCAGAGTAGCTATCCGGCGGCGCGCTGCTCCGGCGGGGGCGTCGGCTTGCGGCGTGGCGGAAACACTTCCGAGGGCTTGGGCACGGGCTTCTCGTCCGGGCGGGAGGGGGCGGGCTTCGGCTGCTGCGGCTGCTGCGGCTGCGGCTTGCCCTTCTGCTCGTCGGACGCGCGCCCGCCGGGCAGCGCCGTGAGGCGGGCGCGGCGGGGCGCGCTCGCCGGCGCCGGCACACGCACGGCCGGTGCGGGCACCGGCTGCTGTGCGAGCCGGGCCCGCATGGACTGCCCGGCGAGTGCCAGGCAGCGCCGCAGTACGGCGGCGGCCACCGGGTTGCCGCGCAGGGCGCGCAGGGCGGCGAGATCGTCGGTCAGGGGCTCGTGACCGGCGGCCAGGGCCTCCTGGAGGAGCTCCAGATAGCCGACGGCCGAGCCGGGCAGCGCGGCGCGGTAGCGGGCGAGGTCGGCGACGAGGAAGTCGCGCAGTCGGCCCGCCTCGCGCACGGCCTCGTCGAGGGAGTCGGCCAGGCGCAGGCACTCCCTGACGTCCTCGTCGGCGAGGGGAACGGGATGGAGGGCGGCGGCGAGGGCGCGTCGGAGCACACGCAGCTCGTCAGCGCCGAACGCCATGCCGCCGTGGGAACCGTATGGCGTGGGCATGGCCCGACCATACGAGCCGAAGGCACAAATTCCCTTTAATGGTACGAAAGCGGGCGTTGCGCCCCGGGAGGTGTCACCCGGAGCGCCGCACCGAAGGCGCTGCGGTGACCGCCGCCACGGGGGTCACAGACGCGAGATGTTCCGCTCGTAGACCAGCCGCAGACCGATCAGCGTCAGCCACGGCTCGTGCTCGTCGATCGCCGACGACTCGCCCAGCACCATCGGCGCCAGACCGCCCGTGGCGATCACCGTCACCTCGTCCGGGTCCTCCGCCAGCTCCCGCTTCATGCGGTGGACCACCCCGTCCACCTGGCCGGCGAAGCCGTAGACGATGCCCGACTGCATCGCCTCGACCGTGTTCTTGCCGATCACGCTCCGGGGGCGGACGACCTCGATCTTGCGCAGCTGGGCGCCCTTGACCCCGAGCGCGTCGACGGAGATCTCGATGCCGGGGGCGATCACGCCGCCCACGTACTCGCCCCGCACGCTCACCGCGTCGAACGTCGTCGCCGTGCCGAAGTCGACGACGATTGCCGGGCCCCCGTAGAGGTCGACCGCCGCGGCCGCGTTGATGATGCGGTCCGCGCCGACCTCCTTGGGGTTGTCCGTCAGGACCGGGACGCCGGTCTTGATGCCGGGCTCGACGAGGACCGCCGGGACGTCGCCGTAGTAACGGCGGGTGACCTCGCGCAGTTCGTGCAGCACCGAAGGGACGGTGGAGCAGATCGCGATGCCCTCGATGCCGTCGCCCAGTTCCTCGCCGAGCAGGGGGTGCATGCTCATCAGCCCCTGCAGCAGGACGGCCAGCTCGTCCGCGGTGCGGCGCGAGTCGGTGGAGATGCGCCAGTGCTCGACGATCTCCTCGCCGTCGAAGAGGCCCAGCACGGTGTGGGTGTTGCCGACGTCGATGGTGAGCAGCATCAGGCGTCGACCTCACGGAGGTCGAGGCCGATGTCGAGGATCGGGGACGAGTGCGTGAGCGCGCCCACCGCCAGGAAGTCGACGCCCGTCTCGGCGTACGCGCGGGCGTTGGCCAGGGTGAGGCGGCCGGAGGACTCCAGGATCGCGCGGCCCGCCACGAGCGTGACGGCCTCCTCGGTCTCGGCCGGGGTGAAGTTGTCCAGCAGGATCAGATCGGCGCCGGCGTCGATGACCTCGCGGACCTGGTGCAGCGTGTCGACCTCGACCTCGATGGGCAGGTCGGGGAAGCGGTCCCGCACGGCCTTGAACGCCGCGGCGACACCGCCCGCCGCCACCACGTGGTTGTCCTTGACCAGAGCCGCGTCGGACAGCGACATCCGGTGGTTCACCCCGCCGCCGCAGCGCACCGCGTACTTCTCCAGGGCGCGCAGTCCGGGCGTCGTCTTGCGGGTGTCGCGCACCTTGGCCCTGGTGCCTTCGAGTGCGTCGGCCCAGGCACGGGTGGCGGTCGCGATGCCGGAGAGGCGGCACAGGATGTTCAGCGCGCTGCGCTCACCGGTGAGCAGGTCGCGGGTGCCCGCCGTGACCGAGAGCAGCTTCTGGCCCGCCTCGACGCGGTCGCCGTCCTCGACGTGCCGCTCGACCTCGAAGTCGGAGGTGCACACGATCGACAGGATGGCCTCGGCGACCCGCAGCCCGGCGACCGTGCCCGCCTCCCGGGCGGTGAAGTCCCCGGTGGCGACGGCGTCCTGCGGCACGGTCGCCACGCTGGTGACGTCCACGCCGCCGTCGAGGTCCTCCTCGATGGCGAGATGAGCGATGTCCTCGACCTGCACGGGGTCGAGGCCGGCGGCCGCGAGGAGCTCGGCGAGGGCGGGGTCGAGCCCGCTCTCGTACGTCTCGTCGGCGCAGCCGCAGCCGTCGCCGCAGCCCGCGTCGGATGCGGCGGGTGCGCCGATCTGGATCAGCGGTACGTCCACAGGCTCCGGACGTTCTTCGGGCGTGGTCACGGTTGCGGCTCCCTGGGGGCGTTGGGCGTTACGGGCGGAAAGGCTTCGCCGGCGGTGCGCCGTACGACGAGGCGGCGGTCGGGCGTGAGCCGGACCGTGATGTGGCGGCGCCAGTCGGTGTCGTCGCGGTCGGCGTGGTCCTCGCGCCAGTGGCAGCCGCGGGTCTCGGCGCGCTCGCGGGCCGCGGCGACCAGGACCCGGGAGACCAGCAGGAGGTTGGTGGCCTCCCACGACTCGACACCGGGCTCCGCCGCCTTCGGTCCGTCGGCATCGTGGGCCGCGTGCAGCGACAGCGCCTCCAGCGCGTCGGCCGCGTCGTCGAGGCTGGCCGCGGTCCTGATGACGCCTGCACCGTGCGTCATGATCCGCTGGACCTCGTGACGCTGCTCGGGCGCGAGGAGCGGGGCGGTGTCGCCGTCCGCCTCCCGGGCCGCCCCGGCCCGCGCGTCCGCGCGGAAGGCGATGTCGGCCGCGATCCGCTCGGCGAAGACCAGGCCCTCCAGAAGGGAGTTGGACGCGAGGCGGTTGGCGCCGTGGACGCCCGTGCAGGCGACCTCGCCGCAGGCGTACAGGCCGGGGACCGTGGTGCGGCCGTGCAGGTCGGTGCGTACGCCACCGGAGGCGTAGTGCGCGGCCGGGGCCACCGGGATCGGCTCGGTCACCGGGTCGATGCCGTGGCTGCGGCAGGCGGCGAGGATCGTGGGGAAGCGCTGCTCCCACATCTCGGCGCCGAAGTGGCGGGCGTCGAGGTACATGTGCTCCGTGCCCTGCTCCCGCATGCGGCGCATGATGCCCTTGGCGACGATGTCGCGGGGGGCGAGTTCGGCCAGCTCGTGCTGTCCGACCATGAAGCGTGTGCCGGCCGCGTCCACGAGATACGCGCCCTCGCCCCGTACCGCCTCCGACACCAGCGGCTGCTGGCCCTCGCTGTCCGCGCCGAGGAACAGCACCGTGGGGTGGAACTGCACGAACTCCAGGTCCGACACCTCGGCCCCGGCGCGCAGTGCGAGCGCCACGCCGTCGCCGGTGGAGACGGCGGGATTGGTGGTCGCGGAGAAGACCTGGCCCATGCCGCCGGTGGCGAGGACGACGGTGGGGGCATGGACGGCGCCGACGCCGTCGTGCTGGCCCTCGCCCATGACATGCAGCGTGATGCCGGCCGTGCGGCCGTCGGCGTCGGTGAGCAGGTCGAGGACCAGGGCGTTCTCGATGGTGCGCAGGCCCTGGTCGCGGACCGCGTCGACCAGGGCACGGGAGATCTCGGCGCCGGTCGCGTCACCGCCCGCGTGGGCGATGCGGCGGCGGTGGTGGCCGCCCTCGCGGGTGAGCTCTATCTCACCGGAGGCCGGGTCGGTGTCGAAGCGGGCGCCGGTGGCGATCAGCCGCCGCACGGCGTCGGGGCCCTCGGTGACCAGGGTGCGCACCGCCTCCTCGTCGCACAGCCCCGCGCCCGCGACCAGGGTGTCGTCCAGGTGCTGCCCGGGCGTGTCGCCCTCGCCGAGCGCGGCGGCGATGCCGCCCTGCGCCCAGCGGGTGGAGCCGTCGTCGAGGCGTGCCTTGGTGACCACGACGGTGCTCAGACCGGCGGCGGCGCACCGCAGGGCGGCGGTGAGGCCGGCGACGCCCGAGCCGACCACGACGACGTCGGCGTCGATGGCCCACCCCGGGGCGGGGGCGGTCAGCCGTATTCCGGTCACTGCTGGACTCCGAAGGTCAGGGGGATGTTGTCGATCAGGCGGGTGGTGCCGACCTTGGCGGCGACGGCGAGGACCGCCTCCCCGGTGTGGTCGTCGGGGACGTCGGTGAAGGTGACGGGGTCGACGAGCGCCAGGTAGTCCAGCACCAGCGGCGGGTCGGCCTGCGCGGCCTCGTCCAGCACGGCACGGGCCGCGGCCCGCACGGCGTCCGCGCCGCCCGGCGGGGCGGCCTGCGCGACGGCGTGGGCGTCGGCCGCTGCCCTCGCCTCGCCCATCGCGGACAGGGCGGCGGCGCGGGCGGGCGCGGCGTGGACGGCCTCGGCGCGGGCGTGCAGCGCCTGCTGGGCCGCGAGGCGGTCACTGGCGGCGAACAGGGCACGGGACAGGGCGAGGGCGGTGCTCCGCTCGGCGTGCGAGAGGTAGGCGTTGCGGCTGGAGCGGGCGAGGCCGCTGTCCTCGCGGACGGTGGGTACGCCGACGATCTCCACGGGGAAGTTCAGATCGCGGACCATGCGGCGGATCAGGGCGAGCTGCTGGGCGTCCTTCTGCCCGAACAGCGCGACGTCGGGCGAGGTGAGGTGCAGCAGCTTGGCGACGACGGTGAGCATGCCGTCGAAGTGGCCGGGGCGCGTCCGGCCCTCCAGCACCTCGCCCATGGGGCCCGCGGTGATGCGCACCTGGGGCTCGCCGCCGGGGTAGACCTCGTCGACGGACGGCGCGAACACCGCGTCGACGCCCGACTCTTCGGCCACCCGCAGGTCGGCCTCCAGGGTGCGGGGGTAGCGGTCGAGGTCCTCACCGGCCCCGAACTGCAGCGGGTTGACGAAGACGGTGAGGACGACGAAGCCCGAGTCGCCGACGTGCTCGCGGGCGGCCCGGATCAGCCCGGCATGCCCCTCGTGGAGCGCCCCCATGGTCATCACGACGGCGGTGCGGCCGGGGACGGCGTGGTGCTCGACGACGTACCGGAGGTCCTCCCGCGTCGGCACCAGCTCGACTTCGCGCCTGGTCTTACGGCTCATCGCAGATCCCCCTCCGCGAGGACGCCCAGCAGGTCTTCGGCGAGCTCCGGTTTGAGCATGCCGTGTGCGAGGGCCCGGTCCGCGGTCGACCGGGCCATGGCCAGGTAGCCGGCGACGGTGCCGGGCGCGTGCTTGCGCAGCTCGGCGACGTGCGCGGCGACCGTGCCCGCGTCGCCGCGGGCGACGGGGCCGGTCAGAGCGGCGTCGCCCGAACGCAGCGCGTTGTCCAGGGCCGCGCCGAGAAGCGGGCCGAGCATCCGGTCCGGGGCGGCCACCCCGGCGGTGCGCAGCAGCTCCATGGACTGGGCGACCAGCGTGACGAGGTGGTTCGCCCCGAGCGCGAGGGCCGCGTGGTAGAGCGGGCGGGCCTCCTCCTCGATCCACTCGGGCTCGCCGCCCATCTCGATGACCAGCGCCTCGGCCGCGAGACGCAGCTCCTCGGGCGCGGTCACACCGAACGAGCAGCCCGCGAGCCGCTGCACGTCCACGGGCGTCCCCGTGAACGTCATCGCCGGGTGCAGCGCGAGCGGCAGCGCACCGGCGCGCGTCGCCGGGTCGAGCACCCTGGTGCCGAACCGGCCGGAGGTGTGCACAAGCAGCTGCCCCGGCCGCACGGCGCCGGTCTCGACCAGGCCGTCGACGAGACCGGACAGCGCGTCGTCGGGGACGGTGAGCAGCACGAGCTCGGCGCGGGCGAGCACCTCGGCGGGCGGCACGAGGGGAACGTCCGGGAGCAGCGCGGCGGCGCGGCGCACGGACGCGTCCGAGACGCCCGAGACGGCCACCGGCCGGTGACCGGCCAGCTGGAGCGAGGCGGCCAGGGCGGGGCCGACACGGCCCGCTCCGACCACGCCCACGGTCAGCCGGGCGGGGCGGTCCCGCGGATCGAGCGGTTCCTGTGGTGGTGTGGCATTCACGCGGCGGTGCCTTCCGTTCCAGTCCGCGGGGGGTACCGGACGATTTCTCGTCACGATGCTACGCCAGCGCTTCCGCCACCCCCGCAGTTGTCCACAGGCTGTGGGCGATGATCGGACCGTGACGGATACGAGCGAGCACAGTGAACGGCGGCGCAGGCTCGCCGCGTGGCGCACGTCAAAGCGCGTGCTGTGGCGGACCTCCGCCGAACTGCGCCTGGGAGACGGCCTGGCGGCACTGGCCTCGGGCGCCGCCGATGTGTACGACCCGGACGAGCCGGTCGACCTGTACGGCGACGGGATCGTGGCCGAGCTGGAGCGGCGCACGGCCGCGCTGCTCGGCCTCCCGGCGGCGGTGTACTTCCCCACCGGGACGATGGCGCAGCAGGTGGCCCTGCGCTGCTGGGCGGGCCGCACCGGCAACGCGACGGTGGCGCTGCATCCGCAGGCGCATCCCGAAGTGCACGAGCGTTCCGCGCTCTCCGTGGTGAGCGGGCTCCGCACGATCCACCCGACGAACCGGCCGCGGCTGCCGACGCCGGACGAGGTCGCCGAGTGCGACGAGCCCTTCGGCGCGCTGATGCTGGAACTGCCGCTGCGGGACGCCGGATTCGTCCTGCCGGCGTGGGAGGAACTGGTGGACGTCGTGGAGGCGGCGCGCGCACGGGATGCAGTGGTGCACTTCGACGGCGCGCGCCTTTGGGAGTGCGCTCCCCACTTCGGCCGCCCGCTGGACGAGATCGCCGCGCTCGCGGACAGCGTGTACGTGTCGTTCTACAAGTCCCTGGGCGGCCTCGCGGGGGCCGTGCTCGCGGGCCCCGAGTCCCTGGCGGACGAGGCGCGCGCCTGGCGCCACCGGTACGGCGGCCGGCTGTTCCAGCAGTACCCGGCGGTGCTGTCGGCCCTGATCGGCCTGGAGCGCGAACTGCCGCGGCTGCCGTCGTACGTCGCCCACGCGAAGGTGGTCGCGGCCGCACTGACGGACGCGCTCCGCACGGCGGGCGTCCCCTGGTCCCGCGTCAACCCGCCGGTCCCGCACACCCACCAGTTCCAGGTGTGGCTGCCGTACGAGGCGGACGCGCTGAACGAGGCGGGCCTGGCTCAGTCGGAGGAGACGGGCGTGACGCTCTTCCGCCGCTGGTTCTCGGAGGGCTGCCCGCCGGGAGTCTCGGTCACGGAGGTGACCGTGGCGTCCGATGGACTCACGTGGACGGCGGCGGACGTCCAGGAGGCGGTGGAGGGATTCGTGCGCCGGGTGGGGTGAGGGGGCGGGGCCTTGCAGCGCCCCGGGCGGGTGAGCACGGGGTCGCGGGCGCCACGTGCCGCACCGGCTGGACGTGATCGCCGTGGCCGGCTCGGCGGCGACTTCCTGGAGACTGCGCCGCGCCGGATCAGTCGAAGCGGATGTGCCGCACGCCCGTCCACACCTCGCGCAGCCGGTGCCTCAGCGGTCCGTCCGTGTTCGGCGCGAGCCGCAGGCCCGCCGAGCGGGCGATGCGGTCCGCCACCTGCGGCACGCTCAGCCGGTCGGTGTGGATGTGCTCCCCGAACCGGGGGTCGCGCAGCCGTTCCAGGCAGTCGTCCAGCCGCTGTGCGGCGAAGCTCTCGCGCTTCGGACCGCGCCAGAGCCCCCGCTCCCGCAGCCGCCGCAGCACGGTCTCACGCTCGGCGAGCAGGGCGAAGTGGCGCACGTCGTGCCCGGCCTCGTTCCGCAGGCGGCCCACGATCTGCTCGAAGTACGCCGGTTCGACGAGGGTCATGGGCGCGATGACCACGCCGTCGTGCCCGCGCAGGGCCAGGTCGAGCACCTCGTAGACGCCCTGCCGCCACGCGGCGAGGTCCTGGAAGTCATTGCGCAGCGCGGGCGGTGTCATCCGGTGCAGGCCGAAGCCGACGTGCTCTGGGTCGCACACGACGCTGCCCCGCAGGCGCCGCCGCAGTTCGTACGCCGTCTGCGTCTTGCCACCGCCGAACGGCCCGTTGATCCACACCAGCACGGCGCTCAGACCGGTCCGCCGCCACCCGCGCGCACGAGGCCCGTCTCGTACGCGAGCACCACGACCTGGACCCGGTCGCGCAGGCCGAGCTTGGTCAGTATGCGGCCCACATGGGTCTTCACGGTGGCCTCGGAGAGCACCAGCCGGGCCGCGATCTCTCCGTTCGACAGGCCCTGCGCCACCAGCAGCATCACTTCGCGCTCGCGCTCGGTGAGCCGCTGGAGCTCCTTGTGCTGCGGCTCGGTGCCGGAGCTCGGCAGCATCGGTGAGAAGCGGTCCAGCAGGCGGCGGGTGGTCGACGGCGCGACGACCGCGTCACCGCTGTGCACGGAGCGGATGGCGCCGAGCAGTTCGCCGGGCGGCACGTCCTTGAGCATGAAGCCGCTGGCACCGGCCCTGAGCCCGGAGAAGGCGTACTCGTCGAGGTCGAAGGTGGTCAGGATCAGCACCTTCGGCGCGTCCGGCTCGGCGCAGATGCGGCGGGTGGCCTCCACACCGTCGAGCCTCGGCATGCGGACGTCCATCAGCACGACGTCCACGGGGGTGGAGCGCAGGTTCTCGATCGCCTCCGCGCCGTCCCCGGCCTCGGCGACGACCTCCATGTCCGGCTGGGCGGCGAGCACCATGCGGAATCCGGTGCGCAGGAGCACCTGGTCGTCGACGAGCATCACGCGGATGGGGATCACAGTCGGCTTCCTCGATCTGTCGTGGCTGTGGGGTGCTGTGTGTGGTGCTGTGCTGTGCTGTGGTGCTGTGGGCTGTGAGGGCTGGCTCTAGTGGGTGGGCTTGAGCGGGAGGAGCGCGCTGATCCGGAAGCCGCCGCCCGGCCGCGGCCCCGCGTCCAGCGTGCCGCCGACCATACCGACGCGCTCGCGCATGCCGATCAGACCGTGGCCGCGTCCGTCCGCGCCGCCGTCCTCGTACAGCTCGTGCGACGCCCCGCGCCCGTCGTCCTCGACGAGCAGGCCGAGACCGTCGTCGAAGTAGACGAGGCGCACGCTGGCACCGGCCTCCGGGCCGCCGTGCTTGCGGGTGTTGGTGAGCGCTTCCTGCACGATGCGGTACGCGGTGAGCTCGACGCCGCTCGGCAGCGGTCGCGGCATGCCCTCGATCTTGAAGTCGACGGTGAGTCCGGCGCAGCGGACCTGCTCGACCAGTTCCTCGATCTGCTCGACGTCCGGCTGCGGGACGTACTCCCCGCTCTCCGGTGCGTCGCCGGTGCGCAGCACTCCGAGCAGCCGGCGCATCTCGGCGAGCGCCTGCCGCCCGGTCGTGGAGATGGTCTCCAGCGCCTGCCTGGCCTGGTCGGGTGCGGCGTCCAGCACATAGGCGGCACCGTCGGCCTGGACGACCATGACGGAGACGTTGTGGGCGACGACGTCGTGGAGCTCGCGGGCGATACGGGCGCGCTCGGCCGCGACCGCGACCTTCGCCTGCGCCTCGCGCTCCTTCTCCAGCCGAGTGGCCCGCTCCTCCAGCTGGGCGAAGTACGCGCGCCGGGTGCGTATCGAGTCTCCGAGGACCCAGGCGAGGGCGAACGGCAGGCTCATGATCACGGTGACGAAGATCCGGCCGAGGGTGCCCTGCTCCTCCTCGGGCCAGCGGACCTGCGCCAGCGTGGCCGCCGACAGGCCGCCGATGAGGGCGAGCCGGGACGCCCAGCGCGGACCGCCGTGCGCGGCGACGGTGTAGATGATCACCATCATCGCGAAGTCCGCCGGGTTGACCTCGACGTCCAGCACCAACTGGGCGACGCCGGCGATGGCGGCGACCACCAGCATCTTCTCCGGCATGACGCGGCGCAGCGCCACCACGACGCTCAGCACGGTCACCACCCCGGCCGCCGTGAGCCGGGACCCCGGCCCCACAGGCAGCTGGACCACCCACAACATGGCGAACCCAAAGAGCATGACGGCCCAGAAACTGTCGGTGCCCGTCGGGTGTCTGCGGAGGAAGTCGTAGAGGCGCTGCACGTCACCAAGCGTAAGGAAAGGAGATAGGTGCCAGAGTCAACCGGAGGGGCGATCCGGTCGGCGGAGCCGTACTCCGCAAGGTGGAGACTGGTGCGCGTGACGTATGAGACCTCAGTCCGCGCCCCTGCCGTGAGCTCCGGATGGCGGGGGTGGCGGGCCGCGACCGAGGCCGCCCTCTACGGCCCCGACGGCTTCTACCTGCGGACGGAGGGCCCGGCGGGACACTTTCGTACGTCCGTGCACGCCTCCCCGGTCTTCGCCTCGGCCGTCGCCCGCCTGCTGCTGGACGTCGCGGCCGCGTACGGAATCGACGAGCCCGCGCTCGTCGACGTCGGCGCGGGCCGCGGCGAACTGCTGACGGGCGTGCTGGCCGCACTGCCGCCCGGCTTTCCGGTGCGCGCCTGCGCCGTGGAGCGGGCCGCGCGGCCGACCGGGCTCGACCCGCGGATCGAATGGACGGACGCGCCACCGGACGGGATACGCGGACTGCTGTTCGCGAACGAGTGGTTGGACAACGTCCCCGTCGACATCGCCGAGACGGACGAGCACGGCGTGGTGCGCAGGGTCCTGGTGAACGCGGCGGGCGAGGAGCGCCTCGGCGAGGAGGTGGACGGAGCCGACGCCGAGTGGCTGGCCCGCTGGTGGCCGCTCACGGAACCGGGCACCCGTGCGGAAATCGGCCGCCCGCGCGACGAGGCGTGGGCGCGGGCCGTCGGCCGCATGACGGCGGGCCTCGCGGTGGCCGTCGACTACGCGCACATGGCCGACACGAGGCCGCCGTACGGCACGCTGGCCGGCTTCCGCGACGGCCGCGAGGTGCGCCCGGTCCCGGACGGCAGCTGCGACATCACGGCCCACGTGGCACTGGACGCGTGCGCGGCGGCTACGAAGGGGGGCCGGTCGGGGGACCGCCCGGTGGAGGGCGGGGAGGCAGGCCGCCCAGTGGAGGGCCGGGAGGCGGGCCCGGCAGCGCGCCCCGCCGCGCGGCTGATCGCGCAGCGCGAGGCGCTGCGGCGGCTGGGGGTGACGGCCGGGCGGCCGCCGTTGTCCCTGGCGTCGTCCGACCCGGTGGCGTACGTCCGCGCCCTGTCCCGCACCGGGGAGGCCGCGGAGCTCACGGCGAAGGGCGGCCTGGGTGACTTCGTCTGGCTGGTGCAGCGGATCGGGCCGGAACGGCCCGCGGGGCCTCTGTCAGACTGGTGACCATGACGGAGACCACGGTCGGCATCGGCGGAGCGGCGGAGAGCACCGACATGGTGCTCAACATCGGTCCCCAGCATCCCTCCACACACGGTGTGCTGCGGCTGCGTCTCGTGCTGGACGGCGAGCGCATCCGGCACGCGGAGCCGGTCGTCGGCTATATGCACCGCGGCGCCGAGAAGCTCTTCGAGGCGCGCGACTACCGCCAGATCGTGGTGCTGGCCAACCGGCACGACTGGCTCTCCGCCTTCTCCAACGAGCTCGGCGTCGTCATGGCAGTCGAGCGCATGCTCGGCATGGAGGTCCCGGAGCGCGCGGTGTGGACCCGTACGCTCCTCGCCGAGCTCAACCGGGTCCTCAACCACCTGATGTTTCTCGGGTCGTATCCGCTCGAACTGGGCGGTATCACCCCGGTGTTCCACGCCTTCCGCGAGCGCGAAGAGCTCCAGGCCGTCATGGAGGAGGTCTCCGGCGGCCGGATGCACTACATGTTCAACCGGGTCGGCGGCCTCAAGGAGGACCTGCCGGCCGGCTGGCTCGGGCGGGCCCGGCACGCGGTGGCCGACGTCCGCTCCCGGATGGACGTGTACGACCACCTGGTCCTCGGCAACGAGATCTTCCGCGGCCGTACACGCGGTGTGGGCGTCCTGTCGGCCGATGCGGTGCACGCGTTCGGGGTGAGCGGGCCCATCGCCCGGGCGTCGGGCGTCGACTTCGACCTGCGCCGGGACGAGCCGTACCTCGCGTACGGGGAGCTGCAGGACACGCTCACGGTCGTCACCCGCTCCGCCGGCGACTGCCTGGCCCGCTTCGAGGTACTGCTGGAGCAGACGCACAACGCGCTCGACCTGGCGGACGCCTGCCTGGACCGCATCGCCGAGCTGCCGCCGGGCCCGATCAACCAGCGGCTGCCCAAGGTGCTGAAGGCACCCGAGGGCCACACCTACGCCTGGACCGAGAACCCGCTCGGCATCAACGGCTACTACCTGGTCTCCAAGGGCGACAAGACCCCTTACCGGCTCAAGCTGCGCTCG
Organism: Streptomyces sp. ISL-10; assembly: GCF_018614575.1. Lineage (GTDB taxonomy): Bacteria > Actinomycetota > Actinomycetes > Streptomycetales > Streptomycetaceae > Streptomyces. The sequence goes on from NZ_JAGGOJ010000028.1 coordinate 44,762, forward strand.
GCGTCGTACAACAACATCCAGGCCCTGACCGTGCTGCTGCCGGGGACGCTCGTCGCGGACATGGTCGCGATCCTGGGATCGCTGTTCTTCGTCGTCGGCGACATCGACAAGTAGGCGTCGGCCCGGCAGGCAGGGCGGCAGGCGGCGAGTAGGCCTCGCCGCCTGGCGCGGACGGCCGTCCTACGAGACCGCGTCGCGCAGCTGGGCCACGTCCAGTTGCTCCGTCTCGTCGTGCGCGGTCAGGTCGATGACCTTGCCGACCGCGCGGGGCTCCTTCACGCGCACGGCCGCCAGGGCCTCTTCGCCCACCACGTCGGCGAGGTCCTCTTGCTGCGCGGCCTCGATCGCCTTCTGTACCGGCTGTGTGACCTGCTGCGCGACCCGCGCGGAGTCGACGCCCGCGTCGGCGCCCGCGTCGGCGCCCGTGCCGGTGCCCGCGTCGGCGCCCGTGCCGGTGCCCGTGCCGGTGCCCGTCCCGAAGAAGTCGAAGCCGCCCTCGGGGCGCTTGGCGCGCGAACGCTGGGCGCCGTAGGGCACGATCGACGAGGCGGCGGGCACGGGACGGCGCGCGGGCAGGGCGGACGCCGGACGGGCGTGCTGCCCGGCCCCGGCGCCCGCCGCGTGCTTCCCCTGCGGTTCCTCCGCCTCCCGTGCCCGCTCGGCCAGATCCCGCGCGCGGGCCTCCTCGACGGTGCGCCTGGCCTCCTGGGCAGCGGCATTGCGCGAGAGGTCCTCCAGCGCCTTGGCGGCCCGCAGATACATCGAAGGGGTCGGCGTCGAACCGGCCGGCAGCAGGGCCTTCGCCGGCGCGGCCGCCTCGATCGCGAGTTGCCTGCGGCCCTCCAGGGCGCTGGCGCGCTCCGTCTCCGCGTTCGCGTACCGCCGCAGCAGGGCGGCGTGTTCCCCGCGCAGTCCGGCGAGCTCCACCCGCTTGACGCGCAGCTTGGCGTCGAGCTTCATGCGCAGCTCCCGCGACTCCTCGACGTCCGCCTCGAGCTCCGCTATACGCTCCTCGGTCTTCCACTGGTCGCTGGCGCGCGCACGGCTGAGCTCCGCGACCCGGCGGCCCGCGCTGCGGTCCCAACTGCGCATGAGCACAGCGCCGGTGACCGCGGCGGCAGCGGCTGCCGCCACCAGGATGCGAAGAGCTACGGCATTTCCGACGAACCACGCGCCGGCAGCGCACAGTACCGACGCTCCGGCCACGGCCGAAGGTGGCAGCAGCTTGTGCAGGGGCGGGGAATGGCGGTGGCGTCCACGTGGCATGGCCAGAAATTTACCGCGCGTAGAGGTCTTGTGGGGTGTCGGCCCGGCAAATCTCTGGTCGAAAACGCCGGGCCGGCAACATCCCTACTTCTCGAGCAGCCCCTTCGAACGGAGATAGTCCCTCGCGGCGTCCTCCGGCTTCGCCCGCTCGGCGTCCACCGAGCGGTTCAACTCGGTGAGATCCGCGGTGGTCAGCACATCCGAGAGCTTGCCGAGGACTTCGGCTATCTCCTTGCCCCCGGCGTCCCGCGCATTGACCAGGGGCAGGACGTTGTCGGCGTTCTGGAGCTTCTTGTCGTCCTCCAGCAGCACAAGTCCGAAGCTCTCCAGCGTGGCATCGGTGGTGGTGGTCAGCACGAGCTGGTCCTCACCGTCCTTGACCGCCTGCTTGGCCTGCGGCGTCCCGACGCCCTTGGGGTCCACGCCCGCGACCTCGATGCCGTACGTCTTCTTCAGACCGGGGGCGCAGAAGGGCCTGATCTCGCACTCGTCACCCGCCGCGATCTTCACCTTCAGCTTCGACTTCCCGAGATCGGAAAGCGTCTTGAGGCTGTTCTTCTCGGCGAATTCCCTGGAGACCGCGAACGCGTTCTGGTCGACGGCCTCGCCCGCGTCGAGCACCTTCAGTCCGCGCGGTTCGGCGAGCTTGGTGAGCGCGGCGACGGTGGCGGCGACATCGCTGGAGGCGACGGGCTCGTCCTCGGGTGCCTTCGGCCCGTTCACCTTGGCGTTGAGGAATTCGGCGACCGTGGCGGCATATTCCGGTACGACGTCTATCTCGCCGTTCTCCAGGGACGGTTCGTACAGCTCGCGGTTCTTCACCGTGGTGACCGACGTCTTGTATCCGGCGTCGGCCAGCAGCTGGGCGTAGAGCTCGGCGAGCACCTTGGACTCGGTGAAGGCCGCAGCGCCGACGACGAGCGTGCCCTTCTCACCGGACCCGGCCGCCGAGCCGCCGCCGTCCTTCTCCTGCTCCAGGCTGTCGCCGCCGCACGCGGCCAGAGAACCCACGAGGGCCACCACACCGAGTACCGCGCCCGCGACGCGTGAGGTCTTGCACATCAGGTTCTCCGTCCATGCGACCGATATACCGAAACAAAGGGGGGCATCAGCGCACCGCGTCAGCCTCCCGCAGACGCCGCGGCCTTGCGCAGCGGGTTCAGCAGCCGGTCGGCGGCGACCAGCAGCCCCTCCACCAGGAGTGCGAGCCCGGCGGCGAGCAGCGCCCCCGCGACGACCTGCGGGGTGTTGTACGTGTTGAATCCGGCCGTGATGATCCTGCCCAGCCCGCCCTGCCCCACCATCGACGCGATCGTCGCCGTGGCCACCACCTGGACGGCGGCGGACCGCAGCCCGGTCATCAGCAGCGGATAGGCGAGGGGCAGCTCCACGCGGAGGAACAGCTGGCCGCCCGACATGCCCATCCCCCGCGCGACCTCGACCACCGCGCGGTCCACCTCCCGCATGCCCACATACGCGTTCGTCAGCAGCGGCGGGACGGCGAAGAGGACCAGCGCGCTGATCGTCGGCACATAGCCGGCGCTGCGCAGCGGCGTGAGCATGAACAGCGCGAGGACGGCGAAGACCGGGATCGCACGGCCGGCGTTGGAGAGGTTGACCGCGAGGGCCCCGCCCCTGCCGATGTGCCCGAGCCACAGAGCGATCGGCAGGGCGATCGCACAGGCCAGCGCGAGCGCCGCACCACTGACGTACACATGCTCGCCCAGCCGGTGCCAGGCACCGCCTTCCCCCTGCCAGTTCGACCCGGTGGTGAGCCACGTCCACGCATCGGCTACCACGCCCATCAGACCTTCGCCTCCGCCGTGCGTATGCGCGTCCAGGGGGTGAGCAGCCGCTGGGCGCCGAGGAGAGCCACGTCCGCGAGCACCGCCAGCAGCACACACAGCACGGAGGCGGTCAGCACCTGCGCCTTGAAGGTCGTCTGCACGCCGTCGTCTATGAGGTTGCCGAGGCCGCCCTTGCCGACGAGGGCGCCGACCGTCGTCAGCGCGATCGTCGAGACCGTCGCTATGCGCACACCCGCCATCAGCGCGGGAAGCGCCAAGGGCAGCTCCACCTCCCACAGCAGGCGGGCCGGCCCGTACCCCATGCCTCGGGCGGCCTCGCGCACCTCGGCGGGCACCGCCTGGAGCCCGGCCAGGATGTTCCGCACGAGGATGGTGAGGGAGTAGAGCACGAGGCCCGTCACGACCAGGGCCGCGGACAGTCCGAAGAAGGGCAGCAGCAGCGAGAACATCGCGAGCGAGGGGATCGTGTAGAGCAGGGTCGTCAGGCCGAGCACCGGGCCCGCGAACCGCGGCTGCGCGCGCACGAGCAGCGCGAGAGGCAGAGCGACCGCCAGTCCGATCATTACCGACGCCACGGTGATCCAGACGTGCTGGACCGTCGCGTCCGTCAACTCGGTGCTGCGGCTGCGCAGATACTCCGCACAGAACCAGTCGTTCGCCGCGAGGCAGCTGCTCGTGGCCCGTCCCGTACCCATCCCTCCCCACCTCCCCCGGATGGCGAACACAAGTCTGACGATCAACGGTCACGACCCTAACCCCGACCACTGACAATCGCCGAGAACCGGCACATTGCAGCAACATGGCTTTCACACAAGCGCCGTCACAATGGGGAGCCATGATCCGTTTCGACAGTGTCAGCAAGCGGTACGCGGATGGCACCATCGCCGTGGACGACCTCTCCTTCGAGGTCGCCGAGGGTGAACTGGTCACGCTCGTGGGCCCCTCGGGCTGCGGCAAGACGACCACCATGAAGATGGTCAACCGCCTCATAGAGCCGAGCAGCGGCCGCATTTTCATGGACGGACAGGACATCTCCGCCGTCGACCCCGTCGCGCTGCGCCGCCGCATCGGCTATGTGATCCAGCAGGTCGGACTGTTTCCGCACAGGACCGTCCTCGACAACACGGCCACCGTTCCCCATCTCCTCGGCACCGGCCGTGCCAAGGCCCGGGCGCGCGCCGCCGAACTGCTCGACCTCGTCGGACTCGACCCCGCCGTCTACGGCGACCGCTACCCCGAGCAGCTGTCCGGCGGCCAGCGCCAGCGCGTCGGCGTCGCCCGCGCGCTCGCCGCCGACCCGCCCGTGCTGCTGATGGACGAGCCGTTCGGCGCGGTCGATCCCGTGGTCCGCGAGCACCTGCAGAACGAGTTCCTCAAGTTGCAGTCGCAGGTGCGCAAAACGGTCCTGTTCGTCACCCACGACATCGAGGAGGCCGTGCGCCTCGGGGACCGCATCGCCGTCTACGGCCAGGGCAGGATCGAGCAGTTGGACGCGCCCGCCACCGTGCTGGGCGCTCCCGCCAACGACTACGTGGCCGACTTCGTCGGCGCCGACCGCGGGCTCAAGCGGCTCTCCGTCACCCCCATCGAGGAAGGCGATCTGGAGCAGCCGCCCGTCGTACACCTCGGTGACCCGCTGCCCCGCGAGCTCGGCGCGCGCTGGGCCGTGGTCCTCGACGGGGAGGACAATCTGCATGGCTGGATCTCCGCCGAGCAGGCGCGACGCAGCGGTTCGGTGGGCGAGCACGCCCGCCGCATGGAGGCCTGGCTGCCGGTCGGCGCCTCGCTCAAGCAGGCGTTCGCCACGATGCTCCAGCACGACGCGGGCTGGATCGCGGTGATCGACAAGGAGGAGACGTGCCGATTCCTCGGCGTGCTGACCCCGGCCGGGCTGCACGAGGCGCTGCGCCGCTCGATCGACGCGGACGCACAGGACATCGCGCGGGCGGATGTCGCGCTGGAGTCGATCGCCGCGGCGCCGAAACCCGTCTCCACCGACAAGGGCTGACGGTTGCCGGGCACGCACCGGGCGGGAACGCGGCTCCGGGGCACGCCAACGGGTTGGACGCGGCCCACGCGAGTGGCGTCCGGTCCGTCCGCGCGGACCGTGTCCGCCCCTGGTGCCCGGTCGCCCGCAGGGCGGGCGACCGGCGAGGGCTGCGCCACGGCCGGGCAGGCCGGGCCCGGTGCTGCTCCCCGGCTGGACATGACGCCCCGCTCACCCCACAAGGCCCCCCACAAGGCAATTACGTCGCCCTCGCCGACAGCCCGCCCCCCAGCCGACACCCCGCGCCTCCCCCACGCCGGCTGGGCGCAACGCCTGCGCGAGGAGCCCCCTGGGGGCGCCGCGTCGGCGCCGCGTCACGTCGCGCTGAGGCGGCTGCTCAGCCACTCCAGGGCCGGCGGGATCTCCCGGCGCCAGGTGTTGAAGTTGTGCCCGCCGCTGTCGAGCACGATCGACGACACCCGCGCGGGCGCCTTCACCTTCTCGATGAAGGCCAGAGTCCCCTTCAGGTTGCCCTCGCCCTGCCGGGACGTCGTGACCAGGAACGACGACCTGCCCTGCGGCAGATGGTCCAGGCTCCACAGCAGGTCCGCCCGCTGCCGGGCCCGCTGGTCGCCGTGGAAGAGGTCGCCCGTCGTCGGGTCCTCGGCGGCCTTGTAGTACGCGGAAAGACCGGCCCCCGCCGCGAACCGCCCCGGATGGTGCAGCGCGATCTTCAAGGCGCAGTAACCGCCTGTGGAGTTGCCGATGAACCCCCAGTTCCGCGGTGCCGTGCCGACCCGGTACGTCTCCGAGACCGCCTTCGGCAGGTCCGTCGCGAAGAACGTCTCGGCCTTGGGCCCGCCCGGCACGTCCACGCACTCGGTGTCCCTCGGCGGCGCGACGGTCGGCCGCAGCATCACCAGGACCATCGGCTGTATCCGCCCTTCCCCAGCCAGCCTGTGCGCCGTGGACGGGTACTTGAGGCCCTTGAGCAGGTTCTCCGCCGTGCCCGGGTAACCGGTGAGCACGACGGCCGCCGGGAAGGTTCTGTGCCGGTACTTCTCCTGGAAGTACTCCGGCGGCAGGTAGACGTACGCGGGGCTGTTGATCCCCGACGTCGCCCCGGCCACGACGACCTTGTGGATCTGCCCGCCGGTCACCGCCCGCGCGCCGCCCGGCACATCGGGCCTGCGCTTCTCGACGACCTTGATGCTGCTGCCCGCCGAGTGGTCCTGAACGACACCGGTCTCCTGTTCCTGTCCGAAGAGGTCGGCCCAGGAGCCGTAGAACAGGAAGGAGTTGTTGGCGGCGAGGGCGACGGCGGCGAACAGCGTGACCTGCGTGGCGAGCAGCAGTCCGATCCGCCCGGCCACCGGCCGCGGCCCCCTGCGGGCCAGCCGGGGCCACAGCCACACGGTGGCGGTGAACAGCAGGACCGCTGCCGCTACGGCCAAGGCCAGGACTTTGTTGCTGGTCAGACCCATGGGTTCATGCGCTTTCTGCTTCGGTCCGGCGTCGGTGATCCGCGCCCGGCAGGGGCCGGTTCGCCGAGAATTTCCCGGTGGCGGATGAACCCGCCTCCGGTAAGTGCCGTCCTAGAGAGCGCACATCGTCCGGGGCCGACCGACCTGAGGCCCGGACGCAGGATCTCTCGCGGAGTCACGGGAAGCGATGTCTGCAACGGTAGATGGGGACAAATCAGCATTGGTTCCGAATCGGGTGGCCAATGGGGAGACGAGTCGCGTGATGATCCGGGTACGTCGCGTCCTGCGCGGGCCCCGCCCCGAGGCGGTGCCCGCGCTCGTCGGATCGGCCTGCACCCTCGTCGGCCTCATCGACATCGCGGCCGGCGTCTTCCCCCGGTTCCGGCACAGCCGGATGCACACCCTCGCCGAGGTGCTGCCCGGCGCCCTCGGCCCGTTCGCCGCCGCACTCTCGCTCAGCACCGGAGTCCTGCTGCTCCTGCTCGCACACGGCATCAAGCGCCACAAGCGGCGCGCCTGGCGGGCCGCGGTGGTCCTGCTGCCCGCGGGGGCCGTGGCCCAGTTCGTCTACCGCCACTCCGTCCTCGGGGTCGTCGTCTCGCTCGGCCTGCTGGCGCTGCTGCTGCGGCACCGGAGCGAGTTCGCCGCCCTGCCCGACCCCCGCAGCCGCTGGCGCGCACTCGCCAACTTCATTGTGCTGAGCGCCGGTTCGCTCAGCCTCGGACTGGTGATCGTCAGCGCCCACCCGGGCAGAATCATCGGCAATCCCGGCCTCACCGACCGTCTCGAACACGTCATGTACGGACTGGTCGGCTTCGAGGGACCCGTCGACTGGACCGGCAACGTCCCCTGGACCGTGGGCTACTCGCTCGGCGCACTCGGCCTGCTGACCGCCGTCACCACGATCTACCTCGCCTTCCGGCCCGAGCACCCCGCCGCCCGCCTCACCGCCGACGACGAACGCCGGCTGCGCGCCCTGCTAGCGGCGCACGGCCGCCGCGACTCGCTCGGCCACTTCGCGCTCCGCCGCGACAAGGGTGTCGTGTTCTCGCCCAGCGGCAAGGCCGCCGTCTGCTACCGCGTCGTCTCCGGCGTGATGCTCGCCAGCGGCGACCCGATCGGCGACGTCGAGGCCTGGCCCGGTGCCATCGAGCGCTTCATGGACGAGGCCAAGGCCCACTCCTGGACCCCGGCCGTCATGGGCTGCTCGGAGACCGGCGGCGAGGTCTGGACGCGCGAGACGGGACTCGACGCCCTGGAACTCGGGGACGAGGCGGTGGTGGACGTCGCGGATTTCTCCCTGACCGGGCGCGCGATGCGGAACGTACGTCAGATGGTCAAGCGCATCGAGCGCAATGGCTACGAGACACGCGTACGGCGCGCCCGTGACCTCACCGCCGACGAACTGGAACGGATCCGGCGGGCCGCGGCCGACTGGCGCGGCACCGACACCGAACGCGGCTTCTCGATGGCCCTCGGCCGGATCGGCGACCCCGCCGACGGCGACGCCGTGATCGCCACCGCGCACAAGGCCGACGAGCACGCCCCCGGCGGCGACGGGAACCACGGCGGCTACGGCGACTTGAAGGCGATCATCCACTTCGTGCCCTGGGGGTACGACGGGATGTCCCTGGAGCTGATGCGCCGCGACCGCTCCGCCGACCCCGGCATGAACGAACTGCTGATCGTCGCGGCTCTCCAGGCCGCTCCCGCCCTCGGCGTCGAGCGGGTCTCCCTCAACTTCGCGATGTTCCGTTCGGCGCTCGCCCGGGGCGAGAAGATCGGCGCCGGCCCGGTGCTGCGGCTGTGGCGCGGACTTCTGGTGTTCCTCTCCCGCTGGTTCCAGATCGAGTCGCTGTACAAGTTCAACGCCAAGTTCCGGCCGCGCTGGGAGCCGCGCTTCGTCGTCTTCCGCAACACCCGTGACCTGCCCCGCATCGGCTTCGCCGCCATGCAGGCGGAAGGGTTTGTGAACCTCTCGCTGCCCCGCCCGTTCGCCCGCCGACGCACGGCGCCCGCCCCGCGCCCCTGCGCCCACTTCCCCCGCCCCGCCGAACACCACGAGGCGCACGCGGCCTGACACCCGCCGCCCGCGGACACCGCCGCCCGGCCACCGACAGAGCCCCACCGCTCGGGCCCGGCCAAGAACGGCAGGCCCTAGGCTGGCCACATGAGTACGTTGCGTGGACGGGGCACGGCCAGCGGCCTGCCGGAGTGGGATCGCTGTGCGGTCATGGGTGTCGTCAATGTGACGCCCGACTCCTTCTCCGACGGAGGCCAGTGGTTCGACACCACGGCCGCGATCAAGCGCGGCCTGGATCTGGTAGCCCAGGGCGCCGACCTCGTAGACGTCGGCGGCGAGTCCACGAGACCGGGAGCGACCAGGGTCGACGAGGCCGAGGAGCTGCGCCGGGTCGTCCCGGTCGTCCGCGGACTCGCCGCAGAGGGCGTGGTCGTCTCCGTCGACACCATGCGCGCATCGGTCGCCGAGCAGGCGATCGCCGCCGGAGCCGGCCTGGTCAACGACGTCAGCGGCGGTCTCGCCGACCCTCGTATGGTCCCGGCCGTCGCCGACTGCGGCGCCCCGTTCGTCGTCATGCACTGGCGCGGGTTCAGCGAGGACATGAACAGCCGCGCGGTGTACGGCGACGTCGTCGCCGAGGTCGTCTCGGAGCTGCGTGAGCGCATGGAGGCCGTCGTCGCGGGCGGCATCGCGCCCGAGCGCATCGTGATCGACCCGGGCCTCGGCTTCGCCAAGACGGCCGAGCACGACCTCGCGCTCGTCGCCCACCTCGAAGAGCTGCGTGCGCTCGGCCGTCCGGTCCTGGTCGCCGCCTCCCGCAAGCGGTTCCTCGGCCGGGTGCTCGCCAAGGAGGGCGCCGCACCGCCGGCCAGGGAACGCGACGCGGCCACCGCCGCCGTCTCGGCCATCGCCGCCCACGAGGGCGCGTGGGCCGTACGCGTTCATGAGGTGCGGGCCACGGCCGACGCCGTGCGCGTCGCCCGCGCCGTCGAGGGTGCCCGGTGACCTCCACCGACATCGAACTGGTCGAGAAGGCCAACACCGCCTTCTACGAGGCGATGGAACGGGGCGACTTCGAGCTGCTGTCCGCGCTCTGGCTGAACGACGAGATCTCCTGCGTCCACCCCGGCTGGCCCGTACTCTCCGGCCGCGGCGAGGTCCTGCGGTCGTACGCGCTGATCATGGCGAACACGGAGTACATCCAGTTCTTCCTCACCGATGTGAAGGTGAGCGTGGCCGGTGACACGGCGCTCGTCACCTGCACCGAGAACATCCTCAGCGGCGGCCCCGCCGAGGCGGCGGGCGAGCTCGGCCCGCTCGTCGGCCAGCTGGTCGTCGCCACGAATGTGTTCCGCCGCACATCCGACGGTTGGAAGATCTGGTCACATCACGGTTCCCCCGTACTGACGGAAACCGAGGACGAAGAGGACGAGGACAGCCCCTCGTAAGTGGGTAAGCGCCCTGAAGGAGGTTCATGTCTGCCTCCCCCGGGTATACGCGGCTACCCCAGCTCCGCGCCGTTCCCCAGGGCCCCCGTGGGCACGTCGTGTCGGTGCTCGCAGGTAGATTCGATGGCGGGTACCGCGCCACCCGCACGTGGCCGGGTGCCCGCATCCGCCAGTAAAGAAAGCAGGAGTGATTCGCGTGGATCGTGTCGCGCTGCGCGGCCTCAAGGCCCGCGGGCACCATGGCGTCTTTCCCCGGGAGCGGGAGGAGGGCCAGACCTTCATCATCGACCTGGTGCTCGGCCTGGACACCCGCCCGGCGGCGGCGTCCGACGACCTGGCGAAGACCGTGCACTACGGCGTGGTGGCGGAGGAGGTCGTCGCGATCGTCGAAGGCGACCCCGTCGACCTGATCGAGACGCTGGCCGAGCGCATCGCCCAGCGGTGCCTCAAGCACGACGGCGTCGAGGAGGTCGAGGTGGTGGTGCACAAGCCGGACGCCCCGATCACGGTGCCCTTCGACGACGTGACCATCACGATCACCCGGAGCCGAGTATGAACCAGGCCGCGAGCGACCCGACCGTGCAGCCGGTGCCCACCTCCGTGGTGGCGCAGGTGGACGCCGCCGACATCACGCTGTCGAATCCGAAACAGGCGGTGATCTCGCTCGGCTCCAACCTGGGCAACCGCCTGGAGACCCTGCAGGGCGCGATCGACGCCCTCGAGGACACACCGGGCGTTCGGGTCAAGGCGGTCTCCCCGGTGTACGAGACGGAGCCGTGGGGTGTCGAGCCCGGCAGCCAGCCCTCCTACTTCAACGCGGTGGTCGTGGTGAAGACGACCCTGCCGCCGTCCTCGCTCCTGGAGCGCGGCCAGGCAATCGAGGAGGCGTTCGACCGTGTCCGCGCGGAGCGCTGGGGCCCGCGCACGATCGACGTCGACATCGTGGCGTACGCGGACGTCGTCTCCGACGACCCGGTGCTCACCCTCCCCCACCCGCGCGCCCACGAGCGCGCCTTTGTCCTCGCCCCCTGGCACGACGTCCAGCCCGAGGCCCAGCTCCCGGGCGTGGGCCCCGTCGCCGAGCTGCTCGCCGGCGTCGGCGCCGGCGGCGTCCAGCCCCGCACCGACCTGGAACTGCGGCTGCCCGAGTAGTCGTTAGGCTCGTACGGGACGTTCCGCACGAGGGCGTCCCGCGCACGACGATACGTACGGGGTGCCCGTACGACACGACAGCTGAAGGGCGGCTCCCAGCGGTGAAGCAACTACGGCTCGGTGTGCTGGCCGGACTCTTCGCCGCGGCGGGAGTCCTGTCCTGGGGCGGTGCGCGCCTGTGGGATTCGCTGGGCACGCTTCCGAGCGTGCCGCTGGCCGCGCCCATCGTCCTCGCGGCGATCGCCGCGATCCTCGCCGCCACCGCGCTGTCGCTGCGGGCCCGGCTGAAGGCGCAGCGCGAGCGCCGCCCAGGCGCCAAGGGCGTCGAGCCGCTGATGGCGGCGCGCGCCGTCGTCTTCGGCCAGGCGAGCGCGCTGGTCGCGGCGCTGGTGAGCGGCATGTACGGCGGCACGGGCGTGTTCCTGCTCGGCTCGCTCGACGTCCCCGCCCGCCGGGACCAGGCCATCTACGCCGGGTTCTCGGTCGTCGCGGGCATCGCCGTGATCGCGGCCGCGATGTTCCTGGAGCGCGTCTGCAAGCTCCCCGAGGACGGGGACGACAACAACGACCAGGCGGCCCGCGCGGTCTGAGAAGCACACCGCCCGGGTCCGGCTCACAGCAGCGTGCCGCGCGCGACCTCCCCGACCGCCAGGATCGGCGATCCGGCGAGGGCCTCCCGGGGATCCGGCCGGATCAGTGAGTGGCGGTCCCCCACGCCGCAGGGTGCAGGGGGAGGGCCCGGGGCTGAAGGCACCTCCCGTGCCCGCAGGGCTACGGGGGTGGACCCCTCCCACGCCCGAGGACCGTGGGGGAGCGTGGCCGGAAACGAGCCCGGCGCGATCCGAACGAGAGGCCCTAGCGCGCCAGGATCAGGCTCATCGCCTCGGCACGCGTCGTGGAGTCGCGCAGCTGGCCCCGTACAGCCGAGGTCGTCGTCTTGGCCCCGGGCTTGCGGATGCCCCGGACGGACATGCACATGTGCTCGGCCTCGATCACGACGATCGCGCCCCGGGCTTCGAGAATCCGCATGAGGGAATCGGCGATCTGCGTGGTGAGCCGCTCCTGCACCTGGGGCCGGCGGGCGTAGACGTCGACCAGCCGGGCCAGCTTCGACAGTCCGGTGATCTTTCCGGTCTCCGCAGGGATGTACCCCACATGTGCCACGCCGTGGAAGGGCAGCAGGTGGTGCTCGCAGAAGCTGACCAGCTCGATGTCCTTGACCAGGATCATCTCGTCGTGGCCCAGGTCGAAGGTGGTGGTCAGGACCTCCTCCGGTTCCTGCCGCATGCCGGACAGAAGCTCCTTGTAAGCCCGCGCCACCCGCGCGGGCGTCTCGCGCAGGCCCTCGCGGTCCGGGTCCTCGCCCACCGCCAGCAGCAGCTCGCGTACGGCGTTCTCCGCCCGCTTCTCGTCGAACTCGGCGATCGAACGCTCGCCGTCCAGCGTCACCGGGTCGGTCATCTGTGCCTCGTTCCTGTTGCTCGGGCCGCGGGCATACGGAAATGCCGCGTCCCCCAGGCTAAAACCTGGGGGACGCGGCATTCATTCCGGGGCGGGAGCCGAAGGCCGAGGTCAGGCCTCGGGGCGCTCCTCGGGGACCGCCTCGACGGTCTCGCTCGGAGCCACCTTGGTGACGTCTGCCACCGTCGGCGAGCTGCCGTTCGCACCGTTGGTCAGTGCGAGCTCCTTGGGGGAGAGCACCGGCGGGCGGGTGGAGGGCGTACGGCGGGAGGAACCGGTCCACGCCGGGCGGGCCGGGCGCTTCACGATCGGGGCGAAGATCTCCGCGATCTCCTCCTTGCCGAGGGTCTCCTTCTCCAGCAGCTTCAGGACCAGGTTGTCGAGGACGTCGCGGTTCTCGACAAGGATCTCCCAGGCCTCGTTGTGCGCGGTCTCGATGAGCTTCTTGACCTCTTCGTCGACGAGCGCCGCGACCTCTTCCGAGTAGTCGCGCTGGTGCGCCATCTCCCGGCCCAGGAAGGGCTCGGTGTTGTCGCCGCCGAACTTGATCGCGCCGAGCCGCTCGGTCATGCCGTACTGCGTGACCATCGCGCGGGCCGTGGCCGTCGCCTTCTCGATGTCGTTCGCCGCGCCCGTGGTCGGGTCGTGGAAGACGAGCTCCTCGGCAGCCCGGCCGCCCAGCATGTAGGCCAGCTGGTCGAGCATCTCGTTGCGCGTGGTGGAGTACTTGTCCTCCTCCGGGAGCACCATCGTGTAACCGAGGGCCCGGCCGCGGGACAGGATCGTGATCTTGTGGACCGGGTCGGAGTTCGGTGAGGCCGCCGCGACCAGGGCGTGTCCGCCCTCGTGGTACGCGGTGATCTTCTTCTCCTTGTCGGACATGATCCGGGTCCGCTTCTGCGGGCCCGCCACGACGCGGTCGATCGCCTCGTCCAGGGAGTGGTTGTCGATCAGCTTCTTGTCGCTGCGGGCGGTCAGGAGCGCCGCCTCGTTCAGGACGTTGGAGAGATCGGCACCGGTGAAGCCGGGCGTACGCCGGGCGACGGCGCCCAGATCGACGTCCGGGGCGACCGGCTTGCCCTTCTGGTGGACCTTGAGGATCTCCAGACGGCCCTGCATGTCCGGACGGTCGACGGCGATCTGCCGGTCGAAGCGGCCGGGGCGCAGCAGCGCCGGGTCGAGGATGTCGGGCCGGTTGGTCGCGGCGATCAGGATGACGCCGCCCTTCACGTCGAAGCCGTCCATCTCGACGAGCAGCTGGTTCAGCGTCTGCTCGCGCTCGTCGTGGCCGCCGCCGAGACCCGCGCCGCGGTGCCTGCCGACGGCGTCGATCTCGTCCACGAAGACGATCGCCGGGGCGTTCGCCTTGGCCTGCTCGAACAGGTCACGGACACGGGAGGCACCGACACCGACGAACATCTCGACGAAGTCGGAACCGGAGATCGAGTAGAAGGGGACACCCGCCTCGCCCGCGACGGCACGCGCGAGCAGCGTCTTGCCGGTGCCGGGCGGGCCGTAGAGCAGCACACCCTTGGGGATCTTGGCGCCGACGGCCTGGAACTTGGCGGGCTCCTGGAGGAACTCCTTGATCTCGTGGAGCTCCTCGACCGCCTCATCGGACCCGGCCACATCGGCGAAGGTCGTCTTGGGGGTGTCCTTGGTGATGAGCTTGGCCTTGGACTTCCCGAAGTTCATGACTCGGGAGCCGCCGCCCTGCATCTGGTTCATCAGGAAGAGGAAGACCACGACGATCAGGACGAAGGGCAGGAGCGAGAGCAGGACCGAGACGAACGGGCTCTGCTTCGACGGCGAGACCGTGTAGCCCTTCTCGATCTCACCGGCCTCGAACTTCTCCTGCAGCTTGTCGGCCAGATCGGCGCCCTGGGTGCCGATGTAGCTGGCCTGCACCTTGGTGCCGCCGTCGACCTTCAGGCCCTTGTTGAGCTCGATCTTGATGATCTGCTCGTCGCCAGTGGTCAGCTTTGCCTGTTTGACCTGGTTCTTGTCGATCGCCTGGACAACCTTGCCGGTGTCCACCGTCTTGTAGCCGCCGGACGAGCCGACAACCTGCATCAGCACGACCACGGCGAGGACGGCCAGCACGATCCACATGACCGGCCCACGGAAGTATCGCTTCACGTCCATCCATACGGAGCGAACCCGCTCCGTCCCTCCTGCCCGTAGGTTAATGCTGCTGTGGGACTTGCTATGAGACTGCTATGGGAAAAGACAACTGTTCTTCGGACGGTACCTCAGCATGGCCACCGGGGACCGCCTTCCCTTGCTCCAACGGCGGAAAGGCGGTCTGGGTTCCCCCTGGGCGCACCGGTGCCTCAGCCCCCGTAGACGTGCGGCGCGAGCGTGCCGACGAAGGGGAGGTTGCGGTACTTCTCCGCGTAGTCCAGGCCGTATCCGACGACGAACTCGTTCGGGATGTCGAAGCCGATCCACTTCACGTCGATCGCGACCTTCGCGGCGTCCGGCTTCCTCAGCAGCGTGCAGACCTCCAGGGAGGCCGGCTCGCGCGAACCGAGGTTGGTCAGCAGCCACGACAGGGTCAGGCCCGAGTCGATGATGTCTTCGACGATCAGGACGTGCTTGCCCTTGATGTCGGTGTCCAGGTCCTTGAGGATCCGGACGACGCCGGACGACTGCGTGCCCGCGCCGTACGAGGACACGGCCATCCAGTCCATCGTGACGGGGGTGGCGAGCGCACGCGCCAGGTCCGCCATCACCATCACGGCGCCCTTGAGGACACCGACGATGAGCAGGTCCTTGCCCGCGTACTCCGCGTCGATCTTCGCGGCAAGCTCTTCGAGCTTGGCGTCGATCTCTTCCTTGGTGATGAGCACCGACTGAAGGTCGCTGCCCATGTCCTTCTCGTTCACCCGCGTCGCTTTCTGTCTCGGCGGTTCAGCCTTGCCGAATGACCAGTCTGCCACCCTGCCGACGCGCCTGAACCCGGCCGGGCAGATTGATGGCCCGCTGGCCGCGCCAGCCGGTGATCAGCCGGTCGACCTCTTCGACGTGCCGGGCGAACACGGATCCGGCGGGTGCGCCCGCCTCGATGACGGCCCGGCGCAGCACCCGGCGCCGTACGGCGGGCGGCAGGGCGAACAGCTTGGTGCACTCCAGGCCGCCGGTCTCGTCCCGTACGCGGGCGGCCGCGTCGGCGGCCCAGCTGTCGAGGGCGTCGGCGTCGTCGCGGGAGAGCTGGGCGGTACGGGCGAGGGCCTCGACGACTCCCTTGCCGAGCGCCTTCTCCAGGGCCGGCAGGCCCTCGTGGCGCAGCCGGGAGCGGGTGTAGGCGGGGTCCTCGTTGTGCGGGTCGTCCCAGACGGGCAGCGACTGGACCATGCACGCCTTGCGGGCGGTCTGGCGGTCGATCTGGAGGAAGGGGCGGCGGTAGCGGCCGGCCGCCCCCGAGACGGCGGCCATACCGGACAGGGAGCGGATGCCGGAGCCGCGGGCGAGACCGAGCAAAACGGTTTCGGCCTGGTCGTCGCGGGTGTGACCGAGCAGCACGGCCGCGGCACCGAGGCGCTGCGCGGCCTCGTCGAGTGCGGCGTAGCGGGCGTCGCGGGCGGCGGCCTCGGGCCCTCCCTCGCGGCCGACCCGCACGCTGACGGCCTCGACGGGGTCGAGCTCCAGGGCGGTGAGGCGGGCGGCCACTTCGGCGGCGCGCTGCGCGGAACCGTCCTGGAGGCCGTGGTCGACGGTGATGCCGCCGGCGCGGACGGAAAGTTTGGGGGCCTCGAAGGCGAGGGCGGAGGCCAGCGCCATGGAGTCGGCGCCGCCGGAGCAGGCGACGAGAACGAGCGGGCGCTCGCGCGTGGCGCGGGTGGCGGCTCGGGCGGCGCCGGTGCGCTCGTCGATTTCGGCGTGCTGGGTGATGACTTCGTGGAGTACGCGGCGGACCGCCAGGCGTATCGCCGCGACCGCAGGATGGGGACCCATGTCCGGTGCCCTTCGTGAAGTTCGGGAGGGGGTGGCTCGGTCGGATGGGAACGAGAGCGACGGGAGATCAGTCACTCAGAGTGCGTCGATGGTGACAGAACCGAGCCAATAGCCGAGCATTGCACGCCTTGCCACCGTCCACGGTCCCTCGGATGGGTGATGGAAGGGGCGCTCTTCCGCCGTCGCGGGCCTGTCGTTCACGACTCTGCTCTACGGTGCACCCTCGGCCTTGCGGTGCACCCGTGCGACCCAGTCCGCCGGTTTGGCGATCTCCGCCTTGGTCGGGAGCGTGTTGGGGGACGTCCAGACCCGGTTGAAGCCGTCCATGCCCACCTGCTCCACGACGGACCGCACGAAGCGCTCGCCGTCGCGGTACTGCCGCAGCTTGGCGTCCAGGCCGAGCAGCTTGCGCAGGGCGAGGTCGAGGCGGCTCGCCCCACGGGCCCTGCGCTGCTGGAACTTCTCGCGGATCTCGGCCACGGAGGGCACCACGTCGGGTCCGACACCGTCCATCACGTAATCCGCGTGGCCCTCCAGCAGGGACATGACGGCGGTCAGCCGGCCGAGGATCTCGCGCTGGGCGGGCGTCTGGACCAGTTCGACGATGGAGTGGCCGCCCTCGTCCTCCTCGCCCTCGGGGCGGGCCCCGACGAGGGACTGCGCGGCCTCCCGGAACCGTTCGAGAACGGTCATGGGGTCGACCTCGGTCTCCTCCAGAAATGACTGGATCTCGCCCTCGAGATGATCACGCAGCCACGGCACCCCGGTGAACTGGGTGCGGTGGGTCTCCTCGTGGAGACAGACCCACAGCCGGAAGTCGTGCGGGTCGACCTCGAGTTCGCGCTCGACGTGGACGATGTTGGGGGCGACGAGGAGGAGCCTGCCGCCGCCGTTGCCGTCGGGATCGGCCGGGTCACCGGCCGGCAGGTCGCGGGTGGCGGGGGCGAAGGTCTCGTACTGCCCGAGGACCCGCGAGGCCAGGAACGACAGCAGCATCCCGAGCTCCACGCCGGTCACCTTGCCGCCGACCGCGCCGAGCACCGCGCCGCCCGGGGTGCCGGAGCGGCGTTCCTGCATCTTCTCCAGCAGGGGGCGCAGCAGCTCGCGGAAGCCCGCGACGTTCGCCTTGATCCAGCCCGCCCGGTCCACGACGAGGACCGGGGTGTCCTGCGGCCGGGAGCCGGCCGGGATCAGCCGGGTGAAGCCGCGCACATGCTCCTCGGACGCCTTGGCGTGCCGGCGCAGCTCGGCGACGACGGCTCGCGCCTCGTCCCGGCTGACGTCGGGACCGGGCCGCACGAAGCGGGTCGCGGTCGCCACGGCGAGGTTCCAGTCGACCATCTCGGCACCACCGATGCTCGTCATGCGTCAACCGTACGTTCTCCACCGCGCGGGCGTAGAGGTGTCGGCAGGCGGGGCCCGGCCGGGAGCGCGGTCGCCGGGGCCCGGCCGTTCACTCGGCGAGCGCCGCCGCCAGGCGGTCGAGGGCGGGCTGTGCCGCGCCCGGGGAGGGGGTGCCGCCGGCGAGGAAGGCGAAGCCGAGAAGTCGGCCGCCCGGGGCGACGACGGTGCCGGCGAGCGCGTTCACGCCCGTGAGCGTGCCGGTCTTGGCGCGTACAAGGCCCGAGCCCGCCGAGGAGGGCTCGTAGCGGCTTTCCAGGGTGCCGGTGAAGCCCGCGACGGGCAGGCCGGTGAGGACGGGGCGCAGCTCGGGGTGGGCCGGGTCCGCGGAACGGGCGAGCAGGGTGGTCAGGAGGGCGGCGGAGACCTTGTCCTGCCTGCTGAGGCCGCTGCCGTCGGCGATCCGGACCCCGGTCAGCGGCACCTGCAGCCGGCGCAGCTGCGCGGTCACGGCCCGGCCGGCACCGGCGAAGTCCGCCTTGGCGCCGGTGGCGACGGCGGTCTGACGGGCGAGCGACTCGGCGATGTCGTTGTCGCTGCTGGTCAGCATCCGCTCGACGACCGCCGACAGAGGTGCGGAGAGGACCTGGGCGAGCGGGACGGCGCGGGCTGCCGCCCGGCCGGGGCGGGGGGTGTCGGTGACACGTATGCCCCGTTCCTCGAGCATCGTCGCGAAGACGCGGGCGGCCTCGCCCGCCGGGTCGGCGGTGCGGACCGCGTCGCCGGTGCTCCCGGGGTCGTTCCGTCCCTGGTCGACCATCAGGGCGCTGACCGGGGCGATGTTGTCGTTGGGGCCGATGGGGTGCAGCAGGGGCCCGGCGTAGAGCGAGGTGTCGTGGGTCAGGCGTATGGAGTCGGCGCCCCGGTCTCGCAGGGCGCGGACCGTGCGCTCGGCGAGCCGGGCCAGGCCGGCCCGGTCGAGGGTGGCGTCGCCGCCGCCCACCAGGGTGATCTCCTTCGCCTCGGCGGTCGCGACGACCGTGGTGGGGATGCGGTGCTCGGGTCCGAGGGCGGCCAGGGCAGCGGCCGCCGTGGCTATCTTCACGGTGGAGGCGGGGGTCATCGGCGTCGTCGCCCCCTTCCCGTACAGCCGCTCCCCCGTGGCGAGGTCGATGACGCACGCGGTGGGCGCCGGGCCGAGGCCGGAGTCCGCCAGCAGCGGTCCGAGCGTCTCGGCGAGGTCGGCCGGTGCGGTCGCGGGGGCGTTGACGGACGCGGTCCGCGGGCCGCCGAGAGCGGCGAGCACGGCGGGGGCGCTGGGCGCGGGGGCCGGGCGCCCCGGTACCGGGCGCTCGTGATGTACGCCACCCAAGGGGCCGTGGGCCACCGCCCACTGCCTCTCGGCCTTACGCTGGCCCGAGTCCCAGGGGCCCGCCGCGGTCACAACCCCGGCGGCGAGGGCGAGGCCGGCAACGGCGGCACCCACTGTGAGCTGCCACGTACTGACCTTCGGCACCACCCCGCACCAGCCCCTTTCGCGATCATGCAGATGCGTGAGGGACACTTAATCACCGTCAATCACGTCTTGCTATGTCTTGATCATGGAGGAGCCACCCGTGGAGTTCGACGTCACCATCGAGATCCCGAAGGGTTCGCGGAACAAGTACGAGGTGGACCACGAGACCGGTCGGATCCGCCTGGACCGTCGACTCTTCACCTCGACCAGCTACCCGGCGGACTACGGCTTCGTCGAGAACACCCTCGGCGAGGACGGCGACCCGCTGGACGCGCTGGTCATTCTTGACGAGCCGACCTTCCCGGGCTGCCTGATCAAGTGCCGCGCCATCGGCATGTTCCGCATGACGGACGAGGCGGGCGGCGACGACAAGCTGCTGTGCGTGCCGGCGTCCGACCCGCGGGTGGAGCACCTGCGCGACATCCACCACGTGTCCGAGTTCGACCGCCTGGAGATCCAGCACTTCTTCGAGGTCTACAAGGACCTGGAGCCCGGCAAGTCCGTCGAGGGCGCCAACTGGGTCGGCCGCGCCGAGGCCGAGGCGGAGATCGAGGCCTCCTTCAAGCGCCTGGAGGCGCAGGGCGGCGCGCACTGACGCCGCTTGACATACCCCTGACGCGGGCGGGACACCCTGGGTGTCCCGCCCGCGTCGCGTACGTAGCACCCCATAACCGTGCCCATACTGGGCAGAAGGGCCGGACACAGGGCCAGGGAGTGGGAGCGAGGACAGCGAGTTATGGCGGAGCCCGAGGGTCCGGAAGACCGGAAGCCTCAGTCCGACGAGGCGCACAGCGCCTTCGCTCCGCCCGCGGGCGTGGAGCAGCCGGAGGCGCCCGAAGAGGACCACCCGAGTTCGGAGTTCGCCGTTCCGGACGGGCTGGCGCCCGAGCCGCCGCCGGAGCCGGAGGGGTCGGCGTTCGCCCCGCCGAGCACCTACAGCGCCAGGAACTCCCCGCCCGCCTTCACCCCGGCGCACGGTGTCCCCGTCGTACGGGTCACCAAGGACGCTCCCTGGCAGGACCGTATGCGGGCCATGCTGCGCATGCCCGTGGGCGAGCGGCCGGTGCCGGAGACCGCGCACCGGCAGGACGAGGCCGGCCCCGCCGTGCCCCGCGTGCTCGACCTGACGCTGCGTATCGGCGAGCTGCTGCTCGCGGGCGGCGAGGGCGCCGAGGACGTCGAGGCGGCGATGTTCGCCATCTCGCGCTCGTACGGTCTGGACCGCTGCGAGCCGACCGTCACCTTCACGCTGCTGTCGATCACCTATCAGCCGTCCCTCGTCGACGACCCGGTGACGGCCAACCGCACCGTCCGGCGGCGGGGCACCGACTACACCCGGCTCGCCGCGGTCTACCGGCTGGTCCACGACATCAGCGTCGACGAGTCGGACGTGACGCTGGAGGAGGCGTACCGGCGCCTCGCGGAGATCCGCCGGAACCGGCACCCCTACCCGGGCTGGGCACTCACTCTGGCCGGCGGCCTGCTGGCCGGTTCGGCGTCGGTGCTGGTGGGCGGTGACGCCGTGGTGTTCCTCGCGGCCGCGGTCAGCGCGATGCTCGGCGACCGGCTGGCCTGGCTGGCGGCTGGGCGCGGGCTCCCGGAGTTCTACCAGTTCGTGGCGGCCGCGATGCCGCCCGCCGCGGTGGGCGTGGCGCTCACGCTGTCCCCGCTGGACGTACGGGCGTCGGCGGTGATCACCGGTGGCCTGTTCGCGCTGATCCCGGGGCGGGCGCTCGTCGCCGGGGTGCAGGACGGTCTCACCGGCTTCTACATCACGGCCGCCGCCCGTCTGCTGGAGGTCGGCTACCTGGTGGTCGGCATCGTCGTCGGCGTGCTGAGCGTGCTGTACCTCGGCTTCGCGCTGGATGCCGGGCTCCAGCCCGAGACGGCCATCCACACCGTGGAGCGGCCGGCGGTGCAGACGCTGGCCGCGATGGCGCTGTCCCTGTGCTTCGCCGTACTGCTCCAACAGGAACGCAGCACGGTGTGGCTGGTGACCCTCAACGGCGGCGTCGCCTGGGTCCTCTACGGGGCGCTTGCCGACACCGCCGACGCCTCGCCGGTCGCGGCGACGGCCGCCGCCGCGGGGCTGGTGGGCCTGTTCGGCCAGATGCTCTCCCGCTACCGGTTCGCGTCCGCCCTGCCATATGTGACGGCCGCGATCGGGCCGCTGCTGCCGGGCAGCGCCACGTACTTCGGGCTGCTGTCGATCGCCAGGGGCGACCTGAACATCGGTCTCACCTCGCTCAGCAAGGCGGCGGCGCTGGCGCTGGCCATCGCGATCGGGGTGAACCTGGGCGCCGAGATCTCCCGGCTGTTCCTGCGGGTGCCGGGAGCTGTGGGTGTGCCGGGCGCGGAGGCGCCCGGGGGGCGGCGCGCGGCCAAGCGGACGCGCGGCTTCTGACGGCCGGGACTGCGCGTACGACGCCGCGCAGGGCGCTGCGCACACAGGACGCTGGACGCTGCGTACAACCGCCTTCGACAAGGAGGGGCTGTCCGGGCCTGGCAGCCGGACAGCCCCTTCCCGCGTCGGGTCAGCGCTTGGCGTGGCGGCCGCGCGAGCCCGGCGACACCTCGGTGTCGGGGGCGGCGGCCGCCTCCTTCTTGTTCTTGGAGCGGGCGCGCAGGAACTCGACGGCGATCGGCACCACCGAGATCAGGACGATCAGGATCAGGATCGCCTCGATGTTCTTGTGGACGAACTCGACCTTGCCGAGTGCGGCGCCGAGCAGCGTGACGCCCGCGCCCCACAGCACACCGCCGATGATGTTGAAGGTGACGAACGAGCGGTAGTTCATCCGGCTCACACCGGCGATGATCGGCGTGAACGTACGCACGATGGGCACGAAGCGGGCCAGGACCAGCGACTTGGGGCCGTACTTCTCGAAGAAGTCGTGGGCCTTCTCCACGTTCTCCTGCTTGAAGAGCTTGGAGTCCGGACGCTTGAAGAGGGCCGGGCCGACCTTGCGGCCGAAGAGGTAGCCGACCTGGTCGCCGATGACGGCAGCGAGCACGATCAGCGTGCAGACCAGCCACAGCGGCATATCGATCTTGTCCGCGGTCACCAGTAGGCCCGTGGTGAACAGCAGCGAGTCGCCCGGCAGGAAGAAGCCGATCAGCAGGCCGGACTCGGCGAAGACGATGACGAGCACACCGATCAGCCCGAAGGTGGTGATCAGGTAGTCCGGGTCGAGCCAGCTCGGTCCGAGCGCAAGGGTGTTCACGAGGTCCGGGCTCCTGAGTCGGTAGTCGGGCGATGCGCCGGTACGCGGCGGCGTGCGAGGTCGGCCCAAAGCTATCAACGGACCGGCCCGCCGCCGCGTTCCACGGCCTGCTCAGGATGCACTGTGCCCGGGCCGGGACAAAGCCCGGCCGGGGACACATGGCCGACGGCTGACGGCTGCTGTGACGGCCGACACCCCGGAGCCGGCCCGCGTGACGGTCGGCGTCCCGGTGCCCGGCCGTTCCGGGCGGCCGGGAGCCGGCTGTCGGCCCGTGTGTCGCGGTCGGCGTCCCGATCTCGGCCCGCAGGACGGCCGACAACCCGTCGTCAGACCGCCGCGGGTTGGCAGTCCGCTGTCGGGCGCGCCGGGCGTCGGGCGCCGGGCTGCCTCCAGGCCCGATTTGTCGCCCCGCGGGGGCGACCCGCGGGGCGGGGTCAGGCGGAGCGGCCGGGCGGACTGCGGCCCGATATCCGCCCCGCCGCCAGGGGGGCCGGTATCCGCCCGCCGCCAGGCGTCGGGGCCGCGGGCCACGTTGGCCCGGCTGATCGTGCGGGCAGGCCGGCGGCAGGAAGCTCAGGCGTGCCGGGCGGTCGGCGGCCCAGTACCAGGCGAGCGGGGCCAGGTTGGCCGCCGCGTGCGGGCGGCCGGGAGCCGGCTGTCGCCCCGGCGTCCCGACAGCCAGGTTGCCCCGGCGTGCCGGGCTGCCCGCGCGCCCGGTGTCAGGCGGACCCCGCCGGGCGGTCGAGCCGCCCGGCGGGGTCCTGTCAGGCACGCGGGCCGGTCGAGTGAAGGGCGCGCCGGGTCCGTCCTGTCGGCCGCGGCGGGCGGCCACCCACCGGGCATCAGGCCCGCAGACAGGCCGCCGGGCGGACACCGCCCCGGTCTCAGGCCTGACGGGCCGCGTTCGCGAGGATCGCCTGGCGTTCGTACACGGCCAGGCCCGGCTTCGCCTTGTCGATGTTGTGGGTGAAGCGCTCGTCCGCGACGTACATCTCACCGAGGCACGTGTGGATCTCGTACGTGCACTCGTAGTGGTTGCGGGAGATCCACCGGCGGTGCTCCTCCGCGACGTCCATCGCCTCCTCGGAGTCCGCCGCCGCGCCCGCCTCCATCAGCGCGACGAACCGCCGCGTGATCTCGTCGGACTCGCGCTGGATCCGCAGCCAGTCCTCCTTGGTGTACGAGGCGCTGCGCCGCTGCGACTCCGCGTACGCGTCCGTGCCGCCCCAGCGCTCCTCGACCTCCTCCTGGTACTGGTCGGGGTCGAAGTCGCCGAAGACCTCGAACTTCTCCTCGGGCGTGAGATCGATACCCATCTTCCTTGCCTCCATGGCTCGCTCCACGGCGGCGGCCATCTCCTTGAGCCTGGTGATCCGGGCGGTCAGCAGCTCGTGCTGCCGCCGCAGGTGGGCCTGCGGGTCCGCATTCGGGTCGTCAAGAAGTGCCGCCACCTCGTCGAGCGGGAAGCCGAGCTCCCGGTAGAACAGGATCTGCTGCAGCCGGTCCAGGTCGGCGTCGTCGTACCGCCGGTGGCCCGCGTGGCTGCGCCCGCCCGGGCTGAGCAGCCCGATCTCGTCGTAGTGGTGCAGAGTGCGCACCGTGACGCCGGCGAAACCGGCGACCTGTCCCACGGAGTAGCTCATGGCCTTCCGCTCCTTCGTTCCGTGACGCGTCCCAGGCTGCTGCCTCACGTTGCGTGAGGTGCAAGCCCGGGTGAGCCTGAGTCCCATGGCACTTCATCAGGGCGCGACCGGTGACGGTGGAGCGGAGCGGCGCCGGCTGTCGCTCAACCCGTTCTTCGGCGAGGCGGACCCCGTCGGCGGCATGACGTCGGCACCGCCCACGCACCGCCTCCCGGACGGCCCGTTGCCGCCCTCCACCGCGTACCAGCTCGTGCACGACGAGCTGATGCTCGACGGGAACGCCCGGCTCAATCTGGCCACCTTCGTCACCACCTGGATGGAGCCACAGGCAGGGATCCTGATGGGAGAGTGCCGGGACAAGAACATGATCGACAAGGACGAGTACCCGCGCACCGCGGAGCTGGAGCGCCGCTGCGTGGCGATGCTCGCGGACCTGTGGCACGCACCGGACCCGGCCGCGGCCGTGGGGTGCTCGACGACCGGGTCGAGCGAGGCGTGCATGCTCGCGGGGATGGCGCTCAAGCGGCGCTGGGGGAAGCGGAACGCGGACCGCTATCCCGCGAGCGCCCGGCCCAATCTGGTGATGGGCGTCAATGTCCAGGTGTGCTGGGAGAAGTTCTGCACGTTCTGGGAGGTGGAAGCGCGCCTGGTGCCGATGGAGGGCGACCGGTTCCACCTCGACCCGCAGGCAGCGGCGGACCTGTGCGACGAGAACACCATCGGCGTCGTCGCCGTCCTCGGCTCGACCTTCGACGGCTCCTACGAGCCGGTGGCCGAGGTGTGCGCCGCACTGGACGCGCTCCAGGAACGCACGGGCCTCGACATCCCCGTCCATGTCGACGGCGCGTCCGGTGCGATGGTGGCGCCGTTCCTCGACGAGGATCTGGTCTGGGACTTCCGGCTGCCGCGGGTGTCGTCGGTCAACACGTCCGGGCACAAGTACGGGCTGGTCTACCCCGGGGTCGGCTGGGCGCTGTGGCGCTCGCCGGCCGAGCTGCCCGAGGAGCTGGTCTTCCGGGTCAACTATCTGGGCGGGGACATGCCGACCTTCGCGCTGAACTTCTCCCGGCCAGGAGCCCAGGTGGTGGCGCAGTACTACACGTTCCTGCGGCTGGGGCGGGAGGGCTACCGGGCCGTGCAGCAGGCGGCGCGGGACGTCGCGCGGGGGCTCGCGGGGCAGATCGGGGAGCTGGGCGACTTCAGGCTCCTCACCCAGGGCGACCAGTTGCCCGTGTTCGCGTTCACGACGGCGCCGGACGTCACGCGCTTCGACGTGTTCGACGTCTCGCGGCGACTGCGTGAGCGGGGCTGGCTGGTGCCCGCGTACACCTTCCCCGCCAACCGGGAGGACCTGTCGGTGCTGCGGGTGGTGTGCCGCAACGGCTTCTCGGCGGACCTGGCGGCGCTGCTGCTGGACGACCTGCGCCTGCTGCTGCCGGAGCTGCGGGACCAGCCGCACCCGCTGAGCAGGGACACGGCGGCGGCGACGGCCTTCCACCACTGACGGCTACCGGTCGTCCCCCGCATGGGGTTCACCGGTGGCGTACGGGTTCTCCTCGCCCTCGCCGAGGACGCCGACGAACGGGGCGCCCTCCCCCGCGAACGTGTACGCGCCGGCCTCGATCCGCTCGATCAGTCCCCGCGTCCACTGGGCGCCGGAGTCGGCCTGCGTCACCCACAGGTTCATGATCTCGCCGATGTGGCCGAGGGACTGGGGCCCCTCCTCGGGGGTGTAGTAGTCCGTGACCGACGACCGCCACGCCTCGATGCTCCGCACCCGCTGCCGGAGCAGTTCCACCGCCTCGGCGCGCGGCAGGTCCACGATGAAGCCGAGGGCCGCGGAGAGCACGTCCGGCTTCTGGTCGTAGGCGGTCAGGGACTCGCGAAGGAGGGCGAAATACTCCCGCGTGCCCTGGTCGGTGATCTCGTACTCGGTGCGCGGCGGGCCGCCCGCGGTCGACGGCGCCGTCTCGTGGGCGTGCAGCAGTTGCTGCTTCGCCATCTGCTTGAGCGCGTGGTAGATCGAGCCGGGCTTGGCGTTCGACCACTCGTGCGCGCCCCAATATTCCAGGTCGTTGCGGACCTGGTAGCCGTGCGCCCGCCCGTGCTGGCGCACGGCCCCCAGGACCAGAAGCCGGATCACGGACATCCGCGTACCTCCTACTCAACTTTGACTAGGGTACGCGGGTGGGGCTTCAGGCGCCGCCGCCCTGCTCCAGGGCCACCAGGTCGAAGGCGCCCTTCCCGTCCAGGGACTCGCGGATGATGTCGGCGTGGCCGGCGTGCCGGGCGGTCTCGCGGATCAGGTGCAGCAGCATCCAGCGCATGGAGACCTCGCCGTCCTTGGGGAACCAGGGCGCGGGCGGCAGCGGGAAGGTGTCGTCCAGGCTGGGCACGGATCGGATGAACGCCTCCGTCTCCTTCGCCACCGAGGCCCAGAACTCCAGCATGCCGGGGACCGTCTCGTCACCGGCCAGGCGGAAGCCCTCCGCCCAGGTGCCCCGGGTGCGCTGCTTCGGATTGGGCTGCTGCTGCGCCAGCCGGAGCCATTGCAGCTCCACCTCGGCGACGTGCTTGATCAGACCGGACAGCGACAGCTCGCTGACGGTCGGCCGGGAAGCGGCCTGCTCCTCGGTCAGTCCGAGCACCGCGCGGCGGATTCCGCCCCGCTGCTCCTCCACGAAGGAGAGCAGCGCGCCTCGCTCGTCGCCGGGGGCTTCCGCGGGAACGTGAGTGACCATGATGTCCGCCTTCCGGGCTCTGGGGGCGACCTGTCCGCCGCCTCCCACCACCCCGCACGCTACGGGCCCTTGCGGACGACTTCTGTCCTCAAGGGCTCGCGGCGCCGGGGTAGATGTCGGAACGGGACGCGGGGCAGCGTCAGAAGGGGAAGCGCGAGCGGCCGTGCTGCACCGAGATCCACTTCTGGGTCGTGAACGCGTCCAGCATCGAGTCGCCGTTCAGCCGCCCGACGCCCGAGTGCTTCTCACCGCCGAAGGGCACGATCGGCTCGTCGTGCACCGTGCCGTCGTTGATGTGGATCATTCCCGTGTCGACCCGCTTCGCCAGCCGCACGCCCCGCTCGATGTTCCCCGTGTGCACAGCCCCGCTCAGGCCGTACGGGGTGTCGTTGGCGATCCGTACCGCCTCGTCCTCGCCGTCGAAGGGGATGATCAGGGCGACCGGGCCGAAGATCTCCTGGGTGAGGACGGGCGAGTCGTCCGGCAGGTCGGTGAGGACCGAGGGCGCGACCAGGTTGCCGTCCGCCGTGCCGTGCAGCAGCGCGGTCGCGCCCGCCCCGACCGTCTGCTCGACGAGCGAGGTGACCGCGTCGGCCTGCGAGGAGTTGATCAGCGGGCCGATGTGGGTGGACGGGTCGGCCGGGTCGCCGACCTTCAACGTCCGCACCTTGGCGACGAACTTCTCGGTGAACTCCTTCTCCACCGAGCGGTCGACCAGGATGCGGTTGGCCGCCATGCAGACCTGGCCCTGGTGCACGTAGCGGCTGAAGACCGCCGCGTCGACCGCGTAGTCGATGTCGGCGTCGTCGAGGACGATCAGCGCGCTGTTGCCGCCCAGTTCGAGGATGGCGTGTTTGAAGTTGGCGGCGCAGACCGTGGCGACATGACGGCCCACCTTGTCGGAGCCGGTGAAGGAGATGGCCTTGGGGACGGGGTGCTCCAGCAGCGCGTCGCCGATCTCGGCGATGTCGGTGATCACCACGTTCAGCAGGCCGGCGGGCAGGCCCGCGTCCTCGAAGACCTTGGCGACCAGGGAGCCGCCGCAGATCGGTGTGTTCTGGTGCGGCTTGAGGACCACGGCGTTGCCGAGGGCGAGCGCCGGGGCGACCGACTTCAGCGAGAGCAGGAACGGGAAGTTGAACGGGCTGATGACACCGACGACACCGATCGGGAGGCGGTAGACCCTGTTCTCCTTGCCGTCGACCGGGGAGGGCAGGATGCGGCCCTCGGGGCGCAGCGCGAGCTGGATCGCCTCGCGCAGGAACTCCTTGGCGAGGTGGAGCTCGAACCCGGCCTTCAGGCGCGTGCCGCCGAGCTCGGCGATGATCGCCTCGGTGATCTCCTGCTCGCGGTCCTCGATGATCCGCAGGGCGCGCTCGAAGACCAGCCGGCGGGTGTACGGATTGGTCTCGGCCCAGGCTCCCTGCGCGCGCTCGGCGGCGCGGTACGCCTGGTCGACCTCGGCCGCGGTGGCCACCGTTACGGACGCCAGCTTCTCGCCGTCGAACGGGTTGAAGTCGATGATGTCCCAGGAGCCGCTGCCCGGCCTCCATTCGCCGTCTATGTACTGAAGTGCCAGTTCATCGAAGAAGGACATGTGATCGCTCCAGAGGCATACGCGGCGGTGGCCGACGGAAGCACAGAAGTCAGATGTGCCGAGTCTGATGTGACGTCATCGTACGTGTGTTTCAGGTGAGTTGGAGGAGACCTCGAAGAAGGTCACGGGTCTCGGCGGCATCCGGACTGTCCTCCTCCAGCCGCCGCATCACCCGCTCGTACTGGGCCACTTCCTCGCGCTTGTCCAGATAGAGCGCGCTGGTCAGCTGCTCCAGGTAGACGATGTCGGAGAGGTCCGACTCGGGGAAGCGCAGCATCGTGAACGCCCCGCTCTCGCCCGCGTGACCGCCGAAGCTGAACGGCATGACCTGCAGCGTGAT
The DNA here is from genome assembly GCF_018614575.1 of Streptomyces sp. ISL-10. Classification (GTDB taxonomy): domain Bacteria; phylum Actinomycetota; class Actinomycetes; order Streptomycetales; family Streptomycetaceae; genus Streptomyces. The sequence goes on from NZ_JAGGOJ010000028.1 coordinate 73,750, forward strand.
GTTCGGCTGCTCACCCACTTCGATCAGATGCTTCAGCTGCGCCTGCATCACCGCCCGGTCGCCGTACGGCCGGCGCAGCGCCGCCTCGTCGAGCACCACGTGCAGCTGCGGGGCGTGCTCGGAGACGAGGGCCTTCTGCCGTTCCAGGCGCAGGGCCACGCGGCGGTCGATCTCCGCCGCGGGGGCGTCGGGCATGCCGCGGGTGACGACGGCGTGCGCGTACGACTCCGTCTGCAGCAGTCCGTGCACGAACTGCACCTCGTAGATACGGATGAGGGAGGCGGCGCCTTCCAGTCCGACGTACGTCTGGAACCAGCCGGGCAGCACATCGCCGAAGCTGTGCCACCAGCCGGCGACGTTCGCCTCCTTGGCCAGGCCGAGGAGGGACCGGCGCTCGGCGTCATCGGCGACCCCGTAGAGGGTGAGCAGGTCCTCGACGTCCCGCGCCTTGAAGCTCACCCTGCCCAACTCCATGCGGCTGATCTTGGATTCGGACGCGCGGATGGAATATCCGGCCGCCTCGCGGGTGATGCCGCGGGACTCCCTGAGCCTCCTGAGCTGTGATCCCAACAGGATGCGCCGCACCACCGAGCCTCCGCCCGGACCGTCACCGCCGGGGAAACCCCATGACCCTGCCGCCTCGCCTGCCGCCACGACCAACCCTCCCCATCTCTGCACCATTTCGCGAAGGCCGATCCTCCACGAGGGGTCCCCCCGAACCCAAGAGCCGGATTCTGCCACCAAAATGCTTCAGCCCGTACTCGTCCGGTTACGCAAACGAGAAGACCACGTTCGACCGACCGCACGAGATACGTAAAGGATGCCCGGAAGAAATGAGCAAGAACCGGCACGGGGCGGGACAGGTCCGGCGCGTGCACGTGCATTTGCCCTTGCATCTGCCCTGCGCATTGGGAACCATGGTCCTCGCGCACCTGCGTGCTCGTTCGTGTTGTAGCGTCACAGCCGCGATTCCCGGGAGTGCCTCGCATGGGGACGAATGGATCGACCATGCTCGAGCCGTTAAGGCAGGGCCTTCCGCCGATCGATCCCTCGGCCGTCTCCAGCTCCGTCTCCTGCGCTTTGCCCGCCCGCTACGAAGCGGTGCGCGGCGCACGCCAGTTCACGCGGTCGACGCTCGGCCAGTGGGAGCTGAACCACCGCTTCGACGATGTCGCCCTGGTCGTCTCCGAACTCGTCACCAATGCCCTGCGGCACGCGCTGCCCTCCGATGCGGCGCCGTGCGGGAGCGCCAAGGAGCCGCCGGTGCGGCTGCACCTGATGCGCTGGACGAGCCGGCTGGTGTGCGCGGTGCGCGACCCCAGCCATGACGGGCCCACGGCACGGGAGTCCGAGGAGGATTTCTCGGCGGAGTCCGGGCGCGGTCTGCTTCTCGTCGATTCCTTCAGCGACGGCTGGGGCTGGCACCCGCTCGCCGGATCGCTGCGCGGCAAGGTCGTCTGGGCGCTGTTCCGCCTGGGCTGACCTCACGAGGGCGGGCCGGATCGGGGGCCGGCCCGCCCCGACTCATGACCTAGGGAACTCATGCCACCAGGTGGTCGAATTCCCCGTCCTTGACCCCCAGAAGCAACGCTTCGATCTCCGCCGGCGTGTACACAAGTGCGGGGCCGTCCGGATGCCGTGAATTGCGCATCGCCACATCACCGCCGGGCAGCTTGGCGAACTCCACGCATGACCCCTGGGAGTTGCTGTGTCTGCTCTTCTGCCAGACGACTCCCTGAAGCTCCGTGGCCGCCATGCCGTTGTACACGTGGTGCACAGGTCGCTCCCGGGATGCAAGGTGCAGGTGTCAACTACCCGGGATCATAGCTGTGTTTCATGTGCCGATGCGTGGACGGATGCACTGGCAGATGCACGTGCACAAGGTGTGGTGTCGCGACTACAGGTTCCCTGCCTCGCGGCGCGACGCCTGCCCGGCACGCCGGAATTCAGCGCACGGAGGAATACGGCAGCAGGGCCATCTCCCGGGCGTTCTTGATCGCACGGGCCAGCAGACGCTGCTGTTGGGCACTCACCCGGGTCACCCGGCGGCTGCGGATCTTGCCCCGGTCGGAGATGAACTTCCGCAGCAGGTCGGTGTCCTTGTAGTCGATGTAGGTGATGCCCGCCTGGTCCAGCGGGTTCGGGCGGGGCTTCAGGGGCTTGCGCGCGTCGGAGCGGCGGGGCGACATTGTCAGACCTCCAGGAGGGAGTCGAAGGCGGGCGGCAGCCGCTTCCAGGCCTCACGGCCCGCGGCGTACTCGGCGTCGGTCAGCAGACAGGATTCGAGGAGGGTTTCCAGGCCGTCGCGGTCCAGGCCTGGTGAGGTGAAGACCAGGTGCTGGCAGCAGTCCCCGTGCTCGGGGTGCCAGTCCAGCGCCGCGGCGGCCCGGCGCACCGGTGGCACCATCTCCCAGGCGGCGTCCGGCAGCGACGCGAGCCAGGGGCCCGCGCTCTCCACGCACAGCGCGCCGCCCGCCGCATCCCAGGCCAGCAGGGTGTCGGGCCGGTCGGCCAGCCAGAAGCGGCCGCGGCTTCGGGCTGCCGCGCAGGTGAGGTCCTCCAGCGCCGCGTACAGCCGCCCGGGGTGGAAGGGGCGTGCGCGGTGCCAGACGTAGGTGCTCACCCCGCAGTCGTCCGCGTCCTGCGGCAGCAGCGCACAGGCCGGGTGCTGGGCGGCGGCGGCGGCCTCGACGTCGAAACCGGCCACGGCCGCCACGGCCAGCTGGTCGGATCCGACGGGGATGTGCCGGGCGGTCGGATGCAGTTGGCTCAGCAGCGCGCGGTCCTCCTCGTCGGCGTCCTCGCTGTCCACGACGGCGAGCACCGGCGCGTACTCCAACTGCCGCGCCCAGGTGTCGGCGATCGTGCGCCGGTCCGTCGCGGCCGCGGCGAGCCCGGCCTCGGCGAGGTCGTCGCCGTTGCCGAGGTACGGCAGGAGCAGCGCCGGGTCGACGGCACACATCACCGAGGTGACCGAGAGGCGTTCGCCGCTGTGCGCGGCGACGACCTCGGCCATCGCCTTGGGCTCCACGGAGTCCCACAGCTCGACGACCGCGAGGCTCGTCGCCCCGTCGTCGGCGAGCCGCACCAGCTCGGGCACGAGGTCCTCGCGCAGCGCGCAGCAGGCGCAGTCGTTGACCAGCGGCGTCTCGCCGGTGTCGCGAACGCGGAAGGCGTCGCGGACCGTGCGCACCACGGTGCCCCGCTCCGCGGTGGACAGGTCGTGGTGCAGCGCGACGCTGCCGGACACCGTCGAGAGCAGCCGCTCCACGGTCGCCCGGCGGGCGTCGGCGTGCAGCCCGGCGACGATCGCCACGGGCAGCATCAGCGGGCCTCGCGCAGGCCGTAGCGGCGCTCGAAGCGCTCGACGCGTCCGGCGGTGTCGAGGACGCGCGCCTGGCCCGTGTAGAAGGGGTGGCTCGCCGAGGAGATCTCGACGTCGATGACGGGGTACGTCTTGCCGTCCTCCCAGTCGATCGTCTTGTCGCTGGTGGCGGTGGAGCGCGTCAGGATCGCGAAGTTCGCGACCTTGTCACGGAAGACGACGGGCTCGTAGCGGGGGTGGATGCCGGGCTTCATCGCGCTCAGCGCTCCTCTCGGAAGTCGACGTGCCGGCCCGCGACCGGGTCGTACTTGCGCAGGGTCAGGCGGTCGGGGTCGTTACGGCGGTTCTTGCGGGTGACGTAGGTGTAGCCGGTGCCCGCGGTGGAGCGGAGCTTGATGACCGGGCGGAGTTCGTTGCGAGCCATGGCGCTAGTATATGGAAATGGTTTCCATTACCAAACTCGTCTGACGAGAGGTGCATCACCCATGTCCGCCCATTGCATGCTGACCGGGTCGAAGCCCGGCTTCGGCAACCGGATCTCCCACTCCCACCGGCGTACGTCCCGCCGCTTCGACCCCAACATCCAGCGCAAGCGCTACTGGTTGGCGAGCGAGGGCCGCCATGTGCGGCTCACGCTCAGCGCCCGCGCCGTGAAGACCGTCGACACCATCGGCATCGAGGCCGCCGTGGCCCGTATCCGGGCCCGGGGAGTGAAGGTCTGATGGCGAAGAAGAGCAAGATCGCTCGCAACGATCACCGCAGGAACGTCGTCGAGCGGTACGCCGAACGCCGCGCGGAGCTGAAGGAGATCATCCGCAGGCAGTCGACCACCGACGCCGAACGCGCCGCCGCACAAGCCGAATTGCGGCGTCAGCCCCGGGACGCCAGCGCGACCCGGCTGCGCAACCGCGACAGCGTCGACGGCCGGCCGCGGGGTCACCTGCGGAAGTTCGGGCTGTCCCGGGTCCGGGTGCGTGAGCAGGCCCACGCCGGGTTCCTCCCCGGCGTGCGCAAGTCGTCCTGGTAGCTTGGCGCGGTCTTGCAACCAACCAGGTCCGCGGACGCGTTGGTCCGTGGCCGCAGGGGGACAGATCCGTGCTCAAGCTCGTACGCATGCCGGCCGCCGTGGCGGGTGTCGTCGCCGTCCTCGCCCTGACGGGCTGCGGCAGCAACGACGGTGCCGACACCGGCGGCGACAAGGCGTCCACCGCACCCACCGAGGCCGCGGACACCGGCGGCTCCGGCGGCTCCGCCGAGGGCAGGCCCCGTGACGTCGAGGGCACCTGGACGGGCACGAGCGACGGCAAGCCCCTCGCGCTGTCCGTCAAGCAGGGCAAGGCCGCGCTGCTCGCCGACGGCCACGCGTGCACCGGCGAAGTGAAGGACACGGGCACGATGATGCTGTCGCTGAAGTGCGCGGACGGGAACACCGACCGCACGCTGGGCTCGGTCGAGTCCAACGACGGCACCACGCTGGTCATCTCCTGGGACGCGGGCAAGAAGGACACGCTGAAGAAGAGCGCCGCCGGCGAGCACCCGGGCGGGCTGCCCACGGGCCTGCCGACGTCGTCCTGACGCGCCGCGCCACCTGTCGGGCCGCGGACCTCGTGGGGTCCGCGGCCCTTCCCCGTCCGGGGCGTCGGACAACCGGGGCACGACCGGTCGGACCATTGACCTCGGGTGACATATTTCTTGGCGTCCGGTGGGCCGCGCGGCAGCCGATCTCGACGCCGCACACACCGAGCCGCTGCGGCTGGTGCGGGAGGCCGACGGCCGCGCGGCGGCCGATCTCGCCGAGCACCGCATCCGCCGATTCCACGGCACGCCGGTCGAGGGCTCGGTGTCCGGCCACTCGGCGCCCGACGGCCCGGAGTCCGACGCCGGGTAGGCCAGGTTGCCGGCCGGGGAGCAAGCCACGTCGACCGCTTCCCCGCGGGCGGCCCGGCGTTAGTATGGTCGGACCATACATGCCACGGGAGGCTCGCTCCATGCGCATCGGACTCTTCGCCACCTGCCTGGGAGACACCCTCTTCCCCGACGCGGTGAAAGCGACCGCCCTCCTGCTCGCCCGCCTCGGCCACGAAGTGGTATTCCCGCCTGAGCAGACGTGCTGCGGCCAGATGCACACCAACACCGGTTACCAGCGCGAACCGCTCCCGCTCGTACGGAACTTCGCCGACCGGTTCGGCGACTCCTCCATCGAAGCGGTCGTCATGCCCTCCGGTTCGTGCGCCGGTTCGGTGCGCCACCAGCACGAGCTCGTCGCCCAGCGGTACGGCGACCGGGCGCTCACCGCGGCGGTCGCCGGGGTGAAGGCGAAGACGTACGAACTCTCGGAACTGCTCGTCGACGTGCTCGGCGTCACGGACGTCGGGGCCCACTTCCCGCACCGCGTCACGTACCACCCCACCTGCCACTCGCTGCGGCTGCTACGGGTCGGCGACAAGCCGCTGCGGCTGCTGCGCGCCGTGGACGGCATCGACCTGGTGGAGCTGCCGGACGCCGACGCGTGCTGCGGCTTCGGTGGCACCTTCGCCCTGAAGAACGCCGGGACGTCGGCCGCGATGCTCCAGGACAAGATGCGCCACGTCCTCGCGACCGGCGCGGATGTCTGCACCGCCGGCGACTCCTCCTGCCTGATGCACATCGGCGGCGGTCTCTCCCGCATCCGCGCCGGCACCCGCACCCTGCACCTCGCCCAGATCCTCGCCGCCACCCGCACCTCGCCGTACGCTTACGCCCTGGCGGAGGCCGCCCGATGAGCAGCAGCACCTTCCTCGGCATGCCCGCGAGGCCGCCGCGCGCGCCGTACGGCAGCGGGAACCTGCGCGGCGACGTCCCGTTCCCCGAGGCCGCCGAGGGGGAGCTGCGCAACGGGCAGCTGCGCCGCAACCTGGGCAAGGCCACCCGCACCATCCGCGCCAAGCGGCTGTCGGCAACCGGTGAACTCCCGGACTGGGAGCGGCTGCGGGACGCCGGATCCGCGATCAAGACCGACACCATGAACCGGCTGCCGGAGCTGCTGGAGGAACTGGAGCGAAAGGTCACCGAACGCGGCGGCACCGTGCACTGGGCGCGCGACGGCGACGAGGCCAACGCGATCGTCACCCGACTGGTCAAGGCGGCCGGCAGCGACGAGGTCATCAAGGTCAAGTCCATGGCCACCCAGGAGATCGGGCTCAACGAGCACCTGGCGGGCGAGGGCATCACGGCCTGGGAGACGGACCTCGCCGAACTGATCGTGCAGCTCGGTCACGACCGGCCCTCGCACATCCTGGTCCCCGCGATCCACCGCAACCGCGACGAGATCCGCGACATCTTCCTCCGGGAGATCCCGGGCGTCGATGCGGAACTGGACTCCGTACCCGAGCATCTGGCCGCCGCCGCGCGCGCGTACCTGCGGCACAAGTTCATGACCACCAAGGTCGCCGTCTCCGGCGCCAACTTCGGCATCGCCGAGACGGGGACGCTGTGCGTCGTCGAGTCCGAGGGCAACGGCCGGATGTGCCTGACCCTGCCCGAGACGCTGATCACCGTCATGGGCATCGAGAAGATCCTGCCGCGGCATCAGGACCTGGAGGTCTTCCTCCAGTTGCTGCCCCGCTCCTCGACCGGTGAGCGGATGAACCCGTACACCTCGCTGTGGACGGGGGTGACCGAAGGCGACGGTCCTCAGGACGTCCACCTCGTCCTCCTCGACAACGGCCGCACCGCCGCGCTCGCCGACCGGATCGGCCGCGAGGCGCTCAACTGCATCCGCTGCTCGGCCTGCCTGAACGTCTGCCCGGTGTACGAGCGCGTCGGCGGCCATGCGTACGGATCGACGTATCCGGGCCCGATCGGAGCCGTGCTCACGCCGCAACTGGCGGGGATGCACGCCGTCGGCAACGACCCGAACGCCTCGCTGCCGTACGCCTCCACCCTCTGCGGCGCCTGTTTCGACGCCTGCCCCGTGAAGATCGACATCCCGGCGCTGCTGGTGGAGCTGCGCCACCAGCAGACCGAGCGGTCCGGGCGCGGTGCGGAGCAGCTGGCGATGAAAGCGGCCGCGGCCGTGATGCAGCGGCCGAGGCTCTACACCGCGGCGCAGCGGGCGGCCGCGTCGGTGGGCCGGGTGGCCGCAGGGCGGGACGGCACGATCGCGCATCTGCCGCCGCCGCTGCGCGGCTGGAGCGACAGCAGGGACACGCCCGCGCCGCCGCGGCAGACGTTCCGCGCCTGGCTCGCGTCCGGGGCGGGAGCCGAGGCGATGCGGGAGGCCGCCCGCGAGGGTGAGCGTGCGCGGGCGGCCGACGACCCTGACGCCGGTGCCGGCCCGGCGCGCCACACGCCCCCGCGGCCGGCTGGCGGCGGGGCGGACCGCGACGGAGCGGACCGCGACGGAGCGGACCCCGGCGGGGCGGACCGCGACGGAGCGGACCCCGACGCCGACGCGCCGGACCGCGACGGGCCTGATCGAGGCAACGGCCCCGGCGAGCACGAGGAGCAGCGGTGAGCGCGTCCGCGGACGGACCGGCGTCGGCGCGTGACATCGTGCTCGGCCGGGTCCGCGACGCCCTCGCGCTCGCGCCCCGGGCCGAGGTGACGGTGCCCCGTGCCTACCGCACCGGCCGCGTCCTGCCCGACGAGGAGCGCCTGGCCCTCTTCGTCGACCGGCTCGTCGACTACCGGGCGCAGGTCCATCCCTGCACCGCCGGCCGCACCGCCGAGGTCGTCGCCCGTGTCCTGCGCGAGCGGAGCGCCCGCCTGGTCGGAGTCCCCGCAGGGCTCGACCGCGGCTGGCTGGCCGGCCACGACGGCGAGGTGCGCGTCGATTCACCGGACGTGCCCGCGCGGGAACTGGACGCGCTGGACGGCGTGGTCACCGCGTCCGCCGTGGCCTGCGCCGAGACCGGCACGATCTTCCTCGACGGCTCGGCCGACCAGGGCCGCCGGGCGCTGTCCCTGGTACCGGACCTCCATGTGTGCGTGGTCGACCTCTCCACGGTGGAGGCGGGCGTCCCCGAGGCCGTCGCCCGGCTCGTGCCGGGGCGGCCCACCACACTGGTCAGCGGCCCGTCGGCCACCTCCGACATCGAGCTGGAGCGCGTGGAGGGCGTCCACGGCCCGCGCACGCTGGCCGTGATCATCCGCACCGACGTCTGAGCAGGACGTCTCGGGACGTCTCGGGGACGTCTACTCGGGGATGTCTACTCGGGGATGTCTAAGGGAGCGGGCGGCGGGACCGCGGCCCGCGTCGCGCCCGGTCCGCCGCCGACATGCCGTCGCGCCAGCCGTCGAGGTCACTCGCCCCGCGGACGCGTGTCGTGGTCGTTCGGGGGAACATCCGGTCCGCCTGCTCCGCGACCGCGACGTCGCGGGTGGCCAGTACCGGGAGCAGGTCGGCGCTGACCTGTTCCTCCGCCACCGCCGCGAGGTGCTCGCCCAGCCGGGACGCGTAGGCCGTCCAGAACGACTGGCGGAACGTCTTCGTACGCCTGCGCCCGCCCGCCCGCTGCGCGGACTCCGCCGTGGTCATGGCCGCGGTGCCCTGGACGAGGAGCGAGGTGTAGAGCAGTTCGACCGATTCGAGATCGCCCTCGAAGCCGACGACGGTGGAGAAGGCGAAGGGACCGTTCCAGACCGCGCGGCAGTGGTTCGCGGAGGCGACCGCGTCGAGCAGGACCGCCTTGGCCGTCTCGTACGGGGCGTCCACGCCGATACGGCAGGCGGACGGCGCGTCCTTGCTCCGGGCGCCGTGGGCGAGGACGGCCTCGTCGATGCTGTGACGGGCCATCAACTCCTGCGCCTTCGCGGACAGCGCCTCGGCTTCCTCCGGATATCCCGTCGCCTCCGCCTTGGCCAGCAGCGCGCGGATACGCGTGAGCATGCGCGGCTCGTGCGGGGAGGCGGCCGCCGTGACGGGCGTGCCGGGCGGCGGCGCGACCGGCTCGACGCGCGGGAGGCGGGCGAGCAGGCGGTACAGCTGAAGGACGGCGGTCGCGTAGGTGAACCGGTCGGCTCGGTACGGCTCGTGGTCCGCCAGGTCGGCGAGCTGGGCCCGCCAGCGCGGTGCCATCCGGTCGCCGTAGCCCCGCGACTCGCCGGTGATCAGCTCGGCGGCCAGGCGCTCATGGGCGTCGTCGAGATCACGCCGGACCAGGCGTACGACATCGGCGGGCTGCCAGCCGCGTTCCCAGGCGCGACGCAGCTGCTCCTCACCGCGCCCGCGCAGCTCCGCGTCGGCGGACGGGTCGGCCGCGAGGAGGGATGCGGCGGTGTCCAGCACCTCGTCGCCGTCCGCGTACAGCGCTGCTGCCAGCGCCTTCTCGACCGTACTCACACACCAGATGGTGTCACGGGGCAGTGCCGGCCTCCCCCGCGGACGTCCCTTGTGGGCGTGATCGACGGCCTCCCGCCCGGAAGCCCTTGAGGGCATGACACCGACAGGTCCGGCCGCCGCGCCCCCAGCGGGGTTCGGCCCGAGCCGATGCGTCCCGGCCAGGCTCCCGGCGCAGTAGTACGGGCCCCAGCCGACGCGCCCCTGCCGGTGACGGACCCCACGGCGGAGTGCCGGCCCCGGACAACGCCTTCCGCCAGGGCGCGGGTGCCCCCGGCGGGGAGTAAGGGCCCCAGCCGACGCGCCCCTGGCGGAGGGGCCGGACCCCGGCGGCGGGGCCGGTCCTCGTGGGTGGCCCGGTGGCGGGGCCGGTCCTCGTGGGTGGCCCGGTGGCGGGGCCGGTCCTCGTGGGTGGCCCGGCGGCGCGCGCCGCGCCCGTGGCGGGCCCCCGCAAGCCCGTGCCGGCCCTCAGCCGACGCGTACGGAATTCCTGGCCAACTCGTACGCGGGCAGCATCTCCTCGTGCTCCGCCGTGTCGAGACCGCCGAGGTCCACGATCACCACGCCCTTCGGCGTCGTCACGGCGAAGGCACGCTCCTTCTTCGGCTCGTCCAGGATCTCGTCGGTGTTGACATACGTGACCTCGACAGCCGCCAGGCCGCCCGCCTTCGTGTCGGTGTACGACTCCTTCTCGCGCTTCTTCGCCGCGTCGGCGACGAACGCCCGCAGCGCCTCGCGGGCGTCGTCGCCTGCCGTGCCGCCCGTCCAGACGCGTATGAAGCCGATGTTCCCGGCGGGCTTGGCGTCGATCTCGCACACGAGGGTGACCGGCCCCTGCCGCAGAAGGGCGCCGAACTCCTCGTCGGCGGCGCTCTCGACCGCTTCGGGCTTCCAGTCGGCGGCGACGTCGAAGGTGACGGGCATCGGGCACGGCGAATCGGGGGCGCCGATCGTGGCGCCCTTGCGCACGGAGTTCGCGGTGCCGCCCCGCTCGGAGCCGGGCGTCGCCTCGGCCTCCCCCCTGGGCCTCCCGCCCGCGTCGCCCGCGTCGCCCGCGGCCGCCGCCGGCTCCGGCTCCGACGAACAGCCGGTCAGCCCGCCCAGCGCCAGCACGGCCGTCGCCGCCGTGACGGCCGCGGCGTGCACCCGCCCCCGCATCACTTCTCGCACCGAAGGATCCCCACCCTGTGTATGTGCTCGCGGCCATGACCCGCCGCGTAGTGGGGATCATCGTACGGAGGCGCGGACCGGACGTGAGGGGCGGACCCGAGCATGGGCGAGAACAAGGACCGGATGCTGGCGGGCGACTGGTACCTGCCTGATGATCCCCAACTGGCCGAGGACACCGAGCGGCGCTTCGTGCTCTGCGCCGCCTACAACGCGGGCGGCGGCGCGGCGGCCGCCGACCGCGAGCCGATCCTCGCCGAACTGCTCGGCGGCCTGGGCCGGGACGTGCGCATCCGTCTCCCGTTCCAGTGCGACTACGGCTTCAACATCCGCATCGGGGACCGTACGTTCGTCAACTTCAACGCGGTCTTCCTGGACGCCGCTCCCATCACGATCGGCGCCGATGTGCAGATCGGGCCGAACGTCCAGCTCCTGACGCCCACGCATGCGCTGGACACCGCACGCCGCCGGGCCGGCTGGGAGCGGGCGGACCCGGTGAGCATCGGCGACAACGTGTGGCTGGGCGGCGGGGTGATCGTCTGCCCCGGGGTGACCATCGGCGCGAACACCGTGGTCGGCGCGGGGTCCGTCGTCACCAGGGACCTGCCCGCCGGGGTGCTCGCGGTCGGCAGTCCGGCGCGCGTCGTCCGTGCCCTCGTCGACTGATGCCGGGCCCAGGCGCCCTCCCGATCAGGGCTGGGCCCACCTCGCGGGACGAGACGTCGGCGCTCTCCCACGCGGTGGCTGCGTGACGTCGCGCTGTCCGACCCTGCTGCCACACTCGAACCCATGGGCGAACGGTGGGCTGTGGCGGCGGACGGGGACGGGGCGGCGCGGCTCGTCCCCCTCGGTGCCGACGGCCTGCCCTCGGGGCCCGTCCGCACCGAGCCCGATCTCGTCGAGGCGGTCCGCTCCCGCCCCGGCGTGGACCGGTGGGTGTGGCGGTCCACGGCCGGGATCCACCCGCGCCTGCTCGCGGCGGGCGTCAGGGTCGACCGGTGCTACGACATCGAGGTCGCGGAGCTGCTGCTGCTCGGCCACGAGGGACGGCTGGGCGAGCCGCGCTCGGCCGCGGCCGCCTGGGCTCGGCTGCGGGACGCGCCCGTACCGCCCGATCCGCCGGCGCGTGCGGCGGTGCCGGGCGCGCAGTCCTCGCTGTTCGAGCCGCAGCCTGTCCCCCTTCCGCTGGAGGCGCTGCTGGAGGTCTACGCCGACCAGCGGCGACGGCACGACGCCGCCGAGCACCCCGGGCGGATGCGACTGCTGACCGCCGCGGAGTCCGCCGGGATGCTGGTGGCCGCCGAGATGCACCGGGCGGGGCTGCCGTGGCGGGCGGACGTGCACCGCCAGGTGCTGCACGAGCTGCTCGGCGAGCGGTACGCCGGCGGTGGCGAGCCGCGCCGCCTCGCGGAACTGGCGGACGAGGTGTCGGCGGCGTTTGGGCGTCGGGTGCGGCCGGATCTGCCCGCGGACGTGGTGAAGGCGTTCGCCGGGGCGGGGATCAGGGTGGCATCGACCCGGCGCTGGGAGCTGGAGGGCATCGACCACCCGGCGGTCGAGCCGTTGATCCACTACAAGAAGCTGTACCGCATCTGGACCGCGCACGGCTGGAGTTGGCTGCAGGACTGGGTGCGCGACGGGCGTTTCCGGCCCGAGTACCAGCCGGGCGGCACCGTGTCCGGACGGTGGACGACCAACGGCGGCGGGGCGCTGCAGATCCCCAAGGTGATCCGGCGCGCGGTGGTCGCGGACGAGGGCTGGCGGCTGGTGGTGGCCGACGCGGACCAGATGGAGCCGCGAGTGCTGGCCGCGATCTCCCGTGACCGGGGGCTGATGGAGGTCGCCGGTCACGACGGCGACCTGTACACGGCGCTGTCCGACCGCGCGTTCTCCGGCGACCGCGCGCACGCGAAGCTGGCGCTGCTCGGCGCGATCTACGGACAGACGTCGGGCGACGGCCTGAAGAACCTGGCGGCCCTGCGGCGCCGGTTCCCCAAGGCCGTGGCGTACGTGGACGACGCGGCGAAGGCGGGCGAGGAGGGCCGCCTCGTACGGACCTGGCTCGGGCGCACGAGTCCGCGGGCGGAGGAGGGCGGGGACGAGGAGGCGGGCATCCCCCAGGAGGAGGACGGGGACCGCGCCCGCTCCGCGACCTCGGACGCCCGCGCGAGGGGCCGCTTCACCAGGAACTTCGTGGTGCAGGGCAGTGCCGCGGACTGGGCGCTGCTGATGCTGGCCGCGCTGCGGCGGGCGATGTCGGGGATGCGGGCGGAGCTGGTGTTCTTCCAGCACGACGAAGTGATCGTCCACTGCCCGGCGGAGGAGGCGGAGCAGGTGACGCGGGCGATCCGTGAGGCGGGCACGCTGGCGGGCCGCATCGCCTTCGGCGAGACCCCGGTGCGGTTCCCTTTCACGGTGGCGGTGGTGCGGCGGTACGCGGACGCGAAGTAGCAAGGGGCGGGGCCGACTGCGGGCCGGGCCGCGGGCCGGGGCCTTCGCCGGCGGCCACTTCCAGCCCGCCGGCGACAAAGGCACGGCCCGGGGCAGAGCCCCGGGCCCGGCCGGGGCTTCGGACCCGTCACTCCCCGGTGTCCGGCACGCCCTGCGGGCATGTCCTCGGACTCCCCCTACGGCCTGGCGGCCGTGGGAGGTGCCCCGGCCGGGCGGGAAATGCGGCCCCGTCACGGAATCAGCAGCGTCTTGCCCGTCGTTCGGCGCCCCCGCAGCGCCTCGTGGGCCGCCGGCGCCTCCCGCAGCGCGTACGCCGGTGACGTCACCGGCGTCAGGCGGCCCTCCGACACCAGACGCAGCATCTCCCGCAACGGGCCCGACACCGCCCCGGGGCGGGCCAGCGTCGGGCGGAGCCAGAAGCCGACCACCGCCGCGTTCAGGCGGGACAGGCGCGCCGGGTCCACGGGCGGCAGGCCCGCCCCGGTCGCGTCGCCGTAGGTCACGAGGCGGCCGAAATCCGCGAGCGACGACAGCGCCTGTGCGAACAACTCCCCGCCCGTCGCGTCCAGGATCACGTCGGCACGGTCCGCCAGCGGGTACTCCGCCACCTCGTCCGCCCCCAGCTTCAGCGCCAGTTCGCGCTTCTTCGGGGTGGAGGCCTGGGCGAGGACCCGTCCCGCGCCGAACACCCCGGCGAGCTGTACGGCGAGGCTGCCCACGCCCCCGCCCGCCGCGTGCACGACCACGGTTTCCCCGGTCTGGAGGCGGGCCGCCGACTTCAGCAGGTGCCAGGCGGTCAGGCCCTGCATGAGCAGGGCGAGCGCCTGGCCCGCGTCGAGCTCGTCCGGTATCCCGACGACGGCGGACTCCTTGGCGACGGCCAGCTCGGCGTAGCCGTTCGCCACCCGGGCGAGTACCCGGCGGCCGTCCTCGGTGCGGCCGACGACCTCGCTGCCCGGGATCAAGGGCAGCGATTCCGCTACGGCGTAGGAGCCGTCGACCACCAGGGTGTCCGCGTAGTTCACACCGGCCGCCTCCACGGTGATCAACACCTCGCCCGGTCCCGGTACGGGATCGGGCACTTCGACGGTCTCCAGCACCTCGGGACCGCCGAATCGACTGAACTGGATCGCACGCACGATCGATCCTCCCCCTTCTGTCCGGTATTCCCCGGCCACCCACGACCGGGGATGAAACAAACAACCGACTAAACGGTTTCTTTCCGATCCGCACCACTGCGGAGGTGACAATGTCTGGCCTGCTTCAGGGCTCCCACCTCCCGATTCGGGGTAGTTTCAGCTGCCAATGAGAGCGAAATCCAGTCGGACCGCACCCACCAAGGGACAGTAAAGAAACCGCATGGTAGGTTTCTGAGACGGGAGATGTCCCGTATTGCCGGATCGCGAGGAAGGGGTGGCGGCGGTGGCCAAGCAGGAGCGGGCGGAACAGACCCGGCGGTCCTTGATCCGCGCGGCGGCCCTGACCTTCGACGACGTCGGCTACGAGCGCTCCTCCCTCACCCGCATCAGCGACGCCGCCGGTGTGTCCAAGGGCGCGCTGTCGTTCCACTTCTCCTCCAAGGACGAACTCGCCGACGCCGTCCAGGAGTCGGCCCACCTCGCTGCCCGGGCCGTCGTCGACAGCGTGCGCCGCCGCTCCGGCCCGGCCCTGCAGTCCGTGATCGACATCACGCACGAGCTCGCGGTCCTGCTGGAGACCGACCCGGTCGCCCGGGCCGGCGCCCGGCTGGGCCGGGAGCGCGCCGCGACCGCCGACCTCCCGCGCCACTGGAACGTGGCGTGGGCGGAGCCCGTACGCCGTCTGCTGCATCACGCCCGGGCCGACGGGTCCCTGCTCGCCGGTACGAACGTCCACACGGTCGCCGTCCTTGTGGCGTACCTGATGTCAGGTCTGGAGACGACCGTGCGCGACCGCGGAGTCCTGGCCGAACTCGTACCGCAGCGGGAGCCCGACGATCTGCCGGAGCCGCCCCGCGCCTGGCTCAGCCGTATCTGGGAGCTCGTGCTGCCGGAGGTGGCCGCCGCGGGGCACCTGGCGCTGCTGGTGGCGGAGGGCTCCCGGGGGCGGGGCGTGCTCTGCCCGCTGGGGCACACGGTCACGGAGCCCTGAGACCCGCGACCGGCAGCCGGGCCGCCACCGCCCGTACAGCCGGCAGCCCGCCACCGCCCGTACGACCCTGAACACCGGCTCCGGGCACGGGCCCTGGGCCCCGCCCGCGACCCCCTGTCAGAGCCGTGAGCCGCCCGACGCGTCGATGTACTGCCCGGTGACCCAGCGGGACTCCGGGGACGCCAGGAAGCCCACCACGTCCGCGATGTCGGCCGGCTGCCCGATCCGGCCGAAGACCGAGAAGCTCTCCAGGAAGGCCGCGCCCTCCGGGGTCGAGCGCAGCGGCGCGTTCATGTCCGTCTCGACGAAGCCGGGGGCCACGGTGTTCACCGTGATCCCCCGTCCGGCCAGCTCCTTGGCCAGGGCCAGCGTGAAGGTGTCCACGGCACCCTTGGTCATCGAGTAGGCGATGGCCTCCGGAAACGCGATCCGGGTCACGCCCGAGGAGATGTTGACCACCCGCCCGCCGTCGCGCAGCAGTCCGAGCCCCTGCTGGACCAGGAAGAACGGCGCCTTGACGTTGACCGCGAGCAGCTGGTCGAAGTCGGCCTCGGACACCTCCTCGATGCGGGCCGTCGGCCCGAGTGCGGCGTTGTTGACCAGCACGTCCAGGCCCGGTTCGGCGTCCTGCGCGGCCAGGCCCTCGCCGAAGCCGCGGTAGAGCGCGGCCACGCCGCCGCGGGCGCCGAGATCCGCGCGTACGGCGAAGGCGCGTCCGCCCTCCGCCTCGATCGAGGCGACCGTCTCCTTCGCGGCGGCCTCGTTGCTCCCGTAGTGGACCGCGACGAGGAAGCCGTCCCCCGCCAGCCGCTGCGCTATGCCGCGGCCGATTCCCCTGCTCGCCCCTGTGACCAGCGCTGTCCTTGCACCCGAAGCAGTCATGCGACCGCCCTCCCCTTCGAAGTGATCGATATCGCGCATCGATGTGCCGGTTGTCCGGCGGGGCGGGCGCCCCGCCGGACAACCGGATACGGCGGATGTGCCTTACGCTCCCGCGGCCGCCGTCGTCGCGGGTGTCCCCGACGCGAGCGGTTCCTCGGCCATGTCGTCCACGTCGTCCGCCTGGTCCGGCCCGTCGTCTTCGGCGGCCTGGGCGGTCACCCGGGCGCCGCGGCCCGGCCTGGTGTCCAGCCTGCCGAGGATCCCCGGGACGGCGATCGCGGGCAGCATGTGGTCGTACATCAGGCCCACCTGGTGCTCCAGGCAGGAGATGTCGGCCGACTCCTGCGAGGTCAGTGACAGACCGGTGAAGGCGCCGACCAGGATCGCGGCCGTCTCGTCCGGCAGCACGTGCGGGAGCAGTTCGCCCTGCGCCTTGGCCTGACTGAGCAGGCTCGCGACCAGGTCGGTCCACTCGCTGTACGGAGCGCCGAAGAGCTCCCGCGAGCTCTGGTCCGCGGCGAGCCGGGAGGCCGCGCGCAGCATGGCCTCCCGGGGCAGCCGGTGGGCCAGCACCATGCTGACGTCCACGACTTCCTGCAGCTTGGACGGCTGCTCGGGGACGCCCTCGGTGGTGACCGCGTAGGCGAGGACCCCTCTGGCCAGGTCCTCCTTGGACGAGAAGTGGAAGTACAGCGCGCCCTTCGTCACATCGGCGCGGGCCAGGATGTCCGCGATCGTCGCGGCCTCGTAGCCCCGCTCCGCGAAGACGGACGCGGCCGCCTCCAGGATCGCCGCGCGAGTCCTGGT
The DNA here is from genome assembly GCF_018614575.1 of Streptomyces sp. ISL-10. GTDB lineage: Bacteria > Actinomycetota > Actinomycetes > Streptomycetales > Streptomycetaceae > Streptomyces. Next base: position 90,831 of record NZ_JAGGOJ010000028.1, read on the forward strand.
CGCGCGTTCCTGACGTGCCATCAGGCCTCCTCTCACTCCCCGTTCGCGTTCAAGTTCTTTTCGAGTTTGCCGCGGATCGATTGACAAAACAAACCGGGCAGTCCGTATCTTAGCAGGGGAACGGACGGCCGTTCTCACGTAGAAGGTCTACGAGCCTGGGGGGTTCTATGTCTCAGTTGTCCATCCATGCCCGAAAAAGGCCCGCGCGTAAGATCCGTCGGGCGGTCTCCACGCCGACGGCAGCGGTGGTCTCCACGCTCGGCAGCCGGCCGAGCGGAACGATCACCCCGAAGTTCGTGCACCGCGTCGCCGAGGACGACATCCTGATCACCTCGTGGACGCGACTGGGCGAGGACCGGTTCCACCTCTCCGCCGACTGGACGGTGGCGCACGGATTCTTCGCCCCGGCCCCCAGGGCCAGGCACAACGAAATGCTCGTGGCGCAGACAATCCGCCAGGCCGGTCTGCTGCTGGCCCACGCGGGGTTCGAGACCCCCACCTCGGACCAGTACCTCATGAACAAGCTGCAGTATTCCTCGGATCCGGACTACCCCACGGTGGACCGGACCATGGACGCCGTCGACATCGACGTCCGGTGCGTACCGTCCGGACGTCGCAGCCTGGACATGCACTTCGTGTTCTCGCACGACGGCACGATCTTCGTGACCTGCAGCGCCGCGTTCAGCTGGGTGCCTGCGAACGTGTACGGACGGCTGCGCGGAGAGCACGCGGCCGCCCGGCCGAACGGCGCCCCCGCCCCCGTCGCCCCGGCCATCGTCGGCCGGCGCGCCGAGGACGAGGTGACGCTCGCGCCCACCGACCGGCCCAGCCGGTGGGAACTGCGCGGCGACACCGGGCACCTGGCCCTGCTGGACCACCCGGTCGACCACGTGCCGGGTCTGGTCCTCGTCGAGGCCGCCCACCAGGCGGCCTTCGCCCACGCGGGGCCCGACGGCTTCGTGCCCACGTCGACCTCCATCGTGCCCACGAAGTACGTGGAGTTCGACGAGCCCTGCTGGATCGAGGCGCGCGACGTACAGGGCGCGCTCCCCGGCAGCAGCGCGATCGAAGTCACCGGCGTCCAGCATGGTGAGCTCACCTTCCGCTGCGTCCTCACATCCCGCGTCAACTGGCCGCCGGCCGTCGGCGAGTGGTAGCAGCAGCACGGCAGATCGGCCAGGGCCGCGGCTGAGGCCGACGAGCAGGAGGAGGCCCTGTCCGGGGTATGGACAGGGCCTCCCGCTCGTGGGGCGCACGCTCGGGCCGCGCGCCCTCCTTGGGCAGGGGTGACTGCGACGGCGGACCCCGTCAGCCGCGGATGACGGTCTTGGTGCGCATCAGGAACTCGCCCAGATAGCCGTCGTGCGGCACGCTGCGGTCCATCCAGTGGGTCGGGTGGTCCCCCAGGTGGACGTTGCAGATGGTCGGGTCCTCCACTAGTGCGTCGATGAGGTCCGCGTGCCCTTCCTCGTCGCCGGTGATCACGCCGAGCACCAGCGTCTCGCGCAGCGGCTCGATGCCGTCCTCGGGTCGCCACGGCACCACCCACACGCAGGGGAAGGGCAGTTCGACGCGGTGCCGGCCGCCTTCGGTGCCGGCGAGCTCGTGCACGGCGGGCCGCAGCACGGCGCTGCCGTCGGGCAGTTCGTCGACGACGCCGTCCCCGCCGAGGTGCGCCGTCGTCCCGGCGGCCTGCGCGAGCAGGTAGCGCTCGAGATTCCGCGCGGTCTCGGCCGGCTGCACGGGCAGCACGGCCTTCTCGTCCTCGGGCGGCAGCGACGGCAGCGCTGCCAGCCGCTCGGCGAGCGCCTCGGCCAGCGGCGCGGGGTCCCCCTCGACGAACACGGCGGTCGTGTTGACGCACTTGACGCCGCCGTGGTGACCGACCGAGTCGGCGATCGTGTCCAGGTGCTCGCGCCAGTCGGCGTCCGCGGTGACGAGGATCTTGGAACGCCCGGGTCCCTGGGCGAGCACCGTCGTATCGGCGGCGTACTTCCTGACCACGTCGTCGCCGCCGTAGCTGATGCTCAGGTCCGCACCGGCCATGACCTCGTCCGCGACCGAGTGGTCAGTGGGCAGCAGGACGACCTGGTCGTCGCCGAAGCCCGCGGCCCGCAGCGCCAGCACCAGACGGTGGGGGGTGAACGGCTCGCGCCGCGAAGGCCGTACGGCGACCCGGTAGCCGAGGGCGAGCGCCTCCAGCCAGAGCGCGTGCGGCGCGGGGTGGTTGCCCGCCGCGTTGACCGCGAGGACCTCGCCGCGCCGGGTCCACACGGCGCGCCCGTTGCGGGTGAGCGGGTCGCGCCAGTCGGAGACGGCGCCGGTGGGGCGCGCGTTGTACGACGGGGTCAGCACCCGCTCGGCGGAGTCGGCGATCTCGTCGGCCGCCGAGCGCACGGCCGGCAGCGGCACACCGCAGATCCGTGAGACGGTCCGCTCGTACTCCTCGTACGACAGCCCGCCGACCTCCTGCTCGCGGAAGATGCGGCCCGCGCGGGAGAGGGCGGCGAGCCGCTCCTCCTGCGGCAGGGGGCGCGCCTTGCGCAGCGCGACCATGGCGCGGCCGACGAACAGCGCGGGAACGAGGCTGAGTTCGGCGGTGGCGGCACCGGCCACGTCGGGGATGGTGAGCCGCTTGCGGGACCGATAGGGCCCGCTCGGGCCGAGCGCGTCGAGTGCGACCGGTTCGGCGGTCATCAGTAGACCCCCTCGATGACCTTCTCGTCGTCGAACTCGCGCACCGGGGAGATGTCCGCGACGGAGTCACCGACCTGGCCCTCCAGCGGGCGGATACGGGTGGCGAAGTCCCGCTCCAGGTTGTTCGGCAGGAACAGGCTCTTGCCGACGTAGTTCATGACGACCCGGCCGCGCTCGCCGAACTCGACCGGCCTGCGGGCCTCCACGTCGATGACGTTGTACGTCATGTACGGCGAGAACGGGTCGTAGACGCACGGCTCGTCGTCGCTCAGCCCGGGACGCTCGCTGACGTGCCCGAGGGTCATCGTGTTGCCGAAGCCGCTGTAGAGCGGGATGCCCGGGTACAGCTCCGTGCGGTACAGGTGGCGGGTGTCGGGGTCGAGCTGGGTGCCGACCCACATGATCGCCTTGACCTTCTTGCGGATCAGCTCGACGAGGTCGTCGCGCCGGCTCAGCCGCTCCAGCACCGGCGGCGTCAGCATCAGGACACCGATGTCCTGGCTGGCCAGCGCGTGGGAGAGCTGATCGACCAGGTGGTCGGTGTAGAGATCGGCCTCGGTCTCGGCACCCCGGGCGATGATCTTCTTCACCCAGCGCGGGTCCACGTCGATCGTGAACGACAGGCCGCCACGGGCCGCCACCAGCTGCTGGAAGGTGGCGCCGACCATGTGCGGGCCGGACGGGATCGACAGCAGCCAGTTGACGTCGCGCGGCACGCCGTGGGCGTCGAGCTGGGCGCTGCTGTGCGCGATCAGCATCTCCAGCCACTCCTGGAGCATGACGATCCGCTTCGGCGCACCGGTCGTGCCGCCACTGTCGAAGACGCCGACGACCTTGGGGCGGGGGCCGTAGCCGCGGGGGATCAGGTCCTCCGCGCGGACGTCCCGCAGGGAGTTCGCCACGTTGGGGAACAGCTTGAGGTCGTCGAACCCGCGCACGTCGGCTATGGGGTCGAAATCGAGCTTCTCCGCGTGCGCCAGCCAGAACGGCGAACCGGTCTCCGGCGAGAAATGCCAGCGGAGCGCCGCGCGGAGGAATTCGTCGGGGTCCGGAGTGACACCGTACGGCAGCTCGAGAATGGGATCGATGGCGGGCATCGACGTGCTCCCTTCGGGAAACAACAAGAGCGAGAACAGGTCATCTTGTCGTCCTCATTGAAATACCCGGCCATCGCCCCGGCAAAGTCAGCCATTTTACTCTGTCAGGTGGTGCCGACAGATGAATTGACGACCTGTCATCGCTTCTGCGGTCCGGCGACGGAGTCGAGGACTTCGTCGGCCCAGTCGGCGGAGTACGCGCGGAAGTCCGGGAAGCCGCCCTTCTGGGGGTTCGCCGTCCAGCGGAAGTCGGCACCGGGGTTGTGCACGTCGACGCCGGCCGCCGTGAACAGATGGGGGCTGCCCTGGACGCGGGGGCCCTGCGCCACGGCGAAGTGGCGGTGCACGGTGGCCCGCCCCTCGCCGCGCTCGAGGGCCTCGGCCAGCGCCTTGCCGTCCACGAGCGGGCACGCCTCGGCCACCGCGAGGATCTCGGAGGTGATGCTGACGCACCGGCTCTCGGCGTAGAACGCGTGCCGTAGCGCGGCGTCGAGCTGGTCGGAGGCGCGCAGTCCGCCCACTTCGGGGGCCTTCGCCGCCTGGACCGCCTCCATCGCGGGCAGGGTGGTGACCGGGTAGGCGTGCTCGGGTGCCGACCACAGCCGCCAGCCCAGCGCGGGCACCTTGGCGCCTATCGCCACGACCTCGGCGTCGATGATGGGCTTGGGCGTGGACTGGCTGTTGAACAGCTCCAGCGGGAAGGCCCGGTGGTCCACGACGAGTTCGGCGCCCCGCTGATTCGCGGCCGCGTGCAGGGTGTGCAGCGCCAGCGTCGCCCAGGGGCAGCCGATGTCCGACCACACGGTCACGGTCCGTGGTTCGGAGGAGAGGAGCGAGTCGTCCGCCGGGGTCGCGTGCGTCACCGACTGGGGCTGGGCGTCGGCCAAGGGGTTCATCAGGGTCCTCTTTCCTGGAGTCCGGGCCGTGCCCGAGGCCGGGGAGAACCACCGCCGGCCGTAGCGCGGCCCGGCCAGTGTGGCCACCGCCGCGCGGGTGTGTCAGCGGACGCACGGGACTTCGTCATTTTCGCGGCGGCGACGTGACGACGGGGCCGGGCGCGGATCGAACGGAGCCGTGACCCACGTACGGAGCAGGGGCCTGCCGGCTGTGGCCGGTGAGCCCCTGCTCCACTCCCCTTGCTCCTATTGCGCGGCGCGCTCCCGGTCCCGCCGGGCCACCCGCTCGGCATGGGTGGGCCCCGCGGGCGCGTCCGCCGGGCGGCCCGCGGCGAACTCCTTGCGGAGCACCGGGAGCACCTCCTCGCCGAACAGGTCGAGTTGTTCCAGTGCGGTCTTCAGCGGAATCGAGTGCGCGTCGACGATGAACAGCTGTCGCTGGTAGTCGCCGAATGTCTCCCGGAATCCAAGCGTCTTGTCGATCACTTCCTGCGGGGAGCCGACACTCAGCGGTGTCTGCTCCATAAAATCTTCCAGACGGGCGCCGCCGTACAGAGGGGCGTTGTCGAAGTAGGGGCGGAATTCCCGGACCGCGTCCTGGGAATTCTTCCGCAGGAAGAACTGGCCGCCGAGTCCGACGACCGCCTGCTCGGGCGCGCCGTGCCCGTGGTGCGCGTAACGCTCCCGGTACAGATTGACCAGCCGGACGAAATGCTCCTTGGGCCAGAAGATGTGGTTCGCGAAGAAGCCGTCGCCGTAGTACGCGGCCTGCTCGGCGATCTCCGGGGAGCGGATGGAGCCGTGCCAGACGAACGGCGGCACTCCGTCCAGCGGCCGGGGTGTCGCCGTGAAGCTCTGCAGCGGCGTACGGAACCGGCCCTCCCAGTCCACCGACTCCTCGCGCCACAGCCGGTGCAGCAGCGCGTAGTTCTCGACGGCGAGCGGGATGCCCTGGCGGATGTCCTTGCCGAACCAGGGGTACACCGGGGCGGTGTTGCCGCGGCCCATCATCAGGTCGACCCGGCCGTCCGCGAGGTGCTGGAGCATCGCGTAGTCCTCGGCGATCTTCACCGGGTCGTTGGTGGTGATCAGCGTGGTGGCGGTGGACAGGATGATCCGCTGCGTCCGCGCCGCGATGTGGCCGAGCAGCGTCGTCGGGGACGACGGTACGAACGGCGGGTTGTGGTGCTCGCCGGTGGCGAACACGTCCAGACCGATCTCCTCGGCCTTCTCGGCGAGCGCGACCATCGCCTTGATGCGCTCGTGCTCGCTGGGCGCGCGGCCGGTGTTCGGGTCCCTGCCCACGTCCCCGATGCTGAATATGCCGAACTGCATGCTGTCCATCCCATCTCCGCCCGGACTCACTCCGGTGGCCGGCTTGCCGGTACGGGTCCCGCGAGAGGCGATGCTCGCCGCGCCCCCTCCGTCGTCTGCCTCACGGCGCCCAGTGTTCCCTCGCGGCTCCCCGCACCGAACCGGTGCGCCGCTACTTGGTCAGGTCCGCGGCCGGACGGCCCGGCCGCGGACTTCCCCGTCAGCGGACGGCGAGCGTGTCCAGGTAGGAACCGATGTTGCGGCGGGTCTCGGTGACGCTGTCGCCGCCGAACTTCTCGGCGACGGCGTCCGCGAGCACCAGCGCGACCATCGCCTCGGCGACGATCCCGGCCGCGGGCACCGCGCACACGTCGGAGCGCTGGTGGTGCGCCTTGGCCGGCTCACCGGTGCGGATGTCGAAGGTCGCGAGCGCCTTGGGCACGGTCGCGATCGGCTTCATCGCCGCCCGCACCCGCAGCACGTCGCCCGTCGACATCCCGCCCTCGGTGCCACCGGAGCGGCCCGAGGTGCGGCGCACACCCTGCTCCGTGCGCACGATCTCGTCGTGCGCCGCGGAACCGGGCACCCGGGCGAGGTCGAAGCCGTCGCCGACCTCGACGCCCTTGATGGCCTGGATGCCCATGAGCGCGGCGGCCAGCCGGGCGTCGAGCCTGCGGTCCCAGTGGACGTGCGAGCCCAGACCGACGGGCACGCCGTACGCGAGGACCTCCACCACGCCGCCGAGGGTGTCGCCGTCCTTGTGGGCCTGGTCGATCTCGGCGACCATCGCCTTGCTCCCGGCCTCGTCCAGGCAGCGCACCGGGTCCGCGTCCAGGCGGTCCACGTCGCCGGGGACCGGCAGCGTCCCGGACGGTGTCCGCGCGGCCCCGAGCTCCACCACGTGGGACAGGACCTCGATCCCGGCCGTTTCCCTGAGGAACGCACGGGCCACCGCGCCCAGCGCCACGCGCGCCGCGGTCTCGCGGGCACTGGCCCGCTCCAGCACGGGGCGCGCGTCGTCGAAGCCGTACTTCTGCATACCGGCCAGGTCGGCGTGACCGGGCCGCGGCCGGGTCAGGGGAGCGTGCCGGGCCAGGTTCGACAGCACCTCCGGATCGACCGGGTCCGCCGACATCACCTGCTCCCACTTGGGCCACTCGGTGTTGCCGACCATGACGGCGACCGGACCGCCCTGGGTCAGGCCGTGCCGGACGCCGCCGAGGAAGGTCACCTCGTCCCGCTCGAACTTCATCCGTGCGCCGCGGCCGTACCCGAGACGCCGCCGCGCCAGCGCGCCGGCCACCACCTCCGTGGTGACCGGAACACCGGCCGGCAGCCCCTCCAGCGTCGCGACCAGCGCCGGACCGTGCGACTCACCCGCGGTGAGCCAGCGCAGACTGCCCATGATCAGATCAGTCCTGCGGGAACGGGCGGGGCCACGTGGCCGGGGACGCCGACCTTGCTTCCGTGCAGCCAGTCGACCTTGTCGTACATGTCGTCGGCGCTGAGGGAAGCCAGCATCGCGTTGCGCTCCTTGGCCGCCTCGCCCGCCGGGTGGTACAGCTGCCGGCCCATCTCGCGTGCCACCCGCTGGGTGGCGGCGGTGCGCTCGCGGCGTTCGGCGTTGAACTTCTGGAAGTTCACCTCGAACTCGGACGCCTCGGTGCCGATCAGCTCCCCGAGCACGACCGCGTCCTCGACCGCCTGGCAGGCGCCCTGGGCCGCGTACTGGAGCATCGGGTGGGCGGCGTCGCCGACGAGGACGACCCGGCCGTCGGCCCAGTTCGCGACCGGGTCGCGGTCGCACAGGACCCAGCTGCGCCAGTCCTCGCCGAGGTTCAGCAGGCGGCGTGCGGTCTCACCCAGCTCGGGGAACTCGCCGAGCACGCGCTCCTTGGCGACCGGTTCGCCGAGGACGGCCTTCGTGGCGCCGTCGTCGCGGGTGGCGGCGAGGTTGAGGAACTTGCCCTCGCCGATGGGGTAGTGGACGAAGTGCCACTTGGGCCCGGCCCACAGCGTGACGGTGTTCCAGCGCAGCTCCTCGGGGACCTGCTCCATCGGGATCACCGAGCGGTAGATGGTGTGCCCGGACACGCGCGGGAAGCCGTCCCCGACGAGCTGCTTGCGGACGAAGGAGTTGATGCCGTCGGCGCCTATGAGCGCGGCGCCGGTGACCTCCTCGCCCGAGGTGAGACGTACGGTGACCGAGCCGGCGTTCTGCTCGTAGCTCAGGACCGACGCGTTGGTGCGCAGTTCGATCGTGTCGACGGCGCGGCACGCCTGGAGCAGCGGCGCGTAGAGGTCGATCCGGTGGACGACCGCGTACGGGTTGCCGAAGCGGCGGCGGTACTCGCCCGTGAGCGGCATGGAGGCGACCTTCTCGCCCGTGGTGCCGTCCATGAAGCGCAGTTCGTCGATGTGCACGGCGCGGGCGCGGACCTCGTCGCCGACGCCGAGCTGGTCCAGTGCCTGGAAGGCGTTCGGGCCGAGCTGAATGCCGGCGCCGATTTCGGTGAAGGTGTCGCGTGCCTCCAGGACCGTGACCCGGTGGCCGCGGCGGGAGATGCTCAGGGCCGCCGCGAGACCGCCGATCCCACCGCCCGCAATGATGATGTCCGTCATCTCGCTCTCTTTTCTCGCTACGTGTGTCTGCTGCTCGTTGGGCGTCTGCTGTGCCGTGCATGCCGTGCGGTGCGTGCCCTGGGTGCGGTGCAGTGCCGTGCGCCCCGTCGGTGCGGTGCAGTGCCGTGCGCCCCGTGGGTGCCGCGCCGGGCTCAGCGCGCCGGCGCGGGGAAGCTCGCCTGCGGGCCGAAGAGCCTTGTGAGCTCCTCGTGGAAGCCGGGGAAGGTCTTGGCGACGCAGTCCGGGTCGTCGAGGGTGATCCCGGGGGTGCAGAGCCCGAGGACGGAGAAGGCCATGGCGATACGGTGGTCGCGGTGGCAGGCGATCTCTGTCGGCGCCATCCGTCCGGGGTGGACGGTGATCCGGTCCTCGCCCTCTTCGACCCTGATGCCGCCCGCGCGCAGGTTCGCCGCGATCGCGGTGATCCGGTCGGACTCCTTGAACCGTGCGTGGCGGATGCCGTGAACGGTGATCGGGCCGTCGGCCAGAGGAGCGACAGCGGCCAGGGTCATGAAGGTGTCGGAGATGTCTCCCATGTCGACGTCGAAGCCGCCGGACAGCCGCCCGGTGCCGGTGACCGTCGTGGCGTCCGGGCCGATCTCGACCTCGGCGCCGGTACGGGCCAGCACCCCGGCGAACCGCAGATCGCCCTGGAGGCTGTCCTTGCCCAGGTGGGGCACGGTGACGGCGGTACCGGTGACCGCGGCGGCGGCGAAGACGTACGAGGCGGTGGAGGCGTCCGGCTCGATCCGCAGCCCGGTGCCGGTGTAGCCCCCGCGCTCCACCCGCAGCCTGCCCTCGGCGTCGATGCCGACCCGGGCGCCGAACCGGCGCATCAGCGCCGTCGTCATGTCGATGTACGGGCGGCTGACCAGCCCCTGCGCGACGACGGTCAGCGGCTCGCGCATCAGCGGCGCGGACAGCAGCAGGCCGGTGAGGTACTGGCTGCTGACCGAGGAGTCGAGCGTCAGCTCGCCGCCCGCCAGTCCCCGCGCGGTGATGTGCAGCGGCAGTCCGCCGCCGTCACCCGTCTCCACGCGTGCGCCCAGTTCGACCAGGGCGCGGGTGAGAGGGCCGAGCGGCCGGGCCCTGAGCTGATCGGACCCGTCGAAGTGGAACTCGCCCTCGCCCGCCGCGGCGAGGACGGGCAGGAAGCGTGCCGCTGTGCCCGCGTCGGCGCACCAGACGGCCGCTCCGGTCCGCGGCGCCCGGCCGAGTCCCGTCACCGTCCAGCGGTCGTCGCGCACCTCGACGCCGACGCCGAGGCCGATGAGCGCCTGACGGAAGGCGACCGTGTCGTCGCTGACCAGAGGAGCGGCCAGCTCGCTCGTCCCGTCGGCCGCGGCGGCCAGCAGCAGGGCCCGGTTGGTGAGCGACTTGGACCCTGGGATACGGGCCGCTCGGGCTCGTATGCCGGACATCAGAGGGTCACCCCGCCGTCCAGTACCAGGTCGTGGCCGACGACGAACTTGGACTCGGGGCCGGCGAGCCATGTCACGGTGTCGGCGATCTCCTCGGTGCGCGCCACCCGGCCGGCCGGGGCCGACGTCTTCACGTGCTCCTCCCATTCCGCGCGGCCGTTGGTGGCCTCCACGTCACCGGGGCTGATCGAGTTGATGCGAATGCCCTCGCCGATGTGCTCCTGTGCGGCGGTCCGGGTGAGAGCGGACAGCGCCGCTTTCGTGGACGCATAGGCGCCGAATCCGAGCCGGCGGCCGTTCACGCTGACATTGGTGGAGTGATTGACGATCACACCGCCGCCGTGCTCCCGCATATGGGCGATCTCGTGCTTCATCAGCAGCCAGACGCCGGTGAGATTGGTGGAAAGGACTTCACCCCAGACGGCTTCGCAGGTTTCCGCGATCATGTGGGGGTGGGGGACCCAGCAGGCGTTGTTGAAAGCGATGTGCAGTCCGCCGTGGCGTTCCACCGTTGATTTCACGAGCCTTATGACGTCCAGTGCGTGCGTCACGTCGGCCATGACGGCGTCGGCCTTGCCGCCCTCCTTCTCGATCAGGGTGACGGTGTCCGTCAGGTCCCGGGGTTCCCGCCCGGCGACCACGACTGTGGCGCCCTCCCTGGCGAAGGCCAGCGCGGTCGCCCTGCCGGTACCGGAACCACCTCCGGTGACGAGTGCGACCTTGCCGGTGAATCGTGCTGTCATCAGGATTCTCCTGGGAGCGGGCTGAAGGGGCCGATGCTCTGCGGACGGGACAGTGGATTCACACCGCTGGACGACCGTGAGCAATTCATTCCGTTCGCAAGTAAGCGATGCGAATAACCTCTGGAGTCCCCTCAACTCTGCGCCGCGCCAGGGCCTTCGATCAATGCGTGGCCGGTTACTTCGTCAGTTGGCCGGAAATGCCCAAGCTCATGGAAAAGGCCCCGCTTTTCCTTTCCCGGTCGGACCGGGAAAGGAAAAGCGGGGCTCCTGAGCGGGGGGCTCGGGCGTCAGAACCGGGCGCCGGTTACGCTCAGTTGGCGCACGTCCAGCCGCGCGCCCTGTCCCCAGAGCCTGTTGCCGGGCCGGCTGTCCGGGTCGACGAAGGTCTGCGGCACCGGCACGCCGGCATCGGGGTCGTGGTACGAGGTGGTGTCGGTGAGCTTCACCAGGGCGCCGTCGGCCTTCGCAGCCGTGTCGCCCAGGTTGGGCGCGTCTGCGTCGAGGAGCGTGAACATGCCGAATCCCGCCGCAAGTTGGCGCGGCGCGATCAGTTCCTCGCGCCCGCCGAGGTCGATGAGGAGATGGGTGCGGTCCTTGGGCCGGAAGCCGATCCTGTCGACCTTGTAGACCTCGCGGCCGTCCACCTTCCACACCACCGTGCCCGCGGCGCGGTCGTAGGAGATGGCCAGATCGTCGACCTGGTCGGCGCTGAGGCGCCGCTTGACCGGCAGGGCATAGGAGAAGGCCACGTGGTCGGCACCGGGGGTGGGCAGCCGCTCGTAGAGGGCGTATATCCAGCCGTTGGTGACAAAGAAGTCGAAGACCATGTTCGACTCCAGGTCGATCGTGGTCATCGCGCCCGCCGCGAGCCGCAGGTCGACGCGCGGGTTCGCCACGGCGTCGCCGAACGGATGCTGCTCGGTTCCGAACGTCCGTGCGCTGAAGGTCGAGTCGAACGTCAGCACCGTGCCGGGCGTGGCGTCGAATCCCAGGACGCCGCTGCTTGCCGGGTGGTTGGCGAGGGCGAGCCACTTGATGTGGTCGAGGTTGCCGTTGCCACCGTCGGACTCCTTGCCCGTGGTGTAGGCGAAGGCAGGGGCGCCGGTCGCGGGATGCGTGCCGGTGGGCACGACATGCAGCCCCGTCCGCGAGGTGGAGGTCAGGCCGTCGCCGTGGGGGAAGGGACCCAGCGGCGTCAGCGACCACTTGGCGTCGTCGCCGGTGTGGTCGAATCCGCCCTGGAAGTCGTCCCAGGTCGTGCGGGCGCGGGTGTCGGCTCCGGACGGGGAGGCCGACCCCGCGGCTGCGGGCATGAGGGCCGCGACGAGGGCGACCGTCAGCACCACCGGCAGGTGGAATAACGCGCGTTTCACAGCACTGGCTCCCTGTGGTGTGTCGACGAACGGGGCGGACCTGGGCCGTCGGACGAGGGGAGAGGTCCCCGCCCCGCCCTGCCCCTGCGGCCGGAGGCGCGAGGGCTCGTGGGTCCGCCCGCGCCCGCGGCACGCAGCAGGAGGAGCCCTTGGATCAGGACGCGGCCTCGAGCCCGCGCTTCAGCGCGGTCCCGATCTCCACGGCACGACGGGCCTGGAACTCGGCGGCGGCCAGGTTCTCGGTGCCGGGAACCTCGTTGTTGTAGCCGACGTGGCTGGCGCCGTACGGGTTGCCGTTCTTGATGTCGAACTGGATACCGTCGGCGAAGCCGGGCGGAACGATGATCGCGCCCCAGTGGTAGAAGGTGTTGTTGAGCGCCAGGATGGTGCTCTCCTGGCCGCCGTGGGTCTGTGAGGTCGAGGTGAACGAGGAGACCACCTTGTTCACCAGCTTGCCCTGGGCCCAGATGCCGCCCGTGGTGTCGATGAACTGCTTGAGCTGGGCGGCCGGCAGGCCGTAGCGGGTGGGCGTGCCGAAGAGGATGACATCGGCCCAGACCAGGTCGTCCAGGGACGCCACGGCGATGTCCTTCGTGGCCTCGCGGTGCGCGGACCAGGCCGCATTGGAGGCGATGGCGGCCTCCGGAGCCAGCTCCGCCACCTGGCGCAGCCGGACCTCGGCGCCCGCCTTCTCCGCCGACTCGGCGGCGGCCAGGGCGAGCTTGTGGACGTTACCGGTGGACGAGTAGTAAATGACTGCGACGTTGGTCACGGTGGTGCGCTCCTTGTCGGAAATGCGGTGCATGGTCGGTTCGGAACCGCACCTGACCATCCCCCACCGGTCATTGAGCTCTCAAACGATTCGCGGCGATTTCGTCACGTGCGGCGGGAGACCTGCCTCGCCGTGCCTGCGGCCCGACGGTGCCAAGACCGCACACCGGCCCGGCACCGCCCGCTGAACTGGCACGACCGGGACGTGAACGCCGCGAAGAACCTTCTGGCCGTCGGCCGGCGGTGTCGGTCTGTGGATCCGGCGCAAGACTTCGACGCAGGACTCCGGATGGGCAGTCGGCCCCCCGAACGGAAGGCCCTGCGGCGCGCGCCGCGGGAATCTGCTCGTTCACGAGGGGGAGGCAACTGACGAAGTATCGGCCGATGCATGCACGCGTCAAGCGCCACGCGTCACGCTGTGTCAGATAACGGAAGCCGGCAATCCGTGCGGTCGTTCCCGCCCGCCGGGAGTGCTCGTACCTGCCCCCCGGACCTCGACCGCCGGGTGGTCCCCCTGCGGCCGTTGCCCTTTGTGATCGCCCAGGCCCCGGCGCCCCCCACGGCCGTACCGCCGTCGTCTTCCGCCCCGGCCGATCCGACAAGGAGCACCGACATGAGCACCGCTCGCCTCTCCCCCCGGCAACCCGCCTCGTCCAGGCCACGCAGCGGAATGCGTGCGGCAGTGCTGGGCTCGCCCGTCGCGCACTCCCTCTCCCCCGTACTGCACCGCGCCGCCTATGCCGCCCTCGGCCTTGCGTGGTCGTACTCGTCCGTCGAGTGCGACGAAAAAGGGCTGCCCGCGCTGCTGGACTCGCTCGACGAGTCGTGGGCGGGGCTGTCCCTGACCATGCCGCTGAAGCGCGCGGTGCTGCCGCACGTCGACGAGGTGACGCCGCTGGCGCTGGACGTCGGCGGCGCGAACACCGTGGTGCTGCGCGACGGCAGGCGGTACGGCGACAACACCGACGTCCACGGCATCGTCACCGCGCTGCGCGAGGAGGACCTGGGCGGCGACGGCCGGCCCGACGCCGTGATCCTGGGCGGCGGCGCGACCGCGTGCTCGGCGCTGGCGGCGCTGAGGGAGCTCGGGCAGACCGACATCCCGGTCGTCGTACGGGAGCTCAGCCGCGGTGCCCTGGTGTGCGCGGCCGCCACGCGGCTCGGTGTGGCCGTGCGCTTCCACACGTTCGACAAGCTGGGCGACGCCCTCGCCGGCGCGCGCCTGGTCGTCTCCACTCTGCCGCAGGGCGCGGCCGATCCGTACGCCGGAGCGATCGCGCGCAGCGGCGCCGACGTCTTCGACGTCGTGTACACGAGCTGGCCGACGCGGCTCGCGAGGGCCGCACGCTTCGGCGGCGCACGCTCGGTCGGCGGGCACGCGATGCTGCTGCATCAGGCGGTCCGTCAGGTCGAGTTGATGACCGGTCGCTCGGACGTGCCGGTTGAGGACATGCGCCGCGCCGTGGGCACGGAGATCGACCGAAGGGCCGCCTAGACCCTCTCTCCGGGACCTCGCCGCAGGCAAGCGCGCGCGGGAGGAACCCGGGGCGGGCACGCCGGAGCCGCAGCGCGGGGAACGCCGCGGGCCGGGTCCGGGGCTCATCGGCCCCGGCCGCTCAGGCGGAGCGGATCAGGCTGCGTGCACTGCGCTCTTCCTGGTGGCGTGCGGCGGAGAGCGTCACGATGGCGTGCGCCACGGAGCTGAGCGTGACATGACGGTGCCAGCCGCCGAACGTACGGCCCTCGAAGTCCCGTACGCCGACCCGGGTGCTGATCTCGGCGAAGTCGTGCTCGACCCGTTCGGTGAGCCTGCCGAGCCTCAGCAGCACGGCGGGCGGTGCGTCGGTCAGGTTGGTCAGCCACAGCTCCCCCGGCTGCCGCTCCCATCCCGACCAGGCACCCGCCAGTTGCAGCGGCAGCCCGCCGCCCGGAGCGGGCAGGCTGACCCGCGTACCGGTCACGAGCGCCGAACGGTTGATCGAGCTGTTCGGATCGACCCAGCCGACCTGCCGGGACGCCTTCTTCACCCACTCGATCAACTGCTGGGCCTGGAGACGTCGTTCGGCGTGTCCGGTGGACAGCGTGTCGTTGGGCACGAGCAGGGTCGTGCCGCCAATGCGCAGGACGAACGGGACACCCTTGCGCGCGAAGTTCCGCGCGAGCACGGCCGCGTCGTGGTCGCGTGCGTCCATCACCACCGGGCGGCAGCGCAGTCCCCAGGCGCGCAGCGGTTCCAGGACGGTGTGCAGGGCGACGGCGCCGGGATCGGCCTCGCCCTCGCCGTCGGGTATCTCCGCGCGCCTGCGCCGTTCCTTGTCCTGGAGCCAGTCCGTCGGGAGGATCAGCCGCCAGTTGATGGGTGCGCTCTGCTCCTCGTTGGCCAGCCAGACGCCGTAGGACTTCTGGCTGTTGACGACCCGGCCGAGCTGCGGCACGAAGGACTCCTCGACCCCCACCGTGTGCTCACCGGTCTTGACCACGTACATCGGCCGGACCACCCAGGCGTGCGGCAGCAGCGTCCGGTCCAGGTGGCCGGCCAGTGCTCTGCGGACCGCGAGCCAGTCCCACGAAGACTTGCTGATGAAGTGGTGCAGCCGCTGCTCGGCAGCTCCCCCGCCGATCACCGAGGCGATCGACCGCATGGACTTGCGCCCGGGAATCGAGAGCAGTCCGGAGATGTACCACTCGCCGCGCTCGCGCTGATCCCGGCGCGGCAGTGACGTGAGCATGCGCTTGGAGAACTCGGTCACGAAGTTGTCGTCGACATCGCCCCAGGCGATGTCCGGTCGTCCTTCCCTGTGCCTGGTCCCTTCCACAGGGCCCCCTTCCCTGGATGCGACCTGGTCAGCGGACTCGGTGCGGGCTCGCCGCGGAGTGCCTGACCTGGCCAACTCGACCACCATACCAAACCACGCAGTCGGTTTTTATTCGAAACAGGCCAGTCACAGTTCGTCAGGTCAAGGGGGTGGGCCCTTGGCATATGCAGACAGGGCGACGGGGGAAGAAGGCAACGGGCAGCTCAAAGCCCCGAGTGGGTCACCGCACAGCGGCCCTCTCGGGGCTCCAAAACAAGGATGATGGTCGGTTTTTTGTCAGTCGCTGGTCACCGAAAACTCGTCGTGCACTTCTTCCGTACCGCGCATGCTGTGAATCTCCCGGCCGGCCGTCGGAGGACGCCGGTCCGGGGGGCGCCGGCCGGGCGGCCTCCGCACGGCGCTCACGAGCTCATCCGGCGATACGCCTCGTCCTGCAGCGCCCCCTCCGGGTCGTGCAGCAGACCGGGCCTGCCGATGGCGTCGAGCACGACCAGCGGCGCCGCGTCGTCCCCGGAGCCGGCCGTCAGGACCTTCCGCAGCCCGGCCCATGCCTCGCGCGGGTACGACGTGGGCAGTCCGACGGCGGCGAGCACCTCGCGGTGGCGTTCCACGGACTCGTCGTCCAGCCGGTCCGCGAGCCGGGCCAGTTCGGCGGCGAAGACCATGCCCACGGCCAGGGCGTGCCCCGGCGGTACGCGGTAGTGCTCCACGCGCTCGATCGCTCGGCCGAGGGTGTGCCCGTAGGCGAGGCTCCACGCCGCCTCGCCGTCCTGCCGGCCGAGGGCGGCGGTCTTGACCCGTACGGCGCGCTCGATCAGTCCGGCGGCGTCGCAGCCGGCCGGACGGGTGGCCCGCACCGGATCCGCGGCGATCAGGTCCAGGATCACGGGGTCGCCCACGAAGCCCGCCTTGATCATCTCGGCGAGCCCGCCGAGATGCCCCCCTTCGGGGACCGTCGCGAGCAGCTCCGGATCGCAGACCACCCCCGCCGGCGGATGCCACACGCCCACCAACTCCCGGCCTTCGGGCACGTTGATGCCGGCGGCGCCGCCGACGGCCGCGTCGACCATGCCGAGCAGCGTCGTCGGCACCAGGACCAGCGGCACACCGCGCCGCCAGGTCGCCGCGGCGAAGCCGGCGAGGTCCAGCGTCGCGCCGCCGCCGAAGGCGACCACGACGTCCGCGCCGGTGACCCCGGCCGCGGCCAACCGGGACCAGACGCCGGCCAGGACGCCGATCTGCTTGGCCGACTCGCCCTGCGGGATCTGGAGCACGGCGACACGGCGGTCGTCGGCCTCCAGCGCCGCGCGGATCGACCGCACCTGACAGCTCAGGGACTCGTCGATGACGAGGGCGACCGTCTTCGCCCGCTCCGGAAGAAGGCTGATGACCGCGGAGGCGGCCTTCTGGCCGATCAGCACGTCGTACGGCCGCTCACCGCCCGCTCTGACGCGCAGCGGATGCCGCCCGCCGAGCGCCTCGGGAGAGGCGGGCACGAGACCTGGGAATACGGTGCTCACACGGGCTCCTTCGCTCGTGGGAAGGCCCCCGCGGACCGCCCGGAGAGCAGCGCGGCGATCCGGCCGGCCACCTCCTCGGGGCGCTCCCCGGTCCCCACCGTCACGGTGTGGCGGGCCAGTCTGCGGTAGATCGGTGTGCGTACGCCGAGAACCGTGCGCAGCCGTCCGTCCGGGTCGTCGGCGAGCAGCGGACGGCTCGACGCGTCGCCGATGCGGGCCAGCAACTGCTCCAGCGGCACGGCGAGATGGACGACCGTGTGCGAGCGCAGCGCCTGCTGCACCGAGGAGTCCAGAACCGACCCGCCGCCGAGCGCGAGGACGCCCGCGTGGGTGGCCAGCGCACGGTGCACCGCGGCCCGCTCCAGCAGCCGGAAGTGCGCCTCACCCGTGCGGTGCAGGATGTCGGGGATCGCCCTGCCCGCCGCCGCCTCCAGGTCGGCGTCCGTGTCCCGGAAGCCGACGCCGAACAGGCCGGCGAGCAGCCGCCCCACCGTGGTCTTCCCCGCACCCGGCGCGCCGATGAGCACGGCGGCGGGACGGCGGTCAGGACGCGAGGGCACGGCCGTGTCCGGCGAGCGAGTCCAGGGTGTGCACACCCTGGACGGTGGCCTCCACGTCGAAGGCGTGGCGGTGACCGGGCGGTGCTCCGATGATCTCGGCCGCGCGGGTGGGGATCGGCTGGGCGGCCGCCTCGGCGGACTCCCACAGGAAGATCGCTCCCCAGCGCTGGCCGGCCTCGTCGGAGATCCAGGTCTTGAGCACCAGTCCGGGGACGGCCGCGAACCGGTCCACGGCCTCGTCCCGGAGGAATTCGCGCAGCCCGGCTATGGTGCGGCCGGTGCCCGCGAGCTCCCACCAGACGACTACGGCATGCATGGCTGTTCCTCCTCGGCGGTGAACACCCGCCTGTGTCGGGTCTGTTGTCCGGTCCGTTGTCCGGTCTGTTCTCGGTCTGCTGTGCGGTCTGTTCTCGGTCTGCTGTGCGGTCTGTTCTCGGTCTGCTGTCCGGTCTGCTGTCGGTCTGTGGAGCAGCGGCCGCGGGCGGGGTGTCAGGGGGAGGGAACACACGCCCGCGGTCCGCCGTCCGTGCCGGTCCGGCGGCGGGGGATGACGCCGGACCGGCGGGCCGACCGGGGCAGGAACTGCCCCTGGATCAGTCGGCCGTCAGGGGGGTGAGCAGATCACCGATGATCCGCACGCCGTCCTCGGTCAGGATCGATTCCGGGTGGAACTGCACCGAGCGGAAGCCCGGTCCGCGCAGTCCGTGCACTTCGCCGGTCGCCGGGTCCCGGCTCACGCCGACGGGTGCCCCGATGAGCTCGGGCCGCACGGTCTCGGTGGCGCTGCGCGCGGCGAAGGTGTTGTAGAAGCCCACCTGTTCGGGCCTGCCGAACAGGTCGATCTTCCGCTGCACGCCCTGGTTGGGCCGGTCCCTGCGGACCAGGTCGAGGCCGAGGATCGTGCTGAGCACCTGATGGCTCAGGCACACCGAGAGGAACGGGATGCCCTTCGCCAGCAGTTCCCTGGTCGCGCCGTGCAGGTGGGCGATCTTCGGGTGGTCCACATCGCGCGGATCGCCGGGGCCGGGCCCGAGCACGACCAGGTCGCGTCCGTCGAAGGTGTACTCCTCGTCGAAGCGCCGGACCGTCACCTCCATGCCCAGCGAGCGCAGCTGGTGCGCCAGCATGCCTGTGAAGGTGTCCTCGGCGTCGACGACGAGGACCTTCCGGCCGGCGAGCGCGGGCACCGTGCGGTCCCGGGCGCCCGGCTCCTGGAGCCAGTACGCCGAGATCGACCGGTTGCGCTGGTCCAGCGCGGCCAGCACGTCCGGGTGCCGGGCGAGCCCGGTCTCGGTCGCGCCGAGCGCGGCGAGCAGCCCGGACGCCTTGGCGCGCGTCTCGGCCACCTCGGACTCCGGCTTGGAGTCCCTGACCAGCGTGGCGCCGACGCCGATGGTGACCCGGCCGGCGGCGGAGATCTCCGCGGTCCTGATCATGATGGCCGAGTCCAGGGTCGGGCCGCCCTCGGCGTCCCGGCCGATGAGGGCCAGCACCCCGCTGTAGTAACCACGGCCCTGGGGCTCGTACTTGGCGATCACCTTCGCCGCGCTCTCCAGCGGGCTGCCGGTAACCGTCGGGGCGAACATGGTGTCGCGCAGGATCTCCCGCGGGTCGCGGGTGCTGCGTCCCTCGATGAAGTACTCGGTGTGCGCGAGGCGGGCCATCTCCTTGAGGTAGGGGCCCACCACGCGACCGCCGCCGTCGCAGATCCCGGCCATCATCTTGAGCTCTTCGTCGACCACCATGTAGAGCTCGTCGGCCTCCTTCGGGTCGGCGAGGAAGGCGGTCACGCCCTCCAGCGTCGGTCCGGTGGCCGGATAGCGGTAGGTGCCGCTGATGGGATTCATCACGGCGGTGCCGCCGTGCAGGCTCACGTGCCGCTCAGGGCTGGCGCCGACGAACGTACGGTCGCCGGTGTGCACGACGAACGTCCAGTAGGCACCGCGCTCGCCCTCGAGCAGGCGGCGGAAGAAGGTCAGCGCGGCCGTCGGGGACCAGTCGCCGATATCCGCGACGAAGGACCTTCGGATGACGAAGTTGGCGCCCTCACCGGTGCCGATCTCCTCGGCGAGGATCTCCCGCACGGTCTGTGCGTAGGTGTCGTCGTCGACGTCGAAGGCGCCTTCCGACACCGAGATGGCCTGGTCCGGCAGCCGGTCCAGCACCTCCAGCAGCGGCACGGAATCCTGGTCGCGCACGGACAGGGTGATCAGCGGGGCGCCGTCGTCAGCCGCCGCGTAACCGCGCTCGGTGATCTGGCGGTAGGGCACGACCACGAGCACGTCGTGCTCGGCGCGCCCGGTGCCGGCCATCCGTACACCGCCGCTGGAGGGCACGTCCGCGAGCACGGTCGGCGTGGACAGCTCGCCGATGAGCACGTCGACCCGGTCCGCACCGGCCGCCTCGGGGCGGTGCAGCAGAGCGAAGGGAGGCGGATCCGCCGCCAGGACCAGATCCAGGATGGTGTCGTCGGTCATCGCGTCCCTCGGCTCTGCGCCGGAGCCAGCTGGTCCAGCACGGTCTTCGTGGTCACGGTCATGGCGCAGCGCTGCGCCGCGTACTCGAGTGCCATCCGGTGGTACTCGTGGCTGAAGTCCGCGATGGCGTCACCCACGAGGAAGGGCTGGATGTCGTGGGTGAAGGCGTCCGTGGTCGTCATAAGGATGCCGACGTGCGCGTACACCCCGCAGACGATGAGCTGGTCGCGTCCCGTACTGCGCATCAGGTCGAGCAGGTCGGTGCGGAAGAAGGCGCTGTAGCGCCACTTGGTGAAGACGGTGTCGCCCTCGGCCGGGGTGAGGCCGTCGACGACCTTCCGGTGCTCCGGCTCCACCGTCATGCCGGGGCCCCAGAAGTCCTTGAGCAGGCCGCGCTCCTCGTCGGTCATACCGCCCGGCTGGGCGGTGTACGTCACCGGTATGCCGAGTTCCGCGCAGCGCACCCGCAAAGCGGTGGCGTTGCGGACCAGGTCGGTCACCGGTGACTCCCCGGCCGGGAACGGCCGCAGGAAATACTTCTGCATATCGTGGATCAGCAGGACCGCGCGTTGCGGGTCCACGGTCCACTGCGCGATGTTCTCGGGCATGTCCCCCTGACCCGGCATCGGATAGGGGCTGATCGTGGGCAGAGCCATCCGGGATCTTCCTCTCGACTTCTGGGTGACGGACAGTCAGTGGCCGAGCGCCGCACCGCCATCGACCGTGAGGTCGTGCATGGTGATGTGCGCGGCACGGTCGGACAGGAGGAACAGCACGGCGTCGGCGATGTGCGAGGGTGCGGCCAGCCGTCCCATCGGGATGCCGACCCGGAAGGCGCCGGGCACGCCGTCGATCGAAGAGCGCGCCGCGCTGCCGTCGTCCCACAGGGAGGTCAGCATCGGGGTGTCGGTGGAGCCGGGCGCCACCACGTTGCAGCGGATGCCGTACCGCGCGACCTCGAGGCCGAGGACCTTGGTGAACATGGTGGACGCGGCCTTGGAGGCCGAGTACGCGGACATGTCCACACGCGCCGTGCCGGCGGCGTTGGAGGCGATCGTGACGATCGCTCCGGAGCCCCGGTCGACCATGCGGTTGACCACCGCGCGGGACATGAAGAACACGCCGCTCGTGTTGACCGCGAAGGTGGTGGCCCAGTCGTGGTCCGTGAGCGCCTTCGCCTTGCCGAGACGGAGCACGCCGGCGCCGTTCACCAGGTACTGGATGCCGCCGAGCTGCTGCTCGACCGCGTCCACCACGGCTTCGACGTCCGCGCTGTCCGTGACATCCGCGGGGTAGGCCTCGGCCACCTGCCCCACCGCGCGCAGTTCCTTGGCCAGTTCCTCCAGTGGCTCCAGATTCCGGTCGACCATGGCGACCGCGGCGCCGTCGGCCGCCAGAGCGCGCACCACTGCTTCGCCGATGCCGCCCGCGGCACCGGTGACGAGGGCTACCTTCTTTTCCGTCTTGTCGACATTCATCGTGGTCCCAAAGCTCGGGGATTGCGGCGGCCAGAGCCGCCGGGATTCCGTGGACTGTTGTGCCGCACCACGAAATCCCGGCGGCTTTCCGCCATTTCCTGCTGCGGATTTACGGGGGGTGCCTTCCGCACGAATTCCGGACCCGTGCGGTTTCTCCAGAGGCGTGCCGGTTGTTGTGTCCGTCACTTGTTGCGTTTCGCGCCGTTCCTTGTGCCGGGCGCCTACATGTGCCAGGCGGAGGCGACTTCCAGCGCCTGTCCCGGATTGAGCCGCGGGTCGCACAGGCTCGTGTACTTGTCCCCGACCCTCTCCAGCAGCGAGGCGTCGTGCACACACTCGGAGACCTCGTCGGGCGTGGTCTCCAGGTGCAGCCCGCCCGCCGTGCCGCCGGCCTCGGTGACCGCCTTCTGGAACTCCTCGACCTCCCGGACCACCGTGGTGACCAGGCGGGTCTTGAAGCCGTCAGGCGAACTGAAGGTGTTGCCGTGCATCGGGTCGCACATCCAGATGACCGGGTGTCCGGCCTCGCGCACCGCGCGGACGAAGCCGGGCAGCCGCTCGGCGACCCGGTCGGCGCCCATCCGGGAGATGAGCGTCAGCCGGCCGGGCGTACGGTCCGGGTCGAGCCGCTCGCACAGGGCGAGCAGCCCGTCGCGGTCCATGCTCGGGCCCACCTTGCAGGCCACCGGGTTGGCGACGGTGGCCAGCAGGTCGACGTGAGCGCCGTCCAGCTGCCTGGTCCGGTCGCCGATCCACGGCCAGTGCGTCGAGGTGAGGAAGAGACGTCCCTCCTCGTCCCGGCGCAGCTGCGGGAGCTCGTAGTCGAGCACCAGCGCCTCGTGGCTCGTCCACACCGGTGCGTCGACCGGCGAGAGCGAACGAACGGACCGCGAGCGCAGCGCGTCCATCGCCGTGGCCGCCGCATCATGCCCGGACAGCAGTCGGCGCGGGTCCGGCCTGCGCAGCTCCGGGTCTGCCTCGGGACTGTTGACCAGGTGGCCGCGGTAGACGGGCAGTTCGACCCCGCCGACGACCTCCGTGGAACTGGAGCGCGGCTTGCCGAACTGCCCCGCCATCCGGCCCACCTGAAGGACCGGACGCAGCGAGTTCAGCGACATGACGCCGGCGAGAGCGTCCAGCAGCGCTGTCTTGCGTATGACGTGCTCGGGCTGGCATTCGAGCGGATCCTCGGCACAGTCGCCCGCCTGGACCACGTGGAGCAGCCCCTCGGCCACCTCTGCCAGCAGATAGCCGAGGGTCCTTATCTCCTCCACCGCGACGAGCGGTGGTCGCCGGGAGAGCTCGCGCACCGCATCGGCTGCGGCCCCCGCGTCCTCCCATTCCGGCTGCTGGAGAGCCGGCAGCCTTCGCCAGCGCTGCGTTTCGCCCTCAGGAAGCACTTCTCCGAATCCGGTCGGCCTTTCCGAGATTGCATGACTCGTCACCCAGGACCTCCATCGTGAGAATTCCCCATCGTTGCTACGGCTCCGGTGCATCGACTCCGGATCCCGTCACGGATTTCCGGGAATCGAACCCCAAGTCGAGTTTCCTTGCCCCAATTTGATGGGTCAAAACCGACCTTCGAACTTCGTCACGTGATGCAGTCACCACATTTCCGCGACAAAGTCGGGCCTGTTTTCTGTCATCTGACGTCGAATCCGGAAAGTATGGCCAGGACCTGGTCAGGTCACACGGGCACAAAAAAGCCGCCCGTCCTTTTTCCTTTTGGAAAGAGGACGGGCGGTATTTTTCGCCGGCGCCGCGTCGGCGATGTGCTGCGATGTGCTGCGATGTGCTGCGATGTGCGAACACACCCGGGCTCGCGCAGAGCCACGGCCGCGCGCGCCACCCGCTGGAGCCGGGACAGCGCGATCACCCCCGCGGTTCGCTGAACGAGCACGCCGGGGACCGGCTGGAGGCCGCGTACGTCCTGGCCCGGAAAAGCCTGCGGCCGCCGCTGTCGCTGATCGCGACGGGCGGCGGCCGCAGGCCGGAGCAGTGAGCTGCCCCTCGGCCGTGTACGCCTCCGGGTCCATGTCCGGCGGCCGTAGCGCGCCCGAGATCAGGCCGGCACCGCGCTGCGGCTCCTGAGGTCAGGCCACCGGCACCGCGCTGCCGCGCCTGCGCAGCGCACCCTGGCCCAGCACGACCCGGTCGGCCGGCAGCACCAGCAGCATCTGGTCGGTGATCCGGCCCGTGAGCGTCACCCCGGTGCGCTCCAGCTCGAGCACCGGCACCCGCTCCCCGCCGTGCAGCCCGAACCGGGCCCGCTCCTGGGCGTACGGCATCCGGCAGCGCAGGTCGTCGACCAGCTGGAGCGGATCGTCCCAGCGGCGCAGCGGCCACAGGGTCGGGTCCTGCGGCACGGAGACCGCCTGCGGCAGCCAGATCCGCGCAGTGCACAGCAGGGTGCCGCCGATCCGGTAGCCGAGACCCAGCCGCAAGCCGAGACCGTCCTCGCGCCCGTCCTCTCCGTCGCGGACGGCCCAGTCGGGCGCCGGTCCGGCGTCGGCGTCCAGCGCGTCGACGGACACGTCGTACCCCGCCGACCGAAGCGCCTCGACGACCGGGTCCGTCCGTACGGCGCGGATCCACGCCGCCTCGTTGAGCGGCAGCCGGACCGTGCTCTCTTCCACCCGCATCATGTTCTCTTCCCCGTGGACACCCGGCCTCGCCGGACGTACCGGAGCCGGCTGCCCACTGCGGGCGGCCGGGACTCCGCTGGCCACAATTGGTGACGAACGTTCAACATACTGTGGACGAAGGCGCGTTGGCGAGGAGCATTCGGCTCCCGGGTGACCTTTCGATCAGGCCCCGGCCCGCCCACGGAATCGGCGGTGCTGTGATGTGCAGGACTGTGCCGGGGCCGGTAAGCGGCCGACAAGCGTGGCCGCCCGACCTTGTCATATGCCCTGTGACCGGGCCGGACCCCGCCCCCGATGAGGTCACCCCAGGGTGAGCCACTTCTTGTCGAGTGCGACGGCCCTCAGCTGCTCCATCGTCAGCGCGGGCCGCTCGCGGCTCGCGTCCTTGCCCTGGCCGGGCGCGTTGAACGCCATGATCACGACCCGGAACCCGTCCGGCCGCAGCGTATCGACGGTCCAGCCGACGGTCCCCGCGCCGCCCTTGGCGTCCGGATCGGATTCCTGGCTCTCCAGCACCCGCGTGCCGTCCGGCAGCTCGGACGCATCGGCGAAGTGCGAGGACAGATCGCTCATGCCCGGCTGCACATTGATCTGGACGAAGCTCCTGCCCTTGCCGTCGTCGACGACGACGAAGCCGTACCCCGCGTCACCGCCCTCGTCCGTGACCTCCAGGCCCTTGGGCAGCAGCTGGGTGAGCGTCCTGGTGACGTCCTCGCCGGACGGCTCTCCGGGCCGGGCGTCCGCCGCCGGAGGATTGCGCGCCTCGGCGCGGAACTCCTCCATCAGCGGCTGCCAGGAGGCATCCGTGACCAGGGACTTCATCTGCTCGGCGGTGAGCGGCGGCGCAGACCGGGTGATCTCGCCGCCCTTCTCGACCGGGGAG
Organism: Streptomyces sp. ISL-10; assembly: GCF_018614575.1. Classification (GTDB taxonomy): domain Bacteria; phylum Actinomycetota; class Actinomycetes; order Streptomycetales; family Streptomycetaceae; genus Streptomyces. Next base: position 116,144 of record NZ_JAGGOJ010000028.1, read on the forward strand.
TCGTACTCACTGGCGTCGACCAGGACGCCCTGGGGGGTGACCATGCTCGCCCGCCACTGCTTCGCGCCCTCCCCCCTGCCGTACACGAAACCCTTGATCAGCATGAACCGGGAACCGTCCGCGAGGGTCTCGGCCGTGCAGGAGTCGTGGTCGACGAGCGCCTCGGAGGGGCAGGTGACGTAGTCGTCCGCCATGTCACCGTCCGGCTCGACGGTGTTCAGGCCGAGCGAGATCTGCGCCTCGCCCTTGCCGTCGTCGAAGACGACCACGGCATACGGCATCGACTGCTCGACCTTGCTGCTGCCGCGGCCGCCCTCGTGGACGACGTCGCCCTTCGGCAGTAGCGCCTTGAGCGCGTCGATCATCTCTTCGGCCGTGACCGCGCCGTCGGTCTTCTCGACCGCCAGGTGGGGGACCTCCCCCGCGGAGGCGACCGATCCCTTCCCGCCGCCGCCACGCTCACCGAGCACACCGGTCGCATACGTGCCGGCCAGGCCCACCACGACCAGCGCCAGCGCCCCGCCGGTCACCGCGGCGCGGCGCAGGGCCACCTTGCGGCGGCCGCGGTTCAGTCCGCCCTCCACCAGGGCGGGCCGGTCGGCGGGCCGGATAACGGCGCCGGTGCGATGCAGCGCATCGCCGAGTTCGTCCTCGAAAGGCATGGGGAACCACACTCTCTGCTCGACGGGTACGAAGAAGGTCTGTGACGGCGCGCCGCACGAGGGGCGCGCTGGGTGCTCAGCGGGCGGCGAGATCCACGAGGCTGCCGCCCAGGTGCTCACGGAGCCTGGCGAGCGCGCGCACCGCTCTGGTGCGCACGGCTGCCGAGCTGACGTTCATGGCGTCCGCGGTCTCCTCAATGCTGCGGTCCTCCCAGTACCGCAGGACCACCACCGCGCGGTCCTTGGGCGACAGCTGCCCGAGGGCGCCGAGAAGGGCGAGCCGCAGCTCGGGGTCGTCACCGGACGGACGCACGGCGTCCGGCAGTTCACCGACGGGGCGCTCGGTCGCGGAGCGGCGGCGCTTGTATGTGAGGAAGCAGCGCACGAGCACGGTCTGTGCGTAGGCCGCCGGATTGTCGATGCGGGAGACACGTCCCCACAGCAGGTACATCCGGCCGAGCGTCTCCTGCACGAGGTCCTCGGCGAGATGGCTGTCGCCGCTGGTCAGCAGGCAGGCGGAGCGGTAGAGGTGCGCGGCGCGGTTCGTCGCGAACTCTCTGTACTCCTCCGCTCGGGACGCTCTCATGTCCGTTCCCACTCCCCCTAGGTGACGTCTTCACCTCCTTGATGCGACGGCACGCCGGAGATGTTTCAGGCCCCGTCGGCGAAGCGGTGGTCGGGCTGCGGAACAGGCGGACGGGGTACAGGCGCCGGAGACGTCCCATCGGACTCCGGGACGAGCGGCCGGGGTACGGGCGCCGGAGACGTCCCGCCGGACTCCGGGACGGTCGGACGCAGCAGTGCGCGCAGTTCGGCGAGTGTCTTCTCGTGCGCGCCGTCGAACGCCTCCAGCGTCCGCACGGCGGCCCGCCACTGTTCCCGCGCCTCCCCGACGCGCCCCGCCGACCGCAGCAACAGCCCCCGCTGATGCCGGGCCAGGCCCACCATCTGGGCGTCGCCCCGCGCATCGGCGCTCTCCAGCAGCCGCGCGCACTCCACCGCCGCCGCCTCGTCGCGCCCGAGCCCCCGCAGGGCCCGGACGAGTCCCAGCCGGCCCTGCGACTGGCCGTGCCAGGGCCCGTCGTCGCCGAGGATGCGCAGGCACTCCTCGAAGTGGCGCAGCGCATCGGCCGGTTCGCCGAGCGTGAGATGCGCATAGCCGATGTTGCAGTGGGAGGTCTGGACGAGTACGTCGCCGCCGAGCCGCATCCCGATCCCCAGGGCTCGCTCGTGGTAGCCGATGGCGGCGCGGGCGTCGGTGTGCTCGTAGAGGTTGCCGAGCGCGATGAGGACGACTCCCTCGGAGTACGCGTCGTCGAAGCGGTGGACGAGTTCCAGGCTCTCCCGCAGGACCTCGGCCGCCTCTTCGTACCGCCCCAGTGCCTCCAGCAGCAGCCCATGGTTGCTGAGGCTGCGCTGCATACGGCGCTCGTTGCCGAGCGCGCGCCAGGCGGTGAGCGCCTCCTCGTTGAGCGGCAGGGCCCGGTCCGGCCGGCCGCTGAGGAAATGCAGACCGGCCAGATCGCTCAGTGCGTTCGCCTCCGACTCGGCGTCGCCGTGGGCGCGGGCCGCGTCGAGAGCGATACGGCCCACGACGGCGAGCTCCTGGAGCCGGCCGCGGTGCCGCAGCAGGATCGACCACGCGCGGACGAGGAGGGGCACGGCCCGGGAGGCGAACGCGTAACGCTCGGTCAGCGCCACCGCGTTCACCACTTCGGCGTCGCACCAGGCCAGCGCCGTGTCACCACAGGGGAAAGGTTCCGCCTCACCGATCGGCTCGGGCAGCCGCAGCTCGGTGTCGGAGCCCACCGGGGACAGCGTCAGCGCAGCCTGCCGCGCCCGCTCGCCGTACCAGCGCAGCACGCGCTCGACCGCGGCCTCCCTGCCGCCCTCCCGTTCGGCCAGCTCACGGGCGTAGTCCCGCACGAGGTCGTGCGGCACGAACCGGCCGTACGACACTTCCTGCACCAGCGCCACCTCGACCAGCCGGTCCAGGGCCACCGCCGCCCGCGGCTCGTCGCTCTCCATCAGCCGGGCCACGGCCGCGACGCCGTACTCCGGCAGATCCACCGCGCCCATCCGGCGCAGCGCGAGCGCGGCGTCCGGGTCGAGGCCGTCATGGGCCACGGCGAGCGAGCCGCGCACGCTCAGATCGTCGTAGTCGAGATGGTCGAGCCGCCCGGTCTCCGCATCCAGCAGGCCGGCGAGCACATCCGGGGTGAGCGCGCTGCGGGCGGCGAGCCGGGCGCCGACGACCCGCAGCGCCAGCGGCAGCCGCCCGCACAGCTCGACCAGCCGCTCCAGCCGCTCGTCCGGGCCGCGCCCCGAGACCGCCCGCACCAGCTGCTCGCTGTCGCTCGCGCTCAGCGGCGCGAGGGGGAAACGCTCGGCGCCGTCCAGCGCGGTCAGCGGGGAACGGCTGGTGATCACGACCGCGCAGCCCGCCCCCGCGGGCAGCAGCGGCCGCACCTGCGCGGCGGACGCGGCGTCGTCGAGCACGAGGAGCGTGCGAGTGGGGGCGAGCACCGAGCGCAGCAGCGCGGTCGCCGCGTCGAGCGCGTCCGGCACCTGACGCGGGTCGACGCCCAGGTCTCGAAGCAGCGCGGCGACGGCCTTGGGTGCCTCCAGCGCGGTCATGCCGGGGGTGGCACCGTGCAGATTGAGGTACAGCTGTCCGTCGGGGAACTCCCCGCTGAGCGTGTGCGCGACATGAGCGGCGAGCGCGGACTTGCCGACTCCGGCCATTCCGGAGACGACGGCGACGGCACCGCCCGCGGTCAGCGCGGTGCGCAGACGGGCGACGGTCTCCTCGCGCCCGGTGAAGTACACCGGGCGCGGAGGCAGTTGCGCCGGCGGGCGCCGCTGAGGCACCTGGGGCGGTGGGGGCTGCTGCTTCGTGATCGGGCCGCGCAGCACCTCCTCGTGCGCCTCCCGCACCGCGGGCCCGGGGTCCACACCCAGCTCCTCCACGAGCGTGCGGCGCAGCGAGCGGTAGACGTCGAGCGCCTCGGCCTGCCGGCCCGTGCGGTGCAGCGCCAGCATCAGCTGCCGGTGGAACGCCTCGCGCAGCGGGTACTCGGCGACCAGTGCCGCCAGTTCGGGCCCCAGCGCGTCGTGCCGGCCGAGAGCCAGCTCGGCGTCGTAGCGCCACTCCAGCAGCAGCAGCCGCGACTCCCGCAGCCGCTGCGCCAGCGCGGGTTCGGCCTCGTCGGGGCCGTACACCCCGGCCAGCGGGCTGCCCCGCCACAGCGCGAGTCCGTCCCGCGCGGCGGCCACCACCGCGGCCCAGTCGCCGCGGCCGCACGCGGCGCGTGCCGTGCGCACCCGCTCCTCGAACACCTCGGTGTCCAGCTCGCCGGGCGCGACCCTCAGCACATATCCGGGCGCCACGGCCCGCAGGCGGCCCTCCTCGGCGAGAATGCGGCGCAGTCGGGTCACATGGTTGTGCAGGGACGCGTGGGCGGACGCGGGCGGTTCGTCGCCCCACAGCGCGGCCTTCAACTCGTCGACAGGCACAACCTTGTTCGGGCGCAGCAGCAAGGTGGCGAGCAGTGTGCGGAGCTTGGCACTGCCGAGGTGCTGCGGATCGCCCGCGGCGTCGTGCACGGCCGGCGCGCCGAGCAGGCGGAACCGCATCGTCTTCCTCCCCCGTAGCCACCCGTCCGTGAGCGCTGGGCCCATGTTAGCGATCTGTTGGAGTGGCCTGTTTGGATCAGTTCATCGGATCCGGCCCGCTGGTGCTCGGCGTGGGGAAGCCACACTCGGGGGAGTGTCGCCGCCGCGGCCGGATTCGCGGACAGAGAGAGCCCCGGTCACTTCGGGTACCGGGGCTCTCGTCCGTTCAGCACCCCGCCGGCCCCCGGACTTCTGCGATGGGCTGCGGCAGCGGGCGGATTCCCCGCGGTCCGCATCGGAGCCACGACGAAGCGCAGCTCCCGGGCGGCGAAGACCCGCCGCGATCGTCCTGCCATGCCGAGGGCACGGCCCGCGACTCCAGCCGTTCCCCGCACACGACGATCAGCCCGCGCCCCTGCGCGGCCGCGGTCTCCCCGGCCTCGACACACTGCGCCGCCGCGGTCTCCCCGGCCTCGACACACTGCGCGGCCTGCCGCTCCGGGTCCCGCTCGACGCCGGTGCCGGGGTCGCGCACGACGCTGTGGAATCCCGCGGGCCGTTCCCCCGCTCCTGTTCACGGCAGCAGTTCCAGCGGCTCGTACTGGTGCGGCCTGCCCCCTGTCCATTCCACCCACGTCGGGTCCTCCAGCCCCACTGCCCCCGCCTCTCCCGACCGGCGGATCAGTTCCAGGACGTCCTCGTCGGAATGGGCGAGCCCCATGATCCGACCGCGCACGGTGACGCGCCGGCCGCCCGAGGGGGAGATCCGGTGCACGACGATCGGCGGGTTCCCGGCCATGGTTCCAGCGTGCGCCGCCCGCCACGTCCCTGCCAAGCGCCCGACCGAACCAGCCCTCACCCAGGCCCAAACGCGTCCGCGCGCCCACCGTGGCGCGGCCGGCGGGCCCCGCGGCCGCAGGCCCGGCCGCACCGTCACGGCTACCGTGGACAGGGAGTCGCCCTTGCCCTGCGCAGGGGGTCACTTCCTCGCCCTGGACTGCGGGTCACTCGCCCTGGATGGGTGCCACTCGCCCTGGACAGGGAGCCGCCCCGCCCGTTGACAGGGGTGGCCGCCGTTGCTTGTATGCGCGGCAAGCGCTTTCCCGGCTGCCCGTCAGACCCTGGAGCCCAGGTGCATCTCTCGCGTCGCACCCTGTTGTCCCTGTTGCCCGCGGTGGCCGTACCGGCCGCGGGGCGGCCCCCTGCGTCGGCCGCGCCCCTCACCGCCCCCACGAAGGCCGCCGCCGCATCCGACCACGCCGCCCTGCTCCGCAACACCGTCGCCGTGTTCGCCGGGACCGCCGCATCCAACGCCCGGCCGGAGGTCGGGCCCAAGCTCGCGGCCATCGAGTCGAACGCCCGCGCCCGGCTCACCGCGATGGACGACGCCGGACCGGGCGAGCTCTTCAAGGGCGTCCCGCTCGGGGCGAACGACGCGAACCTCACCCGGTCGTTCCAGTACCTGTACGAGATCGCCCTCGCCACCCGCACCCCCGGCCCCGCCGCCTCCGACCTGCGCGGGAACGGGACGGTCGAACGCCGCGTCGTCGACGCGCTCGCCCGCCTCCACGACACGTACTACGGCGACCAGTCGAAGGGTTACTACGGCAACTGGTTCAACTGGGAGATCGGCATCTCCACCCACCTGAGCAGGATCCTCGTCCTGCTCAGGGACGAACTGGCCGTCCACCGCCCCGACGTCCCCCCGACCTGCGTCGCCTCGATGGACGCCTATCTGCGCAACGGCAAGGACGGCGACGTCGACCTCGACTCCCGCTTCCACACCGGCGCCAACCTGGCCGACATCACGACCAACCGGATCCTGCAGGGCGCCGTCCTCGGCGACGACGCCCGCATCCGCAAGGCCGTGGCCGACCAGCTGACCGTGTTCGCGACGATCGACCCGTACGACCTGCGGCACGGTGTCACCGACGGGTTCTACGCGGACGGATCCTTCATCCAGCACGCCTTTGTCGCCTACACGGGCTCGTACGGCAAGGGCCTGCTCACCCGCGTCGTCCAGACCGTCAAGATCCTCGACGGCACGGCCCACGCACCCGGCCACGATCTCACCGGAAGCGTCCGGCGCTGGGTCACCGACGGCTTCGCTCCGGTGATCTTCGAGGGCTGGATGATGGAGATCGTGAAGGGCCGCGGGGTCTCCCGGACCACGACGGGCTACGCGGACGTCGCCGCGGTCGTCGAGGCCGTCGTCGATCTCTCCTCGTACGTGACCGACGCCGACTCCCTCATGGCGTACGTCAAGTTCGTACGCGACAGCGCGAAGTCCCCCTTGAATCCGACGGCGTTCGTCTCCCCGGTCAGCATCGCCCGCTACGCGGACATCCTCGCCTCGCCGGTCCCCGCGAAGGACCTCACCCCCGCCGCACACCACGTCGCCTTCAACGCGATGGACAGGACCGTCCACCGCCGCCCCGGCTACGCTTTCGCCCTCGCGCGCAGCTCCGAACGCATCAGCAAATACGAGTACATGAGCGGCGAGAACCTGATGCCCTGGTTCCACGGCGACGGAGCCCACTACCTCTACCTCTCCGGCGAGGACCAGACCGAAGCGTACGGCGTCGACCACTACACCACTGTCTCGCCCTACCGCCTCGCCGGCGTCACCGCCCCCGTGGAGGCGCGCGGCACCGTCCCCGAGCTCTACGGCGGCCTCTGGTACGACAACCCGTCGCGCGGCTTCACCTCGTCGTCCGAGTCGCAGAACACCTACGTGTACTTCCCCCGCGCCACCAACGCCTTCTCCGGCGGCGCCCGCCTCGGTGCCTACGGCACGGCCGGCCTGGTGCTGACCGACGACGTCCCGTACACCGCGAAACAGGCCGGCACGCTCCCCGACGACTTCGTGGCCTACCGCAGCGCCCGAGCCACGAAGTCGTGGTTCCTCCTCGACGACGAGATCGTGGTGCTCGCTGCGGGCGTGAGCGACCCGGCGGGCCGGGCCGTGACGACCACGCTCGACACCCGGATCGCCGCGCCGTCGGACACGGTCGCCCTCACCGGCGCCCTGCGCGACGGCAGCCCCTGGTCGGGCCCCGGCACGGCGCCGCTGGCCTGGCTGCGCTACGCCGACACCACCAGGAACACGGCGATCGGCTACGTCTTCCTCGCGGGCCCGCCTCCCACCGCCTTGCTGGACACCGTCACACGCAGCCGCCGCGTCGTCCGCCAGTCCAACCCGGACACCCAGGTGACCAAGCAGGTCTTCAGCCTCTCGATCGACCAGGCCCCCGGCGCCCCGCCCACGGCGACGGCCTACGCCCTCGTCCCGCACGCCACCGCCCGCCGCCTCGCCTCCTACGCACGGGGCCCGGTGACGGTCCTGACCAACACACCCCGCGCCCAGGCGGTCAGGCACGCACACCTGGGCCTCCTCGCGGCGAACACCTTCACCCCGGGCACGCACTGCGTGGAACGCCTGACGATCGACGGCCCGGCCTCGGTACTCCTGCGCAGAACCCCGGACGGCACGACGGCGCTGGCGGTCTCCGACCCGACGACGCGGCGCCGGACGATCACCCTGACGCTCCACGGCCGCACGCTTCGCCCGGTGTCGGCGGACGAGGGGGTCCGCGTCCGCCCCGTCCCCGGCGGCACCCACATCGAGATCACGACGCATCAGGCGTACGGCAGGAGCTTCACGGCAACGCTGCGCCGCTGAACGGTCGTCAGTCCGGGTCGACGAGCGCTGCGATGTCGCCGGCGGTCCAGTGCCCGGCGGCACCCGGGCAGGTGGCCAGGTACGCGGCGATGTCACCGGCACTCCACGCCCCGGACTCGGCGAGCCCCGCGGCGAGGTGCTGCACATACGGAGCGGAGGGCCGCCGCAGCGCCACATCGTGCACCCGCCACGGCGCCGTGAACGTGAGCACCGGAATCCCGTCGAGCGTGCCCGGGCACACCAGGGTCTCGTAACGCCCCGCACCGAGACGCGAACGACCGAGACGCACGGCTTCGTTGAGGTCGAGGTCCGCACCGGGTTCCCGGTACATCTCCTGTGCCGCGATGTCGGAGAACTGCTGGACCGTGATGAGATGCGCCCGCGCCCAGGCGAGCCCTTCCGCCGACGGATCGTAGAACCCACGACCCCCCGTCCAGACCGGCGACTCGGTGGCGAAGTACACGGCCCCGGGCAGCACAACGGGCACGGACCGCAAGGGCCCGCTCGTGTCCCGGCACCCCGGATACGCCCGCGCGGCCCCGGGCGGCCGCCCGCCCACGATGTAGTAGTGCAGGCGGGCAAGGTGCATGTTGGACCCGTAGGACGCGTACCAGACACGCTCCCCCACGGGTGCCCGAGAAGGCCCCGGAACCAGAACATGAGGCCCCGCCATGGCTGCTCCGCGATCAGATCGTGACGGATGACACGCGGGCCTCCAGGGAGGACGGCACGTCACACGCAAGGGTCGGTGTCCGACTCCGAAACTACAGAACCCCGGCTCGGAGACGATCCGAACCTTCCGGTCGACGCGCACCTTGGCTGTCACAGTGTCCGTGCGCCCCAGGGCGGGCACGCAGTGGATGCCAAGCCAACTAGGCGAAGCGGACGAAGAAGGCCCAGGCCGCAGGCAACGATCTTCTTGCACGTTCCTGCCAGCACCCATCCAGGAGAGAAGCCTGCGGCGGGGAGGCAGGCTCTTCGGCTGGGCGGGAGCGCCTGGAAGACGCCGGTTGGGCGGCGGAGCCGGTTCTCGAAGGAGCGGAGTCGGTGATTTCTCACGTGTCGCCGGCGTCCCGTGAGCCGTTGGTCACGGTGTTGGACCGGGACAGCAAGGAAGACAAGGTCGCTGGCTTCCGCAACGAACAGCGTGGTTCCTACCTCCTGACTCGGGACCGGCCCTCCGACCACGAGGGACTTCCCCCGCTCTGTTCTGGAAGCGGCGGAGGCATGTCCTTGTATGGAGATGGGCTACGACTCCACCGAGCTCACCTACACGGTCAAGGCCGTCTTGGTGACCCGGCTGTTGCTGACGGCCCGCGAAGGCCACTCTCTCGTCACCGAGATGCTCATCTCCGCGTCCACAGACAGCAAGGAGAACCGCCTGGCGCGGGTGATGAGCCCGAAGGGGATCGCCGAGCCGGAGAAGGACGCGGTGGAACCGGCCGCGAACCGCTGAGCCTGTCCGCAGACGGTCGACCGGGTTTCTCCCGGTCGAGCGTCCTGCGTGAGCGCCGGCTGAGGGCTGCGACGGCGACCAGACGGACTCACATCCACGGATCGTCGGACCACTTCTCATTCTGGCGATGGTCTCGGTGGTCTACGGATACGTACGAGTCACCAGACTCTGGGAACCGGGATCCGTACCGGCGCGGCGGCCGGAACCGGCCTAGGTCATGGTGCACTCGCGGGTGGGGCAAGGTGTGTTGCCCCCGCCGTGCCCTTCCGTCCCTGGGGCCTCGGTCCCGGCACTGTAGCGTGGGCCCATGCGTACCCATGAAGTCCCCGGGCCGACACACGGCACGCCGCATGTGACGCCTGCGCGGAGCAGCCGCGGCCCGCGCACCCCCGGGGCCTTTCAGGGCACCGCCGGCAACGCGGTCGTCACTCAGATGGTCACGGTGTCCCGGATGATGACCGAGGACGAGTTCAAGCAGGGCACGGGGGGCACCGCACTGCGCGGCCGCTCCGAGATCACCAAGGTGGACAGGGCGCTCAAGGCGTTCTACGCGCTGCCGGACGCCAGACAGGGGGCCCGGCTGCTCGCCCTCAAGGACATCGTCAGGGCGTGCGGCGTCTACGTCGCTCACAAGGGCGACGCAGGCTCGCGGGTCGGGGGCACGCAGCGGCTCGGCGAGCAGGCCCAGGCGGCGCAGGGGCAGTTGGATCCCGAGGCGGTCTTCCGGGACCTGCTGACCGAGATCGACCAGGTGATGGACGAGGGGAAGAACCCGGACCTCGACCTCCGCATGCCCGCCGGTGAGGCCCAGAAGGCGGCCCAGGCCATCCCCGCGGACAGGTTCCACACGATGATGGGTGACTTCGTCCAGAAGCTGGGGGCGCTACGCGAGGACGGGACGCTGCCCGAGGAGACGCGGTCCGTCATCGGGGAGCTGATGGCCGTGGTGCCGCTGGTGACCGTGATGCAGTACCCGCGCGGTGGCATGGGCGGCATGAAGCTCGACCCGGCCGCCGCCGAGGGCGACCCGGCGTTCACGTTCAACGTGGACACCCAGGCCAGGGGCGGCACCTCCTTCCTGCTGGGGCACATCGCCCATGAGCTGACCCATGTCGCGGCCCATCAGGCGTTCGGCAGCAGCCCGGTGATGGAGCTGGTGCAGTCCGGGGCGACCGACCAGGAGGTCGCGGCGCTGGCGGCGGAGCGCAAGCAGACGCTCGCCGATCTGAAGGCGGCCCTGGCCGGGAACGCCGAGTTCGACGACTTCCAGCAGAGCATGCTGGAGGAGAAGCTGGTCTACGGCGCCCAGCCGCAGAAGCTGGAGCAGTACGCGAGCTCCTTCGAGAAGGCGGGCAAGATCACCGCCGCGCAGAAGGAGCGCCTGGTCGGCTGGGGCAAGGCGGCCGGAAACGCCTCGGGCACCCTGGTCGAGTACGACACCGTGCTCAACCAGATGCTGATCTACCTGCACATGTGGCAGACCAGCCAGGACAACCCCTTCTACGTGCGGCTGCGGGCGGCGGCCCAGGCGGCGTACGACCGCCGGAGCCGCACCCGCCGGCCCGCGGGCGGATCGGAGGACCCGCCGGGTCAGCCGGGTCAGCCGTCGTAGGACCGGTCGTCCTAGGACCGGTCGCGGCCGGTCCTGGGTCAGCCGCGCTGGAAGAACTCCACCTCCGCCAGCGCCAGTTGACGTCCCGAGGTCAGTCCCACGGGCTCGCGCAGGACCAGGCGTACCGTCTTCACGTCGCTGAGAGCGGTGTGGATCGTCTGCGGGCCCGGCTTGTCGCTGAGGGTCAGCTCCTTGTGCCGCTGCTCGCCGTCCTGCGTCGTCACCTCCAGGTCGATCCGGAGTGCGCGTGCCTCGCCGGTGTAGTCCTCCGGGTCCTTGGACGGGCCGTTGGTGATGATCAGATCGACCAGGCGGAACGGCTTACGGAAGGTGTACGTCACCGAGGCGCCCTCCGCGGGTACGCCCCAGTAGCTGTTGCTCAGCCCGTCCGCGGTGTTCTTCGCCGGATGCCGGGGCGATGCGGCGCTCGCCTCGATGCCCACCGGAGTGATGGGCTTGGCCTTGCCCAGCTTGTCCCGGGTGTCCTCGAACAGGGCGCGTCCGGCGGGGAGCAGCAGGAGAGCGCCCGCGCACAGCGCCACCACCACGGCCAGGATCACCAGGAGCCGCACCGCCCTGCCCGAACTCGCCCGCACCCGACGGCGGAACGGCCACACCGTCCGCCACCACGGCAGCGGCTCGGGCTTCGCGGCGGGGTTCAGCGCGGTCGCGCAACGTCGGCAGAACCGGCGGTCGGGCGGGTTGGGGGTGCCACAGGAGGGGCAGGGCGCGCCCGCCACCTCGTCGGGTGCCTCCACGGGGCGCACGACCGGGCGGGGGGCCACCGGCTTCGCGGGGCGTACGGGCTGGATGGGGGCGGGAGCCGACGGGTCGGGGG